>NZ_PJMY01000003.1:4800000-8366534 GCF_002846615.1 Amycolatopsis echigonensis | reverse complement strand
CGTGATCAACCCGGGCCCGGGCGACACGGTGCTCGTCGGCGGCGCGGGAGGCGGGGTCGGCGTATTCGCCGTCCAACTCGCGCGGCTCGCGGGCGCGCGAGTGATCGGGACCGGATCAGCGTCGTCGGCCGACGCCCTGCGCGCACTGGGGGCCGAGCCGGTCACCTATGGCGACGGCCTGGTCGATCGCGTCCGCGCGCTGGCTCCCGAGGGCGTCACCGCCGCCATGGACCTGCACGGGGAGGACACCGCACTGGCAGCACGCGAACTCGGCGTGCCGGACGAGCGGATCACCACCATCGCCGCCCAGATCGACGGGATCACGCCAGCGAACGGCGCCAACGCGGCCCCGGGCGCCATCGAGGAAATCGCCGGCCTGGTCGCGGCGGGAAAGCTCCGGGTGCCGATCGCGGCGACCTTCCCGGTCGAGAAAATCCGGGACGCGGTCGAGCTCCAGGCGGGACGGCACGTGCACGGGAAGGTCGTCATCGAGCTGTAGACGAGGGAACTCCCCGCACGCGGCGGCCGGGGGAAGGTGGTTTGCCACTGCGTGAATTTCGGGGTGTGCGGGCTGGCGGCCGAGGGGTTCCTCGGTTGTCTCGCGCGGCTGTTGGTCAGTGGTGCTGGGGGCGAATCGGCTCGGCTGTCGCGGCAGGTGGCCGAGGGAAGGTGGTTGTGCCGCTGCGTGAACGTCGGCGGTGTGCGAGCTGGCTGCTGGAGGGTTCCTCGGTTGTCTCACGGGCTGTTGATCGGTGGTGCTGGGGGCGAATCGGCCCGGCTGCGGCGGGAGGTGGGCCAGGGAAGGTGGTTGTGCCGCTGCATGAACGTCGGGGTGTGCGGGCTGGGGGCCGCGGGGTCCTCGGTACCTCGCGCGGTTGCTGGTCAGTTGTGCCGATGACGAACCGACCCGGCCGTCGCGGCGGGCGGCCGAATCGGTTGTCCGCGCAGGGATTCCGGCCGGAGTCGCGAACCTCGGCCGCGGCTCGCGCCAGCCCGCGAGCCTCGGCCCGACCGGCGGCAGTCAGGTCGCGGCCGGGGTGAAGTTCTCCCGGTGGATCACGCGCGGCGCCATCCGGCGGCGTTTGAACGCTTTCACCCCGGCGTCGACCATCGGCGGCGGTCCGCAGAGCCAGCCCGACCAGCCGCGTGCGCTGGGAATGTCCTCGAGGAACCGGTCGGTCGGGAAACCGGTGCGGTGCGTGCTGTTTCCGGGTTCGTGGGACAGCACCGGAAGGAACGCGAAATTCGGGCAGCTGTCGGCGAGTTCGGCCATCAGGTCGAGGTCGTAGAGGTCGGCCTCGCCGCGAACCCCGTGGTACAGCACGATTTTCCGGTTCGGGTCGCGGGCGAGCGCCGTGCGGGCGAGGCCGATCAGCGGGGCGAGGCCGGTGCCGCCGCCGATGAGTGCCATCGGGCCGCCGTCGTCCTCGTCGGCCGGGGGCAGGACGAAGTCGCCGAGAGGTCCGGTGACCTGAACCTGTTCTCCGACGGTGAGATCGGCGAAGATCCACTTTTCGGTCGCCGCTCCGCCGGGCACCGAACGGACGTGCAGCTCCAGGACTTTGTCCTCGTCGGCGGTGTTGGCCAGCGAGTACTGGCGGCGGACGGCGGTGCCCGGCACGGTCAGCTCGACGTACTGCCCGGCGTGGAAGGCCAGCGGCTCGGGCAGGCCCAGCCGCAGCCGCCGGGTGTCGCGGGCGATGTCTTCGATTTCCCGGACTGTCGCGGTGAGATCGCGCAAGGGGTGCGTGGCACGACCGGCGCCGCCCCCGGTTTCGACGACGACGTTCGAGCGGAGCCGGGCCTGGCAGGCCAGCGCCAGACCCGCGGCCCGCTCGTCCTCGGTCAAGGTGTCGGCGGGGGAGTCGCGGTGGTCGACGTCGCCGTCGACCACCCGGAGTTTGCAGGTTCCGCAGGTGCCCTGGTTGCAGGAATTCGGCATCCAGACGCCGGCGCGGAGGAAGGCGTCGAGCATCGGCTGGTCGGGCTCGCACGGCACTTCCCGGTCGCCGACGGTCGCGGTGAAGGGCATGTCAGACCTCCCAGGCGACGTGCAGCGACGTCGGGCCGCGGAAGCCCCAGCCCCAGAACTCGACGTCGGAGGAGGTGTCGCGTTCGAGGTTGGGGATCGACTCGAACAGCTCCTCCAGCGCGATGCGCATGACGTGGTTGGCGAAGTAAATGCCCGCGCAGGCGTGGTTCCCGGCGCCGAAGGCCAGGTGCGGCAGCGGCGGACGGTGCAGGTCGTAGCGGGTCGGGGCCTCGTAGACGCCGGTGTCGTGGTTGGCCGAGCCGTAGGACAGGATCACCGGCGTGCCGGCGGGAAGGTCGACCCCGGCGACGGTGACCGGTTTGGTGGAGATCCTCGCGGTGGCCGACCAGATCGGCGACGTCCAGCGCATGCCTTCGGAGATCGCGCGGGGGATGAGCGCCGGGTCGTCGACGACCTGTTCCAGCTGGTCGGGTTCGCTGAACAGCCCCGCCAGCGTCGAGGCCATGCCGTGGCCCGGTTCCTGCATCGCGCCGAGCAGGTACACGTAGATGGTGGGGTAGATGTATTCGCGGTCGCGGGTTTTCCCCGGCGGCATGCCGTCGTGCAGCCAGTGCGAGATCGCGGTGTCGGCGGGTTCGGCGATCCACTTGTCGATCAGCGGGTCGACCGTCGCCTGGATCTCGGCCTTCGCTTCGTCGCCCTGGACGAAACCTTCCGGGTTGGCGAATTCGCCGTCCTCGGTCATGGCCGCGTTGGTGAACGACCGGCTCAGTTTCGCGAACCATTCGCGCAGCTTGTCCGATTCGACGCTCTGCAGCCCCAGCAGGTCGCCGAGGGAGCGGACGCTGACCGGCTCGCAGTACTGGGAGACGAGTTCCGCCCGGCCGTCGTTCTCGAACTTCGCGAGGTAGCCGCGGGCGATGGGCCGGACGAGGTCGTCGATCCACCGGTCGACCTCGACGGGCTGGAGGGCGGGTTCGACCATCGAGCGCAGGTCGGCGTGGATGTCGCCGTTGACGCCGATGATCGCCGGATGGCCGAAGGTGCGGCCGCCGGCCGGCGTGATGACGGCTTCGAAGTCGGGGCTGGTGGCGATCTCGCGGCAGATCTCCGCGGTCGTCGCGACGTGCGAGCCGAGGACCGGCACGTACGCCAGGGGAGCCTCGCGGCGCAGCCGTTCGTAGGGCTCGTACGGGTTTCGCTCCAGCTGGGCCATGGTGATGTCGCCGATCCAGGAAAGGTCCGGGGCGGTGGTGCTGTTCGTCGTCATTGACGCGGCCTCCTTCGGGACTTCGTCCGGGTCGGAGGAAAGGTAGGTCCGGGCGAGCCGGGCCGACGACACGCCAAGCGCGGATCCGGTACGGATCGCGCGACGAATCCGGCGCGTCGCCGCTGATCAGCTAGCATGCGTCCATGTCCGCACGCCGGGGTGCGGCGCCGCGGGACTGGGAGCGAGTCTCGAAGTCGGTGGCCGCCGCCTACTTTCCGCATCAGCTGACGCCGCTGCGCGGCGGCCGCGAGCCGCGGCTGACCCTCCGGACGCTGGACCTCGGCCCGGTGCTGATCGGGTACGTCGGCTGGGGAGCCGACGTCGAGATCGCCTGCGACTACCCGTCCGCCTACGAGGTCAACCTGCCCTTGACCGGCCACCTCGCCAGCCGCGGCAGGCACGGCACGGTCACGTCGGTGCCCGGGCAGGCGACGGTCTTCCGGGCCGACACGCCGTCGCTGATCACCCACTGGGACGCGACCTGCACCGTGCTGGGCGTCAAATTCGACCGGGACTGGCTGGACCGCGAGGCCGAGCGGGTCCTCGGCGCCGGGACCGTCCGCGTGGCCGGCGCGCTCCCGGACCAGCTTCGCCTCGAACACGGCCCGGCGCGCGATTGGCGGCATCTCGTTTCCGGCTTGTCGTCGCACATGGGCGACCGCGCGTTGTTCAGCGACCAGCCGATCGTCCGGGAACAGCTGGCCGGAGCGGTCGCGGCCGGATTCCTGCTGGCCGGCTGCCCCGACTCCGGCTGCGTCCCGGCGCCGCGGCCGCGCGCGATCATGCGGGTGGTCGACGCCGTCCGCGCCGACCCGGCCCGGGCGTGGACCGCCGCGGACATGGCGGCCGTCGCCGGGACCACGGTCCGCAGGCTGCAGGAAAGCTTCCGGGAGTGGGTCGGATGCACGCCGACGGAACACCTGGTCGGCGTCCGGCTGCAGCGCGCCCGCGCGGACCTCGAAGCGCACCCGGAATCCTCGGTCAGCGAAATCGCCGCGCGGTGGGGCTTTTCGAGCGCGAGCCGGTTCGCGGCGGCGTTCCGCAGGCGTTATGGACGTCCGCCGTCGCAAGCTCGATGAGGGCGGCGGGTTCGCGCCAGGCCGCGACCGCCCGGGTGGGGCGAGCAGCCGGGGTCGGCGGGCCAGGCGTCGAGCAGGCGCGGGAGGTCCGGGTGGTCCTGGCGGCAAGCGCAGTCACTCCGGTGGCTGGCTGAGGATCTCCGAGGCGGTCTTCGCGGGTGCGGGCAGTGCGGACCACCCTGCGAGACGGGCGTGGCGGAGACCTGTCCGGCCGCGACGCCGGTCGCCTCGCGGGGTAGTTTGGCGAGGAGAGCGGGCCGGTTTCCCGTTATCCGCGAGAGAAGCCGTCCAGGCTGCCGCCGGCCCGGTGCTGTCGTCGGCCAGGCCTGCGGAGGTGTTCGTCGACGCGCCGGGTGAGCCGGTCCAATTCCGCCAGCAGCTGCGGCAGTGGTCGCTCCGCCGTGCCCGCACCGCCGTGGGTGTCCGGATTTTCTCGTTGCGCGCCAGAATGTATCGCCGTCATCGTCGTCACCGCCTCGCGCGTCGCCGAACGGAATGCCAGATCCGAACTTCCCGGTACCCGGGTGCGGGTAAACGTGGCGCTGGTCACGGCTGGCTTTTGCCGACCTGGCGGAAGGGCGAGCGCCTGCGGGACGTCCCGCCCGATCCGCTTCCCGCCGAGTCGAGGAGTCCTTTGTGGACGGCGCGGTTCCTGCCGGGCGAGTCGGTCGTGGTGCCGGGAGCCGTCATGCTTCCTCCTCTTCGCCCGGCAGGCACCAGTGCCTGCCGGTGGTCCAGCCGAGGAAGCGCCGTCCCGTTCCGTCGGGCGTCCGGCCGTCCGGGGTGAACCGGCCGCCGTCGACCACGTGGGCCAGGCCGGTCACTGCCGGGGTGAAGCGCTCGGCCAGGCCCGCCCGGGCCACCTGCGCGGCGAGCTGGCGCACGGTCGTGCGCTGAGTGTCCGTGTTGCAGAAGCTCAAGAAGAACAGTGCCTGCCGCCAGGCGTACGCCGCGTTCTTGACCGCTTGCAGGGCCGCGTGGCGATGGTCGGTGCGGATCGCCAGCCGGTCCACCGTCCACGCCAACGACTCCGCGGCCAGCTCGGGCGCGGAGGCCCGGAGCCGGTCCCGCAGACCCAGCGTGTCCACCAGAACTGCCAGGTTCTGCGTCGTGAGGATCTGGCTCTGCTCCAGCACCGTGCCGTTCGCGGCCACCGAGCCGGGCGTCCGCGTCGGCCGGGCTTCGGCGGCTCGGGCGACGCACAGGTCGGCGAAGTCGTCGGCGGTGCGTTTGGCCAGCACGCGGAACGGGCGCGGGCGTGGCGCCGACGTCCAGGACTGCGGCAGGTCGTAGTAGCGGGCGTAGAGCGTGCCCGCCATCGCGCGACTCGTGAGCTCCGCCGCCGTGCGCCATTTCGCGGTGAACGTGCCCATGAAGATGTCGGCGGCGACTTCCTCCACCAGCGGCATCGGCAGCCCGGCCTGTTTCGCGAGTGCGCCCAGCTCGCGCACCAGCGTGTTCGGCAGGATGGCCTGCGGGAACGCGCTGAGCGCCAGCAGCACCGTCTGGGCCAGCGTCTGGCGCGCCGCCCGGGCGGTGTCCGGCCGCCGCGCTCGCAGCGGATCGATCGCGCGGACCCAGGGCAGTTCCTCGAGCCGGACCTGGTCTTCCAGGTCGAGCAGCAGCAGGCTCCGCCGGCGGCGGAAGGCCGCGTAGATCTTCGCGTACAGCGTCGAAAGCTGCTCGTTGTCGAAGTTCGCGGCCAGCAGTTGCGCGGTGATCTGCGGCAGGACCGTCGCGAGCACGTCGGCTGAGGTGATCACGTCGCGCGCGACCAGTTCTTCGATCGGCGCCTCCAGCGCGCGGGCGACCTTGGTGACCAGGTGCGCTGGCGCGTCTCCGGCGACCGGCTCGAGCGACGGCAGCCCGCCGTCGGCCGGGAAGCGGTCCAGCCGTTCGGCCAGCGCGGCCGCGAGTTCGGCGTGGGTGGGCTGCGCGGCGACCGAGGCCTGCAAAGCCCGCAGCGCCGCCCGCGGTTCCGAGTCCGGTTCGCCGTGCTTGGCGATCGTGTTCGCCAGGGCACGGCGGATCCAGCCCACGTCCCGGCCGGTCAGTTCCGTGCTGTCGTGCTCGCACGCCAGCAGCGCGCGATGCAGCCGGGCGAAGTTGCTCTTCGGGTGGGTGTGGGCTTTCGACGCGGTGTACCGGACGCTCGCGGTCGCGTAGTCGGCGAGCCACTCGGCGCGTCGCTGGCTCCAGTCCCGCGGCCAGGTACGGCACGGCCAGCCGCCGGTGACGTCGTTTCCGTCCAGCCGCGGCAGCTCGCCCTCGACGGTGTCGCACCACAGCGCGACCAGCCGGTCGAACAGCGGGTGCCACACCTTCAGCGTTTCCAGCATCGCCGCGATCGCGGGCCGGGTGCGCGCCGACCGCAGCGATTCCCGGACTTCGCCGACGGTGCTCAGCCGTACCAGTGCGCCCGTCGGTCGCGGCGCCGCGCCCGGCAGCGGAGCCAGGCGCAGGCGAGGCAGGTGCGGACGAAGCTCCGCGATCAGGTCGAGCGCGGCTTCGGCGTGCCCGTGGTCCAGCAGCCAGGCCACGACCGGCAGCGCGGCGTCCTCGGGAAGCTCGATCCGGTACGACTCGGAGGCCAGCATGGCGCGCAGCGCGGCGAGCCCGGCGTCGGTGAGGTACCAGAGGTTGAGCCGTTCGCGGTCGGTGGCGCCCGGCCCGTCGGCGCACAGAGCGGCCTCGGCGGGCGAAAGCGGGACCTCAGCGAGGAAGCGGCCGGTGGCGAACCCGCCGTGCGCGACCTCGAGGGTCATCCACGCCGGAGTTTCCGCGACCGGAACCCGCGAGCCGATTCGCAGGGAGCCGTCGGCCATGCCCGCCAGGATTTCCTGCCACCGGCTCGCTTTCGCCCGCGCACGCTGGCGCGTCGCGCCGTCCTTCGCGGACGCGGCGGTGCGCACAGCCCGTTCGAGCTGCCCGTAGGCGTACCCCGGCGAAGCGGTGTGTCCCATGTGGATTCCCCCTGCTGTCGAGACTTGGAGGCAGGATTCGAACCTGCGCCCTCCCGGAATACAGCCGGGTGTTCTGCCTGCTGAACTACTCCAAGAGGCGGGGGAAGCGACATGGAGGCGGGATTCGAACCCGCGCCCTCCCGGTTACGAGCCGGGTGATCTGCCGCTGATCTACTCCATGGTGTTCCCCGCGCCGGAAAGCCTAGGTCGGCGGGGGACCGCACCGCCACCGATATACGACGGGGCCGGCGGGCGGCGCCGAAGCGTCGCCCACCGGCAACCCAGGACCCGATGCCGAGCGCGGGACGGTCAGCGAGCTGCGGCGCCCGCGCGGCGTTTGGTCCAGATGTCGTACGCGACCGCGGCGAGCAGCACCGCGCCCTTGACGAGCATGACCCGTTCGCTGGGAGCGCCGATCAGCGACATGCCGTTGTTGATGACCGCCATGATCAGGCCGCCGGTGATGGCTCCGACGACCTTGCCGACCCCGCCCTGGACCGCGGCGCCGCCGATGAACGCGGCGGCGATGGCGTCGAGTTCGAAGTTGACGCCCGCCGTCGGCCCGGCCTGGTTGAGGCGGCCGGCGAAGATGATGCCGGCCAGCGCGGCGAGGACGCCCATGTTGACGAAGACCCAGAACGTCACCGATTTGACCTTGACCCCGGACAGGGTCGCGGCCTGCAGGTTCCCGCCGATGGCGTAGATGTGCCTGCCGAACACGGATTTCCCGGCGACGAGCGAGTAGCCGAGCACGAGGACGGCGAGCAGGACGAGGACCCAGGGGAGATTGCGGAACCGGGCGAGCTGCACGACGACGGCGAGCACGAGCGCGGCGGCGACGGCGATTTTGAGCACGAACAGCGGGAACGGGTCGACTTCCTGGCCGTAGCCGAGCCGGGCGGTGCGCTTGCGCCATTGGGTGAGCACGATCCCGGCGACCACCACGACCCCGGCGAGGAGGCTGAAGAGGTCGGCTCCGCCGAGCGGGCCGAGGCCGATGTTGCCGAGGTAGCCGCCGGTGAAGCCGTTGGACAGGGTGCGGATGGCGTCCGGGAACGGGCCGATGCCCTGGTTGCCGAGCACGGTCAGGGTGAGCGCGCGGAAGGCGAGCATCCCGGCCAGTGTCACGATGAAGGCGGGGATGCCGAAGTAGGCCACCCAGTATCCCTGCCAGGCGCCGATCACCGCGCCGACCACAAGGGTGAGCACGACCGCGAGCGGCCAGGGCAGCCCGAGGTTGACCGTGAGGACCGCGGCGACCGCGCCGGTCATCGCCACGACCGAGCCCGCGGAGAGGTCGATGTGCCCGGAGATGATCACCAGGATCATCCCGATGGCGAGGATCAGCACGTAGGAGTTCTGCACGATGATGTTCGAGATGTTCTGCGGTTCGAGCAGCGCGCCGCCGGTGATCGCCTCGAACAGCACCACGATCAGCGCGAAGGCGACGTAGATGCCGCTCTGCCGGAGGTTGATCGAAATCCGCCGGGGGCTGCGCCCCGCGGGCGGGGCGGCCGGATCGGCTGGCCGCACGGGGTTCGTGGTGGTCATGTCCGTTCCTTCGTCATGTGTCGCATGAGCAGTTCCTGGGTGGCCTCGGCGCGGGCGACCTCGCCGGTGATCCGGCCCGCGGACAGGGTGTAGATGCGGTCGCAGAGCCCGAGCAGCTCGGGGAGCTCGGAGGAGATGACGAGGACCGCCTTCCCCTGCGCGGCCATCTCGTTGACGATCGTGTAGATCTCGTACTTCGCGCCGACGTCGATGCCGCGGGTGGGCTCGTCGAGGATGAGCACGTCCGGGTCGGTGAAAATCCACTTGGCCAGCACGACTTTCTGCTGGTTCCCGCCGGACAGCTTGCCGGTGACGCTGCGCACCGACGGGGCCTTGATCCGGAGGTCGCGGTGGAACCGGATCGCGACGTCGTGTTCGCTGTGCTCGTTCACCCAGCCGCGGCGCGAGAGCGCCGGCAGCCCGGCCGCGGAGGTGTTGCGCTGGATGTCGTCGATCAGGTTGAGCCCGTACAGTTTCCGGTCTTCGGTGGCGTAGGCGATGCCGTTGCGGATGGCGTCGCGGACGGACTTGAGGGTGATCTCCTTGCCGTCCTTGACCAGCCGGCCCGAGATGTTCGTGCCGTACGAGCGGCCGAACACGCTCATCGCGAGTTCGGTGCGGCCCGCGCCCATCAGCCCGGCGAGCCCGACGATCTCGCCCCGGCGCAAGGTCAGGTTCGCCCCGTCCACCACGACCCGGCCGGGCTGGCTCGGGCTGTGCACGGTCCAGTCCTCGATCCGCAGCACCTCGTCGCCGATGTCCGGTTCCCGCGGCGGGAACCGGTGTTCGAGGTCGCGCCCGACCATGCCGGTGATGATGCGTTCCTCGCTCAGCCCGGCCGCGTCGAGCGTTTCGATCGTCTTGCCGTCGCGCAGGATCGTGACGGTGTCGGCGATCGCGATGACCTCGCCGAGCTTGTGCGAGATGATCACGCACGTGACGCCGTCGTCGCGCAGTTCGCGCAGCAGCGCGAGCAGATGGGCCGAATCGTCGTCGTTGAGCGCGGCGGTCGGCTCGTCGAGGATGAGCAGTTTGACGCGCTTGGACAGGGCTTTGGCGATTTCGACCAGCTGCTGTTTGCCCACGCCGAGTTCGCTGACCGGCGTGACCGGGTTCTCGCGCAGCCCGACCCGGCGCAGCAGGTCGGCGGCCTCGTGGTTGGTCCGGTTCCAGTCGAGCCAGCCGCGCTTGGCCCGCTCGTTGCCGAGAAAGATGTTCTCGGCGATCGAAAGCTGCGAGCACAGCGCGAGTTCCTGGTGGATGATCACGATGCCGCGGCGTTCGCTGTCCCGGATGGACCCGAACGCGCAGTCCTGGCCGTCGAAGGCGATTTCGCCGTCGTAGCTGCCGTGCGGGTAGACGCCGGACAGGATTTTCATCAGGGTGGATTTCCCGGCGCCGTTCTCGCCGCAGACGGCGTGGATCTCCCCGCGCCGCACCGAGAGCGTGACGTCGGACAGCGCGGTGACGCCGGGAAAGGTCTTGGTGATCCCGCGCATGCCGAGCAGTTCGGTCATTTCAGCTGGCCCGCCGTGTAGTAGCCGGAGTCGAGCAGTTCCTTCTGGTAGTTGGACTTGTCCACCACGACCGGCTGCAGCAGCTGGGCCGGGACGATCTTGGTGCCGTTGTTGTAGTCGGTCGTGTTGTTGACCGCCGGCTTCTGTCCCTTGAGGACGGAGTCGGCCATTTTCACCGTGACGTCGGCGAGCTTGCGGGTGTCCTTGAAGACGGTGGAATACTGCTCGCCGGCGATGATCGACTTGACCGAGGCGACTTCGGCGTCCTGTCCGGTGACCACCGGATAGGGCTGTCCGGCGGTGCCGTAGCCGTTGCTCTTGAGCGCGGACAGGATGCCGATCGACAGGCCGTCATACGGGGAGAGCACGCCCTGGACCTTCGCGCCGCCGGTGTAGGTCTTGGTCAGCAGGTCTTCCATGCGGCGCTGCGCGGTCGCCGGGTCCCAGCGCAGGATCGCGGTCGGCGCGAAGTCGACCTGGCCGCTCTTCACGATCAGCTTCTTGCTGGCGATCAGCGGCTTGAGCACCGACATGGCGCCGTTGTAGAAGAAGGTCGCGTTGTTGTCGTCGGGCGATCCGCCGAACAGTTCGATGTTGAACGGACCGGGTCCGTCGCCGAGGCCCTTGAGCAGCGAGTTGGCCTGTTCGACGCCGACCTTGAAGTTGTCGAAGGTGGCGTAGTAGTCGACGGCGGGGGAGTTGCGGATCAGCCGGTCGTAGGCGATGACCGGGACCTTGCGGTCGGCGGCCTCCTGCAGCTGGGTGGTGAGCGCGGTGCCGTCGATCGAGGCGACGATCAGCAGTTTCGCGCCCTTGGTCAGCTGGTTCTCGATCTGGTTGACCTGGGTGGGGATGTCGTTCTCGGCGTACTGCAGGTCGACCTTGTAGCCGAGCTTTTCCAGCGCGGCCTTGATGTTGTCGCCGTCGTGGATCCAGCGTTCGGACGATTTGGTCGGCATCGTGACACCGACGAGCGCGCCGGCGGACCCGCCCGCCTGCTGGTCGACGGTTTTCGCGCTCGACCCGCACGCGGCGAGGCCGAACCCGAGCACGGCGACTCCGGCCGCCGCGGCGGCGGTGCGGATTCCTCGAATGAACCTCATTGTTCGTTCTCCTTCTCTCAGAAACCCTGGGCGAGCCGGTGGTAGGCCTGGTTCCAGCGGATGCGGTCGGCGAAGTCCGCCGTGGTGGTGTTCTCGTCGATGAGGAGCAGTTCGACGTCGAGCATGCGGGCGAAGTCCCGCACGGTCTCGGTGCCGACCGCCTGGGTGAGCACGGTGTGGTGCGGTCCGCCCGCGGTGATCCACGCTTCGGCGGACGTGGTGAGCGACGGCGTGGGCTTCCACACGGCGCGCGCCACCGGCAGGTTCGGCAGCGGTTCGTCGGGCGGGACGACGTCGATTTCGTTGGCCACCAAGCGGAACCGGTCGCCGAGGTCGGTCAGGCCCAGCACCGCGCCCCGGCCGGGCGCGGCGTCGAAGACCAGCCGGACCGGGTCCTCGCGGCCGCCGATGCCGAGCGGGTGGATCTCGCACGACGGCGTGGCCGCGGCGATGCTGGGGCACACCTCGAGCATGTGCGCACCGAGGATTTTCGGTTCGCCGGGTCCGAAATGGTAGGTGTAATCTTCCATGAACGACGTTCCGCGGTCCGAGCCGCGGCCCATCGCCTTCACCGCGGCCAGCAGCGCGGAGGTTTTCCAGTCGCCCTCGCCGCCGAAGCCGTAGCCTTCGGACATCAGCCGCTGCACGGCCAGTCCCGGCAGCTGGCGCAGTCCGCCGAGATCCTCGAAGTTCGTGGTGAACGCGCCGAATCCGCCTTCGGTGAGGAAGGACCGCAGGCCGAGTTCGATCCGCGCGGCATACCGCAGCGATTCGTGCCGTTCCCCGTCGTGCGCCAGCTCCGGAGCGAGCGCGTACTCGTCCGCGTACTGCGCGACCAGGCCGTCGACGTCCGCTTCGGAGGCCGCGTCGACCCGCTCGGCGAGTTCGGTGACGCCGTAAGTGTTGACCGAGACGCCGAACCGCAGCTCGGCCTCGACCTTGTCGCCTTCGGTGACCGCGACGTCGCGCATGTTGTCGCCGAACCGGGCCAGTTTCAAGGTCCGCAGATGCGCCGCGCCGATCGCCGCCCGCGCCCACGCGTCGATGCGGGCGACCACCGCCGGATCGGCCGCGTGGCCGGCGACGGTCTTGCGCGGGATCCCGAGCCGGGTCTGGACGAACCCGAACTCGCGGTCGCCGTGCGCGGCCTGGTTGAGGTTCATGTAGTCCATGTCGAGACTGGCCCACGGCAGCGTCGCGTCGAGCTGGGTGTGCAAGTGCAGCAACGGTTTGCGCAGCGCGTCGAGACCGCCGATCCACATCTTCGCCGGGCTGAAGGTGTGCATCCACGCGATCACGCCGACGCAGGCGGGGTCGGCGTTGGCCTCCTGCAGCACCTGCCGGATGCCGGCGGACTCGGTCAGCACCGGCTTGCCGGCCAGCTCGCACGGCAGCCCGCCGGAATCGGCCAGCAGCTGCCGGATACGCAGCGACTGCCCGGCGACCTGCTCGAGGGTCTCCTCGCCGTAGAGCGCCTGGCTGCCGGTGAGGAACCACACCTGCGGCTTGGTCGCGGAGGTCATCTTTTCTCCTTGCTGGCTCATGGTTTCAGCGCTGCCCGTAGACGTTCTGGTAGCGCGCGTGCAGCCGGTCGACGTCGGAGCCCGACAGCGGGACGGGCGTGCCGAGCTGGTGTGCGATGTGGACGGTGCGGGCGACGTCCTCGACCATCACCGCGGCCTTCACCGCGTCCCGCGCGGTGGCACCGACGGTGAACGGGCCGTGGTTGCGCATCAGGACCGCGGGGGAGCGGGTCGCGCGGAGGGTTTCCACGATGCCGCGGCCGATCGAGTCGTCGCCGATCAGCGCGAACGGGCCGACCGGGATCTCGCCGCCGAACTCGTCGGCGATCATCGTGAGCACGCAGGGGATCGGCTCGCCGCGCGCGGCCCAGGCCGTGGCGTAGGTCGAATGCGTGTGCACGACGCCGCCGACCTCGGGCAGATGCCGGTAGACGTAGGCGTGCGCGGCGGTGTCGGAGGACGGCGCGAGTTCGCCGTGCACGAGCTTGCCGTGCAGGTCGGTGACGACCATCGTGTCGGGAGTCAGGTCGTCATAGGACACGCCGGACGGCTTGATCACCATCAGGTCCTCGCCGGGCACCCGCGCCGACACATTGCCCGAGGTCCAGACGACCAGTTCGTTGCGCGTCAGCTCGCTGTGCAGCCGCGCGACGGATTCCTTCAGCTCCGCGATAGTCCCGCGCGCCTGTGCGGTCAGCGTCATCAGTTCTGTCCTTTCGCGACAGTGGCCAGTTCGCGGCGGCGCGCGGCGAGACGGTGCAGCACGTCGTTGCCGCCGCGGCCGAAGTAGTCGTGCAGCGCGGTGTATTCCGCGTACAGCTCGTCGTAGGCCGATACGTTCGACAGCACCGGCTGGTACGCCATCCGCTGGACCGAGCCCATCGCCGCGGCGGCCGCGCGCACGTCGGGGTAGGCGCCCGCGGCGATCGCGGCGTGGATGGCCGAGCCCAGCGCGGGCCCTTGCGCCGAGCCGATCACCGAGAGCGGGAGGCCGGTGACGTCGGCGTAGATCTGCATCAGCAACTGGTTCTTCGTGAGCCCGCCCGCGACGATCAGCTCGGTGACCGGCACTCCGGCGGCTTCGAAGGTCTCGATGATTTTCCGGGTGCCGAACGCGGTGGCCTCCAGCAAGGCCCGGTAGACGTGCTCGGGCCGGGTGCTCAGGGTCTGCCCGGCGATCACCCCGGACAGCTCGTGGTCGACCAGGACCGACCGGTTGCCGCTGTGCCAGTCGAGCGCGACCAGGCCGTGCTCGCCGATCTCCTGCTGTTCCGCGAGCCGGGTCAGGACCTCGTGCAGGGACAGCCCTTCCGCCCGCGCAGTGTCCGAATAGGACGCTGGGACGCAGTGCTCGACGAACCAGCCGAAGATGTCGCCGACACCGCTCTGGCCCGCTTCGTAGCCCCAGAGCCCGGGGACGATGCCGCCGTCGACGACTCCGCACATGCCCGGCACCTCGCGCAGGTCGGCGCCGTTCATGACGTGACAGGTCGACGTGCCCATGATCGCGACCATCTGGCCCGGCTCGACCGCCTGCGCGGCCGGCGCGGTGACGTGCGCGTCGACGTTCCCGACCGCGACCGCGATCCCGGCGGGCAGCCCGGTCCAGGCCGCGGCCTGCGTGCTCAGCTTCCCGGCGAGCGAGCCGAGCTGCCCGATCGGATGGTCGAGTTTCTCGTCCACAAAGGACTCGAATCCGGGATTGAGCGCGCGGAGGAACTCCCGGCCGGGGTAGCGGCCGTCCTGGTGGATCCCCTTGTACCCGGCCGTGCAGGCGTTGCGGACGTAGGTCCCGGTGAGCTGCCAGACGATCCAGTCCGCCGCCTCGACCCAGTGCCGCATGGCCCGGTAGACCTCGGGGGCTTCCTCGAACAGCTGCAGGGCTTTGGCGAACTCCCATTCGGACGAGATCAGCCCGCCGTACCGCGGCAGCCACGGCTCCCCGAGTTCGCGGGCCGCGGCGTTGATGCGATCGGCCTGCGGTTGCGCGGCGTGATGCCGCCACAGCTTCACATACGCGTGCGGATTGCCCGCGAATTCCGGGAGTTCGGACAGGGGAGTGCCGTCCGCGGTGGCCGGGATCATCGTGCAGGCGGTGAAATCCGTGCCGATCCCGATCACGTCCCGCGGATCGGCTCCCGCGTCGGCCAGCGCGGCGGGCACGGCGGTGCGCAGGACGTCCACGTAGTCCGACGGAACCTGCAACGCCCAGCCCGGCGGCAGCTCCTCGGCCGTGGCGGGAAGCCGGTCGTCGACGACCCCGTGCCGGTACTCGGTCACGGCGGTCCCCAGTTCGGCGCCGTCGCGCACCCGGACCACGACCGCGCGCCCGGACAGCGTGCCGAAGTCGAGGCCTACGACGAGGGGATCTGCTGGCACTGGAGGGATTTCCTTCCGGATTCCGCGCCGCGCGACGGGATGCCGCTCGGCTGTTAGCGCTAACATTTCGAAGTGTTCGCGTGCTCGGGAGCGGCGTCGCGGCGCCGCTATCGGGGTCCGGTGCTGTCCCGGACGATCAGATCGGGTGCGACGAGATGGCGGACGCCGGGGTCGCCGCCTTCCATGCGTTCGACGAGCAACCGGAAGGTCCGCCGCCCGACCTCGATGAAATCCTGCCGGACGGTGGTGAGCGGCGGGCTGAAGTAGGCGGCCTCGGGAACGTCGTCGAAACCGGCCACGCGGACCTGCCCCGGCACCGAGAGACCCGCCTCGGCGAACGCGCGCAGCACGCCCAGCGCCATCTGGTCGTTCGCGACGAACACCGCGTCCGGCTGGGTTTCGGCGACCAGGCGACGCCCCGCGTCGTAGCCGGAACGAGGACTCCAGTCCCCGCGCAGCGGCGGCGGCACCCTGGCGCCGCGCCGTTCGAGCGCTTCCCGCCAGCCGCGTTCCCGCTCCAGCGATTCCAGCCAGTCCTCCGGCCCGGCGACGTGCCACACGGTTTCGTGCCCGAGCGACAGCAGATGCTCGGTCACCCGCCGGGCCCCGTCGTACTGGTCGACCGAAATCACCGGCACCGGAGCCGATTCGCCGCCGCCGACCGCGACCATCGGGATGTCTTCGGGCACCTGCCGCAACGCCTCGCCGGCCGCGACGTGCGGCGCGATGACCACTATCCCGCCGACCGCCTGCCGCCGCAGATTGTCCACTGCCTCGGCGAACGTCGACCTCCGCGGGCGGCTGACGCTGGAGATCGTGACGCCGTAGCCCTCTTCGCGGGCGGCGTGCTCGATGCCGTACAGCGTGCTCGCCGGACCGTACAAATTGGACTCCAGCGCGACGACGCCGAGAATGCTCGACCTCCCGGTCGCCAACGTCCTGGCCGCCGAATTGGGCCGGTACCCCAGTTGTTCCACCGCGGCCAGCACCCGCGCCCGCGTTTCCGCGCGAACGGGCCCGGTGTCGTTCACGACGCGGGAGACGGTCATGTGCGAAACGCCTGCCATCGCCGCCACTTCGGCAAGCCCCGGCTGGCGTTTGGCTGAAGACCCGTCGGCGGGCATTCCCGCACCTCCTCGCTGAAGTCCGCGGGTATGAGCATCGCAATGTTAGCGATAACAGACGGCGGGTCAACCCTTTCTTCGGAATAGGTTGCCGGACTGATGCGAGAGCGGCGGCAGCCAGAGACGAGCAGGCAAAGCCGTGTCACCGGCGCGGAACCGGCCGCGAAAGCCGCAGTTCGATCAAGTCCGCGCCCCGGCGCAACAGGTCCACCCATTGCTCCGGGTCGTGGTCGAAGCGGGCCGCGGACCAGCCGACCGACAGGCTTCCGTACGGTTCGCCGCGCAAGAAGACCGGCACCGCGAGAGTTGCCACACCGGTGTCGTACTCGCCGGTGGTGAACGCCCAGCCGCGCACGGCGACCTCGGCCAGTTGCTCGCGCAGGACGGCGAGGTCGGTGACCGTGTCCGGCGTGAACCGGGCCATCGGGCGGTCGGCGAACAGCCGGTCTCGCTCCTCTTCGGACAGGAACGCGAAGTACGCCTTGCTGGTCGCGCCCGCGTGCGCCGGGTACAGCTCGCCGACCAGCGAGTAGCCGCGCAGCCGTCCGTCCGCGCCTTCCGCGGCCAGCACGCACCGGGTGTGCGCGCCGTCGGGCAGGGACAGCAGGGCGGCGTGCCCGGTCTGGGCGGCCAGGTCGGTCAGGACCGGGGCCACCAGCAGGTCCAGCGCGCCGGCCCGGTCCCACATCCGGCCCAGGTGCAGCGCGGCCGGGCCGATCCGGTACTTGCGGGTGCTGTCGTCGCGGACCAGGAAACCGCGGTGGGCCAGCACGGCCAGGAGCCGCTGGGCGATCGACGTGTGCAGCCCGAACTCGCGGGCCACCGCGGTGACTCCCCATTCCGGGCGGGCGCGGTCGAACGCGAGCAGCACCTGCAGCGCGCGGTCCGCGGTCTGCGGCAGGCCGGGCGGGGTGGTGCGGTCGTCGGGGTCCGGCATCCCGCCATTGTGCGAATAACGGGAAATGTTTGTAAAGCGGGCGGGCTCGGACGGAATCTGGTCGGACCAATCCCCGCCTGCTTTGACTTCTCCAGAGGAACCACATGCTCAAACACGTCCTGGAACTGCTCGAAATCCTCGACGACCCGGCGGTGACCGGGAAGGAGGTCGTCGGCTACCTCGACGCCGTCGCCGGCGCGGACGGCAGCGGCGCGGAGATCACGACGGTGCCCGGCCCGGCCGGGAAGACCGACTTCGTCCGGGTGCGAGTGCCCGGCAGCCGCGGCCGCACCGCGGGCGGCGACGCGCCCACGCTCGGCGTGGTGGGCCGGCTCGGCGGGGTCGGCGCCCGGCCGGAGGTGACCGGGTTCGTGTCCGACGGGGACGGCGCCGCCGCGGCGCTCGCCGCTGCCGCCAAGCTGCTGTCCATGCGCGCTCGCGGGGACGTGCTGGCCGGCGACGTGCTGATCGGGACGCACATCTGCCCGGACGCGCCGACCCTGCCGCACGATCCGGTGCCGTTCATGAACTCGCCGGTCGACATCGCCACGATGAACAGGTACGAGCTGTCCGGCGAGATGGCCGCCGTGCTGTCGATCGACACCACCAAGGGCAACCGGGTGATCAACCACCGCGGGCTCGCGCTGTCCCCGACCGTGCGCAGCGGCTACATCCTGCGGGTCTCCGAGGGGCTGGGCGAACTGCTGGAGGCGGTGACCGGCGCGCCGCTGGTGACCTACCCGATCACCACGCAGGACATCACGCCCTACGGCAACGGCGTCTACCACCTGAACTCGATCCTGCAGCCGTCGACCGCGACGGACGCGCCGGTCGTGGGACTGGCGATCACCTCGGCGGCGACCGTCGCGGGCTGCGCGACCGGCGCCAGTCACGAGACGGACATCGCGGCCGCCGCGCGCTACGCGGTCGAGGTCGCCAAGCAGTTCGGCGCGGGCGCGCTGCACTTCCACGACGAGGCGGAGTTCGCCAACCTGCGAGCCCGCTACGGCTCGATGGCGCACCTGCAGACGCTGGGCACGGAGGTGGCCGGATGAACACCGCGACGAAAACCGCGAAGCAGACCAAGAAGCGGATCGGCAACGACGACTACTCGCTGCGCCGCGTCCCCCAGGAGGCCCGCTACGGGTTCGGGTCGATGCTGCTGCAGTGGCTCGCGCAGTCCGGGTCGCTGTCGCAGTTCGTGCTCGGCGCGACGCTCGGCGTCGGGATGCGGTTCTCCGACGCGTTCTGGGCGTTCACCCTCGGCGCGGTGATCCTGGAGGCGGTGATCTTCCTGATCGGCCTTGCCGGCCAGCGGGAGGGCCTCACCATGACGATGCTGACCCGGTTCACCGGCTTCGGCCGCAACGGCTCCGCGCTGGTGAGCCTGGTGATCGCGATCAGCCTGGTGGGCTGGTTCGGCGTGCAGAACGGCATCTTCGGCAAGAGCATGCACGCCCTCGTCGGCGGGCCGCCGTGGCTGTGGTGCGCGGTGTCCGGCGTCGTCTTGACGCTGCTGGTGATCTACGGCTTCAAGTACATGATGTGGCTGGCGAAGATCGCCGTGCCGCTGTTCTTCGGACTCGTGGCCTGGAGCGTCATCTCGACCCTGTCCGACCACTCGGTGGGCGCGCTGATGTCGGCGGCGCCGACCGCGACGGCGATCACCATCCCCGCCGCGGCGACGATCATCGCCGGCGGCTACATGACCGGGGCCGTGGTCGCCCCGGACATGACCCGGTTCAACCGCAAGGGCTGGCACGTCCTGCTGCAGAGTTCGGCGTCGATCGTCCTGTCGGAATACATCGTCGGCATGACCGGCGTGCTGCTCGGGCACCTGGTCGGCAGTTCCGACGTCACGCACATCGTGCTGTCCACTTCGGGCTTCGTCGGGTTGATCGTGGTGGTGCTGGCGACCGCGAAGATCAACGACTGGAACCTTTACGGCTCTTCGCTGGGCGTGGTGAACTTCGTGCGGACCGTGTTCGGCCGCCCGTTGCACCGCGGTGTCGTCACCCTGGTGATCGGGTTCGCCGGGACGGTGCTGTCCGCGATCGGCTTCCTTCAGCATTTCACTGCGTTCCTGTCGGTGCTCGGGGTCGCGATCCCGCCGGTGGGCGGCATCATCGTGGCCGAATACTTCCTGGTGCGCCGCCTTTCCACGCCGCTGCGGGAAACCCGGGCGGACGGCCGGGTCCCGGCCACCATGCCGGTGTGGGTGCCCGCCACGCTCGCGGTGTGGGCAGCGGCGTTCTGCGTCGGCAAGTTCGTGCACTGGGGCATTCCGGCGCTGAACTCGCTGCTGACCGCCGCGATCCTCTACACGGTCCTGGGCCTGGCCGGGCTGATCCGGCCAGTGGGCTCGGTGGACCTGGAGGAGGTGGGCCGGTGACCAGCGCACAGGACGAGGTCGTCGACCTCTGCCGCGACCTGATCCGGATCGACACGTCCAACCCGGGCGCCGCTGAGCGGCCCGCCGCCGAGTACGTCGCGGAGAAACTCTCCGACGCCGGGCTGGAGCCGACGCTGGTGGAGAGCGCGCCCGGCCGGGCCAGCGTGTTCGCCCGGGTGTCCGGAGCGGACTCTTCGCGGCCCGCGCTGCTGCTGCACGGGCATCTGGACGTGGTGCCCGCGGACGCGGACGAGTGGAGCGTCCCGCCGTTCTCCGGGGAGATCGCCGACGGCATGCTGTGGGGCCGCGGCGCGATCGACATGAAGGACTTCGACGCGGCGATCCTCGCGCTGGCGCGGCAGTTCGGCCGCGCCGGCGAAAAACCGCCGCGGGACATAGTGTTCGGCTTCCTCGCCGACGAGGAGGGCGGCGGGAAGTTCGGCTCGCACTGGCTGGCCGAGAACCGCCGCGATCTGTTCGACGGCGTGGGCGAGGCGATCACCGAGGGCGGCGGGGTGTCGTTCGACCTCGGCAACGGCAGCAGGCTGTATCCGATCGAGTGCGCGCAGCGCGGGCAGGCGTGGCTGCGGCTGGTCGCCACCGGCCGCGCCGGGCACGGGTCCTCGCCGAACGACGAGAACGCGGTCACCGATCTGGCCGAATCGCTCGCCCGGATCGGGCGGCACCGCTTCCCGGTCCGGCTGATCGCCCCGGTGCGGGCGCTGCTGGAACGCGCGGCGGACCTGCTCGGCGTCCCGTTCGATCCGTCCGATGTGGACGGAAGCCTGGCGCGGATGGGCCGGGTGCGGGAGCTGGTGGAGGTGATCCTGCGCAATTCGGCGAACCCCACCATGATCTCCGGCGGGTACCAGGTCAACGTCATTCCCGGCCGGGCCACCGCCGCGGTCGACGGCCGGTTCCTGCCGGGGTACGAACAGGAACTGCTGGACACGATCGACAAGCTGCTGCTCCCGTCGGTGCGCCGCGAATTCATCCACCGGGACATCGCGATGGAAAGCGGTTTCGACGGCCCGCTGGTGGACGCGATGTGCGCGGCCATCGCCGCCGAGGATCCGGAGGGCCACCCCGCCCCGTACTGCAACGCCGGCGGCACCGACAACAAGGCGCTGTCCGCGCTCGGCATCCGCGGTTTCGGGTTCAAAGCGCTGCGCGTCCCGCCGGAACTGCCCTACAACCGGCTGTTCCACGGCGTGGACGAACGGGTGCCGCTGGAGTCCTTGCGGTTCTCCGTCCGGGTCCTGGACCGGCTGCTGCGGACGTGCTGAACAATGGCGGGCGGACCAAGGAGAATCGTGTGACTGACTTGCTGTTGCTGTCCAATTCGACCAACCACGGCCGCGGCGCGCTGGAACACGCGCTGGACGCGATGGCCGAGGTGCTGGACGGGCGCACCGAGCTGGTGTTCGTGCCGTTCGCGCTGGCCGACCACGACGGCTACACCGAGCGCATCGCGGCCGCGCTCGCGCCGCTCGGGATGCGGGTGCGCGGGCTGCACACCGCCGACGACCCGGTCGCCGCGGTGCGCTCGGCCCCGGCGGTCTACACCGGCGGCGGCAACACCTTCCGCCTGCTGGCCGAACTGTACCGCCAGCGGCTGCTGGAACCGTTGCGGGACAGGGTTTCCGAGGGGATGCCTTACCTCGGGGCCAGCGCGGGCACCAATATCGCCGGCCCGACGGTGCGCACCACCAACGACATGCCGATCGTGGAGCCGCCGAGCCTGACCTCGCTGGGCCTGGTGCCGTTCCAGCTCAACCCGCACTACGTCGACCCCGACCCGGGCAGCACGCACATGGGCGAGACTCGGGAGAAGCGGCTAGCGGAATTCCACGAGTGCAACGACATTCCGGTGCTCGGCCTGCGCGAGGGCACGTGGCTGCGCGTGCGCGGAGACTGGGCGGAACTGGCAGGCGTCTCCACGAGCGGCGGCGCACCCGGCCGGTTGTTCCGGCGCGGCATGCCGGGAGAGGACCTGTCCGGCGACGTCAGCGACCTGCTCGCCCCGGCGAGCGAACCGGTGTGGGGCTGACTGTTCGGCGGCTAAGGGCACCGGTCTGCCGGTGATCGGAGGGGAAGGGCTGGGCCTGCGGGCTCGGCCCTTCCCCGTTTTCGGCCTCGGGGGAGTGCGTCGAGCAGCAGCCTTCGGGCTCGTCGACGTGCCGGAGGACTCTCGGAATCCCGCCTAGAGCCAGGCGGGGAAGGCGGCGGCGAGCGAATGCGGGACCAGCTGCCGTGCGGGCTGGGGCCAGCTGCGGTCTTGCGGGCCGGGGAGCAGCTGCCGTGTTGCGGGCCGGGGAGCAGCTACCGTCGTGCGAGCGGGGCCAGTTGCCGCCCGCGATCCCGAGACCGGCCGCCGCTGCGAATCCGTGACCAGTTGCCGCCTTGTGAACCAGGGGTGGCTGTCGTCCTGCGGGCGGGGGCCAGCTGCCATCCTGCGATCCCGAGGCAGGCCGCCCCTGCGAACCCGGGACCACGTGCTGCCTCTGCGGCCCGCGCCTTGCCCTCACCTTCCGCCAGAACCCGCCGCCGAAAGAACTCTGCCGAGATAGCTTGACACAAGCATCTTAGGACAAAGATACTTCCGGCGACCCCGCCGGCCGAGGCGGCTGGTCTGGCGGCGCGGCGGGACCGCGCGGTCCGGGCCCGCCTCGCGAATGGTCCGGCCCGGAAAGGAACCGCTGTGACCGTGCCGAGAGAAGAGCGTGCGCCGTTGACCGCGTGGCTGGGCGTGCTGGCGCTGCTGGCGGTCGTGGCGATTTCCTACATCGACCGGGTCAACGTGTCCGTGCTGATCACCGATCCCGCGTTCGCGCATCACTTCGGGATCGCGGGCAACCGGGCCGCGCAGGGTGCGTTGATGACGTTGTTCCTGGCTGGTTACGGAATCGCGGCCATGCTGATCACGCCGTGGTACGAGGCGGTTTTCGGGGTCCGGCGCGGATTGATCGTCAGCCTGGCGTGCTGGGCGCTGTTCACCCTCGTGTCCCCGTACGCCGGGAGCGCGCTGGTGCTGCTGACGCTGCGGTTCCTGCTCGGGGCCAGCGAGGGACCGCTGTTCTCGCTGAAGACCATGTACGTCAAGGACAATTTCGCCGAAGGCGCATGGGGCAAGCCCAACGCGGTCAGTTCGATGGGCGTTTCGCTGGGCACGGCGCTGGGCATCCCGGTGATCACCTTCGCCCTCGTGCACTTCGGCTGGCACGGCTCGTTCCTCCTGCTCGCGGCGCTCAACCTCGTCGTCGGCCTGCCGCTGGTCGCCCTGTTCGTCCGAGCCTCGCGGCGCCGGACAGCGGTCCGGGAACCGGCGCTGCGGCGGTTCGCCGGAGCGTTGCGCACGCCCAAGCTCGGCTGGATCCTGCTGATCGAGGTGGCCACGCTCGGCTATCTGTGGGGCAGCACCTCCTGGCTCCCGTCGTATTTGCTGCAGGCACGGCATTTCTCGCTGGCGCAGATGAGCGCGCTGTCGGCGCTGCCGTTCGTGGTCAGCCTCGGTTCGGGTTTCCTCGGCGGATACCTCATCGACCGGATGCCCGGCCGCCGGGTGCCGCTCGTGCTGGTGATCGGCAGCATCGGCACCGCGCTGTGCGCGACGACCGTGACGTTCGCCGATTCGCGCTGGCTCGCGGCGGCGACCCTGATCCTCGCCAACGCGTTCTGGGGCCTGCAGGGCCCGGCGATTCCGACACTGGTGCAGCAATACGCGCCGGCGGGCTCCGTGGGCAGCGCCTACGGCGTGATCAACGGGGTCGGCAATCTGGTGTCCGCGCTGCTTCCCACGCTGATGGGCGTGGCGATCGCGGCGGGCGGAGACCACGGGTTCGCCGCCGGGTACGCGCTTCTGGCCGCTACGCAGCTGCTCACGCTGCTCGGTGCCGTCGTGCTGCTCCGCGGTCGCGCCCCGGCGGGGAAACCCGCTGCGGCCGATCAGCCCGCGGCGCAGTCTCGTTAGGACGTAGGCCACCGGCTAGGCTCCGTCCGCATGCCGCGGGACAAGGAGCCGATGACGATGGACCCGGTCGACCAGGTGGTGGCGGACTGGGCGCGCCAGCGCCCGGACCTGGACGCCTCGCCGATCGCGGTCTTCGGCCGGGTCCGCCGGATCGCCGACCTCGCCGCGGGCGGCCTCCGCGGGTACCTCGCCCCGTACGGCCTGACCCCGGGCGAGTTCGACATCCTGTGCAACCTGCGCCGCGCCGGACGCCCCTACCGGAAGACGCCGTCGGAGCTGGCGGCCTCCGCGCTCGTCACCTCCGGCGCTCTCACCGGGCGGCTGGACGCGCTGGAACGCGACGGGCTGATCCGCCGCCGCGACCACCGGGCCGACCGCCGGGTCAGCTACGCCGAACTGACCGCCGCTGGCCGCAAGCTCATCGACCGGGTTCTCGAAGGACACCTCGCCCGGGAAGAAGCGCTCCTCGCCAGCCTGGGCGAAGCCGACCGCAAGGACATCGAACGGGCGCTCGCCCTGCTGGAACACGCCGTCCGGGAAGCGGGTCCGGAACGGTAGCCGACCAGTCTCCGCCGACCACGTCCGACTTGCCGCGACGCCTGGTCGCGGACTTCTCCGAGCTGGTGCCGCGGGCGTCAGGCCAGCGAGCCCGCGCGGCGGCCGAAGACGACCCCGGCCGCCAGGCCTGAGCCGCCGGGGTAGTTGCCGGAGAAGAGGCCGCCGAGCATCTCGCCGCAGGCGTAGAGCCCGGGCAGGGCGCGGCCGCGGTCGTCGAGGACCCGGCCGTGCGGGTCGCAGCTCAGGCCGCCGAAGGTGAAAGTGATGCCGCAGGTCACCGCGTACGCGTAGAAGGGACCGGTGGTGAGCGGCGTCGCCCAGTTGCTTTTCGGCGGCCTCGTGTCGGCTCGGCGGCCGTCTTTGACGTTGGGGTCGAACGGGATCGAGACGTCGATCGAGCGGTTGTAGTCGTTGACGGTCTTGGCGAGTCGTTCGGGATTGACGCCGATCCGTTCGGCCAGTTCTTCGACGCTGCCGGCGCTCGCGACGGAGACGCCCGGCATGTCGTATTCCTCGGAGCGCAGCATCGGGCGGAGGCAGGCGTCGAAGATCTGATACGCGACGGAGCCGGGTTGTTCGAGGATTTCCTTGCCGTACTTGGCATAGGTGTAGTTCCGGAAGTCCGCGCCTTCGTCCAGGAACCGTTCTCCGTCGCGGTTGACGATGATGCCGAGCGGATAGCTCTGCCGCGTGAGCCGGTTGGTCAGCTCGCGATTCGATTCGTTGCCGGGTGTGAAGGCGTCCCACTGGGTCGAGTGACACGACTGCCAGTCCCCGCCCTTGGCCGCTCCGAGCGAGAGCGCGGCGGTGATCATCTGGCCGGTATTGAAGGGCGTTCCCCGGACCTTGGCGTTTTCCCAGCCCGGGCCGAGATGTGCCCGCCGCAGCTCCCGGTTCGCCTCGAAGCCGCCCGCGGCGAGGACGACCGAATCCGAGCGCAGTTCGTGGACAACACCGTCGCCCTGCCGGACTTTCACTCCGGTGACGGCACCGTTTTCGGTCAGCAGGTCGAAGACGTCCTGTCCGTAGCGGACTTCCGTGCCGAGCCGGTCCGCGACCCGGACATGGTCGTGCATGAGTCCTGCCCCGCCGCCGACGTTTCCGACGTGCAGACCGCCCCAGAACAAGTAGGTGCCATCGGCACGCTCGTAGGCTTGCCGCTCGTACATCAGCCGGTACTTCAAGCCGAGCGAGTGCAGCCAGCGCAGCCCGGACGCGGCCTCGTTGACCAGCGCCTCGGTGAGTCCGGGGTCGTTGCGGCCGTTCGTGACCTTCGCGAGGTCCCGGGCGTAGTCGTCCGGCGAATACGGGGGCACGCGGGTGGTGGAATGCCGCTCGTCCGGCTCGATGAAGTCGAGGAGATCCTCGAGGCCGCGGTGGGCGATCCGGGTGGCTCCCGCCGTGTAGTAGCTGTTTCCGCCGAACTGCTCGCGCGGAGCTTTCTCGAGAACCAGCACCCGGCGGCCTCGCACCGCGGCGGCGTGCGCGGCGGTGAAAGCCGCGTTGCCGCCGCCGACGACGATGACGTCAGCGGCTTTTCCCGGGTTCGCGGTTTCGGCAGACGGGTTCAACGAAGGGTCCCTTCGGCGTTATCGGTGGCGCGCACCGGGTTTTCCGGCACTGCCGAGGCGGGTTCGCTGGGGGCTCCGGTCCGCGCGGACAGTGTTTCCAATGGGCGTTTTCCGGTGTGCGGCCCGAAGATCGCGATCGCCAGCGCGACGATCAGCCAGCAGGCCGCGATGTACACGAACACCGCCTGGTACCCGAGCCCGGCGAAGATGGACGCGACGAGCATCGGGCCGAAGATGTTCGCCAGGCGCCCGGTTCCGTACACCAGCCCGTGGCCGGCGTTGCGCAGTCCGGTGGGGAAAAGCTCGGGGCTGTAGGCGTAGAGAAGCGTGGCGAAGGTCTGGATCAGGAGATTGACGCAGAATCCGAAGACAACGATCGCCACCGGGTTGAAGGTCAGGCCGTAGGCCAGCCCGCTCGCCGCGGTGGCCAGGGCCGCGATCACGAGCGGAAGCTTGCGTCCGAGCCGGTCGGTCACCGGCCAGGCGAGCAGTGCGCCGGGGACCGCGCCGATCGTGGTGAGGGCGGAGAACCCGAGCGATTTGGCCACGCTGAAGCCGTGCTGCGTCAGGAGAGTGGGCACCCAGGCGACGAAACCGTAGAAGCCGAGGGTCTGGAAAATCCAGACGACCGCGAGGAACAAGGTGGTGCGGCCGTACGGGCTCTTGAACAGCTGCCGGTAGCCGCCGGGGCTCGCCGGAGTACTCGGCCCGGCCGGGACTTCGGCGAGCGGAGGCAGCGGCCCGGCCCGCTGCTCCAGCTTCTCGAGGACGGCCTCGGCCGCGGGCTGCCGGCCCTTGTGGACGAGCCAGCGGGGGCTTTCGGGCAGCGCCGCGAGCGCGGGAATGGCCAGCAACGCGGCCGAGCCGAGAACGAAGACCAGCCGCCAGGCACCGGATCCCAGCGGGACGATGCCGCGCGCCGAGAACGACATGAACGGGATGCCGGCGAGACCGACGGCCATCACGGCCGACTGCATCCGGCCGCGTCGCGCGGCGGGCATGACCTCGGAGATGTAGGTGGTCGCGGCAACGACCATCGCCGACAGGCCGACTCCGGTCAGAAAGCGGAAGACGACGAAGGTCGGCACGTTGACCCCGGCCGCGTTGACCAAGGAGAACAGCGAGAACAACGAGGTCGAACAGAGCAGGGCCCGTTTGCGGCCGATGAGGTCCGAGACCCGCCCGCCGAACGCCGCGCCGACCGCCATGCCCAGGAACGCCGCCGAGGTGACGACCGCGATGTCCCCGACGGAGAAGCCGAGGTGCTTGACCAGCGCCGGCGCGACGTAGGCGAAGGTGTTGAGGTCGCCGAACTCGAACAGGAACACGAAGGCCAGCGTGGCCAGGGCGAATTTGTGGGCTCTGGTGATCGGGAGACGGTCCAGGCGGGCGGCCGTCGTGAAGGGCGTGAGCACTTCTATCCTCCTTGATAGACGTGGCGTCCCGGTGGCGGGATCGAACGGGCAGGCGGCCGCGGGCGCGCCTTTCAGAGTGACACCGCGAGTTCGGCAGTGGCAGGGGGATGAACGTCGGGTTGGCGCCGCGCCGGGCGCGGACGGTCCGAGATCGGGATGTGCACGACGGCCGTCGCGAGCCTTCGGGCCGCTCGGCGCAACGAAACCGCTTCGACCTCCCGAGGGGAGGAGCGGTTCCACGCGACCTCGACCACGCCGGCGAGGGTCCCGATCCGCAACGACTGGCGGTCGTCCCCGACGCGTGCGTGCACGACGCTCCCGCGCCTCGCGGCCGCGACCGCCACCGCCACGGCCGAGGTCAGCCCGATCGCGGGGTGCGCGGCGTGCATGGAGAGCATGCGCACCGCGATGTCGTAATCCTGCGCCCGGACCAGCTTCCCGCTGGCAGTCCGGTAGTCCGCCGCGGGGCCGACCACGCCGGTCTTCGGCACCGCATGAGGCACCGGTCCGCCGGGCGGCACCAACCCGTGCCGGACCGCGCCTTCCGCACGGAAGGCGGTCAGCATGGGCAGCCGCTCGGCGATCTCGTCGGCGTTCTCGGTGGCGGTCATCGCCACGCTGGGTGCGTCGATCAGGATCGCGGGCGCTCCGGCGGCGACAAGGCTCGCCTCGGCGGTCGTTCCGCCCGCGCTGACGATCTGACTGGGGCGGCGAGTCGGGAACGAACGGTCGAGATCGAACGGCCCGCGGAACGCGAGTTCCACGTCCACGCCGCCCGATTCGACGCCCGGCACGAGGGCCTCGCCGGTCCGCGGCGCACGGCCGCCCGGGGTGGCGACCGCGGTCTGCAGGATGGCGCCGGTGTTGAGATTGCGCAGCCGCACGGTCGTCACGTCGCCCTCGACCGCGACAAGTCCTTCCTGCACCGCGTAAAGGCCGACGGCGGTGGCGCAGTTCCCGCAGTTGCTGCCCCATTCGACGCCCCGTTCGGCGATCCCCACCTGGCCGAAGAGGTAGTCGACGTCGGCGCCCGGACTCGTCGAACGGGAGACGACCGCGGCCTTCGACGTGGTCGACGTCGCTCCGCCGACCCCGTCGATCTGCCGGAGATCGCCCGAGCCGAAAGCGTTCGCCAGCACGACGTCGAGATCGAGCGGCAAGGCCGCCACCGCGTCCGCGGCGAAGATCCAGCATTTGCTGGTGCCGCCCCGCATCCACGCGCCCGGCAAGTCGACTGTGCCCGCTGTGGGATCCACCTCGAACTCCTTTGGTTGCTGGCTTCCCGAGCAAGCGTGCGACACCGCGTCGGTTCAAACCAGCTAAAGTTGCTCAAGGTGGCTTAAGCTGAGCTGTAGGCTGTCGGGATGAGGATGGACATCCGGCGGATGCTCGTGCTGGTCGAGGTTTCCCGCGCGGGCTCGCTGACCGCGGCGGCGGAGAGCCTCAGCTACACGGTTTCCGCGGTTTCCCAGCAGATCGGGCAGCTGGAGGACGAGGCGGGGCAACCGCTGATCGAGCGCCGGCCGCGGGGCGTGACGCTCACCGAGGCCGGCCGCGCCGTGGTGCGCCACGCGGAGAAGATCGAGCGGATCGTGTCAGCGGCCCACGAGGAACTGCGCGACCTCGCCGGGCTCAACACCGGGACGCTGCGGCTCGGCACGGTCCCGACGGTGACCGAATCGTTCCTGCCGACGGCGATCTCCGCGTTCCGCGAGCATCATCCCGGCGTGGACCTGCGCGTCCACAGCGCCCAGCTCTCCGGCCTCGAACATCTCCTCGAATCGCGCGAGATCGAACTGGCCATCACCTGGGACCGCGAGCGGCCCGCCGACGAGCCCGGGAAAAGCCTGACGAGCGAACTGATCTTCCGCGATCCGAACGTGCTGCTAGTGCCGTCCAGCCACCCTCTGGCCGAGCGGTCGTCGGTCCGGATGGAAGAGCTCCGGCACGAGCCGTGGATCATCCGCACCTCGCCCAACGTCCTGGCGCTGCTCAACGCGGCCTGCGAGGCGGCGGGCTTCGACCCGATCGTCAGCTTCGAAGCGCGCAGCTACCAGGAAGCACAGGCGATGGTCGCGGTCGGCATGGGCATCGCGCTGGTGCCCCGGCTGTCGCTTTACAGCCTGCGCAACGACATCCGGGTCCTCGCCGCCATCTCGCCGCGCCCGCCGAGCCGCCGGATCGTGCTCGCCCACCGGCGCGGGGAACGGCTTTCCCCCGCCGGATCGGCGATGCGGAAACTGCTGATCGAGACCGGCCGGAACTGGACGCCCGCGTAGCTTCGGCCTCGGCGGAAACGGAGTGTCCGCGGGCCCTGCTGGGGTTTCCCCGGCGCGGTGGAGGTCCGTGAGGGGAACCCCGAGGGAATGAACTGGGCCCCGGAAGTTGGACTGGTTATGTAGAGGTTAGGCGGCGAGGGTCTGGGCTCGGTATTCGGCTGGGCTGAGGTCGCCGAGGGTGGTGGAGATGCGGGTGGTGTTGTACCAGTCGATGTAGTCGTGCAGTGCCGTGGTGAACGTGTCGACGGTGTCGAACGTGTTGTGGTGGAAGAGTTCTTCTTTGAGGTGGCCGAAGAAGTTCTCGGCGACGGCGTTGTCCAGGCAGGTGGCGCGGCGGGACATCGACTGGGTCAGGCCGGCGTCGGCGAGCAGGGTGCGCCAGGAGGCGTGCTGGTATTGGAAGCCCTGGTCGGAGTGCACCAGCGGGCGGGCTCCGGCGGGCAGGGTCGCGATCGCGGCGCGCAGCGAGGAGTTCGTCAGCTCCAGCGTCGGGGACGGGCCGCAGGCGTAGGCGACCACGGACCGGTCGAACAGGTCGATCACGGGCGAGAGGTAGAGCTTGCGGTCGCGGATGCGGAACTCGGTCACGTCGGTGACCCATGTGGTGTCCGGGGCGTCGGCGTTGAACTGGCGGTTGAGCAGGTTCGGCGCGGTCGTGCCGGGCCGCCCGGGCCAGGACCGGCACCGGCGCGGCCGCCGGACCTGGCAGGCCAGGCCGAGGGCGTTCATCAGCGTGCGCACGGTTTTCTTCGCCACCCGCCAGCCGTCGCGGGCCAGGACCGCGTGGATCCGCCGGTGCCCGTAGCGGCCGCGGGCGGCCTCGAACGCCTCGGCGATCGCGGCCTTGAGCCCGGCGTGCGGGTCGGGCCGGTCCAGGCGGGCCTGGTGGTAGAAGAACGTCGACCGGGCCAGGCCCGCGACCGCCAGCAGCACCGGCAGCGGATAGTCGGCCTTGAGGGCGGCGACGGCCTGGGTTTTCACCCTCGCCCCTGCTCCCTCAAGGCCCGCAATTTTTTTAGGTAGGCGTTCTCCGCCGACAGCCGCAGGTTCTCCGCCCGCAACCGCTCCAGCTCGCCGGGACCCGGCGAGTCCGCGACACCGGGCGGACGGCCTTTCGGCTTGGGCCGCAACGCGTCCTCGCCCTCGCGCCGATACGCCCGCGCCCAGTTCTCCACGAGTTTGGGCGAGGACAGGCCGTGCTCGCGCGCCAGCTCGGCCGCGGTCGCCTCGCCGCCGACATACCGGCGCACGACCTCCAGCTTGAACTCGAACCCGAACGACCGCCTGCCTGGCTTGTTCATCAGCGCTCCCGCGCTCCGCAGCCTCCAACGATCACGCAAGCGTCGCACGGCACCCGCCGACACCCCCAACCGGGACGCCACGGCCTTCGCGCCATACCCGTCCTCGAACAACGCAACAGCGGACGCCCGCTGCCACTCAGACAACGAACTGCGTGGATGCAACGAACCACTCCCCGGACAGCCGGAACTGGATTCCCAGTCCAACTCCCGGGGCGCAGTTCAGGGAATCCGGGTCCCCCTCACGGACTTCTGCGAAAGCCGGGCGGATCAGGCCGCCGAGTTGGCGGTGGGGACGTCGATGCCGTGCGCGGTCACGACTTCGGCGCTGCCGTCGGCCAGCCGGTAGCGGAGGCCGACGACGGCGGCCCGGCCGTCCGCGACGCGGTCGGCGAGCACGCGGGAGCGGTCCAGCAGCAGGTCGACGGTGTGCTTGACGTGTTCGGCGAGGATCTCGTCCGGTTCGACCCGCCCCGCGGCCCGCGCGGCGAGGACGCTGGGCGTGACCTTCTCGACGACGTCGCGGACGTAGCCCACGGGCGCGAGCCCGTCTTCGAGCGCCGCGCGGGCCGCGCCGACGGCCCCGCAGGAGTCGTGGCCGAGCACGACGACGAGCGGGCAGTTCAGCAGGTCGACGCCGTACTCGATGCTGCCGACGACCTCCCCGCCGATCACCTGGCCCGCGGTGCGCACGACGAACAGGTCGCCGAGACCGCGGTCGAAGATGATTTCCGCGGCGAGGCGGGAGTCGGAGCAGCCGAACAGGACCGCGAACGGGCTCTGGTCCGGCGCGATCGCGGCGCGCCGGGCGGCGTCCTGGTTGGGGTGTTCCGGTGCGCTGGTGACGAAGCGGTGGTTGCCTGCCATCAGCAGGTCGAACGCTTCCTGCGGAGTCGGGGGTGTCGTGTCGGCCATGGACTCAGCCTAAGCCGGGGAGAGCCGCGACGGGTGTTGCGATCGTCTCTCCCGGCGCGGGTTTCAACCGGGTGGGTGCCGGCTAGCGGCCCCGGCCGAGCGCCTCCCGTTTCACGAACCCGACCGCGGCGGTCGCCAGGAACAGCACCGCGCCCACGATGATGAGCCAGAACAGGCCCTTGATCACCACCCCGAGCACGATGCACACCAGCCAGATCACCAGAAGCAGACCGAGCAGCGCGAGCATGGAGGCCTCCTGACCGTCACCGGGAAACTGCGGTTGATCGGGGGGATACCCAGGCGTGCCCGGGCTATGCGAGTGCGGACCGCGATCTTTGGCTGTGCAGGCAGTGGCTGCTGGTCCGGTTCTCGGGGGTGCGAACAGTGCGTGACGACCGGTCCGCGGCTGGGTGACCTCGAATCCGGTGGTATGCGGCAGATGCGTGCTGGCCCGCTTCCTCAGCACGGTCGCTGCGCGTTCCGCTGCGCCGCTGTAGCGGCTCGATCACGTTCGGTGCTTGCCGAGTGCCGAGGCTGTGGTGCCGGAGGATTCGGGCCCCGGCCGCTCTTGCCCGCATCGGGGCAAGAGCGGCTCCCGTGCGTCAGCCCGGCGTCGCGGACAGTTCTTCCCGGACCCGGTCGGCCACGCGGTTCGCCGACAGGCCGTAGCGGTCGTGCAGCGTCGGGAGTGCTCCGGCGGCCAGGAATTCGTCCGGCAGGGCGATCGGCACGATCTTCTTGCCGGAACCGCCGCGCCGGGCGAGCGCGGCGGCCACGGTTTCGAAAAGGCCGCCGATCACGCTGTGGTTTTCGAGGGTGAAGACGGGACGATCGTCGGCGACGTGGGCGAGCACTGTGTCCTCGTCGAACGGTTTGAGCGTCGCGCAGTGCACGACTGCCACGTCGATTCCCTGTTCGGCCAGTCGTTCGGCGGCGAGGAGACCGCGCATGGTCATCAGGCCGGAGGAGACGAACACGGCGTCGTCGCCGGGGCGGACCAGTTTCGCTTTGCCGAGTTCGAAGGAGTAGTCGTAGTCGTCGAGGATCCGCGGCACCGCGCCGCGCAGCAGCCGGGTGTAGCTCGGGCCGGGGGCCGCGGCGAGCTGGGGCACGGCCTGCTCGATGTCCACGGCGTCGCACGGGTCCACAATGGTCAGTCCGGGCATTCCGCGCAGGATCGCGACGTCCTCGGTCGCCTGGTGGCTCGGGCCGTAGCCGGTGGTGAGCCCGGGCAGCGCGGCGACGATGTTGACGTTGAGCCCCGGTTCGGCCATGTCGAGGCACAGGAAGTCGTAGGCGCGCCGGGTGGCGAACACCGAATACGTGGCGGCGAACGGGATCTGGCCGACTTCCGCCATCCCCGCGGCGGCGGCCATCATCACCTGCTCGGCCATGCCCATCTGGAAGAACCGGTCCGGGAACGCGCGGGCGAACACGTGCATGTCGGTGTATTTGGCCAGATCCGCGGCGAGTCCGACGATCCGCTGGTCCGCTTCGGCCGCCTTGACGAGCGCGTCGCCGAACGGCGCCCGCGTAGTGCGCACGCCGGGATCGGCGATCGACGCGATCATCGCGGCCGAACGCCGCGGCTGGACGGCGGTCATCGGCTGGTCCTCTTTTCGTGTCCGGCGGTCAGCTGCTGTTTGCACACGGGCCATTCGTCGGCGGCGATCTTCATGAAATGGAGTTTTTCCCGTCCTTCGAGCAGCGGAACGCCTTTGCCGACCACGGTGTCGCAGATGACGAGGTGCGGCTGCCCGACAGCCGACGCACGGCCGGTCGCCTCGTCGACCGCGCGGAGGAGCGCTTCGAGATCGTTGCCGTCGACCCGCCGCACCTGCCAGCCGAAAGCGCGCCAGCGGTCTTCTTGCCGGTCGAGGGCGAGCACGTCGCGGGTCGGTCCGTCCGCTTGCAGTCCGTTCATGTCGACGAAGGCGACGAGATTGCCGAGTTGCCACCGCGCCGCGCTCATCGCGGCCTCCCACGTCGATCCTTCGTTGAGCTCGCCGTCGCTGAAGAGCGTGAAGACCCGTTGCCCGGTCCGGCCTTGCGCACGCAGTCCGAGGCACATCCCGACGGCGAGCCCCAGGCCGTGGCCCAGCGAGCCGCCGGAGATCTCGGCGCCGGGGGTGTAGGTGGACATCGCCGACATCGGCAGGCGGGAGCCGTCCGCGGCGTAGGTCGCCAGTTCTTCGCGGGGGATCACCCCGGCTTCGGCGAGCGCGGAGTAAAGCAGCAGGGCGTAGTGGCCGACGGACAAGAGGAACCGGTCGCGGTCCGGCCACTCCGGATCCGCCGGGTCGAAACGCAGGACGTCCCGGTAGAGCACGGCGAGGAGGTCGGCCGCGCCGAGCGCCTGCCCGACGTAGCCTTCGCCCTGCGCCTCGCCCTCGTCGAGGACGCCCATCCGGATGCGGTACGCCGATTCCGCGCACGCCTCCAGCCGTTGCCGGAACGCCGGCGGCGTCATCAGGTCAAGACTCACGGTGTTTTCCTTTCGGCGGCGGGGGTTCAGGCGGCGTGCTGGGCAGCCGGTTCGGAATTCGAGGCGGCCGCGCGGGCCGCCTCGCGTTCCGCGCGGCCCCAGGTTTCCCGGGTCAGCAGCGCCGAGACGAGTCCGAGCAGCGAGAAGGCGAGGAACAGCAGCGCCGGCCCGAGCCAGCCCATGCCGAGGAACAGCAACGTCGTGACGAACGGGGTGAGGCCGGAGATCATCGCCGAGATCTGGTAGGCGAGCGAGGCGCCGGAAGAACGGGTGCCCGCCTGGAACAGTTCCGGGAACCACGCGCCCTGCGAGCCGGCGAGCGCGTTCTGGCAGACGCCGTAGGAGACCACCACGGTGCACACGACCGCGACCAGCGTGCCGGTGTTGACGAGCAGGAACATCGGGATCGCCCACAGGGCGGCGAACAGCGTCACCCCGACGTACACCGTGCGGCGGCCGATCCGGTCGGTGAGAGCGCCCCAGCCGACGGTCGCGGCGATGCCGATCGCCGAGGCGATGCACAGGGCCAGGATCGTTTCCCCGCTGCTGGCGAGCTTTTCCGACTTCAGGTAGGAGACCAGGTAGGTGATCGAAACCGCGTAGCCCGCCGTTTCCGCGATCCGCAGCCCGATGCCGCGCGCCACGGTGCGCCAGTCGTCGCGCAGCACGGCCGCGATCGGGGCCTTCACGAGGTCGCCGCTGTCGCGCACGTCCTGGAAGACCGGCGATTCCGGCACCTTCGCCCGCATGATCAGGCCGACGATCACCAGCACCAGACTGGCCAGGAACGGCACCCGCCACGCCCAGTCGCCGGGCAGGTTCACCGACACGAGGAACACCAGGTTCGCCAGCAGCAGCCCGATCGGAAACCCGGACTGCACGATGCCGGTGAACGCACCCTTGCGCAGCCAGGGCGCGTGCTCGTAGGTCATCAGGATCGCGCCGCTCCACTCGGCGCCGTACGCGAGGCCCTGGACGATCCGGACGGTCACCAGCAGGATCGGCGCGAGCACGCCCGCCGTCGCGTAGGTCGGCAGCAGGCCGATGGCGAAGGTCGCGAGTCCCATCACGATCAGCGACGCCACCAGCACCGGCTTGCGGCCGATCCGGTCGCCGAGGTGCCCGCCGACGACCCCGCCGAGCGGCCGGGCGATGAATCCGACGCCGAGGGTCGCGAAGGCCGACAGCGTGCCGGCGACCGGCGACGCGCCGGGGAAGAAGGCGTGGCCGAGGTAGAGCGCCGCGGCGGTGCCGAATCCGATGAAGTCGTAGCTCTCGATCACGGCCCCGGCAGTGGAGCCCCAGGCCACCCGGCGGGCGTCCGCGGTGCCGTGCACCGGTCCCCGCATGGTGAGCGCTTCGCTGCGCATGTCGATCGCCTCTCTCTTCCAGCGGCCGCCTCGACGGTAATCGAGCTGCCTGGCTGTCAACAATGGAGCGTATCGTGCGCTCTGGTGTCTGCTCTGTCAACAGTGAATGTCGGAGAAAATCCCTTGTAATACCTGATCAATCGCGATCGCCTTGCCTGTTGACACTTCTCTGTTAACATTGCCGACCATGGAATGCCTCCCCGTGCCGGGCTGCTCCACGATCAGCTTCCGGCACCTGCCTCTGCCCGCCGCGCTCGCGGTCGTCGCGGACTGCGGCTTCGCCGAGATCGACCTCGGCGCGCTGCCCGGGGTCTGCGACCACGTGCCCTACGACCTCACCGACGCGGCGGTGCGCTCGGTCGCCGGGCAGGTGCGCGCGTCCGGGCTGGCCGTGCGCTCGGTCAACGGCGACATCGGCGACCTGAACCGTCCGCTCGTCCCGGCGGAGGAGGAAGCCCGCGCGGCCCACCTGCGGCGGCTGCTCGATCTGACCGCCGAATGCGGCGCGCGGGCGCTCGTGCTGCCGTGCGGCGCGCTGTCGCACGAGCCCGTGACGAGCCTGGAGGCCGATCTGGACCTCGTCGCCGATCAGCTGGGCCGGGCGGCCGCGCTGGCCGCGGACCGCGGACTGGAGCTGTGGTGCGAAGCGCCGCATCTGTACCGGCTCTGCCACACCGTCGACCTCGCCCGGCAGCTGGTCGCCCGGCTCGACCCGGCGGTCGGGCTGGTCCTCGACACCAGCCATGTCGTCGCGTCCGGAGGCGACCCGGCCGCGTTCGCGCACCGGTTCGCCGGCCGGATCGCGCACGTCCACCTGCGCGACGCGACGCCCGGGCAGATCAACCTCAGCATCGGCAACGGCGACGTGGATTTCGCCGCGACGTTCGCCGCGCTGCGCGCCACCGGCTATCGCGGCCACAGCTCGCTCGAACTCGAAACGCGGGACGTCGCCGACGAAGAACGTCCCGCCGCCGCGGTGAAGGCCGCCGCTTACCTCGCCACCCTCTGATTCCCCAAGGAGACAACGACATGACCGGAATCCGTCGCACCGCCGTGATCACCGGAGCCGGCGCGCCCCGCGGAATCGGCCGGGCCACCGCCGCCCGCTTCGCCCGGGACGGCTGGGCGGTCGTCGTGCTCGACCTCGACGAGCCCGCCGCCAAGGAGGTGGCCGACGACCTCGCGGCGACCGGCGCGACCGCCTTCTCGCACGGCGTCGACGTCGCCGACGAAGCCTCTGTGCTCGCCGCCTACTCGGCCGTGCGGGCCGAGGTCGAGGCGGGCCGGCTCCCCGGAGTGGGCGCGGTGGTCAACATCGCGGGCATCACCTCGCCGGTGCCGTTCCTGGAGACGACGCTCGACCTGTGGAACAAGGTGCTGGCGGTCAACGCGACCGGCACGTACCTCGTGACGAAAGCGTTCCTGCCCGACCTGATCGAGGCGGGCTGGGGGCGGATCGTGACCATGTCCTCGGTGTCGGCGCAGCAGGGCGGCGGCGTGTTCGGCCGCACGCCGTACAGCACCGCGAAGGCCGCGATCCTCGGCTTCACCAAGTCGCTGGCGCGAGAACTGGGCGACGCCGGGGTGACGGTGAACGCGGTCGCGCCCGGCGCGGTGGAGACCGACATCCGGGCCGGATCGACCACCGCCGAGCTGGAAGCCGCGATCACCAGCAGCGTCCCGCTCGGCCGGCAGGCCACTGTGGACGACGTCGCCGGCGTGATCGCCTGGCTCGCCTCCGACGACGCCGGATACCTGCAGGGCACCACGATCGACATCAACGGCGGCTCGTACCTCCACTGACAAGTCCGATGAGGACGGAGCACACGCGATGACCTATCTGTACGACGATCCGGCGGCGTTCGCCGAGGACGCGCTCGCCGGGTTCTGCGAGCTGCACGCGGACGCGGTGCGCCGGGTGCCCGGCGGCGCGGTGCGCGCGGACCGGCCGGCCCGGCCGAAAGTCGCGGTGCTTCCGGGCGGCGGCTCCGGGCACTATCCGGCGTTCTACGGGGTGATCGGGCCGGGCTTCGCCGACGGCGCGGTGAGCGGGAACCTCTTCACCTCGCCTTCCGCGCAGGACGCCTGCGCGGTGGCGGCCGCGGCGGATTCCGGCGCCGGAGTGGTGTTCAGCTACGGCAACTACGCCGGCGACGTGCTCAATTTCGGTCTCGCCGCGGAATCGCTGCGGGCGCGCGGGATCCGCGCGGACCACGTGGTGGTCACCGACGACATCGCCAGCGCACCGCCGGAACAAGCGGGGCAGCGGCGCGGGATCGCCGGCGACTTCGTGGTCTTCAAAATCCTCGGCGCGGCTGCCGAAGAGGGCCTGGATCTCGACGAGGTCGTCCGCGCCGGGCGCAAAGCCAACGCGGCGACCCGCACGATCGGGACCGCGTTCTCCGGCTGCACGTTCCCCGGTGCCGGCGCCCCCTTGTTCACCGTCCCGGACGGACAGATGGGTCTCGGCCTCGGCATCCACGGCGAACCCGGTCTGCGCGACCTCCCGCTCCCGTCCGCCGCCGAACTGGCTGAGGACTTCGTCAGCCGGCTCCTCGCCGAGAAGCCGGACGGCGCGGGAGAGCGCGTCGCGGTGGTGCTCAACGGTCTTGGATCGGTCAAGCACGAGGAACTGTTCGTGCTGTGGACGCGGATCGCCGCGCGGCTGCGGGAATCCGGGCACACGCCGGTGCTCCCGGAAGTCGGCGAATTGGTGACCAGTCTCGACATGGCAGGCGTTTCGCTGACCGTGACCTGGCTCGACGAGGAATTGGAACGCTGGTGGAGCGCGCCCGCCGCCACTCCCGCCTTCCGCCGCGGCGAACCCCGGCCCGAGCCAGCAGCCGCTCCGGTGCACGACGCCGCAGCAGAACTCGCCGCGCCGAGCTACGCCGCCGCGCCAGCGTCCCGAAAGCTCGCCGAAGCGGTGCTGGACGGCCTGCGCACGGTGCGGAAAGCCTTGCACGAAGCCGAAAACGAGCTGGGCGCCATCGACGCCGTCGCGGGGGACGGCGACCATGGCCGCGGCATGGTCCGCGGCATCGACGCGGCTGTCGCGGGCGCTGAGTCCGCCTGGCGCCACGGCGCCGGCGCGGGCGATTGCCTCGCGGCCGCCGGTGACGAGTGGGCGGCTCGAGCCGGCGGCACGTCGGGCGTTCTCTGGGGTGCGGGGCTGCGCGCGGCGGGAGAAGTCATCGGCGCGGAATCGGGTGTCGTCGATGTCCGGGTTGTCGTCGACGCGTTCGCCGACCGCGTCGCGACGCTCGGCGGTGCCGAACCGGGGGACAAGACGATGGTCGATGCGCTCGAACCGTTCCGCGCCGCGCTGACGGCGGGGAAGTCGTGGGCGGAGGCGGCCGCGGTCGCGGAAGCAGCCGCGCGCGATACCGCCGCGCTGACCCCGAAGAAGGGCCGGGCGCGCCCGCTGGCCGAACGCAGCGTCGGCACTCCGGACGCCGGCGCGGTCTCCCTGGCGCTGATCGTGCGCGCCCTCTCGGAAAGCTCGGAAGACAGTGGAGAAGGGACCCGATGACCTACCGGATCGCGGTCGGCTGCGACGACGCCGGCCTGGACTACAAGGAACAGCTCGCCCGCGACCTGCGCGCGGACCCGCGGGTGTCGGAGGTGCTCGACCTCGGCGTGCACCGCGGCGCCGAGGACGAGCACCGGCCGTACCCGGAGATCGGGCTCGCCGCGGGGGAGGCGATCCGGGCGGGCACGGTCGACCGCGCGGTGCTGGTGTGCGGCACCGGGATCGGGATGGCGCTTTCGGCGAACAAGGTGCCCGGGGTCCGCGCGGCCACCGCGCACGATTCGTTCTCCGCGGAACGCTCAGTGCTGTCCAACAACTGCCAGGTTCTCGCGCTGGGCCAGCGCGTCGTCGGCCTCGAACTCGCCCGCAGGCTCGTGCGGGAATGGCTCGGGTACGTCTTCGACGACCGGTCGCCGAGCGCGGCGAAGGTACAGTTGCTCAACGACTACGAACGGTGCTGACGTCGAGTCAGGGAGGAGACGCGTGGTGAGCCGTCCGGCTTCGGCCAGCCAACCCGGCCGCAACCTGCGCCAGATGGCGGTCGACACGCTGCGCGAGGCGATCACCACCGGCCAGTTCCCGCCCGGCAGCCACCTCGGCGAGGTCCAGGTGTCGGAGCAGCTCGGGATCAGCCGGGGCACCCTGCGCGAGGCACTGCGCGAACTGCAGCAGGAAGGCCTGGTCTCCTACGGCGAGCGGGGCCGCGTCACGGTCCGCTCGATCAACGAGAAGGACATCATCAACACCTTCACCGTCCGCGCCGCGCTGGAGGCGCTCGCGGGCGAGACGCTGGCCTCGAGCTACTACCGCGAGGAGCATTGCGCCAAGCTGCGCAAAGCCGTCGACGCCATGGCCCGCGCCGAACGGGTGTCGCTGGAGGCGCAGATCGAGGCCGACCTCGCGTTCCACGAACTGCTCGTCGAACTCACCGACAACGACGCGCTGGTGCGGTCCTGGAAACTGCTCGAAGGCGCGATCCGGATGTGCATCATGTACCGCGGCCTCGAACGGGCACTGTCGAACATGAGCGCCGGACGGCATCTGGAGATCGTCACCGCGATCGAATCCGGCGACCCGGTCAAGACCCAGCAGGTGATCTCCGAGCACATGGCGGCCACCGGACAGGCCCTCCTGTTCGGCACCGTGCGCACTCGCCCGCGGATCGACCTCGGCGAGGCCGGGCGCTGAGCCCCTGGGCGATCCCGGCGGGAAGCGGTCGCCGCTTTCGCGGAGGGACTTTCGTCCGCGGTGTCGACGGCCGCGGGATTCGTTCGTCGGAGCTCGGGGCTCAGCCCATGCCGTTGAGACCGACGTAGAGCACGTAACCAGCACCGCCCATGAACACGACGTACGCACCGAAAGCCGCCACCATGGCCTGCTCTGCGCGGATGAAGAGGCGCGCGAAGCCGTAGCCCGCAGCCGCGACGGCTACGCCGAACAGCACCATCAACGCCGTGAAGTACCACCCCAGCGCCCAGGCCAGCCCGGCGGTCGCGGCGGCCAGTTTCGCGTTCCGTCCGCTCAGCCGGCCGCGAGTCAGCAAGAACATCGCGCCGGCCACCAGCAAGCCGCCGACCACCGCTGGCACCACCAGGTAAACCGAGTAAGGCATCCTGCCTCCGTCACGTCCGATCTCGTCGTACGCACTGACGCGCATCGAGGCGCCCGGTTGCCTTGAGACCTTCGGCTTGCCCGTTCGTACCCGCCTTGGGCCGAACAAGGACAGGAAAGGCCGCCCCGCGCACGGGACGGCCTTTCCGCGGAACTCGGTTTCAGCTCAGAGTCAGCGCCGTGTCGTCGAGGCAGAAGGACGTCTGCAGGCTCGAGTCTTCGGTGCCGGTGAAGGTCAGCGTCACCGTCTGGCCGGCGTACGCCGACATGTCAACGGTGTGCAGCTGGTATCCGGTCGCCTGGTCCAGGTTCGAGTACGTGGCGAGCGTGGTCGAACCAGCCTTGACGGTGAGCTTGTCGTAGGCCGTCGAGGTGGTCGTCTCGGCGGTGTCGACGTGCAGGTAGTAGCTCAGCGAGGCGTGGCAGCCGGCGGGGATGCTCACCGACTGCGAGACCGTGTCGGTGTGCGTGCTGCCGTAGCCGTCGAGGTAGGCGAGGTAGCTGCCGCTGTGCGGGGCTTCGCCGCTGGACGACGTGCTGATCACCCCGGCGGACGCGGTCCACGGGCTGGTGCCGTTCTCGAAGCCGGGGTTGCCCAGTTTCTGGCCGGAGCAGGTACCGCCGCCGGTCGGGGCGATCGTCCAGCTGAACGTGGTGGAGCCGGTGGCGCCGGACGAGTCCTTGGCGGTCGCGGTCACCGAGTACGTGCCCGCGGTGGTCGGCGTGCCGGAGATCAGGCCGCCGGAGCTGATCGACAGCCCGGCGGGCAGGCCGGTGGCGGTCCAGGTGTAGCCGCCGCTGCCGCCGGACGCGGAGAGCTGCAGGCTCGCCGCGGTGCCGACGACGCCGTTCTGGCTGCCCGGGTTGTTCGCCGTGACGCCGCCGGTGGGAGCGCCCGCGGTGAACGCCGCGGTGCCGTTGGGAGTGCCGAGACCGGTCGGGCCGTCCCAGCCGGGGCCGGCGTTGCACTGCACCGAGGACGAGCAGCTGCCGTTGCTGCCGGAGGTCACGTCGTTGAGGTTGCCGGTGTGCGAGTACGGGTAGGCGGCGGGGGTGTCGGACGCGCCGGGCGTGCCGGCGAGGGCGTAGACGGACGCGATGATCGGGGAGGACGCGCTGGCGCCGCCGTAGACGGCCCAGCCGCTGCCGCCGTAGGTCTGGTACACCGCGACGCCGGTCTGCGGGTCGGCCACGGCCGAGACGTCGGCGGTCGCGCGGTTGGCGCAACCGGTGGTCACGTTCTGGAACGCGGGCTTGGCCACGTAGCCCGAGCAGCCGCTGCCCGCGCCGCTCCACGCGGTTTCGCCCCAGCCGCGCGCGCTGCTGTTGCGGGTCAGCGAGGTGCCGCCGACCGCGGTCACGTACTGCGACGAGGCCGGATAGCTGATGCCGTAGCCGTTGTCGCCGGTGCTCGCGGTGATCGCCACGCCGGGATGGTGGAAATAGCTGGAGTCAGAGGAGGGTTCGGTGCCGTCTTCGGCGCCGCCGTAGCTGTTGGAAACGTACTTCGCGCCCATCGACACGGCGGTGTTCACCCCGGTGCCGAGATCGGCCATGCTCGGCTGATTCGCTTCGACGAGAAGGATGTGGCAATTCGGGCAGATCGCCGAAACCATGTCCACGTCGAGCGAGATTTCGCCCGCCCAGCCGGAATCGGCGGCCGGGAGCGGACTGGTTTGCCCGTTTTCGTTGACTTTCTTGAAACAGCCGTTCGCGGTGGTGCAGGGCGGGAGCCCGTAGGTGGAGCGGTAGCTCGCGAGGTCCGATTCAGCGTTCGGGTCGTCGTTGGAGTCGACGATGGCCACGGTGGCCGAGGAACTGCCCGCGGCGGTGAGGTTGTAGGCGGAGCGCAGGTCCGAAGGGCCGAACCCGCTGGGCAGCGCGCCCGGGGAGAGCAGCGCGCGCATGGTGTCGGTCTGGCGTTCGGCGAAACACGTGGCCATGCCGGGCTTCGCCTTCTCGGCGCAGACGCGGGCGGTCGGATGCACCGCGGCGGGCGCGGCCACGGCGGGCACGGCCGGGGCGGTCAAGGCCAAGGCCGCGAAACCGGCCATGGCAAGGATTCTTCGGGCTGAACGGGACACTATCCCTCCCAGGGAAATTGCTGCGAACGGCGTCGGGCCATTCGGTGCCCCGTTGTCTACAGTTCGTTCAGCCCTGGCGGTGACGCGCTGGTGCCAGTGGCGCAATGGTGTCGGCCAGCCCGGTGGAGGTGCCTCCGAATGGTTCCCGAAGCAATCGGCCATCTCGTGACGCTCGGGCTCAAAGCGGACGAAGCAGAAATCTACCTCGACCTACTTTCGTCGGGCCCCGTTCCGCCGGACCGGCTGGCGCGGGAGACCGGCCGCGACCCCGGCGAGGTGCGCCGCGCGCTGTCGGTGCTGGCCGGGATCGGACTGGCCGGCCCGGTCGACGGGCCCGGTTCGCCGATGTCCGCGCTGCGCCCGGACCCGGTGCTGGAAGTCCTGACCAGGCAACGGGAAGCCGAACTGGCCGGAGCCCGCGCGGCGATGACGCGCCTGTACGAGCACTACCGAAGACACTCGGCCCGCTACGACGCCGATTCGATGATCGAGGTGGTCAGCGGAACCGCTGCCGCCGAACGGGTGCGGCAATTGGAGCGAGCGGCGCGCACGGAGGTCCGCGGACTGGACTCGCCGCCGTACTACGCCGACGCGGACGCCAACGAGATCGAACTGGAGAACCTCGCCCGGGGCGTCCGCTATCGCGCCGTCTACGGCAGGCTCGCGCTGGAACGCCCCGAGTACGTCGCGGAAAACATCCTGCCCTGCGGCAAAAGCGGGGAGGAGGCCCGGGTGCTGCCCGAGGTCCCGGTGAAACTGCTGATCGTCGACGACTGCGCGGCCCTGTCCGGCGCGGACCGCACCGTGCTGCTGATCCGCTCGTGCGGCCTGTTCGACGCGCTGGCCGGGCTGTTCGAGATGTGCTGGCAGGTCGCGCTCCCGCTCGGCCTCGCCGACGACACCTCCGGCCCCGAAATCCGGCCCAGCGAACGACGGCTGCTCGCCCTGCTCGCCGCCGGGCTCACCGACGACCAGGTCGCCCGGGTACTCGGCGTGAGCAGGCGGACGATGTTCCGGTACCTGGAAAACCTGATGGCCCGCACGGGAGCGGCGAACCGGTTTCAGCTGGCGCTGCACGCGACTCGCAACGACTGGCTGTCGGTCGACGCTCAACCTGGGGCGCCGGCGGTGCGGTCGGTGCCGTTGTGAGCCAGCGTGGTTGTGGCCCAAGGGTTTTCCCGCTCGTGCGGCGTGCTCGACGGGCTGGGACCGCTAGCCCCGGTCAGGTCGTGATCTCCCGGACGCTGTCCGCCAGCAGCCGGAGGCATCCGGGCGATCCGGGGTTGAGGAGCAAGTCGACGCCGTCATAGTCGTTCAGCAGGCGGAGCAGGTCGACCGGAGCCGCCGGACGCCAACCGGCCGCGCGGACTCGGCGGCGGTGCGCCGGGGCCGTCGTGACGAGCAGGCACGGGATGTTGTCCGGCGACGGCGCGACGAGCGGAGACTCGTCGGTGTCCACGGCCACCGCGAACGCCGATTCGCGGAAGACGGCGGCCAGTTGGTCGAAGTCGGCCTCGCCGCGGGCGGTCAGGCGGAGCACGGCGTCCAGCGGGTCGGTCGGGGAGTTTTCCGCCGCTGGCTCGTAGGCCGGGTTGGGCTCGAAGCGGCTGACGGACCCGTCCTCGCGTGCGAGCCAGCCGCCCACCACGGCCTGCGGCGGAGGGCTCGGGGCCTCGGTGCCGCCGGTCGTCGACGCCGGTTGCCACGCCGGGTCGACCAGCAGCACCCACTGGTCCTCGGACATCGCCGGTACCTCCTTCGCGTCCGGTGAATCTACCGGCCGGTCACGCATGACGGGGACTTCCTTCCGTCAGTTCGGCCAGTTCAGCGGCTTGGCGGGCGGATGCCGCGCGTTCCTCCGCCTGGTATCGGCGGATGGCCGCGGCCGTGTGCCACCGGTCCAGCCAGCCCAGGCCGACCACGCTCAGCCGATGCGGGGCCGGTCGCGTGCCCGGGCCGTCGAGGGCGGTGCGCAATGCGGTGCGGAACGTGTCCGCGGGCAGGTTTCGCGCGGCCAGTTCGTGGAGGGCAGCGGCCAGGTCGCGGGCGTACCCGTCGGGATTCGGGCGGTCGCCGAGCCGCGAGATTTCTTCCAACAGCAGGGAACGGCCGCCCGGGGCGTTCAGGATGGGAGCCAAGGCGTCGTGCCGGTCGAGGACCTCCACGGCCTCGGCGATCCGGGCGACGTCCGCGCCGTCGCGAGTGGACTTGGCCAGGTCGGAGAGCACCGCGGAGGCGTCCGGTTTGCCGAGCAAGGTGTCGGTCACACCGTGCAGGTGCAGGACAGCGTGTTGCTCGGCCAGGTCGTCGTGGAGCGGGGACAGCGCGGCGAGTTCGCGGGCCGCGGTCCAGATCAAGTCCGGTCGTTCGTGCCGCGCGACGTCCTCGGCGAGCGAAGCGGCCGATTCGCCGCGGCCGAGTTCCGCGAGGACCCAGCCGAGCAGCTTGGCGGTGCCGTCCCGGTCGCTCAACGCGATCGGGCCGACCGGCGGCGTCGGGCGGAACCACCAGCGGTGCGTAGCGGTACGCACGAGCTCTTCCAGCAGCAGATCCGTTTCCGCGGTGCCGTCGCTGAGAAGGAAGTCCGCTGTCGGGTGATCGGCAGCGGACAGCCGGACGGGGGCCGCGTCGACGGGACGGTCGCTGCCCTCGGTGCGCAACTGCTCGGTGAAGGCGCGGGTCGCTGCCGGGTCGGTGGTCAGGACCGACTGTCCATTGGGGACGGATACATCGGGCGGCGAGTAGTGCACCCCTACGGTACGGCCGTTGTGCGTCCACGGCCGAGGCGTCGCGGGTGCCGGGCCGTCGTCCAAGCCGCGGAACACGCGCGGTGTCGGCGTACCTGTCGACATCTCGACAGCGGCTCCGGTTGGCGGGCGGAAAGTGATCCTGACCTGACCGTCCCCTTCGGACACGCGGATCTTCACCGGGACGCGGTCCAGCACGTCGGCGCCCAAGGCGTCGGCGAGATTCCCGGCCAGTTCGCGGGCCGCGGCGGTGGCGTGCGCGCGGCCGTCCGGTCCCGTTCCGGTGACCACGATCGGCGGAAGCGGGTCATTCGTCGCACGGAGCGCGGAGATCAAGTTTTCCAGCGGGGCGGGCGAATCTGCCACCAGAACGGCGTCGGCCGCACGCAGAGTGGCGGCCCGCTGGACCTCGCCGAGGTGGTAGTGCACATGGCTGTCGTCGATGGTCAGCAACGCGCGGGCAGCCGGCGGCAGCGGAACGTCGTGCACCTCGCCGGTGTAGCTGCTGCGGTCGGTCACTGTGCGGACGAGGGCGGACAGCTCGGGATCCGCCGCGATGTACGACAACGCCGCCTGCCACACCAGGTCCGGGTCGGCGTGCCGCCGCACGGCGGGCTCGACCGCGGTCAGATGCAGGTCGCCGTCCCGGTTGTGCAGGCCGCGCACCAGCGTCTGGATCACGCGCTGGGTCAGCTCCCGGGTCTCGAACCGGTCCGCCAGCGGAGCCGGATCGCCTTGCGGCGGCAGGAGCCAGCTGTGGTCGCTGTTCATCCGGATCTGCGTCATGCCCGGCAGTTCGAGCGCGGAGTTCAGGCCGATCCGCCGGGCCGTTTCGGTCATCGCGACCGGGCCGGTGCGGTACATCACCGACTGCCGGTGCACCCGGCCCATCGGCGTGGCGAAGAACCCCTGGCCGAGCGAATCGACCTCGCGCGGCATCAGATTCGCTTGGGTCTGCCCGTAGTTTTCGCGCAACTGGTCCAAATAGGACGCGGCGAACGGATGTCCTTTCGCCATGGTGAACGCCGAGTTCGCGATGTTCCCGCCGACCCGGTGCACCGCGTAACCGGCGTCGGACTCGGCGGCGCGGACGACGTCGTCCAGTCCGTGCACGACATTGTCGCCGTCGGTGTAGAGGCCGCCGAACCGGTGCATCAGCTCCAGCCGCAGGATGTCGCTCGCCGCCGCGAAACCGGGACCGGTCTGTTTGGCCAGTTCGGACAGATAGAACTCCTGTGCCCGCATCGGATGCTCGCTGGTGAACACCTCGTCCACATTGATCAGCTGGACGCGGTGTTCCGCCGCCCAGCGCAGCAGGTCCCGGACGTCGTGCAGCGGATCCGGGCCCTCCTCCGGCGCGGCGGTGGTCAACGCCAGTTCCGTCTGCCAGCGCGGCACGTCCGTCCACAGCACGGGGACGATGCCGTCGCCGAGCCGGTCCGCGGCGTCGCCGAAGTTCCGGCGGAAGGCGTGCATGGTGCCGGTGTCCTTGAGCGGGCCGCCCAGCCAGATCGCGTGCATCAGCAAGGGCGTCGACGTCGTCTTGGCGAGCGGTTCGACGTCGCCCGGCGCCCATGCGGCCAGCTTGTCGTCGGGCCGCTCCTTCTCCAGCGTCCAAACGCGGTTGTCTTCCAGGTTGGCGGGATCGAGGTGTTCCCGGCTGAGCTGGTAGCCCTTGGCGAGGTCGAGCAGGTCCAGGAAGCTGATGCCCTGCCCGGCGGTGAGGTGGCGGAAATCGTGGCCGCGCAGGAATTCCGGCGGCTCGGGCGCGCGATACAGGCCGAACAGGTCCGGTCCCAGCAACGGCGCGGGCGGCGGTCCGTTGACCGCGGTCCGCTGAAGATCGGAGACCAGCTCTGAAGGCGAAGAGTAGCGGGGTTCCTCCCCACGCGGTCCGGAGTCCGTTGTGGACTGCGCGGAAGGATCGCCGAAGGTGCGGAAATGGCCGCCGTCGGTGACCGCGGTAAAGCCGCGCGTCGCACCGACGGCCTGGCCGAGCGTCGCCGAATCACGGCCGAACAACGCGGGTGTGGTCGGCGCGTGCACTGTGGACGGTCCGCCAAGTCCGCGGAGTGCGCGCTGGAAGTCGTGGGCCAGGCCGCCCGGGCCGTCGGTCCGGCCGGTGCTGCACGCGATGAGCGTGACCGAACGGGATTGGGCCAGGGGAGCGGCTTGGGCCACGATCCGGGCGAACGTATCGCCGTCGACCCGCACGGTCTGGCCGCCGAGCAGGGTCACCTTGACCGATTGCTCGCGTCCGTGGGCGAACACGAAGAGGGAGTCGTCGTCCCACGGGGCCGCGGTCTTGTCGGCCCACTCGCCGAACCGGCGTCCGGACAGCTCCGGCTGGGCCCCGGCAGTGCTGGCCTGCTTCAAAAGCGGGTCGAACTTCTCCGGTGTGGCGCCTTCCGGAAGCGTGCTGACCGTACCGGAGTTGTGGGCGACCCAGTCCCGCTCGACGCTTTCAGTGTGCTCGTTCGCCGGGAGGAACGAGACCGCGCGAACGCGGCCCGAGCTGTCGGTGATCTGACGGACCTGGATTTCGGCCGGGTCGAAGCTGTATGGGCGGTCGGTGTCAGCGTCCCAGCCGGACACCGTGTCGTTCGCGTCGACTGTGCCTTCGCGGTGCTGTTCCGGGGTGTTCTCCGGCGGACGCGGCCAGGCGTGCGCGGCGATCTGGTTGTCCGCTTCGGACTTGGCCTGCCACCATTTCCGGAGAGCCTCGTCGGCCTTCTCCCGGGCTTGCTGGATCCGGTTGTTCGCGTCGTCCTGCCGCGCGGTGTGGTCGGTGTGATTGTTGCGGTACTCGTCCAGTACGGCCAGGATTTCCGCGGCACGGTCCTGCGCCGCCTGCCGCTGCTGGACCAGCTGGGCCTGCTCGTTCCGGATCTGCTGGACCTGCCGTTGCGTGTCCCAGGCCCTCGCGACCAGGTCGCTTTGCTCGACCGAACCCGGTTCCTCGCCGAGAGCGAGCGAAAGAAGCTGCTCGTCGAGTTCGTTGAGCCGGGTGATCTCGTCGTTGCCCGCACGCAGTGCTTGGCCCGCCTCGCGAGCGTCGTTCTGCGCTGTCTGCACCGCCTGCCGCAGGTGCTGCACCGGATCGCCGTCGACCGGGAGGTGCAGCCCGCGCGCGCCGTCGGTCGTCGTGCGCACATTGTCCTTTTCGGACAGCCACGCGTCATCGAAATCGCGCTGTGCTTTTTCGAGTTCCTCTTCCGCGGAACGCCAATCCTCGGCGGCCTTCTTCACCGCGTCTTGCGCCGAGGCGAGTGTCTCGGGCAGCGGCTGGCCGAGCGAGTGTTCCAGGTCGGTTTCGCTCATCCGCGTCCGCGAAGACTGCGGCACCCGCACCTCGACCGCCGCGGTCTTGCCGTCGACCGTCGCGACGATGCGGTACTCGACGTCGAACCCGACCAGCCCGGTCCGGCCCTTGTCCTTGCCGACCACGGACCGCTGCGCCGCGGCGGTGCTGGACGTCGGATCGTTCTGCCCGACGGGGCCGCGCACGTCGAGCCCGCCCCAGGAATGCGTGTTGCGGCCAGGGTCGGTGATTCCGCCCGTGCCGATGTTGCCCAGCTGCTCGCCGGTGACCGTTTCCTTGGCCTCGCCGGCGAAAGTGGATCCGGTCTGGTCCGAACGCTCCAGTTTCACCGAATCGCTCAACCCGACGAGATCCGGTTTCACGACCCGCGTGTACACCTTCACCGAGGCGTGGCTGCTGCCGGTCACCGCGGAGGAATGCAGGTCCGGGGTCTCGAACGGTTTGCTGACCATGTTCGGGAGATGCGCTTGCAGCGTCTCGTTGGTGATCGAGGACGAGAGCGTGTTGTGCGCACCGGTTCCGGGTCCGGTGAGACCGTTGCCCGCGCCGGCCAGCCGCAGCGCGCGGATGGCGGCGGCTCGCACGTCCGCGGCACCGCGGATCCCCTCGACGGTCGAAGACTTCGGCAGGGGGCCGAACCCTTCCCTCTGCCACGCTTCGAGCCGGTCCGGAGCGGACTCCGCGGCATTGAGTTCGGTCGTCTTCGATCCGTACAGTTTGGTGTGGTACTGCTCGTTGCCGGAGATTTTTTGGTCGTCCGCCGAGGACCGCGAGGTCACGGTCGCCTCCTGCGAAGCGACCGGGTAGGTGCGCCCGTCCCTGGCGACGACCAGTTCGAACTGGACCTGGTGCTGGTACCGCGCCGACGGCCCGCTCGAAGACGAGGTCAACGCGGTGGTGATGGTCTTGTTCTCGACGGTCTGGTCGCTCTTCGCGCGGGTCCCGGAAGCCCCCAGATAGGCCCCGTCGTAGCCGCTGACCTTGGGCTGGCTGTCCTGGAACAGGCCACGGCCGGCGCCGCGAATCTGCCCGCCGTAGGACGAGCCGTGGCCGGAGTTCTTTTTGTCCGTCACGGTCGAATTGACGACGTGGTCGACCTCGCTGCCGTCGTGCTTCACGCCGACGAACTGCGTATCGAGGATCTTCGCTTTGAGCAACATCTGGTAGTTGTCGGTCCAGAGCACGCCCGGGTCGTGGGCCAGCAAGGACACGCCGCCGTCCAGTGCACTGTCCACAAGGGACGTGACCGCTTCCGGCGAGGCGGTGTCGAGCGTCCGCTGGAGGTTGTTCATGGAATCGTCCAGCACCGATTTCGGCAGCAGTGTGCCACCGAGCTTGCCGAGCTGCTGCCGGGCGTCCTGCACCAGCTTCGTCAGGTTGGGAGCGTCCTCCAGCACCGCTGAGCCGAGCGAGCTGGACTTGCCGCCGACCAGCGACGGAGCCGAAAGCTTGCCCGGCGCCGGGGTGCGCGGCTCGACCGGCGGCAGCAGTCCTTCCGCACGAGCCTCGTCCTCGGTCATCGACACGAAGACCGATCCCGGCAGCTGGACGTCCGCACCTGCTCGCGAAATCGATCCGTTGACGATGCCTTCTTGCCGGCTTTCCGCGATCAGCCGGACCTTCGCGTCGTACTGGACCAGCACGGTGCGACTGTCCGAAGAGGACCGGTTGGTGTGGTCGACGCTCGCGGTGATCTCGTGCGACGAACCGGAGCTGCGCTGCCACGGGCTCCACTTCGCGGTCCCGAAAAGCTGGCCTTGGCCGTGCGTGTCGCTGCCGGTCGGCCGGACGGTGAGGCCGAGCTGGACGTTGGCTTCGAGGGATTGTTTTTTCGTGCCTTCGTAGCCGGCTTTCGAGCCGCCGGAGAACGTCCGGTCGCCGCCGCCGGTTTCCGAGACCGCGACGAGTTTCGGATTGCTCAGCGAGACGCCCATGCCGAGACCGCCGACTCGGTCGGCGACGCGGCGTTCGTAGCGGAATCCGTTCGCCGTGCCGCCCTGCTTCAGCAGCTTCGGCGTGAGGCCGCGGAAGTTTTCCGGCGAGAACATCCGGTCCACGCGGGCACGCGCTTCGCTGCCGGGCAGCCCGAGCACCGCGTCGCCGCCGGCCGCGCGCTGAAGCTGACGCAGCGCCTCGTCCCGCAGCGCCTCGGTGTTGGCGAACGCTTCCACGTGCAGGAAGTTCGGTGCCGTCTGGTTCTGCTGCTGGGTCAGCAGGTCGTCGATGGCCGGGGTCTCGTTCGGCGTCATCGAGATGACGCCCGGCTTGCCCGGCTTGAACTCGGACGGATCCTTGGTCAGCGCGGTGCCGTCGTTGATCCACAAATCGACTTTGCCGGAGATCGGCGGCAGATCCGGGTCTCCGGTCTTGGCCACAGTGGACACCTGGGGCGTGACCCGGAACGGCGACCCGGGCGTCAGCCGGCGCACCCACGGCCGGTGGCGGGTGTAGCTGGTGATCTCGACCTCGAACTCGACGTCGTGCTCGAAGACCTGCGAATCGGGACTGCCGCCCTTGCCGGTCGTCGTGGTCACCGTCGGGCCGCCGGAGTTCTTCCACGTCCGGGTGTCTGAGTACTGCAGCGGGCTGACAGTCGGGCTGATGCCGAGGTTCGCGACCGTCGTGGCGCCCGGGATGATCACCCGGCCCTCGAGGCCGGCCGACCAGCCCCGTTCGGTGGTGGTCGCGCTGGTCAGCGACGGGCTCGTTTCGTTGCTGTTCTTGACCGACCGGCCGTCCGCCTGGCCGAGATGACGGCCTGGCCCGGGCTTCGCCTTCACCGTGACGTTGAGGTACTCGTCGGTGAACAGGCCGCGCCGCTTCAGCTGCGCGGAAACGCCCTGCGTGAACAGACTGTCCATTTTGCCCCGCAGCGAGGCGGCCGAGAACGTGGAGGTGATCTTCCGCAGGTTCGCGAACCGTTCGGCGATGTCCCGGCTGGAGCCTTGGCTGTCGCTCTGGAATTTGTCCCAGCGGGGCAGGAATTTGTCCGCGCCGGGCAGGTTCCGCAGCGCGTTTTCGATCTGCGGCTGGACGCGCGTCGCCGGCTCGAACGATCCCGGCCGGGCAGTGCCCGCCGCCACGGCCGCGGCGAGATAGGGCGGTTCGTAGCGCGCGCCGACGTCTTTGAACTTCGTCGGGGTGTGCTTCGGAACCGGAAGTCCCTGGGCTTTCGCCTCCGGCAAGCCCATTCGCGTGTACGAAGTGGCCTGGACGGTGGTCTTCTCCCCGTTCGAGGTGGTGACATCGAGGTCGACGGTCACCTTGTACAGACCGATGTCGCCCTTCGCGTTCACTGTGGACTTGTTGGTGAAGCTGGTGCCGCTGGTGGACTGTTGGTTGACCTTGCGGGAATAGCTGCCGCTGACCCCGCCGACGCCGCCGACCGTGCCGGGCACGTAGGAGCCGCCCCCGAAGATCGCGTTTACCTCCCCGCCGTATTTGGAGGAGACGGTGGTGCTTCCGCCGTTCACCGCGGAATCGTTGAAACGCAGCTCGCTGTCGCCGGGGATCGTGCCGAGGTACTCGACCTTCGTCGGCCGCGCCTCCAGTTGCACGGCGTCGCGGTGGGTGCCGTGCGGGCTGAGCAGGTCGTTCGACACCACTGGGCTGCCCTGCAGCGCAGTGCCGAGCATGCTTCGGACGCCGCCGCGGCTGAGGAATTCCCGCAGTGAGGTCCGGCCCGGGGCGCCGAATTTCGTCACCGACGGATGCAGGTTCTTGCTTACTTGATCGAAGAGCGCGTTTTCGTCGAAGTCGAGCGCTTCCGGCGAAAGGAACTCGATCTTTTTGGCCCAGTCCGGCTTCGGTTCGGGCGGCCCGACAGTTTCTTCCTGTTTCAGGTTGGCCAAATCCGTGGAGAGGACCAGTCCCACATGGCCGTCCACTGTGGATCCGACGAGGCCGCCGGTTTCGTTGCGGACGGTGATGCGGTAGGTCACCGGAGCGTCGGCCCGCTGCATGTCGCCCGCCGTGCGGATCACGCGCTGGTCGGTGCCGGTCGTGGTGCCGGTGTGCTCGGCGGACGGGCTGGCGAGCTGCGCGGTGCCGCCGACGGACGCGTACGGACCGGCTGGAAACATCGCGAAGTACGAGGTGCCGACGGCCTTCGCGGTGGTGTCCGTGTTCGGGCTCGCGTGGGTGGTCTTGACCTCGTTCTTGACGTCGCCGATGGTCGGTTGCGGCAGTTTCGCGATCTGGTCGGCGTTGACGGAGCCGAAGTCCGGCTCCGCGGTGACGTGCACCTCGTACCACTTCTCGCCGGCCCGCACCATGGACTTGCGGCCATCGCCCATAAAGGACTCGAACTCGGGGCCGGACAGGGAATCGGTGATCGCGTCGACGCCGTGCGTCCGGGGCGGGTTCTGCTGCTGGGGGTTCAGGCGGTGGATCAGGTTTTCGATGCTCGTGCCGACGTCCTTGGCGCCGCGGACGTCGACCGGGACTACGGAGCCGAGCGCCTTGCCGTCGCGGACGAATGCGGGCAAGCGCTCGGAGAGGGGACGGTTGTCGGGTGTCTCTTCGGTGTGCTCGTCCGAGACCAGCACCGCGTCGTTCTGATGCGGCGTCCAATCCGAGACCAGCTGGTCGAAGAACGCCGCGCGCTGGGGAGCTTCGGCACGCAGCCGGTCCGGGTCGAGGAAATAGAATTTGGCCGCCTCGGCCATGTCCTCGTTCGGGTTCGTCGCGCCGTAGCGGGTGATCGGGCGTTCCCCGGCAAAGGCCGGGAAGCCGTCGGCGGTCCAGTATCCGGTGCGCTCGTTGAACGCGGAGAGGTTGTCCTTGCGGAGTTCCTGGGCGATCCGGGCAGCGCGAACGCGGATGAGGTCGGTTTCGCCGCGCTTCTCGAAAACGTCGGGATGGCGCTCTTCGAGCTGTTTGATGAACTCCGACCGGCGCGGGGCGTCGGCGGCGAGCTTGCCCGGGGCGGCCAGATGGGTCCGGATCGACCCGGCGAAGTCCTCGAAATCGCTGCGGAACTTCGGATCGGTCGGCGGTTCGGCGCCGGGTGCGCGCTTCGGGGTGCCGTCCTCGTTCCAGACGCCGACGTGCTTGGTGTAGTCGTCGAGGGCGTATTTGAGCAGGCCGTGGGACAGCTCGTGGGTGACCATGCCCTCGACCTCGCGGCTGCCGCCGCCGAAGTCCCGGGCGAATCCGGCCATCGCGTAGACGTTGACCGTCCGGTGCGAGCCGATGTATTCGCCCGCCATGCCGGGGGAGAGCTGCCCGTTCTCGATGCCGAAGTTCACCGCGCCGATGTGCTGGACCTCCTGCTCGATCCCGGCGCGGGAAGAATTCTGCCGCTGGTCGCCGATGATCGGGGCGTAATGCTGAAGCGCGGCGGAGACAGCGGCCTTTTCGTCAGGGGAGAAGTCGCGGGGCTTCACCCGGTTCGCGACGGATGCGCTGGCTTTCGGGTTGCTTTCCCGGACCGCTCGGGCGCCGTGCTCGGAGTCGAGCTGGACGCCGGTCTGCTGGCGGTCGTGCGTTTCCGGGGTGGGACCGGCTGCCGGTTCCGGCGGGGCTTTGACGGGGGTGTGCAGGTTCGGCTTGGCTTCCGGCTCGGGCTGCGAGCGGTGGTCGTCCTGGTGCGGTCGCGGGTGGGGCGCGGGGGCGTCGCCGAGGTGGTGGTCGCGGATGTTCGCGGTGTTCGAGACCTGCTCGAGCTGGGCGAGATTGCCCGGGTTGAGCCGTGAATCGTGCCACGCGCCCGGACCCATCACGCCGGGCTGGTCCTCGCGGTTGAACAGCATTTCGTCGTTCTTGTAGCCGTCGCCGAGGCCGAGGAAGTGCATCAGCTCGTGCGTGACGCCGAACGCCGAGTCGTGGACGTCCCAGTTGAGCTGGTTCGTCTCCGGGGTGTCCGGGTCCACTGTGGAATCGTGCAGGTTCACCGGGATCCGGCGGCGGGGGTCGGCCTGCCAGCCGGTGTCGTCCGGGTGGACGTCGTCGGCGACGCGGACGTCGAGGCTGACGTGCAGCTGGTCGCCGCCGGGCAGCCGGGAGGCCCGGTTGACCCAGTCGTCCAGGTGGGCTTGGACGTTCTGGACGAACTGTTCTCGCTGTTCGGAGGAGACCGAGCCGGAATGCGAGGTCAGGTCGATCGGGATCGTGTGCTCGCGCACCCACTGGCCCGGCGCGATCTCGAACCGGCGGACGTCGAACCGGATGTGGGCCATCGCGCCGGCGAGCTGCCCGCCCTTGAGCCCGGCGCGGTTGCCGGCGAACTGCTCGGCGATGTTCTTGACCGGATCGAACCGCTCCGAGGAGAACCGCGTGACCGGTGCGGTGTCGCGGCGGCCGTTCCAGTCGTTCGGTCCCGGCAGGCTCTTCGCCTGGTCCGGTTTCGGTGCGGCGTTTTCCGGGGTGTGGTTTTTCGGGGCGGCAGCAGGGGTCTGCGTGTTCGCCGGACGGTTGCCGCTGAGGTTGTCGACCAGCGCTTGCCGGGTGGCGAGTGTCAGGTCGGCGAGTTTCTTCCCGTCGTCGACGTTCTCCTTCATGCCCTTGACCAGCGACGTGCGCTCGTTCTTAGGCAGATTCGCGACGACCTCGGAAAACACCTCCGGCCGTTTCGGCGTCGGCCCGCTCGGCGTGATCCCGTGGAAGGCGGCTTTCGCGGCGATCTTGGCCAGATTGGGGTCGAGGGTCGTGTGATTGCCGAGATAATGGCCGATCTGGTCGGACCAGGTCGTTTCGTTGGCGTGGCTCTGGGTCAGCGCGGTGATGCCGTCCGGATCGGTGCCGACCTTGCCCGCGATGCGCGATCCGTCGGTCTGGATGGCGAGATCGGAGGAGAATTTCGCGATCGCGGCCGGGTGGTCGCTGTATTGCCAGCTCGGGTTGCGCTGCGCGAGGACCGAATCGACGAGGCCCTGGCCTTCTTTGGCTCCGTAGTCGAAATGTCCGGTGTTCGGGTTTTTGGTGCCGAATGTCGCGTCGTTCTCGAGCTTGTTCCCTTGCATCCGGACAAACGTGTTCGGCTCCGGGAAGTAGACGGACCGGGAGTCGACTCCGGCGAGCGCCTGCCGGACATCCAGATCCAGCTGCGCGGCCCGGTTCGCGAGGTCCCCGTCCTCGGGGCGGACGTGATAACCGCCGCTGATCACCTCTGGCGGGCCCTCGGGGTTCTGCTGGACCGCGGTGTTGACGACGTCGAAGAGAGGCCCGTTGCGGGTGTCGAGAGAGTGGACGTCGGCGTCGCCGGTGTGCAGGTAGACCTCGTTGTCGCCGCCGGCTTCGCGGATTTGCGCGGCGAGCTTCTCGGTGACCGGATTCCGGACGATTGTTTCGCGGATTCCGCCGTACGGGATGGTCTTCTGGTCGATGTTCGGATTGCTCGGGTGTTTCCAGGTGAATCCGATTATCGCTACCGGGAAGCGGTTGTCCCAGGTATTCTGGAATTGCTGGATCTTTTGGCTGATGGCTTGTTCTGAGCCTGGCGTTCCGTTTACTCCGATGACGAGGCCGAAGCGCCCGTCGGAGGAGTTCCCGGTGAACCCGGCCGAGTATTTCTCCGCGATGGCCTGGAGATTGTCGTTCGGAGTCGCGGCGACGGTGGCTACTACGCCGATGCTGTTCTGGTTGTTCTCGTTGCGAGTGCCGAGGTCGCCGATGATGCCGGTTTCGTGCACGACGGTGAACTTGAAGTTCTTGAGGTGCTGAGCGAAGTCGCCCTTGCCGCCGTTGACGGGCGGATGCTTGCCGACATTCGGCCCGGGGCCGGCGATGGCCGGTTTCTTGGGTGCGGCGATGGGAGTGTGGAGGTTGTGGGGGTGGGGGTTTGGTGCGGGGTTTGGCTTTTTGGGTGCCGCGGGGGTGTGGAGGTTGCTGCTCTGGGGATTCGCTGTCGGGTTTGGCTTTTTGGGAGCTGCGGGGGTGTGGAGGTTGCTGCTCCGGGGATTCTCTGTCGGGTTTGGTTTGTTGGGCGCGTCCGCAGGGGTGCGGACGTTGCCGCTCTGAGGGTTCGCTGTCGGGTTTGGCTTTTTGGTTGCGGCGGCGGGGGTGTGGACGTTGCTGCTGTGGGGGTTCGTTGCGGGGTTTGGCTTTTTGGGGGCACCGACCGGGGTGTGGAGGTCGTGGCGCGGCGGGTTTGCCGCGGTGGTCGGCTTCTTTGGCGCGGTGACCGGGGTGTGGCGGTCCTCGGCGGCGGTGTCGCGGGAGCGCGGGGCGGGGGTAGGGGTGGTGCCGATCGGCTTCGCCGGGGACGGGGCTGGGCCGTTCTTGGGTGAGGTGGAGGCGGGGCTGCCCGGGGTCAGCTCGGCGGCGGGCTTCGCGCTGATGGCCGGGTTCGGGGAGGTTTTGGAGCTCGGCGTCGGCGACGAGGCAACCCCGGAATTGACAGCCGTGGCTGGGTCGGTGGGCGCACTCGGCGTTGAGTCGGGCTTGGCGGTCGGCTTCGAGGTGGAATCCGTGGCTGGATCCGCGACCGGATGCGCAGCCCGGTTCGGGCTGGGGTTGCCAGCAGCGTTCGGGCTGGTGCCGGTTCCCGTAGCGGGGTTCGGGCCCGGCTTCGGACTCTGACTGTCGGCTGGGTTCGTGCTCGGGTCGCGTCCCGTGGCGGGGTTCGGAGCCTCACTGTCGGCCGGGTTCGGGTCGGCAGTTCGGGCCGGAACGGTGTCTGGGTCCGGATTGGCGGCGGGGTGCGAGTCCGGGCTGGCGGCCGGATCCGGATTGGCCGGGTTCTGGCTGGGTTTGGTGTCTGTGGCCGGCTTCGGAGCGGTGTTCGTGACCGGATCGGTGGGGTGGTGCGGATTCCCGGTCGTCGGGCCGGGGGAGGCGTGTTCCGGGGTGACCGGTACGTGGTTCGGGTCGTTGACGGTCGTCTTCGGGGCGGGGCTCGGGATCGAATCGATGCCTTTGACGCTGGCTGACGTCGGCGGCGGTACCGGCTTGGGCTGCGGGGTGGTGGCCGGGTCGGCGGAAGCCGGGGAGTCCGGCTTTGTGCTCGGGTTCGGGCTGGTGCTGGGGTTGGCCGAGCCAGTGGTGGTGGCGGTCGAACCCGGGGCACGGACGGAGTCGGCGGAGGGGTTTGCCCCAGTGATGTTCGGGTTGGGGGAAGTGGTGATGTTCGGGCCATGCGCCGGCGTGGGGGAAGCGGTGACGTTCAAGCCGGGCGACGGGGTTGGGGAAGTGGTGATGCTCGGGCTGGGCGACGGGGTTGGGGAAGTGGTGATGCTCGGGCTGGGCGACGGGGTTGGGGAAGTGGTGATGCTCGGGCTGGGCGACGGGTTCGGGGAAGGAGTGCCGTTCGAGCCATGCGCCGGGGTTGACGGAGCGTTGGTCGCGGGGGCCGGGTTGGTGCGGTCAGGCGAGTTGGGGGCGGTCTCCAGCCCGGGGCGAGTCGTCGGGTTGGAGGAGACGTTCGCCTGGCTCGGATCAGTGGCGGAGTGCGGGGCCGCGGTCTGGGGACCGCCGAAGCCGGGGAGGCCGGTGTCGTGCTGCGGGGTCGGCGAGTTGCTGCCGCTGGTCGCGGTTGGCGAGAGGGGGTGGCCGCCACCCGAGGTGTGGCCGTTCGTGCTGGCGGGCGGGTTTCCGGTCGCGGCCGAGTTCGGAGCCGGCGGTGGGGTCGCGTCGCGAGGCCCGGCGTGGTCGGGTGCGGCCGGTGGCGGGGTCGGGGAACCTGTCTTGACTGAGTCCGATGTGGACGGAGGCGGGGCGGCGTGGTGGTCGGTGCCGTTCGCGCCATGGTTGGTCGAGGCGGAGGTCGAACCAAGGGACGGGTCGGCGCCGGTACCGGGAGCCGGGGCGGTGTTGCTTCCCGGATTCGGATGGGGGCTCGCGCCTGGGTTCGTGTTCTGGTTTCCGACGGTCGTGCCGGGGACGATGCTCGGGTTGCTGTTCGGGCTGAGGCTCTGGACGCCCGACGGGCCGGTGGTGCGACCGCCCTGGTTTTCGACGCCGGGATTGGTGCCAGGAGGTGTCGTGCTGTGGTTCATGCCGCCGGGCGAGGCGGTGTCCCCGGTGGGGTTGTTGCCGGACGTGGCGGTGTCCCTGGTGGGGTTGCTGCTGGGCGACTGGGGGCTTTGAGCGGAGTTCCCCTCCGTGCCGTTCGTGGGTGCGTTGCTCGTCGTGTTCGGGGTGTTCGCGGGGTTGGAAGTTGAGGTGCCCGTGGGGTTGTGGTTGCCCTCCGGGTTAGGGCTGCTCGATGAGGTCGAGTTGTCCGTGGTGCTGTGGCCTGGGGAAGTGGCGTTGCCGGTTGGCTGCGAGCCGCTGGGCAAGTTGGTGCTTCCGGCATGCCCGGTGCCGCTGGTCGCGTTGGGACCGCTCGTGGGGTTCGGTCCGGCGGCCGAATTGTGATCGCCGGTCGAGTGGGAGTTGTTCGCGGAGTTTGAGGTGCTGCCGCCCCTCGCGTTGCTGGCGGAGCTGTTCGACGGGGCCTGGTTGTTGCCCGCCGAGTGGGAGTTGTTTTGGCTGTCGCTGTGTGCGGCGTTGTTGCCAGAGCCGTTGGAGGTGTTGGAGCCGCCGGGACCAGCGCCGCTGGGGCCGCTGGTGCTGTGCGAACCACCGGGAGCGACGCCGCCCGGGCTGCTGGTGCTGTGCGAACCGCCGGGACCGACACCGCCGGTGCCGCTGGAGGTGTTGGAGCCGCCGGGACCGACACAGCCGGGGCTGCTGGTGCTGTGTGAACCACCGGGACTCACGCCACCAGGCCCACTGGAGCCGTCCGAACCGCCAGGACCAACGCCACCGCGGCTACCGGAGTCGGAGGAATCTCCAGGTCCTCCGGGATCACCGGAGCCACCAGGCGCACTCGGCCCGTTGACCGGGTCCACCTTGATGTTCCCGGTCCCGCTCTCCCCGCCCGGGTCGTTCGGGCCCTTCCCCTGCCCTCCGCCGTCACCGCCGCCAGTGAGTTTGTTGTGCAGGTTCTCTCCGGCGTGGTGGGCGCCGTGGGTGGCGGCGCCGGTCAGGCCGCCGTTGAGGGCGCCCCAGCCCAGGCTATCCAGGTCTCCGCCGAACAGGCCCGCGCCCGCCAGGCCGACAACCACCTCGGTCGCCGCTTCAACTCCGGCCGCGCCGAAGACGTTGTGGCCCCATTTGCCGAGACCGCTGTGCGCGCCGGCGGCGAACGCTCCGCCGATCCCGCCCAGTGCGGCGTTCTGGCCGATCTGTTTCCAGTCGAAGCCGTCCCGGTTTCCCTGCGCGATCTGGATGAACTCGGCCAGCATCTCCTCGGCCGCTTCTTCCGCGGCTTCCTGCGCGGCCTCTCGCGCGACCCTCGACAGCAAACTCATCAAACGCGACATCAGCGAGCGTTCGATTTGCATCACCGCGGTCCGCCCGGCTGCCCAGATTCCCGGGATCAACGGGGCGGTGAACGGGTTCGTCATCGCCCAGATCAAGTCCGCGGCGGTGACCGCGATGGAAATGAGGATGCCGTATTTCGCGTTCTCGACATTCAACGCGTATTCGCGCAGAGCCGCGGCTTGCTGCTGGGCCCGGTAGGAGAAACCGGCCCCCATGGTGCTGAGTTTGTTGGCGTAGTCGGCGAAATTGGTCGCCACGTCGCCGCCTACATTGGCGACGACTTGTTCCGCCAGTTGGCTGAACCCGGTGCCCGCGGCGGAAATCTCCTGCGCGACCTGGTCCCATTCGGCAGCCAGTTCGCGTGCTTTGTCCTCGTCGCCCTGCGGCCAGGCGTCACCCGCGATGATGTAGAACACCCAGTTCAGGCTGGGGTCCACCATGAGGCTCATCGCGGGTTCACCTCCTCAACGGGCGCGGAAAGTCAGGATTCTGCCGGGGGGATCGGCGGCTCGGCGGGGACCGACTTGGCCAGCCACACCTCCCTCGGCCGCGTCCGAGCGGTGACTTCGCCCTCGGGCGTCTCCTCCTTGTCCTCGACCGCGTGAACCGGTTTTTCCGACCGGACGAAGACTCTCGACTCGGTCGGTTGCAGCGGGGTCGCCGCGGGGTGCCCGACCGTCAGATGCCGCACGCGCTCGCCAGGCTCCGCCGGCACGCGGTCCGCGATCCGGGCCCGGACCTGCTTGGCCGGAGCCCAGCCGCCGCCGTCCTCGGCTTCCGGCTCTTTGCGCAGCAGCTTGCCCTGGATCCGCACCCCGCGCTGGTACTCGGTCGGAGGTGCGTCGGAGGAGCCGCCGGGGTCGGCCTTGCGGACCTTGTCGTGCAGGTCGGTGAAGTTCTTGAACAGGGAGTTCGCCCCGTCGTAGGCGCCCTGGTCGGCCTCGCGGAACGACGTGGCCATGTCGCCGATCGCGTCGCGGGTCGCTTCCACCGCCAGTGCCCAGGCGTTGATGCCGTTGTAGATCTCGGCCGCCGACTGGATGTTCGTCGCGGAGAATTGATTCCCGTTCTTGTCGTTCCCGGCCGCGTCCCTGATCCGGCTGGGGTTCGCCAGGCTCTGCACCCGCTGGGCGAGCGTGCGCAGTTCGGCGCTCTTGCCGTCGAATCCGTCGCGGCCGCCGTCCAGCCCGTCGGCGTCGACGAAAAACTGGTCTGTCACGGCAGGTTCCCTTCGTCGAATCCCGGCACTCGCGCCGAGAACAGAGCGTTGACATCCACTTTTCCGCTCATCAGGTCCTGCGCGGAAATCCCCGGCGGCAGCATGGGAGCCATCATTTCCGCGGCCGCGGCGACGGATTTCTGCCGGGCGGCGGAGACGGTGTGCACGATCACCGAGGCCAGCTCCGCGGGGGCCATGCGTTTATAGGCGCTGGTAGGGAAGGAAAGCTCGGTCAGCTCACCGGTGCGGCCGACGGTCGCGGTCACCTCGCGACGGGCGGAAGTGACCGTGCTGGCGGCGGTTTCGACGTCCTGGCGGGCTTGGTCGAAATGGTCGCGCTGGTGCTGGTAGGCCGCCATCGCGTCCTCGAGCATCTTTTCGTAGTGCGAACTCATCGGTCTCCTCCCGGGGTCAGCCGACCGAGGCCAGGCCGGGCCCGAGGGCCATGGCGCCGGTGTCGGGCGGGCGGATGCCGCGCAGGTCGGCGGCGGCGAGCGTGCGGGACGCGGCGGCGGCCGACAGCGTGCGGGCGAGTTCGTGCGCCGCGTACGCGGTGTGGTCGGACGCGGCGGACAGTTCGTGGGCGAGCGCGTCGCGGACGTCGTCGGGAACCTCGTGGCCGCGCCGGACCAGCAACCGTACGGCGATCTCGGCGAGTTCGTCCACTGTGTACTCGCCGAGTTGCCAGCCGTACGGGAAGGCGTCGCGCAAGGTGGGCAGCTGGGCGAGCAGTTCGCCGACGCGGTCGCTTTCGCCGGTGAACACCACGACCGGATCGGCGGGTCGGCGGGCGATCATTTCGGACAGTGCTTCCAAGGCTTCGATGCCGGGCGTGTGGGGCGAGGTGTCCCAGTCGCCGTCCAGGTCGACCACCAGGGTGCCGCCGGACGCGTCCTCCACCGCGGCTCGGACCAGATGCTCGGCTTGGCCGGGCCATTGCGGCGACAGTTCTTCGGCGAGGTTGCGGTGAACCAGCTGCCCCATCGGGGCCATGCCGAATTCGGAGAGGATTTGTGCGTACAGTTTCGCGTACTCCGACCGCCCGGTGCCGCGTTTTCCGCTGATCACCAGGTTCGCCTGGTGGCCGAGTGGTTGGCGTTCGTGGGTGAGCTTGCCGAGTTTGAGCAGCAGCCGTTCGGCGTTCTCCCGCACCGATTTCTGGCCGACCAAACCGCTGAGGCGCTTCCATCCCGCGCTGGTCTTGACCGCGGCGGCCGGATCGGCGGTGACCGAAACCGCCGACTTCGCCGCGGAAGGCAACTGCGCCAGTTCGGCCTGAAGATCGTCGGCGGTGAGCCGGTTCAGCTCGATGTCTTTGGACGGCGGATTCAGCGCGAGCCGCGACGCCTGGTTGTTCACCATCGCCTCGAACAGCTTGCGCGCGACACGACCGTTGCCGAACGTCGAGTTCTTCGGCACCCGCTCGAAATACTCGCGCAGCGCGGCCAGCGCGTCGTCGGTCATTTCGTAGTAGTGCTTGCGCGTGAGGCCGGTCGTGATGGTGACCAGTTCGTCGACGCTGTAGTTCGGGAATTCGATGGTGCGGGTGAACCGCGACGCGAGGCCGGGGTTCGACTGCAGGAACTGCTCCATCTGCTCGGAATAGCCCGCGACGATCACCACCAGCGAATCGCGCTGGTCCTCCATGATCTTCATCAACGCGTCGATGGCTTCCTGCCCGAAGTCCGGGCCGGAACCGCCGGTCGGCGCGCTCAGCGTGTACGCCTCGTCGATGAACAGCACCCCGCCGATCGCCTTCTCGACGACCTCGGTCGTCTTGATCGCGGTGGACCCGATGTACTGGCCGACCAGGTCCTGGCGGGCCACCTCGATCATGTGCCCCTTCGACAGGATGCCGAGTTCGGCGAGCACCGTGCCGTACAGCCGGGCGACGGTCGTCTTGCCGGTGCCGGGCGGGCCCGCGAACACCAGATGCCGCGACATCGGCGGCATCGGCAGCCCCATCCGCTCGCGCATCTGCGACATCTTGATCAGGTTGATCAGGCTGGTGACTTCCTTCTTCACCCCGGCCAGCCCGACCAGCGCTTCCAAATCTCCCAGCGGGCCTTCGAGCACCTCTCCGGCGGCCTCGCTCACGCTCTGCTCGGGGGTCGCGAAGTCGCTCGGCGGGCCGGCGGGCACCGGCGCGGCGGGCCGGGCGGAATCGGTGCTCAGGTTGGCCACGTCCGCGTGCTCGCCGCTCACGGGTTCGCCCGAGACGTCGTTGACCACGCAATCGCGAACGCTGACCGGCTCGGTGGTTTCCACGTGGAAGCCGTCCTCGCCCGCACCGAGGATTTCGCATTCGGTGAACGACGCCTGAGCGGAGACGTACACGCCGTTCCCTCGGGCATTGCGCACCCGGCAGCGGGAAGCGGTCAGCGCCGAGCCCGCGGCGACTGTGATTCCGTCCACTGTGGAATCGATGATCTCGCAGTCCTGCAGGGAGATTTCCGCCGTTCCGGAAACGTGCAGTCCTCCGCCGCGCACCTGCACCGACTTCGCTGACGAGGGCGCGCTGGCGGCAAATGAGACTGCCTTGTCCGCCGTCGAATCAACCCGGAGGTCGGTCGCGGTCAACCGGGCGTCCTCGGTGACCTGCACGCCGATTTCCCGGCCGGTGTCGATGGAGGCGTCCGCGAGGTCCAAGGTGGACTGTCCGGAGAGGACGATCCCGGCACCGCTGTCCGGCGTCATCCGCAGCCCGCCGACGGTCACGGAGGATTCCCCGCCGACCGACATCGCGGTGTGCGTCGAACCCCGCACGGTCGCGCGCTCGAACCGCGGTCGCGCCTGGTCGTCGACCAGGATTGTGACCGGCGAGCCGTCGAAGGTGCAGTCCACGAACTGCGGCGCGGCGGTTCCGGTGGCCTGCACCGCGTTCGCGCCCGCCCCGACGAACACGCACTCGCGCAGCAGCGGCTCGGCGGACGCGGCGATGTGCGCGGCCTGCATCGGCGCCGAACGGAACTGCGACGACGCCACGGAAACCCGGCCGTTGCTGGTCACGTACAGGTCGACGTTCGCGCTGTCCCGCACAGTCAGCCCGGTGATCGTCGCGCGACCCTGCTGTTCCACGACCATCGCAGGTTTCTGCGCGCCGACGATCTCGCACTGCTCGACGATCGCGCCCGCTTCGCCGTTGACGCACACCCCGTTGCCCGCAGCGCCCCGCACCGTGCAGCGGCGCAGCACGACCGAACCGGTCTCGGCCACCACAACGCCGGACGACGCGGCATCGACGATCTCAGTGTCCTCAATGGCCGATTGCACCGGCGAGGCGATCACGACCCCGGCACCGCCGGTGCTGGTCACCGTGCAGCCCCGCAGCGCGAGCGAACCCTCCAGCCGGGCCAGCAGGGTCGCCCACGATGTCCCGGACAACCGGCAGCTGTCGAGCGCCGCCTCGCCGCGGACGACGTCCACAGTGACCAGCTGGTCGTCGGCACCGGTCAGGACGAACCCGCTGAGCTGCACCGCCTCGGCGTTCGCGACGAGCACGCTTCCGGTGTTCGCCACGATTTCCACGGTGCCCGCGCCCTGTTCGGCCACCAGCGACACCATGCGGTCCACCACGAGGTTTTCCTCGTACCGGCCCGGGTGCACGCTGATCGTCGCCCCCGGCTGCGCCTGCGCCAGCGCCGCGCCGATGGTGCCGAAGGCGCCCGCCCGGTCGCCGCCGACCACGAGCAGCTGTCGGTTCATCGTCTCCGCCTCTCCCTGCTCACGCCAGGCCCGGGAGCGCCCCGAACCGCTCCGCGGCCTGCTCGTCCATCACGGTCCGGACCAGGTCCTCGCCCGCTTCCGCCCACGTCTGCACCGTCTGCCGGAGCGAGTTCATGGCCAGCTCGTCGAGCGACGCCCGGTCGTTCGCGACCCGGCCGGTCTCGTCGATCTCGCTCGCGGTCAGCTCGCGCAGCAGCACCGCGCCGCGCGCGCCCGCGGCCGGTTCGCGAGTCTCCAGCACCTTGAAACTGGTCCCCGGCACGAACAGCACCCGGTTCTCGACGCCGCCCTCGCTCGGTTCCAGCAATTTGGTGCGCCGTCCGGTGATCGACCACACCAGCACGTCGGTGTCGCCGTCCACAGTGGACGACGGTTGCGTCAGCGCGTTGAGGAAACCCCATTCGGTCAGCACTTTCCGCCCGTCCAGCAGCGGCCACGCGGACGGCGGCAGCTCGGTGGCGAACGTCGCCGGACCGCGGTGCGAGGGCAGGCGGCTCAACCCGGCCACGACGCACCGGGCGACCGGAACGTGCGGGCCGTTCGCGCCCCGCCGCAGTCCCGCGTCGATGGTCGAGCCCTTGGGGGACAGGTAAAGCTGCACGGCCACCGCGTCGGTCAGCACCTCGGCCGAGGACGAGGTCGACAGCACGCCCTGGAATCCCGGGTGCTCGGACAGGATTCGCGCGACGGTGTTCGACATCAGGCCGTATTCCGCGCCGAGCGATTTGCGCAGCCACTGGCGTTCCTTGTCGACGCCGCGTTTGGGCAGCAGCGCGGTCGATTCCGCACCGGGGGTTTCCTGGAAACGCAGCTCTGCCGGTGGTTTCGGCGCGGGCTCCGGCTTGTCCGAAGTGGACACTGGTTCCGGCTTCTCCGCAGGACCGGACACCGTCGGCAGCTTTTCCGGAGCCGGGATCGCGGGCTTGGCGACCGGCGGTTCGACCGGTTTGGCCGGGGTGACGTCGGCCGGAGCGAGGTGCGTGAGCGGCTTCGCTGCGGGAGGCGCGGCGGAGACCTTCGCCGGGGGAACGGCCGCCCTGGTTTCGGCGGGAGCGGCGGCTGCCCCGGGGAGGTCGGCCGGGGCGGGAACTTCAGCGGGTGCGGCCGGAGGTTCCGGCTTCGCAGGCGTGGCGACCGGGCTGGGAGCAGCGATCGCCCCCGGAACCTCCGTCGGCGCGGCGATGCCCAACGCCGCCGGAGCCGCGGGCCGATACGCCGCCGGCGGAACAGGCGAGGCCACGACCGGCACCGGATGCCCGGACTCGATCGCGTCCAACGCCCGAGCCGCCACCCGCGGCCGGGCACGTTCCGCCAGCAGCGCGGCAGCGGGCAGCACCCGGCTCATCCGGCGCGTCTGCTCGTCCAGCCGCGCCAGCAGATCCTCCGCCAGCAACCGCATCCGCGACGCCGACCCCTCGTCAGCGGCGTCAAAGGTGAGGTTGTGCACCGCGGCGTCGAGAGTGATCTCGCGGACCGCGGCCGACGAAGGACCGTCCTGCGGCGGACGCACCAGCAGGCCCGACTGCACGACCTCGACCACCGCATCCGGCGAGTACCAGTAGACCGCGGGGGCTACCTGGTCGAGCCCGTGGATCGGCGGGCGGTGCGAAAGCAGTTCCGGCAATGGCGTTTCGTCGGCCGAGCGCGGTTCATAGCCGAGTTCGGTGGTGAACGGACGCCAGCCGAGCTGTCCGTCGTACAACACCGTCCGGAGAGTCGGCAGCTGCGGCGAACCGACCGGCACGCCCGCGTAGAACGCGACCGGCTTGCCGAGCAGGTCCGCCAGCGCCTGGCCGATCGTGGCCTCGCCGGGCACCGCCATCGGGCCGTAGTGCACGAACCGAGCCTTGGCCCGCACCTTCTCCGGAAGCTGCACCCACAGCCGGGCCGCGTCGTCCAGCGCGAGCGGCGGGCAGCCGGGGCAGCCGAGCACGATCGTCATGGTGTCGTGCTGCGCGGGCATCCGGGAGATCAGCGCCCTGCGGTGGTGGCGCTGGGGAGCGTCGAAGCCGACCGGACGGACCCACAGCCCGCCCGGCAGCGGCTCCGCGACGCCGCGCGAACTCGTCGGGGTGAGCTCGGCGGCGATCCCGGAATCCCAAGCCGGGCGCGGGAACCGTTTCGCCTCCCAGGACGGCGGGCGGCCCGGCCGGAAGCGGACCCAGCCGCCGCCGCGTCCGGCGTGGACGAACAACGCGCCGCCCGCGCTCGGGATCACCGAACCGTCCGGCGCGAGCACCGGGCGGTTGATCCGCTCGGCCAGCCACTGCCCGGCCAGCGCGGTCGTCTCGCGCGAGCGCCCGCCGATCACCAGCCGCACCCCGCGCCGGCGCCGCGGCAGCGCCTTGGCCACCGATTCCCACATCGAGATCGGCGAATCCACCGGCAGGTCGACGACCACCAGGTCGTGCTCGGGATCGGCCGCGACGCCGAGCGCGAGCGACTGAGCCTGCACGGTCATGCCCTCCGCGAGGTGCACCACCAGCGCGTTGCCCACGGTCTTCTTCTCCAAAGCGCCGTCGCCGCGCCGGATCAGCGAGAGTTCCATGGCTGCCCTCCTTCCGCTCAGGCCCGGCGTCCGACGGCGGGCGCCGCCCCGCCGGTGTGGTGCGCGATCAGCCCGTACACGAAGAACCCGACCGCGATCAGCAGGCCGAGGACGAGCCCGACCAGCAGGCCGACCCAGGCCCGCCGGGCGGGCACGTCGAGGTGGCTCGCGTCGCCGAGCACCAGTGCCGAGGTCATCCGCCCGATCAGGAACGAGTACGCCTCGACGTGGTCCTTCTGCGTCTGCACCAGGTCACCTCTCCTTCGCTCATGCGGTGAGCCCGACGGCCCACGCGTAGACGCCGAACAGCTGCAGCAGGATCGGGATGATCGCCACCGCGCTCAGCGTTTCCAGCCAGTTCGCCAGATGTCCCCAGATCGGCAGCAGCCGCCGCGGCGGCGGGCGCAGCATCGCCAGCAGGAGCAGGAAGAACACCAGGCACAGCCCGGCGAGGCAGGCGCCCCGCCACGGCGTGGGCAGCGGCTGGATCAGCGCCAGCGCGAGCAGCACCAGGCCGATCGCGCCGGCGACGGCGAGCGGAACCCGCTGCCACACGCCGAGCAGCGCCCGAGAACGCATCAGCACCGCCGCGGACACCAGCCCGCCGAGGATCGACGGGAACAGCCCGTGGCCGACCAGGAACGGGAAGCAGCCGACGAACACCGCGGTGGCGGCGAGGCAGGCGATGGTGAGGTAGCCGTCGGCGTACCCGGTCTGGTGCACCATCTGCGCGGCCGGCATCGGCTCGATGTCGTACTGCAGTTCGCCGGCCGACCGCGGCAGCTGCGGACCGCGGATGCGGGCGAACCGGATGCCGATCCGCGGCGCGAACACCATCAGCCCGACCAGCACGAAGGACACCAGTCCGGCGGCCTGTTCGGCGGTGAACCCGGCGCCGAGGTGCAGCCACAGCGAGATCGCCCCGGCCAGCCCGGTCGCGACCACCGCGCCGAACGGCACGAACGGAATGGCGTGCGACCACGCGGCCCGGCCGCCGAGCACCAGGCCGCCGGCCAGCGCGAAGGCCAGGCAGCCGGTCAAGATCGGGGTGCCCTGGAGGTCGAACGCCGGAGCGAGCCCGGCGACCGCGACCGCGCCCGCCAGGAACGCGAACCCGCAGCCGCCGAGTCCGAGCAACGTCAGCAGGGCCTTGTCGTCGGAACGCACCCCGGTCGCCACGGCCGCGACGACCAGCCCGAGCGACACCACGCCGCCGCCGATCGCGGTCAGCCCGGCCGAACCCGGGTAGAGCAGCACCCGGGCGAGGACGACGAGGGAGAAGATCGCGAACCCGAGGAACAGGCCGCGGTTGAACTCCGGGCGCCAGCGGCCGGGACGGCGGCTCACCGCGGTGGCCATGCCGTCCGCGATGTCGTCGAAATCCAGTTCCGGCAGCGGATCCGCGCGAGGGCGCAGGTGGAATTCCTCGCCCTCCTTCCAGTCCAGCGACTCCGGCGTGCCCGACGCGTCGAGCGGCTCCTCGCCGAGCCGCTGCAGCACCCAGGCCTCGCCGAGGTCCTCGCGGCCGCCGGTGTGCTCCAGCAGCACCGGAAGCAGGCTGGTCAGCGGGACGGACATCGGCACCGCCAGGTCCGCCCGGCCCTGCGGCCCGTACACGGTGATCCGGCACAGCTCGCCGGTCGACGCGGTCATCGCACGCCCCTTTCGGTCATCGCGAGCGGCGACCAGCCCTCGCCGGTCCGCTCTTCTTCCGCGATCGCGGTCTGCACGAGCTTCACGCCGCGGCGGGTGACGAGCTGCGCGCGTCCGGCGGGCAGCTGCCGCGGAGCCGCCTCGCCGAGGAATTTGCCCTCCTCCTTGGGGTAGGAGAACACCACGCCCGGGCTGCCGAGCTCCCAGATCCGGCGGACCACCGAATCGCTCAGCGCGCGCATCGCACCGGAGGTGCTGCGGCTGAGGATCAGGTGGAACCCGATGTAGGAACCCTGCGACAGCAACGACAGCAGCGGTTCCAGCGGCGAGCCCATGCCGCTGGTCAGCAGCTGGTAGTCGTCGACCACGAAGAACAGCCGCGGGCCGGTCCACCAGTCGCGGCGTTTGAGGCGGTCCGCGGTGATGGTCTGGTCCGGCACCCGCGGGGTGAGCGACACGCTGGCCTGCTGCGCCAGTTCCTGCAGTGCCTCGGTCGTCGTCGCGTAGCCGACGCGGTACGCCTCGGGCACCTCGGCGTCCAGCTGGCGGCTCGGGTCGGCGAGCACGATCTTCGCCTCGCTCGGCGAGTAGCGCGTCAGCACCGAACGCAGGACCACCCGCAGCAGGTTGGTCTTGCCCGTTTCGTTGTCCCCGAAGGCCAGCAGGTGCGGGGTGGCCGCGAAGTCGTGCCACACCGGCAGCAGCCGCTGCTCGTCCTGGCCGAGGGCGATCCGCAGGTCGCCGTCCGGCGCGGGCAGCTGGGCCATCGGCAGTTTCGCGGGCAGCAGCCGCACCGCCGGGGCCGGTGCGCCCGGCCAGAACAGGTGCACCTCTTCGGCGACCGCCTTGGCCGCCGCCGCGAGGTCGTCGGTGTTCCCGCTGCCGTCCATCCGCGGCAGGCCGGCGAGGAAGTGCAGGCCGTCCGGGGTCAGGCCGCGGCCCGGCTGGTTCGGCACCGTTTTCGCTTTGCGCGAGCCGATTTCCGACTCCATCGGATCGCCGAGGCGGAGCTCGAACCGCGTCTGCAGCAGGTCGCGCAGATACGGCCGGATCTCCGACCAGCGGGTCGCGCCGATCACCACGTGCACCCCGAAGGACAGCCCGCGCGAGGCCAGCTCGCCGATCTTCTGTTCCAGGTCGCCGTAGTCGTTCTTGAGGCTGTACCAGCCGTCGACCACCAGGAACACGTCGCCGAACGGATCCTCGATCTGGCCGCTGCGGCGCAACGCGCGGTAGGCGTCCATGGATTCGATGCCGTGCTCGGAGAACAGCGTTTCGCGGCCTTCCATGACCTGCGAGATTTCCTCGATGGTCCGCACGACGCGGTCGCGCTCGAGCCGGGTCGCGACCGAACCGACGTGCGGCAGCCCGGACAGCGACATGATCCCGCCGCCGCCGAAGTCCAGCCCGTAGAACTGGACCTCCTTCGGGGTGTGCGTCATCGCCAGCGCCAGGACGAGCGTGCGCAGCAGGGTCGACTTGCCGGTCTTCGGCCCGCCGACCACCGCGACGTGCCCGGCCGCCGACGACAGGTCCGCCGTCAGCAGCTCGCGGACCTGCTCGAACGGCCGGTCGATCATGCCCATCGGCACCCGGAGCTTGCCCCAGTGCGCCGGATCCTGCACCGACATCCCGCGCACCGGATCCGGCGTCACGCTCGGCAGCAGCGAGTCCAGGCTCGGCGATTCGGCCAGCGGCGGCAGCCACACCTGGCGCGCCGCCGGACCCGCGCCGGCCAGCCGGTCGATGAACGCGTCGGCGAGCGTCGGGCCGCCCGGCACGGCGGCTTCCAGGGCGTCCACATCGGACTGTTTCTCGGCCGGTTCCGGTTCGTCGTCGCGGATGATCAGCTTGGCCGGCCGGGCCTCGGTGCGGAAGGGGACGACCTCCCGGCTGGCGCGCGCCGCCGTCATCGCGGAGTTCTCGCCGTTGCCCGCGGGGACCGGACCGGAAACGTAAGCGGCCTTGAACCGCACCAGGTTCGTCGTGTCGATCTTCAGGTAGCCGTTGCCCGGCTCCGGCGGCAGCTCGTAGGCGCTGCCCGCGCCGATCACGCTGCGGGACTCCATCGAGGAGAAGGTGCGCAGCGCGATCCGGTACGACAGATGGCCTTCGACGCGGTGGATGCGGCCCTCGTCCAGCCGCTGCGAGGCCAGCAGGAGGTGCACGCCGAGGCTGCGGCCCAGCCGTCCGACGGAGACGAACAGCTCCATGAACTCCGGCTTGGCGCTCAGCAGTTCGGAGAACTCGTCCACGACCAGGAACAGCGTCGGCATCGGGGCCAGCTGCTCGCCGGCCGCGCGCGCCTTTTCGTATTCGTACAGCGACGGGTAGCCGCTGGCGCGCAGTTGTTCCTGCCGCCGCACCATTTCGCCGTTGAGGGAGTCCTGCATGCGGTCGACCAGCGGCAGTTCGTCGGCGAGGTTGGTGATCGTCGCCGAGGTGTGCGGCAGCCGGTCCATGCCGAGGAACGTCGCGCCGCCCTTGAAGTCGACGAGCACGAAGTTGAGGATCTCCGACGAATGCGTCGCCGCCAGGCCGAGCACGAGCGTGCGCAGCAGCTCCGATTTGCCCGAACCGGTCGCGCCGATCAGCATCCCGTGCGGGCCCATGCCGCCCTGCGCCGATTCCTTCAGGTCCAGCTCGACGATCTCGCCGTCCTCGGTCACGCCGATCGGCACCGACATCCGGGCCCGCTGCGCCGTCCGCGGCCGCCACTGGGCCGGGATGTCGAAGGTGTGCACGTCCTTGATGCCCAGCAGCGCGGTCAGCCCGAAGTCGCTTTCCAGCGGCTGGTCGGCGATTTCCAGGGTGCCGCTGGTCCGTTTCGGCGCGAGCAGCCGCGCGAGCCCCTCGACCTGGGTCACCGAAAGCTCGTCCCGGGTCGCCGAACCGACTCCGCTGCCGGCCGGGAACTCGACCAGATCGTCCTTCGTGGTCAGTCGCAGCACCTTGGGACCGCCGGGGAGCGCGCCGGTCACGTCGAGCAGCACCACGTTGCGCAGGCCCGCGCCGACCAGCCGCGAGGACTCCGGGATCGTCGCCAGATGCGCCACGATCACCACGAACGGCTCGGTCGTCGTCGGCCCGACGGTCTTGTCGTGGTCGTCGCGATCGGCCACGTCCGGGCCGAGGAGGTCCATCAGCTCGTCGTGGTCGGCGGCGAGCAGCCGCAGCGGGCCCGCCGCGTCGCGCAGGGTCGGATGGTTGTTGTGCGGCAACCACTTCACCCAGTCCCACTGCGCCTGCGCGGCTTCGGTGGTGAGCACCGCGAGCCGCAGCTCGTCCGGCGAATGGAAGGCGACCAGCTGCGCGAGCATCGCCCGGACCAGCGCGACCGCCGCGTCCGGGTCGCCGTCGAACTCGACGCTCGTGAAGCTTCGCAGCCCCACCGCGGTCGGGATCCCGGACAGCGTGCGGTAGGTCTCGGTGAACCGGCGCAGCGAGATCGCCGACAGCGGTTCGAGGTCCTCGATCGGCTTGGTCACCGGCGGCACCAGCTCGAGCGCCGACTGCTGCGTGCCCAGCCCGATCCGCACCCGCGCGAAGTCCTCGTGGCTGATCCGGCGCTCCCACAACCGCGGGCCCATCGCGAGCGACCACAGCGAATCCGGGGCCGGGTTGTTCCAGGCCACCGCGAGCCGCTGCTCCTCGGCGGTCGACCGGGCCCGCTCGCGGACCTGGCCGATGTAGCGCAGGTAATCCCGCCGCTCGGCCTGCATCTTGCGCTTGCGCTCGGCGGCGGCGCGGGACAGCTGCCCGAGGCTCATCGCGATCATCGACACGCCCATGCCGCCGCCGATCACGTAGGTGAACGGCGAGCTGCCCGCGACTCCCGAGAACGCCAGCACCATCACCAGCGACCCGATGGCCATCGGCAGCATCATCAGCAGCGAGTTGAAATCGCGTGCCGCCGGTTCCGCCATGACTGGCGGTTCCTGCAGTTCCTCTTGCCCCTCGGGCATTTCCGGACCCGCCGCGCGCGGGCCCCGCTTCACGGTTTCCGTGCTCATTCGAGGACCCCCGGGACAGTGCGGCGAGCGGGCTTGCCCCAGGCCGAATCGTCCTGCCGGAGCAGGTCGGCCATCGTGCGTTCCTCTTCTTCCTCGGTCTCTTCTTCGGCGGTGTCCTCCTCGGGCTCCAGCGGTTCCGGAGCGTCGCCGCAGGTAGGCAGCTCGTCGGGAACGATCTCGGCCGGGCCGCCTCGAACCCGCTGGTAGGTGCCGAACGCGGGGGTCTCGTCGGGTCGCCACGGTTCGTCGCTGCGCTGGACGAAATCGGTGGTGATTTCCTGGGCCCGGTCGTCTGCGGGGGCGGTGACCGGCAGAAGGGCGGGCAGGAAGTCGGCGGTGCCGACGTCCCAGGCTGAGGTGTCCTCGGTGTCGACGGGTTGCACTACGGGAATCCTTAAGAGGTCGGTCTCCTCGGGGCTCGCAGCGGTGCCCCAGCCGGTGTTCGCCGGAGTGGACCGCGGTTCGGTGCCGTCCGGGCGGTCGTCGGCACGCTTGGGCGGCACGAGGGAGTCCACAGTGGACGACCAGGGGGCGGGGTCGGCCGGTGGAGTTTCGCCTTGTGCGCTGGGGTTTCCGACGCCGATGGGGGTGTTCGGTGCCCAGGGTTGCTGGATGTTGCCGAGCAACCCCGCCGAGTCGGGCCGTTCGGCGGTGGGTGTGGTCGTCCCGCCGCCGGTGCCACCCGGCGGGACCATCGGCATGCCGGGTCCTTGCGCCACGGAACCGTTGCCTTGCGCGGGGGTCCAGCTGGCCGGTGTGCTCGGGGAAGTTTCTTCCCGCGCGCTGGGGTCCCCGACGCCGATTGGCGGGTTGATCCCGTCGTTCGGTCCTTCCGCCTGCTGGTTCTTGGCCCAGTCGATTGCGGTGCTCGGGGGTGTTTCGCCTTGGGCGATGGGGTTTCCGACACCGATGGGAGTGTTCGGTGCCCAGGGTTGCTGGATGTTGCCGAGCAGTCCTGCGGAGTCGGGCCGTTCGGCGGCGGGTGTGGTTGTCCCGCCGCCGGTGCCACCCGGCGGGACCATCGGCATGCCCGGGCCTTGAGTCCCCTTCGCCGAAGGCGCCCAGTCCGCTGATTCGCTCGGCGGCGTCTCACCGGACGCGCTCGGGTCGCCGATGCCACCCGGCAGGTCGGCCGTCCACGGCTCCTGCACGTTGCCGAGAAGTCCAGCCGAATCCGGTCGTTCCGCGGCGGGTGTGTTGAGTCCGCTGCCGCCGCCCATGCCGCCTGGCGGGACCATGGGTGGTGTTCCCGAGGCCGGGAGTTGCTGCTCGTGGTTGCCGATGGGTTCGGGCTGTTTGGGCAGGTTGCTTTCGTCGAGGCCCTTCACGCCTGGCCCGGCCGGTTCGCCTCCTGGAGCGTTAACCGCTGCTGGTGGCGGTGCCCATTCGGCGGAGTGGAGCGGTGGTGTGTCGCCGTGCGAGTCGGGGTTGCCGATGCCGTCCGGAGGATTGGTGATCCACGGCTTTTTGATGTTGCCGAGCAGCCCCGAGGAGTCGGGTCGTTCGGCAGCTGGTGTGTTGAGTCCGCTGCCACCGCCCATGCCGCCTGGCGGGACCATCGGCGGTGTTCCCGAGCCCGGGAGCTGTGGTTGTTCATGGTTGCTGATGGGCTCCGGGAGTTTGGGCAGGGTGCTTTCGTCGAGGCCTTTCACCCCCGGGCCGCTCGGTTCTCCGCCGCCTGGAGCGTTGACCGTTGCTGGCGGCGGTGCCCATTCGGCGGAGTGCAGCGGTGGCGTGTCGCCGTGCGAGTCGGGGTTGCCGATGCCGTCCGGTGGGTTGCTGATCCACGGTTTCTTGATATTGCCGAGCAGTCCGGAGGAGTCGGGTCGTTCGGCAGCTGGTGTGTTGAGTCCGCTGCCGCCGCCCATGCCGCCGGGCGGGACCATGGGCGGGGTCCCGGCACCTGGGATCTGCTGTTGTTCGTGGTTGCCGACGGGGTCCGGCAGTTTCGGCAGATCGCTCTCGCCGAGGCCCTTGATCGCGCCCGGACCGCTGTCTCCGGGGCTGCCCACACCGTCGCCGGTCCCGCCGCTCGCGCCGGGCGGGGGAGCCCACTTGGCGGAGTGCAGCGGCGGTGTGTCGCCCTGTGCGTCGGGGTTGCCGATGCCGTCCGGCGGGTTGCTGATCCACGGCTCTTTGATGTTGCCGAGCAGCCCGGAGGAGTCCGGTCGTTCGGCGGACGGCGTGTTCAGTCCACCGCCGCCGCCCATGCCGCCTGGCGGCATCATCGGGATGCCGCTGCCGCCGGGCGTCTGGTTGCCCGGCGGGGTGTTCAGGCCCGGTGGCAGATGCGCCGGGTTGAGCGCGTTGTTCGCCAGGTGGCCGCCGGAATCGCCCGGAGGCGGCGGAATCGAAGGCGGGTTCACGTGCCCGCCCGAACTGCCCGGCGGGGCCGGGATGGAAGGCGGGTTGACGTGCCCTGATCCGCCCGAGCCGCCCGGCGGGGCCGGGATCGACGGCGGGTCGACGTGCCCGGACCCGCCCAGGTTGTTGCCCACGGCTCCGGGCGGAGGCGGGATCGACGGCGACTTGAGGTTGTTCCCTCCCGCCGAATCACCGGGAGGCGGGGAGACCTTCGGCGACTTGACGTTGCCGTCCCCGCCTGCGCTGTCGCCCGGCGGCGGAGGAATAACCGGCGGCGGAACCTGCGAGCCCGGCGGCTTCTGCAGGTTCGGCGATTTCACGGTGTTCCCTCCGACCCCGTTGGGCGGCGGCGGAATGGACGCAGGAGGCGGCGTGCCGTTGCCTCCGGGACCGTTGACGTCACCCGGAGGCGGCGGAAGCACCGCCTTGTTCACCGGCGGCGGCGTGCCATTGCCGCCGCCATCGCCACCTCCGCCCGGAGGCGGGGACACAGGCGGCGGATTCGGCGCAGGCGGCGGCTGCGTCACCGGGGGCGGCGGCGGAGCCGTCGGCGGCGGAGGGGGAGGCGTCACCGGCGGAGGAGGCGGCGGTGTGGGCGGCGGCGGAGGCGGCGGTGGTGGTGGAGGAGGCGGGGGAACGTTGCCGTCCCCGCCGCCGGGCGTCGGAGGCGGGGTCGTCTGGCCCGAGTTGACGTGCACGGTGTTGTACTTCTGCGCGAGCTGGCCGGCCACCTTGCGCATGTCGTTGGTCATCATCTCGACGGCTTCGGGGAACTGCGAGATGTACGCGCGCCCGTCGCTGAGATGGTATTTGCTGCCCTGGGCGAGAACCTGGCTGGCGTAATAGCTGTCGATGTAGCGGATCGTGTCCTGCGCCCATTTGAGGTACGCCGCGGAATTGACGAGGTTGTTCGGCACGTTGTTGGCCCCGCCGCCGTCTCCGATCCGGTCCGCCAGATCGGAGAACTTGTTGGCCAGCGCGGTCATCATGTCCTTGAACTTCGTCGCGGCGTCGCCCTTCCACGGACCGTCGGGTCCGGCGAGGGCGGCGGTCTGGTCCTGAATGGACTGAGCGACCATCGCGAGGTTCTGCTGCGTCTCCTGAAACACCCCGGCCGCGTCCTGAAGCGACTGCCAGTTGACGTTGCCGTAGGCCTTGTCAAGGTTGTCCTGGCCGCCCGACAGCGAACCGCCGCCGAGGATCGCCGCTTCGATCTGCTTCCACGTCAGGCCGTCGAAATCCTTCGACGGGTCACCAGTGGTGTTCTGGTTGCCGGACTGCGTGGTGTCCGGCCAGACCCCGTTGTCATCCGAGGTGAACCCGTGGGTGTTGTTGTCGTCCGACATCTTCCCTCGATCGCTTGGAAACCGGAAAGACCGCCGCCCGTCCGGTCAGGGTTTCTGACCGGCGCCGGTGATGTGGCCGCTGACTGTGTTGAAGTACTGGTTGTAGTCGTCGGCCGACATCTTGTTGACCTCGTCGGCGTTGTCGTACGCCTTGGAGGCCTTGGTCACCGCGTCCGCCACCTCGTCGAGCGCCTTGCAGAGGTCGTGGATCGCGGTGCGGGTGGCGTCCCGCAGCTGGTTCGTGCCCTGGATCGGCGTGGCGATCTTGCTCTGCGCCGTGAGGAACACGCCCGGTTTGAGCTGGATCCCGTCGAGCTTCGCCGGAAGATCCTTCAGCGGCCCGTCCGCGAGCGTCTGCATGTTCTTCGCGAACGTGCGCATCGCCTCGGTGTTGACCGCCGTGACGCCCTTGCCCGGATGCTCGGCGCCGCCCGGCACCGGCGGCGGCTTGCCGACGTCGCCCGGCGGGATCCACTCGTTGTTCACGTCCGGCGGGGCCTGGTCGCCGGGACTGTGGAACTTGCCGTCCGACGAGGTCTGCTGATGCTTGTTCGACGTGTCGTTGTTCATCCCGTAATTGGTGTCGCCGAGAGCCACCATCGTCGTTCGCCCTCCTTTCCGTCTCCGCGGGGGAACGGCCTCAGTTCGCGGCGAACCGCTTGGCGTTGTTGCCCTCGGTGTTGGAGGTGCCCTCGTTGATCTGCGCGAGGGTCTGCGAAGCGGCGTCCAGCGCCTGCGGCAGGGTGAGCGCCGCCTGGTGGCAGTAGGTGTAGGTCTCGTGGAACATGTCCGCCGCGACACCGGTCCAGTTTTCGCGCTGGCCCTCGATGACGGCCTTCATCTGGTCCAGCAGCTCGGTGATCTGGTTGGACTGCTGCTTCGCCTGCCCGACGGTGTCCTGCATGGTCGCGAAGCTGATCTGGAACTGGCCCAAAGCCATGAGAAGTGTCCTTTCGTGGGAAGGAAGGGGATCAGAAGCCCTGCAGACCGCCGCCGCCGATGACCGCGGCCGCGTTGTGGGCGGTGGAGGTGTTGTCCGAGTCCCGGCTGTCGTACTCGCTCGCCGAGGTCTGCACGTTCTGCGCGAGCTCGTCCAGCTTCTGCACGATCTTGCGGACCGTCTGATCGAACTGGCCCATGGCCTGGTTGAACACGTTCGCCGAGTCCGACCGCCAGGTGCCGAACAGCGTCTGCATGGTGCCGTCGACCTTCTGGTTCACGCCGGTGATGTTCTGCCCGGTGTCGCTGATCGTCTGCGCGCCCTTGCGCATGACGTTGGTGTCGACGCGGGCGCCGTCCTGCGAAGCCATGCTTTCTCCTCTGATCGGGTTCTCCGGATATGACGGCCTGGCATGCCAGACCGCCGACGTCGCCGCGGTTGCCCTTCGTTCGGCCGATACGGAGAGCAGGGGGAGACTGCGGACTTACGGTAAGCGCCGGTCTACGGGTTGTCGCCGCGTTGTTCCCTTCTGAACACCAGTGCACGGACGGCGGGGCAAGCGCCGCCTCCGCCCCGGGGCGCGGGCCCTCGGCAACGCCTTTCGCCGCACCGGGTTACGCACGATTGCCCGTTCAGGCACCGCTGTTGCCCGGGTTCGCGGTTCGCGCTCATGCGAGCGGAAGCCGGGCGCGGTCCCCGCCCAGTCCGCTGTGGACAGACGGTGCCGGTTGTCCGTGCGGGGAACCCCGAGGGATGCCCCAGGGTTCCCGCACGGCTTTTCGGTGCGGCTCAGTACTTGAGCGTGAAGGCGAAGTCGCCGGAGAGCTTGCCGCCCAGCCGGACCGCCGACACGACCTTCCCCTCGGCGAGCAGCCGCTCGACCTCGGCTCGGGAAAGACCGCAGCCCTCGGCGATCAGCCGCACCGGCCGGACCGGGATCCGGGCCGCGAAGCCGACCGCGACGTCGATCGCGTCCTGGTCCACACGGTCTGGACCACCGGTCTCGAGCCGCCAGGCGCCGTCCCAGTCGAGCGCGATGCGGTTGCGCCGTTGCAGGACCGGATCCTGGAGCAACTCGGCGGCGAGGCCGGGATCGTTGTGGTGCAAGCGATCCAGCAGCTCCGGCCGGACCGAGCGCAACCTCGCCCGTTCGAACACGGTGAGTTTCGCCGTTTCCCCGCAGCCGGTGCAGAGCACGAGAAGCCAGGCGTCGATGAGTTTGTGGTTGGCATTGACACGGAACTTGCCGTCTGCCCGGAAGCGTCCGGACGTGCAGGCATGGCAGCGCCGCCGGACGAGCGGCAGGCAAGTGGGCAGGACTGTCCAGTGATAGAGCACAGGAGTACACCGATTCCAGTGAGAATTCCGCAGCACGAAGAAGCGCGGCGCGCAAACGCGGCGCGCGACGAGATCAGAGCTTGGGATGCCTCACGCGATGGACAACGGCACGTCCTTGCCTAGCCGACACGGGTCGGGCGAGGGTAGCCGCGGACCCGGGCACTGCTCCACTGGTTTTCCGGCTGGGCGTTGACACCGGCGAGCGCGGTCAGTCCGGCTCCGGAGCGCTCGTGAACTCGACATACAACGAGCTCGCGACCACGACCCGGGCAAGCGGCGTGATTTCTGGCTGGACGTAGGAGAACGGCGTGTCCGCGACGGTCAGATCGGCTGTCCCACGCGCGTAGCCCGCCATCCAGCCCGCCAGTTCCGGCGGCGACCGGCGGTCCAGGTCGCCGAGCAGGAAGTGCAGCGCCTGCGAGAACGACTTCCCGGTCAGCTGGTCGAGGAAATCCGCCATGCCGACGCTGTGGGAGATCGGCAGCCCGATCGTTTCGGCCGGGGCGGACTCGCCCGCGCCGACCAGGTACTCCGGCGAACCGTGCGGCAGCCGCGGCGCGTCGGCGGGCTCCCAGAAGATCAGCGCGGCCGACTTGCCGCCGTGCACGGCGCGGTAGTTCAGCCGCCGCAAGACGCCGTTGCCCCGGCGCTGGAACTGGCGCACGCGGTCAACGTCAGCCGACCGCCGCGAGTTCTCCCGGCTCCTCGGCGGCCGCCTGCCGGGCGTACCGGCGCGCCAGTGCCGCGCACACGATCAGCTGAATCTGGTGGAAGAGCATCAGCGGCAGCACGATCAGCCCGACCTCGGCGTGCCCGAACAGCACCGTCGCCATCGGCAGGCCGCTCGCGAGGCTCTTCTTCGACCCGCAGAACATGATCGTGATCCGGTCCGCGCGGGCGAACCCGAGCAGCCTCGCGCCGCCGCTCGTCGCGCCGAGCACCGCCGCCAGCAGGACGCAGCAGACCGCGACGAGCGCCAGCAGCGGGCCGAGGTCCAGCTGATGCCAGATGCCCTCGGTCATCCCCTCGCTGAACGCGGTGTACACCACCAGCAGGATCGAACCGCGGTCGACGATCTTCAGCGGCGCGGAATGCCGCTGCACCCAGCCGCCGATCCAGCGGCGCGCCAGCTGCCCGGCCACGAACGGCACCAGCAACTGCAGCACGATGTCCAGCACCGCCGAACCGCTCACACCCGGGCCGTCGGTCGACAGCACCAGCGCGACGAGCAGCGGCGTCAGCACGATGCCGAGCAGGTTGGACAGCGACGCGCTGCAGATCGCCGCCGCGACGTTGCCCTTCGCGATCGAGGTGAACGCGATCGACGACTGCACGGTCGACGGCAGCAGGCAGAGGAACAGCACGCCGGTGTACAGCGGCGACGTCAGCAGCCCGGGGGAGAGGACCGACGCGGCCAGTCCCAGCAGCGGGAAGAGCACAAAAGTGGCGCAGAGCACCGTGACGTGCAACCGCCAGTGCCGCATCCCCTCGACCGCTTCCTGACTGGAAAGCCGTGCGCCGTAAAGGAAGAACAGCAGCCCGACCGCGATCTTCGTCACGACGCCGAACCCGGTCGCGACCGCGCCGGACGCCGGCAGCAGCGAGGCGATGCCTACGGTGACGAGGATCAGGGCGATGAACGGGTCGATCCGCAGCTTGGCGAGCACAGCCGAGACGGGGCGGGCGAGCGAGGCGAGCACGGTGGTCATGGAACTCCTTTCCCCGCCATTCTCTCGTCGCCGACGGTCATTCGGAACCCCGATTACTGTACTGACTGTCATTGTGAAAGCAGATAAGATGTGACGCATGCTGGATCCGCGGTTGTGCCGGTCTTTCCTTGCGGTGGCGGAAACTCGCAGCTTCACGGCGGCAGCGCGGCGGTTGGGTGTGGGGCAGCCCACAATCAGCCAGCACATCCGGCGGCTCGAGTCCGAGGCCGGCGGGCTGCTGTTCGCCCGGGACACGCACGCGGTCGACCTGACCGCGCGCGGGCAGGCGATGCTCGGTTTCGCACAGACCATTGTGGACACCGAGGAGCGCGCGGCGCGGCATTTCCGCGGCGCGCAGGTGCGCGGCCGGGTCCGGTTCGGAGTGTCGGAGGATTTCGCGCTCGGCGAGCTGCCGGAAATCCTGCGTCGGCTGCGGGAAAGCCATCCGCTGGTGGACGTCGAGCTGCACGTCGAACTGTCCGATGTGCTCGCTCGCCGGATCGCCGAAGGACGCCTCGACCTGGTGCTCGGCAAACGCCGCCCGGGTGCGCCCGGCCCGGGACGGCTGCTGCGCCGCGAACCGCTGGTGTGGATCGGCTCGGCGGCGACGGAACTCACCCCCGGCGACCCGGTGCCGCTGGTGCAGTACCCGATGCCGTCGGTCACCCGGCAGCTGGCGGTCGAAACGCTGGAGCGCGCCGGGCTGGAATGGCGCGCGGCCTGCCTGACGTCCAGCCTGACCGGCCTGCGCGCCGCGGCGGCCGCGGGGCTCGGGATCACGGTGCACGCCCGGAGCCTGGTGCCGTCCGACCTGGTCGAACTGCCCGCCGAGCTCGGCCTCCCGGACCCGGGCGACGTGGATTTCATCCTGCTCTCCCGGGACGCCAGCGAGGGGCCGGTCGCGGCGCTGGCGGAGTTCGTGGTGGCGCGGATCGGGTCAGCGTCGTCGTTCGAGAGCTGAGCGGAGCCGCAGCAGGGCGCGGTATTGCGCGACCCGGACCGCGCCCGGGGTGGAGCCGACCGCTTCAGCCGTTTCCTCGGCGGACAGTCCGACTACGACGCGCAGCAGCACGATCTCCCGCTGTCGCTCCGGCAACAACCGCAGCAGCTGAGCCAGCTGCCGGTTCAGCTCAGCGCGCAGTGCCCGTTCCTCCGGTCGGTCGGCGAGATCCGGCACCTCCGGCAATTCGGCCACCGTCTCGGTCCGGTTGCGCGCGTGCGCCCGGTGCGCGTCAGCCACCTTGTGCTGCGCGATCCCGTAAACGAAAGCGAGAAACGGCCGCCCCTGCTGCCGATAGCCGGGCAGCGCCGTCAGCAACGCCAGGCAGACTTCCTGCGCCACGTCGTCGGCCGAGGAGTACGCGTCGGCTCCGCCCAGTCGGGCCCGGCAGTAGCGCACGATCAGCGGCTGCACGGCGGCGAGCAGCTCCTGCGCCGCCTCCGGATCTCCCTCGATCGCGGCGCGCGCCGGGCCGTCCAAACTGAACCGGCCGGCCGGAACCCGCGGTGCGGCCACGACGGTCGCCTCGGTTTTCACCCGGGTCAACGCGTCCTCGACGTCGAGCGCCGAGCGCAACGCGTTGACCAGTGCGGCAGCGGCTTCGCGCAGTGCGGTCATCAGGGCCTCCTCGCGCCCGGCCAGGCCGAGCCGGTGTTTCAGCCGTTCCCGCGCGTGTCGCAGGTTCGAGCGGACTGTGGTGCCCGCCATGTCGAGCGCGGACGCGATCGCGGCGGGCGAGAACCCGTCGAGCGACCAGGTCAGCACCGTGCGCTGGGTCTCCGGCAGCGTCGAAAGCAGTTCGACCGCGCGCGCGTTCCGCTCCACGACCGACGCCAGCCGGTCGCCCGGCGGATCCGCCGGCGGGGCGCCGCCGTCGAACCACGTCTGCTCGGCGGCGAGCCGGACGGCGGTCAGCCGCACCGCCACGCGCGGGTCTCCCGGCGGCGGCCACGTCCCGGTTTCCTCGACGAACGCCTCCACCGCCACCTCGCGCGCGGTGCGCGGCCCGAGCCCGCCCGCGCACAGGAACGCCACGAGGCGAGGGAAATCGCCGCGGAAAAAGCCGTCGAACCCCGCCACGCGCACCCCCTCCCGATCCCGCACTTGTCGAACAGGTGCGGTGACGCGCCCGTGAGATGTAACGATCGGGTCACGGAACGAGGGTTAGGGTCGGGGCTGGCGGGTACCTGGGCCGGACGGGCAGTTCGCCCGGGCGCGCGGCGGAAGGGGGAAATGGCGCGCGGAAAAAGGAAAACCCGGGACCGGCGAGCGGCCGTGCGGAGGCGGTAGCACGTCCGGCGGCAACCGCGTCCGCGATGTGAGCTGAATCGAAATTTCGCGCGCGGGCGGTGATCGGTGGTAAGTTGGAAAGCCGGTCGTCCGCCGGGTCCTTCGCGGCCCGGGGCGGTTCGGCCGGAAAAGCCCACCGAACACCCTCCGAAGGCATGGCGCGTCCGTGCGCGCGGAGAAGTCGGTTGACCACGCTTCGACAATGAGGACAGGAGGTGAAAAGCAACAATGGAACTCACGGCCACCAGCTGGCTCGCCCGCGCGGCGTGCCAGGACGAGGACCCGGAACTGTTCTTCCCGATTTCCGACATGGGTCCCGGGGCGCAGCAGGTCGCGAAGGCCAAGGCGGTCTGCGCGCGATGCCCGGTCCGCGCGGAATGCCTTTCCTATGCTCTGGACAACGGTCTCGGCAACGGGATCTTCGGGGGAACCACCGAGCTGGAGCGCCGGAAGCTGGTGCGAACCGGCTCCGCCGCCGCACGGCATCGAGTCGCCTGACCGCGAGCCGGTGACCATTTCCCGGCGGCGAGGGCGCTAGCAGTTTCCCCCACCACGACCGGCACGAAGCCCGGAACTCGGTGGTTGCGCCCGGGCGGCGATCGCACACCAGCGATCGCCGCCCGGGCGTTCTTTATTCTTCGAACGTTTCGGCGAGTCCGTACGGCGCCAATGCCGCCGTTTCGAACGCGGCCATCGCCGTGACCAGTCCGTTTCGGACGGTGAGGACGCACACGCCGAAAGCGCGATAAACCGATTCGCCGGGCCCGCGCAGATATCCGGCGACGGCCGGCTGCCGGTTCGCGCGCACCGGCACCATCCGGAAACTGCCCCGGTAGTACGGCGACCGCGGATCGAAACTCGGCCCGAGCGCGGCGAGAATCCGGTCGCGGCTGTCGAACCACAACGAATACGGCGGCATCACCGCACGCGCGTCCTCGCTCAGCAGCGCGGCGACCGCTTGCACGTCCGCCGATTCGTAGGCGGCGATGAACTTCCGCAGCAGCGCCGTTTCCTCCGCGGTCGTGGTGTCCGGAGCGGACCACTCGGCGCGCCGGGCGGGCAGCTTGGTGCGCAACGTCTCCCGGCCCCGCTGCAGCGCGCTGTTCGCCGAGGCCACTGAAGTGCCCAGCAGTTCGGCAGTGTCCTTTGCGGACCAATCGAGCACGTCGCGCAGGATCAGCGCGGCACGCTGCCGAGGCGGGAGCAACTGGATGGTGGCGAGGAACGCCAGCTCGATGGTTTCCCGTTCGACGATGGCTGCGCCGGTGTCGTCCGGCGCCGCGGGGTCGAGCAGCAGATCGGGGAACGGCCCGAGCCACGGCACGTCCAGCGCGGAGATCTCGCCGGTCGGGTCGGCCGCCGGGCCTAGTTCGTCCGGCAGCGCCCGCCGCGGCCGCCGGGCGAGTGCGTCGAGGCACACGTTCGTGGCGATCCGGTACAACCACGTCCGCACGCTCGCGCGCCCGGCGAAGCCGCGGCGGCCTTTCCAGGCCCGGAGAAACGCCTCCTGCGTGAGGTCCTCGGCCTCCTCGAACGAACCGCTCATCCGGTAGCAGTGCACGCGGATCTCGCGCCGGTGCCGTTCGAGCAGGGTGCCGAACTCGTCGTCGCTGGTCACCCGGGCAACGGTAGCCCGCGAGCGGCAATTCCGGTTCTCGCCGACGCGAACACGCGCGACACCTCGTCCGCCCGCCCCGGGAACGGGCTGGCAGACTCACCCACCGTGAGCGGAACGGTGCTGGTGCTAGGCGGACGCAGCGAAATCGGGACGGCGGTGGCCGTCCGGCTGGCGCGCGGGGGCGCGCGGCGGTTCGTGCTCGCCGCGAGGCCGGGCGCGGACCTCGAAGAACAGACAGCTGCCCTGCGCGAGGCAGGCGCGGAGACCGTCGCGACCGAGGACTTCGACGCCGACGACCTCTCCGCGCACCGCCCGCTGCTCGATCGCGTCATCAAGGAGCACGGACCGCTCGAGACCGTCGTGCTGGCGTTCGGCATCCTCGGCGATCAGGCGCGCGCGGAGAGCGACGCGGCGCATGCCACCGCGATCGTGCACACCGATTACGTCGCTCAGGTATCGGTGCTCACTCACACGGCGGAACTGTTGCGTGCTCAGGGTTCCGGAAACCTGGTCGTCTTCTCGTCGGTCGCCGGGATCCGCGTGCGCCGGGCGAACTACGTGTACGGCTCGGCGAAAGCTGGCCTCGACGGGTTCGCTTCGGGACTTTCGGACGCTCTGCACGGCAGCGGCGTGCACCTGCTGCTCGTGCGCCCTGGCTTCGTGATCGGCCGGATGACCGAAGGAATGTCGCCCGCGCCGTTCTCCAGCACCGCCGACCAGGTCGCCGACGCGACAGTCGCCGCGTTGCGCCGTCGCCGGGAAGTGGTGTGGGTACCGGGCGTGTTGCGCTTGGTGTTCGCGGCGATGCGGTTCGTGCCGCGCGCGGTGTGGCGGCGGATGCCGCGCTGAACTCCCTGTGCCCGCAAGGACACCGGCTGTCGCCGCGCGCTCCGCCGAACGGGCAGCATCACATCTTCGCGACAGGTTTCTCAGGCTATTCCCAGCTAACGCGGCGATCCTCGAAAGGGAGGGTCGAAATCCGTCCCCGGGGAAGCGAGGAGCCGGCCGTGCTGATCACGTCCCGGGGCCGCCGGATCGGCGGCCGTGCGGTGCTGGGAGTGGTGTCCACCCTGGTGCTGGGCGCCACCGGATTCGCGTGGTCGCAACTGCACCGGCTGGACAACGGCCTCGTCACCGCCGACGTCATCGCGCCCTCGGCGCAGGTTCCGGACGCCTCGGCCGGGGAACCGCTCGCCGTCGCGCAGAACATCCTGCTGGTCGGTCTCGATTCGCGCACCAAACCGGACGGGACGCCGCTGCCGCAGAACGTGCTCGACGCGTTGCACGCGGGCGGGGGAGACGACGGCGGCAACACCACCGACACGATGATCGTGGTGCACATCCCGGCAGGCGGGGCGGCCGCCACCGCGATCTCGATCCCGCGAGACTCCTATGTGGACATTCCGGGATACGGCAAGCACAAGATCAATTCTGCGTACAGCCGGGCCCGCACCGATCAGCGGGGAAAGCTTGCCCAGCAAGGAATGAGCGGTCCGGCGCTGGAGGTGGCCGCGGACGCCGCCGGGGCGAAGTCGGCGATCGCCGCGGTGCAGGAGCTCACCGGGCTCCCCATCAACCACTACGCGGCGGTCAATCTCGCCGGGTTCGCCGCCCTGAGCCAGGCGGTCGGCGGAGTGCAGGTGTGCCTGAAAGCACCGGTGCACGATTCCTTCTCCGGCGCGGATTTCCCCGCCGGAGTGCAGACCATTTCGGGCACGCAGGCGCTGGCGTTCGTCCGGCAGCGGCACGGTCTTCCCAACGGCGACTTGGACCGGATCGCGCGGCAGCAGGCCTTCCTGTCGGCAATGGCGAAAACCGTCCTCGGCTCTGGCACCCTCACCGATCCGTCGCGGCTGTCGTCCCTTGTGGACGCTTTGGAAGCTTCGGTCACCCTCGACCAGGGCTGGAATCTGCTGAGCTTCGCCCAGCAATTGCACGGCCTCAGCTCGGGCGCGATCGCGTTCGGCACGATCCCGGTGCAGAGCCTGTCGCTGCCCACGCCGTCCGACGGGGACGCGGTGAAGGTGGACCCGGCGCAGGTGCGGCAATTCGTCCAGGCCCAGATCAGCTCGCCGGACGTCTCGGCTTCGGGAGGAACGCCCGACTCGGGCACGGTCCACCCGTCGTCGGGCGGCGGCGCGGTGCGCCCGATCGCGCAGACCACGACGCCGGCCCCGCCGTCGGGAACTCCGGCGCAGCCGAAGATGACGACCGCCAGCGGATGCGTGAACTAGGGCCCGAGCAGGTGGTCCCCGGCCGGATAAGCCCAGGCAGCCGGGCCGGGGGCGGATCTTGGTCGTTGCCCGGGCGGTAACGTCGGACCCCGACCGAGTCCTGCGGGGCAGGGCTCGTGCTCAGCGCGCAACGGCACGCTCGCCGGGCTGTTCCGCGCACGGAGTGGGCTGCGGCGCTGCTGCTCGCTTAGCCGGGCTGGGCCAGCGGGAGCGTGATCGTGAACGCCGCCCCGCCTTCCGGCGCCGATCCAGCGCTCAGCGTCCCGCCCATCCGCGTCACCAGCCCGTGCGCCAGTGCCAGCCCGATGCCGGACCCGACCGGGCGGCTGTCGCGGTACCGGGCGTTGAGCACGCCGCGTTCGAATGCCACCGGATAGTCCTCCGGCGCCAGGCCCGGGCCGCCGTCCCGGACCGACAGGTGTGCGCGGCCGTCCGCGACCACCAGGGCGAACACCATCGGCGCACCCGCGGGCGTGACGCGCAGGGCGTTCTCCGCCAGTCCGTCCACGACCTGGTGCAGCCGCCGGGCGTCGGCGGTGACCATGGCGGGTCCCGGGGGAGACTGCACGGTCAGCGGGACGTTCGAGCGGGCGCACCGCAGCTGCCACACCTCCGCGCAGTCCTTGACCAGCGCGGTCAGATCGAGGACGCCCAGGTCGAGCTGGAATTCGTCGGCGCCGAGGCGGGCGAGTTCCAGCAGATCGGACACGAGCCGTTCCAAGCGCTGAGCCTCGCGGTGGATCGTTTCCCCGGCGCGGCGGGCGTCCGGGCCTTCGGCGACCCCGTCGGCGATCGCCTCGGCGAAACCGGTCACCGCGGTCAGCGGGGTGCGAAGTTCGTGAGACACCGACAGCAAGAACTCTCGCTGCCGGGCTTCGCTGCGGGCCAGCGCGTCGGCGAGTTCGTTCAGCGAGCCCGCGACCTGCGCGACCTCGGCGGGGCCTTCGACCGGCACGCGGACGTCCCGGCGGCCCGCGCGGAGGCTGCCCGCGGCGGCGGCCGCACGGCGGAGCGGCCGGCCGAGCAGCCGTCCGGAAACGTATCCGGCGATCGCCGCGACCACGAGTCCGATGCCGAGAGCCAGAAGGATGTTGCGCACCAGCGCGTGCTGGGTCGCTTCGGCGCTGCGCACCGGCTGGACGAGCGCGAACGCGGCTTGCGGGCCGACCGGGCGCACTTCCACGAGGTAGTCGACATCGCCGATCGCGACCCTCGCCGAACGGTCCTGTCCGGACGTGAGCCCGGCCTGTTCCGCCGCGCGCACCGCGGTCGCCTGGCCGGAATTCTGGCCGCTGACCCGGTGCACGACGACCTCGATGCCCTGTCCGCGCACGACCGCCGCCACCTTGCCGATCGCGAGCCGGTTGCCGATGCCGGTGCCGTCGAGCTGCCCGGCGACGACGTCGGCCTGATCCCGCAACGACTGCTGCAGCACCGAATCCGCGGTGTTGCGCACCAGTTTGGAAGCGACCAGCCCGGCCACGAGCACCGCGATCCCGGCGACCGCCAGGCACACCACGGTGATCCGGAGCGCGAGCGTGCCTTTCATCCCGCGTCCGCCGCGTAGCCGATGCCCCGGACTGTCCGGATTGGACTGTCGTCGCCGAGTTTCGCCCGCAGCTGCGCGACATGCACGTCCACCGTGCGCGTCCCGGCCGCGGCGGCGTACCCCCAGACGGCGCTGAGCAGCTGATCGCGCGACAGCACCTGGCCGGGGTGGCGCAGCAGGTAAGCGAGCAGGTCGAACTCGGTGGACGTGAGCGTGACCTCCATCTCGCCCGCCCACGCGCGGCGGCCGGGCACGTCGATGCGCACGCCGCCGCAAGCGAGTGTCGTGGCCGGGCTGCCGGACGCGCGACGCAGCACAGTCCGTACGCGGGCGGCGAGTTCGCGGGGGCTGAACGGTTTGGTGAGGTAGTCGTCCGCGCCGATTTCGAGGCCCAGCAAGCGATCCAGCTCGTCGTCGCGGGCGGTCACGAACAGCACCGGCGTCCAGTCGCCCGCCGCGCGCAGCGCCCGGCAGATCTCGATGCCGTCCATTCCGGACAGTCCGATGTCGAGCACCACGGCGACCGGGCGCAACCGGCGGATCGCCGCGAGCGCCTTCGCGCCGTCGGGCTCGACCTCCACCCCGAACCCGTCGCGCCGCAGGTACAGCGCGGCGAGTTCGGCGATCGCGGCCTCGTCCTCCACGACGAGGACGAGGCCGCGGCCAGCTGACCCCATGCGGGCTCCCGTTCCTCCGGCCGGCTACGTCGGGGGAAACGGTACGCGGCTCACCGCTGCCCGTCGCCCGCCATGTCCGACTGGATCGAGTCCAGCGTGGACTGGATGCTGCTCAGATCGCCGTTCGACGCCGCCCCCGACGACGGCGTCGAACCGTTGTCGCACGCCGCGCAGCCGAGCCCCACGACGGCAGCCGCGGCAGCGACCGCGATCAGCCGCTTCACTTCGGCGCCTGACAGTGCGCCGCGGTGAACGCGTCGAGCTGCTTGGTCGCGTTCGCCAGCTCGCCGATCTGGCTCTGCCGCTTGTCCGCCCGCTTCTGCAGCCGGTCGGCCTGCGCGGTGCGGCCCTTCGTCCGGGCGTCGTTCGCGCGCGCCTTGAGATTCGCGACCGACCCGGAAACCTCCGGCCCGCCGTTGATCCGGTTGGTGAGGTTCTGGGCCTGCTTGCGCAGTTTCGGCACCCAGGCCGTGCACATCTGCTGCACTTCCTGCGGGCTCAGCGTGACCGGGGCCGGAGCCGGGGCCGGGGTCTGCGTGTCGGCGCTGGCGATCGGCGCGGCCACGAGCAGTCCGGCCGCGATCCCGCAACCCGCCAGTGCCAGCCGCTTCGTTCCTCGCATCGTTGTCGTCCTCCCGTGTCGGTGTCTCTGGGACCACGGTCGCGCGCCGGTGTACGAGCGGTGTGGGACGAATGTTCGGGTTCGGTAAAGCCCTCCAGTGCGGGAGAGTGTTACTCTCTTGCGGAGAGTGAGGAGGCCGCCGGTGCTGGGAAACCCATACGACCGCGACTGCCCGACCCGCCAGCTGCTCGACCGGATCGGCGACCAGTGGACGGTGCTGATCGTCGGAGCCCTGGTGGACGGCCCGCTGCGGTTCACCGAGATCGGCAAGCGCGTCGACGGGATCTCGCAGAAGGTCCTGACGCAAACGCTGCGCAGCCTGGTCCGCGACGGCATCCTGACCCGCACCGCGTACCCGGTGATCCCGCCGAAGGTCGAGTACGAGCTGACCCAGCTGGGCCGCAACCTCGCCGAACCGCTGGAACTGCTGGACCGGTGGGCACGCCAGAACATGGACCAGGTGAAGGCGGCACGAGCGGCTTACGACGCGGAGAACGCCGCCACCGCGTCGTGAGCGGCCGCTGTCGAGAACAGTTCGAATCTGCTGAGCGGGGCGGTTCGACGACCTGATCCGGCGGAGACCGGACGAACTGCTGGATAACCTGCTCGGCGTGAGCAACTGGCTGAGTGTAGTTGTCAGCGCTCTCGCGGCTCTTGCCGGAGCGTGGGGCCGCCAGTGGATCGCTGCGCGCCGCGACGATCGGAGATGGAACGCGAACTGCGCAGGGAAGACCTGCGATGGAGACGAGAGCTCGATCGGGAGCAGCTCGAACGGAGAGCCCACGCCTGCTTGGAATTCTTGACAGTGTCGCGGCGGCAACTCCGGGTCGTGAAAAAGATGCGGGTGGCACTCGTCAACGCAGCTGCCGGATCCGCGACCAGCCGCGAGGAAGTGGGCGACCGCGAGCAGGACGTCGAACTCGCGTACGCGGAGGTCGTGGAAACTGCGGTTTCCTTGGAGGTGCTTTGCCCTGCAGAAATCCACGAGCAAGTCGAAGTCGTGATCAAGAAGATCAGCGAGTTGTGGTCGGCTCTCTGGACGGCGTGGGCCGCTACTGAAGGCTCATCGCAAGACAACGTGCACGACGCTCTCGCCGACGCCGAGAAGGCAGAGTGGCGAGCCCGGAAGGCGCGCGGGGCTCTCGTCGAACTCGTGCGGGAGCACCTAGCCCGTTAACTCGCAGGCAGGCCCTGATTCTCAAACCGGACGAAGGGACCCCACGGCGCTCACGAGGGATGCCGAAGCAGGTTCGTCAACGTATGCGCCTCCTTGAGCAGCAACGCCCCCAGCTCAACCCGCCGCTCCGCCCGGAACCGTGACTCGACCCCCGTCAGCGTCAACGCCCACGCGGGCTCTCCGGCCGGGGTGAACACCGCCGTTGCCATTCCCCAGCTTCCTTCGACCACCAGTCCGGGATTGGTGGAGTACCCGTCCTCCCGCGTCCGCGCGACCCGGGCCCGCACCTCCTCCGCCCGGTGCGCCGGACCCCATTCCGCCGTCAGGTCCACTGTGGACAGATACTCCTCGACCTCCCGGTCCGGCAGCATCGCCAGCACCACCAGCCCGGCGGACACGACGCCCAGCGGGAACCTCGCGCCCTCGTACAGCACGAACGACCGGATCGGGAAGTCGCCGTCCTCGCGCAGCAGGCAGACCGTCTCGTTGCCGCGGCGGGCGGAGAAGAACGCGCTTTCCCCGGTGACCGTCGCCAGCCGGTGGACGCTCGCGCGCGCCTGGTGCGTCACGTCGTAGCGCGGGGCGGCCGCTTCGCCCAGCAGGTACAGCTCCGGGCCCAGGTACCAGCGGCCGCTTTGCCGGTCGCGGTCGACGTAGCCCTCGGCGGCCAGCGATGCGAGCAGGCGGTGCACCGTCGGCCGGGCCAGGCCGCACTGGCGCGCCAGTTGCGAGGTCGACGCTCCGTCGCGGTAGGTGGACAATGCGCGCAGGACCGCGGACACCCGTCCGACGACGTGGTCCGGAGGCGAGGTGGGCACGGGAACGAGGGTACGTCCGCTCAGTGGACGCATCGGGCGCGGGTGTTCGGTGCGCGAGAGGTTTGCCGGGGATCCCGGCGTGTCGGTTGACCCGTTTCGGCTGCGCTGGGTTGTATGCGGGAGCTGACCACTCACCGAACGAAGTGGAGAGGATGCCGTGCCGACGAAGTACCGCAGCGCCGCGGAGGCCCTCGACGGGCTGCTCGAGGACGGGCTGACGATCGCGGTCGGGGGCTTCGGCCTCACCGGGAACCCGAACGACCTCATCGAGGCGGTCCGGGACTCGGGCGTGCGCGATCTGACGATCGTCTCGAACAACATGGGAGTCGACGGGGCCGGGCTCGGCATTCTGCTCGAGAACCAGCAGGTGCGCCGCGTCATCGCGTCGTACGTGGGCGAGAACAAGCTGTTCGCGCAGCAGTACCTGGACGGGACCGTCGAGGTCGAGTTCACGCCGCAGGGGACGCTCGCCGAGCGGATGCGGGCCGGCGGCGCGGGGATCCCGGCCTTCTACACCAAGTCCGGGGTCGGAACGCCGATCGCCGAGGGCAAGCCGCACGCCGAGTTCGACGGGGTCACCTACGTGCAGGAACGGGCGATCGTCGCCGATCTGTCCCTGGTGCACGCGTACGTCGCGGACCCGGCGGGCAACCTGATCTACCGGTACGCCTCGCGGAACTTCAACCCGCTCGTCGCGACCTGCGGGAAGGTGACCGTCGCCGAGGCCGAGCAGGTTTCGGACGAATACCTCGATCCGGAGCGGATCATCACGCCGGGGATTTACGTCCAGCGGCTGATTCAGGCGGCTGAGCGGGAAAAGCAGATCGAAAAGCGGACGGTCCGCGTGCGTGAGGAGGCGTCGGCGTGAGCTGGAGTCGGGACGAAATGGCCACGCTCGGGGCGCGTGAGCTGCGGGACGGCGACTACGTGAACCTCGGCATCGGGATTCCCACTCAGGTGGCGAACCACATTCCGGACGGGGTGCAGGTGACCTTGCACAGCGAGAACGGAATTCTCGGGCTCGGGCCGTTCCCGTGGGAAGGCGAGGAAGACCCGGACCTGGTGAACGCGGGCAAGCAGACGGTCACCCTGCAGCCCGGGGCCAGTCTGTTCGATTCCGCGGAGTCCTTCGCGATGATTCGCGGCGGGCACATCGATCTGGCGTTGCTCGGGGCGTTGCAGGTGGGGGCCAACGGGGATCTGGCCAACTGGACCGTGCCCGGGGCTTTGGTCAAGGGGATGGGCGGGGCGATGGATTTGGTCGCCGGGGCTCGTCGGGTGGTGATCATTACCGATCACACCGCCAAGGACGGGACGCCCAAGATCGTCGAGAAATGCACTCTGCCGTTGACCGGGGCCGGAGTGGTGAACCGGATCATCACCAATCTGGCGGTGCTCGACGTGACTGAGGACGGGTTGAAGCTGGTGGAGCTCGCGCCTGGGGTGTCTCTGGAAGAGGTGCGGGAGAAGACTGGGGCGCCGATCGCGGGGTAGCTGCGGTGGGGTGTTCTGGAAGTGCTTCCGGGTGCCCTGAAGGTGCGGTGGGGCACCCCGAAGCTTGATGGTGACGACGGCGCGGGGGTGCTTGTCAAGGCGGGAAAGATGCCTTGACAAGCACCCCCGCGCCGCGTTGGGGCTTCGTATCGGGGTGCGGGGGTGGTGTGGGTGCCTCCGTGGGTCGGGTGCACTGGTCGCTGTGGCATCGGCACGGTGCACCCACCCGAACGCGGGGGTGAGTCTCGGGTCGTGAAGGGCTCCTTGAGGGAATCTGATTCCCTCAAGGAGCCCTTCACGGACGTTGAGCGGCCTACTGCGCGGGAAGGATGCGGCCCCGAACCTCGCCGAAGCCCAGTTTCGCCCCGCTGCTCGTCGTGGCTGTGCCGGTGATGGCGACCTCGTCGCCGTCCTGCAGGAAGGTGCGTTGCTCTCCGTTGACGGTCAGCGGGTCGCGGCCGCCCCAGGAGAGTTCCAGGAACGAGCCTCGTTCGGACGGTTCCTTGCCGGAGACCGTGCCGGAGCCGTAGAGGTCGCCGGTGCGGGCGGAGGCTCCGTTGACGGTCAGGTGGGCCAGCATCTGCGCCGGGGACCAGTACATCTCGCGGTACGGCGGGCGGGCCACCTCCTGGCCGTTCCATTCCACGACCAGGGTGATGTCCAGGCCCCACGGCGACGTTTCCCGCAGGTAGGGCAGCGGTTCCGGCGACGTCTGGCCGGGCAGCGGCACCCGCGCTTCGGCCAGCGCCAGGACCGGCACCACCCACGGCGAGATCGACGTCGCGAAGCTCTTGCCCAGGTTCGGGCCCAGCGGCACGTACTCCCAGGCCTGGATGTCGCGCGCGGACCAGTCGTTCAGCAGGACCGCGCCGAAAACGTGGCGAGGGAAGTCGTCCGGCGAGATGGGACTGTTGGGCGGGGTGCCCGCGCCGACGATGAAGCCCAGTTCCGCCTCGATGTCCAGGCGGGTGCTCGGGCCGAAGACCGGACCGTTCTCGCCCTTGCGCTGGCCGCTCGGGCGGACGACGTCGGTGCCGGACACGTACACCGTGCCGGAGCGGCCGTGGTAGCCGACCGGGAGGTGTTTCCAGTTGGGCAGCAACGGTTCCGCGTCCGGACGGAACAGCCGGCCGACGTTCGACGCGTGGTGTTCCGAGGCGTAGAAGTCCACGTAATCGGCGACTTCGACGGGCAGGTGCAGCTTGACGTCGGCGACCGCGTGCACGGCTTCGGCGGGCACGTCGCCGGTCACCAGCGTCTGCAGTCGCGTGCGGACCTCGACCCAGCGGTCGTAACCCTGCGCCATGAAGGCGTTCAGCGTCGGCTCGGCAAAAACTGCGTCGCCGAGCGCGATCGACAGGTCCAGCACGTGCTCGCCCACGCGCACGCCCACTCGGGGGCTGCCGTCGCCTGCCGAGAAGACGCCGTACGGCAGGTTTTCGACGCCGAAGGGCGAGCCGGCGGGGATGTCGAGCACGGTCATGCGGGGGCTCCGATCAGGCCTAGGTCTGTCAGTTCGGTGAGCGGGTCGGTGATGCTGCAGGTGCCGAACGAGGTGAACCGGGCACGGGCAGCGGCCAGCCGTTCCGGCGTCAGCGCACGGATCCGGTCGGCCACCGCGGCGGCATCGCGTTCGGCAAGCAGCCCAACGACTTCTTCGTCCCCGGCGTCGCGGTCGACCGCCTCGGCGGCCAGGAGCAGGTTGAGGAATCCGTGCTGTTCAAAGCCCGTCGCGGGATCGGTGTTGCGGATCGCGTGGTGCAGGCCCGCGGTCGCCTTGAACGGCACGCCCGCCTCGACGGTCGCACGGATCGCGGCCGCCAGTTCGGCTTCGTCCGGGTAATACTCGGCGGACGTGCCGCCGGTGCGGAACTTCGCCTTGTGCGGGGTGCCGGAAAGGGCTTGCAGCAACGGAACCCGGCGTTCGTCGCGCGGGATCTCCACGGCGACCGGAACCGGGCAACCGTCCACCGCGGACAGAAACTCGGCGACGCTCATTCCTTGCGGCACCGCGATTTCCAGCGATTCGACCGACACCGGCAGGCCGTCGACGGCTTTGAGCACGTCGGCGATCCCGCCCGGGCCGGCGGGCAGAGTCACGGTGAGCGGCAGCGGCGTTTCCCGACCGGCAACGACTTCGGCGAGTTCCGCCAGTCCGGACGCGGCGACCACCAGCGGGCCGACCATCGCGGCATAGGACGAGGAGGTGTGCCGATCGTGGGCGGCGACGGCGTCCGGCAGCGGCGCGAGGCCGGGCGGGAAGACCGCCGCGTCGTCGAGCAGGCCGCGGGTGAGTGCGTCGGTCACGACTGCGGTCCCCGTCCTGCCCAGGTCCAGGCGTAGCCGGGGTCGTCGCTCGCGTGGCCGCCCTCGCCGATCTCCAGCGGGCGGAACGTGTCGACCATGACGGCCAGTTCGTCGAAGAACTCCGCGCCGAGCGAGCGCTCCACCGCGCCAGGCTGCGGCCCGTGGCTGTGCCCGCCGGGGTGCAGGCTGATCGAACCCTGGCCGATGCCGGAGCCCTTGCGTGCCTCGTAGTTCCCGCCGCAGTAGAACATCACCTCGTCGGAGTCCACATTGGAGTGGTAGTACGGCACCGGGATCGCCAGCGGGTGGTAGTCGACCTTGCGCGGGACGAAGTTGCAGATGACGAAGTTGTTGCCCTCGAACACCTGGTGCACGGGCGGCGGCTGGTGCACGCGGCCGGTGATGGGCTCGAAGTCGGAGATGTTGAACGTGTACGGGTACAGGCAGCCGTCCCAGCCGACCACGTCGAACGGGTGCGTCGGGTACACGTACCGCGTGCCGACGACGCCGCGCGAGCCGCGGTGCTTCACCAGCACCTCGACATCGGTGCCCTCCGCGAGCAGCGGTTCGGCTGGACCGTGCAGATCGCGCTCGCAGTACGGCGCGTGCTCCAGCAGCTGGCCGTAACGCGAGAGGTAGCGCTTCGGCGGCGCGATGTGCGAGTTCGCCTCGATCACATAGGCGCGCAACGGTTCCGGGCCCTTCGGCACCCAGCGGTGCGTGGTGGCGCGGGGGAGGATGACGTAGTCGCCGGTGCGGGCGGGCAGCGCGCCGAACACCGTCTCGACGACCGCTTCGCCGGACTCGACGTACACGCATTCGTCGCCGATCGCGTTGCGGTACAACGGAGAAGCCTCGCCGGCGGCGACGTAGGAAATCCGCACGTCGCCGTTGCCGAGCACGAGCCGACGGTTGTTCACGACATCCGAGCTCTTCCATTCCTGGCCCGGGAACAGCGTGTGCAGCTTGAGGTGCAGCGGCTTGAGCGGCCGGTTCTCGGTGAGCGTCTGGTCCGGCAGCTCCCACGGCGTCGCGTCGACGATCGCGGACGGGATGCCGCGGTGGTAGAGCAGCGACGAGTCGGAGGAGAAGCCCTCCTCGCCCATCAGTTCCTCGGAGTAGAGCCCGCCTTCGGGCGTGCGGTGCTGGGTGTGCCGCTTAGGCGGGATGCTGCCCGCGCTGCGGTAGTAGGCCATGGGTCGCCTCCTCGGCGCGAAGTAATCAAAGTATGTACTATTTTCCGGCCAGCGTAGTCCCCCAGCCAAGCCGTGGGAAGGGCTGATGGGTTGTCCGTGAAGGGCTCCTTGAAGGAATCTGATTCTCTCAAGGAGCCCTTCACGGACAGTGGCGGCGGGTCAGCGGCGGGTGGCGAACCCGGCGCGGCCGGAGATGAGCTTGTCCAGCAGCATCACCAGCACGCGCTGCTCGGCCTCGGTGAGCACCTCGACCCACCCGGCCTCGCGCTCGTTCTGCGCCTCGAAGACCTCGAGCATCTCGGCGTGCCCGGCCTCGGTGAGCGACAGCCGCACCGAACGGCCGTCCGTCTCGCCCGGCGTCCGCGTCAGCAAACCCTCGCTGACCAGGGTTTTCGCCAGATTCGACACGGCTGCCCGGCTCATCCCGGTCAGCCGCGCGGCGGCGGACGGTTCGAGCGGTCCGGCCAGCCACACGACGAACAGCACCCGGAACGCCGACCACGACCGCCCGCGCGGCCGGTGCACGGCGGATTCGAGGTCGTAGGTGACCAGGTTCGACGCGCGGTTCAGCGTCAGCAGCACCTCGGTCGCGAGCTGGTGGCGGAACCCGAATTCTTCCGACAGCCTGCGGTTGGCCAGCGCGATGAACGACCAGAAGTCGAGCGAGTCCGGGTCCGGCGGCGCGGCGGGGTCCTGCATGACCAGCACTGTAGCCGCGCCGCCGGGATAGTCAAACTTGAAACTACTTCTTGGCGCGGGTGCCCGCGTCGCGCGGCACCTTCAGGAACGCCAGCATCACCGCCGCGACGACGAGACAGCCGATCGGGAAGTACAGCCCGACCGTCACGTCGGTCTCGGTGGCCGCGAGCCCGATCGCGTACGGCCCGAAGAACCCGCCGAGCGCGGCGATCGAGTTGATCGCGGCCAGGCCGACCGCCGTGTGCTCCTTCGACAGCACGCGCGCGGCCATCGCCCAGTACGGCGCGAGGTAGCCGAGCACGCCGATCGCCGCCAGCGAGAGGCTGATCAGCGACAACGCCGGTACGGTCTTGAACAGCATCGCGCCGAAGAACCCGATCGCCGCCACCAGCACGGTGCCGATCACGTGCCCCTTGCGCTCTCCGGTGCGGTCGGAGTTGCGAGCGAGCAGCAGCATGCCGATCGCGCCGACCACGTACGGGATCGCGCCGAGCAGGCCGATGTTGGTCGAGGAGTACTTCGGGTCGAGCTGCTTGACGATCAGCGGCAGGAAGAACGTCAGCCCGTACAGCCCGCAGGCGATGAAGAGGTTGGAAATCGCCAGCAGCAGGACCTTGCCGTCGCGCACCGCGCGCAGCTGGCCGAGGAACGTTTCCTTCTCCTCCGGCACGTACTCGCGGTCGATCTCGGCCTGCAGCCAGGAGCTCTCCTCGGCGGTCAGGAACTTCGCGTCGGCGGGCTTGTTCGGCAGGCAGAAGAAGGTCAGCAGGCCGATCAGCACGGCGGGCGCGCCCTGCAGGATGAACACCCACTGCCAGCTGCTCATGCCGAACCAGTGCACGTGGTCGAGGATCCAGCCGCCGAACAGGCTGCCGAGGATCAGCGCGATCGGCTGCGCGAGCGCGAGCGTCGCGATGGCCCGGCCGCGTTCCTTTCCGCGGAACCAGAAGGTCAAGTACAGCAGCAGCCCGGGGAACAGGCCGGCTTCGGCGATGCCGAGCAGGATCCGCGCGATCATCAGGTGCGTGACGCTCGCGACGAAGCCGGTCAGCACGGTCACGATGCCCCAGCTGACCGCGATCCGGCTGAGCCACAGCCGGGCCCCGACCTTCTTCATGATCATGTTGCTGGGGACCTCGAACACCACGTAGGCGAGGAAGAAGATCGCCGACGCGACGCCGAAGGTCGCGGCCGTGATGGTGAGCTCCTTGGCCATGCCGAGCTGGGCGTAGCCGATGTTCGCCCGGTCCATGTAGTTGAAGATGTAGAGCAGCAGGACGATCGGCATGACGCGGACGCCGACCTTGCGGACGGTTCGTCTGGCCAGCGGGGAATCCGCCGTGGTGGCGGCTGCGGCGGGGACGGACATGAGGTTCTCCTCGACGGTGAGCAGTAACTCTGTGGGGGTCAGGCGGCGGAGCGGCCGGCGATGCGGCCCATGGTGACGGCGTTGGCGACCGCGTTGCCGCCGCCGACGTAGCGGAAGCCGAGCACTCCGGCCCCGGCCTCGCCCGCGGCGAACAGCCCGGGCACGCGATCGCCGCGGACATCGAGCACCGCGGCGCTGGAGTCGATCTCCAGCCCGGCGTGCGTGCAGACCAGCTCGGCGGGCAGCGTGCGGGCGGCGAAAAACGGTCCGGTGGCGATTTTCGCCGGCGGTTCGGCGGCACCCTTGGCGGACAGCGTTTCGTGCCGCAGGAACTCCGGGTCCTCGCCGGTGGGGAGCTGGGCGTTCCATCTGTCCACAGTGGCCTGGAGGGCGTCGGCGGGCACGTTCATCTTGCCCGCGAGTTCTTCCAGGGTGCCGGCGCGCAGGGTGCGCCCGGCGTCCGCTTCGGACAGGACGTGGTCGGCGTTCCAGTGCGCGTAGCCCGGCGGGAGGTCGCGGCGCGCTCGGTCGTCGAAGACCATCCACACTGGACCGTCCTGTGCGGAAATGATGCCGCTGGACACCGCGTACGACGCGTCCTCGTCCATGAACCGGCGGCCGTGCGCGTTGACCAGCACGCGCGAGCGCGGCGGGAAACCCGACTGCCAGTGGTGCAGGCGCTGGAAATACGCGGTCGGCAGCAGCAATCCCCAGCCCTCGCCGGTGATCGAGGCGGACACCTGCTCGCCGAATGCGAAGTGGTCGCCTCGGGAGCCGGGCGCGGCGACGACGAACAGGTCCTCGCCGGCCGTGTCCGCGTCCGGGTAGTACCGCGAGCGCAGAGCGGGATCCTGAGCGAATCCGCCGCTGGTCACGATCACCGAGTTCGCCCGCACCTCGATGCCGTCGGCGACCACGCCGGCGACCCGGCCGTCCTCCACGAGCAGCCGTTCGACGCGGGTGTTCAGCACCGCTTCGGCGCCGGCCTTGCGGCGCGCGCGGTCGAGCACCTGGACGAGGCCGTAGCCTTGGTCCTTCGGCACGTGCCCGCGCCAGACGTCCTCGACGCCCGCGCGGGTCAGGCCCGGCGTGTGCGCGTCGTGCGACACCTTCGCCGGGATCTCCGCGCCGAGCCCGATCAGCCATTCGACGGCGGGCCCGGCTTCGCGGCAGAAAGTCTTGAGCAGACCGGGTTTCAGCTGCCACTGGTTGAGGTCGAGGTAATGCTGGAAGAACCGTTCCGGCGTGTCCTCGATGCCCAGTTCCCGTTGGACGCTCGTACCGGCCGCGGTGAGCATGCCCGCGGACAGCTGGGTCGAGCCGCCGAGTTCCTTCTCCGCCTCGAACAGCAGCACCGAGGCACCGTGTTCGGCCGCGGACACCGCTGCGGCCAACCCCGCGCCACCCCCGCCGATCACCACGACGTCAGCGTCGACGCTCATCCCAGATCACCTCCGGTTTCAGCGAGAATGCGGTGGTAGAGACCGTTGGAGACGAGACCGCCGTCCACGGTGACCTCGCTTCCGGTCAGATAGGTGGACCGGTCCGACAGCAGGAACAGCACCGCGTCGGTGATTTCCCGGGGGTCGGCCATCCTTCCGGCGGGCACACTGTCCACAGCGGACTTGACGAACGCGTCCGCTCCGGCCAGGAGTCCGGTGTCGACCAGTCCGGGATGGACGGAGTTGACCCGGATCCGCCACTTCGCGAAATTGCCCGCGGCGGACTTCGACAGTCCGGTCAGTCCCCATTTGCTCGCCGAGTAGGCGGGGGAGAAGTAGCCGATCTGGCCGGAGATCGACGAGATGTTCACGATCGAACCGCCGCCCGAATCCCGCATCAGCGGCGCGGCCGCGCGCATTCCGTGGAACGGTCCGGACAGGTTCACCGCCAGTACGCGGTCCCAGACTTCCTCGGTGGTGTCTTGGAATTCCAGCCGCCGCGAGATCCCTGCGTTGTTCACGAGCCCGCCGAGCGAACCGTGCTCGGCGCGGATCCGGTCGAGCACGCGAGTCCACTGTGCTGGTTCGACTACGTCCATGGTGTACGGCGTGGCCGCGCCTCCTGCCGCGCGGATCTCGTCCGCGATGTGGTCTGCACCGGCGAAATCCGCGACGCAGACGTGCACGCCGCGTTCGCCGAGTGCGCGGGCGTGCTGTGCGCCCATCCCGTTCGCCGCGCCCGTCACGAGCACGACGTCCGGGTAGCGCACGGCTTCGGTGGCGTCAGACATGCCGGGAGCCGCCGTCGACCGCGAGGCTGTGCCCGGTCACGTAGCGCGAGCTGTCCGAAAGCAGGAACAGCAGCACGCTGCAGACCTCTTCCGGCGAGCCGATCCGGTGCAGCGGCACCGCGTCGAGCGCTTTCGCCAGCGCGGGCGCGTCGTCCTGGATCCAGCGCGTCATTTCGGTGTCGATGTAGCCCGGGGCGATGGCGTTGACCCGGATGCCCTGGTCGCCGAGTTCCACCGCGAGCGATTCGGTGAGGTGTGCGACGGCCGCCTTCGAGCTGCAGTACGCCGCGCGGCCCTTGCGCACGCGGACCGCGGACACCGACGCCATGTTGACGATCGCGCTGCCCGGTTCCATCCGCGCGGCCGCGGCCTGCGCGCCGAACAGCACGCCCTCGACGTTCACCGAAAGCGTCGACCGGATCTGTTCCGGGGTGATGTCGGGAACCTCGGCGTACGGGAAGATTCCGGCGTTGTTGACCCAGAAGTCGATGCGCCCGAACTCGTCGATCGCGCGCTGGGCGAGCGCGACGTGGTCCTCGGCGCGGGTGACGTCCAAAGCGGACGCGACGATCCGGCCCGGTTTGTCCTCAAGGGACTCGGCGGCCAGTGCGTCGGTCAGTTCGCCGGCCGTGGCGGTCATCGCGGCGGCGTCGAGATCGCCGCCCACCACGTGCACCCCGCGGGTGGCGAGACCGGCGGCGAACCGCGCGCCCATGCCGCGGGCCGCGCCGGTGACCACGGCGACCTTGCCCGGCATCTCCGGGTAGCGCGCGGTCGCTGGCTGGTGCAGCACCCGGCCGGGGCCGGTGGGCTCGAGAGTGGTCATCTGGGTTTTCTCCTCGTTGTTTTTCAGGGCTCGCGGTGCACGGTGCGGCGGCGCACGCGCCAGCCGCCGGTGGTGCGCACGAGTTCGTCGTCCAGCACGGTGAGCCGGTGCAGCCGGGGCGAGCCGCCTTCCGGCGTCCCGACGATCTGCAGATAGGCGAGCGCTCGCAAGGCATCCGCGGTCTGTCCGGATCGGACCTCCACTGTGGACACCACGTGCCGCAGCCGTTCGCCCGACTCCGCGCACCCGGCGTGGAACCGTTCGGCGAACGCGGTCAGCGCGGCGGTCCCGACCGCGGGTTCCGGATAACTGGGCGACACGAACTCCCCGTCCGGGGTGAACGTGGCGGCCCAGCGCGCGGCCTGCCCGGAGTCGATGGCGTGGCTCTGGCGGCCGTAGAGCTGATGCACCGCCAGCACGTCCTCGATCGGGACTTCGCTCATTTCCGGTACCTCGATCCGCGGGGGAGTTGCCTCGAGCGGCAAACGTGCTATATTCGCACGCACCGTGCGATATGAAGGAACAGTAGGTCGCCGGACAAGCTGTCGTCAAGGGAGTCGTGTGTCCGAATCGGGGACGTCGAAGACGCTGAGCCACGGGCTTCAGGTGCTGGAGCTGCTGGTGGAGCATCCGCAGGGGCTCACGCTGACCGAGATCGCCGAGGGAATCGGCGTGCACCGCACGGTCGCGCACCGGCTCGTGCGCACGCTCGAGGCGCACCACCTCTGCCGGCGCGACCGGTTCAAGCGGATCTCGCTCGGCACCGGTCTCGTGCGCCTGGCCGAGCCGGTGGAACAGGACCTGCGCACGCTCGCGCGCCCGGTGCTGGAGGAGCTGTCGGACGCCGGCCGCGCGTCGGCGCACCTGGTCGTCCGCGAAAACGCCGAACAGGTGCGGATGCTGATGATCGTGGAGCCGCGGCAGGCGCGGATGCACGTGTCGTTCCGCAGCGGCCAGGTGGACCCGATCGGCCGCGGGTCGGCCGGGCTCGCGCTGCTTTCGGCGGAGCCGCCGGTGGAGGGCGAACGCGAGGAGATCGCCCGCGCCCGGACCCGGGGCTACGCGGTGTCGGTCGGGGAAATCGCGCCGGGGATCACCGGCATTTCCGCGGTGGTGCCGACCGGCCGCGACACCCCGGGCACGGCCATCGGGCTGTCGTTGTTCGAGGCCCCGGACCCGGACGAACTGGGCCGGTTGGTGGTGGCGTCGGCGCAGCGGCTGGGCTCGCTGCTGAAGTGACTACCGCTGGGCTCGTGAGTGTTGATCCCGGTGAGAACCGGGATCAACACTCACGAGCCCCGGGACTAGCGGCCGACGAGCCCGGCTTCGTGCGCGAGCAGCCCGGCCTGCGTCCGGTTCGTGCAGCCGAGCTTCACCAGCATCCGCGACACGTAGCTCTTCACCGTCGCCTCCGCCAGATGCAACCTGCCCGCGATGTCCGCATTGGACAGTCCTTCTCCCAGGCAGGCCAACACTTCCCGCTCCCGCTCCGTCAACCCGGCGGTCCGGCGGCGGGCTTCGTCGTCGCGGCGGTGGCCGTCCGACGACAGCGCGACCAGCCGGCGCGCGGCCGAAGGCGACAACACGGTGTGGCCGTCCGCGGCCACGCGCACCAGGCCGATCAGGTCTTCCGGAGGCGTCGACTTCACCAGGAACCCGGCCGCGCCCGCGCGCAGCGCACGGATGACGTAGGTGTCCGCGTCGAACGTCGTCAGCGCCACAACCGCGGGCGGGTCCGGCAGCGCGCAGATCCGCTCGATCGCGGCCAGCCCGTCCACGCCGGGCATCCGCAGGTCCATCAGCACCACCGAAGGCCGGTGCCGGACCACTTCCTCGACCGCCTCGGCGCCGTCCCGCGCCTGCGCGACGACCTCGATGTCGCCGGCCGAACCGAGGATCGTGCGCAGATGCGCGCACACCATCGGCTCGTCGTCGGCCACCACGACCGTGATCACCGGGCAGCACCTTCCGTGGTCGGGACGTAGGCGGGCAGTATCGCACCGATCTTGAACCCGCCGCCGGGCACGGGCCCCGCCTCGAAGGTGCCGCCGACGAGCTCGACCCGCTGGCGCAGCCCGCTCAGCCCCGCGCCGGAGCCGCTGCCCGCGAGCGCCGCGTCCGGCGGCCGGGTCGCGCTGGTGTTCACGACCGCCACGTCCAGCCCTTCCGGGTGGTAGCGCAGCGAAACCGTCGCCGAGCAGCCGGGCGCGTGCTTGCGGATGTTCGTCAGCGCCTCCTGCACCACGCGATACGCGGTGCGCGCGACGGTCGGCGACACCGAAGTCCGGTCTCCGGTCACGGCGAGCTCGGTCGCGATGCCGACCGCCGCCGATTCGGCCACCAGGTCCGCCACCTCGCCGGGCAGCGGCGGATTCGGCACCGGCGGTTCGATCCCGGTGCCGTTCCGCAGCACGCCGACCAGGTCGCGCAACTCGTCCAGCGCGTGCGCGCCCTCGCGCCGGATGTCCTCGGCCGCCGACTTCACCGACGGATCCGGCGACGTCACGCCGAGCGCGCCCGCGTGCAGCACCATCAGGCTCAACCGGTGCGTGACGACGTCGTGCATCTCGCTGGCCAGCCGCCGTCGTTCCGCCGCCAGCGCCTGTTCGGCGAGCAGATGCTGCTCGCGTTCCGCCCGTTCGGCCCGATCGCGCAGCGAACTCAGCAGCTGTCGCCGAGCCTCGAAATACAGCGCAACGGCCACCGGAAGCGCGGTGCTCAGCAGCCCGAACGGCGTCGTGTTCCACGCCGGGTTCCACGGCCGCGTCGCGAGCAGCGCCAGGAATCCGGCGATCCACAGCAATCGTCGCCGGTCCAGTTGCCGGACGAGCTGCGCCAGCACGATCGGCGTGATCGTCGGGACGGTCATCAGCGTCGGCTGGTGGGTGGGCACGAGCAAGCCGGGGGAGAAGAGGTCGGACGCCAGCATCGCCAGCGAGGCCGCGATCAGCAGACCGGCCACGCCGTTCGGGAAGCGTGCCAGAAGAAGGAGCGACGCGTCGCAGACGAGCTCCAGGACCAGCGTCGCGTACGGGCCGAGGAAGCCGGTGGTGGGCTCGGAGGCGAGGAAAAGCCCGAAGTCGAGGCAGCCGAACGCGAGCGCGGCGCCGACCAGCCAGAGCCAATCGGTCGACCGCGGCCAGGAACGGCGCGTGCTGGTCACCCGGCCACGGTATCCGGTCGCCGGTCCGCCCGCGCCGGATCCGCACCGCCCGGATGCCGGGTTGCCGCCGAAAGTTGCGGACCCGCCGCGAGCGATCCACTTTCGTCGCTGCGAGTCGCTACCGACCACGCTTACGCCGCACCCTCCCGCCGCGGTGGACTCGACGCCATGACGAGCGAGGGGATCCGGACCGCACCGCCGTTCGCCCGGCTGCCGGTGCTGGCGGTGGCGGCGGCCGCCGTCGCGCTGCTGGTCGCGACGAGCATCCGGTACGCGCACGGATTCGACGAGCTGTACTTCCTCGTGGCCGGTCGAGATCACCTGACCTGGGGGTATTTCGACCAGCCGCCGCTCGTTCCGCTGCTGGCCGGCACGCTCGACCGGTGGTTCCCCGGTTCGCTGGTCGCGTTGCGGCTGCCGATGGCGCTCGCGGCCGGCGCCGGGGCAGTGGTGACCGCGCTGACCGCCCGCGAACTCGGGGGCGGTCGCGCGGCGCAGGTGATGGCGGCGGGAGCGTACGCGACTTCCGGGCTGATGATCATCAGCCACTGGGTAGCCACGTACGCGCTGGACCCGTTCTTCTGGACGCTCGTGGTGTTCCTGCTGGTCCGCTGGACCCGGACGCGCCGCGACGGTCTGCTCGTGTGGGCCGGAGCGGTCACCGCGGTGTCGCTGCAGACGAAATTCCTGATTCCCGCGTTGTGGGGCGCGGTGCTGGTGTCCGCGCTCGTGCTCGGGCCGCGGAACCTGGTGTCCCGGCCGAAACTGTGGCTGGGCGCGCTGATCGCCGTCGTGGCCACCCTGCCGATGTTCCTCTGGCAGGCCACGCACGGGTGGGCCTACACCCGGATGGGCGAAGTTGTCGCGGCCGAATTCCCCGGCTACCTCGCCTTCGCGCGCGACGGTGTGCTCGGCGCGGGAATGGGAATCGGCGTGCTGGCGCTGCTGTACGGGATGTGGCGGCTGTTCCGTTCGCCCGACCTGGTGCCGTACCGGTACCTCGCGGCGGCGTTGCTGCTGGTGGTCGCGGTGATCGTCGGGACGCACGGCCGGTCGTACTATTTGATGAGCCTGTATTCGCTGCCGTTCGCCGCCGCCGCGACGGAGCTTTCGCGACGGAATCTGGTGCGGTGGTGGAAGATTCCGGTCGGAATCGCGTTCGCTCTTTCGGCCGCGGTCACCGTTGCCGGGCTGCCGGTGTGGCCGGCGTCGACGAAAGCGACGTCGTTCGGGCCGTTTCCGCTCGGCACCGTGTTCGCGCAGGGAGAGACCGCGCAACAGCAGCTGGCGGACGGGGTCGGGCAGGCATATCAGTCGCTGCCCGGGCCGGTGCGCCGGGAAACCGCCGTATACGGGGAAATCTACCCGTTCGCGGCGGCCGTGGAGTACTACGGGCCGCGGTACGGGATCAATGATGTCTACAGTGGACACCGAGGCTACTGGTATTTCGGCCGGCCGCCGGGTTCCGCGCGAAACGTGCTTTTCGCGGGTTTCGATCCGGCGTTGCTGCGTCCGTACTTCTCTTCGGTGACCGAAGTGGTGCCCGGGCTGATGTGGCTGTACACCGGGCGGAAGCAATCCTGGGAAACGATCTGGCCAGAGGTGAAGAAACAATGAGCGATTCCTTGCCCGCGCGAGCGTATTTCCTCGCCTGCGATCCGGACGGCGGACCGGTCTCCCGCCGTCCCCGGGCGGCCCTGCTGGTCCGTGCCGCGGCGGTGACCGACCTGGTGCTGCGCGGCAACCTCCGCGACCAGCGCGGCCACGCTGAGCCAACCGGCGCCGCCCCGACCGGCGACCTCCTGCTCGACGATCTGCTCGCCGACCTCCGCGCGCACCGCCCGGCGTCGTGGCGGGCGTTGCTGCGCCGCGGCAAGAACGACACGCTGCAGTCGCTGGAAACGCAACTCTCCGCGGCCGGGCTGCTCGAGGAGGGCAGCAGTTCGATCTTGCACCGCAAGGTTTTGGAGCCTTCCGACCCGGCGCGAGTACGCGACGCGCACGCACTGCTCGACCACGCCCTGACCGCTCCGCTGTCCGAAGTGGACGCTTCCGACGCGGCCCTGGCGGCACTCGCCGGGGCCTCCGGAGCCGGGATGTCCCGGTCGGACGCGCGGCGCCACTCCGGCCGGCTGAAGGAACTGGAACAGCTCGCCGGGCCGGTGGTTCCGGCGCTGCGCAAGGCCGTAGCCGGTCGGCGGGCCGCGCGGATCGCGGCGTTCTCCGGCGGTTCCGGCGGCTGATGCCGGGCCGTCGGCCAGCCGAGGGGGCTGACCGACGGTTCGGCCGCCGCCGAAACGTGGACGTCGTACCGTGGCGGCCATGACCTCCTTCGCCGCGCTGCACGTCCCGGGCCGTCCGCTGTTGCTGCCGAACGTCTGGGAGTTCGGCTTCGCTGCCGCTCTCGCCGACGCGGGCCACCCGGCGGTCGGCACGACCAGTCTCGGCGTCTCGGCCGCCGCCGGGCTCGCCGACGGCGCTCCGGAGTCCCGTGCCGCCACCGTCGCACTGGCGAAATCGCTGGCGCCGCTGGACATCCTGGTCAGCATCGACCTCGCCGACGGGTTCAGCGCCGACCCCGCCGAAGTAGCGGACCTCGTCGCGGAACTCGCCGACGCCGGGGTCGTCGGCGTCAACCTGGAAGACGGCCGGGGCGACGCCCTCGCCCCGATCGTCGTCCAGGCCGCGCTGCTGGCGAAGGTGCGCGAACGGGTCCCGGGCATGTTCCTCAACGCCCGCACCGACACGCATTGGCTCGGCACCGGCCCGGTCGCGGACGCCGTCACCCGGGCGCGCGCGTACGCCGAAGCCGGCGCCGACTGCGTCTTCGTCCCCGGACTGCACGAGCCCGCGGACGTGACGGAGCTTGTCGAAGCGGTCGACGTGCCGGTGAACCTCCTGTACCTGCCCGGGAAAGCCACTTTCTCGGAATTGGCTTCCCTGGGCGTGGCGAGGGTCAGTTTCGGCTCAATGCCTTACCGCGTGGCACTTTCCGCCGCACTGGCCACAGTGGACTCCGTCCGGGAAGGGGCGGAGCTGCCGGTGCGGCCGCCGTCGTACGGGGATGTCACGGCCTTGCTCCCGTAATCTGGGCTCCATGATCTTCGGAGGAAGCACCGACTTCGCTGTCCCCGCCGGATACCTCAACACGCCCAGCATCGGGATCCCGCCGGCGCCCGTCGCCGAAGCGGTCGACGCCGCGGTCGGCCGGTGGCGCACCGGACAGGACACCCCGACGGACTTCGACGAGGCGGTATCCCGTTCCCGCAGCGGGTTCGCGCGGCTCGCCGGGGTCCCGGCGGAGCGGGTGGCGATCGGCGCGTCGGTGTCGCAGCTGGCGGCGAACGTCGCCGCCGGGCTGGCCCCGGACGCCCGCGTCCTGGTCGCCGAGGGGGAATTCACCAGCGTGACGTTCCCGTTCGCGGAGCGGGCGAACGTCACCGAAGCGCCGCTCGCCAAGCTGGCGCAGCATGTCGAAGGCCACGACCTCGTCGCGGTCAGCCTCGCGCAGTCGGCCGACGGCGCGCTCCTCGACACCGCCGCGCTGCGGGCCGCCTCCGAAGCCGCCGGCGTGCCGGTCCTGATCGACGTCACGCAAGCCGCGGGCTGGCTCCCGCTGGACGTCGCGTGGGCGGACTGGATCGTCTGCGGGGGCTACAAATGGCTGTTCTCGCCGCGCGGCTGCGCCTGGCTCGCGGTGCACCCGCGAGCCCATGAACGGACCCGGCCGGTCGCCGCGAACTGGTACGCCGGCGACGATCCGTGGTCCTCGGTCTACGGAATGCCACTGCGCCTGGCCGGAAACGCTCGGGCGTTCGACCTTTCGCCGGTGTGGCTGGCACACGTCGGCGCAGCGGAAGCGTTCGGCTACTTGGCGTCACTGGACCTCGCCGCGGTGCGCGAACACAACGCCGGCCTGGCCGATTCCCTGCGCACCGCGGCCGGACTGGAGCCGCAGGGGAGCGCGATCGTGGCGCTGGAGGCCGATCCGGAGCGGATCGCCGAAGCCGGGGTCGTGGCGAGCGTCCGCAACGGGCGGGTACGGGTCGGTTTCCATCTGTACAACGGCCCTGACGACGTCGAACGCGTTCTGCGCGCACTGGGCTGAGCGCGCTGGGCCGAGCGTCTGGGGGAGCGCCGGGGCGGTGAACTACGGTGTTCGCGTGTCCCATCCGCACTTCACCCCCGGCGTCCCCGGTCCTTCGGACACGGCCCCGATCCCGGCCGTGCCCGCGCAGCCGGGCCCGCCCCCGGGGCCGCCGCCCGGGCCGTCGCGCAACCGCGCCCTGCTGCTGCGCGGCGCCGGGCTCGTGGCGATCGCCGTCGTGGCCGGGCTCGTCTGGTATCTGATCCGGCACGACAGCACGCCGGAACAGCCGGTCGCCGAATCCCCGGCGACGACCGCGAAGCCCGCGTTCGACTACAAACTGGCCGAAGGCCCGGTCAAGGCGACCGACTGCGCCGCCAACGCCTACTCGGGCGCCAAGAAGTTCTTCCAGGACAACCAGTGCACCTCCTTGGCGCGGGCGCTGTACACGGTGCAGTCCGGCGACGCGAAGGCGCTGGTGTCGGTCGTGCTGGTGACCATGCCGGACGCGGCGAAGGCGACCGAGCTGAAACAGCTCACCGACCAGGACGGCACGGGCAACGTGAGCGACCTGGTCCGCGACGGCACCTTCCACGACACCGACGCCCCGAAGCTGAGCGGCGACCAGGCCGTGTACGAGTCGAAAGCCAGCGGCCCCGAGGTGACGATCGTGCTGACCGACTTCTACTACGGCCACCACGACAAGCCGCTGCTCGAGCAGATCGCCAAGAACGCGCTGAAGCTGTCCGGCAAGCTCCGCTGACCGCTTTCGCGAGCGCGCAGGCCGGTCCCGTCCGGCCTGCGCGCTTTTCTTATGCGGGCTGCCCGGGGAGTGCGACCGCGGCGGGCTTCTGCCCGGCCTCCTGCCGCCACGGCATCCCGCGCCGCGCCGCCGCGATCAACGCCTGCAACGCCATCCCGCGCAGCCCCGAATCGTCGGTGTGCGTGAGCACGGCATGCCAGGCCGCCGCCGTGTCCGCCTCCGCGCTGGCCACCAGCGCGGCAGCCGAAGCAGTGTCCGTGACCGGTTTAGGCGGCACGTACGCCGCTTCAGGCGCGACCGGCGTCGCCGACGCCGACGTGATCATCTGCGTGACCACGTCCCGCCGCGCGGTGTGCTCCGCGCGGCCAGCCTTCACCGCGTCCCCGAAATCACCCGGCAGGTACGCCGTCACCAGCCCGTACACCCACAACGACGCGTGCTCGGCCGCCAGCGCCTTCTGCAGCGGATCCACCGCTTCCTTCGGCACCGACGCCGGCGCCGCCGCGGCTTTCGCGTCGGCCCCCGGCCCGAGCTCCGGCGCGACCCGCTGCAGCCCGGCGCACCCGGCGGCCACCGACGCGACGAGCCCGGCCCGGTACGCCGGCAGCGCGGGCACCAGGTCCTCGGCCTGCTTGCGCGCGGCGGCGAGCCGGTCCTTGAACCCGCCGAGATCGGCGGGCGCGGGCGGGACGTTCTCCGCCCTCTTCGGCCGGTTCAGCCGGTCCACCTCGGTCTTGAGCGCGGCCGCCTGCGCGGCTCTGGCGTCGGCGACCTGTCCGGCCGCGTCGCCGCCGGCGGGCAGCTTCCTGGCCGCGGCGGCGTCGGCCTCGGCCATCGCCAGCAGCGGGGCCAGCGGATCGGGGGCGTCGTCGTAGCCGCCCGAGCAGGCGGCGAGCGGCACAGCCGCGGCGACAGTGGCGCTCAGGGCGCCCAGACGCAGCACGGCGCGCCGGGAGAGGTCTGCGGTCACGTCGGCCCATCCTGCCAGGCCCCCGGGTGCGCCGCCGCTCGCGCGTCTTCGCGGGGGCGCAGGATAAGCTTGACCTTCACCGACCACAGCCGTGACCAGCCCGCGTCACGACGGCCGAACAGGAGTGCTCCACGTGCCCAACGAACTCGCCAGCCGGCTGGAGCCGATCGTGGCCGAAGCCGTCACGACCGCGGGTTTCGACCTCGACTCGCTCGAGGTGCAGCAAGCCGGAAGGCGACAGCTGGTGAAGGTGGTCGTCGACTCCGACGACGGCGTCGGGCTGGACGAGGTCGCCGAGGTCAGCCGCACCGTGTCGGCCGCCCTCGACGAGAACGAGCACGTGCTGGCGAGCGCCTACACGCTCGAGGTCACCTCGCCGGGCCTCGACCGGCCGCTCACCCAGCGGCGGCACTGGCGGCGCGCCCGGTTCCGCCTCGTCAAGATCACGCCCGTCGAAGGCCCCGCCTACCTCGGCCGCGTCGGCCACGCCGGCGAGAAGAGCGTGCGCGTGCTCGTCGACGGCCGGATCAAGGACGTGTCCTACCAGTCCGTCGCGAAGGCCGTGGTGGAAGTCGAGTTCAAGCAACCGCCCGCCGAGGAACTCAAACAGCTGACCGCGGACGAGAACGAGAAGAAGGAGGAGTCGAAGTGAACGTGGACATCGCCGCGCTGCGGGCGATCGAACGGGACAAGGACATCCCCTTCGACACGGTCATCGAGGCCATCGAGACCGCGCTGCTCACCGCGTACAAGCACACCGAGGGCCACCAGCCGCACGCCCGGATCGACATCGACCGCAAGACCGGCCTCGTCCGCGTGCTCGCGCACACCCTCACCTCCGACGGCGAGGTCGACGAGGAATGGGACGACACGCCCGAGGGCTTCGGCCGGATCGCCGCCACCACCGCGCGCCAGGTCATCCTGCAGCGGCTGCGCGACGCCGAGCACGAGAAGACCTACGGCGAGTTCTCCGCCAAGGAGGGCGAGATCGTGGCCGGGGTGGTGCAGCGCGACGCGCGCGCCAACGCCCGCGGCATGGTCGTGATCCAGGTCGGCGACACCGAGGGCGTGCTGCCGCAGGCCGAACAGGTCGCGGGGGAGTCCTACGAGCACGGCACCCGGATCAAGGCGTTCGTGTTCGGCGTGTCGCGCAGCAACCGCGGCCCGCAGATCATGCTGTCGCGCTCGCACCCGAACCTGGTGCGCAAGCTGTTCGCGCTGGAGGTCCCGGAGATCGCCGACGGCACCGTCGAGATCGCCGCGGTCGCCCGCGAACCGGGGCACCGGTCGAAGATCGCCGTCCGCTCCACCATCCCCGGCGTCAACGCCAAGGGCGCCTGCATCGGCCCGATGGGCGCGCGCGTGCGCAACGTGATGAGCGAGCTGGCCGGCGAGAAGATCGACATCATCGACTGGTCCGACGACCCGGCGAAGTTCGTCGGGAATGCATTGTCGCCCGCGAAGGTTGTTTCGGTACGTGTCGTGGACGAACGCGCCAAGACGGCGAGGGTCGTCGTGCCGGACTTCCAGCTGTCGCTGGCGATCGGCAAGGAGGGCCAGAACGCCCGCCTCGCCGCCCGGCTCACCGGCTGGCGGATCGACATCCGCAGCGACGCGGCCCCCGCTGAGCCCGCCGGACCGGCCGGTCCCGCCGGGGGTGAGCAAGACCACGCCGGCCAGGCGCGGCCCGCCGCGGCGACCGGTTCGGCCGACTGAAGGTGCAGGCGCTAGACTCGACAACGGTTCAAGACCCGCGAAGGGCTACTGGGGACACCCCCGACCTCCAGCGTCACCGGCATTCGCCGGTGCGCACGTGTGTCGGCTGCCGGAAACGGGACTTGACCGGAGAACTGCTGCGCGTGGTCGCGGTGGACGGGCGAGTGGTCGTCGACGAACGTCGGCGGCTGCCGGGCCGGGGTGCGTGGCTGCACCCGGGGCCGGGCTGCCTGGCCAAAGCCGAGCGGAAGCGGGCGTTCCCCCGGGCTCTCCGGGCCCAGGGCGCGCTCGAGACCGCGGAGCTGCACGACCACGCGGCGTTCGCCGCGGACGACGACGCCGGGACACCCCCGGGGTCGCGAGAAACAAGGAAGCAGGTCGACCCGTCATGAGTCAGCCGTGAAGCTGAAGCCATGAACGCGCGACGATAAGGACGAGGTCAGCGGGGTCCCCGCCTGGCCTCCCCTAGATGAGGAGAGCTGTGCCAGGCAAGGCCCGTGTACACGAGCTCGCTAAGGAGCTCGGCATCACCAGCAAAGAAGTACTCGCCAAGCTGAAGGAGCAGGGCGAGTTCGTGAAGTCCGCGTCGTCCACCGTCGAGGCGCCCGTCGCCCGCCGGCTCCGCGACGCGTACCCCGCCAAGGGCGGGAAGAAGCCCGGCCCCACCCCGGGACCGCGACCGGCTCCGAAGCCGGCCGCTCCGCAGCAGCAGAGCGCCGCTCCGCAGGCCCCGGCCCAGCCGGCCGCCGCGCAGCAGCAGCAGGCCCCGGCCGCGAAGCCGAGCCCGCAGGCGTCCAAGCCTGCCGCCGCGGGACCGAAGCCCGGCGGTCCGCGCCCCGGGCCGCGCCCGCCCGCACCGGCGCAGCCGGCCCCCGCGCAGGAGGTCCCGGCCGCCAAGGCCGAGCCCGCCGCGCCCAAGCCGGCCCCGAAGCAGCAGGACACGTCGTCCGCCGGTTCGGTCGTGCCGCCCAAGCCGCAGGGCCCCAAGCCCGGCGGTCCGAAGCCCGGTCCGCGCACCCCGCGGGTCGGCAACAACCCGTTCGGCGTCGGCTCCGGGTCCCCGGCTCCGCGTCCGCCCGCCCGTCCCGGCCCCGGCCAGGGCGGCGAGAGCCGTCCGCCGCGTCCCGGCGGCGGCCAGGGCGGCGGCGAGCGTCCGCCGCGTCCCGGCGGGCAGGGCGGCGGCAACCGGCCGAGCCCGGGCAACATGCCCCCGCGCCCGAACCCCGGCATGATGCCGGGCCGCGCCCGTCCGGCCGGACCGGCAGGCGGCCGCGGCGGTCCCGGCGGCGGCGCTGGCCGTCCTGGCGGCGGCGGTCGTCCCGGTGGCGGCGGCGGTGGCGGCGGCTTCCGCGGCGGCCCTGGTGGCGGCGGCGGTGGCGGCGGCTTCCGTCCCGGCGGCGGCGGTGGCGGCGGCTTCCGTCCCGGCGGCGGCGGTGGCGGCGCCCCGGCAGGCGGCGGCGGTTTCCGCGGCGGCGGCGGTCGTGGCGGCCCCGGCGGCCGCGGCGGCACGGCCGGTGCTTTCGGCCGTCCCGGCGGGCCCTCGCGCAAGGGCCGCAAGTCGAAGCGGCAGAAGCGCCAGGAGTACATGGACAACATGCAGGCGCCCAGCGTCGGCGGCGTCCGCCTGCCCAAGGGCCAGGGCGAGACGATCCGGCTGCCGCGCGGCGCTTCGCTGACCGACTTCGCCGAGAAGATCGACGCCAACCCGGCTTCGCTGGTGCAGGTGCTCTTCCACCTCGGCGAGATGGTCACCGCGACGCAGTCCGTGTCGGACGACATCCTCGAGCTGCTCGGCGGCGAAATGAACTACAACGTTCAGGTCGTCAGCCCCGAGGAGGAGGACCGCGAGCTCCTGGAGACCTTCGACATCACCTACGGTGAGGACGAGGGCGGCGAGGAAGACCTGCAGGTCCGTCCGCCGGTCGTGACGATCATGGGTCACGTCGACCACGGTAAGACCCGGTTGCTGGACACGATCCGCAAGACGAAGGTCCGCGAGAGCGAGGCCGGCGGCATCACCCAGCACATCGGCGCCTACCAGATCGAGACCGAGCTCGAAGGCGTGCCGCGGCTGATCACCTTCATCGACACCCCGGGTCACGAGGCGTTCACCGCCATGCGTGCCCGAGGCGCGAACTCGACCGACATCGCGGTGATCGTGGTGGCGGCCGACGACGGCGTGATGCCGCAGACGGTGGAGGCGATCAACCACGCGCAGGCCGCGAAGGCCCCGATCGTGGTCGCGATCAACAAGATCGACAAGGAGGGCGCGAACCCGGACAAGATCCGGCAGCAGCTCACCGAGTACAACCTCATCGCCGAGGAATACGGCGGCGACACGATGTTCGTCGAGATCTCCGCACGGGAGAACATCAACATCGACGGGCTTCTCGAGGCGATCCTGCTGACCGCGGACGCGGCTCTGGACCTCCGGGCCAACCCGGACATGGAGGCGCAGGGCGTCGCGATCGAGGCGCACCTCGACCGCGGCCGCGGCCCGGTGGCCACCGTCCTGGTCCAGCGCGGCACGCTGCGCGTCGGCGACTCGGTCGTGGCGGGCGACGCCTACGGCCGCGTCCGCCGGATGGTCGACGAGCACAACGAGGACGTCACCGAGGCGCTGCCCTCGCGTCCGGTCCAGGTCATCGGGTTCACCTCGGTGCCGGGAGCGGGCGACACCTTCCTGGTGGTCGACGAGGACCGCGTCGCCCGGCAGATCGCCGAGCGCCGCTCCGCTCGCACCCGCAACGCGCTCAACGCGTCGCGGCGCAAGCGGGTCAGCCTCGAGGACCTCGACTCCGCCTTGAAGGAGACGAGCAGCCTCAACCTGATCATCAAGGGTGACAACTCGGGTACCGTCGAAGCCCTCGAAGCGGCGCTGCTGCAGCTGGACGTCGGCGAAGACGTCGAACTGCACGTGGTTCACCGCGGCGTCGGCGGCGTGACCGAATCGGACATCGACCTGGCGACCGCGTCGGACGCGATCGTCCTCGGGTTCAACGTCCGGGCGCAGGGCAAGGCGACCGAGCGGGCCACCCGCGAGGGCGTCGACGTGCGCTACTACACGGTCATCTACCAGGCGATCGAGGAGATCGAGCAGGCCCTGAAGGGCATGCTCAAGCCGGAGTACGAAGAGGTCGAACTGGGCCGCGCCGAGGTCCGGGACGTCTTCAAGTCCTCCAAGATCGGCACGATCGCCGGTTGCCTGGTCATGTCCGGCGAGATCCGGCGCAACGCCAAGGCCCGCCTCCTGCGCGACGGCAACGTCATCGCGCAGAACCTGCCGATCAACTCGCTGCGCCGTTTCAAGGACGACGTGGTCGAGGTCCGGGAAGGGTACGAGTGCGGTCTCACGCTGGGCTCGTACAGCGACATCAAGGTCGACGACGTGATCGAGACCTACGAACAGCGGGAGAAGCCCCGTAGCTGACGGCTCCCGTGGGGGAGGGGCGTGCTCGCAGGCTGCGCTCGCCCCTCCCCGCCGCCAGCGTGTTGTGCGGGGGTCGAACCCCCGCGCCCCCGCCAGGGGGCAAGCCCCCTGGACCCCTGCCGGGGTCCAGCCGGGCTTTTCCGTCGAGTTTTGTAGGTTGGTGGCTGGCTTTGTTTGTCGGAGCCTTGGAGCTCGACTTGCTGCTCGACGACGTGCATTCGTTGAAGCAGAAACGATCCGTGGTGCGGCCGGTGGTGGCCGAACTGCGGAAGCGATTCGCCGTCTCGGTCGCCGAGGCGGGACATCTGGACCTGCACCGGCGCGCGCTCATCGGCGTCGCCGCGGTCGCCCCCGACGGCGAGCACATCCGGGACGTGCTCGACGCGTGCGAGCGGTTCGCGGCCGGACGCCCGGAATTCGAGCTGCTCTCCGCGCGCCGCCGGCTGCTCGGCCCGGACGACTAGAACACCGGGAAATCCGGAGAAGGAGACCTCAGCCATGGCCGATCCCGCTCGGGCACGCAAGCTCGCCAAGCGGATCTCGCAGATCGTGGCCTCGGCGATCGAACACGACGTCAAGGACCCGCGACTGGGCGCGGTGACCATCACCGACGCCCGCGTCACTGCGGACCTGCACGACGCCACGGTGTACTACACGGTGCTCGGCGAAACCGTCGACGCGGAGCCGGACTTCGCGAGCGCCGCGGCCGCGCTGGAGGCCGCGCGCGGCGTCCTGCGCACGAAGGTGGGACAGGGCACCGGCGTCCGCTACACCCCGACGCTCACCTTCGTCGCCGACAGCGTTCCGGACGACGCCCGCCGCATCGAAGAACTGCTCGCGAAGGCCCGCGAATCGGACGCCGAGGTGGCGCGCCGGGCGACCGGAGCGCAGCCCGCGGGCGAAGCGGACCCGTACAAGGCCCCTCGTGCCGAAGAGGACGAGGAGCAAGCAGAAGAGGAGACGCGCGGCTGAAGCGATGCGGTCAAAGCCCGGTGTCACGCGACGCGGCCTGCTGCTCGGCGGTCCCGCGGCGCTCGTCGCCGCCTGCGCCGGGCGCTCCGCCCCGGTGGCTGCGCCGCCCTCGGCTGCCCCGGCCTCCAGCCCGTCGCCCCTGAAGGCGTCGATCACGATCCACCGCAGGCACTCCGCGGCCCGCGGCCGGGACGTCGACGTGGTGCTGATGACGCCCGACGGCGTCCCCAGCACCGGCCTGCCGGTCTGCGTCGCGCTGCACGGGCGCGGGGCGAACGCCCGCACGTTCCTGGACCTGGACCTGCCCGCGGCCCTCACCGCCGCGGTCCGGTCCGGGACCCCGCCGTTCGCGGTCGTCGCGGTCGACGGCAGCCACTACTGGATGCCTGACGGCGGCGACGACCCGCACCGGATGCTCACCGACGAACTCCCCGGCTGGCTGTCCGAATCCGGACTCCGCCCGATGGCCGGGCTCTTCGGCATCTCGATGGGCGGCTTCGGAGCCCTGAACCTGGCCCGCCGCCGTCGTGACGTGACCGCGGTGGCCACCTGCAGTGCGGCTCTGTTCCGCACCTGGCCGGAAGCCCGGACGCGGCACGTCTTCGCGTCCCAGGACGACTGGACGGCCGCGGAGCCGCTGCAGCACGTGGACGAACTCCCGTCCCGCGGCCTCGGCGTGTGGTGCGGGGACGGGGATTCCTTCGTGGCCGCCAACCGGAAGCTGATCAGCACCGCCCATCCGGAGGTCGCGCGGATCACGCCGGGAAAGCACACCTCGGAGTACTGGAAGGGCGTCCTGCCGGAGGTGCTGCGCTTTCTCGGGCCGCGCGTGGCGTAACCGGATCACCGGTCTCCGCCGCGACTTCAGACGGGCTTTCCCGCCACCACGAGATCGCGCACGATCGCCTGGTCCACCCGGTGCGCCAGTTCCTCGTACGGCCCGCCCGAGCGCACCGCCAGCCCCGCCCGTTCCAGGATCGCCACCAGGTCCTCCCGCGGCAGCACATGCGTGTTCCATGAGATTCCCAGCGCACCGCCCGGCCGGAGCACCCGGTTCCACACCGGGATCGCCGCCGCGAGAAGGTCGCGCGGGCTGCGGGCCAGTCCGGTGTCGCGGTGGCTGCCGTGCTGCACGCCGTACGGCGCGTCGGTCACGATCAGGTCCACCGACGCCGGACGAAGGACCTCGTCGGTGGTCAGGGTGTCCGCGTTGAGATAGCTGAGCCGCCGGGTGCGGCCGGCCTTGTAGTCGTCCTTGTCGAACGCGTACTCGATGTCCAGCCGGCGGCCGAGGCGGACCTTGTTGCGGCGCAGCTGGCCGGATTCCGCGGTGTGCTTCACGCGCTTCGTGCGCAGCCACGTCTTCACGAACTGTTCGTACGCCTCGAAATCGCGCTCGTCGACGTCGAGGCCGGTCGCGTCGAAGCCGTACATCACGGCCTGGTTCAGCGTCGTCCCGCGGCCGCACAGCGGGTCGAGGACGTGCAGTTCGCGGTCCGTCCAGTCCGCGGGCCGCGAGGTCGCCAGCAGGGTCAGGTTGAGCAGCAGTTTCGTGAACTGCTCGTTCGTCTTGCCCGGGTACTTCTGGATGGTCAGCAGGTCGGAGTCCGCCTTCGCCAGCGGGTGCACGGCGACCGGCCGCAGCACGCCGTCGCCCAGTTCGAACAGGGCGTACAGCGAGGACAGGTTCGACAGCAGCGCGAGGTCGCGCTCGCCGAGCGGGGCCGCGCAGGCGAATTTCACGTACCCGACACCGCCGAGTTCGATCTCTTCGATCGCCGACACCTCGGCGGAAAGACCGGCGCCGAAGGCCGCCAGCTCGGCGCGCAGCAGCGCCGGCGACGACGCGGCGTACACGCGGTTGGCGGAAGGCAGAACGAGGATCACGTACTCAGGCATCCCGCAGAGCGTAGCGTGACACATCGTGACAGCTTCCCTGGTACAGGACATCGAGGCCGCCGCCGCACTGCTGGCCGGGGCCACCGACGTGACGCTGCTCGGACACGTGCGCCCCGACGCCGACGCCCTCGGCAGCGCGCTGGCCCTCGGCCACGTGCTGCATCGCGGCGGCGCGCGCGTGCGAGTCGCCTTCGGCGAGCCGGACGAGGCCCCCGAAACACTGGCCTGGCTGGATGTCGACGGCCTGATCACCCCGGTCGACGCCCTCCCTCCGACGGACGGCGTGCTCGTCGCGCTCGACACTCCGACCCTGGCCCGCCTGGGCAGACTCGCCCCGAGGGTCGCCGCGGTCCGCGACGCGGGCGGTTCGGTCCTGGTCGTCGACCACCACGCGACGAACGGCCGCTACGGCACGCACCACGTCGTGGACGACACCGCCGAGGCGACGGCGATCCTGGTCACGCGGATCATCGAGGCGATGGGCGTCGAACTGGACGCGCCCGCGGCGCGCTGCCTGTACGCCGGGGTAGTCACCGACACGAGCGGCTTCCGCCGGGCAAGCCCCGAAACCCACCGGATCGCGGCGCGCCTCCTGGAAGCCGGGGCGGACCCGGGCGAAGTGGCCCGCCGCATCGTCGACGACCACCCGTTCGCGTGGCTGCCGATGCTGGCGACGGTCCTGTCGGAAGCCCGCCTGGAACCCGAAGGGGCCCAAGGGTTCGGCTTCGTCCACACGGTAGTGCGCGCGGCCGCGGCGGCGACCGTGCGGCTCGAAGAGGTGGAGTCGGTGATCGACGTGGTGCGCGCGACCCGGGAGGCCGGAGTCGCGGCGGTGCTGAAGGAAGTCGGGCCTGGTCCAGTGTGGACGGTCTCGCTGCGCTCCGCGGGCGACATCGACGTGTCCGCCGCAGCCGCGGAGTTCGGCGGGGGAGGCCATCGGATGGCCGCGGGGTGCACCGCGGAAGGCCCGGCGGAGGACGTGCTGGAGCGGCTGCGGGAGGCGCTCGAGAGGGCGCCGTTGCTGCGGGCTTCCTGATCCCGCACCGCTTCTTCGCTCTTTTTCCGTTTAAGGACCCCTCTCGCCGCCGCCCGGTCCAATGCCAGGACTTAAGGCGGTGACCGGGACTGGGCAAACAGAAAAGTCAGGTGAGGACGAACCGCGCATTTCGCCGAGGTTGGGTCCTTTGTGGACGCGCGGCGGCCGGTGCGGCCACCCCATTAATCCCCTGGCATTGCGGCCAGGTCCGTGAAAGGCCCCTTCACGGACCATCCACCGAAACGATTCGTGATGGCCGCTTTCACGGACGCGCGATGGTACGCGCTGGGAAGCGCCGGAACGAGACAGCAGGCTCGCCGTCCGGCCTGCCGGAGTAGGAAGCCGGGCACGTTGTCCGACCTTTCGCCGCAGGACAGAGGTTCGCCGCCCGGTCCGGCGGAGCGGGAACGAGGCTTGCCCTCCGGCTCGTTGGAGCGTGGAGCGGTGCTTGCTGTGCAGGCTGGCGGAGCAGGGCGTCGGTTGGCTGTCCGGGGATACCGCGCCCGCTGCCCGGTCTGTCCGAGTGAGAGACCAGGCTCGTCCTCTGCTCCTCCGGCGCGGGAAACGAGGCTGCCCTCCGGCTCGTTGGAGCGTGGAGCGGTGCTTGCTGTGCAGGCTGGCGGAGCAGGGCGTCGGTTGGCTGTCCGGGGATACCGCGCCCGCTGCCCGGCCTGCCGGAGCGGGAAACCATGCCTGCCCTCTGGTCCGCCGGAGCGGGAAACGAGGCTGCCCTCCGGCTTGCTGGAGCGTGGGAGCGATGCGTGCTCTCCAGACCGTCCGAGCCGGACGTCGGTCCGCCGTCCGGCGATGCCACCTGCCGCCCCGCCCTCCGGGAGCGGGAAACCAGGCCCGCCCTATGGCCCGCCGGAATTGTCGGTCCCGGTGGCTACTCTCGTCCCCGTGTCCGAAAACGCCACGACCACCGCCGTCAGCGGTGACCGCATCCCGCCCCGCCGAGTGTTCGGCCTCGCCGTGCCCGCGCTCGGCGTGCTCGCCGCCGAGCCGCTCTACGTGCTGGTCGACACCGCCGTCGTCGGCCACCTCGGGGCGTTGCGGCTCGCCGGCCTCGCGCTGGGCGGGGTGGTGCTGTCGCAGATCTCCACCCAGCTCACCTTCCTGTCCTACGGCACCACCTCCCGCACCGCGCGGCTGCACGGCGCGGGCAGGCGTTCCGACGCGGTCCGCGAGGGCGTGCAGGCCACCTGGCTCGGCGTGCTGGTCGGGCTGGTGCTGCTCGTCGCCGGGCAACTGCTGGCCGAGCCGATCGCCCGCGCGCTTTCGGGCAGCGACGAGATCGCCGCGGCGGCCGTGTCGTGGCTGCGGATCGCGTTGTTCGGCGCGCCGCTGATCCTCGTCACGATGGCGGGCAACGGCTGGATGCGCGGGGTGCAGGACGCCACCCGCCCGCTGCGCTATGTGCTGGCGGGCAACGGAATCTCCGCCATCCTGTGCCCCGTTCTGGTGTATGGCGCCGGCCTCGGGCTGGAGGGGTCGGCGATCGCCAACGTCGTCGCGCAGGTCGTGTCCGCGTCGATGTTCCTCGCCGCGCTGGTGCGGGAAAAGGTGCCGTTGCGGCCGGATTTCCCGGTCATGCGGGCGCAACTGGGCCTCGGCCGGGACCTCGTGCTGCGCAGTTTCGCGTTCCAGGCGTGCTTCGTGTCGGCCGCCGCGGTGGCCGCGCGTACTTCGACCGAGGCGGTCGGGGCGCATCAGGTGGTCCTGCAGCTCTGGACGTTCCTGTCCCTAGTGCTCGATTCGGTCGCGATCGCCGCGCAATCGCTCGTCGGCGCGGCGCTCGGCGCGGGAGCGGCTCGGCAGGCGCGTGGGGTGGCCACGCAGATCACCGGCTACGGCTTGGTCCTTGGCTGCTTCCTGGGCGTGCTGTTCGCGGCGTTGTGGAGCGTCCTGCCGCACGCGTTCACGTCCGATCCGGGAGTGCTCGGCGAAATCCCGCACGCCTGGTGGTTTTTCGTGGCGCTGCAACCGATCGCGGGTGTGGTGTTCGCGCTGGACGGCGTCCTCCTCGGTGCGGGCGACGCCGCCTTCCTCCGCACCGCGACGCTCGTCAGCGCCGGTCTCGGGTTCCTGCCGCTGATCTGGCTGTCGCTGGCGCTGGGCTGGGGGTTGAGCGGGATCTGGAGCGGATTGTCGCTGTTCATGGTGTTCCGGCTGGCAGCCGTGGTGGCGCGATGGCGGTCCGGGCGGTGGGCCGTGGTCGGCGCGGTGCGGGAGGCGTGATGGCGTAACGGCAAAACCCGCTCGCCGCCCTCGCCCGGCGGATGCGAGGGTGGGCGCATGCCGAAGTTCACCCAGGTCGACGTCTTCACCGACGAGCTCACCCGAGGCAACGCGCTCGCTGTCGTGCACGGCGCGGACGGGCTGTCCGACGAGCGGATGGCCGCGTTCGCCCGCTGGACGAACCTCAGCGAGACCACGTTCCTGCTGCAGCCCTCCGACCCGGCCGCCGACTACCGCGTCCGGATCTTCACCCCGGGCCGGGAGCTGCCGTTCGCCGGACATCCGACGCTCGGGTCCGCGCGGGCGTGGCTGGCCGCCGGGGGAGAGCCGAAAGCCGGGCACCTCGTGCAGGAATGCGGGGCCGGGCTGGTCCGGGTGCGCCGCGACGGCGACCGGCTGGCGTTCGCCGCGCCTCCGCTGCGCCGCAGCGGTCCGGTGGACGACGCCGACCTCGCCGCGGTGAAGCGCGGCCTGCACCTCGGCGACGCCGACGTCCTCGACGCGCGGTGGGCGGACAACGGCCCCGGCTGGGTCGCGCTGTTGCTGCGCGACGCGGCGACCGTCCTCGCGATCGAGCCGGACTTCGGCGCGCTCGGCTCGTTCAAGGTGGGCGTCGCCGGTGCGCAGCCGGCCGGATCCGACACGGCGTTCGAGGTCCGAGCGTTCAGCGACGTCGTCGAGGACCCGGTCACCGGCAGCCTCAACGCGGCGCTCGGCCAGTGGCTGATCGGCGACGGCATCGCGCCGGAGTCGTACGTCGCGGCGCAGGGCACGCGGCTCGGCAGGCGAGGACGGGTGCACGTCGAACGGGACGGCGAGGACGTGTGGGTCGGCGGCGAAACCGTCATCGGGATCCGGGGCGAAGTGGATCTGTGGTGAATCCCACCGGCGTTACGGCTATGTATCGAGGTTGCTGAGGCGATACAACTATCGAGGCGGCAGCGTCGTCGTCCTCCTCTGTCCGACGCTCGCCTGCTCTCTGGAGGAACTCTTGACGCCCGCCGGCCGCGCCCCTGTCCGGTCCTGGCTCATCTGGCTTACCGCGGTCACGGTGTACCTGCTCGCCGTCTTCCACCGCACCTCGTTCGGCGTGGCCGGGCTGAAGGCGGCCGAACGCTTCGGCGTCGGATCCGCCGCGCTCGGCATCTTCACCGTGCTGCAGGTCGGCGTATACGCGGCCATGCAGATCCCGACCGGAGTGCTGGTCGACCGCTACGGTCCGCGCCGCGTGCTCACCGCCGCCGTCCTGATCCTCGGCTCCGGGCAGCTGCTGCTCGGACTCGCCGACACCTACGCGCTCGGCCTGCTGGCCCGCGGCGTCCTCGGCTTCGGCGACGCGCTCACCTTCGTCAGCGTCCTGCGCCTCGTCGCGGCGCACTTCCCAGCGCACCGATACGCGCTGCTCGCGTCCTTCACCTCCTGCGTCGGCTACATCGGCAACCTCATCGCGACCGTCCCGCTCACCCTGCTCCTCGACGGTCCAGGATGGACAGTCACCTTCCTCGCCGTCGGCGCGGTGACGGTGCTCTACGCGGTGCCGGTCGCGTTGCGGGTCCGCGACACCCCGGACGGCGTGCCGGAACGCAAGCGCGAACCCGTGCGCCCGGCGGAACTCGGCCGGCAGGTCAAGCTGGCCTGGCGAACCCCCGGCACCCGGCTGGGTTTCTGGGTGCACTTCTCGACGATGTTCGCGCCGAACGTGCTGACCCTGTTGTGGGGCATGCCTTTCCTGGTGCAGGGCGAGGGCTTGCCCGCGGCGACCGCCAGCGCGCTCCTGACGGTGTTCGTCTTCGGCTCCATGGCGGGCGGCCCGCTGCTGGGCGCGGTGATCGGCCGCGCCCCGGCCCTGCGAGTGCCGCTGGTCGTCGGCTATCTCGTCGGCGCGACGATCGTGTGGGCGGTCCTGCTCGGCTGGAACGGCCACGTCCCAGTGGGCGTCCTCGTCCCGGCCTTCGCGTTCCTGACGCTGGGCGGCCCGGCGTCGATGATCGGCTTCGCCGTCGCCCGCGACTACAACCCGCTGTCGCGCGTCGGCACCGCGACCGGAGTGGTGAACGTCGGCGGCTTCCTCGCGACCACCGTGACCGCCCTGCTGATCGGCATCCTGCTCCAAGCGACCGGGGGCAACTTCCGGATCGCGCTGCTGGTCATCGTGGGCGTCCTGGCAGTGGGCGCGTCGCGAATGCTGGTGTGGTGGCGAAGGGCCCGCGCCCACGTGTTCGCCGCGGCGGCCCGAGGGGAAGAAGTCCCGGTCCAGATCCGGCGGCACCGCTGGGACCGCGCCCCGGAAGAGGCCGCGGCCGCCGCCTGAGCCAGCTGCTCTGACCGGTTCGACGGCCCGGGACGTTCGCCGGGTCGGTTGCCCGAGCCAGTCGCCCGAGCCGGGCGAGTGCCAGGGAGCCAGCTGTCCTAGGCAGTCGCGCCCAGGGCCGTCGCGTGAGTCGGTTGCCCCCGGCTGGTTGCCCGGTCGGTTGGCGGTGGGGAGCGCGTGTCCGGGCCGACTGCTCAGGGCGCTTGCCCGAGCCAGCCGCCCGAATGAGTCCGCTGCCCGGGGGCTAATTGCTCGAGTCGGTTGCTGAGGTTGAGTGGCTGCCAGGGGCCGCGTGTCCGGGTCGACTGCCAGGGCAGCTGTCCAAGCCGGTCGTCTGAGCCGGTCTTCCCGGCTGCCTGGATTCTCGTCCAGGCCCTCAGCCCGAGCCCGTCGCCCGAGCCGCGCGGACCAGTCGCCAAGCCAAATCGCCCAAGCCGCTTCCGCCGTCCCGGACCGGCCCCCACCGCCTCGCCACCCCTTCCAGCACACCGGCTCGAACCGGGCGCCAGCCGCGAAACGCAGCCTAGGTAGGGTTTCCGCCGTGTCTCGCCCGAAAGAACCGCGTCGTCCCGCCCCGCCGCCCGGATTGCTCATCGTCGACAAACCGGCGGGCATGACGTCGCACGACGTGGTCGCGCGGGCGCGGCGGATCATGGGCACCCGCAAGGTCGGCCACGCCGGCACGCTCGACCCGATGGCGACCGGCGTGCTGGTGCTCGGCATCGAGCGCGCCACCAAACTCCTCGGGCACCTTGCCCTCGACCGCAAGACCTACCTCGCCACGCTGTCGCTCGGCCGGTCCACCACCACCGACGACGCCGAAGGCGAACCGCTGGCCGGAAACGATGCCGCGTCGGAAACCCTCGCCGCCGTCACCGACGAGCAGATCGCGGACGGCATCGCCGCGTTGACCGGCGACATCCAGCAGGTGCCCAGCGCCGTCTCCGCCGTCAAGATCGACGGCAAGCGCGCTTACGCCCGGGTGCGCGCGGGGGAAGACGTCGTCCTCCCGCCGCGGCCGGTGACCGTGCACCGGTTCGACGTTCTCGGCGTCCGCCGCGAGGAGGACCGGATCGAACTCGACGCGATCGTCGAATGCTCGTCCGGCACCTACGTCCGCGCGCTCGCCCGGGATCTCGGCGCCGGGCTCGGCGTCGGCGGGCACCTGAAAGCCTTGCGCCGCACCACAGTCGGGCCGTTCACGCTCGCCCGCGCGCGCACGCTCGACCAGCTCGAAGAGAAACCGGAACTGTCGCTGGACCTCGACGCCGCCGTCGCCGCCGCGTTCCCGCGCCGGGATCTCGACGCCGCCACCGCCAAGGCCGTCCAGTACGGAAGGCGCATCCCGGCCGCGGGAATCGACGGCACGTACGGCCTGTTCGCGCCGGACGGCCACGTGCTCGCGCTGGCCTCCGACACCGAGGGAGTGACCCGCTCGGTGGTGGTCCTCCTGCCCGCATAGGGTGGGGGCAAAGGCACCTTGCTCGGGGAGAGTTGACAACAGTGCAGCGGTGGCGTGGGCTCGGGGATCTCCCGGGCGGCTGGGGACGATGCGTGGTCACCATCGGCGTGTTCGACGGCGTGCACCGCGGGCACCAGGAACTGATCAAGCGCACCGTGGCGACGGCCGCCGAACGCGGCGTGCCCAGCGTGGTCCTGACCTTCGACCCGCATCCGTCCGAGGTGCTGCGCCCGGGCAGCCATCCCGCGCAGCTGACCACCCTGCGGCGCAAGGCCGAGCTGGTCGAGGGGCTCGGCGTGGACGTGTTCTGCGTGCTGCCCTTCACCCTGGAGCTGTCCCGGCTCAGCCCGCACGAGTTCGTGCACGAGGTGCTGGTCGACCGGCTGCACGCGGCCGCGGTGCTGGTCGGCGACAACTTCACCTTCGGGGCCAAGGCCGCGGGCAACGTCGCGCTGCTGCGCGAACTCGGCCGCCGCTTCGGGTTCGTCGCCTACGGCGCGGAACTGCAGGGCCGTTCGCTCGACGACGACCGCGGCGCCAACGACATCACCTTCTCGTCGACCTACGTGCGCTCGTGCATTGACGCCGGCGACGTGGAGGCCGCGGCCGACGCGCTCGGCCGCCCGCACCGGCTGGAGGGCATCGTCGTCCGCGGCGACGGCCGCGGCCACGACCTCGGCTACCCGACGGCCAACCTGTCCACCGCGCGGTTCGCCGCCGTGCCCGCCGACGGCGTCTACACGGCCTGGTTCACCCGGCTGTCCGACCCGGGCCGCCGGCTGCGCGCGGCGGTCTCGGTGGGCACGAACCCGACGTTCTCCGGCCGCGAGCGCACCGTCGAGGCGTTCGTGCTGGACGTCGACGAGGACTTTTACGGCCAGCACGTCGCCCTGGACTTCGTCACCCGGTTGCGGGATCAGGCGCGGTTCGGCGCGTCGGCCGATCTCGTGAAGAAGATCGACGAGGACGTGGCCCGGACCAGGGAAGCGCTCGGCTCGGACAGCTGAGCGGACCCGGCCCCGGAGCGGGCCGGACCGGGGGCGAATCGGGCGTTCCGGCCCGCCGGGGGCGTCCGGGGTGGCAAGATGGGCCGGCGGCGCCGGGCCGGTGGACCAAGGTGGGCCGGCCGCACCGGGCCGCGGGACGACATCGCTAGGGGAGCGGAGCTAGGTGGAGGACCACAAGATCGTCCAGCGGAACATCGCGCTGCAGCGGGAGTGGTACGGGGAGCCGCTGGGCGATCGGGTGCGCCGGCTGGTCGTGGCCTTCGACGTGTCGCAGGCGTTCCTGGCCGAGGTGCTGGGGATCAGCGCGCCGATGCTGAGCCAGGTGATGAGCGGGCGGCGGGCGAAGATCGGCAATCCGGTCGTGCTGGCCCGGATGATCATGCTCGAACGCAAGATCCTCGTGCCCGAGGTCGCCGCGGGCGACCGCGACGCGATGCAGGCCGCGCTGGAGGACGTGCGCGATTCGCGGCCCACCGTCGGCCGCGACAACATCCCGGTCAGCTCGGACGAGAAGATCCTGCTCGCGGGCATCCGGGACGTCGCCGAGGACGAGAACCTCGCCGAGGCGGCGAAGCTGCTCGACGAGGACTTCCCGGCGCTGGCCGACCTGCTTCGCCGCGCGGGAGCGTCGGGCCAGTAGCCGATGCGGCTGTTCACCGCGCTGCGCCCGCCCGCCGACGTCGCGGCGGAGATCGCCGACGCGCTCGGCTCCCGGGACCGGCTCCTGCGCTGGAGCGATCCGGCCGGCTGGCACGTCACGCTGGCTTTTTACGGCGAGGCGGACCCCGTCGAACGGGGCGCTTTCCTCGACCGGGTGCTGGACGGCCGGAAATCCGTTGACGTCCAGCTCCGCGGTTCGGGAACATTTCCGGGAGTGCTGTGGTTGGGAGTGGCAGGGGAGGACCTGGCCGATCTCGCCGCGGCCGTGGGCTCGGACGAGGACCGGCCCTACCGGCCGCACCTCACGCTGGCGCGCTGCTCCCGCACGCGGCCGCCCACGGCGTGGAGGGAACACCTCGCGGGTTTCCGCAGCCGGGTGTGGACCGCGGACCGGGTCGAGCTGATGGGCGGCGGCAGCCCGTACCGCACGCTGCGGGCCTGGCCCCTGCGGCGCGGGTGAGGCCGTGCCGCCGAGCTAGCCGCACGCGCCGGAAGCCGCAGTTCAACCGGCTGGTAACCTCAGAAACCGGGTCCGGCTGCAGTCCGTGGCGGCCGCGACCGTCTCACCCGGCCGCGCAGCGCGGTGCGGGCCTCACGGCACGAGATGCACAAGGAGCACCACCAGTGGCGCTGTCCACCGAAGAGAAGAAGACGATCCTCGCCGAGTACGGGCTGCACGACTCGGACACCGGATCCCCCGAGGCCCAGGTCGCGCTGCTGACCAAGCGGATCATCGGCCTCACCGAACACCTGAAGACCCACAAGCACGACCACCACTCCCGTCGCGGTCTCCTGCTGCTGGTCGGCCGTCGCCGCCGGCTGCTGAACTACACGGAGAAGGTGGACGTGGCGCGGTACCGCGACCTGATCAAGCGTCTCGGCCTGCGTCGATAGCGTGCTGACGAGGGGGAGCGGCTCCGGCCGCTCCCCCTCGCCGCAAGCACACCCCCCACACGGCGCGAGCGCGCTGGAGGAACGATCTCGCCGGTCCTCGGTAGTGGTTCCCGGGCAACGGACCCGGGGGCTTCGATCGAAGACCGGCCTCACACCTCCTCGAGCGTCCTCGGGCGAACCGGGTCCCACAGTGGGAGACTCACGCCGTACGAAGGAACCAAAGAGGAGATTGACCATATGACCGACTCCACCGGAGTCACCGTGTTCGAAACCGAAGCCGTTCTGGACAACGGCCGGTTCGGCACCCGCACCGTCCGGTTCGAGACCGGCCGGCTCGCCAAGCAGGCCGCCGGCGCCGTCGTCGCGTACCTGGACGAAGAGACCATGCTGCTGTCGGCGACCACGGCGTCGAAGCACCCGAAGGAGCACTTCGACTTCTTCCCGCTGACCGTGGACGTCGAGGAGCGGATGTACGCCGCCGGCCGCATCCCGGGCGCGTTCTTCCGCCGCGAGGGCCGCCCGTCGACCGACGCGATCCTCACCGCCCGCCTGATCGACCGCCCGCTGCGCCCGTCCTTCGCCGACGGCCTCCGCAACGAGATCCAGGTCGTCATCACCGTCCAGAGCCTCAACCCGGACGACCCGTACGACGTGCTGGCGATCAACGCCGCGTCGGCCTCCACCCAGATCGCCGGCCTGCCGTTCTCCGGCCCGGTCGGCGGCGTGCGCGTCGCGCTGATCGAGGGCCAGTGGGTCGCGTTCCCGACCTGGCCGCAGCTCGAGAAGGCCACCTTCAACATGGTGGTCGCGGGACGGATCGTCGGCGAGGACGTCGCGATCATGATGGTCGAGGCCGAGGGCACCGAGCACACGCTGGACCTGATCGCCGAGGGCGGCAAGGCTCCGGACGAGGCCACGGTGGCCGAGGGCCTCGAGGCCGCGAAGCCGTTCATCCGCGTGCTGTGCGAGGCGCAGCAGCGCCTGGCCGCCGACGCCGCGAAGCCGACCGGCGAGTTCCCGCTGTACCCGGCCTACCAGCCGGACATCTACGAGGCCGTGGCCGCGATCGCGTCCGACGAGCTGGCCAAGGCCCTGCAGATCCCCGGCAAGCAGGAGCGCGACGCCGCGACCGACGAGGTCAAGGCCGCCGTCCTGGAGAAGCTCGGCCTCGGCGAGGGCGAAGCCTTCGAGGGCCGCGACAAGGAGGTCGGCGGTGCGTTCAAGGCGCTGACCAAGAAGATCATGCGCACCCGCGTCCTCACCGAGAAGATCCGGATGGACGGCCGCGGCCTGACCGACATCCGCCAGCTCTCGGCCGAGGTCGCCGTGGTCCCGCGGGCGCACGGTTCGGCGCTGTTCGAGCGCGGCGAGACCCAGATCCTGGGCATCACCACGCTGAACATGCTCCGCATGGAGCAGCAGATCGACTCGCTGTCGCCGGAGACGACGAAGCGCTACCTGCACCACTACAACTTCCCGCCGTTCTCCACCGGCGAGACCGGCCGCGTCGGTTCGCCGAAGCGGCGCGAGATCGGCCACGGCATGCTCGCCGAGCGCGCCCTGGTCCCGGTGCTGCCGAAGCGGGACGAGTTCCCGTACGCGATCCGCCAGGTCTCCGAGGCGCTGGGCTCCAACGGCTCCACGTCGATGGGTTCGGTCTGCGCGTCCACCATGGGCCTGCTCAACGCCGGCGTGCCGCTGAAGGCTCCGGTCGCGGGCATCGCCATGGGCCTGGTGTCCGACGAGGTCGACGGCGAGACGCGGTATGTCGCGCTGACCGACATCCTGGGCGCCGAGGACGCGCTGGGCGACATGGACTTCAAGGTCGCCGGCACGAAGGACATCATCACCGCGCTGCAGCTGGACACCAAGCTGGACGGCATCCCGTCCGAGGTGCTCGCGGCCGCGCTGAAGCAGGCCAAGGACGCTCGCCTCACCATCCTGGACGTCATCGCCGAGGCGATCGACGGCCCGGACGAGATGAGCCCGTACGCCCCGCGCGTCACCTCGGTGAAGATCCCGGTCGACAAGATCGGCGAGGTCATCGGCCCGAAGGGCAAGATGATCAACTCGATCACCGAGGAGACCGGCGCCGACATCTCGATCGAGGACGACGGCACGATCTACGTGGGCGCGGCCGACGGCCCGTCGGCGGAGGCGGCGATCGGCAAGATCAACGCCATCGCCAACCCGCAGCTGCCGAAGGTCGGCGAGCGCTTCCTGGGCACCGTGGTGAAGACGGCCGCGTTCGGCGCGTTCGTCTCGCTGCTGCCCGGCAAGGACGGCCTCGTGCACATCTCGAAGCTGGGCAACGGCAAGCGGATCGCGAAGGTCGAGGACGTCGTGAACGTCGGCGACAAGATCCGCGTCGAGATCGCCGATATCGACAACCGCGGCAAGATCAGCCTGATCGTCGTCAAGGACGACGACGCGGCGAAGCCGGCCGAAGGCGACGCCGAGGCGGAGAAGGCCGAAGCCAAGTAACACCCGCAGTCCCATCGAGGGCCTCCTGCCCCACCCGGGCAGGAGGCCCTCGCTGCGACCCACCCACGCCGTCCGACTTCCCCTCACGCAAGCGAACCGCGGGACTTGAAGGCGATCCCGCCCGCGACGGCGGAGCCGGCGCAATCCAACACAGAGGTTTCATTGGCACCGCAGGTTTCCGGGCACGAGCAGCCCGTCGGCACCACCCGTACGCTCGAGTCCACTTCGGACGGTGCGGTCGTCAAGCGAAGCGTCCTGCCCGGCGGCCTGCGGCTGATCACCGAGCACGTCCCCGCGTCCCGTTCGGCGACGGTCGGCCTGTGGGTCGGCGTCGGTTCGCGCGACGAGCCGGCCGCGGTCGCGGGGGCCGCGCATTACCTGGAACACCTGCTGTTCAAGGGAACCGCCAACCGCGACGCCACCCAGATCGCCGAAGAAATCGACGCGGTGGGCGGCGAATTCAACGCCTTCACCGCGAAAGAGCACACCTGCTACTACGCCCAGGTCCTGGACGCGGACCTGCCGCTGGCGCTCGACCTCGTCACCGACGTGGTCTTCGAAGCGCAGTGCGCGGACCGCGACATGGACATGGAGCGCAGCGTCGTCCTCGAAGAGATCGCGATGCGCGACGACGACCCGGAAGACCTGCTGCACGAGGAGTTCGTCAGCGCGATCCTCGGCGACCATCCGCTGGGACGTCCGGTGCTGGGCACGGAAAAGTCCATCACCGAGATGTCTCCGGTAGCGCTACGGGGTTTCTACCGCCGTCGCTACACCCTGCCGCGGATGGTGCTCGCGGTCGCCGGGAACGTCGAGCACGCGCAGGTGCTGCGGCTGGTGAAGCGAGCGCTGCGGGACCGTCTCGGCGGCACTGCGACGCCGGTCGCGCCGCGGTCCGGCCGTGCGCGGCTGAAGACGGTGCCGAAGCTGGCGCTGCACCCGGACGACACCGAGCAGGCGCACATGATGCTCGGTTTCCGCGCGCTGCCGCGCCACGACGAGCGCCGGTTCACGCTTTCGGTGCTCAACGCGGCGCTCGGCGGCGGCATGAGTTCGCGGCTGTTCCAGGAGATCCGCGAGCGGCGGGGCCTGGCGTACCAGGTGTATTCGTCGGTGGCGAGCTACGCCGATCTCGGGCACATGTCGGTGTACGCGGGCTGCCAGCCGGAGCGGCTGGGCCAGGTCGCGGGCGTGATCCGCGAGGTGCTCGACTCGGTCGCCGCGGACGGGCTGTCCGACGCCGAGGTCGCGCGCGCCAAGGGGCAGCTGCGCGGCGGGCTGGTGCTGGGCCTGGAGGACACGTCGTCGCGGATGTCCCGGATCGGCAAGAACGAGCTGAACTACGCCCGGTACCTGGGCGTCGACGACACGATCGCGCGGATCGACGCGGTCACGACCGAAGACGTGTGTGCGCTCGCTCGCACTCTGCTGCGCCGCCCCGGCGGGGTGTCGTCCGCGGCGGTGGTGGGGCCGTACGCTCACGCCGACGACCTGCCGGACGATCTGCACGAGGTGATCGCGTCATGACCGAGTCCCCGATCCGCGTCGGCGTGCTGGGCGCGCGCGGCCGCATGGGCGCCACCGTGGTGAAAGCCGTGGAAGGCGCCGCGGACCAGGAACTGGTGGCCGCCTTGGACGCGGGCGACGATTTCGCCGCCCTGGAAAAAGCCCAGGTGGTCGTGGACTTCACGCATCCGGACGCGGTGATGGACAACCTGCGCTGGCTGATCGCGCACGACCTGCACGCGGTCGTCGGCACCACCGGGTTCAGCGAGGAACGGCTGGCCGAACTGCGCGGGCTGCTGGCGGACAAGCCGTCGGTGGGCGTGCTGATCGCGCCGAACTTCGCGCTGGGCGCGGTGCTGGCGATGCGGTTCGCGGCGCAGGCGGCGAAGTTCTACGCCTCGGCCGAGATCATCGAACTGCACCACAACCGCAAGGCCGACGCCCCGTCCGGCACCGCCGCGCACACCGCGCGGATGATCGCCGCCGCCCGCGCCGAGGCCGGCCTCGCTCCCGGTCCGGACGCCACGACGTCCGAAATGGACGGTGCCCGCGGCGCTTCGGTCGAGGACGTCCACGTGCACTCGGTCCGCCTGCCGGGCCTGGTGGCGCACGAGGAAATCCTGTTCGGCGGCGAGGGCGAAACCCTGACCATCCGGCACGATTCGCTGGACCGGACGTCGTTCATGCCGGGCGTGCTGCTCGGCGTGCGTTCGGTGGTGTCGCGTCCCGGCCTGACGGTCGGCCTGGAGAACGTGCTCGACCTGTGAAAGCCCGTAATTTCGCGCTGCTGATGACGGCGGCGCTGGTCGTGTACCTCGTCCTGCTGGCGGACCGGGCCGTGGCGCTGCTCGGCACCGGGACGCCGGCCGGGATCGCGCTGGGCATCGGGGTGTTCCTGCTGCCGCTGCTGGGCGTGTGGATCGTCGTGATGACGTGGCGGTCCGGCATGCAGATCCAGCGGCTGTCTCGGCGGCTCGACGCCGAGGGCGGCCTGCCGGACGTGTCGGACCTCCCGCGCCGCCCATCCGGCCGCGTGGACCGCGACGCCGCGGACGCGTGGTTCGACGAGCGCCGCGCGGAAGTCGAGGCGAGCCAAGAAGATTGGCGAGCCTGGTACCGGCTGGCGTACGCGTACGACATCGCGGGAGACCGGCGGCGGGCGCGGGCGACGATGCGCAAGGCGATCGAGCTGGAAGCCGCGGAGCGCAAGTAAACGCTGGCTCTCGCGGCTCTCCCGGCTCCCGCAGCGGGCTAGTGCAGCCAACCGGCGAACAGCGCGGGCGAAGCCGCCAGCAAGCTGAACCGCACCCACCGTCCGGCCAGGCCCGCGGCGACGAACGTCGACAGCCGCATCCGGACCATCCCGGCGAGGACGCTCGTCGCCATGAACGGGGGCAGCCCGACGAGCGAGCTGATCCCGTATGTGCCGGTCATCCAGTGCGGATGGCGCTGGCAGCGTTCGCGCAGAGCCTCGATCTTGCTCCGGATCACCTTGGTGCGCAGCTGCCAGCGGACCCGCCGCGGCGTGAGCGGGCGTTCGCGGTGCAGCCGGTCGTGCAGGACCTTCGGGAGCCGGATCGAGCCGCGCGCGGCCAGGTAGTACAGCAGTTTCCCGGCGATCTGGCCGACCGCGACCGCGCCGCCCAGCCACAGCCAGTGCACGCTGTGCTGGCTCGCGCAGAGGCCGATGACGAAGAGCTCCGCGTTGACCAGCGGCACGATCGCCGAGCCGAAGGCGACGCCGAGGGTCAGGAGCACCCATCCCATCGCGTCACCCCCTCCGTGTCCCTGCTCACCCCAAGCTATCAGCCATCACGAAAAGATCACGGGGGTTAGCCCCACTCTTTTCCTGGGCGCCAACCCCAGAAGATCACCTGGCCGACCGCTCTCGGTCACCTTCTGCTGCCACTCTCGGACAGGTGCCTGAGGTGCCCCTCGCCGACCGTTTCGCCGGACTGTGCGCCGCTGTCGTGCGCGTTCTGCCGTTCGGACTGTCGCGGATCGTCGCGCCGAGTTTCCTCGGTTTCGCGGTGATCAACGGCTTCACGTTCGGCGTCGACCTGGTGCTGCTGACGTTGTTCCACGGCGGGCTGAAGTGGCCGGTGTGGCTGTCGATCAGCGTCGCGTACGTGGTCGCGTTCGGGTTGAGTTTCGTGTTGAACCGCGCGCTGAACTTCCGTTCGCACGCGCCGGTGGGCCGCCAGGCGGTGCTGTACGCGGTGGCGATCGCGGTGAACTACGTGGCGTTCCTGCTCGGGCTGGGCGCGGGATTGGCCGCGTTGGGCGTCGAATACCACCTGTCGCGGCTGATCGCGGGGGCGTGCGAGGGCGTGTTCATGTACTCGGTGATGCGCTGGGTGGTCTTCGCGAAGCGCGAAGAGCCGGTCACTGTGTGAGTTCCAGGTCCAGCGTGCCGGTAAGCCGGACTTCGCGCAGGGTGCCGCGGCCGGTGTCGAGGGTGCGGACGGTGCCGTCGGGGGACCAGCCGGCGCGGCGGTAGAAGCCCAGCGTCGCGTGATCGGACTGGGCGACCCAGGTGATGCCGCGGCTGAGCCCGTTCGCGCGCAGGTCGGCGGCGGCGGTCGCGAGCAGCCGTCCGGCGTGCCCGCGGCGGCCCCAGCGCGGCTCGACCACCAGCGACGCGATCAACCCCGGAGCGTCCTCGGGCGCTGATCCGTCTGCCGCGGCGGCCTCGTCCTCCGGGGCCGGGCCCGCGACGCAGTAGCCGACCGTGAACGAGCCCTCGGTGGCCAGGTAGACGCGGGAACCGGGGTACTCGATCGTCTCCGCCCAAGTGCCCTCGAGATCGGCCTTGTCGAGCTCGTCGATGGCTTGCTCGCCCAGGAGCCCGGCGTAGGCGGCCCGCCAGGTCAGCCGCTGGATGCGGGCGATCTCCGCGGCGTCGGACGGGTTCGCGGGACGGACTTCGGCGGCACTCACGCGGGCAATGTACCGAAACTGTCGGGGGTGGCTGGCACCATGGCGGAATCATGCAGACGATCAGCCTTTCCGTCGCCCGCCGCACCGCTCTGGCCGCGCAGGGCTTCGCCGACCCCCGGCCCGCCTCGGCCCCGACCCGGCGGCACCTCGCCAAGGTGCTGTCGCGGGTCCAGTTGCTGCAGCTGGACTCGGTGAACGTCGCCGTGCGCGCGCACTACATGCCGCTGTTCTCGCGCCTGGGCCCGTACGACCCGGCGCTGGTCGACGACGCCGCGTGGAGCCACCGCGCGCGCCGGCCGCGGCTGCTGGTCGAGTCGTGGGCGCACGAGGCGAGCCTGCTGCCGATCGAGGACTGGCCGCTGCTGCGGTCCGGCGCGAAACGGGACGGCTGGTGGCGGAACTACACCCGGGTGGTCGACACGATGCCCGGCCTGCTCGACGACGTGCTGGCGGTCGTGAAGGAACACGGTCCGATCGGGGCCGGGGCGATCGAAAAGGAGCTGGAAACCGAGGCGGTCCGGCGCGGGCCGGGCGCGTGGTGGGAACGCTCGGTGGTGAAGAAGGCGTGCGAGTACCTGTTCGGCGTCGGCCAGCTGAGCACTGGCACCCGGCGGTCTTTCGAGCGGCTGTACGACCTGACTGAGCGAGTGGTGCCGCCGGAGATCTTGTCCCGCAAGGTTTCCGCGGACGAAGGTGCCCGCGGCCTGATCGACCGCTCGGCGCGGGCACTGGGCGTGGCAACGGAAACCGACCTGCGCGACTACTACCGCCTGGGCCCGGACGTCACCCGGCAAGCCGTGCAGGAGCTGGTCGAGGAAGGCGTCCTGGAGCCGGTCCAGGTCGCCGACTGGCGCGCGGTCGCGTACCGGCACGTCGAAGCGCGCACGCCGCGGGCAGTGCCCGGACGGGCGTTGCTGTGCCCGTTCGACCCGCTGATCTGGGAACGCGCGCGGACCGAGCGGTTGTTCGGCTTCCGGTACCGCATCGAGATTTACGTTCCGGAACCCAAGCGGGTGCACGGGTATTACGTGTTTCCGTTCCTGCTGGACGGGGAGCTGTCGGCGCGAGTCGACCTGAAGTCCGACCGCGCGGCCGGGGTGCTGCGGGTGCAGGGGGCGTTCGCCGAGCCCGGAGCCGACCAGACGAGGGTGGCGGCGGAGCTGGCGGGGGAACTGCGGACGATGGCGGAATGGCAGGGACTGGACGGCGTCGCGGTGGGGGAGCGGGGCGATCTGGCCCGCGCGTTGCGGCGCGCGGTGAAGTGAGCGGGGGTTGGTGAGCGTTGGTGCGGTGAGAACTGGCATTGCTGCTCACGGCATCCCGCGCTCGGTGCCCGGGGTGTCGGGGGCGCGGTGACCTGGGGGCTTTGAGTGGTGGTGCCGGTGAGAACCGGCGTTGTCGCTCATGGTGCCCCGCGCGCTCGGGAGCTAGATGGCGGTGTCGGCGGCGCAACCTGCGGGCTTGTGAGTGTCTATGCCGGTTCTAACCGGCATAGACACTCACGACTCCTGAGGGGTTTCCGCCGCAGGGGCGGAGGTATGGGCGCGCGGAAGTCGTTGTGGCGGCCAGGGTCGTTGGCGCGGCAGAAAAGTCGTTGTGGCGGCTGGGCTTGGCACGCGAGGAATCCGAGCCGCGACGGCTGTAGCTTGGCGCATGGGGAAACGCGCCCCGTCGGCTTTCCTTGGCGCACAAGAGTTTCCCGGACAGCAGAAGCGGCGGGCCACCCGGAATGCTCCGGTGCGGCCCGCCGCCTCCCCCTTGCAGCCGTCCGCTCGGCGCACCCAGGGTCGTGGAGTGACGGGTGTGTCGGCCTGAGCGGACGGGATGGTCAGCCCGCCGCGCGGGTCACCACCGCGTTGCCGGTTCCGGTGCGGGCGCGGACTTTCAGCGCGACCGCGCCCTCCGGCGGCGTGTCCGACACGTCCAGCTCGCTCGAGACCCGCCCGGCCGCCGACGCCAGTTCCACTTCCGCCCGCACGCCGCTCCGGATGCCGACCCGCACCTCGCCCGAGCCGGTGATCAATTCGAGCGACCCGGACGCCGCGTCGGCCACCGACAGGTCCCCGCTGCCGGTGCGGGCCATGACGTCGCCTTCGACCGCGCCCAGCCACACGTTTCCGGTTCCGGTGCCGAGCGTCGCCGGCCCGGAGATCGACGCCGCCTCGACCGAACCGCTTCCGCTCCGCAGCTGCAGTCCGGCCAGGGTCGGGCCGAGCTTCACGGCTCCGGTTCCGGTGCGGATGGTGGCCGCGCCGTCCGCGCGTTCCAGCGTCACCTCGCCGGACCCGGTGAGGATGTCCGCACGGCCCGCGGTGCCGGTCACTGTGACATCCGCCGAGCCCGCACGCACTTCGAGGTGCGACCCGGCCGGCGCGTGGACCGTGACCGCCACCGGAACGTTCCGCAGCTGCCACGCCTTCGCCGCCCGCACGACGACCCGGTTGCCGGTCTTCTCGATTCGCGCCTGCCGCACCGCGTCGGCGACCGAAAACTCCGGCATGCCGCCGAACTGGTCCCCGAACTTCTCGCCGACCCACGACAGCAGGCTGCTGACGCCGTTGACCCACGACGGCTGCTCGCCCGCGTCGTGCTGCAGCCGCACGGTCACCCCGGACTCCCGCCCGAGCACGACCTCGACCCGCCCGATCGTGACGCCGAGGTCCAGCTCGACCGGACCGTCCGCCTCGAAGTCCTGCAACCGCACGTACGGACCCGGTTCCGCGGAATCCGAGCCGGTTCCCGCCGAGGCGTCCGAAGCCGCAGCGGCCGTTGAACTGTCCGAAGTGGACTCAGCGCTCGAGGCCCCGGTCCCGCCCGGCTCGCCCGATGTCCCTTCGCCCGCGGAGGGCTCGCTCGCCGCGGCCTCGGCAGCAGCGCCGGACCCGGCTTCCGAGGCCGTCTCGCCCGCGCCCCCGAAACCAGGCTCCCCAACCCGGTCTTCGGTGTTCTTCCCCTGGTCTTCCCGGTTCTCGCCCATGGTGATGCCCCCTTCTAGCCTTCGACCCAGCCGTGCAGCTTGGTCTCGGTGCGGCCCCCGCCGCTGCCGCTGTCGTGCCAGCGCTGATGCCGTTGCTGGTGCTGCTGCGCCTGGCCGAGCGCCCCCTGCACGGCCTGCGCCACGAAGGTGTTCAGCGAAACCCCCTGCGCGGCCGCGGCCTGTTCGGCCTGGCCCTTGATCTGCTCGACCAGCCGCAGCGTGATCCGCGAGATGTCGCCGCCGTCGATCGGCGGGGCGGGAGGCGGTGGTGGCGGGGGAGGCGCGGAAGAAGAACGGTCCTCGCCGCCAGTGACGACCACACGCACGTCCCGGCCGTCCAGCCGGACGTCCACGACCTGGCCGGGCAGCGCGGCGGTCACCTCGGCCGCCAGGTCGGCCAGCGCGTTCATCAGCGTCAGCCGGACCGCCGGTTCCAGAGCAGACGACAGCAGTGCGGCCGCCCGCCGGGTCTGCTCGTCCCCGGCGGAGGCCGTGCTCGCGAGGTCTTCGCGAAGGTTCGCGATATACGGCGTCAAGTCCATGACACCACTATGGCGTCACTAGTGACGTCACGTCAAGGCACGGTGATGTCACCTGTGCCGCCGGGTTAGGCTGGCGGAGCCGACATGAGGGGAGCGAGACCGGTGCCGCCCAAGGTGCAGCTGATCGCGAAAACCGAGTTCTTCCCGCCCGAGGACGTGCCCTGGTCCACCGACGCGGAGGGAGGCGAAGCGCTCGCCGAGTTCGCCGGGCGCGCCTGCTACCAGTCCTGGGAGAAGTCCAATCCCGCGACCGCGACCAACGCCGGGTATCTCGAGCACATCATCGACGTCGGCCACCTGGCCGTTCTCGAGCACGGGACGGTCACCTTCTACTTCTCCGGGATCTCCCGCTCGCTCACCCACGAGCTGATCCGGCACCGGCATTTCTCCTACTCCCAGCTGTCGCGGCGCTACGTTCCCGAGCGCGACGCCGAGTTCGTCGAGCCAGACGTCATCGCCGAAGACCCGGTGCTGCACGAGAAATTCGTCAAGGCCACGCAGGCCAGCGCGGCCGCTTACGACGAACTGCTCGCCGGGCTGGAGGAGAAGTTCGGCGACGCACCGAGCGCCAGCCTGCGCCGCAAGCAGGCGCGCCAGGCGGCCCGCGCCGTGTTGCCGAACGCGACCGAAACCCGCATCGTCGTCACCGGCAACTACCGAGCCTGGCGGCATTTCGTCGCGATGCGCGCCACCGAGCACGCGGACGTCGAGATCCGTTCCCTGGCCGTCGAATGCCTGCGGCAGCTGCACAAAGCGGCTGCCAACGTGTTCGCCGACTTCACGATTTCAACCCTGCCCGACGGCACCGAGATCGCCTCGAGCCCGAAGGTGCTGGAAGGCTGACACCACCCTGATGAAACACCTGACGATCGACCTCCGCCCCGGTCCGTACTCGGTGGTGCGGCTGCCCGCCGACGCCGCCGTCCCCGCCGAACTGCTCGAACCGGGCGAACCCGCGCTCGTGTCGGTCACCCGCACGCCCGACGAGCTGTCGCTGATCTGCCCCGCCGGCCGCGAACCCGAGGGCGGCACGGTCGAGGAGGGCTGGCGGCTGTTCACCGTGCGCGGGCCGCTGGAATTCACCCTCACCGGCATCATTTCCGCGCTCGCGTCGGAGCTGGCGGCCGCGGGTGTCGCGCTGTTCTCGCTGTCCACCTTCGACACCGACCACATCCTGGTGCCCTCCGACGACCTCGACCGGGCCGTGGCGGCGTTCCGCGAGGCCGGCCACGAAGTGCTCCTGCCGGCCTGACCAAAGTCCGTGAAGGACTCTCTGCGGGAATCAGATTCCTACAAGGAGCCCTTCACGGACCTTCAGCGGCGGGAGGCGTGGCTCAGCACACCCTTGCTCAACAAAGTTCGGCATGCCTAAACTTTGAGTTGGGGCGACCGATACCAGGAAGTGGGCGCACATGGCGGTGGCGGAAGCGGCACGTCCGCGCGGCGTGGCCCGGCTGCGGGCCGGCTGGGCGCTGCTCGGACCGGCGTTCGTCGCCTCCGTCGCGTACGTCGACCCCGGCAACGTGGCGGCCAACGTCAGCGCCGGCGCGCGCTTCGGCTATCTGCTGGTCTGGGTGATCGTCGCGGCGAACCTGATGGCCGTGCTGGTGCAGTACCTGTCGGCGAAGCTCGGGCTCGTCACCGGCCAATCGCTGCCGGAGGCGCTGCGCGACCGGCTCTCCCGCGGCGCTCGGCTCGGCTACTGGGCGCAGGCCGAGATCGTCGCGATCGCCACCGACCTGGCCGAGGTCGTCGGCGGCGCGATCGCGCTCAACCTCCTTTTCGGACTCCCGCTCGTCGTCGGCGGGCTGATCACCGGACTCGTGTCGCTGGTGCTGCTCGCGGTGCAGGACCGCGGCGGCCAGCGCCCGTTCGAACGCGTCGTGACCGGCCTGCTGGTGGTGATCGCGGTCGGGTTTCTGGCGAGCTTGTTCGTCGAATCCCCGTCGGCCGCCGGGATCGCGAACGGCCTGATCCCTCGCTTCAGCGGCGGCGACAGCGTGCTGATCGCGGCCGCGATGCTCGGCGCGACGGTCATGCCGCACGCGGTGTACCTCCACTCCGGACTCGTCCGCGACCGGCACGGCACGCCGGAACCCGAAGGCCGCCGGCGGCTGCTGCGGGCCACCCGCTACGACGTCGGGTTCGCGATGCTCCTCGCGGGCGCGGTGAACCTCGGCATGTTGCTGGTGGCGGCGACGAATCTTCAAGGACAGCAAGGCGTCGACTCCATCGAAGGCGCGCACGGAGCGGTCGCCGCCGCGCTCGGGCCGGGGGTCGCGCTGCTGTTCGCGATCGGGCTGCTCGCGTCCGGGCTGGCATCGACCTCCGTGGGCGCGTACGCGGGCGCGATGATCATGCAAGGCTTGCTGCGCAAGAGGATTCCGATCGTGGCGCGCCGGCTCATCACGCTCGCCCCGGCGATTGTCGTGCTGGCGCTCGGAGCCGATCCGAGCGCGGCGCTGGTGGTGTCGCAGGTGGTGCTGTCGTTCGGCATCCCGTTCGCGCTCGTGCCGCTGATCCGGCTGACCGCGGACCGCGGGCTCATGGGCGCGGACGTCAACCGCCGCACCACCACGGTGTTCGCCGCCGCCGTCGCGGGCGTGATCATCCTGCTCAACGTCGTGCTCATCGCGCTCACCTTCACCGGCTGAGCGAGTCCTCACGGGACGGAACCGGCAAGGCCGCGCCGCGGTCGGACTAGCATCTGCGCGAAGCCGACCGAGGAGCCCGACCCCGTGACCGACGAACAGACCCGCCCGCACGACCCGAACCGCACGGCCCCCGCCGGCCGCGTGGTGGCCGGTCGCTACCTGCTCCTCGGCGAACTGGGCCGCGGCGGCATGGGCATCGTGTGGCGCGCGCAGGACCAGGTGATCGGGCGGCAGGTCGCGATCAAGGAACTGCGGCTGCCCGAAACCGAGGGCGCCGCGGTGTTCTCCGAACGGATCCTGCGCGAGGTGCGCGCGGGCGGCCGGCTCAACGACCCGGCCGTCGTGACGGTCTACGACGTGGTCACCGACCAGGGCACCACGTGGATCGTGATGGAACTGGTCGAGGCGCCCACGCTCGCCGACCTGGTGCGCGCGCACGGCCCGATGCCCGAGCAGCAGGCGGCGGTGATCGGGGAGCGGGTGCTGTCGGCGCTGCAGGCCGCGCACGCCGCCGGGATCGTGCACCGCGACGTCAAACCGGCCAACATCATGGTCGCGCCGGACGGCCGGGTGAAGCTCACCGACTTCGGCATCGCGCACGCCATCGACGACCCGCGGCTCACCACGAGCGGGATGATCGTCGGCTCGCCCGCCTTCATGGCCCCGGAGCGGGTCGAGGGCCGCGAGGCGATGCCGGAATCGGACCTCTGGTCGCTCGGCGCGACGCTGTACTTCGCGGTCGAGGGCATCGTCGCGTTCGAACGGCCCACCACGGCCGCCACGCTGCACGCGATCATGACCGAGGTGCCGTACCTGACCCGCGTGCACGGTCCGCTCGGCGCGGTCATCCTCGGCCTGCTGGTGGCGAACCCGGAAGCCCGGCTCACGGCGGCTCAGGCGCGGGCACAGCTCGCCCACGCCACCGGTCCGACGCAGCGTCCGGCCACCGCGGTGCTGCCGCAGGAGACCCGCGTGGGCGGCCAGCCGACCCGGACGGCCGCGCAGCCGGAAGGCAAGAGCAGGCGCGGCTGGTGGGCGGGTGCGATCGCGGTGCTGGTGATCGCCGCGCTGGCCGGCGGGTTCTTCCTCGGCAAGCCGGTGTGGTCGCCGAAGAAGGACGAACAGCAGGCCGACACCGTCACCTACGGCCCGGACGGCTACCTCAAGACCAAGTTCTCCTCGTACGAGATCTGCTACAACGCGGTGGTCCAGCCAGGCGTCGTGATCAGCTCGGACAACAACGTCGACTGCAAGAAGAACCACACGCTCGAGGTCTACGACACCGCCGACCCGCTGCCGCTGGAGAGCTGGAGCGACAACGACGCGGTCGTCGCCCCCTATCCGGGGCTGGAAGACATCACCCGGGCGGCCGAGGCGCGCTGCGCGGCGGCGTTCCATTCCGCGGTGGTGCCGCAGCAGCAGCGCACGGGACTGGTCTACCGGGCGATCGTGCCGACCCCGCAGGCGTGGCAGGTGCAGCCGGACAACGACAGCAGCAGCGGCCCGAACCGCAAGATCTACTGCGTCCTCGCGCGGGCGAACAACGACCAGATCCCGGCGCAGATCACCGCCAAGGTCAAGTAGCCGCGCGAGAAGTTCCTCCGCGATGCCCGCGGCGGCGGAAATTCTCCGAAGTTGCCGGTGGCACACCAGGTCGGGGCCGGGTTAGGCGGCCTGAGGAGGTACCGTCGTGGCCATGTCCACCTCACCTGCCGCCGCGCCCGGACGTCCGTTCGGCCGCGTGCTCACCGCGATGGCGACCCCCTTCGACCGAGCCGGGGCGCTGGACGTGAAGCGGGCCCAGGAACTGGCCGAGTACCTCGTGGACCTCGGCAACGACGGCCTCGTCGTCAACGGCACCACCGGCGAGAGCCCGACCACCACCGACGACGAGAAGGCCGCCCTGGTCCGCGCCGTCGTCGAGGCGGTCGGCGACCGCGCGACGGTCATCGCGGGGGCGGGCACCAACAACACCGCGCACAGCATCGAGCAGGCGCACGCCGCCGCCGAGGCGGGCGCGCACGGCCTGCTCGTCGTCACGCCCTACTACTCGCGGCCGAGCCAGGCCGGGCTGTACGCGCACTTCACGACGGTCGCGGACTCGACCGAGCTGCCGGTGATGCTCTACGACATCCCGCCGCGCTCGATCGTGCCGATCGAGGTCGACACGCTGCAGCGGCTGGCCGAGCACCCGCGGATCCTCGCGGTGAAGGACGCCAAGGGCGACCTGATCGCCGGGTCTGAGGTCATCGCGAACACCCACCTCGCCTACTACTCCGGCGACGACGGGCTGAACCTGCCGTGGCTGTCGGTCGGCGCGGTCGGCGTGGTCAGCGTGATCGGGCACGTCGTGGCGGGCCGGATCCGCGCGATGATCGAGGCCTACGAGGCGGGCGACACGTCCACCGCGCGCACGAACCACCGCGGGATGCTGCCGGTGCTGCGGGCGATGTCGCGCGTCGGCGGCGTCGCGTTCAGCAAGGCTTCGCTGCGCCTGCGCGGGTTCGACATCGGCGACCCGCGGCTGCCGATCGTGCCCCCGTTCGACGACCAGCTGGAGCAGATCGCGGCCGATCTGGCCCAGGGCGGCGTGCCGCTGGAGGACAGCGCGGCCTCGGACTGGCATGGTGCACGGGTGGCACAAGCAGATTCGCAGGCGGCCTACACCGCCCCCACCTCGCACACCAGCGTTGGGACAATGCCCCGGTGACTTCACTTCCCGCCGGACCCGGCCCGACGCACCTCCCGCCCGCCCTTCCCGAGGGAGCCCTGCGCGTCGTCGCGCTCGGCGGCATCGGCGAGGTCGGGCGCAACATGACCGTCTTCGAATACGACGGCAGGCTCCTGATCGTCGACTGCGGCGTCCTCTTCCCCGAGGACGACCAGCCGGGCGTCGACCTGATCCTGCCGGACTTCCGCGCGATCGAGGACCGGCTCGACGAGATCGACGGCCTCGTGCTCACCCACGGGCACGAGGACCACATCGGAGCCGTCCCGTTCCTGCTCCGGCTGCGCCCGGACGTCCCGATCTACGGTTCGCGGTTCACCAACGCGCTGCTCGCGGCCAAGGCCAAGGAGCACCGCCAGCGGCCGAAGCTGATCGAGGTGCGCGAGGGGGAGAAGCGCCAGGTCGGCGCGTTCGACCTCGAGTTCTTCGCGGTGAACCACTCGATCCCGGACGCGCTCGCGGTCGCCATCCGCACGCCGGCCGGCGTCGTGCTGCACACCGGCGACATCAAGCTCGACCAGCTGCCGCTCGACGGGCGGCTCACCGACCTCGCGGGCTTCTCGCGCCTCGGCGACGAGGGCGTGGACCTGTTCTGCGTGGACTCGACCAACGCCGAGGTGCCCGGGTTCGTCATGCCCGAGCGCGACATCGGCCCGGTGCTCGACGACGTCATCCGGCGCGTGGACCAGCGGGTCATCGTCGCGTGCTTCGCCAGCCACGTGCACCGCGTGCAGCAGGTGCTGGACGCCGCGGTGCGGCACGGCCGCCGGGTGGCGTTCGTGGGCCGGTCGATGGTCCGGAACATGGGCATCGCGGCCGAGCTGGGCCTGCTGGAGGTGCCGGACGGCCTGCTCGTGGACCTGGACCAGGCCAGCACCCTGCCGGAGAGCAAGGTGCTGTTCGTGTCGACGGGTTCGCAGGGCGAGCCGCTGTCCGCGCTGTCGCGGATGGCACGCGGCGAGCACCGGCAGATCTCCATCCGCGCGGGCGACACCGTCGTGCTGGCCAGCTCGATGATCCCGGGCAACGAAACCGCGGTGTTCGGCGTCGTCAACGGCCTGACCCGGCTCGGCGCGAACGTGGTGCACCAGGGCAACGCGAAGGTGCACGTGTCCGGCCACGCGTCCGCGGGCGAGCTGCTGTACCTGTACAACGCGGTCCGGCCGAGCAACGTGATGCCGGTGCACGGCGAGTGGAAACACTTGCGCGCCAACGGGGAGCTCGCCATCCGCACCGGCGTAGCGCCGGACAACGTGGTGATCGCCGAGGACGGCGTGGTCGTGGACCTGGTCGACGGCAAGGCCTCGCGCACCGGCCGCGTCGAGGTCGGGCACGTGTACGTGGACGGGCTCTCCGTCGGCGACGTCGGCGAGTCGACCCTGTCCGACCGGCTGGTGCTCGGCGAGGGCGGGTTCATCGCGATCACCGTGGTGGTCGACTCGAACACCGGCCGCGCGGTCAGCAGCCCGACGATCTCCGGCCGCGGGTTCTCCGACGACCCGAAGGCCCTGCACGCCGTCGTGCCGCTCGTCGAGATGGAGCTGGCGCGGACGGAAGCCGAGGGCATCACCGACACCCACCGCATCGCGCAGGCGGTGCGCCGGGTCGTCGGCCGGTGGGTCGCCGACACCTACCGCAGGCGGCCGATGATCGTGCCGACGGTCATCCCGGTCTGAGTCAGCGCCGCGCGCCCGCCAGCAGCAACGCGACCAGCACGGTCGCTGCCTGGCGGGCGAGCGCGTTGCGGGCTCTGCGCTGGTCGGCCCGGCTCGGTCGGTTGTCCATGAGATCCCCCTGGCGTTCTCGTGCGGCCCGTTCAGTGTGGCGGGGCCGCCGATCGGACACATCCCGCTCGAGGCTGGTTCCCGTCTCCCTCCCGGGAGGGAGTCAGGCGACCTCGGCCGTCTGTCGCTGGACCAGGTAAGCGCCGCCGAGCAGCAGCACGGCACCGACCGCTTGCGGCCACGCGAGGGCTTCGCCGAGCAACGCCCACGCGAACGCCGCCGCCGTCACGGGTTCGAGCAGTCCGACGACGCTCGCCACCGAGGCGGGCAGATGGCGCAGCGCGGAGATTCCCGCGACGTAGGGGATGGCCGTCGACAGCACCACCAGGCCGATCAGCAGCAGCCACAAGGGCGGGGTCCAGGGGCCGAAGGCGACGGTCTGGCCCGCCCGGTCCAGCGGCAGCGTCCACGGCGGCGCGGTGACGCTCACGAGCACCCCGCCGATCACCATGCCCCAGGTGACCAGCCCGAGCGGTTCGCGCTCGGCGACCGCGCGTTCGCCGAGCAGGAAGTACCCGGCCGAACAGACCGCCGCGCCGATCCCGGCCAGCAGCCCGATCGCGTCGAGCCCCAATCCCTGCCAGACCTGCGCCACCAGCGCCAGTCCGATCAGCGCGACCGCCATCCCGAACCACAGCATGCGCGGCAGCCGCTGCCGCCACACCACGCGCACCCACAACGCGATCAGCACCGGCGACGTGAACTCCAGCAGGATCGCGATGCCGACCGGGATCCGTTCGGCGGCAATGAAATACAGCAGCTGCGTGCCGGCGACGCCGAGCGCTCCGTACGCCAGCAGCATCGGCCATTCCCCGCGCCGGACGCACAGCGTGCGCGGGGCGAAGAGCGCGGTGCCGACCAGCAGCAGGACTCCCGCCGTCCCAATCCGCAGCACCGCCACCTGCTCCGGCGTCATGCCCGCGCCCATCACGGGTTTCGCCAGCGTGCCGGACGTGCTGAAGAAGACCGCGGCGAGCAGCACGAGCGACAGGCCGCGGCCCCGGCGGATCACCCGGGGTGGTTCCAGGACGGGGAGTTCGGTGGTCACCCGCGCGACATTACGGAGCGGGACGACCGAACGAAACCGAGTTATTCCAAGGCTTTCAGGCCCGCCGCGACGTGCGTCGCGATCGTCGCCAGCCGTCGTCCCTGAAGCCGCAGCGCCCGCAGCGCGGTGTCGTCCGGCGCCGCGGATTTGCGCGAGACGAACGAGCCGCCGTAGGGGTTGCCGGACTCCAGGAGGTGCGGGTCCGCGTAGCCGAGGGGCAGGACGATCGCGCCCCAGTGGTAGAAGATGTTGTTGATTGCCAGCACGGTTGCCTCCAGGCCGCCGTGCGCGGTGGAAGCCGACGTGAACGACGTCGCCACCTTGTCGGCCAGTTTTCCTTGCGCCCACAGGCCGCCTGTGGTGTCCACAAAGGACTTGAGCTGCGCGGCGGGTCCGCCGAACCGGGTCGGGCTGCCGAGCGCGAGCCCGTCCGCCCATGCGAGATCGGCCAGCGTGGCGAGCTCGTGGTGCGGCCCGGAGTCGACCCAGGCCTGCCAGCGCCGATTGCTCGCCACCGCCTCCGGCGGCGCGGTCTCGGGCACGGTGCGGACACGGACCTCCGCACCGCTTTCTCCCGCCCCTTCGGCGAGCGCGCCGGCGAGGGCGGCGGTGTTGCCGGTAGCGCTGTAATAGACGACCAGGATGCGGGTGCTCACACCTCGCGACCCTAGCCGGACTCGCTGGTGTGTCCCACGATCCGGACTGCTCAGCGCTGGGGTTTCCAGGGGCTGACCGTGTCGGTCGGCCGGGTCGGGTCGTGGAAGCGCGGGCGGACGGGTTCGTGGCGGCGCAACGGGATCAGGCCGTCGGTGATCGCCTGCATGATCTTGGCGTGCGCGCGAACGCCCGCGCCGGGTCGTTCCGGCTCGACGTCGGAGAGGTCCACCGGCGTCCCGAAATGCACCTTGAACCGGGGCCGCCGCAACGGCGCGCTCAACCCGGATTTGGCCAGCGGCAGCAGATCCGCGGGCCCGTTCACGGTCTCCGTGCCCCAGTAGACGGCCTCGTGCGCGCCCCACTGGCTGATCGGGATCACCGGCACCCCCGCGGCCAGCGCGAGCCGGGCCGCACCGGTCTTGCCGCGCTCCGGCCACAGGCCCGGGTCGTGGCTGATCCGCCCCTCCGGGTACACGATGATCGGCTCGCGCGTGGTCCGCAACGCCTCCGCCGCCTCGGCGAACTGGCCGACCGCGGTCGCCGCCTTGGCCCGGTCCACCCGCAGATGCCCGCTCACGCGCAGCGCCGGCCCGATCACCGGAGCGTCGAGAATCCCGCCGGCGAGCATGAACCGGGGGTTGATGCCGATCCGCTTGCACGCCGCCATGAGCACGAAGGCGTCGAACACGCCGATGTGATTGGCAGTCATGAGCAGCGGCTTGCCCCGCAGCTCCCGAGGCACCGACCCGGTGACCGTGAGCCGCCCGACGAGATTCACCAGCCCCCGGTCGAGGTTGAGCATCGTCCGCCAGATCGCGGGGGCACGGCGCGCGGCATCGTCCTGTTGGAGCGCGAACATGCGCAGAGCATTTCACGGCGGCCGGATCGCACCGGATCGGGTGGTTCCCCGCCGCGGCATCGGCAAACACCGTCGCCGCGGAGACGGAACCCTCTCTCCCGTCGTGGTGCGGCGAGACAGTTCATGCCCGGACCTGGTCGATCGCCGCGGCCGACTGTGACTTGGCACCGATTGTTTCGCATGCGCTGCGAGTGGCACATGTGACTATTGGTCCTCGCCCGTTACCGTGGAGGCATGGCTGGGTCGGCGACGAGGAAGCGGAGCACGGCGGGAAGCGGCGGGAAGGCACCGGCGCGCGGTTCGCGTACGCCGGCTAAGTCCCGGGCGGCCGCTTCGAGCAGGTCGTCCAAAGGCTCGTCCAGGGCCCGGAGCAGCTCCCGGCCCCGGACGTCCCCCGCGCGGCGCCCGGCTGGGCGCAGGAGCTCCGGGGCGATCGGGCGCGGGGTGCGCGGCACCTGGAACCTCGCCGCCAAGGGGATCGGCTCGCTGGCCCGCACGGTGGGGCGCACCCGGGAACTCGAGGCGGAACACCGCAGGGACGGGCTCGCTCTCGGGCTGATCGCGCTGGCCATCGTCGCCGCGGTCGGGGTCTGGTGGCGGGCGGCCGGTCCGATCGGGGCCGCGGTCGAGATCGCGACGCGGACCGTGCTCGGCGCGGGAGCCGTGACGCTTCCGCTGGTGCTGCTCGTGGTCGCCGTCGCGCTGATGCGGTCCGAGCCGCAGCAGGAGACCCGTCCGCGGATGGTCATCGGCACGCTGCTGGTCGTGCTGTCCGTGCTCGGGATGCTGCACATCTTCACCGCGCTCCCGGACACCAACGACGGCCGGATGTACGCGGGCGGCATCCTCGGCGCGTTCTCCGGCGGGCTGCTGGCCAAGGGCGTCACCACCTGGGTCGCGGTGCCGCTGCTGATCCTCGCGCTCCTGTTCGGCGTGCTTGTGTTCACCGGGACGCCGGTGCGCGACATCCCGCACCGCCTGCGCACCTGGGGGCTCGACGAGCACGAGCTGGCCGAGTACGAGGGAAGCCAGCCCGACGACCACGACACCGAAGAACCCGAGGCCGACCCGAAGGCCGTCCGGCTGCGGAAGCCGTCGCGCCGCCGCCAGGCCAGTGCCGACAAGGACGGCGAGCAGCTCGACCTCGACGCGGCGCTCGCCGAACCGGCCACGCCGATCCGGCCGCCGAAGCCGGTCGCGCCGCCCGCCGAGGTGCCGGAGAAGAAGCCGAAGAAGGCTCCGGAACCCGCGCTCTCGGTCACCCGCACCGTGGAGGGCGACTACGCGCTCCCGCCGCCCGACCTGCTGAAGCTCGGCGACGCGCCGAAGTCCCGCAGCAAGGCCAACGACCAGATGATCGAGGCGATCACCGGCGTCCTCGACCAGTTCAACGTCGACGCGCAGGTCACCGGCTTCACCCGCGGCCCGACGGTCACCCGGTACGAGGTCGAGCTCGGCCCGGGCGTGAAGGTCGAGAAGATCACCGCGCTGACCAAGAACATCGCGTACGCGGTGGCCACCGACAACGTCCGCCTGCTCGCGCCGATCCCGGGCAAGTCCGCGGTCGGCATCGAGGTGCCCAACTCCGACCGCGAGATGGTGCGCCTCGGCGACGTGCTGCGCGCGCCGTCCACGGTCAAGGACAACCACCCGATGCTGATCGGCCTCGGCAAGGACATCGAGGGCGAGTTCGTCACCGCGAACCTCACGAAGATGCCGCACCTGCTGGTCGCCGGTTCCACCGGTTCCGGCAAGTCGAGCTTCGTGAACTCGATGCTGGTGTCGCTGCTGGCCCGTGCGACGCCCGACGAATGCCGGATGATCCTGATCGACCCGAAGATGGTCGAGCTGACGCCGTACGAGGGCATCCCGCACCTGATCACGCCCATCATCACGCAGCCGAAGAAGGCCGCCGCCGCGCTGGCCTGGCTCGTCGAGGAGATGGAGCAGCGCTACCAGGACATGCAGGCCAACCGGGTCCGGCACATCGACGACTTCAACGCCAAGGTCCGCTCCGGCGACATCACCGCGCCGCCGGGAAGCGAACGCGAGTACCAGCCGTACCCGTACATCATGGCGATCGTCGACGAGCTGGCCGACCTGATGATGACCGCCCCGCGCGACGTCGAGGACGCGATCGTCCGGATCACCCAGAAGGCCCGCGCCGCGGGCATCCACCTGGTGCTCGCCACCCAGCGGCCGAGCGTCGACGTCGTCACCGGCCTGATCAAGACGAACGTGCCGTCGCGGCTCGCGTTCGCCACGTCGTCGCTCACCGACTCGCGGGTCATCCTCGACCAGCCGGGCGCGGAGAAGCTGATCGGCATGGGCGACGCGCTCTACCTGCCGATGGGCGCCGGGAAACCGGTCCGCATCCAGGGCGCGTTCGTCGGCGACGAGGAAATCGCCGCGGTCGTCAACTTCGCCAAGGAACAGGCGCAGCCGGACTACAACGAGGGCGTCACCAGCGCCAAGGCGGGCGAGAAGAAGGAGATCGACCCGGACATCGGCGACGACCTCGACGTCCTGCTGCAGGCCGCCGAGCTGATCGTCACGTCGCAGTTCGGGTCCACCTCGATGCTGCAGCGCAAGCTCCGCGTCGGGTTCGCCAAGGCCGGACGGCTGATGGACCTGCTGGAAAGCCGCGGCGTGGTCGGCCCGTCGGAGGGCTCGAAGGCCCGTGACGTGCTGATCAAGCCGGACGAGCTGGAATCGGTGCTGTTCATGATCCGCGGCGGCTCCGACGCGGGCGGTTCGCCCGCCGGCGGCGAGGACGAAGACTTCTGACCCGGACGTGCAACCCGGCGGCGCGTCGGCCCCGTCCAGTGCGCATGGACCTCAAGAAGCTCGCACTGGGCATCGGGACGGCCGCCGCGCTGGCCGGGTGCGCGGGCGGTCCGGCCGCCCTCGCGCAGACGACCTCGCGCCCGCCGGCCGCCGAGCCGGGCGGGAACGTGGCGCTCACGCCCGGCCAGGAGGTGCAGGTCGCCGGCCGCGACCTGACCGTGCGCTACCGCCAGCTGGTCTCGGATTCGCGGTGCAAGCCGGGCCGCCAGTGCTTCGCCGCGGGGGAGGCGGTCGTGGCGCTGGTCCTCACCGAGCCGGGCCGCGGCGAGCACACGTCGGTCGAGCTGCACACCGGCCGCCAGGGCCCGGACTCGACGACCTTCGCCGGAACGACGGTGAAGCTCGCCGCCGTGGACGGTTCGGGGACCCGCATCCTCGTCCGGTTCTCCTGAGCGCTCAGAACTCGAGCAGCATCCGCGAGTTCCCGAGTGTGTTCGGCTTGACGTAGGGCAGGTCGAGGAACTCAGCCACGCCCGGGTCGAGCGAGCGCCGCATCTCCTCGTACACCTCGTGCGACACCGGGGCCCCGTCGATCTCGACGAATCCGTGCGCGGCGAAGAACGACGTCTCGAACGTCAGCACGAACAGCCGTTTCAGCCCCAGCTCGCGGGCTTCTTCGACGAGCCTGCCGACCAGCGCCCGGCCGATCCCGCGGCCGCGGGCCGCTTTGTCGACCACCACGGTGCGCAGTTCGCCGATGTCCTCCCACAGCACGTGCAGCGCGGCGGCGCCCAGCACGTCGTCGTCGCCGTTCCCGGTGCCGTCCTCGTTGGTCGCGACCCAGAACTCCTGCACCGCCTCGTAAAGCGTGACCAGATCTTTCTCGAGGAGCACGCGGCCGGCGTCGGAATCGACGAGGGCCTTGATCTTGCGCACGTCGGCGATCCGCGCGCGGCGGACGGACGGAGGGCGGGAGTCGGGCACCCGGTCAAGATAACGACCGCGAGCACCGGCGCCGCCGAGCGGCTCCATCGGGGGACCCCGGATGCGTGAAGCCGCGAGCTGTCACGTATAGCTAGTGAGCGCACATGACCAGTAGTCGGCGGCCCCCGGCCGGCTACCGGCCCTCGGGAGGAACCTGCATGTCCGGCACCACCGTGGCTGCCCCGGAACGGTCCGGCCAGCCTCCCGCCGGACCGGGCGCGCAGGCGCGTTTCCGGCCCGAGCTGCAGGGCGTGCGGGCGCTGGCCTCGGTGCTGGTGGTCGTCTACCACGTGTGGTTCGACCGGATCTCCGGCGGCGTCGACGTGTTCTTCCTCGTCTCCGGGTTCCTGATCACCGGCCAGCTCTACCGGGCGCTGCTGCGCGGCCGGATCGCACTGCGCGCCACCTGGGGCCGGATGATCAAGCGGCTCTTCCCGGCCGCGATGACCGTGCTGCTCGCCGTCGTGGTCCTGTCGCAGGTGCTGCTGCCGCAGGACCGCTGGTTCCAGACCATCCGCGAGGTCGTCGCGTCGGCGCTGTTCTACGAGAACTGGCAGCTCGCGGCCGATTCGGTGGACTACTTCGCCCAGCACAACAGCGCGAGCCTCGTGCAGCACTTCTGGTCGCTGTCCATCCAGGGCCAGTTCTACCTGCTGTGGCCGCTGCTGTTCGTCGGGCTCGGCCTGCTCGTGCGCCGGCTCGGCTGGTCGCTGCGGCGCACGGTGAACCTGCTGCTGATCGTCCTGTTCGCCGCCTCGCTCGCGTACTCGGTGTACCTCACTGCGGCCGACCAGCCGCTGGCCTACTTCCACGGCCTCACCCGGGTGTGGGAATTCGCGCTCGGCGGCCTGATGGCGATGTTCCTCGACCAGGTGACGCTGCCGCGGCCGCTGCGCATCGTGCTCGGCTGGGTCGGCGTCGCCGGGCTGGTGCTGTGCGGCGTCCTGCTCGACGTCGACAGCGTGTTCCCGGGCTGGATCGCACTCTGGCCGACCGTCTCGGCGGGCCTGGTGCTCGTGGCCGGGCAGACCGGCAGCGTGCTCGGCGCGGATCGCTGGCTCAGCTCGAAATTCCTCGGCTACGTCGGCAATCTCAGCTTCTCGCTCTACTTGTGGCACTGGCCGGTGCTGGTGTTCTACCTGGTCGTCCGGGACCGGGTGGCGGTCGGCCTGCTCGGCGGCACGTTCGTGGTCGGCGTGTCCTTCCTGCTTTCGGTCCTGACCTACCACCTGATCGAGAACCCGATCCGGCTGTCGAAGATCGGCACCGCGAAACAGTGGGGCGCCTACCGGTTCGGCGTGCTCGCGCTGGCCCCGGTGCTCGTCGCGAGCGGCGTCTGGCAGGGCGTGAGCAGCGCGCGGGCGAACTACGAGATCGCCATCGGCGACCCGGACCACCCGGGCGCGGTCGCGCACGCGCAGGGGTTCGTCTACCGCGGCGCGCCGGCGCCGTCGGTCGTGCCGCCCACAGTGAAACTCGCCGACGACTGGGCCCGCATTCCGCCGGACCAGTGCTCGATCTCGCCGCGCAACAAGGAACTGCAGATTTGCACGGAAGGCCCGGAAGGCCCGCCGTCCAAGCGGATCGTGCTCGTCGGCGACTCGCACATCCAGCAGTACCTCGCGGCCTTCCGGCCCGCGGTCGTCTCGGACGGCTGGCAGGTCAAGACCATGCTGAAGGGCGCGTGCCCGTATTCGAGCGGCTCGGATCTGATGCCGGGCGACAAGAACTGCATCGAGTGGAACAAGGCCGTCACCGGCGAACTGCTCGACACGCGCCCGGACGCGGTCGTCATGCTCGGCACGGTCAACTCCAAACCCGGGCCGAACGAGTCGACGCCGAAGGGCTTCGTCGACGTCTGGTCCACTTTGGACGACGCGGGCATCCCGGTCGTGGCCGTGCGCGACAACCCGCGCTACGCGTTCAACATGGCCAGCTGCGTCGCGCAGAAGAGCCCGGCCGACCCGTCGTGCTCGGTGCCGCGCGAGGCCGCGGTGGCCCCGGTGCCGTCGTGGGAGCGGGTGGAGAACGTCCCGGACAACGTGACGTTCCTGGACTTCACCGACTACTACTGCGACCGCAAGCGCTGCCCCGCGGTCGTCGGGAACGTGCTGGTCTACATGGACGACAACCATCCGTCCGCGACCTTCAACACGACCCTCGCGCCGATCGCGGTCAACCAGCTCAAACACGATCTGCAGTGGTGACCGCGCACGAGGGGCGAACGGACGACTTCGGCGGCTAGCCGTCGCGGAGCGTCCCGGGTTGGGCACAATAGGGCGGCGGCACGTGGGCCGCACGGGCACCTGAGGGGGAGCTGGTCTTCTTGACGCGCGCAGGGTGGGACGCATTCCAGGCCGCACAGTCCGAGGCGGCGGCGGGCCGGACGGCCGCGCTGACCGGCCCGGACGGGCTCGGATGGCTGCTCGTCCCCGGCCAGGCGTGGCAGCGGAGGCTGCCGGACGGGAACTGGCAGTACACGCAACCGCCCGCGGATCCCGGCTACCGCGCGGCCGCCCGTCTCGTGCCGCCGCCCGGCGTGCCCGCACCGGGGTACGGCGCCCCGCAGCAGTACCCGGGCGGCCCGCAGGGCTATCCCGGTCCGGGCGCCGGCGGAGGACCCCGGCCGCCGTATCCGGGCCCGCAGAGCAACCCGGGCGGGTTCGCCGGCCCGCAAGGCAATCCCGGCGGTTACCCGGGGCAGCCCGCGCCGCAGGGGTATCCCGGCCCGCAGGGCAGCCCCGGCGGATACGGCGGACCCCCCGCTCCGGCCGGGAACGGCTTCGGCGGACCGCCTTCCGCTCCGCAGGGCTACCCCCCGCCGCAGCCCGGCTACCAGCCCGCACCGCAGGGCGGCCCGTGGTCCGGGCAAGTCCCGGCACAGCCGCCGCCCGCCGCGGCCGCGCCCTCGGGACCGCCGCTGCCCGCCGCCCCGCCATCCGCACCGGCGCCGACTCCCGTGACCGCTCAGCGGCCGCAGATCCGGGTGGAGAACCTCGGCCAGGCCGGGATGTTCGTCTCGGGGACCGAATCGATCGCCGAGTTCGTCACGCGCGCCACCCGGGTGGTGGCCTGGGCGGACGCCACCCGGCACGGCACCGCGAACGGCCCCGGCGAACCGCCGCCGGTCGAACCGGAGCGCCCGGGGTCGGACGGCTCCGGCGCCAACGTGCTCGGCGACATGGCGCGGCACAGCCGGTCGGTGACGCTCGACCTGCTGGCCGCGGGCAACCGCATGTGGCAGCGCAAGGAGCAGTCCCGGTACGAAAAGGCCTACGAGGAGTGGCAGAAGGCCTACGCCGAATGGGAGAAGCGCGAAGCGGCCCGGATGACCGCGGGCACCAAGCAGCCGAACCCGTTCATCCTGCTGGTGGGGGAGCCGAACACCGGCCAGCGCCGGTTCACCCGGGCGCTGAAGGCGTCGCTGACCGAGGCCGAAGTCGGATTCGACAACGCCGAGTTCTTCGACTGCGCCGCCCTGCTCGCGGAGTACGGCGACGACCCGGTCGAGCGTTCGGTGCCCGCGACGATCAACGAAATCGAAAACGGCGGCTCCGCGCTGATGCTCGCCGAGCGGGTCGACGCGCTCTTCGAAAAGGACGTCGCCGGGACCGTCCGCCTGCTGCGCAATTACGCCCGCGACCAGGACAGCTGCCGCCTGATCATCTTGGACGGCACCGAGAAGGTCCTCGAGCAGCTCAGCACCGAGGCGCCTGACCTGGTGCAGAACATGCTGCAGTACCGGCTGCCCCGGTTCGACCGGCCCGCCGAAGCGGCCGCGCTGCTCGACGTTCTCGCCCGGGAACGCTCGTTCGGCCTGCCCGCCGACGTGCGCGACCGCCTCGCCGCGCTGGCCAAGGAACCCGGCGCACGCACGGTGGAGGCGATGCTGGACGCGGCCTCGCGGCAGGCGATCAGCCGCGGCGCGGTGCCGGGCACCCGGATCGAGATCGGCCACGCGGACATCGAGCCGCTCGTCGCCGCGGCCGGCCAGCGCGGCGGAGCCTCGATCGAGGAACTGCTCGCCGAACTGGACGGGATGATCGGCCTTGCCGCGGTCAAGGAACGGGTCCGCTCGCTGACGTCGGAGATGACGATCGACGCGCGGCGCCGGGAAGCGGGCATGAAGGTCGCCGTGCGCAGCCGCCACCTGCTGCTGACCGGCAATCCGGGCACGGCGAAGACGACCGTGGCCCGGCTGCTCGGCAAGATCTACCGGGCGCTCGGCGCGCTGCCCAAGGGCCACGTCGTGGAGGTGACCCGCACCGACCTGGTCGGCGAGTACGTCGGCCAGACCTCGCTGAAGACCCGCGCGGCGGTCCAGCGGGCCGTCGGCGGCGTGTTGTTCCTCGACGAGGCGTACAACCTCGTGAACGACAAGGACGACGACTTCGGCCGGGAAGCGGTCGCGGAACTGCTGGTGCAGATGGAAAACCACCGCGAGGACCTGGTGGTCTTCGCGGCCGGGTACCCCAAGGAAATGGACGCCTTCCTGGAGTCCAACTCCGGCCTGCGGTCGCGGTTCGCCGGGTCCATCGAATTCCCGGACTACTCCAACGACGAACTGGCGCAGATCTTCCGCGCGATGGCGAAGAGCCAGGGTTACGAGCTGTCCGCGGACCTGCTCGCGGCCCTGCCGGAGGCGGTCCGGCGGATCCCGCGCGGCCGCGGGTTCGCGAACGGCCGGTCCGCGCGCGTGCTGCTGGAAGCGGCGATCGGCAAGCAGTCCACCCGGTTGACCACCGACGGCGGCGCGGACCTGGTCACGCTCGTCGCCGCCGATCTGCCCGGTCCCGGCGAATCCGGCGTCGGCGCGGTGGACGATTCCGGACCGCGGCGCAGCCTCCCCGAGCTGCTGGCCGAACTGGACGCGATGATCGGGCTCGACTCGGTGAAGCAGCGGGTGCGGTCCATGGTGGACGAGATGGCTGTCGACGCGCGGCGGCGCGACGCGGGCATGAAGGTCGCCGTCCGCAGCCGCCACCTGCTGTTCACCGGCAACCCCGGCACGGCGAAGACGACCGTGTCGCGGCTGGTCGGCCAGATCTACCGGGAGCTGGGCGTGCTGCCGTCCGGGCATCTGGTCGAGGTCGGCCGCGGCGATCTCGTCGCCGAGTTCACCGGCCAGACCGCGCCGAAGACCCGCGAAGTGTGCGAACGGGCCGCGGGCGGCGTGCTGTTCATCGACGAGGCGTACAACCTCGTGCGCGACGAGAACGACGACTACGGCAAGGAAGCCGTCACCGAACTGCTGGTGCAGATGGAGAACCATCGCGACGACCTGGTGGTGTTCGTCGCGGGCTATCCCAAGCAGATGGACGAGTTCCTGGAGTCCAACCCGGGTCTGCGGTCGCGGTTCTCCGGCCGGATCGAGTTCCCGGACTACACGAACGAAGAGCTCGCCGGGATTTTCACGGTGATGGCGAAGAGCCAGGGCTACGAGCTGTCCGCCGACCTGCTCGCGGCCCTGCCGGAGGCGATCCGCCGCATCCCGCGCGGCCGCGGGTTCGCGAACGGCCGGTCCGCGCGCGGCCTGCTGGAAGCCGCGATCAGCGGGCAGTCCAGCCGCCTCGCCGCCGCCCCGGACACGCCGCCGGACCAGCTGGCCGTGCTCGTGGCCGCCGACCTGCCGGGCGAGGCGGGGGTCGCGGTCAGCGACGACGCCGGACCGCGCCGCGGCCTGGACGACCTGCTCGCCGAACTCGACGGGATGATCGGCCTGGACGAGGTGAAGGCGCAGGTCCGCGCGCTGGTCGCGGAAACGCGGCTGGACGCGCGCCGCCGCAAGGCCGGGCTGCCGGTCGGGGCGCGCAGCAGGCATCTGGTGTTCACCGGCAACCCGGGCACCGCGAAGACGACCGTCGCGCGCCTGATGGGGCAGATCTACCGCGAGCTGGGCGTGCTGCCGTCCGGGCACCTCGTCGAGGTCGCGCGGCCGGACCTGGTGGGCGAGTACATCGGCCAGACCGCGCCGAAAACCCGCGAGGTGTGCGAACGGGCGATCGGCGGGCTGCTGTTCGTCGACGAGGCCTACACGCTGGTCCAGGGTTCCGCGTCGGGCACCGATTTCGGGGCCGAGGCGATCGCCGAGCTGCTGGTGCAGATGGAGAACCACCGCGAGGACCTGATCGTGATCGCGGCCGGCTACCCGGCGGACATGGACCGCTTCCTCGACGCCAACGCCGGCCTGCGGTCCCGCTTCGGCGCGACAGTGCATTTCGCCGACTACGACAACGCCCAGCTGGCCGAGATTTTCACCGCCATGGCGGGCAAACAGGGCTACCGCCTCGACGCCGGGCTCGCCGAAGCGCTGCCCGGGTTCATGGCGCGCCTCGACCGCGGACCGGGTTTCGCCAACGGCCGTTCGGCCCGCGGCCTGCTCGAACGCGCGATCCGGGCGCAGGCGATGCGGCTGGCGGGGCCGGACGTCGACCTGGAGGCGCTGGACGACGCGGAGCTGACGCTGCTGACGGTTCCGGACGTGTCCGCCGCGGAGTGACCTGGCCGGAGGAGGCCGCCTCACCGCACTGGGCGACGCCGTCGCGGAGCGGTCCGGAAGCGACGGCTACCCTGAACGTCGTGCCTTCTCCAGCCGCTGACTCCGCTCGCGCCCGCCGTGTCTCCCTCGTGACCTTGGGCTGCGCCCGCAACGAGGTCGATTCCGAGGAGCTGGCGGGCCGGCTGGCCGCGGGCGGCTGGGAACTGGCCGCCGAACCGGAGGACTCCGACGTCGTCGTGGTCAACACGTGCGGGTTCGTCGAATCGGCCAAGAAGGACTCGGTCGACACGCTGCTCGCGGCGGCCGACACCGGGCGCAAGGTCGTCGCGGTCGGCTGCATGGCCGAGCGCTACGGCAACGAACTCGCCGACAGCCTGCCCGAAGCCGACGCGGTGCTCGGCTTCGACCACTACGCCGACCTTTCCGCCCGGCTGGACGACGTGGTCGCCGGCCGCGCGATCGCCGCGCACACGCCGTCCGACCGGCGCAAGCTGCTGCCGATCAGCCCGGTGCAGCGGCCCGCCGCGAGCGCCGAGGTCGAGGTGCCCGGGCACGCGCAGCACGGCTGGGGCCCGCGGGTCCTGCGCACGCGGCTCGACGACTCGCCGGTCGCCGCGCTGAAGATCGCCTCCGGCTGCGACCGGCGCTGCTCGTTCTGCGCGATCCCGTCGTTCCGCGGGTCGTTCGTGTCGCGGCAGCCGGACGAGATCGTCGCCGAGGCGGCCTGGCTCGCCGAGAACGGCGCGAAGGAACTGTTCCTGGTCAGCGAGAACTCCACGTCCTACGGCAAGGACTTCGGCCGCGACGGCACCCGCGCGCTCGAACTGCTGCTGCCGCGGCTGGCGGAGATCGACGGCATCGAGCGCGTGCGCGTGTCCTACCTGCAGCCCGCCGAGACGCGGCCGCAGCTGGTGCGGGCCATCGCGACCACGCCGGGCGTCGCGGACTACTTCGACCTGTCCTTCCAGCACTCCAGCGAGCAGGTGCTGCGCCGGATGCGCCGGTTCGGGTCCACCGATTCGTTCCTCGCGCTCACCGAGCAGATCCGCGAGTACTCGCCCGAGGCGGGCATCCGCACCAACGTGATCGTCGGCTTCCCCGGCGAGACCGAGGACGACCTGGCCGAGCTGGAGCGGTTCCTCACCGGAGCCCGGCTCGACGCGGTCGGCGTGTTCGGCTACTCCGACGAGGACGGCACCGAGGCCGAGACCTTCGACGGCAAGCTCGACCCGGCCGAGGTCGCCGAGCGCGTCGCGCGCATTTCGGCGCTGGTCGAAGAACTGACCGCGCAGCGCGCCGAGGACCGGATCGGCACCTTCGTGGACGTGCTGGTCGAGCACGACGGCGCGGACGGCGACGACGCGGTCGGCCGCGCCGCGCACCAGGCTCCCGAGGTCGACGGGGAATGCGTCATCCTCGAGGACGAGGACACGAAGCCGTTCGCGGTGGGAGACCTCGTCCGCTGCGAGGTCGTCGACTCCGCCGGCGTCGACCTGGTCGTCCGCCCGGCGCCGGACGCCGGCCGGTGAGTGCCGCGCCCAGCGGGGCGGGCGAGGGCGTGCCCCGCGCCGCGTCCGAGGGCGGGGCCCAGCTGCCCGAGGCGACCGAAGTCCCGACGCTGAACCTGGCGAACCTTCTCACCATCTCGCGGCTGGTCCTGGTCCCGCTGTTCGTCGTCGCGCTGTTCACCGGCCACGGCGAGGACACCACCTGGCGCGCGATCGCCACCGGGCTGTTCGCCATCGCGTCGGCGACCGACCAGGTCGACGGCTGGGTCGCCCGCCGCTACGGCCTCGTCACCGACTTCGGCAAGATCGCCGACCCGATCGCGGACAAGGCGCTCATCGGCGCCGCGCTGGTCGGGCTCAGCGCGCTGGGGGAGCTGTCCTGGTGGGTCACCATCGTGATCGCGGTGCGCGAGATCGGCGTGACGCTGCTGCGGTTCTGGGTGATCCGGCACGGCGTCATCCCGGCCAGCCGCGGCGGCAAGGCGAAGACGATGGCGCAGATCCTCGCGATCGTGACCTACCTGCTGCCGCTGCCGGACGGCGCGGACCCGGTGCGCTGGGTTCTCATGGGCATCGCGGTGGCGCTGACGGCGATCACCGGCGTCGACTACCTGGTCCGGGCGATCCGGCTGCGCGCCGCGGGCCGGCGCGCGATGGGCACGTGATGACCGAAGCGCGCGAACTGGTCGCGGTCCTCACCCGGCGGGGGGAAACCGTGGCCGCGGCGGAGTCGCTCACGGCCGGTCTCGTCTGCGCCACGCTCGCCCGGGTGCCGGGCGCGAGCGCGGTGCTGCGCGGCGGCCTGGTGGTCTACGCCACAGAACTGAAGGCCGCGCTCGCCGGGGTCGACGAACAGCTGCTGGCCGAGCACGGCGCGGTGCATCCGGAGGTCGCCGCGCAGCTGGCCAGGGGCGCGCGGGAGCGCTGCGGGGCGACCTGGGGGCTCGGCCTGACCGGCGTCGCCGGGCCGGATCCGCAGGACGGCGTGGCCCCGGGCACCGTCTACGTCGGCCTCTCCGGACCGGGGGCGGACACGGTGCGTGAGCTGGCCGAAACCGGTGACCGGGACACGATCCGGACCTCGTCGGTGCGCGCCGCGTTCGCGCTGCTCCGGGAACAACTAGACTGAAAACGGCGTTCGCCCTTGGCGTACGCATGTGCCAAGTCCTGCACTCGGGGCACCGCTCTGGGTAACGTAGGAGGCACCAGTTCGGGAAGGGAGGCGCGTGATGACCGTGCTGTTGCGCGAGGCGATCGGTGATCGGCTCCGTCATGCCCGCACCAACCAGCGTCGGACGCTGCGTGACATCTCCCGCGCCGCCCGGGTGAGCCTCGGCTACCTGTCCGAGGTCGAGCGCGGCCAGAAGGAAGCTTCCAGCGAGCTGCTGGCGTCCATTTGCGAGGCGCTGGAGCTGCCGCTGGGCGAGCTGCTGCACAAGGTCGCCGCCGACGTGTCGGCCCTCGACAAGGTCGAGGTCGCGCCGGTGGCCGACGAGGTGGAGGCCGCGCCGAGCCAGACCGTGCCCGACCGGGGCGAGGCCGGGTTCGAAGGCGGCCGCCTGGTGTCGGAGCTGATCGGCGACGACCTCTCCGACCTGCGGCTCCAGCCCGCTCCGCGGATGAACACGACGTTGCGGACCACGATCGGCGCGCCGAAGCTGGCGTCCACGATCGCGGCGTAACGCCGGCGCTGCTTCGCTGCACGGCCCCGGGGATCTCCCCGGGGCCGTCGGCGTGCGCGGGGAGGGTTCCGCGACGGGTCCGGGGCACAGGTCAGGGCTGACCCTGAATTCCCCCGGGGTCGCCTGGAACGGCGGAGGCCGACCTGACACGATGGAACCCGACGCCGGGGTCGGTACGTTATGCGACTAGGGGAGCGACGCCCCGCCCCGAAGCAACTCAGGGCCCGTGGGACGCAAGAAGGCAGGCGGAGGAGATGGCCAACCCGTTCGTGAAGTTCTGGAAGTACATGATGGCGGCGTTCTCGTCGAAGATCGACGAGCACGCCGACCCGAAGGTACAGATCCAGCAGGCCATCGAGGAGGCGCAGCGCAACCACCAGGCGCTGACGCAGCAGGCCGCCTCCGTGATCGGCAACCAGCGGCAGCTGGAGATGAAGCTCAACCGCCAGCTCGGCGAGGTCGAGAAGCTGCAGGCCTCGACGCGCCAGGCGCTGGTGCTGGCCGACGAGGCCCGCGGCAAGGGCGACGAGGCCAAGGCCGCCCAGTTCGAGACCGCGGCGGAGAGCTTCGCCGCGCAGCTGGTCACCGCCGAGCAGAGCATCGAAGACCTCAAGACGCTGCACGACCAGTCGCTGCAGGCGGCGACGCAGGCCAAGCAGGCCGTCGAGCGCAACGCGACGATGCTGCAGCAGAAGCTCGCCGAGCGCACCAAGCTGCTCTCGCAGCTGGAGCAGGCGAAGATGCAGGAGCAGGTCTCCGCCTCGCTGAACCAGATGAGCCAGCTGGCCGCGCCGGGCAACACGCCGTCGCTGGAAGAGGTCCGGGACAAGATCGAGAAGCGCTACACCACCGCGCTCGGCTCGGCCGAGCTGGCGCAGAACTCGGTGCAGGGCCGCATGCTGGAGGTCCAGGAGTCGGCCACCCAGATGGCGGGCCACTCGCGGCTGGAGCAGATCCGCGCGTCGATGCGCGGCGATTCGGTCGCCCAGGTCACCGACGGCGGAGCGAGCGCGGGGGCGGCCGCCGCCAAGCCGGCCGCCTCGGGCGACATCCAGCGGGAGATCCAGGCCCGCGTGCAGGCCGAACAGGGCAAGAACCCGGCCTGACCGGCCGGGCACGAGCGGCGCAGGGGGCAGGGCGATGACCAAGAGGCGGGACTTCAGCGAGTTCAACGCCAAGCTCGAGAAGCACATCGAGCGGTTGCCCGACTACGCCCAGCGCGCCCAGGAAAAACTGCAGCGGTACTTCCCGCCGGCCGACGAGGCCGGCGGGAAGCCGCGACAGAACGGCCGGACCCAGCGCGGTCCGGTCTCCCCGCCGCCGGCGCCGCGTCGTCCGTCGGCTCCGGCCGCGTCCGCGGTCTTTTCCACGGTGGCCGGGCAGGTGCCCGCGGTCGCCGAGGCCCGCGCGAAATGGCAGCGCTGGAACGAGCCGAGCGCGAAACACCAGCGCCGGATCCGCCGCACCTCGCGCGTGCTCACCCTCTGGGTGCTGATCACGATCCTGCTCGGGGTCCTCACCGTGCTCACCGCCACCGGCCTGCTCGGCGGAGCGGCGGCCGGCCCGGAGATCGGGCAGGCGGTGTTCTCCGGTTTCGCCACGCTGGTGTTCGGCACGTTCAGCGTCCGAACCGGGATGCGGTTGCGAGAGCTGAAGAAGGTCGAACTCCCGGCCGCGCCGAGCGGTCCGCCGCCGTTGCCCGCCGCCGGTTCGGCCGCTCGGGAGCCGATGGAGCGACTGGCCGAGTCGGAGGCTTCGCTGCGCGAACTCCTGCGGCAGCTGTCCGTGCCCACTTCGCTGGGCACCACCGCGGTTCCGGAGGTCTCGGTCGCCGACGCCCGCGCGACGGCCGACGAGGCCGCCCGTGCGCTGCGCGGCCTGGCCGACCGGATCCAGGCCGTCGAACGAGGCCGTGATTCCGCGCCGGAGCGCGAACGGCCGGCGTTGCAGGCCGCCGTGACGAAGCTCCGCGAACAGCTCGACGACGGCATCGAGGGTTACGGCAGCTTGGTCGCCGCCGCCGGCCGTGCGGTGGCCGCGAGCAGTGACGGCATGGTCACGTCGCGGGAAGCGCTGACGGACGCGACGGACCGGCTCGCCGGGCTGGCGCTGGCGCTGAAGGATCTCGGCTGACCTGCTGATCCAGCCGCTGTTTCGGGTCGCGCGGCCCGTACTCCGCCGCGAAACGCCCGATGCCGGGGTGAATGTGGCCCGGCCCGCGGTTTCGCCGCGACTCCGGGATTCGCGAAGGGCGGGCGGAAACGCCGTCCTGATGGGCGAGTTTGGGATTCCGGTCGGCGCAACGGGGCAGCCCGGCCGCGACGGTGCGTGAGTTTCTCCCGCACACCGCAACAATCGCGTAATCCGATCCTGCTGGTGACGGAAACGTCTGCGGTTTAACGTTTTTCTCATGAGGTCGGTGTTGGCACCCGCCACGCCCGGCGTCGCGGGCTGAGGTTCGAGGCGCCGGACGTACACAGTGGACTCCTCCGATCCCGCCGAGGAAAGGACGCCCTCGTGACTACGCTCCCGCCGGAACCTGATCCTGTTCCCGTCCCTCCGCCCAGCTCGCACGAGCGGGTCCGCACCGCGTTCGAGCGGCTCGCGAAAGCCGACCGCCCCGGACTCTGGGCCGCGGTGCGCACCATGGAGGAAGTGCTCGTCGAAGCGAAAACCGTCGACGAACGCGTCCACGCCGGGGAAGACCTGCCGCTGGCCGGAACCGTCTGCGCGGCAGACGTCGAGGGCCTGCCCGCGCTCGCGCGGCTGACCGACGCCGGCGCGGTAGTCCTCGGAACCGCCGTCGCGGACCCGGAAAACGCGGCCGTCGGACTCGAGATCGTCGACCTGGCACTGAATTCGTCCGCGCGCGAGATCTCCGCCCCGCCCGGGGTGCTCACGCTCAAACCGACGCCCGGACTGATCCCGGGGCCGACCGTCTCGGTGTCCGCCCGCCGCCTCGCGACCGGCCAGCGCGCCATCGCCGCGATGCTCGGCCCCGACGGCGTGGACCCGGCGGTCCGCGAATGGCCCGCTGACGTCCGCCTCGCCGCCGGACAGCACCCGCGCCTCGGCATCCCCGCCGAAGCGAACCTCCCGCTGCCCGCGAGGAGGGCGTTCGACGTCGCTGCTGCCTCTCTGGAGGCTTCCGGCGCCGTGCTGGTCCCGGTAGACGTCAGCGCGGTTTACGGCGCGGGAGACGTCCTGGCCGCCCGCTCGCTGCTGGCGGATCTGGACGCCCTGCTCCTGCCGACTGTCGGCATCCTGGACGCGACTCTGAATGCCCTCGATCTTGCTGCGGTGACTGTGCCAGGGGACCGGCGGCCGTATGGGATCACCGTGGTGACGCGGGCGTTCGAGGACCAGATCGGGAACGACCTGGCTTCGGTGCTGACTGGCGAGCAGTCGCCGGATCCGTATCCGTGCGAGAGCGTCGACGTCGTGGTGTTCGGCGCGCATCTGTGCGGCCAGCCGTTGCACGACGAGCTGCACGGCGCTCGGTTCGGCGGTCTGGTCCGGACCGCGGAGCGCTACCGGATGGTGCTGCTCGAGGGGGTCACGCCGCCGCAGCCCGGGGTCATCCCCGGATCGGCCGGAGTGGACGGCGAACGCTGGCGGTTGTCCCCGGCGGCGTTCGGCCGGTTCGCCGCTGGCCTGGCGGCGCCGTTCGTGCTGGGCCGGGTCGAGCTGGAGGACGGGAGTTCGCCGCTCGCCGTGCTGTGCGAACCAGCGGCCGCGGCGGGAGGGGAAGGTCTGGACCGGTACGCGTCTTGGCGGGGGTATTTGCGGTTCGTCAGCACGGGCGGGCCCCGGTTCCCTGGCTGAGGGGCGGACGCGGCTGGGGGTGGTGACCAGCCGCCGTCGGGTCCCGGTTCGCCGCTGAGCCGGTGGCAGCCCCGGCCGTGCGGCTACCGGGAAGCGAGGCCCCGGCCGACGAGGCGGACCAACCCGGGCCCGTGCAGCGCGAAGCCGGTGTAGATCTGCACGAGGCTGGCGCCGGCGTCGAGCATGCGGCGGGCGTCGTCCGGGCCGAGGATGCCGCCGACGCCGATGATGGGCAGCTTGCCGCCGGTCTTTTCGTGGACGAAGCGCACGACTTCAGCCGAGCGCTGCGTCAGCGGGCGGCCGGACAGTCCGCCGGCTTCGGCGGCCAGCGCGGCTTCGGCGGGGGCGATGCCGTCGCGGGAGAGGGTTGTGTTGGTCGCGATGATCCCGGCGACGCCGTGGTCCAGGCAGACTTCGAGAAGCTCGGCGAGCGCGTCGTCGGTGAGGTCGGGGGCGACCTTGACCAGCAGGGGAGTGTCGCCGCCCAGTTCGGCCCCGGTCTTGCGGAGTTCGGCGAGCAGTTCGGCGAGCGCGGCTTTGTCTTGCAGCGCGCGGAGACCGGGGGTGTTCGGGGAGCTGACGTTGATCGCGAAGTAGTCGGCGAAGGGGTGCAGGGCACGGAGGGAGAAGCGGTAGTCCTCGACGGCCTCGTCCAGCGGCGTCACCTTGGACTTGCCGATGCTGATCCCCAGCGGCACCGCCGGTTTTCCGTGCGCGGCCAGGCGGTCGGCGAGGGCTTGGGCCCCGTCGTTGTTGAAGCCCATGCGATTGATGACCGCGTCGGTGGCCGGGAGGCTGTAGAGGCGGGGTTTGGGGTTGCCGGGCTGCGGGTGGCGGGTGACTGTGCCTACCTCGACGAAGCCGAAGCCCAGCGCGGGCCAGGCGTGGAGGGCTCGGCCGTTCTTGTCCATGCCCGCGGCCAGGCCGATCCGGTTGGGGAAGGTGAGGCCGAGGACGGTGGCGGGATCGTCGGTGCGGTACACCCGGGCGAGGGGCGGAGGGCGGTTCCGGCTCGGCTCAGCAGGGTGACGGTGCGCTCGTGGACCACCTCGGGGTCGTGGTAGGCGAGCCGGTACATCGCTGGGCGGACGATCCTGTCGAAGAGCACGGGTCCATGCTGCCGTATTGGTGCTGGTCTGGCTGGGGTGGATGGGGTTGTTGTGGTGGGGGTCGCGTTCCGGCCGCGGGTGTCGGCTGGGGCGGCTCGTCGCCTGGCGGCGACATTGCGCTCGGGGTGGTGGGGTGGGGCACCCCGAAGCTGATTGTGCTGACGGTTCGGGGGTGCTTGTCAAGGCGGGAAAGATGCCTTGACAAGCACCCCCGAACCGCAGGGAGGCTTCGTATCGGGGTGCAGGGGTGGTGTGGGTGCCTCGGTTGTTGGGTGCGTGGCTGCGGTGGAGTGGTGGGGTGCTCGGATGGGGTGTTGTGCGGAGCGGGCGGGGTCGTTCGGGGCAGGAAGCTGTTGCGGGGTAATGCTTGTCTGGCCGAACTCGCCTTGATCTAGGGCTGAACCAGGGCTTGCCTCACGTCGAGTGCCCGGTTTCCCGCCATCGCAGGCCACGCCACCTGCTGTAATGGGCCCCTTCGCCGGCCCAGCGGCCCTCTGAACTGCGCCCCGGGAGTTGGACTGGGAATCCAGTTCCGGCTGTCCGGGGAGTGGTTCGTTGCATCCACGCAGTTCGTTGTCTGAGTGGCAGCGGGCGTCCGCTGTTGCGTTGTTCGAGGACGGGTATGGCGCGAAGGCCGTGGCGTCCCGGTTGGGGGTGTCGGCGGGTGCCGTGCGACGCTTGCGTGATCGTTGGAGGCTGCGGAGCGCGGGAGCGCTGATGAACAAGCCAGGCAGGCGGTCGTTCGGGTTCGAGTTCAAGCTGGAGGTCGTGCGCCGGTATGTCGGCGGCGAGGCGACCGCGGCCGAGCTGGCGCGCGAGCACGGCCTGTCCTCGCCCAAACTCGTGGAGAACTGGGCGCGGGCGTATCGGCGCGAGGGCGAGGACGCGTTGCGGCCCAAGCCGAAAGGCCGTCCGCCCGGTGTCGCGGACTCGCCGGGTCCCGGCGAGCTGGAGCGGTTGCGGGCGGAGAACCTGCGGCTGTCGGCGGAGAACGCCTACCTAAAAAAATTGCGGGCCTTGAGGGAGCAGGGGCGAGGGTGAAAACCCAGGCCGTCGCCGCCCTCAAGGCCGACTATCCGCTGCCGGTGCTGCTGGCGGTCGCGGGCCTGGCCCGGTCGACGTTCTTCTACCACCAGGCCCGCCTGGACCGGCCCGACCCGCACGCCGGGCTCAAGGCCGCGATCGCCGAGGCGTTCGAGGCCGCCCGCGGCCGCTACGGGCACCGGCGGATCCACGCGGTCCTGGCCCGCGACGGCTGGCGGGTGGCGAAGAAAACCGTGCGCACGCTGATGAACGCCCTCGGCCTGGCCTGCCAGGTCCGGCGGCCGCGCCGGTGCCGGTCCTGGCCCGGGCGGCCCGGCACGACCGCGCCGAACCTGCTCAACCGCCAGTTCAACGCCGACGCCCCGGACACCACATGGGTCACCGACGTGACCGAGTTCCGCATCCGCGACCGCAAGCTCTACCTCTCGCCCGTGATCGACCTGTTCGACCGGTCCGTGGTCGCCTACGCCTGCGGCCCGTCCCCGACGCTGGAGCTGACGAACTCCTCGCTGCGCGCCGCGATCGCGACCCTGCCCGCCGGAGCCCGCCCGCTGGTGCACTCCGACCAGGGCTTCCAATACCAGCACGCCTCCTGGCGCACCCTGCTCGCCGACGCCGGCCTGACCCAGTCGATGTCCCGCCGCGCCACCTGCCTGGACAACGCCGTCGCCGAGAACTTCTTCGGCCACCTCAAAGAAGAACTCTTCCACCACAACACGTTCGACACCGTCGACACGTTCACCACGGCACTGCACGACTACATCGACTGGTACAACACCACCCGCATCTCCACCACCCTCGGCGACCTCAGCCCAGCCGAATACCGAGCCCAGACCCTCGCCGCCTAACCTCTACATAACCAGTCCAACTTCCGGGGCCCAGTTCACTCAGGGGTCCCCTCACGGCCCTCTAACCGCACCCGCGCACCCAACCAGCCCAGCACCCAGACCCGCCCCCGCACCCCGATACGAAGCTTCCCTGCGGTTCGGGGGTGCTTGTCAAGGCATCTTTCCCGCCTTGACAAGCACCCCCGAACCGTCAGCACACTCGGGCTTCGGGGTGCCCCACGCAACCATCCGGGCGCAATGTCGCCCGCCAGGGCGACGAGCCGCTGCCCCCGACTCACCATTACGGCACGTCACCAAACCTCCCGGAAGACCAACCGGTTACCCTGAAGGTTCGAGGCCGCACGAAGCAGCTGGAGGTGCGGGTGAGCCAAGAGCTCGACGCCACTACCCCGCGAAGGGCGGCGCCACCGCCGCGGACGCCGGGGTCCGGGCCAACGGAGCGGCGCCCAACCCCTCCGCGACCCGGCGCGTCCGCGCGCGCCTTGCCCGGCGGATCACCGCCCAGCGCGCCGCCCCGGTCAAGCAGGTCCTCGAGCCCCTGGCGGTCATCCACCGCGAACTGCACCCGAACGCCGATCTGGGTCAGCTGCAGCGCGCCTACGACGTGGCCGAGGAACTGCACCGCGACCAGCGGCGGAAGTCCGGCGACCCGTACATCACGCATCCGCTCGCGGTGGCGACGATCCTCGCCGAACTGGGCATGGACACCACCACGCTCGTCGCGGCGCTGCTGCACGACACGGTGGAGGACACCGGCTACTCGCTGGAGCAGCTGAAGGCCGATTTCGGCGACAAGGTCGGCGAGCTGGTCGACGGCGTCACGAAGCTGGACAAGGTCAAGCTCGGCACGTCGGCCGAGGCGGAGACCATCCGCAAAATGGTGATCGCGATGGCGAAGGACCCGCGGGTCCTGGTCATCAAGCTCGCCGACCGGCTGCACAACATGCGCACGATGCGCTTCCTGCCGCCGGAAAAGCAGGCCCGCAAGGCGCGCGAGACGCTCGAGGTGCTCGCCCCGCTGGCGCACCGGCTCGGCATGGCCACGGTGAAGTGGGAGCTGGAAGACCTCGCGTTCGCGATCCTGCAGCCGAAGAAGTACGACGAGATCGTGCGGCTGGTCGCCGACCGCGCGCCCTCGCGCGACACCTATCTGCGCAAGGTGATCGCGGACCTGACCAACAACCTGGTGTCGTCGCGGATCACCGCGAAGGTCGAGGGACGGCCGAAGCACTACTACTCGATCCACCAGAAGATGATCGTCCGCGGCCGGGACCTGGACGACATCCACGACCTGGTCGGCGTGCGGATCCTGGTCGAGGACGTGCGCGACTGCTACGCCGCGATGGGCGTGGTGCACGCGCTGTGGCAGCCGGTTCCCGGGCGGTTCAAGGACTACATCGCGCAGCCGCGGTTCGGCGTGTACCAGTCGCTGCACACCACGGTGATCGGGCCGGACGGCAAGCCGCTCGAGGTGCAGATCCGCACGTACGACATGCACCGCACCGCCGAGTACGGCATCGCCGCGCACTGGCGGTACAAGGAAACCAAGGGCACGCACGCCAGCAACAACGCGATGGAGCTGGACGAGATCGCGTGGATGCGGCAGCTGCTCGACTGGCAGCGCGAGGCCGCGGACCCGGGCGACTTCCTCGAATCGCTGCGCTACGAACTGGCCGCGCGCGAGATCTTCGTGTTCACGCCGAAGGGCGACGTCATCACGCTGCCCGCGGATTCGACGCCGGTGGACTTCGCGTACGCGGTGCACACCGAGGTCGGCCACCGCTGCATCGGCGCGCGCGTGAACGGCCGTCTGGTCGCGCTCGAGCGGAAGCTCGAAAACGGCGAGGTCGTCGAGATCTTCACGTCCAAGGCAGAAAGCGCCGGGCCGAGCCGCGACTGGCTGCAGTTCGCCGGTTCGCCGAAGGCGCGCGCGAAGATCCGGCAGTGGTTCGCGAAGGAGCGCCGCGACGAGGCGATCGACGCGGGCAAGGAAGCGATCACCAAGGAGATCCGCAAGGTCGGGCTGCCGATCCAGCGGCTCGTGTCGGCGGAGTCGATGGGCTCGGTCGCCACCGAACTGCGGCACGGCGACATCTCGTCGCTGTACGCGGCCGTGGGCGAGGGCCACACCAGCGCGAAGCACGTGGTGCAGCGGCTGGTCGCGCTGATCGGCGGGGTCGAGGAGGCCGAGGAGGAGCTGGCCGAGCGGGCCACGCCTTCCACGGTCACGCGCCGCCGCGGCTCGAACGACGTCGGCGTCATCGTCAAGGGCGCGAGCGACGTCTGGGCGAAGCTGGCGCGCTGCTGCACTCCGGTGCCGGGCGACGAGATCCTCGGCTTCGTGACGCGCGGCGGCGGCGTGAGCGTGCACCGGACGGACTGCACGAACGCCGACGACCTGCGGACCCAGCCGGAGCGGCTGGTCGAGGTGGAGTGGGCGCCGTCGTCGTCCTCGGTGTTCCTGGTGGCGATCCAGGTCGAGGCGCTCGACCGGCACCGGCTGCTGTCGGACGTCACGAAGGTGCTGGCGGACGAGAAGGTGAACATCCTGTCGGCCTCGGTGACGACGTCGCGGGACCGGGTGGCGGTGAGCCGGTTCTCGTTCGAGATGGGCGACCCGAAGCATCTCGGGCACGTGCTCAAGGTCGTCCGCGGCGTCGAGGGCGTGTACGACGTGTACCGGGTGACCTCGGCTTCCTAGCTCAGAACGCCGTCGCGACCAGTGCGATCAGCGGCGGGAGTGCTTGGGCGAGCGCCCCAGCACGTCCCGCGCCGCGTGGGCGGCTCAGCGCGAGCAGGTCGGACACGCCCAGCGCGACCCCGGCGAGCGTCATGAAAGCGCAGCTGTAGAGCACGAGCACGCGGCCAGCCGCGGCGTCACCGGTGTGCAGCAGCACCAAGCCGGTCGCCGGCCCGGCGGCGAGGAACAGGTTGTACCAGCCGACGTTGAACGACCAGAGCCGCGTGGCGGGCAGGTTTTCGGCCGGGATCCGGAAGATGCCCGCGTGCACGCCCGGTCGCTCGAACAGCAGGACTTCCCACGCGAAGGCCAGCAGGTGCACGAGAACGGCGATCCCGGCGAAGACCTGCACGACGACGTTCACGGTGCCAGCTCCTCGAAGGTGACCCCGTGCCGGGAGGCGATGTCGCCGAGCAGCGGCACCGTGTCCGGCAACGGAGCATCGGACGGGACGATGCCGTCGATTTCGCGGAAGAATCGGCCCATCGCGTCGTCCGGGGTGAATACGAGGAACTTCGCGTGCGGCGTGTGCACGGTGAAGGTGTTGGAGGTGCCCGCCGGGATGTGCACGAAGGAACCCGGGCCGAGATCGTGGAGTTCGCCGTCGAGGCAGACGGTGAACCGGCCGTACAGGACGTAGAACCCTTTCGTCCACGGGTCGGCGTGCGGCGGGACGGCGGGGCCGCGCGGCGCGTCGATCTCGAACAGCTCGTAGCCGCCGGTGTCCGCGGAGGAGGCTTTCACCGTCACGGTCGCGTCTTTCGTGTCCAGTTCCGGGCCTTCGCCCGCGGTGCTGAGGTGGATGGTCATGCCGCCGAAGGTAGAAACGCCTTGGCGACGGAACCATCCCGGAAATCAGGGATACCGGCGGGGGAGGGGCGCGCGCATACTGCGTCGGTGTGGGAAGGCCGGGCGCAGAGCGTGCGGCGGGAGCTGGCGGCTCTCGCCACGGCCGGTCGCGGCATCGCCGAGCTGCACACCGCGGCGATCGAATTGGTCGACCGGATCGTGCCCACCGAGCTGACGTGCTGGGCCTCGCTGGATCCGGACACGGCCGTGATCAGCTCGATGACCAGCGGCCGGGCCCGCATCCCGGGGGAGTACGAGCCGCTGCTGGCGACGTACGAGTACGACGGCGCGGAACCGCACACCTTCGCGCAGCTTGCCGGGCGTTCGGTGCCGGTAGCACGGCTTTCCGACCTGCCGCGCCGCGAACGCGAACGCAGCGGCAGGTGGGCGCGGGTGTGGCGGCCGCTCGGGCTGGAGAGCGAACTGCGTGTCGGGTTTCCCGCGGACGGCGTTTGCTGGGCCGCGGCGGGTCTGGTGCGCCGAGGCGAGTTCAGCGACCGCGAGGTGGAGTTCCTGACGTCGATCGGACCGACGCTGGCCGCTGCCACCCGAGTCGCGGCGCTGGCCCGAGGTGCGGCTCCGGCGGCGGAACCGGCGATCGTCGTGCTCGGCCCGGACGGTCGCTGGCGCGGCGCGACCGAGGAGGTCGGCGCGTGGGAGTCCGAATTGGACTCGATTGCCGACGGCCGGTTCGCGGTGCTGCTGCGCGCGGTCGCGGTCGGGGCGCAGTCCGCGGCGAGCGGGACGTTCCGCGCCCGGGTGCGCGATGCCCGCGACGGCTGGATTGTGTTGCAAGCCAGCAGATTGGTCTCGGACGACGACGCGCGCGACATCGTCGTGACGATCCGCCGCGCCTCCGGCGGGGAGCTCCTGGACGTGCTGCTCGCGGCCTACCGGCTGACCGCCCGCGAACGCGATATCTGCCGGGAAGTCCTGTCCGGACTGTCCACATCGGACATAGCGGCGCGGCTGGGGATCTCGGCGAACACGGTGCAGGACCACCTGAAGTCGGTGTTCGGCAAGGTCGGGGTGCGCAGCCGGGGCGAGCTGACGGCGCGGCTGTCCGGTTAGGCCGGTGATCTGTCCCACAGCGGGATCGTCGTGCGGGCGCATTAGGGTGCTGGGCATGACGGACGGACTCGAGTTCACCCGCGAAGGCGCCGTAGCCCGGCTGACCTTCTCCCGCCCGGAGAAGATGAACGCGATCACCCACGGCATGTGGGCAGCGATCGCGGACGTGGCGGCCGAGGTCGAGGCCGATCCCGAGCTGAAGGTGCTCGTGCTGACCGGGGCCGGCCGGCATTTCTCCGCGGGCGCGGACATCGGCGAGTTCCGCGAGCTGCGCTCGACCGCCGAGGCCGCCGCGAAGTACGACGAGGCCGTGGACAGCGCGGTGGCGGCGCTGACCGCGATGCGCAAGCCGACGGTCGCGATGGTCCAGGGCAACTGCATCGGCGGCGGCTGCCAGATCGCGGTCGCCTGCGATTTCCGCTTCGCTGCGGACGACGCGCGCTTCGGCATCACCCCGGCCAAACTCGGCATCGTCTACCACTTCGCCTCGACCCGGCAGCTGGTGTCGCTGGTCGGCCCGGCGCACGCCAAGTACTTCCTGCTGTCCGGTGAACTCGTCGACGCGACCCGGGCCCGCGAGATCGGGCTGGTCAACGAGGTTTTCCCGGCCGCGGACCTGGAATCCGCGACGGCCCGGTTCGCCGCAACGCTGTGCGGGCGGTCGCAGGCCTCGATCCGCGGGATGAACCGGATCATCGAGAAGATCGTCGCGGGGCAGGAGGCGAACGACGACGAGGTCGAGAAGATCCGGCTCGCCGCGTTGCACGGGGAGGACTACGCGGAGGGCGTGGACGCGTTCCTGAACCGCCGCGCGCCGAAGTTCACCTACCGCTGACGGCCGCGCTCGCGTCAGATCTCGTCCCAGGGCGCGGCTTCGTAAGCCGTCGTCAGCAGTTCCGCGGCGGCGGGGGAGGTCCGCAGCGCCACGTCGTCCACCGAGGCGACCGGGCGGCCGATCGTCGCGGAGTTGGTCAGGAACATCGCGTCGAACTCCGGGAGCTCCGCCGGGTATACCGGACGCGTCTCCTGCGGCACTCCGGCCGCGCGCAGCTGCTCCTCGAGCACCAGGTACGTGATTCCCGGCAGCACCTCGGCTTCCGGCCAGACGATCGCCCCGTCGCGCAGGAAGCCGACGTTCCAGATCGTCGCCTCGCTGATCCGGCCGTCGGCGGCGAGGAACACGGCGTCGTCGTAACCGGCGAGGACGGCCGAGCGCGAATGGTGCGTGAGACCGAAGCCGCCGAGATGCTTCACATGCGGCAGATCTCGTTGGTACGCAACGGAACGCAGTCGCATCGGCGTGGCGACGTGGTAGCTCGGCGGCGCGGTGCGCACGAGAATTTCGGGCGTCATCGAAGCGTCGTGCGGCGACGACCGCGAGAAAATGATCACCCGCACCGACAGTGCGCCTTGCCCGGCGACGAGCCGCCGCACACAGCGGCGGACCAGATCGGTGTCCAGTTCGCTGCCGAACAGCTCCCGGGTGTTCGCGGCGAGCCGGTCGAGGTGGTAGCGGAGGCCGCGCACGCGTCCGTCGCGGACCTGCATCGCGGTGAAGTGCCCGTAGCTGGTCGCGGCAGCAGCGAGATCGGCGGTGCCAGGAGCGGCACCGCCGATCTCGACGCGCACTGTCAACTCAGGAAACCGTGACCGCGGTGAACTTGACCGGCTGCTTGGGCTCGCCGGTCGAACCGTCCTGGCCGATCGCGCCGATGCCGTTCTTCGCGATCTTGTCGAGGACCTTCAGGCCCTCGTCGGAGATGCTGCCGAAGATCGTGTACTGCGGCTGCAGCGGCGCGTTGCCGTAGACCATGAAGAACTGGCTGCCGCCGCTGTTCGGCTGGCCGGTGTTGGCCATCGCGAGGATGCCGCGGCCGTACTTCGCGGTGTCGATGAACTCGTCCGGCACGGTGAAGCCCGGGCCGCCGCGGCCGTCGGTCGTCACGTCGCCCTTCGCGTCCGGGTCGCCGCACTGCAGCATCTGCAGGTCGGTGACGCCGAGGCGGTGGCAGATCGTGTCGGTGTAGAAACCCTGCTTCGCGAGGCTCTCGAACGCCTGGACCGTGCACGGCGCGAGCGAACGGTCGAGCGTCATCGGGATGTCGCCCTGGGTGGTCTTCATCGTGATGTTCACGGTCCCGGACGAGGACACGTTCTTGCCGTCCGGCGCGGTCGCCTTCTTGCCCGACGGCGGCTTGCCGCTGGGGTCGGCCGGGTACGAGCACGTCGTCGGGTTCGGCAGCGCCTTGGGGCGCTTGGGGAGCGCGGTGCGCTCGGTAGGGATGTTCGTGGCGCTCGGGACCGGCGGCGCGGAACTCGACGGCGGCGCCGCGGCCGGCTGGTCGCCGCTGCCGCCGCTGTTCACGATCCACACCACGAGACCGGCGACGATGAGGACGACACCGCCGACCACTCCAGCGCCCACGATCTTGCGTCGCTTCGCCTGTTCCGCCCGGCGCACGAGCTGCCGCTCGAGTTTGCGCTTTGCGGCTTCTCGGCGCTGCTGGTTGGTCGCCACCCGCCCTCCAGTTTCCGCTCGAAGTCACACGTCTGAGGTAGCGGCAGTGTATGGGCACAGCCTGTTAGGACTCCGTACAGGGGCGGCTAGTCTTCACCGGGTCGTGATCAAGGCCGCTTCCGGGGAGGAGGGTTCGGTGCTCGTCGCCGGGTTCGCCGCGGGTCCGCTGCGCTCGAATTGCTATCTGCTGGCTCCGGCCGCGGGAGGTCCGTGTCTCGTCGTGGACCCGGGCGAGGGAGCCGCCGAGCCGCTGGCCGGCGCGCTGGCGGAACACGCTCTGACGCCGGTCGCGCTGCTCGCCACGCACGGCCATCCCGACCACGTCGGCGCGGCCGCCGAGCTGTCGCGGGCGCACGGAGTGCCGCTGCGGCTGCATCCCGGCGACGCCGGCTGGTACGACGGGCCCTTCGAGCCGCTCGCTCCCGGAGAGGTCGAGGCGGCCGGGCTGGCTGTCGGGGTGCTCCCGCTGCCCGGGCACACGCCGGGTTCGGTCGCGTTCACCGTGGAGACCGGCGAGGGTGGCAGGCTGGTGTTCACGGGGGACACGCTTTTCGCCGGATCGGTCGGGCGCACCGGCGGATCCGGCTCCGATCTGGAGAATTCGTTGCGCACACTGCTCACGCTCGCCGACGACACCGTCGTGCTGCCCGGCCACGGACCGGCGACGACCATCGGCCGCGAGCGCGCCGCCAACCCCTTCGTGCCGGGAGCCGTGCAGTGACCGGGAAGCCGGCGGAGCGCCTGCCGCTGTTCGCCGACGAGCCGAAGCTGCGCCGCCGCCGCGCGTGGTCCGGCGTCTTCGGCGTGCTGATCCTGGCCGCGGCGTTCGGCGGGATCGCCGGGCTGATCGGCGGACAGCTGACCGGGCTGATCGTGGCGGCGGTCGTCGCGCTGCCGCTGATCCACGTGGTGCTGTACGCGTACCGCCGCCGGATCTGGCTGGAGGGCACGACGCTGGTGGTGCGCACGTGGGGCGTCCGGCGAGTGGACCTGGTCGAGGCGCCGCGGCTGGACGTGGTGATCAGCGACGTCCGCGGCACGCGGACGGTCGCGTTGCTCGTGAACGCGGGGCACCGGCGGCGGGCGGTGAAGCTCGACCTGGCGGTGTTTTCCGGAACGGGCGGCCGCGAGCTGGGGGCGCTGCAACTGCGCCGGCTGGCGGACGCGGTGCTGAACAACACCGAGGCGAACGGGCTGGTGTTCTCGGAGCTGCTGGTGGCGGAGCTGCGCGCGGAGGCTCGGGGCGACGCGGTGGCGGAGCGGCCGTTGTACCGGCTGGCTTCGGCGGCGCCTGCGGGGAAGTACCTGCAGCGGTTTCCGATGGAAGCGGTCAGCCGGTTCGTCGCGGCGCTGTAGTTTGGCGCCGGCTCCGCCGTCGCGGCGGGATCGCCTTCATGCCGCGATCCCGCGTTGTGGTCGAGTTCGAGTAGGTCCTGAGGCGGATTATTCGCGTCCGGCGGGTTCGCGGGTGTGTTCTTCCAGGCCGTCGACGCGGGCGCGGATGCGGTCGAGCTGGTCGGCCAGTTCGGGGAGTTCCTCGGCGACGTAGGCGAGAAGCCGCTCCACGTGGCGGAGTGTCGCGCGGACTTCGTCGAGTGCGGTGGCGATCCGCGGGACTGTTTCGGCGGCTTCCAGCACCGACGCGAACAGGCGGCGGATCAGGTGCACGGTGACTCGGGGTCCGGCCAGGACGGCTGAGAACACAGCCCCTCCTCGGGTGCGGGGTCGCGGTCTTCGTACCTCATCCGCGCCGCCCGCGCCCGACCGGGTCAGCCAGCGTGTGGCTAGTGTGATTCAGCGGGTTTGCTGGTGCTGATGAGGTGTTCTACCGGCTCCCGTGCGGCGATCAGGGCCGCCAGGACGGTGGTCACCGGCACCGCGGCGACGATGCCGACCGAACCGGCCAGCGTCCGGATGATTTCCGCGGCGATGTCCTCGCTGCCGAGGAGCGAGCCGAGGCCGACGCCGGAGATCGCGGAGTAGAGCATCACCGGCAGCGCGGCCCCGGCGTAGGCCATCACCAGCGTGTTCACCGCGGACCCGACGTGGTCGCGGCCGATCCGCAGGCCTGAGCTGTACAGCTCCCGCCAGCTGAGCGAGGGGTTCGCGCGCCGCAGTTCCCACACCGCGCTGGTCTGGGTGATCGTCACGTCGTCGAGCACGCCCAGCGCGCCGATCACGATGCCGGCCAGCAGCAGGCCGCGGGCGTCGATGCCGTGGCCGAGCGAGGCGATCAGCGTCGTGGTGCTGTCGTCGAGGCCGGTGAGCGACGCGGCGGCGGAGAAGATCGCCGACAGGATCCCGATCAGCGCGAGGCTGACCAACGTCCCCAATACGGCGACCGAGGTTCTCGCGGACAGCCCGTGCGTCAGATACAGCGCGAGGAACATGATCGCGCCCGCCCCGGCGATCGCCACCACCAGCGGGTTCTCCCCGGCGAGGATCGCGGGCAGCACGAACAGCACGATCACCACGAAACTCAGCACCAGCGCGACGAGCGCCGCCACCCCCTGCCAGCGGCCGAGCACGAGTACGGCTATCGCGAACAGCGCGGCGAGCAGCACCAGCGGCGTGCCGCGCTGGAAATCGACGAGCGTGAACGACTGCGGATCGAGCGGATTGCCGCCGTTGTAGGCGAGCACGACCTTGTCGCCCGCGGTGAACCGCGGCGTGCTCGGCTCGATCGGCACGGTCAGCCGCACCGGTTTCCCGGCCGCCGGGCCGTCGGACATCTGCAGGTCGACGGTCAGGCACGGTTTCGCGTTCGGGTCCGGCTGCGAGCCGACCTGCACCTGGCCGGGCTGCAGGCAGGGACCGGACGTCGCGGTCGTGATCGCCGCTTGCACCGGAGCGCCTTGCGGCACCGCGCTTTTCGGCAGGGAGCTGCCCCACGGGTACAGGACGATCATGCCGACGACGGTGGCCAGGGCCAGCGGGGCGAGGAGCCAGATCAGCAGCTTGCGGACCCGTTGCGACGCGGGGGCGGCCGGACCGTGGCCGTGCCCATGACCGTGGCCGTGTCCGGTGGCCGGCGGGGTTTCCTTGGCCGCGGCGGGTTGCGGAGTGTCCTTTTCGGACTGCGGCGGCCGGGCCGGGGGACGGCGGCGGGTGCCGGGCGGCGGAGTGTCGCCCGCGCGGCGGGGCAAGCGCAGTTCGCCGGAGTGCGAGCCGCGGGCGTCAGCAGAGCCCGGTTGCGCCGAGCGCGGGGCGCCGGGCTGAGCAGGCCGCGGCGCGGCGGCACGCGGACGCCGGGGTTCGCCGGACCGCTCGGGTCGCCGTCCCGGTTCGCCGGGGCGGCCGGGAGTGCCGGACTGCTCAGCCGGTCGTCCGGGTTCGCCGGTCCGGTCGGCCGGTCGCGCGGGTTCGGCGCGGCGCGGGCGGCGCGGCCCGTCCGGCCGGGCGCGCGGCGGCGAGGCCGGAGAAACCGGCGGTGGCACGGCGGGGGACGGGGACGCGGGCTCGCCCGGCACGCGCGGCAGCGGGCCGGTGTCGTCGGGGTCCTGGTCGGGGTAGTCGTGCGGTGCCACGGCGGACATCCTGCCCTCCCGGCTCCCGGTTCACCCGTACCGGGTGGGGTGGGGGAGGAAGCGGGCGTTTCGTTCAGGCGTGCGCAGAACGCAGGTGCACCCGGCGATAGGCCGAGGGCGGAGTGTCGAAATGGTCCAGAAACGCTTGCCGGAGCGTCTCGGTGGAGCCGAAACCGCAGCGTCGCGCGATCGCGGTGAGCGGGAGGTCGGTGCCGGACAGCAGACGGGCGGCGTGTTCGGCGCGCACGGTCCGCACGTATTTCCCCGGCGTGGTGCCGAGGTGGGCGTCGAACAGCCGGGTCAGCTGGCGGGTGCTGATGCCGGCCTGTTTCGCGAGCGTGTGGGCGCCGAGGTCGTCGGCGAGGTGCTCGGCGACGTACGCGGTGAGGTCGCGGACCTGCCGGTGTTCCGGCGGCGGGCCGGCGAGGAACATGCTCACCTGCGCTTGGTTGCCGGGCCGCTGCAGGTAGGTGACCAGGGACCGCGCGGCCTCGCGGGCGAGCGTCGGGCCGTGGTCCTCCTCGACGAACGCGAGGGTGAGATCGAGCCCGCTGGTGACGCCCGCCGAGGTGTAGACGTCGCCGTGCCGCACGAAAAGCGGCACCGGATCGACGGTCACCGACGGGTATTGCTCGGCGAGCCGCGCCGCGTGCGCCCAATGCGTGGTAGCGCGGCGGCCGCTCAGCAGGCCAGCGGCGGCCAGCACGGTCGCCCCGGTGCAGACGGACGCCGTGCGCTTGCTGAGCTGCGACAACCGCCGCACGTGCGCGAGCAGTCGTTCGTCCTTGGCGGCGGCGTAGTGGCCCAGTCCGCCCGCGACGACGAAGGTGTCGAGCGGGCCGCGAACCTGGTCGATGCGGACGTGCGGGGCGAGCGTGAGCCCGGACTGGCAGGCGAAGGGGAGTCCGTCGACGGTGGCGAGCCGGACCTCGTACGGCCGGGCCGCGCCGAGCCGGGTAGCGGCGTCGAAAACGTCGGACACGCAGGCGATGTCGAGCAGTTCCGCGTCGGGGTACCCGAGGATCACGACCTGCCGGGCGGTACTCGGCATGGCCGCACCGTAGCAGCTCGCCCGGCCGGATCAACCAGGTTCGCAGGATTTCGGACACGCGTGTCCCGGCCGCCCCGCGGGTCCGGGAGGGTAGCGGCATGACCCGGAAAACCTTCGCGTTCGTCGTGTACCCCGGCCTGACGATCCTCGACCTGGCGGGCCCGCTGCAGGTCCTCACCTCCTTCGCGGCGGCCGATCCCTCGGTCCGGGTGGCGGTCGTGGGCGAAACTCTGGAAACCACGGAAACCGACACGCCGCTGCGGATCGCGCCGAGCCACACCTTCGACCAGGTCCCGGACCCGTCCTGGGTGCTGGTCCCCGGCGGCGGCGCTCCGACGCTGCGCGCACTCGGCGACGAGAAGCTCATCGGCTACCTCCGCCAGGCCGCGAAGTCCGCCGAGCTGATGACGTCCGTGTGCACCGGCTCGCTGCTGCTCGGCCAGGCCGGCCTGCTCGAAGGCCGCGAGGCGACCACGCACTGGACTTTCCTGGACGCTCTGCGGGCGTTCGGGGCCACGCCGGTCCGGCAGCGCTGGGCGGACAGCGGCCCGGTGATCACCGCCGCCGGGGTGTCGGCGGGCATCGACCTGGCCTTGCACCTGGTGGAGCGGATGAGCGGAACGGACGCCGCGCGGCTGGTCCAGTTCGGCATCGAATACGACCCGCGGCCGCCGCTCGGCCCGCTCGACTGGTCGCTCGCCCCGCACGAGGGGATGCGGCCGTTCGTCGACCGCACGGTCCGGGAAGGTCTCGCCGATCAGCCGGAGCTGCGCGAAAAACTGCTGGCCTCGCGGTGACATTCCGGTGAACTGCCCCACCCGGCTGAGGCAGGACGGGTTTGCCGGCGCCGTGCGGACGCGTACCGTTCCGCCAATGGGTGCTCGCGGGGCTGCCGGTCTCACCGTCTTCACCAGCCGGAGGGACGGCGACATCGTGCTGGTCACGGCTGCGGGCGAGATCGACATCGCGTCGGTGGGGCAGTTCCGCTCGGCGCTGTCGGCCGCCTCCGGAGCCGGCGGGAAACTGGTCGTGGACCTGTCGCGGGTCGGTTATGTCAGCTGTGCCGGGCTGCGCGCGCTCGAAGAGACGAGCCGCGCCCGGCCGGCGCTTTCGATCGTCGCGACCGGACCGCTCGTGCTGCGCGCGTTCGCGGTGGCGGGGATCAAGGCGCCGGTGCGCCGCGGCCTGCGCGAGGCGTGCGCCGCCGCGGGGGCGTGAATCCCGGCCCGGAATCTGGGTACCCGTGGGGTGGAACCGAGATCTGCTGAGGTGATCCGTGATGTCCACCAGCACGATGTCCGGCAAGACCGCGGTGTCCGGGGGTGCAGCGGGACTCGCTGTGCTGGCCGGGCTGTACCTGATCGCCGCGCCGTGGCTGCTGCGCTTCGGCGGGGCCGCCGAACTCGCGGTGAGCAACACCGTCGCGGGGCTGGCGATCGTCGTCTTCGCCGCCATGCGGGCCCGGGATTCCGGCGCGCTGGCCTTGGCCTGGGTGCTGCCGGTGCTCGGAGTGTGGGCCGCGGTGTCTCCGTTCTTGCTTCGCTACGGCGACGAGACAGTGCCGTCGGCCGGTGCGGTGACCGGCAACGTGATCGCCGGGCTCGTCGTGGCGGCTGGTGGCGCGGCGTTGCTGCTGCGCCGCCGCTGACGTCAGCTGAGCGCGTCGGCGAGCCAGCGGCTCCAGGCCGCGCTTTCGGCGTTCTCGTCGACGTCCGGACGGAACAGGTGATGTCCGACCGCGACCGGCATGCCGAGCAGTGACCGCTCGTGGAACCGGTAGAGGCCGTCCTCGGTGCGGACTCCGGCGAAATTCGGGGTCGAGTAATCGAGGACGCCCTCGATCACGTCGTCGCCGACACTGAATTGGACCGCTTGCCCGGCTGAGGGTTCAGCGGGCAGGCCCAGCGCCGCCAGCAGCTTCGGCCAGGCTTCCCGGATCGCGGACGAGGCCGGGCCGTCCGCGGTCACGTAGGTCGCGAAGCGGCCGGGGAAATGGGCCAGCACCTGGGCGAGCGTGTGCAGGTACATCTCCCAGCCGACCGCGAAGGACTCGTGGTACTCGTCGTCCCAGCCGTCCTGGACGAAACCCCGGTGCACGAACCGCAGCACGGACGTGCCGCCTTCGGCCGCTTCCACGAGAAACTCCATCGCGTCGAACGTGCCGTCCTCGGCCGGCTCGCCGCGATAGGCGAACCGGCGCGGCGGGTCCCACGCGGTGATCTCCGCCTCGGCGCGCATTTCGCCGAGGCGGAACCGGATCCGCTTGGCCTCGGCGTCGACCTCGTGGCGGCCCATGAACCACGAATCGATGCCGGGCCCGGTCGCGACCGCCTCCCACACGGCCTCCGGGTCCGCGGGCAGCTGAACCTCTTTGCGCACCTCGAACTCGCGGGGCATGGGCGGGGTCCTCCTCGTGGTCGGTGTCGTTCACCGTGCCATTGACAACAATACCTGTCAATGCGGTGGCGGTTCGCTCGATCGATGCCAGACTGCGAAGGGACTCTCACGAAGGGACGCAGGCGCATGGCGACGGTGGCCGACCAGTTGATCGACGTTCTGGTGCAATCCGGGGTGCACCGGATCTACGGGGTGGTGGGCGACAGCCTCAACCCGGTGGTGGACGCGGTGCGCCGCACCGGCGGTTCGGCGCGGGGCGGGATCGACTGGGTGCACGTGCGCAACGAGGAGGCCGGCGCGTTCGCCGCCGCGGCCGAGGCGCAGCTCACCGGACGCCTCGCGGTGTGCGCGGGCAGTTGCGGGCCGGGCAATCTGCATCTGCTGCAAGGGGTCTACGACGCGCATCGCTCCGGAGCGCCGGTGCTCGCGATCGCCTCGCACATCCCCTCGACGCAGATCGGCACCGGGTTCTTCCAGGAGACGCATCCGCAGCACCTGTTCGCCGAATGCTCCCACTACTGCGAGATGGTGAGCTCGCCCGAGCAGATGCCGCGGCTCGCGCGGATCGCGGTGCAGAACGCGGTCGGCCGGCGCGGGGCCGCGGTGCTGGTGCTGCCCGGCGACGTGTCGCACGAGCCCGCCGCGCACGCCACTGGCGAGTCCGCTTCGCTGGGCAGTCCGCCCGCGGTGGTGCCTGCTGAGGCTGACCTCGCTCGCCTCGCCGACCGGATCGACCGGGCGGAGAAGGTGATGATCATGGCTGGCGCGGGGTGCCGGGACGCGCACGACGAGGTGCTCGCGCTCGCGGACGCGGTCGGGGCGCCGGTCGGGCATTCGTTGCGGGGAAAGGAGTTCGTGCAGTACTCGAACCCGTTCGACGTCGGGATGAGCGGGCTGCTCGGCTATGGGGCCTGCTACGAGGCGATGCACGAGGCGGATCTCGTGTTGTTGCTGGGCACGGATTTCCCGTACGACAACTTCCTGCCGCAGCGGAACACCGTGCAGGTGGACATCGACCCCGCCCGGATGGGGCGTCGGTCGGTCCTCGAATTCGGGGTGCAGGGGGATGTCGGGGCGACGATTCGCGCGGTGCTGCCCCGGCTGCGGGAGCGTACTGATCGGTCGTTCTTGCATGCCATGTTGCGCAAGCACGAGCGGGGACTGCAGCGGGTCGTCGACGCTTATACCAACGAGGTGTCCAAGCACATCCCGCTGCATCCGGAGTATGTCGCGGATGTGCTGGACGAGGAAGCCGCGGACGATGCGGTGTTCACTGTGGACACTGGGATGTGCAACGTCTGGGCCGCTCGGTACGTCACGCCTAACGGGCGGCGGCGGATCCTGGGGTCGTTTGTGCACGGCAGCATGGCCAATGCGTTGCCGCACGCGATCGGGGCGCAGGCTGCCGCGCCTGGGCGCCAGGTGGTGGCGATGTGCGGCGACGGCGGGCTCGCGATGTTGATGGGGGAGCTGCTGACGCTCAAGACGCATGCGTTGCCCGTCAAGGCGGTGGTGTTCAACAACTCTTCGCTGGGGATGGTGAAGCTCGAGATGCTCGTGGACGGGTTGCCGGAGTTCGGCACCGACCACGATCAGGTGGACTTCGCGGGCATCGCCCGGGCGGCCGGGTTGCATGCGCGGCGGGTGGAGAAGCCCGGGGAGGTCCGGGAGGGGATCCGGGACATTCTGGCGCACGACGGGCCGGCGGTGCTGGATGTGGTTACGGATCCTAATGCGTTGTCTATTCCGCCTAATATCACCGCGGCGCAGGTGAAGGGGTTTGCGTTGGCGGCCAGCAAGACGGTGTTGAGCGGGGGAGTGGGGAAGATGCTGGAATTGGCCAAGTCTAATTTGCGGAATATTCCTCGGATTTGAGGTGGGGCGTCGGGGTTCGGCTCGTCGCCTGGCGGCGACATTGCGCCTTGTCTGAGTTGGGGGCACCCCGAAGCCCAGTGTGCTGACGGTTCGGGGGTGCTTGTCAAGGCGGGAAAGATGCCTTGACAAGCACCCCCGAACCGCAGGGAAGGCTTCGTATCGGGGTGCGGGGGTGGTGTGGGTGCTTGGTGGGTTGGGTGCGTTGGTTGCGGTGGGATGGGAAGGGCCTCCGAGGAAGTGGTTCCTCGGAGGCCTGTTTGTGTGTGTGGGATGTGTTATTCGGTTTCTGCCATGGCTTCTGCGAATTGGGCTGCGTAGAGGCGGGAGTAGGCGCCGCCTGCGTTGATGAGCGTTTCGTGGTTGCCTTGTTCTACGATGTTGCCGTTTTCCATCACCAGGATGACGTCGGCGTCCCGGATGGTGGAGAGGCGGTGGGCGATCACGAAGCTCGTGCGGCCGGTGCGCAGCGAGTTCATGGCGTGCTGGATCAGCACTTCGGTGCGGGTGTCCACCGAGCTCGTGGCCTCGTCCAGGATCAGGATCGCGGGCTTGGCCAGGAAGGCTCGTGCGACGGTGATCAGCTGCTTTTCGCCGGTGCTGACGGTGCCGCCTTCGTCGTCCAGCACCGTGTCGTAGCCGTCTGGGAGGGTGCGCACGAAGCGGTCCACGTAGGTTGCCTTCGCGGCTTCGATGACCTGTTCGCGGGTGACGTTGTCCGCGCCGTACGCGATGTTTTCCGCGATCGTGCCGCCGAACAGCCAGGCGTCCTGCAGGACCATGCCGGTCTTCGAGCGCAGTTCTTCGCGGTCCATGGCCTTGATGTCGACGCCGTCCAGGGTGATCCGGCCGCCGTCGATCTCGTAGAACCGCATCAGGAGGTTGACCAGCGTGGTTTTGCCCGCGCCGGTCGGGCCCACGATCGCGACGGTGCTGCCGGGTTCGACCGACAGCGACAGGTCTTCGATGAGCGGCGTGTCCTTCAGGTAGCGGAACGACACGTGCTCGAATTCGACCTTGCCGCGCACGACCTCCGGGCGCCGCGGCTGCTCCGGCTCCGGTTCCTGCTCCTTCGCGTCCAGCAGCGCGAACACCCGCTCGGCCGAGGCGACGCCGGACTGCAGCAGGTTCGCCATGCTCGCGATCTGCGTGACCGGCTGGCTGAACTGGCGCGAGTACTGGATGAACGCCTGCACGTCGCCCAGGGTCAGGCTGCCGGACGCGACCCGCAGGGCGCCGACGACCGCGACCAGCACGTAGCTCAGGTTGCCGATGAACATCATTCCCGGCTGGATCGTGCCGGAGATGAACGACGCCTTGAAGCTCGCCTCGTACAGCGCCTCGTTCTGCTGCCGGAAGAGCTCCTCGGCCTCCTTGCGGCGGCCGAAGACGTGCACCAGCGAGTGGCCCGAGTACATCTCCTCGATGTGCGCGTTGAGCTTCCCGGTCGTCGACCACTGCCGGATGAACTGCGGCTGCGCGCGTTTGCCGATCTTGGCCGCGACGAACACCGACAGCGGCACCGTCAGCAGCACGATCGCGCCCAGCAGCGGCGAGATCACGAACATCATCACCAGCACGCCCAGCACGGTGAACAGCGAAGTGACGATCTGCGACAGCGTCTGCTGCAGCGACTGCGCCAGGTTGTCGATGTCGTTGGTGACCCGGCTCAGCACCTCGCCGCGCGGCTGGCGGTCGAAATAGCGCAGCGGCAGCCGCGCGAACTTCGCCTCGATGTCCTGGCGCAGCCGGAACACCGCGCCCTGCACGAGATTCGTGGTGAGCCGCGCCTGGATGACGCCCAGGAACGCCGCGAAGACGTACAGCGCCAGCACGATCATGAGCACCTGGCCGACCGCGGTGAAGTCGACGCCGTGGCCGGGCACCAGGTCGACGCGGGTGAACATGTCGGCCAGCGTGTTCTCGCCGCGGGCCCGCAGACCCTCGATCACCTGCTCCTTGGTCGCGCCCGCCGGCAGATGCCTGCTGGACACGCCGGCGAAGATCAGGTCGGTCGCCCGCGCCAGCACCTTCGGCCCGAGGACGGTCAGCGCCACGCCGATCGCGCCGAGCACCAGCACCCCGGTCAGCGCCGCCCGTTGCGGGCGCAGCAGCCGCAGCAGCCGGGCGAGCGAACCCTTGAAGTCGAGCGGTTTCTCCGCGGGCATCCCCGCGGACATCATCCGGCCGGGCCCCGCGACGGGTTGCGGCCGCGTCTTGTCGCGGGCGACGGCGGCCGGTTCGTCGGCGTCGTGCGCGACAGCGGTTTTCGTTTCCTCGCTCACGCCGCCTCCTGCTCAGTCAGCTGCGAAAGCACGATTTCCCGGTAGGTTTCGTTGGTGTCCATCAGCTCGTGGTGGGTTCCGGTGCCGACGACGCGGCCGTCGTCGAGCACGATGATCCGGTCCGCGCCGCGGATCGTGCTGACCCGCTGCGCGACGATGACGACGGTCGCGTCGCGGGTTTCGTCGGCGAGCGCGCGGCGCAGCGCGGCGTCGGTGGCGTAGTCGAGCGCGCTGAACGAATCGTCGAACAGGTAGATCTCCGGCCGGTGCACCAGCATCCGCGCGATCGCGATGCGCTGCCGCTGACCGCCGGAGACGTTCGTGCCGCCCTGGGCGATGGGGGAGTCGAGGCCCTGTTCCATCCGTTCGACGAAGTCCTTGCCCTGCGCGACTTCCAGCGCGTGCCACAGCTCTTCGTCCGTCGCGTCCGGATTGCCGTAGCGGAGGTTGCTGGCGACCGTCCCGGCGAACAGGTACGGCTTCTGCGGCACCATGCTGACCACCGACGAGAGCACTGCCGGGTCGAGCTGGCGGACGTCCACGCCGTCCACCCGGACCGAGCCCTTCGTGGCGTCCATCAGCCGCGGGATCAGGTTGAGCAGCGTCGTCTTCCCGCTGCCCGTGCTGCCGATGATCGCGGTGGTCTCCCCGGGCCGGGCGAACAGCGACACGTCCTGCAGCACCGGCTTTTCCGCGCCGGGGTACCGGAATTCGACGCCGGTGAGGTCGAGGCGCCCGCGCTCGGCTCCGGCCGGGAGCGGCTCGGCCGGCAGGCGCACGCTCGACTCGGTGTCGAGCACCTCGGTGATCCGCTCGGCGCTGACCTCCGCGCGCGGCACCATCATGAACATGAAGGTGGCCATCATGACCGCCATCAGGATCTGCAGCAGATAGGACAGGAACGCGGTGAGCGCGCCGATCTGCATGGCCCCGCTGTCGACCCGCTGCCCGCCGAACCACAGCACGGCGACGCTCGACACGTTCACCACCAGCATCACGGTGGGGAACATCAGCGCGATCAGCCTGCCGACCCGCAGCGACACCGTGAACAGCTCGTCGTTCGCGCGGCCGAAGCGCTCGCGCTCGTGCTGGTCGCGGACGAACGCGCGGATCACCCGGATGCCCATGATCTGCTCGCGCAGGACCTGGTTGATCCGGTCGAGGCGCACCTGCATGAGCCGGAACGCCGAGCGCAGCCGCATGACGATGAGGCCGATCGCGACGCCCAGCACCGGCACGATGACGACGAGCAGCGACGACAGGGGGACATCCTGCTGCAGCGCGAGCAGGATGCCGCCGACGCACATGATCGGCGCGGACACCATCAGCGTGAAGGTGAGCGAGGCGAGCAGCTGGATCTGCTGGACGTCGTTGGTGGTGCGGGTGATCAGCGACGGCGTGCCGAACTTGCCGATCTCGCGGGCGGAGAAATCCTGCACGCGGTGGAAGACTCCGGCGCGGAGGTCGCGGCCGACGGCCGAGGCGACGCGGGCGCCGTGGTAGACGGCCCCGATCGACCCGGCGATCTGGACCAGCGTGATCAGCAGCATCACGCCGCCGATCTTGATGATGTAGCCGGTGTCGCCCTTGACGAGGCCGCCGTCGATGATGTCGGCGTTGAGCGTGGGCAGGTACAGCGCGGCGATCGTCTGCACCAGTTGCAGTGCGACGACGAGCCACAGCGCGGCCCGGTACGGGCGCAGGTAGCTGCGCAACAAGGTGACCAGCACGGTCGGGCACTCCCCCAAAAAAAGTGAATGGCGTCGGTTCGGGTCTAGCGTGCCGCGCCGGACGCGGCCAGTGCGGGCATCCCCGCGGCTGCCTCCCGCAGGAGGCCGGTGAAGATCGATACGAACTCTTCGTCGTCGGAGTCCGAATTGAGCCAGGTTTCGAAGGCGATGCGCGAAGCGTTCTGCACAATGCCCGCCATCAGCCGGGCGTGCAACGGATTTGCGTGGTCGCCCGCTCGTTCGGCGATGGCGTCGGCCAGCACGCGCTCGACGGTCGCGTACGCGCGCAGCATCTCGCCGAACAGGCCGCCGTTCTTCATCATCGCGCGCACCCGCCGCACGTCCTCGCGGTTCGGGCGGTCCTCCTCGGCGAACCGCGTGAGCGAGGCGTTGACGACCGCGTCCCAGAGCGGCTCGTCGGCGGGCCTCGCCAGAAGCGCTTCGCGCACGCGTTCCTGCCGTTCGACGATGAACGCGCAGACAGCTTCCTCCTTGCTGGAAAAGTAGTTGTTGAAGGTGCGCGGGGACACGCCCACCTCGCTCGCGATGTCCTCCACCCGCAACTGGTCGAGGCCGCGCTCGAGCGCGATCCGCAGCGCGGCGTCGGCGAGCGCCCTTCGCGCGGCTCGCTTCTTGCGCTCGCGCAGGCCCAGGGGAGCGGTGGAAGTCACCGGATCGAGAATAGCAGCGAAAGTTGCGTGGTGCGAAAAATTATGCGGACCGCGAAAATTTTCGTTCTCGCAGAGGTGTGGGGCCGCGCGGGAGATCTGTGCCAGGATGAACACATGTTCGACGGACTGCGCACGATCGTGTATCCGGCCGAGGACCTGGCGGTGGCCAAGGAGTGGTGGACCCGGGTGCTCGGGGTGCCGCCGTACTTCGACGAACCGTTCTACGTCGGGTACAGCGTCCACGGCTACGAACTGGCGCTCGACCCGAACGGCCGCGCGGAGAACGGCGACGGGCCGGTGACGTACTGGGGCGTGCCGGACGTGGAAGCCGCGGTGGCGAAGCTGGTCGGGGAGGGCGCGGCCGAGCACGCGGCGGTGACCGACTTCGGCGGCGGGATCCGGACCGCGCTGGTGCGCGCACCGGACGGCAACCTGGTCGGCGTGATCGAGAATCCGCATTTCCCGGGCTCGCCGGCTTGAGAAGAGCGCTGGCCGCGGTCGTCGCGCTGGTGCTGCTCGGCGCCGGACTGGTCGCGGCCCAGCCGTCCGTGCCGACGCCGCCGACGTATCTTCTCGGCGCGCTGAATCTGCTGCGGACGCATTCGATCGACCGGGACCGGGTCGACTGGCCGCGTGCGGAGGCCGAGGCCTTGCGCGCCGCCGAGGGGGTTTCGACCTACTCCGGGACTTATCCGGCGATCCGGACCGTGCTCGCCGAACTGGGCAACCCGCACAGCGCACTGCTCACTCCCGCGCAAGCGCGGCCACTGTCGGCGGCGACGATCGAGGTGCCGTCGAGTTCCGTGTCGGACGGCATCGCGGTGCTGAAGATTCCCGGCTTTGTCTCCGATCCCGCGGGCGAACGGCGTTACGTCGCGGCTGGGGTGGCGGCGCTGCGGGCGGTCGAAGCGCAGGCCTCGTGCGGCTGGATCGTCGATCTTCGCGACGACACCGGCGGGAACATGTGGCCGATGCTGACGGTGCTGGCTCCGTTGCTGGGGGACGGGATCGCGGGTTCGTTCTCCGCACCCGGGGCGGCTCCGACCTTCTGGTCCGTCCGCGACGGGCGGGCCTGGTCCGGCGAGGTCCCGCGCACGGACGAGGTCAACCCGGTGCGGCTGAGCCGTCCGGCACCGCCGGTCGCGGTGCTGACCTCGCGGATCACCGCCAGTTCGGGCGAGGCGACGTTGATCGCCTTCCGCGGGCTCGGCCGGGCCGCGACGTTCGGCGGGGCCACCGCGGGATTCGCCACCGCCAATGACGTGTTCGCCCTGGCCGACGGCGCGAAACTCGTCGTCACCAGCGCGGTCGACGTCGACCGGGCCGGGCGGCGCTACGGCGCGTGGCCGATCGCGCCCGATCATCCGACACCGGATCCGGACACAGGAGCCGGGCAGTGGCTGCGCGGTCGCTGCGCGTAGGCCCCGGACCTGCGCGGACTGTCGGATTCGGACGATCGCGGCTACGGTGGTGACCGAGCGTGAATACGTACCGGCGAACTCGGCGGAGGTGCGCGGCATGCGGTCGATGTGGAAGGGCTCGGTGTCCTTCGGGCTGGTCAGCATCCCGATCCAGCTGTACGCGGCGACCGAGAACAAGAACGTGTCGCTGCGCCAGGTGCACGTCGCCGACGGCGGGCGGATCCAGTACAAGCGGTTCTGCTCGATCGACGGCGAGGAGGTGCCCTACTCCGACATCGCCAAGGGCTACGAGCTGCCCGACGGCGAGATGGTCGTGATCACCGACGCCGACCTCGCCGAACTGCCGCTGCCCACCCAGCGTTCGATCGACGTGCTCGAATTCGTGCCGCTGGAGTCGATCGACCCGATCCGGTTCGACCGCACCTACTACCTGGAACCGCAGAAGAACGCGGTCAAGCCGTATGTGGTGCTGCGCGACGCGCTGCAGAAGGCGAGCCACGTGGCGATCGCGAAGGTCGCGGTGCGCCAGCGGGAGAGCCTGGCACTGCTGCGCGTCGTGGACGACGTGCTCGTGATGACCACGATGCTGTGGGCCGACGAGGTCCGCGTCCCGGATTTCCCGTTCCTGCACGAGGATCCGCCGCAGGTCCGGCCGCAGGAGGTGACGATGGCGGGGTCGCTGATCGACTCGCTGTCCGAGCCGGTGTTCGAACCGGAAAAGTACTCCGACTCCTACCGCGAAGCGCTCGAGGCGATGATCGAGGCGAAGGCGGGCGGCGGCCAGACGGTCGGCGCGCCGAAACAGGGGGAGAAGGCCGAGGTCGTCGACCTGATGGCGGCGCTGGAAGCGAGCGTGTCGGCGGCGAAGAAAACGCGCGGGCCTGCCAAGGAGAAGAAGAAAGCCGCCGGCGACGGCACAACGGCGGCGAAGAAACCGGCCGCGCGGGCTCGGCGGCCGAAAAGCGCCTGAGCGGGGTTTTCGCCGGCGCCCGGTGCTCGGGCGGAGTGTTCCGCGGCGCGGAATAGTGAAATTTCACCGTTGCCGTCCGGAAAATGCCGTTCGTCACGCCGGGTGAGCGAGTGCGGCGTACTTCACCGGACCGTGGGGGCCGACACGCCGCCCGGTATTCTGCGGCGGCGAGATTTCCAGTGGTACCAAAGAGGAGTCCGGCCCCGGAGCACCTGGCGCCGGGGACTCGAATACCTGAGCGGAAGGCGGCTGAGCATGGAGTGCGCGTTCTGCACGAGCGGCATCGACCACTGTCACGGCACCCTGGTGGTCCACCCGGACCGCGGGTTCGCCGAGTGCACCGACCCGTCCTGCCTCGACCTGGACCGGGTCCGGCACGGCCTGATCATCGACTGTCACACCCTCGACGCCGGGTGCGCCTGCACCGGAGCGGAGAAATCCCTGCTGCGGCAGGCTTCCTGACCTGCGGCGGCGGCCGGGTCCGTCGCACCGCGCAGCCGGGGCATCTCTACCCGATCGGGTACCCGGCCGTGTACAAGCTGCTTGGCGATGTGCTAACACTACCGGGGGTCCTTCGGCTCTCCCTCCCCCTCGGAGCCGGAGGACCCCTTTTTCCCGGCAGTGCCGGTCCGCTCGGTCAGTAGCGGTAATGGTCCAGTTTGTACGGTCCGTCGACGTCCACGCCGAGATACTCGGCCTGTTCCTTGGTCAGCTTGGTCAGCCGGACGCCGAGCGCGTCGAGGTGCAGCCGCGCGACCTTCTCGTCGAGGTGCTTCGGCAGCCGGTACACGTCGTTCGCGTAGCCGCCCGGCTTGCCGAACAGTTCGATCTGCGCGAGCACCTGGTTCGCGAACGACGCGGACATCACGAACGACGGGTGCCCGGTCGCGTTGCCGAGGTTCATCAGCCTGCCCTCGGACAGCACGATGATCGCGTGCCCGTCCGGGAACCGCCACGTGTGCACCTGCGGTTTGACCTCGGTTTTGACGATGCCCGGGACCTTCGCGAGCCCCGCCATGTCGATCTCGTTGTCGAAGTGGCCGACGTTCGCGACGATCGCCTGGTGCTTCATCCGCCCCATCTGCTCGGCCGAGACGATGCCGAAATTGCCGGTGGTGGTGAGGAAAATGTCGGCGCGCTCCACGACGTCGTCGAGTTCCACCACGTCGAGCCCGTCCATCGCGGCCTGCAGCGCGCAGATCGGGTCGATCTCCGTCACCGCGACGCGCGCGCCCTGTCCGCGCAGCGCCTCGACCGCGCCCTTGCCGACGTCGCCGTACCCGCACACGACGGCGTACTTGCCGCCGATCATCACGTCGGTGCCCCGATTGAGGCCGTCCGGGAGCGAATGGCGGATTCCGTACCGGTTGTCGAACTTCGACTTCGTGACCGAGTCGTTGACGTTCATCGCCGGGAACAGCAGTTCGCCGGCGGCCGCGAGCTGGTACAGCCGGTTCACGCCCGCCGTGGTCTCCTCGGTGACCCCGCGGATCGCGCCGGCGATCCGGGTGAACCGCTGCGGATCCTCGGCCAGGCTGGCCGCCAGGGTGCGCAGCAGGATCCGGTAGTCCTCCGGATCGTCCTCGCGCGCGGCGGGCACCGCGCCCGCCTTCTCGAACTCGGCTCCCTTGTGGACGAGCAGGGTCGCGTCGCCGCCGTCGTCGAGGATCATGTTCGGCGGTTCGCCGCCGGGGAAACGGCACAGCTGGTCGGTGCACCACCAGTATTCGTCGAGGGTTTCGCCCTTCCACGCGAATACCGCGGCGCCCTCGGGACGCTCCGGGGTTCCGTCCGGGCCGACGACGACCGCCGCGGCCGCCTCGTCCTGGGTGGAGAAGATGTTGCAGGACACCCAGCGCACCTCGGCGCCGAGCGCGACGAGCGTTTCGATCAGCACCGCGGTCTGCACGGTCATGTGCAGCGAGCCCGCGATACGCGCGCCCTTGAGCGGCTGGGACTCCGCGAACTCGCGGCGCAGCGCCATCAGTCCGGGCATTTCGTGCTCGGCGAGGTCGAGCTGGATGCGTCCGGCCGCGGCGAGCGACAGGTCGGCGACCGCGAACTCGAGGGCGTCGACGGTACGCAGGGTAGGCGACATTGTCCGGTCCTTTCGGGGTTTTTCGGGCAGAATGGAGCACCGGCGTCTTGCTGGCGCTCACAAGGGGAGGCGCGCGCGGTGCTTGTCAGGCCAGAATGCCGGGCATGACCGAGCGCGCGTTGACTTTCGGGGCGGTGGCGCAGGCGTACGAGCGGTACCGCCCGGGATATCCCGCCGAACTAGCCGAGCGGGTGCTGGACTACGCGGGCACGCCGGTCGCCGACGCGCTCGAAATCGGGGCCGGGACAGGGAAAATGACCCGGGTGTTCGCGGGCCGGGGGATCGCGGTCACCGCGACCGATCCGGATCCGGCGATGCTCGCCGAACTGCGCAAGCACGTGCCCGCCGAGGTCGAGACGCGGCAAGGCGCGCTGGAGGACCTGCGGCCGGAGCGGCAGTACGGGCTGGTGTACTCGGCCGCGGCCCTGCACTGGACGGACCCGGCCGGGCGGTGGCCGCGGATCGCCGCGCTGCTCGCCCCCGGCGGGGTGTTCGCGTCGGTCGGCGGACCCGCCGAGCTGGCGGATCCCGTTGTGCGGCAAGCGGTCGAGGAGGCGCAGGCTCCGTTTCTGGACAGCGCGGAGATCCCGTCGCCGGACGGCACACCGCCGGAGAGCAAGCTGCGGTGGCCGGGCACGGAACTCGAGAAGTCCCAGCTGTTCGCCGATGTCCGGCAGTTCGTCGTCTCGGAGCGGCTGACGCTGCGCGCGGACGAGTACGTCGGTCTGCTGTCCACGGTCTCCGCGTACCTGATGCTGCCGATTTCGGTGCGGCAACAGGTTTTCCAGCGGATTCGGCAGGTGTTGCCGGACACGGTCGAGCTGGCCGCCGACCACACGGTGCACGTCGCGCGACGGCGCTGACCGGGCCGGAATCGTCAGTAACACGCGGCACCTCCTGAACCAGGAGGCGCCCTTCTCTCGAAGTCCCGCGGGCCGAGCGTGGCGGGAAACCCCGTCGCAGCGCCTCTCGGCCCGGAGCCGCACCCAGGCGGGTGCGTCGATTCCACCTTGGCAAGGCCGGTCCGCACCTGTCAAGCGCGCGGGAACTCCGCACGGACGCCGAGCAGTCGCACCGGCTTGCCGAAAGTGAAGCGGCCCAACAGGTCTTGCGCCGCCGCGGAGAGCACAGCCGGATCCGAGGACGGTGCGGGCAGCGTCACGCTGTGCGTGTGGGTCAGGAAGGGCGCGAACCGCACCTTGACCGCGACGCGGGCAGCGGGACGTCCCTCGTCAGCGACGTCCTGCGCGACGCGTTCGGCGAGAGTCGCGGTCTCTCGGGCGATGGCTTCCGGGTCGGTGAGGTCTTGCTGGAATGTTGTTTCCCTGCTTCGGGAACGCGCGACGTACGGGGTGGCGCTCACCTCGGCGTCGCCGATGCCGCCGGCCAGCAGTCGGTACCAGGGGCCGAGTTTCGGCCCGAACCGCGCGGCGAGCGCGTCGGGATCGGCGGCGGCGAGATCGAGAATGGTGGAGTATCCGGCCTCGGCGAGTTTCTTCGCGGTTTTCCGGCCGATTCCCCATAACGCGTCGGTGGGCCGTTCGGCCATGACGTCCCACCAGTTTTCCTGGGTGAGCCGGTAGATTCCGGCCGGTTTCGCGAAACCGGTGGCGAGTTTGGCGCGGAGTTTGTTGTCGCCGATTCCGACGGACGACGAGAGCCCGGTTTCTTCTTCGATTCCGCGCCGGATTTCCGCGGCGAGCGCTTCGGGATCGTCGGCGGTGGCGCCGAGGAACGCTTCGTCCCAGCCGAGCACCTCGACGACCGCCGGGAATTCCCGCAGCCGGGCCATCACGCGGTCGGAGACCTCCTGGTACGCCGGGGCGTCGACCGGGAGGAGGACGGCGTCCGGGCAGCGTTTGACGGCCAGCCGCAGCGGCATGCCGGAGTCGACGCCGAACTCGCGCGCCTCGTAGGACGCGGTGGCCACGACGGCGCGCTCGGCCGGATCGCCTTTCCCGCCGACGATCACCGGCCGCCCGCGCAGCTCCGGCCGCCGGGCGACCTCGACGGCCGCGATGAACTGGTCGAGGTCGACGTGCAGCACCCAGTCGGACACCGGACCAGTGTGCGGTGCGGGGGTCGGGCGGCGCATCCGGAGGCGGGCGGCGGGGTGTGCTGGCCGGGTCGCGGCCCGGACGGGGCTGGTGGTCGGGGAGCGCGGTGTAGTCCGGCGATGGTGGGTGGCGGGGGAAGGGGTGTCCGGTGGACGTCGGCGGTGGGCTAGAGGTGTGCTGGCCAGGCGGGCTGGGGGGTCGAGTTGTGTGTGCTCTGGTCCGGTGAGTTCAGTGCCTGCGGAAGCGGCGTTCCGGCCAGAGGGCATCCGCTTTGGCCATGAGCGGCCGTCACGGGCGGACGCGGACCAGCACCGCGGGGAGTCCGGCGGAGCGGATCAGCCGGTCACCGGCGGTCGCGGCAGCGGGCCAGGTGCGCGGCCACCCCGCCCGCCGCGGCGAACAGGGCGCAGACCGTCAGCGCCGGACTCGATCCGGCGATTCCCGCGACCAGGAGGCCGCACGCGGCGACGTCCAGCAGGATCGCGAACGCGGTGAGCAGCACGGCGGAGCGGGCCGGTTTGCCGCGGCGCAGGGCGGCCGCCAGTTCCGGGTCGCTGGTTTCGAACCAGCGCTCGATCTTGTCCAGCTCGACGCGTTCGTGATGACTGAGCATGGAGTTCTCCTTCGGCGGCCCGCGTGCCGTCATCGGGGAGATACCCGCCCTGTCCCCTGGTGAACCGCGTCACTTCGGATTCACCCGACTGTCCGAATCCGGGCGAATTCCGGCGGTTTCGGTCACGGTGCGCGGTCGGCCGGACCGTCCACAAAGGTCCGCAAAGGTCCGCAAAAGTCACGGAGCGCACGCGGGCTCCGGCCCGGCGTAGCCCTCTCGCGACGAATCGTCGATGCCGAGCTCGCAGGGGATCGACGGGTCCACGCGGTTGCCTTCGACGCGGGCGCCGGTGGAGTGGATCGCCAGGCCGATCGCGTGATCGGGCCCCGCGGCGAAGGCGTTGCCCGTGATGGTGGCCTGCTGGACGTCCTCGAACATCAGCGTCTGCGAAGCCACCAGCGTCTCGCAGAAGTTGTCCTTGATCAGGAAATCCGTCGTGTGGCCTTTTCCGTCGCCCTCGCCGTCGTTCGGGCCTTCGGCCATCAGGCACATGTTGTCGATTTTCTCGCAGCGGTTCCCTTCGATCCGGACGTGGTTGCTCGGCGGGCTGTCGCTGGAAAAGGTCTGCATGCAGTCGGCGTGCGCACCGTCGCGGTTCGACGTCCGGCTGATGGTGTTGTGCTCGATCGCGAGGTAATCGCCGAAGAAGCGGATGCCGTCGCCGTCTCCGCCTTGCGGGGCGGTGATTCTGGTGTTCCTCAGGGTCACGTGATTGCCGCGGATTTCCACGCCGGGCGCGGACGGTCTGTCGAGGGTGAATCCGTCGACGACGACCCAGTCGGCGTCGACGTCGATGCCGCGGACGGATTGCCCGCCGCCGGAGTACACGCGCGGCTGATCCGGGGTGCCGCCCGCGGTGAGGTGCAGCCGGGGCCCGGCGGCCTGTGCGGACGGGGCGAAGGCAACGGCCAGGACCGCGGTGACGGCGAGGGCGAGGGCGCGCATCGGTCTCCTTCTTTCGCTCGGTCGGGGGACGCGGCGAAGGTAGGTCCGGACGACGGGAGGGGTCCCGGGCCGCTTTCTGCGAACGGAGGCGATGCAGTATCGTTACTGCGAGTTACCTCACAGGGGTCGGACCACGCCGAGGGGAGCGTCGGTGCACGCGGACCAGCTCATCGCGGACCGGTACCGGCTGCTGGAACGCGTCGGCAGCGGCGGCATGGGCGTCGTCTGGCGGGCGCGCGACGACCGGCTCGACCGCGAGGTGGCGCTCAAGCAGGCCCGGCTGTCCGACGTGGTGAGCGGGCGGACGCTGCGCCGCGAGGCCCGGCTGGCGGCCGGGGTGCTGCACCCGAACGTGGTCACCTTCTTCGACGTCGCCGCCGAGGGCGACGAGCTGTGGCTGGTGATGGAGTACGTCCCGTCGCGCAGTCTCGCTGAAATCCTCGCCGCGGAAGGGCGGCTGCCCGCGCACACGGTCGCCGAGATCGGCGTGCAGATCGCGGCGGCGCTCGGCGCGGTGCACGAGCACGGCATCGTGCACCGCGACGTCAAGCCGGGCAACGTCCTGATCGCCTCGGACGGCCGCGCGAAGCTCACCGATTTCGGGATCTCCCGCTCGGTCCGCACGGACGAGACGGTGACGGATTCGCCGCTCATCGGAGGTACGCCGGACTACCTCGCCCCGGAGGTCGCGCAAGGGCATCCGCCCACCGCGGCGTCGGACGTTTTTTCCTTGGGGGCAACGCTTTTCGCCGCCGTCGAAGGTTCGCCGCCGTTCTCGGGCGGCAATGAGTACGCCACCATCCGCCGGGTCGCCGAGGGCGCGGTCCCGCGTGCGCGGCACGCGGACGGTCTCGCGCCGACGCTGGAACTGCTGATGCGGCGCGATCCCGCCGAACGGCCGACCGCGGTGTCGGCGGGGGAACTGCTGGCCGAGGGGATCGACGCGCTGCCGGTTGAGGTGCCGCGGCGGCGGCGCAACCGGCGCGGGCTGCTGATCGCCGGGGTGGCGGTCGCGGCGGTCGCCATCGTGGGCACCGCGTATTTCGTGACGCGCCCGGCGAAAACCACCGCCGCTCCGCCGACCGCGCCGGTTGCGCAGGCGAAACTCGGAATCGGTCCCGACCCGCGGGCCGCGGACCCGTGCCGGCTGGTCGATGCCGCTCCGCTGAGGCCGTTCGGCGACCCGGAAACGGTCCCGGACTACGGGAACTTCAACCGCTGTGACGCGGTCCTGCGGCGCGGCGACCTGCAGGCGGACGTCAAGGTGGAGCTGGAGAGCCCTCCTGTGGGCGGCGCCGCGCCGGAGGGCGCGCAGTCGAAATCCGGGCCGTTCACGGTGTTCGCCGCTCCGCCGACAGACCAGTGCGAGCGGCTGATCCAGCTGCAGGACCGGTTTCTGGTGCACGTGACGGTGTCCCAAGACAACGGATACCAGCTCAACCTCTGCCAGGCCGCTGACACCGCGGTCGGTTCGGCGACGAAAGCCATGGCGGCGGCCGGGGTTCCGGCGCGTGCGACGGCGTTCCCGGCGGGTTCCCTGGCGTACGCGGACGCGTGCTCGCTTCTCGACGCGGGCACGGTCGCTTCGGCGGCCGGAGTCGGCGCGCCGGTCCGGACGGAGCCCGGCTTCGGCGGCTGGCGGTGCGACTGGAACAGCCCGGCGGCCAGCCGCTCGGTGACCGTGTTGTTCGACCGGGATCAGCCGCCGGACGGCACGACCGGCCGGCTTGTGCGGGTCGGCGGCCACGACGCGTATCTCAAGACCGACGGCTTCGCCGAGGGAAGCTGCCAGGCGGTCCTCGTCTACCGTACCTACACCGACGCGCACGGGGACCCGCGGGTGGAACGGCTGCTGGTCGTGGTGAAAGGGGACGGGCCGCCCGACCGGCTCTGCGCGCCGGTGTCCGCCTTGGCCGGTTCGCTGGCCGGAAAGCTGCCGAAGACATGACCGCGTTCGCCGGCGGCACGCCGGAAGAGCTGGGCCCGGACCACGGCAGCCTCGCGCACGGCGTCCCGCCTTCCCCTCCGGGCACGATCTTCGCGCTCGCCGTCACCGGCGGCGTGCGGATGCCTCCGCGCGACGGCAGGCAGGTGCTGTTCGGGCGCAACCGCGACGACGTGCACGTGTGCGTCGGCGAGGACGACCGGAAGGTCAGCCGGAAACAGGGATTCCTGGTGCGCCGCCGCGATTCCTGGTGGATCCACAACACCGGGAGGCTGCCGATCCGGCTGCCCGGTTCGCGGCTGCTGTTCCCGGACGAGGAACCGGTGCCGCTGGCCGAGGGCTACACGGCGGCGTTCGTGCGCGGTTCGGCCGGGCGCGAGCATCTGCTCGAGGTGTACGTCGCGGGCGCGGACGGCCGCCGCCCGGATTCGCGGCCGCAGGACGTGACCGAACCGCCGCGGATGTGGCGGCTCACGCCGGACGAACGGCTCGTCCTCGTCTCGCTCGCGCAGCGGTATCTGCTGCAGGACAAGTATCCGCAGCCGCTCGCGTGGCGGCAGGTCGCGGAGCAGCTGTCGGAGCTGAAACCGGAGGCGCGCTGGAGCAGCAAGCGCGTCGAGCACCTCGTCGGCGCCGTGCGCGCCCGGCTGGCCCGCGCCGGGGTGGCCGGGCTGACCCGGGAAGAGGTCGGCGAACCGGTCGGGAACGCGCTCAACGACAACCTGATCAAGGAACTGCTGCTGTCGACGTCGCTGGTCCCGCCGGACCTGGCGCTGCTCGAGCCCGACGACGATCCGGGAGGGGTCCCGGCCTCTCCTGCTTGACTCGGGACGCGCGGCGGATCCGGCTCCGCGCCCCCGGCGGGCTTTCGCGGCCGCCCGGCCGGGGTCCGGCAGCGGCTCCGCGGGGGGTCCGTGGCAGGGGAGGCGATGCGGACGCTGCCCGCGGGGCACCCGAGCCTGGCGCTCGGGTTCGCGTCTCCGCCGGGCACGCTGGCGGTGCTGGGACGCGCGGGGGGAGTCCTGGTGCCGCCGGCCGGGCGGGGTCCGGTCACGTTCGGGCGGAACACCGCCGAGGTGACGGTGCCGCTGGGCGAGGACGACCGCCGCGTCAGCCGCCGCCACGGAGCGGTGGAGCGGCACGCGGGCCGGTGGTGGGTGCGGGCCACCGGCAAGGTGCCGCTGCGGCTGCCGCGGTCCCGGCTGCTGTTCGCCGGAGCCGCGCCGGTTCCGCTGCCGCCCGGCTATCTCCCGGTGTACGCGCGCGGTTCGGGGGACCGCGAGCACGTGCTGGAGATCCGGATCGCCGACGGGACGCCGTCGCCGGTCCCTGCCGGGCGGCTGCGGCCGGACGAACGGTTCGTGCTCGCCATGGTGGCGCGGGGATTCCTGCGGCGCGAGGAACGGCCGCGTCCGGTGCCCGTTTCGCTGGCCGCGCATCGGTTGTCCGCGCTCGATCCGGAGGGCGGATGGACCGCGGAGGTCGTGGCGGGGGTGCTGGATTCGGTGCGGTTCCGGTTCCGGCCTGGGGCGCCGGACGACGATCTGGTGGCGGCGCTGGTATCGGCGGCGGTGCTCGTGCCGCCGGATCTGGCGTTGCTGTCGCCTGCGTTGCCGCCGGCGGGACAGGAGGGATGGATGCCGTCTACGTGGGGGAGTTAGGCGGTTCGGAACGGACGGAAGAAGTCGCGGAGTTCCCGCGCGTACAGCTCAGGCTCCTCGAACGGCGCGAAGTGCCCGCCGCGCTCCGGTTCGGTGATGCGGACGGTATTGGCCATCCGGTCGAGCCACGCGCGCGGCGCGCGGGCGAGGTCGGCCGGGAACAGCGAGAAACCGGACGGCACTTCGACCCGCCGGGCGTGCTGTTCCGGCGGGATCGCGGCGTTGGCCCGGTACATCCGCATGGCCGAGCCGATGGTGCCGGTGAGCCAGTAGATCGTGACGTTGGTGAGGATCTCGTCCTTCGTGAAGGCGCGTTCGACGTCGCCGCCGCAGTCGCTCCACGCACGGAGTTTCTCCACGATCCACGCGGCCAGCCCGGCGGGCGAATCGGTGAGGCCGACGGCGGCGGTCTGCGGTTTGGTGCGGTGCATCCCGGCATACGCGCCCTCGGCGGCGCCCCAGGCCGTGGCGTCCTGGAGCCAGCTGCGTTCCTCGGGCGTCAGATCGTCCGGGACGAACGCGGGCAGTCCGGCGTCCATCCGGTGCACGGCCACGACCCGGTCCGGGTGGTCGAGGGCGAGGAAACGGCTGACGCTGCTGCCGATGTCGCCGCCCGCCGCGGCGAAGCGGGCGTAGCCGAGGACCGTCATCAGTTCGGCCCACAGCCCGGCGACCGCGACGGAATCGGGTGCGGGACCGGTCGGGCGGTCGGAATACCCGTAGCCGGGCATGTCCGGGACGATGACGTCGAACGCGTCGGCCGGGTCGCCGCCGTGGGCGCCGGGGTCGGCGAGCAACGGGATGACTTTCGAGTACCGCCAGAACGAATCCGGCCAGCCGTGGGTCAGCACGAGCGGCAGCGCCGGACCGTTCGGCGCGACCGCGCGAGCGTGCACGAAGTGGATCCGCGACCCGCCGAGCCGGACCCGGTAGCGCGGCAGTCGCGCGAGCGCGGACTCCTGCTTCGTCCAGTCGAACTCGTCCGCCCAGTAGGCGATCAGTTCGCGCAGGTAACCGACGTCGGCGCCGAGCGCCCAGCCGTCTTCCGGCGCGTCCGGCCAGCGGGTGGCGCGCAGCCGGGCGCGCAGGTCGGCGAGCTGCGCGGGATCGGTTTCGGGGACGAACAATTCCGGGCGGTCGGCCATGCCCGCGAGCCTACGTGACCTTGGCCGCACTCCGTCGCCGCGGTTTTGTCGGCGGTTCTGGGTAGGGTCGGAATGGCCCGAGGGGAGAGGAGCAGCCCGATGACGACGGTTCCCGAAGTGCGCACCCGCGTGCGGATCCCGCTGCGGTTCGGCGAAGGTCCCGCGGTCGGTTCCGAGGCGGTCACGTTCGCCGGACTGTCCGACGGGCTCGAACATGTTGCCTTCGTGCTGGGAAAACCCGGTCCGGTGCCGTTGGTGCGGCTGCATTCGGAGTGCCTCACCGGCGACGTCTTCCACTCCGCGCGCTGCGATTGCGGACCGCAGCTGGCGGAGGCCGTCGCGCGGATTTCCGAGGTCGGCGGGTACGTGCTGTACCTGCGCCAGGAAGGTCGCGGAATCGGGCTGTACAACAAGCTCGACGCGTATGCGCTGCAGGATTCCGGACTGGACACCTATGCGGCGAATGCCGCGCTCGGCCTGCCTGAAGACGCGCGCGACTACACCGCCGCCGCGCAAATGCTCACCGTGCTCGGCGTCCAGCAGCTGGATCTGCTCACGAACAACCCGGACAAGGTGGCTCAGCTGGCGCGGCACGGCATCGACGTGCGCGAGCAGGTCCGCACCGGGGTTTTCGCGAACGAGAACAACGTCCGGTATCTGCGGGCGAAAGCCGAGCAGACTGGGCACACGCTCGCGTTGCCGTTCGAGGACTGGCCGGCTAGTTCGGCAGTGTGAGGGCGGAGACCCGGGTGAGGCCGGCGTCGCCCGGTCGCCAGTCCAGGGTGCGGACCGCTAAGTACCGGACTGGTCGGGTGAGGGCGACGGAAGCGGTGCGTTTCCGGTCGGGGCGGGCGGCTTCGGTGTAGGTGATGCCGTCAGTGCTGGTCTCGATGACGGTGGCGGGTACGCGTCCGGCCGTCCAGGAGAGTTCGACGGTCGCGACCTCCAGCGGCGCGCCGAGGTCTGTCACCATCCGGCCGCCCGGGCCGGGCTGCCACGCTGTCTCCGGGTCGTCGTCGACGGCGGCGTCCGGGCTGGTCATCCCGGGCGGCAGCGGTTCGGCCGGGAAAGTCGCGGCTCCGAGGGCGTGGTCGTTCAGCGGATAGGGCCGGGTTTCGGCGAAGACGACAGGCACGGTGTGGCCTGGTGGCAGCGTGACGGTGCGCGGACGGCCGCCCGTCGGCGTCACGGTTACGACCGCCGGGAGGAGTCCGGGCGGCGCGGTCAGATCGACCCGGCTGGCATCGTGCACTGCCGCGGTCAGGCCGGGCGGCACGGCACTGCCGGACTTGCCGCGCACGGTGAAGCGAGGCGGTTCGATCCGGCCTTCACCGGGGGCCAGCTCGAAGCTGAACAAGCTGCCGGACGTGGTGACTGTTTGCGTGCCTCGGTACAGCAGCAGCGCGGTGCGATCCTGGGGCAGGGAAGCAGTTCCGGTCGCGGCGGTGCCGGAAAGGTTTGCCAGCACGAGGAAATCGTCCGTGACACTCGCGTGGATGCCCGCGGCGGTGGCGCGAGCACGCTGGGTGAGCGTCGGCAGATCCGCGCGGCCGGCGTAGAGCTCGGCCGCGAACGGCGCGGGCGGACCGGCGGACAGCGTGACGTGGTCGTTCGTGACGGTGAGCGGATTCGGGCTGGTGACGACGATCCCGGCCCGGCCGTCGATGTCCAGCCAGCCGCCGGTGCTGTGCAGCGCGGGTGCCGGGTAGGTCGCGATCGAGGTCCAGGCGGCGCCGTCGGGCGAGGTTTCGATTCGGTACTTCCGTCCGGCGGCGGCCTCCCAGCTCAGGCGGACGCGATCGAACCGACGTGTCGCGCCGAGATCGACGGCCAGCCAGCTGTCCGCTCGCGGGCGGTCCGATGTGGACACTGCCCAGCGGGTGGCGGAATCGCCGTCGGTGGCGTACTTCGCCTCCTTGCCCGGCGTGGCCGAGGACGCGGACGCGGTTCCGGTCCGGGCGAGGTCGGGTCCGTCGCCGTCGTGGACTTCGAATGACCAGAGCGAGTAGCCGTACTGCGGATCCGGCTGCACGCCAAGCATCCGCACGTACCGCGCGGTCACCGCGGGGAAGGCCAGGTCGTCCGTGCGGTCGCCGGTTGAGCCGGATGGCGCCGAGAGCGTCACCGAACCCTCGGCGGTGGTGTAGGTGCGGTCGCCGTCGAGACCGGGAACGCCTGGCATAGTCAGGTTGTAGACGTTCAGCACGCCTTCGTCCGGCGCGACGCCAGTGCTGGCGTAGACCGCGGTGCCGGTGGGTAGCGTGGCGAGCGCGGCGTATCCGGTGTCGAACCGCAGGACGCCGACGGTGCCGTCGAATCCGTCGCGGATCTTGCGGTACGTCGTGGCGTGGCGTTCGCGAACCGCGATGTTCGTGGCGGGCAGCAGCATCGGGTTGGCGCCGCCGAGGACGAACAGCCAGTCGTCGTGGTTCGGCTGCCAGGCGAATTTCACGAAGCCGGGTTTGGTGACGGTCGCCGCCCACGCAGCGGGGGAGCGGTGGGCCAGCAGTCCCGGTCCGAAGCCGAAGTCGGCGGCGCGAGCGGCGTGGGCGTCGAATTCCTCCTTGCGCACCGCGCTGATCGGGCCTCCGTGCTCGGCGCGCCATTCGTGCAGCAGATAGCTGATGGCGAGTTCGGCGCGGGCTTCGGGTTCGTACTTCGGTTCGCCGGAGAACTTCGTGATCCGGTCGACCGGCGGGTATGCCTGGTACGGCTCCAGCCGCGCGGCCAGCTGCGCTTCCGCGCAGGCGGCGTGACGGTCGCCGAGCACCTGCGCGCGGAAGGCCAGCGGGATGACGTCCCGGCCGTAGAGGTGTTCGCGGTCGGCGACCATCGGCATCAGCGGTTCGCCCGCGTCGCTGGTCATCAGGAGCATGGTGCGCCACAGCAGTTCGCCGTTCGGCTGCGCGGTGAGCACCTCGGGCAGCGGGACGCCGGCGGTGAGGAAATGCATCGCGTTGCGGCCGGAGGTGCGCCAGAGTTCTTCCTGGTAGTGCGGGCCGAACGAGCCGTGGTTCTCGACGAGGAACGTGTCGTACAGGTTGGTCGCGGTGTTGTCGCTGATCGGTTTTCCGTCGACGAGCCGGGGATTCGCCAGATCCGCGGCGGGCAGGCCGCCTTCGTTGCGGCTCCAGGAACCGAAGGCGGCGCGCCATTCCGCGGCGCGCGGATCGTTCGGAGCCCAGGCGAGCGCGGGGGCGAGCGACTGCGCGTAGACGCCCATCTCCTCGAGCTTCGTGTCGCCGACGTAGCCGCCGCGCAGGCCGTTGGGCGTCCAGTCGCCGGAGGCCGGGTCGTTGCCGGTGCCGAGACTGGTCGTGTAGGCGGCCTGTTCGGTCGCGATGCGTTCGACGTTCCGCTGCGTCGCGGCGTCCAGCTCTGTCCACAAGAGACGCGCGGCGAGCTGGAAGTAGGACTGGAAAGTGGTGTCGAAGAACAGTGTCCGGCCCCATTCGGCGCCGCCGGTGAGCCGGTTGGAGGCGGCGAAGTGCTTGATGGTGGCGAGGGTGTGCGCGCGGAGGGTTTCGCGGTCGACCCCGGCGACGGCGGCGTCGTAACCGTCGCGGGTCAGCAGCAACGCGTTGCCGAGGACGACCGCGAAGGTGAAGTCGCGGGCGGGGTAGATCCCGGCGGCGGGGTCGAACTGTTGCTCGGCCCAGCGGGTGTGCCGGAGGAGGACTCGCAGGTAGGTCGCGGCGACGGGATCCGGCGCGGGCCGGGTCGCCGCTCGGGCGACCCCTGTTCCGGAGGCCAGGAGGACCGCGGCTCCCGCACCGGCGAGACCGAGCGCTTGCCGCCGGGTGAACCCGTCCATCCCGCGTCCTCCCGTGGTGACAACCTTGTCAGCGCGGATTCTGTGCGGCGGCTCGGCGGCGGGGCAACCCTCCCGGACGATTCCGTCCGGTTTCGGACAACGGCGGACCAAATTGTATAACGCCCTATACGTTTCGCCGGGGGAGCGCTGCTCCGGATCGCCTCCCCCCGCCGCGAACCGCCGGGACCGGCGTGTTGAGATGACAACGTGATCATCGGCTTCGGCGGCTTCCTGCTGCTCGTGTTGGCGGGGGTCGGAGCCGGACTGACCGGCGCGACCGCGGGCCTGGCGTCGCTGGTGTCGTACCCGGCGCTGCTCGCCGCCGGGCTTCCGCCGGTGATCGCGAACATGACCAACACGGTGGCGATGCTGGGCACGACAGCCGGAGCCGCGGTCGGCGCGCGTCCGGAACTGAAGGGCCAGGGCCGCCGGCTGCTGCCGTTGTGCCTGATCACCACGACGGGCGGGGCGTGCGGCGGGCTCGTGCTGCTGGTCAGTTCGCCGGACGCGTTCACCGTCGTCGTGCCGTGGCTGATCGGCGGCGCGTCGGTGGTGCTGATGGCCGGTCCGCGGCTGCGGCGGATGGCCGAGCACCAGGAACACCGCGGAATCGGCCCCCTCACCGGGATCGCCGCCTTCCTGGTCGGCGTGTACGGCGGGTACTTCGGGGCCGCGGCCGGGGTGCTGATGCTCGCGCTGCTGACGACGGTGTGGAGCCAGGCGCTGGCCCGCACGAACGCGGCGAAGAACATCGCCACCGGCACCGCGAATCTGATCGCCGCGCTGGTCTTCGCCTTCACCGGCAAGGTCTTCTGGCCCGCGGCGATCGCGGTGTGCCTGGGCTCAGTGGCGGGCTCGTGGCTGGGCTCGGTGCTGGTGCGCTACCTGCCTGCCACGCCGCTGCGGGTGGCGATCGGCTTGGGAGGGCTTTGCCTGGCGGTGGTTTTGGGATGGCAGGCTTACTCGGGCTGATCCTGGTCGCTGCCGTCGAGATGCGCTGGTCACCGAACGGAGTCAGCCGCCAGCCCGTGCGTCTCCCTCTTCCAGCAGTTTCGGCGTGGCAAACCTCTTCAGGCTGACGCGGGGCGGCACATGCGGGCATAGTCGGCGGGGTACCCGAGCAGGAGGACAGATGAGCATTGTCGGCACCCGGGTGGTGCGCGTCGAAGACGAGAAGCTGATCACCGCGGGCGGAACGTACGTCGACGACCTCAAGGAAGAAGCGCTGGCCGGCGCCGTGCACGCGGTCTTCGTGCGCAGCCCGATCGCGCACGCGCGGATCGTCGGCATCGACGTGGAGGAAGCACGCACCGCGCCGGGCGTGGTCGGCGTGTACACCGCGGCCGATCTCGATCTCGAACCGGGCAAGGCGGGGCCGGTCGCGGAGCCGTTCTTGGCGAAGGACGTCGTGCGGTACGTCGGCGAGCCGGTGGCGCTGGTGCTCGCGGAGGAGCGGTACCAGCTCGCCGACGCGGCCGAACTGGTCGATGTGGACTACGACCCGCTGGATGCGGTCGCGGACTTCGACACCGCGCTCGCCGACGAGACGCTGGTGTTTCCGGACCACGGCACCAACGTGGTCCACACGCACGGTGCGGAGGAGTTCGACGACTCCGTGTTCGAGGACTGCGAAGTCGTCGTCACCGAGGAGATCCTCAACCAGCGCGTGGCCCCGGCCCCGGTCGAGCCGCGCGGGGCGTCCGTCGCGTGGGGCGATGACGGCCGGGTCACGCTGTGGCTTTCCACGCAGAACGCGCAGATCGGCCGCAGCATCGTGGCCGGCGCGCTCGGTATCGGCGAGGACCTGGTGCGGGTGATCGCGCCGGACGTCGGCGGCGGGTTCGGCGCGAAGATCGGCGCGGATCCGGAGGCGGTGCTGCTCGCCTGGGCGGCGAAGCGCGCCGGGCGCGCGGTGCGGTGGGCGGAGTCGCGCAGCGAGAATCTCACCGCGATGACGCACGGCCGCGCGCAGCGCAACACCGTGACCATCGGCGGCAAGCGCGACGGAACCGTGCTGGCGTACCGGCTCGACGTCCTCCAGGACGCCGGCGCGTACCCGCGTGCGCTGTTCCTGCCGACGCTCACCGAGCTGATGGCCCCGGGCGTCTACCGGTTCCCGGTGGTGCAGACGCGCAGCCGCGGCGTGGTCACCACGACCACGCCGATCGCCGCCTACCGCGGTGCAGGCCGTCCCGAGGCGACCGCGGCCATCGAGCGCGCGATCGACCTGTTCGCCGCGGAAATCGGCATGGACCCGGCGGACGTCCGGCGGGTGAACTTCATCCGTCCGGAAGAATTCCCTTACCAGACGCCGACTGGCGGCTCCTACGACACCGGCGAGTACGCCGCGGCCCTCGACAAGGTGCTCGAGGCCGCGGGATACGCGCGGCTGCGCGAGGAACAGAAGAAGCGCCGCGAGGCCGGGGACCCGGTGGCGCTCGGGCTCGGCATCGCGGCCTACGTGGAGATCACCGGCGGCGACGCGGGGGGTGAGAGCGGCCGGGTCGATGTGCACCCGGACGGTTCGGTCACCGCGTGGACCGGCAGTTCCCCGCACGGGCAGGGGCTCGGGACGTCGCTGGCGATGCTGCTGTCTGACCAGCTGGGCGTGCCGATGGACAAGATCACCGTGCGGCACGGCGACACCGACGAGGTCCCGCGCGCGATCGGCACGTTCGGTTCGCGCTCGCTGCAGCTCGGCGGCTCGGCGATCCGGCGGGCGGCCGAGGAGGTCGTGGCGCAGGCCCGCCAGGTCGCGGCGGACCTGCTCGAGGCCGCGCCGGACGACCTGGAGCTGGACGTCGAACGCGGCGTGTGGCAGGTCCGCGGCGCGCCGTCCAGCACGACGCTCGACTGGGCCCGCGTCGCCGCCGAGGCGGACGGGTTCACCGCGGACGTCTGGTTCGGCGACGGCGCGCCGACGTTCCCGTTCGGCGCGCACCTCGCGGTCGTCGAGGTGGACACCGAAACCGGCAAGGTGCGAGTGCTCCGGCTGGTCGCGCTCGACGACGCCGGTCCGATCGTGAACCCGCTGACCTTCCGCGGCCAGCGGCACGGCGGGCTCGGCCAGGGCATCGCGCAGGCGCTGCTCGAGGTGATGAGCTACGACGCGGACGGCAACCCGACCACGGCGACGCTGGCCGACTACTCGTTCGTCACCGCGCCCGAGCTGCCCGATTTCGAACTGGTGGACATGGAAACGCCGACGACCCGGAACCTGCTGGGGGTCAAGGGGATCGGCGAGGCGGCGACCATCGGGTCGACGCCCGCGGTGCACAACGCGGTGGTGGACGCGCTCGCCCACCTCGGCGTGCGGCACCTGGACATGCCGACCACCCCGCTGCGGGTGTGGACGGCCCTGAACGACGCTAGGAAGGCGAACTGACGTGCGGGTCTCGATCGAGGTGAACGGGAAGACGATCGCCGGGGAGGTGCCCGACCGCACCCTGCTCGTGCACTACCTGCGGGACACCGCGGGCCTCACCGGCACGAACATCGGCTGCGACACCACGTCCTGCGGGGCGTGCACGGTGCTGCTCGACGGCGAATCGGTGAAATCCTGCACGGTGCTGGCCGCGCAGGCGGACGGGCACGAAGTGACCACTGTGGAGGGTCTGGCCTCCGGATCAGGCACAGAGGGCCTGCACCCGGTGCAGCGCGCGTTCCGCGAGCAGCACGGCCTGCAGTGCGGGTTCTGCACGCCCGGCATGATGATGGCGACGGTGTCGTTGCTGAAGGAAAACCCGAAGCCGACGCGCGACGAGGCCCGCGCCGCGCTGGAGGGCAACCTCTGCCGCTGCACCGGCTACCACAACATCGTGAGCGCCGTGATCGACGCGTCCGGGCAGGAGGTGGCGCAGTGATCCCGGCCGGATTCGCCTACCGGCGAGCGTCCACTGTGGACGAAGCGCTGGCCTTGCTCGCCGAGCACGGCGAGGACGCGAAGCTGCTCGCGGGCGGGCATTCGCTGCTGCCGCTGATGAAACTCCGGTTCGCCGCGCCGGAGGTCGTGGTGGACATCGCGCCGCTGCGGGAGCTGAAGTTCGTCCGGACCGAGGGCGACGAGGTGGTGATCGGGGCGCTGTCCCGGTACCACGACCTCGAACGCGACCCGGTGCTCGCCGAGCACGCGCCGCTGATCGCGCACGTGTCCGGTTCCGTCGGCGACCCGCAGGTGCGCCATCGCGGGACGATCGGCGGCTCGCTGGTGCACGCCGATTCGGCGGCCGATCTGCCCGCGGCCGTGCTCGCGGCGGACGGCACGCTCGTCGCGCGCGGACCGGACGGGGAGCGGCGGATCCCCGCCGCGGAATTCTTCCTCGGGCCGTTCACGACGCCGCTGGAGCCGGACGAACTGCTCACCGAGATCCGGCTGCCGAGCCAGGCCGGGCTGGGCTGGGGCTTCGAGAAGTTCACCCGCCGCGCCATCGACTGGGCGATCGTCGGCGTCGCGGTGGTCGGACGCTCGGTCGGCCTGATCAACATGGGCGGCACACCGCTGCGGGCGTCGGCCACCGAACGCGCGCTGGCCGACGGAGCCACCGCGGCGGAGGCGGCGAAACTGGCCGCGGAGGGCACTTCGCCCCCGGAAGAACCGCACGCCACGGCCGAGTACCGGCGTCACCTCGCCCGGGTCCTCACCGGACGCGCGCTGTCCGCGGCGGGCATCGCCTAGCTGTCCGTGAAGGACTCCTTGGGGGAATCAGATTCCCGCAAGGAGTCCTTCACGGGCTGTCCGGGACCGGAAAGCGACGGCCGATTTCCGCCAGCGGGGTGCGGGCGACGGTGGCCAGACTGAGCGGTGTGAACACGACTTTTCCTCCGCACACCGCGATCGAGCCCGGCATTCTCTACTTCGGCACCCCGGTGGTGCTGCTCTCGACGTCCAATGAGGACGGTTCGGCCAACCTGGCCCCGATGTCGTCGGCATTCTGGCTCGGCTGGCGCGCGATGCTCGGACTCGGCGCGCGGTCGAAGACCACGCTCAACCTGCTGCGCACGCGGGAATGCGTGCTGAACCTCCCGTCGTCGGCGATGGCCGCCGCGGTGGACCGGCTGGCGCTGACCACCGGCTCCGATCCGGTGCCGCCGCGCAAGCAGGAGCGCGGCTACTTCCACGTCGCGGACAAATTCGGCCGCGCGGGGCTCACGCCGGTCCCGTCGGAGACCATCGCGCCGCCCCGGGTCGCCGAATGCCCGGTCGCGATGGAAGCGGTGCTCGAGTCCGTGCACCCGTTCGCCGAGGACGACGAGGCGCAGCGCGGCGGGATCGTCGGGCTGGAAGTGCGCGTGCAGCGGGTGTTCGTGCACGACGACATCCGGATGCCGGGAGCCGACGACCGCATCGACCCGGACGCGTGGCGGCCGCTGATCATGAGCTTCCAGAAGCTGTACGGGCTCGGGCCGCAGGTGCACGAATCGACCCTGGCGCGCATCCCGGAGCGGATGTACCGCTCGCCGGACATCGAACGGGCGCGCGGCGTCTCCTGACGCCGTCCAGTCCACTGTGGAGCAACGAACCGGCGAAACGACGGCGAAGAACAGGAGAACAACTCGGCAGAACCGGGCAGGACAACGGGCCGCCGCGATCCGCGGCGGCCCGTTGTCGGCTTTCTCGCACCCGGGAATTTCCGCCGCCTCCGGGCCGCACGTCAAGCGCCGCGCGCGGCGAAACCGCAGGTCGTGTCTCTTCGGACACGGCCCTCGGTACATTGGGGCAGCCGTCCCCGTGGTGATCACCCGCCCCTGCCGGACTGATAGTCTTTCCCCGTTGCGAATCCCAGGCACGGCAAGGCAATTCGGCGTCGCTCGCCCGAGCGCCGAGGCGGCCGTGCCCGACCCGGCTGTGGGAAGGATGCCCTCGGGATGGCGGACAGGTTCGAGTTCGTTCTCGACGTCGTCGAAGCTTTGGTGATCGCGGAGGCGACGGGCGGGAACATCCGCCAGTTCCCGCTCCGGATCGGCTCCGTGCCCGCGGAACCGGACCGGTTCGTGCGGGTCGCGAAGATCGTGAACGACGCGATCGAGGAGCGCAGGCTCTCGGTCGGCGACGAGCTGAGCCCGTACGTGCGCACCGCCTTCGAGCTGCTCGCGAAGCCGCGGGTGTCGGTCGCGGTCAGCGGGATCGACGGCCTCGGCGCGGACATCGCGGTGGTCGCGCTCAGCGACGGCAGGCAGGCGCTCGGGATCACCCAGGACGCGAAGACCGACGAACTGCTGTTCTCGCTCTTCGACGACGAGGAGCTCGTCGAGGTGGTCGCCGGGGTGCTGCCCCGCGCCCGCCCGGCCAGCACCGGCGCGCACACCATCCGCCAGGCGGCCGAGCGCGAGGTGTCCGCGATGACCGCGCGCCGCCGGGCCGAGGAGGCCGAGGACGAGGAAGAGACCGACGCGTTCGGGATGATCGAGGTCAGCGGGCGCGTGCAGCCGCGCCGCCCGGACCCGCGGGTCTCCCGCGCCGCGCCCGGCGGGGTCGAGGTGCTCGAACGCGTCCTGGCGCAGCCCCGGCTCGGCGGCGGGCACATCGTCGCGAGCGGGTGGGGCCGGCACGGCGAACGGCGCGGGGGAGCCCCGATCGGCTGGCTCGACACCGCCGACGGCCGCTACCTGATCAAGTCGGCCGTCAGCGAGGCCGGCGACCTGACCGCCGAGTACCTGCCTGCCGGGCACCGCGATCTCGTCCGGGCCGTGCGGCAGGCGGTGTCCGAAGTCTACTGAGCATGTCCCCCGACCCGGCCACAGTTCACGAGGAGAACGAGGTCCCGATGACCGACGAGGCACCGATGGCGATGCAGGCGAGGCTGGCCCCCGTGGCCGCCACGAGGGACCTGCTGCCCGCGCGCCAGCTGAAGACGCTGGCCGAGCGCGGATCGTTCGCGGTGGACGACAGCACCGGCGACAAGATGATCGCCGCGCTCGAAGGCGTGGTCGACGCCCTGCAGGCGCGCTGGAACGCGTTGCAGAAGGTCGGCGAGGTCCCGGCGATGTCGAAGAGCCCGGCCGGGCAGTTCGTCAGCAGGCACATGGCCGAGACCGCGCGCGACGCGCAGGGCCTGCTCACCCAGCTGCAGGCGGCGCGCGACGAATTCCCGACCTACGTCGAGGCGATCAAGCTCGCGAAGAAGAACTACAAGGAGCGGGAGCACAGCTCGCGGGAGACCTTCGAGCGCATCCACCGCACCGCCGGCGACCAGGGCTGAAGGGGAGACCAGTGGCCGACAAGAAGCAACCGACCGCCGAGTCCGTCTCCGATCCGAGCTCGACGGACTACGACCCGCACAGCGGGCTCTACAACCCGACGCTGGACCCGTCGTCGAAGTACTTCATCGGGCCGGTGCGCCCGGACGACGTGGCCTCGGGCGACCAGCTGCGCGAGGACGCGACGAACAAGGTCGACCTCATGTTCAACGGCTGGCTGTTCCCGAAGGTCCAGGGGAAGCTGCGCGACGAGCTGATCCAGAAGATGTACGAGCGGAACCTGACCGAGTCGAAGCAGCAGCTGGGCAAGGACCTGGAGATGCGCGACCCGGGCGCGGCCCCGCACACCGACTGGAAGAACGCGACGCACGAGCAGATGGTCGACGTCATCACCTCGGACGCGGACCCGGCCGCGGTCGCCGAGTCGTCGGAGGAATGGGTGCGCATCGGCAACGAGCTGGCGGCGCACCAGAAGAACCTCGGCGACGCGATCAACGCGAGCACCTCGAACTGGAAGGGCGCCGGCGGCGACGCGGCGCGCGTGCACCTCGCCAACGTCGGCAAGTGGCTGGGCACCACCGCGCAGGGGGCGACGCTCACCGGGCGCCAGCAGGAGGTCCACTCGCAGGCGCTCAACGAGACGCAGAAGGCGATGAACGCCAACCCGCCGGTGAAGTTTTCGCCGCAGGAGGCGAACAAAGTCCTGATGACGATCAAGGACCCGGCCGTGTACGCCGTGGCTTACGCCGCGGACATGAAGACCTACAACGACCAGCAGGCCGCCCGGGAGCAGGCCGCGCAGATCATGACGCGGTACGACCAGACGATCGCCGGCGCGGTGGCCACGCCGCGGTTCGCCGAACCGCCGAAGCTGCCCGCCGAGACGGCCCGGCTCTCGCCGATGCTCCAGGGAAGCCCGGCGGGCGGCGGCGCGGGCGCGCCCGGCGGGCAGACGACCGGACCGGACGGCCGTCCGCTCGGCCCCGACGGCAAGCCGATCGGCCCGCCGGGGACGACGGTCGGACCGAACGGCCAGCTCATCGGCCCGGACGGCCGTCCGCTGGGACCCGACGGCAAGCCGATCGGCCCGCCGGGGACGACGGTGGGCCCGGACGGGCAGCCGATCGGTCCCGACGGACGGCCGCTCGGCCCGGACGGCAAGCCGCAGGCGCCGAGCGGCGGTCCTGGTGCCTACGGCGGCGGGCCGGACGGTGTCACCGGCGGTCCCGGCGGGCAGCAGCCCGGCGGCCGGTTCGACCCGGCGTCGCTGAAGATTCCCGAAGGCGGCTACGGCGGCGGTCCGGGCGGCGGAGGCCCCGGCGGTTCGCTCCCGCCCATCCCGGCCACGAACACCGACCCCGATTCGACGAGGGCGCAGGGCTTCACCCCGCCGAGCATCCCGCCGATCCCGGGCGGCGGGAATCCCGGCGGCACGAACTTCACCCCGCCGAACATCCCGCCGATCCCGGGCGGCGGCAACCCGGGCGGCACGAACTTCACGCCGCCGGCGTTCACCCCGCCGACGTTCAAGGACGGGGACCCGTACAAGCCGAACTCGTACAAGCCGCAGCCGTTCAAGCCCCCGTCCCTCGAAGGCCCCGGCGGGATCAAGCCGTACGAGCCGAAACCGTTCAACCCCGGCAAGATCGGCCCGGACGGCAAACCGCTGTTCCCGGGCGGCACCGGACCGAGCGGCGAGAAGCTCGGCGGCATCGGCAAGGTCGGCGGCGTCAACGGCGAGAGCATCAGCAGCAGGCTCGGCGGCGGCGCGGGCGGCGGCGGCGCCAAGGGCGGCGGGGGAGCGTTCAGCGGTGCGGGCGGCTCCGGCCCGGCCGAGGAAGGCGTCGCCGGGCGCGGCGGTCCCGGTTCGGGCGCGGCGGGCGGCAAGGGCGCCGCGGGCGCACCCGGCATGGGAGCCATGGGCGGCGGCAAGGGCGGCAAAGGCCCGGAGGACAAGGAACACAAGGTCGCGAGCTTCGTCGAGTCGGACGATCCGTCGTTCTTCGCGCCGGACGAGGTCGTCGCCCCGCCGGTGATCGGCGACTGGAAGAACAAGGACTGGAAGTGAGGCGGCGATGAGCGGAGGCGCACAGGGGTTCCGCGTGGAACCCGACGACCTCGTGGCGCACGCGAGCCACCTGGACGGCCTGGTGGACCGGCTGAACACCGCGGCGCAGGCGGCGAACTACGCGATGTCCGACGACGCGTACGGGGTGCTGTGCGCGTTCCTCCCGCCGATCATCAACCCGACCGGCGAGAAGGCCAAGGAAGCGATCAGCGGGGCGATCGAGGGCGTCCAGGCGACTGCCGACAACGTGCGGACCGCCGCGAAGTCCTACCAGGAGGGCGACGAGGGCCAGTCGAAGCCGTTCAGGAAGGTGGCGACCGAAGGGCCGCTCAGCGACGAGAACGGCGCGGAGCTCAAGGAGCGCTTCCGGGTCGGCGGGGCTGAGCCGGTGCAGCCGAAGGAACGGGTCGACGCCTCGTTGCGGGTGAACCGGGACGCTTCGCCGGACGAGACGTAGCGAGGCGGTGGCGCCCTCGCGGCGCGGCGGCGGGCGGGTACCGTCGAGGGAATGACGGTGCCGGTCGCGGCGAGGACACGACCCGCCCGCAGCGGCGCGGGCGACGGGATTCGAGGAGAACGAACAGCATGACCAGCGCGGGTGGGCTGGGCGACCTGATCAGGGACCCCGACGACGCAATCCGGCGAATGGACGAATGGGCGGCCGGGTTCGCCCGCAAGGCGGAGCGCTACGCGGCGGCCCAGCAGGAAACCGAGCGGCTGCGGCTGACCGCGACGAGCCCGGACGGGACCGTCAAGGTCACCGTCGGGGCCGACGGGGTCGTGTCGGACCTGGTGTTCAGTTCCCGCACGCGCACCATCCCGCCGGAGGAGCTCTCCAGGATGGTGCTCGAGACCATGCGCAAGGCGCAGTCGGGCATCACCGACCGGGTGGCCGAGGTCATGGGCCGCAGCCTCGGCGACGAGGACCCGGACACCCGCGCCGTCATGCTCGATTCGCTCCGCAACCGGTTCCCGGACCCCGACCCGGACCCGGCCGACCAGCAGGACGGCCCGGACGCCGAACCGGAGCCGCCCGCCGCGACGCCGCCCCCGGCGGGAGGCGCGGCCCGTCCGCCCGCTTCGCCGCCCGCTCCGGGCGGACCGGCTTCGCCGCCGCAGGGCCGCCGCCCGGGCGGCATCGACCCGGACGAGCAGGACAACAACCCCTGGTGACTCGGGCGGTGCGCCCCGGCTTCGCGGCCGGGGCGCACCGTCGTTTGTGGACAGTCCGATGTGGACTCAGGGTGCCGGGTCTGTTCGCAGCAGGCCAGACAGCGCAGGCAGATCAGCGCCAGCCGCGCCCCGCGGACCAAGCCGCGCCCCACTCGGCCGGGTAGGGCGCAGGCAGGGCCGCTTCGCCGGTCCCTCTGGGGAAAGCCCGCTGGTACCGCAGAACCACCCCACGACGAGCCCCGCCAGCACTTGCACCGACCGCCGCGAGACCGCCAGAACACGAAGAAGTCCGCCGGGCCGTTGCGCGGTGCCGGATTTTCAGAGCCGCGGCAGCGGAACCTCGGCCGCCAGGTCCTCCGGGGCCGACAGCCGCCACGCCTCGTAGACGAGTTCGGCCAGTTCGTCGGCCTCGATGCCGCCCAGCCGCACCACCACCCAGCCGAACCCGCCGGACGTGAACTGCTCCTCGAAAACGTCCGGCCGTTCCGCGACGAGCGCCTGCTGTTCCGCGATCGTCTGCTTGAGCCCGACCGTGTCCGTGCGCGGCCAGTGGTAGCCGAAGCGCTTGCCGCGCACGCTGAACGACGTGTAGTCGCGGCCGCTGCCGCGTTCGACGTCGCGCAGCTTGCGGATGATGCGATCGAAATCCGTGCTCGGCACCGGCCCTGGCCCCCTCCATCGTGGACCGGGCCATCTTACGGCGGCGGATCCGGCAAGTTCGGCTTACGGTGGTGCGCGGAGGTGCCCGAATGTCCGAACTGGCCGGTGGCATGCCGCCCGCGATCGAGCCGATGCTGGCGTCGCCCGACGGCGGCAAGCTGCGCGACTCCCCGGCGTACGCCTACGAGTTCAAATGGGACGGTTACCGGGCGACCATGCGCGTCGCACCCGACGGGAGCACGTTGCTGACCAGCCGCAACGACAACGACTTCACCACCAGGTTCCCGCAGCTGTCCGGCGCGCTCGGCGACGCGCTCGGGGGACGCCCGGCGGTACTGGACGGCGAGATCGTCGCCCTGGACGAGCACGGCCGCCCCGACTTCGGGCTCCTGCAGAACCGCACCTGGAAAGCGGTCGCGTACTTCGCTTTCGACCTCCTGAGCCTGGGCGGGGAAAGCCTGCTCGACGCGCCGTACGAGGAACGCCGCGAGATGCTCGCCGAGATCGAACCGCCGGACCGGAAACTGGTCGCGATCACGCCCTGGTACCGGCACGGCGACCTCGCCGAAGACGGGCTGACCCCGGCCGGTCTGCTGGACGTCGCGCGGAAAATGATGCTCGAAGGCTTGATGGTGAAGGCCCGCACGTCGCGGTATCACCCGGGACGGCGCAGTCCGGAATGGCTCAAGCATCCGCTCGTGCAGACGACCGAGGTGGTGCTCGGAGGCTGGCGCGCGGGCCAGGGCCGGCGCGAGGGCACGATCGGCGCGCTGCTGCTCGGCGCGCACGACCCGGAGTCGGGGGAGCTGCGGTACCTCGGCGACGTCGGCACCGGCTTCACTGACGCGATGCTCAAAGACCTTCAGGCGCAGCTCGTTCCCTTGGAGCGCAAGACAAGCCCGTTCGCCGAGCCGGTGCCGCGGGACCGGGCGCGCGGCGCGCATTGGCTGGACCCGAAGGTGGTCGGCGAGGTCGTGTACCGCCGCCTGACCCCGGGGGACGGGCGCCTGCGGCATACGGCGTGGCGGGGGTTGCGGCCGGAACGGCGTCCGGACGAGGTCGAGGTTCCGGAGCGGTGACGGGCTGACCGCCGCGCGCTCACGGAGACCCGTCCGAGAACTCAGCCGGTCTGCCGCAGCCCGGTGATCAGCAGCGCGGCCAGCCGGCGCGCGTCGTAACTGTCGTCGGCTTCCGCGCCGATGCACAGGTTTCCGACGCCGCGCATCAGGTGGATGGCCTCCAGGTCGGTGTGGATTTCCCCGGCCTTCTCGGCGGCGTCGAGCAGTTCGGTGCACACCGGGACGAGCCGGGTGAGGAAGTACCCGTGCAGCGCCTCGAACCCGCTGTGGTCGGACTGCATGATCCCGGCCAGCCCGTGTTTCGTGACGAGGAAGTCGACGAACAGGTCGATCCACTGCGCGAGCGCGGCGTGCGGGGACTCGTTCTCCGCGAGCAGTTTCGGTCCCGCGTCGGCGCACGCTTCGACCTGGTGCCGGTACACCGCGATGATCAGGTCCGCGCGGGTGGGGAAGTGCCGGTAGATCGTGCCGACGCCGACGCCGGCCTTGGCCGCGATGTCGCGCACCGGCGCGTCCACTCCGGACGCGACGAACACCGCCGCCGCCGCGTCGAGCAGCGTTTTCTCGTTGCGCCGGGCGTCCGCCCGTTTCGTGCGGGCCCCCGCGTTCTCACCCACGTGCCACTCCCTCCGCGTGCCGCCGGTAGACAAGCGGAACCATGTTCCGTATAGTTACCGGAGCAACGTTCCGTTTGCTCATGATGCCAGACCGGGCCGTCGGCCACCACACCCTCCTGCCCGGACGGCGAAAGAAGGTATTCCCCATGTCCGCAGTACAGCCCGCGGCTCCGGTCGTCTCGGTGAAACCGGTGCGGCTCGACGCGCCGGGCCGCGGCGAGGACCTGCCGGTGCGCGTGTCCGCCCCGGCCACCGGACAGGACCTCCCGGTGATCGTTTTCTCCCACGGTTTCAGCTCTTCCCTGGACGGTTACGCCCCGCTCGTCGACTACTGGGCCGCGCACGGATTCGTTGTCGTGCAACCGACTCACCTCGATTCGCGGACCCGCGCACTGCCCGCGGAAGACCCGCGCACGCCGAACATCTGGCGCTTGCGGGTCGAGGACCTCCGGCACGTCATCGACCAGCTCGACACCGCCGAAGCGGCTCTGCCCGGGCTGAGCGGGCGCGTCGACCACAGCCGGATCGCCGTCGCCGGGCACTCCTGGGGTGCGCAGTCGGCGAGCATGCTGCTGGGCGCGCGCGTCGTCGAGGCGGACGGCAGCCTCGGCGAGGATCTGACCGATTCGCGAGTGTCCGCCGGGGTTCTGTTCGCCCTCACCGGCATCGGCGGCGCGGACCTGTCGCCGTTCGCTGCCGAGCATTTCCCGTTCATGAGCCCGAATTTCGACGGCCTGAAGGCACCCGCGCTCTTCATCGCCGGGGACCAGGACGATTCGGCCCTGTCGGTGCGCGGCCCGGACTGGTTCACCGACGCGTACCGGCTCAGCCCGGGGGAGAAGAGCCTGCTGACGCTCTTCGGCGCGGAGCATTCGCTCGGCGGCATCACCGGCTACGGCGTCACGGAGACCACCGACGAAAGCCCCGAACGTGTGGCCCTTCAGCAGCGGCTGACCACGGCGTATCTCCGCAGCGCGCTCATCCCTGGCGACGACAGCTGGGCGGGGATCCCCGACAGCCCGCTCGGCCGCGTCGAATCCCACGAGTGAGAGGACTTCCCCCGATGACCGAGAGACCTCGGTTCGGCATCATGACCGCGCCGATGCAGACTACGTACGCCTCGCTGCGGGAGGTCTGGCGCGAGGCGGACACCGTCCCCGCCATCGAGCACGCTTGGCTGTTCGACCATCTCCTGCCCATCGCCGGAGAACTGGACGGGCCGATTTTCGAAGGCTGGACGCTGCTTGCGGCGATGGCCGCGCAGACCGAACGGCTCCGGCTGGGGCTTCTGGTGACCAGCAACCGGTTCCGCCCGCCGGCGATGCTGGCGAAGATCGCCGCGACCGTCGACGTCGTGTCCGGCGGACGGCTCGACTTCGGCATCGGCGTCGGCTCCCGGCCAAGCCACCCGATCGCCCGCCGGGAGTACGAGGCGCACGGCCTGCCGTATCTGGAGACCGCCGACGCGGTCGGCCGGTTCGCCGAAGCGTGCACGGTGATCCGGAAGCTGTGGACCGAGGACAAGCCGTTCGATTTCGCCGGCGAGCACATCCAGCTCACCGGTGCGTTCGGCAACCCGAAGCCGGTGCAGCGCCCGCATCCGCCGTTCGTGATCGGCGGCCGGGCCCGCGCGACGCTGCGCGTGGTCGCCGAGCACGCCGACGTCTGGAACATCCCCGGCGGGGACATCGCGGACGTCGTCGAGCGCAGCGCGATGCTGGACGAGTACTGCGCGGAAATCGGCCGCGACCCGGCGGAGATCACGCGCTCGATCCATCTGCCGGTGTCCTACGACCAGCCCGCTCTCACCCGGACGGCGATCGGGCAGGCGCTCGAAGGCGGGTTCAGCCACGTCGTGCTCGGCCTTCCTGCGCCGTATCCGGCCGGGGCCGCGCGGTGGGTCGCGGACGAGTTGATCGCCAAGGCGGGCTAGCCGTTTCCTCAGCGCGCGGCTCGCTGGAGGCGGAGCTGGCCGATCTCCGCGACGTTCTTCATCAGCTCCGCGTTCGCCCAGGCGATCAGGTGTCCGAGGGTGCGCCGGGGGTCGTCTTCGGACCGGAACGGAACGGCGGAAGCCAGGTCGGCGTCGGTGAGCCGGTCCAGTGCGGCGAGCCAGTCCGCGCGCAGGCCGCGGAGCCACGCGACGGCCGGCTCGCCGGGGCCCGGCCAGGCGATGTCGTTCCGTTCCCGCGGTTCCCGACCGCGAACCTGGTCGAGGGCGACGCTCCACCACCAGCCGAGGTGCCAGCTCAGCCAGGCGATAGTCGGCACCGGAACGGGATCGGGCTCGCGCTCGGCCCAGTCCGGCGTCCACGTTCCGTCTTCGGCCCGGTGCATCGTCCAGCACAGCGCGGCGGGCTCCCGGCGGAAATCGTCGGGCTCGAGCTGCTCCAGGTGGTAGTCGAACAGCGACCACGTCAGGTCGAACTGCCAGCGGAGCAGCGCAAGGGAGGAATCGGGCACCGGCCGACCCTCGCACACCCTCGGGCGCGGCGGGAACCGAGTTTCGCGGCGACAGGCGCCGCCGCCGGGCAGACCGCCGACCTGCGGCAGGGCGGGCAAAGCACCCGCCTTCCGGTGGTCGACCGGAGGGGAGTGGCCGTGCCAAGATGACGCGCCTGAACGAGAAGGGGGCTCGGCAGTGGTGCTTGAGCAGGAAGTGAACACGGCGGGGCGGATCCGGCGGGTGGCGCTCGCCAGCGCGGTCGGGACGACGATCGAGTGGTACGACTACTTCGCCTACAGCACGGCGACCGCCTTGGTCTTCAACAAGCTCTTCTTCCCTTCGCTCTCCCCGGCGTCCGGCACGCTCGCCGCGTTCGCGACGCTCGGCGTCGGGTTCGTCGCGCGGCCGCTGGGCGGGATCGTGTGGGGCCACTTCGGCGACCGCGTGGGGCGCAAGGCGATGCTGGTCGCCTCCCTGGTGCTGATGGGGCTCGCGACCGCGGGCGTCGGCGCGCTGCCGACTTTCCGCCAGGCCGGTGTGATCGCCCCGGTGCTGCTCGTCGTTCTCCGCGTGCTGCAAGGGATTTCGGCGGGCGGCGAGTGGGGCGGCGCGGCGCTGATGGCGGTCGAGCACGCGCCGGAAGGCAAACGCGGCCGGTACGGATCGTTCTCGCAGATCGGCGTCCCGGCCGGGCTCATTCTCGCCCAGCTGGTGTTCTTCCTGGTGAACAGTTCGCTGTCGCCGGACGAGTTCCGGTCGTGGGGCTGGCGGATCCCGTTCCTGGTCAGCCTGGTGCTGGTGGGGGTCGGGCTGGTGATCCGGTTGCGCGTGGAGGAAAGCCCGGTGTTCGCGAAGCTGCGCAGCACCGGCGCGCGCAGCCGGCTGCCGATCGTGGAGGTGCTGCGCGCGCGGCCGAAGCAGGTGCTCGCCGCGGCGGTCAGCTTCATCGCGAACACCGCGCTGGGCTACATCTTCTTCGCTTACCTGCTGTCGTACGGCACTTCGGTGCTGAAGCTGTCGAGCACGACGATGCTGGTCGTGGTGATCGTCGGCAGCGTCGTGTGGCTCGCGAGCATCGTCGCGGCGGCGATCTGGTCGGACTCGGTCGGGCGGAAACCGGTCTATCTCGCGGGATCCATGCTGCTGGTCGTGTGGTCGATCCCGTTCTTCCTGCTCGTGGACACCGCACAGCCGTGGCTGCTGATCGTCGCCGTGGTGGTGCTGAACATCGGCCTCGGCGCGACGTACGGCCCGCAGTCGGCGCTGTTCTCGGAGCTGTTCGAATCCCGGTTCCGCTACAGCGGATCGTCGTTCGCCTACGCCGTGGGCGCGGTGCTGGGCGGCGGGTTCGCCCCGCTGATCGCGGCCTCGCTGCAGAGTTCGACCGGGACCTCGTTGTCCGTCTCGCTGTACATGGTGGGGGTCGGCGTGCTCAGTCTCCTTGCCGTGCTGGCGTTCCCGCGCAAGCCGCTCGTGCCGGTCACAGCAGAGTGAGCGGCACCGCGTCGGCCATCCGCTGGTATCCGGCGTCGTTCGGGTGCAGGTGGTCGCCGGAGTCGTAGGCGGGGAGCATCGCGAGCGGGTCGGCGGGATCGCGCACGGCGGCGTCGAAGTCGACGACACCGTCGTAGATCCCGCTGGTCCGGATGAAGGAGTTCACCGCCTGGCGGGTTTTCTCCAGCGTCGGGTCGTAGACCTTCCAGCCCTTGAACGGCGTCAGCGTGCCGCCGATGACCCGGATGCCTTGTGCCTTGGCCTGCGCGACGATCTGGCGCAGCGCGGAGACGATCATCGCCGGGTCGGTCTGGTGCGGGTTCTGCTGGATGTCGTTGATGCCTTCCAGCACGATCAGCGTGCGGACATCGCCGCTGGTCAGCACGTCGTCGGCGAGCCGGGCGAGCGCGTTGCGGCCGGCGGTGCCTCCGTCGAGCAGCAGCCGGTTGCCGCTGATCCCGGCGTTGAGCACGCCGAGCTGCCCGTGCAGCCGGTCGCTCAGCCGGTCCGGCCAGCGCCGGTTGGCGCCGGGAGTGGAGTGTGCGCCGTCGGTGATCGAATCGCCGAGCGTCACGACGATGCCTCGTGCTGGCCCGCGTACGTCGACTTCGCTGACGTAGTGCCACACCGCGGTTTGCTCGGTGAACGACGCGCCGGATTCCTCGCCCGCGAAATCACCGGCGCGAGTGAAGTACGACGTCTGCTGGGCGAGCGGATGGTAGGTCACCGGTCCGGACGGCGTCGGCACGTAGGTGGTCACGAGGAGGTCGGCGTCCGCCGGAACGCGCAGCCACGCCGGGTCGCTCAGCACCTCGGCGCCCGGCGGAACGACCACAGTGGACTGTCCGCCGAACGTCAGCGTGCGCATCGTGCCGCTCGCCGCGCGCGGGCCGTCCGCGGCGACGGCCAGCGTCACGTGGCCGAGGGTGAGCGGCGCGGTGCCGAAGGTGTTGGAAAGCCTTGCCCTGGCTTGATTTCCGCCGGCGCTGGTGTGCACGACATTGCGGATCGAGTAGTTCGGATACCCCTGCGGCGTGTTCGCCACCGCGGCCGCGGGCGACGCCGCCCACGTGCCGACCCAGCCGTGCGCGGCCAGATCGCCCTCGGCGCTGCCCGACGCGGTGACCGCGCCCAGCGCGAGCACGGCGGCCGTGCCCAGAGTCAGGATCCGTTTCATGGAGACACTGTGCGCGCCTCCGCGCGGCGCGGCAGCCGCGATCCCGGTCATCGGGTCGACAGAAAACTGGACAGGTTCTGCCTCCGGACGGGGGATACGACGGTGGTGTTCCGGTCTCCAGGGGACGACCATGGAGTGATGACAGACTCACAGTGGGTACCCCTATCCGGAAGTCTGCGTCCCGCGCTCGCCGAGGCCGAGGTGCTCGGCCCGCTCGACGCGGACGCCACCGTCACCGCGACCGTCGTGCTGCGGCGGCGTGCCGAGCTGGACGTGGCCGCGCTGAGCGAGCCGCTCGCCCCCGAGGAATTCGCCGACCGCTACGGGGCGTCCGCCGACGATCTCGACCTGGTGCGCACTGTCCTCACCGACGCCGGGCTCACCGTCACCGACGCGCACGCGGGCTCGCGCCGCGTTTCGGTCCGGGGCCCGGCGCGGGCGATGACGGCCGCGTTCAAGACCGAACTGAACCGCGTCCGCTACGGCGAGACCGGCGAATTCGCCGCGCGCAGCGGGGAACTCCAGGTGCCCGCTGAGCTCGGGGACGTCGTGGTCGCCGTCCTCGGCCTCGACGAACGACCGCAGGCGCGGGCGATGTTCCGGCGGCACAAGAAAGCCGCCGCGAAGGGGTACACACCGGATCAGGTCGGGCAGTTGTACGGGTTCCCGGCCGGCACCGACGGCACCGGGCAGACCGTCGCGGTGATCGAACTCGGCGGCGGCTACAAGCCGGAGGACCTCACGAAGTACTTCTCCGGCTTGAAGATCACCGAACCGAAGGTGACCGCGGCCGGGGTCGACGGCGGCAAGAACGCGCCGACCGGCGACCCGAATTCCGCGGACGGGGAAGTGGCGCTGGACATCGAGGTGATCGGCGCGCTCGCGCCCGGGGCCGCGCAAATCGTGTACTTCGCGCCGAACACCGACCAGGGTTTCCTGGACGCGGTGAGCACCGCGGTGCACGCGTCGCCGACCCCGGTCGCGGTCAGCATCAGCTGGGGCCAGTCCGAGGACCAGTGGACGCCGCAGGCCCGCAGCGCGATGGACCAGGCGTTCGCCGACGCCGCCGCGCTCGGCGTGACGGTGTGCTGCGCGTCCGGCGACAACGGCAGCGCCGACGGGCAAACCGACGGGGCGCAGCACGTCGATTTCCCCGCGTCGAGCCCGCACGCGCTCGCCTGCGGCGGCACCAAGCTCGACGGCACCCCACCGTCCACAGTGAACTCCGAAACAGTCTGGAACACCGCCGGCGGCGGGGCGACCGGCGGCGGGGTGAGCGACGCGTTCCCGGTGCCGGACTACCAGAAGTCCGCGGGCGTGCCGACGCGGGCGGGGGACGGAAAGCCCGGCCGAGGCGTGCCCGACGTGGCGGGGAACGCGGATCCGGCGACGGGGTACCAGGTTCTGGTCGACGGACAGCAGATCGTCGTCGGCGGCACGAGCGCGGTTTCGCCGCTGTGGTCGGCGTTGCTGGCCAGGCTGGCGCAGTCGGCCGGGCGCGGATTCGGGCTGGTGCACAGCAAGCTGTACGCCGGGGTCGGCGCGGGCAAGGCACAGCCGGGATTCCGCGACGTCACCGAAGGCAGCAACGGCGCGTACTCGGCCGCGGCGGGATGGGACGCGTGCACCGGGCTGGGAACACCCGACGGCGCGGCGCTGCAGAAGCTTCTCGGCGGCAAAGCGTCCTGAATGGACAGTCAGGAGGCGGCGTCGAATTCAAAACCCGTCCAGCGTGAGTCCGAATCCTCCCCCCCGCCTGTCAACTGGTCGTTGACGGACGGGGGGCGATCGTGCTGGCCGGTCCCGATGGAGGCGGGCGGCCCGGGCCGCCCGCCTCCATCGGGATATCACGGGTGGCGTGGACGGACCGCCACCACCGCCGCAGCGAACACCGCGACGCGATGCGAACGTGGTCCTCTCCGCCGCGGGCGGCATCGCGTTCGACGCCGGGCCGCTCGACCTTTCGTCGCACGGCTGCCTCCACCCGGCCGGGAGCAGGCCGAGGCGGAGGTGGACAGCCGCCGGAACGGCTCAGCCGGGCTGGCCGATGTTGACCATCCAGGAGATGCCGAACCGGTCGGTGCAGGCGCCGAATTCGTCGCCCCACATCTGCTTTTCCAGCGGAACCGCCACGGTTCCGCCGTCAGACAGCTTTTCCCAGCAGCGGCGGAGCAGGTCGCCGTCGTCGCCGCTGAGACTGATCGAGATGTTCGTGCCCGGGTTGTGCTCCATGCCGGGCGGCACGTCGGAGGCCATGAGCGTGAACCCGTGGTCGCCCTCCAGCATCGCGTGCATGATCTGGTCCGCGTTGCCCCCTTCCGCGGGTGCGCCGGACTCCCCGTAGGTGTTCAGCGCGAGGTTCCCGCCGAACAGGTCGTGGTAGTACTCCATCGCTTCCCGCGCGTTGCCCGCGAAGCTGATGTACGGGTTGAGTTTCGAGGCCATCGGGCCCTCCTCAGCTGATGGACGGGCCCGAATCGTCGCAGATCCGCGGGGGTGCGACAACGGGGTCAGGCCCGGTCGGGCGACCCCCGTCGCGGGCGTGCTCAGGGGTCGCCGGTGAGTTTGTCGCGCAGCTGCTCGAGGGTCTGCGACAGCAGCCGGGACACGTGCATCTGGGAAATCCCGACCTGCTCGGCGATCTGCGTCTGGGTGAGGCCGCCGAAGAACCGCATCACCAGGATCGCGCGCTCCCGTTTGGGCAGTTCGCGCAGCAGCGGCTGCAGGGCCTCGTGGTTCTCGATGTGCTCGATCTCCGGGTCGTCGCTGCCGAGCGTGTCGGCGAGCAGCAGCGGCTCGGCGTCGTCGTGGACCGGCTTGTCCACCGACAACGTCTGGTACGCGTGGCCCGCGACCAGCCCTTCGTGCACCTCGGAGAGTTCGAGGCCGAGGTGCTCGGCGAGCTCGGTGGGCGTCGGCGCGCGGCCGAGCGACTGCGACAGGGTCGCCGAACCGCGGCTCAGCGCGAGATGCAGTTCCTTGAGCCGCCGCGGGACGCGGACCGACCAGCCCGTGTCGCGGAAGTAGCGGCGGATCTCGCCCATGATCGTCGGCACGGCGAAGGACAGAAAGTCCGGGCCGCGGTCGGGGGTGAACCGGTCGATCGCGTTGATCAGGCCGATCCGGGCGACCTGGACCAGGTCCTCGCGGGGTTCGCCGCGTCCGGTGAACCGGGTCGCGATGTGCTCGGCGACCGGCAGGAATTCGGTGACGAGCTGTTCGCGCAGGCGCGGCCGCCGCTCGTCGTCGGCGGGCAGGGCGGCGAGCTCCTCGAACAGCGGCGCGGTGTGCGCGTATTCGTCCCGGTGGCGGGTGACGGGCTGCTGGTTCACCCGCTCGCCTCCCGATGCAGGTCGAGGTCGAGGGTCAGCGCGTAGCCGTCCTCCGCGGGGTCCGGCACGCAGCGCGCCGACACGTTCGCGGCCAGCGTGGTCAGCACGTGCCATCCGAAACTTCGCTCGCTCGGCGGCTCCGGCTGCCGGGTGCGGGTCCGGACGCTGAACCGGATCCCGTCGGGCGAAACGGTGAACTGGCAGGTCATCGCCGCCCCCGGGGCGGCCGTGGAGACGACCTGGGCGCACGCCTCGTCGACGGCCATTTTGGCGTCGGCGATCGCGTCGAGCCCGTAATCGGCCCGCGCGGCGACAGCCTGCGCGAGCATGCGGACAAGCGGGATCTGGTAGGTCTCCGCCGGAAGCCGCAGCTCGATCACCTCGTCGAGCAAACGGTCCACGGCTGGCATGCCGCCGCTGGCGCGGCCGCCGGGTCCCTCGTCGTTCATGGCTCCCGCATACCCAGGCGAGGCCCGATCGACACCTCCGGCCGGGATTCCGGCGGTGTGCGCAGCGGCACGTTTGCGGCCGGTATCCGCTGGTTCGCGGCGCCGTCCGGAGTGAATCCGGCGTGATGCGGACGGCGATTTCGCGTGACAAACCGGCGGCGGTTGGGTAGTCAGCAGGGAGAACCTTTTCGGAAGCGGGGTGACCCCCATGGTGCAGGTGCGGGTGCAGGGGCTGGCCGTGGTGGCGCAGGAGTCGGCGCCGGTCGTGCTGCTGCGCGAGGAATCCGGCTCGCGCCGGTGGCTCGCCATCACCATCGGCGCGCCGGAAGCGCAGGAACTGGCCGCCGCGCAGGAACACGTCGTGTCGGCGCGGCCGGGGACGGTCGAACTGATCATCGAGGTGATGGCGGCGCTGGGCCAGCGCGTGGAACGGGTGGAAATCACCCAGTTGCTGGACAGCATCTTCCACGCGGACCTCGTCCTGTCCGGCGGCGTGCGAGTCTCGGCCCGTCCGAGCGACGCGATCGCGATCGGCCTGCGGACCCACGCTCCGCTGGAAGTCGCGGAGGCGGTGCTGGACGAGGCGGCGGTCGACGTGACGGTGGCGGCGGGCGACGAAACCGCCCTCGGCTCGGCGCTCGACGCGGCTGCCGACCTGGACGAACCGGCGGAGGCCACCGAGGACGAGATCCGCCGCTTCCGGGACCTGCTGGACGACGTGAGCCCGGAGGATTTCCGCGACCCGGACGCTTGATGCCGGGATGAGCCTCGCTCGGTTCGCGCTCGGGCTGCGCTCGCGCGGGTGACGGGCACGCCCGGTCCGCCGGTTTGGCTTACGCGGTCGCGGACCGCTGCCGGGCCGTTCGCTTCAGCGCCAGTTCGCCGCCGCGGGGCTCTTCGCGCCCGGCCTGCGGTGTCCTCAGTGGACGGTCAAGCCTTCTGCGCGGGCCGCGGCAGCGGGATCTCGGCGAGCCCCTCGGCGGCGCCGGACCGGATGCAGTCCAGGGGGAACAGCGAGAACAACCGCCGGACCGCGGGCGCGGTGCCGGGGTCGACGTAGAAATCCTTGTCCGCTCCGGCGGCCAGCAGTTTCAGCCGGATCAGGACGCGCAGGCCCGCGACGCCGAGGAAGGTCGTCCGGCGCAGGTCGACGATCACGAGGCTGACGGTGCTGCGCAGCCTCGCCTCGACAACCTCGGCCAGCCGGGGCGCGGTGGCGAGGTCGACCTCTCCGGAAACCTCGACGACAGCGGTCCCCGGGGCGGGGTGGCGGACACGCAGCCGGAGCATCCCCGTCGGGTCCGACGAGGGCAGTGCGGGCAGTCGGGCAGTATGCGCGGCGGTCATCACGGCACTCTCTCTGAGCCGCGCACAGGGCTGCGGAATGCCGGACCGGCCGTGCACCGGGCATCCCGGCGCGCGGGACGAATCGCGGTGGCTGGAGACTCAACCGCCCTCTACCGTAGCTCTCCTCGGCCGCTCAGGGAAGCCGCCGAAGGGGGACGACCGCCTCCGGAGGCCGGACGCGCGGGCGAGGCGGGCAGTGGTTGAACGGTCAGGCAACTCTGGGAAGCGTGCTGCTGCGTGCGCCGGAAACGGTGGAGGCAAAGAACAATCCGATCGCGGCTCGGAATTCTTGCTGATGGATGGCGGAGATCTGTTGCGCACCGCGCTCGTGATGACTGGGTGCGCCGACCGGATCTTTTTCGCCGCCAACGGGAACTCTTCCAGGTTTGGCATCGAGGTCAGCGCACGCGCATTGGGGTTTCTCAGTAGCGCGGTGCCGAGGCTTCGCCGTCGCGATGCTGGCCAGGCCGCTGCGGAGCACCGGCTGAGACGGCGCTGCCCTTCGGCGTCGCGCCGGGCCCGTCGGCAGAGGCGAGAACCGGCGCATTGCTGAGGAACCTCACTGGGCTCGGCTATGCCGCGATCCGACAGCACCCCCGGCGGTGGCTGCCCGGCAACCGTGAGTTCTGCTGCCGCACGCGACTTCACCGGCCCGCCTAACTCCCGATCCGAGGCGGACCGGCGTCCACGACCGACAGCGAAAGATCCAGCGGATCGAAGTGGATCAGCGATTCCATCCACCACGTCATCCCCGCCTCCGCGAGCGCCGCGAGATCCACCGCGGCCGGTTCCTCCCAGGCCGGGCTCGCATTTCCGGACACCGCGACGTCGTACGGGCAGTCCGTCGGCCGGACTTGAGCGACCAGGCCGGCCAACGCCTCGGGCGGCAACGGCTGAGGACCTGGATTCGGGAAAATCCCGTCGCTGCCCGCGGCACGGCGCAGAACCCGTTCATGCCGGGTCGTGCAGGCAGTCCACACCGGAAGGGGATACGGCTCCGGATCAGCGGATTCCAGGTTCACGCGATAGTGCGACCCCTCGTGCCGCACGGCCTTCCCGGCCCACATCGCGCGGACGACCTCCAGCGCCTCGTCGGTCCGCGACGACAACTCGGCGGGCGAGGACGGATCTCCGAACCGGCTGAAGTCGCCCGATTCGTCGGAGCCGATGCCGGTGCCCAGGATCAACCGGCCGCGGGACAGGCGCGCGACAGTCGCGGCCTGCCGGGCCAAGACCCACGGACGGCGGCGGCTCGGCGGCGTGACCATCGGCCCCAGCAACACCTTGCTCGTCGCCTGGGCGATCGCGGCCAGCGCGGTCCACGCATCGGCGATCGGCGCCGCGGCGGGCACGACGTGGTCCCACAGGAACACGCCGTCCCAGCCGGCGGCTTCGGCTCGGACCGCGAGGTCGACGAGCACCGCCGGATCCCCGAACGGGCCGAAAGGCGGCAGGTACAGGCCGTAGCGAACGTGGTCAGCCATGCGAGATCCCCCTCCGGATCGGTCGAACGCGACCGTATCGGGAGGGACCGACAAAAACCGGGCGGAGATCGTGGTCCGGCATCCGCCGTTCGGCCGTTGCCGGGTTACCGGAACCTAGGTTACTGTGACCTATGTGTGGATCGACGTGCTCCTCCTCTCGAAGCTCGCCAACGGACCGCGGCACGGCTACGAACTGCGCAAGCAGATCGAGGAATCCACCGGCCGCACGCTGTCGAACAACTCGCTCTACCCGGCGCTGCGGCGATTCGCCGAAGCGGGCGCGGTGACCCGGACCGCCGAGCCGCAGGAGGGACGGCCGCCGCGGCACGTGTACACGATCACCGACGTCGGACGGGAACTGCTGCACGATCTGCTCGCCGACCTGCCGCCGGAGCTCGCGGGCGACCCGGCCGAGTTCCTGGCGCGCCTGGCGGGATTCGGCAGGCTCACCCCGGAGGAACGGCTGCGGGTGCTGGACGCCCGCGAAGCCGCCGTCGCGGCGCAGCGGGACCGGCTGGCCAAGCTCGGCTCGGGGCAGCCCGATCCGTGGAGCCGGCTCGTGCTGGCGGAGGTCAAGCGCCGCGCCGAAAACGAACAGGACTGGCTCGCGTCGTTGCGCACGCGAGCGGGCTTACCCTAGAGAGGACCTCGATGCCCACCACCGCCCAGCTGCCGTTCGCGAGGCCGAACGTCCTGGACATCGCGCCGCTGTACGAAGTCCTGCGCCGCGAAGGCCCGATCGTCCCGGTGACCACCCCGGCGGGCGACCCCGCCTGGCTCGTCACCTCCTACGACCAAGCGCGGGAAGTGTTCGCGGACAACCGGTTCGGCCGCTCCCACCCGCATCCCGAGGACGCCTCGGCGGTCTCCGACGCCGCGGTGCTGAACGGGCCGCAGGGCGATTTCGAGACCGAGGACCGGGAACACGCCCGGCTGCGCCGCCTGCTGGTCCCGGCGTTCTCGGCGAACCGGATGCGCCGGCTCGGCAGCCGGATCCAGGAACTCGCCGACCGGTGCCTCGACGGGATGGAAGCGGCGGGCTCGCCGGCGAATCTGCACGAGCACCTGTCGTTTCCCTTGCCGGTGCTGGTGATCTGCGAACTCCTCGGCGTCCCGTACGACGACCGCGAGAAGTTCCGCGCCCTGTCCGACCGCATCGGCGTGCTCGACAGCGGCGGCGACGCCGAGGCGGCGATGACCGAGTTCACCGCCTACATGTCCGGCCTCGCCGACGCGAAACGCGCCAACCCGGGCCAGGACGTGGTGTCGGATCTGGTCGCCGCGCAGGCCGAGGACCCGACGTTCACCGACGACGACCTCGGCAGGCTCGCCGCCGGGCTGCTGTTCGCCGGCCACGAGACCACGTCGAACCGGATCGACCTCGGCGTCCTGTTCCTCCTCGCCGACCTCTCCCGCCGCGACGCGCTGGCCGCGGACCCGGAAGGGCGCGTGCACGGCACCGTCGAGGAGATCCTGCGGATGTCCGCGCCGGGCGGGCTCGGGCTGCTCCGGTACGCGCACGAGGACGTCGAGATCGGCGGCGTCCGCATCTCGCGCGGCGACGCGGTGATGATCTCGACCGCGTCGGCCAACCGCGACCCGTCGGTGTTCGCGGACGCGCACGAGTTCGACGCGGACCGCAAACCCAACTCCCACCTCGCCTTCGGCCACGGCGGCCACTTCTGCATCGGCGCGAGCCTCGCGCGCACGGAACTGTGCATCGTGTTCACGACGCTGTTCCGCCGCTTCCCGAACCTCCGGCTGGCCGTGCCCGTCGACGAGCTGGAAGTGCGGGCCAACCGGCTCACCGGAGGGGTTTCGCGGGTCCCGGTCGTCTGGTGACGTCAGACTGACTCGATCGTGGCGGTTCCGGTGTTGACGAACGGATGCGTGGCGCTCACGGTGATCGTGCCGGGGGTGCCGCGCATCGACCGGATCCACACCGCGGCCGCGCCGCCGAGCGCGCCGAAATCGAGGTAGGGATCGCCGATCAGCACGCCCGGCCCCTGCACCGAGACGGCCAGCACTCCGCGGGCATGCGGCCGCGGGGCGCCGTAGCGGTCGAGCGAGCGCAACGCGACCCGGGTGGTGTCCGCACCGTCGGCGACGATCTGCTCGTCGTCGGCGGTCACCGCGATCGTGTCGTACGCGGGATCCGCGCTGAATCGCCTGCGCAGCACGGTTTGCCCGCCGATCTTGCCTTCGATGGTCAGCTCTGGGCGCGCCCGGCCGTTCACCCGCAGGTCCACCGAGAACGGCGGATACGCCAGGTGCGGGAATCGCGCGCGGTCCGGCTGCACGGTGACCGGACGCTTGCCCTCGACCGTCACCACGAGCTCCTCGCAGTTCGACCAGACGATCGCGTCGCGGCCTGGCCCGCCCGGCGGCGAGCCCGGGCCGAAATCCCAGTAGAAAGCCGGTTCGATCACCGCGCCGCGAGACGGATCGCGCTGCGCCCGGTAGAACGCCGCGCCCAGTTTGGGGATGCGGAAGAAGTCCATCACGCCGGGGTATTTCACGCCGCGATAGTGGTGGTACCAGCCGGAGGGATAGTCGAAACCGCACCAGCCGAGCAGGCCGCTGTAGCGCGGATCGGACGCGGCGTGGTCGTGCACCCAGGCGTGCAGCATGCTCTGTTCCCGTTGCACGGCAAGGGAATCCGTCCGGCGGAAATACGCGGAGCCGACCAGGGTGCCGATCGCTTCGCTGACCAGGTACGGAATCCCGCGCCGCGGCGGGCGCAGCGGAGGCGGCGAACCTGGCGGATGCGGACGGCTGTAGTCGTTGAACGAGAACACCCCGCCTGCCGCTTTCACCGGGTACAGCGGCGAAACGTAGCCGCGCTCGCCCGCGACGGCGCCGGTGCACGGCCGCATCGGGTCGAGTTCCGCGGCGAGCTGGTCCGTTCTCCCGTACAGCGCGTATTGGCCGAGTGTCTCGTTCACCCGGGTGCCCCACACGATGATCGACGGATGGTTGCGGTCGCGCACGATCATGTCGTGCACGTCGCGCACCGCCAGCTCCTGCCATGCCGTGTCGCCGACGTGGTCCCAGCCCGGCAGTTCCTCCCACACCAGGATGCCGAGTTCGTCGCAGGCGTCGAGAAACGCCGTCGCCTGCGGATAATGCGAGCAGCGCACCATCGTGCAGTTCAGCTCTTCTTTCAGCAGCTGAGCGTCACGGCGCTGCACCCGGTCCGGCATCGCGCCGCCGACGAACGGGTACCACTGGTGCCGGTTGAGGCCGAACAGTTTCAGCGGCCGCCCGTTCAGCCGGAAACCGTCCACAGTGAACTGAGCGTCTCGGAGCCCGGTCCGCACCGCGTAGGTGTGCACTTTCCGGCCGCCGACCGCGAGCGTGACGAGGATGTCGCACAAAGCCGGATCGTCCAGGTCCCACAGCTGCACTGATTCGAGGCCCTGCAGCGACACAGTGGCCTGGGTGTTGCCCTTCGGCAGCCCGGTGAGGTCGGTGGAGGAGGTCGCGATCTCGGCGCCGTGCTGGCTGAGCGTGGCGGTGAGCCGGACCGGGCCTTTGACCGCCTTCGCCGAATCCACCGTGCAGTGCAGCAGCACCTCGCGGTTCGGCGTCAGCACGGCGACCTGCTGCGCGTACACATCGGACAGATAGGTCTGGGGCACGCCAGTCAGCCGGACTTCGCGGTACATCCCGGCCGGCTGATAGAAGTCGATGGCCGTCGGGTGCGGGAATTCCGGCAGATCCGGCGGGGTGTTCTGCTGCCACCGGCCGTCGACGACCACCGCGAGCACGTTGTCCTTTTCGGTCAGCAGGCCGGTGACCTCGCAGCGCAGCGGGAGGTAACCGCCGCTGCGCATGGCGACGCGGCGGCCGTTGAGATACACGGTCGCCGCGCTGAGCACCCCGTCGAACTGCAGGAACACCCGGTTCCGGCGCAGCTGCGCGGGCGCGAGGAAATGCTGCCGGTACACCCAGACCTGCTGCCAGTCCGTCGGATCCCAGTCCTGCCAGGACAGCGGGACGACGCAGTGCGGCACCGACACCAGCGCCATCCCGCTGTCGTCGAAGTCCGGATCGGTGCTGCCGGGAACGAACGGCCCGAAAAGCCAGTCCGCGCCGAACCCGTCCCGCGCCACCGGGGGCGCGGGACGGGAGAGCGCGGCGGCGAGCGCGCCGGAACCGGCGAGCACCGCACCGGCCCCCAGCAGGAAGCTTCGCCGGGGGTGCGCGGCGAGCCAGGAGGCTCGCTCGGAAGGCTCGCCGGTCATCCCCGGAGGAGGGCGGTTCCGGGACGGGGCGCGGAAGATCCGCCGGGAAGCGTCGACGCCTGCATGAGCGCGAGCTTACTTCCCGTGCTGTTCAGGAGTTGTCAGCTGTTCCGCAGAGGTCGGCGAGCCGGTCGACCTGGCCGGGATCGCTGCCCCAGCAGTACAGCATCACCTCGTCCGCGCCGAGGTCGCGGTACGCGCGGATCGCGCCCCGGATGTCGTCGGCGGTGGTGAGCATCCCGCTCACCATGTGCTCCGCCGCTCCGGTGAACGCGTAGTACGCCCGCATCGCTGTTTTCGCTTCGTCCGCGACGGAATCCGGGCCGAGCGCGACGTTGACCTGCGCGACGAGCCGCGGCTTGCCTTCGCGGCCGTGCTCCTGCCAGTCGCGGCGCACGGTGTCGAACAGCCCGCCGGCCCAGGACGGGGGAGCGGCGGCGAGCAGCCCGTCGCCCCAGCGGGCGACGCGGGCCAGTGCCTTGGGCTTGAACGCGCCGATCAGGATCTCCGGGCCGCCTTCGCGGGCCGGGGCCGGGCCGATCGGACCCGCTTCGGCGCTGTGCGGTTCGCCCGACCAGAGCCGGCGCAGGTCGGCGAGCTGCTGGTCGAAGCGGCGGCCGCGGTCGCGCAGCGGGGTCCCGGCGGCGTGGTGGTCGTCCTCGCGGCCGCCGACGCCGAGGCCGAGCACGAACCGGCCGCCGCTCATCCGGTCGAGCGTGGCGGCCTGTTTGGCGAGCAGCGCGGTCTCGCGCAACGGAGCGAGCAGGACCTCGGTCTGCAGCCGGACGCGGGTGGTCGCGCCGGCCAGCACGGCGAGCGCGGTGAGCGGTTCGGGATTGTGGTAGACGAGCCGGTCGAGCAGCCCGAGCGTGCTGAACGGGCCGGCGTCCGCGCGCCGCGCCCACTCGAGCAGGGCGGCGGGGTCGCTGACGGGCAGGCCAATGCCGATGGACATCGGAGAACCTCCGGGAAAACGGGTCGGCAACAAGGGTTGCCGCCCGCTCCTGCGCCTGGATGCGTTCAGGCTGGCCGGTCCGCTCTGCGGCGTGCTTCCGGGGACCGTTCCTTCGGAGTGCCCGAAGCCTATCCGGCGGGCGTCGGGCTCGGCAACGAGGTTTCCAGCACCGTCAGCAGTTCGGTGAGCGCCGGGCCGAGCGGCAGGTCGGCGCGGACGGTCGCGTGCTCGTCGCCGCGGGTCCGGCCGCGGTTGACGATCGCGACGGGTTTGCCGGATTTCGCGGCCCGCCGGACGAAGCGCAAGCCGGACATGACGGTGAGCGAAGATCCCAGCACCAACACCGCGGACGCCTCGTCGACCATCCGGTAGCACCGCTCCACGCGGGCGCGCGGCACGTTCTCGCCGAAGAACACCACGTCCGGCTTCAGCACGCCGGAACAGCTCGTGCAGGGCACGGTGCGGAAGGTGCGGACGACGTCCTCGGCGAGCTCGACGTCGCCGTCCGGGTTGATCCGCGTCGCCGTGCCGCCGAAATCCGGATTGGCCGCTCGCAGCCGGGCGTCGAGCTCCTCGCGCGCGGTGACGCGGCGGCAGCCGAGGCAGACGACGCGGTCGAGGTTGCCGTGCAGTTCGACCACGCCGGGGGTGCCGGCCGCGCGGTGCAGGCCGTCGACGTTCTGCGTGATGACGCCGGAGAGCCAGCCGCCTGCGCGCAGCGCGGAAACGGCGCGGTGCCCGTCGTTCGGCTCGGCCCGCGCGATGGTGCGCCACCCGAGGTGGCTGCGCGCCCAGTACCGCTGGCGGCCCGCCTCGCTGGCGACGAATTCGCCGTAGGTCATCGGCGTGTGTTTGCGAAGACTGCCGGTTTCGCCGCGGTAATCGGGTATGCCGGATTCGGTGGAGAGGCCCGCGCCGCTGAGCACGAGCACCCGCCGCCCGGCGACGATCTCCGCCACGTCCGCGACCGTGCCCGTGCGCGGCAGCGGTTCGCCAGGTCCGGCCCAGGTCAGCGTCGGTCGCGTGCGCACGCCGCCAGTCTAACGGCCCCCCGTCCGGGGAAAGGGCGATTGGTTCTCGCCGCGGCTGGGTACCAAAGCAACCATGTGGTTCGCGCTGGCTACGCCCGTGGTCGTGATGGTCGCCGCCGTGCTGATGGAATCCGTGGAGCGATATTGCGTGCGGACTCCGAACGGGACGGTCCGGCGGCCGGTCGAACGGGCGGCGCTGCGGGAAGCGTCGATGCCGGTCGTAGCCGTCGAGGCGGCTCGGCTCAGGCAGCGGACCGCCTGAGGTCGCTCATCGACCGGAGGGGCCGGTGTTCTTGGGAGGAACACCGACCCTCCAGCCGGTGGGCGAGGCCCTCGCTCCACCCGTCGGGGTGGTGGAGCGAGGGCCCTTTCTCTTTGTGCGGTCAGTCAAACCGCACGCGAGGGCTCTGCGCTCGATGCCCGCCGGCGGCTCCTGGCGTGCCGCGCCAACGGCAGATCCTGAACGGGCCGCGTCGAATCGCCTCGTTCGCCAATTCCGGCAAGGAACGCCGCGAAGTTCGCGACGAACGGCGAATGCATAACACCGGACATTCCACGGAAATCTGTTCCGGCCGGCGAATAGATCGCCGCCTGGCTGCGATGTGGCGTGCGTCTAATTCGGGATCGTTGACCCGTTCGCTGGTTGACAGTGCGTGACGATGAGGGTCTACTTGCTCCCTGGCTGGCACCTCGTTCGGTGAGGCGTCTGCACGGAAACAGGCCACTGACCCTACGACGTCGAGAGACGCCCCGGGTCAGGACAGGTCTCCTCGGACTAAGGGGTGACCCAAAGTGGCTTCCCGCAAGGGATTACGCCGTGCAGTGCTGAAGCTCTTACGTGGGGGTGCGGGCCAGTTCGCATGGGCAGGAATTCACGCCGGATCCGTGCCCGCGCAATGGTGTCCGGCGTGGGAAGCGGCACTGCGGTGCCCGGTCGCGAGGAGGTGACGGGATGAGTCCCGGACTCAGTAGGTCAGCCAGCGCACACCCCGTCCGCCGCACCGCGGCCGGCGGCTGACCCAGCCGACCCGAGAAGCCTGAGGCCCCGCGCCCGTCTGACGTGAGCGCCGGGGTCGCTCCGTCGCGCCCTGTTCCGGCGTGCACACCACCACGTATCGATTCGGCGTGCCCGTTCCCCGAACGTCGCGCGCTTCTCTCACCTTGGGGGAAGACCCATGGCATTCAAAATGACCCGGCCCACACGCAAGACCGTCGCTCCCGCCTCGTCGGCGGTGGCCGACACCGCGCACGAGGGCGACATCGTCGGTGCGCTGGGCACGATCAAACAGCACGACCACGGCGCCCGCAGGTCGTTCTGGCAGCGGCTGCGGACCTTCCTGGTGATCATGGGGCCGGGCCTGGTCGTCATGGTCGGGGACAACGACGCGGGCGGGGTGCAGACCTATGCCCAGGCCGGCCAGCAGCACGGCACCGGTCTGATGTGGACACTGCTGCTGCTCGTCCCGGTGCTGTATGTCAACCAGGAGATGGTGGTCCGGCTCGGCGCGGTCGCCCGGGTCGGGCACGCCAAGCTGATCTTCCAGCGGTTCGGGAAATTCTGGGGCGCGTTCAGCGTCGCGGACCTGTTCCTCCTTAACACGCTGACGATCATCACCGAGTTCATCGGCGTCACCTACGCGCTGCGCTACTTCGGCATCCCGGACTACCTCTCCGTGCCCGCCGCGGCGGTGCTGCTGTTCACCGTGGTCGCGGGCGGCTCGTTCCGTCGGTGGGAGCGGTTCCTGTTCGTCCTCATCGCGGCGAACCTGGTGCTCGTCCCGCTGGCGATCATGGTGGGTCCTGACCTCGGCCGGATCGGCGGCGGTTTCCTGCCGCAGCTGCCCGGCGGGCTCAACTCGGACCTGCTGCTGCTCGTCGTCAGCATCGTCGGCACGACCGTCGCCCCGTGGCAGCTGTTCTTCCAGCAGTCCAATGTGGTCGACAAGCGCATCACCCCGCGCTGGATGCGCTACTCCAAGGCCGACTTGTGGGCCGGCATCGTGATCGTGGTCCTCGGCGCGGTCGCCATCATGGCCGTCACCGCGTTCGGGCTCGCCGGCACCGGCGCCGCCGGAAACTGGGGAGACAACTCCAACGCGGGCACCGTCGCCAGCGCGCTGGCGAGCTCTCCGCACGCCGGGCACGTCGTGGGCACCCTGTTCGCGGTGCTGCTGCTGGACGCCTCGCTGATCGGCGCCAACGCGGTCGGCCTCGCCACCACCTACACGCTCGGCGACGTGTTCAAGAAGCGTCATTCGCTGCACTGGAAGATCAGCCAGGCACCCGGGTTCTTCATCGGCTACGGCGTCGTGCTGGCCGTCTCCGCCGGGGTGGTGCTGATCCCCGGCTTCAACGCCGGCCTGATCACCCAGGGCGTGCAGATCCTCGCCGGGGTCCTGCTGCCCTCGGCGACGGTGTTCCTGGTGCTGCTGTGCAACGACAAGGCCGTTCTCGGCCCGTGGGTCAACACCGTCCGGCAGAACATCGCCGCGGGCATCATCGTGTGGGCGCTGGTCCTGCTGTCGCTGGCCATGACCGCTTCTACGCTGTTCCCCAAGGGATCGGCCTGGTTCCCCGACGGCATCTCCTCCGCCCAGTGGGTCGCCTTCTTCACCGTCGGCGCCGGTGTCGGCGCGCTGGGCGGGCTGGCCGTCTTGCTCGCCTCGCGCGTCAAGGCCCGGAAAGAAGCGGCAGCCACCGCCCGGTGCCTCGGCGGACTGGATCCCGAGCAGGTCGAGGACATCGACGAAGACGCCCAGGACGCCCTCTCTCGCACCGAACGCCACGCCCTGCTGCGCGCCGATCGGGACACCTGGCAGACCCCAGCCCTGGACACCTTGCCGCGTCCGGTGTTCTCGCCGCTGCGGAAGGCCGGCATGCTCGCCCTGCGCGGCTACCTCGCCATCGCCGTCGTCCTCGTCGTGATCACCATCGTCCAAATGGCCACCGGCGGCTGATCGCGCCGCCCGGCACCCGCGCCCGGCCCCGGCCATCCTCTCCATGGCCGGTCCCCGCCGGTGCGGACGAGGCCGGTCGCGCCGGGGCCGGCGACCGGCAGGTCCGGCCGCTTGTCCCCATGATCCGCAGCGGGGGAGCGACCGTTGCGCCAACCGCGAGAAAGTCGATGGTGCGCACGCTGTGGCGCGGAAAGGGCGGGCACTCCCGCGCGGAGGCGCACCCGTCCGCGCGGGACATAGCCGGGCGCGGGGGTCCCGGGTCCTCGAAGCTCGCGACAACTGTCAAACACTTGTACAAGTGCTTGACAGCTGTCGGACTGGTGGCGTTCACTGGAGGGGCGGCACCTCGTGAGGTGAGGCGTTTGTTCGGACACCGGCCACTGACCCCACGACGTCGGGAGACGCCCACGGTCAGGACACCTCTCCCCGGGTTGAGGGGTGAGGCCGAGTGGCTTCCCGCGCGATGTGCGCGGATATGCCGGGCAGTGCCAAAGCTCTCAAGGACTCGCAGGGGTGCGCCGCACGCGAACGAACGCGGATCCCTGTGCCGGCACGGCATCGACCGGCTCGGTTCCCGAGACGGCGACCCGAGGACGTGCTGAACGGAGCAGCGGGAATCGGCCGGAGGAGGTGAGGACATGAGTCCGTCGCACAGTCGCAGCTCGACCGTGATCGACCACCCTTCGGGAGGACCTCATGACCAGCATCCTGACCGGCGCCCGGCAGCGGCGGGCTGACCCGGCCGTCGAGGCGACCGCACCGGTCCCGCGCCGTCCGCTCGAGCAGCCCCGGCGGCTGCGGATGACGTGGGAGCCGGTGCTCGACGAGAACGGTACGCGGCGGCTGCGTGCCCGCTGGCACGCCGGGTGCTGATGCGGACCGGACCCGGTTCCTGCGCCGCCGGCGCGGAGCCGGGTGCGAGCAGGTGCTCGCGCGGGCCTGCCGCGAATTCGAGTGCGATGGTGCGGCAACGATGCATGCAAACCCCCAGGCTGGCTGGACAACCGGCGAAAAACGGGCGATCTCGGCAGGGATTCATGGCATGTTCTGGGGATGCGGGAAAACGACGAGGCGACGTTCGCTGAGCACGTGGCCGATCTGCTGTCCGGTTTGCCCGGGGTCGAAGCGGTGGCCCTGGGCGGCTCTCGGGCGCGCGGCACCCACCGCCCGGACAGCGACTGGGACTTCGCGCTGTACTACCGCGGCGCGTTCGACCCGGCCGACCTGCGCGCGCTCGGCCTGCCGGGGTCGGTGTCGGACCTGGGCGAATGGGGTGGCGGGGTCTTCAACGGCGGCGCGTGGCTGACCGTCCAGGGGCGGCCGGTGGACGTGCACTACCGTGATCTGGACGTGGTCTCGCACGAGCTGGCCGAAGCGGAGAAGGGACGGTTCCGCTGGGAGCCGCTGGCCTTCCACCTGGCCGGGATCCCGAGCTATCTGGTGGTGGCGGAGCTGGCGCTGAACCGGGTGCTGCGCGGGGAACTGCCGCGGCCGGAGTATCCGGAGCTGTTGCGGGAGAACGCCCCCAAGTTCTGGCGTGCTTCGGCGGCGCGGACGCTGGACTACGCGAAGTCGGCGTATGTGCGGCACGGGCGGGTCGCGGAGACCGCGGCTTCGGTGGGGGTGGCGGCGATGCACGCCGGGCACGCGGTGCTGGCCGCGCGAGGAGAGTGGGTGACGAACGAGAAAACCTTGCTGGAACGGGCGGAGTTGCGCGGGCTGGACGACGTGGTGGCGGGGATGGGACACGATCTGGCGGGGGCGTTCGCGACCGCTGGCGCGTTGCTCGGTCAGGCGGCCGGTGTCGGGCAGTCCGGATAAGTCCCGGAAAGCGTTGCGGCGCAATGGTTTTCGCGCGCTGACCCTCGCCGGACGGCGTGGATCCGTTTGATTCCGCGGATTTCGGGTATATGGCTTCAGCACGGTTGTGGCCGCCACGCCGTGGCGAGTCGCACCTGCTGAACGGAGGAACGGTCTATGCCACAGTCCGAGCCGATCGCGAAGGACCCGGACAAGGGATATGTAGCGCTGCTCGGCTGGTCGCTCAACGCGGTCGAGGCGCTCGACCGGTTCGACCGGCGCTATGTCGTGGTCGCCCCGGATTGGGCGGAGAAATACTGCGTCGAGCACGACATCCCGTACATGTCGTGGAATTTCGAGCGGCTCAACGACCGTTCGATGGAGATCGCCGAGATGCTGCACGAGGAAGGCGTCGACGTCGCCATCCCGCTGTTCGAGGAGACCGTCGAATGGGCCGGGGCGATCAACTCGGTGCTGCTGGACAATCCGCGCCTGTTCGGCCAGGCGATGCTGCTGCGGGACAAGGCCCTGATGAAGCGGCGCGCGCAGCTCGGCGGCATCCGGGTGGGGATCTTCGAGGAGGCGCACGACCGCGAAGACGTCGTCCGTTTCCTCAAGCGGGTCAACCAGACGCTGCTCAAGCTCGACGGCGACCCGAACGATCCCATCCACCTCAAGGCGTTCGACAAGGCGGGCTGCCTCGGGCACCGCGTCATCCGCACCCCGGACGAGATCGACTCGATCCCGGAGGAGGAGTTCCCGGTCCTGATGGAGTCGCATCTGGACGGATGGGAGTTCGCCGTCGAGGCGTGGATCCACCGCGGCAAGGTCAAGTTCCTGAACATCTCGGAGTACGTCACGCTCGGGTACTCGGTGTTCGTCCCGGCGACCCCGGAGCTGGAGAAGTACCGGCCGCAGATCACCGCCCAGATCGAGAAGCTCGTCAAGACCTTCGACATCGAGTTCGGCTTCGTGCATCCGGAGTACTTCGTCACCAGCGACGGCGAGATGTACTTCGGCGAGGTCGCCTACCGCCCGCCGGGCTTCAAGGTCTTCGAACTGCTCGAGCGCGCCTACGGTTTCAACGCCTACCAGGCGCTCGTCCTGTCCTTCGACCCGAAGACGACCGAGGAGGAGATCGACGCCTTCTTCCCCCGGGAAGTCGTCGACGCGACCGGAGTCGCCGGCTGCTTCGGCGTGTACCCGCGCCGCCGGGTGGTCAGCGAGTTGCGGATCCCGCAGCAGACCGAGGACGATGACTACTACGAGTCACACGACCTGACCGCGCCCCTGGAGGAGACAGTCACGAAGAGGACCGCGTTCGGCACGCACTGGGGTCTGCTGTACTTCTTCGGGGACGATCCCTACCGGATGCGAGACCTGCTGAAGGAGCAGGAAGAACTGGACTTCTACGTCTGACCCCGGACGAGTCCGCCACCCCGACCGAAGGACGCACTTGGAGCCGAACGCCGACGTCACCGGCACGACTGCGACGCTGGCCAAACGCGTGGCCGCGCTCGACGACGCGGTGGCGGCCATGGCCGAGACCCGCGACTTCGGCAAGCACACGAAGCTGCGGCGGGTGCTGGAGGCGCTGCGCCGGGTCCTGCTGCAGCCGGGCGGCGCGGCGGCGGTCCGGGCCAGGGCGCGGGCGCTGGAGGAGGCCGGGGTCTTCCAGGGCACCGACTGGGACACCCCGGAGATCCTCATTCCCGCGCTGGTCGGACCCGGCCTGCACAGCGAGAACACCGACACCGTGGTGATCGAGGCGACCAGCGAACTGCGGATGCTCGCGGTCGCGTGCGGCGACTACGAGCATCCGACGCTGCCGGCCGAGGACGCCCGCGTGTTCCTGTCGCAGGTGCTCGGGGCGAACCTGGAGCTGCTGTTCACCCCGCCCAGCGAGGCCGAGCGGACCCGGCAGGGCCGGACCGCCCAGCTGATCCGGGACCTGCTCCGGTACCTCGCCGACCAGATCGGCTACGACAGCATCCTGGACAAGGTGGTCGAGGAGATCTGGCGGATCCTGCGCCAGCGCCCGATCCAGGTCGACCAGGTCAAATCGCTGATCACCCGGATCTCGATCTACCGCGGCGACCCGGACGTCGACCTGGGCGGGTCCTCGGTGCAGGGGCTCGACCGGCTCATCAGCAGCCTGTTCGGGACCACCGAGGCCTGCCGGGAGGACCCGGGCGTCGACGTCTTCCGGTCCCGGCTCGAGGCGATGGACGCGGCGAGCCTGCAGTACGAGGCGGCCGGGTTCGCCCGCGCCATGCACGACACCGGCCTCGTGTCGCCGTACCACGCCGAGCTGCTGCGGTACCTCGCGCACGAAAGCGACTACCTCCTCGGCGAGGCGCTCGGCCTGTCCGACGTGGGCCGGAACTGCCTGATGCGCTACCACGACCTGGTCCACCGGCTGATCGAAGAAGCCGTGCACCCGGAGACCGCGCAGTGCGTCTACGGGCTCGCGCTGCTGCTCGACCGGGGCATCCTCTACGAGCCGCCGGTCGTGCCCGCGCTGTGGCGCCAGCTGGCGCTGGAGTTGTCCGCCGCCGCGCGGGAACGGCTGACGCTCGTGTTCGGCCCGCAGCCGAGCCCGGAGGCGCGGCTGCTCGCGGGCGTCCTGTCGATGCTGGGCCAGCCGCTTGGCGTCGGGCAGGGCGACAACCCGACCTGCCAGTCGGCGCGCGCGCTGTCGATGTGGGCCTACAACGACCCGGACTACTTGCTGCAGGTCGTGGTGTGGGCGGCGCGCGACGACGAGATCGTCATGCACTTCGAAGGACAGCCGGTCTCGTCGAAGGAAAGCGGGGCCGGGCTGTCCGCCGGGCTGCCCGCCGACCTGGACCCGGTGTCGTCGCTCGTGGTGCCGCATCTCGACCGGATCTACGCCGAGATGGGCCGCCGCTGCGCGGACCGGCCGGGCGATCCGCACCGCTGGGTCAACCCCGAGTTCCACGGCTGGTGGGCGTCGCGGGGATTCCGGATCAACGTCGACGTCGCCACCGGCAAACTGGTCGACCTCGACGATTTCCTGCGGCAGTTCCACGCGAGCTACCACCCGTCCTACAACGGCGGGCAGCCGCTGATCCACCCGCAGCCGGCCGGGATCGCGGTCACCGACAGCGCGGCCCGCTACGTCGGCTGGCACGCGATCACGATCCTGCGCACCGCCGCGGATCCCGAGGACGTCATGCGGGTCTACTTCTACAACCCGAACAACGACAGCGGCCAGGACTGGGGCGACGGCGTCGTGGTCTCCACCGCGGGCAACGGCGAGCGGTTCGGCGAGGCCTCGCTGCCGTTCGACCAGTTCGCGTCCCGGCTGTACATCTTCCACGTCGACCCCCGCGAGCACGGCGAGCCGGAGAAGGTGCCCGACGAGGACGTCGCGCGGATCATCGGCTATCTCGAACGGAGCTGGGGCGCGGACCGCCTGCCCGCCGGGACGTTGCAGGCGGCGCCGCCCCAGGCCTGACGACGGCTCCGCTGGTGTCCACAGTGGACTTGTGAGGTGGTCCGGCTTTCCTGGCCCCGGTTTTTGTCGGTGCTGGGTGCCATCATGGCTCTCGTCGAGTCACGGAGCGAGTGGGCAGGGCTGGACGGTTACGGGCTGGGGGATGGCTTCTGCGGTTCGTTCGTGGGCGGGCTTGATCCGCCGGAGGTGGTGCGGCGGTTCGGAGCCGCCGGGTGGGGAGCAGGTGGCCATCGGGGAGATGAACGGGCTGGTCGCGGAATACGTCGCGCACACCAGGTGCGCCGCCGCGTGCCTGCGGGAAGGCTCGCGTGTCGAGAAGCGGGACACTGCGGTGGAGAAGTGATGGGCGGGCAGCCGAGTGTGCGGTGGTTGTCGGGACGGGCGGTTCGTGGTGTGCGCCTGCTGAGACTTCGCTGCCGAGGACGTGACCGCGGACGCGCTGCTGATTGGTGATGTGCGCCTGCTGAGACGTGGTCGAGGATCTCGGGCTGGCGTTCACCGCGTGAACTCGGTTCCGTTCGGTGCCGATTCCGGTCGGTGGCGGGAAATGTGGCCTGTTCCAGAGCAAGCGGGTCGGTGGCCGCTGCGGTGCTGTTGTGGTGGTGATGCTGTGTGGGTGGTGCGTGGGTGGCTGGCTTACGTGTGAGTTCGGTTCTGTCCGGCGGCAGGTGCGGTTCTGCCGTGGCAGCGAACGTGTGTGGGCGAAGCGTAAGTGGCTGATCGGATGGTGTGCGCCTGCTGAGGCCTGGTCGATGATCTCGGGCTGGCGTTCACCGCGTGAACTCGGTTCCGTTCGGTGCCGATTCCGGTCGGTGGCGGGAAATGCGGAGTGTTCCAGAGCAGCCGGGTCGGTGGCCGGTGCGGTTCTGCTGTGGTGGTGATGCCGTGTGGGCGATACGTGGGTGGCTGGCTCAGAGGGTGAACTCCGTTCCATCCGGCGGCAGTTCCGCTCCAGCGCCCACCACCGCGGCGTGCTCTGGGCCAGCTGGGTCGACGGCTGGGTTCGTGTTGTTCAGGTGCGTGTATGCCCACCGAGTGGTGCCCGGGCGGTTGGTGAGCGTCGGCAGCGTCGTGGTGATCGGCAGATGGCCCATCGACTGCTGGGCAGTCAGGTCGGCGTTGTCGGTGGCGGTCGTGAATTCGCTGCCGCGGTAGAAGGTGCCGTCCAGCAGGACGACGTTCGCGCCGTTGGCGAACGCGTCGAAGCCGGGCGGCCAGGTGCGCAGGCAGGGCGCGTAGACGAGCGTGCCGCCGGTTGTCGGGTCGTGGATGCGGTAGGCGACGACCCACGGGCCGGGATGAGTAGACGAGCGAGCGTATTTCGGTTGTTTGTCGCTGACCGGAAGCGAGGTGATCCGCAGGCCGTCGACGGTGGTCTCAGTGGAGGGGAGCCAGGTCCAGTCGTGGTACTGGCTGATGATGGGGCGGGCGGGGAAGTGGTCGGTCAGCGCGTGCAGCGCGGCGGCGGGGGCGTGGATGGTGAGGGCCGCTGCCTCGCGGAGCATGAGCAGGCCGAGCGTGTGGTCCAGTTCGGCGTCGGTGAGCAGGACTGTGCGCAGCGGCGTCTCGCGCGGGCCTGGGCCGGCGCGCAGGGCCGGGGTCGCCAGGATTTGGGCGCGGATGTCGGGCGAGGCGTTGAGAAGGTGCCAGGTGCGGCCGTCCGCGCTGAAGGCGACGCTGTCTTGCGTACGCGGGGGCGAGCCGGACGTGCAGGTGGTGCAGGCGCAGTTCCACTGCGGGAAGCCGCCCCCGGCCGCGGTGCCTAGGAGGATGACTTTCACCGGGCTGGGCCGCGCAGGACTAAGTCCGAAGTGGACGGTGCGGCGAGGATCAGGTCGACGGTGCCGCGGTGTGGGGACCGGGAGCAGACGGGGTCGGCGTTGGCTGCGTCGCCGGTGAGCTGGAACGCCTGGCAGCGGCAGCCGCCGAAGTCGGTGGTGCGGCGGTCGCAGGTGCGGCACGGATCGCGCATCCACTCCTCGCCGCGGTAGGCGCTGAAGGATTCCGAGCGGTACCAGATGTCGGCCAAGGCGGTGTCGCGGACATTGTCGAGGGCGAGCGTGGTGATCGCGCTGGCGGCGGGACAGGGAAGAACGGTGCCGTCGGGCGCGATGGTGAGTTGCCGCGCGCCCCAGCCGTGCATGCAGGGCTTCGGGAATGGCTCATAGTAGTCGGCGACGACGTAGATGATCTCCATTGTGCCGCGGAGACGTTCGACGGCCGCGCGGACCACGAGTTCCGCGGCGGCGAGTTGCGCGCGGGTGGGCATCAGTGCGTCGCGGTTGCGCAGGGCCCAGCCGTAATACTGCGTGTTGGCCAGTTCGAGGCGATCTGCGCCCATGGACTCCGCCAGGGCGATGATCTCGCCTAGCTGGTCATGGTTTTGCCGGTGCAGTACCACGTTGACCGTCAGGGGAAGGCCCGCGTTCTTCACGAGTTCGGCGGCGGCCAGTTTTCGGTCGAAGGCCTTCGCTCCGGCGAGCAGGTTCGCGCGCTCTGGGGTGGCGGCTTGCGCGGAGAGTTGGACGTGGGCCAGGCCCCGTTCGACGAGGTCGTGCAGCCGTGGTTCGGTCAGGCCGAGGCCGGAGGTGACGAGGTTGACGTAGCAGCCAAGGCCGCTCGCGTGCGTGACCAGCTGCGGAAGGTCCGAGCGCGCCAGTGGTTCACCTCCGGAGAGATGGACCTGGAGCACGCCCAGTTCTCGCGCTTGGGACAGCGCGCTGGTCCATTCCACTGTGGACATTTCCGCGGAACGGCTCACGAGCTCCAGGGGATTTGAGCAGTACGGGCAGTGCAGGGGACACCGGTGCGTCAGTTCCGCGAGCAACCCGAGCGGTGCGGTTACGTCCATTCGATCACCCGCCGTTGTCCGAACCGGGTCAGCACGGCCAGGACCTCACTCTCTTGGACGCCTTGGTACCGGCTGCGCAAGGTGGTGACAAATCCGGAGACCGGAGTAGCGCCGTCGCAGAGTTCGAGGACTGCGGTGGCGGTGGAGTTCGGCACCAGCACCCCTTCCGGGAACAACAGCACGTGCACCTCGCGGACGTGATCGAACGTCAGGCGCACGCCGAGACGCAGTTTCGGCACCGACTCGGCGGTGATGGTGTCCATCGGCTCACTCCTTGGCCGCGGCGCGTTCGATGGCGTCGAGCATCGACCACAGGACGTCGCATTTGAACGACAGCGCGGACACCGCCTTCTCCTGCTGCTCGCGGGTGACGCAGTGCCGCACGACAATGTCCAAAGTGTCCTTGCCCTCGCCGGAGACCTTGTCGATCCGGTTGGTGAAATACGCCAGGTCGGCACGGGAGATCCACGAATAGTTGGCCAGGACGTCGGCCACGCGCTGCTGCATCAGGTGCCCGGCGAACATCTCGGTCAGTCCGGAGGCGACGGCTTCGACCCAGGGTTTGGTGCGCGCGAAGGTGACGTAGGCATCGACGGCGAACCGGACGCCCGGCGCGACATGCCGTTCGTCGAGGACTTCGGTGCGCTCCAGCCCGACGGCAGCGCACAACCGCAGCCATCGTTCGGCTCCGCCTTCGCCTTCGACAGCACCGTCGTGGTAGACAATGCGGTCCAGCCAGATTCTGCGGATTTCCGGGATCGGACAGTTGCTGATGATGGCCGCGTCTTTTCGCGGCAGCACGCATTGGTAATACCAGCGATTGGCGGCCCAGAGTTTCAGTTCGTGCTCGGTGAGTTCGCCGGCGTGCATGCGCTGGTGGAACGGATGGCTGCCCCAGTACCGGCGGGCGAGGCTGCGCAGGGCTCCGGTGAACTCCGCCGGGCTCATCGGGTGCACAGTGGACATTCGCGTACTCCGGATTCTCTCTGAGCGGCACAGTTTTCCGGGAAGGACGGGACCGCGGCGGACCGGTCCCGTCCCGCGGCTCACTCCTCCCGGCGGGCCGCGTAGGCGGTGACCTCCATCGGCGTTTCGTACTCGACGAAGTCGGGCGCGGTCCACGTTTCGACGGGTTCGGGCATGGGAAACTCCCTTTCCTTCGGTGGTGCACCGGTGAGCGGGGCATTCGTCCCCGCCGCGAACGCCGTCACCCTAAAAGCGCGAGGCGGCCGGTCGCCAGAGGCGCGGGCCGATTTCCCGCCTAGTTTGTAAATATTCCTTCCTATGGCGCAGCGGTGCTCACTCTCGGGCGCCGCCGCCGGTTGTCCGCCCGACAGAAAGCCTGCCGGGACGCGGAAACCTCCGGATGTCGGTTGACACCGGGGCCGCGCGCGGCCGAATAATAGGGTTCAAGTGCGGTTGACAACGATGTCAGAGGCTTTTGGGAGCGACGTGACCCAGGTGAATCGCAGGCGTTTCCTGTCCGGCGGGATTGCTGTCGCGGGCGGTGGTGTGCTCGGTGCGTTCGGGGTTTCCGGTACCGCCGACGCCGCGTCGGACGCCGGCCCGCGGCAACTCGGCGGCGGGGAGATCGGCAGCGGCTGGACATTCGTCGCGGCGGACGGCACGGCTGCGGACGGGAGTGCGCTGGCCAGCGCGGAAAGCGTTGCCGGGCTGAGGCCCGCCATCGTTCCGGGGACGCCGCTGACGAGCATGATCGCCAACGGCGAGTATCCCGATCCGCTGTACGGCCACATCGTGACCGACACGGTTCCGGACAGCCTCAAGGACACCGGCTACTGGTACCGGGTCGCGTTCCGAGTCCCGAAGCTCATCCCGGGGCAGCGGTTCTGGCTGCAGTTCGACGGGATCAACTACCTCGGGACCGTCTGGCTCAACGGCAGCAAGGTCGGCACGGTCGAAGGTGCGTTCAAGCGGGCGGTCTTCGAGGTCACGGACATCGTGGCCAAGGCGGACGGCGTGGCTTGGCTGGCGGTGCTGGTCGGGAAGCTCGAGTACACCGACCCGCCCGCGTTGCCCAGTTACGCCAGCGGGGTGACGCGGGGCGGGCGCAACGGCGGTCCGACCGGGGTGACGTTGAAGAACGGGCCGACGTTCTTCTGCACCGCTGGGTGGGACTGGCTGCCCACCATCCCGGACCGGGATCTGGGGATCTGGCAGCCGGTCACCTGGCGTACCACCGGGCCGGTCCGGGTCGCTGACGTACAGGTCACCTCGACGCTGTCGCCGGACTTGCGCACGGCGGAGGTCGCGGTCGAGCTTGCGCTGGACAGTGCGGCCGAGAAGTCCGTGGTGGTGACGGGGTCGCTCGACGGGCGGGAGTTTCGGCGGACGGTCAGTGTCCCGGCCGGGGCGTCGTCGGTGACGCTGACGTCGAAGGAGATCGCGTGCCTGCGGCTGGATCGACCGAAGTTGTGGTGGCCCAACGGGTACGGGGAGCCGGATCGGTATCGCTTGACGGTCGGGGTCGAGGTCGGCGGGCAGGTCTGCGACGAGCGGTCGGTCGACTTCGGGGTCCGGCGGATCGAGTACACCACGCCGATGCGGTCGCCGTCCGGGACGGTGAGCCAGTGTTTGGCGATCACGGTCAACAATCAGCCGATCCTGGTGATGGGCGGCAACTGGGGGCTGGACGAGGCGCTGAAGCGGATTCCCCGGGAACGGCTGCGGGCGCAGGTCCGGTTGCATCGGGACGCGAATCTCAACTTGATCCGCAACTGGAACGGGCAGAGCAGTACCGAGGACTTCTACGCCGCATGCGACGAGTACGGGATTCTGGTCTGGCAGGACTTCTTCTGCTCGACCGAGGGGCCGCCTCCGGAGAATGTCGCGAGGGATCTCGCCAACATCCGCGATTGCATTGTCCGGTTCCGCAATCATCCGTCGATCCTGCTGTGGTGCGGCGGGAACGAGGGGCCGCCGCCGCAGCCGCTCATCGACGGGCTGGACGCGCTGGTCGCCGAGCTCGACCCGCAGCGAGTCGTGCTGACCAGCTCCGCCGGGGATACCGGGGCGAATCCGGTCGACGGGTACCGGTCCGGCGGGCCGTACCACTGGGTGCCGCCCGCGAAGCATTTCTCGCTCAACGACGGGACGCAGTGGCCGCCGTTTCACAACGAGGTCGGCTCCTATTCGATTCCGACCCTGGAGTTCATGCGGAAGATGTTGCCGGAGGCATCATGGGAGCATCCGGACGATTTTTGGGCCGACCGGGATGTGAACGGCAACGGCGGCAACGGGGGCGGGGCCGGGTATCTTCGGCTGACTGCCGAGCGATATGGGGAAGTGCGGAATCTTCCCGATTTCGCGCGCAAGTCGCAGTTGATGAATTACGAGTGCATCAAGGCGATCTACGAGGCTCCGGTGGCTCACATGCGGAGCGCCGGGCCTTATCCGCGCACTGGGGTCATCATGTGGATGACCAATCCCGCGCAGCCCAGTTTTGTCTGGCAGATGTACAGCCACGATCTGGAGGCGCATTCGTCGTTCTACGCTGTTCAGCACGCTTGCCGGCGGATCAATGCGGTGCTGGATGCGCAGAATTTCGACGTGGTGGTGGCGAATCATTCCCGGACGGTGGTGCGGGGCACCGTCGAAGCCACGCTCTACGGACTGGACGGCGCGGAATTCGCCGGTAGCACTGTGCGGGTGGACGGAGTGGCCGGTTCTGATCGTGCTGTGGTCGGGAGCCTCGCTTCGCAGGTGAAGGGTGCGCCGTCCGATATTGCCTTCGTTCGCCTGGTGCTCCGGGACCCGCGGGGCGCGGAGGTGGTCCGGAACTTCTACTGGGTCGAGAATCCCGAGCGGGCGGCGGGGTTCGCCGGGCTGGACGGGATGCCCGCGGCTGCTGTTTCGGTGATCGCTGGCGTTTCGCGCGAGCCGGACGGGCTCGAGGTGGCCGTCGACGTGCGGAACATCGGCAAGTCCGTGGCGTTGATGCTGCATTTGCAGGTGTACGACGTCCGGACCGGGGAGCGGGTTCTTCCGGCGACGTTCAGCGACAACTATCTGAATCTGATCGGCGGGGAAGCGGCGACCGTGCGCGTGCGGCTGGACGGCGAGCAGGTGCGGCGGCATCCGGAGGTCGGGGTCCGGATCGACGGGTGGAAGATCGACCAGCGGGCGTCCCGGCTTCGAGGGAGGGGAGTGGCGGTGACGTTCAATCAGGAGGCGCTGGCGACCCGCCCCGCGGTCAGCACGTTCGGGCGGTGATCCGGTCCGGGCGGGACGCCGCGGCTGTGCGGGATCCCGCGCGGAACAGCTGCCCGGCGGCGACGGCGGGCTAGCGCAGTGTCCGGTGTGGACGGTGTGCGCGGCGGCGGGTTGCCGTGTCCGCGGGACTGGCGGATGATGGGCGGCCAGTCCCCGTCCCGTTCCACCGCAGCCCCGGAGGCACGCGATCGCCGGCAACGCCGCCGAACCCGGGCGCACGGTCCTCAGCCGCGCGTTCGCGGTGCTGGATTCCTTCCTGTCGGGCCGCCCCGAGCAGACTCACGGCGAGATCACCCGGGCGACCGGGCTCGCGCCCGCGACGGTGCACCGGCTGCTGGCCGAATTGACCGGATGGGGCGCGCTGGAGCGCACCGGCCGGGGCCGGTACCGGATCGGGCTCCGGCTGTGGCAACTCGGGGCGCAGGCGCCGGGCGGGCGCGAGCTGCGGGACGTCGCGCTGCCGTTCCTGCAGGATCTGCTCCAGGTGACGCACGAGGTCGTGCATCTGGTCGTGCTCGACGGGGACCGCGCGCTGTACCTGGAAAAGCTCGAGGCGCATCCGGACGTCGTCGTCACCTCGCGGGTCGGGCTGCGGCTTCCGCTGCACGCGGCGGGACCGGGCAAGGTGCTGCTCGCGCACGCGCCGCCGGACTGCGTCGAACGCGTTCTGGCCGCCGGGCTGGAACGACGGGCCAGCGGGACGATCACCGACCCGGCGCGGCTGCGGCAGGTGCTCGCGGAGGTGCGGCTGCAGGGGTTCTGCATCTCCCGCGACGAGATGACCGAGGGCGCGTCGTCGGTCGCGGCTCCGGTGCGCGGGCCGGGCGATCAGGTCGTGGCGGCCATTTCCGTGGTGGTGCCCAGCGGCACGCCGAATCTGTCGCCGCTCGTGCCGGTGGTCCGGATGGCCGCGCTGGGGGTCACGCGGGCATTGCAAGGCTGACGAACTTTTCCGCTGAGTGGAAGAGGGGCTGGGCGGCCGGGAACCGAACCGGAACACTCCGGACCGCCCGCTGCCGCTCTGCCGGAGGAGAAAGTCCGTGAGCCCTGCCCCGACCGTTCGCGACGCCGCGTTCGACGTGCTCCGCCGGTTCGGCGCCACGACGGTGTTCGCCAATCCCGGGTCGACCGAGATCGCGCTGCTCACCGACCTTCCCGACGACCTCGAGTTCGTCTTGGCGCTGCACGAGGGTTCGGTCGTCGGGATGGCGACCGGCTGGGCGCTCGCGAACGACCGGCCCGCGGTCGCGATCCTGCACACCACCGCGGGGCTGGGGAACGCGGTCGGCGCGCTCGCGACCGCGCGGGTCAACCGCGCCCCGCTGGTCGTGCTCGTCGGTCAGCAGGACCGACGGCACCTCGCGCTGGAGCCGTTCCTCACCGGCCACCGGCTCGACGACCTCGCCCGGCCCACGCCGGTGTGGATCGCGGAACCGCCGCGCCCGCAGGACGTTCCGGGCGCGCTGGCCCGCGCCTGGCACGAGGCGCGCGAGCACCGCGGCCCGGCGCTGGTGATCGTGCCGATGGACGACTGGGCGCGGCCGGCGGACGCGGACGAGCCGCTGCCCGCCCCGGCCAAGCTGGTCCGTGCGAGCGCCGCCGAGCCCGCGGTGCTGGCCGAGCTGGCGGAATTCCTCAGTACCGCAAGCAATCCGGCCCTGGTGACGGGTGCCGGGGCCGACGACGCCGAATCGTGGCGCGGGCTGACCGCGCTGGCGGAGAAGCTCGCGTGCCCGGTGTGGCAGGAGGCGTTCGGCGCCCGTGCTGGCTTCCCGCAGGACCATCCGCAGTTCGCCGGACATCTGCCGCCGGGCCGCGAGGAACTGCGGAAAGCGTTGTCCGGGCACGACGCGGTGCTCTCGGTCGGCGCCCCGGTTTTCCGGCAGTACCCGCGGGAACCGGGACAGCTGGCCGAGCCGGGCACGCGCCTCGCGGTGGTCACCGACGATCCGGACGAAGCGCACCGCAGCCCGGTGGACCTCGCGGTGCTGGCGCGGCCCTCGGCGGTGTGCGGTGCGCTGGCGGAGCTGGTCCCGGCGCGCAAAGCGGGCGCGGAAAAGATCGGCCGGATGGTCGAGCTGCCGGGAGCGCCGGAGGACGGCGCGCAATTGGCGCCGCAGCACGTGTTCGGGTTGCTCGCGCGGCAGCTGCCCAAGGACACGGTGCTGGTCGAGGAATCCCCGTCGAGCCGTCCGTTGCTGCACGCACTCGTCCCGGCGCGCGAGCCGCTCGGGTTCCTCAGCGCGGCGATGGGCGGTCTGGGCTTCGGCATCCCGGCGGCGATCGGGCTGCGGATGGGCGGATTGAAGCGTCCGGTGGTGGCGGTGATCGGGGACGGCTCGTCGCTGTATTCGATCCAGGCGTTGTGGAGCGCCGCGCATTACGGCGTGGGCGTCCTCGTGCTCGTGCTGTCCAACGGCGGATACGCGATCATGGACAAACTTGCCCGGGGGCACGGAGAACGCACTGCCGGGGGCGGGAAAGCGCCGTGGCCCGGGTTCGACGAGATCAGCGTGAGCGGGCTCGCGAAGTCGCTCGGCTGCCCGGCGCGGCGCGCGGGAACCTACGAGGAGCTGGAGTCGGTGTTGAACGAGGTGCTGCCGACCTTGGCCGCGCGCACGGAGCCGCTGGTGCTCGAAGTGGCGGTGACGGCATGACGCTGCTCGGAAGCGGATGGCAGGGCCGGATCTTCTCCGGCGGCTGGATCCCCGGCGGGGGCGGGGAATGCGACGCGGTCGAGCCGGCCACCGGGAACGCGCTCGCCAGGGTCGGGGCAGCGGCCCCGGAGGACGTCGCGAAGGCTGCCGCCGCCGCGCAGGAAGCGCAGCGCGAGTGGGCTGCTCAGCCGTACGACCAGCGGGCCAGGGTTTTGCGTCGGGCAGCGCGGCTTTTCGAAGACCACGGCGACGAGATCGACGAATGGTTGGTGCGGGAATCCGGGGCCACGCGGGCATTCGCGCAGTTCCAGACCCGCGCGGTCGCGGCCGAGGAATGCCACGAAGCCGCCGCGCTCGCCGCGCATCCCTACGGGGAACTGTTGCGCTCCAGCCAGCCCCGGCTGTCGATGGCGCGCCGGGTGCCCGCCGGAGTGGTCGGCGTGATCTCGCCGTTCAACGCGCCGGTGATCCTGTCTATCCGCGCGATCGCCCCCGCTTTGGCGCTCGGCAACGCGGTGCTGGCGAAGCCCGACCCGCGCACCGCGGTGTGCGGCGGCGTCGTGCTGGCCCGGATCTTCGAGGAAGCCGGTCTGCCCGAAGGTCTGTTCCACCTCCTGCCCGGCGGTGCGGACGTCGGTGCGGCGCTGGTCGAGGACCCGCTGGTGCGCGTCATCGCGTTCACCGGTTCGACGAGCGCGGGTCGCCGGATCGCCGCGGCGGCGGGGGAGCGGCTCAAGCGGGTGCATCTCGAACTCGGCGGCAACTCGGCGCTGGTCGTGCTCGCGGACGCGGATGTCGAGCAGGCCGCGTCGGTCGGCGCGTTCGGTTCGTTCAACCACTCCGGGCAAATCTGCATGGCGACCGGACGCCACCTGGTCGCGGCGGAAATCGCTGACGATTACGCGGCCGCGCTCGCCGAGCACGCGGCCAAGCTGACCGTCGGCGATCCGGCGAAGGGCGACGTCGCGCTCGGTCCGCTGATCGACGCGGGACAGCGCGACCGCGTGCACTCGGTGGTCGCCGGCAGCGTCGACGCCGGGGCGAAGATCGCCACCGGCGGCACCTACGAGGACCTGTTCTACCGGCCGACCGTGCTCACCGACGTCCCGCTCGCCGCGCCCGCCTACGCCCAGGAGGTGTTCGGTCCGGTCGCACCGGTCGTGCCGTTCTCCACAGTGGACGAAGCAGTGCGCCTGGCCGGCGGTACCGAATACGGGCTGTCGCTGGGCATCCTGACCCGGGACACCGCGCGGGGGCTGGCGGTGGCCGAGCGGATCCCGTCCGGCCTGGTGCACATCAACGACCAGACGGTCAACGACGAAGCCCTCGCGCCGTTCGGCGGGGTGGGGGATTCGGGAACCGGCTCCCGGCACGGCGGCGCGCAGGCCAACCTGGAGGCGTTCACCGAAACCCAGTGGGTCACCGTGCGCGGCGACCTTCCGCAGTACCCGTTCTGAAGCAGTATCCGGCCCGGTCCCCTCCGATGACGCAGGTGATGACATGACGGTCTCGACAGATCCGCGGGCGCGCCACGCCCGGTGGGTGGCCCCGCTGTGCTGGACGGCGGTGGCGCTCGAAGGGTTCGACCTGGTGGTGCTGGGCGTCGTCCTGCCCGCGCTGCTCAAGGACAAAGCGTGGGGGCTCGACCCCAACACGGCGTCGCTGATCTCCGCGGTCGGGCTGCTCGGCGTCGCGGTCGGCGCGTTCGCGATCGGCCCGCTCAGCGACCTGTTCGGCCGCCGCGGCATGATGCTCCTGACCGTGACCAGCTTTTCGGTCTGCACGCTGCTCTGCGCCTTCGCGAACGGACCGTGGCTGTTCGGCGTGCTGCGCTTCCTTGCCGGGCTCGGACTCGGCGGCGTGCTCCCGACCGCGCTGGCGTTGATCACCGAGTACGCGCGGATCGGCCGCGGCGGCAGTGCGACCACCGTGCTGATGACCGGCTACCACGTCGGCGCGGTGCTCACCGCGCTGCTCGGAATCCTCGTGCTGCAGCAGTTCGGCTGGCAGTGGATGTTCGTCATCGGAGCCGCGCCCGCGCTGGTCCTGGTGCCGCTGATGATGAAGTTCCTGCCCGAGTCGAAGGCGCTGGAGCGGGCGAAGGAAGCCCGGCGGAACCGGAACCCGCTCGGAGTGCTGTTCCGGCACGGCTACGGCCGGGCGACGATCGCGTTCTGGGTGACGTCGTTCATGGGGCTGCTGCTGGTGTACGGCCTGAACACCTGGCTGCCGCAGATCATGCGCGCGGCGGGCTACGAACTCGGCGCGGCGCTGGCCCTGCTGCTGGTGCTGAACGTCGGCGCGGTGCTCGGCCTGCTGGTCGGCGGCCGGGTGGCGGACCGGATCGGCTATCGGCGCTCGAGCATCGTGTGGTTCGCCGCGGCGGCGGTGTTCCTGGCGCTGCTGAGCATCAAGCTGCCCGGGGCGAGCGTGTACGCCGGCGTGCTGCTGGCGGGGATCTTCACGTTCAGTTCGCAGGTGCTGGTCTACGTGTACATCGCCCGCGTGTACCCCGCCGAGGCGCGCGGGACCGGCCTCGGCGCGGCGAGCGGGATCGGCCGGTTCGGCGCGATGTCCGGGCCGCTGGTGACCGGGCTGCTGCTGTCGGCGGGGCTGGCGTATCCGTGGGGCTTCTACCTTTTCGCGGTGGTGGCGGTGATCGGGGCGCTCGCGATCGCGGTGGTGAACCGGGATCCGGCCCCGGACGCCCCGGCGGACAGCCCGGCGCCGGACGCGGTTCCGGCGCCGGAGAGCTGAGTCAGTCGGCGGTCGTCTGGGCGATCCGGTCGCTGTCGGTGTCGTAGTCGAAGAGTTCCGCGTACCGGCCCCAGTCGATCGCCGTGTCCAGCTGCTGCCGGGCGTCGGCGGCGGAGAAGCCGCGGCGGAGGAGGTCGAGGAAGAACTCCGCGCGCAGCGTGCCGTCCGAACTGGCGGTGAGCGCGTTGACGATCGTGCGCACCAGCGGCGCCCGGTCGCGGACCTGACCGGCGAAGATCTTCTTGCTCGTCTGGATGTCCGCGGTGGTGAACGCGGTGCCCACCGGCGTCAGGTGCAGGTCGCCGCCCGCCACGAAGAGGAGATCGAGCAGGGCAGCGGCGTCGACGAGCGGCAGCAGGTCGTCGACCTCGAAGCTCAGCTCGGCGGCGAGGTCCGGCAGGTCGGCGTGCCCGCCGCGGGCGTGCACGAGTTCGACCAGACCGGCGAGGCCGCCGACCGACGCGTGCGGCAGCGGCCGTGCGGTGGGCGTGGCCTGCGCGGGTTCGACGGCCGCCGGGTCGCGTCCGGTCAGCAGGTCGTAGAGCCGCTCGACCAGCGCGGCGAAGGCGGGGGACTTGCGGTCGCGCGGCCGGGCGAGGTCGACCTCCACTTCCGCGCGCACGTTGCCCGGGTTGGTGCCGAGGACCAGTACCCGGTCCGCGAGCAGCACTGCCTCCTCGATGTTGTGCGTGACGATGCAGACCGCCTTCGTGGGGAAATCGTGGCGCTGCCACAGGCTCATCAGCTCGGTGCGCAGGTTCTCCGCGGTCAGCACGTCGAGCGCGGAGAACGGTTCGTCCATCAGCAGCACGTCCGGTTCGAGCACGAGCGCGCGGGCGAAGCCGACGCGCTGCCGCATCCCGCCGGAAAGCTCCTTGGGGTAAGCGGATTCGAAGCCGTCGAGCCCGATCAGGTCGATCGCCCGCAGCGCGCGCTCCCGGCGGGCTTTCGGCGGGACCCCGCGGGCGGCGAGGCCGAGTTCGACGTTGTCCTGCACGGTCAGCCACGGCATCAGCGCGAAGGTCTGGAACACCATGGCGGTGCCCGGATTCGCGCCGTCGAGTTCGTCGCCGCGGTAGCGCACGGTGCCGCGGGTCGGGCCGATCAGCCCGGCGATCGTGCGCAGCAACGTCGATTTCCCGCTGCCGGACCGGCCGAGCAGCGCGACGATCTCGCCCTCGCGCAGGTCGAGGGTGATGTCGTCGAGGACGCGCAGTTCGTCGCCCGCCGACCCGGGGAAGCTTTTGCTGACGTGCTCGACGGACACGAGGACTTCGGACATGGGGACACCTCTCGCGGAAACGGGTCAGGACAGGGAGAACCGGCGTTCGGCGAGGCGGTACAGCCGTCGCCAGAAGAGCCGGTTGAGGCCGACGACGTACAGGCTCATCACCGCGACGCCGAGCAGGATCCGCCCGGCGTCGCCGGAGCCGGTCGCGTCCGCGATGTACGCGCCGAGGCCGGTCGCGGTGAGCGTGACGCCGTTGTAGGACACGATTTCCGCGACGATGGAGGCATTCCACGCTCCGCCCGCCGCGGTGATCCCGCCGGTGACGTAGCTCGGGAAGATCGCGGGCAGCACCAGCCGCCGCCACCACAGCGCCCGCGGCAGCCGGAGGTTCGCGGCGGCCTCGCGCAGGTCGTGCGGGATGGCCGAAGCGCCCGCGATGACGTTGAACAGGATGTACCACTGCGCGCCGAGGCTCATCAGCAGGATCCCGCCCCAGTCCAGGGAAATCCCGGTGGCCACGAGCGCGGCGGTGATCAGCGGGAACAGGAAGTTCGCCGGGAACGACGCGAGCACCTGCACGACCGGCTGGGCGAGCCGCGACACCCGTGGGTTCATCCCGATCCACACGCCGATCGGCACCCACACGAGCGTGCCGACGACCACCAGCGTCACCACTCGCGCGAACGTGATCAGCCCGAGCAGCAGCACGTGGCCGATCTCGCCGTAGCCGGTGGTCTCGCCGACGAACAGCACCGCGCGCACGGTGCCGTAGAGGATCAACCCGAAGACCACGACGCTGAACACGATGTCCGCGGCGCGCCTGCGGGCGGGGGAGAACCGCAGCGGGTACTCGGCGAGGCCGAAGATCGCCAGCGCGCGGTCGAGCGGGAACACCAGTTTGCCGAGCACCCGGCCGAGCAGCGTCGGGATCCGCGAGCGGCGCAGCAGGTCGAGCACCAGGCTGCGGGGTGCTTCGGCGGCTTCGGAGTTCTCGATGCGGAACCGCTCCGACCACGCCGTGAGCGGCCGCCAGAACAGCACGTTCACGCCGACGACCATGACCACCATGACGCCGACGGCCATCAGCACCTTGCCGAGATCGCCCTGTGCGGAGGCGGTCGCGACGTACGCGCCGATGCCGGGCAGCGCGAACTTCTGGTTGTTCACGCTGAGCGCTTCGGAGGCGGTGAGGAAGAACCAGCCGCCGCCGAAGCTCATCATCCCGTTCCAGACGAGCGGGATCATGCCGCTCGGCACGTCGACGCGCCAGAACCGCTGCCAGCGCGACAGCCGCAGCAGCCGGGACGCCTCGTCCAGATCGCGCGGCTGCGACACGAGCGAGTGGTGGAAGGCGAACGTCATGTTCCACGCTTGCGAGGTGAAGATCGCGAAGATCGACGCGCATTCCAGGCCGAGCTGCGAGCCGGGGAACAGCGCGATGAAGCCGGTGATCGTCACCGAAAGGAACCCGAGCACCGGCACCGATTGGAGGATGTCGAGCGCGGGCAGGAGGATCTTTTCGGTACGCCGCAAACGCGCCGCGGCGGTCGCGTAGACGAAGGTGAATCCGACCGACAGCACGAGCGCGACGAACATCCGCAGGAGCGAACGTCCGGCGTAGTAGGGGAGTTCGGCCGGATCAGTGGACACTGTGGACGGTGCGGTCGCCGGAGTCCACGCGGTGGCGGCCCCGTGCGCGAGCCGCACGATCAGCCACAGTGCCGCGGCGGCGCCGAGGAACACCGCCACGTCGGCGATCGTGCGGCGGGGCCGGACGAGCGCGCCGCGGGTGGGGAAGGTACGCAGCATGGTCTAGTTCTCGCTGTCCTGGTCGGAGTAGGAGTGCTCGGCCTGCCAGCGCACGCTGGTCACCGACGGCTCCATCGACAGCCGGCTCACCGCCGACTCCATCTGCTTGTCGTCACGCTGATCGGCGGACAGTTCGGCGCGCACCTGCACCTGCCCGTCGGTGTCGGTATTGGTGCTGGTGACCGACTGCAGCGCGAAATCGGTGCGCGCCAGCGCCTGGACGAGCAACGCGCGCACGTGTGCTTCGGCGTCGTCCTTGGTCACCGCCAGGAAGGTGTACGACGTCGGGGTCTCGCGGCCGGTCGCCGGACGGCGGTCGACCACCCGGCCGAGCGGGCGCAGCGCGATGTTCACCGCCATCACCACGGCGGTGCCCGCGACCGCGGCCGGGTACAGCCCGGCTCCGGCCAGCGCGCCCACCGCCGCGGAACACCACAGCGTCGCGGCCGTGTTGAGCCCGCGCACGGTCAGGCCTTCGCGCAGAATCACGCCGGCGCCGAGAAAACCGATTCCGGAAACGATTTGCGCGGCGACCCGGGTCGGGTCGGCGCTCGCTCCGCTGAATCCGTGCGCGGACAGCAGCACGAACAGCGTCGCACCGGCCGCGACCAGTGCGTTGGTGCGCAGTCCTGCCATCCGGGCGCGGTATTGGCGTTCAAATCCGATCACTGTGCCGAGGCCCACTCCGGTGCCCAGGCGCAGCAACATCTCCGCAGTCGTCATCTGCGCTCCCACTGATTGTCGCTAAAAGTTCAGAAATGGTCGGGAAAAGCCGGAAAAAGGACAGTTACCACCACGCACGCCGGCGTGCGTAGCCGCGTTTCGCCACCTGAGCTGCCAGCGCGTACCCGGCCAGCACGAGCACCAGCCACAACAGGTAGCCGGCGGGCAGCGCCTGCATCCGCAGCGGTTCGGCCAATGGCGACAGCGGCACCAGCAGGCCGGCGAGCGCCGCGGCTGCCGTGGCCAGCACGACCGGTCGGCTGGCGCGCAACGGCGTGCCGCGACCGCGCAGGACGAGCACGACCAGCAACTGCGAGAGCAGCCCTTCGACGAACCAGCCGGTCTGGAACAGCAGCGGGTCCGCGGCCGCGCCGAAGACGTGCCACAGCACCGCAAAGGTCGCGAGGTCGAACAGCGACGACAACGGGCCGAACACGAGCATGAAGCCGGTCAGCCCGCGTGCGTCCCAGCGGCGCGGCTTGCTGAGGTAGTCGTCGTCCACCCGGTCCCACGCCAGCGCGAGCTGAGCCAGGTCGTAGAGCAGGTTCGACACCACGAGCTGGATCGGCAGAATGGGCAGGAACGGGAGGAACGCGCTGGCCGCGAGCACTGACAACACGTTGCCGAAGTTCGACGCGGCGGTGATGTTGACGTACTTCAGCGTGTTCCCGAGCGTCCGCCGCCCCTCCGCCACGCCACGAGCGAGCACGCCGAGGTCGCGTTCCAGCAGCACCAGGTCCGCAGCGTCCTTCGCCGCGTCGGTGGCGGTGTCCGGGGCGATCCCGACGTCGGCGGTGCGCAGCGCGGTGACGTCGTTGACGCCGTCGCCGACGAAGCCGACCGCACGTCCGTTCTCGCGCAACGCAGTGACGACTCGGGCCTTGTGCGCCGGCGTGAGCTTCGCGAAGACGGTGGTGTCCTTGACGATCTCGCGCAATTCCGCGTCGTCCGCTGCTTCGACCTGGCGGCCGAGCACGACTTCGCCGACCGGGATGCCGGCCGAATCCGCGACGCGCGCGGCGACATGCCGGTTGTCCCCGGTCAGCACTTTCAGCGCGACGCCTTGCTCGCCAAGGGCTTCCACCGCGTTCACGACGCCGTCGCGGACCGGGTCGACGAATCCCACGAAACCGACGAGGATCATCTCGTTCTCGTCAGTTTCGTCGTATCCGTCGAGCCGGGCGTCGACTTCCCGTGCGGCGACCGCGAGCACCCGCATGCCGTGTTCGGCGTACGCGCGCACCAGTTCGTCCGCGCCGATCCGGGCCGCGTGGTCGAATTCGGTGACGACACCGTCGCGGCGCGCGTGGCTGCAGCGCGGCAGGATCTCGTCCGGGTCGCCCTTGCTGATCAGCAGGTGCTCGCTGCCGCGCCGGACCACGACGCTGGCCCGGCGGCGCGCGTGGTCGAACCCGATCTCGGCGACGCCGGTGAACAGCGCTTCGGCGACCAGGTCGTCCTCGCCGTCGAACAAGGTCTCGATCGCCTCGTCCAGCCGGTTGTTCCGGTCAGTCTGGAAGCGCACCGCCAGTCCGGCGTATTCGGCGGCCTCGCCGTCTGGGCTGCCGGAGTAGTCGATGCTGTGCGCGTAGGCGATCCGGTCCTCGGTGAGGGTGCCGGTCTTGTCGACGCACAGCACGTCCATCGCGGCGAGGTCCTGGATGGCGTTGAGCCGCTTGACAATCACCTGCCGCCGGGACAACGCGGCCGCGCCCCGGGCGAGGTTCGTGGTGACGATGACCGGCAGCATCTCCGGCGTGAGGCCGACGGCGACGGCGACCGCGAACATCCCGGCCTGCGCCCAGTCGCCGGTGACCGTGCCGTTGACGACGAGCACGATCGGCACCATCACGAGCATGAACCGCACGAGCGTCCAGCCGACGCGGCGCACCCCGGCGTCGAAGCTGGATTCCGCGCGCGGTTCGGCGGATTGCCGGGCCAGCACGCCGAAGTACGTGTCGCTGCCGGTCGCGGCTACGACCGCGGTGGCGGTTCCGCTGACCACCGACGTGCCCGCGAAGCCGAGCGCGGGCGTCTCGACGAGTTCGTGCTCCTCGGGCTTGCCTGGCTGGGGCGCCCGCTTGGCGACCGGCATCGCCTCGCCGGACAGCGCGGACTGGTCGACCACGAAGTCTTTCGCCGCGACGATGCGCACGTCAGCCGGGATCACGTCGCCGGGTCCGAGCAGCACGACGTCGCCGGGCACGAGATCTCCCGTGGGCACTTCGCGCTCGGTGCCGGGAAAGTCCGCCGCAGCGCGCCGACGCACGGTGACGGTCGTGGTGATCTGGTCGCGGACTGCGCTGATCGCGCGCTCGGACCGGGCGTGCTGCCAGTAACGCAGACCGATGCTGAGCACGACCATCACGCCGACGGTCACCGCGCCGCGGATGTCGCCGACGCCAGCGAAGACCACGCCGAGGGCGGTCAGCAACGCGACGAACGGACTGCGCGCGGCGGCCCAGATGCGGACGGGCGCGTGGACCGTGCCGTCGATGCGGTTGTCGCCGAAGCGGCGCAACCGTTCGGCCGCCTCGTTCTCGGTGAGGCCTTTGGGCGAGCTGTCGAGATTCCGGAAAAGGGTCAGCACCGGCGCGTCGCCGTGGGCGCGCAGGGCGGGAAAGCGGGTCATGGTCGTCCCCTCGAGGTCAGCTGGGCATCAGCGGACCGCGCGGGTTCGTCCGGACCTACCTGGCTGCCGGGGTTCCCGCACGGTCGTGCTGACTACTTCCTTCGCCGGTCACCCGGCTCACCTCCTCCGCAAGACTCATCGGCCGGCGTCGCGCGCCGGCCGGGGACCAGTAGAGCGCAGATCACGGAAACAGTCAAACACTTGTGCAACTGATGGGGGCTAGGTCACGCTGGAGGCCCACCCGAGAGGATGTCCGTCGTGTCCACCCCTTCCCAGCCCCCGCCAGAACCTCTCCCCGCCGGTCTGCTGCAGGACGCGGCCGCGACGTTCGGCCTGCTGTCCGCGACCGTGCGGCTGCACCTGCTCTGGCTCCTGTCGCACGGAGAACGCGACGTCGGCACGCTCGCCGAGGAGACCGGCCAGACCGTGCCGACCGCGAGCCACCACCTGGGCAAACTGAAACTCGCCGGTCTCGTGCGGGCCCGCCGGGAGGGGAAGCGGCAGGTGTACGTGCTGGAAGACCCGCACGTGCGGCACATCGTCCAGCTGGCCGTGCAGCATCACCAGGAGCTGTCCGGCGATGTCCGGCAGAGCAAAGGCGCTTGATCCTTCGCGGACGTAGAGTTGGGCCATGGCCGAGCTGAACTTCTACTTCGATCCGGTGTGCCCGTTCGCGTGGATGACCAGCAAGTGGGTCCGCCAGGTCGCCCGCCAGCGCTCGTACGACGTGGACTGGCGGTTCATCTCGCTGCGCTTGCTGAACGCGCACGTGGACTACGCGACGCACTTCCCGCCGGAGTACGACGCTTCGCACACGGCCGGTCTGCGCCTGCTCCGCCTGGCGGCCGCAGTGCGCGCGAAGCACGGCCGGGAAGCGGTCGGTCCGCTGTACGAGGCGCTGGGGGAGCAGAACTTCGAGAGCGGTCTGGTCGAGGACACCGCCTCGGCACGCGCTGCACACGGCACTCGTTCGGCCGCTTCGACGGCTTTGTCGCGGGCTGGCCTTCCGGCGGACCTTGCCGATGCGGTCGACGACTCTCAGTGGGATGCCGAGATCCAGCGTGAGACCGACGAAGCCCTTTCGCTGACCGGAAAGGACGTCGGGACGCCGATCCTGCACTTCCGGCCGCCCGAGGGAGTAGCGTTCTTCGGCCCGGTGATCAGCCGGCTGCCGTCGGACGAGGAGGCGGTGGAGCTGTGGGACCACGTGGTGGGATTGGCGGCGTTCCCGGGTTTCGCCGAACTGAAGCGGAGTTTGCGGGAGATGCCGCAGCTCCCGTCGTTCGGGGTGGAGGCGGGGGAGACCGGGAAGGAACAGGACTGGCACGGCGGGAGCAGGCGGTTGAAGAAGTAGGCGAGCGGGGGCGGTCGGGCTGTGGACCCGGATGGGCCGGTTGAGGCCACCAAATGGACCATCCATGGAGAACGCGTTGTCGACGACACGCGACGCTTGCGGCTCAGCGTCGCCTCGGTCGAACTGCCGGACGGCGTGACCTTCGAGCAATACGTCATGCGGATGCCGAAGGCCGCGATGATGGTGGTTCTCGACAACCCAGGCACGTCGGTGCTGATGATGTGGCGGCATCGCTGGATCTTCGACCGATGGGTGTGGGAACTGCCCGGGGGATACGTCGACCCGGACGAGGACCCGGCGATCACGGCAGCGCGCGAGGTCGAAGAGGAGACGGGATGGCGACCTCGGACAAGCGAGCCGTTGGCTTCGCTTCAGCCGAACGTCGGCATCGCGGACAACGAAAACTTGCTGTTCCTGTCCCGGGGTGCGGAGTACGTCGGCGGCGACATCGACATCAACGAGGCGGAGCGGGTGGCATGGGTGCCGTTGTCGTCTGTGCGTGAGCGGATCAGGAAGGGCGAGATCCTCGGCGCTTCGTCGCTCGTGGGCCTGCTTCACGTGATTGCGTTTCCACCGGACGCACGCTAAAGCGTGGAACTGCGGCGCGTTCACCTCGATAGGAGAAGAGCGCGGACCGGGCGCGGTCACTTGACGCCGTCTGGTCCGACGAGTCGGCTGCGCATCGTCTGCCAGGTGCCTTTTCGCATCCGGTCGCTACAGCTGTTGACTCCGTTACACCGCCGGGGTATTTCCGTCCCCCGAGAGCGCGAACCTGACACACTGGGACTTGACGACAACTCCGGGAGTGTCCATGTCGCGCGACAGCTATCGGACAGTTCGCACACCGGACGGCCTCGATTTGGCCAGCACCCTGACTGAGCCGGAGGGCGAGGCTCGTCGTGCGGTGGTGCTCGTTCAGGGTGCGAGCGTCACCCGCGAGGAAGGCGGTTTCTTCACCCGTCTTGCCGACAATCTGGCTGAGGCGGACATCGCCTCCCTGAGGATCGACCTCCCCGGCCACGGCGAAAGCGAAGGCCGCCAAGAGGAGCTGACCCTTTCCGCGCTGCTCAACGTGATCCGCGGCAGCCTCGAGCACCTGTCCGCTGCCGTCCCGGGCGTGCGCACTTCGCTCGCGGCGGCCAGTTTCTCGGGCGGTGCCGCGGCGTACTACGCGGCCAAGCGACCGGACGACGTCGAGCGGCTCATCCTTTTCAACCCTCTCCTCGACTACCGCCGGCGGTTCATCGAAGAGAAGCCCGAGTGGTCGGCCGACGGTTACCTCAACGACAAGGCTTCCGCCGACCTCAAGGCGCGGAACTACCTCGGGCACGGGCCCGGTTTCCGGCTCGGCCGCGGCTTGCTCAACGAGGCGTTCTGGTTCGAGGCGCGCGAAACCCTGCCGCACATCGCCGCGCCCACGCTCATCGTGCACGGCACCGAGGACACGTTCGTCCCCGTCGAGTCGTCGCGGGCGGCTGATCGGGAGCTGACCTGCGAACACCGGCTGCTCCAGCTCGACGGCGCACAGCACGGCTTCGCGGTCCACGACGACCCCGGGTACGCCGATCCGCGGACGCGGGCTTGGCAACGCCAGGTGATCCGCGAAGTCCGGGAATGGCTTCGCTGACGGTCAGCTGTTCAGCGCCTCGCGCAATTCCCGGACATCCGGCCGGTTGTGCCATGGCTTGAGCACTCCGACGACCCGGCGGAGTTCTTCCTTGGTCCGGCGGGAGTTCGTTTCCGCGGCCCGCCGGGCGGAGACGAGGGCGGTGGTGGCTGCTTGGTCCGGTTCGCCGGAAAGAGCCAGCGAGTTTGCCATGAGGGACAGGAAAAATCCGTAGTCGCGACGGGAGAAGTGCGTTTCCTTCAACGTTTTCTCGTACAGCTCGACCGACCGGCGCGGTTCGCCCGCTTCGGTGTAGCAGATCGCGGTTTGCATATTCAGGAGAGTCGCGTTGAAGTGCGCGCCCAGCGGCGATTCGGCCGGTCCGGCCTCGTCCAGCAGTTTCCAGGCGACGTCGAGGTTGCGGTTCACCTGGTCCGCAGACGCGCCGAGCATCGCCTCCGCGCGGGCTTCCTGCTGGGCGGCCTCGGCCCGCAGCCGCTGGGGGAGCGACCAGGGACCGTTGCGCACCGCTCTGGTGAGGACGAGCATGCGCCGCGGATCGCGTTCGTCGTAGGCGACCTGGGCTTTTTTGAGCAGAATGTAGCCCTGCATCGTGCTGTCGCCCGCCGCCTGCGCCCATTCCATCGCGCGGTCGTGCCAGTACAGCGAATCTTCCCTCTGCCGGCGGTCCCGGCAGAGCCATCCGGCGAACTCCGCGCCCTCCGAACCGATGCGCAGAAGCTCGCGCTGATCCTCGGCAGTCGCGTCGCGGGCGAGCCGGTCGATGATGTTCAGCAAGCCCAGCGTCATCGGCAGCGTGGTGGCCGGACCTCGTTCGCCGTCCTCGTATTTGTACTGGTCGAGCTGTCGCCGGAAATACTGCGTGACGGTTTTGTCCAGGTACCGCCGGGGATTCTCCAGCGCTCGCGCGACATGCTCGGCACTGCCTATTCCCAGCGCGGGCAAGGCCGCGACCGGCAGCCCGTTCTTGAGCAGTGAGCGGCGACTGAGCGGGCTCATGGCGTCCCATTCTGTGGTCGGAACCGCTGGCTGGGCCGCGTCGCCGGGCACGAGCCGGGCGAGGACGCTGGCCGCGACGGTGGCCCGGTCCAGCGGCAGCGCGACGGGCCGCCCGTCCACGACGACGGGCAGCAGCACGCTCGGCGCGCCCCGCTGCCTCGGAAGACCCGCCGCGGTGCCTTCCCGGAGCAGTTCCTCCAGCCGGGCGGGGCTGATGCGCAGCAGCCGCGCGAGCCGGTCGCGCCGGTGCGGACGCGGCTCGGAACGGCCGGATTCCCAGGCACGGATACTTTTTTCGTCGGCGGGGAGCAGCGCGGCGAGCTTTTCTTGCGTCAGGTTCGCCGCTTTGCGTGCCCGGACAAGTCCTTCTCGCCGTTCGCCCATGGGCGACACCCCTTCGCCACAACCCGGGGTCGCTAGATTACCGCAGGTCACCATGTGCGGGGCAAGGCGATTCCCTCGGTTGCCGCCCGCTTTTCTCCCGGTTTGCTGGCTGGTCCAGGCCACTGCCCGGCCCCATTGTGGTGGCGAACGCGAAGACACTTCCGAAGCCGAGGGGTGGATCGCATGAAGGCAGCGGAGACGCTCGGCGAGGCGACCCGCACCGGCCCTCCGGCAGTGGTCATCGGGTGTTGCGTGCTCCTGCTGCTGGTGCTGGTCTCGATGTGGCTGTGGCGGGCGTGCCGGGCGGTCCCGCCGCCGCGCGGAAAACTGACCGCCCGCGACCTCCAGGCCCGGCTGGACTACGAGGTCCAAGCCGAGATCGAACAGGCCCGGCTGGCCGCATTCCGCCGGACAGCCGAAGAGGCCGCCGCCGAACGCGCGGAGGAGGACACCGTCTTTCCGGAGGCCGGGCAATCGCGAAAAGAGGAGAAACCCGATAAGGCCCGGTGCGGTTAGGAGCGTCCCGCCCATCGCTCACCGCACCGTCATGCCTGCCCCAGCCTGGCGCGGCACGCCACCTCCCCTGGGCTGGGGCAGGCCTGAAGCTCGCTCGACGACCAGCGAATTCCCGGTGAAACGGCCACATTTCGAATCGCCCACGACCGCGTACGGGCCGCGGTTGCCAGGCTGGCCCGTGTTCGACGGGGAGCGCTGTCCCGCGGTCCCCGGTTCCTGATCCGCAAGGCCGTGCACTCCCCGGCACCGGATCAGGATGCCGGGGCTGGCCGGTGCGGAGGTCGGCCGCCCGCATCGGCGAAACCCGTGCGCACCACGGAATCCGTGCCCCGGCTCAGTGCCGGGGGCCTAGGGGATCACTTGTTGAACACGTCCAGGCCGAAGGTGTTCAGCCCGGGGGTTTGGGCGTAGCCGAGCCGCGGGAGGCCGAAGATGTTCTCGATGCTGCCGAGCAGCGAGTAGTGGTTGTAGGGCCGGTCGTTCCAGCTGCCCGGTGCGGTGTATTTGGACAGGACGAGCGCGCCGATCCGGCCGCCGCCGAGCCCGGTGAGTCCCGGCAGGGCCGCGTTCGGGCCGGGGCCCTCGCCGCAGCATGCGCTCGCGTCGGCTTGCGCCCCGTCGGACTCGTCGAACGTGATGACCAGCATGCCGTCGCGCTGGTAGGCGGGGGAGGACATGATGGCCGGAACCCACTGGCGCAGGAAGGCATCGGCGGAGACGAGCCCGCCGGGTCGCCCGTCCACGCAGGGGGAGTCGTGCCCGTCGTCGCAGAGGTCCGGCGTGATGTAGGCGAGGTTCGGAGTGGTCTGCGGCGAGCTCAGGTCCGCGGGAAGCGCGGAGAGATCCACGACGTTGCTGGCGCAGGCCGGTGTGTCGATGATCGAGTGGAAGTAGACGAAGGGATTGTGCCGGGCCGCGTACTGGTCGCCCGTCTTGGCGAGCTGGGTGTCGTCGGGCGCGCCGACGGCAGGGTGGCGACAGGGCGTTTTCATGTCGTCCAGGTAGCCCTTCCACGTCCGGCCCGCCGAGGACAGCTGGTTTGCCAGGGTCGGGACCGAGGCGGGGTAGACGCAGCCCTGACCGACGGCTTGGCCCGGGGCGACCGTGCCTGCCTGGGCGAAGTCGGAGTAGATCTGGCAGTCGGCCTGCGTTTCGGAGTTGGGGCCCTGCCCGGAGATTTGCGAGATGTAGTTGTCCAGGCTGTTGTGCCCGGTTCCGTAGTACTGGGTCAGCAGCACGCCTTGCGAGCGCAGGTCCTTGCTCAGGTACGGTGCCGCCGAGTCGGGGCCCCAGGTCCGGTCGAAGCTCTTGTTCTCCAGGTTGATCACGAAGACGTAACCGACGCTGGGCAGGGCGGAGGACGTGGCCGCTCCGGTCATCGTGGCGGCGGCGAGCACCGCCGCGCCGGCGAGGCCGGCTCGGCGGAGCATTTTCCTCATCGTCACAGGGACCATCCGTTCTGCAGGGCGAGGGCGCGGAGTGCGTGCCACTGTTCGTAGTCGACGTACTGGCTGACCGCGCAGGGCGCGCCGACGACTGTCGGCACGGGCCAGCGTGGCGCGGTCAGGTTCGGGGCGTTGGTGAAGTCCAGGACTTCGGCGATGTTGCGTGCGGCCTGGTCGCGTGGGGTCAGCGGGGGGAGGTTCCAACGCCACTCGATGGCCTTGAGGACCGAGGCGTGGTCGTAGACGTTGTGCGCCACGTAGTTGCGGCGGGCGCGCGGCGAGATGAGCAGGCAGGGCACGCGGAACCCGCGCAGGCCCCAGGCGGGGTTCGCGTCCGGGGCGACGTCCGGTGCGACGTGGTCGAAGAATCCGCCCCACTCGTCGTAGTTGACGACCAGCAGGGTGCGTTCCCAGACCGGGCTGGCCGTGACGGCCTCGTACACCTGGTTGAGGAACGTCTGTCCCGCACGGATGTCGGCGTGCGGGTGGTCGTCGGCGGAGCTGCCGGTGTCCTCGTCGAGGAACTTGGGGTCCACAAAGGACACCTCGGGCAGGGTGCCCGCCGCGCAGTCGCTGAGGAAGGCGGCGTAGGGCTTGCTGATCGCAAGGTACTTCGAGCCCCACAACGCGGTGAACGGGGCGTCGTAGTAGTAATAGCGACCCTGCAAGCCGGCGGCCGCGAGGCGGTCCCAGATCGTCGGGAGCGTCGAGACAGTCGTCGAGTTGTGGATCCGGTCGGTCTGCGCGGCGTGCTGGTAGAACCGGTTCGGGTAGGTTTCGGCCATGATCGCCGAGAAGTAGCGGTCGCACGTCGTCCAGTACGGCGCGGCCTGGCCGTAGAAGGCCAGATCCTGCTTCTGGTAGTAGCCGATGCTGAAGACGTCGTTGCTGCCGGCGCGGAGCCAGCCGTCGCAGGCGCCGTTGTTGTACTCGACTCGCCCGCCCTCGAAGCTGTGGTCCGGGTCCGGGTGCGAGCAGCCCTGGTAGTCGTCCAGATGCCAGGACGGGAAGGTCCGGCCGGCACTGTCGGCATAGGTCAGTCCGGCTTGCCTGCCGTCCGCGCCGGGCAGCCAGCCGAGGTAGTGGTCGAACGACCGGTTCTCCATCATCACGACCACGATGTGGTCGATGCCGGAGGCGTCGGGTGCCGGAAGGGAAGTCCTCTCGGCAGCGGCGGCCGTGGACGCCGCCGCGGCCGTGCCCAGGGCGGCCGTCGCCGCGCCGGCGAGGAACTGACGTCTCGAAGCTGTCACGGAGAGGTTCTAACCGATTGCCTCCATCTGGAGTATCCCCCGGGCGTACCTGTTCAGAAACTGGCCACTGAGGAGATCCGCTGCCGCAAAGTCGCCGACGGATGCCCGTCGCCAACCGCCGTCGCTCGGTTCCGGGCAGACCGAGCGGAGAGCTTTCTGGGCGGATCGAACGCGAGGGACAGGTGGGGCTGTCCGACCCAGATCATCCTCTCCCGCAGGCGGGCGTCTCCCCTCCGCCCACGACCTTCCGGATCATTTGATCGACCGCTTCGGCGGTTCTGGCCAGGTCGGCGTCGGGCTTGCGGGCGCAGCGGCGTACGGCTGCGTACGGCAACTCGATGATCAGCAGTGCCAGACGTTCGCGGTCGACCTGGCTGCGCCAGCCCAGGCGATCGCCCAGATTCCGTACGGCGTCGTCCAGCCGCGCTTGCCGGGCCGCGGCCGCGGCGCGGGCTTCGGCGCTCCATTGTGCCGACCCGAACGACTCCGGGCCGGCGAGCAGGACCGCCGCTTCCGTCGGGTTGCGGAGCGACCAGTCGACGACGTGGCGCGCGGCCTGCACGGCGGCCGCCTGGGGAGGATCGGTGTGCAAGGCTGCGACGTATCCGCTCTGGAACCGGTCGATCGTCCGCAGCCACAGGCTTGCCAGGAGCGCCGCTCTGTCGGGGAAGCGGTAGTAGACCGAGCCGCTCGGCGCGCCCGCGGCCGCCGCGACCGCGCTCATCGTGACCGCTCCGGCGCCTTGGGCCGCCGCGAGGCCCGCGGCGACGTCCAGCAGTGAATCCGCGTTGTGTGCTGGTTTCCTTGACACTCTCTAGAGAGTAGCCTCTAATTTGATTTAGAGAGTAGTCGCTAACCGGAGGTTCCCGTGATGGTGCGCAATGTCCACAGTCGGGTGATCGCGGCCGATGCTCAGGCGGTGGGCGGCCTGCTCGACACGCTGGCGACCGACGACGACCGGCTGTGGCCGGTGGACCGGTGGCCTGCGATGCGGTTCGACCGGCCGCTCGGTGTCGATGCTTCAGGCGGCCACGGGCCGATTCGCTACACCTGCGTGAAGCACGTTCCGGCCCGCGAGGCGGTGTTCCGCTTCCGTCGTCCGCGCGGTTTCGACGGGACGCATGGCTTCGTTGTGGAGGAAGTGGACGACACGCATGCCCGTCTGACGCATGAGCTGGTCATGCGCGTGCACGGCAAGGACGGGCTCGCCTGGTCGCTCATGTGGCGCTGGCTGCACGACGCCCTGGTGGAGGATTCCCTCGATCTCGCGGAGACCGCCTTGGTCCCGGGTGCGGTGCCGCGAAGCCGTCACAGCGGGTACGTCCGTCTTCTGCGCGGGCTGGTGCACGGCGTCGAGGTTCGCGCAGCCAAGGCTCGCACGTAGACCGGGCAGCCCGATTTCGGCGCGGATGGATCGCTCCGAGGCGAAATCACGGCTGAATGTATAACGACCTATACGGCATCGCGGGAAAGCGTCGCGATCTCCATCCCCGCCAACCGCTCGGGACTCGCGACCACTTCATACGCCTGGAGCAGACCGCCCGAGACCTCGATCCGCAGCACCCCCACCAGCCGCCCAGCAGGAGCGAGCACCAGCCCGACATCTCCGTCGATCAGGGCGAGTTCGGCCAGGCGAGCATTCCCCGCGAACAGCGTCGTGCCCCGGGCGACCTCGTCCGCCCCGCGCAACACCGCAGCCGCGCCTGGGGGCAGCATCGCCGGATCGGTGTGCCGCACGACATCGGGCGCCAGCACGGTCAGCAGCGTCGCCATATCCCCGCCCCGGGCCGCGGACAGGAAGGCTGTCACCACTTCCCGGTGCTCGGCCAGTTCCTCGGCAGGCACCGCCGGTTCCCCGCGTACCCGCAGCCGCGCGCGGCTCGCGAGTTTCTTCGCGGTCGCGGGCTTGCGGTCGAGGATCGGTCCGACCGCGTCGAACGGCACCGCGAACAGGTCGTGCAGCACGAAGGCCACCCGTTCAGGCGGGGCGAGCCGGTCCAAGACCACCAGCAGCGCCCGCCCGACCTCGCCGGCCAGCAGGACTTCGTCCTCGGGGACGGTGCCACCGGCGGCATCAGGCAAAGAAGAGACCGGGGTTTCCCGCCGCGCTCGCAGTGCGTCCAGGCACAGCCGGGAGACGACCGTGGTCAGCCAGCCGCCCAGGTTGTCGACGCCGGACGTGCGGTTCAGCCGCAGCCACGACTCCTGCACGACGTCCTCGGCCTCGGCCGCGGAGCCCAGCATGCGGTAGGCCAGCGCGTGCAGCCGCGGGCGCTCGTTTTCGAAGCGCCGCGCCAGTGCGTCGTCCATCGGTCACCTTTTCCCGTCTCGATCCGTCATGGGAGTGCCGGCCCGAGGACCAAGGACGAGGAGAGGAACCGGATGACCGTCATGCTAGCGCCTTTGCTGCACGTCGATTCGAGCGCCGACCGCGAGGCGTCGGTGAGCAGGCAGCTGGGCGCGCTGTTCGCCGACGAGTGGCGGAGAGGCGGCGGAATCGTGCGGCACCGCGACGTGTCCGCCGAGCCGGTGGCGCCGCTGCGCGAGGCGTATGCGCGGCTCGGCCGCCGGGTGGAACGCAAGGGAGTGCTTTCGCTGGAGGACATCGCGACGCTGATCGAGGACGACGACGAACAGCGCGAATGGGACCTGACGCTGCCGCTGGTGAACGAGGTGCGCGAAGCCCGCGCCGTGCTGCTCGGGGTGCCGATGTACAACTTCGGAGTGCCCGCGACCCTCAAGGCGTGGATCGACCGGATCAGCTTCCCCGGCGTGTTCGTCGACCCGGAGACCGGCCGGAAACTGCTGGCGGACAAGGAGTTCGTGGTCGTCGCCGCCCGCGGCGGCGGATACGGGCCCGGCACGCCGCGGGAGAAGTTCGAGTTCCAGGAGTCGTATCTGCGCGCCTGCCTCGGCGACAAGGGCGTCGACCCGGAAAGGCTGACGTTCGTGTCCCAGGAGTTCACCCGCGTCGGCGACGTTCCGGCGCTGGACGGGCTCGAAGACCTGGCCGCCGCGTCGCGCACGGCGGCCAGGTCCCGGGTCGTCGAACTCGCCGGACGACTTACCCGGTGAGGTCGGAGCACTTCCGCGCGTCCGGATCCTTCGCCCCGCCTGGCGACCACCGCACGTTCGCGAAGGACGCCGAGAACGGGCCGTCGGTGTAAACGAGGAACGGCGTGTCGATGCTCTCGAAGTCCAGCCCGCTCGCGAAGCAGGACAACGGGATCTTCACCGTCGACTTCTGCCCGGCAGGCAGATCGCCGAACAGCTTCGTGGCATTGACCTCGGACGAGCACGGGTAGACGCAGTGCAGGCTGACGACCGTCCGGTTCACCGGCGGCGAATGCACGATCACGTCGAACTCGAGCGCGCCGTCCGCGTTGAGATATCCGCGCAGATCATCGGTGCCGCCGGGATGCTGCGAGTACAGCTGTGCCGCGCCGGTGCCGGTCCACGTCGCTTTCAGGCCGTCGCCCTGGACGTTGACGTCTGCCGGCACCACATTGATCTCCGGATGCGAAGCGGTGCCGTCCGGGCCGATCTCGGTGCCGCCCCAGTTCGACGCCGAGCCGATGAAGCTCTTGTACGGCGCGACGTCCGTGCGGTCGTAGATCGGGAGGTCCTCGGTCGCGGTGCCGCCGCCTCCGGTCGATCCGCAGCGCGACGGGCCTTCGGTCTCGTCGAGCTTTCCGACGGTGGTCCGCTGGTTCGAGGCGAGGCCGTAGCCGAGCGCGAAGAGCGGGTCGTAGCCGGGACTCCACGGGTTGAGCGGCGTCTGGCAGGCGCTCTTGGGCCACGAATAGGACAGCTTGCCGCGGTAGCCGCCGTGGTCCTTGCCGCGCACCAGCATGTCCGCGACGCCGCCGCCTTCCGTGCCGGGCAGCCACGCGGCGACGAAAGCGTCGGAACGGTTGAGTTCCTTGTTGACATACAGCGGACGCCCGCTGACGTACACGGTAACCACCGGAGTGCCCTTGCCGCTGACTTTGTCCAGCACCGCAAGGTCTTCCGGATACAGCTTCGCCGCTTCCAGGCTCTTCCGCTGCAGATCGCCGACGCCTTCCGCGTACGGAGTCTCGCCGATGACTGCGATGACCGCGTCGTAACCCTTCGGATCGGCGGTGCCAGCGGGATCGAAGGTGACGTTAGCGGTGCCGAGATCCTCCTTGAGCCCGGCGAGGATCGAAGTGGCGCCGGGGAAGTCCGCGTTGGTGTTCCCGGTGCCTTGCCAGGTCAGCGTCCAGCCGCCGGTCTGGTTCTGGATGCTGTCCGCGCTCTTGCCGACCACGAGCACCTTCGCGTTGCGCGCCAAGGGAAGCACATTGCCGTTGTTCTTCAGCAGCGTCTGCGACTTGCGCACCGCTTCGCGGGCGAGCGCCTTGTCCGTCAGCGCGTCCGGCGAACCGGCGTACCGACGCTCCGAAGGCTTGCGCTCCTCGAAAAGGCCAGCGCGCATCTTCACCCGCAGGATCCGCGTGACCGCGTCGTCGATGCGGGACATCGGGATCTCGCCGTCGCGCACCTGCGCGACGGTGTTGGCGATGAAGGCTTTCCAGTCGTTCGGGACCATCACGACGTCGATGCCCGCGTTGATCGCGCGCGGGCAGCTGGAGTTGGTGCAGCCGGTCACCTGGCCGATGCCGTTCCAGTCCGACACGACGAGGCCGTCGAAGCCCATCTTGCCCTTGAGGATCTGGTTGAGGACCTTGTCGCTGCCGTGGATCTTTCCCTCGTTGATGCCGAGGGCGGGATTGGTCCAGCTGTTGAACGACGCCATGACCGTCTGCGCGCCCGCGGCGAGCGCGCCGTAGTAGCCCTGGCCGTGGATGTTGATCATGTCCGCTTCCGAGGAAGCGTTCACGCCCTGGTCCTGGCCGTTGGTGGTGCCGCCGTCGCCGATGAAGTGCTTGGCGGTGCCGATCACGCCGTTCGCTCCGATGCGCAGCCGCGCGCCGGCCTGGAGGCCGTTCATGGCCTCGTAACCGTAGGCGCGGGTGATGCGCGGGTCCTCGGAGAAACCTTCGTAAGTGCGCCCCCAGCGGTCGTCCTGCACGACGGCGAGGGTCGGCGCGAACGCCCAGTCCTGGCCGGTCGACCGGATCTGCCGCGCGGTGGAATTCTCGACGTCGCGCACGAGGCACGGGTCGTGCGCCGCGCCGAGCGCGATATTCTGCGGGAAAACGGTGGAGCCGTACACATTGTTGTTCCCGTGCACGGCATCTATGCCCCAAATTACCGGAATCTTTGTCCTGGTGGCCCTTGCCGCGTCCCAGTAGGAGTCCGCGAGCTTGAGCCAGTCCTGCTGGCTGGCGTGCTTGTTCCCGCCCGGCCACGAGCCGCCGCCGTTGAGCACGGACCCGATCGAGTACTGGGTCACCTCGGCGGGCGTGATCGCGGCGATCTCGGGCTGCGTCATCTGCCCGACTTTTTCCTCCAGCGACATGCCGGACACGATCTGCTTGATCCGCCGTTCGTCGACCGGGTTCCGCGGCATCGCGCTGTCCACTTTCGGCCAGTCCGACAGCGTGGGCAGCGAGTTTTCGACGCGGGCGCAGCCGTTGTGGTCGAGCGCGGGGCGGCCGATGTCCGGCTGGCGCGGGGGAGCGGCCTGTGCGGCGTGAGCAGGGAGGAGCCCGCCCAGGAGGACGAGCGCGGCGAGGGCGACCCGGTTCCGGGCGCGCGGGGAGCGAGGAGGTCTGGCCATCGACAGTCCGTTCTGCGGAGGGCGGCCCGGAGCGGGCCCGGTGATCCTGACCGGGCAAACCGGACTCCGTCAATCCGCCGACCGGCAGTGGTTCAGTCCACCGACCGGACAGGAAACGCGACATTCGCGCGGAGCGGCGGCCCGGAGCCGGACCGGGATAGATTTGCTCTCGTACGCACCGAATTCGATGGAGGACAAAGCGGATGCGCAAGGAAATGGTGGACGTTCCGGCCGCCGACGGGACCGCGGACGCGTACCTGGCCGTGCCGGAAGGCGGGCCGCATCCCGGGGTGCTGCTCTTCCCGGACGCGTTCGGGCTCCGGCCGCGAATCGAGGAGATGGCCGGACGCATCGCCGAGGCGGGCTACGCCGTGCTGGCCCCGAACCTGCTCTACCGCGGCGGCCGGTCGCCGCTCGTGGACTTCGCCGCGCTGGAGGACCCGGAGAAGCGCGGCGCGGTGTTCGGCAAGCTGATGCCGATGATCGAGGCTCTCGACACCGACGCGATCACCCGGGACGCGGAGAAGTACCTCGACTGGTTCGCCGCGCAGGACGGCGTCGCCGAGGGGCCGGTCGTGATCACCGGCTACTGCATGGGCGGCCTGAACGCGCTGCGCGTGATCGAGGCGTTCCCCGGCCGGGTCAAGGCGATCGCGTCGTTCCACGGCGGCCGCCTCGCCACCGACCAGCCGGACAGCCCGCACCTGCGGGTCGGGTCGATCACCGGCGAGGTGTACTTCGGGCACGCCGACCAGGACCCGTCGGCCACCGCCGAGCAGATCAAGACTCTGGAGCACGCGCTCGACGAGGCCGGGGTGACCTACCGGTCGGAGGTCTACGAGGGCGCGTCGCACGGCTTCACGATGTCGGACACGGCCGCGTACCACGAGGAGGGCGAGAAGCGGCACTGGGAGAACCTGTTCGCGCTCCTGGAGCGGGTGCGCTGACCCGCGCACGACAAGGGCCCGGCACGCGGGACGCGCTCGCGGCCGGGCCCTGCGCGCGGAATCGGCGGCGGCCGTTTACGCTGGCCGCATGGCCGATGGTGCGCTGTGCCGCGAACCGGTGGAGCTGACCGGGCGCGAGCGCTCGGTCCTGCGGAGCGTAGCGGTCCGAGGGACGGAGCCCGAGCTGTTCTGCGAGCTGGAGGCCGGGCACGGCCACGAGCACGCGACTCCGGTCGGCGGACGCGGCGAGGAGCGGCTGATGTGGCTGCGCTGGTGGCCCGGCCGCCGGGTGCTGGAGACGCGCGCGCTCTGCGGCGCGGAGTCCGACGAGGGCGTTTTCTGCCGCGTGCCCGGCGGGCACGAGGGCAGCCACAGCTACGAGCTGGCCGAGCCGGAACCGGCCTGGCCGCTGGCCGACGCGGGCCTGCCCGCCGGCCGCCGGTAAAGTCGCCCGACATGCGCGAAAGCTTCCACGACGACCTGAAACGGCTCAACGGGCGTCTGGCGGCGATGGCCGAGGCGGCGGCCGAGGCGATGCGCCGGGCCACCCAGGCCCTGCTGGCTGTGGACCTGCCGCTGGCCGAGCAGGTGCTCAGCGGCGACGCCGACCTCGACGACCTGCGGGCCACCTGCGAGGACGAGGCGTACTCGCTCCTCGCCCTGCAAGCCCCGGTGGCCGGCGACCTGCGCGCCGTGCTGGCGGTGGTGTACTGCGCGGAGAAGCTCGAGCGGATGGGCGACCTCGCGGCGCACGTCGCGGGCACCGCCCGGCGGGGCCACCCGGAGCCGACCGTGTCCGCCGACCTGGAGCCGGTGTTCGCCGAACTCGGCGAGGTCACCTCGGCGATGGCGGACCGGCTCGCCGACCTCGTGCGCGGCGAGGCCCGCGGCGGCTACGCCGAGCTGAGCCGCGCCGACGAACGCGTGGACGCGCTGCACGCCCGCGTGATGGCGACGGTCACCTCTCCGGACTGGACGCACGACCAGCGGATCGCGGTCGCGCTGAGCCTGCTCACCCGTTTCTACGAGCGTTTCGCCGACCAGGCGGTGTCGGTCGCGAAGCGCCTGGAGTTCGCCGCGACGGGCGATCTCCCGGGCTGACCTCCGGCGGCGGACCGGCCTGGGCCTGGTTCGACGGACGCGGCGGCGGCGGGCCCGCGGTGCGGGCCTGCGGCGGACTTGCGGGGCGGGCCTGGGGCGAGCGCGCCGGACGAGCAGGCGGCTGGACGGGGCCGCGGGCCGGTGGTTGCGCGGGCGGGCGCGGCTGGTTCTGCGGCGGGGCCTCGGCGGACCGGGGCTGGGGCATCGGCTGGGAGTGCTGCCGCCGCGATGCCGGGGAGTCGGCCGCGCCGGGTCGCGGGGCTGCGGGGCGGATCGGGCGGGAGTTTTGCGGTCCGGGAACCGGGCCGTCGGCTGAGCGCTGCCGAGGGGCGGCGGTGCCGACCGGTTGCGAATTCCGCCGCCGGGGCGGCGGGGCACTCGTGCCGCGGGCTTGCGGCGAATCCGGCTGCGGCCGGGCGGGCTGGCCGCTGGCGTCGTGCGCCTGGGGCAGATCGACTCGGCGCGCGGGCGGAGCAGGTTGGCCGGCGGCTCCGGGCAGATCGACGCGGCGAGTGGGCGGTGCACCCGTGTCCCGGTCAGCTGGCCGCGGAGCCCGCGGCGGACGAGAGGCCCGGACCGGCGCTCCGTCCGGGAGCGAAGCAGCGCCGTCTCGACCTGGGCGGGCAGCGCGAGCGTCCGAACGCACCGCGTCCGCGCCTTCCGGCGCCATACCCAGCAACCCGAACGGCACCTTGCCCGCGAACCGCCGCACGAGCTCGGCAGCCGGAGCCAGCGCGTATCGCTGCAGCAGCAACGCCATCCCGGCCCCGAGCGCGAGCCCGATCAGCACGTCGTGCGGATAGTGCGCGCCCACGAACACCCGCGAGACACCCATCGTCGCCGCGAAGGCCGCCAGCCACGGCGCGCCCTTGCGCCACGCGAAGGCTCCGCCGAGGGCGACCGCGGCCGCGATGGTGGAGTGGTTGCTGGGGAACGACCAGTCGCCGGGCGGCGGGCAGGTGCCGACGATCGCCCCGGGCGGCAGCCCCCGGCACGGCCGCTGCTCGTGCACGAACGCTTTCACGATCTCGCTGAGCGCGTAGGCGACCACGGTGGCCGCCGGGACCAGCAGCGCCGACGCCATCCGCTCGGGCGAGCCGGTCTGCCGCGCCCGCCACCAGAGCCAGGCGAAGAACGGAGCCACGAGGACGAGGCCGTAGGACGTGTACGCCAGCACGAGAGCCTGCACCCAGCCCGGCATCGCCAGGCCGAAATGGGTGATCGCGTCGTACGTCTCGCTGCTGGAAGCTCCGGCCGCGGTCGCCATACAACCCCTCTCCGGTCCGCCGGTTCGCCTGGCGGCCATCTCGCGTTCACCCGAAGGTCACGAGGGTACCGAGAGGCGGAGGGGAGCCCGCGACGCCCCGGCCCGGGCCCGGGAGTCCATTGAGGACTCTCCGGCGCGGGTCGGGGACTGGCGGGGTATTCGCAGGTCACCGGCTCGCCGGGAGCGCTCGCCTTGGCGAGTTCTTTCTTCTCGCCGGGCAGGATCCGGCAGCGCGCGTCGTGGTGACCGTGGTCCCGAAGGCAGCGGAGAGTGCCTTCTTGATCACGCTCGGACTGTACCGGAGTCCTTGGTCCGCAGGCCGGCCAGGAACGTCTGCGCGGCCGGTTCCTCCCGTGCGGCCTGGGCGAGGATGCCGAACTGGAGCATGGTGATCACGAGCGAAGTGCCGCCCGCGGAGACCAGCGGCAGCGTCACCCCGGTCACCGGAAGCGCGCCCGCGACGTAGCCGATGTTGATCAGCGCCTGTGCGACCAGCAGCAAGGTGGTCGTCCCGGCGACCAGCCGCACCCACGGATCGGCGACCCGGGCGGCGGTGCGCAGGCCGATGACCGCGAGGAAGCCGAACAGCCCGAGCACCAGGAGGCAGCCGGCGAACCCGAGTTCCTCGCCGACGAGCGCGAAGACGAAGTCGTTCTGGACGTCCGGCAGGTAGCTCCACTTCGCCGCGCCCTGACCGAGCCCGACGCCGAACCAGCCGCCGTCGGCGAGGGCGTATTGCGCCTGCTGCGCCTGGTAGCCGCTGCCGCTCGCGTCCGGATTCGGCGAAAGAAAGGAAAGGATGCGCGCGAGGCGATAACTGGCGAAAAGGGCGAGGACGACGATTCCGGCGACCCCGCCGGCGAGAATAGCGGCGAACAAGCGCTTCGGCGCTCCGGCGAACCACAGCAAGCCCAAAGTGATGAGTGCGAGCGTGACCGTGCCGCTGAGATTCGGCTGGGCCAGCAACAGTGCGCACAACGCGAGCGTCACCGGGATCAGCGGCACCAGCAAGTGCCGCCAATGGTGCAGCACCTTCTGTTTCGACACCAGCAAATGCGCGCCCCAGAACACGAGCGCGACCTTCGCGATTTCCACTGGCTGCAAGGTGATCGGCCCGGCGGAGAGCCAGCGTTGCGCGCCGCCGTGGTCGGAACCCAGCGGGGTCAGCACCAGAAGCAGCAGCACGACGGCCGCGGCCAGAGCTGGGGTGGCTGCCTTGCGCAGCCGCGAAAACGGGATGCGCAAGCCGAGCACGAACGCGACCGCGCCGAGTGCGACGAAGGTCAGATGCCGGAAAAAGGCTTGGTACACCCCGGTTCCGGCGGCTGGATTGGCCGCGGCGGCCGAGGACGACAGCGCCATCACCGCGCCGAGCAGCGTCAGCGATGCCCAAATCGCGACGATGATCCGGAACGACGCGAGCGGATGCGCGAAGAACTGTCCGATTGCGTGCCGTGCGGGTTTGCTGTCCCGTTCGGTTGGCGACTCCACAGCGGGAGTGTGTGCCGTTTTCGCTTCGCGGTGGCTGACCGACTCGCCAGGGTGGGGAAAATTACCGCCCGGATTTCTGGTTGGCCTGGTCGACGTCGGCCATGTGCTCTTCCGCCCACGTCCGCAACACCGCGAGCGCGGATTCCAGCGACGTGCCCAGCGCGGTGAGCCGGTAATGCACCCGAGGCGGCACGGTCGCTTCGACCCGCCGCGTGGCGAGGCCGTCGCGGACCAGGCTCTGCAGGGTGACCGAAAGCATTTTCTGCGACACCCCGGGGATGCGCCGGCGGAGGTTGGCGAACCGCACCTCGTCCGGCGCGGCCTCGGCGAGGATCTTGACGGTCATCGACGTCCACTTCGTGCCGATCCGGTCGAGCAGCCGGCGCGTCGGGCAGGCCGGGTCGAACAGATCGCCGCGGGGGGAGGGGGTCACCTCGGGCTCACCACCTGTCGGGAAAGTGCCGTCTTGGCGGCACCGTTGGGGTTACCTACCGTGTGCTGGTAACCAATGGTAACCACAGGAGGTTCGATGGACGCGGTGCGGCAGGTCGAAGCGAACGGGGTCCGGCTGAACGTCGCCGTCGCGGGGAGCGGTCCGGCGCTCGTGTTGCTGCACGGGTTTCCGCACACCTGGCAGCTGTGGAGCGCAGTGCTCCCGACGCTCGCCGAGCGGTACCGGGTGCTCGCGCCGGACCTCCGCGGACTGGGCGCGAGCAGCCGTCCGGAGAGCGGGTTCGACGCTGGAACGGTCGTCGCCGACGTCACGTCCCTGCTCGACGCGCTGGGGGAGCCGGACGCGGACGTGGTGGCGATCGACCTGTCCGTCCAGAGTGCGTTGCTGCTGGCGTTGCGGCAGCCGGAGCGGGTGCGGCGCCTGGTGCTGATGGAGTCGCTGCCCTGGGGCTTCCCGGCCGGCCCGCCGTGGTGGTTCGGCTTTCACGCGGTGCCGGGACTGGCGGAGACTGTCCTTAATGGACACGAGGCGGAATACGTCGGGTGGTTCCTCGACCAGGGCACGCTCGGCCGGGGCGTTCCGGCGGAGGTCCAAGCAGCCTTCGCCGAGGCGTACACCGGCACCGGAGCGCTCCGCTGCGCCTTCGAGCACTACCGGGCAATGCCGGAAAGCGTCCGTCAGCTGACCGAAGCGGCGGAGAAGCGGCTGACCGTGCCGACGATGGCGATCGGCGCGCATCCGGTGGGCGACGCGCTGGAGCAGCAGCTGCGTCCGATCGCCGACGACCTCGCCGGCCGCGTGCTGCCGGACTGCGGGCACCTGATCCCGCTGGACCGTCCGCGCGCGTTCCTCGATCTCCTGCTGCCCTTCCTGTCCCGGGAGATACTGGCCGGGTGTCGTTGACGTCCGAGCTGGCCGACCCGCGAGGGAAGCTCGCGCGCTGGTGCGCCCGGGTCTTCACCGGCACGGCCGCGGCCGCGCGGCGGATCGAGGAAACGACGAACGGCGTGCGCCCGGTCCGTCCGGCGCTCGCGCGTCCGCCCCGGCAGCACTGGGCCGAAATCGGCGGGGCGTTCGGCCAGCGGATCGCGGACCTCGTGCAGCCCGCGCCGCCGTACTACGCACTGCTCGGCATGGTGCGCGCGCAGTGGGGCAGCGGCCGGTGGGCGCACGCGCAAGCCGCCCAATACCCGACGCACGACGAGCTTCCGGCGGAGTACCGGGCGCGGGCGCTCGGCATCCGTCCGGCGGCCGCGACCTGGCTCGACCTCGGAGACGGATTGCCGCACGGCGAGGCGATCCCGGGCGCCGAAGAGCTGTGGGGAGAACTGCTGGGACGCGCTCGCCGGTACCAAGCGCAGCACGCCCCGCCCGGCGTGCTCGGCGGGCCGGGTGCGGAGGCCGGGCTGGCCCGGACGAACTGGGTGCTGTCCGCGTGCGAGGACATCTACCGCTCCGGCCGCGTCGATCCCCGGCTCGCGCGGGTCGTCGACGGCGGCGGCACGATCGCGGACCTGCGCGCCCTTCCCGCCGACGCACAGGTGACCGAACTGGCGGAACTCGCGAAACGCTTGCACGACAACGGCGCGCTCTGGGAACTGCGGCGGCTCGGCGGCGCTCCGCCGGAGGGGTATCCGCTCGGGATCGCCGGGCCGACCATCGTGCCCGGCTGGGCGGACGGCGACCTCCTGCTCGGACGGCTGGACCCCGAGCAGGGGATCGCCGACGGCACGCTGCTGGACGTGAAGACCGTGCTGACCGTCGGCGATCCGGACCGGGCTGGGCGCTGGCTGTGGCAGATCCTGCTGTACGCCTGGCTCGACGTGGCGGACCTGTACCGGATCCGGGAGGTCGGGCTGCTGCTGGGGCGGCACGGCAAGCTGGTCCGCTGGCCGGTCGACGAGCTGGCCGCCGACCTGCTCGGCGGGGACGGGCTGGTCGATCACCGCCGCGACGAGTTCAGGGACATGGCGCGCGGGCTGCTCGACGCGGTCGGGCTGAGCCTGGCCGACGACTGAACCGCGGGCTTCTTCGCCGCGCCGCGTCCGGCGAAACACACCGCGGCGAGCACGATCACGCAGCCGACGAGCTGCAGCGCGCCCGGCCGTTCGCTCAGCAGCAGGAACCCGAAGGCGACCGCGCCGACCGGCTGCAGCAGCATCATCGTCGCGCCGGTCGAGGCCGCCAGCCGCGGCAGGGCTCCGGCGATCAGCAGCCAGCCGACGACCTGCCCGACGATGGCGAGTGCGGCGAACCAGCCGAGCGACGGCAGGCTGGGCGCCAGGTCGAGGCGGCCGAACGGCAGCCCGAGCACGACCGACACGAAGCCCGCGGACACGGTGGCCAGCGACAGCGAGCGGACCTGCGTCGCGGGGCTGCTGCTGAGCCGGAGCAGCAGCAGGTACCCGGAGTAGCCCGCCCCGGCGGCGAGCGCGAAAACCAAACCCAGCACCGGGTTCGAGCCGGTCGTCGAAGACCCGAACACGCCGCCGGCGAGCACGATGCCGCCGATCAGCGTCGGCGCGACGAACTTGAACCGCGGGTCCGGCCGCTCCTTGAGGAACACGAACGCCAGCAGCGGCACGATCACCACCTGCACCGAGAGCAGCATGGTCGCGACGCCCGCGCCGACGCGCGGGATCGCCTCGCCCCACAGGACGAAGTCGAGCCCGAGGCCGAGCCCGGCCAGCAGCGGCAGCAGGATCTTCGCGCGCACGCGGGTCCGCCGCGCCTCGCTGAACGCCAGGACCGCGAGCAGCGGCAGCGCGAGGGCGCAGCGCCAGAACGCGCTGGTCGCGCCGCTGGCCCCGGACACCTTGATGAGCACCGAGGTCAGCGCGATGCACAGGCAGCCGGCGGCGGCCAGCAGCCGGGGGTCGGCGCGGCCGGTGAGCGCGGCGATCGGACCGGCGGTCGGCAACGGAGCGGATTCGGTGGTCATGCCTTCTATCGTGGGGTCGCTAACTATCAAGGACAAGTGAAGATTCCTGCGTAAAACCCGGTAGCATCACTACCGTGTTCAGTGTGGATCGGATGCGCGCCCTGCACGCGGTCGCGCAGCACGGCTCGGTCGCCGGCGCGGCGGCCGCGCTGCACGTCACGCCGTCTGGCGTGTCGCAGCAGCTGGCGAAACTGGAGCGGGAAGCGGGCCTGGCGCTTTTGGAGCCGCGCGGCCGGACCGTGCGGCTCACGCGCGCCGGGCAGGTGCTGGTCGGGCACGCCGAACGCGTGCTGGCCCAGCTGGCCGAAGCGCGCACCGATCTCGAACGGCTTCGCGAGGACGTCTTCGGGCCGTTGCGGATCGGGTCGATCGCGACGTGCGTGCACGCCCTGCTGCCGCCCGCGCTCGCGATGCTCACCGAACAACACCCGCGGCTGGACGTGACGCTCGGCGAGGGCGAAGCCGAGCAGACGCTCCCGAAGGTGCTCGCCGGGGACCTCGACGTGGCGGTGTTCGAAAGCTGGGCGGACCGGCCGACCCTGGTGCCGCCGGGGATCACGCAGGTCACGTTGTTCTCCGACGTCGCCGATCTGGCGCTGCCCGCCGGGCACCGGCTCGCGCACCGCCGCACGGTCGACCTCTCCGAGGTGGACGACGTGTCGTGGATCAGCTGGACCGGCCGCTCCGGCTGCTACGAATGGCTCGTGCACGTGCTCCGCTCGCAGGAGCTGGAACCGCGGATCAGTTGCACCATCGGGAGTTACGTGACGCAACTGGCGCTCGTCGCGGGCAATGTCGGCGCCGCGCTCGTCCCGCGGCTCGCCCGCGGGCCGATTCCGGACGGCGTCCGGATGCTCGCGACGCGGCCGGTGCTGAACCGCACGATCATCGCCGCGTGCCGGTCCGGCGAGGAGGCGCACGGCGGGGTCCGGGCGGCGCTGGAGGCGCTCAGCGAAGCGTCGGCGGCTTATGTGAACCGCTGAATCTTGGTGCGCGGCGGGCTTGTGCGGTCGATTCGCCCCTAGAGTCGGAACCGACGAGCAGGGGAGCGGCCGATGACTGCCGAGGATGTCTTGCGAGCCCGACTGTCCGCCGGGCAGGTGCACACCTCCGGCCCGCAGTACGAATCGGCGGCGACGGTGTGGAACGCCGCGGTCGCCGCGCGTCCGGCGGTGGTGGTGGAATGCCGGAGCACCGCGGACGTCCAAGCCTCGGTGCGTGCCTCGCGCGAATTGGGCTTGCCGTTGTCGGTGCGAAGCGGCGGCCATGACTGGGCCGGACGTGCGGTGGCCGACGGCGGGATCATGCTCGATCTGCGGCCGCTGAACCGCGTCGCGGTCGATGCCGGGCGGCGCGCCGCGGTGGTCGGCGGCGGCGCCCGGGCCAACGACGTGCTGGCCGCGGCAGAGGCGCACGGCCTGACCGCGGCGGTCGGCACGATCGGCGCGGTCGGGTTCGCCGGGCTCGCACTCGGCGGCGGATACGGTCCTTTCCTGGGCGAATACGGGCTCGCCGCGGACAATCTGCTCGGCGCCGAGATCGTGCTCGCGGACGGCGAGGTCGTGCTCGCCAACGCCTCGCGGCTGCCGGACCTGTGGTGGGCGCTGCGGGGCGGCGGCGGGAATTTCGGCGTGGTGACGTCGCTCGGGGTGCGGTTGCACGCGACGCCGCGGATCACCACCGGCCCAGTCTGGTATCCGGCGTCTGACGCGGCCCGCGTTTTCGCCGCCGTGGCCGAGATCCAGGCCGGCGCGCCGGACGACCTCACCGTGCAGACCGGGATGCTCGCCGGTGCCGACGGTTCGCTGTGCGTGGTGGTCTGGCCGACCTGGTGCGGTCCCGCTGATCCGGACGGCTTCCTCGCCCGGCTCGGGCCTCCGCTCGCCTCGAACATCGAGACGGTCTCGTCCTACGCAGCGGAGGTCGCGAGCCGGGACGCGATGTTCCCGGACGGCCGATCGGTCGTCATCCGCACGCGGTCGCTTCCGGCGTTCGCTCCGGAGGCCGTCTCTGCCTTGCTGGCGCAGATGGAAGCGATGGCCTCGCCGTTGTCCGGCCTGTCGATCCACCACTTCCACGGCTCGGCCGCCCGGGTTCCGGTGGCGGACACGGCGTTTCCGCTGCGGGAGGACCATCTGATGGTCGAGGTGCTCGGGATGGGCGAGGGCGCCGACGACCGGGGCTGGGCCGACGCCGTCTCGGAGGCGTTGGCCCCGTTCGCCTTGCCGGAGGCGTACGCGAACCTGCTCGGTCCGGACGTCCCCTCGGCGAACGTCTTCGGCCGCAACTCGGCCCGGTTGCGGGACGTCAAACACCGCTACGACCCGGACGGGGTTTTCCGCGCCATCCCGCTGGGGTGAGGCGGCGTCGATCGCGCCGTGGCGGGCGGACGGACGGGCTGGGCGGAAATTCCCCGCTGTGCCGGGGTTCGCGTCCGGCCGGGCGCGGCGGGGCACGGCTGCCAGGTTCGCGGACGTGACAACAAAACCGATGCGGGGGTCCACGAAGGCGCGCCGGGGATCGCCGGGGTGCGGGTCGCGGAGGTCCCGGTGCCGCGACCGGGACCGGGCGAGGTGCTGGTCCGGCTGAAGGCGGCCGGGCTGAACCACCGGGATCTGTCCATCGTGGACAGTCGCGGTCGGGCTGACCCGTCGACCGTGCTGGGCTCGGACGGGACCGGAATCGTCGTGGCGGCGGGAGCGGACGCCGCCGACGGTCAGCGTCACCTCGCGCAGTCCCGAAAAGCTCGCCAGGGCAACGGAATCAGGTGCCGACCGGGCGATTGGCAGCCGCGGCGGCTGGGCCGCCGAACTCGGCGAACCGGTGGACCTGGTCGTGGACAGCATCGGCTCGGCGACGTTCGACGGCTGTCTCTCCGTGCTCCGCTCCGGCGGCCGGATGGTGACTACCGGCCCGCACGTCGATGGGCAGCGCGCGGGAGCTCTCGCAGATGGTCGGATTGGTCGTGGAACACCGCGTGCGGCCGGTGGCGCACCACGGCTACGACCTCGCGGACGGGCCGCGTGCGCTGGCCGAATTGGCGTCGGGAGACCAGTTCGGGAAGCTGGTGGTCGCGATCGGCTGACCCGGCCGGCGAGTTTTTGTCGGTGGCTCGTGGTGGACTGCGGGCACGAACCGAGGGAGGGGAACACCTGATGAGCAAACGCTGGAATCCGGGGACGGTCGCGGCTCCGATAGGCCGCTACAGTCACCTCGCGCAGATTCCGGCCGGCCACGAGCTGGTCGTGGTCGCCGGGCAGATCGGCGCACGGCCGGACGGCACGCTCGCCGGGCCGGACGCGGAGGCACAAACGCGCGAGGCGCTGGCGAACATCGAACGGGTGCTCGCCGCGGCGGGCGGCGGGCCGGAACATCTGGTGAAGGTCTTCAGCATGGTCGCCGGAGCCGAACACCTGGCCGGGTTCCGCACGGCGACCGGCGACGTGTTCAGCCGGTGGTTCCCGGAAAGCGACTGGCCGACACAGTCGCTGATCGTCGTGTCGGCGCTCGCGAAACCGGAACTGGCCGTGGAAATCGAAGCGATGGCAGCGGTGCCCCGGTGAGCGCCGATCCCTTGCCCGGACGACAGGAAGCCCGATGACGATCACGCTCGGACAGATCCGGATCGACCCGGTCGCCGAACTGGACCACTGGCCGTTTCCCCCGGCCGAGCTGTTCCCGGCGGTCACCCCGGAACAGCTGGGGGACCACCGCGGCGACCTGGACCTGTCGATCACCACGTACCTGGTGCGCACGCCGGACCAGACCGTGCTCCTCGACGCCGGGAACGGCAACGCCAAGGAACGCCCGGTTCTGCTGGCGCACCACCGGTTCGACACGCCGTACCTGGACCGCCTGGCCGCGGCGGGCGTCGTGCCGGAGGACGTCGATGTCGTCGTGGCCACCCACCTGCACCCGGACCACTGCGGCGGCTTCACCCAGCTGGCCGGCGGTTCGTGGGATCCGACCTTCCCGCGTGCCCGGTACCTGATCGCGAGCGACGAATACGCCTGGCTCCAGGAGGTGCACGCCGCGGCCCCGGAAGGCGGGGTGGCCGCCGACCTGGCCCGGACGTTCGAGGACAGCGTGCTGCCGGTGGTCGAGGCTGGTCTGGTCGAACTGATCGACCTCCCGTACGAGGTCGCGGACGGCATCACCCTGCGCGCCCTGCCCGGCCACACCACCGCCCACCTGATCGCCGAACTCAGCGGCGGCGGCCAGCACGCTGTGGTGAGCGGCGATGTGCTGCACCATCCGTTCCAGTTCTCGGACCTGACGCTCGCCCAAGGCGGCGACGCGGATCCCGCCGTCGCGGCGGAGTCTCGACGGACCTTGTGCGAGCTGGCTGTCGAACGAGATGCCCTCGTCCTGCCCGCGCACTTCGGGCCCGGACGAATCGACCGAGACGGCGACGGTTTCCGCTACCGCCCGGTGCAGTCAGGAGGTGCCTGACCACTTAATCGCGGGGCCATGTCGATTCAGCGGCTGCTCGTTCGACGCATGGGCATGACTGACTACGAACCGACTTCAACCCGCAACCTCGACCGTTACGGGAACGCCCCGCTGCCATGGAGTCGCGCCCGCGACATCCTCGCCGCCGACACCCCGACCGCAGACTTGACGTTCTTCGTCGCAACCGTCCGCCCAGACGGCCGCCCGCATTCGGCGGGCGTGGGCGCGGTCTGGGCAGACGACGCGCTGTACTTCGTCGGCGGACCGGGCACAAGGCGTTCCCGCAACCTCGCGGCGAACGCGGCGTGCAGCATTTCGGTCCGCCTCCGCGGCCTGGACCTGACTCTGGAGGGCGACGCCCACCGAGTCACGGATGCCGGCACCGTGGCACGGCTAGCCGAGGTCTACCGCTCCGGCGGCTGGCCAGCGACGGCGGACGGCGACGCTTTGACGGCACCGTTCAGCGCCCCGAGCGCGGGCCCGCCGCCGTGGCACCTGTACCGGCTCACCCTGCGACGCGCGGTGGGAGTCGCTTCGGCGGAACCGCACGGGGCGACTTGCTGGGAGTTCGCTGGGTCTTGAAGGCGGTGGTTTCGCCGTTCGGACGCCGTCCCGGGTGCTGATCGTCGTCAGGACCGCATGGCGATCCTGGCCGGAATTCGCTGACGGGGCATAGTTCTGGCGAAGCACTGTTGGTTGCCGGTCAAGGTCGACTTCCGCGAGGCGATCACGGCCTTCGCCGCTGCGGTGAACAGCGAGGACGGCGCGTCGTGACGCGCGGGAAGCGGCCCGGGCGCGTGCCGCGCAGGACCAGCGGCGGCTGCGGGCGGAGATCCGGCAGCTCCGGGCGGAGCTCGAGCAGGAGACCGCCTGCGCCCGCCGGGGCCCGGCGCCACCGGCCACACCTGGACCGCCGCGCTCGCGCCGCACCAGCTGCTGGCCCGGATCGAGGACAACGAACCGGAATTCCTGGTCCGCGTCGGAGACACTGCCGGGCGGTGCCGGGGCGTGCGCGGTGCCTGACCTGCTCCGACCGTGCAGCAGCAAAAACCGCGATTCGCACTTCGGCGCGCTGCGGGCGCACGCCGTTACTATCCGCTCATGGTGTGGGTGCGGACGCTGCTGACGACATTCGTGATACTCGCGGTCGCCTGGTTCGGGGTGACGCTGACCGTATTCCACCACGGCGGCGGAACTCAGCTGGTCTGGCTCAGCGCCGCGCTGATCGTCGTTCTCCCCGCGATCCTGGGCCGCAGCGGCATCTTCGTCGTGCTGAACCTTTTCGTCGCCGGTCTTCATCTCGTGATGATCTTCATGACCGGATCGTCCTTGATCGACGGTTACGTGCTGGAGACGCGCGGCGTGCCGATGCGGGCGAGCGCGACCGGCTACACCGACCACTGGACGGCGGTGCAATTCACGCCGCCGGACAAATACACGAAGAACGCGCTGGTCGTCGTCACTCCGGACGGGCAACACGGCTTGGTGGCAGTGGAACACGACAAGCCGGGCAGCACTGTCTCGGTAGTCGTGGACCCGAAGAAAGCGGTCGACCTGCACCGGCCGGACGAGGTCGGCTTCGGGGTCGGCGTCACCTTCGGGATCGTCGACGCGCTGATGGTTCTCGGCTGGAATTTCCACGCCGCCCGCTCGGGGGCGAAGAGCCGCCGGCGTTCCGGCGAGCAGGCGCCCGCCGCGGCGTAGGCCGATCGGCGCGAGATTCGCGAAAACGGCCGCTCAAGCATCCAATCCGCCGGACAACGGCCGTGGCCGGGCTAAACCGGGCGATCCCGGCGGGAGAGTGCCGGTTTCGCTCCGCGGCGACGTGCGGGCGCAGGGGACGTCGCCGGGCACGTCCGTGCCGGGAGCCGGCCGATGCGTTGGGCTGTCGCCTGAGCCGCCGGGCGGTCATGCCCGTCCGTCCGGCCCCTCCCAGTCCAGCAGCAACGCGCGCAGATCGTCGTTCATCCGGTCCTGTTCCGCACGCGACAGAACGCCCAGCAACCGAGCCTCCGTCTGCGTCTTCATCCCGAACACCTCGTGCGCCCGGGCCAGCCCCTCGTCGGTCAGGCTGACCAGGATCTGCCGCCGGTCGTCCGGGTCGATGTCGCGCCGGACCCAGCCTTTGCGTTCCAGCCCGGCCACGCGTTTGGTCACCCCGCCCGATGTCAGGCGCATGCTGTCCAGCAGTTGCCCGGCCGAAAGACGGTACGGGGGACCGGCTCGTTTGAGCGCGCCCAGCAGCTCGACTTCCCACAGGCCGACCCCGAAGGCGTCGAATTCGCGGCGCAGTTCCGTTTCCAGCAGCCGGGCGGCGCGCAGCAGGCGGAAGCTGAGCGCCTTGCTGACCCGGTCGTCCGCGCGCACTCCGGTGATCTGCGCCATGACTCCGTCGACGTGGTCCCGCTCCGCTGGCATGGGCGAGTATTCTAACACCAGTAATTATCTTACCGGTCTCGAATCAGGACGGTCCGTGGACGCTTCTCCTTCGCCCGAGCCCGATCCGCAGCGCTGGCGCGCCTTGTGGGTGTGCCTCATCGCGGGGTTCATGACGCTGCTCGACGTGAGCATCGTCAACGTCGCGCTGCCCTCGATGGAGCACGGGATCGGCGCGACGCCCGCGGACGTCTCGTGGGTCGTCTCCGGGTACGCGCTCACGTTCGGCCTTGCGCTGGTGCCGTCCGGGCGGCTCGGCGACGACTACGGCCGCCGCCGGATGTTCCTGCTCGGCCTGGCGTTGTTCGTCGCGACCAGCGTGCTGTGCGGCGCGGCGCCGAACGCGACCTGGCTCGTCGTCGCGCGGCTGGGCCAGGGTGTCGCGGGCGGGTTGCTGAACCCGCAGATCATCGGCCTGATGCAGCAGCTGTTCTCCGGCCGCGAGCGCGGCAAGGCGTTCGGCGCGTTCGGCGCGACGGTCGGGCTGTCCACGGCGATCGGGCCGGTGCTGGGCGGCTTGCTGATCCAGGGCATCGGGGTAGAGCAGGGCTGGCGGTGGGTGTTCTACGTCAATCTGCCGATCGGCATCCTCGCGATCCTGTTCGGGCTGCGGCTGCTGCCGAAGGACGCGCGCAGCGGCCGGAAGCGGACGCCGGACCTGCTCGGCAGCGTGCTGCTCGGCGTGGCGGTCGTGCTGGTGATGCTGCCGCTGATCGAGGAAGAGGAACAGGCGACGTCGCCGCGCTGGTGGCTGATGGGCGTCGCGGCCGGGCTGCTCGTCGTGTTCGTGCTGTGGGAGCGCTGGCTCGGCAACCGCGGCAAGCACCCGCTGGTGAACCTGAAGCTGCTGACCGTGCGCAGCTACTCGATGGGGTCCGCGCTCGGCATGGTCTATTTCGCCGGGTTCACCGGGATTTTCCTGGTCCTGACGCTGTTCTTCCAGCAGGGCCTCGGCTACACCGCGCTGCAGGCGGGCACCGCGATGCTGGCGTTCGCGATCGGCTCGGCGATCTCGCCGACCATCGGCGGGCGGCTCGTGCACCGGTTCGGCAGGCCGATGGTCGTCCTCGGCACGCTGCTCGTCGCGATCGGGCTCGCCACGACCGCGTGGCTCGTCCGCGACTACTCCGGCGCGAACACCGCCTTCGTGCTGGCCGGGCCGTTGTTCGTCGGCGGGTTCGGCAGCGGCCTGGTGATCTCGCCGAACTCGACGCTCACCCTCGAAGAAGTCCCGCCCGCGGAAGGCGGCACGGCAGCTGGGGTGCTGCAGACCGGCCAGCGGATCGGCTCCGCGGTCGGCACCGCGCTCGGCGGCTCGCTGTTCTTCGGCGAACTCGGCCGCTCGCACGGGGACTACCACCGCGCGACCGCGCTCGGGCTGATCGGCTCGACCTCGCTGGTCGGGCTCGCGTTGCTGTTCGGCGTCGTCGATGTGCTGCTGTCCCGGACCCGCAAGACCCGCGGCGTCCCGCAAAGCACCCCGCGACCCGCGGCCGTTTCCGGCTCGGTGAGCGGACTCGCTCCCGCGGAAACTGCCTCGGTGTCGTTGACGTCCCTGGAAACCCACGAAGTGCGCCGCACCACCACCGGCGCGGACAATACTTTCGCGCTGGACGCCCCGGCGGGCTCGTATCTGCTGCTGGTGCAGGCAGGCGGCCGCGAGCCGGTGGCCCGGCACGTGCGAGTGGGCGCCGAACCGGTGCGCGAGGACATCGAACTGACGCGGCCGGTCCGGCTCACCGGCACCGTGCACGCGGTCCGGGGCCCGTTCCCGGGCGCGCAGGTCGCGGTGCTGGACGCGGAGGGGCAGGTCCAGCGGGTGACCGTCACGGACGAGGCGGGCCACTACACCGTCGACGATCTGTTCCCCGGCGAGTACACCGTCGTCGTGACCGGCTACCAGCCGGTCGCGGAACCGGTGCAGCTGACGACCGAAGGCCCGGCCCGCTTCGACCCGTTGCTGCGCTTGGTTTCCGCGGACAAGGCTTAGCCGGAGACGAGCGCGAGCACTCGCGACCTCGAGGCGCTCCGTCGGCGGCGTGGGTTTCGGGGGCCACGTCCTAATCGGCGACGAGTGCCAGTACTGCCAGTGCTTGGTCTCGCATCGCCACGTCTAGGAACGTTCCGTCGGCGAGGGCGAGCGCGCCGACTCCGGCTTGGGTGGCACCGTCCATTCGGGACAGTACCTCCCGCGCTCGTGCGATCTCCTCGGCGGTCGGCAGGAAGGCGGCGCGGATCGTCGGCAGTTGCACCGGATGGATCGCTGTCCGGCTGGAGCATCCCGGGGAGTGGGTTTCCGGGGGCCACGTCCTAATCGGAGACGAGTGCCAGTACTGCGAGTGCCTGGTCCCGCATCGCGATGTCCAGGAACGTCCCGTCGGCGAGGGCGAGCGCGCCCACTCCGGCTTGGGTGGCACCGTCCATTCGGGACAGTACCTCCCGTGCCCGTGCGATCTCCTCCGCAGTCGGCAAGAAGGCCGCGCGGATCGTCGGCAGTTGCACCGGATGGATCGCTGTCCGGCCGCGGAAACCGAGTGCCCGCCCGGCGCGGCAGCTCTCCGCCAGCCCTTCCAGGTCGCGGACGTTCGCGTACACCGACATCGCCGGCGGGGGCAGCCGCGCCGCGCGGGCGGCGTTCACTATCCGGCTGCGCGCCCAGGTGAGCCCGGCTTCGTCGGCGAGCCGCAGGTCGGACCGCAGATCCGCCTCGCCCAGTCCGAGCGACGCGGTCTGCGGCGAAGCGAGCGCGATCTCCAGCGCCCGCTCCACGCCGAGCGCCGACTCGATCAGCGGGTGCAATTCCCGCCCCGGCAAGGCATCGGCGTGCGACCGGACGTCGAGCGGGCTCTCGACCTTCGGCAATCGCGCGCCCACCCACGTCGGCAGGGCGGCGACTGCGGCCACGTCCGCCGCGTGCCACGGGGTGTCCGGGTGGTTGATCCGCACCTGCACCGGCCGCGACGCGGGCACGTCGGCCAACAGCCGCATCGCGGTGTCCCGTGCGGCGTCCTTCTGCGCGGGCGCGACGGCGTCCTCGAGATCGACCAGCACGACGTCGGCGTCCGAGGCGAGCGCCTTGGCCACGCGGTCGGGCCGGTCGGCCGGGACGTAGAGCAGGGTCAGCGCGGGCGTCATACCGCTCCCTCCGCGCGAAGTTCGGCGATCCGTGCCGCGGTGAAGCCCAGCGAACCGAGCACTTCGTCGGTGTCCGCGCCGTGCGGGCGTCCGGTGAAGCCGATGACGCCGTCGTTGTCCGACAACCGGAACAGCGGCCCTTGCATCAGCGTCGTGCCCAGCTCCGGGTCCTCGATTTCGTGGATCGTGCCCAGTGCGCGGAACTGCGGGTCCGCGACGATGTCAGCCGCGTCGTAGATCGGCGCGACCGCGGCCTGCGCCTCCTCGAACGCGGCTACGACCTCGTCCCGCGTGTGCTGGGCGATCCAGCCGCCGACGGCCTCGTCCAGTTCGTCCGCGTGCGCGGCCCGGTCCGCACCGGTCGCGAACCACGGCTCGTCGGCCAGTTCCGGACGTCCGACCAGCCGCACCACGCGTTCCGCGATCGACTGTGCCGACGTCGACACCGCGACCCAGTGCCCGTCGCACGTGCGGTAGGTGTTGCGCGGGGCGTTGTTTGTGGAGCGGTTGCCGGTGCGCGGCTGAACCGTGCCGAGCTGGTCCCACCGCGTGATCTGCGGTCCGAGCATGGCGAGAATCGGTTCGATGATCGCGACGTCCACGACCTGACCGCGTCCGCTGGCCGTACGCCCGGCGAGCGCCACCATGATCGCGTACGCGGTGGCCAGCGACGCGACTCCGTCGGCGAGTCCGAACGGCGGCAGCGTCGGCGGTCCGTCCGGTTCTCCGGTGGCCGCGGCGAATCCGCTCATCGCCTCGGCGAGCGTGCCGAAGCCGGGTCGAGGGGAGTACGGCCCGAATTGGCCGAATCCGGTCACCCGGGCGAGAACCAGTCCCGGATTGCGCGCGGACAGGTCCTCGTAACCGAGCCCCCAGCGTTCGAGCGTGCCCGGCCGGAAGTTCTCGATCACCACGTCGGCCGTCGAAGCAAGCGCCAGGAACACCTCGCGCCCGCCGTCGCTGCTCAGGTTCGCGGTGACGGTGCGTTTGTTGCGCCCCAACGTCTTCCACCACAGGTTGACGTCGCCCTTGGCCACCCCGTGCGTGCGCGACGGATCCGGCCGCGACGGGTGCTCCACCTTGATCACGTCGGCACCCATGTCACCGAGGTGCATCGCGGCCATCGGCCCGGCGAACAAGGTCGACGCGTCCACCACCCGCAGCCCGGCCAGCGCTCCGGCGGACGCTTCTCTCGACACGGTCATCGCGTCACATCCCAGGCACAGCGGAACCCGACGGTCGCGCCGCGCGCCAGCCCCAGGCCGGGCAGCAGCAGCTTCACGCTGTAGTCCGATGCGTGCCGACCGCCTTCGACGTACCATTCGGAACCCTCGGCGCGGTAATCACTGCCGCCCTTGAGCATCACGAACCGGGTCCTCCCGTCGGAGTGTTCGCTTTCGGTCCAGTTCCACACCGCGGGCGTGCCGCGCCGCAGACCGCCGGTTTCCCCGGCGAGCTGCCATTCGTCCTCGGTCGGCAACCGGCCGCCGCGCCACGCGCAGTACGCGCGGGCGTCGTCGAGGTCCACAAAGGTCACGGGCTCGTCCTCGGCGACCGGTTGACCGTCGACCCAGTGGGCCAGGAACCGGTGCGGCTGGACCGGCTGATACCCAGTGACAGCAAGGAATTCCGCGAACTCGCCGTTCGTCACCTCGGTGGCGGCGACCACGACCGGCGACGCCAGCGAACCGTCCCGCTGCAGCGTCCGGGCGTCGTGCAGCCGCGGCGGGAGCGGCTTCCACTCGTCCACGTACGGCGCGCCCTGGTACATCCCGGTCTCGCGCGCCCGATACCGGACCGTCAGCACATACGGCCCGGCAGGCACCACTACCGCATCGGCGTCGGGCGCACCGCTTGTCGTCGATGGTTGCCGACGAACCGCGAGCCGGTGCGGGAACCGGGCGTCCGGATCGTGCGGCAGGGTCGCCACCTGAGACAGCCACGGCGGCTCGGCGGCTCCGTCCGCGATCCGCAGCAGCGCCGAAATTCCCCGCGCGGGCACCCGTCCGTCAGCGAAAAGGTCGATCACCCGCCCGTCCACGACCGGCCCGAAGTAGTCGGAGTCGCCGCGGTTCACGACCGTCCACAGTGTCCAGTCGCCGAGGTCCCAGCGCGACGCGTAAACCCCGGCCGCTTCGGCTTCCGGCGTCAACGGGGCCAACGGCGTCCACTCGCCCTCGCGCAGCAGGTCACCGACCGCACGCTGCACCGTGACCATCCGCCGCACCGTCGCCGCGTCCCGCTGCGACCAGCCGACCCACACGCCGAACACGACTTCCCACACCATCACGCCGACGCCGTTCAGCCAGGCCGACTGCAGCTCCTCCGTGTGATCGCGGTGCCACCGCCGCACGTGGTGCTGCATGTGCCGCCGCTCGTACCAGTGCGACCGCAGCACGCCCGGCACCGGCGAGTCGGCGAAGAACTGCGCCCACGACGCCGAGTGGTCCTCGATCCGCTCGACCGGCAGCTTCGATTCGCCCTCCAGCACCACTCCGGGCCGTGCCCGTTCGAGCTGCTCGACCAGCGCTGGATCGGCCTTCTTCAAGGTGTCCAGGAAGACGCCGTCGGCACCGAAATCGGCCAGCACCGCGGACAGTTCCGCGGCATCTTCCTTCCCCCGGCGCGTCCCGACGTCCCACGGGTTGTAGTCCACGAACACCCGCATGCCCGCCGAATGGAACACCTCGACCAGTTCGCGGAGACCGGGCACGTCGCGGTAGAAATCCCACTGGTTGCGGTCGTCGAGGCCGATCACCGGGTACGCGTGCCACAGCACGACCGCGTCGAGCCCGCCGAACCGCTGGTGCGCGTCGGCAAGGAAGCGCTCCGGCGTGAACCGGCGCTCCTCGAAGGAATACAGCAATTCGTCCCACAGCCAGACCTGCGCGACCGTGTGGCATCCGGCGGCCCACGCGGCTTCCGGCCGGTCGTAGGCGCGGCCGTGATAACTGTGCCGCTGGTGCGCGTCGGCACGCCATTGCTCCAGCCTTGCCCGCCATTCCGGACGGTCGGCGGGGTCCGCCGGGCCGACGAAGATCTTGGCCTCGTCGAGCGCGGCCAGCTGCTCAGGGGAGAGGGGCGCACCGAGCGGGACCTCGGTCGGCTGGTCGATCGGGCGCGGGACGAGCGGGTTGAACACGTACGTCATCGGGCGTTTCCTCCGGTCGCGAACTCAGCGACCTCCGCAACGGTCGGCACGGCGGACTGCGCGCCGGGCCGGGTGACAGCGAGCGCGGCGGCGGCCCCGGCGCGTTCAGCGGCTTCGCGGAGCGGACGACCCTCGGCGAGCGCCGCGGCGAGGACGCCGCAGAACGTGTCTCCGGCACCAGTAGTGTCCACAGAGGACACCTGGAAACCAGGCAGGTGCACGATTTCCTGTTCAGCGACAACACAACCAGCGGCACCGAGCGTGATCACCACAGCGGGTGCGCGCTGCTGCAGTATCCGGGCCAGCTCCTCGGGCGTGCCCGTCGTCCCAGCCAGGTCTGCAGCTTCGTGCTCGTTGACAACGAGCACGTCCAGCTCAAGGTCCGGCAGCGGCCGGGACGGTGCGGCGTTGAGCACCATGCGCGCACCAGACCGTCGGGCCGCTGCAGCAGCGGTGACGGCCTCGAGCGGAATCTCCAGCTGGGCAAGCACGACGTCCGCCGCCGCGATCCGCTCCAGCTGCGCCGAGGCGAGCGAGAGCAGCGAGTTGGCCCCCGGGGCGACCACAATGGAGTTCTCGCCGTCCGGCGACACCATGATGAACGCGGTTCCGGTGGCACTGTCCACTCGCGACACCAGGTCCGTCCGCACCCCGGCCTTCGTCAACGACGCCAACAGAAAGTCAGCCCCGTCGTCCGGACCGAACGCACCGAGGAACGTCGTCTCCACCCCGCCGGCGAGGGCCGCGGCGACCGCCTGATTGGCCCCCTTGCCACCCGGACTCCGCCGCACCTCGCCGCCCAGCACGGTCTCGCCTCCGTGCGGCTGTCGCGAAACGTCGACCACCAGATCGACGTTCGCGGACCCGACGACAGCGACTCGCTCGGTCATCGCGCCACCCCGGCCGTCCGCGCGGCGAGGTCGGTGATCCGCTGCTCGCCGCCGGGCAACGAGGTCGCGATCCGGTTGTCGAGCGGTTTCGTCCACTGCTCGCCGATCCAGTCCACGCCCACCAGCGCGCCGACCACTCCGCCGACCGTCGCGGCGGCGGAGTCCGTGTCCCAGCCAGCCGTGACAGCGAGCGAGATGCTCTGTCCGAAGTCACCGTCGCCGCGGGCCAGCGCGTACGCGATCACTGCGGCGTTGTTCAGCACGTGCACCCAATGCAGGTCGCCGTACCGGGCGTGCAACCGGTCCAGCCCGTCGTCGTAAGCAGCGGCTTCTCGCCCGAACCGCACCGCCTCGGCGAGTCGGCTTTCCGGCGGCAGAACGGTTTCCGCCGCATCGAGGACACTGTGGACGGAGTCGACCACCATCGCCGCCGACGCGAGTGCGGCTGCCCAGATCGCACCGTAAATGCCGTTGCGGGTGTGGCTGAGCCGCGCGTCGACCCACGCGAGCCGTGCGGCACCGCGGACATCGCCGGGGGAGACCCAGCCGAAAACGTCGGTCCGGATCAACGCGCCGATCCACTCGCGGAACGGGTTGAGGTGCTTCGCAGTCTCCGGCACCGGGCGCGCGTCCAGGAGGTTCCGGTACGCGGCACGCTCGGCGGTGAACACCCGCCCGGCCGGAAGCTGCTCCAGCCACAGCTGTGCGACGTCGTCGGTCGTGAATTCGCGGCCGTGCCGTTCCAGCAGCGTGAGCGCGAGGATGGGGTAATTGAGGTCGTCGTCCTCCGGCATCCCGGAGATGTTCTCCTCCAGGGAAGTCGGGGCCGACCGCCGGTTCCACGGCCACCGCGCGGCGACGTCGTCCGGCAGTCCGACGGCGGTGAACCACCGGTCCAGCGGCCAGCGTCCGGTCGCGCGCAGGATCTCCTCGATGCCCTCGCGCGGGATCTTCTCGACCGGCTTCCCGAGCAGGCACCCCGCCGCGCGGCCGGTCCACGCGCCGAGCGTGCGGTCCTCGGCACGCCTGGGCAGGACCGGAGCGGCCGGAAGCAGCGCGAGGATCTCGTCCCAGCCGTCCGGTTCTCCGGGCGACGGCGCGGCGGGGAGCGCGGCCAGCTCGTCCAGCAGCGTCCGGGCCAGCGCCCGCAACGCCGGGGACGCCGGCCGCGGTCCAGCCCCGCTCACGGCGGGAACCGGATCACCGCCGGCGGCGATCCAGCGCTCCCGCACCGAGGTCACGTCCCTGCCCTCGGCAGCGGACTGGACGAACTCGTGCGCGAGCAGGTCTTCGGGCTGAGCCCAGGTGAGCCTCATGCCGCGTCCAGCGCGTCGAGGGCCGCCAGCCGCGCCTGGGCCCGTGCGCGGTCGGCTTTGACGATGTCCGTCGCGGCCGAGGCGAGCAGCCGCCCGGTCTCCCGCAAGTCCATCTTGCTGGCTTCGCCGATCGGATCGATCCATTCGTCCGGCACCGACGCCGCTCCGCCGAGCCCTGCGCAGAGCGCACCCGCCATCGACGCGATCGAATCCGCGTCCCGGCCGTAGTTCACCGAAGCCAGCACCGCCCCGCGATAGTCGCCCCGATGGCCCAGCACGAATCCCAGCGCGGCGGGCAATTCCTCGATCGACTTGGTCCGCGACGGCCGCCGCGCGTCCATCGACATCTGCCGGTACTCCGGTCCGACCGAATCGAACGGCGCGACGACCTCGCGGATCTTCCGCGCCAGCGCACGCTCCTCGTCGTCGTTCTTGGGTGTGGCGTTCCACCCCTGGAAGGCGTCGGCCACAGCCTGCAGCGCGGCCAACGTCCCGTCGTGCGACACCGCGAGCGCGGCCCGCACGATGTCGTCCAGCCCCGCACCCGGGGCGACCGAAGCGGCGACCATCGCGGCCAGCACCCCGGCGGCCTCCCGGCCGTAGCTCGACTGGTGCGGCGCGGTCAGGTCGATCGCCTCGGCGTACGCGGCCTGCGGATCTCCCGGATTCACCACGCCGACCGGCGCGATGTACATCGCCGCGCCGCAGTTCACGATGTTGCCGACGCCCGCCTCGCGCGGGTCCACGTGCCCGTAGTGCAGCTTGGCGACGATCCACTTTTCCGCCAGGAACACCCGCTGCAGCAACAGAGCCGTCGACTCCAGCTCCGGCACCCAGCGCGGTTCGCCGATCATCAGCGGGACGAGGTCCTCGGCCATCGCGTACGCGTCGAGGTGCGCGCGGCGTTTCGCGTACACCTCCACGATCGCGCGGGTCATCAAGGTGTCGTCGGTGATGTGCCCGTCGCCCTTGTGGTACGGCGCGATCGGGCGCGCGTCCCGCCAGTTCGGGTACCACGGACCGACGATGCCGGTCACCCGGCCGCCGTGCCGCTCCTCGATCTGCTCGGGCGTCCACCCTTCGGTCGCGCCGCCGAGCGCGTCCCCCACTGCCGCGCCGGTGATCACTGCCACCGCGCGGTCCTCCAGCCAGGTCACCGGCTTGCGTCCCTTCGTTCCCCGGCGCGGGCGGAGCGCCCGCGCCTGTTGTGCGCCGGGACCGGACCAGCGCCCGGTCCCGGCGCGGCAGTCACTTGCCGACGCTCTTCCAGCCGTCCTTCAGCTGCTGCGCCAGCGTGTTCGCGTCGATCTGGTTCGCCAGGAAGCGCTGGTAGGCGGGCGTCGCGACAGTGTCCTTCCACTGCGCGTACTTGCCGGCGAACAGATACGGCGCCGAGGTCAGGTACTTGCCCGACGCCAGGATGGTGCTCCAGCCCTTCTTGGCGCTGAGCTTCTTGTCGAGCGCCTCGCGAGCGGAGTTGCTCGCCGGGATCAGCGTGTCGGCCTCGTTGAGCGCGGCGAGGTTCTCGGTGCTGGTGAAGAAGTCCAGGAACTTCGCGGCCTGCTCGACGTGCTTGGAGTCCTTGTTGACCGAGAGCGTCTGCGGGTTCGCGGCCTGCGCCGGTCCGGCCGGGCCGGCGATCGGCGGCAGCGCGATCCAGTCGAGGTCCTTCGGCGCGTCCTTCTCGATGTTCGCCGCCTGGTACGAGCCCTGCACGGTCATCGCGACCTGGCCCGCGTAGAACGGGGCCAGCGCCTTGCCGCCGGACTGGGTGAGCGTCACCGGCAGGATCGAGTGGTCGGTCGCGTTCATGTCGTGCACCAGCTGCGGCAGCGCCATTTCGCCCTGGCCGATGCTGATCTGCGCCTGGTCGCCGGTGCCCTCGAAGTACTTGCCGCCGAACCCCGGCGCCATCGCCACGAACGTCGCGGTCGGGCTCGACAGGCCCCAGCCGAGGCCGTACTTGCCGTCCTTCGTGGCGGTCTTGGCCATCTGGCGCAGCTGGTCCCAGGTCATCGTGTCGCCGGTCGGGATCCGCGCGCCGGACTGCTCCAGCAGTTTCTTGTTCGCGAAGACCACATAGGACTGCAGCTCGGTCGGGTAGGCGACGACCTTGCCGCCCACGGTCACCGAGTCGAGCACGCCCTTCGGGATGTCGGCCCGCTTCTGCTCGGACAGGTAAGGGGAGAGGTCGGCGAGGTAGCCGTCGGTCGCGAACGGCCCGATCCCGGCGGCCTCGTAGTGCACGATGTCCGGTGCGGTGCCCGCGTTGAACTGGGTGATCAGCTTGTCGTAGGCGCTGTCCCAGCCGGCTTGGACGACCTTCACCTGAGTCTCGGGATGCGCCTGGTTCCACTGCCCGACGATCTTGTTCGTGGCGGTGATCGCGGCGGGCTGGTCGGACAGGGACTGGAAGGTGAGGGTGACCGGACCGCCGTTCCCGCTGTCCCCGCCGCTGCCGCCGCCGCACGCGGCGGCGAGCAAGCTGGTGAGGGCGAGGCTGGCGGCGGCTGCCGCGCGTCGTGTCTTCATCGACCGACCTTTCGAAGGGGTTTCCGATGGGGTGGGGCTCATCCCTTCACCGCCCCGGCCATGAGGCCGCCGGTGAGTTTCTTCCGCAGGAGGCTGAAGAAGGCGATGCTCGGGATCGCCGCGAGCACGGCGCCCGCGGCCAGCGGGCCGAGGGCGACCTTGCCCTCGCCGCCGATGAACATGGTGAGCGTGATCGGCAGGGTGTAGTTCTCCGGCGTCTGCAGCAGCACCAGCGCGAAGAAGAACTCGTTCCACGACGACACGAAGCTGAACATCGCCGTCGCGACCACGCCCGGGGCCAGCAGCGGGAACACGATGGTGCGCAGCACGGTGAACCGGTTCGCGCCGTCCATCGCCCCGGCCTCCTCCAGCTCGACCGGGATCGCGGCGACGTAGCCCTGCAGCATCCACAGCGCGAACGGGAGGATGTAGGTGGTGTGCACGAGCGTCAGCCCGACGAGGCTGTCGGCGAGGCCGAGCGTCCGCAGCACGAGGAACAGCGGCAGGATCACCAGCACCACCGGGAACACCTGGCTGACGAGGATCCAGGTGACGCCCGCGATGCGCAGCTTGCCCTTGAGCCGGGCCAGCACGTAGGCCGCGGGCACCGAGATCAGGATCGCCAGCACGGTGCTGGCCAGCGCGACCAACAGGCTGTTGAGCGCCGAGTGCAGCAGGCCCTGCCGGGAAAGCGCTTCGCCGTAGTTGTCCCAATGCCAGTCGCTCGGGATCAGGTTGACCGACAGCGAGTTCAGCTCCGCCGACGACTTGACCGACGCGGAAATGAGCCACAGCAGCGGGAAACCGAGGAACAGCAGGTACAGCACGAGAGCCAGGTACTGCGCGGGGCGTACGGACCAGCGCATCGATCACCGCCCCCTTTCCGGGCGGTCGCCGCGGAACTGCGACCGCAGGTAGATCGCGAGCAGCGCGACGACCACGAGGACGAGGACCAGCCCCATCGCGGCGGCGTAGCCGATCTCGCGGTTCTTGAACGCTTCGAGGTAGACGAACAGCACCGGGACCATGGTCTTGCCGCCCGGGCCGCCCGCGGTGAGCACGTAAACGAGCGAGAAGGAATTGAAATTCCAGATAAAGTTCAGCGATGTGATGGAACTGACAATCGGGCGCATGCTCGGCCAGGTCACCGCGGTGAATCGGCGCCACGCCCCGGCTCCGTCCACCGCCGCCGCTTCGTGCAGTTCGGCGGGAATCTGTTGCAGGCCAGCCAGAAGCGTCACGGTGGTCTGCGGCATGCCGACCCATACGCCGACTACGATCACTGCGGGCAACGCGGTGGTGAAATCGCCGAGCCAGTTGATTCCGTCCGGCAGTCCGATGCTGCCGAGGAAGGCGTTGAGCGGACCGCCGTTGGCCGAATAAATCATTTGCCACATAATCGCGACGACCACCGGCGGCATCGCCCACGGAATGAGCGCGAGCACTCGCGTGAGGCCCTGCAGTTTGAGCCCGGAGTTGAGCAGCAACGCCAGGCCCATCGCGGCGGCCAGCTGCAGGACGGTCACGCCGACCGTCCAGATCAGACCGATCCGCAGCGAGTCCCAGAAAAGCGAGTTCCCGCCGAGGCGGACGAAGTTGTCGATCCCGGCGAAGCCGAAGTCCGGATGCCGCACCAGCCGGGTGTCGGTGAACGCCAGCGCGATGCCGATCACCAGCGGAGCCACGGACAGCACCAGGATCGGGATCAGCGACGGCATCACCAGCGCGATCGCCTCGCGCCGGCGAGTGCGGGCCAGCGTGGTCTTCTTCGGGCGCGGCGGGGAGCGGGGGCGACCCGCCGCGGCTGCGTCGCGGTGGTCATTCCGCGTCCTCTCCGTTCTGGTCCACAGTGGACTCCCGGACGAACAGCTCGGTGCCGACGGAGATCTGCTGCGCGGGGGCGTCCGCGTCCTCGGTCAGCCCGAGCATCAGCCGGGCGGCGGCGCGCCCGCGCTCGGCCGAGCCGAGGGACACGCTGGTCAGCCGGGGGAGGAAAACCTGCCCGAGTTCGGTGTCGTCCATCCCGGTGACGGCGACGTCGCGCGGGACGGACAGGCCCCGCTCCCGGGCGGCGCGGACGGCCCCGATGGCGAGCAGGTCGTTGGCCGCCACGATGGCGTCCGGCCGGTGCGGACGGTCGAGCAGCTTCCGGGCGGCTTCGATCCCCGCCGCGACCGTGAAATCGGCGGCGACCTCGACGTCCGTTCCTTCGGCGGAGAAGTCCTTCGCGGACACCGCCTCGTCGAAACCACGTTGCCGCGAAGAGCCCGGGGTGGTGTCGAGCGGCCCGTTGAGGAAGCCGATCCGGCGGCGGCCGAGCGACACCACGTGCCGCACCGCCGCGCCGATCCCAGCCGCGGAATCGGTGGAGACCGAACTGATCCCGCGGTCGCTCATCGCCCGGCCGATCACCACGACCGGCACCGGGGCCTGGCCGATCTGCTCGATCAGCTCGTCGTCGGTGCGCAGCGGGATGACGATCATGCCGTCGACGAACCCGCCGTGCAGGCTGTGGATCAGCTCGGCGGTCGACGTCGCGGTGTCCCCGGTGGACATCACCACGACCCGGTATCCGTGCGGTGCGAGAACTTCGTGGATGCCGCGCATGATCTCGACGTAGACCGGGTTGCCGATGTCCGCGACCGCGAAGGCGATCTGCGACGTCTTCTTCAACCGCAACGACCGCCCGATCGCGTCCGCGCTGTACCCGAGTTCCGCCGCGGCGGCGCGCACGCGCTCGACCATCGCCTTGCTCGCGCCGGTCCCGTGCAGCGCGCGCGAGGTCGAGGCCAGCGACACGCCGGCGCGCTCGGCCACCTGGATCAGCGTGGCTCGGGTTGACGTCATCGTCCCTCCCAGTCGGACACAGCGGTACGGAAACCGCTGTTGGAAACGTTTCCAAGCTACGCGCTGGATGGTTTGGAAACGTTTCCAAGCGGTGTCGGAATCATGTCACCCGGATGGCGGACGTGTCAACGGAGCCGCCGCGAGGGCGGGGATCCGTGACGTCAGCGTGACGTCCGCTGGCTCAGGGGTCCGCGGTCCGGATCGGTCAGCCACTCGCGGCGCGGTTCCGATCAGCAGTGCTCCCGCGCCGCGGCCGTGCTGGTGGTCGCGGCCGGAGGTTCGGTGCTGTGCGTGCGACCGTTCTCGATCGTCAAGACGGGAGGCTCGACGGCCGCGCAGAGACACTGCGGGCTCAAGGAGGTTGCTGCGATACTGGGGGCATGATCTTGATCGTCCTCAAAGCACAGATCCGCCCCGAGAAGCGCGGCGAGTGGCTCGAAGGCATCCAGCGCTACACCGAGCAGGTGCGCAGCGAACCGGGCAATGTCTCGTTCGACTACTACCAGAACGGCGGCGACGAGAACGAATTCGTCATCGTCGAGGTCTTCGCCGACAGCGCCGCTGGGGACGCGCACGTCGCCACCGCGCACGCGCAGGAGTTCTTCCCGTTCATGGCGACGGTCGTGGCGAAGAAGCCTCAGATCAACTACCAGAACCTCGACGGCGAGGCCTGGTCGGAAATGGCCGAGGTCACCCCGGTCGAGTAGCGGCGGACCTGGCCGGGGCCGCGAACACCGCCCCGGCCACGCGGTTACCGCTGGTGCACGATCCGCCCGTCCAGCACCGTGGTGGTCACGTGGACCTCGCCGAAGTTCTCCGGTCGGGTCTGTTCGAGGTCCGCGTCCAGCACTACGACGTCGCCGAGTTTTCCCGGAGTGAGCGAGCCGATCCGGTCCTCCATGCCGAGCGTGTACGCCGCGTCGAGCGTGTGCGCTCGCAGTGCCTCCTGGAGCGAGATTGCTTGCTCCGCACCGATGTCCGCGCCTTCACGGGTCTGCCGGAGCATCGCGTTCGCGATCGTGTGCAGCGGCTTGAAGACCCCGTGCCGCGGCGGTACTGCCCGCTGCGGCCGGGCTCGGTGCGCGGATCCGGGCTAGTGCCGCGGACGTCGTGCCCGCCGACTCGTCCTATGTGGACGCTGAGCAGGCGTCGTCGTGGGGGCTGCTGCGGGAGGCGTTGCGCCCGGCGGCACTGGCCCCGTTCACGACCGCGGTGCTCGGGGCGTTGCGCGAACACGATCGCCGCACCGGCAGCGAGCTGGTGCCGACGCTCCGGCGCTACCTCGACGCGGACGGCAATCTGGAAACGGCCGCGCGGGAGCTGGGGGTGCATCGGAATACCGTGCGGACCCGGTTGCGGACCGCGGAGCGGGTGTCCCGGCGGCGGCTTGACCGGCCGCGGGACCGGTTGGAGTTGTGGCTGGCGCTCTCGGCGGAAGATCTCTGACCGGCGTGGGTCACTTTCGCCGCTGGGTTGATTCCCGCAGCCGCAGTTCCGGAGTCAGGAACACCGGCCTGTCAGGCGTTTCCGCGCCGGACAGCCGCGCCAGCATCAGTTCGACGGCGCGTTCGGCCAGAGCTTCGTGGGTCAGGTCCATCGCGGTGATCGGCGGGATGCTCGTGCGCGCGTGCTCGCTGTCGGTCAGCGCCGCGAGCAGCAGATCGTCCGGGACGCGCAAGCCCTGTGCCGCGGCGGATTCGGCGATGAGCGGGGCGAAATCGCTTGTCGCGACGACGATCGCGTCCGGCCGGTCCGGGCCGGACAGCAAGGGCTGCACCAGTTCGGGCACGTCGCCCGGGGTCAGGCCCTCGCTGAGCAACGCGGTCCGCGGCGGCAGCGCGCGCCGCTCGCACCAGGCGAGATACGTTTCGCGCGGCCGCCGGTTCCAGGCGTTGTCCTCGGTGCCGGACAGCAGCAGCACGTCGCGTGCGCCCTGGTCGTGGAGATGGTCCAGCAGCGCCTCGACCACCGGCGGATAGTCCAGCCGCACCGCCCACGGCAGGTCCGGCTGTTCCGGGTCCTCCTCGACGGTCACGACGGGCAGGCCGCGGCCGACCAGTTCGGCGAGCGCGGTGTCGCCGCCGTAAGGGTGGGCGACGATGCAGCCGTCCATCGGCACGCTCGCCACCGCCGGGTCGTGCAGGTCGGGCACGTGGATCAACCCGGTTTTGCGGCGCAGCATCTCGGTCGCGATCGACCCGACGAGCCGGTTGAACGTTTCGGCCCGGTCGGGCGTGCCGGCCACCGCGTAGCGCGGTCGCAGGATGAGCCCGACCAGCCCGGACCGGCCGGTGCGCAGCGAGCGCGCGTTCGGGTTCGGGTCGTAGCCCAGCTCCGCGGCGGCCTCGCGGACCCGCGCCGTGGTCGCCGCCGAAATGGGCCTGCGCCCGGAAAGCGCGTGCGAAACCGTGCTGATCGAGACCCCGGCGCGCTCGGCGACCTCCCGGATCGTCACCGGTCGTTTGCCCGCCTCGCCGCCCACCGTGGTTCCCCTTCGTCCTGCCTCCGGACGGCCCAGTATCGCCCACCGGCCGGCGGAGGAGGTCTTGACACCGCGGCGGCGCGCGGGTTTGATGCCGCGAAAGCTCATCAAAACGTTTTGATGATGATAGGAGGCGCCATGGCCGCCCCGCACGAGCCCGCCCCGCCCACCACCACCGCCGCGCCGACCGTCGGCGACGTCTGCACCGGGATGCGGCTGACCCGACGGCATTGGCTCGCCGGATCAGTGCTGTTCTTCGCGTTCGTCGTCGAAGCCTGGGAACAGGTCGGGCTGGTGTACGTTTCGAACGGGATCGCCGGCGAATTCGGCGTGGACAACACGAAACTGGGCTGGGCGCTGTCCGCGGTCGCGTTCGGCATGGTGCCCGGCGCGCTGCTGTGGGGCGGGCTGATCGACCGGCTCGGCCGCCGCCGCGTGACGGTCGCGAGCCTGCTGATCTACGCGGTGCTCGCGCTGGCCGCCGGGCTTTCGCCGGCGTTCTGGCCGTTTGTCGTGCTGCGGTTTCTGTCCGGCGTGGCGTTCGGCGGGGTCTACGCGGTCACGTTCCCGTACTTCCTCGAACTTCTGCCTACCGCTCGCCGCGGCCAGGGCGCGGTCGCGCTCAGCATCGGGTTTCCCATCGGCACGCTGCTGTGCATCGGCGTGAGCCAGTCGCTCGGCATGATCAGTTGGCGAGCCGTCGCCGTTGTCGCCGCGCTGGCCGGGCTGTGGGCGTTCGCCGTGCTTCGCTGGGTGCCCGAATCGCCGTACTGGCTCGCGCGGCGCGGCCGGCACGCGGAAGCCGCCGCCGTGCTGCGTGGTCTCGGCGCGGAAATCCCCGCCAGCACAACGTTTTCCGTCGAGGACGCCGACCGCAAGGCAGGCGCGGTGCGCAACCTGTTCCGCTCGCCGGTGCGGCGTCGGTTCCTGCCGATGCTGCTCACGTCGTTCACTTTCAGCTGGGGTTACTGGGGATTGCAGACCTGGCTGCCGGTCCTGCTGCAGAACCGCGGGCTGAGCGTGTCCGGCGCGCTGTGGTTCGTCGCGGTGACCCAGGTCGTGTCCGTTCCCGGCTACCTGCTCGCCGCGTGGCTGACCCGCCGCCACGGGCGCAAGCGGATCTTCCTGCTGTTCGCGCTGGCCTCGGCGATCGGCGGCGTCCTCTTCGGACTCGCCACCGGTTCCGCGCAGCTGTACGCGGGGAACCTGATCCTCGCGTTCTTCTCGCTCGGCGCCTGGGGCATCTGGAACACCTGGTCGGCCGAGGTGCTGCCGACCGGGCTGCGCGGCGTCGGCTACTCCTGGTCCACCTCGGCGATCCTGCTGGCGAACACCGTTTCGGTCCCGGTGATCGGCGCGATGATGGACCACGGCGTGGCGTCCTCGCTGACCGTCGCGTCGATCATGGCCTTCCTCGTCGTCGCCCTGCTGGCCGTTCTGCCGTTGCCCGAGACCGAGGGTCGCGCGCTCACCTGATTTCCCTTATCCGACAAGGAGTTCTCATGACCTACCGGGTCGCCATGGACATCGGCGGCACCTTCACCGACGTGGTCGTCCACGACGGCGCGACGCAGCGGCTGCGCGCGGGCAAGGTGCTCACCACGCCCGACGACCTCGCGCGCGGCGTTTTCGGTGCGCTCGAAGGATTCGACCTGCCGTTCGCGGAGATCGAGTTCTTCGTGCACGGCACCACGCAAGGACTGAACGCCCTGCTCGAGCGGCGCGGCGCGAACGTGCTGATCCTGACCACGAAGGGGATCGGCGACGTCTACCGGATCGCGCGCGGCAACCGGAACCGGCTGTTCGACCTGCACTACCGCAAGCCCGCGCCGCTCGTCGGGCCCGAAGCGGTCGCGGAGGTCGCCGGACGGCTCGACGCCACCGGCGCGGAACTCGAACCGCTCGACGAGGACGCGGTGCGGCTGGTCGCGAAACGCGTGCGCGAAGAGGGTTTCGAGGCCGTCGCGGTGTGTTTCCTGTTTTCCTATTTGGACTCGGGACACGAACGCCGAGCGGGAGAGGTCCTGCGCGACGAACTCGGCGACGACGCGCTGGTCGTGCTCTCCCACGAGGTCGCGCCGGAATGGCGGGAGTACGAGCGTACGTCGACCGCGGTGCTCGAGGCCTACACCGGTCCGTCGGTGCACCGCTACCTCGACCGCATCGAAGCGCGGTTCACCGAGAAGGGCCTGCACGTCCCGGTGCATGTCATGCAGTCGTCCGGCGGCCTGGTCAACGCCGGTTTCGCGCGGCGGCATCCGTTGCAGACGCTGCTGTCCGGCCCGGTCGGCGGCACGATGGGCGGCGTCGCGGCGGCGAAGCTGCTCGGCCGTCCCGACCTGATCTGCGTCGACATGGGCGGGACCTCGTTCGACGTCTCCCTGGTGATGGACTACGCCGCCGACGTTTCGCCGGACGGCGAGGCGGAAGGTTTCCCGCTGCTGATGCCGCTGGTCAACCTGCACACCGTCGGCGCGGGCGGCGGCTCGCTCGCCTACGCCGAGGGCGACGCGCTGCGGGTCGGTCCCGAGTCGGCGGGTGCGGTGCCCGGCCCGGCGTGCTACGGCCGGGGCGGCACGCAGGCGACGGTCACCGACGCGAACTGCGTGCTCGGCCGGGTCGATCCCGAGTCGTTCGCCGGCGGCGGCATGCCGCTCGATTTGGACGCCGCGCGCACGGCCGTCTCGACGCTGGCGGAGCGGCTCAGCATGGACCCGGTCGAACTGGCGTCCGGCATCTGCGACGTCGGCAACGCGAAGATGGCGCAGGCGATCCGCACCCTGACCGTCGAGCACGGCCGGGAGCCGGGCCAGTTCGCGCTGCTCGCGTTCGGCGGCGCGGGACCGATGCACGCGGTGTTCATCGCGCAGGAAATCGGCATCACCGAGGTGATCGTCCCGCGGTTCCCGGGCGCGTTCTCGGCGTGGGGCATGCTCGAAGCCGACGTCCGGCGGGACTTCACCATGCAGTTCTTCGCCAACGGAGCCGAGCTCGACACCCGCGCCCTGCGCACGGCACTTGACTCGCTGCGTGATCAAGCGCTGGAAGCGTTGCGGGAACAGGGAATCCCCGAAGATCGCCGGTCGGTGACGCACGGCGTCGACATGCGCTACGAAAGCCAGGACTACACCCTGACCGTGCCGATCCTGGACGACGACCCGGTCGACAGCCCCGAGTTCCTGCCCGCGGTCGAGGCCAGGTTCGCCGAGATCCACCACCAGCGCTACGGCCACGCCACCCCGGGCGCACCGGTGCAGTTCGTCGCGCTCCGCACCACCGGCCACGGCCTCGTCGATCGTGCCGCAGCGTCCGCCGAAACGAGCGCCGATCGACCGGAGCCGGTCGTCCGCGACGTCGTTTTCGCCGGACAGCCCGTGCCCACCACGATCGTGGCGCGCGCCTCGCTCGCCCCCGGCAGCCGGTTGTCCGGACCCGCGATCGTGCACGAGGAAACCGCCACGACGGTCGTCCCGCCGGAGGGCGAACTCGCCGTCGACGACCACGGCTTCCTGGTCGTCACCCTCGCGGCCGCCGATCACCTGCAGGAGGAGCACGCGTGAGCATCAGCCCCGTCACCACCGAAATCATCCGCTCGGCGCTGATCCAGGCGGCCGAGGACATGAACATGACGCTGATCCGGTCGTCCTACACGCCGACGATCTACGAGGGCAAGGACTGCGCCGTCGCGCTGCTGGACCGGAACCACCGCGTCCTCGGCCAGTCGTCGGGGCTGCCGATTTTCCTGGGGAACCTGGAGATCTGCACGAGCCACACCGAGGACCTGTTCGGCGCGGACGTCTGGCAGCCGGGCGACGTGTGGGTGCTCAACGATTCCTACATCGGCGGCACGCACCTCAACGACTGCACGGTGTATGCGCCGATCTTCGTCGGCGACGAGTTGGTCGGCTTCGCGGCTTCGCGCGCGCATTGGATCGACATGGGTTCTAAGGACCCCGGCGGTTCGATGGATTCCACGAACATCTACCAAGAGGGCCTCCGGATGGGGCCCACGCGGATCGTCGCGGGCGGGGTCGAATGCGCCGATATCCTGCGGCTGATCGAGACGAACGTGCGATTCCCGTACGTGACCCTCGGCGACATGCGCGCGCAGATCGCCTGTGCGCGGATGGGCGTGCGGCGGCTCGGCGAACTGTTTGCCCGCTACGGCGCGGAAACTGTCGACGCCGCGCGCGAGCAGATCTTCGCCCAGACCGAACGGCTGGAGCGCGAGCGGATCGCGGCGATCCCGGACGGCGAGTACGAGGCGACGGGCTATCTGGACAACGACGCGATCGACCCGGACACGCCGCTGAAGGTGCGCGTGCGGGTGATCGTCGAGGGCGAGTCGATGACGATCGACCTCACCGACTGCGCCGACCAGGCCACCGGTCCGGTCAACTGCGGCCGCTCCCAGGCGATTTCGGCCGCGCGGGTGGGGTACAAGCTGCTGATCTCGCCGCAGGTGAGCCTGAACGGCGGTTCGTTCGCGCCGCTGGACGTGCAGGTCCGCGACGGGTCGATGCTCGGCGCGCGCGAGCCGGCGGCGTGCCAGTACTACTACTCGAGCCTCGGCATGCTCATCGACCTCGTGGTGGCTGCCCTCGCGCCCGCGATGCCGGACCGCGTCGCCGCGGCCAGCTACGGCGATTCGATGATCGTGCAGTTCGCCGGGGACCACCCGCGGACCGGGGAACCGTTCGTGACGCTGGAAGCGACCGTCGGCGGCTGGGGCGCCTGGGAAGGCGGGGACGGGGAGACGGCGCTGATCAACAACGTGAACGGCTCGCTGCGCGACCTTCCGGTCGAGGTGGTCGAAACGCTGTATCCGGTGCGGGTGAACGAATACCGCATCCGTACCGGTTCCGGCGGCGCGGGCCGCTGGCGCGGGGGCGACGGCGTGATCCGGGAATATGTGATGGAGGCGGATCAGGATCTGTCGCTGTGGTGGGAACGGTCGGTGACGCCCGCGTGGGGTCTTTTCGGCGGATCGTCGGGTGCTCCGCCGCGGGTGGTGCTGAACCCTGGTACGCCGGAGGCTCGGGAGATGTTGAAGGTGAACAGCCTCCGGGTGCGCCGGGGAGATGTGCTGCGCTGCGAGTCCGGCGGGGGAGGGGGATACGGGGTGCCGGAAGCCGCGGGGGCGTAGTTGCTTCGCTGTCTAGTGCGGAGCGTCGGCTAGCAAGCCGGTCTCGCGCAGGTGATCGAAGATGACCTGGTCGACCGGGGACACGCGGCCCCGGTCGGCGTAGGTCAGCCAGACGATCTCCGCGATTTCGCTGCGGGGAGCCAAGGTGCCGCGATAGCCGGCGGTATAGCAGGTCATCCGGACGGCGACGCCCGCGGCGTGGCCGTGCGCTTGGGCTTGGAAGGTGCCGAAATGCCGCGCGCTCTCGAGCGTGATGGCGACGGAGAGTTCCTCGTCGATCTCGCGGACGAGAGTCTGGAGATCGGTCTCGCCGGGTTCGCGCTTGCCGCCGGGGAGGTAGTAGACGTCCTTGCCGCGGGAGCGGGTGCTGAGAATCCTGCCCGCGTCGAAGCGGAGCCAAGCGATCTTGTCGATGACGGTCACCGGGAATCCCTCCGTTCGGTGGTGAACGTAGCTGCCTCGGCGGTGCCCGTTCAACCGGATATGCTGGCCGGACAATGGAATCGACTGTGTCTTCCCTCGGTTGCCGGGTCGGTCGCTGCCCGGTGTTTTTCCTCGATGTCGACGGAACGCTGCTGCCGTACGGTTCCGCGCCGGGTCGCGAGGCCGAGTCGGCTCCTCCGCTGGAGCGGCTCGATCCCCGGTTGGGGATCCGGCTCGCCTCGCTGCCCGCCGAACTGGTGTGGGCGACGACCTGGGGAGACGAAGCCAACACCGAAATCGCGCCGCGGCTCGGCCTGCCGCGGCTGCCGGTCGTGCGCTGGCCGGAGCCCTCGGCGGCGGAGGAACGCGAAGATCGGTGGTTCGGCGTGCACTGGAAGACCCGGGCCCTGGTCGCCTGGGCGGACGGGCGTCCTTTCGTCTGGGCGGACGACGAGATCACCGGCGGCGACCGGGAGTGGGTGCTGGCTCGGCATCCCGGCCGTGCGCTGCTGCACCGCGTGGACCCGGATCGCGGTCTCGCGGAGACGGATTTCGCGGTCCTCCGCGAATGGCTGAGGACGGCCTGAAAACTTAGGCCAGTCCTCGGGATTCGCCTCGGCCGCGAAGAACAGCTTCCGCCAATGCCCGTCGGCACCGGGAGTCCGCTCGACGGGTCGTCTCCGGCAGGCGGTAGCGCGAAGCCAGAGCCAACGTCGCCTCGCACGCCTCGGCCAAGCCGATCCGGTGGCCTACCGAAACGAAGACCGGTTTGACTCCCGTCCGCGTGCGCAGCGCGCGGCCGACAATCTCCGTGCCGTCGAGCAGGGGAGACCAATCGCCGCGCGCGGGGCCGGGCTGGTCGTGCGTGAACGAGAACGGAGTCTTGGCGACCCCGGCTGTCCGGAGGCCGGTGAGGACGCCGAGATGGCTGGCCAAACCCAGACGGCGCGGGTGGGCGATGCCGTAACCGTCGCAGAGGACCAGGTCCGGGCGGTGGCGGAGGGCGGCCAAAGCGTCGAGGACCGGCGGGAGTTCGCGGAAGGCCAGCAAACCGGGGAGGTACGGGAAGCGGACTGTCCCGGCCGCGGTCGTTTCCTCCACTGTCTCGAGAGTGGTGAAGTCGAGGAGCACGGCAGCCGCGACGACGACGTCCCGTTCGTCGTCATAGGCGACGTCGACGCCCGCGACCAGCGCGTCGTCGGAGAGGGCTGGGCCGGTCGGGTCCACGAGGGCGCGCAGGCGGTCTTGTTCGGCGAGGGCGTCAGCCTCGGTGGCGGGCCAGGCGGGCATGGGGTTCCTCAGGCGGGCGGCGCCCGGTCGGTGGCACGATCGACCCGGGGAAGGTCAACGCCGACCTTATCAAGCCCAAACCCTAACTGTTACGAGAAGATAACGGGTAGTGCTAGGGTGCCCGCAGCTGGATCGGCGATCAGAGGAGAGCGAACCCATGTCCAGTACTGCCGTGCCGCGACGACGATTGCTGTGCGGCTTCCTCTCCGCCACCGCGTTGCTGGCCGCGGGGTGCGGCCAGCCGGGAGTCGTGGCGAAGCCTCCGGCGCGCAGTGCGGAAGCGCCGCTCGCGTTGGTTTACAACGGCCCGCAGGGGTGTGCTGATTGCGGCCCCTCGGTGGCTGATCTGCTGCGCCGGGCGCCGCAGCATTACCGGGTCGAGTACGTCGGGCCGGGCACGGGGAAGCCGCTTACCGCGGCGGTGCTGGCGGAAGCGCAGTTGTACGTCCAGCCCGGCGGCGGCCAGGATCTCGACCGGACCTGGCGGGACCTGGACGAGTCCGCGGACGCGGTCCGCGACTGGGTCCGGAATGGCGGCAGCTATCTCGGACTGTGCTTCGGCGGCTACCTGGCGGGGCGTGATCCGGGGTTCGGCCTGCTGCCCGGCGACGCGCACGGGTACGCGGGGACTCCCGGCGCCACGGTTCCGGACGAGCGCGACACCGTCATCGAGGTCAACTGGCGCGGCAAGCCTCGGCATATGTACTTCCAGGACGGGCCCGCGTTCCGGCTGGACGAGGGATCCGGCGCGACGGTGTTGGCGACCTACCCCGACGGGGCCGCCGCGGTGGTCGTCGCCCCGTACGGCAAGGGGCGGGTCGGGGTCAGCGGGCCGCATCCGGAAGCCGACGCCTCCTGGTACGACGAGGAGGGGCTCACCAATCCGGACGGCGTCCAGCCGGACCTGGCCTACGAGCTGATTCAGGCCACCGTCTCCCGGTAGCGAAAGCGGGCGCCGCACTTCCGAGGTGCTGCCCGGCAGGCTGCCAAGTGTGTCTACAGTGGACTGCGCGCCGAAATGCGAGGCGGCCTGGCGTCAGTTCGGCGGCTGCTGAGCCCCCTCGCCCGGCTGGGAATAACCGGGCTGCTCCGGTTGCGGGTAGCCGGACTGAGGCGGCTGCGGCTGACCAGCCTGGGACTGGCCCGGATAGCCCGGTTGCGCGTACCCGGTCTGCGGATACGCGGGCTGGCCGTAGCCGGTCTGCGGAGCGAACCCCGGCTGCCCGGCCGCCGGGTACCCGCCCGGCGCGAAACCGGGCTGCGGCGCGCGGTTGCCCTTCACGACCGCGAGCACGACCAGCAGCCACGACAGCACCTCGAGAAGGCTGAGCGGGATGCTCACGGCGAGGATGATCGTCTGCATCTCGTCGCTGCTCAGGTGATCCGACGCCATCCAGGAAGCCACGTTCGACAGCATGAGCTGCCACGCGATGCCCAGCGCCGTGGTGACGAGCATGACCGCGAAGGCGGCCACCATCATCCCGGAGCCGCCCCGCGAGCGCCGGCCGATCGAGAGGATCAGGCCGAACAGCCCGACGATCAGCAGCAATGCCCGCGGGATGATCTCGAGGATCGTGTACGTGAAGGTCGTCATGCCTGCTCTCCGCTCGAGGAAGGTCAGGCAGATCCTAGGGGGTGGCCCGGTCCCGCGTGGCCGGTTCGGCGAGGAGCCCGGTCTCGAAACGGCTTCAGCTCCGGTGCCCGGCGAACCGCTCGTCGACCTCCTCGGCGGTCAGGCCGAAGTCCGCGAGGTCGTAGCGGTGCCGGGGTTTCGCGTCTCCGCTGCGGCTCCGTTCGTGCAGCGTGGCCATCTTCTCACGCGCTTGCGGGGCGAGGTCGAGGCCGAAGTGCTGGTAGACGCCTTCGACGGTGCCGATCGGATCGGCGACGAAGTCCTCGTGCCGGACGTCGCAGAACTGCGCGGGGTCGTGGCGGGCGCGGGCCGCGGCGAACTGTTCCGCGCCGCGGGCCCAGAGGTCGAGTTGACTGCGCCCGACGACCTCACCGCGGAACGTGTCCGACCAGCCTTCCGAAGCCTGTTCGGTCAGGCTGCAGACCGACGCGATGACGGTGCTGGGCGCGCGATGAGTCTGCACGACCAGCGCGTCCGGATAGGCCTCCAGCAGCGCGTCGAGGGCGAACAGGTGGCTCGGGTTCTTGAGGACCCAGCGGCGGCCGGCGTCGGGCAGGCCGATGAGTTGCAGGTTGCGCCGGTGCCGTTGGTAGGCGTCGGTCCAGTCCTGGCCGTCGAGCCAGCGTGAGTAGCCGGGCACGTGCGCGAGGCATTCGTACGAGACGGATTTCAGCGACTGCCGCAGCAGCTGCCAGCATTCCTCGACCTGGTCGGCGGACATGTGGTGCAGGCCCATGAATTCGGGATGCTCGACGTGATGCTGTTCGTATCCAGCCTGGATCGCTTGGAAGACCGGGTTTTCCGGCCACGTCTCGCGCGGCGGGCGCGGTTGCGGCATTTCGGTCAGCCACACTTCGAGGCCCTGGTGTGCCGGGTCTTCGGTCAGCAGCCGGTGCAGCGCCGTGGTGCCGGTGCGCGGCAGGCCGGTGACGAAGATGGGCCGCTCGATGGGTACGTCGGCGTACTGCGGATTCTGCTTCCACGAGGCTTCGCTGAGCAACCGTGCGACCAACGCGCCGCGCAGGAAAGCGCGGTGGACTTTGTTGCCGTACGGGGTCAAATTGGCTTCGTTCGCATAGGAATCGAGCAGGACGCGCAGACCTTCGAGGTATTCGTCGCCGCCGAAATCGTCGAGGCCGGTGATTTTCGTGGCGGACGCGTGGAGGTCTTCGACCGTGCCGACGCTGTCTCGTCCTGGACGCATGCTCTTCCCCTCAGTGGTGGTATTCGCCGGCGTTGACGTCGAGGCATTGCCCGGTGACGCAGCGGGCGAGCGCGGAGGCGAGGAAGACGACGGTGTCGGCGATCTCGTCCGGTTCCGGGAGGCGGCGCAGGTCGATCGTCTCCGCTGTTTCGGCGTATACCTGCTCCGCGGGCACGCCGCGTTCCTTGGCCAGATAGGCGAAGTACCACTTGAGCGAATCCGCCCAGATGTAGCCAGGGGCAACGGAATTGACCCGGATCCCGCGCGGGCCGAGTTCCGACGCGAGGCTCTGCGCGAGCGCGAGCAAACTCGCCTTCGCCATTTTGTACGCGCCGAAGGTGCGCCGGGAATGCCGCAGCACCGCAGAGTTGATCATCACGACCGAACCGGCGCTCTCGGCGAGCGCTGAGGTGCAGAGCCGGGTCAGCCGGAGCGCGGCCAGCACGTTGGTCTCGAACCCGGCGCGCACCGCATCGAGATCGACCTCGGCGAGGTCGGTGATCGGCGGGATTGCGAAAGCGTTGTTCACCAAGGTGTCCAGCCGCCCGAACTCGTTCAGCGCGGTCTCCACGAGCTTGGCCGCCGAAGCGTCGTCGGTGACGTCGGTGGGCACCGGGACGGCGCGGCGGCCGAGCGCTTCGACCTCGGCGGCGACCTCGGCGAGCCGGGACTCGGTGCGGGCCGCGAGGACCACGTCGGCCCCGGCCGCGGCGGAACGGAGGGCGATGGAGCGGCCGAGTCCCGGTCCGATTCCGGACACGAGAACGACTTTGCCGGTCAGGAGGTCCATCGGTTCAGCCCAGCATCCTGGCCGCGACCGCGGCCTGTCGCGCGGCGATCCGCTGCGCCCATTCCTCCGGGGTCACGCGGGCTTCCCGGTGATACGGCAGCCGGTCCGGGAGTTCGCCGAACTTCACGACCTCGACTTCCGGACCGTCCTCTGTGGTCAGTTCCCGGGACAGCCGCTGCCAGCGGATCTGGACGTAGCCGCGGTCGTGCCCGGTGCGTTCGAGCCAGTTCGCGACGCCCGGGTCGCGTTCGCTGATCACGAACCGCATCTTCCCGTCCGGGTCGACCCGGGCCTGGTCGGCGGTGAGGCTGGTCTGGTGGTGCACGTAGTCCAGTGAGACATACCAGGTGCTGCCGAGCTGGATGCCCTGGTACGGCGCGTCCGAACGCGGCACGGTGACGATCATGACCTCGTCGTCGGCGAGTTCGTAATGCCCGGCCGAGGAGTACTGCGTGGGCAGGCCGCCGGGCGTGCTGCGCGGCTCGGTCATCGTGTTCACCGGCAGGTTCAGGTAGAACCACTTCGGGAAGGCGAGGAACGTCCGCAGCCGGCTGAGCAGGATTTTCCCGGTGACGCCGTACCGTTTCTCCATCGCGGTGCGGGTCAGGGCGGGCGGTGCCTCGCCGGTGGTGTCGGCGCAGCGGAGCTGGATCGTGCCGCGCCGTTCAGTCGCCCAGTCGCTGTAGACCTCGCGGACGACGAGCATCGACGAACCGGGTCCGAGCACGAAATAACCAGGCTCGGGATCGGGTTTCGCCGGGCCGAAGCGGATTTCGAAGGAGCCGTCGGCGGCGATCGGGATGTCGCGGTCGTCGAACGCGGTCATGCTGTCGGGCACCTCGACCGGCGTGTAGTCCCCGTTGAGGACCTGGAAGCTGAGGTCGGCGGTGGTCCCGCGGGTTCCGGTGACGACGTATTCGCGGTCCTCGCGGATGTTCGCGTTGAAGTAGAGGGTGTCCGGGTTGTCCAGGCCCATTTTCGTGTACGGGCCGGTGGACAGGGTGAAGTACGGGAAGTCCCGGTCGTAGGCCCACGCGGTCTGGACTGAGGCCCGGATGCTGCCCGCGAGGTAGTCGTAGCCCTCGACCAGGTCCTGTTCCGTCCGGACGTGCGGGGCCTCGGCAATGATCTTTTCGGCTTCGGCGATCGCGCCGGCGAGCGGTTCGGTCAGCACCGGAGACTCCTCACGCTGGTCCAATTCTGTACCGGGGTGGTACGTTCGGTGTCGATCGAGACTAGAACGCGTTCTAAGGACGGGTCAATGGCGGTTGCTCGGCGCTCGCCGCCGACCGAACGGGTCGTGCGGCTGCTGGACTACTTCGCGGCTCGGCCGGGGCAGCGCTTCGGGCTGTCCGCGCTGGCCCGCGAACTGGACTTGAGCAAGCCGACCTGTCTCGGGATCCTCACCGAGCTGACCGCCGGTGGCTACGTGGTCCGCGACCCCCGGACGACGACGTATCGCCTGGGCCCGGCGATGATCGCGGCCGGACGCGCGGCGGGAGAGGGCTTCGGAGCCAGCGAAATCGCCCGCACCCACCTGGAAGAACTCAGCGCGCGGTACGAGGCGACGTGCACCGCGTCGGCGGTGGTCGACGGGCGCATCCTGATGCTGCAGAGCGCCGGACCGGGCAAGGTGCGGCTCGGCGAGACGTATCCGTTCGCGCCGCCGGTCGGGCTGATGTACGTGCTGTGGGACGCCGACTCCGCCTTCGACGCCTGGCTCGCGACGCCGCCCGCGGTGCCGGTCCGGCTGGACGAGGCGTACCTGCGGCGCGTGGTCGCCGAGTGCCGGGAACACGGCTATCTGGTGGAAAGCCTGACGTCAGCGGGACGGCGGCTCTACACGCTGATGGCGGGCGTGGCGGCGGGGGATCTGCCGCCCGAGGTGCGCGGGCTGGTCGGCGAGCTGGTGTCGAGCCTGGGGGAGCGGGTGTACCTCGGCGCGGACCTCGAACCGCGGAAGAAGCACGCGGTCAGCCTGCTCGCCGCCCCGACTTTCGACGCGGCGGGGCGGCAGGAACTGGTGCTGACCCTGTCGGTCGGCGAACCGATCACCGGCGCGGAAATCGCGCGCCGGGGTGCGGCGCTGGCGGCGGTCGCGGACGCGGTGACCGCCGAGGCGGGCGGAGTGCGTCCTGCTCGGGCGTGAAGGAGCATTGCCCGGAACTCCAGCGGTCCCTGACCGCCGTGGTCAGGCTGGCTGGCCCCACATGTTCGCCGTCAGGTTCCACCCCGGCTGGTCCTTCATCGAGACCAGCGTTTCGTACAGCCGCTCGTACCCGGTGCTGCTGATCCGCCACTCGCCGTCCTCGCGCCGGTACGTGTCCTCGTAGTACGCGGCTCCCTCGATCACCACCCGGTGTTCGGCGACGATCACCTTGTCCTGGAACAGCCACCGGCCGGTCGCCGTGTCGCCGTCGATTTCGATGTCCGGGTGGCCGGCGAAGTGCATCGTCGTGATGCCGGGGCCGACGGCGGTGCGCAGGAACTCCATGAGCGCGTCGCGGTTGTCGAAGTTCAGCGGTTCGCCGTAGGACGGCGTGCCGTAGTGCACGCGGGCGTCGGCGGTCAGCGTCTCCGCCATCTCGTCCCAGCGCTTCAGATCGAGGCAGCGGAGGTAGCGGAATTTCACGCGGCGGATTTCTTCGAGTGCGGCGAGGTCCATGCGCTCAGCGTCCTCCGCCGCTTGACCCTGCGCAAGAACCTGTTCTACTTTTTTGTCCTCGAACCCGGAAGGGCGGATCCGATGGCGACCCAGGCAGCCCCGGCCTACGAGCTGAGCCACCTCGGTGCGCTCGAAGCCGAAGCCGTGCACGTCTTCCGCGAGGTCGCGGCGACCTTCGAACGGCCGGTGCTGCTGTTCTCCGGCGGGAAAGACTCGATGGTGATGCTGCACGTCGCGGCGAAAGCGTTCTGGCCCGCGCCGCTGCCGTTCCCGGTCATGCACGTCGACACCGGGCACAATTTCGACGAGGTCATCCGCTTCCGGGACGAAACCGTCGAGCGCTACGGACTGCGGCTGGTGGTCGCGAGCGTCCAGGACGACATCGACGCGGGCCGGAGCGTCGAGGATCCCAAGGCGGGCCGGAACCGGCTCCAGACGGCCACGCTGCTGCGCGGCATCCGCGAGAACGGCTTCGACGCGGTGTTCGGCGGCGCGCGGCGCGACGAGGAGAAAGCCCGCGCCAAGGAACGGGTGTTCAGCTTCCGCGACGAGTTCGGGCAATGGGATCCCCGGCGGCAGCGTCCGGAATTGTGGAATCTCTACAACGGCAGGCATCGCAAAGGCGAGCACATCCGCGTTTTCCCGCTGTCGAACTGGACCGAGCTGGACATCTGGCAGTACGTCGAAGCGGAGGACATCACCCTGCCGTCGCTGTATTACGCGCATCGCCGGCCGGTGGTCCAGCGCGACGGGATGCTGCTCGCGAATACCCGGTTTCTCCCCCTGGCTGAGGGCGAAGTTCCTTACCCTGCAACGGTGCGCTTCCGCACAATCGGCGACGCGACCTGCACCGGCTGCGTCGAGTCGACCGCATCCTCCCCGTCGGACGTGGTGGCCGAGGTCGCCGCGACGCGGGTCACCGAACGCGGCGCGACCCGGGCCGACGACCGGATTTCCGAGGCCGGGATGGAAGACCGCAAAAAGGAAGGCTACTTCTGATGAGCGCCGGGGACCGGGTCACGACCGTGCGGATCGCGACCGCGGGCAGCGTGGACGACGGAAAATCCACCCTGATCGGCCGCTTGCTGTTCGATTCGAAGACAGTCTTCACCGACCAGCTCGAGGCCGTCGAGCGCACGAGCCGGGACCGGGGCGACGCGTATCCGGATCTCGCCCTGCTCACCGACGGCCTGCGCGCGGAACGCGAACAGGGCATCACGATCGACGTCGCGCACCGGTATTTCGCCACGCCCCGCCGGAAGTTCATCATCGCCGACACCCCGGGACACGTGCAGTACACCCGGAACATGGTCACCGGAGCGTCCACTTCGGACGTCGCGCTGATCCTGGTCGACGCGCGCAAGGGCGTGCTCGAACAGTCGCGCCGGCACGCGTTCCTGGCCAGTCTGCTGGGCATCCGGCACCTGGTGGTGTGCGTGAACAAAATGGACCTCGTCGACTGGTCGCAGGAGCGGTTCGAGGAAATCCGCGAAGAATTCCGCCGGTTCGCGATGAAATTGCAGACCCCGGATCTGACGTTCGTGCCGATGTCCGCGCTGCACGGCGACAACGTGGTGCACCGGGGTGCGAGCATGCCTTGGTACGAAGGCACTTCGCTGTTGCACCACCTGGAACAGGTGCACGTCGCGTCCGACCGGAATCTGGTCGACGCGCGTTTTCCGGTGCAATATGTGATTCGCGAGCACAGCCGGGATTTCCGCGGGTACGCCGGGACCGTGGCCGGCGGTGTGTTCAAGCCCGGCGACGAGGTGACCGTGCTGCCGTCCGGGTTCACCACGACGGTGCGCGCGATCTGGGGTCCGGGCGGGGTGGAGGTGAGTGAGGCGTTCGCTTCGCTGGCCGTCACGATCGAGCTTGCCGACGAGCTGGACCTCGGCCGCGGCGACCTGATCTGCCGCCCGGGCAACCGTCCGCACGTGGGCCAGGATGTCGACGCCATGGTGTGCTGGTTCTCCGAGCAGGCCGCGCTCGCCCCGGGTGCGAGCTACCTCGTCCGGCACACCACTCGCGAGACCAAGGCCGAGATTCGCGCGCTCGACTACCGGCTGGACGTCACCACGCTCCACCGTGACGAATCCGCGGAGTCGTTGTCGCTCAATGAAATCGGCCGGGTCCGCCTGCGGACGCGGCAGCCGCTTCTGTTCGATCCCTACCTCCGCAACCGGCCGACCGGCGGTTTCCTCCTGGTCGACGAACACTCCGGCGACACCGTCGGGGCGGGCATGATCACCGGCCCGAGCACGACGGCACCGAACGTGGTCTGGCATCCGGCGGCGGTGTCGCGCGACGAACGCGCGACCCGCGGCCGGACCGTCTGGCTCACCGGGCTGTCCGCGTCGGGCAAGTCGAGCGTGGCCGTGGAGCTGGAGCGTCGGCTGGTCGCCTCAGGCCGCCCCGCCTACCTGCTCGACGGAGACAACCTCCGGCACGGCCTCACCAGCGACCTCGGCTTCGCCCCGGCCGAGCGAGCCGAGAACATCCGCCGCGTCGCTGAGGTCGCCAAGCTGTTCGCGGACGCTGGGGTAGTGGCGGTCGTGTCGTTGATCAGCCCGTACCAGGCCGACCGCGCACTGGCCCGGGCAGTGCACGAAGCCGCGGGTTTGCCGTTCCTGGAGGTTTTCGTCGACACACCGCTCGAAGTGTGCGAGGACCGCGATCCGAAGGGCATGTACGCCAAGGCGCGCGCGGGCGAAATCACCGGATTCACCGGAGTGGACGCGCCCTACGAACGGCCCGCGTCCCCTGACCTGGTGCTGCGCCCGGAAAACGGCGACCCGGCAGTGATGGCCGCGCTGGTTCTCGCTGCCCTGGAGTGAGGTCGAGGCGGTGCAGGATCCGTTAATGCCCGCCGCGCCGGATTTCCGCCCGAGCGCCGATCGGGCAGGCGTGCCGGACCAGCTGTCGCGCCTGCGCTCCGACCCGAGCCTGAACCTCGCCCGAACGCGCAACCATCATGTCGGCCACGGACCGCACCACGGCCTGGGCACCCAGACGGCGGGGCTGGAACCGCAGGTCGCGCCGCCAACCGACCGGGGACTCACCAGAAAATTTCCCGGCGAACCCCTCACCAGCCGCTGCGATAGAAACTCCGCGACACGTAACTGCTCGCCTCCGCAGCCCGCTCGGCGCACAGCTCCTCCTTCACCGCCCGCGCCTGCTTGACCAACGGGTCGTCCCCGGGCGCGAGTGCCAGCAAGTCGATGACGTGCAACGCCTCCTGTACCCGTCCCTCCCCGCGCAGCCGTGAGGTGTGGTCGAGCACCGCCTGCTTGTCCGTGATCGCCTCGGCCCGGGCCGCGGCCGCGACGTCCGGGCGGGACGGGTGCAGCGTCGTCGGATTCCCGTCCCACCAGCCGGTTTCCGAGCGGACGATGTCGCGCACGATGTACTCGCGGTGCCCGTAGTGCTCGCGCATCCACGGCACGTCGAACAGCTCGGCCGGATACCGGAGATCGTGCACGATGTCGTCCGCCCGCTTGCCCTGGTTGAGCTGGTCCACGACCGCGCCGCGCAGCCACCGGAGCGCGGCCGCGGTCATGGTGAGCTGCCGGACCGGATCCTCGCGCACCACCGGGCCGAACTCCGGCACCAGCACGGCCGGGTTCAGCGCGGCGAGCCGGTCCAAGGTGTCGGCCCAGCGGACGGTGTCGCGCATGGTCCGCATCGGCGTGCCGATGTTGGGGATGCCGTTGATCACCGCGGCACTGCCGTACAGAACCCGCTGGGACGGCAGCCATACGGCGGTCACGTCGTCCGTTTCGGACGGTGCCCACAGCAGCCGGACGTCCGGGGCCAGCGTCATCGCTTCGCGGTAGGTCTGGTCGGGGAAGGTGATCGGCGGCGGCGCGGTCAGGTCGGGCATCGCGCGGCGGAACTGCCGGGTGTTGATGTGGTTCTGCAGCCCAGCCGTCTCCAGATACCGCTGGTAGCGCCGGATGACGTTTTCGTGCGCCACGACGGTCGGGCGGCGTTCGCCGTGTGCGGCGGCGTAGTCGAAGAACCCGGGCACGCCGTAGTTGTAGCCGAGATGTCCGTGGCTGTAGACGATCCACCGCACCGGTTCGCCCAGCTGGTCCAGCACCGGCGCGACGACGTCCGGGGACGGTCCGGTGTCGACGACGACGAGGCCCGAAGGGGTTTCCACCGCCAGGCTGTTGCCCTGCAGGCCGATCGTGCGGACGCCGGGCGCGACCTCGGTGATCTCGCCGGTGCCGTAGAGCGGGTTCTTCCGGTCCTGGAACGGCATCAGCCGGTCACCTCGATCCGATCGGTGCGGAGCCCGAGCCGCAGCGCGGTGCGGTCCGGGTTGACGAAGAACACGGCCAGCAGCCCGCCCGCGACGGACAGCAGGCCGCTGATGGTGAAGGCGAGCGTGAAGCCGCTGACGGGAGACGACGCGGCCTGGATGAACCGCCCGGTGAGGTACGGCGCGAGCAGTCCCGCCGTGGTGGTCAGGCCGACGGTGATCGACAGCACCGCGCCGCGCTGCCGGGTCGGGCTGATCTCGGCGTTCATCGTGACGCCGAGCGCGAACACCACCCCGCCGAGGCTGAACGCGACGGTCAGCAGCGCGATCCGGAACCAGCCCCCGGTGTGCGGGAACAGCAGCATCGCGAGACCGGAGATCAGCACCGCGACGCCGCCCAGCACTCCGCGCGCCACCCGGCTCGACACGCCTCGCCGCATCAGCCGGTCGCTGAGCGCGCCCTGGGCGAGGTTGAACACGACCGACGCGATCCACGGCAGCGCGACCAGCGTTCCGGTGGTCACCGTGCTGTAGTGCAACGCCGACTCGAGGTAATGCGGCACCCACGCAACAAGCACGGACAGCGCCCAGTACGCGGAGAATCCGGCCAGGAACCCGCCGAGCCACGTGCCGTTCAGCAGGATCCGCCGGTAGGGCACGCGTGGTTCGTCCACTTCGGACTTGACCGCGGTCGCGTGCACCGACGCGGTCCCGGCGACCTTCCCCTCCCGCCCGAAGATCGCCCACAGCAGGGACCAGATCAGGCCGACGACGAGCAGCGCGAAGAAGGCCCACCGCCAGCCGTAGCCGACGATCAGCGCGGTCAGCAGCGGCGACGCCAAGGCCACGCCGATGCCGGAACCGGCGTTGAGCAACGCGCTGGGCAGCCCGCGTTTCTCGTTGGGGAACCACTTGTACGCCGCGTGCATCGCCAGCGGGTTCGCCGGACCCTCGGCCGCCCCGAGGACGATCCGGCTGACCAGCACCGCGCCGAAGCCGACCGTGCCGAGCATCGGGGCCTGCGTCAGCGCCCAGATCACGCCCAGCACCAGCAGGATCCACTTCGCCGGCACGCGGTTCGACACGAAGCCGACCACGATCGCGGAAATGCTGAACAGGAAGTAGAACCCGCTGCTGATCAGGCCGTACGCCTCGGGCGACAGGCCGAGATCGTGCATCAGCGGTTTCGCGGCGAGGCCGAGCACGGCCTTGTCCGCGAAGTTGATCAGCATGAACACCAGCAGCAGCCCGGTGACGACCCAGCCGCGGGTGCTGGTGCCGCCGGTGCGCCGGCGCGCGGCGGTTTCGGCGGGGAGAGCGGGAGCGTTCATCGTGGAGTCCCCATTTCAACGTCGTTGTCGGACGGGGTGGTGCGGAACGGCCGGCGGGTCAGAAGGCCCATCGGGTGCGGCCCGCGGTGCGGGTGCGCAGCTGCTCGGCGCGGTCGGTGCCGTCGAGCACGGCTTGCGATTCGGCGGCGGCCCAGGCGTACACGCCCTTGGCCATCGTCGAAGTCGCGGCTTTTTCCAGTGCGGTGAACACTTCGGCGCGGGCGCTGTGCGCGGTCTCGTCGTCCGGGGCCGCGTCCACGGCGAGCTGGGCGAAGTGCCCGGCCAGCCGGTGTTCGCCGGCGGCGAGCAGCTCCCGCGCCCGGGTGGCCAGCCGGTCGGAGCCGCCGGACAGGTCGGCGAGTTCGCGGGACAGGTCGGCGCGGCGGGCGGGTTTGAGGTTGGCCGGGTTGCCGTCGTACCAGCCGCCGTAGAGCCGCCAGACATTGCGGACGACGAATTCCGGCTCGTCGTACGACGGTTTCAGGTACGGCTTGGCCAGCAGTTCGGCGGGCGCGGTGACGCCGTGCACGACCTCGTCGAGCGTCGCGCCCGCGTTCATCGCGTCCACGGTCTGGTCGTGCAGGGTTTCGAGGAACTCGGCGGTGTCGGACAGCGCGGTCCGGATCCGGCCGGCGCCGACGATCGGCACGCCGTGGCCGGGCAGCAGCAGTTCCGCGCCCAGCCCGGCCATCCAGCGCAGCGCCTGCGCCCACTCGGCGGCGTAGCGCTGTACCTTCTGCGGGTTGCCCGGGTTGGGGGAGGACCAGATGAAAAAGTCGCCGCAGCACAGGGTTTTCCGGTCGGGCAGCCACGCGATCGTCGCGTCGTCCGTCTCGCCGCGGCCGTGCTTCAGCCGGACGTCGAGGTCGCCGATCCGCAGTGTCGTGGTGTCGCGGTAGGTGACGTCGGGGTGCCGGTACCGGTCCGGCCAGCGGAAGCCGGGCGACTGGAACTGCCGCTGGTTGATCACCGTGTTGTAGCCGCGGGTGCGCTCGTACCGTGCGAAACGCGGCGGTGTGTTTTCGTGGGCCAGCACGGTGGGGCGACGCCAGCCGCGCTCTTGGGCCTCGAGATCGAACGGGCCGACGCCGAAGACGTGGTCGATGTGCCCGTGCGAGTAGACGGCGGTGTGCAGCGGAGCGTCGGTGCGCGCGCGGGTCGCGCCGAACAGGTCTTTCGCGGTGCGGCGTTCGCCGGTGTCGAAGCAGAACAGGCCGTCGTCGGTGGGGAAGAGGAAGACGTTGCCGAACGCCGGCCACATCCAGACGCCCTCGGCCAGCTCGTGCAGACCGTCCTTGCGCAGCGTGCCGGTGTGGTAGACGCGGGTGTCGGCCTCGCCTCGCCAGACTTTGTCGGCGTAGTCGAGCAGGTCAGTCACGGGGTGCCTCCGGTGCGGTTTCGGTGAACAGCGCGTCGACGGCGACCAGGTCGTCGCCCGTGACGCAGAGCGGGTTGAGGTCGGCTTCGGCGAATTCCGGGTGGTCGCCGAGGACGCGGACGAGTCCGTCGATCGCGGCGGCGACGGCGGGGACCGGGGCGGCGAGGACGTCGCCGGCCCAGGCGGCCAGTTCGGCCCGCTGCTCCGGGGTGGCCGGGAGCAGCAGCGCGCGGCGTGGTGCGGCGGGGTCTTCGGCACGGTCGCCGCCAGCGCCGAGGACGATCGCGGTGCCGTACAACGGATCCCGCGTCGCGCCGAGGGCGAGTTCGGCGGTGTGCGGCAGCAGGGGTTGCACCACGAGGGTGCGATCCGGGTCGGTGGAGACCTCGTCCAATCTCGCCTGGAGCGTGTCCAGCACCGCGGGCAGTTCGGCCGCCGTGACGCCGACGCGGACCAGCCCGGCGCGTGCCCGGTGCGGCACGTCAGCGGCATCGCCCTTGACCGCATACGGCCCCGGCCAGCCCTTGCGCTGGACCGCGGCGGCGAGATCGATGCCGGCGACGGTGTCCACGTGCGGGATGCCCGCGTCTTCGAGCAGCGGAATAGCGCGCAGTTCGGTCCACACCGGACGGTCGTCGGCCGTGGCGTGGTTCGCGGGCTCCGGGACCCGGTCGGGGACGAGGACTCGAAGCCGACGCACGAGAGCGCCGATGCTGGGCAGTACGGTGTCCGGCCGCCCGACACTCGCCAGCTCGCCGGGCGGAGCGCACGCCCAGACGAACCAGGTCGGCGTCCGCATCGCAGCGGCAGCCGCGGCCAGCCGGTGGTAGGCCTCCCGGAACCGGTCGCCGAACGTCAGATAGAGCACGACGCCGTCCAGCTCCGGGTCCTGGTCGAGCGCGCCCAGGAGATCGCCGACCCGGTCGAGCCAGCGGTCGATGTTGCCGCCGAGGTCGACGGGGTTCTCGTCGGCCGCCTCGACCCCGCCGACCTCCGCGAGCTTCGCGCGGGTCGCGTCGGACAGCGGCGGGATCCGCACGCCCAGCGCGGTCAAGTTGTCGGCGAGGATGCCGCCCGCGCCACCGGACATCGTGAGCACGGCCAACCGCGGAGCCGGCGGCAACGTCGTGCCTTTACGGGCGCAGAGCACCGCGTCCACGAGCTGGTCGTCGTCCGTGACCAGGTGAATGCCTTCCTGGCGACACAGCGAGGCGAGCAGGAAATGGTCCCCGGCGACGGCCGCGGTGTGAGACAGCGCGGCCTGTCGACCGGCGGCGCTGCTGCCCACCGCTAGGGCTACCACGGTCTTGCCCGCTGCTCGTGCCCGACGGCCGAGCGCGCGGAGCCCGTCCGCGTCGCGCACGCCTTCGAGATAAAGCACGAGCACCTCGACGTCGGGCTGGTCGAGCAGATCGCCGCCGATTTCGTGGCTGGGCAGACAGGCTTCGTTCCCGACGCTCGCGTAGTAGGAGTAGCCGATCCCCGCCTGCTCGAGCAGGTCAGCGAGCACGAACCCCATCGCGCCGCTCTGCGTGACGATCGCGACCGGCCCCGGCGGGACGCGTTCGCGGTCGAGGAAAACGGTCGTCGACAACTGCACGCCGGCCGGATGGCTCACCACGCCGAGGCAGTTCGGCCCGAGCACCGGCAGGTCGCCAGCCGCTTCGCGCAGTTCGTCCTCCAGTGCGGTGTTGCCGCCCTCGGCGAAGCCCGAGGCGAAGACGATGACCGCCCCGGAACCGAGTTCGCGCGCTTCCCGGACCAGCGCGGGAACCGTTTCCGCCGGGGTCGCGAGAACTACGAGGTCGGGGCCGTGCCCGATCTCGGCCAGAGAGCCGACCGTGCGGACGCCGGGCAGGTCGAGCGGGCCGCGGGAGACCGCGTAGACCTCGCCGCCGTAGCCGCCGCGCAGCAGCCGGTCGAGCGCGATCCGTCCCCAGGACACCGCGGTGGTCGCGGACACGCCGACCACGGCGACCGACTTCGGGCGGAACAGCGGCTCGCAGCGCATGGGGCGGTGCCTCCTGTGATCGCGGTCATGGACACAACCCCAACTGTCGCCGCTGGCCTGTCCAGCTGGTAGCGCACATCGCCCAGGTTTTCGGCTACCGTGCTGTGACATGTCACAACTGTCGTGGCGCGGCTTCGAGCACCGGCTGCCGAAGGTCGTCGAGCGGACGATCCGCCGGTACGTCGAGACCTCCCCGCATTACCGCGGCGAGGTGCCCGCACACCTGCACCCGCACATGGCGCACACGGTCCGCGAGTTCGGCCGGATGTTCGCGCGCGCGGCGCGGGAGGGGAGCGAGCCGCGCGAGGACGAGCTGGAGTTGTTCCGGCAGCGGGGCCGGGAGCGGGGCGCGGAGGGACTGCCGGTCAGCGAGTTCGTGAACGCGTACCTGCTGGCGGCCGAGGAGGTGTGGGCGGAGGTCCAGGCTCTTTCCGGCGGGTCTCCGCCCAGCGACACGGCCGCGGTGCTGCTGAAGTGCCTGCACCGGGTGATGAACGCGGCCGTGCAAGCGCACCAGAAGGAATTCCAGATCGCGGACCGCGAACAGCGCGAGGCGACACGGGCTCTCGTGCGGCGGCTGGCCGCGGGGGAGATGCTCCCGGAACCGGCCGACGTCCGGCTCGCCCCGGCGTACGGCGTGCTGGCGCTGCGCTTCGCCGCGGACCCGGCGGATTCGGTCGGCGACGCGGTCGGCCGTCATCTGGCCGGGCAGCGAAAGGCGAGGTCGCTGTTGCAGCACCTGCATCGCGAACTGTCCGGAGACGTCCTGGCCGCCTTGGACGCGGACGGCGGTCTGTTGCTGATTCCGTCTGCTTCGGACAGTCCGGAGGCGGCGCTGGCCGAGGCCCGGCAGGCTGTTCCGCGCGCGCATCAGACGACCGGCGTGGCGATCACCGGCGGGTTCGCCCACGCGGCCGAGCTGGCGGAAATCCCGGCGGCGGTGGCGGAAGCGGAGCGGCTGCTGCGGCTGAATTCGGTCCCCGACACGGTCGCGGTGCTCGCGGACCACCTCTTCGAATACCAGCTGAACCACGACAGCGCGGCCACCCCTCAACTGCGCGCGCTCGCGGCGCGGCTGAGCGGCGAGCCCGATCTGACGACGACGCTCCGGACGTACTTCGACACCGATTTCAACCGTCGTGAGACTGCGCGGAAGCTGCACGTCCATCCGAACACTGTGGACAATCGCCTGTCCCGCATCGCCAACCTGACCGGTGCGGATCCGCGGACGGCGAAGGGGCTTCTGCTGCTCGGCGCCTCACTGGGCTTGGCGGGCTGAGCGATTATCCTAGGAACGATCCTTCCCAGGATAAACTCCGCGCCGCGCCGTAGACTCAAACCTATGGCCGGAGCATCGACGGAACTACGCGAGCTGGGACAGTTCTTCCAGCACCGACGCGCTGAACTGCAACCGCACCAGGTCGGTCTCGACGTGCCCGCCGCGGAGCGTCGCCGCGTGCCCGGGCTCCGCCGCGAGGAGATCGCTCAGCTGGTCTCCATCAGCACGGACTACTACACCCGCATCGAACAGGGCCGGCTCGCCCCGTCCGAACCGGTGCTGGCCGCGCTGGAACGAAACCTGCGCCTGGACGACGAACAGCGCGACTACGTCCGCACCCTCCTCGCCCGCTCGGACGGGCAGCCTCCTCGGGAACCCGCCCGGCGCCGCCGCGCGATCCGGCCGCAGATCGAGCGCCTGCTGGGCCAGCTCGACAACGTGCCCGCCCTGGTGTTCAGCCGGTACCTGGACATCCTGGCGTGGAACGACCTCGCCGCCGCGCTGCTGGTGGATTTCGGGACAATCCCGGAAAAGGACCGCAACTACATCCGGCTCGTGTTCACGAATCCGGAGATGCGGGCGCGGTATCCGGAATGGGAGCAGGTCGCGCGCACGTGCGTCGCGGTGCTGCGGATGAACGCCGCCGGCAACCCGACCGACCCCGCACTGTCCCGTCTGGTCGGAGATTTGTCCTTGTACAGCCCCGATTTCGGTCGCTGGTGGGCCGAACGCCGGGTAGCGCACCAAAACTTCGGCACGAAGACGGTCGCGCATCCCGAAGTGGGGGAGATGTCGCTGGACTGGGACAGCTTCCAGCAGGCCGGGAACGAGGACCAGCAGCTGGTGATCTGGTCGGCCGAACCCGGCTCGGAAGCCGCGGCCCGGCTGGAGCGGCTGAAGGAGCTAATCGCGCAGCGGTGATCGCCGTTGCCGAGGTGGCAATTCTTGTCGGGCGGCTCTGGTCAAGGAACCTCAGTGGCGCGCAGTCCGGCAAGGGAAACTCGATCCCGCTGGGCTTCGACGGCGTATTCGACGGCACGGTCGCGACGACGCCGAAACCGATGGCTTCTTCAACGACGAAGTTGGCTGGGTAATCGATGCGGCGATCCGCAAAGTCTGCGCCTGACCCGCGAAGAGCGCTCCCAGAAACCCAGGGGACGAATGCTTCGAGGCTCCGCGCGCCGTCTGCGGCGTTCCCACCCCGGCCGGTCCGTAGCCCTCGGGCGTGGTTCTGTCGGGCTGGCTAACGCTCGGAAACCTTGCCGCCGTCCACTTCCAGCCGGCGGGTCACCGCGACCGCGTCGAGCATCCGGCGGTCGTGCGTCACCAGCAGGAGCGTGCCGGGGTAATCGTCCAAAGCGGACTCGAGCTGTTCGATCGCGGGCAGGTCCAGATGGTTGGTCGGCTCGTCCAGCACCAGCAGGTTCACCCCGCGCGCCTGCAGCAACGCCAGCGCCGCACGGGTGCGCTCGCCGGGCGAAAGCGTCGCGGCCGGGCGCAGCACGTGCGCGGCCTTGAGCCCGAATTTCGCCAGCAGAGTACGGACTTCCGCGTCGGCGAGGGACGGGACCTCGCGGGCGAACGCCTCCGCCAGCGGGACGTCGCCGAGGAACAGCCGGCGGGCCTGGTCGACCTCGCCGACCACCACGCCCGGTCCGAGCGCGGCGTTGCCCTCGTCCAGCGGCAACCGGCCGAGCAACGCCGCCAGCAGCGTGGATTTGCCCGAGCCGTTCGCGCCGGTGATGGCGACCTTGTCCGCCCAGTCGATCTGCAGATCCACCGGCCCGAGCGTGAAGCCGCCACGTCGCACGACCGCGTCCCGCAGCGTCGCGACCACCGCGCCCGCGCGCGGAGCGGCCGCGATCTCCATCCGCAGCTCCCACTCCTTGCGCGGCTCCTCGACGACCTCGAGCCGCTCGATCATCCGGTCCGTCTGGCGTGCCTTCGAGGCCTGCTTCTCGGTGGCTTCGCTGCGGAATTTCCGGCCGATCTTGTCGTTGTCGGTCGCCTTGCGCCGGGCGTTCTTGACGCCCTTTTCCATCCACGCGCGCTGCATGCCCGCCCGGGCTTCGAGCGCCGCGCGGGTATTGGCGTATTCCTCGTAGTCCTCGCGCGCGTGCCGCCGCGCGACCTCCCGTTCCTCCAAATAGGACTCGTAGCCGCCGCCGTACGTCTTCACCTGCTGCTGAGCCAGATCCAGCTCCACCACGCGGTCGACCGTGCGGGCCAGGAACTCGCGGTCGTGGCTGACCAGCACGGTGCCCGCGCGCAGCCCGGTGACGAACCGCTCCAGGCGGGCGAGCCCGTCGAGGTCGAGGTCGTTCGTCGGCTCGTCGAGCAGGAAAATGTCGTAACGGCTGAGCAGCAGCGACGCGAGCCCGGCGCGCGCCGCCTGCCCGCCCGAGAGCGAAACCATCGGCTGGTCGAGGTCGACGGCCAGCCCGAGGTCCGCGGCGACCTCGCCGGCGCGTTCGTCCAGGTCGGCTCCGCCGAGCGCGAGCCAGCGGTCGAGCGCGGTGCCGTAGGCGTCGTCGGCGCCGTCCGCGCCCGCGGTGAGCGCATCCGTCGCCGCGTCGAGTGCGGTTTGCGCGTCCGAGACGCCGGTGCGCCGCGCGAGGAAGGCGCGCACCGACTCTCCCTCGCGCCGCTCCGGTTCCTGCGGCAGGTGCCCGACCGTGGCGGTCGGCGGGTTCAGCCGGACCTCGCCGGATTCGGGGCGGGCCAGTCCGGCCAGCGTGCGCAGCAAGGTGGACTTGCCGGCGCCGTTGACGCCGACCAGGCCGATCACCTCGCCCGGGGGGACGACGAGATCGAGACCGGAGAAGAGGACGCGGTCACCGTGGCCCGCGGCCAGGTCCTTCGCGACGAGTGTGGCGCTCATATCGGAGCCGAGTTTACGGGGAGCCCTCGCGCCGCGTGCCGTGTGTCGGCTCCGTCACTCCGAGTGGGTACTCTGGGCGGGTTGCCGGGTCCAACAAGAGCAGTGAGGTCGGTGAAAAGCGATGGCGGAACCCGCCCCGGTCCCGTTCGGACAGGGGAAGCAGCGGGCTCCCCGGCCGTCCGTCAGCAGACGGCGCGAGGTGAGCCACGCGAGCGCGCGGTCGCTGCTGATGACCGTGCTGGGCGAGTACGTGCTGCCCCGCGACCGTCCGGTGTGGACGTCGATCCTGGTCGAATCCCTCGGCATGCTCGACATCGAGGAGAAGTCCGCGCGGCAGGCGCTGGCGCGGTCGGCGGGCGAGGGCTGGCTGGTGTCGGAGCGCGTAGGCCGCCGCGTCCGGTGGTCGCTGACCCCGCCGGGGAGGCGGCTGCTCACCGAGGGCGCCGAGCGCATATACGCCTTCGGCCGCGACGCGCGCGTCTGGGAGAACCGCTGGCTGATGCTGATCGTCTCCGTGCCGGAGGCGAAACGGGACCTGCGCCACCGCCTGCGCACGCGCCTCACGTGGGCCGGTTTCGGTTCTCCGGTGGCGGGCGTCTGGGTGAGCCCCGACCCGAGCCGCGAGCCCGAGGCGCAGAAGATCGTCGCCGAACTGGGCCTGGAAGCGCAGGCGATGTCCTTCACCGCGGAGTACGGCGCGATCGGCGACCAGGAGAGCATGGTCGCGCGGTCGTGGGATTTGTCCGAGCTGACCGACCGGTACGAGGACTTCATCGACCGCTTCACCGGCGTGTCGCCCTCCGGCGCGCAAGCGGTGCTGCGCGCGCAGACCGAACTGGTGCACGAATGGCGCCGGTTCCCGTTCCTCGACCCGCAACTTCCGGCCGAGCTCCTGCCGCCGAGCTGGAGCGGTGCCAAGGCGGCCGAGCTGTTCCACCGCAAGCACGTGGAATGGCGGCCGGCCGCGCAAGCGTACTGGGACGAACTCACCGCGAACGAGGAGCAAGCATGACGAGGCTGGAACGCGACGGCGGGCTCGCCGTGCTCACCATCGACGAGCCGCCGCTCAACCTGTACACGAAGCCGCTCCAGGACGCGCTTCTGGACGCGATCGGCTCGCTGGAGGAAACCCCCGCCCGAGCCCTCCTGATCCGCGCCGAAGGCCGCGTCGTGAGCGGCGGCGTCGACGTCGCGCTGTTCGACGCTCAGTCTTCCGCGGCGGAAGCCAAGGTGCTCTTCGACGAACTGCTCAGCGTCCCCGATCGCCTTGCCGCCCTGCCGTTCCCGACGGTGTTCGCCGCGCACGGCCTGTGCTTGACGTGGGCGTTCGAGGTCGCGATGGCCTGCGATCTGCTGCTGGCTTCCTCCCGCGCGAAGTTCGGCCTGGTGGAGAAGGTCGTCGGCCTGACACCCACGATGGGCGGCACCCAACGCCTCGCCGCGCGGGCCGGAGTGGCCCGGGCGAAGGAGTTCGTCTTCACCGGCGAACCCTTCGACGCGGCGACTCTCGAGCGGTGGAACGTCGTCAACCGGGTGCTCCCGGACGAGGGTTTCGACGAGGCTGCGCGGGAGTTCACCCGTCAGCTGGCCGAGGGACCGACGCAGGCACACGCCGCCACGAAGCGGATACTGGAACACTTCGAGCACGGCGGAGTGCCGGAGGCCAACGCGCACGTGACGACCATTGCCGCGGAGCTGTACAACACCGAGGACTTGCGGGGTGCGGTGAAGTCGTTCCTGACTGAGGGTCCGGGGAAGGCTCGGTTCGCCGGCCGCTGATTTCGGGTTCGCTGCCCGGCCTTGGTCCCTGTGCGGGACCGGGACCAGGGCCGGCTGCTGTGGTGGCCCTGCGGCTCGGTTGATCTTCGCGTCTTCCCGGTCCGGACTCGTTCGCCTTGATTTGGCGGGTTTGTGCAGGTCAGGGAGTAATGGAGACCTCGTTGCAGGGCCGGCGGGGAGACCCGCTAGAGTAGTCGCATCGCACTCCACGAGGGGTTCCTCGGGGAGTGAGGAGTCCGGGCTGTGGCGCAGTTTGGTAGCGCACTTGACTGGGGGTCAAGGGGTCGCAGGTTCAAATCCTGTCAGCCCGACCGGACAGAGCCACGTTCACGCAGGTGGACGTGGTTTTTTTTGTTGCCCGCGATCGGCCCGGAACGACAGAAACCCCGGGCCGTGCAACATTCGTACAACACGCGCCCGGGGCTTCCCGGTCAGGCCGCCATGCGTTCGAGTGCTTGCCCACGGCGAAAGTCGAGCACGTCAGCCACCTCGTCGAGGCGGTCCGGCCACAGGTGCCCGTAGATGTTCAGCGTCATGGACGCGTCAGCGTGCCCGAGCATCTGTTGCACGACCTTGACGTCCGCGCCTGCCGCGATGGCGAGCGAAGCTGCGGTGTGCCGGAGCTTGTGCGGCGTCAGCCCGTCGACCTCCAGCCCGGCAGCGTGCACGGCGGCGTTGAACTCACGGGTACGCCAGTTGTGCGACCGCAGCGAATCGCCGCGCTTCGTGGTGAACAGCAACTCGGTGTCCGCCCTGTCCTCCTTCAGCGGCTTCAGCAGCGGCACCAGCGACGCGGGGATCGACACGGTCCGCTTCTTTCCGGTCTTCGGCAGGACTTCGTGCTGCACCCCGCCGACCTCAGTGAAGGTCACTGCGATCCGAATCCGGCGCTTGTCGAGGTCGACACGCCCCACGCGCAACGCGGCAGCCTCGCCCCAGCGCATCCCGGTGTACGCGAGCAGCAGAATGAACGCCCGGTTGACCGCTGCACACGCGGTGGGCTTGTCGTACTTCGTCCGCAGCTCCCCGGCCGCCGCCGCGAGCTTTTCCACCTGGTCATAGCTCAGGTACACGTGCTCGGCCTCCAGCGGTATCGGAGGCTTCACCCCGCGAGCCGGGTTCCGGGGTATCCGCGTCGGGACGCACCACTCCAGCACCATCGCCAGCACGCGGTAAGCATGGCGCGCCTGCGAGGGTCCCAACCCCGAGCCTTTGTCCTTCGTGCTCTTCACGAGTTCGGCGACCCAGACGGCAATGTCCTCGCCCAGAACCGCGTTCAGCGGCGTCTCGCCCCACCTCGGAATCACGTGGTTGTCCAGCAACCCCCGGTACTTCCACCACGTACTCGGCTTGAGGTCATGCCGCGAGGCGAGCCACTTCTCTGCCATCTCCCCTACGGCCACTTTGGACAGATTCGGGTCCACATAGGTCCCGCCCGCGAGCGATTCCGCGATCTTGTCGCGGCGATCCTCAGCCGCCGTCTTGTTCGGCGCGACCTCCGAGCGCAGCTTGTTCGCCCGGTCGTAGTACATGACCATCCATCGAGCGGGCGGCTTGCGTCCGGCCGATTTCGCCTTCCGGACACGCGCAGCGAAGTCAGGCTGCCCGGAGCGGTCGTAGATCCACGCGCGGGCCATCAGGCGGTCACCTGCCCATCGATCCAGGCGTCAACCTCGTCGGGCCGGAATCGGACGTACTTGCCGATCCGGTAACCCCTCGGCCCTTTGCCGGTCTTGCGCCACTGATACACGGTGTTCGACGGAACGCCGAGGTAGTCGGCGAGCTCGTCGACGCTAAGCAGCTTGTTGTCCATGGTCGTTTTCCTTGCTGTATTTGTGTTTGCGGTCGTCTCGGATGCGGCAGGCGATGGCGGCGGCGAGTTCGCGTTCGGCGTCGTCGCTGTAGCCCGCGCCGTCGAAGGTCCAGTTGTTGACCACGGCGACGGTGTCGGCGCGGTCGGCGAGGCCGAGGCGTTCGAGGGTTTCCTCGAGACGGAAGCGGCGGCGGTCGCCGCGGATGTCCTTGAACGTGGTGGAGTAGGCGCGGGACTTGGTGAGGAAGTGGCCCCGGAAGGCGAGCATGTGCGCCCAGCGGCGCAGGTTCAGCTCGTCGTAGGGTTCGAGCGCGCCGAGGTCCCAGGCGGTCTGGATGATGCGGCGGTGGTGGTCGGAGACCCGCAGGTGCGCGATGTCGCGTTCGGAGCGGATCGGCCGGTCCGCGGCTTCGCTTTTGCCGGTGCCTTTGGTGGCGTACTTCGCGATGTAGGCGGCGAGGCGGGCTTCGCTGATCCGGCCGGCATTGTCCTCCAGCTCCGCGGAGCCCAGGGGTTCGATGCGGCGGACGTCGACCTGGTCGCCCCAGGTCAGCACGAGCGGCGTGCCGTCGGGCAGTGCGCTGGTGGCGTAGGCGGCCCCGGCGGCGGCGTAGACGGCGTCTTCCAGCAGGTCCGGGTGCGCCCAGGCCGGGGCGGGGTCGGCCGCGCCGTCCGGGCCGTCGAGGCGGACCACGGCGTGGAAGTGCACAAGTCCGCGCCGCTGGTATTCCGCGACCTTGCCGTAGGACAGGCGGGCTTGTTCGGCGAACTCGCGGGCTTTGAGCCCGGCGCGTTTGGCGATCTCGCGGCGCAGCCGGGTCGCGAACCGCTGCCACAGCACCCCCGCGTGCGCCTGCCAGAGCACGGAGCCGGTGTAGTCGTAGGTGTCCGGATCGAGCGGGGTGCCGACGCGCGGGTCGGCGTCGAGGTGGTACTCCCCGCAGCCGCACGGGATGCGCTTGCCGCGCGGACTGGTGCGGGCGTGGTGCACCGGCCCGAACGAGGGCGCGGTGAGGGTGACGAACGCCCTCGGCCGGTCGGTGACATGCTCCGGAACGCCTTTGTGGCCGCCGATCAGCCCGGCGCGGACGAGGTGGAAGGCGTCGGCGGCGTAGCGGTCGGAGCAGGACGGGCAGACCGATTCGCGGCGGTTGCCGCACGGGACGAAGATGTCGCCGCCGTGGTGGTGCAGCACCTGCCCGCTGGCGGCGTCCTGGAGCTGGTGCGCGCCGCCGAGGCGGATCGGGCGGGCGCAGCCGTTGACGGCGTGCACTTTGGCGCGCCATTCGTCGTAGTCGCGCATCCGGACCCGGTAGGCGATGCGCTCGTCCAGCGTGTGCATGTCGGTGGCCCTTTCGTTCGCGGGCATGGAAAACGGCGCGGGAACCAGCCGGTGTAGGCCAGCTCCCGCGCCGTCGGTCGGTGCGGGGCGGTTCAGGCGGTGACGGGGTGTCCGTTGCAGCCGGTCAGGTCGGCGACGATGCGGGCGGCCATGGCGTCGGGGACGCGGGCGACGCGGCGGATGTCGTCGGCGGTGAGGTCTCGGCCTTCGTCGCGGGCGGCGTCGGCCGCGGCGTGGACGCGGCTGGCGATCTCCGGCGGGAGCTTCAACCGGGCAGCCGGTCGCACGGGCGGTGCGGGCGCGGTTTCCGCTTCGGCCGGCATTGCCGCCGGGGCGGGTTCGGCCGGTGCCGGGGCCGGTGGTGTGGCCGGGGCGGGTTCGTCGGGGGCGCGGCGCATGAGGAGCTTGACGACCACGAGGAACCCGAGGGCGGGCATGGCCGCGACGAGCCATCCGGCCGGGGTGGGTTCGGCGAGCGCGACTTGTGCGGTCATCTGCACGCCGAACCCGGCGACCAGCACGCCGAGGGGGAAGCTGAACCGGCGGTGTCGGCCGGTGCGGTGGTCTCGCTGGACCTCGAACCCGGCCACGATCACGATGCCTTCGATGACGACGGCGTCGGCCCAGGCGATCCACCCGGTCTGTCCGTGGTGGACGGCCCAGTCGTGGGTGTGGGTGAACCCGGCCGCCGCGCCGATCAGGCCGAGGGTCGCGGCGACCAGCAGACGGACGATGTCCACCAGCCGACGAGTCGCGTTCGCACTGTCCGCAGTGGACATGAGGTTTCCTCCCTTTTATTCGTGGCCGGTGCGGAAGCGTTCCGCGCAGCGGCGGAACACCCCGGCGTAGGTGTCCAGCCAGCGGGCGAGGTCGTCGGACAGGTCGGCCAGGCGGGGCTGGACGAACCACGGTTCGCCGTCGTGCACGCCGAGTTCGAGCGTGTAGAGCTCGTGGAACTCGTCGACGACCGCCTGTATCTGGCGGAACGCGTCGGCGATGTTCTCGCCGAAGTGGTGTTCCATCGGTGGGGTTCCTTCCGTGAGGGGTCAGGACGAGCCCGGCAGGTGCAGGGCGTCCTCGTTCTCTGCGAGATCGGTGCGGAAGAGGTCGGCGAGGCGTTCGCACTCGCGGACGATCCGCACGTCCAGGTCGATCAGCTCCAGCACGGTCGACGAGGTGTCGTCGTCGGTGCGGTGTTCGAGGCCGCGGGCGACGGCGTCCTCGTATTCGTCGACGAGCGCGACCAGCGGCCAGACGATGCCGCTCACGTCCTCGTTCACGGCCGCGCACCGCCCGGGTAGTCGGAAAGGTTGCTCCAGCGCTGGAGCATCGTGCGGCCGCGCGCGGTGAGCTTCAGCGGCGTGACCGGCCGCCGGATCGCGCCGTGCATCGCCGACACCGTGTCCCGGCTGCCGCCCGGGGCGACGTAGCCGACGGAGATCAGGTGATGCACGACGTCCTCGTCCAGCGCGGTCCGGACGCGGTCGGTGTCCTCGAACACCAGCACCCGGTCCGTGTCGTCCAGCAGCGCGAACCTCCCGTCGCGGACCTCGGCCAGCACGTCCTTGGCCACCAGCGGATTCGCGCCCTGCCCGGTGTCCTTGCGGCGGGAGACCCGGGCGGGCGGGCACTGTCGGCCGGACTGCGGAGCCGAAGCCGCGGGGACGGTGCCGAAGAGCCCGAGCTGCGCCGGGTCGCGGCGGGTCACCGGACACGCTCCCGGCCGACCGGCCCGAACTCCCGGTTGCGGAAGTCCGCGACCGCGATCCCCGCGCCGAGCCCGATGCACCCGAACACCACCGTCGCGCTCCAGAACAGCGCCGACGGGCCTTGCGCCATGTAGATCAGGATCAGGACGAGCAGCGCGGGTGCGCCGAGCTTGAACCACAGCCACGCCCGCCACACGTAAAAACCGATGCGCCACATGGGTTTACTCCTCTGCGTCTTCGGGTCGGTGGTACGGGCAGAACACGAGCTGTTCGGACGTGGCCAGCCAGGCGGGCTCGAAATAGATCACCTGGAGGACCGCGTCCCAGGAGAGTTCCGGCCGCGTCGCCGAGGCCCCGTAGGGACGCTCGCCGCACACCCCGCAGCGCGGGAAGAACACCTCGTCGTAGCGGCGCAGGCCCGGGGCGTGCCCCTCGTCGGCCAGCTTCCGCCATGCGGCCAGCGCTTTGCCGTCGTCCGTGGTGCACGCCGCGATCTGCGTGACGCTGCGCCGCACGGGGCCGGAGCCACCGAAGCGTTCGTAGCCGACCACCCAATACGTTTCGCGCACCAGGCACGGGTAGTAGACGATCTGCTGCATCGCTTCTCCTTGTCCGATGGGGACAGTCATGCGCCGACCCGGCGGGCGAGGGCCAGCACGTCGGCGAGCGCGCCGAACACGTCCAGCGCGGCGGAGTACTCCGGGTCGTCGACGAGCGTGTCGGTGTCGATGGCCCCGAGGTGGCGTTCGCGTTCCTGGCGCACGGCGTCGCACCAGGTCCCGGCGCGGTCCGAGGCGACCGACAGGCAGGACAGGAAGTCCTGGTGCCGGTCTTCGCGGTAGCTCATGCGACCACCGACAGGGCCGGACCGGCGTGGTAGCCGCGGAGGATGAACGCGACCAGCTCGTCCAGCTCCCGATCCGACACGTACGCGGCACGGACCCGTTGCGGGACCCGCGAACGCGGCCGGATGACGAACCCGATCCCGGCGGTGTCCTCGCTTTCGGGGATCTCGTCGGCGAGCGCGCCGCGCAGCCGGGCCCCGTCGCCGAGCACCATGTCCACATGCGATTGCGAGGTCACCCGCAGGCAGACCCGGACCGGGAACAGGTCGCGCACCGGGACGGTGTCCTTGGTCGGTTCCTGCACGAGCGCCATCGTGGAATGCCCGGTCGCCCGGCCCTGGGACACCGCGATCGCGAGATCCTTGCGCAGCGTGCGGGCGATCGTGCCGTCGCCGTAGGCCAGCAGAGCGCCGATCTCGTCGACGATCAGCAGGTTCAGCGGCGTCTCCCGCGACATCGTGATCTTGCGCTTGCCCGTCGCGGCGAAGTCGCGCTGCACCCGGCGCAGGTCCTCGATGAACTCCCGCACCAGCTCCGCGCAGGCGGCCTCGTCGTGCTCGTAGCGGTGCGCGACCCCTTGCAGTTTGCGGAACTCCATCTGCTTCGGGTCGCAGATCCACAGCCGCACCAGCCCGTCCCGGATCAGCGGTGCCAGGCCGCGCAGCAGCGACAGCGGGATCGAGTTCTTGCCCGCCCCCGTCGCCCCGGCGATGAAGGTGTGCTTGCCCAGGACCGAGAGCCGCCAGTCGGTGCCGTACTCGGTGTCGCCGACGTAGATGTCGCCCGGGTCGACCGCGCCGGATTCCTCGGGCATGTCCGGGGCCGGGATGGTCTCGGTGAACGGCTCCCGGCGTTCGATGACCAGCGACACCTGTCCGGGCTTGACCCGCTCCAGCGCGATCCGCTCCACCCGCAGCGTGTCGGCGAGGTCTTCGAGCTTGTCGTTGAACGCCCGCCGTCCCATGCCCGGGGGCAGCAGCAGCGTCACCGTGTCCACCGACGGCGAGAACGACTGCACCCGCACCACGCGCGGGAACTCGGCCTTGCCGGTGCGGCGGTTGGTGACGTACAGGTCGCACGCCTGGAGCGCCTTGTTCAGCTTCGGCCCGCAGTACTTCGACCAGCGGCGACGCCAGGCCCGCATCCGCGGCGCGGCGTAGTGGTCGAACGTGTCCGGGTGCGCCCGGTACCAGGTGCACAGCCCCAGCGCCGTGCCGCCGACGATCCCGCCGGTCGCACTCCAGCCCAGCTCCAGCCCCGAGGCTGTCAGTCCGGCCGGCATCAGCACCGAGCCCGGGTGACGGGCGGTCCACTTGAGGCCCCGGAACTCCATCCCCGCCCGGCGGTCCGACTTCGGAATGCGGTTCTTCATCGCAGAAACTCCCTTCCGGCAGCACGAAAACGGCCCCGCACACCTCGTCCGGCAAGGACGGAGGGCGGGGCCGGTCGCGTGCGACGTGCGTGTTCGGTCTAGTTCTCCAGCGCGGGACGCGCGTCCAGCAGTTCCGTGGACAGCGTGCCCATCGCGCGCGCCGCCTTGTCGTGCGCGGCCTTGAAACCGTTGCGGTGCACCGGCATTCCGCGCATCGCGTCCTTGAGCGTGTTCATCGCCGAGTGCAGGTCGTCCACGACCCGGTCAACCTGATGCGCCATGGCTCAGAGCCTCCAATCCCGCGAGACGAGTTCGGCCTCGTGCTTCTTGCCCAGCGTCCGCAACCGGTCCAGCTCGTCGAACGCCTTGGTGCGGAACGCTTTCAGCTCGTCCCGGGTCGAGATCGTCCACGACTCCGAGGCGTGCCCGTCGTCGTAGGAATCGATCAGCTTGTCCACCTCCGCCAGCACCTCGGCCACGAGGTCCAGCGCCGCGGTGAACGTGCCGTAGCGCTCCTGCGCCCGGCGATTCAGGTAACCCACCTGCATGGCTGCCCGTCACCCTTCCCGTGTCGCGGCGGTCAGTTCGGCCGCCGTCCTGAGATCAGCGGTCAGGAACCCGACCGCGTTGCCGACCGCGACCCGGATGTCCCGGTCGGGGTTCGCCGCGACGAACCGCCGGTAAGCGGTCTGCGCGGCCTCGATGATGGCGACGATCTCCGGCATGTCAGGAGTCCTTCCGGATCACGTGCTGCGCGTCCCGCAGGCCCTCGCAGTAGCCCGCCTGCCACGCCATGTCGTCCGCCGGTTCGGCCAATGCCTGCAACCGCTGCGCTTCCAGCCGTGCCGCGAGCATCCGGATCACCACGCCGACGCGCACCGGGCGGCTCATCGCCGGGCCTCCCGCACCATCACCACGATGCCCGCGAACACCGCCATCCCCGCCATCAGCGGCGACGCGAAACCCAGACACACCACCAGCGCCAGCCAGAACACAAACGGACTGAAATTCGCCACCATCGCCAAACCTCCTAGTCTCCGAAGTAATGCCACTGCCGGGAACAGACCTGACAGGTCGCGATTCCCGTCGCCGACAAGAAAAAATTCGCCGTGCACGCGTGCGCGGCCATCAGAAGCCCCGCTCGTCGATCCGTTCGCAGTCCTTGCAGCGGGGCACGCCCCACGCGAAGAACCACACCCGCTCGTGCTGCCCCGGCCCGAACACCAGCCCGCACAAACTCGTGCGAACACCCTTCAACCACTGGTGCTCCGCCTCGATGTGCACCATGTCCTCAGACATCACAAGCCCCGCTTCGGGCCGTACGGGTCGAACGTCGACAGCCCGTCCCGCCCCGTGAAAACCGTGTGCATGCCGTTCTCCCTTCCGCAATGCGAATCCGTGGTGAAACCCCAGGACTCCCGGACGAAAAGCACCCGGGAATCGAGGCGCGCCACCACAAACAGGCGCGTTTTAGGCATGGATCGGCCCACTCTGTATTTGTCAATCAACGGAAAGCGCCCTCGCCCGACTCGAAAACGGGCAGCCAACCGACTTGGGAAGGGCTCCAGGGTGGTGTTATCCGCGCACGGCCGGGGAGGAAGCCGCCGAGGGACCGGGCACCCGCCGGTCAGGAAGCCGGGCTAGGCAGCGTCGCGGACCGCGCCAGCACCGGCAGGCTTGAGACCTTCTGCCTTGAACCACAGGCCCGACCCGGTGATCCGCCCCTCGTCGTTCGTCGTCTGCCACGTGTTCAGCACCGGGTCGATCAGCTCCACGTAGGTGCCCTCGTCGAACCCCTCGCCCGGGTCCGTCGCCAGCGTCACCTTGATTTCCTCGCCCTTGCCGATCCGGCCGTTCTTCCCCGGCTGGCGCGGCTTCGCGAACAGCATCACCACGAACGACGCCTCGCCGCTCTGCTTGTCCACCGCAGGGACCATCTCGCCCTTGACCTCCCGCATCTTCATCACGGGCGCTTCGGTGACCATGAACTTGTAACCGCCGCTGTAGAACGGGATGTCCTGCATGCCTGCCTCCTTAAGTTCAGTTTGCTAGTTCGCTAGCGAACTGACCGTAGGCTATCACCGACGTTGACCAAGACGCAAGGGGTTCGCTAGCTAACTTTTCGAGCGTGTGCGAAGATGCCCGCATGCAGGCAGAACGCACCAGCGGCGTCGTCCCGATGCACCTTCAGATCGCCGACGACCTTCGCGAACGCATCAACTCAGGAGCGCTACAGGCCGGAGAGCCACTCCCGCCTGTCCGCGAGCTTCAGGGCCAGTGGAACTGCGCAAGCATCACTGTCCGCTCTGCGCTCACCGAGCTGCGCCAGGAAGGTCTCATCACCGCAAGCGGTCGAGGGAAACCGCCCGTGGTCCGCCCGCAGGTTCAGAAACACCCCATCCACCTGTCCGCACGCTGGACCAACGAGCAGAAGGCTCTGGTCTTACGCCCTCGTGACGAGCGGGCCAAGCGCGGAGCCATAGAGATGATCGCCGGTATCCCGATCGACGAGATCATCTCTACGCACGTGTACAAGGACATCCCCGCAGGGGCCGAGCTTGCCGCAGAATTCAGCATTCAGGACACGGATGTACTCCAGCAGCGAACCTACGAGATGAAGGACCCCAAGTCGGGCCATCGGATCGCCTTCAGTGTGTCGTACATCCCTCTCGATCTCATCAGCAGCAACCCCGAACTACTCGACGACGCAAACGAGCCGTGGCCAGGAGGGCACCAGCACCAGCTCTACACCGTCGGGATTGAGCTAGGGCGAATCGAACGGACTGTCACTGCCGCGGAGCCCAGCTCGATCGATCGCGAGAAGTGGGGCATGGACGTCGGGACCCCGCTACTGAAAGTGCGCTCACGCTCCATCGATGTCCAAGATCGTGTCGTTGAGCTTTCGGACGCCGTCTACCCGGCCGATCGCACCAAGATCGAGGTCAGCGAGCAACTAACGCCGTGGCCCGCCGGTTACCCGAAGTACAACCACGAACAGGAGCACGGAAAGTGACACTGAGCAAACCGCGCAATCGTACTTTGACCACGGACGCCGGGTACGTATCCATAGTCCTGCCAGCGCACAACGAGGAATCGACCATCGAAGCCGCGGTTACCGCCGCGAGGGCAGGACTCTCTGAACTGTCAGTCGACGGCGAAGTGATCGTCAGCGCGAGCGGGTGCACCGACAAGACCGCCAAGTTCGCAGAGGATGCAGGTGCGAAGGTCGTCGTTGCTCCTAAAGGGAAAGGTGAAGCGATCCTCTCGGGTGTGAAGTCCGCGCGGGGAGAGATCGTCTGCCTGATGGATGCTGACCTCGATTACTACGGCGAAACCCCACTTGTCGCGTTACTCGTCGAGCCCCTGATCCAAGGGATCGCCGACGCAACGATCTCGAACCTCTACTGGCGACCCATGTACCCCGACCAGTGGCTCAATGGGTTCTTTGCCCCGCTCGCCGGTCTGTTGCTTCCCGAGATCCTGCCGAAGGTTGGTTCCACACCATGGTCCGGTCAACGCGCCGCACGTCGGAGTCTCTGGCCGGACACGCTCCCGTCTGGCTTCACCTCAGACCTCGCTATCACGCTCCACTGGAATCAGCACGCCACCCAGTTGCGCCCCGTCCTCACCGACGACTGGTTCAATCCCATCCGGCCTAAGCCTGAGCTTCTTCAGCAGGACTTCCGGCTCCTCGTCGACCACGCGGTCAGTCGTGGCCGAATTTCCGCTGCGGCGACCCCGGAATTGGAGTCCTGGTTTCAGCACATCAATGCCCTCATCAACAGCTACGACGAGGCACACCCAGACCCGATGGGCTACGAACGCAACCTCTTCGAGACGGCACACCGCGAGCTTCAGCGACGAGTACTACGGGACTTCCGCGAGTGATCACCGCGAGCAGATCTTAGCCCCACAATCGAACGCCCCGGCGGCCATTGGTGCAACCTCACTGCCGGGGCGTTCCTATGTCTGCGGTACCCCCTAATCCCCATCCTGCTCGGGACGAAGGAGCGCCACAATCTGCGCCATACCGGTATTCAGCGTGCTGAAACCCTCCTGGACCTGCTGCTGAAGCTCGTCAAGCTGCCTGCCCTGATCGGAGAGCTGGCGACCCTGCTCAATCTGAGTCTCGCGCAGAGCATTCAACGTCCTCGTGTGCGCCCGAAGCTCCTCCCGGAAACCCGAGACATCACGATCAGCCGCACCCGCCAGCACACGAGCCGCTGCAGCGTCCTGCTGAACCTCCGCGACCGCACGCTCCAGGCGAGCAACCCGGCCCTCCAGCTCCTCCAGGTCTGCCACCGCTGCTCCTCTCCGCGACCGTCCGGTGACCATGCTACCGAGTCCCTCCTGCATGGTCCGGTGCGATGCCTGTGTTCAGAGTTTCTTTTCTTGTTCAAGGCGGCCCCTCCGGGGCCGCGCCGCTCCGGATCCGGGCACGCGGGGCCCGCCTCCGGCACCCACGCACCCGGCCCGGGCGGCAGCGCCGGGGGAGCGAGTTCAAGAAGAAAGAATGTCCTCGCCGGACGGGCAGGTCTCCGAGATGGCCGGGACCGCGCGCACGTTGCGTCCGTGAGTGACCTGCCGCCATCCCGCCGACCTCCCCGAGGGCTATCACGCCGCGTCAAGGGGGCAGTTCGGCCGGCACGCTGCGGACCGCGGGAAGGTGCCCCCTTGACCCGACGTGATCGGGCTGCGCCAGGTCGACGAGATGGCGGAGAGGCCACCCACTATTCTTCATCAAACGTAAGTACCGTGTTGTCAATCGGGCGAGCGCTCATCCATTTTGCAACAAAATCACGCCCCTTGACTGTAAGCCTGTAGCCCTGGCGCGCGGCCACTCCTGCTATTATCATATTCGCACCTCCAAGATTGACCTTCTCCAGCAGCCCATCTCGAAACAAGTACCAAAGCTGCAGGTCAAGCCATCCTGGGAGCTCGATATGGCCTAGCTCCGGCGATGTGGCAAATACCTCGAGCACGCGCTTCTCAAGGTCACCGTAGCGGTCATTTAAGACCGATAGGTTCGCCTTATACATTTGCATTGACTTTCGATCAATGTCGCCTGATGTCTTACGGGCATGACAGTTGGCGCAGAGAACGATCATATTTGAGAACTCGTGCTTGCGCACCTTTGCCCACTCGTCAATGTGATCGATTTGGAGTGGAGTTGCTTGCCGACAAGTCGGGATCGCGCACCGGTGTCCCGCCTCCACAAGCAGCGCTCGCTTGAGCTGAGCAGGGATTGCAGGTCGATCATTAGCCATGGCACGCCACTCCGCTCTGAACCGACGACGCCCGCAAGTGTGACACGACACGCTGGCACCAGAACGATCGCCAACGTCGAACTCGTCGAGCGCAGCGTGCGAGCGCAGCGTGCAACATTCGTCCAATACGGCACCAGTCAACGTCGACCAGTGACCGCCGATTTTTGCAGCTCAGACGCGTGTTGCGGCCGAGCGCCCCTGGTCACCAGCGCGACGGAGGAGGTCAAGGGGTCGCAGGTTCAAATCCTGTCAGCCCGACCGGACGACGGGTTTCCGCAGCTCAGAGCAGCGGAAGCCCGTTTTTTCATGTGGTCGCAGGTGTCCTTCCGGTCTAGCGCAGCGCTCGGTGACACCTTGACTGCAGGCTCTCCTCATGCCGACCACTTTGACTAAACAGGGTGTGCCCCGCCCGGCCAGCGACCTCTGGCGCTCCTACATCGAGGAGTGGGACCGCGGCCTCCGCGTCGGCAACAAACCCCACGCCACCCGCTACAACTACGAACTTGCCGTCGCCCAGTTCGCCGACTTCCTCGGCAGTGAGGACCTCCCCGCGGTTTCTCGCCGAGACGGGGATGGGACGCCACCAAGGCCGCCGACGTGGGACGCAAGCACGTCGAGTCGTTCATCGCCTGGATGATCCAGACCCGTTCCGCATCGACCGCCCTGAACAAATACAAGGCACTCCAGCAGTTCTTCAACTACCTGCTCGACGCCGAAGAAATCGACCGCCACCCGTTGGCCAAGCTCAGCCAGCCGACCACCACCGAAAAAATCATCCCCGTAGTCGGCGACGAACAGCTCGCCGAGCTGCTCGAAACGGGCAAAGGCAAAACCTTCCGCGACCGCCGCGACATGCCGATGAGCGGAAGCTCGCTCGCGGGGTTTTCCGACCGAGCGCCGTCCGTTCAGGTGGGCCCGGCTGTACTGGGCTGGTATCGAACCCGGTTACCGATCGGTCAGCTGACCATGCCGGCCTCGACCTCCGGGATCGGTTGCTCCTCGAGGACGGTGATGGCACAGGAGTCGGCCCACTGCAGGTGATGGTGATCGCGGACCATGTCGAGCGCGTCGTCCATGGTGTCGGCCTGCAGGATCGTCATACCGATGACCTCGGTCGGGGCAGCCATGGCGCCATCGCGGGTCACGGTCCTTGCATTGCCGAGCGGTCGGCCGGGATCGATCAGTGCCGGTCCGAGCCGAGCAAACCAATCCGTCCAGAGCTGCATGCCGGCCTGGGCCTCCTCGGGCGTGGCCGTCGCGAAACGTTCCGCGACCTCTTGCGGAGCGCGGTACAACACGATGAAGCGTGCCATTTCGTAGTCTCCTTGCTCTCATGACTCTCGTTCGCCGTCAGTGATGGTCGATGAAAGCGTGCGCGACACCTCGTTGAGTGAGACCGTGAGTTCACGCAACTTGGCCTCGCTCAGCTGTGACACGACCTCGGCGAACCATGCCACCTGCCGCTGATAGATCGCGCTTAGTACCTCGTGTCCCCGGGGGGTGAGTTCGGCAAGCTTCGTGCGGCGGTCGGTGGGGTGCGGCCGATACGCGATCAACCCCTCTCGCTCCAGCACGTCGGCCACCCGCTGCACGCTCTGCCGTGCGTGCCCCATCTCGGCCGCCATCTCAGCGACGGTCCGCGGCTGGAATGCCCGACCGAGCACTTGCCACCTCGCTGCGCTCTGCCCCAAGGGAGCGGAGATGCGCTCGCCTGCCTGAATTATCAATCCGTTGACGTCAAAGACCGCGAGTACGAACTCGCTCCACGCGTCCTCTGGCCCACGCCGATCACTCACAACGGGCAGTCTCACACGATCGACAGCATGCTGTCAATTAACTCTTTTATAAGTGCGCCCCGGGACGGCAGGAGCGTGCGTGTTCTACGCCAACCGGAACGGCAGAGGCGGCACCCTCGCTCTCGACCCCGCCGCCTGGGAGCGCGACCTCTGCCGCATCCTCGGCAACCGCCGGTTCACCCCAGACTGCCAAGCGTCGCCCGAGATTGTCACTGCGGTGCCGCCGGGCAGATCGTGCATGTTTCTTGAAGGCGTCGCACGGGTCAGTGCTCGAGGCGGTAGTGCGTCGTGGCCCAGGGCGGACTTGACGGTGAGCGCAGGTCGACCCCTCAACCCTGCATGGCGGGTGCGGCACTCACTGTGGTCGTCGAAATGTCTGGTTCTGCTGCCATCGTCGGCGAGCCGCCCGCATCACCACGTCCGAGGGCCGCCGCTCAGATGGACAACTCGCGCCGGAACCTCCGGCTTCCGAGCCGACACCGTTAAGCCCATGCGTTCGGCGACTGCGGCAAACTGGCTCCGCTTACCCGTATCGGCTAAGCCGCGGTCCACCCGCCGTCGACAGTGAGTGTGCTGCCGACGGTATAGGTCGCGGCGTCGGACACCAGGTAGACGGCCGTTCCGCCGAGCTCATGCGGAGCTGCCACGCGGGTCTGCGGGGGTACGGGCGAGGAGGCGCTCACTCCATTTGCTTGCCGTCGCCCCGGCTTCGATGTCCTCCCATGCATCCCGGACGGGCAGCGGTCGCAACAGTTTGGGCAGCTCTGCTGGGCTTCCCTCGGCTCACACTCGCTGTGCCACGCGGTGGCAGCTGGCGAGCGGGCTTGCCGGTCCGAGCGGCGGGTTGCGCCGTGTCCGAACTGGGTCGCGGCGGGGAACTTCTGTTTCACGACATCGGGGCAATGTCCTCCTGGGCAGCCAGACTGAGTCGCACCACACTCCGGCGGCACTGAGCGTGAGCGCGGGCGGCGATCTGCTGGCCGGATGCGATTCCGTCGGTGGCCGGTGGCGATCAGGTGGTGCTCGGCCGCCACAAATGGTCCGCCGTCGTCGGCCAGGTCTACGTGGAGGACCGGATCGTCTCGGTCTGTGGTGAATGTGGCAATCCGCGCCTAATGTGCATTCCGCCCGGCTGGCGGGTATGGACCGATATATTCCGGCTGACGTAAACGTCGCCCGTCGCATAGCCGCAGGTGATTTGTGTATTTCGACTGAATAAGGTCAAGGGCGGCGTCGCAGCAATCAGCGCTGAATCGGTCACACTGCGTCGATATTTCGGCGGTTGTCGCTCCTGGATGTCTGGGGAGAATGCATCTGCAATCAGGCAGATTACTTTTGTTCACCTCGCATTTTCTTACCCGACCGCTTTGGCGAAGAAAGATACGGCGCACACGGAAATGTGCGACGTCTCGTTGTACTCGACTCCATGGAGAGCCATGCCGAAGTTCACTCGCCCGGCCGTAGCCGGCGCTGCGATGGCGTCCGCCGCATCGCTGCTCGTGCTTTCGACCCTGCCTGCTGACGCTCAGTCGGCGGGCGCGCCCGCGAACAAGCACGTTCTGCTGATTTCGGTCGACGGCATGCACCAGAGCGACCTCGACTGGTATGTCGCCACCCACCCGGGTTCGACGCTGGCCAAGCTCTCGCGCGGCGGCAGCGAATACACCAACGCGCAGGCGTCCAACCCGTCGGACTCCGACCCCGGCGGCACCGCGCTGATGACCGGCGGCAACCCCAAGTCGACCGGCGTCTACTACGACGTCGAGTACAGCCACAAAACCGACGAGCCCGGCTCCGCCTGCACGCCGGGCAAGCCGGCCACCGGCGGCGACGTCGTCTACGACTCGCCGGACGACGCGCTGGCGAACGTCAATGATTTCATCAACCCGTCGAACGGCACGTTCCCGTCCTTCGACGAGAACGGTTCGATCTACGCCAAGGGCGTCGACAAGAACCCGGCCGCGATCATGAACCTGAAGAACGACGCCTCGTCGTTGAATGCCTCGACGTTTCCCGTCGACCCGGCGACCTGCAAGAACATCACGCCGTGGGACTACCTGGGCACGAACTCGATCTTCCAGGTGATCCACAACGCCGGTCGGCGCACCGCCTGGTCGGACAAGCACGCCGTTTATCTGTCGTTCAACGGCCCGGGCTCGAACGGCCAGAGCATCGACGACTTCTTCGGTCCCGAAATCGACTCGCAGGCCGTCATGCCGAACGGCGTCCCCTACCCGCAGGACGACGACTGGGCGCACATCGACGCCGCCACCAAGCAGTACGACGGCTACAAGGTCCAGGCAGTCCTCAACGAGCTCGGCGGCCGCGATCACTCGGGCAAGGCGCAGGTCGGCACCCCGGCGGTTCTCGGCATGAACTTCCAGGCCGTATCGGTCGCGCAGAAGAGCCGCTCGACCTCGACCACGCTGATCGGACCGGACGCGCAGGGCAACTACACCACCAGCGCGCCGCAGCCGGGCGGCTACCAGTGGGTCAACGGCAAGCTCGTCCCCGGCCCGGCCCTGTCGAGCGCCTTCGACTACGTCGACGCCCAGCTGGGCAAGATGTCCGCCGAGATCCACAAGGACGGCCTCGCGGACTCGACGACGGTCATCGTCACGGCGAAGCACGGCCAGTCGCCGATGAACCCGAACGAGCTCGTCACGGTCCAGGACGGCCCGATCGTCAGCGCGATCAACGCTGCCTGGGCCCAGAAGCACCCGGACAACAAGAGCCTGATCGTCGCCGGCACCGACGACGACCTGTGGCAGTCCTACCTCTCGGACACCTCGCAGGCCGCGTGCGATTTCGTCAAGAACTACCTGTGGAACCACACCGCGCAGGGTTACGACGTCAACAAGAAGCCGGTCACGGTCCAGCACTCGGGCCTCACCCAGATCTGGGCGGGCTCTGATGCCGCCGGCTTCTTCGGCGTCCCGGTGAACAACGGCCACTACCCGGACGTGTTCGGCAAGGTCCAGGAAGGCGTCGTCTACTCGAAGCCGACCAAGCTCGCGGAGCACGGCGGCATGAACACCGGCGACCGCAACGTCCTGATGGTCGTCAACGGCCCGGGCGTCCCGGCTCAGGTCCAGTCGAACCCGGTCGAGACCACCCAGGTGGCGCCGACGATCCTCTCGGCTCTCGGCCTCGACCCGGCGTCGCTGCAGGCCGTCCGCACCGAGGGCACGCAGGTCCTGCCCGGCATCGGCGGGGCGCACCGCTGATCCAGCCACGCTCGACCGGAGCGCCGGGATCCCGCACCGGATCCCGGCGCTCTGCGCTGCCGGGCTTCTCGTCGAGACCGGAGCGGCGACAGGCAACCGGCGCTGCTGAACAGCCTGCGGAGCGCGCCAGTGGGCGTTGACGTCCGCGGCCATCGCCGGTGCTCTTCGTCCGTGACTTGTCCGGCTGACAGAGGCCTCTCCCGAAGGGGAGGGAAGAACGTCCCGGATGGGGGTGGCGGCGGCACTCGTCGTGCGGCAGGGTGGGTCGACTGAGGAGGCGACGATGCCCGATGCGATGCTCACCCTGCCTGGAGCCGTGACCGCGTACCGGTGGGACCCGGTCGGGTCTCCCGCCGGGATTGTGCAGCTGACCCATGGAATGGGGGAGCACGTCCGGCGTTACGAGCGGGTCGCCCGCGCTTTCGCCGGTCGCGGGTTCGCTGTTTACGGACAGGACCACCGCGGTCATGGCGCGTCGATCGCCGGGGCTCCGGGCGACCTCGGCCCGGACGGCTGGGCGGCGCTCGTATCCGACATCGGCGTGCTGACCGGCCGGGCGCGGGAAGAGTTCCCCGGGCTGCCGGTTGTCCTGCTGGCGCACAGCATGGGGTCGTTCGCGACGCAGCAGTACCTGCTGGACCACTCGGCGGACGTCGACGCGGTGGTCCTGACCGGCACGGCCGCGCTCGACGTCCTCGAGCCGGCGCTGGACCTGGACCAGCCGTTGGATCTCGCGGTGTTCAACGCGCCGTTCCAGCCCCAGCGCACCGATTACGACTGGCTCAGCCGCGACGAGTCCGAAGTGGACGCTTATGTCGCGGACCCGTTGTGCGGCTTCGGGATCGACCCGGTCAACACGAAGGCGATGTTCGCGGGCGCACGGCGGCTGGCGGACCCGGAAGAGGTCGCCCGGATGCGGTCGGATCTGCCGTTGTACCTCGCGGTGGGGGAGCAGGACCCGGTGAACGGCAACCTGGCGCTGTTCGACGTCCTGGTCCAGCGCTACCGGGACGCGGGAATCGAAAGCGTGACGACGCGGGTGTATCCGGGTGCGCGGCACGAGATCTTGAACGAGACGAACCGCGACGAGGTCGTCGGGGACATCGTCGCCTGGGTCGACAAAGTGCTCGGCAGGTGATCCTGGCGGCCCGGAGGATCCTCCCCGAGCCGGGCCGCCAGCTTGATCGATACGAGGAGATTGCGCGCGGCCAGCGCTGATCCCGCGCGTCCAGCAGGTGGTTGACGTGCGCGGTCAACGCTGCTGCCTGGTCGAGGCCGATTTCCCGGAACCGCACCGTGTCCCGGCCCGGGCGGTCGAGACGACCCCGTGACAGGTAGCGAGCCCGAACTGCGGTTTCGGCTTGGTTCTTGCCCTTTTCCGATTCGTCCACGCTGAGCCTGCGCGCCCGAACCATGCGAGGTCCACGCGTCGCGGCGGCCGTGGAACGGCAGCCTCAATGCCGAACCCCATCCACAACCAGGTCGCGAACGGTCACCACCTACCGCGCGAAAAGCGCGGTCCGCGACGCGCCTTCTGCGGCTCGCCGCGCCAGAAGGACGCCAAACACGTCGACCGCTGGTGCGGCCTCCCAGACGATCACGACACAGAGGAGGGGGGCGGTCTGCCGGCCGGGTCGAGTACGCCGGACGACCCGATCCCCGCGACCGTTTTCAGAGCCCCGTTGTTCAGGCACGATGATGCCGTGCATGGAAGCGGGCGCGCGTCGAAGGCGGCCGACCGCTTGGTCGGACGCACGGCCGAGCTGGAGCTGCTTCGCTCGTGCCTGGACTCGGCCGGTGGCGGGCGTCCGGTCGTCATGATGTGTGTGGGCGAGCCGGGCATCGGCAAGACGCGCCTGGCGGAGGCACTGGGCGAGGCGGCTGGAGCGGCCGGTTTCGTGCAGGCTTGGGGCCTCGGCGACGAGGCGGACGGCGCCCCACCCTTCTGGCCGTGGATACGAATCCTGCGCCAACTCGCGCAAGAAACCCGCGTGCGCGAGCGCGTCCTGGCTGAGGCGCTGGAGGTTCTCTCCGGCCGTGACGTGGGGCAGTATGCGGCTGACGCGCAGGCGCGGTTCCGTCGATTCGAGACTGTCGCGGAAGCGCTGCGCGAAGTCGCCGCAGCGTCGCCGACGCTGATCATTCTCGATGACGCGCACTGGGTCGACGAGTCCTCGATTCTGCTGTTGCAGCATGTCACGCGCGGGCTGCGAAGCGAGCGGCTGTGCGTCGTGGTGACTATGCGAGCGACTGATCCGCGCGTCCGAGCGGTGAGGAGCGACCTGCTGCGGAGCCCGTTCGCGCGCGAGCTGTCGCTGCACGGCTTGCCAGTGTCCGGCGTTCGCGAATACTTGGACGCAGCGGGTCTGCTCGCCGACGATGCGGACGCCGAACGCGTTCATGAGCTCACCGGCGGCAATCCGCTGTTCCTGGCCGAATACGCGCGCACATATCGCACAGGCGGGCTTTCTCCGACCGTGCGCGAGACGATTGCGCGCCGTATTCGGACGTTGCCGGCGGACACGTCGCGCGTCCTGGCCAGCGCTGCCGTTCTCGGGCCGGAGTTTCTGGTGTCCGAGGTGACGGAGGTGGCTGGCTCCACGCAGACGGACATTCAGGCAGCTCTCGACGACTTGGACCTTGCCGGCCTCGTCGCGCCGACCGCCGCAGGTCGGTACCGCTTCGTGCACTCGCTAGTGCGCGACGCGGTGGAAAGCGGTCTGGGCCATGCCGATCGAGCCGTCCTGCACCGTCAAGCCGCACGAATCGCGGAGGGGCGCCCGGAACCCGACCTGTTCGCAGTCGCGCACCACCTCGCCGAGGCGGCGGACGGTGACCCGGCGGGAGCGCTCGTGGCGATTCGGCGGGCGGCCGACGAGGCGATGCGGCGGCTCGCGTTCGAACCAGCGGTCCGGCTCTACCGCCTGGCGCTGTCGATCGGTGCTGATCTGGAACCAGCCGAACAATTCGAGCTCTTGATGTCTCTGCAACGCGCGAGCCACGACGCGGGTGACCTCGGCGAGCGCCTTGCTTCGGCGACACGTGCCGCGTCGCTGGCTCGGCAGATCGGCCGGGGAGACCTGCTCGCCGAGGTTGCCCTGGGAATGCCGCCGGTCGGCCACATCGGCTTCGACCTCGCGACTCGACGGCTGTGCACCGAGGCGTTGGACGCCGTCGACCCCCAGGACCTACGGCTGCGCGCGATGTTGTCCGCGTGCTATGCGGAAACGTTCAACTACCAGGCCGACGCGCTCGCTGGGCGCCGGGCGAGCCGGGCCGCGCTCGAACTTGCGGAGGCGAGCGGCGAGCCGACCGCGGTGATGGCCGCCTGCCGGTCGTTCCAAACGCTGTTCGCCGGCCCGGACGATCTCGACACGCGCGCCGAGATCGCCGAACGGATGATGCGGGTCGCCGAGGCAACCCAAGATGCCCACCACGAACTCGCCGCGCGGACGGCGTGGACAACCGTCCTGCTCGAGCGCGGTGACCTCGACGGCGCTGCCGACCAGGTCGCCGCGTCATCCGTGCCGACCGACAAAATCGGCACGCCGGTCGCGCGGTTGCATTTGTTGTTGGCGCAGGCGACGCTCGCGCAAGCGCGCGGCCACGTGGTCGAGGCGCGCCGGCTGGCCGACGCCGCCCACGCCGCAGCGGGCGGGACCGGACTGCCCAACGCGCGTCACGGGCGGGCAGCACTGCTGGGCAACCTCGGCCGCCATGCCGGGCACGACGAGACGACGCTGTCCGCGTCGGGTGACTCGGCTGCGCCGAACCCCGGTGGCGCACCTCCGGTCATCGCCGGTATCGCCTTGGCGCACAGCCTGGTGACCGCGGGGCACACGGCCGAGGCGGCGGAGGTCTACGACGCGCTCGGGTCGCCACGTCACTGGCGTCCGGCCCCGCACGTCACCCTGTTGTGCGCGGCCATGGGCATCGCGGTGGCGTCGGAGCTAGGCCGGGGCGAGGATCTGCCGGTCTTCGTCGAACGGCTGGCCAACTATCGAGGTCATCACGTAGTCAGCGGCGTCGGGGCGCTCGCCTATCTCGGGCCGGTCGAACTCTGGCTGGGCACAGCTGCCCGAAACCTCGGAAACCTCAGCGGCGCGCTGGACGACCTCCAAACAGCCCGCGACATCTGCGAACGCGTTGCCGCTCTCGGCTTCCAGTGCGACGTCGAAATCGAGATCGCCGCGGCACTCGTCGCACGAGGTGCCCCCGGCGACGCGAGGCGGGCGCGGCAGCTGATCGCGCACGCAACGGCCGTGGCGAAGTCCCACCGCATGCCAGGCGTCCGCCGGCGTGCGGACTCGGTCCGCACGCAGCCAACCGGCACGAGTCTGCTCACGCGCCGCGAATGGGAGGTCGCCGGACTTGTCGCGGCGGGTCTGACCAACCGGCAGATCGGTGAGCGTCTCGTGCTTTCCGAGCGGACCGCGCAGAACCACGTCCAGCACATCCTCGACAAGCTCGGGGTGAACACGCGAAGTGCGATCGCGACGTGGGTGGCCGAGAACCGAGGTGAGTAGGAATCTGAGTCATCCGGCGGATCTGCGCGCAGCCGCCGGCTCGTAGCGTCCGGTTCGTCGACGACTCGCGACGAAATCGGAGGGCATCTCATGACCACGACATCCGTGCACGACGCGGCGGTCGATCAGGTGTGGGCAATGACGACGGCCCACCTGCACGCACGTGCCCTCCACGTCGTCGCAGACCTCGGTGTCGCAGACCTGATCGGGGACGATCCGGTCCCGGTCAGCGAACTCGCGGCCGCCTGCGGCGTGGCGCACCACTCACTGGGACGGGTATTGCGACTACTGGCCGACCTTGGGGTGTTTCGGCACGGGCCGGCGGGCGTGGAGCACACAGCCATGTCGCGCCTGCTGCGCACCGACCACGCGGGGTCCCTGCGCGCGTTCGCACAGCTGATGGCACTCGATGTGGTCTGGCACGGAGTCGCATCACTCGAAACAGCAGTCCGGCACGGGACCACCGGCATCGCCGAGATCGCGCCGAACGGCCTCTTCGACTACCTGGCCGAACACCCAGCACAAGCGCAGCTGTTCGACAACGCCATGCAGGCGAAGGCGCGCGCGGACGTGGACGCGGTCATCCGCGCCTACGACTTCAGTCCCTTCGGGACTGTCGCGGACATCGGCGGAGGGACCGGGCAGTTGCTTAACGCAATCCTGACCAGGCACCGCACCGTTCGCGGCATCCTGTTCGACCTGCCGCACGTGATCGCCCAGGCCGGTGTCGACGACGCTCACCTCACCACGTGCGCGGGAGATTTCTTCACCGACCCGCTGCCAGCGGCCGACCTCTACCTGCTGATGGAGGTGCTGCACGACTGGCCCGACCGGGGCACCACCGCGATCTTGCGCGGCGTGCGGGCCGCGTGCCGAACCGGTGCCGTGGTCCTCGTGATCGAAAGTCTGCCCAGCGACGAGCATCCGGATCCGCGAGCTCGCACGCTCGACTTGCTGATGCTTGCCGTCAGCGGCGGCCAGGAACGCAGCCCGTCAGAACTCGATCGCCTGCTCACGGCCACTGGTTTCCGCCGGACGGCCGTGCTCGACATCGCCGGACCGCTGCGCATCGCCGAAGCCGTCGCCGTCTGATCCATGTCCCGACAACCAGATTCATATCCCGACCACCAAAGGAGAGCACCCATGCACGCAGTCGTCTTCACCGTCGAATTCAAGCCGTCGGCGACGCCACAACAGCTCGACAACGAACTCGACCACCTCGCCAGCCACGTCCGCACGATTCCTGGCTTCGTCCGCGGGACGTGGGCGACCGACGGTCGAACTGGCGTGAGCTTTCAGCTGTTCACCGACGAAACTGCGGCGCGAAGCGTCGCCGCGAACGCGTCTGTACCAGCCGACGCCGCGGTCTCCCTCCGCTCCGCCAACGTCTACGAGGTAGCCCGCGACGTCTGAAGTGCGAGATCAGTCTGCGAAGTAGCCGGAGTTCGGCTTCGACCACGCCCGCGGTCTCGAACGGGAGGTGGGCGGTCGTCTGGGAACCCTGGATTCGATACCTCTCGGCAGGTCGCCAGGATCAGATCCGCATCGCTTGGGGCAGCACGAAGTAGAACAGAGCTCCGATGCCGATGAGGTAGGCGAGGATGACCAGTGTCCAGCCCATGTTGTAGCGGATGACCTGGCCTTCGTCGCGGACGAATTTGGTGGTCGCGACGCCGACGCTGGCTGTCTGCGGCGCGATCGGTTTGCCGACCTCGGCGCCGAGGGAGTTGAGCGAGGGCAGCAGGAGCACCGGGGCGTGGATCAGTTGCGCCACCGAGTATTGGAAGTGCCCGAACACGGCGTTGGAGGAGGTGTTGCTGCCCGACAAGGCGACCGCGATCCAGCCCAGGACCGGGGACAGCACCACGAACCAGGTACCCAGGTGGGAGAACCCGTTCGCCATGGAGTTGGCGATCCCGCTGAAGTTGTAGACCGCCGCCAGCCCGAAGATCAGCGGCCCGACCAGCAGCGCACCCCACATCTGCTGGAACGTGGACCGGAACACCCGGCGCAGCTGGTCTCCGCGCGGCCGCAGATAGGCCAGGATCAGCAGCCAGCTGACCAGGATCGCGGTGCCGGCGATGAAGGGCGCGAACTTCCACGTGACAGCGGAGGCGGTGTGGCCGAGCGAGGACCGCGCCGACACGCTGGGCGCGAACGGGGTCCAGTTGCCCAGCTTCGACCACGGTCCCGTCCAGGCCACGACGACGATGACGAGGATCAGGAACGGCAGCAGCGCCCGCAGCGGCGCGGTCTGCCTTGGGGGAGTGTCGGCGACGGGGGATCGGTCGGACGGGATCGGCACGCCGCCGAAGCCGAGGGTTTCCTTGGGCTGCCACACCTTCAGCAGGAGCAGCAACGCGGCGAAACAGACCAGCGAACCGATGACGTCGGGCAGGTACGGGCCGAGGTATTGCGAGGTCGGGTACTGCCCGATGATGTAGCCGAACGAGCCGACCAGCGCCAGCGGCCATCCGGTCTTGATGCCGCGCTTGCCGCTCACCAGGTACAGCAGGATCCACGGCGGCGCCAGCGCGAGGACCGCGACGATCTTGCCGATGGACGCGGACAGCGCCGTGGCCGAAAGCCCGGTGACGGCCGCGAGGCCGAGGACCGGGGCGCCCAGGGCGCCGTAGGACACCGGCGCGTTGTTGGCCAGTGCGGCCACCCGCAACGCGGGCAGGTCGGCGATGCCGAACGCGATGAGGATCGGCGCGACAACAGCCCAGGGGTAACCGAATCCGACCAGGCCTTCCAGCAACGCCCCGAAGGCCCACGCGATCAGCAGCGTCTGCACGCGGATGTCAGCGGTCGCCTGCTCGATCAGCCAGTTCTTGAAGACGTCGAACGCGCCGGTCACCACGAGCGTGTTGTAGATGACGACGCCCCAGAACACGATCCAGTCGACCGACCAGAAACCCTGGCCGGCGCCGATCCCGTAGGCCTTGGCCGTCGCGGCGAACGGCGCGTGCCACACCGTGACGCCGAGCGCGATCGTCACCAGCGCGCCGACGATCACGGCCTGCCATGCCGAGATGCGGAAAACCGCCAGGAGCAACAGCAAGACGATGACCGGAGCGAGCGCGAGGAGTGTGCTGCCGAATACGCTGTGGGCAGGGTCGAGGACCTGCGAGAACACCATCGTTGGCCTCCGCGCGCCGTCGGGTTCTGCCGGTTTACCTGCCCGTTGACACAGGTGTCAAGGACGTCCGGCAAACCGGCGGGCGTTCACTCCGGAGGCCGGTTGTCAGGTGCTGATCTTCTCGCCTGGCGGCAGGACGGACCGCGGGTTCGCGCGGCACCCGTCGGGCCGAGCCGGGGAAGCGGCCCGGTCGAACGGCCCTCGCGGCAGGTCTGCTGCTGAAGTCTTCGGTGGGTGTCGGTTAAGGTCGCGGCATGGTTGACGAGGCTCCGCGCATCGACATCGACCGGCCGAGCGCCGGCCGGATCTACGATTACGTGCTGGGGGGCACGCACAACTACGCCATCGACCGGGAGTTCGCGGAGCAGCAGCTCAAGGAAATGCCGCAGATGCGGGTCGGGATGGTGGCCAATCGGGAGTTTCTCGGCCGGGCGGTGCGGTTCGCGGTGGAGTCGGGCATCCGGCAGTTCGTCGACATCGGCAGCGGGCTGCCGACGCAGGGCAACGTGCACGAGGTGGCCGATGAGGTCGCGCCGGGGGAGTGCCGTGTCGTCTACGTCGACAACGAGCCGGTCGCGCATGCGCACTCGCAGATCCTGTTGGAGGACACCGCGGACCCGTTGCGCCACCGGGCGATCTTCGGCGATTATTTCGACGGTCCCGGTCTGTGGGAGCGGGTGCTGGACGAGGGCATCATCGATCCGGATGAGCCGGTCTGCCTGCTGATCGTCGCGTTGCTGCACTTCATGCCGGACGGCCTGGAGCCGGAACGGCAGTTGGCGCACTATCGCGACCTGCTGGCGCCGGGCAGCTTGCTCGCGCTGACGCACGTGAGCATGAATCCCGAGGACGAGGACGCGCTGGGCTCGTTCGGCAAGGTGTCGGGGCAGTACACGCAACGGGCCACCCTGCCGCTGACCCAGCGGAGCCGGGAGCAGATCGCCGCTTTGTTCGGCGACTTCGAGCTTGTCGAGCCCGGGTTGGTCTGGCTTCCGGATTGGCGTCCGGACGCGCCGATCCAGGGGGACTCCGCGGAGGCGAACATCGTCGGCGGGGTCGCGCGCAAGCGAGGCAGCACGAGGAGATGAGCGTGCTCCGACGTGCGGTGCTGATCCATCGGTGGTCCGGCATCCGCGCTGGATCGGCTTGCTGACGTTCGGATTGTGTTCATTAAGCTGGAACAGTCGGTTGCTGGGATTGACCGGCTGTTGGGAGCCCAGTTGGAGCGGGCAAGCGTTTATCCCGCCTCTATCTGGAGTGCGATTGCGATCGGCGCAGGTGCTGTGCCGGAACCAACCGCTGGGACGGCGCCGAAACCCGCGTCTGCTGCTCCGGTCGGACATTCGCCCTGGGTCGAAAACCCGGGCAGCGACTACAGCACCACCGGGTCTCCGGTTATGTGGTGCACCGCAGTGGTGAACGACTGGATCGCCGTCGGTCCGGATTCCGCATTGCGCGGGACCTGCGCTCCCGCGTCGGCGGTCACGCTGGCTAGGGCCTGGCCCGGAACATGGCGATCCAGTTGGAGAATTCGCACGCCAGGTGGAGCCGGTGCTCGCGGAGCATGGCCGGCGCGGTGAGCTTCGGGAACTCGACGCGGAGCCGGGCGTGGAATCCGCCGTCCTGGTCGCGGAATTCGTGGCGGACGCCGCCGATCGCCTGGCCCGCTGCGGTGCGGGCGACGCCCGACGCGTCGAGCGGGAACTCCGCGTCTCGGGGCGTCACGAGCGACGAGGTGTCGGCGTAGTCGATGAAGAACCGGGTCGCGAGGGGGCTTCCGCCGGTCGTTTCCACCACTTCCTGCCTGCCGTCGGGCGCGGTGTCGATCAGGAAGTGGTCCGGGTTCGCGGCAATCATGCTGCGGGCGTAATCGCTGCGGCCGGTGTCGCAGAACCAGTCGACGAACTCGCCCGCCCGGCCGGCGCCAGACACGTACAGGTCGCAGGTGCTCAGTGCGCGGCGTCCGCGCGAGAGTCCGGTGAGCGCCCGGGAAACGGTTTCGCTGAGGCGGAGGTCGCGATTCAGCCGCCGGCGCACTTCGTCCGGGCCGAGGGCGAGCTTGGCGTCGGCGAAGCTTGTCCTCATCTGGGCGAGGTCGCCTCGCGGAGCGGGCAAGCCCAGCTTCGCCGCTGCTTTGCGCATCCGGCCGGCTTCCCACTTGAGCACGTCGTCGCGGGAGACCGGACGTCCGTCGAGGACTGTGCGGATGGACAGCGGGGCAGGTGGCATCGGAGCCTCCGGTGGTGGACGTGCCCGCGACGAGGGTGCCTGCGCGGAGCTCGTGTGCGTTGACACTGAACAGTGTAGATCCCGCGTGCGCCGGTCCGGGCGGTATCGTTCAGCGAGGGCGGATCAGGTCTGCCCACCTGGACGGCGAGCAGGGGTGACTGTGGAGCACATGATCGGTCCGGCGCTGCGGGAGGCGCGGTTGGCGCGCAACCTGAGCCTGCGCAGCGTCGCGGCGGCGGCCAAGATTTCCGCGAGCCTGTTGTCTCAGGTCGAGAACGGCAAGTCGCAGCCGTCGGTGAGCACGCTGTACGCACTGGTCAGCCACCTCGGCGTCTCGCTCGACGATCTGCTGGGCCTCGGCGGCGGCCGCGCCGCCGCGACCCCGGCCGAGCGGCCGCCGGGTGCGGCGTCGTCCGGGGTGGTCCAGCGTGCCGCCGACAACCCGGTGCTGGAGATGGCCAGCGGGGTCCGGTGGGAGCGGCTGGCGGTCGGCTCGGGTACTGGAGTGGACGCGCTGCTGGTCACCTACGAACCGGGCGCGGCGAGTGCCGCGGACCGGAAGCTGATGCGGCACAGCGGGACCGAGCACGCCTACCTGCTGTCCGGGGAATTGGTCCTGCTGCTGGACTTCGAGCGGCATGCGATCGCCGCGGGCGATTCGCTGTGCTTCGACTCCACCCGGCCGCACCTGTACGTGAACCAGGGCGCCGAACCCGCGCGCGGCATCTGGTTCGTCACGGGACGGCACGAGCTCGACCACACGCAGGACTGGGTCGCCGCGCAACTCGGTCCCGCCGGTTTCGCCGCGTCGCCGTCGAACGCGGCAGAGGCGCTCGAGATGCTCGCGGCGGAGCGCGCCGCGGAAGGCGGAGCCGGCTGAAACAGGAGCGCGAGCTCCGCCGGAAGTGTGCCGGATCTGGGACACCGAGGCCCCGCCGCGGCGGCCTAGCATCCCCGGCACGGTACGGATCGAAATGCCGTGCCGCTGCCCGGAAATGCTTCTCCTCGGAGGTGTCCTGTGCTGACCAGGCGACGTTTTCTGACTGCCGCCGCCGCGGCCGGGCTCGCGCCCGTCGCCGGTCGGCAAACGGCCGCCGCTGACGACGCGGAACCCGGGCTGACCGCCTACCTCAGCGGCGAGGCGATCGGCCGCGACGCGGTGCTCGAATGGGAGGCGCGACGCCTGCGCGTCGCTGCGGAGCGGTTGCGCGGCAACCTGCCCGCCGCGCTGGCGGCCGAACTCGACGCGCTAGTGCTGCGGCCTGCCCAGAGCACCGCGGAGGTGGCCCGTGACCGCGAGCGTCTCGTCGCGGTGAAGATGCGGATGGGCGAGGCGGAGATCCGCAAGCTGATGGCTCCTGACCTCGCGGTCAGCGGCCCGGCGAGCGAGGGCGCGGCTGCCCCCGGCGGGTGGGCGGTCAGCAGCGCGGGGCTCGCCAGCAGCCGCGGCACGGCCGGCGGATTCGCGCGGTGGTTCACCGGCGAGCGGGACCGGAACGACGAGCGAGCCATGCTGGCCGCCTGCCCGGACCACTACCTCGTCCGGACTCCCCGCGCCGGCGTCCAGGAAGTGATCGAGGTGACCGGCGGCGCGGTGCTCGCCGCGCGGTTCGTCATCGACTACGCCGACACCGCGGGCGTTCCGATCGCGCGGGACCAGGGGTTCCCGATCGACCTCTCCGGCTGGGCTCGCGGCGGCGACGGCGTCCCGATCGGCGCGGTGCGCCACCAGTTCCGCGACGACCCGCGAGGCGGATTCGCCGCGCGGCTCGCGATCGCGTTTCCGGCGGTGCTGCCGCCGTGGATGATCAGCGAGCACCGCTGGCACCTCGCCTGCGAGTTCTCGAACTGGGTCCTCGCTTATCTGGCGGGCCGCCCGGCGACCGCGTACTGAGCTGCCGCGATCTCGGTGCCCGGCCTGGTTTTGTGCGCTATGCATTGACATAGGCTGCGCGTTGTTTCATGATACTGAACACCGGCTGAACGCTGCGCTTCCGATGGGCAGTCGAGGGCGACCGTTCCCTCACTTGTCGGCCAGCCGGAGAAACCAGGCAGTCAATCCTCAGGAGGAGTCCGTGTTGATCGGATTCGCCGGGCTCGGGCGGATGGGCTGGCCGATGGCCGCCCGGCTGGCCCGAGCCGGGCACACCGTCCTCGCTTACGACCCGGGCCTCGGCGCGGCGCCCGACGGCGTGACCGCGGTCGAGTCGGCGGGCCGGCTCGCGGACGCGCCGGTGAGCATCAGCATGCTGCCGGACGGGGCGACAACTCGGGACCTGGTGGAGCGCGGGCTGGCCGGAGCGCGGCGTGGGCATCTGCACGTCGTGATGGGCACCGTCGGGCCCGCGCTGGTGCGCGAACTGGCTGCGCGAGGCGGCCCGGTCGAACTGGCGGACGCCCCGGTGTCCGGCAGCGTGTCGATGGCGGAGGCCGGCACGGTCACCGCGATGGTCGGCGCCACGCCGGATCAGTTCGCCCGGCTCCGTCCGGTCCTGTCCGCCATGACCGCTGCGCAGGTGCACACCGGTCCGGTCGGTTCGGGTTCGGCGGCGAAGCTCGCGGTGAACACGGTGCTGGCCGCGGTCAACCAAGGGGTCGCCGAAGGCCTACTCGTCGCGGAGGCGGGCGGACTCGACCTGAAGATCTTCTACGACGTGCTGCGCACCAGCGCCGCGGGCGCGCCTTACGTCGGCTACAAGGAGGAAGCGTTCCTCTCCCCGGCCTCGGCCGGAGTCGCCGCACCGGTGTCGCTGATCCGCAAAGACCTCGGCCTCGCCCTCGACGTCGCCGCCGGTCGCCGGCTCGGACTGCCGGGCACCGAAGCGGCTCAGTCCGTCCTCGACGACGCGATCGCGGCCGGGCTCGGCGACGAGGACATGGCTCAGGTCCTTGCGGCACTGCGGCTGCGCAACACCCGCTCGAACGACAAGGAGACGATCTCATGACCGCCGGCACTGCCGCGGACGTCGAAGCGACCATCCGGGATCTGGAAGAAAGCCGTTACGCCGCCGTCATTTCCGGCGACATCGAGGCCTTCTCCGCGCACGCGCACCCCGACCTGGCCTACACCCATTCGAACGGCGTCACCGACACCCTGGACTCGTACCGCGAGAAGCTGCGCGCAGGCTACTACGTCTATCACCGCATCGATCACCCGGTCGACCGGATCCTCGTCTCCGGGGACACCGCCGTCGTGGTGGGAGAGATGCACGCGGACATCACCGCCGGCGGGACCCGCAAGACCCTGGCCAACAAGGCTTTGGCGGTGTGGGTGCGCGAGAACGGCCGATGGCTGCTGCTGGCCTACCAGCCCACCGTGCTGCCCGAGGCGCGCTGATGGCCGCCTTTGTCTACGACACCCTGCCCGGCCGGGTGGTCTTCGGCGCCGGAGCCGCGCGGACCCAGCTGGCCGCGGAAGCGGAAGCCTTGGGGGCCAAGCGGATTCTGGTGGTCGCCGCCGATTCGGAAACCGAGCTGGCCGACGAACTCTGCGGCCCGCTCGCCGGCCGGGTGACGGAGACCTTCTCCGCAGTCCGTCCGCACGTCCCGGTCGAGGCGGCGGACAAGGCACGCGCCGCGGCCGCCGGCGCCGATCTGATCCTGTCGGTGGGCGGCGGCTCGACGACGGGCACCGCCAAAGCGGTCGCGCTGACCACCGGACTGCCGATCCTGGCCGTGCCCACCACATACGCGGGCTCGGAGGTCACCCCGGTCTGGGGCCTGACCGACGCGGGCCGCAAGACGACCGGAACCGACCCGCGCGTGCTGCCCCGCACAGTCGTCTACGACCCGGACTTGACCGCCACCTTGCCGGAGGAACTGGCGGTCGCCAGCGGTCTGAACGCGATGGCGCACTGCGTCGAAGCGTTCTGGGCGCCGCGCCGCAATCCTGTGTCCAGCGCCGTCGCCGAGGACGGGATCCGGCACCTGGCGGCGGGCTTGCCCGGCTCGGGCGCGGACCCCGCCTCGCGCGAAGAGCTGATGCTCGGCGCCTACCTGGCCGGGTCGGCGTTTGCCGTCGCGGGATCGGGGCTGCACCACAAGATCTGCCATGTGCTCGGCGGAGCTTTCGACCTGCCGCACGCGCAGACGCACGCCATCGTGCTCCCGCACGTGCTGGCGTTCAATGCCGCTCCCGCCGCCGACGCCGCGGCGCGGACCGCCGCCGCGCTTGGCGCGCCGGACCCGGCGATCGGGTTGTTCGAACTGGCCGCGCGACTGGGCGTTCCCGCTGGGTTGCGCGAGCTGGGACTCCTTGAGTCCGATGTGGACACTGTGCTGGACGAGATCCTCGAGCTGGCACCGGCCGACAATCCCCGTCCGGTCACCGCCGCCGGGGTTCGGACGCTGCTGCACGCGGCGTGGGCGGGCATCGAGCCAGGAAAGGAGAGCCGGTGAGCACACGGGAAAGCCTTGCCGCCGAACGGGAACAGGCCGTCACTGACGAGGTCCTGGCCAGCTTCGACAACGCCGAGCCACGGCTGCGCGAGGTCATGCAGAGCCTGGTCCGGCACCTGCACGCGTTCGCCCGCGAAACCCGCCTCAGCGAACGGGAATGGGAAGCGGGCATCGCATTCCTCACCCGCGCCGGGCGCCTCACCGACGACCGGCGCCAGGAGTTCATTCTGCTGTCCGATGTGCTCGGGCTGTCGATGCTGACCGTCGCGATCAACCAACCGGCGGAACCGGGCGCGACCGAGGCGACCGTGTTCGGGCCGTTTTTCCACGACGAGGCACCGGAAATCGCGCTCGGCGGAGACATCGCCCGCGGCGCGGCCGGGATGCCATGCTACGTGTCCGGACAGGTCCGCGGCACTGGCGGCGAGCCGATCGCCGGGGCCCGGATCGACGTGTGGGAGGCCGACGAGGACGGCTTCTACGACGTCCAGTACGACGACCACCGCTCCGCCGGTCGGGCGTGGCTGCGCACCGGGCCGGACGGGGAGTACCGATTCTGGTCGGTGCTGCCCGCGCCGTATCCGATCCCGCACGACGGCCCGGTCGGAGACCTGCTCAAGGCCGCCGGACGCGGCCCGATGCGCCCGGCGCACCTGCACTTCATGGTCACCGCGCCCGGATACCGGCGGCTGATCACCCACATTTTCCTCGCCGGCGACCCGCATCTGCGCGACGACGCGGTCTTCGGCGTGAAAGACAGCCTGATCGTCGACGCGACCACTCACGCGGGCGGGCTCGCACCCGACGGGACCGAGCCCGCGGCCCCCTGGGCGAGCATCGCTTTCGACCTCGTCCTGGCCCCCGCACCGGCCCGCCCCTGACCCGCTGCGCCCATTCCCGACCGTCCGCGCCCGGACGGCGATCGACCCTGCCCGCATGCCCTGGCAGCTCACCGTGGAGATGCGACATGAGAGATTCCCGCTGGATCGTCCTGGGCGGGTGCTTCCTCGCCTACCTGTTCGACGCGCTCGAAATCGTCCTGCTGTCGCTGGCGTTGCCGGCGATCCGGCACGAGATGGGGTTGTCGGTCACGCAAGCGGGCCTGCTCGCGACCGCGACCTTGCTGGGCATCGGAGTCAGCAGCGTCACCGGCGGCTACGTGGCGGACAACTTCGGCCGGAAGAAAGCGCTGATCGCTTCGCTGCTGGTGTTCGGCGGGTTCACCGCGGCGCTGTCCGCCGTGCCGAACTTCGCGGTGTTCCTCGTCCTCCGGTTCCTCGCGGGCATCGGGCTCGGCGCGGTGTGGAGCGTCGTGTCGGCGTACGTGGTCGAGACCTGGCCGTCGCGGCTGCGCGGCCGTGCCGCCGCGTTCGTGATCAGCGCGTTCCCCGCCGGGGGAGCGATCGCCGCGGTGCTGTCCGCCCCGTTCCTGCCGGACTGGCGGACGATGTTCCTCGCCGCCGGTCTCGCGGTCGTCGTGCCAGTCGCGGTGGTCCTCGCCTTCTTCCGCGAATCGGCCAGCTGGGCCGAGCAGAACGCACAGTACGAGGGCGATCCGGTCACCGCGCGGACCGTGCTCACCGGCTCGCTGCGCCGCACCACGCTGCTCGGCACGCTCATGGCCGCGCTGGCCTTGACCGGGTACTGGGGCGCGACCACCTGGCTCCCGACCTACCTGACCACCGAGCGCGGCCTGCCCGCCCCGTCGGTCGCGGTCTTCGTGACCATCCTCAACCTCGGCATGTTCCTGGGCTACAACGGGTTCGGCCTGCTCGCCGACCGGGTCGGCCGGCACCGCACGATCGTGGCGACACTGGCCGGCGTCGCCGTCACCCTGCCCGTCTACGCGGTCGTCACCCATCAGGCGGCGCTGATGTGGCTCGGTCCGCTGTTCGGCGCGTTCACCGCGTTCTTCGGTCTGTTCGGCTCCTATCTCGGGGAGCTGTTCCCCACCCGGGCGCGAGCCACCGGTGCGGGCTTCTGCTTCAACGTCGGCCGCGGCATCTCCGCTTTCGCCCCGTTCGCGCTGGCGGGGCTCGCCGGCACCATCGGCTTCAGCGGCGGGCTCCTGGTCTGTGCGGGCGTTTTCGCCCTTGCGGCCGTGACGGCGCTGTTCCTGCCGCGCACCACGGCCGGCGAGGCCCTTCCGGCCGAGGCCGACCGCGTCCGAGGGGCTGCCGCATGACTGGGACGATGCAGGCAGCCGTTTACCACGGCCCGCAGGACGTGCGGATCGAACAAGTGCTGGTGCCGGCTCCGCGGGATGGCGAAGTGCTCCTGGCAGTGCGGCGCAACGGCCTGTGCGGGACGGACGCCACTGAGTGGGCGAAGGGGCCGGTGCTGGTGCCGCTGCACCGGCCGCATCCGGCGAGCGGGCACGTCGGGCCGATGATCCTGGGACACGAGTTCGTCGGCGAGGTGGTGGACGGGAGCCCCGGCCTTCCCGCGGGCACGCTCGTCGCCTCCGGCGCGGGAGTCTGGTGCGGACAGTGCGACAGGTGTGCCGAGGGCCGCACCAACGTCTGCCGCAACTACTACACGCTCGGGCTGAACGCACCGGGCGGCCTGGCGGAGTACGTTGCGGCACCCGCCGCGACGCTGCGGCCGATTCCTCCCGGCGTCTCCGTGGACGCCGCCGGGATGGCGCAGCCGCTCGCCGTCGGTCTGCACGCGGCGCGCCGGGCGGGCGTACGCGACGGCGACTCGGTCGTGATCATCGGCGCCGGCGCGATCGGCACGTTCGTCCTCGCCGGGCTTATCCACTTGTACCGAGCCGACCTGACCGTGATCGACTTGCCCGGGAAGAAGCTGGAGCGGGCCGCGCGGCTCGGCGCGGCGCACACCGTGTCCGCCCGCAGCGACGTCGTCGCTGCCGTCCTCGAGCGCACTGGTGGCCGGGGAGCAGACGTGGTGATCGAAGCCAGCGGCGCTTCCGGGCAGTTCGAGAACGCGCTGCGGATGGTGTCGGGCGGCGGCCGGGTCCTGGCAGTCGGCCTGCCGAAGGACAAGCCCGCCATCGACCTGGCTGCCGTCGCCCTTCGCGAGATCACCGTCGAGTCCACCGTCGCGCACGTGTGCGACGCCGACCTCGTCCCGGCTCTTGACATCCTCGCCGAAGGACACCTCGAAACGGCGCTGCTCGAGTCGGTGATCCCGTTGCCGGACGTGGTCGCGCGAGGACTGGAACCGCTGGCGTCCGGCAGCGCCGAGGGCAAGATTCTCGTCGCGCCCACCGGCCGGTAGGACCTGCCATGTCCGCCGGAACACAGGAATTCATCGCCGCGGCCCGCGCAGCGTTCGTCGCCGGCGGAGTCGAGACGCCAGGCATCCGCGCCGAGACGCTGGCTTCGTGGCGCCGTTGCAAAGCGGCCGGCGTGCCGGCGACCGGTCGTGTGTCGCGCCGGACCGGCCAGGACTTCGATCGCGACAGTGCGCTGCTGCGCGCGGTGCGTCCGGTCACCGAGGACCTGATGAGCCAGTTCCACGCCTCCGACTTCGGCATGGTCCTGATCGACCGCGACGCCCGCGTAGTGGGCCGGTGGACGGCCAACGGCGCGATGGAGAGACGGCTCGACGGGATGAGCGCCGTCCCCGGAGCGGTCTTCGACGAGTCGTTCGTGGGATCCACCGCACTGGGCACGCCCTTGGAGGAGGGCCGTCCAGCCATTGTGGACGGTGCGGAGCACTACAACGAGACCTTCGATTCCGTTGTCGCCACCGGTGTTCCGGTGACCAACCCGGCGACCGGCGTGGTCGAAGGGGTGCTGGATCTCGTTGCGCCGACCGGTGCGCCGTCAAGCCTGATGCTCCCGCTCGCCGCGCACGCGGCCCGGGACGCGGGCGATCGGCTGGCGAGCGGGCACGCGAGACACGACCGGGAGCTGCTCGACGCGTACCTGCGCTTGGACCGGCGTGGCCACCGGCGCCCGCTGGCAGCGGTGAACAGCCGGCTTCTCGTGGTGAACCGGCACGTCGGCGACGCCTTGGCCGGACATCCGCAGCTGCTGCTGTGGGAACAGGTCGAGCGCGCGATCTCCCGGGGCGAGCGGACGCTCCGCCTCGATCGCGGCGCGCAAACGCCGCTCAGCGCCCGCATCCGGGTGATCGGCGAACCCGGACAGTGCCTGGGCGCGGTTCTCCAGCTGGTGCCCGGTTTCCCCGCATCTGAGCCGAAAGGCGCACCGTGCGGTCCTCGCGTGCTGGAGACCGCGGCGGCGGCAGCCCTGCGCGGCCGCAGCCTGCGGTGGACGAGCGCGGTCCAGCGGGTCCGCGAGGCACTGGCGGGCAGCCGCCCGGTGGTGCTCACCGGGCCGAGCGGGAGCGGGAAGAGCTTCCTGGCCGTATCGGCTGCCCAGCAGCAGGTGGGCAACGAAGGACGAGTCGAAGTGGCCGAGGCATCGGCTGGCGAGACCATGCCCGAGCACTGCGAGGCGGACGCGCTGGTGCTCGACGGCGTCGACTTGCGCGAGGGGCCGGGCGAACTGCTGCGCAGGGTGGTGGACGCGCGCCGGGCTTCCGGCCGCCTGACGGTCCTCGTCTCGTGGTGCAGTCCGGCTCGCGCGGAAGAAGCCGCGGCTGCGATCGGAGGCGACATGGTGGAGCTGCCGAGCCTGGCGCACCGCTCCGCCGACATCGCCGACCTCGTCCGCGCGTGGGCGGACCGCCAGCGTTCCGGCGTGAGCGTCGACGCGACGGCGGTCCACGAATTGGCCCGGCGCAGCTGGCCGGGCAACGTGCGGCAGCTATTCACCACACTGGATCGGGCCCTGGCAGCGCGGCCCCACGGCCGGATCGACCGGGCGGCACTGGGTTTCGCCGGCACCCCCGCCCCGCATCGCGAGCTGACCTTCCTCGAGAACGTCGAACGCGAGGCGATCGCCGCCCTGATCGACTCGGCAGGCGGCAGCCGGATGAGAGTCGCCCAGGAACTCGGCGTGTCCCGGTCGACGCTCTACCGCAAGCTCGCCGCACTCGGCCTCGACATCTGAACCCGACCCCCGGAGACAGGAAAGCGGATGCTGAACTACTTCAAGGACTACCCGGCCGATCTGTCGCTGTCGATGGCCTTGGACATGGGTGCCAACATGGACGAGGTCGACCGGGCCTGCCGCGATCTGCGCGACCACGGCCCGCGGCCTGGCATGGACGAAGCGGACGCGTTCTTCGAGGCCTGGGTCGGTGCCGGTGACCGGCTCGTCGCCGCGGCTCAAGCAGACGAGGCCGTCGGGCATCGCTACTCGGCAGCGGAGAAATATCGCCGCGCCGCCATCATGTACATCACCGGCGAACGGATGCCCGAACACGACAACCCGGCGCGCGTCGAGGCGTACGACCGGGTCCTCCACGCGTTCGGGAAGTACCTCGAGCTCGGCGAGGTGAACTGCGAGAAGGTGTTCGTGCCGTATCAAGGCTCGGTGCTGCCTGCGTTGTGGGTGCCGGCGGCGAGCGGCGCGGCTCCGGCCGTGGTGCACTTCAACGGACTCGACGGGACCAAGGAGTTCCTGTTCCTCACCGGGTTCGGCGCGGCCCTGAACCGGCGGGGGATTTCGGTGCTGTTCGTGGACAATCCCGGCGTGGGGGAGGCGCTGCGCAAGCACGGCTTGCACAACTTCGCGGAGGCTGAGATCCCCGCGGGTGCCTGCGTTGACTACCTGGAAGGCCGTCCCGACGTGGACCCCGACCGGATCGGCATGGTCGCGCTCAGCCTGGGCGGCCACCACGCGGCGCGAGCGACTGCCTTCGAGCCGCGCTTCAAGCTCGCAGTGTGCTGGGGCGCCAATTACGACTTCGCTGCCCGCCTGCGCGGCAGGGTCGCCGGCGCCGGCGCGCAGCCGTCGGTGCCGCACCTGTTCAAGCACCTGATGTGGGTGTTCGGCACCAACACGATGGAGGAATGCGTCCAGGCGACCCGGGACTTCCACCTGCGCGGCATCCTGGACCGGATCACCGTGCCGATCCTGATCACCCACGGCGAGGAGGACCAGCAGATCCCGGTCTCCGACGCGTGGGCGACCTACCACGACTGCGTCAACAGCCCGCGCCGGGAGCTCCGGCGCTTCACCGCGGAGGAGGGCGGCGAACAGCATTGCCAGATCGGGAACATGTCGCTGGGGACCGACTACATGGCCGACTGGATCGCGGACGTGCTGGGGACCGGATCCGCAGTCGGCACACCGGTTCAGGACGCCGCTCCCGTCAGGTGAGAACGGTCGGCGCGACGCCGGACTTCAACCATGACAGTGCCGCTCATGGTGTCATCAGAGCCGGCAGTCCCGTCCGGGGAGAGTCTGCCTCACGTGATGCGGGGCTGCTGGTCAGCCTTCCGCACCGGCCTGCACGCGTCAGCCCCCATGACGGTGACCCGCTCGCGGTCGGCTTCCAGCTCGCGCACGGCGATGACCTTGTCGTCGGGAATCAGCCCGGCGTGGGCGTCGGTCGTGCGCGGCCGCCTGCAGTGCATTGCCGCACGCGGCCGACCCAGTCACGGGATGGTTTCCGGCGTCTACGGTGATGTGCGGGCACATGGACGGGTCGGATGCGTCGCAACCGCGGTGAGGCACACCGAGCGTTTCTAGATGCGAGGCTGCCGCATCTGGAGGCGCAGTACCGGATCGCGCGGCACGCGGCGGCCGACGAATTGAGCGCAATCACCGGCTCCGCTGCGGCGTCTCCATACCGGCGACCGCGTGTTGTCGCCTCGCTGACAGTTCCGTGGCCGAACGCGGCACCACCAGGCTGGAGTGGTCGGCAGCAACGGCGAACGGAGCATCGTGACCACGTCCCATCGGGAGTCTCCCAGGAAGACCAAGGCCGACCGGCTGCCGGTATGGCGGATCGGCGTCGTCGGCGGGTTGGTGGGCATTCTCTGCTGTGTCGGCCCGACTGTGCTGGCGCTGCTCGGCTTGGTCACCGCCGGAACCGCGTTCGCGTGGGCGACGAACCTCTATGACGGTTACGCCTGGTGGTTCCGGCTCGGCGGGTTGGCCGTTCTGGCTGTCCTGGTTTGGCTGTCCCTTCGGCGGCGCGACCAGTGCAGTGTGGCCGGGATGCGGCGCTGGTGGTGGCGGCTGCTCGGCGTCCTCGGCATCGCCGTCGGCACGTACGTCGCGTTGTACGCGCTGACAACCTGGTTAGGCACCTTCGCCTGAGCAGCGGCGGCCGAACCGGCGCGGCAGCGAGTTCGCGACCACGATGGCCGCTCCGGTGCAATGCCTGTCGTAGCGTTTGCCCTCGGCAGGCCCGTCGACCGGGGCGTTGAGTGCGGGTACAACGTTCGGCGGTTCGGGAGGGCGCGGGGTATGTCTGAAGTGGCGGTGTATTGGTGGCCGGGTTGCGTGTTCTGCGCGCGGCTGCGGCGGCAGCTCGATCGCGCTGGGGTCCCGTATCGGCCGGTCAATATCTGGGAAGACCCGGCCGCGGCGGAGACGGTGCGGTCCATTGCGCGAGGCAACGAAACCGTGCCGACGGTGGTCGTCGGCGGGCAGGGCTTGGTGAATCCGAGCTTGCGCCAGGTGCAGGCGGCGATGCGGGAGGCGATGCCGGACGTGCCGTTCGCGTCCGATGCCGCGCGCCGCCCGTCGCCGGGTTTGCTGGGGTCGCTGCGCCACAAAGTGCGCAACCTCAGGCGCTAGGCACCGGCGGGCAGCGCCATCAGTCTCTGGGCGACCTCGGCAAGGTCGGAGCCGACCACGTCGGCGGGCGCGAAGATCTCGGCGTAGTGGCCTTCGTGGCGGCTGGCCCATCCCGTCGTCAGGCCCGCCCGGTGCGCGCCGTGGCAGTCGAACGCGTGCACTGCCACCAGAGCGGCCTGCTCGGGCTCGCAGCCGGCCTTCTGGAGTGCGTACTGGTAGACCTGGGCGGGCGGCTTCCAGCTGCGCACGTCGGCGACGGACAGAATTTGCTCGACATACGTCGTCAACCCGGTGCGCTGCAGAAAATCCTGGGTGTTCCGCACTGCGCCGTTGCTCAGGCATGCCACGCGGACGTCGTGTTCGGCGAGCAGCCGCAGCGCCGGTTCGACGTCGGGATGCGCTGGCAGTTCGGCGAATCCGGCCAGGACGTGCTCGACGGCGTCCTTGCTGACCGCGCCGCGGGTCAGGGTGCGCAGCGCGGCCGCGGCGACCTTCGGGAACGGTTCGTAGTCCCCGGCCAAGGTCAGCGCCATGCCGTCGCGCAGGAGCCGGTCGAACCAGCGTTCCAGCAACTCCGGTGGTGCGCCGATGTCGCTGAAGCGGTGTCGCAACGGCTCCAGCGACATCAGGGTTTCCACTACGTCGAAGACCACTACGCGCGGGCGATTCGGCATCAGGCCTCCCATGCCTGGGCAGTGAACGCGTCGTCCAGGGGCGTGTGGGCCAGATGGTTGATGTAGTTGGACAGGGTCTTCATCGCGACACCGACGACGACGTCCAGGATCTGCCGCTGCGCGAATCCGGCGGCCAGGAATGCGCGTATCTCGTCGTCGGGGACGTTGCCCTGCTCGGCGGCCACGGCGTGGGTGAAGCGGCGGATGGCTTCCAGTTGCGGGTCGCCGAGCGGCTTGCCGTCGCGCAACGCGGCGACCGTTTCACTGTCCACACCGGACCGCAGGGCGTTCGTGGAGTGCACGGCCATGCAGTAGTGGCAGGCGTTGTAACGGCTGACCGTGAGCCACACGACATCTTGCCCGCCCTTGGGCAGCGACGTCTTGCGGAACTGCTCCGACAGTGCCTGGTACGCGTTGAACGCCTGCGGCGACTCGGCCATGATGCCGTACAGGTTCGGGATGAACCCGAGACTCTTGTGGATCTTTTCGAGCGCCGGGGCCACTTCGGCCGGCGCGGTATGCTCGTCGTGGATCGTGAACTCCGACATCGAATTCCTCCGTGTTCGTCGGGTTGAGCGCGGCCACGTCTCGGTGGTATCGCCCGGACGGCGCAACGCGGTCAACGCGGCGGCGACGGCGCTGCGCAGGGTCGACGCGTCCGCGCCGGCTCGCGAGCGCAGGTTGACGCCTTGGGCCACCAGCACCAGGTGTTCGGCAGTGGCGTCCAGGTCGAGGTCCGGGCGGAGCTGGCCCAGCCGGTCAGCCGAGTCCAGCGCAGTCCGCAGCGCATCCCGCACCCGCTGGTGATGTTCGGCGAGCGCATCCGGGATGGGTGCCTGCCCGCCGGTCTGGAGGTTGGTGGCCAGACAGCCCCAGCGAGCCCGCGGACCCGCACAGCGCGCGGTGATCAGCCCGTCGAAGAACTCCGCGATCGTCGACAGCCCGCGCCCGCCGGTCTCGAGCGCGGTGAACGCGGGTTCGGCGTGCTCGGCCAGGTAGCGGCGCAGCGCGGCCAGGCAGAGGCTCTGCTTGCTGCCGAACGTCGCGTACAGGCTTGACCGGCTGATGCCGGTGGTGGCCACGATGTCCGCGATCCCGGTCTCGGCCCAGCCACGCTGCCACAGCAACTGCGTCACGGCGCCGACCACCGCCGAGGGATCGAAATGCTTGACGCCCGACACGGTGCACCTCCAACCTGGACCGCTCGTTCCAGGTTGGATCGCAGGTGTCGATCGCGCCATCGCAGTGTCTGGTCGCTGACAAACTCCGCTTGCCGGGCGGGGCGGGTCTGGTGTGCTGGACGATGAGTCCGAGGCTCGGCAAGGAGGGCGCAGCGTGACGCGAGGCAGTGGCAGGGCCGACCTGGTCATCGTCGGCGGCGGAACCGCCGGCATCATCGCTGCCCAGACCGCGGGCGGGCTCGGCGCGCGGGTCGTCCTCGTGGAACGTGACCGCATCGGCGGTGACTGCCTGTGGACCGGATGCGTGCCGAGCAAAGCACTGATCGCCGCTGCCCGCGCCGCCCAGAACATGCGCACTGCGGGCAGGTTCGGCATCGCTCCGGTCGAGCCGCAGGTGGATTTCGCGGCCGTGACGGCGCATGTCCGCAGGTCGATCGAGCGGATCGAGCCGGTCGACTCGCCCGCGGCGCTTACCGACGCCGGTGCCGAGGTCGTCGCCGGTACCGCGGTGTTCACCGGCCCGGACGAACTCCAGATCGAGGGCCGGTCGCTGCGGTTCCGGCGCGCGCTGATCGCCACCGGCTCCGCCCCGGCGCTCCCGCCGGTGCCCGGCCTGGCCGAGGCGGAGCCGCTGACCAGCGACACCGTGTGGGACCTGGCGGAACTGCCCGCCCGGTTGGCCGTGCTGGGCGGCGGCCCGATCGGCTGCGAGCTCGGACAGGCGTTCGCCCGCCTCGGCGCCGAGGTGACCGTCGTCGAGGCCACCGAACGCCTTGTGCCGCGCGAAGAACCCCGCGCTGCGACCGCGTTGTCGGCCGCCCTGTCCGCGGACGGCGTCCGCGTGCTGACCTCGACTACCGTCACCCAAGCCGCCCGGCAGGCGAAAGGGGTGCGTCTAGATCTCACGGGCCGCACCGGCCCGAGCGTGCTCGATGTCGACCGGGTGCTCGTCGCCACTGGCTGCCGCCCGCGCACCGCCGGGCTCGGCCTTGAGCAGGCCGGGGTTCGCCTGGACGAGCGCGGCTACGTTGCCGTGGACGCCAAGCTGCGCACCAGCAACCACCGGATCTACGCGGCCGGGGACGTCACCGGCGCGCCCGCGTTCACCCACGTCGCCGGGGTCCACGGCAGCATCGCCGCCACCAACGCGCTGCTCGCCCCGATCCGCCGCATCGACCACGACAAGATTCCCTGGGTGACCTTCACCGACCCCGAGATCGCCCACCTCGGCCTCACCGAAGACCAAGCCCGCCAACGCTTCGGCGACGCGGTCCGGGTCCGGCTGCTCCAGCACGAGCACCTCGACCGCGCGATTGTAGAAGACGAAACCGACGGCTTCACCCACGTCGTGCTCGACGCCAAAGGTCGCGTGCTCGGTGCCACAGTCGTAGGACCGCGGGCCGGGGAGATGATCGCCGAGCTCACCGGATTGCTCGCGCGCGGCGGGAGGTTGAGGGATCTCGCGTCGGTGATTCATCCCTATCCGGCGTGGTCCGACGGTGTCTGGAACGCGGCCGTGGCCGAGTCGAGCGACGCACTCCAGAGACCGGTCATGCGCCGCGTCACCGGTGCCTTGTTACGCCTGCGCCGAGTCCGGTGACGCTCCACGTCGGCAACTCGACTGCATGGATTCTCTGGCGGCAAGTCCAGCACCAGGTCGCGATGGTCGGGGACGGCATCAGTGACGCGTCCTCGCTGATGCGCGCCGACGTGGGCGTGCCCATCGGCGGGGCACCGACATCGCCACCGGGTCCGCCGACATCATCCTTGTCCGCGACGACCTCAGGCTCGTGCTCACCGCGCGCCGAGATCAGGTGCCGCTCCTACCGCAGGTTTTAGCAGAACGTCGTGCTGGCGTTCGCGTTCAACGGCCTCGGCCTCCCGCTTCGGCGACCGGGTTGTCAGGTCACCCAGTATCGCTCTGCCCTCGCTGCTGGCTTGTCTCTGTGCTTTCCCACCCCATGACCGTGCGGCCGAGACTTACCATCGACGTCCACAGTGGAGTGATCCGGGGACCGAGCCGATGCACATGATCAGGGGCGAAGATCACCCGCGTCACCGTGGCGAAGCCTGCCAGCAGGACCGGTCGCGGTGAAGCGGCACTTCGCGTCCGCTCAGCGGCGGCGCAGGGTGAACCAGAAAGTGGGGAAGGGGTTCGTGCCCGGGGTGACGTCGACGAGATCCCAGTCGGAGAACCGTGTGCGCAGTTCGTCGGCGGTCACCCCGAAGATCTTGTCGGGCAGTGCGTCCGGCCCGTACCCGAACATCAGCAGGTTCGCCCCCGGTGCCGTGGCGCGGGTGACTCCGGCCGCGTAGCCGTCACGCCGATGCGCCGGGATGGCGCAGAAGCAGCTCAGGTCGAAGACGAGCGAGAAGCCGTCGCCCACGGCCAGCTCGACCAATCGAGTGGCATCGCCGAGCAGCAACTGTGCGGACACTCCGGCCGCGTCCGCCTTCGCACGGGCCTGCTCGATCGCCCGTTCGATCAGGTCGACCCCCACTACCTCCCAGCCGTGTTCCGCGAGGTAGACGGCGTTGGTCCCGGTGCCGCACCCGAGTTCGAGCGCGCGCCCGGCCGGCTCGCGCTCGACCAGCGCAACCAGTTCCGGCGGCGTGACGCCGTTGTCCCACGGCGCTTTCTCCCGGTAGTACTCCTCGAACTCCAGCCGGACCGCCGTCTCTTGTTCCGCCGGGCTCTTCGCCTGCATCCGCTGGACCATGACTTCTCCTCCGGTTACTAGAGTCAGCCTCTAGAGTTCCTCTCTAGAGCTATACTCTTCTTCGTGAGTTCTGACAAGCAGGCCGAACGCTCCCGCAAGACCCGCGCGAAGATCGTCGCCGCCGCGTGCGAACTGTTCGTGGAGAAGGGATACGGGGCGACGAGCCTGCAGGACGTCGCGACCCGGGCCGGGGTGGCCGTCCAGACGATCTACTTCGTCTTCGGCGCCAAACGCGCGCTGTTTAAGGACGTCGTGGACACCACCATCGCCGGCGACGCCGAGCCGGTGGAAACGATGGGCCGGGACTGGTTCCGCCGCGCGGTCGCCGCTCCGACCGCGGCCGAACACGTCCGCCTGCACGTGCGAGGCACGCGACCCGTCATGGACCGGGTCGCACCGATCATCCCGGTCATCGCGGCCGCCACCGCGACGGATCCGGAGATCCCGGCGCTGTGGCCGGACCGTGACCCGCGCTATACCGTCCTGCACACGACCGCGAAGTCCCTGGTCACGAAGCCAGGCGCACGGACGGGAGTGTCGGCGCGGCATGCCGCGGATGTCCTGTACGGGGTGCTGAGCCCGGAGCTGTACCTGGTGTTCACCCGGGAACGAGGCTGGTCGCCCGCGAAGTGGGAGAAGTGGGCACGGGAAACCCTGCTCCAGCAACTGTGCGAGGCGGCCGGTTCCTGAGCCCCAAGGCTCCGTCTCGTTTCATTCGGCTCGTCTGCGGTCCGTCAGCGACGCGCGAGTGACGGTCTGGCCGGACATTGCCAGCGCTACGACACATCTTCCCCGATTGCGGGTATGCCGCTGGAATGCCCGGACCGGTTCCGGGACTGGGGAGTCTGTCTGCTGCTGCGGTAGCCACGCGTCCAGCGGAGGAGGGCGCGGGCGGTGAGCACGGCCTGCATCGCCGCGGCCGGCCGGACGAGGACGGGCCGTGGCGTGTCCACCATCCGGCCGCGTCCGAAGCTGGCCGTGGCGACCGCGACGACCGGAGCCACCCAGGCCGCCAGCGCGGCGGTGCGGACCCGGATGCTTGGTTCGTGGTGCAGGGCGTACCAGGCCCAGAAGGCCGCGTCGGCCAGCGAGTCCGCGGCGGCCCCGAACCGGGATGCGGTGCCGAGCCCGCGGGCGAGACGGCCGTCGGCGAGATCGCTGGCGAGCGCAACGAGGGGGACGGCCCACCCGTCGCTGATCGCGGGCAGGTTGGCGCGGGTCAAGGTGACGATGTCGGCCGCGCCGAGGGAGCGGCGGTCTTCCAGCATGCCCAGGTGGGTGGCCGCCAGCACCCAGCTCGCCACCGTCCACACAGGACGCTTCCGCCGACCGGCCGCAGCGAAGACGAGGTGCAGCACGGTGATCTCGCCCAGCGCAGGTGGCCGCAGCCGGGCTTGACTGATCGAGCGCCGAGTGGTGTCGAGGAGGAATCTGGTCCAGGCTCGCGGCCGCCACCGTCCCTGACGCAACCCGTCCAGGAGCGCATTGGTGGCTGCGCGGCTGTCCGGCTCGGTCGTCACCGGTCGTCGCCGAGCATTGTTTTGAGACCCGCGTATCCGCCGTCGGCCAGCCGCCGCGCCGAGCGGGTGAAGTAGTCCGCGCTGGCCGTGATGCCGAGCCCGTCGACCAAGCGGTTCATGAGGTTGAACAACGCGCACACCGAGACCGCGTCGTGCAGGGCACGCTCGTCCCAGCCCGCAGCGAACACCGCGGCGGCGTCGGCTTCGGTCATCCGGCTCGGGGTGCGGGTGAGCTTCCCGACGTAAGACAGGAGCGGTTTGAGCCGCTCGTCGACCGGCGCGGTGGCGACATCGGCGAGCAGTGCGCTGAGCGTGTTTCCCGGGACGCCGAACGCGGCCGCGGTGGCCGTGTGGACGCCGTGGCAATAGCCGCAGGAATTGAGCCCGGAGACGTAGGCGGCGATGAGCTCGCGTTCCGCCACGCTCACTGGGGACGGCCCACGCAGCAGCGCCTCGTGATAGTCGAGCAACGGTCCTGCGGTGTCCGGATAGGACCGGAACACGTCGAGCAGGACGGCCTCGGCGGGCAGCGACGGCAAATACGACAACAGGTTCTCCTCTCAGCTCGTGAGGGGCAGGTGGGCGACGACGCGGCGCAGCGGGAACGGCAGTCGGCGGCCCGGTCGTGCCCAGGACGCCAGCGCGGCGCGCGCGGCCTCGACGCGGTCGGGTGCGATGTCCGGAAGGTACAGCCCGTCGATGAGCAGTGCCGCCGCGTGCGCATCGCCGATCTCGCGCCGGAACACGCGGCGTTCGCTGGTGTCGACGATGAACCCGTGCGCACGCAGGATTCTCGGCAGTCCGTCGCGGGCGCCGGGGTTGGGCCAGGGCTGGGCGCGGATGCCCAGGGACCGCATCACCCGCCACCAGCCGAGCAGCCCGCGCCCGAACCGCATCCGGGACGGGACCAGTGCCACCAGCGTCCCGCCGGGCCGCAGCACGCGTTTCATCTCGGCCAGCGCCGCGTCGAGCGGGGTCAGCACCGGCAAACACATGGCCGCGCAGACCGCGCCGACGCTGTGGTCGCCGAGCGGCAGCTGCTCGGCGCGGCCGCGGACCACCGGGCCGCGGCCGGCGGCCACGGCGAGCGCCAGTTCCCCGGCGGAGAAGTCGACGCCGAGCCAGCGCGCGTCCGGAAGCAACTCGCGGGTGGGAGCGGAGCCGCAGGCGAGGTCGAGGACCACCGCGTGGCGGCCGGGCAACGGTTCCAGCAGCCACGAGTAGGGCTGTTCCGCCTGCCGGTCCGTGGCCTGCCCCAGGATGAGCTCGGTGATGCCGGGCCGGGCGTCGTGGTAGCGGGCCAGGTAACCGGGCCAGGCCGTGGCGTCCGCTGCGGTGCGGCGTCCGGCGAGATAGCCTACGCTGGCCACGATAAACGGCACCGTGTAGTTCACCGCCACTCGAATCCACGTGCTCGCGGTTGCCGTGCCGGCGAGGATCGTCGAGCCCTGATTGACCAGCGACAGCACCGTGCCGACCACGAGCGCCACCGGAAACGCCGTGCGCGCAGTGCGGCCGCGCAGCACCAGCAGCGCCGCCTCGCCCGGCCGCGTCCACGAACACCGCGGACACACCTGCGAGCCGGTGTGTCGGCATGCCTCGACCGCCACCTCGTCACCTCACAACCGTGGACCCGGGAAGCTAATCGCAGCCGTCGTCCTGCTGACAGGGAAAGTGTCAGCGTGCAGACACCACCGTGAACCGACCAGCACCTCGCGGGTCGTGACCGGACACCGCGATCTCGATGGGGAAGTCTTCGAGCGCGGCGCGAACGACTACCGAACCGCAGTCCGCGAGAGGGCGTCTTCGATGGCGCGGTGGCAGGCCGGGTGGCGTAGCGTCTCGCGGTTTCGTCTCCTATCCGGCGGTGGTGAGCAGTTTGGCCGGGTCGAGCAGGCCGATGGCGGCGTAGCGCACTTCGATCAGGCCGGCGCGCTCGAATTCCTTGAGAATCTTGTTCAGGGACGGCCGCTGCACGCCGAGCATGGCCGCCAGGGTGCGCTGGGGCAGCGGGACCTCGCCGTCGACGGCTTCGTCGAGCAGCAACCGGGCGACCTGTTCGGTCAGCGACCGGCCGAGCAACCCGACGATGCGGCTCTGGCTGGTCGCCAGCCGCTGCGCGACGCTGGAGAGCCAGCGGCGGGCGATCTGCGGGTGCTCGGCCAGGAGTTTCTCGAAGGCTGCGGTGTCCAGTGACAGGGCGGTGACCTCGTCCAGGGCGCGTGCGGTGTAGGTGAGCGGCATGTCGAGCAGGTGCTGGATGTCGCCGTCGACGTCCCCGGGCTGCAGCACGTAGACGACCGCGCGGTGCCGTCCGGAACCCACCGACAGCTCGACGCGGCCGCGCTGCACGATCCACACCCCGTCCGCGGCGTCGCCGCCGCGGAAGAGGAGCGCGCCGCGCTCGTAGGTCCGGGTCCGGAGCGTCGCGGCGAGCGCGTCCACGTCGGCGCGGCCCAGGGGAGCGGCCTCGCCGCGGCCGACGCAGCGGGCTACCCACGCAGCCTGCCGGATCGCCATGTCGGCGGCGGGACCGGTGCCCAGCAACCGCATCGTCTGCTCCATCGCCGCGGCGGGCAGCTTCGACAACGCCATACGGCCAGCGTGACAGTGTTCCGCCGGGAATGCCTGTCCGATCACCGTGGAGTGTCAGCGACCTGACAGAGTTTCCGTCCTGTCAGCGTGCTGACACTTCGGCTGCCGGGCTCCCGCAGGGGTGGTGGTATGGAGGCATGTTGAGTGCCGTGTGGAACGGGATCGTGCTGGCCGAGGCGCCGCGCACGGTCCGCGTCGAAGGAAACCACTACTTCCCGCCGGATTCGGTGCACACCGAGTACTTCGCCAAGAGCCGGACCAAGACGCTCTGCCCGTGGAAGGGCCTGGCGAGCTACTACAACCTCACCTCCGACCGGGGCAGCGAGCTGGACGTGGCGTGGTACTACCCGCATCCCAGCCCGCTGGCCCGGCGGATCAAGAACCACGTCGCGTTCTACCCCGCGGTGCGGATCGAGGGCGAACCCGAACCGCGTCCCGGCGGCAGCTTCTGGAGCCGTCTGTTCGGTCGCACGCCAACGCCGTGACCGGGAACGACACCGGTGCCACCGTGTACTGGCGGCCCGGTTGCCCGTACTGTTCGCGGCTGCTCGGCGACCTGGAGCGGATCGGCCTGCCCGTCCGCAAGGTCAACATCTGGGAGGACGCCGGGGCTGCGCCGCCGGTCCGTGGCATGCGGGCCTGGTGGTCACCCTTCTGGCAGCCGTCGGCTGGTTCGCCCTCGCCACCGCCAACCCGACGGCCAGCTATCACCTGGTCCCGGCCGTGGTCACCGCCGCCTGGCCTATCGGGACCCTTAACTGGGGAGCGCGTTGTCCAGGCTTTTCGGCGACGAGCAGGGCGTATCCGATGAGCTCGTCGGCGACGGCCTGCCGGGCCAGCGCCGTGTAGCGCAGGACGGCCTCGACATCGATCCTGGATTCGGCCAGTCGGGCGGACGCGGTCATCCGCAGGAGCCGCAGCCGGGCGTCGATCTCGTCGATCATCCGCGCGATCGCGGTGTCGTGGCGCTCGGTGTGCACCATACGCAGCCCGGCCCGTTCCAGGATCGCCGCGTAGTCCGCGAGCGGGCGGGCGTCGGCGATGCAGGCGACCCACGCCGCCACTGTCGTCAGCTCCCCGGGCAGTCCGCCCGCGGCAACGGTCACGTCGGTGATGCCGACCCGTCCGCCCGGTCGAAGGATTCGTGCGAACTCTGCCGCGGCGGTGGCCTTGTCGGGGAAGGTGCAGAACGCGCACTCGCACACCACCGCGTCGAAAGTGCTGTCCGGCAACGGGATTCGCTCGGCGTCGCCGAGGTGGAACCGCACCTTGGCAGCCAGCCCTGCCTCGCCCGCCGCTGCCGTAGCGGCTTCCACTGTGGACTGTCCAAGGTCGACTCCGTCGACCGAGACGTCGTACTCGGTCGCGAGCAGCCGTGCGGTGGCACCGGGGCCGCTGGCGATGTCGGCGACCCGCTCGCCGCTGCTCAGCCGCACCTGATCGGCCAGCCGACGGGTCAGGGCGAACCCGCCGGGGTGGTAGGACTCGCCCAGCACCAGGGCCACGGCGTCGAGCTCGTAGGAGGCGGCGCAACAGAGCTTGATCTCGCCCGGCGTGCTCATTCCGGCACCGCCCGCCGACCGACGTTGGTGGTGTCCGGGGCGCTCGGCCGGTGCCCGTTGCCTGCCGCGATTTTGGAACCGTAGGGCGAATCGGCCAGCAACGGCTGGAGTTCTGCCGAGTTGGGCACGACGTCGGCGACCTTCACCCCGGACATCTGTCCGCGTACCTGTTCCCGGTAGCCGACGGAGTTGTAGGCGCAGAAGGGGATCAACCGCCCGTCCGGGGTGATCTCCTCGACGCAGCACTTCATCAGCTGTTTGACGTTGAGGGTGTAGGGGTCCTGGAAGTCCTGCACCACGATCATGAACGCCCGGTCGGTGAGGTTGGCCAAGGCTTCGGGCAGGTTGACCCCGCACGCGTCGGCGCAGTCGAGGGCTTCGGCGGTCTGCCGTAGCCGCTCTTCGGTGGTGTCAGTGCCCATGAACGCCGAGGCGCTCCACAGTTTCTCCAGCGCCTCCCGGATTGCGTAGTCGGGCACGATGCGGTTGGACACGTAGTCCAGGTAGTCCTCGACCTTGAGCAGCCGCGGGATCGGCACGACCCCGAAATCGGGTTCGCCCGGTGTGCCTTCGGAGAGCAGGTAGGTGATCGACCGGCAGGTCGGGAAGCAGCACGGCACCGGGAAGAAGTCCTCCTTGCCGAACCAGTCCGGGCGCTGCGCGGCGATCAGGTTGATGACGTCGGAGTTGGTCAGCCGGGTCAGTGGATCGAACTCCACGTGCCGTCCGGAGTGGGTGACCGGCTGGAACGACACCGACCGCACCGCCGGATGCGCGAGCCCGAATTCGACGATGTCGCCCAGTTCGTGTTCGTTGAGCCCGCGCTCGACCGCGGCGACCAGAGTGACGGTCAGCCCCGCTTCGGCGCAGTTGTCCAGCGCCTGCCGCTTGCGCTCGCGGAGATCCTTGCCGCGGATCTCCCGGTGCGTGCGCTCGTCGAAGCCGTCGAACTGCAGGTAGATGTTGATCGACTTCCCGTTCCGGCCGTTGCGCTCCCCGAGCGCGGTCACGAGTCGCTTGTCGGTGGCGAGGCGGATGCCGTTGGTGTTGAGGGTGACGTTGCGGATCGGCTTCGCTTGGGCGAGGTCGATGAAGTCGAGGATGTGTTTGTGGATAGTGGGTTCCCCGCCGGAGAACATCACTACTTCCGCCTCGCCTTCCGACGCGACGAACACGTCCAGCATCCGCTCGCACTGCTCCAGGGTGATCGCGTAACCGTCGGGCTGGTGGCCGGAATCGGCGAAGCAGATCGGGCAGTCCAGGTTGCAGTTCGTGTTGACCTCGATGATCCCGAGGCAGGCGTGCTGTTTGTGCTCCGGGCACAGGCCGCAGTCCGACGGGCAGCCGTCCTTGACTTCGGTCTGGAAGGTCAGCGGGATCGTGCCGGGCTTGTTGAACCGGGCCGAGGACAGGTACGCCTGAGCGTCGCCGTAGACCAGCGCCTCGAATTCGCCGTGTTCCTTGCAGCGTTTGCGCAGATAGACCTTGTCCTGCCGGATGTTGACGTGCGCGTCGAGCACCACCCTTGCACACCGGGCAGATGCTCTTGGTGTACTCGACGAACACCTCGTCGCGATCCCGCTTCCGCTCCGCCACCAGCCGCTCCTCGGTCCAGGTCCGTGCTCAGGGTGCGGGCATCAGCCCATCAGCCAAGGCCGATCGCCGCAGCACAAATGTCAGCACGCCGACACTGTGCGGACGGCGGTAGTGCACCGGACCCAAGCCGGGCAAGTGTGTCGGCACCCCTGAGACATCAGCCCTTCCGGTCCGCCGTGACCTCCGGCGTTGCTCCCGGCGTGACGGCAGAAAGTACCGGCACCTCACGGAATGAGGATGTATGGCGGGGCATCTCATGATGTCCACATGGGACAGTTGCCCGACGCGGTGGCCCGATGCTCGCGACCGAAGGTTCGCTTCCTGGCACGCCGGTATTCCCCGCGGAATTGAAGCAGGACGAGAGCAGTCGCTGCGGTTCAGTTGGGCTGCGGGGGTTCCGAGCGGGCAGGGTCTCCATGATCTGTCCCAGGGGCGCGCGGAATCGTGCCCACGTCGCTCGATTTCCCCGCATCGCCAGCCGATGGAACACATTCGCGTGGTCTGGATATCCGGGTCGGTCAACGGTGCGCCGACATCGCGGGTACGTCCGGTGACGTAGACCGGGCCGCCAAAGTGTCGCTTCCCGCCCGATGCCTGTGTACGGGCCGCTCGCCGACACTGGCAGCCGAGCCAGTTTCCCGCGGCGAGGAGGACAATCCCGTGGCTGAACAGATCCGGATGGCCCGTACCGCGCTCGGCCGTGCGCAGGGCAGGCATCGGGCGCTTCTCGTCGCGACGTGCGTGGCGCTGATCGTGGCCGCGATCGGGGACGAGGCCACCGGTTACGACGGACCCGGCCCGTTCATCTACCCGGCGTTCGCGTTGCTCGTCGCACTCGTCCCGGGACGGTTCACCCCGCTGGCCGCGACCGTCATGAGCGTGTTCTTCGTCTTCGGCGGGCTCTCCTCACCCGCGTTCGTGCACCAGCTGCTCGACGCCGACCGGCTCGGGCCTTTCGCTGCCGGCTGGGCGCAGATGGCCGGCTTCGCCGTCGCCGCGGTGTGTGCGGTGGCCGCAGTCGTCACCGCGCGCTCGTCCCGCCAACCCTCTGTATGAAGGAGTCCGCCATGTTCCGCCGTCTCAACCGCAACACCCTGCTCGCTTTCACCGGGCTGCTCGCAGGCATCGTCGGGCTGCTGGTGCAGTGGGCCGCCGACCCGGCGAAGTTCTCCGAGGCCCAAGGGTTCTTCGGGCTCGCGTTCCCGCCCGGCATCCTGTTCATCGTGCTGGCCGGGCTGCTGATGCTGGCCACCGCCCGCTGGTGGTGGCATTCGGTGTTCGGCGTGTTCATCGCGTTCTGGATCGTCGGCGTCGGCGGCCTCTCCGGGCAGCTGACCCCGAACCTCGTCTCCTCGAACCCTGGCACGGTCACGGGCAACGTCGTGATGTCCGCCGGGCTGATCCTCGCGTTCGGCGCCGGGATCGCCAGCATGATCGGCGGGCGGCGCGCCACGCGAGCACGCGAGCTGCGGTGAGGCAGCTGCTCAAAGTACGCGCTGGCCCGGTGGTTGCCCGCGTCTCGGTGAGAGTGTTCGGCGTTGATGCCGAGGGGCAGCAGGCCGTGCTTCATGACGGGGCGTTCCCGCGTGCCGGACCCGTGAGCTCTCGCCCTCGGGGCCGACGAAAAGCAGGACGGCCCGCCGGAGATCCGGCGGGCCGTCGTGATGTGCTGCGTCGAATTGTTGCCGCGAACTCGTCAGTTGGGGTCCGCGCCGGGAAGAACCGCGCCCGGAACGTCGTTCGGGGCGTAGATCTTCGGGTCACCGGGGTAGGGCGTTGCCCATTGGTGCGTCTGGTACCAGGTGTAGCGGTTCATCTGCTCCGGGTTCGAGTAATCCGGAACCGCACCGTTGCCGGTGGTGTGCTGGCCGGCGAGCCAGGCCTGCCAGGCGGCGGCGGTGGCTTGCATGTTCGCCGGCACCGCGGTCTTCTGCGCCTCCGACCTGTTCAGCGCGGCCGCCGCGGCGCCGGTCTGGCCCGTGGTGTCGGGACCGCAGGACGGCTGGGTGGCGATGCCTTCGGTGAGCGGAACCTGGTTCGGCGCCGCCGTGTAGGGCGTGTTGTCGGGTTTGCTGGTGAAGGCGTCGTACATCGGCGTCGCGGCCGCGAGCTTCTCGTTGAGCGGCTGCGCGCCCAGGATCTGCTCGATGGTGCGGACCATGTTGATCTGCGAGTAGTAGGTGCTGACGGTCTTGCCGTGCACCGCGTACGGGCTGATCACCTGGACCGGAGCGCGGTGGCCGTCGACGTGGTCGGCCCCGTTCTGGCTGTCGTCGTCGACCACGAAGATGGCCGAGTCCTTCCAGTACTTGCTGTGCGAGATCGTGTCGACGATCTGGCCGATGGCGAGGTCGCCGTCGGCCACGCCCGCGGACGGGGTGGTCGGCCCGCCGGTGTGGTCGCTGGACAGCCACACCATGTTGAGGTTGGCCGGACCGTTCTTCTCGAAGTCCTGCTTCCAGATCTGGGACCGGTAGATGTCCGGGATCGAGAGGTCGAACGGAGGGGACTGCGGGTCGGCGATCGCGTTGAGCGACGGAATCGCCGAGCCGTAGTTGCCCTTCAGCGCGGGGGAGGTCAGCTGGCTGGGGTCGCCGCCCTTCTCGACGCTCCTGGACGCGCAGTAGTACTGCTGCCAGGTCCCCGACGGCCTGCCCTCCATGTACTCGAACTCGCCGTAGTTGCGGGCGGTCTTGCCCGCGTCCTTGACCCCGGTCCACAGGAAGCCTGAACGCTGGTGGCCGAGGACGTCCTCTTCGGTGTCGTAGCTGCGCTGGTATTCACCGGCCGAGGACTCGGTGTACTCGGGGTTGTCGCCCTGGGTGAGCCAGTTGTGGCCCTCGGCGGAGTTGGTCGCGGGGTCGTAGGTGTTGTCGTAGAGGCCGAACTGCTTGGCCAAGGCGTGCTGGTTCGGCGTGACCTTGGCGCCGAACTGCGTCAGGGTCGGGTCGCCGTTGCCCTGCTTCATGTCGCCGAGGATCTGGTCGTAGGTGCGGTTCTCGTTGATGAGCAGGAAGACGTGCTTGATCGTCGACGGGTCGCCGACGCGGGCCGGCACCGGCACGGCCGCCGCCTTGGCTCCCTTGGCCTGCTGGTCGTCCTTCTTGCCCCAGCCGTTCTGGGCGAAGACCGCGTCGGTGTACTTGCCGGAGATGTCCTTGTCGCTCGGCAGGGCGAAGCGGGTCAGCGACGCGGTAGTGCTGTGCGTGCTGTGTCCGGTCGCCGGGAGGGTGCCCGGATAGGAGGTAGTCAGGGCCGGGCCGCGCGCGTCGATGCCACGGGTGTTGGTGACCACGATCTGGCCGCCGACCGTCGCCACGTTCGACGGGTAGTAGTCCGTCGGCAGCAGGCCGATGAAGCCCACCGGCTGCTGGGGCGCGCCGTCGTAGCGGTAGACCGCGACGGCGTTCGCCCGGCCGAGGGACACCAGCAGGTGCCCGTCGGCGGTCAGTGCGATGCCAGTGGGCTCGTAGCCGACGCTCGACGACGGCCACGGCTTCGTGTCGATCGTCTGCACGACCTGGTTCTTGGCGGTGTCGACGACCGAGACGGTGTCGCTGTTGGTGTTGGCGACGAACAGCGCGTTGTTCTTGGCATACATCGCGGTGGGGTGCAGCCCGACCGCGATCGATCCGACCGGCGCCGCGGGGTCCGCGGGGTTGATCACGCTGACCGTGCCGGTCGTCGAGGCGCCAGTGGCTCCGTTCGCGGGCACCTGCGTGCCGTACGAGTCCATGGCGGTCTCGCCGGGCTGAGCCGGGCGGCCGCCCTCGTTGCTCACGTACAGCTTGCCGCCCGCGAAGGCGAGCTGACGGGGCGCGGTGCCGACGTGCCAGGTCTTCTTGACCGCGCCGGTGGCGGGGTCAAGCGCCACGACCGTGTTCTGGCCGTTGAGCGCCGCGTACAGGGCGGAGCCGTCCGGCGCGTACTTGAGCTGGCCGACCAGCGCGGAGTTGGGCGCGGTATGGCGGTCGTTGTCGGCGAGGTGGGTGCCCGACGTGGGGATGGGGAAGCGGGTCGGCGCGCCGAGGGTGCCGCCGGCGTTGACCGGGAACCGGGTGACGGCGTCCTGCTGGGGAAGCCAGAGGAACTTGCCGTCCGGCGAGAAGGTCGGGCCCTCCTGTCCGACGGAGCCGTCGGAAAGCTTCTGGTTGACCCCGGATGCGCTGCCCGCCGTCCAGATCAGCCGGTAGCTGTGCAGATCGAAGACCTGCAGAGCCACCGACTTGTCGGCGCTGCTCGCCGCGAGGAACCGTCCGTCCGGGCTGACCGTCGAGCCCATGAACTTGCCGAACGGGGTCATCAGCCGGGCGCCGAGCGGGTTGACGAGCTGATTGTCGGAAACCTGCAGCCCGTCGCGGTACTGCGTGCCGACCTGGTTGCCGCCGAGCGGCGCGGGGGCCGCGGCGGCCACGCCGGTGCCCACGGCGACGACGACAGCCGCGCCGGCTGCCACGGTGCGGAGACTGCGGCCTTGCCGGCGCACTCCCGAGACTTCTCGACGCCGTCTCGTGACTTGCATGAACCTATCCCTTCAATCGGGGCGAGCAGATCATCCGGAACGCTGTCACCGTCGACGACCTACCGCTCACCCGACGACCTCGCCGACGAAATCACTATCTCCGCGAATTACGAGCAGTTTCGTACGTTGTGCCTCGCTGATTCGCGCGGCTCGAAGAACCTAACCACGCTGCATGGAATCGGCAGGGCGCGCCAGACGAACCTTGGGTAACGCGGCAGCGACGTAATCTGAAAGCCGCACGCATGTTCGTGTGCGCGAACACCGCGCTCCACAACCTCCAGGGCGATCCGAAATCCGCTGTTTCGATGCTTATTGTCGCCTGAAATGCGGAAGCGGCCCCGTTGTCTGAATTGCCGCGAAAGTGTGTCGGCTGGCGAAGCCACGTCGTGGTGCGGCTGGCCGAGCAGCCGCTGGCCACGCTGACCCGCATGGGCCTGAACCGATACCTGGAGGGCTGGGGAGCGGCAATGGAGGAAAACATGGTGCGTCGGCCCGCATCCTGCGCATCGCAGCGCCCCATCCTGACGGGCGGTGGCGTCTACCCGGATGGAGGCGGTCCCAGTCCGGGGCGCGCCGCGGACACAGAACAGGACCACAGATCATGGCCAAGTACGTTTTCTCCTTCCGCGTGCCCTCCGACTACGCTCCCGGCGCCGGGACGCTGGCCGAGTGGCGGGCCTGGTTCGGCGGGCTGGGATCGGCCCTGGCGGACGTCGGGAACGCGGTGACCGAGTACGCCTCGCTCGGCGAGGTCGGCGGCAGTGACTACCGGATGGCCGGCTACTCGGTGGTGTCCGCCGAGGACATGGACTCCGCGCTGGCGCTGGCCAAGGACTGCCCGGTGATGCGGGTCGGCGGCGGAGTCGAGGTCGGTCCCGTGCTGGAAGCCGCTGAGTCGTGAACAACGTGGTCTCGCACCGGCTATTCCGTTCGCCCGCATGACTGTAATGACGCCGGCACGTCCGGAATTCGTCGCTCAATTTCCCTCGTCGCGCACGTCTCAACGCACGGAGCACCCGCCAGGCAAAGCAAGGAGAACCGAGATGGGAAAGATAGTGGTCAGCCAGAACGTCACGCTCGACGGCGTCGTCGAGGACCCGAGTGGCGAGGGAGGGTTCAGGCACGGCGGGTGGTTCCAGCAGTTCATGGGCCAGGACTGGGAGGCGTGGGAGGAGCTCGAACTGGCCGAGGCGGAGGGTGCCGAGGCGCTGCTGATGGGCCGGCGGAGCGACGAGTACTTCGGCGCACGGTCGCCGTTGATGAACGGCGAGTGGGTGGACAGGTTGAATCGCTTGCCCAAGTACGTCGTGTCCGCGACGCTCCAAGAGCCCAAATGGACGAACGCGACCGTCATGTCGGGCGAGGCAGTGAGCGAGGTTTCGAAGCTCAAGCGACAGATACCGGGGGAAATCGTCGTGTACGCCAGCCGCCCGCTCGTGCGCACCCTGATGGAGCACGACCTGGTCGACGAGTTGCGCCTGACCGTCTTCCCGGTTGTGCTCGGCGCGGGCGAGCGCCTGTTCGGCGAGACCAGCGACAAGCGACCTTTGCGCCTGATCCGCACGAAGATCGTGGGGAACGGCCTTGCCCACCTGACCTACGAGCGCGCCCGCGAGGCCTGAACAGCCGAGTCGGGTATCACGAGATGATCGAGGCCGCCGCCGACGCCTTATGCCGGAGGTGGAAGGGCGCGAACACGGGCGTGGCGAAGGATAAAGCCGGATTGGCCCAGCCTGTTCAGCACCCTTTCCAGCTCGGGCGGGGGCTCGACGTGGCGGTGTCCAGCGGGATCGAGACCAGCCCCCTGCTGGTCGCCCACCGCACGCCCCGGAGCACTCACCGCCGGATTCCAGCGGGTGCCGCGGGGAGCCATCGTGTTGCGTGCTTCGGCACCCGTGGCGAGCCAGCAGCGGTGCCAGAAACCCCGCAAAGATCCGGAACCCTCCTCCGGCCCCGCATCACGCAACACAAAGAAAACCCGGGCTGGCGTTCAACGCCAGCCCGGGATTTTCCTTGCCGCCGGGTGCACGACTATGCCCATCCTGCTGCGCTTCCGAGCTCCGCAAAGTTATCCACTGCGCTTCCTCGGCCGGGGCAACGCCGCCCGGCAACCGGCACAGTGCGGGCGGCGTCTTGACAGTGGCGCCGCCGGGGCGTGCGCGTGATCGAGTCCGCGATGACGACTAGCCCTCAGCGGCTCGGATCAGCGCCTCGGCCAGGGATTCGGGCTGCGTGAGCTGTGCCAGGTGGCTGCCCGCGGTGTAGATCAGCGGAGCTCCCGGCAGGCGCTGCGGGAACCGGGGCGCCCAGGCGAATTCCCCTGGCGGCATGGAGATGTCGTCCGTGCCCAGCACGTAGGACGACGGCAGTTGCAGCCGCTCCCACTCAGTGAGGTCGAGCGGTTCGCTGATGGTGTGGAACGGCTGGCGTTCCAGCAGCGAATAGATCGTTTTCTGGGTCTCGGCCGTGGCATCTTGCATCAAGGCGGTGCAGAAGACCTCGAACGGGAATTTGACCGAGTTGTCCGACGACGCGGCAACCGACGCCCGGAACACGTCGCCGAGTTGAGGCGGGCACAGGTCGATCATCGTTTCGCCACTGTGCGGCACGAATGCGTTCCAGTACACCAGACGTGAGATGCGGGTGGCCAGTCGTGCGGCTGCTCCGGACACCGGGAAGCCGCTCCAGCTGTGGCCGACGAGGACCACCTGGCGCAGGTCGGCGCGCTCGACATAGCCGGCCAGGTAGTCGACGGTGTCGGCGAGGTGGACGTTCGCGGGCTGGTCACCGGTGTTCAGACCAGGCAGCGTCGGCGTGTGCACGGTGTGGCCTCGTGCGCGCAGGTGCAGGGCGACCGGCCGCCAGGTCCATCCGGCGTCGCACGCACCGTGGACGAGAACGAAAGTACGGGATGTCATCTTCGTTTCCTTGGGTTGGCTTGATTCCGGCCGAGATGGGCCGAGCCGTCGAAGAGACAGACGTCGCGTCGGCGGAAAACGGGTCGGCATGAACCGGCGAGTTCAGTGCTGGGGCACGCGCGGCCTCTGGTTGGCTGGCGGTGTGCGGCCTGCTGGGGCACAAGCGATCCGATGACCATTCCGGCAAAAGCCGGTGCTGCCGCTGAACCGAGTGCAGAGCCAAGGCCGTTCCGTTCATCTGTCGACTTCATAGGTCAGCTTCACGATTTTCGAGAAGGCCTTCACGGCCACGAGCCTCAATTTGGCGTCCTGGCCCTCCCGAAAGAACTGTTTCCCGGCCCCCGCCAGAAAAGGGTAGACAGCGAGGTCTATCGCATCGATCACCCGCTCCCGCAGCAGCGTCTCGCCGAGCAGGCCGTGGCCCATGAGCAACAGGTTCCCTCCTTCCTGCTGCTTGAGCCGGGTCACCTCGGCTACCGCATCGCCTCGAACGACGATCGGATTTCCCCAGGCGCCCTTCTCCAGCGTCGAGCTGAACACATACTTCGGGATCGCGTTGAGCCGCTCGGCCCACATCGGTTTGTGCGTTCCGCCGCCATACAGCTCAGCGAACGCCTCGTAGGTGCGGCGGCCGAAGAGAATCGCGTCGCACGCCGTCAGCAGGCCCAAACCGTCCCGCAGGTAGGCCTCGTCCTGGTATTGGCCGACCCCCATGGCCACCGGGTCTTCGAAGACGCCGTCCGCCGAGACCAGCACGTACCCGATCACCTTCCGCATGGCGTTGCCCTCCTTGGTCGAAACCTGCGGCACCGGCTCCGAACCGGTGCCTTCGTCACCGACGTTGTCGGCTGTCGCGGATCTAGACGCGGCGACGCCGGAAAACGGGGCGCTGATCAACCGCCCCGTTCGCCAGCCGGGCAGCGTCTATACAGGACGGAAGCGCGACACAATGCGGCAGCGACGAGAGGCGGCGAAGGTGGAATTGGACCTGATCAGCAGGGCGCGGGCCGGGGACGGCGACGCGTTTCGGGCGCTGAGCGAGCCGCACCGCCGCGAGCTGCAGGTGCACTGCTACCGGATGCTCGGGTCCTTCCAGGACGCCGAGGATGCTCTTCAGGACACCCTCTTGTCCGCTTGGCGAGGCCTGGCCGGGTTCGACGGTCGCGCTTCGATTCGCACCTGGCTCTACCGGATCGCCACCAACAGGTGCCTGAGCGTGCTCCGGTCGGCCAGCCGGCGTCCGGCCAAGGAGTGGGACATCCCCGGGGTGCGACCGCCCGAGCCGACCCGCCTCGGCGAAGTCGCCTGGCTCGAGCCCTACCCCGACGCGCTCCTCGACGGTGCGATCACTGTGCCGCTGGGCCCGGAGGCCCGCTACGAGCAGACCGAATCCATCTCCCTGGCCTTCATCACCGCTCTTCAGGCCCTGCCACCGCGTCAGCTTGCCGTCCTCGTCTTGCGCGACGTGCTCGGATTCCCCACCAACGAGGTGGCCGACATGCTCGACACAACGGCGGACTCGGTCAAGAGCGCGCTGAAACGCGCCCGCACCGGCCTGCGGAGCCGGTGGCCGCAAGCCCCTGACTGCGAGCCTCCCGCCGCAGGTTCCCCGCGGAGGAGGCGATCGCGGCGAAATTCGTCAGCGCGTTCGAATCCGCCGACGTCGACGCGCTGGTAGCCCTCCTGACCGACGACGCCTTCATCTCCATGCCACCACTGCCGCTGGAATACGAGGGCCGAGCCGCCGTGGCCGGCTTCTGCGCCGCGCTTTTCGGCACCGGCCGCACGTTCGACCTCGTACCGACTCGAGCCAACGGTCAACCGGCGTTCGGCACGTACCTGCGCACGCATGCCGGCGTCCGCCCCGGAACCGGCATCTTCGTCCTCACGCTCACCGGCGACCGGATCTGCGCAATGACCCGCTTCGAGAACACCGCGCTGCCATCGTTCGCCCTGCCACGATCGCTTCCGCCCGTCCGGAAGAAGGAATGAGACTGTCGGGCCAGGCGGGAAACCAGGTCATGGTGGAGAGCCCTGTGACTCCTGGCGGGATCGGAAGCCGACGCTGTCGCCGGCCCGGCTGGAACGGGATTTTCGGCCGGTGAAACGCGCAGCGGGTACCGCGGCAAGCGGGTCCGTCAGCACCAGCGCGGGCAGCGACCACGACAACGCGCCACGGGCGTACGCCTACTGGCTTCCGAGCTGCGCGGACGGCGACGACCAGTGGCCCCTGACCGACCATCCACTTCGGACTGGCCACCAGCCGGCGCAGTTCCACCCCGTCGGTCGTCTACAGTCAGCGTTGAACTTCTCCGACTCTTGTCATAGTCCTGGGCCCTCTTCCACGATCCGCACTCCAGGAGCCACTGCCATGACCACCGCGTTGACAGCGGCCGCCGACTCCGGCATTCCCGACAGCGGACTGATGAACGCCGTCAACGACTTCGCCCGCGCCACCCCGTGGCTGCACGGCCTGATGTACGGCTACGCGACCTACGGCATCGCGTTGTTCGCGGTGCTGCTGGTGGCCGGATGGTGGAGCGCCCGCCGCGCGGGCGATGCGGCCGGGGTCGCCGCCGCGATCTGGGCGGGGGTCGGCACTCTCGCCGCGGTCGGGATCAACCAGCCGATCGTCAACGCCGCCCACGAAGCTCGTCCTTACACCACGATGCCGCACTTGCTCGTCCTGGCCGATCGCAGCGCGGACTTCTCGTTTCCCAGCGACCACGCGACGATGGCCGGTGCCGTCGCGGCCGGCCTGTTCGTCGCGCGCCGTCGGCTGCTGGGCTGGATCGCGACGGTCGCCGCGGTGGCGATCGCGTTCGCGCGCGTCTACATCGCCGCCCACTACCCGCACGACGTCGCGGCCGGCCTCCTTCTCGGCGCGCTGGTGGCGGTGCTGGGCTGGCTGCTGCTCAAGCGGATCCTCACCCGTCTGGTGTGGTGGCTGGGCCGGACTCCGTTGTGGTTCGTCGTGACGAGCGCGCCGCGGGAATCGTGGCAAACCCTCGCCAATGGGGCGGAGCAGGCCGCGGAGCCGCCTCATCGACAGGAACACTGACGCTGTTTGCCCGATCGCGTTCGGCACGTCTCGTGAGGTAGCGCGTGATGCATTCGTGAGCGTGACGCCGTGGAGATGTGGCTGGTCCTGGTCGCGCTGTTCACTGCCGACCGCGAGGACAAATGGCGCGAATTCCGCGGCGGTTGCGTCGAACGCCCGGGCCGCTGGCACCGCGACCTGAAAGTCCGCGAGGTGTTCGGCGCCCCGTCCGCAGCCGAGACGGAGCAGCGGCTGAACCACTGCGCCGAGCGGCACGCCGATTGCCCTGAGCGGGTTTCCAAGCCAGATGTGCCTCGAGGATTCACGATGTACGCCGACCTCGCCTCGCCCGCAACGACTGCCACCGTGCGCTGCGGCCCGGAGGCGGGCTGACGTGGCCGCGCCGTGCTGCCGGGGTTCCTGGGCAGCCTCACTCCGCTGCTCGACAGCCACGGCTATTTCGTCGGCGTTCGTGCGACTGAGTTGCTCAGCCGTTTTCGACGTTGAAGGTCCAGAGAGCGATGATCTTCCCCGCGTGGCGAAGGGTGATCTGCGCGGCCCCCGTATGGAAGGTCGCCGCTACCTTGAGCTCCACCGCGGTGCCCGGCGTACCGGTAGCTCCGCTGGCGCCGACTGGGGTGAGCCGGATGTCGTTGCCGCTGTCGTCGCGGCTCGTCAGGTCGGTCGCGGCGACGGTGATCGAGCCGGACTCGGTGACGACGCGGAGCGTGATGGTGCCGTTCACCTGCTCGGGCGGTTTCGTCGTGCCGGTGGGCAGGTCGATCTCCGGGCCGAGCGCGGTGATGGTGGCACGGCCGGTGGGGAGGATCGCCTCGACCGGGGCGCCGATCGCGAGGAGTTGCGGGTGCTGCTGGTCGGCGGTCGGCGTTGGCTCGGTCGCCGGCGCGGTCGGAATCGGTACGGCGCCAAGGCTCTGCACGACGTCGCGCGCGGAGTCGTCGGCGGTGGACGTGCTGCAGGCCGCCGTGCCCAGGGCGAGCGCGGAGGCGACGAGCAGGCTCAGCAGGGAGTGGCCGCGGCGGGCGCCGGGCCGGCGGGTGCCGGCCCGGCGCACGGTCGCGGAATGGCTGGTGGTCACGAGGTGTGCTCGGCCTTTCCGGGATGCGACGGAGATCCGGCGGTCAGCGCGCGTAGACGCTGCCGGCCGGGATCACGGGCTCGCCGGTCGCGCCGGCGCCCGCGACGGCCGGGTAGACGATCGCGCCCGACGGGGTCGGGGGGAGCGCCTTGCCGGACGGGTTGTTGTAGATGTCGCCGCCGAACGGGCGCAGCCCGTCGGCCGCGGCGTAGCCCAGGTGGCCGTGGTGGTCAGTGCCGCCTTCGTCGATGCCGAACAGGTCCTCCATGCTGCGCAGCCAGCTGTAATGGTTGTACGGCTGCTTGCTCACCGAACCCGGCTTGATGAACCGCGAGATCATCACCGCGCCGGTGATGCCGCCGCCCGGAGTCGTGTCCTGGTGGAAGGCCTGTGCGCCCGGCTGGTCGGTGTTCGGGCCCGGAAGCTCGTTGCAGCACGCGACGACGGACTGGGCCGTGTTGGCTTCGGCCGCGACCGGCTGGCCGGTCTTGCTGTCCGTGCCGAGAACGGGCGACGACTCGGGGCCCCACGGGCCGGCGTTGTAGGGGAAGTCGGCGGTCGAGTTGCCGTACATCTTGTACGGAGGCATGGCCTCGTCGAAGACGACCTGGATGAGGCCGTCCTTCTGGAACGCCGGCGAGGCCATGATCATCGGGATGTACTTCTTCAGGAACAGGTCCGCCGCGTAGAGGCCGCCCTGGTGGTTGTTGGGGTCGCCGCTGAGGTTGTCGCCCTTGCACGTCGCGTCGTGCGCGTCGGAGCAGTTGTCGGGGGAGATCCAAGAGAACGCGGGTGTGGTGTCGATCGACTTGAGGTCGTTGGCGATGCCGGGCTCAGCGGGGTGCCCGGGGGCCGCCGCCAGGCCGTCGAGCGGCACCACGTTCTTGCACGCGGCCGGGTCGTCGATCATCGAGCGGAACCACGGCGCCGGATTGTGCTTGGCGACGTACTGGTCGGTCGGCGTCGCCCCGCCCGGGTCCTTCACGCCCGCGCCGGACGGGTCGCCCGGGATGCCGCACCGGTAGGCGTCCTCGCGCGTGGCGTCTTTGCCCATGTCCTGGTTGTAGATCTTCCAGGGGAGGTGCTTGCCGTCCAGTTGGTTGAACAGCGTCTTGACCGAGGACGGGTACACGCAGCCGGAGGAGGCGTGGACCTGGCCGTCCGCGGCGGGGGTCCCCGGCGCGACGTCCTTGTACTGGTCGCAGTCGGCCTGGTTGTCCGGTGCCGGGGCCTGGCCCGAGACGAGGCTGATGTAGTTGTCCAGGCTGAAGTGACCGGTGCCGTAGTACTGCGTCAGCAACTCGCCGTACGACGGGAGCGTCTTCCACAGATAGTCGTTCTTGTTCAGTCCGGTGAACGTCGCCTCGTAGGACTTGTTCTCCAGGATGATCGTCCACACGTGACCGATGTGCGGCTTCGCACCGTGGCCGTCGCTGTCCGCGGATGCGGCGGCGCTGCTGTTTGCTCCGACGAGTGACGCCCCGACCGCGCCGAGTGCCACCACGCCTGCGGCGAACTTGACGAGCCCGCCCCGGCCCCGAAATCTCATGCGTGCCTCCTGCACGTACCGGCAAAACCCTGAGTTGTCCACATAGGACGCCGGGACGCTAGCCGCAGCTGCTTGCGGGAAATCGACCGCGAGGTGAACTCGAGTGGCACGACGGCGAGCATTGGTCACACTGTGCCGTCGCTCACCTTGCCCCGCTCCCAGGTCCTCATCGACTGGTGCTCAGTGGCCGTCTCTAGTGCGGCCGGGTCGAAGCGCAGCTCTTGACGACTGCGCCCCAGGCCTTCATTATTCCGCATGTCATCATATGACCTGCGGAATCCAGTCCGCGTGAGTGCCGCAAGGGAGCGACCAGATGCACGAGGACACCGCCACCCGTCCGCGGGTCGGGGTGGTCGGCTTGGGCGCGATGGGCCGGGGGATGGCGACATCGCTGCGGGCCGCCGGGTTCGAAATCGGGGTGGTCGACGCCCGTCCTGGTGTCGCGGAGGAGTTCGCGGCAGACGGCGGCACGGCGTACCGGACGGCCGGCGAGCTGGCCGCCGAGGTCGAGGTGCTGGTGAGCGTGGTCGTCAACGCGGCGCAGGTGGAGCAGGTGCTCTTCGGCGACCACGGCGCGGCTGAGACGTTGCGCCCCGGGTCGGTGTTCGTGATGTGCTCGACGGTCCTTCCCTCGTGGTCGGCCGAGCTCGAGCAGCGGCTGGCCGAGCGCGGCGTCCGGTATCTCGACGCCCCGATCTCGGGCGGCGCGGTCAAGTCCGCCGCCGGACAGCTCACGATGATGACCTCCGGCGCTCCGGAGGCGTACGCGGTCGCGGATCCCGTCTTGGAAGCGATGAGCGAGACGGTGTATCGCCTCGGCGACGCGGCGGGCAAGGGGTCGACGGTGAAGATCGTCAACCAGTTGCTCGCCGGCGTGCACATCGCCGCTGCCGCGGAGGCGATGGCGCTGGGAATCAAGGCCGGGATCGCGGCGGACGACATTTACGAGGTGATCACCCACAGCGCGGGCAACTCGTGGATGTTCGAGAACCGGATGGCGCACGTGCTCGCCGCCGACTACACGCCGCTGTCCGCGGTGGACATCTTCGTCAAGGATCTCGGCCTCGTCCTCGACGCGGCGCGGCCTCGGAAATCGCCGGCGCCGCTCGCCTCGACCGCGCTGCAGATGTTCCTGCAGGCGTCCGCGCAGGGCCACGGCGGGGAAGACGACAGCGCGGTCATCAAGATCTTCCCGGACGTGGACCTGCCGAAGGCGGGGCGCTGACATGGGAATCCGCCTCGGCTGCATCGCCGACGACTTCACCGGCGCCACCGATCTGGCCAACAACCTCGTGCGGGCGGGCATGCGTGTCGTCCAGACGATCAACACTCCGGCCGAGCCGCCGTCCGGCCTCGCTGCGGACGCCGTCGTGGTCGCGCTCAAGTCGCGCACCATTCCCGCCGCGGACGCTGTCGCTCAGTCGCTGGAAGCGCTTGCCTGGCTGCGCGCGGCGGGCGCGGAGCAGATCTGCTTCAAGTACTGCTCCACGTTCGATTCCACTTCGGACGGAAATATCGGCCCGGTCGCCGAGGCGCTGCTCGACGCGCTCGGCGCGGACTTCACGGTGGCTGCCCCCGCGTTCCCCGACAACGGCCGCACTGTCTACAAAGGACATCTCTTCGTCGGCGACGAGTTGTTGTCCGAGAGCGGGATGCGCGATCACCCGCTGACCCCGATGACCGATGCCAATCTGGTCCGGGTGCTGCAGGCGCAGTCCCGGGGCAAGGTCGGCCTCGTCGATCACGCCGTCGTCGCCGCGGGTCCGGACGCGGTCCGGGAACGGTTCTCCGCGCTGCGCGCCGACGGCGTTTCACTGTCCATAGTGGATTCGCTGACCACCGGCGATCTGGTCCGGATCGGCCCGGCACTGGCGGAATTGCCGCTGGTGACCGGTGGTTCGGGCATTGCGCTCGGCCTTCCCGCGAACTGGGGCATCACGCCGTCGGCCGAGGCGGCGAGTCTCCCGGCCGCGAGCGGGCGGGCCGCGATCCTGTCCGGCTCGGTTTCGACCGCGACCAACGGTCAGGTCCAGCGCGCGATCCGCGCCGGGGTTCCGTCCTTCGCGGTGGAACCGCTGCGGATCGCGGCCGGGGAGCCGGTCGTCGCGGAGGCGCTGGCCTTCGCCGATCGGCACCTCTCAGCCGGTCCGGTCCTGGTCTACTCGACTGCCGCACCAGAGGCAGTCCGGTCGGTGCAGGAGCGGCTCGGCGCGAGCGAGGCCGGCGCCCTCGTCGAGCACGCGCTGGCCGAAGTGGCGCGCGGGCTCATCGAGCGCGAGGTGCGCCGCCTGGTCGTCGCGGGCGGCGAGACCTCCGGTGCCGTCGTTCAGGCTCTCGGCGTCGATCAGCTCCGGATCGGCGCCCAAATCGATCCCGGCGTGCCGTGGTGCGCCGCCGCCCTGCCCGGCGGCGAAACCCTGCACATCACGCTGAAGAGCGGAAACTTCGGCACCCCCGACTTCTTCACCAAGGCATGGGAGTCGTTGCGATGACAGGACGCGCCGACATCGTGCGCGCGGGCGCGAGCCTGTTCGCCCGCGGGTATGTCCACGCCAGCGCCGGCAACATCAGCATGCGCGTCGACGACGGATACCTGATCACCCCGACCGACGCGCCGCTCGGTTTCCTCGACGCCGACCGGCTCGCGCACGTCGCCGCCGACGGCGCCCAGCTGTCCGGGGACCGGGCGAGCAAGACCCTCGCCCTTCACCGGCGCATCTACGCCGCCGCCCCCTCGGCGCGCGTCGTGATCCACACACACGCCACCCATCTGGTGGCGCTGACGTTGCTCGGCGTGTGGTCGCAGGACGACATCCTGCCCCCGCTGACGCCGTACCAGGTGATGAAAGTCGGCCACCTGCCGCTCATCCCGTACCGTCGCCCCGGCGATCCCGAGGTGGCGGACCTGGTCGAGGCCGCGATCGCGGCCCGGCCGTCCTTGCGTGCGGTCATGCTCGAACGACTCGGCCCTGTCGTATGGGGCCCCGACGTCGCGACCGCGATGGCCACCCTCGAGGAAGCGGAAGAGACCGCCCGCCTGTGGGTGCTCACCGGCCACCGGCCGCGACCGCTCGCCGATTCCGCCATCGCCGAACTGCGGGACGCCTTTTCCGCCCCGTGGTGACCGGCGACGGCCGCTCCCTCTCCCCAGCCTCACCCAGCGACAAGGAGGTCGCATGTCCACGCCGGTAGACCGGTCCGTGTCCGAGCGGGTCACGGAAAAAGCCGTGTTCCGCAAAGTCGTGCTGCGGATCGTGCCGTTCCTGATGCTCTGCTATGTCGTGTCCTATCTGGACCGGGTCAACGTCGGGTTCGCGCAGCTGCAGATGTCCAAAGACCTGAACCTGTCCAACGCGGCGTTCGGCCTCGGCGCCGGACTGTTCTTCATCGGCTATTTCCTGTTCGAAGTGCCGTCGAACATTCTGCTGCAGAAGGTCGGCGCCCGCGTCTGGATCGCGCGGATCATGATCAGCTGGGGAGTGGTGTCCGCGGCGGCGATGTTCGCGCGCGACGAATGGTCGTTCTACGCGTTGCGGTTTCTGCTCGGCGTCGCCGAAGCGGGCTTCTACCCAGGAGTGATTCTCTACTGCACCTACTGGTTCCCCGCGCAGCGGCGCGCCAAGGCGATCGCGTTGTTCATGTCGGCGATCCCGGTCGCGGGCATCTTCGGCAATCCGCTGTCCGGCTGGATCATGCACACTTTCGACCAGGTCGCCGGCCTGGCCGGATGGCAATGGCTGTTCGTGCTGGAGGCGCTGCCCGCGATCGCGGTCGGCATCTGGTGCCTGTTCTATCTCGACGACTCCGTGCGCGGCTCGAAATGGCTTTCCGACGAGGAGAAGGCCGTAGTCGAAAAGGCGGTCGCCGAGGACGCGGGCCGCACCGTCGGCCACGGCAAGCTGTCCGAGGGTTTCCGGAACCCGAAGGTGTGGCTGATGGCCTTCATCTACTTCTGCTTCGTGATGGGGCAATACGCACTGACCTTCTGGATGCCGGCCTTCGTCAAGTCCAGCGGGGTCAAAAGCGTCGTCGCGATCGGGCTGCTCAGCGCCGTGCCCTACGTCGCGGCGCTCGTCGCGATGAACTTCTTCGGCTTCTCGGCCGACCGGCGGCGGGAACGCCGCTGGCACCTGGTGATCCCCGCGTTGATGGGCACGGTGGGCTTCTCCGCCGCGGCGGCCGTGCACGGCTCGGTCGCATTGTCGTTGATCGCGCTGTCGATCGCGGCCGCGGGCGTGCTCACCTGCGCACCGCTGTTCTGGTCGCTGCCGACGTCGTTCCTCGGCGGCGTGGGCGCGGCGGCCGGGATCGCGGTGATCAACTCGGTGGGGAACCTCGCCGGGTTCGTCAGCCCGTACATGATCGGCGCCATCAAGGACTCGACCGGATCGAGCGTCGTGCCGATGTTCGTCCTCGCCGGAGTGCTGGTGATCGGCGCCCTCGCGGTGCTGACGACCGACAAGCGCACCGTGAACCGCTGAGGGAAAGGAACCGCCGATGCCTCGTTTCGCCGCCAACCTCTCGATGCTCTACCCCGAGCACGCGTTCCCCGACCGGTTCGCCGCGGCTGCCGCCGACGGCTTCACCGCGGTCGAGTACCTGTTTCCCTACGACTACGAACCGGGCGAGTTGCGCGCCCGGCTCGAGGACAACGGCCTGCGGCAGGTGCTGTTCAACGCACCGCCGGGCGACTGGGCGGCGGGGGAGCGGGGCATCGCCGGCGTCCCCGGACGCGAGGACGAGTTCAAAGAGGCCTTCACGGCCGCGTTGTCCTACGCCGACGCACTTTCCTGCCCGCGGGTGCACGTCATGTCCGGGGTCGGTGCGCCGGAGGACCGGCCGCGCCGGCTGGACACCTACCGGAACAACCTGGCGTGGGCGGCGGCGCAGGCCGGCGACCTCGAGGTGCTCGTCGAGCCGCTGAACCACCGGGACATGCCCGGCTACCTGCTGACCCGCCAGGCCGAGGCGCACGCGCTCGTCAGCGAGATCGGCGCCGCCAACCTCGGGGTTCAGCTGGACCTCTATCACCTTCAGGTCAGCGAGGGCGACGTCACGACGACGCTGCGCCGGGACCTGCCGACCGGCCGGGTCCGCCACCTGCAGGTGGCCGGGGTTCCCGACCGGCACGAGCCGGACCGCGGCGAGCTCGACCTGCGGCGGGTGCTGGCCGTCGTGGACGAGCTCGGCTACGACGGCTGGATCGGCTGCGAGTACCACCCGGCCGGGGAGACGTCGGCCGGTCTTCGCTGGATTGCGGAATGCGGTGGAGTGCAATGAGAATCGTCATCACCGGCGGCGCGGGGTTCATCGGGTCGCTGGTCGCCGGGGAATTGCTGGAACGCGGTGTTTTCCGCGGCTCGGAGGTCACCTCGCTGGTGCTCGCCGACCGGATGCCGGCCCGGGTCTCGGACCCGCGCGTCGAGGCGGTCACCGGCGATCTGGCGGAGGTCGTGCCGCGGTTGTTCGCCGAACCGGTCGACGTGCTGATCCATCTCGCGTCCGCGGTCTCGGCGGAGGTCGAGGCGGATACGGAGCTGGGCATGCGGTCCAATGTGGACGCCACCCGCGCCCTGCTGGCAGCGTGCCGCGAGCAGGCCGCCGCGGGCCGGGTCGCGACTTTCGTGTTTTCCAGCAGCGTCGCCGTCTACGGCGCCGACCCGGCGGCACCCTTGCCGTCCATTGTGGACGAGACGACGCTGCCGGCGCCGCAGTCGAGCTACGGCGTGCAGAAGCTCGCGTGCGAGCAGTTCATCGCCGACGCGACCCGGAAGGGCACGGTGGACGGCCGGATCGTCCGGCTCATGACCGTGGCGGTTCGCCCCGGGCGGCCGAATGCCGCGGCCTCGAGCTTCCTGTCCTCGATCGTGCGCGAGCCGTTGAACGGCGAGCCCGCGGTATGTCCGGTCGACCCGTCGCTGGAAGTCGCCATCGCCTCGCCGGCCCGGACGGTGAACGGCCTTCTCGCCGTCGCCGAAGCGGAGCGCGGGGAAGGCCCCGGCCGGCTCCGCGGCCGGATTCCGGTGAACCTGCCCGCACTGACCGTGACCGTCCAGGACCTGCTGGACGCACTGGAGTCCGTGGGCGGCAGCGACGCCCGGGCGCTGGTGGAGATGCGGCGGGACCCGGCCGTCGAGGCGATCGTGGGCTCCTGGCCGGCCCGGTTCGACAACCGGCGGGCCGCGGAGCTGGGCCTGCACGCGGACGCCGACGCGCTCGACGTCGTCCGTGCGTTCGCCCGGGACCGGGCTGCCGCCGGCCGGTAGCATGTCGTTGTGCTGACCAGGGTGAACGCGTCGACGAAAATGGCCGACCGGGCGGCGGCCGTGCTGACCGAGGAGATCAGCAGCGGCCGGTGGCCGGTCGGGTCGAAGCTGCCCACCGAGGTCGCGCTCGTGGAGCAGCTCGGCGTGAGCCGCACGGTCGTGCGGGAGGCGATCTCCATGCTGCGCAATGCCGGCCTCGTCGAATCTCGGCAGGGCTCGGGCGTGTTCGTGCTCAAGCCGCAGACGGCGCCGCTCGACCTGTCCGTGGACGAATCGTTCAGCCCGGGGATCAAGGCGAAAGTGCTCCAGATCGTCGAGGTCCGGCGCGCGGTGGAGGCCGAGGCGGCCGGGCTGGCGGCCGAGCGCGCCGACGAGGCGGACCTCGCCGGGATCGGCGAAGCGCTGGCCGCGATCGACGCGGCCGTCGAGGCCGGCGGCGACGGGGTCGACGAGGACCTGGCGTTCCACCGGGCGATCGCCGACGCGAGCGGCAACCCGGTGCTGGCGGAAACGGTGCGCTACCTCGGCGAGGTCATGCGCACGGGCATCCAGGTCACCCGCGCCAACGAAGCCCGCCGCGAGGACTTCGTCGAGCAGGTCCGCGACGAACACGCCGCGATCGCCGCGGCCATCCGCGCCCGCGACCCGCGAGCGGCGAGCGAAGCGGCGCGTACCCACCTGGTCGGCGCCGACCGGCGGCTGCAGGACGCCGACGACCGTTTCTGGGCAAGGGCCTCCGACCCGACTGCGTAACGCGGCCGGTCGGTCGCCGAAGGAGCACGCATCATCGTCGATCTCGCCACGTTGCCCGACGACGGCCCGGCCGGTGGATTCTTCAATGACGAGGGACCAGTACCGTGGTAGTCGCACCGCAACACGATGCCGTGCTTTCGCAGGGACGTCTTCAGCTATCGCCGATATCCAGCGCGCAGCCGCTGCTGCGGTGCCGCACCTGGTTGGTGCGGCCGCGTCGATCCCACTGAGGTAAGTAGACGTTGAACCAGATAATCATGGATCGCAAAAGTTCCAGCCGGATTGAATGATATCTGGCTGAAATGGCTTGCCACAATTAACCGAAGGGTTCTTGGTTCGAGTGCAAGCGGGGGAGAAGAGTCCAGATCGACGATCTGGGTTTTGACCGTGAGCGAGGGTGATTTAGTGTCGATTTTTACGCGGGGTCGCTGAGCGCGTCGAGCTGGTGCGACGGCGCGGGTTCGCTGTAACTGCCGAACATGTTGGTGGCGCAAGCGACGTGCTTGTCGGTGCAGGCCACGGTGTACTGAACGGCGCGGCGGGTGGGCGATATCGCATGGGCAGAACGCGATCCGGTCGGAGAGACCGCATTCGGGTGCGAGGCCGGTGTTCTGCATCGGCTCGAACGGCAAACTGCTGGGGCAGTCGTGGCACGCACCTTGTGCGGGCCGCGAGAGCGCCCGACTGAATCTGTTCGGCCGCGAATACGTCGCTGGTTCTTTGATCGCTGCCGTTGCGACGCCGACGTACAGTTCGAACATGCCGCTGGGGATGACTCGGCCGCTCAGGGCGGCACTTGACGGGGTGTCGACGCCCGCTGAGCTGCTCGGCCGTCTCGCGTATCCATCTCTGGCATCCCAGTACCCGCAAACGGCCACGCTGGAGCAGCTCCTGGCCGCTGCGGCGCACGAGGCGGCCCTCCGGCGGCACCCGTACGTTTCGCCGGAACACGTCATGATGGCTGCGGCGCGTCAGGTAGGCGATGCCCAGCTGGCATCGAGTCTCGCTGCCCGGTTGGAGGCTCGGTCTGTGAGGACGCGGCGCTGGTGGCGGCCGCTGGGCCGGAAGTCCGCCCTTCGGCCCCGTAATCAGCGGTTGCTTGACGATCAGCAACGGGCTGCGCAGGAGCGCGAGCAACGGCGCTCCGGCGATGGTGACTTTCCGGAGCCGCCGGGCGGTTGATCCGCGCGGGGAACTCTCCGGCGGACCTAGTACTCCAGCTGTAGTTCGTGATCGGGTGCTGGTTGTTGGTGTCGCTGCTGGTAGTGGCTTTGGCGGGAGCGGTGTTGGTGTCGTCGGCGCCAGGCGGACCAGGCCAGGATGTCGATGATCTTGCGTGCTGGTTGCAGGATGAGCTGGGCGTAGAGGTGCCTGATCTCGTTGCGTGTCAACGGGATCAGGTCCTCGGCCGACGGTGTGCTGCGAGCCTGAGCCGCGGCGATGGCGAGGAAGGCGTGCGCGAACATGACCAGGGTGGTCCAGCGGTACCAGGAGGTCCAAGTGCGGACCTGGTGTTCGTCGAGGCCGGTGAGTTCTTTGCCGGTCTGGAAGGTCTCCTCGATCGTCCAGCGCCGCCCGGCGACGCGCGCGAGGTCGGCCAGCGCGACCCGGCGGGGGCTGTAGCAGCGGTAGAACGCCGTTTCCCCGGTCCGCCGGTTACGGCGCATCAAGATCCAGTGGTATCCGGTCTTGCCTGCCGGATGCAGCCGCAGCCGGGCCCACAGGTAGTAACGGCGGCCTTTCGCGCCGGCCCCGGCGGAGAGCTTCTGCCAGGCCCGCTTCGGCAGCGCGGCGGCGCGCTCGTCGGCCCGCACGCTCTCCTCGCCCGGACCGGGAACGCGGTGGTCGCAGGCCACGGCCAGCACATAGGCCTGTTCGCGGGCCTCGAGCGGATCGCGCAGGCCGGCGGCGTCTTTGCCGTAGGCCTCGTCCCCGGTCACCCACCCCACCCGGACTCCCGCCTCCAGCGCACGAGCGATCATCGCCAAGGCCAGCCGGGATTTCGTGGTGAACAGGGTCTGCGCGGGCACTCCGGCCCGGTCCCGCCGGGCCTGGTCCTCTGCCCAGCTTTCGGGCAGGTAGAGCTCGCGGTCGATGAACGTGTGCCCGGCCGGGGTGGAATACACCAGGAACACCGACATCTGCGAGTTCTCGATCCGTCCCGCGGTGCCGGTGTATTGCCGCTGCACCCCGACCGACTCGACGCCCTTCTTCAGGTCACCGGTCTCGTCGATGACCAGCATCGCGTCCTCGACACCCAGGTGCTCGACCACGACCTCGCGCAGGTCGTCGCGGACCCCGTCCGCGTCCCATGTCGCGCGCGAGAGCAGGTTCTGCATCCCGTCCGGGGTCCGGTCTCCGACCTGCTCAGCAATGGTCCAGCAGTTCACCCGCGCCAGCCCGGACAACAGACCCTGCACGAACCGCCCGGCCCGCCGACGCGACTCCACCCGCACGAACCGCCGCCCGATCCGCACGAACATCTCACCCAGCAACGACTGCCATCGCGCAGGGTCTACGCTGGCAGCCGCGGCCGCCACATGATCTTGAGTTGTCCTCACAAACACCATGATCACGTGGCGGCCGCACCCGTCTCACACGACCCCTCCAGCAAGATCACGAACTACAGCTGGAGTACTAGCCCGCCGCTGGATGTTCATTGGGAACTCAACGCAACGAGTTCGCTGCCACCGGGATGGCGCCAGGTTCGGCGCGAGCAGTGGCGTTCCAGGCTAGGCAACGTCGCCGGACACGCGGTATGTCGCGCAACGAACTCGAGGCATCTGCTGCTGCCGATCAGCTGCCGCACAACCTGCCGGATGAACGGTCTGGCCGACGGCGGCGGACGGGGCGGCGAGTTGATCGGGCATCGCGGTCCGGTTCGCCGTGGGTGAACTGGGGAATCGGGTGCTTCGCCGGCGGCGTTGTGCGGTCATGGAGAACGACGAGATCGACGCCGGGGCGATGGACGTCTATTCGGCGATCGTCACGTCGGTGGCCGAGCAGCTCACGCCGCGCGTGGCGGCGTTGCGCGTGCGGTCCTCGCGCGGCGAGTCGGCCGGGTCGGCGGTGGTGCTGACCGGCGAGTCCCATCTGGTCACGAATGCCCACGTGGTTGCCGACGGGGACCGGGGGACGGCCGAGTTCGCGGACGGCACTGTGGCGAGTTTCGATGTGGTGGGCCGGGATCCGCTGTCGGACCTGGCGGTCGTGCGGGCGGACCGGCCGCTGCCCGCGCCGCCGGAGTTCGGCGATGCGGACGGGTTGCGGGTGGGTTCGCTCGTGGTCGCGGTCGGCAACCCGCTGGGGCTGGCCGGAACGGTCACCGCGGGCGTGGTCAGCGCGCTGGGTCGGAGCATGCCGGCGAGGACTCGGCGCGCGGCCCGGCTGATCGAGGACGTCATCCAGACCGATGCGGCGCTGAATCCTGGCAATTCGGGCGGTGCGCTGGCGGACAGCCGCGGCCGGGTGGTGGGGATCAGCACCGCGGTCGCCGGCGTCGGTCTCGGGCTGGCGGTGCCGGTCAACGCGACTACTCATCGGATCATTCACGCGCTCATGCACGACGGTCGGGTGCGGCGCGGCTACCTCGGTCTGGTCAGTACGCCCGCGCCGTTGACTCCGGTTCAGGCTGACCGGTTCGGGCAGCGCACGGCGCTGCGGATCGTGGAGGTGGTCGAGAACAGTCCGGCCGCGCGCAGCGGGCTGAAGGCGGCGGACCTGGTGCTCGCGGTCGACGGCGTGCCGCTCGGCGACGCGCAGTCGCTGCAGAAGCGCCTGTTCTCCGACTCGATCGGGCAGCCGATGGAGGTCACCGTCCTGCGCAACGGCGCCCTGGTCGACGCGATCGCGGTGCCGGAAGAGTTGAGCGACTGACCCGGAGCCGGGGGCCAACGCTGGCCGGTCGTGCTGGCGGCGGCTGCGGGCTGTGCTGACGATTCAGGCAGGGAGCGGGGCGAATGCCACGTCGCGGATCCGCAGTCAGCGGAGGTCGGGCAGCGCGATCGGCAGGCGGTAGGACGGGCGGTATCCGACGAATCCGCCGGGGCGTCGCACGGGCCGGTCAGGTAGACGAAGCCGTCGTCCGGGGCGGGTCGCGGGTCGCAAGCCCGTGTCCGGACCACATGCGGGGCAGAGTGCGGGCGGCGGCGCAGAATCTATTCGGATCAATGGCCGCGCCGGGAATGGCGTCGAGGATGTGAATGTCCTTTCCGGACCAAGCTTAGAAATCAGCGCCGAGACGAACGTCGGCCCGTGCGCTCCGGCTGGTCGCGTGTGTTGACTCTGACACTGTGTGAGGCCGTACACCGGGGCCATGAACGACATATTGTTGCGGTCCGCTGCCGGGATCGCGGAGGAGCTCCGTGCGGGCCGGCTGTCTGCGCGGGAGCTGGTCGAGCTGGTGCTCGATCGCGTCGACGCGGTGAACCCTGGAGTGAACGCGGTGGTGGAGTTGCGCCGAGAGAGCGCGCTCCGTGCTGCCGATGATGCTGACCGGGCGCTGGCCCGAGGTGCGCAGGCGGGCCTGTTGCACGGGGTGCCGATGACCGTCAAGGAGGGCATCCGCGTCGCCGGGATGCGTTCCACTTGGGGCGACCCGGCTTTCGCCGACCATGTCGCCGAGCGTGACGCGGTGGTCGTGTCGCGGCTGCGTTCGGCTGGGGCGGTGCTGTTCGGCACGACCAATGTCGCGCAGATGCTGGCCGACGTCGTGGAGTGCGTCAACCCGGTGTACGGGAGGTCCGTCAACCCGTGGGACAGCACGCGCTCGCCCGGTGGCTCGACCGGGGGCGGGGCGGCCGCGGTGGCGGCCGGCTTGTCCTTTCTGGAGTACGGCTCCGACCTGACCGGTTCGATCCGGATCCCGGCCAGCTTCTGCGGGGTGTACGGGCTGAAACCTACTGCCGGCACGGTCCCGCTGGAGGGGTTCCAGCCGCCGGGCCCGCCCGCCGGGTCCACTGACATGGCCTTCCTGTCCTCGATCGGGCCGCTGGCTCGTTCGGCCGCTGACCTGCGGACCGCGCTGCGCGTCACCGCCGGGCCGAACGGTCCGGACGCCAAGGCCTACACCTGGCACCTGGCGCCCCCGCGTCATGCCCGGTTGACCGACTTCCGGGTCGGGGTGGTGCTCGACCATCCGGCTGCCGCCGTCGCCTCCGATGTGGGCGCCGTGTTGTCGGACGCCGTGGACGCCCTGGGCGCGGCGGGCGCGACGATCGTGGAAGGCTGGCCGGACGGGATCGACCCGGTCGGCCAGGCCGAGTCTTTCGGATTCCAGGTGCGGCAATTCTTCGCCTTCCACGGCGGGGACCCGGATTTCGCCGGGCTGCCGGCGGTGGTGGAGCAGCACGACCGGCGGATGGCGGCGCGCGCCGCGTGGGACCGGTATTTCTCCGAGGTCGACGTCCTGCTCTGCCCGGCCACCTGCACCACGGCCTTTCCGCACCTCGGTCCGGACGACGAGCGGCCCTATCGCGAACTGGGGTTCTGGATCGCGCACGCCTCCCTGGCCGGTCTGCCCGCGCTCAGCGCCCCGGTCGGCCGCGCACCGGGAGGGCTGCCGGTCGGCGTGCAGATCCTCGGCCCCCGCCACGAGGACGACACCGCGATCACGTTCGCCGAACTGGCCGCCGAGGTCATCGGCGGATTCACGCCGCCGCCCGTGGCCGGATGAACCACGCCGCCGTCGGTGAGTGGCCAGCATGGCGGTTGCACGGGTGGACGACGTCGGCGTCGAGCCGTGGCGAGCCCGCTGCGGCTGGGCGACCTGCTCAGGAGATGGGCAGTGCTTGAACGGTCACCAGGTTCCAGTGTGGTGCGGCCGATGTCCCTGAACGTTGAAATAAATGCGATTCAAGGGCGAAATTGAGGGTCGAACGAGACTGATCGACGACGAATTGGATCATGAACAATCGCGAATATCCTCGCTAGATCGAATGACATTCGGCAAGCGTCGATGCCGCGGAGTCGCTGGAGCGTGTCGTGCTGGGTCGCTGGGCGTGTTCCGGCAGCCGTTCAAGCGAGTGACGCCCTCCGCGCACGGACCGATCGCTCGGTTCCGCGGACGAACTTGCCGGACGTCCTCGCCGACGCGGCCGCGCTGACCCGAGCGGCAGCAATTCGAGGACAGCACGCTGCGAGATGCACGGCCCTCATCAGGCGGGAAGGGCGGCGGCTCGGGCAAGCCGTTTCACCTTTCCCGCGCGAGCCGCCGCACCAGCATCTAATCGGGGCGACTCGCTGCCTGCAACGCAGGTTCACCGGCTGTTCTTGGTACTGGACGAGGCTGACCGACACAACTGGGCGGAGGTGTGGAGCGTGGAGTTCAGACATCTGGAGGGTTTTCTCGCGGTCGCCGAGGAGCTGCACTTCGGACGGGCCGCGGCGAGGTTGCACCGTACGCAGCCGTCGCTGAGCCAGCAGTTGCAGCGGCTGGAGCGCACGCTCGACGTCCAGCTCGTCGACCGGACGTCGCACGAAGTCCGGTTGACGTCGGCGGGCCGGGCGTTCGAGATCGAGGCGCGCGCGATCATGGCGCAGGCGGACAAAGCGGCGTATTCGGCGCGCGAGGCCGCGGCCGGGCGCACTGGCACGGTCCGGGTCGGGTACAACTTCCCCGCCGGGCAGCATGTTCTTCCTCCGACGATGGCGCGGATGCACCGGGAACATCCCGGCCTGACCGTGCGGCTCGAGGAGAAGCGCACGGGCGCGCAGCTGGCCGCCCTGGCCGGCAGTGAGCTGGACGTCGCGCTCGTCTACGGGCATCCGGTGACGAGCGAGTTCCGGCACCGGCACCTGATGAGTCTGCCGATGGTCGCGGTCGTGGGGCAGCGGCACCGGTGGGCGGGCAGACCGGGGGTCCCGTTCGCGGAGGTGGGCCGTCAGGCGTGCATTCTCTTCACCCGCGACAAGTGCCCGGCGATGTACGACGCGATCACGACGGCGGCCGAGCAGGCCGGGGTCCGGCTGACCGTGGCCCAGGTCGTCGACGACCCGGTCGCGACCGGGGTTCTCGTGTCGGTCAAGCCGCTGATCGGGTTCGCGTCGGTGTCGCGGGGGCTCTTCGGCGGGGCCACGGCGGGCGGCATGCGACCGGCGTGGGTGCAGCTCTACGACCCGGTTCCGACAATCGACCTGTACGCGGTGTGGCGTGACGGCGACGAAGCGCACCCGGCGCGGTCGGCGTTTCTCGATTGTCTCGAGGAGGCCGGTCCGTTCCGGGCCCCGGCGCGTCCCGAGGCCCGGATCGCCTGAGGTCAGGCGAGAAACTCTTCGAGCAGGCCGGTGACGGCGGCGGGCTGTTCGAGAGTGCTGGTATGCCCGCAATCCGCCAGCACGCGCAGTGTGGTGTTCGGGATGCCGGCGGCCAGTTCCTCGGCCTCGGCGGGAGGGGTGGCGGTGTCGTCGGCGCCGACCACGACGAGGGTTTTCGCGGTGATCGCTTCTAGTTCGGCGGTGACCGGCGCGCGTTCGCTCACTCCGAGGACGGCTTGGCGCAGACCGGACCGGTCGACCCGGACGAGGCGGCGGACCCATTCGTCGAGCACCGGCCGCGCGGCCGGATCGGCGAGGAACGCCGGGCCGAACAGGATCGGTTTCACCTTGCCCAGCACGGCTTTGATGCCTGCCACCTGCTGCACGCGAGCGAGGAGCCGGTTTCGCCGCGACTTCTCCGCTTCTTCGCCGCGTGCGCTGGTGTCGAGCAGCACGAGGGACCGCAGCAGTTCGGGATGCCGTGCGGCGAGCCGCAGCCCGACGAAGCCGCCCATCGACAACCCGACCCAGTGCACCGGCGCGACGCCGAGTTCGCGGATCAGAGCGACGGCGTCGGCGGTCAGCGTGTCCATGTCGTAGCCGCCGGGCGCGGGCGGGCTTTCGCCTTGGCCGCGCCAGTCGATCGTCACGCAGCGGTACCGGTCGCGCAGGGCCGCGATCTGGGGATGGAACATCCAGCCGCTGAAGAGCAGGCCGTGCCCGAAGACGATCACCGGGGCGTCCGGCGTGGCAGTGTCGGTGTAGGCGACGGTGGCGCCGTCGCGCTCAATGGTCGGCATGTTGCGCTCCTAGGGCACCGCGATCGGCAGCGAAGCCGGGCCACGGACATTGATCCGGCCGTTCCACCGCACCCCTTGGAGTTCGGGTGCGGCGAACCGCTGGGTGAACCGTTCGAAGGCGATCCGGGCTTCGAGCCGGGCGAGCGCGGCTCCAACGCAGTGGTGCACGCCAGCGCCGAAGGAGACGTTGCGGTGCGCGTTGTCGCGATCGAGGCGCAGTTCGTCGGCGTCGGCTCCCCAGAATTCCGGGTCTCGGTTGGCCGCGGCGAGGCACGCGACGACCCAGCTGCCGGCGGGGATCACCGAGCCCCGCACCGAAACCGGTTCCCGGGTGATGCGTCGCATGAGCTGCACGGGGGTGTCGTAGCGGACGAGCTCTTCGACGGCGTTGACGGCGAGCGCGGGTTCGGCGCGCAGCAGGGCGTACTGCTCGGGGTGGCGCAGCAGCGCGAGGATTCCGCCCGCGATCAGGTTGACGGTGGTTTCGTGGCCCGCGACGTAAAGGAACGCGACCTGGGCGACGAGTTCGTCCCGGCTCAGCACGTCGCCGTCGTGTTCGGCCGCCAGCAAGGCGGCGAGCAGGTCGTCGTCGCGGCGGCCGCGTTTCCAGTCCACGAGGTCGGCGACCATGGCTTCGAGTTCGCGGCTGGCTCCGCGCGTGCGGCTTTGCAGGTCCGGCGAGGCCAGCGGTTCCAGGCCGAGGGCAAGGGTTCCGGTGAGGTCGCGCAGCCGGTCGTGTTCGACTCGTGGGATGCCGAGGAGCTCGGAGATCACCGTGAACGGCAGCGGGAACGCGAGCTCAGCGACCACGTCCGCCGCGCCCGCCTCGGAGATCCGGTCGAGCGCTTCGTCGACCAGTTCGATGATCCTCGGTTCGAGTGCCTCGACCGCGCGTCGCGTGAACGCCTGCGAGACGAGGCGGCGCAGCCGGGTGTGGTCGGGCGGGTCGCGGTCCAGCAACGCGAGCCCGCGCATCATCCGGTTCTCCTTGCCGAGCGTGCCGGAGTCGCTTTTCCAGCTCGGCAGGCGGGAGAGGTGCTGCTCGTCGACGGAGTGGCTGTCGCGCTGCAGCCGTGCCACGTCGTCGTAGCGCGAGAGCAGCCAGAACCCGAGCGGGTGCTCGTGCGCGGGCGCGGTTTCGCGTAGCTCGGCGTAGTGTGGGTAGGGATTCTCGGCAAACCCGTCGGCGAACAGGTCGAACACGTACGCGCTGCCCGTCACCGCTCAGTCCTGCGGGAGCTTGATGTTGCGCATGGTCACCAAAGCTGTGGCGCACAACGTTTCTTCGCCATCGGTCACGGAATAGAGCTCTGCCGCGGCGACGGTCGTGGTGTGGCCGGCTTTGACGGTCCGGCCGCGTGCGATCACTTTCTCGCCTTTCGCGGGCGCGAGGAGCTTCACCGTGTAGTCCACCGTCATGTTGACCCATCCGGCGGGCAGCAGAGTTCCGGCAGCGGATCCGGCGGCGAAGTCGGCGAGCGAGCCGAGCACGCCGCCCTGGAAGAACCCGCTGTGCTGGGACAGTTCCTCGCGCCACGGCTGAATGATCTCGGCCGTGCCGGGTTCGATGCGGCCGAAGGAGAAGCCGAGGTGTTTCGCGGCGGGCATGCTCAGCACCACGTCGGTCACGGCCTGGGCGAAGTCGGGGTTGGGTGCGGTCACCGGTTGCGTCCTTTCGGAATCCTGCGGCCATCGGGTGAAAGCGCGTGCGAGGTAACGGGTTCTGGCGGCGGCGCGTCTGATCTTGCCGCTGCTCGTCTTCTCGAGCTGGCCGTGCCGGACGAGCACGAGGTCGCCGAGGGCGAGGTCGTGCTCGGCGACGACGGCGGCCCGGATCGCGCCGGTCACGTCGGCCGGGCGCGCGTCATGGCGGTGGTCGCGCTGGATCTCGGCGACGAGCACGAGCTTCTCGGTTTCCGCGCCGGGCACGGCGAACGCGGCGACCGACCCGCGGCGCACGGCCGGATGCGCTGTTTCGGCGGTGCGCTCGAGGTCGTGCGGGTAGTGGTTGCGGCCGCGCAGGATGATCAGGTCTTTGCGGCGGCCCGCGACGTAGAGCTCGCCCTCGGCCAGGACGCCGAGGTCGCCGGTGCGGAGGAAGTCGCGGTCGGAACCGGCACAGCGCGCGCGGAACGTCTCGTCCGTGGCCTCCGGTTGCTTCCAGTAGCCCTGGGCCACGTGGTCGCCCGCCACCCAGATCTCGCCGATTTCCCCGGGCTGGCAGGGGATCCGCGTCTCCGGGTCGACGATCCGAACGTCCGCTCCGGGCAGCACGGCGCCGGCGCCGGCCAGCTCGCGTCCGCCGGGTCGCGCGGTGAGCTTGCCGTTCGCGAGGTCTTCGACGTCGGCGGTCACCGTGCGCGGGCCGCGGTCCTTGCGACTGCCGGTCACGATCAGCGTCGCCTCGGCCAGCCCGTAACACGGGTAGAACCTCGAAGCCCGGAACCCGGCCGGAGCGAAGGTCTCCGAGAACCGCCGCAGCGTCTCGGGCCGGATCGGCTCGGCTCCGTTGAACGCGACTCGCCAGCTGGACAGGTCGAGGCCCTCCGGCACGCCGGAGCGTTCAGCTTGCGCGACGCACGCGTCGTAGGCGAAGTTCGGGCCGCCGCTCGTGTGGGCGCGGTAGCGGGAGATCGTCGAAAGCCACAGAGCGGGTCGGCGGATGAACGCGCTGGGCGACAGGAGAATGGCGGTCGCGCCGACGTACAGCGGCTGCAGCACATTGCCGATGAGACCCTGGTCGTGGAAGAACGGGGCCCAGCCGACCACAGTGGACTCCGCATCGTGGCCGAATCCGTGGCGGATCATGTCCTCGTTGGCCACAAGGTTGCCGTGGGAGACCATGACGCCCTTGGGCGCCGAGGTCGAGCCGGACGTGTACTGCAGGAACGCCAGCGTGTCCGCGCTGGCTTCGACCGGCGTGAAGTCCGCGTCCGGGAGCTCGTCGACGGCGAGCCACGCGAGCCCGCCCACCAGACTGTCCACATCGGACTTCAGCGGCGCGAGTCCCGAGAGCGTGAGCACGGCAGCGGGTTCGCAGTCCTGGACAATGCTGCGCGTGGCGTCCTGCACCCGGTTGCGCCGCGGCGGGTTCACTGGCACGGCGATGACCCCCGCGTAGAGGCAGCCGAAGTAGGCGACGATGAAGTCGAGGCACTGCGGGAACATCAGGAGTGCGCGGTCGCCGGGTGCGCAGACCCGGCTCAGCTCCGCGGCGACGGCGAGCGCGCGCCGGTGCAATGCCGCGTAGCTCAGTTCCGCCGTCTCGTCGCCGTTCTCGTTGACGAATACGTAGGCGCGCCGGTCCGGTTCCCCGGCGGCCCGGCCGCGCAGGATTTCGGGCAGCAGCATCATCGCTCCAGTGCCTCGGTGATCCGGGCCGCGATGGCGGCCCGGTGGTGCTGGTGGAAGAAATGGCCGCCGGAGAACGCATGGGTCGCGAACGGTCCGGTGGTGACGGCCTGCCACGCTGCGACCTGGTCAGCGTCGACGATCGGGTCCTCGGTTCCGGCGAAAACGGTGACCGGACACGAGAGCAGTGGTTCGGGCTCGTGCGTGTAGTCCTCCGACAGGGCGAGGTCCGCGCGGATGAGCGGAAAAGCGTAGCGGCGGAACGCCGCGCTGGCCTGAGGCGCGTTCAGCATGCCGAGGTCCGCGAGAGCCTCGGCGAATTCGGTCTCGGGCAGCCGGTGGATCGGCGGTTTGCGCGCCGCTAGGTGCGGTGCCCGGCGGCCGGAGACGAACAGGTGCGCTGGTGCCCGGCCCGCGGTCGAGAGCGCGCGGGCGAGTTCGAATGCGAGCAACGCGCCCATGCTGTGCCCGTAGAGCGCGAGCGGGCTGGTGCCGAGGGCGACGACCTGGGGGAGCAGTCCGCCGACGGCCTCGTCGAGCCGGCGCACCGGCGGCCGGGCGGCGGCGTCCTCGCGTCCGGGCAGCTGGACGCGGACGGTCGTGATGCCCGGGCCGAGCAGCTCCGGCCAGCGGGCAAACGACGCGGCACCGGCTCCGGCGTGCGGAAGGCACAGCAGGAGCGGGTTCGTCGGCGTGCCGGACCATCGGAGCCAGGGCGGGTTCGCGATCGCGGTCATGCGCTGGCCCCGAAGGACACCGGCAGCTTTCGCGGCCCACGGACGATGTAGCTGTGGTCCTGGTACTCGACGACGGAGGCATCGGGTTCCAGGCGACCGGCGCGCCGCAGCAGTTGTTCGAACGCGACTTCGGCTTGCAATTCGGCGAGCAGACCGCCGAGGCAGCCGTGCATGCCGTGGCCGAACGCGAGGTGGCCATGGGCGTCGCGGGTCACGTCGAACTCGTCCGGCCGCGGAAAGACCTCCGGATCGCGATTGGCCGCGCCGAGGCACAGCAGCACCTGGTCGCCCTCGCGCACGAGCTGCCCGCCGATCTCGACGTCGTGCGTGGCGAGGCGTTTGGTGAGCTGGAGCGGGCAGTCGTAGCGGAGCATTTCCTGCACGGCCGCGGGCACGAGTTCCGGCCGGGCACGCAGCCGTTCCGTCTCGCCGGGGTGCTGCAGCAGGGCCAGCAAACCGTTGCCGATCAGCGACTTCGTGGTCTCGTTGCCCGCGACGAAGCACATCATGCAGACGAAGACGACCTCCTCGTCGGCCAGCCGGTCGCCGCCGCCGGTTTCGGCGGCGAGGAGGCGGCTGACGAGGTCGTCGCCCGGATGTGCGCGGCGAGCGGCGAGAACTTCCGTCAGCGCTGCCACGAAGTTCTCGACGACATCGCACACGTGCGCGAAGTCGTCGCCGCGCATGAGGCCGGGTTCGAGCAGGAATCGGATGTCGTGCGTCCAGTGCCCGACGTGCTCGCGCAGCGAGAGCGGCAGTGCCATCCACTCCGACAGCACGGCGACCGGCAGCGGCGCGGCGAACTCGGCGATGGCGTCCATGCCGCCGGAGGCCAGCGCCCGGTCGAGCAATTCCCCGGCGATCTTCTCGGCAGACGGACGCAGTGCCGCCACTGCCTGGGCGGTGAAAACCCGGTTCACCAGGCCGCGCAGGCGTGCGTGGTCGGGATTGTCGGTGAACACCAGCGATTTGCGTCCCAGGCGTTCAATCCGCCCGACATCGCGCCCGGACACCCGCCCGGCCTGCTTGCGCACCAGCTGCGGGATGAGGTCCGCGCTGAACGTGCGATCACGCAGCACGGCCCGCACGTCGGCATGCCGAGTGAGCACCCACATGCCGAGGGTTTTGTGCACCGGCCGGGTTTCGCGCAGCAGCCGGTACTGCGGGTACGGGTCCGCGCGGAAGTCCGCGCCCAGCGGGTTGAACCGGATCGCCGTGCTCATCGCGTGAAATGCCCGTCGCCGTAGGGGGCGAGCACGAGCCGGAGCAGCCCGATCTTCCCCATGCGGAAGCCGAGCGCCGACAGCTTGAGGTAGCGCTCGTAGCGCGCGACGACGTCGGGTCCGACGAGTGCGACGGCCTCGTCGCGGCGGGCCCGCAGCCGCTTCGCCCACTGCCCGCACGTCCACGCGTAGTCCAGCCGGCCGTTGTGCATCGAGCGGAGTTCGAACAGGCCTTCGGCCGCGGCGGTGATTTCCGCGAACGTCGGGAGGTCGGCGTCGGGGAAGATGTCCCGCTGCATGAACTCGCTCGCGTCCTGGCGAGACATGTTGGCGTAGGCGATGGTCTGCAGCGACAGCACCCCGCCGGGCGCGAGCCAGTCGCGGCAGCGGCGGAAGAAGTGCCGGTAGACGCGGATCTTCTCCGCCGGAGGATCGTCGGGAAGGGCGAAATGCTCGAACGCGCCGATCGACACAATCCCGTCGAACCGGCTCTCCGGCTCGTAATCAGTCCAGCTTTCCCGCAGCACCTCCGCACCCGGATACTCGCGGGAGGCGATGAACTCCGCTTGTCGCCGGGACAGCGTGAGGCCGACGGCGCGCGGCACGTGATGTGTTTCGGTGAGCCGCTGCAGGATCGAACCCCAGCCGCAGCCGATGTCGAGCACGCTGCCGGCTCCGGCCGCGCCGATCGCGTCCAGGTGGTAGGCGAGTTTGTGTTCCTGCGCTTCTTCGAGCGAGTCGTCCTCGGTTTTCCGCAGCGCGCAGGAATACGTGAGCGACTCGTCGAGCCACAGCGCGAAGAACTCGTTGCCGACGTCGTAGTGGTGGCTGATCGCGCCGGCCGCTCGTTGTGCCGTCGGGGCGTTCACGGCGCGACGCGCTGGCGCAGCTGGTCGTGCAAGTAAGCGGCGACCGCGCGCAGAGTCGGGTTCTCGAACAGCGTTTCGGGCGGAAGGTCCACGTCGTAGTGCTCCTCGACCTCGGTCAGCAATGCGACGGCGATGGCGGAGTCGATGCCGAGCCGGTCGAAATCGGCGTCGGGGTCCACCGAATCCACGGCGATCTCCAGCAGGTCGGCCACGTAACCGCGGCAGAACCGCAGGATCGCGTCTTCGCTGTGGTCCATGTCGGTCGTCCTCATGCTCGGGTCGCGGCGGACACGGGAATCCGCTTGGCCGCGCGGCGGTCTTCGTCGGGCAGTTTCAGGTCCCAGGCGAGGCCGGCCGCGGCCAGCAGCCGGATCAGCCAGAACCCGGGGTCGAGCCGGTACCAGTCGAGGCCGAACGACGGCGAGTCCGGGAAGGCGTGGTGGTTGTTGTGCCAGGCCTCGCCGAGGGTGATCAGGGCGAAGACGCCGCCGTTGCGGCTGTTCTCGCGGGAAACGTAGGGCCGGGTGCCGAACATGTGCAGGAACGAGTTGATCGCCCAGACGATGTGCTCCAGCAGGAAGATCCGCACGAACCCGCCCCACAGCAGGCCGCTCGCCGCGCCGGTCCAGCTCATCGTCACGAGGCCGCCGATCAGCGCGGGGAGCAGCAGCCCCAGCACGACCCAGTAGTAGTAGAGGCGCGCGACCCGCACGAGCGGCTGGTTCTTCAGCAGGTCCGGCGCGTAGTGGACGATGTTGGGGTACTCGTGGCGGCGCATCCACAGGAAATGCGAGTGCGCGAGCCCTTTGAGCCGGCCGGCGAGCCCGCTGCCGGAGAGGTTCGGCGAATGGGGGTCGCCTTCGCGGTCGCTGCACTCGTGGTGACGGCGGTGCAACGCGACCCACGAGATCACTGAGCCCTGCCCGGCCATCGAGCCGAGCACAGCGAGCACGACGGTCACCGACCGGGTCGCCTTGAACGTGCGATGGGTGAACAGCCGGTGGTAGCCGACTGTGATCGCGAGACCGGTCAGCAGCCACATCGCGAACAGCAGCACGACGTCGCTGATCCGGAGCGGATGCACGGCGAGGAACGCGAACGCGCCGGCGGTGCCGACGATCGGCAGGATGTCGAACAGCAGGAAGTGGCGGCGCTGCAGCTTGTGCAGGTACGGGCTGCTCAGCACCTTCCGGCGGGGACCCGGGCGTTCGGGCCCGCCGGACTCGGTCGATTCCACGTCTTCCACCGCCGCGTCCGGTGCGCGCGGCGTGAGTTCTTCAGCGGACACAGGCCGAGGCTAAGCGCGGAGCGCGGGCGTCCGGAGCGGTGAGACCGGAGTGCGTTCGCCCGATTGGTTTTGGTTATGGCGCGCCACTCGCGCGGCGAATCGTGCGGGACTGGGGCCATGACAACTGAGCTGAAGGCCCCCTCGGGCTTCGGAGCCGTGTTCGCCGCGATCGACCAGGACAACCCGGATTACGCCCTCCTGCAGCGCATCGTCAGCGGTCTCATCCCGTTCGGCGCGCACGCCGGGGTCGAGGTCTCGCAGCTCGGCCCGGACCGCGCGGTCGTCGAGATCCCCGACGAACCGCATCTGGGCAACCACTTGCGCACCGTCCACGCCGGAGCCTTGTTCCTCGCCGCCGACGTCGCGGGCGCTTGCGCGTTCGTGGGAGCGATGGCGACGCGCCTGGGCGCGATCGGCTCGTTCGTGCTGCGCGATTCGCGGATCGCGTTCCGCAAGCCCGCGACGGGCCGCGTCCACGCGGTCGGCACCATCGACCGCGACGACGTCGAGACGCTGCTCGCGGCCAAGGGCGAGCAGCGGCTGGACGTCGACGGCCGAGCCCTGCTGTACGACGAAGCGGGCACGCTGGTCGGCAAGGTCCAGCTCGACTACGTCTGCACCCTCGTACCGGAGGCGTGATGGCTGCCGAAGCTCCCGCCGGGCTCGAGGAGAGCATGGTCGACACGCCGGACGGCGCCCGGCTGGCCCTGCGCCTGCTGCCGCACCCCGATCCGGCCGCACCGGTGGTGCTGGTGCTTCCGGCGATGGCGATCAAGGCGAAGTTCTACCTGCCGCTGCTGAAGGCCTTCCACGCCGCGGGACTCACCGCGACGGTCGCCGATCTGCGCGCGCAGGGCGACAGCACGCCGAAGCTGGGCGAGGGCCCCGGTTTCGGCTACCGCGAACTGCTGGAGGTGGACCTGCCCGCGGTCGCCGCGACCCTCCGCGCCCGCTTCCCGCAGGCACCACTGCACTTGTTCGGGCACAGCGTCGGCGGGCAGCTGGCGTTGCTTTACGCCGCGGCCGAACCCGAAGGCGTCGCGAGTGTGACCACCATCGGCACTGGGTCCGTCTACTGGCGCTCGTTCCCGGCGCAGCGGCGGCTGCCGATCCTCGCCACCACGCAGTGGGTCGGACTCGTGTGCCGGGTGCGGGGAAACTGGCCCGGCGGCGGCGGGATCGGCCCGATGACCGGCGGGGTGATGGCCGACTGGGTGCGCCACGCCCGCACCGGCCGCTATCGGCCCCGCGGCAGCGCCCGCGACTACGACCGGTTGCTCGCCGGGCTCGCCCTGCCCGTGCTCGCCGTCTCGCTCGACAACGACCCCCTCGGCCCCGAGCCGACGGTGCGGTTCCTGTGCGAGCGGATGCCCGCGGCGAAACTGGCGCGCTGGCACATCGACGGATCGTCGGGGCTCAAGCACCTCGGCCACGCCTCCTGGGTGAAGGACAGCGACCTGGTCGGCCCGGCGGTCGCCGCGTGGATGACCTCGGGCAAGGTTCCCGGGTGACATAGGCCACAAACGCCCGTGCGGTTCACGGCTCGTTCGCCTTGGCGGACGACTATGGACCGCGCCGTGCGGGCGGAGGTGGTGGCGGTGGAGTACCGGCATGTGCTGGCCTTCCTGGCGATCGCGGACGAACTGCACTTCGGCCGCGCCGCCGCGAAACTGCACCTCACCCAGCCCTCGCTGAGCCAGCAGCTGCAGCGCCTGGAACGCACCCTCGGCGTCGAGCTGGTCGCGCGGACCACCCACGAAGTGCGGCTGACGCGCGCCGGCGCGGCGTTCGAGGTCGAGGCGCGGGAGCTGGTGCGGCAGGTGGACATCGCCCGGCGCTCGGCGCGGGAAGCCGCGGCCGGGCGGTCGGGCACGATCCGCGTCGGCTACAACTTCCCGGCGGCCCAGCACGTGCTGCCGCCGGTGCTGGAGAAGATGCAGGCCGGCTTCCCCGAAGTCTCCGTGGTGCTGGAGGAGAAGCGCACCGGCCCGCAGCTGCGCGCGCTCGAAAACGGCGAGATCGACGTGGCGCTCGTCTACGGGCGCCCGGCCACGGCGAAGTTCCGGTACCGCCGGCTGATGCGGCAGTCGATCGTGGCGGTCGTGCGGCAGCGCCACAAGTGGGCCGGGCGGCCCGGCGTGCCGTTCGCCGAACTGGCCGGGCAGCCGTGCGTGCTGTTCGAACGCGACCTGTGCCCGGCGATGTACGACGCGATCGTGGGCGCCGCCGACGAGGCGGGCATCGGACTGGACGTGGTCCACGAGATCGATCACCCCGCCACGACGGAAATCCTGGTGACCGCGAGATCGCTCGTCGGTTTCGCGTCGATTTCGCGCGCGATGCTCGCGGGCGCGGTCGCGGGCGGCGCGCGGACGGTCGCGATTCCGCTTTACGACCCGGTTCCCACCGTCGACCTGTACGTCGTGTGGCGCGACGACGAGGACGACCGGGTGCGCGATTCGTTTCTCGAATGCCTCGACGCCGCGGGACCGTTTTCCAGTCCGCCATTACGCAAGTCAATCAGGTCATGAGTTCCGGCCGGACCGCGTTGACCGGCGTCCGGCGCGGCCGAAGAATCGCGGTGTGAGCACAACAGCCTTGCCGGATGCGGCCAGGGACCAGGAATCGATCTACCACCAACTGTCCACAGTGGATTCGCCGGTGTTCGTGACGCGCGACGAGCACGGAGTCGCGCTCACCCGCGACGCTGCGGCCGCCCGCCGGGCCGAGGTGCTCGCCGCGGCGCCGGCGATGCGACCGGAATCGCTGGGAGACCCGGAGTTCCGCAAAGCGCACGGAGTCGGGCACGCCTACCACGCGGGCGCGATGGCCAACGGAATCGCGTCGGCCCGGCTGGTCGCCGCGATGGCCCGCGCCGGATTCTTGGCGTCGTTCGGCGCCGCGGGCGTGGTGCCCGCGAAGCTCGGCGAAGCGCTCGCCGCGATCCGCCGCGAGGCGCCGGGGCGGCCGTTCGCCTGCAACCTGATTCACAGCCCGAGCGAGCCCGCGCTGGAGCGGGCGACCGTGGACGCCTGCCTGCGGCACGAGGTCCGCTGCGTCGAAGCGTCCGCGTTCCTCGACCTCACGCCCGAGGTCGTGCGGTACCGGGTGGCCGGGCTCGACCGCGCCGCCGACGGCCGGATCGTGGCCCGCAACCGGGTCATCGCGAAGGTTTCCCGCGCCGAGGTAGCCGAGAAATTCCTGCGGCCCGCTCCGGAGAGCCTGGTGCGGGCGCTGCACGAGGCCGGCGCGATCACCGCGGACCAGGCTCGCTGGGCCGCCGCGGTCCCGATGGCCGACGACATCACCGCCGAGGCCGACTCGGGAGGGCACACCGACCGCCGCCCGCTGGTCGTGCTGCTGCCCGCGCTGATCGCCCAGCGCGACCGCATCAGTAGGGAGCAGGCGTACGCGGTCCCGGTCCGGATCGGCGCGGCCGGCGGGATCGGCACGCCCGCCGCGGCGTCGGCCGCGTTCGCCATGGGCGCGGCGTACGTGGTCACCGGGTCGATCAACCAGTCCTCGGTCGAGGCCGACCAGTCCGACGCCGTCAAGAAGCTTCTCGCGGCGGCCGGTGCGGCCGACACGGAGATGGCCCCGTCGTCGGACATGTTCGAACTCGGGGTCGACGTGCAGGTCCTCAAGCGCGGCACGATGTTCCCGGCCCGCGCGCGGCGGCTCTACGACACTTACCGCTCCTGCGCCGGCCTGGACGCGATCCCCGCGGCCGAGCGCGCGGACCTGGAGCGGAAGGTCTTCCAGCGTTCGTTCGACGAGGTGTGGGACGACTGCGTGCGCTACTTCTCCGAACGCGACCCGGCGCAGCTGGAGCGCGCCGAGGGCAATCCGAAGCGGCGCATGGCGCTGGTTTTCCGCTGGTACCTCGGGCGGTCCTCGGGCTGGAGCATGAGCGCGGCGCCCGGCCGCGCGGCCGACTATCAGATCTGGTGCGGACCGGCGATGGGCGCGTTCAACGAATGGGCCAGCGGCACCTACCTCGCCGCGCCGGGACACCGGCACGTGGCCGAGCTCGCGGCCCAGATCATGCGCGGAGCCGCGTTCTCGGCCCGCGTGAGCCAGCTGCGCGCCGCCGGGGTCCGCCTGCCGGCGCGCTGCACCACCTACGTCCCAGTTCCGCTGGGGGAGGCGACGAGATGACCGCGACCCAAGAGGTCGACAGTGCGTGGCTGGTCTGCGGCCGCTGCGGAAAAATCTTGTACGGCAAGCGATTCGCCCGCTCCGGGCGGGTCTGCCCGGAATGCGGGCGGCACGCGCCGCTGACCGCGGCGCAGCGGCTCGATTCGCTGCTCGACCCGGGTTCGGCCCAGCCGCTGGAGCTCGTGGTGTCCGACACCGATCCGCTGGACTTCTCCGACACCCGGCCCTATGTCGAACGACTCGCCGACGCCCGCGCGCGTACCGGCCTCGTCGAGGCGGTGCTGTGCGCTCGCGGCCGGATCGAAGGCAACCCGGTGGTCGTGGCCGCAATGGATTTCCGCTTCCTCGGCGGGAGCCTCGGCTCCGCGGTCGGCGAAGCGATCACCGGCGCGTGCGAGGTCGCGCTCGCCGAGCGGACGCCGCTGCTGATCGTCACCGCCTCCGGCGGGGCGCGCATGCAGGAAGGCGTGCTGTCGCTGATGCAGATGGCCAAGACCAGCCAGGCGCTCGGGCAGCTGGACGAAGCCGGTCTGCTCACCGTTTCGCTGATCACCGACCCGACCTTCGGCGGCGTCGCCGCTTCGTTCGCCACATCGACCGATCTGATCGTGGCGGAACCGGCCGCCCGGCTCGGGTTCGCCGGGCCGCGGGTGATCGAGCAGACCATCAAGCAGACTCTCCCCGAGGGGTTCCAGACCGCGGAATTCCTGCTGGAGCACGGGATCGTGGACCTGATCCGCCCGCGCGCCGCACTGCGGGCGACGCTCGGCCGGCTGCTGGCGATCGCGACCCGCCGGCCGGACGGGGCGCACCCCGAGGCGTCGCGGCCGGACTCGATGATCACCGACGCCCGGCAGCTGCCGGAACGCTCGGCATGGGAATGCGTGCGGGCGGCGCGCAAGCTCGACCGCCCCACGACGCTCGACTACGCGGCGCTGCTGCTGGAGGACTTCCACGAACTGCACGGCGACCGGATGTCGGAGGACGACCCGGCCCTGGTCGCCGGTCTCGGCCGGTTCGAGGGTCAGCCGATCGTGCTCATCGGCACGCAGAAAGGCCATACGGCCGACGAACTCGCCCGCCGCACCTACGGCATGCCGAGCCCGGCCGGTTACCGCAAGGCCGCGCGCGTCATGCGGCTCGCCGCAAAGCTGGGCCTTCCGGTCGTCACCCTGATCGACACCGCGGGCGCGTATCCCGGCATCGAGGCCGAGCGGCGCGGGCAGGCGGTCGCCATCGCGGAGAACCTCAAGCTGATGGCCGGGCTTCCCGTGCCCGTCGTCGCCGTGGTGACCGGCGAGGGCGGCAGCGGCGGCGCGCTCGCGCTGGCGTTTGCCGACCGGGTGCTGATGTGCGAAAACGCGGTGTACTCGGTGATCAGCGCCGAAGGCTGTGCCGCGATCCTCTGGAAAGACCCGGCGGCCGCGCCGGCCGCCGCCGAGGCGTTGCGCGTGGACGCCCGCTCGCTGCTGAGCCAGGGCGTGATCGACGGGGTGATCCCCGAACCCGACGGCGGTGCGGGCACCGACCACGTGCGGGCGGCTGCCGCGTTGCGCGCGGCGCTGGCGGAGAGCCTGGCGGAGCTCGTGCCCTTGGACCAGATGAATCTCGTGACTCGCCGTCGCGCGCGGTTCCGCGCCTTCGGCTCGGACGGCTCAGTGCTGCTCGACGACGCGCCGCACCCCACCAGGACGGACAACTCGGAGAGGGCCCGGTGACTACCGACGTGAACGCGAGCGCGCCCGTTGCTGAAGGAACAGACCAGGTGGTGACCGTCCTGCGCGAACAGGTGCTCGCGCTGTGCGCGGAGTCGCCGCGACACCCGGCCACCGTCCGGGTGAGCGCGCACGGCGTGGCGGTGGAGGTGGAGTGGCCGGAGCCGGTCGTGGCTGCCGTCGCCGAGACCGAGCCCGCTTCGCCGGATGCCGCACCGGTACCGGTCGCCGAACCGGCCGGAACGACGTCCGTGTGCGCGGAGACAGTCGGAACTTTCTACCGTGCGCCCGAACCCGGCGCGAAGCCGTTCGTGACCGAGGGCGACGTGATCGCCGCCGGCACGCAGATCGGCATCATCGAGGCGATGAAGCTGATGATCCCGGTGTCCTCGGACCGCGCGGGCCGCGTCGTCGAGTTCCGCGTGTCCGACGGGACCCCCGTCGAGCACGGGCAGCCGCTGCTGGTGCTGGATCCGGCGCCGTGATCGGGTCGCTGCTGGTGGCCAACCGCGGCGAGATCGCGGTGCGGGTGATCAGGACGTGCGCGGAACTCGGCATCCGTTCGGTCGTGGTGCATTCGAGCGCCGACCGCGATTCCGCGGCCGTGCGGCTCGCCGACGAAGCCGTCCAAATCGGACCCCCGGCGGCCAAGGACAGCTACCTCGACATCCCCGCGGTGATCGAGGCGGCGCGCGGCCGCGGCGTCGAGGCGATTCATCCCGGGTACGGGTTCTTGTCGGAGAACGCGGACTTCGCCGAAATCTGCGAAGCCGAGGGGATCATTTTCGTCGGTCCGCCCGCGAAGGTCATGGCGCAGCTGGGCGACAAGTCCAGCGCGCGCTCGCTCATGGCCGGTGCGGGGCTGCCGTTGCTGCCCGGCAGCCGCGACCCGCTCGGCGCGGCGGACGCGGCGGAATTGGCCGGGCAGATCGGGTATCCGGTGATCATCAAGGCCGTCGCGGGCGGGGGCGGCCGGGGGATGTCCGTCGTGCGGTCGGCCGCCGAGTTCCCGCGCGCCTGGACCCAGACGCGGGCTTCGGCGCAGGCCGTGTTCGGCGACGGCAGGCTCTACGTGGAGCGATACCTCGACTCGGCGCGGCACGTCGAGATCCAGGTGCTCGCGGACCAGCACGGCTCGGTCGTGCACCTCGGCGCCCGCGACTGCTCGTTGCAGCGCAGGCACCAGAAGCTCGTGGAGGAGTCGCCGGCGCCGCTGCTGCCGCCGGAGCTGATCGCAGAAATGGGCGCGGCGGCGGTGCGCGGTGCCGAGGCCGCGGGCTACGTCGGGGCCGGGACGTTCGAGTTTCTCGTGGACGAGGACCGGCGGTTCTTCTTCATGGAGGTCAACTGCCGGCTGCAGGTCGAGCACCCGGTGACCGAGGCGGTGACCGGGCTGGACCTCGTGCGCGAACAGCTGCGGGTCGCGTCGGGTGAGCCCTTGGGCTTCACCCAGGACGACGTGCGGCTCACCGGCGCGGCGATCGAATGCCGGGTCAACGCCGAAGATCCCGTCCGGGAGTTCGCGCCCGCGCCCGGCCTGCTCGACGAGTGCCGGCTTCCGGCCGGACCGTTTACGCGGGTCGACACCCACGCCTTTCCGGGCTATCGCGTGCCGGCGCTGTATGACTCGCTGCTGGCCAAGGTGATCGTGTGGGCTCCGGATCGGGACGCGGCGATCGCGCGGATGCGGCGTGCGCTCGCCGAGGTCGAAGTGCGGGGTGCCGGGGTCGCCACGACCGCGGAGTTCCTGCACGAGGTGCTCGATCATCCGCGGTTCCGCGCGGCCGAGCACGACACGACCTTCATCGAGACACTGTGACCGGCCGGGAGGGCATCGTGCGGGAGTACAGCGTCGCGCCACTGGTCGAACCGGCGGATGACGAGGGTCTTGCGGACGCGGTGTTCGAGCGGGATCCGGACGACGTCGTGTTCAGCCGCAAGACCGCGGACGGCTGGCTCGACGTGACGGCCCGCGAGTTCACCACCGAGGTGCGCGAGGTGGCCAATGGCTTGGTGTCGGCCGGGATCGAGCCCGGCGACCGGGTACTCGTCCTGGGCCGGACCAGCTACGAGTGGTCGGTCGCGGACTTCGCGGCGCTGAGCGTCGGGGCCGTGGTCGTCCCGGTGTACCCGACGTCGTCGGCCGAGCAAATCAGGCACATCATCGCCGATTCGCGGCCCGTCGCGGGTTTCACCGAGACGCCGGAGCAGCGGGAGCTCGTGGCCGAGGCGGGACTTTCCGGGCACTGCTGGCTTCTCGGCGAGCTGGCCGAGGGTGAGGTCGCGGACGAGGAGGTCGATCGGCGGCGGGCGGCCGTGCGTGCCGACGACCTCGCGACGATCGTCTACACCAGCGGCACCACGGGCGTGCCCAAAGGCTGCCTGCTGACCCACCGGAACGTGCTCGCGGCCGCCGCGAACGTCGTGGAGCTTCTGCACGAGGTGTTCCGGCCGTCGTCCGGCGAACCGGCGTCGACCTTGCTGTTCCTGCCGCTCGCGCACGTGTACGGCCGGGTCACGCAGTTCGGCTGCGTGTGGGCCGGTGTCCGCACCGGTTTGGTCGGCACTCCGGCGGAACTGCTGAGCGCGCTGCCGTCGTTCGGCCCGACCTTCCTGGTCGGCGTGCCGTACCTGCTGGAGAAAATCCGGAAGGCGGCCCGGACGGCGGTCGGCGAAGCGGCTTTCCCGGCCGTGGACGCGGCCGCCGTCGCTCTCGGGCACGCGAGGCGCCACAAGACGGATGAACCGGAGGCGTCAGCGGATTTCGGTGCGGCGCGGGAGAAATTGCGTGCCGCGGTCGGCGGTCGGCTGCGGTACTTCGTTGCCGGTGGGGCCTCGCTGGAACCGTCCACAGCAGACTTTTTCGCCGCACTCGATGTCGAAGTGCTTGGCGCGTACGGGCTCACCGAGGCGTCGTCTGCGGTCAGCATGAGCGCACCCGGCGCGAATCGTCCCGGCGCGGTCGGCAGGCCGGTGCCCGGCACGACGGTCGCGATCGCCGACGACGGCGAGATCCTTGTCCGCGGCGACCAGCTGTTCCCGGGGTATTGGCCCGACCGAGCCGGGGCGCCGGCGCCGTGGCTGGCCTCGGGCGACGTCGGGCTGCTCGACGACGACGGGTTCCTGCACATCACGGGGCGGCGCAAGGAGATCATCGTCACCAGCGGCGGCAAGAACGTCGTGCCCGCGCCGCTGGAGGACCGGGTGCGGCTGCATCCGTTGGTGAGCAATTGCGTGGTGGTGGGGGAGGGGCGACCGTTCGTCACCGCCTTGATCACCGTGGACTCGGCCGCGCTCGCCGGGTGGGCCGAGGCCCATGGCGTCGACTGTTCGGACGGTGTGCCGGTGGGAGACCAGCGGCTCCTGCGGGAAATCGCGGGTGCGGTGGACGGAGCCAACGCTCTGGTGTCCCGCGCGGAATCGATCCGCCGGTTCGCGGTGCTGCCGGAAGACTTCTCGGTGGAGCGCGGACAGTTAACCGCGTCGCTGCGGCTGCGCCGGCACGTGCTCGAAGCTGAATTCCAGAAGACGATTTCTGGGCTGTACGGAAACTGACGCGAGGAAAGCGGTGACCGAGTGCGGTCACCGCTTTTCGCGACCCCTCAAGCCGCTGCCAGAAGACACAGGTAATTGAAGTCCATCGTGGCGACCAAGTTGCCTTTGTCGTCGCGCAGCAATGCTTTTCCGGTGAGATCGAATTGCGCCTCGGACCGGCTCGCGACCGCGGCGTCGAGTTCCGGCCCGGACACGGTGCCGTAGGCCCGGATCCGGCCGTTCGCCGCGCGCAGGAACGTCGCCCGGGTGTCTCGCAGCACGAAGGTCCGCACGTGCAGGATCCGCGGCGCGATCGCGCCGGAGAACGCCGCCGCGCACGCGACCTCGGCGGCCAGGAACTGCGCGCCCGCGTGGACCGTGCCCAGGTGGTTGAGCATCTGCCCGGAGGCGGGCACCTCGGCGGCCGCGGTCCCGGCCCCGAGTTCGGTGATCCGCACGCCGGCGAGATTCACGAACGGGACGATGGTGTCGATCGTGCGGCGGATCTGCTCGTAGTCCGGCGCGGCCGCGCCGGCGAGGGTCGCCAGGTGCGCCTGCGCGGCGGTGATTCCGGTACTGGGCCCGTTTTTCGCAATCATGGCGGAATTACCGCACGGGCTGCCTGCGAAGAGGTGAACCGAGAATTAAGCCGCCGTCTCGCCGGCCTTGCCGGGGAAACAATTGTCCGTCGGTAATCGGGGCCGCAAATGATGTGATCGGAAGGCGGAATGCTGATCAAGCCCCAGGGCGGTTCCGGGGTTGACTGTCGCCGTGGTCGCCGGTGACCGCGCACCGGAATTCGAGCGACGCCTGGGAGGCACCCTGATGTACGACGCGATCGTGATAGGCGCGCGCTGCGCTGGTTCACCGGTTGGCATGCTGCTCGCGCGACGGGGCCACCGGGTGCTGGTGGTGGACCGCGCGACCTTCCCCAGCGACACGGTGTCCACCCACTACATCCAGCAGCGCGGCCTCGCCCGGCTCGCCGCGTGGGGGCTGCTCGACGAACTCGTCGCGACCGGCGTGCCGGCGATCAAGCACATGACGGTGTCCTATCGGGACATCGTGATCGCCGGGTTCGCGGACGCCATCAACGGCATCGACGTCACGTACGCACCTCGCCGCACCGTGCTCGACCAGATCCTCGTCAACGGAGCGCGGGCCGCCGGCGCTGAGGTGCGCGAGGGCTTTGCCGTGCGCGAACTGATCTTCGAGGACGGCAAGGTCGTGGGTATCCGCGGTGCCGCCGCCGACGGGGAGGTGCGAGAGGAGCACGCTCGGATCGTCATCGGCGCCGACGGCCGCAATTCGTTCGTGGCCGACGCGGTGGGGGCGCAGCGCTACCACGAGGTTCCGGCCGAATGTTTCGTCTACTACAGCTATTTCAGCGGTCTGCGCACCGACTTCCACAGCCGCATCGGCGTGGGCGAGCAGATCGGGATCTGGCCCACCCACGACGACCGCACGCTCGTCGCCGTGATGCGCAAGGCGGAGGCCATGCCGGAGTTCCGCGCCGACGTCGAGGGAAACTTCCACGCGATCGCGCGGGCGATCGTGCCCGAATTCGCCGAAGAGCTCGCCACGCACGGGAAGCGCGAGGACCGGTTCCACCCGATGCGTTACCCCGACAACTACTACCGGCAGTCGTACGGCCCGGGCTGGGCGCTCGTCGGCGACGCCGGCTACCACAAGGACCCGCTCACCGGGCTGGGAATCTCCGATGCGTTCGAGTACGCCCAGCTGCTCGCTGACCGAGTGCACGACGGCCTCTCCGGCGACGTGCCGATGGCCGACGCGCTGGCGGAGTACCAGCGCGAGCGCGACGCGAAGTCGCACTCCAGCTTCGAGTTCACCTGTTCGATCTCCACGCTCGAACTCACCCCGCAACTGCACGCGGTTTTCCGGGCGCTGGGCGGAGACGCGAGGTACGCCAAGGATTTCTTCGCGATGATCGGCGGCGGCATGACCGGCGAGGAGTTCTTCGCTCCCGAGCGCATGGCCAAGCTCCTGGGCGCTTCGGCTTGACGGGGAAGGGACCGACATTGCCTCAGCACGAACTGACCGTGATCGGCGACAGCTTCGCCGAAGGCCGCGGCGCGGCGAAGCAGGCCGACGGCTCGTTCGCCGGCTTCACCGTCCACATGGCACAGTCGCTCGGCATCCGCGGCCCGGTGCTGAACCTCGGTTCGTACGGCGCTACCACGCAGGACGTCGTGGACCGGCAGCTGGCCGCCGCGCTGGCGAACCCCGCGCCGCTGATGGGTGTGATCGTCGGCGGGAACGACCTCGTCACCGATTACGACCCCGAGCGGTTCCGGCGGAATCTGCGCACGATCTACACGAGCCTCGCCGCCCCCGGCAGGCTCGTGTTCACGACCAACTGGCCACGCATCCCGGACCGGCTTCCCGGCCTGCCCGACGCGGCCCGCGCGGTGCTGCGGCAGCGGTTCGCCGAAGCCAACGACTATCTCGGCCGGCTCGTGCCCGAACTCGGGCTCGTCTGCCTCGACCTGGCGAACGCGCCGGTCACCGCCGACCCGGTGATGTGGTGCCCGGACGGCATGCACCCGAGCGCGGCCGGCCACGAACTCATCGGAGCCGCGATGGCGGACCTCGTCGACGAGGCGCGCTGCGCGCTGCTCTGACCAGCCCGGCGCCGCCGGGAGCGTGCGATCAACGGCGATCACACCAGTTGCCTTGACCGGATGAGAACCTGAGACAGGGGTAGGCACGTGAACGACCACCAGCGGCACGAGGACGACCGGTTCGCCGCGCGCAGGCTCGCGGACAACCCGATCGCCATCGTCGGCCTCTCCGGCCTGTTCCCGATGGCACGGAATTTCCGCGACTTCTGGCAGAACGTCGTCGACGCCGCCGACTGCACCTCCGAGGTGCCGGCTACGCGGTGGAACCTCGACGACTACTACGACCCGGACCCAGCGGCTCCCGACAAGACCTACTGCCGGCGCGGCGGCTTCGTGCCCGAGGTCCCGTTCAGCACCACCGAGTTCGGGCTGCCGCCCAACCAGCTCGAGGTCACCACGGTCGTGCAGCTGCTGAGCCTGCTCGTGGCGCGCGACGTGCTCGCCGACGCGGGCGCCGTGGGCGCGCCGTGGTACCGGCCCGAGCGCACCGGCGTGGTGCTGGGCGTGGCCGGGCCGACGACGCTGTCGCATCCGCTCGCCGCGCGCCTGTCGACGCCGGTGCTGAAGGAGGTGGTCCGCAGCTGCGGGCTGACGCAGGCCGACGCCGAGCAGATCGCGGAGAAGTACGCGGCGGCGTTCGCGCCGTGGGAGGAGAACTCGTTCCCGGGCCTGCTGGGCAACGTGATCGCCGGCCGGATCGCCAACCGGCTGGACCTCGGCGGGATGAACTGCACCGTCGACGCCGCCTGCGCGAGTTCGCTCTCGGCCGTGCACCTGGCCATCGGCGAACTGGTGTCCGGACGGTCCGACCTGATGATCACCGGCGGGTGCGATACCGAGAACTCGGTGTTCGGGTACCTGTGCTTCAGCAAGGTCGGCGCTCTCTCGAAGTCCGGCCAGATCCGGCCCCTCGACGACACTGCCGACGGAACGCTCGTCGGCGAGGGCATCGGCATGCTGGCGCTCAAGCGCCTCGCCGACGCCGAACGCGACGGCGACCGGGTGTACGCGGTCATCCGCGGTATGGGTTCGTCCAGTGACGGGCGGTTCAAGAGCATCTACGCTCCGCGCGCCGAAGGCCAGGAGGCGGCGCTGCGCCGGGCGTACGAGGACGCGCTCTGCTCGCCCGCGTCGATCGGTCTCTTCGAGGCGCACGCGACCGGCACCCGCGTGGGCGATCAGACGGAGCTCACGGCCTTGCGAGCGGTGCTGCGCGCGGAGACCGATGAGACCGGGTACGCCGCGATCGGCAGCGTGAAGTCGCAGATCGGGCACACGAAGGGCGCCGCGGGCGCGGCGAGCCTGATGAAGCTCGCGCTTTCACTGCACCACAAGGTGCTGCCGCCGACGATCAACGTGACCAAGCCGAACCGGGCTCTGGACGAGGCCTCGCCGTTCTACGTGAACACCAAGACGCGGCCCTGGATCCGCGACCCGCGCCGCCCGGCACGCCGCGCCGCCGCGTCCGCGATGGGCTTCGGCGGCACCAACTTCCACGCTGTTCTGGAGGAGGCCTCCGCGGATCGGACCGGAATCCGGACGCTGCACCGCACCGCGCGCGTGCAGCTGTGGCACGCCGCCGACCCGGCTGCGCTCGCGGACCTGTTGCGGTCCGGTGCCGCGCCGAACGGCGACGCTGGAGTTCCGGCTGACCATGCCCGGATCGGCTTCGTGTCGCGCAGCGACGAAGAGGCTGCTTCGCTGCGCGAGCTGGCCGTCGCGGAATTGGCGTCGGCAGGCGCGGAGTTCGCGCATCCCAAGGGCATTTTCTACCGGCGAAGCGCGATGCCGGACCTCAAGATCGGCGCGTTGTTCGCCGGACAGGGCAGCCAATACGTGGACATGGGCCTGACCGCGGTGCTGAACAATCCCGTCGTCGCCGCGGCGTTCGACGAGGCCAACGCGGTGTTCCCGGACCTGGCGAACGTCGTGTTCCCGCCGCCGGTGTTCGACCCCGAAGCCCGTACCGGGCAAGAGGAAACGCTGCGGCGCACCGACCACGCGCAGCCCGCGATCGCCGCGCTTTCGGCCGGGCAGTACCGGTTCTTGGCCGAACGAGGTCTCGAGTGCGCCGGCGTGATGGGGCACAGCTTCGGCGAGCTGACCGCGCTCTGGGCCGCGGGTTCGCTCGCGGACGAGGATTTCTTCAGCCTCGCCAAGGCCCGCGGCGACGCGATGGCCGGCGAAACCGGAGACCTTGACGCGGACCCCGGCACGATGGCCGCGGTGCAGGCGAGCCGGGAACGGGTCGCCGAACTGCTGACCGGACACCCGGACGTGGGCATCTGCAACCACAACGCGCCGGAACAGGTCGTGGTCGGCGGCGGGACGGCCGCCGTCGCCGCGTTCGTGTCGGCATGCCGCGACGCGGGGCTGTCGGTGCGTGAGCTGCCTGTGGCAGGCGCGTTCCACACGCGGTACGTGGCGCACGCTGTCGAACCCTTCCGGGAAGTCGTGGGCCGCACCTTCGTGGGCGAGCCGCAGCTGCCGGTGTACGCGAACTCCGCGGACGGCGAGTACGGCGCTTCGGTGGAGCACAACCGTGAGGTACTCACCGGACAGCTTCTCGAAACGGTCGAGTTCGTGCGCGGCCTGCAAGCCATGCGTGCCGACGGCTGCACGGTGTTCGTCGAGTTCGGCCCGAAGGGTGTGCTGACCCAGCTCGTCCAGCGGACTCTCGGCGAGGAGGTCGTCGCGATCCCCACCGACCAGGGGCCGACCGGCGACAGCGACGTCGCGTTGAAGAAGGCCGCGCTGCGCCTGGCTGTCCTCGGTGCACCCATCCACGACGTGAACCGCGCCGACGCGGAACCATTCAACGAGGTTCCGGCCGAGGGCATGGTCGTTCAGCTCACCGGCCGCGACTTCGTGCCGGAATCGCGGCGCGCGCTGTACGAGGGGCTGATCGGCGAGCCGACGATGCTGGAAGCGGTCGCGGAGGCCGCCGAGGCGGCTAAGCACGTCGCAGCCGCCGGGCCGGTCTCGTCGGCGCTGGCGCGGGTCCCCGAACCGCCAGCTCCGGTCGCGGCACCCGAACCCCCGGCTCCCGCGGTCCCCGTCGCGGCCGGTCCGAGCCTGGACGAGGTCGCCCACCAGCACCTCGCCCTGCACGAGCGCTACACCGAAGCGCAGCTCGAAGTGACCGGCGACCTCGTCTCGGTGCTGCGCGAGGCACAGCAGGCGGGCACGGTCTCCGACCGCTTGGTGGCCACCGTCTCGGCGATCAAGGACCAGAGCCTCGCGATCGGCCGCTCGCACACCAGGGTGAACGAGATCCTGGCCTCGCTCACCGATCTCGAGCACGCCGATGTCGCCCCGGCCCCTCAGCAATCCGTCGCTTCCCGCATGCCCGTCGCGCCACCGGCGGCTCCCGTGTCCACCGTGGTCGCCACGAATGGTCACCGCCCGGAACTCGCCGCCTCGGACCGTCCCGAACTTCCCGCCGCCGCGCCTGATGTGGAGTCGGTGTTGGTGGAGGTGGTGGCGGAGAAGACGGGTTATCCGGTGGAGATGCTGGATGTCTCGATGGATCTGGAAGCTGATTTGGGTGTGGATTCCACTAAGCGGGTGCAGATTCTCGGCACTCTCGGTGAGCGCGTCGAGGGTATTCCGCCGGTGGGTCCTGAGCAGGTGGCAGAACTGCGGACGCTGGGCGACATCATCAGCTTCCTCGGCGGTGGTGTTCAGCCGGTGACTGCCGCGCCTGATGTGGAGTCGGTGTTGGTGGAGGTGGTGGCGGAGAAGACGGGTTATCCGGTGGAGATGCTGGATGTCTCGATGGATCTGGAAGCCGATTTGGGTGTGGATTCGATCAAGCGGGTGCAGATTCTCGGCACTCTCGGTGAGCGCGTCGAGGGCATTCCGCCGGTGGGTCCCGAGCAGGTGGCGGAACTGCGCACGCTGGGCGACATCATCAGTTTCCTCGCCGGTGGCACCGCGCCAGCCCCGGCGCGCGGTGCTGCGCCTGATGTGGAGTCGGTGCTGGTGGAGGTGGTGGCGGAGAAGACCGGCTATCCGGTCGAGATGCTGGATGTCTCGATGGATCTGGAAGCCGATTTGGGCGTGGATTCGATCAAACGGGTGCAGATCCTCGGCACCCTGGGCGAGCGGGTGGACGGCATTCCGCCGGTGGGTCCTGAGCAGGTGGCGGAACTGCGCACGCTGGGCGACATCATCACCTTCCTCGGCGGAAAAACCGCGGACACCGCACCGGAACCCGCGGTCGAGGACGGCGCGGACCCGGTACTGCTGCGCATCGAGCCGGTGCCGCTGCCGGACATCGACCGGCTCAAAGAAGCGTTCCGCGAAGGCCCGACAGCGCTGGTCGTCGGCCACGGCGACACCACCGCGGAGATTCTCGCGGCGGGCCTGCGCTTGCACGGATGGACCGTCCACACCGTCACGGTTTCGGACGGCACCGGGAACGGGCTGTCCACTTGGGACGGAACAGAGATCGAGCAGGCCCTCGCACCGCACGCCACCACGCACCTCGACCTGTGCCTCACCGTGCTGCCCGCGGACCGAGGCGCCGGCGCACGTCGACTGGCGGACACCATCCTCATCGCCAAGCTGGTGCGAGAGCGTCTCGAAGCGACCGCCGCGGAGGGGACCCGCGCGGCGTTCGTCACCGTCACCCGGATCGACGGCGCGCTCGGCCACGGCGGCGAGCGCCCGGCGGAGGCGTCGATCGTCGGCGGGGTCGGCGGTCTGGTGAAGACGCTGGCTCTCGAAGCGCCGACGGTGTTCTGCCGCGCCCTCGACCTCGCACCCGAACTGAGCGACGACGTGCTGGCCGAAACCCTCGTCGCCGAACTCGCCGACGCTGCCCTCGACACCCGCGAGGTCGCGATCAGCGCCGACCGCCGCCGCTGGACAGTCCGCCCGCGGCCCGTCGAGCCCACCGCCGCCGGAGCCTCGACGCTCACCACCGAAGACGTCCTCGTCGTCACCGGCGGAGCCCGCGGCGTGACCGCGCATTGCGTCCGGGAACTCGCCACGCAGAGCGGCTGCGAGTTCGTCCTCCTCGGCCGCACCGCACTCGCCGACGAGCCCACGTGGGCCGCTGGTGTCGCGGACGACGACCTCAAGGCGGCCGCGATCGCGGCTCTGCGTGACGCGGGGGAGAAGCCGACGCCGCAGCACCTGACTCGGCTCGTCCGGGATCTGCAGGCACAGCGGGAAATCCGCGCGACCCTCGACGCGCTGGGCGAGCGCGGGCACTACGTCCCGGTCGACATCACCGACGCCGACGCGACCAGCGCGCCACTTGCTCCGTACCGCGAACGCGTCACCGGTCTGGTGCACGGTGCCGGTGCGCTCGCCGACGGTCTGCTGCAAACCAAGACCGCCCAAGACATCCGGACCGTATTGGCGACCAAAGTGGACGGTCTCGCTAACGTCGCGGCCGCACTGGAAGGCGCGGACCTCCGCCACGTGATCCTGTTCGGCTCCATCGCGGGGGTACTGGGCAACCCCGGCCAGGCCGACTACGCCACGGCCAACGAAGCACTCAACCGCGTGGCCGCCAGCTGGAAGCGCGAATCGCCGACCCGCCACATCACCGCGCTCAACTGGGGTGCGTGGGACGGCGGCATGGTCACGCCGGAGCTGCGGGAGATGTTCCGCTCACGCGGCGTGCCGCTGCTGGCGACGGACGCTGGCGCCCGCGCCTTCGCCGCACAGTTCGCGCCGCCCCGCACCGAGGACATCTCGATGCTGATCGGCCCGCCGGTGCCGCTCGCCCCGCCCGCACGGACGGGTGCCAGCATGGCGTTCACCGCGAGCCGCGATCTGGCCGCGCTCGCCTCCGACGCGGTCCTGCTGGACCACCAGGTCGGCGAACATCCGGTCTTTCCGGCCGCGGCCGGGCTCGGCTGGATGATCAACGCGCTGGAACGCGCCAACCCCGGTCTGCGCGTCGTCGAGTGCACCGGATTCGAGGTGCTGAAGGGCATCGTCTACGACGGCGGTCACGACCGCGACCACCGTCTCGAGGCGATGGCCGGGCAGTGGACAGGCGACCGGCTGACGGTCAAGGCAATGATCCGCTCCGACGAACCGGGCAAGGCGATCCCGCCGGCACACTTTTCCGGCACGTTCGTCCTCGCCGCGCAGGTTCCGCCTGCTCCCGTGCTGCCGGTGCCCGCGCTCGGCTCGGGTCCGGAAGACGGCCTGGAGGTCTACCAGTCCGCGCACCTGTTCCACGGCCCGCTCCTGCAAGGCGTGCGCCGCATCCTGACCCGCGAGGAGCGACGTCTGGCGGTTGAGTGCCGCCTCTCGGACACCCCGCTCGGCCAGGGCAACTTCGCGGGCGCCCTGCACAACCCGGTCCTCGCCGACGTGGTCCTGCAGGCCGGTTCGCTGCTCGGCGTGTGGTTCCTCGACTCCGGCTGCCTGCCGCTCGAGATCGGCCGGATCGAGTACTTCGCGTCCTTGCCCGGCGACGCGCCGTTCGTCGTAGTCGTCGACGACCTGCGCGACGCCGGTTCCCAAGTGACGGTCACCGCCACCGCCTGCGCTCCGGACGGCCGCGTCCTTCAGCGCTACACCGACCTGTCGGTGATCGCGACCCCGGAGATGACCGCCAAATTCGCCCAGGCCGTCCGCCTGCGGTCCGCCCGATGACCGCCGGCACCCGGAACGGAGCCCCGATGACGGCCCATCTCGACGTCCTCGCCTTCGACGGCGAACCCTTCGACGCCCTCCTGGGGTCCGCTGACCCCGGCGAGGAAAAGCAAGCCGCCGCCTCGCCTCGCGCGCAGCAACAGCCCACCGAACCCCGTCCGGACAGCGACCGACCAGAACCGACCGCCTCACCGGCACCACGGAACGAAGCGGCAGCGGATCAGGTCGCCGACCTGATCCGCGACGTGCGCGCCGAACTGGTCGCGACCCACCTGTCGGCCATGGCCGTACAGTCCGCTCTCCAACGACGGGCGCTCGCCGCGCTCGGACGGACCCGGCCGGGCGGCAGCACGACCCATCCGGTCACTGTCGCCTACACGCCCGAGACCGGCCTGACGGTCGAACCTGCACAGCCCGGTCGCGCGCTCGAACTCCCGTCGCCCGCGACGACGATGAGCGCGTTCAAAGCACTCGCCCGCACCCAGGTGACCAGCCTCGACCAAGCCGCCCTCGCGGAGCTGGCCGGCGGTGATATCGCCGCGGTCTTCGGCGCAGCCTACGACCAGCACGGCGATAACCCCGACCTCCGTCTCGCCTCCGGCGCACACGCGAACCTCACGCGCGTCACCGAGCTCACGAGGCACGGCGGACCCTGGCACCGCGGCCGCCTCCGCGCGGAGTACCTCGCACATACCGGCGATATCCTCGGCGCGATCGAACTCGCCTGGCAGGCGGCCCAGGTCTTCGCCCTCCAGACTGGCCTGCACCTGTGCCTTGCCGGTGTCCGGTTCCACGCAGGGAACACTCGGTCCGAAGTGGACATCGACGCACCACTCGACGGCACCGGCGAGCTGATCCTCGATGTCGTCAGCATCGACCTCATTCCGCGTCCGTGGCTCCGGGTCAGGGCCGAACTGCGCAAAGCCGGTGCCGTCGTGGCGCGGGTGCGCGACCTGGTCCTGGAAATCCGCGAGGCACCCGGCACTCCGGTGGCTCCGGAAATCGGCGGCGTGATCAGCACGTCCTTCGGCCGTTACAACGCCGACGGCGAACGCGCTCTCCTGAACGAGTTCCACATGACCCACAGCGCCCGCGGCGATCTCGGCATCGCACTCGGCCCCGAGTTCTCCGCGTACGCGGGCCGACGCGCGACGCGCATGCCGAACCATGGACTTCAGCTGTGCGACCGGGTCATGGCAGTCGAGGGCCGCCGGGGCGATCTCACCTCGGCGACGGCCCGCACCGAATACGACTCGCCAGCGGATTCCTGGTACTACGCGGAAACCGCCAACGCCTCCATGCCCAACGTCGTGTATATGGAGACTTCACTGCAGTCCGCGCTGCTGCTCGGCTACTTCCTCGGTGCCACCCTCACCGCACCCGAGGAGGACTACAGCCTGCGCAACCTCGACGGCACGGCTACCGTGCTGCGTGAGGTCGAGCTGCGCGGCAAAACCATCCGCCAGAAGACCCAGCTCCTGAGCACGACCGTCCTCGTGGGAGCCGTCCTCCAGTCGTTTTCCTACGAGCTGTCCGTAGACGGCGAACCCTTCTACCGCGGCGAATCCCTCTTCGGATTCTTCAACGAGACCGCATTGGCCAATCAGAACGGCCTCGACAACGGAGCTTTCGTCCCTACCTGGTTCGACGCGCAGCAGACGCCGCCCGCTTTCCGCACCATCGACGTCGCCGCCCGCCGCGCCGAGCCCGGAGAGGTCCGTGCGGCGCAAGGACATCTGGCCCTGCTGGACACTGTGGACGTGGTCGACGGCGGCGGCAAGCACGGCCGCGGCTACCTGCGGGCCGTGCGCCCGGTCGCCGACGGCGACTGGTTCTTCGCCTACCACTTCCACCTCGACCCGGTGATGCCCGGTTCGCTCGGCGTCGAGGCGGTGCTGCAGGCCCTGCAGGAATGGGCACTCGACGCGGGCCTGGCCGACGGTCTCACCGCACCGGAGTTCGTGGTCCCGGCCGGGCTGCCGCTGTCGTGGCGCTACCGCGGCCAGATCCTCGCCGACGACCGCGAGATGACGCTCGAAGTGCACATCGAGGACGTGCAGCGCCGCCCCGGCCGGGTCCGGGTGATCGCCGAGGCGAGCGTCTGGAAACCCGGCCTGCGGATCTACGAACTGACCGGCGTCGCCGTCGAGCTGCGCGGCGCCGGCGCCGAACCCTGGTGACCAGAGAGGTTCCGACATGACCGACGTGGAAACACCCCTGCCGCCGGTGTTCGCCCGGCGCGACGGCTTCGACCCGCTGCCGGAACTCGAACGCCTGCGCGACGAGCGGCCGGTGACCAAAGTGGACCATCACTGGGGCGTCGAGACCTGGCTCGTCACGCGCTACGACGACGTCCGCATGATCCTCGGCGACCACAAACGGTTCACCAGCGCACCGCCGCCGTACTTCGCCACCGCCGACGGCGAAGACGGCGTAGAGGGCACCGGCTGGTTCATCGTCTACAACCCGCCCGCGCACACCCGGCTGCGGCGCATGCTCGCCGCCGAGTTCACCAAACGCCGCCTCGCCCGGCTCGAGCCCCGTATCGAGGAGACGGTCGCCGCGCACCTCGACGAGATGGAGCGCGGCGGCCGCAGCGGCCATGGTGCCGAACTCGTGTCCCAGTTCGCGCTCCGGCTGCCTATGGTCGTGATCTGCGAACTGTTCGGCGTCTCCCTCGAATCCCGCACGGAGCTGCTGCCACTCAGCTCGAAGTTCACCGACTTCTCGCTGCCGGTCGAAGAACGCCGCGCGGCGTCCGAGCGCGCGGGCGCGATCATGGTCGAGTTCGTCCGCGAGCAGCGCGCGAATCCCGGCGAGGGCATGCTCGGGATGCTGATCCGCGAACACGGCGACGACCTCACCGACCGCGAACTCGCCGGCGTCGCCGACCTGATGGTGCAAGCCGGGTACGAGACCACGATGTCGATGCTCTCGCTCGGCACCCTGGTCCTGCTGCGCCACCCCGAACACGTGCCGCTCCTGTTCGCCGGGGAGAGGGAACGGGACCAGGTAGTCGAGGAACTCCTGCGCTATCTGTCGATCACGCACAACCTGTTCCCGCGGGTCGCGCAGGAGGACGTGACAATCTCCGGGCAGCTTGTGCGCGCCGGGGAACTCCTGATGTGCTCGCCGCCACTGGCCAACCGTGACGAGCGGCTCGGGAAGGACCTCGACCGCTTCGACCCGGGCCGCGACCCCAGCGGCCACCTCGCTTTCGGCCACGGCATCCACCACTGCATCGGCGCGCCGCTGGCCCGGCTCGAACTGCAGATGGCGTTGCCCGCGCTCTTCCGGCGGTTTCCCGGGCTGCGCCTGGCCGTGCCGTTCGAGGACATCGCGTGGAGGCCCAACGCCAACTTCTACGGACTGGACGCACTCCCGGTCGCCTGGTGACCGGCCGAACGAGGGGAACCCGATGACCTCCGCTGTCGCAGCCGCCCGGAGCACCGCCCGGTGGCTGCCCGTCGTGATGCTGGCGCTCGGCGCGTTCTGCGCGGGCACCGACAACTACCTGATCGCGGGCATCCTGTCGGACCTGGCCGGCGACCTGCGGATGTCCGTCGCGGGCGCCGGCTTGTTCGTCACCGCCTATTCGCTGGCGTACGCGCTCGGCTCGCCGGTCGTGATGACCGTCGCGCAGGTCCGTTCGCCGCGCCGGCTTCTGCTGTTCGCCATCGGCGGGTTCGTGCTGGTGAACCTGCTCGCCGCGGTTGCGTGGGCTCCGTGGGTCATGACGGTGGCGCGCATCGCCGCCGGTTGCCTGGCAGGCCTCTACAGCCCGCTCGCCGCCGCTGCGGCCGCCGGGATGGTGCCCGCCGACCGGCGGGGTCGCGCGCTCGCCATCGTCATGGGCGGCATCTCCGTCGCGACGCTCGCGGGCGTGCCGATCGGCGTGTGGCTGTCGCACATCTGGGGTTGGCGTTCGGCGTTCGTGTTCGTCGCCGCGCTGGCGGTCGTCGCGTTGCTCGGCATCGCGCTGACCGTCTCGGCGGGCGGCGCGACGCCGTCGGTGCTGTTGCGCGAGCGGTTGGCGCCGTTGCGCCGTCCGGCGGTGCTGCTCGCGCTCGTCGTCACAGTCGCCGGCATGTGCGCCGGTCTCATGGTTTACACCTATGTGGAGCCGATTTTCGCCGCCGCGCCCGCGGTCGGGGCTGGCCTGGTCGGGGCGCTGATCATGACACACGGCTTGGGCGCGCTGGTCGGTCTCGGCTTCGGCAGCTCGCTGGTCGACCGCTTCGGCTCGCGGCCGGTGCTGCTCGCCGCTCTCGCCGTCTTCACCGCGGACATGGCGCTGCTGCCGATCGCCTCGCAGTCGTTGATCGCGACGTTCGCCTTCGTGTTCGTGTGGGGCATCGTCGGCTGGGCCTTCCTGCCCGCGCAACAGCACAGCATGATCGCCGACGCCCCACCGCAGCAGGCTCCGATGCTGTTGTCGCTCAACGGATCCGCGATGTATTTGGGCATCGCGCTCGGCTCGGCGATCGGCGGGGCCGTGATCGCGGGTCTCGGTGCCGGGCACATCTGGATGTTCGCCACCGCGTTCGCCGCGGCGAGCCTGCTTCTTTCACTGGTCCGCCACCTGCGCCGGCATTGATCGCCGGACCGTGAGCTCAACTGCCAGGACCTTGAACACGTGGCCTCATCGACTGCTGAGAGTCCACAAAGGACGCTGAGGTCCGCGAAATACCCGGTCATCACTATCTGACCGTTTATTTAGGTCTGTGGGGACCGGTACAGGCGGGACTGGCCCGGAAGCGGCCGCCGCGGCAGATCTCGGTGAGACTGGTGCTGGACTTCCTCGACCGGCCGGAGATGCGGCTGTCGCACGAGGCGATCTACCAGTCGCGGTACGTGCGAGGGGCGGGGCGCGCTGCGCCCGGAACTGGCCGCGGCGATCCGGACCCCGCTGCTGGTGAAATCGCTGAGAGCCGGGCCTGTCCGGCCCTTCGATCTCGGCAGACGTGCCTCGGCCGTGCCTTGAGTTCCGGGCACGGCCACAAGCTCCGGCCCGCCGTCAGCGTTGACGGCGGGCCGGGGTCGTTTCCGGGCTTCTTCTACTTCAGGCCCGAGCGGACGAAGGCGCTCACGATGTGCCGCCGGAGCACGAGGTACAGCACGAAGATCGGCAAGCAGGCCAGTCCGGCGACCGCCATCAGCGGACCCCAGTAAGTGCCCTGCCCGCCCTCGCTGATCATGAAGCTGCGCAGCCCGAGCTGCAGGACGTCGTTGCTGCGCTGCAGCACCATCGCGGGCCAGAAGTACTCGTTCCAGGCCGTCACGAACAGCAGGATCGACAACGCGGCCAACGGGGCGCGCAGATTCGGCACCACGACCGTCCACAAGGTACGCCAGGAGGAGCGGCCGTCCATTTTGGCCGCCTCGAGGAGTTCCTTGGGGAACCCGTCGAGGTGCTGGCGCAGCAGGATCACGCCGAGCGCCGAGCACAGGTTCGGCACGACGACGCCGCCGAGGGTGTTGAGCAGGCCCAGCTGCAGCAGCAGCACGTAGTTGGGCAGCATCGTCACCTGGAACGGCACGAGCCAGGTGCCGACGAACAGCAGGTAGCACAATCGCTTGAGCGGGAACGACCACGCGGCGAACGCGTAGGCCGCGAGCAGCCCGGTGAGCAGCTGGCCGAGCGCGGTCAGCAGGGCGACCAGCGTCGTGTTCAGCAGCAGTTGCGGGATGTTGACCAGCTGGACCGCGTCGGCGTAGTTGCCGAGCGACAGCGGCCACGGGATCGGCGACAGCGACAGCACCTGGTCGGGCCGGCGTAATGACGTCGCGTACAGCCAGTAGATCGGGAAGACGCACAGCACGCCCAGCAATCCCAGCGCGAGGTGGCCGGGCACTGCGCGCCACCGGGAGCGTCCGGGGAGCGCGATCGGCACGGAATCCACGGTGTCCAGCTCCTCAGTCGTCGTGGACGGTCAGTTTTTCGCCGAGCAGCACGAGCCCCGCCGCGACGATCCCGAAGGCCACGAACAGCAGCATGCCCGCGGCGGTGCCGAGCCCGGCGTCGAAGCTGTGGAAGCTGTAGTCCCACAACAGGTAGTAGACGTTCGTGGTCGCACCGGACGGGCCGCCCTGGGTGATGGTGTCGATGAGCGGGAAGGTCCATTGCGCCGAAAGCAGCACCGTCATCAGCGCGAGGAATACCAGCGTCGGCGAGAGCAGCGGCAGCGTGATCCAGCGGGTGATCTGGCCGCGGGAGGCGCCGTCGATCATCGCCGCCTCGGCGTAGTCGCGGTTGATGTTCGACAGGCCCGCCGACACCACCAGCACGGCGAACCCGATCAGGTGCCAGCCGGTGACGAGAATGATCGCCGGCTGCGCCCACGCGGTGTCGTGCAGCCAGTTCACGTGTGTGCCCAGCACCCGGTTGACCACGCCGTCGCCGGGTTCGAGCAGCCACTCCCACACCGTCGCGCTCGCCACCGGAGCGACGAGCAGCGGCGCGAACACGAGCGCCTGGTAGACCGCGCGAGCCCGGCCGTGGATGCGCTGGCTGAGCAGGCCGACCGCCAGCGGCACCAGGATCGTGAACGGCACCAGACCGCCGATCACCTCCAGCGTGCGCAGCACCGACTGCCCGACGGCGGGCAGCTGGAACAGGCGGCTGTAGTTGTCGAGCCCCACCGGCGTCGCCGGCTGCGTGGGCAGCAGGTTCCACGAGAAGAACGACAGCTGCGCGGTCTGCACGAGCGGGCGGTAAGTCCAGATCACCAGCAGTGCCAGCGCGGGCAGGAGGTACAGGTAGGGCGGCGTGGCGCGCAGGACCCGCCGGACGAGGGCGGGCCGGGCGGCCCGCGGCGGCAGAACCACCGCGGGCGCCGCTACTTCGACGAACATCGCTCACCCGTTCCCGAAGAACTTCGCGAGGGCGTAGCGCACCTGCTGCTCCTTGTCCTGGTCGTAAACCACGACAGGGTCGCCGATCTCGACTGCGGTCGCGACGAACCGGCCGTCGATCAGGTCGATCCGGCTGATGCCCGCACCGGCGAGGCCGCGCAGCCGACCCGGCGGGGCCAGTGCGTCGGACCGGTAGGCCAGCGCCGGTCCGACCCACACCGGGATGCCGGCGAGCGACCCGCATCCGGTGTGGTGGGCGTGCCCGGAGACGATCAACCGCACGTCCGTGCCCTTCAGGACCCCGGCCAGTGCCTCGGCGTCGTGCAGCCGAAGCAGGTGCGCGGACGCCACCGGCGAGGGCAGCGGCGGGTGATGCACCACCAGCAGAGTGCCGCGAGGTGCCGGCTGCGCCAGCTCGGCGCGCAGCCAGTCCAGCTGCGCGGGTTCGAGCCGCCCGTCCGGCCGTCCCGGCGTGCTGCTGTCCAGCACGACGATCCGCGCGCCCTGGATCCAGTGCACGGCGTCCACCGGCGCGTCGCCGGGGGAGTCCAGCAGCTCGCGGCGGAAGGCGCCGCGATCGTCGTGATTGCCCATCGCGTAGACCACCTGGGCGCCGAGCCCGGTCGCCGCGGGAGCCACCGCGGCGGCGAGCCGCCGGTAGGCCTCGGGCTTGCCCGAGTTGGCGAGGTCGCCGGTCAGCAGCATCCCGTGCACCCGCGTGCCCGACGCCAGGACCGTCGCGAACGCGGCCTCGAGCGTGGCGTGGGTGTCCACGACCCCGTGCACGAGCTCCCCTTGCCCGCACAGGTGCGGGTCGCTCAGCTGGATCAGGGTGAGCTCGGGCTCGGGCGTCACTTGCCGCCGCCCAGCAGCGGCGTCGCCTGCTTCTGCGCCGCCGCGAGCGAGGACTGCGGGTCGCCGCCCTGGAAGACGGACTTCTCGACCGCGTCCATCATGGTGTCGCGGATCTGCTGGAAACCGGCCCCGGGGAAGGCGACCCACGGTTCGACGCGCTGCAGCTGCGCCACGTTCGGCTTGATCATCGGGTTCTTGTCCGCCCACGGCTTGAGGTGGGCCGGGTCGTCGAGCAGGCCGAGCCGCAGCGGCAGGTAGCCGATCTTGCTGGTGATGATGTCGTAGGCCTGCGGGCTGGTGAGGAACTTGATGAGTTCCCACGCGGCGCGCTGCTTGGCCGGGTCCTTCGAGAAGACGTACAGGGCGGCCCCGGAGTTGGTCGGCACGGTCGGCTTGTCCCCGAAGCTCGGCATCGGCGCGGCGCGCAGCTCCCAACCGGCGCCTTGCGCGCCCTTGAGGTACCCGCCCTGCGCGGCGCTGCTCTCCAGCATCATGCCGAGGTCGCCGCGCGGGAACGCGGCGGTGGCCTGCACCTGGCTGAGCTTAGGCATCGCGCCGGAGGACACCATGTCCTTCATCTGCCGCACCGCCTGCACCACCGGCGGCTGGTCGAAGGTCAGCTGCTTGCGGTCCTCCGACAGCACGCGGCCGCCGGCCGAGCGTACGAGGCTCTGGAAGCACCAGTCGCTCGCGGACCGCACGAGGCAGTCGGCGTACGCGCCGTCCTTGCCCGTGGCCTGCTTGATCTTCTGGCCGGCCTGCGCGACCTCGGCCCAGGTCTTGGGCGGCATGTCCGGATTCAGGCCGGCCTGCTTGAAGAGCGTGGCGTTGTAGTAGAGAACGGGCGTCGAGAGCACGAACGGGACGCCGTAGGTCTTGCCGTCGACGTTGCCGATGGTGCGGATCGGTGCGGCGTAGGGGAACTGGCCGCCGAATTCGTTGTCGACCTCCTGCTGGCCGTACAGGTCGGTCAGCGGCTTCGCTCCGAGCTGGCCCGCGGCGAAGGCGAGGGTGTCGAATCCGAGCTGGGCCACGTCGGGCGGGTTGCCCGCGGCGATCTCCGTTTGCACGCTGGCAGTCGAGTTGTGCGCCGGGTTCGGATCGCTGCCGTTCGGTTTCTGCGGCGTGACTTTGATGGTGGGGTGCTGCTTCTCGAACGCGCCGATCAGCTCGTTGAACGTGCTGGTCCAGGTGCCGGCGAGGCCGAAGTTGTAGCTCTCGAAGACGATCGACACCTGCTGGCCGGGTGCGAGCTCCGGCGCCTGGGCCGCCGCTGCCGGGGCCGTGGTCGACGGAGTGCCGACGCCGCAGGCCGACACGCTGGCCAGCACCGCCGCGAGCAGCAGCGCGCCGCCGGCGCGGGGACGGGGGATGGTCATGCGGGTACTCCTTGTTCGGTGTGCTCGGTGGGGGAGGGCGGAACGGTTTCGGCGCCGTCGTCCTGCCAGCGCAGGCGGCGCCCGGTCTCGGGATGGAAAACGTGGACGTGGCCGGGCTCGACCGCCAGGCCGATCTCGTCGCCGGCAGCGAGTCCGAGCGGGCGCGGGCCGCGCACGCACAAGCGGACCTCGCCGACCGCGCAGTGCGCGATCTCCTCGCCGCCCAGGTTTTCCAGCAGCCGCACGGTTCCGGACATCGCCGGGTGCGGGCGGTTCGGGCGCAGGTGCTCCGGGCGGATGCCGAGCACGACGTCCGTGTCCGGCACTTCGCCGCGTCGGCCCAGCGGCACTTCCATGCCGGGCGCGAGCGCGACGAGTTCGCCGCCTCGGCTGACTCGGCTGACTCGGCTGACGATGGTGGCGGGGAACAGGTTCATCGGGGGCGAGCCGAGGAATCCGGCGACGAACTCCGAAGCCGGTTCGTCGTAGACCTCCTCGGGCGTGCCGACCTGTTCGAGCCTGCCCTGGTTGAGGATCGCGATGCGGGTGGCCATCGTCATCGCCTCCACCTGGTCGTGGGTGACGTAGACGAAGGTGGCGCGCAGGCGGCGGTGCAATTCCACGAGTTCGTACCGGGTGGACGCCCGCAGTTTCGCGTCCAAATTGGACAGCGGTTCGTCGAGCAGGAACGCGCCGGGGTCGCGCACGAGCGCCCGGCCGAGGGCGACGCGCTGGCGCTGCCCGCCGGAAAGCTCGCGCGGACGGCGCTGGAGCAGTTCGGAAAGCTCCAGCGTGCCGGCGACTTCGGCGACCTTCCGCCGGATGTCGTGCCGGGACTGGCGTCGCGCGCGCAGCGGGAAGCCGATGTTGCGTTCGACGGACAGGTGCGGGTAGAGCGCGTAGCTCTGGAAGACCATCGCGAGGTCGCGTTCGCGCGGCGGGGTGTGCGTGATGTCGCGTCCGTCGAGTTCGAGCGCGCCCGCGGTGAGCGGGGTCAGTCCGGCGATGGCGCGCAGCAGCGTGGACTTGCCGCAGCCGCTCGGGCCGAGCAGCACGAGGAATTCGCCGTCGGCGACGTCGAGGCTGACCCCGTCGACCGCTGTCACCGCGCCGAAACGCTTGGTCGCCCCGCGGATCTGAATGTCGCCCACCGCATTTCCTTTCGTTGTCCGTTTCTGATGCCGGCGAATTCCAGCACGGCGGAATGTATAGCGGGTGAACGGCGGACGAGAGTACGGTCTCGGTCGTGCTGAGCTGCGGAAACCTGGTCTCGTTCGCGGTTTCCGGGTGCGGCCATCACCGTTTTCAATCGAGTGATAGTCATCGGTTATGGTTGTTCCCGCCGCGCCCTCGGCGAGGCTATTGCAATTTCCAATCGGCCGAATCGAAATCGGTGGATCGGGATCGAGAACGCGCGCACGCGGCCACTCTGGACGCATCGAACGCGGAGGAGGACACGTGCTGCGGGTACGGGTGACGGCGAAGACGAGGGAAGCCGAAGACGTGGTGTCGTTCACGCTGCGCGGCGACGGGTTGCCGACGTGGACGCCGGGCGCGCACGTGGACGTCGAGGTGCGGCCGGGAGTGCTCCGGCAGTACTCGCTGTGCGGCGACCCGGCCGACGCCGGCAGCTGGCGGATCGCGGTGCTGCGCGAGAACGCCGGCCGCGGCGGCTCCCGGTACCTGCACGACGAGGTGGCGGTCGGCGCGGAGCTGCGGGTGAGCGAGCCGCGCAACAACTTCGAGCTCGTCCCGGCACCGGAGTATTCCTTTGTGGCAGGCGGAATCGGGATCACGCCGCTGCTCCCGATGGTGCGCGCGGCCGAGGCGGCGGGTGCGAAGTGGACACTGCACTACGGCGGGCGGCGTCGCGCACGGATGGCGTTCCTCGGCGAGCTGGCCGGTTTCGGCGACCGCGTGCACGTGGTGCCCGAGGACGAGCAGGGCCTGCTGCCGCTGGCGGACATCGTGGCCTCCGGTGCCGTGGTCTACTGCTGCGGCCCGGAGCCGTTGCTCGCCGCCGTCGAGCGCCTGTGTCCCGCGGACCGCTTGCGGCTCGAACGGTTCCGGCCGCGGGAGACCTCGGGACCGGCGGAGGAGTTCGAGGTGTTCGCCTCGCTGTCCGGCCAGACCGTACGGGTGGCGGCGACCGAGTCGGTCCTGGACGCACTCGACCTCGCCGGGGTGGGCGTGCCGTCCTCCTGCCGGGAGGGCACGTGCGGCACGTGCGAGACGCCGGTGCTGGACGGCGTGGTCGACCATCGCGATTCGGTGCTGTCGGAGGAAGAACGCGCGTCCGGCAAGACGATGATGATCTGCGTCTCGCGGGCCCGGTCGGATCGGCTCGTGCTCGACGTGTGAGCGCGATAAGCAGCGCGAATCGGTTGTTAGGACTTTTCCTTTCGAGCCGGTGCGCGCGGTTCGCGCCAGTCAGGCTTCGCGGAAACCTTCTCCAGACGATCGGAACGCGTCCATGCATCTCACCGTCCTCGGCTGCCGGTCCGGAATGCCCGCCGACGGCCAAGCCAGCTCGGGCTACCTCGTCGAAACCGCCTCCACCAAGCTCCTGCTGGACTGCGGCCCCGGCATCGCCGCCGCGCTCACCGCGGTGACCGATCCGGCCGAGCTGGACGGTGTGGTGATCAGCCATCTGCACGCCGACCACTGCTACGACCTGCTCCCCATCGGCAAGTCGCTGCTCTCCGCCACCCTGGACTTCCCCGGCGGCCCGCCCGCGCGCAGTTCGTCGCTGCGCCCCGTGCCGCTCTACGTTCCCGCGGGGGCCCGTTCGCTGTTCACCCGATGGGCGGCTCTTTTCCCTGTCGTCACCGCACCTCTGCTCGACCAAGCATTCGAGCGGGCCTTCGCCGTCCACGAGTACACGCCCGGCGACAGGTTCGAAATCGGCGACACCACTGTCGGCTTGCACGAACTCCGCCACGTAGCGCCGAACTGCGGGGTCCGGGTGGAGACCTCCACCGCGGTTCTCGCCTATACCGGCGATACCGGTTATGCCGACTCCGCGGTCAAACTCGCCACCGAGGCGGATCTCCTGCTCGCCGAAGCCACCCTCAGCGCTCCCGACCGCACCTCACACGGTCATCTCAGCGGCGGCGACGCGGGCCGGATAGCCGCCGAAGCCGGAGCCCGGGCACTTGCCCTGACGCACTTCGCGTCCATCGAACCCGCCTGGCTTCAACACCTCTTCGACGACGCCACCGGTTCGTTCGACGGTCCGATCCGCGTGGTCCGGGCCGGGGAACGCATTCGTGTGCTTGCGTGAGACGCGTTGTCGCCGGACGCCACTCGGCAAATGAGTGCGTCTTCTCGGAGTGGAGCGTGGCTTGAATCCGCCGACCGGCTGCTGATCGAGGGGAAGGACGCTGCGAGGACCTCGGTGCCGAGCGGGTGCCGCGCGCTTCGCGGATTCCCTGCGTCTTGCCTAGAGACGCGTGCTCAGACGCGGTCTGGTGTCGCGGCGCGCAGGTGGGCGGTGAGCCGGATGGGGAGCCCGCGGAGGTCGGGGAGTGCGATCGGCAGGTGGTAGGCGGGCCGGTACCCGGCGGTGTCGTCGGGCTTTCCGCACGGCCCGGCGAGGTAGAGGAACCGGTCGTCGGGGTCGAGGCGGGGTGGTGCCCAGGGCTGGTCCTGCCAGCGGCGGCCGACGCGGTGGCTGGCGGTCCAGTAGGCGGGTGCCTTCATCGTTTCGGCGACGGCGGCCGCCAGCCCCGGTGCGTCCGTGTCGCTCACGCCGAAGCCGCGGCCGGGCCACAGCCGCGGCAGCACGCGGTCGGCGGTGTGGTCTTCGAGCCAGGGAGCGCATCTGAACAGAGCGAGGCCGCCGTCGACGGACACGGTCCAGCGGCGCATTGCCGCGGTCGGCGGGATTTCGTGCATGTGGATCACCGGTCCGGCGGAGGGCAGGGTGAATGTGCTGGAAAGCATAGGTGAATGAGGCAGGTGTTTCCTATTTCGGAAATATGACAGCGTGCTAGGAATGGACATCGCGCGCCTATTCGGATGCTCGGGTGCCGGTTCACGCGCCGACGGAGCGGCCGGGGAATCTCGGCCGCACGCAGTGGATGCTGATGCAAGACCCGCCGGCTCGCGACGGCCTAGCGCGAAGCGACCGCCGAAGCAGCGGCCGCCGGGGGCGCCCGGCTGGTTCGTCGAGCGGCGGGCACACTCGAACGTGGACGATCGGCTTCGGACTCCCTGCCGGGCTTCCTTGGCCTTGGCCGAAGCTCGGATCCCGATCCGGCTGCTCGGCGGCTGCCACGATGTGTTCGCCGAACAGACGGTGGAGCAATACATCCGGCTCGGGCGCCGAGGCAGCGACTGGATTTGTCGTCGGCGTCGCCACGGCGGTCCATTGTCCAAAAAATGTCGCAGGTGGTCGAGCTTCAAGAGGTGAGTCTTCCCTGCGGGGCGCAATCCTGGTGCATCCGCCGCGCAGGGGCGGGCCTACGGGATCGCAGAATTATCTACTCGCAGGAACAGAAAAGTTGCGCTCGCCGTGCCCATGCTCGGTGGTGGAGCCGCGCCGCGAGAGAGCACTGCCGATGGCGATGGCCGGGAATTGGCGTGCGCGACCGCATTGCGCGACAACGGGCCCGAAGTCGGACCGCTCGGCGAGGGTTCATCGCGCCAATGATCAATCTCGGCCGATGCTCCGTTCCGCCTCATCGTGGTGGAAGGAAGCGGTCATCGCCCGGTCTCGCACGCGATCGCCCCGAGGGCTTCGCTGCGCAGGGCGCCGAGGCCGGTGTGCAGGTAGTACGCCCAGTAGCCGAGGTTGTCCCCGTACCGGCTGCGCAGCCGCTGGTTGTCGTAGCCGGGTCCGTAGACCTTGGCGGTCGCGTCGGCGAAGGCGGGCATTTCCAGGGGGACGTGGTCCATCCGGCCCAGGCCTCGCAGGAGGATCGCGGCGGCGGAGAACTCGCCGACGCCCTTGATGCCGCGCAGGGCTTTCGTCGCCTGCCCGTAGGAGGCCGTCGCCAGGTAGTCCTCGCCGATGTCGAGCAGGCCCTCGACGAGACTCGCGAGGTAGTCGGCCTTGCGCGCGTTCTTGACGATCGCGAGCCAGTCGGCGACCTCGAGCTGCCGCAGATCAGTGAGTTCGGGAAACGCCTGGAAGCGCAGTCCGTCGTAGGCGATCGTGCGGCCGAACCGCTCGGTGATCCGGCGCTTGAGCGCGGTCGACACGTTCTTCGGGGTGCGCTGCGAGAGGATCGCCCAGACGCCGATCTCGGCCACGGTCAGGAACCGCACCTGGTGCAGTCCCCAGAGCGCCTTGACCAGGCGTGCGTAGTCGGGGTGGTCGTCGGCGGCCTGGGCGTAGAACTCGGCGAGGTCGTCGGACAGGCTGAGGTAGCCGTCGATCTTGGCGAGCACGGCCGCGCGCAGGTCGGGCGAGATGGCCCGGTCCGAGCTCAGCGTGTAGTCGACGCCGCCGTCGCACGGGCTGACGGTGAACACGACGGCCTGTCCGCCGATGGCGATCGCCTTGGTCAGCGTGTCGTCGGTCATGACCTGGTCGCCCTTGCAGGCGCCGAAGCCCCGCAGGAACCGGATCGAGGTCCGCAGATCGAACGGCTGGGCCGCGGGCAGCACGCCGGCGGCGGTGGTCGAGGCGATCAGGCTGGTCGTCATGGTGGTCTCCCTCGTCGTTGCTCGCGGCTGACGGTAGGAGCGATACAGGACAGAATGTGTCCTGGATCGAAGGCGGTTGCGGCCTTGTTTCCGAAATCCTTGCGTCGTCCCAAGACAGGTACGGCCCGGTGTTCGTCCACATTAGACTTCGGTACGCGCTCGCCGAGGCCGGTGGACCGGACGCGGCATTCTCGCGGCGAGTCTTCAGTTGGGACCGGCAGTCCCATACCGTTTCGGGCATGGCGGAGGCGAGTCGCGGCGAGGGGCTGGACCTGGACAGGCGCAGCGTGCTCGACGCGGCCTTGTCCGCCCTGCAGACTGGTGATCTGGCCGCGGCTGACGAGTTGCTGGCAAGTGCCGCGGCCGGCGGTGAAGCACCGGAGGTGGACGAGGCCAGGGCTCAGCTGTCGGAGGCGAAGGGCGACTATCCGGCAGCGCGGGTTTGGCTTGAACGGGTTTTCCGCGGCTATCGCACTTCCGGTCAAGGGCCGGCGGCTATCCGGGTGGCGGCCGGCCTGGCTCGGGTCCATTACGGATTTCTCGGCAACCTGGCGGCGGCGAAGGGCTGGCAGGCCAGGGGACGCCGGTTGGCCGCCGAACACGGTCCGTGCCTGGAGGAAGGGTATTTGGAGCTGGCGTTGTTGGCGTGCTGGGAGTCGGACATCCCCGCGCTGACGGCCGCGTCCGAGCGGGCGCTGGCGATCGCTCGCGAGTTCGGCGATGCGGACCTGGAGGTGAGAGCGCTGGCCGACAGCGGCCTCGCGCTGGTCTCGGCCGGACGGATCGCCGAAGGCCTGGCCCGCCTCGACGAGGCTGGCGCGGCGGTCACGGCCGGCGAGGTGGCCAATCCGCGAATGGCATCGGCGGTGTTCTGCGCCATCTTGTCGGCGGCGGCCCGAACCGGTGACGCCGCCCGGGCCGCGGAGTGGACCCGCCTGTTCGAGGAGCAGTGGAACGAACGCGGTCTGACGATGGGCGCCTATCAGGTCAGCCATTGCCGCAGCGAGTACGGCGCGGCGCTGTGCACGTGCGGTCGATGGGATCAAGCCGAGGTTCTCCTGCAAGAGGCGGTCGAGGCGGGGCGGCGCTCCTCACCGGTGACCCTGTGGGAATGCTTGTCGAGTTTGGTGTCGCTGCGGGTTCTGCAAGGGCGGGTCGAAGAGGCGGCTGCGCTGCTCGAAGGCTGGGAGGACCGGCTGGAGCTGGCCGAGGCCTCCGGCCGGGTCGCCTTGGGCCGCGGGGAACCGGATCGGGCCGTCGCGACGGTCCTGTCCGCGCTGCGAAAGATCCCCGGGGACCGGTTGCGCGCAGTACCGCTGTGGGCGCTGGTCGTGGAGGCGGCCGTTGCCGGCGGAGATCTTGACCGGGCAGCCCAGGCGGCCGAGGCGCTGGAGCAGGCGGCGTCGCAGACCGAGATCTCGTCGCTGGCGGCCGAGGCCCGTCTGGCCGCGGCGCGGGTCGCAGCCGCGCGGGGCGACCACGCGTCGGCGGCCGCGGAGTGCGAAGGAGCGCTCGCCTGCCTGGAAGACGAGGAGAAACCCCTTCTGGGCGGCGCCATTCGCCTGGAACTGGCCCGCGCGGTCGCGGGCACCGATCCGTCCTGGTCGGAAGTCGAGGCACGGGGAGCCTTGGCGATCTTCACCCGGCTCGGCGCCGAAACGGCCGCGGCGGCGGCCCGATCCCATCTCCGGTCGCTCGGTGCCCGGGTCGCCGACGGGGGGAGCTCGGCCCTGGCCGAGTTGACCGGGCGGGAGCTGGACGTGGCGCGGTTGATCGCGGAGGGCCTTTCCAACCAGGAGATCGCCCGTCGCCTCTACCTGAGTCCCAAGACGATCGAGCATCACGTCGGGCGCATCCTGGCCAAGCTGGGCCTGCGCCGGCGAGGCGAGGTGGCGGCCGCCCTGGCGCGGATCGGGGGCCGATAGGGGGAAACCCCCGATGGCAGTCCGGCCCGGCCGCCGCATGCTCCTCCTGTCCAGCACAAAGGAGGAGATCATGACGGTAACGGCGTTGGGATATGTCGGAGTCCGGACCGAAGCCCCGCGAGAATGGGCCGGCTACGCCGAGGTGTTCGGGCTCAGGCCGGAACAGGACGGGTCCGGGGCGGTCCGCCTGCGTGCGGACGAGCGCGCGCAGCGGATCGTGGTCGAAGCCGGGCAGCCGGGTCTCGGGTATCTGGGATGGGAAGTGCCCGACGGGGACGCCCTGGAGGCGATGGGGAACCGCCTCGACGACGCCGGCGTCCGCCTTCGGGAGGGCTCGGCGGACGAGCTCGATCGCAGATGTGTCGATCGGTTGCTGTGGTGTGTCGACCCTTCGGGGAACCGGGTCGAATTCGCCACGCCGGTCGCCCGCTCGGACCGCGGGTTCGAGCCGGCGGCGGGGATGGCGGGCTTCGTCACCGGCGAGCTCGGGGTCGGCCACGTAGCCCTCTACGTCAGCGATCTCGACGCCTCCTTGCAGTTCTACCGCGACGTGATGGGCTTGCGGATCTCCGAGGAAATCCCCGAAATCGGGGCGGCGTTCCTGCGCGCTGGGGGCCGGCACCACAGCCTGGTCCTTTTCGACGTCGGCATCACCGGCATCGACCACCTCTTCGTGCAAGCCGAAAGCATCCACGACCTCGGCCGCGCCATGGACACCGCTCGCCACGCCGGCGTCGACCAGCCGGTCGCCTTGGGCTACCACCCGCCAGACGGCACCGTCAGCGCCTACTTCTCCTCCCCGTCGCGGTTCCGTCTGGAATACGGCTGGGGCGGGCGGACCGTGGACGACACCTGGGTTCCGGGCAGCTGCGACGACACGCCGTGGGGACACGAGGGGCTCCTCGATTCCATCCACGAGGCGCTGGCCGCCGGTGGCCGCCTGGGCGTGCCCGTCGTGGAGGCGACGCGGTGACCGGCGCGCGCGTGGCCCCGCCCCGATCTCTGGGCGGGCCGGCGGACCGCCGGGAGCACCATCCGCGGTTTCCGAGCCGCATCGTGCTCGGACGCGGGCATGCCCGCGGGCTTCAGTCGCGGGGCACCGACACGGTCGGGCGAAGCACCCAGAGTCCCCGCACGGGGCGTCCGGTTTCTTTCTCGAGTGCAGGAGCAGGACCATGTCGGTAGCAATAGTGGGCGGCGGACCAGCCGGACTCCTTTCGGCGCTCCTGCTCGCCCGGGACGGTCGCGAGGTCGTTGTCTTGGACCAGGACGACCTGGCTCCCGCCGCTGATCCCGAAACAGCAGCCGAAGAGGCTTACCGGCCGGGCGCGCCCCAGGCGGTGCAGCCCCACATCGTCATGCCTCGCTGCCGCCTGGTGCTGGCCGAGCGACTGCCCGACGTCCTCGCCGACCTGATCGACGCCGGAGCGGTGGAAGCCACGCTGGCGGATCGGCGGCCGCCGACCTTGGCCAGCCTGCCCGTCCGGCCGGGCGACGAACGGCTCACCACGGTCATGACCCGGCGGTCCACTTTCGACTGGGTCCTGCGTCGAGCCGCCGCCCGGCAAAGCGGCGTCGAGATCCGCGCCGAGCGGGTCACCGGCCTGGTGGCTCGGCCCGGTCCGGTTCCGCACGTCTGCGGGGTGCGCACGGCGCAGGGCCCGATTTCCGCCGACGCGGTCGTCGACGCCTCGGGCCGACGCTCGCCCGTCGACAAGTGGCTCGAAGAACTCGACGCCCGCCCGGCTGAGAATCAGTCGGCCGAATGCGGCGTCACGTACTACGGACGCCACTACCGGCTGCGAACCCAGGCCGCTCTGCCCGGCCTTGCCAACACTCGAATCGTGGTGCCCTTCGACGAGTTCACCGCGGTGCTGTTCTGCTCCGACAGCGGTGCCGTGCAGACCGCAGTGGCTCCGCTGACCGCCGACCGCCGCTACCGGCAATTGGCCCACGAGGACGTGTACGACGCCGTGCTGCGGGCATTGCCGACCCATGCCCCCTGGATGCCGTGCATGGATCCGATCAGCCCCGTCCGTCAGATGGTCGCACCGCGGAACACGCTCCGCCGCCTGGTCGTCGACGCGACACCGCGAGCCACCGGGCTTCTGCCCGTCGGCGACGCGGTCTCGACCACCAACCCCACCTTCGGACGAGGCCTGAGCCTGGCCGCCTGGGGAGCCGCCGACGTAGCCGACGTCCTCGCCGAACACTCCGGCGAGCCCGTCGCGCAGGTCCTCGCCCTCGACGCCCGGATCGCCCACCACGTCGTCCCCTACTACGAGGAGCAGGCCAGAACTGACCTGGCCAGGCTCGCCGCCTTGCGGCACGTCGTCCTCGGCACTCCGCTCGTTGTCCAGGGGAGAGGCGCTCAACCGATCGGCTTTGCACACCTGCGGGCCGCGGCCGCTGTCGACGCCACGGCGTTCCGTGCCCTCTGGGAACTCATGGGCATGCTGCGCAGCCCCGAGGAGATCTACTCCGACCCGGACGTTCTCGCCGCCATCTCGAAGACCGCACCCGATCTGCCGTCCCCGAGCCCGGATATGGCCATGCTGCAGGCCGCTTTGTGCCGCCGGTCCGCAACCCGTAGCGCTAGTGGGTCGCGAACCGGGACGGCGGCGCAGACCGGCCGCGCGGGTGCCCCAGTTCCCCATTGGACGGCCACATGACGACCGGCAATCGGTACAAGATTGCTAAGCAGCGGACCTGGCTCAAGTCAGAGCCAGGTCCGCTGCCGAGAGACAGCGCGTCACCTACGGGCGGTCGGTGAGATATCCGCCCATAGTCGTGAAGTACTCCGTCGCCGGCAGCTCCCGGTCATCGGCCGTCCGGACCCGTTCCACCCGCAGACCCGGCGACTGGCCGCGACGCGCGTCCCGGCCGGCGACGATCACCACTCCCTCGCCTTCGCGGATGAAGATCCGGCCAGGCGTCCCGCCGTAGCGGCCGTCCGAAACCGAGGCTTGCAGGATGCGCAGTGGCGAGCCGCGGTGGTACGTGAACGCGTTGGGGTACGGGTCGGATTGCGCACGCACCAGACGGTCCAGTTCCTCAGCCGACCACGTCCAGTCGATGAGGCTGTCGCGCGGGGCGCGCTTGTGGAAGAAGCTTGCCTTGGTCCGGTCTTGCGCGATCGGGACTACGGTGCCGGATTCGATCAGGGCCAGGGCTTCTGTCACGAGCGGCTCGATGAGGTCCACGGTGCGGTGGAACAGATCCGTGGCGGTGTCGCGCGGGCCGACCGGAACGGCGCGCTGGGCCACGATGTCGCCTGCGTCGAGTTCGTCGTTCATCATGTGCGCGGTGACGCCGACCTCCGGCTCGCCGTTGATCAGCGCCCAGATGAGGGGGGAGAAGCCGGCGTAGGCGGGCAGCAGCGAGTCGTGCACGTTGAGCGTGCCGTGGCGCGGCAGGGCGAAGATTTCCGGCGGCAGCCAGGTGCGCCAGTTGTTCGCGACGATCAGGTCCAGGTCCGCGGCCTTCAGTTCGGCTTGCAGCTCGCTGTCGTCCGGGCGCATGCGCAGCAGCGTGCGGATTCCGTGCTCCTGCGCCAGTTCGGCGACCGAATCGCTCCAGATCCGTTCGTAGGCGTGCTCGCTCGGCGGGTGGGTGACCACCAGCCGCACGTCGTGGCCTGCGTCGAGGAGGGCCTTGAGGGTGCGATGTCCCCAGGTCTGGTAGCCGAACATGGCCACGCGCATCGGCGGTGCACCTTTCGTGGTCGGGACGAACATCACCGGACAGTACTAGTTGAGGCTTACCTAAGTTAGGTTAGGGTTCCTTGGGCAGTGATCAGTCGGGAAACGGTGATGCGGCAGTGCCGCGCTAGGGGACTTTCATGTCACGAGCAGGGGCCGAGGACAGCCAGGTGCCGGTGTACGACGTGGTCGGAGTCGGGTTCGGGCCGTCCAACCTCGCGCTCGCGATCGCCCTCGCCGAGCACAACGCGGGCTCGGGCGAGACGGTCACGGCGCATTTCCTGGAGCGCCAGCCCCGCTTCGGCTGGCATCGCGGGATGCTGATCGACACCGCGACCATGCAGGTGTCGTTCCTCAAGGACCTGGTCACGATGCGGAACCCGGCGAGCGCGTTCACCTTCCTGAACTACCTGCACGAGAAGGGCCGGCTGGTCGATTTCATCAACCACAAGACCCTGTTCCCGCTGCGCGTCGAGTTCCACGACTACTTCGAATGGGCCGCGGCGAAGGTCGACGACCTGGTGTCCTACGGCAGCGAAGTCGTCTCGGTCGAACCGGTGCGCGACGGCGGCGAGATCGCGTACTTCGACGTGCGCGCCGAAGCGGACGGCGAAATCACCGAGCTGCGGGCGCGGAATCTGGTGCTGGGCACCGGATTGCGCGCGAAGCTGCCGGACGGGGTCGTTGCCGGGGAACGGATCTGGCACAACAGCGAGCTGCTGCATCGCGTCGAGTCGTTGCGCGGCACGGACCCGCGGCGGTTCGTGGTGATCGGCGCCGGTCAGAGCGCGGCCGAGGTCGCCGCCTTGCTGCACGACGAATTCCCGCGCGCTGAGGTGTGCGCGGTGTTCGCGCGCTACGGCTACAGCCCTGCCGACGACAGTGCGTTCGCCAACCGGATTTTCGACCCCGAGGCGGTCGATTCCTTCTACACGGCAAGCGAACCGGTCAAGGACCGCTTGATGCGCTACCACGGCGCGACGAACTACTCCGCGGTCGATCTCGACCTCATCGACGAGCTGTACCGGCGGCGTTACCAGGAAAAGGTGCTTGGCGTGGAACGGTTGCGGCTGTTCAACGTCTCGCGGCCGGTCGAGGTCGCCGACCAGGGCAGCCACGTGCGCGCGACCGTCGAATCGCTGGCCACCGGCGAACGCTCGCTGCTGGAAGCCGACGCCGTCGTCTACGCGACCGGCTACCTGCCCGCCGACCCGACGCCGCTGCTCGGCGCACTGGCCAGTCAGTGCCGCCGGGACGACGAGGGCCGGTTGAAGGTCGAACGCGACTACCGGATCACCACCGATCCGGCCGTGCGCGGCGGGCTCTACCTGCAGGGCGGCACCGAACACACGCACGGCATCACGTCGTCGCTGCTCTCGAACACCGCGGTGCGGGTGGGGGAGATCTTGCAGTCCATTGTGGACCGGAGGGTCGCGGAGGCCGATCCGGTGGAGTACGCGGTCAGCGGGATCCGCTGAGGAAGGGACTGAACCATGACGAATCCGTTCGAAAACCCGGACGGCGTTTACCGGGTCTTGGTGAACGACGAGGGCCAGCACAGCCTGTGGCCGGATTTCGTGGCCGTGCCGGACGGCTGGCGGACCACCTTCGGTCCGGACGCGCGGCAGGCGTGCCTGGACCACATCGAGCAGACATGGACCGATCTGCGTCCGCTCTCGCTGATCAAGTCCCAAGAAGACTGAACGTCCGTGAGGGAATCAGAGTCCCTCACGGACGGTGGCTGCGCAGGCCGGACCAGGCGGTCCAGAGCGTGGCGTACCGGCCGCCCGCGGCGACGAGTTCGTCGTGCGTCCCGCATTCCACGACCACCCCTGCGTCCAGGACAACGATGCGGTCTGAAGCCGCCGCCTGGGTCAGCCGGTGGGCCACGATCAGCCCGGTGCGGCCTTCGAGCGCGGCGGCCGCGGCGGCTTCCAGCGTTTTCGCCCCAGCGCTGCCCGCCTCGGCCGTGGCCTCGTCGAGGATCGCCACCGGCGGGTCGGCCAGCACCAGCCGGACCAGCGCAAGCTGCTGAGCCTGCGTGACGGTCAGCCGATGCCCGCCCTCGCCGACGACCGTCGCCAGCCCGTCCGGCAAGCCTTCGACCCACTCGGCAGCACCGGCTTTGGCCACTGCGGCGCGGAGATCCTCGTCGCTGGCCTCGGGAGCGGCCAGGCGGAGATCGTCGGCCAGCGGCCCGCTGAAAACGTGCACTTCCTGGCTGATCAACGCCACCGCGCGCCGGGTGGCGGCCGGGCCGAGCTGGTCGAGCGGGACGCCGCCGACGGAGATCGTGCCGCTGCTGGCCTGGTGGATCCCGGCGACGAGTTTGGCCAGTGTCGTCTTCCCGGCTCCGCTCGTCCCGACCAGTGCGACGCGCTCGCCCGGCGCGACTTCGAGGTCGACGTCGCGCAGCACCGGATGGCCGTCCACATAGGAGTGTCCAACGCCGACGGCCTTCACCGACGCGTCGACCGGACGGCTCACGCGGCTAGATTCGGCCGGTGAAGGCAGATCCGCCACGCCGATCAGCCGGGACAGGCTCGCGGTCGCCGCCTGAGCGTCGTCCACCAGGGCGAGCGCGGTGTTGATCGGTCCGAAGAGACTGTGGAAGTACAGCGCGGCCGCCGTCGCGACGCCGACCGTGGCGAGATTCGCGCCCACCAGCAGAAAACCGGTGGCCAGTACGGCGGAAAGCCCGACGAACTCGGCGAGGTTCAGCCGCCCGTAGAACCGGGTGGCGAGGCGGACCCCGCGCAACGCCAGGTTGACCGCGCTGTTCGAGCGCTCGCGGACGCGGTCGACGTGGGCGTCCGCCAGCCGGAACGCGCGGACGGTCTTGGCTCCGCCGATGGTGTCGAGAAGTTGTTGCTGCTGCGCGCCGACGGCAGCCCGCTGGGCCGCGTACAGGGGGGTCGCGCGGCGGACGTACCAGCGGACGGTGTGTAGCTGGATCGGGACCGCGAGCAGCGCCGCGGCGAGGAAGCGCCAGTCGAGGACCGCCATGGCGACCAGGGTCAGCACGATCGTCAGCACCGAACGGGCCAGCGCGGGCAGGGCTTGCCGGACCGCTTCGGCGACGACCGAGACGTCGTTGGTGACCCGGGCGGTCAGGTCGCCGGAACCGGCCTTTTCCACCTGCTCCAGCGGCAGGCCGAGAGCCCGGTCGACGAACCGTTCGCGCAGGTCGGCGAGCATCGTTTCGCCGAGCCGGGCGAGCGTCGAAACCCCGATGGCGGTGGCGGTCGCGGACGTCGCGGCGACCAGGACGAGGCCGGCCACCGGATAGCCGAGCGCGGACGCGGGCTGCCGGGTGGCGACGAGGTCGACGACGCGGCCGAGCAGGGGAGCGGTGAGCAGGCCGATCGCGGTCGCGCCGACCACGAAGGCGAAGGACCCGATCGCGCGGCCTTTCGCTTGCCGCAGCAGGTCGAGCAGGACAGCCCGGATGCGCGGTCCAGCGGCGACCGGCAGGAGTTCGCGTTCGGTCACAAGAGCACCGCCGCTCGGTATGCCGCCTCGGCGCGGACCAGCTCGGCGTGGCTGCCGTCAGCGGTGACCCGCCCGTCTTCGAGCAGCACGACCCGGTCGGCCACGGCGAGCAGCGCCGGGCTGGTGGTGACCACGATGGTGGTCCGGTTTCGGCGGAGCTCCGCGACTCCGGTGGCGATGCGGGCTTCGGTCACGGTGTCGACGGCCGTGGTCGGGTCATGCAGCACCAGGATCGGTGCTTCGGTGGCGAGGGCGCGCGCCAAGGCGACCCGTTGTCGCTGCCCGCCGGACAGCGATCGCCCGCGTTCGGTGACAGTGGTGGCGGTGCCGGAGGGGAGATTCGCGGCGACCTCGTCGGCGGCTGAGGCGGTGAGCACGCCGTCGGGCACGGCGGGCATTCCGCCTCGGACGTTGTCTTCCACGGTGCCCTCGAACAGATCGGTGTCGTGCGCGGCGACGAGCACGACGTCACGGACCCGGTCGGGATCCACAGTGGACAGATCCACCGTGTCGACGTGCACAGTGCCGGCGCGAGGATCGGCGAACCGGCCGAGGCAGTCGAGGAGATCGGTGGCCGCGGCGGGGTCGGCGGTGACGACGCCGAGCAGTTCGCCGGGCGGGACGGTGAGGCCGAGTTCGCGGAGTTTCCCGTGCGATACCGAGGAAAACGTCACGTGGCCGCGAGCCGGAGCCGGCAATGCGCCGGTGCCGTCCGGGACTGCCGGGGGTGCGCTGAGCACCGCGGCGACCCGGCTGGCGGAAGCACGGCCCTGGGCGAGCTGCCCGTTGACCCAGGCGAAAATGGTGAACGGCGTCTGCAGGAACTGGGCCAGCCCGACCGCGGCGACGAGGTCTCCGACGGAAATCTCGCCGTGCGCGGCCAGCGAGCCGCCGACGAGCGCGACGATCGCGATGAAGATCCCGGTCAGCGCGAGCAGCGCGCCGTTGTGCCACGCCTGCGCGCGGGCCGCGCGGATGGTGGCTTGCAGGGAATTCCGGCTGGTGCGCCGATACCGCGCCGTCGCCGCCGGTTCCGCGCCGATGCCCTTCAGCACCCGCAGCCCGCTGACGAGGTCGGCTGCGACGCCCGAGGCGTGCGCGGCGCGTTCCTGCTCCAGTTCGCTGCGCTTCTCCAGCGGCTTGCCGATGAGGTGGGCGAGGAACAGCAGCGGCGGGGTGCCGAGGAGGACGAGCAGTCCGAGCGGAACCGACATCCGGAGGAGCACGACCGCGCTCACGATCAGCCCGGCGAGCGCGGCGATGCCGAACGGCAGCACCGCGTTGATCATCCCGACCCGGCGGGCGTCCGAGGTCCCGACGCTGACCAACTCCCCCGCGAGGGAACCGTTCTCCGCGCCGCCGCGAGGGTGCAAGACGCGACGGCTGACCGCGAGCCGGATCTCGTGCGCGGCTCGTTCGGACGCGCGTTCGGCGGCCCGCGCGCCGAAGCGGTAGCTGGAGGAAAGGACGAGGAAGACGACGGCCAGCGCGGCCAGCCAGCTCAGGAGGGTGAGCGCTGAGCTGTCGGCGACGGCCCGGTCCAGCACGACGCCGATCACCACGGGGACGAGCGCTTCGCCGGCCTGGTGCCCGGCGGCGAGCACGGACGCGGCGAGCACGGATTTCCGTTGCCCGGCGACGGCACTGCGCAGGACGTCCCGGCCGGTGGTCATCGGCGCCTCCGTTCGTGCGGAGGAGGCCGGTCCGCGCGCCGGTTCCTCCCTTTCGTCCACTCGCAGGAAAGGCTAGCCTAACTTTTGGCCGAGAGGTGGCGGGGTGGTGCGCACGAAGTGCCAGCGCGCCGATCGGCAGTGAATCGTCCGTCGGCGCGGAGCCGGGGAACGGCCCGCTCGCCGGGGTCGCCGCCTTCTTCGTCGGCGGGTGCTCCGGGGCCCGGAGCGCTGATGGTCGCGCTGGGTGCTGGCACGCCTCAGCGGTCGACCTGGCCGAGCCGAGGCGAGGGAGCTACCGGCGGGCGTCGCGACCTGCGGGCTCCGCCTCCGGGGGCTGCCCTCCGGCCGAGACGACGGCCGGTTCGGGCTCGCCGAAGCGGGCCAGCGCGAGCGCCGCGGCGACCGCGAGGACGAACCCGATCAGCGCGACGACAGCGAAGCCGGGCCGCGTCCGGTCGCCGAGCAATAGCACGCCGATCAGCGACGGCATGACCGTTTCGCCGAGCACCATCATCGCGGTGGCGGTCGTGACGCCGCCGCGTTGCAGCGCGGTGGCGAAGAACAGCATGGCCAGCGCGCCCGCCACGGCGACGACGTACAGCGCGGGGTCGCGCAGCAGGTCCAACGGCGCGAGGCTCGGAATGACCCGGCCCGCCACCGCGACCAGCCCGAAGCTCAGCCCGGCGACCAGCCCGAGCCCGGCGGTGCGGATCCGGTCGCCGGCGCGTCCGACGAGAAGCCCGGCGATCCCGAGGACCACGGCGGCACCGGCCAGCGCCAGCCGGAAGCCCAGGCCGACCTCGCTCGAGCCCTCGCTTTCTGCCGACGAACCGAGCAGCGCGAGCCCGGCGACCACGACGCCGACCGCGGTCCATTCGCGCGCCCCGAGCCGGACACCGAACACCCGCACCGCGACGGCCGTCACCGCGAGGCTCGCGGCTTGCGTCGCCTGGACGAGAAACAGCGGGAGAACGTGCAGGGCGGCGATCTGCGCGACGAATCCGAGGCCGTCGAGCACCAGGCCGACGACGAACTTCCACTGCTTCAGCACCCGCAGCAGCAAGCGCGGGTCGACCCCGGCGCCGCCCTTGTCCGGCGCGGCCTTCGCGGCCACCGCTTGCATCACTGAAGCGACGCCGTAGGCCACCGCGGACAGCAGCGCGCACAGAAATCCCCACACCATGACACCGAGCGTATTCCTGTCCAGTGCTAGTACGGTCGGGGCCATGGGGGAGGCAGAACGCATCTGGCCGGATCCGCTCGACGGCGACGAGATGACCGTGCAGACGCGGTTCCTGGACTTCCTCCGGGCGACCGCGGTGCGAAAGGTCACCGGGCTGACCCGGGAGCGGGCGGCCGCGGCGCCGCTGCCCAGCTCGCCGCGGACCACTGCGCTCGGCGTGCTCAAGCACCTGACCGCGGTCGAGCGGTGGTGGCTGGTGATCGAGGCGGGCGGTTCCGGCGAGCCGTCGCTGTGGCCGGGCTCGCCGGATCCGAGCTGGGACTTGCCCCCCGAAGACGACGTCGCCGGGGTCGTCGCGGCTTACCGCGCCGAGTGGGACCGGGCGGCTGCGGCGCTGGCCGGGCTGACGCCGGAGGACCGGACCCGGCGGTCCGGGGAGTTCACCGTCCGCTGGGTGCTGGCGCACGTCGTGCAGGAAACCGCGCGGCACGTCGGGCACCTCGACGCGCTGCGGGAACTCGCCGACGGGTCCGTGGGGGAGTGACCGGCGACCGTTAGGCTGCGGGGCATGGCAGACCAGCTCTACTTCCGCCAACTGCTCGCCGGCCGCGATTTCGCCGTCGGGGACCCCGTCGCGACCCAGATGGTGAATTTCGCTTACCTGATCGGGGACCGCGAGTCGGGCGAGGCGGTGCTGGTCGATCCGGCGTACGCGGTCGGCGACCTGGTCGAGACGCTGGAGGCCGACGGGATGCGGCTGACCGGCGTGCTCGCCACGCATCACCACCCCGACCACGTCGGCGGCGACATGATGGGCTTCTCGCTGCCGGGGATCGCGGAACTGCTCGCGCTGCGGCAGGTGCCGATCCACGTCAACGCGCAGGAAAGCGAGTGGGTGCGGCGGGTGACCGGGGTGTCGGACACCGACCTGCGCGCCCACGACCACGACGACGTCGTGACGGTCGGCTCGGTCGACATCCGGCTGCTCCACACGCCCGGGCACACGCCGGGAAGCCAGTGCTTCCTGGTCGGCGACCGGCTGGTTTCCGGGGACACGCTGTTCCTGGAGGGCTGCGGCCGGACCGATTTCCCGGGCGGCGACGCCGACGCGATTTTCCGCAGCCTGCAATGGCTGGCGACCCTGCCGGGCGATCCGGTGGTGTACCCGGGGCACCAGTATTCGCCGGAATCGTCGGCGTCGCTGTCGCGGGTGAAGAGCACGAATTTCGTGTTCCGGCCGCGGTCGCTCGAAGAATGGCGGAGGATGTTCGGCGGCTGAGCTGGGTCTCGGTTCGGGCCGCCGGCTGTGCGGTCGGACGCGTGCTGGCAAGGCGCGCACGGCCCCGTCGCGCAGACGGGGCGCGCAGTGCGGGTGACGGGCGAGGAACGCTTGCAGTGCCTGCGAAATGAACATAGTGATCTTGTACCGCACAGCACCGACAATTTCGGGCTGAGCCCAGAACGCCGGTGTTCACCTCAGGTGGGTGGTGCTGAGCGGGATCGGCCAGTCACCGTTGCGGCGGCGGGTTTCCGGCCGGGCCCTCGGCTTCGACGGGGGAACGCCCCCGGAGACGGTCGCCGCGACAGCTGGAGCGACCGCGCAACAGCCCGAGACGTCCCATGTTCGGCAGCGGACGGGGAAACCCGTCCCGCATCGCGGGCCTCCGCGCGCCCGCTCGGTGAACAAACTCCGTACACCGCCGCGCAGGTTCCAGTGCGTGAGAGCCGTGCGGCGCGACATTGACTTCACCCGTCCGGGGATCGAAGCTCGGGGCATGAAACGCGGCGTCCTCCTCGTGTGCCGCCTGCACGTCGACCTCCGGCAGCAGGCGAGCGCGGTCTGTCTGTCCCGCCGCTGAATTCCTTTCCCTGAAACGAAAACCCCACCCGGGAGAAATCCGTGTCGATTTCCACCACGGGCGTGCTGCCGCGCGCCGAAACGGCCGCGCCGAAACGCGCGCACCGCTGGCGGGCACCGTCGCTGCGCCGCTGGATCAGCCCGGTCGCGCTGGTCGCGGCGTGGCAGCTCGCCAGCTCGACCGGCGCGTTGCCGCCCGACAAACTCAGTTCGCCCTGGACTGTCCTGCAAGCCGGAGTCGACGTCGCCCGCAGCGGCGAACTCGGCAGCGCATTCGTGGTTTCGCTGGGCCGCGTCGGTGCGGGATTCGCGCTCGGGGCGATCGCCGGGCTCCTGCTCGGGGCCGTCGCGGGGCTGTCCCGCTGGGGCGAGGCACTGGTCGACCCGCCGGTGCAGATGCTGCGCACCTTGCCGTTCCTCGGACTGATCCCGTTGTTCATCCTGTGGTTCGGAATCGGCGAGGAGACCAAGATCTTTCTGGTCGCGCTGGGCGTGGCGTTCCCGCTGTATCTGAATGTCCACTCGGGAATCCGCACCGCCGACCCGCAGCTCGTGGAAGCCTCTCGGGCACTGGGATTCACCCGCGCCGAACGGCTGTGGCACGTCGTCCTGCCGGGTGCGCTGCCGCAGGCCCTGGTCGGGCTGCGGCAGTCGCTCGGCGTCGCGTGGCTGGCGCTGATCGTCGGCGAGACGGTCAACGCGGACGCCGGGATCGGTTATCTCATCAACAATGCCCGCGAATTCCTGCGCACCGACGTCGTGGTGGTCGGGCTCGTGGTCTACGCCGTGCTGGGCCTCGTCACCGACGCGCTCGTCCGGCTGCTCGAAAGGAGGGCCCTGCGATGGCGAGCCCGGTAGTCGAGGTCCGTGACCTCGCGAAGAAGTTCGGGGATCGGACTGTCCTCACTAGACTGAACCTGGACATCGGCCGCGGCGAGTTCGTGGCGTTGCTCGGGCGAAGCGGGTCCGGGAAGTCGACGCTGTTGAAGGTGCTGGCCGGGCTGGACCAGGAGATCGAGGGCACGACCAGTGTCGACGGGACGGTCTCCGTCGCGTTCCAGCAGCCGCGGTTGCTGCCGTGGCGCAAGGTCTGGCGCAACATCGTGCTCGGCCTGCGGCAGGACAACGACCGCGCCGTCGCGGAGAAAGCGCTGGCCGAGGTGCGGCTGGCGGAGCACGCCGACAAGTGGCCGCTCACGCTGTCCGGCGGTGAGGCGCAACGGGTTTCGCTCGCCCGGGCACTGGTCCGGGAGCCGGATCTGCTGCTCCTGGACGAGCCCTTCGGCGCACTCGACGCGTTGACCCGGCTGGCGATGCACCGGCTCGTCGAGGATCTCTGGCGCACACATCAGCCCGCGGTGCTGCTCGTGACGCACGACGTCGACGAAGCGCTCGTGCTCGCCGACCGCATCCTGGTCCTGGGCGAGGGCCACATCGTCGCCGAACACGTTCTCGGCCAGCCACGTCCGCGGAAGGCCGCCGACAATGCCGAGGTGCGCAGCCGCGTCCTGGCCGATTTGGGAGTGACCGAAGGTGCACCTGCGTAACGTCCTGGCCGCGGCGCTTCTGCTGACCGGGCTCGCCGCCTGCTCGTCGTCCGCTTCGGACGGTCGCGCGCCGGTGCCCGCCGCGGTGTCGCCCGCGGAGCTGAAGAAGGTCACGCTGCGCGTCGGCGACCAGAAGGGCGGGGTGAAATCCCTGCTCACCGCGGCGAATCAGCTGAGCGGCACGCCGTATCGGATCGAATGGTCCACCTTCACGTCCGGGCCGCCCTTGCTGGAAGCGGCGTCGGCGGGCGCGATCGACGTCGGCCGGGTGGGCAATACACCGCCGATTTTCGCGGCGGCGTCGAAGGCGAAGATCTCCGTGGTCAGCGTGGCGAAGAGCAATGTGGAGCGGGAAACGATTCTGGTGCCGCCGGATTCTCCGCTGACGGATGTGGCTTCCCTGCGCGGGAAGACGGTGGGCGTGGCGAAGGGGAGTTCGGCGCACGGCCAGCTGCTCAATACGCTGAAGAAGGCCGGACTGTCCACCAAGGACATCAAGATCTCGTTCCTGCAGCCGTCCGAGGCGTTCGCCGCGTTCACACAGCACCAGATCGACGCGTGGGCGATCTGGGATCCCTACACCGCGCAGGCCCAGATCGATGCCCACGCCCGGGTGCTCGCCGACGGTCGCGGCGCGTCCAACGGGCTCGCCTTCGAGACCGCCAGCACCACCGCGCTGGCCGATCCGGGCAAGAACTCGGCGATCAAGGATTTCGTGCAGCGCGTGGTGAAAGCCCAGCTCTGGGCGAACTCGCATCCGGACGAATGGGCGCGCGCGTGGGCGGCGGAAACCGGATTGAAGCCGGAAGTGGCGAAGAAAGCCGTGTCCGCCGGACGGGACCGTCCGATTCCGCTGGACGATTCCGTCGTCGCGTCCGAACAACAGCTCTCCGACGCGTTCACGAACGAGGGCACGCTGCCCGGGAAGGTCGACTTCGCGGCGTTCGTCGACCGCCGTTACGGGCCCGACATCGAGGCCGCGAGGAGGAACGGATGAGCGTGAAACTGCACTGGTTCCTGCCGACCACCGGGGACGGCCGGACGATCGTGGAACGCTTCCACGCCAACAAATCCCAGGGTCCGAGCGCGCAGCGGCCCGCCGATCTCGACTATCTCGCGCAGGTCGCCCGCGCGGCCGAGCGGCTCGGGTTCGAGGGCGTGCTGACGCCGACCGGGACCTGGTGCGAGGACGCCTGGCTGACCACCGCCGCGCTGATCCGCGAGACGAGCAGGCTCAAGTTCCTGGTCGCGTTCCGGCCGGGCGTCATCTCGCCGACGCTCGCCGCGCAGATGGCCGGCACGTTCCAGCGGCTGTCCGGCGGCCGGGTCCTGCTGAACATCGTGACCGGCGGCGACGCGATCGAACAGCGCCGCTTCGGCGACTGGCACGACCACGACGCCCGCTACGCCCGGACCGACGAGTTCCTCTCCATCGTGCGCGGCGTGTGGTCGGGCCAGCCGTTCGACTTCGCCGGCGACCACCTGCGCGTCGAAGGAGCCACCACGCTCGCCGCGCCGGATCCGCTGCCGCCGCTGTACTTCGGCGGCTCCTCGGCGGCGGCGCTCCCGGTCGCCGCGCGGCACGCCGGCGTGTACCTGACCTGGGGCGAGCCGCCCGCCCAGGTCGCGGAGAAGATCGCCAAGGTGCGGGAGCTGGCGGAGCAGGAGGGACGGACGGTCCGGTTCGGCGTCCGGCTGCACACGATCGCGCGCGACACCTCGGCGGAGGCCTGGGCGGAGGCGCAGAAGCTGCTCGACGCGCTGAGCCCGGAGCAGATCGCGAAGGCCCAGTCACAGCTGGCGGCGAGCGAGTCGGTCGGGCAGCAGCGCATGGTCGCCCTGCACGGCGGCCGAGCCGGCACGACCGCGCGGGACCTGGAGATCCACCCGCATCTGTGGGCCGGGATCGGCCTGGTCCGCGGCGGCGCGGGGACGGCGCTCGTGGGCAGTTACGCGGAGATCGCGGACCTGATCGAGGAGTACCACGAGGCTGGGGTGTCGGAGTTCGTCCTTTCCGGGTATCCGCATCTGGAGGAGGCGTACTGGTTCGGCGAAGGGGTGCGGCCGGAGCTGGCCCGGCGCGGGTTGCTGGCCGAGGTTCCGGCGGTGCGGGCGGTGCCGGGGGAGCGGGCGGTGGCTGCTCAGTAAGGAGAGCCGTGAGTGGCGGCGCGTGCGCGGCCCGCCGCGGCTACTGGGAACGGCAGGTCCGGAGGTAGCTGAGGAACGAGGCTTGCAGGCCGGTCACGTGTGTTTCGCGCAGGACCTCGCTGGTGACGGTTCCGTCGCGGGAGCCGAGGCGGTGCAGGAGAACGGCCGTGTTCTTCGCGAGGTTCTGGTAAACCGCCAGGTCGCCGAAAAGCTCCCGTTCGTTGACGGTCACGTGAAGCTTGGCGGCGGGCAGGTTGTCGCCGAGCTCGCGGAGCCGGGCGAAAATTTGGCTGTCTTCACCGACGACGCCGGGGCTGCCCGCGCCGATGCTCTCGAAGAGCGTGCAGCCGCTGAGCCAGGCGTAGAGGCTGAACAGCCCGCCGTAGGAGTAGCCGAAGAGGCCGTGACCGCTCGCCGCTGTCCCGTATTCGCGTTCGATCCGCGGGTTCAGTTCTTCGGTGAGGAAGGCCAGGAACGCATCGGCACGGGTGTCGCGTAGTTCGGCGAGGTAGGCGTCGGCCTGCTCGCGGGTCATTCTGCCCGTGTCGACTCCCATTTCCACGGCATCGACGAATTCCGGGGCGACCGGCTCCCCGGGCGGCACGAGGTCGCGGTTGCGCAGCGTCGCCCAGTGCTGTGCTTCCTCGCCCGCGTAGCCGACGCTGACCTGGACGTACGGCCGGATCTGCTGCATGGGATCCGCCTGGGTGACGATGAGCGGAGCCGTCATGCCCACGGTCCAGTTGCCGTCGAGCACATACATGACCGGTGCTGGCGTGGCGGGGTCGTAGCCGGGCGGCGTGGTGACCCAGACGCCGTACTCGTGCCCGCCCCGGGAACGCATTTCGAAGTAGTCGGTGTCGGCGAGGCAGCCGTTCCACATGGCGGTCATCGGAGGTCCTTCACGATACGTCCGGCCTGGACGACGACAACGGCGTTGTCACGGTCGGAGAAGAGCTGCGGATTGTCGAGCGGGTTTCCGTTCCAGAGCACGAAATCCGCCTGCCTGCCGGGCGCGATGACTCCCACCTCGCCGGACAGGCCGAGGATTTCGGCGTTGGTCTTGGTGGCCGCCACGAGAGCTTCCATCGGCGTTTCGAGCTCGGCACGCAATCGGAGTTCTTCGCCGCGGCGGTCCTGGCCCGGGCCGATGAGATCGGACCCCAGCCCGATCCGCAGCCCGGCCTCCTTGGCGACCGCGAGCGCCTCGGCCATCCGCTCGCGAACCCCCAGCACGCGATCGCGGATCGACTCGTTGAGCCCGGTGCCGGCGGAGTCCCGCAGCAGCTGCTCGACGACCGCGAAGGTGGGCACGAGAGTGACGCCGCGCGCGGCCATCAGGGCGGCGGTCGGCTCATCGAGGTCGGTGCCGTGCTCGACACAGCGCACCCCGGCTTCGACCGCGTTCCGGATGCCCTCGTTGTTGTGGGCGTGCACCGTCACGTAGGTGTTCCGTGCCGCGGCCTCCTGGACCGCGACGGCGATTTCTTCGACGGTGAACTGGGTGTCGGTGAGCTGGTCGTGCGCGCTGACCACCCCGCCGGTCACGCACAGCTTCAGGAACGAGGCTCCGCGGCGGAACGCCTCGCGCACGTTGCCGCGCAGCTCGTTCGCGTTTCCCGACTGCATGGACAGGGCGCAGAGACCCGGAATGTGGTGGCTGCTCCAGAGTTCGGTGGGTTCCCACTCGGCTCCGTAGTAGCCGTGCCCGCCGGTCTGGCACTGAACCGGCCCGCACGACAGCACGCGCGGCCCCCGGACCTTGCCCTTGGCGATCGCGGTGACGACGCCGCCGTCGATCCCGCCGGTGTCCCGGACGGTCGTGAAGCCGGCGTCGAGCGCCGCGCCGGCCGTGGCGAAGATGTCGGCCGCGATCTCGGCGGCACTGAGCCGAAACGAGAACTGCGGCTCGATCGGGCTCGACAGGCCCAGGTGGGCGTGGGCGTCGATCAGGCCGGGCGTCATCGTCAGCCCGTCGGCCTCGAGGCGTTCGCCGGACGCGCCGGGCTGGGCGATCCGGCCGTCTTCGACGGCGATGGTGACGTCCGCGGGATCGCGGCCGGACCCGTCGACGACTGTCGCGCCGACTACCTGAAAACGTCCCACGAGTGTTCCCTCCGCCGTTGCAGCGTTCTTTTCCAATGGATAAACTGCCGGAGTGAGCCTGTCAAGCGCGGAACCCCGAGACGACGCCCGCACGCGCCTCCTGGCCCGGCTTCTCGATGCCTTCGACGAGGCCCTTCCCTCGCCGGACGTGTCGCTCCGGGAGGTCGCCGCCCGGGCCGGAACCAGCCACGCGCTGCTGCGCTACCACTTCGGGTCGCTGCCGGGCGTCTTGACGGCCATGCTCGAGGCGCAGCGATCCCGCGACAACGAGGTGCTTTCCGAAACCGCCCGCCGCTGCACCTTTGACGAGTTCGTCGTGGAGATCTGGCGGACCTACACCCGCCCGGAGCTGCTGTCGCGGGTCCGCGGGTTCTTCCACGTCGCGGGACTGGCCGCGTACCGGCCGGAGGACTTCCGCGAGTTCATCGGCTCGCTCGACGATCTGACGAAGATGCTGGCGTCTCTCGCCGAACGCGAAGGGCGCGATGCCGGGGAAGCGCGGACGATGGCGACTGTCGCGGTTGCCGCGATTCGGGGTCTGCTGTTGCAGGAAGTGCTGACTCCGGGAACCCGCCCGGACGACGCCCTCGCCCTGATTCTGCGGATGAGCAAAGGGCAATCCTAGGGACGGTGATCAGGTTTCGGCGACGGTCCGCGACAACGCCAGCGCCACGGTCCGCACGGCAGGCGCGACCCGTTCGGTGCGCATCCGCGTCGCCCATCCGGAGATCGACACCGCGGCTACCGCGAGTCCGTTCGCGTCGACCAGCGGACTGGCCGCGCATACCACGCCCACGCCGGATTCCTCGCGCTCGAACGCGATCCCGTCCTCGCGGATCCGCGCCAGCTGGCGGCGCAGCAACCCCGGCGCGGTGATCGTCCGCGCGCTGACCCGGGGCAGCCCGGCATCGATCACGCGCGTCACGACGTCCTCGGGGGACCGGGACAGGATCGCCTTCCCGACCCCGGTCGCGTGCGCCGGAAACCGCCCGCCGGTGCGCGAGGGCAGATCCGGTGCGTCCGGCCCGCGCAGCACGTCCAGGTACACCACCTCGGTGCCTTCCAGGACCGCGAGATGCACCGTGTTCCGCGTGGCCTCCCGCAGATCCGCCAGGTAGGGCCGCGCCGCCTCGACCAGGCCGCGGCGGCGCACCGCGAGCTGGCCGATCTCGAACAGCCGCAGTCCTAACCGGACGGACGTGCCGTCGCGTTCCAGCAGGCCGGTGTCGGCGAGATGCCCGGCCAGCCGGTGCACGGTCGTTTTCGCCAGCCCGGTCCGGCGCGCCAGTTCGGAGACGCCCAGCGCGTCGTCGCCGGGGCGGAACGCTTCCAGCACGGCGGCGACGCGGGCGGTCACGAGCCCGTCGCCGTTCCGTCCAGTGGTACGCATGGGTTGAGTGTGCCCCATCCCGGCGAGCACCGTGCAGGCATGGCGGAACGCAAGGTGACGGCCGCGATCGTCGGCCCGGGCAACATCGGTACGGACTTGCTGGCAAAACTCCAGCGCAGCGAGCACGTGGAAGTGCGCTACATGGTCGGCGTCGACCCGGCGTCGGACGGGCTCGCGCGCGCGGCGAAACTGGGGCTCGAGACGTCCGCCGAGGGCGTCGACTGGCTGCTCTCGCGGGCGGAACTGCCGCAGCTGGTGTTCGAGTCGACGTCGGCGAAGGCGCACAAAGCCAACGCGCCGCGGTACGCCGAGGCCGGCATCCGCGCGATCGACCTGACGCCCGCCGCGGTCGGCCCGCTGACGTGCCCGGCGGTGAATCCGCCCGACCAGCTGACCGACCGGAACGTCAACATGATCACCTGCGGCGGCCAGGCGACCATCCCGATCGTGCACGCGGTTTCGCGGGTGACGCCGGTGCCGTACGCGGAGATCGTCGCGTCGGTGTCGTCGCGGTCGGCCGGTCCCGGTACGCGCGCGAACATCGACGAGTTCACCGAGACCACCGCGCAGGCGATCGAGCAGGTCGGCGGCGCGGACAAGGGCCGCGCGATCATCATCATCAACCCGATGGACCCGCCGATGATCATGCGCGACACGGTGTTCTGCGCGGTGGACCCGGACGCCGACTTCGACGCGATCAGCGAATCCGTGCACCGCATGGTGAAAGACGTCCAGCAGTACGTGCCGGGCTACACGCTCAAGGCCGATCCGCAGTTCGACCGGCCGCGGCCGGACTGGAGCGGCCGGGCCCGCGTGGGCGTGTTCCTGGAAGTCGCGGGCAACGGCGACTACCTGCCCAAGTACGCGGGCAACCTCGACATCATGACCGCCGCCGCCGCGCGCGTCGGCGATCTCTTCGCCGCTCAGGAGGTGGCCGCGTGAACAACACCGACGTCCGGCTGGTCGACACCACCCTGCGCGACGGCAGCCACGCCATGGCGCACCAGTTCACCGAAAAGCAGGTGCGCGACACCGTCCGCGCGCTCGACGACGCGGGCATCTCGCTCATCGAGGTGACCCACGGCGACGGTCTCGGCGGCTCGACCTTCAACTACGGTTTTTCCTTGGTGGACGAGCGAAAGCTCATCGCCGCCGCGGTCGACGAGGCGAAGCAGGCGAAGATCGCCGTGCTTCTCCTGCCCGGTCTCGGCACGGTCACCGACCTGCGCGCGGCGGCCGACCTCGGCGCGGGCGCGGTGCGGATCGCGACGCACTGCACCGAAGCCGACGTGTCCATCCAGCACTTCGGCGCGGCTCGCGATCTCGGCCTGGAAACCGTCGGGTTCCTGATGCTGTCGCACATGTCGTCGCCGGAGGACCTGGCGAAGCAGGCCCGGATCATGGTCGACGCGGGCTGCCAGTGCGTCTACGTCGTGGACTCCGCGGGCGCGCTGATCCTGGACGACGCTTCCGACCGCGTCGCCGCGCTCGTCGCGGAACTCGGCGACGAAGCCCAGGTCGGCTACCACGGGCACCAGAACCTGAGCTTCGGCGTCGCCAACTCGGTGCTCGCGTACCGCGCGGGGGCCCGGCAGATCGACGGTTCGCTCGCCGCGCTCGGCGCCGGGGCGGGCAACTCGCCGACGGAAGTCCTCGCCGCCACCTTCGACCGGCTCGGCATCAAAACCGGGGTGGACAAAGACGTTCTGATGGAAGCCGCGGAGAACGTGGTGAAAAAGTACCTGACCCGGCTGCCGGTGATGGACCGGTCGTCGATCATCCAGGGCTACGCCGGCGTGTACTCCAGCTTCCTGCTGCACGCCGAACGCGCCGCCGAGCGCTACGGCGTTCCGGCGCACGAAATCCTCTACAAGGTCGGCGAAGAACGCTACGTCGGCGGCCAGGAGGACATGATCATCGACATTGCGCTGCGGCTGCGCGACGAGCGGGCAGCCGCTCAGTGAGCTTCCGGGTCGAAAGCGTCCGCGCCGAGCACCAGCTGCACGCAGTGCTCGACGAGACGCTCGCGGCTCACCTTCAGCGTGCCGTCGAGGTAAGCGATGAACACGTTGCTGAGCGCGCCGACGAGACCGATCGCCACGAGCTGGCGGCCGGTTTCGTCGCCGCGCGAAAGCTGTTCCCCGACGAGCGTGGTGAACGCCGGGAGGAGGTGCAGGCCGCGCTGGGTCAGCGCCGGATCGGTGAGCGGCGCGAGCAGCAGCACGCGGCCCTTGCGCGGATCGTCCAGCACCAGCTCCACGAACGCGGTGACGGCGCGTTCGGCGCGGCGGCTCGGATCGGCCTCGCCGGAAACCGCGTCGGCCAACGCTTTCCGGGCCTGGTCGCCGACGTCCTCGTACACCGCGGCGACCAGGCTTTCCCGGTCGGCGAAGCTTTCGTAGAAATACCGCTCGGTCAGCTTCGCGGCCCGGCACACCGCGCGGACGCTCACCGCCGCGCTGCCCTGCTCGCCCAGCAGGTCGAGCCCGGCGGCCAGCAGCTGCGCGCGACGCTGGGCCTTGCGGTCGTCCAGCGTCGTGCCCGCCCACGTGCGGCCCGGCATACCCGCTCCCGTCCCGAGTTGACCACAGATGTTGTCACATCCTAACCTGACAACAGCTGTAGTCACTTCGCCGACCCGCCGAGGAGCCGCGATGAGCAGGGACGCACCGGAGCCGCTGGGGCCGGACTCGCTGACCTGGAAATACTTCGGCGACTGGCGCGGGCTGCTGATCGCGCTGTGGGCCGGGTCGATGCAGAACATGCACCCGGGGCTCGGCGCGGGCGTCGAGCAGCATTCGAAGTTCTTCGAGGAACGCTGGCAGCGGCTGTTCCGTTCGCTGTACCCGATCGGGGGCGTGGTCTACGACGGCCCGCTCGCGCACCGCACGGCGCTGGAGGTGCGCGGCTACCACGACCGGATCAAGGGCGTGGACGCGCGAGGCCGCCGCTACCACGCGCTCGACCCGGACACGTATTACTGGGCGCATTCGACGTTCTTCGTCAGCACGATCTTGATCGCCGACAATTTCATGGGCGGCATCGGCGAAGAGGAAAAGCGCACGCTGTTCGACGAGCACGTGCGCTGGTGGCGGATGTACGACATGACGATGCGGCCGGTGCCCGAGTCGTGGGAGGACTTCCAGCGGTACTGGAAGCACATGTGCGCCGAGGTCCTGGAGGACAACAAAGCCACGCGCGACGTCCTCGACCTCCGCGGCATCGCGAAACCGCCGTTCCTGCCGTGGCTGCCGGACGCGCTGTGGAAACCGGTCGCGAAGATCATCGCGAAACAGTTCGTGTGGCTGACCGTCGGGATGTACGACCCGGAAGTGCGCGACCTGCTCGGTTTCCGCTGGACCGGGCGGGACGCGCGGCGGCACCGGCGCGTCGGCAAGCTGATCAACGCGGTGTTCACGCTGGTTCCGCACGATCGCCGCTACCATCCGCGGGCACGGGCGGGCTGGCGGCGCGCCCGCGGCGAACTGGCCCCGGGGACGCCGCCGGTCGAAACCCCGCGCCGCAATCTTCCCCCGCTCGCCGAGCGCGGGAAACCGGAGCACTACTCGCCGGACGTGCCGTGAAGGACTCCCCGCGGGAATCTGATTCCCGCGGGGAGTCCTTCACGGGCTTCGAGATCAGGAGGGCTGGATGAAGCTGGGCTTTCACCTCGGGTACTGGGGTAGCGGGCCGATCCCGGGCGCGCGGGAATCCGTGCTCGAAGCCGAACGGCTCGGGTTCGACTCGGTGTGGTCGGCCGAGGCGTACGGGTCGGACGCGTTCACGCCGCTGGCCTGGCTCGGCGCGGCGACCAGCCGGATCAAGCTCGGCACCAACATCGTGCAGATGTCCGCGCGCACCCCGACCGCGACGGCGATGAGCGCGCTGACCATGGACCACCTGTCCGGCGGCCGGTTCGTGCTCGGGCTGGGCGCGTCCGGCCCGCAGGTGGTGGAGGGCTGGTACGGCCAGCCGTATCCGAAGCCGCTGGCGCGCACGCGCGAGTACGTCGAGATCGTGCGCAAGGTCTTGGCCCGCGAGGAACCGGTGACCATCGACGGGCAGTTCTTCCAGCTGCCGCTCAAGGGCGGGTCCGGACTGGGCAAACCGCTCAAGCCGACCGTGCATCCGCTGCGCGCCGACCTGCCGATCTACCTCGCCGCCGAAGGCCCGAAGAACGTCGCGCTGGCCGCGGAGATCTGCGACGGCTGGCTGCCGCTGTTCTTCTCGCCCAAGTCCGACGGCTTCTACCGGGCCGCGCTGGAAGAGGGTTTCGCCCGCCCGGGCGCGCGCCGGAGCCTGGCCGATTTCGAGGTGGCCGCGTCGGTGCCGGTGATCGTGCACGACGACGTCGAGGAGGCGGCGAGCTGGATCAAACCGCCGCTGGCGCTGTACATCGGCGGGATGGGCGCGAAGAGCGTGAACTTCCACCACGACGTGTTCGCCCGGCTCGGGTACGCGGATGTCGCGGACAAGGTGCAGGAGCTGTACCTGGCCGGCCGCAAGGAGGAAGCGGTCAAGGCGATCCCGACGTCGCTGGTCGAGGACACTTCGCTGATCGGGCCCCCGGAGAAGATCCGGGAGGAATTGGCCGCCTGGGAGGCCACGGTGGTGACGACGCTGCTGCTGCGCGGGGACGCGGGGTCGTTGGCCCGGGCGGCGAAAGCGCTGTCCTGAGGAGAGAAGCTCGTGAGTGCCTTTCCCGGTTAGAACCGCGACAGGCACTCACGACGGCGTAGTCGGCCCGGTACTGCCGGTGCATCACGACGGTGGCACGATTCCTCCCGACCACTACCGGGAACCGGCGAAGATCCATTAGGCATGCGTTCGTCGTTCCGCCCTCGAGGAGGACCTTTGGCGTCGCTGTCCCGCCGCACGAGATTCCGCTACTCGCTCGGCTCCTTCGTCACCGGCGGGTTCGGCACGGTGCCGGGGCTGCTCCTGCTGCCGTACCTCACCGATACGATGGCGGTGCCCGCCGCGGCGGCCGGGATCATCGTGTTCGTGCCCAAGGCGTGGGACGTGGTCTTCAACCCGGTCGCCGGGCGGCTGTCGGACGCCGACCTCGCGCGCAGCGGCAGCAGGCGGCGGTTCCTGCTGCGCGGCGGGCTCGGCGTCGCGGTCCTGTTCTTCGCCCTGTTCGCGCATCCCGGCTTCGGTACGCCGCTGTGGGACGCGACGTACGTCGTCGTGATGTTCTTCCTGTGCGCCACCGCGTACGCGTTCTTCCAGGTGCCGTTCAACGCGCTTCCGGCCGAGCTGACCGATTCCGCCGAGGAACGCACGAAACTCACCAGCGTCCGGATCGGCGTGCTGGCGGTCGCGGTGCTGGTGTCCGGCGGCGGCGCCCCGGCGATCACCGACCTGCTGCCCGGCGTGGCGGGCTACCGGGTGATGGGCCTCGTGATGGCGGTGATCATCCTGGCCGCCACGCTCGGCGTCTACTTCGGCCTGAAGGGCGCGCCGGTCGGCTCGCTGCGGCCCAACACCGTGCGGCTCAAGGAATTGGCGCGCACCATCGCGCAGTGGCGTTCGTTCCGGTGGCTGATGGGCGTCTATTTCATCCAGGCGCTCGGCATCGGCACCGTGCTGGCCGCGATCCCGTACTTCGCGCAGCACGTCCTGGGCGACCCGAGTTACCGCACCTACCTGTTCGTGGGGTTCGTCGGCCCGGCGCTGATCACCATGCCGGTCTGGCCGCGGCTGGGCGCGCGCTGGGGCAAGCTCGCCGGGTTCCGGATCGCCACCACGTCGTTCTTCGTCGGGCTGGTGGCGATGTACTTCGCCGACCGGCTCCCGTTCGCCGCGACGCTGGTGTTCGTGGCGCTCGCCGGCGTCGGGTACGCGGGCATTTCGGTGTTCCCGCTGGCGATCCTGCCGGACCTGATCAGCGCCGAGGAGGAGCGGACCGGCGAAACCAGGGCGGGCGTCACGGCCGGCGTGTGGACCGCGTCCGAGACCCTCGGGCTCGCGCTCGGGCCGGGGCTGTTCGGGCTCGTGCTGCAGGCCGGGAGCTACGTGTCGAGCACCGGCACGACCGCCGTCCCACAGCCGCCCTCGGCGATCACCGCGATCGTGCTCGGCGCGTCGGTGCTGCCCGCCGTGCTGATCGCGCTCGGCATCCCGCTGCTGCGCCGTTCGGTCCTGGAACGGCCGGCGTGACCGACGTGCTGGCGCGGCTGCGCGAACTCCGCTCCGGCGACCTGCCGACGCACGGCGGCCGCACGCTGGCCTACGTGTACGACAGCGGGCTGTCCGAAGTAGACGAAATCGCCGCCGCCGCGCACGCGCTGGCCAGTTCGGCCAACGGGCTCGACCCGACCGCGTTCCCCAGCCTGCTGCGGATGGAGAACGACCTGGTCGCCCGCGCGGCCGGACTGCTCGGCGGCACGCCGGACACCGTCGGCACGGTGACGTCCGGCGGCACCGAATCGTGCCTGCTGGCGGTCCTCGCCGCCCGCGACGCCCGGCCGGACGTCGCGTCTCCGTCGATCGTGCTTCCGGAAACCGCGCACGCCGCTTTCCACAAGGCCGCGCATTTGTTCGGCGTGCGGAAGATCGTGGTACCGGTCGATCCGGACACCTTCCGTGCGGACCCGGCGGCGATGGCCGCGGCGATCGACGATTCCACCGTGCTCGTCGTGGCGAGCGCGCCTTCGTACGCACACGGCGTCGTCGATCCGATTTCGGAGATCGCCGCCGCCGCTTCGGCACGCGGGGTGCGCATGCACGTCGACGCGTGCATCGGCGGCTGGGTGCTGCCGTACTTCGCGAAGCTCGGCGCGGACTTGCCGCCGTTCGACTTCCGCGTTCCGGGCGTCACCAGCATTTCGGTGGACCTGCACAAATACGCCTACTGTGCCAAGGGCGTCTCGGTGCTGCTGCACGCTTCGGCGGAACTCCGGCGGACGCATTTCTTCGCGAGCGCGGCCTGGCCCGGGTACACGATGCTCAACCCGACGCTGCAGAGCACCCGCTCCGGCGGCCCGCTCGCCGCCGCGTGGGCCGTCGTGCACCATCTCGGCGAGGACGGCTACCTCAAGCTGGCCTCGCGTGCGCGGGAGGCCGTCGAGCGGATTCGTGCTGGTGTAGCGGGGATTCCGGGCTTGCGCGTGCTGGGCGATCCGGTGTCGACGCTGGTCGCGTTCACCGGCTCGGACGGTTTCGACCTGTTCACCGTCGCCGACGAGATGAAGGCGCGCGGCTGGTACGTCCAGCCGCAGTTCGCGCACGGGACTTCTCCGCTGAACCTGCATCTCACCGTCACCGCCGCGAACCACGGCAGCGAGCCGGAATTCCTCGCCGATCTGGCGGCTTCCGTCGAGGCAGCGCGGGCGGAAGGCCCGGTGCGGGTCGATCCGGACGTCGCGGCGTTCGTGGCCGCACTGGACCCGGAAACGCTGACGGCCGAGCAGTTCGGCGGCTTGCTCGCCGCGGCGGGCCTGACCGGCGGCGACGGGCTGCCGGAGCGGATGGCGCCGATCAACGCGCTGCTGGCCGCCGCGCCGGAACCGTTGCGGGAGCGGCTGCTGGTGGAGTTCCTCGGAGCGCTGTACACGCCGTCTCCGCAGTAGCGCAACCGAACGGCCAGTGGGGTTCGGCCGTCCGGCGCGACCAGCGAAACGGCGCGCGCTGCGCTATCCGGCCGGGAGGACGTTCAGAGGGTGCGCCCGAGGAGCGGCAGCAGCCGTTCCCCGTGACGGTGCAGACCAGCGGAATTGAACGCGTCGGTGTCCGCCATGGTGAACCCGTGGACCGTGCCGGGATAAATCTCGGACGTGCAGTTCACCCCTGACGCATCGAGAGCCTCGTTGAGTTCGCCGAGAGTCTCCGGCGTCAGGTCCGATGCGGCATGGCCGAAATGCGCCTGAGCAGTGATCCGCGAGAAGCTCTCGGACCCCGCCGCGCCCACCGGCGCGTGGAATGCCGCCACAGCCGCCACCTGATCCGGATGCGCCGCGGCGGTGCGGACGGCGAGAAGGCCGCCGATGCAGTAGCCGGTCACCCCGACCGGACCGGTGCTGACTTCGGGCTGGGCGGTGAGAAATCCGAGGTAAGCGCTGGCGTCGCGCAGGACCAGTTCGGGGGTGTGCGCTTCGATCAACGGCAGCACGCGCGAACAGTCCGGGGCGCTCGTCTTCGCCGATGAGCTCCGGAAGTTCGAGCACTGGCGCGGGGCGCGCCGGGGTGCTGCTTGCCGTCGTCAGGGAACACGGCGAAGGCGTCCGCGACACCGTCGGCGGTGGGGATCTGGACAGTCTTGTCGGGGATGAATTTCTCCTGTCGTCGTTGAGGTTTCGGTGCCAACGACGAAGGAGGAGGAGCCCGCGCGGCGCTCAGAAGAGCGCCGGGTAGCCGATCCGTGAGTGGCGCGAAGCCGTCCCGGTAGTCATCGCGGCCCACCTTATCCCAGCGCTCGCGATGGGCGGGCTAGTCCTGATGGAAGTACCGCTTTCCCCGCGACGCGGACGCCAGCGCGGCGACCAGCGCCATCGCCGCGGCCGCGACGAAGACCGTGACCAGTCCGTCGTGGAACGGCCCGGAGATGAGATTGGGGAAGAACTCCTTGCCGGTCAGCGCCGCGGAATCGGCGGGGGAGAGCTGATTGAGCAGCCCGGGTCCGACCAGATGCGCGACCGGGTTGCTGCCGAGGAACGCGGCGAAGAGGGTGCTCACCGGCGGCAGCTGGGCGATGTTCGCGGCGACGTCCGCCGGGACGCCGTGCGCCTGGAGCCCGCCGGTCAGCGTCGAAGGCAGCGAACCGGCCAGCCCGGCGATCATCAGCGAGAAGAACACGCCGATGGACAGCGACGTCCCGGAATTCTGGAACGTCGAGCGCATGCCGGAGGCGACGCCGCGCTGGTTGTCCGGCACGCTGCTCATGATCGCCGAGGTGTTGGGCGCGGAGAACATGCCCTGCCCGATCCCGCTCAGCACGAGCAGCAGCGCGAACGCCGGATAGCTGAAGTCCACCGGCAGCGCGAGCAGCCCGAGGAACGACCCGGCGACCAGGAGCAGCCCGCCGGTGGAGAACAGCCGCGCGCCGAACCGGTCGGAGAGGAAGCCGGACACCGGGCCGGCGATCAGGAACCCGGCGGTGAGCGGCAGCAGGTAGATCCCCGCCCACAGCGGGGTTTTCTCGTAGTCGTAGCCGTGCAGCGGAAGCCAGATCCCCTGCAGCCAGATGATGAGCATGAACTGCATCCCGCCGCGCGCGATCGCGGTGAGCAGCGCGGCGAGGTTCCCGGCGGTGAACGCGCGGATCCGGAACAGCGAGAGCTGGAACATCGGCGACGGCACCCGGGTCTCGATCACGCAGAACCCTGCCAGCAGCGCGATGCCGGCGCCGAGCCCGCCGAGCACCCAGGGGTTGCCCCAGCCGGTCGCCGCGCCGCCGTAGGGCTGGATGCCGTAGGTGATCGACGCGAGGATGACCGCGGTGCCGAGGGCGAAGGTGACGTTGCCGCCCCAGTCGATCCGCGCCCGTTGCGGACGGCTGATCTCGCGGAGGCTGCGGATCGACCAGACCGTCCCGAAAATGCCGAACGGCACGCTCACCCAGAACACCGCGCGCCAGTCGAGTTCGGCCAGCAGCCCGCCCGCGACCAGGCCGAGGAACTGCCCGGCCAGCGCGGTGATCTGGTTGACGCCCAGGGCCATTCCGCGCTGCTCGCGTGGGAACGCGTCGGTGAGGATCGCCGCGGAGTTCGCGGTGAGCATCGAGCCGCCGACCGCCTGCACGACCCGCCAGCCGATCAGCCACAGCGCCCCGCCGCCCGCGTGGAACGGGTCGAACGACAGCGCCACCGAGGCGACGCTGAAGATCACGAAGCCGACGTTGTACATCCGGACGCGGCCGAACATGTCGCCGAGCCGCCCGAGCGTCACCACCAGGACCGCGGACACCAGCAGGTAGCCGAGGATCATCCACAGCAGGTAGCCGATGTTGGCCGGGGCCAGCGGATCCAGGCCGATGCCGCGGAAGATCGCGGGCAGCGAGATGATCACGATCGACCCGTCCAGCGCCGACATCAGGACGCCGAGCGTGGTGTTGGAGAGCGCGACCCACTTGTAGCGCCCGCCGCGGCGCGTCTGGGTGTCCATCGTCCGATCCGCCACAATCAACAGCCTAGACTGATAAACCTAGCCTGTTCAACTCGTGCGAAACGGGTATCCCGGACGAACCATCCTGGTAGCGGCGCGCTCCTGGTTGCCTTCTCCCTCCTCGCCGACGATGGGGCGAGAGAGAAGGAGGATCCGGTGAAAGCTGCCGTGCTCAAGGAATTCGGGCGTCCGCTGTCGGTCGAGGAGGTCGCGGAACCGGTGCCGGGCACCGGGGAAGTCGTTGTGGACGTCGTCGCGGCGCCAGTGCTGCACTACACCGCCGAGGTGATCAGCGGCGTCCGGCGGTATCTCCTCGACCTGCCCGCGATCCTGGGCACCGGCGCGGTCGGCCGCGTGCGTTCGGCCGGTCCGGACGCGACGAAACTCCGGCCGGGCGACTGGGTCCGCTGCGATCCGACAGTCCGCTCCCGCGACGACGCGGTTACGCCGGACATCGTGCTGCAGGGCCTGACCGCCCGCGGCGACGGAGGATTGGCTTTGCAGCGCCACTTCCGGAACGGCGGCTTCGCTGAGCGGATCATGGTCCCGACCGAGAACGCGGCCCCGCTGGGCGAGATCGACGAGGCCGACGCCGGCCGGTGGGCAGCTCTCGGGATGTGCTTGGTGCCCTACGGCGGCCTGCTCGACGGCGGACTGCAGCCGGGGGAGACAGTGCTGGTCAGCGGTGCGACCGCGCGGCGATGCGGGCGGCTGCGGCGGGACCGGTTGATCTGGTGCTGGATCTGCTGCCGCCGTCGGCTTCGGTCGCCGCCGTGCGCGCGGCCGCGATGACGGTCCGGGAGTTCGGCCGCGTGGTGCTGATGGGCGGGGTCGGCGACGAACTGGCGCTGCCGTATCCGTGGCTGATGCTGAACAGCGTGACAGTGCGGGGCCGGTGGATGTATCCGCGCGACGCGGTGCCGAAGCTGATCGCGCTGGCTCGGTGCGGACTGCTGGACTTGACGCAGTTCGAGGTGGACGAGTTCGCGCTGTCCTCGGCGGGCGAGGCGGTGGAGCACGCGGCCGAGGCGGGCGGACGGTTCCGGCTCACGGTGCTGCGGCCGTGAGCCGGATCCGTCCTCAGTGGACGTGAACCGGTTCCCACTCGGGGAACGGGTCGTTGGCGGCGACAGCGTCGGACAGGCAGCTTTCGAGCGCGTCGAGCAACGCGGCGTGCTCGAGACTGACACCGATGAACACCAGCTCCTGCCGGGGTTCGTCGGCGACTCCCTGCGGCTCGAACCGTGCGACGCTGCCCGCCTGCGACCACAGGCCGAGCGTGCCCGAACGGGTGCTGAGGCTGAAGAACCCCTTCGACCGCAGCACCGTGCCGAACTCGCCGGAGTCGAGCCGCGTCGTCACAAACTCCCACAGCCGCACCGGGTCGAAAGCGCGGGCGGAGCGGAAGACGACGCTGGAAATGCCGTACTCCTCGGTCTCCGGCACGTGGTCGCCGTTCAGTTCCGCCACCCAGCCCGGTGCTTGCCGCGCTCGTTCGGCGTCGTACCGGCCGGTGCCGAAGACCCGCGCCAGCGGCACCCGGCCGAACTCGGCGGGCACGACGTCGGCGGCCGGGTTGAGGCGGCGCAGCGAGGCGAGCAGCCGGTCCTTTTCGGACGGAGCGACCAGGTCGGTTTTGTTCAGCAGCAGCACGTCCGCGAACTCGATCTGGTCCATCAGCAGGTCGCTGACCGTGCGTTCGTCGCCTTCGTACTGGTCCAGGCGACGCTCGGCGAGGCTGTCCCCGCGGGCCAGTTCCCGAGCGAAGTTCGCCGCGTCCACCACGGTGACCATCGTGTCCAGCCGCGCCGACGACAGCACCGGGGAGCCGTCCTCGGCGGGGAACGAGAACGTCGCGGCGACCGGCATCGGCTCGGAGATCCCGCTGGACTCGATGAGCAGATGGTCGAACCGCCCGTCCTCGCAGAGCCGGGCGACCTCGTCGAGCAGATCCTCGCGCAGCGTGCAGCAAATGCACCCGTTCGTCATCTCGACCAGCCGCTCCTCGGTCCGCGACACGCTGTCCCGCACGAGCGCGGCGTCGATGTTGACCTCGCTCATGTCGTTCACGATAACCGCGACCCGCAGGCCGTCGCGGTTGGCCAGGATCTCGTTGAGCAGCGTCGTTTTGCCCACACCCAGGAATCCGGAAAGGACAGTGACCGGGACGCTCACCGCTCGAGCCGCTGAAAGTGCTTGATCAGCTTGCGCGGCACCAGTTTCCGCTTGCCGTCGACGACGATCGGCACCAGGTCCGGCACCGCCGCCTTCCACTGCGAGCGGCGGGACCTCGTGTTGCTGCGCGACATTTTCCGCTTGGGGACGGCCATCAGTGCGCACCTCCGCTCTTGCGCTGCCCGTAGCGGCGGTGGAACTTCTCGACCTGGCCCGCCGAATCGAGGATCCGCTGGGTGCCGGTCCAGAACGGATGCGACCACGCGCTGATGTCCACCGTCACGAGCGGGTAGGTGTTCCCGTCGGACCATGCGATCGTGCGGTCGGAGGTGGCGGTGGACCGGGTCAGGAACGCGTCGCCGGTCGACGAGTCCTTGAAGACCACCGGGTGGTAGTCGGGGTGGATGCCGGGTTTCACAGGGTTTCGTCCTTCTGGTTGGCGGCGTTCGCGTGCCGGTCGGGTTCTTCGGTTTCTTCGCAGGGGTCCTCGTGCCAGTCCCCGAACGGATCGGGGTACTCGCGCCAGGCGGCTTCGCCTTCGGCGAGTTCGGCGTCGGTGAGCAGGGCGGCTCGCAACGCGCTCTCGATCTCCGCCGGAGCGGCCTGGTCGGTGACGATCACTAGCTCCTGCGCACGGTCGCCGTGCATCGGGTCCCAGCGCAGCGAGGCGAGCGTGCGGCGTTCGGGGGAGACGTCGGCCCAGTCCGGTCCGTCCGGCGAGGCGAGCCACGGCCCGGCGTGCCCGATGCCGAGCCCACCGCCCGCCGATTCGATCCAGAACGCGACGTCCGGCTGGCTCGCCACCCAAGCCCGGCCGCGGGTGCGGACCACGCCGTCGAGCAGCAGGTCGATCGCCTCGTGCAGCCGCTCCGGATGGAACGGGCGCTGCGCGGTGAACCGCAGCAGTTCGATCCCGCAGTCCGGATGCAGGGGCGGGGCCCCGCGCAGCAACGCGCCGTGCAGGTCGGTGACCTCGCCGCGGCGCGCGTCGGCCGGGATCGCGGCGAACAGCCCGGCGGCGTCGGTGCGGGCCAGCTCGACCCGCGGGACGGACGGCGCGACCCGGTCCAGCACGGCCGAGGATTTGGCCGCGCACCAGGCGTCCGGTGCGGCTCCGGCGAGCACGAGGACGTCCGCGGATTCCACTTGGGACAGTGCGACCTGCGCGACCGTCCGCTCGTCCTCGGGGCTGCCGTGCAGACCGCGTTCGGCGAGCAGGTCGTCGCCGGTGACGTCGGCGAGCCAGGTCGCGCAGTCGAGCACGGTGAACACCGCTTCGAGTTCGACGTCGTCGCTCACCGGGCGGTCGCCGACCAGGACGTTGCGGATCGCCCAGCTCACCGGCTCCGGCTCCATCGCCTCGTCCAGCCGCACCACGATGCGGTCGACCTGCGGCATCCGGGCCAGCCGGCGCAGCAGCGGCAGCAGGTCCTCGCGCAGCGTGCAGTTGACGCAGCCGTGCGCGAGTTCGAGCGGCGTCAGCTCGTCGCGGCCGCGCAGGCGGATCCGGCGGCGCACGATGCCGGATCCGATGTCGCGGAGGTCGTGGTGGACGACGGCGGTGCCGGGGCTCGCTCGGAGCAGGAGCGCGGCGAGGGCGTCGGCTTGCCTGGTGCGGGCGATCCCGCCGCAGAGCACGAGCGGGACACGCGGACGTAGGGGCACTGGATCTCCAGACGACGGGTCGGGGTACGGTGGCGAGCGTAGTTGAACATGAATGTCACTATCAACTTGGGAGGGTCCGTGTCAGCCGTGTGCCAGGTCACCGGCCGCGCGCCGGGCTACGGCAAGCAGGTCTCGCATTCGCACCGCCGCACGTCGCGCCGGTGGGAGCCGAACCTGCAGACGCGCCGCTACTACGTGCCGAGCCTTGGCCGCACCGTGCGGCTCAAGGTGTCGGCGAAGGGCATGAAGACGATCGACAAACACGGCATCGAGGCCGTTGTCGCCGGTCTCCTGGCGAAGGGGGCGAAGTTCTAGATGGCGAAGAGCACCGATATCCGGCCGATCATCAAACTGCGGTCGACCGCGGGGACCGGCTACACGTATGTCACCAAGAAGAACCGACGCAACGACCCGGACCGGATGGTGTTGCGCAAATACGACCCGGTGGCGCGCAAGCACGTCGAATTCAAGGAAGAACGCTGATGGCGAAAAAGTCGAAAATCGCGAAGAACGAGCAGCGGAAGGTGATCGCCGCGCGGTACGTGGAACGCCGGCGCGCGCTCAAGGCGGTGATCGCATCGCCGACCGCGTCGGCCGAGGAGAAGGCCGACGCAGTGGTTGCACTGCAACGGATGCCGCGCGACGCCAGCCGCACGCGCATCCGCAACCGCGACGCCGCCGACGGCCGTCCGCGGGGATACCTGCGCAAATTCGGGCTGTCGCGGGTGCGCATGCGGCAGATGGCGCACAACGGGCAACTGCCCGGCGTTTCGAAGTCGAGCTGGTGAGCGCGATGCCTAAACCGGACCGGACGCCGCGCCGTCGCCCGAACCCCTTCCATGCGGCCGGAATCACCACGGTGGACTGGAAAGACGTCGACCTGCTGCGGAAATTCATCTCCGACCGCGGCAAGATCCGAGCCCGCCGGGTCACCGGACTGACGCCGCAGCAACAGAAACAGGTGGCGACGGCGATCAAGAACGCGCGGGAGATGGCGCTGCTGCCCTACCCGACGGCGGCGAGGAGCTGAAACGGAGGCGCGGCTGGGCGGACGCGGGGCTCGTCCAGCCGCGCCCGGATCCGTCGGGTGAACTGCCGGAAAGGGACAGTCGGCACCGTCGTTCCGAGATCTGTCAGTGGCATGACCCACACTCGGCGTGCGAAAGCGGCACCCCGCCCATAACTCCGCCTTCCTTCCCTCCGCTGCCCTGAACGAGGAGCTTCGCGCCGCTGTTAGATTCCCAGCATGGACGACCCGCACTACCTTTCCGGCCTGAACCTGACCGGCCGCCGCGTCGTGGTGTTCGGCGGCGGTTCCGTGGCCCAGCGCCGGCTGCCCCGGCTGATCAGCGCGGGCGCCCGCGTCGAACTGGTGTCGCCGCACACGACGCCGTCGGTGCAGGGGATGGCGGACGCGGGGGAGCTGGTGTGGCATCAGCGCCGCTACGCCGAGGGCGATCTGCGCGCCGCTTGGTACGCGCTGGCCTGCACGAACGACCCGGAGACCAACGCCGCGATCTGCGCCGAGGCGGAGCGGGAACGCGTCTTCTGCGTCCGCGCCGACGAGGGCGAGTCCGGCTCGGCGGTGACCCCGGCGACCGGACGGCACGGCGGTCTCCTGTTCGGCGTCCTGTCCGGCGGAGAACCGCTCCGCTCGGCCGCGGTCCGCGATTCGATGCTGGACGGCCTGCACGCGGGCACCATCGAGGACGGCCGCCAGCCGTATCCGGAAGGCACGTTGCCCGGGGTCGCGCTGGTCGGCGGCGGGCCCGGCGACCCGGACTTGATCACCGTCCGCGCCCGGCGGCTGCTGTCGCGCGCCGACGTCGTGGTCGTCGACCGGCTCGGACCGCGCGAGCTGCTCGACGAGCTCGCGCCCGAGGTCGAGGTCATCGACGCGGCGAAGATCCCGTACGGCCGCGCGGCGAGCCAGGACGTGATCAACCGGACGCTCATCGAGAAGGCCAAGGAAGGCAAGTTCGTCGTCCGGCTCAAGGGCGGCGACCCGTACCTGTTCGGCCGCGGGTTCGAAGAGGTCCAGGCGTGCGCCGAAGCCGGCGTGCCGGTGACCATGGTCCCGGGCATCACCTCGGCGTTCGCGGTGCCCGCGGTGGCGGACGTCCCAGTGACGCACCGCGGGGTCGCGCACGAGGTGGTCGTCGTGTCCGGGCACGTCGCGCCGGGGGACGAGCGGTCGCTGGTGGACTGGTCGCTGCTGGCCCGGATGCGCGGGACGATCGTGCTGATGATGGGCGTCGAACGGCTGCCGAAGTTCGCCGCCGCCCTGCTCGAAGGCGGCCGTCCGGGCGACACGCCGGTCGCGGTGGTCGAGGACGGGACGATGCGGACCCAGCGCGTGCTGCGGTCCACGCTCGCCTCGGTGGCCGAGGAAGCGGAGGCCGCGGGCGTGCGGCCGCCCGCGGTGATCGTGTTCGGCCCGGTGGCCGGTCTGGACCGGAACCAAGCGGGATAACGCAGACAGCGGGGCCGTCCGCGCGCGAAGATGGCGGCTATGACCTTGCCTGCCCTGCCCGAGGAATCCTTCCGGCGCGTGCTCTGCGTCGTCGCGCACCCGGACGACATGGAGTACGGCACGTCCGCGGCCGTCGCGCGCTGGACCGCGCGCGGCATCGAGGTCGGATACCTCCTGCTCACCCGCGGCGAGGCAGGCATGCCGAATCCGCCCGAGGAGACGGCCCGCCTGCGCGTCGCCGAGCAGCGCAACGCCTGCGCGGCCGTCGGCGTCGAGCGCCTGACCGTCCTCGAACACCCGGACGGCGTGCTCGTCTACGGCCTTGACCTGCGTCGGGACATCTCCCGCGAGATCCGCCGGTTCAAGCCCGACGTCGTGCTCGGCTGCGGATTCGACGTCGAAACGCCCTACGGCTTCGACCAGGCCGACCACCGCGCGGCCGGGCTCGCGACGCTCGACGCGATCCGCGACGCGGGCAACCGGTGGGTCTTCCCGGAGCAGATCGACGACGAGGGCCTGGCCGTGCATTCGGCGCGCTGGTACCTCGTCCCGGGACTTCCCGGTTCCGGCGCGACGCACGGCGTCGATGTCACGGGCGAGCCGCTGCGGCGCGGCGTCGCGTCCCTGGAGGCGCACGCCGCGTACCTGGCCGCACTCCCGGACCATCCCGCGCCCGCGGACTTCATTCCGCAGTTCACGGCGATCAGCGGCAAGGCCGCGGGCGTCGAGCACGCCGTTCTGTTCCGCGCGCACGACCTGCAGGCACCGCCGCAGTTCCCCGATCCCGACGAGGACTGATCCGAGACGTTCCGTGAAGGACTCCTTGAGGGAATCTGATTCCCTCAAGGAGTCCTTCACGGACCTCGGGGCCGGGGGAATCAGGCGGGATAGCGGCGGAAGGCGAAGTCCCGGATCGCCGCGCTGAGCCGTTTCGGGTCGAACCGCAGCTCGACCGGGCTGCGAGCCTGCACGAACTCGGCGTTCGGCAGGTCCTCGGCGAGGCTGCCCGCGTCGCCGAACGGGTGGATCGGGTCGCCCTCGTGCCCGATCACCAGCGTCGGCGTGGTGATCGTGCCCCGGATCGACTTGGGCGGCGCGATCCGGCCGAACAGGACGCCGTGCAGCAACGCGGCCATCGGCGCCGGTTCCTGGCTCAGCGTGTCCGTGATGACGTCCACCCACTGGTTGCCGTGCGGCACGAGGTGCGCGGCCAGCGACACGCCGCGCACCGTCGCGGGCAGGAACCGCGCGGCGAACAGCAGCGGCGCGAAAGTCAGCAGCCCGGCGATGATCGCGTTGTCCAGCACCGGCATTTCGACGATGAGCCCGCGCGTCCGCGACGGCGCGGCGACAGCCACCTCCAGCGCCACGTTCGCGCCCAGCGAGGTGCCGCCGACCACCGCGTCCTCGATCTCCAGATGGTCGAGCAGCGCGACGGCCTGCTCGCCGAACGCGGGCATCGAATAGCGCCACGACTGCGTCGGCCGGTCGGAATCGCCGTGGCCGAGCAGGTCCAGGGTGACCACGCGGAATCCCGCGCGGGCGAGCCGCCGGGCCAGCGGCGCGTGCATCCGGCGGGTGAACATGATCCCGTGCATCAGCACCACGACGCGGTCGCCGCTGCCGTATTCGGTGTAGCACAGGCGCTGGCCCTCGTGCCGGAACGAGCCGGACAGCTCGATCGGCCGGGCCTTGCGGGCCGCCGCGGGTTCCGCCGGCGGGGCGTCGGCGACGGGCACGGGTGCCGGGTCCATACGGGCGCCTCCCTCTCCACCTCGGGTCTCCAGGAAAGCATCCCGCGGCTGTGTTGGCACAGTGTCAACCGGATGAGCTGGGGTGCGGACGATGAGTCAAGATGATCGCATGACCGAACCAGTAGCCGCCCTTCCCGAACTCGCCTCGCTCCGCGTCGGCCTCGACGGCCCGGTCGCCGAGGTCACCCTGCTCGGCCCGGGCAAGGGCAACGCGATGGGCCCCGACTTCTGGCGCGAGCTGCCGCAGGTGTTCGCCGCCCTCGACGCCGACCCGCGCGTGCGCGCCGTCGTCCTCGCCGGAAGCGGCAAGCATTTCTCCTACGGACTCGACCTGCCCGCGATGATGGGCAGCTGGGCTCCGCTGCTGGCCGGCGACGCGCTGGCCGGGCCGCGCACCGAGTTCCACCGCGAGGTCCAGCGGCTGCAGCAGGCGGTCAGCTCGATCGCCGAATGCCGCAAACCGGTCGTCGCCGCCGTGTCCGGCTGGTGCATCGGCGGCGGCGTGGACGTCATCACCGCCGCCGACATCCGCCTGGCCAGCGAGGACGCCAAGTTCAGCGTCCGCGAGGTGAAGGTCGCGATCGTCGCCGACATCGGCAGCCTGCAGCGGCTCGCGCCGATCATCGGCGAGGGCCACGTCCGCGAGCTCGCCCTGACCGGCAAGGACATCGACGCCGCGCGGGCGGAGAAGATCGGCCTGGTCAACGACGTGTACCCGGACCAGGAGACGCTGCTGGCCAAGGCCCGCGAACTGGCCGCGGAGATCGCCGCGAACCCGCCGCTGGTCGTCCAGGGCACCAAGCAGGTGCTGTCGACCAACACCGAACGCCAGGTCGCCGAGGGCCTGCGCTACGTCGCCGCGTGGAACTCCGCGTTCCTGCCGAGCAAGGACCTCCAGGAAGCCGTCCAGGCGTTCCTGGAGCGACGCGCGCCGGAGTTCAAGGGCGAGTAGAACAGGCACGGAAGGCGAGCACGAGGAGTACGACGTGAGCAACGGCGCTGAGGTCACCGGCTACCAGGCATTCCGCGCGGCGCGGGACTATCTGCAGGCCCATCGCGAGGACTACGACACCGCTTACCGCGAGTTCTCGTGGCCGCGGCTGGACGAGTTCAACTGGGCGCTGGACTGGTTCGACACGATCGCGGCGGACCCGGCGAACGCGCAGCGGTACGCGCTGTGGATCGTAGAGGAGGACGGCACCGAGAACCGCTGGACGTTCCCGGAGATGTCGGCCCGGTCCAACCAGGTGGCGAACTGGCTGCGCGGCCTCGGCGTCGCTCGCGGCGACCGGGTGATCGTCATGCTCGGCAACCAGGGCGAGCTGTGGGAGACCATCCTCGCCGCGATCAAGCTGGGCGCCGTCGTGATCCCGGCGTCGACCCTGCTCGGCCCGGCCGACCTCGTGGACCGGGTCGAGCGCGGCCACGCGAAGCACGTGATCGTCCGCGCGGTCGACACGGAGAAGTTCGCCGACGTCGCGGGCGACTACACGCGGATCGCGGTCGGCGAACCGGTTTCCGGGTGGCACGCCTTCGACACCGCGTACGCCTCGTCTGCCGACTTCGCCCCGGACGGCGTCACCCGCGCCGAGGACCCGCTGCTGCTGTACTTCACCTCAGGCACCACCGCGAAGCCGAAACTCGTGCAGCACACGCACGTTTCCTATCCGGTCGGCCATCTGTCCACAATGTACTGGATCGGGCTGGAGCCGGGCGACGTCCACCTCAACATCTCGTCGCCGGGCTGGGCCAAGCACGCGTGGAGCAACTTCTTCGCGCCGTGGAACGCCGAAGCGACGGTGTTCCTGTACAACTACACGCGGTTCGACGCGGCGGCTCTGATGGCGCAGATGGACCGCTGCGGCATCACCAGCTTCTGCGCGCCGCCGACGGTGTGGCGGATGCTGATCCAGGCCGACCTCAGTGCGCTGAAGACGCCGCCGAAGAAGGTCGTCGGCGCGGGGGAGCCGCTCAACCCCGAGGTGATCGAGCAGGTCGAGAAGGCGTGGGGCGTCACCATCCGGGACGGCTTCGGGCAGACCGAGACCAGCGTCCAGGTCGCGAACACGCCGGGCCAGGACGTCGTGGCCGGTTCGATGGGCCGCCCGCTGCCCGGGTTCGCGGTCGCGCTGGTCGATCCGGTCACCGGCGAGCGCGCGACCGAGGGCGAGATCTGCCTCGACCTGGCGCACCGACCGGTCGGCCTGATGGCGGGCTACGCGGACGACGACGAACGCACGTCGGCGGCGTTCGCGGGCGGCTACTACCACACCGGAGACGTCGGCTCGATCGACGAACGCGGCTACATCACGTACGTCGGCCGCACCGACGACGTCTTCAAGGCGTCGGACTACCGGATCTCGCCGTTCGAGCTGGAGAGCGTCCTGCTGGAGCACGAAGCGGTCGCGGAGGCGGCCGTGGTGCCCGCGCCGGACCCGATCCGGCTGGCCGTGCCCAAGGCGTACGTCGTGCTCGCCTCCGGGCACGAGCCGAACGCCGAGACCGCGCGGGCGATCCTCGCGTACGCGCGGGAGCACCTCGCGCCGTACAAGCGGATCCGGCGGCTGCAGTTCGGGGACCTGCCGAAGACCATTTCGGGCAAGATCCGCCGCGTTGAACTGCGCGGCCGCGAAGGCGGCGAGCGGCCCGAGGGCGAGTTCCGCGAGGACGACTTCCCGGATCTCAAGTCCTGAGAGGCGGTTCCGGCCGGGTGTCGTTACTCGGCCGGAACCACCGCCGCCAGCACGGTCTGCTCGCCCTTGCTGCACGTGGTGCCGCCCTGCGCGGCGGGCGGGCCGGAAACGCACAGCCAGCCGTCGACGGTCGCGTTGACCGGGTTGTTCGAGCCCGCGGCCTGGCGGCCGTTGATCGCCTGGTGGAACTTCTTGACCAGAGCCATCGCGTCCGCGCACGGGATGGCTTTGTTGTCGTAGACGTACAACGTCATCCCGCTCGCCGCGGTGACGGTGCCGCACGTGCCCGGAGCGGACGGCGGAGGCTGGTTCGACGGCTTCGGCGCGGCCGCGGTGCTGCTGGGCGCGGCGGGCGGGCTGCTCGCGCCGGCGGTCTGCGGCAGCGGCGGGGGAGCGTGCGTGCTCGGCGCGGCCGAGGCGATCGCGGAGGGCGCCGACGACGCGGCCGCGGGTGGCGCTTGATCCCCCGAACAGGCGGTGAGCGCGGGCAAAACCACCACAGCCGCACACAGCGGCCCGTACACGGTTTTCGACGGGAGCACCGCGATCCTTTCTCCGGGGTCGCGCTCATTCTGGCCCCTCGCGCCCCCGCTGAGCGGCACCGACACACCGGAGCGGCCGGTGTTCAGTCTACTGTGGACGGTTGGTTTCCGGTTCCGGACTGAGAAATCCGCATCGCCGGGGCGCATCGTTCGGGGGAATCCGGCCCGGGGCGGTTAACGCTCGGCGGGCCCGCGCCGACGTACAGGACAGGCGCCCCGCGCGCTCCAGGTCCCCGAAGCCCGACGCCAGAGAGCACGAGTCACCGAGAGCATGAGCCCCGAAACCGCCCCCGCAGCCGACCCCGACGCCCCGACCGACCCGCCGACCGAACCCTGCAGCGTGGTGTGGTGCGGCGGCCGCCCCTACGTCCTCGAAGCCGGAGCCGTGCGCCCGCGCTGGGTGGGCACCGACGGCCGCGGCCGTCCGGAAACGCTGAGCAACGCGCAGCTGCGGCGCCGCGGCTGGAGCCACCGCCGCGCGGCCAGCAGGCGGCACACCCGCTGAGACTTCCGCCGGTCCGCGGCCGGAACCGGGGAGGGGTCCCGGCCGCGGACCGGCGGATCCGCCGGATTCCGTGCCACCGCACCGATTCACCCCCGGCTTCGTCCCCGGGTGCGGATACGCCCCGGTGCCGATTCGTCCCCGGCATCGATTCACTCGCTGGGCATCGCCCGTGCCGCCGCATCGTGCGTGCCGCCGACCCGCTTGCGGTCGATCCGCCCGCGCCGCCGGTCTGCTTGCGCCGCCGATCCGCTCCCGTGAGCGATCCGGTTGCGCGGCCGATCCGCTCCCGCGAGCGATGAGCTTGGCGCAGCCGATCCGCTCCCGCGAGCGATGCGCTCGCGTGGCCGATCTGCTCGCGCCGTCGGCGGAATCGGTCCAGTGCCGGGCGAGCGGGTTCGTCCGATCCTCCGTCGTGCCGAGCGCCCGAATGCCGCATCGGGTGCGCTCAACGCACCGAACGCCGCATTGGGTGCATTTGACGCATTCACTGCCACCTTGGGGCGTTCTCGGCAGTGCGGTGTGCTTGCGGGTTCGCTTCGCAATGCGCAGCACCGGCTGAGCTGAGACGGCCCGCGGGACTTCGCGCCCGCGGAAGTTTGTGAGGGGGCTCTGATTCCCTTGGGGCCCTCACGGATCTCGGCCTCGCGAGCCCGGCCTGTCGGCAGGGGGCGAGAAGCCCCGCGCGCTAGTGCGAAAGGCTCACTTGGGGACGCCCGAGAACCAGACGCCGCGCCGACCAGCGATGCCGCTCCGTCTGGGCGGGAGGCACCGACTGCGACAAGCGGGGCACCAACGCCGCCCGCCCCTCGCAGCCTGAACCACCGCCTGCCGAGGCGGAACCCCTGAACTTCACCCGCCGGGAGAAACCTCGCGCCCGCGCTCGCTCTAGGCTGGCCGCGTGACCACGGTCCCCGACGAGCCCAAGACGGAGCCCTCCCTGTGGCGGCAGGCGCTCAACGTTCCCAACCTGCTGTCCCTGCTGCGCCTGGCGGGCGTCCCGGTGTTCCTGTGGCTGCTGCTCGGCCCGAAAGAGGACGGCTGGGCGCTCGCCCTGCTGATCTTCTCCGCGCTCACCGACTGGCTCGACGGCAAGCTCGCCCGCTGGCTCGACCAGATGTCGCGGCTCGGGCAGCTGCTCGACCCCGCCGCGGACCGGCTCTACATCCTCGCCACGCTCGTCGCGTTCCTGATCCGCGACATCGTCCCGTGGTGGGTCGTCGCCCCGCTGGTGCTGCGCGAGCTGGTCCTGGGCGTCTGCGTGCTGCTGCTGCGCCGCGGCGGGTTCGCGCCGCCCGAAGTCACCTACATCGGCAAGGGCGCGACCTTCGTCCTGATGTACGCCTTCCCGTTCCTGCTGCTCACGCAGGGCGGCTCGGACGTCGCCGCGGTCGCGCGGCCGATCGCGTACGCGTTCATGGTGTGGGGCGGCGTCCTGTATGTCTGGTCCGGCGCGCTCTACGTCGTGCAGGCGGCTCGCGCGCTGCGCACCCGGTGATAGAAGATTGTCCGCAGGAAAGCCAGCATCAGGAAGGGGAGCGGCGTTGACCACTCCGGAAGAACTGCGCTACACCGAGGAACACGAGTGGGTCGCGACCCGCGAGGGTTCGCTCGTGCGGGTGGGCATCACCGAGTACGCGCAGGACCAGCTCGGCGACGTCGTGTTCGTCGACCTGCCCGAGGTCGGCAAGCAGGTCGGCGCGGGGGACCCGTTCGGCGAGGTCGAGTCCACGAAGAGCGTCTCGGAGCTGTTCGCGCCGGTCGACGGCGAGATCGTGGCCGTCAACTCCGCGGTCTCCGATTCGCCGGAGCTCATCAACTCCGACCCCTACGGCGAGGGCTGGCTCGTGGAGATCCGGCTCGACGACCCGGCCGGTCTCGAGGCGCTGCTCGAGGCCGAGGCCTACCAGGCGCTCATCAAGGGCTGAGCCGCCCGGCCCGGCGCCCGGAGCCTCAAGGGGAGCCCGAGGGTTCCGGGCCGGTCGGGCACGGTACGTTGGCAGCTACACGTTCTTGGTCGATGACAACACTTCATGCGTAGAGGAGAGCTCAGGTGAGCACGAACGACGGGCCCGGCGTTCCCCCGGAGCAGTCTCCGGAGCGGACCTCTGTCTTCCGGGCCGATTTCCTGGCCGACATGGAAGGCCAGCAGGAGTCCGCGCCGGCCGCCGAGGCACCGGTGCAGGGCGTCGACGCCCTTCCTCCGGGTTCCGCCCTCCTGGTCGTGAAGCGCGGGCCCAACGCGGGCTCCCGCTTCCTGCTCGACCGCGACACCACCAGCGCGGGACGGCACCCCGACAGCGACATCTTCCTCGACGACGTCACGGTTTCCCGCCGCCACGCGGAATTCCGGCGCGAGGGCGGGGAGTTCGTCGTGATCGACGTGGGCAGCCTGAACGGCACCTACGTCAACCGCGAGCCGGTCGACCAGGCCGTCCTCGCCGGCGGCGACGAGGTGCAGATCGGCAAGTTCCGCCTGGTCTTCCTGACCGGCCCGGGGCACGGGGGCCAGGGGGCGCAGTGACGGCGGCCGGGCAGCCCGGTCGTCAGGAGGCCCGGCGGGACGGGTTGAGCATCGGGGCGGTGCTCGCGCAGCTGCGCGGGGACTTCCCCGATGTCACGATTTCCAAGATCCGCTTTCTCGAGGCGGAAGGCCTGGTCCGCCCGGGCCGCACGCCCTCGGGGTACCGGCAGTTCTCGCCCGCGGACGTGGAACGCCTGCGGTACGTGCTGTCCGCGCAGCGCGACCACTACCTCCCGCTGAAGGTCATCAAGGAGCAGCTCGACGCGGCCGACGCGGGCGCGCAACCGCCCGCGCCGGTCCCGGCGGCCCCCCAGCTCCCGCGGCGGCTCGTGCCGCTCGGCGACGGGAGCGATCCGGCCGGACTGCCCGCGGCGGCGGACTTCGAGACCGGGCCGGACACCCGGCTCACTCAGGAAGACCTGCTGGACCAGGCGGGCATCGACGACGCGATGCTGGCCGAGCTGTGCCAGTACGGCCTGCTGCGCCCCGGCGCGGCGGGTTTTTTCGGCCCGGAATCGGTGCTGATCGCGCGCACCGTCAAGGCGATGACCGAATTCGGGCTCGAACCGCGGCATCTGCGCGCGTTCCGCGCCGCGGCCGACCGCGAGGTCGGCCTGCTGGAGCAGATCGTGACCCCGGCGTACCGGCATCGTGACGCGGACGCGAAAGCCCGCGCGGACGAGGTCGTGCGCGAGCTGGCCGCGCTGTCGGTCACGCTGCACACGCTCCTCGTCAAAGCCGGCATCCGCGGGGTCGCCGGCGATTGACCCCGCATGCCCGAGACGCGGTTTTCGTCACTTGTCAATGACTGAACCTGAGCGCCGGGATGCCGTACCGTGAGAGACGGTTCGCGAGACCACGAACCGAGAAAGTCCGCTGCGAGCGAGCACAGCGCCCGGATGACGGGTAGCGTCGGAGACAACGGTCGTCAGCCGTCGCCAGCGCTGCGGCCCGTGTGCACGAGAGGGAGGCGAAGCCCGATGAGCGAGATGCGCGTCGTCGGAGTGCGGGTCGAACTGCCCGCCAATCAGCCGATCTTGTTGCTGCGGGAGACCGAGGGCGAGCGGTACCTGCCGATCTGGATCGGCTCGGTCGAAGCCACCGCGATCGCCCTCGAACAGCAAGGCGTCCGGCCCGCCCGGCCGCTGACCCACGATCTCCTCAAAGAGGTCATCGGCGCGCTCGGCCGCGAGCTCGAGCAGGTCGTGATCACCGACCTCAAGGAAGGCACGTTCTTCGCCGAGCTGGTCTTCGACGGCGACATCCGGGTCTCGGCCCGCCCGAGCGATTCGGTCGCGCTGGCGCTGCGGATCGGCGTCCCGATCCACGCGGTCGACGCGGTGCTCGAGGAAGCCGGGCTGATCATCCCGGACGAGCAGGAGGACGAGGTCGAGAAGTTCCGCGAGTTCCTCGACTCCGTGTCCCCGGAAGACTTCCGCGGCGCCGACACCTGACCGGCCCCCTGCCCGGCGGCGTCCCGCCGGGCAGCGTTCACCGCGCGGTGGCGCGGGCGAACAGGTCGGCCAGCTCCCGGCCGTAGCGGTCCAGGTCGATGGCCGGATCCGCGGCGTACGCGGCCGCGACCCCGTCGATGGCCTGCGCGATCGAGAGCGCCGCGATGTCCGGCGAGATGTCGCCGAACGCTCCCTCTTCGCGGCCTTGTTCCAGCTGCCGCCGCAGCGCACCGGTGCGCAGCTGCCCGACCATGACGCCGGTCATCGCCCAGCCGTCGCGGTCGTCGGCGTGCGCGGCCATCTCGACCAGCACCCGCTCGCAGTGCGGATAGTCGCGCAGGAACGCGACCGAGGTTTCGATGTACGCGCGGAGGTTCCCCGGCCGGTCCGCCGGGTCGAGGCCTTCGCTGCGCCGGCGCAGGTATTCCGATTTGGTCTCGGACACCGTGCTCAGCACCGCCTGCATGAGGCCGGCCTTGTTCGTGAAGTGGTACGAGATCAGCCGCGTGCTGCTGAGCCCGGCCCGCTCCTTGATGCGCGCGAAGGTGGTGCGCGCGTATCCGTGGTCGGCGATCGTGGCGATGGTCGCGCCGATGATCTGCGCCCGGGTGGTCGCCTCGGTGACGCTGAGGCCGAGTTCGGCTTGCGTGTCGATGCTTACCTGCATGAGTAATAAGTTACTCGGCTGAGTAAACCAGGGCAATCCCGTACGGCGAACGGGCCAAAGCCTCGACACGGGCTTGAGGGGCGCCGCGCGTCGCGTTGACCGGGTCGCGGCGCAGCCTTACCGTCAAAGGCGGTAAATCGCCACGATGTGATTCGCCGACCCGGCGCGCTCGTGGCAGTTTTCCCCGGCCGATCCCGATCCTGGGCTCGACCGGCCTGTCGAACGCCCCGCCGCGAGGCCGGGCGAGGGGAGGCTTGCGGTGGTCGAGGCTGGTCGTCCGGAGAAACCCGCCGGACCTGTCGCCGACGGCGAGCAGGGCGAGCTGTTCCCCGACGCCTCGCTGCCCGACGAGCTGGTCGGCTACCGCGGTCCCGCGGCCTGCCAGATCGCCGGGATCACCTACCGCCAGCTGGACTACTGGGCGCGCACGAAGCTGGTCGCGCCCAGCATCCGGACGGCGCACGGTTCGGGGTCGCAGCGGCTCTACTCGTTCAAGGACATCCTGGTCCTCAAGGTCGTGAAACGCCTGCTGGACACCGGGGTCTCGCTGCAGAACATCCGCGTGGCGGTGGACCATCTGCGCGTGCGCGGGGTGCGCGACCTGGCGAAGGTCACGCTGTTCTCCGACGGCACCACGGTGTACGAATGCACGTCGCCGGAGGAGATCGTGGATCTGCTCCAGGGCGGCCAGGGCGTGTTCGGCATCGCGGTGAGCGGGGCGATGCAGGAGATCAGCGGCACGATCCACGAGTTCCCGGCCGAACGCGCCGACGGCGGACTGGTCGAGGCCGTCGTGCCGGACGAGCTGACGCAGCGCCGCAACGCCCGCCGCACGGGCTGATCTTCCTCCGCGCTAGACTGGCCGCGCGATCGACGATCCCGCGCGGGAGAGACCGGACCGGGCATCCCCGGCCCGGCGCCGAAGGAGCAAGTCCTCCCCGGAACCTCTCAGGCACCCTGGACCGCGCGGACGAGACGCCTCTGGAAAGCGCATCGGCAGGAGACCACCAGCCGGTGCCGCCGACGGTGCAAACCCGGCTATCCACGCGGGTGAAACTCTCAGGCGCCCCGCGGGGTACGGACAGAGTGGGGAGGGCCACGCCTTCGCGCGTGTGCGCCGGTGAGGTTCAGACCTCCCGGGTGGTCTGAACCTCCAGCTGTGGTCAAGACCACATGCCCGGCGGTTTTCGGCGCGTCAGCCCGGCATCTTGTCCAGGAAGCCGTGCACCTTGGCGATCCGGCCGTCGGCGATCTCGACCACGTCGAAGCCGATCGCGATCGGGTCCGGGTCGCCCGGAGCCGACAGGTGCCACTGGAACCGCGCGAGATCGTGGTGCGCGTCCGGCTCCGCGGGCAGGCTGAAGACGAGCCCGGCGAACTGCGCCTGCGCGCCGCCGATGAATCCGTCGATCTCGTCCTGTCCGGCGACCGCGCCGAGAGGGTCGGTGTAGGTCGCGCCCGGCGCGAAGACCTCCGAGACGAGCTGGCGGCGCCGCTGCGGGTCGGTCTCGTTCCAGACGTCGACGTAGCGGCGGGCGAGGTCGGCGGCGGTCGGGGCGATGGCGGTCATGACGGGTTCTCCTTGTGTCGGCCGGGTTTTCGGTGTCCCGGTTTCGGTAGGGCCAAGCCTGGCGGAGGATCGGCGGCTGGTCGATTACCCGGGAGGTAACCGGCTGGCCGTGCTAAACCGGGGCATGGACTACGGCCGCCTGACCATCGACGGGCAACTCGAGAAGTTCCGCGAGATCGCGACTCGCAACGACCTGGTGCCGGAAGTGCTCGGCCGCGCGGCGGCCCTGGATCTTCCCGGCTGGTACCTGACCGCGGGCTGCCTGTGCCAGACCGTGTGGAACGCGGTGACCGGACGTCCGCCCGCCGAGGGCATCAAGGACTACGACCTGTTCTACTTCGACGATTCCGACCTCAGCTGGGAAGCGGAGAACTCGGTGATCGAGGAGGGTGCCCGGCGGTTCGGGGATCTCCCGGCGACAGTGGAGATCCGCAACGAGGCGCGGGTGCACCTCTGGTACGAAGACCACTTCGGCATTCCGTGCGCGCCGTACTCGTCCACCGAAGCGGCCATCGACTCGTTCCCGTCCGCGACGTCTTGCCTCGGGGTCCGGCTGGGCAGCGAAGGGGAGTGGCGGGTCTATGCGCCGCACGGGTTCGCCGACGTCTTCAACCTCGTCGTGCGGCCCAATCCCGGGCACGCGCCGCGGAGCAGCTACGAGGCGAAAGCCCGGCGCTGGCAAGAACAATGGCCGGAGCTGACCGTCCTGCCGTGGCCCGGTTGACGCACGCCTCGAAGATGGCGTACTTTCGATACGGGACAGTAGCGTATCGAAAGTGGGCGCAGGTGTCGGAGTCGTCAGGAGTGGGCAGGCCGCGCGATGTCCGGAGGGATGTCGCGATGCACGAGGCGGCCTTGGCGTTGCTGACCGAGGTGGGCTACGACCAGCTGTCGATCGAGGCGATCGCGGCCCGTGCGGGCGTGGCCAAGACGACGATTTACCGGCGGTACCGCGACAAAGCGGCCTTGGTCGCGGCGGCGGTGGAGCAGCGGCAAGGGTCTGCTCCGCCCGAGCCGGGAGGCGGCGGACTGCGGGAAAACCTGCTGGCCGTCGTGCGGTGGCTGGCCCGGGAGATCGCCGAGCAGGAGATCGGGGTGCTGGGCGCGCTGTTCGCGGGCATGCGCGGCGATCCCCGGTTGGCCGAAGAGATGCGCCGCATTCTGCGCCGGGACCAAACGGCGATGACGGATCGGCTGCGGGGCGAAGAGCTGGCGCCTGGTGCGGCTGAGTTGTTCGCCGAGGTCGCGCCAGGGGTGATCGTGCATCGGATCGTCTTCGCCGGACAGCGGTGCGACGACCGGTTCGTGCGGCATGTCGTGGACGACATCCTGCTTCCATTGCTGCGGAAGGGAATCCGGACATGATCGTGATCATGGGGGCGACCGGTGCGCTGAACGGAGCGACAGTGGAGCACCTCCTCAAGCGGGTTCCGGCGGAGGAGATCGGCGTCAGCGTCCGGGATGTCGCCAAGGCGCGGCACTTCGCGGACCGAGGCGTGCGGGTGCGGCGGGGTTCCTATGAGGACCCGGCAGCGCTGAGGAATTCGTTCGAGGGGGCGGAAAAGGTTCTCCTCGTGTCCTCGAACGATCCGCACGCGGACGGGGTCAGCCTGCACCGTGCGGGCATCGAGGCGGCGGTAGACGCTGGAGCGCAACGGATTCTGTACACCAGCCATCAGAATTCCCGCATGGACACTCCGTTTCCGCCGGGGCCGGAGCACGCGGCGACCGAGCGGATTCTCGCCGAATCCGGGGTCGCGTGGACGGCGCTGCGCAACGGGTTTTACGCGCACAGCATCGGCTGGCTGCTCGGGAACTGGCGGGAGGACGGGGTGATCACGGCCCCGGCGGACGGCCCGGTTTCCTGGACCGACCGGGCTGACGTCGCCGAAGCGGCGGCGGTGATCCTTGCCGGGAACCGGGCGTTCGACGGTCCGGTGACACTGACCGCGCGGCAGGCGGTGACGTTCGACGACGTGGCCGAACTCGCGTCCCGGGTCAGCGGACGCGAGGTGAAGCGGGTAGTCGTGGACGACGAGGAGTGGACCGCGGGCGAGCCGGAGGAGATCGCGCGCATGAAGCTCACGATGTTCCAGGCCTCTCGCCAAGGCCACTTCGCCGAGACGAGTCAGGTGCTGGCCGAACTTCTGGGGCGCGAACCGCGCGGAATTACGCTGTAGACCCGAAAAAACTCGCGGCAGAAGGTGCGGAACGTTTCGGCTCGCCGGGTCAACCGCGCGCCCTCCGCGCGGGCGAGCACGACCGGTGTTGTCGGGACTCGCTCGCGCAACGGGCGTACGGCGAACGGTGTGCCCTCGACGGAAAGTTCCAACGGCGGGCGCTGCACCGACAGCGTGTAGCCGAGACCCCGCGCGACCAATGCGCGGGCCAGCTCGAAACTCGTCGTGCGATGCGCGACGGGCATCGGGAGGCCGACGGCGGCGAAGACGTCCCGGAAATAGCGCTCCGACGGCGGTACGTCCAGCAGGATGAACGGCTCGTCGGCCAAGGCGCGCAATGAAACCGTCTTGCGGCGCGCCTGCGGATGGTCCGGCGGGAGGAGCACGCTGGGCGGCTGGTCGTACAGCTTGTCCACCGCGATTCCGGGCACGAGATCTTGCCGGTACAGCACGGCGAGGTCGCAACGGCCCTCCAGCAGGAGACGCTGCAGGTCCGGCAGGGTGCCTTCGACGAACGTGACCTCGACTTCCGGGTGCTGGGCGCGGAAGGTCGCCAGCGCGGCGGGCACGTGCAGCGGCGCGAGGGGCGTGTAGCAGCCCAAGTTCAAGCGTCCGGCGAGGTCGTGGCCGAAGTCGCGGGCGGCGGTGCCGAGTTCGGCGACCGAGGTGAGCACCGCGCGGGCCTCGCCGACGACCTGGCGGCCGGCGTCGGTCAGCGCGGTCGTCCGGCCGGGGCCGCGCAGGATGAGCTGCACGCCCAGAGTCCGCTCCAGCGAAGCGAGCGCCAGCGAGACCGCGGACTGCGACACGTGGCAGCTGTCCGCGGCCGCGGTGAGGCCGCCGGTGTCCGCGACCGCGACCAGATACTCGAGCTGGCGCAACGACGGATTCATGAGCTCAGCTTATGTCCTTTACCAGAAATGTGAACTGGACCGATGACCGGTGCCGCGGCAGGGTCGAGACATGACCCGGCACCAGCACCCGTTCGTCCCGTACGCGCCGCCGCGGCTGTCCCCGGAGGAAAGCCTCGCGCGCGGGCAGGAGCTGTACCGGCTGCTCGACCGGCGCCGGTCGGTCCGCTGGTTCTCCCCGGACCCGGTGCCGCTCGAGGCGATCGAGACCGCGGTGCGGATCGCGAACACCGCGCCGAGCGGGGCACACCACCAGCCGTGGACGTTCGTCGCGACGGCCGACCCGGACGTCAAGCGTGCGGTCCGCGAGGCGGCCGAGGTCGAGGAGCGGAAGTTCTACCGGGAGCGCAGCGCGCCGGACTGGCACGCCGCGCTCGCCCGGCTCGAGACCGATGAGCACAAGGAGTTCCTCGAGATCGCGCCGTGGCTGGTGGTCGCGTTCGCGCAGAAGAGCACGCCGCTGCCGGACGGTTCGCTGCGGAAGAATTACTACGTCAACGAGAGCGTCGGCATCGCGTGCGGCATGTTCATCACCGCGCTGCACACGATGGGTCTCGCGACGCTCACTCACACGCCGAACCCGATGGGCTTCCTCACCGAGGTCTTCCAGCGCCCGGCGACCGAACGCCCGTACATCCTGTTCCCGGTCGGCTATCCCGCGCCGGACTGCGAGGTGCCGGACCTCGAACGCAAACCGCTCGGCGAAGCGCTGGTGGTGCACGGCGCCGTTACCTCGGGGGTAATGGTCTCGCGACCGGCGACGCCGTAGCGTCGTGCGGGTGACGACCACGGTGAAGGCCCCGATCGGCGAACTGCTCCGGGAATGGCGCGACCGCCGCCGCATCAGCCAGCTCGACCTCGCGATTTCCGCGGACATCTCGACGCGCCACCTGAGCTTCGTGGAGACCGGCCGGTCCAAGCCGAGCCGCGACATGGTGCTGCGCCTGGGCGAGCACCTCGACATCCCGCTGCGCGAACGCAACCGCCTGCTGCTCGCCGCGGGCTACGCGCCGGCCTACGGCGAGTCCGACATCGGAGCGCCGGAAATGACCGTGATCCGCGAGGCCGTCCGGCGGCTGCTGGCCGGGCACGACCCGTACCCGGCGGCGGTCGTCGACCGCGGCTGGAACCTCGTCGACGCCAACCTCAGCCTCGGCGTGCTCACCGAAGGCGTCGCGCCGTCGCTGCTGACCGGCCCGGTGAACGTCCTGCGCGCCACGCTGCACCCGGACGGGATGGCGCCGCGGGTGCTGAACCTCGGGGAGTGGCGGGCGCATCTGCTGGGCCGATTGCGCCGTCAGGTCGAGCAGACCGCGGACGCCGGGCTGGCGGAGCTGCTGGAGGAGCTGCGGGGCTATCCGTGCGACGACGAGGTCCCCGAGGTGGAAATCCCCGGCCCCGGCGACATTTTCGTGCCGTTGCGCTATCTGCACGGCGACGTCGAGCTGACGTTCTTCAGCACTGTCGCGACCTTCGGGACTCCGCTGGACGTGACCGTCGCCGAGCTGGTGATCGAGTCGTTCTATCCGGCCGATCAGGCGACCGCGGCGTTCTTGCGCGAGCGCGTGACCGGCTGAGCGCCGCTACGATCGGGGCTATGCGGGCGTTCGTGGTGACCGGACCGGGGGAGGCCGGACCGGCCGAGGTGCCGGAGCCGGTCGCCGGGGTCGGCGAGGTCGTCGTCGACGTGGAGCGGGCCGGGGTGTGCGGCACCGACGTCGAGTTCTTCACCGGCGAGATGCAGTACCTCGCCGACGGGCACGCCCGGTACCCGATGCGGCTCGGCCACGAATGGTGCGGCACGGTGTCGCAGGCCGGTCCTGGTGTGCATCCGGCGTGGGTCGGTCGCCGCGTCACCGGCGACACGATGCTCGGATGCGGGGAGTGCCGGCGGTGCCGGAGCGGCCGCCAGCACGTCTGCGCGGACCGGCAGGAGGTCGGCATCCGCGGCGGCCGGGCGGGGGCCCTCGCCGAACGCCTCGCGGTGCCGGTGCGCTCGCTGCACGAGCTGCCGGACGGGGTGGATCCCGTCGCGGGCGCGCTGGTCGAACCGGGCGGCAACGCGTGCCGGGCCGCCCGGGCGGCCGCGGGCGAGCGGGTGCTGGTGCTCGGCCCGGGGACGATCGGGCTGCTCACCGCGTTGTTCCTGCGGGCCGCGGGCAGCGAGGTCTATCTGGTGGGCGCGACGCCGTGGTCGGTGGAATTCGCGCGCGGCTTGGGTTTTTCCGCCGGGACGAGCGTTCCGGAGCCGCCGTTCGACGCGGTGGTGGACGCGACCGGCGATCCCGCGTCTCCCGCCCTCGCGGCCGAGGTGGTCGAACCCGCGGGCCGGATCGTCTGCATCGGACTGTCCGGGCGGCCGAGCATGCTGGACACGCGGACGCTGGCGTTGAAGGACGTCACCGCGATCGGCGTGCTGAGCGGGTCTCCGGGGCTGGAGCAGGCGATCGACGCGTACGCGTCCGGCGAGGTGGATCCGCGGCCGCTGGTGGCGGCGACGGTCGGGCTGGGCGAGGTCGCGGCGGTGCTCGGCGGGGAGCGGCCGGCCGGCGCGCCGAAGATCCACGTCGACCCGCGCCGGTAACTGGGTTGCTTGGCGGGTGCGAAAACGAAAAGGTCGGGACATGAGCGCCGACCTGACGTTCCGCGAGCCGACCGAAGACGACCACGCGCGCGTGCTTGCCGCGCTGGGCCCGTGGTGGGGCGGGTTGAAGGGCGAAGCGGGCGCGAAGGAGCGGGCGCTGCTGGTGCCCCGCCTGTACTTCCAGCACTTCACCCCGACCAGCCGCGTCGTCGAGCGTCCGGACGGGGCGTTGGCGGCCTTCCTGATCGGCTTCGTCTCGCAGACCGACCCGGCGACCGCCTACATCCATTTCGTCGGCGTCGACCCCGCGTTGCACGGGCAGGGGATCGGCCGCTCGTTGTACGAGTGGTTCTTCGAGCGGGTGCGGGAATTGGGCGTGCGGAAAGTCAAGTGCGTCACCAGCCCGCAGAACACCGCTTCGCGGGCGTACCACGCCCGGCTCGGGTTCGAGGTGTCCGACGTGCTTCCGGACTACGACGGGCCCGGGCTGGACCGGGTCGCGTTCACTCGCGGCCTGGCCGCCGGCCCAGCCTGACCCGGTCCCTCCGGGGCCTGCTCAGCGGGCCTCGATGACGGTCTGGAACTGTTCGGCGGCCCGCTCGACCTTCTTCTGCGGGTCGGCCAGCAGCGACGCGACCGCCTCGCCCAGTTTGCCCGCCGGGGGCCGGTATTCGAGCGAAATCTCCACGCCGGTGCGGCCGTGGCCCTTGTCCTCGAACCGGACGACGCCGGAGTTGCGCACGTCCGGATCGGCGTCGTCCACCGTGGTCCAGGCGATCTTGCGCGGCGGCGCGTCCTCGACGATCCGCGCCTCCCACTCCACTGTGGACCCCGCCGGTCCGTCGACCTTCCACCGGGTGCGCGTCCCGTCCTGGTCGACGGCTTCGACCGACCGGACGTCGGAGAACAGTTCCGGCAGCCGGGTCAGCGGCCGCCACCAGTCGTAGCACGCCTGCGCGGGAGCGTTGACCTCGACGTAATGCGCTGCAGCAGCCATGGCACCTTTCCTCGGGAATTCAGCGGAATCTTGCCGAGTTCTCCGGCTACCCGGCCCCTCGGCGGGACAAACCGGCGCTTCCGTTTCCGCGCGGGGGGAATCGCCGGACGGGGGTCAGTCGTCAGGAAGGCTTCGCGGACCGGCGGAGGTGTCTTCCGGGAGCTGTCCGGCCGGACTGCCCTGCGGGTACTGGCCGCGGGCGCGTTCCCCGGCGGTGCCCGTGACGCCGAGGACGATCAGTCCGATCCCGAGGCCGAGGTGCAGCCAGTCGTCGGCGTGGTCGAGGGGGACGAAGTTGGCGGCGCTGTGCTTGTCGATCGCGGCATGCCGACGACAAGGGCGGCCGCCGCCGCGAGCAGGCCGCCACCTGGACCGGCCGCCGGGAAGCGGTGGTCTCGTGCTGGGAGACGGAGGCCCGGCTACCCGGCGGCGAGCGGGGCAAACGGCCGGGTCGACCGCTGAGACAGCTTCGGAACTACGGGAAAGAGGCGCCTTCGCAAGCGAGTCCCGTTGTGCTGCGCGGATTTCCGCCTGCGGTCCAGCCGGAGAGATCGGCTGCGCCGACGTTCCTGGTCAGCGTCGGGCGAACGCTTCCTCTCCGGCCCGCGCCCGCGCCGGCTCCAGGAGCGAGCGCTGCCGGTCCGCGCGGGCGAGGAGGCCGTCGAAATCCACGGCGGCCAGCCGTTTTCCCAGGTTCGCCTGGTCCCGCAGGGTAGTCCAGAGGATTTTCTTGCTCTCGATTCCCATGGCCAGCGCCTCCAGTTCCCAGAACCGGCTCAGCGGCGAGTACGACGCGATCCGGCCGTTCGGCTTGAACCGTCCCAGCCGCTCGGCCGCGAACGCGAAACCGGTCTTGACGGGATTCGCCCGTACCGGCACCGCGCGCATGATTCCGCGGAACGTCTCCAGGTCCTGCGCGATCGCCGACGCCACTTCCCGCAGCGGCACCTCGAATTCGGTGCCCCGGTTGTTGCGGGCGGCGCGGCGCGCCAGCTCGCGCCACGCCAGTCCCATGGCCAGCTGGTCGTTGAGATAGATCCCGAGCAACGTCTCCATGCGCGCGGAGATACCCGGCACGGTCGCGGGCAACCGGGGAGCGGCGGGCGCGGCTTCTCAGCTCTCGACCAGGGCGGCCAGCCGGTCGAGGGACTCGCGCAGCTGCCGGTCGACCTCCTCGGCCGGTTCGCCGCCGTGGTTGCGCGGATCGTCGCCGAGGAAGGACAGGTGCAGCGTCGCGTAGCTGGTGCCGCCCTCGGCGGACGCGACCTGGAGCCAGCCGCTGTAGTCCGGGCTGCCCCGTCGTCCCCACTCGAGCCGGAGCTGGTCGCGGCGTTCCCGCAGGAGCCCGGGTTCGCCGGTGGAACCGGCCACGTCGACGTCGACGCCGGGCGGTTCCGCGGGGTGGACCCGCACGGTGCCGGGCAGCCAGCGGTCCAAAGAGGACCGATCGGCCGCGGTGCGGAACACGGTGCTGGCGTCCGCGTCGACCCGTCGTTCGCATTCGAATTCGGCCATGGCGCATCACTCCCCGGAGCCGACGAGATGGTCTCGCAGTTGCTGGCAGGCGTCCGCGCAGCCGCGGCAGGCTTCCGCGCACAGCGCGCAATGCCGGTGGCGGGCGGCGTGCCGCTCGCATTCGTCGGCGCACGCTCGACATGCTTGCGCGCAGGCTTGAAGCAGCGTGCCGACGACGCTCTGCGTCCCGGTCCGGCGGGAGAGCACTCGCGCCGTTGTGGCGCAGAGGTCAGCACAGTCGAGATCGGTGCGGATGCAGTGGACCAGACTGGCTGGATCTCGTTCGGACAGACAGGCATCGGCGCAGACCGAGCACGCGCGGGCGCAGGCGAGGCATTCGTCGACGCAGTTCGCGATGGCCGCCGGGTCGAGCCCGCCGAGCTGCTCGGGGTGGCTTTCGATCAAGGGCAGCGTCATGGCGTCTTCTCCTTTCGCGGGACGGCCGGCCTCAGAGGCAGGGGTGGCTTTGCTCGTCCCGGACGGTGACCCATTGCCAGCGGGTGAATTCCTCGAGGTTGACGAACGCGCCGAACCGGCTGCTCCCGCCGGAATCGCCGATCCCGCCGAACGGCGCGAGGGTTTCGTCGTTCACGGTCTGGTCGTTGACGTGGATCATCCCGGCGTGCAGCCGGTCGCCGACCGCGCGGGCGCGAGCGGAAGATCCGCTGTGGACTCCCGCGACGAGGCCGTACGGCGTGGCGTTGGCCAGGCGGACGGCCTCGTCGTCGTCGGCGAACGTGGTGACGGCCGCTACCGGGCCGAAGACTTCCTCGGTGAAGGCGGCCGCGTCGGGCGAGACGCCGGCGAGCACAGTCGGGCGGACGAACAGGCCGTCGCGGTCGCCGCCGGCAGTGACTTTCGCGCCCGCGTCGACCGATCGGCGGACGACGTCGTCGATGTGGTCGGCCTGGCCGGAGGTGATGACCGGGCCGAGATCGACGTCCTCGCGGGGATCGCCGACCCGGAGGCCGTCGGCGAGGCGCGTGAGCTCTTCGACGTAAGCGTCAGCGATCTCCTCGGCGACCAGGTGCCGGCCCACAGCCATGCAGACCTGGCCCTGGTGGACGAAGCTGCCGAAGGCGCCGGCCGCCGCGGCGGCCGGGATGTCGGCGTCGTCGAGCACGACGAACGCGTTGTTGCCGCCGAGTTCGGAGACGAACTTCTTGAACCCGCCGGCCGCGGCCTTGGCCAGTTCGCGCCCGACCGGGGTCGAGCCGGTGAAGGAAATCATGTCGATGTGCGGGTCGTCGGCGACGGCGGTGCCGAGCTCGCTGCCTTTGCCCGGCAGCATGTGCAGCACGCCCGACGGAAGTCCGGCCTCCTCGAAGAGGCGGGCGATGACGACGCCGCAGCAGATCGCGGTGTCGCTCGCGGGTTTGAGCAGCACGGCGTTGCCGGTCGCCAGCGCCGGGGCGACGGAGCGCAGGGCGAGGACGAGCGGGAAGTTCCACGGCGCGATCACCGCGACGACGCCGAACGGGACGCGCCGGGCGATGCTCGTGCGGCCTTCCTGGGTGGTGGGCAGCAGCGTGCCCCACGGCGCGCTCGCCAGCGACGCGGCTTCATGCAGTTCGTCGAGGGCGAGGTCCAGTTCGAGCTCGACCGCGGTGGCCGTCTTCCCCGCCTCGCGGGTGAGCCAGCAGGCGATCTCGTCCCGGTGCTGTTCGAACAAGGCCGCCGCGCGGCGCAGGACCCGGGCGCGCTCGCGGTAGTCGGCGTGCGCCCAGTCCTGCCCGCGCTCGGCCGCCCTGGCCGCGGAACGGGCGAGGTCGCCGGCGGTGGCCGTGCCGACCTCGCCGAGTTCGTCGCCGGTGGAGGGTTCGGTCGAGGCCGCCGCCGCGCCGGTGCGCGTCCACTCGCCGGTGAACACCCGGCCCGACCAGCGGCCCCGGTCGTCGAGCAGTCCCACGTCCTGTCCTTTCGTCCGGGTACGCGGGTCGGCTACCCGGGCGCCGGACCGGCAAACCCGGACCGGGCCCGGGAAGACGTTTCGCCGGGCCGGTGCCGGGTACCAGGGCGGAATGTCTGTGCAAGCTGTGGTGATGGACGAGTTCGGCGGCCCGGACGTCCTGGCGGTGCGGGAGATCGAACGCCCCGAAGCGGGACCGGGTGAAATCCTGGTCCGGGTGTTCGCGTCGGGGACGAACCCGGTGGAGGCGAAGATCCGGCAGGGGGTGGCGATCCCGGACCTCGAGCTGCCCGCGGTGCTGGGCGGCGACGTGTCGGGCGTCGTGGCGGCAGTCGGCCCCGGCGTGACTGACTTCGCCGAGGGCGACGAGGTGTTCTACACCCCGGAGATGGCGTCGCGCTTGGGCAGCTACACCGAGCTGAACGTCGTCGCGGCGGCCATCGCGGCGCCCAAACCGCGCGGGCTCAGCCACGTGGAGGCGGCGGCGATCCCGCTCGCCGGCGGGACCGCGTGGGAGGCGATCGTCCGCCGGCTGGCGGTCCGGCCCGGGGAGACGGTGCTGGTGCACGCCGGCGCCGGCGGGGTCGGCTCGTTCGCCGTGCAGTTCGCGATCGCCGCGGGCGCCCGGGTGCTGGCCACGGCGGGTCCGGACAACCAGGACCTGCTGCGCGACCTCGGCGCCGTCCCGATCGACTACCACGAGACCGACCCGGTCGAGGCGGTGTTCGAGCACACCGGCGGCCGGGGCGCCGACGCGGTGCTCGACCTCGTCGGCGGGGAGAACGTCGCGAAGAGCTCCGCGGCGGCCCGGGCGTTCGGCCGGATCGCGACGGTGCTGCCGCCGAAGGGCGAGCTGCGCGCCCTGTACCAGCGGAACCAGGAGCTGCACGGGATCCTGCTCACCCGGGAGCGCGGCCGCCTGGAGGAGCTGACCCCGCTCTTCGAACGCGGCCAGGCCCGCCCCGTCGTCGACCAGGTCCTGCCGCTCGACCAGGTGCGGCGAGCCCACGAACGGCTCGATTCCGGGCACGGGCGGGGAAAGACAGTTCTCGCGCTCACTTGAGCGGCGGGCCGCCGCGCCCGTTGCCGCGATTTCCCTTCCCCTGACCGAGACGGCGGCGATGCCTGGAGAAAGTGCCCTGAACCCGCGGAGCGAGGCAGTCGTCAGTTGTCCCGAAAAGGCTTCTGGCGCAGGAAGTTCGGGCAGGTCACGAGGCCTGTCGCCCCCTAGGATCCCCGCCGCCGGTGCGTGTGCGTCCGGCGGCTGAGTTAGCCTTGGCCGGCAAGGTGAACCGAGCTGTCCGGCGGACGGCAGAGGTGAGGTTGTGATCGTGGTGCCCGCGGAGAAGACGCTGTTTCCGGCGGGGTGTCCGTGATGGACACGGGGCAGGCGTTCCTGCATCCGGCGCTGTTCTACCGCGACGCCGGCGAGTTCGCGGCCGGGGTCGGCCGGTTCGTCCGCGACGGGCTGGCGGCGGGCGAGCCGGTCGCGGTCGCCGCGCCGCCGGAGCACGTGCGCCTGGTCCGGGCCGAACTGGGCGACGACGCCGGGCGGGTGCTGCTGGTCGACATGACCGAGGCGGGCCGCAATCCGGGCCGGATCATCCCGGGCGTGCTGCGCGCGTTCGCCGACGAGCACCCGGACCGGCACGTGCGGATCGTCGGGGAGCCGATCTGGGCCGGCCGGTCGGCGGCCGAGTACCCGGCGTGCGCCCAGCACGAGGCGTTGATCAACGTGGCGTTCGAGGACCGCTGGGCGACGATCCTGTGCCCGTACGACGCCGAAGCGCTGGGCCCGACGGAACTGGCCGACGCGCTCCGGACGCATCCGTGGCTGATCGACGGCGCGGGGGAGTGGCGAGCGAGCGCGGACTACGCACCCGACGCGGTGGTCGCCGACTACAACCGCGAACTGCCGCCCCCGCCTGACGCCCGGTCCTTTGTCGTCGCGGAACCGGACCTCGTCCACCTCCGTCAGGTGGCCGCCGAGGCGGCGCGGCGGCACGGTCTTGCCGAAGACCGGGTCGAGGACGTGGTGATGGCGGTGTCGGAGCTGGCGGTCAACAGCGTGGAGCACGGCAGCGGAGCCGCGGTGGTGCGGCTGGGTTCCGCCGACGGCGAGCTGGTCTGCCAGGTCTGGGACGAGGGTTGGCTGGCGGATCCGATGGCCGGCCGCGTCCCGGTTCTCCCGGATCAGGTCCGCGGCCGGGGGCTGCTCCTGGTGAACCATCTCGCGGATCTGGTGCGCATGCATTCGGACCCGGCCGGGTCGACGGTGGAGGCGCGGTTTGCCGCCGGGTGAAGGGCGCTGGGAAGCCGCGTCTTAGGCTGATGGCCGACAGAAAGCTATCCGTCTGGCAGGAGAGTGCGAGCGTGACCGCGGCAGCTGGCGACATCGAGAAGGCGGCCGGGGTGCTGCGCGACGGGGGCCTGGTGGCCTTCCCGACCGAGACGGTCTACGGCTTGGGCGCCGATGCCTCGGATCCGGCGGCGGTATCCCGCATCTTCCAGGCGAAGGGCCGCCCGCCCACGCATCCGCTGATCGTCCACGTCGCCGGTGCGGAGCACCTGGACGGCTGGGTCGAGAAGGTGCCCGAACCGGCGCGGCTGCTGGCCGAGCAGTTCTGGCCGGGCCCGCTCACCCTGGTGCTGCGGCGCGGCCCGCGGGCGTCCTTGGCGGCGACCGGCGGCCTGGAGACCGTCGGCGTGCGCGTCCCGGACCATCCGGTGGCGCTGGCGCTGCTGTCGGCGTTCGGCGGCGGCGCCGCGGCTCCGTCGGCCAACCGGTTCGGCTCGGTCAGCCCGACCACAGCGGACCACGTCCGCGCGGAACTGGGCGACGCCGTCGACTTCGTGCTGGACGGCGGCCCCTGCCAGGTCGGGGTGGAGTCCACCATCGTCGACGCCACCGGCGACACCCTCAGCGTGCTGCGGCCCGGCGGCGTGGCCCGGGAAGACCTCGAAGCCGTGCTCGGGTTTTCCCTCGAAGTGCCGTCCGCGAGCCCGATCCGGGTTCCCGGCCAGCACCCGTCGCATTACGCGCCGCGGGCGCGGGTGGTTCTCGTCGAACCGGACCAGGTCGTCGCCGAGGCGGAACGCGCCCAGGGGCTGGGGCACCAGGTGGGCGTCTTCCTGCCGCCGTCTCACGACGGCGCGCCGCCTGAGGTCCGCGCCGTCGTGGCCGTTCCGGCTTCGCCGGCCGAGTACGCCCGCGGCCTGTACGGCTTCCTGCGCGAGCTGGACCGGCAGGGGTGCGACCTGATCGTCGCGTCGCTCCCGGAGGAGAAGGGGCTGGGCCTCGCGATCGCGAACCGCCTTCGCCGCGCCGCGGGGCCGCGCCCCTGAACGCTTCCGAGCTGCGGGGAGCCCTGAGGGAATCAGAGTCCCTCAGGGTTGCCCTCACGGACGGTCTTTGACGCTCTTGGCGGCGTCCTTGACTTTTTCCGCCGCCTGCTTGAGCGCGCCCTTGGCCCGCTCGGCTTTGCCCTCGGCCTGCCACTGCTCGTTCCCGGTGGCGTCGCCGACAGCTTCCTTGGCCTTGCCCTTGAGTTCCTCGGCCTTGTTTCCGGCGGTGTCGCTCATGTCGATGACCTCTTCTCGTCTCGGGGATTCCTCATCCCGCGGCGGAGCAAGAAAAACGATCTTGGCGATGACTCCGGATTACCCGTCCGGAGCAGTGCGCAAACCGGCGGTCAGCGGCGAACCTTGGCGGCGGCGATGTACTGATTGGCTTCGGGGAGAAACGACAGGACGACGCCGAGCACGGCGAAGGCGGCGCCGACGTAGCTGACGACTGTGCCCTGTCCCGCCAGCAAGGAGACGACTTGGAGGGCGGTGAGCACGGTGAGCACGATCCTCGCCCAGTTGCGGCCCGCGCGGAGTTTGAACGCGAACAGCAAGTGCAGCAACGCGAACACGACAGCGATCACCGCTCCGACGACGATGCCGATCGTGACCGCCTGGTCGATCTGGGCCTCGGTGAGGCGGGTGGCGTTCTGCCCGTTCGCTCTTCGCATCGCGTCCGTCAACGTGTCTCGCGCGAAGAACAGGAACACGGCTCCGGCCAAACCGACGACCGTGGCGGCGACGAACGACCAGAACGCACCCGTGATCACCGCGGGGCGCGGCGGGGCCGCGGCGGGAGTTCCGTCGGAAGGGGAGGGGTAGGCAGGCATGTCAGTCATGAGAAAACGGTGGCACAGTGCGCGAAACCCCGCACGGAAAGAGAGAAACGGAGGCCGGAAAACCTGGCGGTGAACGAGATCGCGCACCTGTGCCGGATTTCCGGTTTGGGATTCCGCTCGCCGGGTATTCAGGGGAATTCCCGCGAAATCGCTGCGGAATTCGCGGGGCGCCCCGCAAATTGCTGATCCGTCTTCTCCGCGGCGAGTTCACGGTTCCGGCACTGTGGCTGGAGTGGACAGGTGCACGCGCGGGTACCTCCTTCTTGGCTGGGGCGCCGAGGGGAGGTCAACCGTGAGTGTGGACGAATTCCGGCACAGTCGCTTGCCCGTGCGAGCCGCGTCGCCGGAGGGCGGGGCCGCCCGTTTGGACCTGGTGCTGGGCCGGGATTTCCCGGCGTTGCGACAGGTTCGCGACGAGGCGGTCGCGTTCGTGCGCCGCCACCGCCCGCATGCTGCCCCAGACGCGGTGGCCGACGCGAGCCTGGTGCTCGACGAGATGGCCAGCAACGCGATGCGGCACGCTCGCCCGCCGTGCGATCTGGCTCTGTCGCTGCGCGGAGACCGGCTCCTGATCGAAGTGTCCGACTCGCTCCCGGTTCTCGCTCGTTGCCGGGAAGGCTACGAGGGCGGGGGACGCGGGCTGGCGCTGATCGACGCGCTCGCCGCCCGCTGGGGCCAGACACCCGGGGCGGGCGGGAAGACTGTTTGGGCAGAGCTGCCCCTCTGAACCAGTCCCGGTCCGGTGCGCTGCCAGTGGGGAGGGGAACCCTGAGGGAAGCGGAGTCCCGCAGGGTTCCCGTCACGGACAGCCTTACGATCGAGCCAAGTGCTCCGCCGCGGCCCGCAGGCTCACGTAGGAACCGCTGAAGGTGTCGATCCTCGGCCCCGGCCCGGTCTCCGGCCCGGTAACCCCGGTCTCTACCCGGATGTAGTCCACAGTGGACAGACCGGCCAGGAACTCCCGCACCGCCGGATGCCGGTGCGCTTCCCGGGTCACGATCACGACGCTCTCCGCCGAGGAGGCCTCGGCCAGAACCGTCGAGACGTCGTCGGGCGAGACCGAGAGGGTCCTGGTGCCCGGGACCAGCTCCGCCAGATGCGCGCCCAGCCCCCACGGCATCGGCCCGGCCGCGATGCCCGGCTCGGTCTGCACGTCCACCACCAGCGACGGACCCGTCAGCCGGGGCGTGCCGGTAATCCGCAACGCGGCTCGCGCGGCGGACAGACCGAGCGAGCAGTCCACCGGCTGCACCGTTGCCGGAGCAGGGGAGGTGCCCAGCGAAGCGGTCCGGGCAGCGGCATCAGCCAGCCGCTCCAAGGAAAGCCGTCCCTCGGTCACGGCCGCGACAATCGCCTCCGCGGTCCGGTCGAGAGTCTCGGCGTCGAACGCGGCCCCACCGAGGCACAGCGCGTCGGCACCGCCCAGAAGGGCCCGGACGGAAGCTTCGCCGAGACCGTCGTGCCGTCCGTACGCCCCGGAGACCGCCCCCATCTCCAACGCGTCGGTGATGACCGCCCCGGTGAACCCCAGTTCGCCGCGCAGCACGTCGACGAGCGCGGTCCGGTTGAACGTCGCCGGTTCGTCGCCCCATTCCCGCACGACAAGGTGGCCGGACATGACCGTCCGGACGCCCGCGTCGATCGCGGCGGCGAACGGGACGAGTTCGACCTCCCGCAACTCGGCCGCGGTCCGCGGCAGCACCGGCAGCGAGAGATGCGAATCCTCGGTCGCCGCGCCGTGGCCGGGGAAGTGCTTGGCGCACGCGGCGACGCCGTACTTCTGCAGGCCGGTGACGAAGGCCGCGACGTGCGGCGAGGCCGCCGCCGGATCCGAGCCGAACGCGCGCACGCCGATGCCCGGATCCTCCGCCGCGAGCGTGAGATCCGCGCAGGGCGCGAGGTTGACCGTGGCCCCGCACGCCGCCAGCCGCTCTCCGAGAGCCGCGGCGACGGACGCGGTCAGCTCCGGATCCCCGGCCGCGCCGAGGGCGAGCGGGCCGGGCACGAACGAGCCCTTGCCGACGTCAAGGCGGGTGACGTCGCCGCCTTCCTCGTCGATCCCGACGACCACGCCGTCCCGCTCGGACCGCAGCGCGGAGGTGAGCGCGGCGACCTGTTCGTCGTCGACCACGTTGCGCCCGAACAGGATCACGCCGCCGAGGCCTTCGGCGAGGCGGCGGCGCACCCAGTCCGGCGCGGTCGTCCCGGCGAATCCGGGCAGCAGCACGGCTTCGGCGAGCCGGCGGGTTTCGGACAGCTCAGCCACCGTTATCCCTTCACCGCGCCGGCGGTCATGCCGGACACGAGTTTCCGTTGCACGATCAGGAAGAAGATCACCGCCGGGATCGCGTAGACCACGGACGCGGCCATGACGCCGCCCCAGTCGATCGAGAACGCCGTCTTGAACGACGACAGCCAGACTGGCAGTGTCTGCTTCGCCTGGTCGCGCATGAACACCAGGGCGAACAGGAATTCGTTCCACGCGGTGATGAAGCTGAACACCGACGTGGTCACCAGGCCCGGTCCGAGCAGCGGCAGCGTGACCCGGCGGAACGCGCCGACTCGGCTGCAGCCGTCGATCATCGCGGCCTCTTCGAGGTCGTACGGGATGCCGTTGACGAACCCGTAGAGCATCCACACGGTGAACGGCAGCGACGTCGCGAAGTACACCAGCAGCAGCGACGGCAGCGTGTTGAGCAGCCCGATGTCGCGCATCAGCAGGTACATCGGGATGAACAGCGCCGAGAGCGGGGCCAGTTGCGCGACCAGGATCAGCAGCAGGAACCCCTTGCGGCCGCGGAAACGGAAGCGGGCCAGCGGGATCGCCGCGAGGACGCCCACCACCAGCGCGGCCAGCACCGCGCCGAGCGTCACGATCAGGCTGTTGGTCAGGTACGTGACGAACCCGGGCTTGGTCAGCGCCGACGCGAAGTTCGACAGCGTCGCCGAGGTCGGGATCAGGTCGTACTTCGGCGACAGCACGTCGCCCGGCGTCTTCAGCGACGTCGTGAACATCCAGTACGTCGGGAAGAGGAACAGCAGCGCCACGAGCACGCCGGCGACCGACACCAGCACCCGGGCGGGCAGGGACTTCCTCATGCGATCTCCCCGTCCTTGGTCCGGACCAGCAGCTGCACGTACCGGCCGGTGACCAGCAGGAGCAGCACCAGCATGATGGTGGCGATGGCCGCGGCGGAGCCGAAGTGGCTGCCCGCGATGCCCTTGAGGTACTGCAGGATCGCCAGGGTCGTGCTCGCGCCGCCCGGGCCGCCCTGGCGGATGGCCCACACCTGGGCGAACATGTTGAAGTCCCACAGCATCGACAGGAACGTCACCATCGTCAGGATCGGCCGGATCGCCGGCCAGCTGACCGCGCGGAACGTCTGCCACGGCCCGGCCCCGTCGATGCCCGCCGCCTCGTACTGCTCGCGCGGCACGCCGATGAGGCCCGCGTAGAGCGTGAACGCGACGAACGGGACCGCCTGCCACAGCACCAGCAGCCCGATCACCACGAGCGTGCTCGTGCCGGTGGAGAACCACGAATACCCGATGAAGGAATGGAAACCCAGCCGGTCCAGCGTCTTGTTGAGGATGCCGTATTGCTGGTCGAAGATCCACTGGAAGACGGTGGTGGTGGCGATGACCGGCACCGCCCACGCGAGCACCAGGGAAATCTGCACGAAGATCCGCAGCACCGGGTGGAGATGCCGCATCAGCACCGCGATCAGCAGCGCCACGAGCAGCGTCGCGGCGACGAGAGCGCCGGTGAAGAGGACCGTGCGGAGCGCGACTGCCCAGAACTCGGGGTCGCACAGCACGTCGGTGTAGTTCTTGAAGCCGATCCACACCATCTTGCCGGTCACCAGCTCGCGCAGGTCGAGCCGGCGGAGGCTGATGCCGAGCATCTGGACGGTGGGCCAGCCGAGCAGCACCAGCACGGCGGCGAGCGCGGGCAGGAGCAGCAGGTACGGCATGAGCCGTTCGCTGATCCAGCCGCCGCCCCGCCGGCGCGCCGCGCCGACGTGCGCCGGTGCCGGCGGGGTCGCCCCCGCCGGCACCGGCGTGTCCTTCGTCGCGGTCATCCGCCGATGATCTTGTCGAGGGCCGTGTTCGCGTCGGCCGCGGCCTGGTCCAGGGTCTTCTTCCCGGTCAGGTAAGCGGTCAGCATGTCCTTCAGCGGGTTCTGGCCGGATTCGACCTCGCCCCACTTCGGGCTGGCCGGCATCGCGCGGCCGTTCTTCGACGCCTTCGCCATCACCGAGCCCAGCGGGTCCTTGTCCAGGGCGCTGACGTCGGTGGAGGTGCCCGGCACGTAGCCGCTCGCGGCCAGCTGCGTCATGTACTTGGTGCTGGTCAGCAGCTTCAGGTAGTCCTTGGCGAGGTCCTGGTGCTTGCTGTTGAGCGGGACGACCAGGTTCGAGCCGCCGAGGAACACCGGGGCGGTCTGGCCGGCGGTCTTCGACGGGATCGGGAACGCGCCGGTCTCGGCGGTGATGCCCGGGTCGGTCTTGGCCGCGGTCGCCACCTCGTTCGGGGTGCCGATGAACATGGCGACCTTGCCCGCGCCGTAGATGCCCGCCTGCTGCGGCGTGGCCTCGTCGTTGTCCTTGGGCGCGGTGGTGCCGGAGGTGTCCACGAGCTTCTTGTAGAACTCGAGGCCTGCCTTGGCTTCGGGGGTGGTGAGCGAGGACTTGAAGGACTTGCCCTCGGCCTTGGCGATGTCGCCGCCGTTGTCCCAGATGAACGACGACAGCGCGTACCAGTTCTGGCCCGGCATGTAGAGCGGCTGGAACTGCGGGTCGCTGCCGAACTTCGCCTTCAGCTTCGCGATGTCGTCGAGCCATTCGTCGTTCGAGGCGGGCGGCTTCGCGATGCCGGCCTGCTCGAACATGTCTTTGCGGTACATGACGACGCGGTTCGCGGCGTAGAACGGCACGCCGACGGTTTTGCCGTCGTACTGGCCGGACGCCTTGAGCCCGGCGAGCCACTGTCCTCCGTTGAGGTTGTTGACGTCGCCGGAGAGGTCGGCCAGCACGCCCTGCGAGGCGAACGCCGGGGTCTGCGTGTTGCCGACCTCGATGACGTCCGGCGGGGTGTCGCTGGCCAGCGCGGTGGTCAGCTTCTGCTGGATGCCGTTCCACTGCTGGATCTGGTAGTCGACCTTGACGCCGGGGTGGGCGGCCTCGAATTCCTTGTTCAGGGCGGAGGTCAGGCTGTCCGGCGCGGAGCCGGTCATCAGCCAGACTGTCAGCTTGCCGTCCTGCGCGCCCCCAGCGCTCGAGGCGTTCTCACTCCCGCCGGAGCCGGCACACCCGGCCGTGGCGAGCGTGATGGCGGCGGCTCCCGCCGCCAGCTTGAGCCAGCGCTTCACGTGTCTCGTCCTTTCGGTGCCCGGTCGTCGGCGACCGGGGCTGAATGACAAATGGTGTAGACCAATGTCCAGCAGAGTGGTCCGGACCACAGCCGGTGTCAAGCCGGTTGCCAAGATGTTGCGAAGACGGCCGCCGGGGTGACGCTGCGTATCCGCGCGGTTACCCGTGTCGCGGCGGAATGTGCTGGTAGAGCGCGGTTTCCGCAGTACGGGCAACGGTTTCCGGGGCGGGGGAGTTGTTCGTGAACGGCTCGCCGAGCCGGGCGCTGCGCGGTCACGTCTGGAAGCTCCGCGCGGACGACTTCCGGCCCTTGCGCGAGGACGCGGCAGCGGACTCGCGACAGCTGCCATCCGGCCCGGCGCGGCGCCGCGTTTCGGCCTCCAGGAGAGGTGATTACCCACTGCGACGAGTGCCGGACTGGCCGCCGACAGTGACCCGGGGTGGGTGAGTTTCATTCCGGCCGACGCTCGCCGTACCCCCGATGACCTCGGAAAACCTCTTGTGTACCACGTGTCACATCACTCCCGGTGGTTTACAGGCGTCCCGCGTGTCACACACACTGGGGCTCGCCCAGGTGATCCGGTGCCGCTCTTGGGGAAGAGACGCGGACGGCCGGAGCGCTCCCAGGGCGGGAAAAGAAGAGGGAGTAGAGGATGACGGGCTCCGGGCGGATAGCGGCTCGGGCGGGTGCGGTCGTCGCGGCGGCAGCGGTGGCTGCCGCCGGAGCGCTGGGGCTGCTGCACGCGCCCCAGGCGGCTGCGGCACCTGCCGAGGTGCCGGGCATGGATGTGTCCGGGCACCAGGGCAATGTGGACTGGAAAGCGGCCTGGAACGCCGGTGCGCGCTTCGCGTACGTCAAGGCGACCGAGGGCACCGGGTACCAGAACCCGTATTTCGCGCAGCAGTACAACGGCTCTTACGACGTCGGGATGATCCGCGGCGCCTACCACTTCGCGCGTCCGGACGTGTCCGACGGCGCGACGCAGGCGGACTACTTCGTCGCGCACGGCGGCGGCTGGTCCGCGGACGGCCGCACGATGCCGCCGATGCTGGACATCGAATACAACCCCTACGGCTCGACCTGCTTCGGCCTGTCGCAGTCGGCGATGGTGTCGTGGGTCCGGTCGTTCTCCGAGCGGCTGCACGCGAAAACCTCGCGCTGGCCGATGCTCTACACCACCACCGACTGGTGGAAGACCTGCACCGGGAACTCGGCGGCGTTCGGCGACACGCATCCGCTGTTCATCGCCCGGTACGCGCAAAGCGCGGGACCGCTGCCCTCGGGCTGGCGCTACTACACGGTCTGGCAGTACTCCGACTCCGGCAGCAAACCCGGCGACCAGGACTCGTTCAACGGCTCGATGGAGCAGCTGATCAAGTTCGCCGGCGGCGACGCTCCGAAGAGCGAGGCCCCGGTTCCGCCGAAGCCGACCACGTCGACGAAGCCGCCGACGTCGACGCCGCCGACCACGAGCGCGCCGCCGACGTCGTCGGCCACGAAGACGCCGACTAAGACACCGACGAAGACGCCCACCAGTTCGGCCACGACTTCGCCGACGACGACCACGAAGGCGAGCCCGACGACGTCCAGCAGCCCGACGTCCTCGGCGACGAAGCCGACCACGTCCACCCCGTCCACGTCGTCGCCCGCGGCGAAGAAGGACATCAGCGGTCTCGTCTGGGCGGGCGGCAAGCAGGCGAACCCGCCGGGGTCGTTGTCGGACTCCAAGCACGCCGATTCGCTCACCGCCAACGTGCACGAGGTCGCGAAGGTGACGCCGAAGGCTTCGGCCCCGCAGGAGGTGACCACCAGCCAGCCGACGCAGACCTCAGCGCCCGATGCGAGCCAGCCGAAGCAGCAGGCGCTGGCGAAAACCGGCGTGAGCACCCCTCGGCTCGCCGTGTTCGGCGCGGCGCTGCTCGTGTTCGGGGCGATCCTGATGACGCTCTCCCGGATGGTGGCCCGGCGCTGATTCCGGCCGGGTCCGCGACTCCGCGCACGGAGCGCGGGCCCGGCCGTTAGGCTTCCCGGCGTGACCACGACTCGACCCGAAGTGCGCGGTTTCCCCGGCGCGGTGCTCGTCGTCCGCTTCCTGACCGAACTGGCGCTGCTGGCCGGTCTCGCGGTCGCCGGCGCGCGACTCGGCGGGAGCGTGTTCCTCGACATTCTGGCCGCGGTCCTGTGGCCGGCGCTGGCGGGCGCGATCTGGTGGCTCGTGATCGCGCCGAAGGCCAAGCGGCGCAGTCCGGAACCGACCCGGTTTTTCCTGGAGGCGGGTCTGTTCGCGGTGGCCGCGCTCGGGTTGATCGCGTCCGGGCTGCTGGTCGCGGGGATCGTGCTCGGCGTGGCCGGGATCGCGGTCGCGGTGGCAGTGCGGATCTGGGCGAAGGACGGCTGAGCGGATTTCCCGAGCCGGGACCGGTCCCGGCAGTTGCTCAGTATGGTCCCCGCATGGACTTTCGCACTGCCGCCCGGACGGTGTTCGCGCCGGTCGCGCTGCTCGCCGCGCTGACCGCGTGCTCGGGCGGCCCCGCCCCGGCTCCCGCGCCCAAGCCGGTGCCGCCCTCGTCGTCGGCCGCGCCGGTCAAGGAACAGGTGCCCGATCGCCCGCCGCACACACTCGTGCTGAACTCGACCGGGTCCGGTTCGCTGAAACAGGTCACCTACACCTTGGACGGCGCCGCCAAGGAGACCGGACAGGTGAAGATGCCGTGGCGGCAGTCGCTGACCGTGCCCGCCGACGGGAAACCGCACCAGTGGACGCTGGAGATCACCTACTCCGGAGCGAGCGGCCACGTGGAGATGTATTCGGTCGTGGACGGCAAGGAATCCGTGCACACCGCGAGCGGCGGTTCCGGGAACGTCACCGGGTCGGCCTCGATCGGCGGCTCCGTCCAGGGCTGAGGGCTCAGGACGGGCCCGCGTCGTGGGTCCACCAGTCGATCATCGCGAACGGCTCGGTGCCGCGATGCGCGACCGCGAGGATCCTCGTCTGGTCGTCGGTCCACTTGAGATAGCGCTCGCCGCTCGAGTCGAGAGTCGCGCAGGCGAGCCGTCCGGTGTGGCCGCCGCGGGAGTACGGGCGGTCGGCGGAGAAGCCGGACGGCTGGTCGGTGCAGGCCTTTTCCGTGGTCTGGGTGCTGTTGAAGACCTGGTTCATCGTGGCGGTGTCGGGCAATTGGTAGTAGACGACCAGTTCGGCGCCGCTGGTGCGTCCGCAGGCGACGGCCGCGTCGGCCGGCGCCACGCCGACGTCCTGCCATCGCTGGTCCGCGGACGGGCGCACGCAGTTGACCCGGGACGCGGCGGGAATCCGTTGCAGCAGCGCGTTTTCCGCCGGACTCGGGAACGCGGGGGTGGCGTCGCTGTTGACCTGCGCGACGATTTGAGTCAGCGGCGCGAGGTGCCACTGCGACCACCATCCGCCGACGGTTGCCGGGACGGTGCCGGCGACGTGGCCGATGACGCGGAGGGATTCGAGGCTCCAGTCGATCGCGACGGTGCTTTCCGGGCCTGGATGGCAGAGCACCTGCCCGAGGTCGACGCTCAGCCAGTCGAAGCGGGTCGTGCTCAGGAAAGAACCCGGGCAAGGTCCGCCGCTCGCTGCCTTCGCGGCGGCGACCAGACTGCCGAAGCTCTTGCGCACTGCCGCGGCGTCGGCGAAACGGTAGTAGGAGACGTCGCGTGCGCCGGTGCCGCTCGGCGTGCAGGAGACCCCGGCGACGGCACCGGGGTAGCCGCTGAGGTCGCCTGGTGTCGCCCGGCGGCACTTGTTTCCGGCGGCGAGGTGAGTGAGGGCGACTTCGTCCGGGGTCGGGAAAGCCGGTGCGCCGGTCCAGCTGACCCAGGCCGCCCGCAACGCGGCGTCGTCGTTCGCCGAGGCTCGGGCGGTGGTGACCGCGTGGGCGGCGTCGTCCTTCCAGACCAGCATGGACAGGGACGGCCCGGCCAAGCAGAAGACGCGGCCGAGGGCGGGTCCGGTTGCCGGGTAACGGTGTTCGGCTCCGGCAGCCGACGCACAGTCTCCCTGCCCTGACGCCACCTTGACACGGGACAGGGCGGCCGAGTAGGCGTCGTCGGCCTGTTTCTGGTCGGCGTACAGCGCGGTGGTGGCGGCTCGGCCGGCCGGGTCGCGACAGGTGATTGTCGCGGTCGCGCCGGAGACCGGCGAGTCCGCGCTGGAGCAGTCCGCGCGGAGAGCGGCGGGCAGCCGGGCGAGAGCGGCGTCGTCGATTCCGGACGGGCTCGCGACGATCAGCCCGGCGAGGAGCAGTGCCGCACCGGCGGTCGCCGGGACTCCCGCGCGCATCGCCCGGCGGCGGCGCCGGTCCCGGCGTGCGGTGGCGATCAGATCCTCGACCAGCGCGGTGCACGTCGGATGCCGGGCGGCCGGATCGGTGCTGAGCGACCGGCGGAGGGCGGCGACGCCGGGATGGCCGAGGTCGGTGTGGTGGCCCGGGGGAGCGCCGGCCAGGCATTCGCAGAGCACGCAGGCGAGCGAGTACACGTCGGCGGCCGGTCCGGCGGGTTTGCCCTGGCGCTGCTCGGGAGCGGCGTAGCCGACCGTGCCGAGGAACGCCCCGGTCGCGGTGAGCTGCGTGAGGTCGAGCTGGCGGGCGATGCCGAAGTCGCACAGGTACGCGCGGCCGTCGGCACCGAGCAGAATGTTGCCCGGCTTGACGTCCCGGTGCACGAGCCGGCGTTCGTGTGCGGCGTCGAGGGCGGCGGCGATCCCGCGTCCGATCTCGACTGTCTCCGGGAAGGACAGCGGGCCTCGCTCGGCGAGAACGCTGCCGAGGTTCGCGCCCCGGACGTACTCCATCGCGAGGTAGCCGAGACAGCCGTCGCCGGTGAACCCAGCGTCCAGCACCGGGACCACGTTCGGATGCACCAGGTCGCGGGCGATCCGCGTTTCGCGCTCGAACCGGGTGCGGAATCCGGGCACCGCCATGAACTCCGGGCCGACGACCTTGAGCGCGACCGCGCGGTCGTCCGCGAAGGTGTCGGCGGCCTCGAACACCTCGCTCATCCGGGTGCGCGCGAGCTGGCGGACGAGCCGGTACCGGGGCAGCCGGCCGGTGATGTCCGGCCGGTCGAGCGTCGGTGCCTCGGTCTCGTCCACGCGCCCCTCCCCAGGTGTGCCGGAAAGCCTACCGAGGGCCGCCGCCGCTCCTGCTTGCGCGCGCCGCGCCGGTGGATGAGACTCCCGCTATGCCGAGCCCGTTCAGCGCCGAAACGGCGGAAGCGATCCAGCACGCCCGCCAGCATTCCGTCGGGGATCTCCTGCGGCGCACCGCGTTGCGCCTGCCGGACAAGCTCGCGATCGTCTCCGGCGAGCGCCGGGCGACGTACCGCGAGTTCGACGCGGCGGTCAACCGGTGCGCGCACCGGCTCGCCGAGCGCGGCCTCGCGAAGGGCGACCGGCTCGCGCTGCTCAGCCGCAACTGCTGGGAATACGCGGTGCTCGTGTTCGCCACGGCGAAGCTGGGCGTGGTGCTGGTGCCGGTGAACTTCATGCTCGGCGCGGAGGAAGTCGCGTACATCCTCGGCCACGCCGGAGTGTCCGGGCTGATCGCCGAGGACGCGCTGCTCGACACCGCGGCGGAGGCGGTGAAGCGCTCCGGCCGCGCCGATGTCGTGCGCGGGCGGATCGGCGGCAGCGGCGGCGAATGGGAGAGCGTCGCGGACTGGATCGACCAGCCCGGCGACGAAACCGCCCCGGCCGTGGCCGTGGCAGACGACGATCCGCTGCGGCTGATGTACACCTCCGGCACCGAATCGCGGCCGAAGGGCGTGCTGCTGTCGAGCCGGTCGCTGATTGCGCAGTACGTCTCGTGCGCGATCGACGGGAGCATGACCGGCGACGACATCGAGGTGCATTCGCTGCCGCTCTACCACTGCGCGCAGCTGGACTGTTTCCTGTCTGTGGACGTCTATCTCGGTGCTACCAGCGTGATCCTGCCCGGTCCGGACCCGGCGGCGCTGCTGGCCGCGGTGGAACGCGAACGCGCGACGAAGCTGTTCGCGCCGCCGACGGTGTGGATCTCGCTGCTGCGCCACCCGGCGTTCGACACGACGGACCTGTCCAGCCTGCGGAAGGGCTACTACGGCGCGTCGCCGATGCCCGTCGAAGTGCTGCGCGAACTCGCGCGCCGGCTGCCGGACGTCCAGCTGTGGAACTTCTACGGCCAGACCGAAATGGCCCCGCTCGCCACGATCCTGCGCCCGCACGAACAGCTGGCGAAGGCGGGTTCGGCGGGCCGGGCGTCGATCAACGTCGAGACCCGGATCGTGGACGAGGACGGCCGCGAACTGCCGCCCGGCGAGGTCGGCGAGATCGTGCACCGCAGCCCGCACGCGACGCTCGGCTACTACGAGGACGAGGAGAAAACCGCCGCGGCCTTCGCGGGCGGCTGGTTCCACTCGGGCGACCTCGGCGTGCTCGACGAAGAGGGCTATCTGTCGGTGGTGGACCGGAAGAAGGACATGATCAAGACCGGCGGCGAGAACGTCGCGAGCCGCGAGGTCGAGGAAGCCCTGTACCTGCTCGACGGGATCGCCGAGGTCGCGGTGTTCGGCGTCGCGCACCCGCACTGGATCGAGGCGGTCACCGCCGCGGTCGTGCCGCGCGAGGGTGTGACGCTCACCGAGGACGAGGTCCTCGCGCACGCCCGGAAGCATCTCGCCGGGTACAAATGCCCGAAGTACGTGGTGTTCGTGGACGCGTTGCCGAAGAACCCGAGCGGGAAGATCGTCAAGCGCGCGCTGCGGGAGGGGCACGCGGACCTGGCGAAGTCCTGACCTCCTCAGGAGTGTCTTTGCCGGTTCTCACCGGCATGGCCGCTCGCGAGGTCAGGTGCGCAGGTACCGCCGGGCGACCGCGGCGTTGTACCGGTCGAGGAATCCGGCGAAGGCGCGGAGCTCGTCCGTCGTCCAGTCGTCCAGCAGGTCGCCGACCGACGACCGGCGTCGGGCGCGGGTCAGATGCATGAGTTCCCGGCCTCGGCCGGTCGGGGTGATCACGCAGCGGCGGCGGTCGTCGCTGGCCTGGCTGCGCTCGACGAGGTCCTTGCCGAGCAGCGCCGACACCTGGCGTCCGGCGGTGGACGGGTCGAGGCCCAGCGCGCCGGCGAGCGTGCCGATGTCGGCCGAGCCCAGCTCGTCCAGGGTGCGCAGGATCAGGTACTCCGCCTGGTCCAGTTCGGCGTAGACGTCCGTGCGGCGGCGCAGCAGCTCGAAGTTGCGCACCAGCACCGCGGTGGCGCGTTCCAGCACGTCGAGCGCCTCGCTGGTCTGCTCCATGGCCAGGTCCTCCGATGAGCCGAAGAAGCGTCGCGGGAATACCGGTATCATACCGATGATTGGCGGAGACGGACCGGAAGGCGGGTTGATGCTGTCCAGGAGCACGGAGATCCGGGACCGCGTCGTCTCGTCGGATCCGGGGCTGAGCAGGCTGCGCTCGGCGCTCGGCGCGACCGTCTCGATGGCCACCGCGCTGGGCGTCGAATACCTGCTGGCCCATCTCACCGGCGCGGACGCGAAGGGCGCGCTGGTCGGCATGCTGCTCGGCGCGGTGGTCGCGATGATGGGATCGATGGCCCTCGGCGACGCGGGCGCGTGGGCGAAGGTCAAGACCGCGGTGTTCTTCCCGGTCGCGTTCGCCGCCGGGATGGCTCCGGGCGCGGCGGTCGGCGCGCATCCGGATCTGATGCTCGTCGTCTTCGTCGTGGTGATGTTCCTGGCGGTGTTCGTCCGCCGCTTCGGGCCGGTGTTCTTCTTCTACGGCTTCATGGCCTGGATGGGCTACTTCTTCGCGTCCTTCCTGCACGCGACGATGGCGGCCCTGCCCGCGCTGCTGCTGGCCGTCACGGTCGCGTCCGCGTGGGTGCTGCTCCTTTCGCTGACCTTGCTGCGCACCAATCCGAAACGCACCCTCGGCCAGGTGGTCCGCTCGTTCGACGCGCGCGGCCGGTCGCTCGCGCGCGCCTGCGCCGACCTGCTGGGCAACCGGGACCCGCGGCAGGAGACCCGGCTGCGCCGGCGAGTCCAGGCGAAGCAGGCGAGGATCGCCGAAGCGGCGCTGATGATCGAAGCCTGGTCAGCGCAACCGGGGGCGGTCCCGGCCGGGTTCTCCGCGGCGGCGCTCCGCCGGGCGATGGTCGACGCGCATCACCTGCTGGACCAGCTGGCCACCGCCGCGTGCGCGCTCGTCGACAGCGGGTCCGGGCTCGCCGTGCCTGCCGCCGAGGTCGCGGACCGGCTGGCGCGGCATGACGACCGGGGTGCGGCCGAGGTCGCGTATCGGCTGGCCGCGCTGGCTGAGCGCGCGGGCGGCACGGCGGGCGGCTGGTGGCCCGCGCGGCACTTCGCCGCGGCCGCGCTGGAAATCGCGCCGGTGCTGGAGCGCGCGCGGAAGCCGGGCGCGGTCGGCGCGGAACCGGTCGACGACTTCGAACCCGCGGTGGGGCTGGTGTTCGGCGCGCTGCCGGGTTCGGCCGCCGCCGCGGGCGAGGTCCCGGCGCGGCAGGCGCGCTGGAATCCGTTGTCCCGCTTGGACTTCGTCTCCCGGCAAGCGGTGCAGGGCGCGATCGCGGGCACGCTCGCGATCCTCGCCGGCAAACAGCTGTCGGACGCTCGCTACTACTGGGCGGTGCTGGCCGCGTTCATCATGTTCACCGGCACCGCCACCCGCACCGAAACGTTCCTCAAGGGCTTCAACCGGGTGCTCGGCACGCTGGTCGGGCTGGCCGCGTCGATCGGGCTGGCCGAGCTGACGGCGGGCAACACCGCCGCGGTGCTCGGGGTGATCTGCGGGAGCATGTTCCTCGGCTTCTACCTGATCCGGCTCTCGTACGCGTACATGATCTTCTTCATCACGATCATGGTCGGCCAGCTCTACAGCGTGCTGCACGAGTTCTCGCCCGGCCTGCTCCTGCTGCGGCTGGAAGAGACCGCGATCGGCGCGGCGGTCGGGCTGGTGGTGGCGATGCTCGTCACGCCACTGTCCACTCGCGACACTGTGCGCACGGTGCGGAACAACCTGCTCGACTCCCTGCGCGAACTGCTGACGGCGGCCGCAGCGCGGCTGGAGCGGCAGCACTCCGATCCGCCGCCGGACTTCGACGCGCTCGCCCGGACGCTGGACCACCGGCTTTACCAGCTCGCGCTGGTCGCCCGCCCGCTCACGCGCCCGGTGCTGGGCGGCACCACCTCGCCGCGGCTGCGGCACCGGTTGTCGCTCTACGCCGCGCTGACGACGCATGGCCGCGCGCTCGCGGTCGCGATGCGGATGCCGCCGGGTTCGTGCGCCCGGCACCCGGACGGCCCGGCCGCGGCGTGCGCCGCGCTGGCCGAGGCGGTCGAGGAACTCTCCCTGGCGCCGCCGGGCACCGGCCGGACGGCCGCCGAGGGACCGCTGGCCCGCGCGGACCTCGCGTTGTTCGCCTACACCCCGGCCGCGCCCGGCGACCGGGCGAACGACCCGGCGCTGCGCGCGTTGAGCCACCTGTACCACGTGCTGTGCGATCTCGCGGCGACCGGACCGGCGGGTCCGCGCCGGTTGCCCGCCCTTCCCGCACCGACGGTGCCGAGGCTGTATCGGCAGGTCCGCGCGGGCATCCCGGGCGAGCGCTCGGCCGGATAGGGCGGCTCTCAGGCGAGCGCGGCCCCGTAGGCGGCGAGCACGGGCGGCAGCGGCTGGAAGAAGCTGACCCGGTTGTTCCCGCCGGACAGGACGCCGTATCCGACCCCGGCATAGAACAACGGGCCGCCGCTGTCGCCCGCCCCGACCGGGATGTCGGTGGCGATCGTCCCGACGACCTGCTTGCCGTCGCCGAAGTTCACGGTCTGGTTGAGGCCGAGGACCTTCCCGCACGTCTTCTTCGTGGTCATGCCGCTCTTGCACACCAGCTGTCCCACCTGCGGGGTGCCCGCGCGCAGGATCCGCTGGGTGCTGCCGTCGTAGAGGTCGACCCGGCTGTGCCCGGAGCCGGACGAGTCTTCGACGCGGCCGTAATCGGTGACCGGGAAGTGGGAGTCCACGTTGCGGCCGATGTCTTTCCAGTCGAGCCCGTGCTCCGTGCAGTGCCCGGCGGTGAGGACGTACCGCACGTTCTTGACGAGGATCGCGAACCCGGCGGAACAGTAGTACGGCTCGCGGCCGGGCCCCGGAGAGACGGTGTACATCGCGTCGCCGCCGCTCACCGCCCCACTCGCCGCGGAGGGCGTCGCGGAAGCCAGCAAGGCGACAACCGCGGAAATCAGCACCCCGACCAGTTTTCGGCGCGAGCAGCGAGACGTCGGCAGATCCTTCCGTCCACAGGAGACTCGATACGTGCGGCCAGTCCAGCGCCGGGCAGCCGGCGGGACAAACCGAGTCAGCCGACTGTTCCGGGAGTGCGTCCGAACGGGTGACCGCAACGGTGGCCGGACCGGAGGTCGAACGGCGTGTTGAGCCGGGCCATCGGGCCGTCGGCGACCTGCGCAAACGTCGGTCGATGGCGTGGACGTCGCGCGAGCTTCGGCCCGGCGTTCGCCCTCAATCCGCGCGCGACGACCGGCGCGAGCAACGGCCGCGGGTGCTGATCGCGGACGAGCCGACGAGCGCGCTGGACGTCTCGGTGCAGGCTTCGGTGCTGGACCTGCTGGCGGACCCGCAGCGGGAACTGGCGTTCGCGTGCCTGTCCATCGGCCGCGACTTGGCCGTGATGGAGCGGGTTGCGGACCGGGCCGTCGTGCTGCACTACGGGGCGGGGTGGTCGAGGAGGGCCCGATGGCGGATCCAGCGCGGCACCGAGAACGCCGTGAGGCTCGCGCTGTCCGGCTGACCGATGAGTTTTCGTGCCGTCCGGAGTCGGTACCGGAAACCGAATCGGAGGTGCACCACATGGGAAAGCTGCTGTATTCCGCCGCGATGTCGCTGGACGGGTTCATCGCCGGACCCGGCGGGGACATGGGCTGGCTCGCGCCCTACACCGGGGAGGCTTCGGCGGACGAGCTGGCCGCGGAGGTCGGGGCGCTGCTGGTCGGCCGCCGGACCTTCTCCGGCGATGACCCGTATCGCGGCACTGAAGGCGAGGGCAAGGCTTTCGGCGGCGGATGGGACGGGCCGCAGGTGGTGCTGACCCGGCGGCCCGCACCGGCGGCAGTTCCTGGGGTGACGTTCTGTTCCTCGCTGGAGGAAGGCGTCGCGGCCGCTCGCGCGGCGGCGGGGGAGAAGACGGTCAACGTGCTGGGCGCTTCGGTGGGGCGGGTTTGCGTGGAGGCCGGATTGCTGGACGAGGTGGAGGTGCTGGTGATGCCGGTGCTGCTGGGCGGCGGAGTGCGGTTGTTCGAGCGGCCAGGCCCGCCCGTGCGGCTGGAGCTGGTGGCGCAGCAGGGGACGAGCCTTCGGTATCGCGTGCTGCGCTGACTGTCAGCGGTCCTCGAACCGCGCGATCGCTTCCAGAACTGCTGTCCCCATCGACGGGCTCCCGGTGTGCCCCGCGTCGATCACGACCAGCTCGGCGTCCGGCCAAGCCTGGGCGAGCTGCCACGCCTTGCGCAGCGGCGCGCTCAGATCGGCCCGCCCGTGGATCAGCACCGCCGGAATGCCGTGCAGCAGGTGGATGTCGCGGAGCAGCTGGTCGTCCTCGAGCCAGGCGTGGTGGCGGTAGTAGTGCGCGCAGAGGCGGGCGAGCGTGATCAGCTCCTCGTCCGTGCCCGCGCTGAACTGGCCGGTGCGGCCGCCGACCCATTCGTGCGAGATCACCGCGTCCTCCCAGGAGCACCAGTCCCGCGCGGCTTGGAGCCGCACCGCACGGTCCGGGCTCGCGAGCAGCTGCGAGTACCCGGCGAGGAGGTCTCCGTCCGGGTCGGGCCGCCCGCGCGGAACGCTTCCCATTGCGCGGGCAGCAGCCGCCGGACGCCGCGGTAGAGCCAGTCGATCTCGTCCGGCGACGAGGTGAACGCGGCGACCAGGATGATGCCGCTGACCCGGTCCGGATGCCGCTGGGCGTAGGCCAGCGCGAGCGTCGCGCCCCAGGAACCGCCGTAGAGCAGCCAGTTTTCGACGCCGAGGTGGACGCGCAGCTTCTCCATGTCGGCGATCAGGCGCTCGGTGGTCTGGTGCTCCAGGCTCACCGCCGGGTCCGCGACGCTCGGCGTGCTCCGTCCGCAGCCGCGCTGGTCGAACACGACGACGCGGAATTTCGCCGGGTCGAATCCGCTGCGGCCGAAGCTGCCGCCGCCCCCGCCGGGACCGCCGTGCACGCACAGCACCGGCCGGCCGGCGCCGCTGGCGTCCCAGTAGATCTGCTGTCCGTCGCCGGCGTCGAGCATGCCGGCGGCGTCGGGCTCGACGGAAAACGGCCGCATCGCGGGCCTCCTCCCCAGGCCGGAAACCCGTCGAGCGTACTGGATCACGTCCGGCGCGGGTTTACAGCGCGGACCGGGGGTCCCTAGGATCTGCGGCGCCGGAAGCGCCGCGGACGCGCGGCCCCGGCGGGGTGGAGGTCTGGATGGGGAACCCGGAGTCCGGCAGCGACCTCGAGTCGGTCGCGAACCTCGTGCGGCTGTCCGAGACGGCGCCGATGCCCCGGATCGACGGCAGCGAACCCCCGCCGCTCGTGCGGCGGCCCCGGGCCGACAGCACCGACGACCCGGCCTCGGCGGCGTTCGGCGGGGTCCTCGACGTCTCGACCGGCTCCCCGGTCGAACAGCTCGCCAAACGCGGCCCGGTGCCCCTGGCCGAGCCGCCCGCGCCGCCCGCCGAGACCGCGCCGCCGCCCCAGCGAAGGCCAGCTCGGTACGGCGTCTTCGCCGGTGCGGCGGTCCTGGTGTGCGCCGGACTGGGTTCGTGGGCGTTGTGGCCGTCGGCGTCCGGCGGGACTGATTCGCAGCCCGTGGAGCCGCCGCCCGCTCCGGTCCACACGTCGTCGGCGCCGCCCGCGGTGAGCACGCTCAGCGCGTCCCCGGCCCCGGCGACCGGCCAGGTGCGCGACACGGTCGTCCGCGCCAGCAGCCGTCCCGCGACGACCGCGCCGCCGCCGCGCGTCCAGCCGACGCAGAAACCGGAGCAGGAGAGCGGAAACCAGCCGCACGACTCGTGGGACGACACGTTCCGCTCGGCGGTCAGCTCGTACCTGGAGGAATGGGGCGGCGGCGACCAGGCGCCGCGGCGCTGGCACGGCTGAGCGGCGGGAGTACTACTCTGAGTAGGTCACTGCCGACCGACTGCTCCGCGAGGTGTCCATGACCGGCTCGTCGTCCCCGTTGTCGCCCAGCCAGGTGCCGGTGGGGGTGGACCCGAACCGCCCGAGCATCGCGCGGATCTACGACGGATTCCTCGGCGGGAGCCACCACTACGAGGTGGACCGCGCGGTGATGGAGAAGATCAGCACGGCGGTCCCCGAGGCGGTGCACATCGCCCGCGGCAACCGCGGTTTCCACAACCGCGTGCTGCGGATGCTGGCGAGCCAGACCGACATCCGGCAGTTCCTCGACTGCGGTTCCGGGCTGCCGACGGCGGAGAACACCCACCAGATCGTGCAGCGCTACCACCGCGACGCGCAGGTGGTGTACGTCGACAACGACCCGGTGGTGCTCGCGCACGGCCGCGCGCTGCTGGAGGACAACGACTTCACGCACATGGTCGAGGCCGACATCTTCGAGCCGCAGGCGGTGCTGCAGCACGAAACGGTGCGCGAGTACCTCGACTTCTCGGAGCCGATCGCGCTGCTGCACATCGGCACGATGCACCACTACGAGGGCGACGGCGCGGTCGAGGTGATGCGCGAGTACATCGACGCTCTCGCGCCTGGCTCGTACGTCGCGCTGGCGCATTTCTACGACCCCGAGGTGCCGGAGCTGACCGCGGTCGCGAAGCGGATCGAGGAGATCCTCGTGTCCGGCCCGCTGGGCGCGGGCCGGTTCCGGACCCGCGCGGAGATCGAGGCGATGCTGCCCGGTCTGGAACTGCTCCCGCCGAGCCGCACGGACGGCCCCGGCCTGTCGGTCGCCGACGAATGGTGGCAGGACGGCCCGAGGCTGAAGCCGCTGAGCGACGCGGCCCGGTGCGTCGCGGGTGTGGTGGGCCGGAAGGTGTGACCGCTACGCCGGCTGCGGGACTTCCGTGACCGGTGTGGGTTGTCTGCGGGCGATGAGGTAGCCGGTGAAGCCGAAGCCGATCAGGACGGCGAGGGTGCCTGCGGTGAAGAGTTCGAAGGTGAGCCGGGAGACGCCCCAGGTCGCTTGGAAGTCGTAGGGCAGGCCGAGGGCTTGGTCGAGCACGCCGGGCGCGATGGTTTGCCAGGCGCCGAGGAGGATCCACGCGTAGATCAGCACGGTGCTGATCCACAGCCCGGCTCGTCCGCCGGGTACGCGGAACGGCCGGTCGATCGACGGGTATTTCCGGCGCAGCACCAGGATCGTCGGGAAGATCAGCAGGTAGGACAGCAGCAGCGTGCTCACCGCGATGTTGAGCACGACGGCGAACACCGCCGACGCGGAACTGCTCTGCACAATCGTCGCCACGACGGTGAACGCGGTCGCGACCACGCCGGAGAGCAGGTTGACCCGCAGCGGGGTGTTCAGCTTCGGGTGGAAAGCGCCGAACCAGCGCGGGAACGCGCCGTCGACGGCGGCCATCGCCTGGATGCGGTCGGACGCGATCATCCACGAGCAGCCCTGGTTCAGCAGGACGAAGACGAACACGACGGCGGCGAGCGTCAGCATCGCGCCCGAAGCGCCGCCGTAGACGGAGAACACCTGGCGCACCGCGTCGAGGAAACCGCCGAGTCCGTTGATCTTGTCCGGCGGCATCACCAGCACGATGCCGAAAACCGGCACGAGATAGCACAACGCCGACACCAGACCGGACACGCCGACCGTGACCGGGACGTCGCGTCGCGGGTTGTGCATTTCCTCCGCGGCGCCGTTGGGAGCCTCGAACCCGACCAGGGCGAACATCAGAACCGGGACGACAGCGAGGAATCCGCCGATGCTGGGGGAGAAGGCCAGCGATCCGTGGACGCCGTTGCGGGCCGCGTAGATCGCCGCGGTGACGGCGAAGAGCACCACCAGGCCCACCTTGAGCAGAGCCCCGGCGGCGATGAACCACTTGCCGTACCGCAGGCTCACGACCGCGCCGAGGATTGCCAGCCAGATGAAGACGAGCTTGAACGCGTAGTCCGCGAACCCGCCCGGCGAAGCGGGAACGAGGTAGTGCTGCCAGGTCGCCGCGGCGAGGAAGGTGATCGATCCGCCGAGCCACACCGGATTGGTGATCCAGTACAGCAGCGTGCCGAGCGCGGCGGGCAGCTTCCCGAACGCGAGCCGCAGCCAGACGAACGGCCCGCCCTCCGCCGGGAACGCGCTGCCCAGCTCGGCCATGACCAGGCCGTACGGGAAGAGGAACAGCACCAGGAGCACGGCGGTCCAGGTGACCGCCTCCGCTCCGGAAGTCGCGATCTGGCCGATGGTGTCCACGGAGATGATGGCCGCGACCGCAAGGAAGATCGAGTCGATCCGGCGCAGATTCCGGCGCAGGTTTCCTGATTCGGTGTTGACGAACTGAGGCTCGGACACGCTTCACCGCCTTTGGTGAATCGAGGGCAGGAGTCAGGCTTCGGTGTTCTCCAGGTCTTCCTTGTGCAGCAACGGGGTTCCGACGGTCTCGCGCATCGAAAACGCCGCGATGAGGCCGACCGCGGCGGCGACCATCAGGTACGGACCGGGCACGAGCGTGCTGCCGGTGGCGGAAATCAGGACCGTCATCAGGTACGGCACGGTTCCGGCGAACAGCGCGGCAGTGATGTTGTACGCGATCGAGAGCCCGCTTTGGCGGGTGCGGGTCGGGAAGATCTCCGCCGACCACACCGCGTAGGTGCCGAGAATCGCCGCCAGGATGGCGCCGAGGGCGAGCCCGCCGATCCAGGTGCCGACGAGGCCGGTGCGCATCAGCAGGTACGCGGGGATGGCGAGGACGAAGAGCGCGACACCCGCGCCGATCAGGACCGGTCGCCGTCCGACCCGGTCGGAAAGGCGGCCGAAGAACGGCACGAGGAACAGCCCGACGAGCGAGATCACTGTGGACAGTGCCGCCGCGCTGCCGGACGAGTGGCCGAGGTAATCGGTCTCGTAGGTGACCAGATACGTGAGCACGGCGTAGAACGGCACGTGCATCATGGTCATCAGCCCGGCCGCCTGGAGCAGCTGCTTCTTGTTGTGGCGGAACAGTTCCCGGACCGGGCTGCGCGGCACGTTGTCGGTCGCTTCGAGGGCGCGGTACTCCGGGGTGTCCTCGATCTTGCTGCGGATGACGAACCCGATGACGCCCAGCGGCGCGGCGATCAGGAACGGGACGCGCCAGCCCCACGACGCCAGCTGCGGGCCCGTCAGGCCGACCGACAGCAGCAGGAACACGAACGAACCGGCGAGGAAGCCCAGCAGCGAACCGACTTCCAGCCAGCTGACGCCGAAGCCGCGACGCCGCCGAGGCGCGTACTCGGCGAGGAAGCTCGCCGCGCTGCCGAACTCGCCGCCCGCGGCGAGACCCTGCAGCAAGCGCAGCAGCACCAGCAGGATCGGGGCCGCGATGCCGATCGTGGAGTACCCCGGCAGCAGGCCGATCACGAGCGTCGCCCCGGACATCACGAAGATGACCACCGACAGCGTGCGCTTGCGGCCGATCTTGTCGCCCAGCGGCCCGAAGATCAGCGCGCCGATCGGGCGGATCCCGAACGACACCGCGAAGACGCCGAACACCGCGAGCAAGCCCGCGGTCGAGTTGCCCGCCGGGAAGAACACGGACGCGATGGTGCTGGCGAGGTAGGCGTAGGCAGCCCAGTCGAACCAGTGCACGAAAACGCCGACGGCGCCGGCGGCCACGCTGCGGCGGAGCATGGCGGGATCGGCGCTGTGCCCGGCGAGATCGGGCGCCGGAGAGGCGTCGGGTGCGGTCATGAATGGCCTCCTTGGACCGGTTCTCCGGGAGGACGCTAAGAGCGGCTCGCGGCATCTAACAAGAAGTAATAAGCAAAGCAAGGCATCTGTTCGGGTTATGCAGAAGCGCTGAGCTGTGCCGACACGAGCGGCTGACGGCGGGGAAACACAGCGTTCACGTGCCGGACGGTCCGCCGGTGAGGGCCTGCGGGGTGATCAGCGTGCCGACTTCGGCATCGGTCAGCAGCCGCCGTTCCCGCACCAGTTCCAGGGCAGGACGGCCGGTTCGGTGCGCTTCCAAGGCGAGCGTGCACGCGGTTTCGTAGCCGAGCACCGGACTCAGCGCGGTGACCAGCCCGGTCGAGGCGGCGACGAGGTCGGCGAGGTGTTCTCGGCGTGCGGTGATGCCGCGTACGCACTGTTCGGCGAGCACCCGGGCACCGGCGGTCAAGTGGTCGAGCCCAGCCGTCAAAGCCCGCGCGATGATCGGTTCAAAGGCGTTGAGCTGCAGTTGCCCGCCTTCGGCGGCGAGCGTGATCGTGACGTCGTGGCCGATGATCTCGAAGGCGATCTGGTTGACCGCCTCCGGGATGACGGGGTTGACCTTGCCCGGCATGATCGACGACCCGGCCTGCCGCGCGGGCAGCGTGATCTCGCCGAATCCCGCCTGCGGCCCGGAGGAGAGCAACCGGAGATCGTTGCAGATCTTGGACAATTTGACCGCCGCGCGTTTCAGCACGCCGGACAGCTGCACGAAGACGCCGACGTCCTGGGTCGCCTCGATCAGGTCGGGCGCGGAGACGAGCGTCGCGATCCCGGTCAGCTCGCGCAGATGCTCGACGGCTCTCTCGCGGTACCCGGGGCGCGCGTTGAGGCCGGTGCCGATCGCCGTGCCGCCGAGATTCAGCTCGTGCAGCAGCAGCCGGGCTTCGGCGAGCCGCTGCTCGTCCTCGCCGAGCGTGGCGGCGAACGCGCCGAACTCCTGGCCCAGCGTCATCGGGACGGCGTCCTGCAGCTGGGTGCGGCCCATCTTGAGGACGTCGGCGAACTCGATCGCCTTGTTCGCGAACGCTTCCCGCAGCGCGGCGAGCGCACCGAGCAGTTCGGCGAGATGCCGGTCGAGGGCGAGTTTGACCGCGGTGGGGTAGACGTCGTTGGTGCTCTGGCCGAGGTTGACGTGGTCGAGCGGATGCAGTTGCGCGTAGTCGCCGCGGGCGTGGCCGAGCAGTTCCAGGGCCCGGTTGGCGATGACCTCGTTGGCGTTCATGTTGGTCGAGGTCCCGGCGCCGCCTTGGATGAGGTCGACGACGAACTGGTCGTGCAGGCGGCCGTCCCGGATCTCCGCGCAGGCTTGGACGATGGCCGCGGCCCGTTCCGGGGAGAGCGCGCCGACCTCCGCGTTGGCGCGCGCGGCGGCCTCCTTGACGGTCGCCAGCGCGGTGACGAGGTGCGGCCGGTCGGCGAGCGTTTCGCGCGTGATCGGGAAGTTGACCAGCGCACGGGCGGTGTGCGCGCCGTAGTAGACGTCGGCGGGCACGCTGATCTCGCCGAGCATGTCGTGTTCGGAGCGGGTACTGGACATCGGTGTCCTTCCCGGGGAGGGGCAGTTCAGGAGATGCGGTCGGTGCGGTCGACGCCGGTCCACGCCAGCGCGATCGCGCCGTCGAGCAGGGCCCGTTCCGCGGTGCCGCCGACGCAATGCGCGGCGAACTCGCGCTGATGATTGATCGCGGGCAGCGAGCCGATGCCGATGTAGGGATGAATCGCGGGCACGACCTGCGAGACGTTGCCCATGTCGGTGGAGGCGCGGTTCATCCGCGACGCTGTGCCGTCCGGCGCGAACTCGCGGCCGAGTTCGAGGGCATTGGCGCGGTAGGCGGCCAACGCTGTCTCGTCAGCCCGGAATTCGGCGTAGGGCTTGCTTTCCGGTTCGACACTCAGCTCGCAGCCGGTGGCCAGCGCGCCGGCCTCGAACGCCCGCAGGACGCGTGGCTCCACTTCGGACAGTTCCGCCAGCGTTTCGGCCCGTACGTACCATCGGCCGGACGCGTGCTCGGGGATCGCGTTGGGGGCGTCCCCGGCGTGCGTCACGATTCCGTGCACCCGGACCGAGGCCGGAAGGTGTTGCCGCAGCAGGCCGATCGCGACCTGAGCGACAGTGAACGCGTCGGCCGCGTTGACCCCGGCCTCGGGATAAGCGGCGGCGTGTGCGGACTTGCCGGTGTAGGCAACCTTCGAGTGGCTGACGGCGAACGGCCGGGCTTCGGCCACGTCCACCGGCGCCGGATGCACCATCATCGCGAGGTCCACCCCAGCGAACGCGCCGCGTTCCAGCAGCTCGATCTTCCCGCCGCCGCCCTCCTCGGCCGGGGTGCCGTAGACCTCGACGGTGATCCCGAGGTCATCGGCAACTCGAGCGAGCCCGAGCGCGGCGCCAATCGAACTGGCCGCGATGAGGTTGTGCCCGCAGGCGTGGCCCAGGCCGGGCAGGGCGTCGTACTCGGCACACAGCGCGATCCGCCGGGGACCGGAGCCGAAGCTGGCGTGGAACGCGGTGTCCAGTCCGAGGTACTTCGAGGTGACGGCGAACCCGGCCCGGTCGAGCAGTTCCGGCACCGCAGCCGCCGAGCGGTGCTCTTCCCAGGCGGTTTCCGGGTCGGCGTGCAGCCGCTCGGACAGCTGGATCAGCTCGTCGGCGTGCCGTTCCACCTCGGCGCGCGCGGCCGCTTTGCTGGTGCCCATCACTCGTCACCCGGCACGCCATAGGACGGTGCAGCGGCAGGGTCGAGGCCGCGGGTCACGTAGTCGTCGCGCTGCGGGAGCCAGACGTCGAGGAGTTCGGCGAGCTGCTCGATCGGCTCGTCCGCCCAGTCCACGCGCAGATCCGTGACCGGCCAGTCCGCAGTGGACACGACGACGAGCCCGGCGGACCGCACCGGTCCTTCCTCGCCGCCCGCCGCGAGCCCGGCGCGCATGGCCGCGAGGAGACGCTGTTCGAGCTCGCCGCTCGCGTCGGCGAAAGCGTCCACCATGGACTGGGGGACGTGCTCGCCGGCCAGCATGTTGCCCGCCGCGACCACTCCGTCCGCCGTCGCCGACGCATGTGTACCGAGGGTTTTCGGGCCGCTGTAAGCGAAACCGGGTCCGGTGCGGCCGACCACAGTCAGCTGCCGGTACTCGATGTGCTCCGCCGCCGACGTGACGTCGGCGAGTGCTTTCTCCGGATCCCCGTGCTCGGCGAGCCGGTCGAGCAGCCGTCCGCCGAGCCGCGGGTCGGTGATGTTCTGCGAGGCCGCCGCGCCGAGGCCCGGGCGCAGGTGCGCGACGCGGGCGACGACCGCCGGACTGGACGAGCTGGCCGCGATGCCGAACCGGACGGCGTTACCGGCGGTGTCGCGGGCGACGATCGAAAAGGTCACTTCTCCTCCTCCGGGATCACCGCGATCGCGTCGATCTCGCACAGCCATTCCGGCCGGGCGAGCGCGGACACGACCACGCCGGTCGAGATCGGGTGCACGCCTGTGGTCCAGCGCCCGACGGTGCGGTAGACGGCCTCGCGGTAGCGCGGGTCGACCAGGTAGATCGTGAGCTTGACCAGGTGCTCCATCCGGCTGCCCGCTTCTTCGAGCAGCATCTTGATGTTCGCCATCGCCCGCTCGGCCTGCGCGGCGACGTCACCGATCCCGACCGATTCGCTCGTGTCGAGGTCCTGCCCGATCTGGCCGCGGACGTAGACCGTCCCGTTGGCGACGACGGCCTGGCACAGGTCGTTGTCGAGGTTCTGCTCCGGGTAGGTGTCCCGGGTGTTGAACGGGCGGATGCGACGGTGGACAGTCACTGCGTGGCCTTCCGTGCGGCGGTCGTCGGACGCCTCAGCCTGACCGCGCGGCCGAGGTTCTGTCCAGTAGATCTTTCCGGACCAATGCATCGGAATCAGTGATGCAATCTGCATCGGGAAAACAGATCTTGAGTGCCGGAAACATCTGTTGGACACGGGCAGTGCGGGCCGTGAGGATCCGGGGAGACGGCGCTGAACCGCGCTGAAGCCGGAGCGGAGGTCTGGGATGTCGAGCGAACAGGTGGAGGCCCTCGTCGTGGGCGGGGGACAGGCCGGCCTGGCGATGAGCGAGCACCTGAGCGAGTGCGGCGTGCCGCACCTCGTCCTGGAGCGGAACCGGATCGCCGAACGCTGGCGGACGGAGCGCTGGGACTCGCTCGTCGCGAACGGCCCCGCATGGCACGACCGGTTCCCCGGCCTGGAATTCCCCGACGTGGCCCCCGGCGAATTCGCGTCGAAGGACCAGGTCGCGGCGTATTTCGAGGCGTACGCGGAGAAAATCGCCGCGCCGGTCCGGACCGGCGTCGAGGTGACGTCGGTGCGGAGGCACGAGGGCAGGCCCGGGTTCCGTGCCGAAACCTCGGACGGAACCGTCGACGCCCGGTTCGTCATCGCCGCGACCGGTCCGTTCCAGCGGCCGGTGATCCCGCCGATCGTGTCCGCCGACGCCGGTCCGGTGCAGCTCCACTCGAGCGGCTACCGGAACCCGGAGCAGCTTCCCGAAGGCGCGGTGCTGGTGGTCGGCGCGGGTTCGTCGGGCGTGCAGATCGCCGAGGAACTGCGTCGTGCGGGACGCGAGGTGTACCTGTCCGTCGGCCCGCACGACCGTCCGCCGCGCAGCTACCGCGACCGCGACTTCTGCTGGTGGCTCGGCGTTCTGGGCAAGTGGGACGCCGAAACGCCGCCCGCCGGCGCGGAACACGTGACCATCGCGGTCAGCGGCGCGCGCGGCGGGCACACCGTGGACTTCCGCGCGCTGGCCGGGCTCGGCATCACGCTCGTCGGCATGACCGGCGCGTATGCCGACGGCAAGCTCAGCTTCGCGACGGACCTGGCGAAGAACATCGCGGCGGGCGACGAGAATTACCTTGCCCTGCTTGACGAAGCCGACGCCTACGTGGCCCGCAACGGGCTCGACCTGCCCGAGGAACCGTCCGCCCGCGAGTTGGGCCCGGACCCGGAGTGCGTCACCGATCCGGTGCTGGAGCTGGATCTGGCCGCCGCCGGAGTGACCTCGATCGTCTGGGCGACCGGGTTCGCCGTCGACTACAGCTGGCTGCAGGTCGACGCCTTCGACGAGAACGGACGGCCGAAGCACCGCCGCGGCGTGTCTGTCGCGCCCGGCGTGTACTTCATCGGCCTGCCGTGGCTGGCGCGGCGCGGGTCGAGTTTCATCTGGGGCGTATGGCATGACGCGAAATTCGTGGCAGATCACGTCGCGATCCAGCGCGGGTACCAGAACTTCTGATCGAGTGGGCGGCGCGGGTTCGCTCGCGCCGCTATCGCGAGTACATGGCGCGGCACAGCTCTCGGAATTCCTGTGCTCGCCGCGTGAGCCGCACGCCGCGCATCGTCGCGAGCACGATCTCCAGCGACGGAACATCGTCGGTCAGAGCGAGCGGCACGACGCTGGCGCCCGCGTAAGTCGTGTCATTCGGCGGACGCTGGTTGAGCAACGCGAATCCGTGCCCGGACGCCACCAGCGCCCGCACGGTCTCGTACCCGCTGGTCCGATGCCGGATCCGCGGCGCCACCCCGGCGTCGCTGAGGATCGATTGCAGGTACTCCCGGCTGTGCGGCAGGTCGAGCAGCACCATCGGCTCGTCCGCCAGGTCCTGCAGCGACACCTTGCGGCTCTTCCGCCGGGCGAGCCGGTGGTCCTCGGAGACGAGCGCGTACGGAGCGGCGGTACCGACCACCTCGCGGTCGATGTCGTCGTCGAGGTCGTAGCCGTACAGCATCGCGAGTTCGGTTTCCCCGGCCCGCAGCGCGGTCTTGAGCGCTTTGTGCTCGCCCTCGCGCAGCGACACGTGGACGCGCGGGTGCCGAGCCTCGAATTCGGCCAGCAGGCTCGGCAGGCGGAACGGCGCGAGCGTGGTGAAGCAGCCGACGGTGAGCGTCCCGACCAGGTCGGTGCCGGACTGCCGGGCGGTTTCGACCAGTTCCGCGCCGTGCGCCAGGAAATCCAGCACCCGCTTGTAGAACTCCTCGCCGGCGGTGGTCAGGCTGAGCCCGCGGGCGTGGTGGCGCAGCAGGAACTGCACGCCCATTTCCTTCTCCAGCTGCGCGATCGCCGTCGAAACGGCCGACTGCGACACCATCAGCTCCTTCGACGCGGCTGTCATGCTCAGATGCCGCGCGGCAGCTTCGAAGTAGCGCAGCTGCACGAGGGTGAAGGAAGGCTCGCTCATGCCGACATCCTGCCTCAGTGGCAGCAATCGGGATGCTGCGGTTGCGGGGCGGGCGTGTCCAGCGCCGGATTGGCGTCGAAGAACCCGCTGGGTTTGAGCGTGAACCCGGTGTGGTCGACCGGCATGATCGGCCAGTCCTCGGTGCGCGGATAATGCGTGAGCCCGAAGGTGTGCCACACGACGAGGTCGGCGCCGTCGAGGGCGCGGTCGGCCTGGATCCAGGTGTCGATGCCGGTCTTGCCGGCGTTCTGGTTGACGTACTCGCCCGCCGGGAAGCGCTCGTCCTCGGCGTAGGCGGTGACCCACAGATGCTTGCGGGTGAAGGCGGCGCGGCGGGCGATGGACGACGCGTCGTCGGCCAGCAACGGCGGCAGGCCCTCCGGGTGCAGCGTGTACCCGACCGGTTGGCCGAGCGCGTTGCGGGACTCGGGATTGCTGATCCGCCAGGTGCGGCCGAGATTGCCGTCGGCGAGCCGGGCGGCCTCGGATTCCTTGGCCAGCCGGGTGATCTTCCGGGTGAAGGCGTTGCCGTACGGATTGCCGGGGCCGATCGGGACTCGCTCCACGTCGATCTCGTCGACCGCGTTGGAGAGGCCGTCGACCATCATGTCCAGCCGCGCGGAGAACAGGTGCTGGTGGAACGGCGCGCCGATGCCGGGGGCGATTTCGGCGGCCCACGGATAGTCGTCGCCGGCGGGGAAGGCCGAGGTGAAGACGATGCCGGTGGCCTTGCACTCGAGCTCGATGGTGCCGTCGAGGTAGAGATACCAGTAGAAGCCGTAGTCGTAATTGCCGACGGTGACGAAGAACGAGATGACCAGCCGACGCTGCCGCCGGGTGGAGACACTCCCGTTGTAGTGGTCAGTGTGCTTCCACAGCACGCCGGCGTCTTCCTCGTGCATGCAGATCGCGTTGGCGACGGTGCGCGGCTGGCCGTCGTCGTCGTGCACGGTGGCATCGAAATAGCGGATCTCGCCGAGGCAGTCGCAGCCCAGGGTGAGGGAGTTGGCTTCCTTGCCCAGCGAGTACTCGCCCGCGTCGAAGTAGTTCTGCCAGAACCGCACCGGGCTGGGATCGCCGTAGGGCACGACCATCTCGGCGACCGAGGCGCGGTACACGACCGGACGCAGCCGTCCGCCGTCCTGGAACCCGATTTGGTGCAGGGTAAGGCCTTCGACCGCGTTGAAGCCGATCCGGAACTGCCACTTCTCCCACGTGACGACGTCGCCCTCGACGGTGAAGCTCGGGCCCTCGGGCTGGGTGATCGCGATGGGCTTCTGGGTCGTCCGGGCCGGACGGTCGAGGTGGTAGTCGTAGGCGGTGCGCGGGATCTCGGCCGGACCGTCGTCGACGAGGTCGTGCACGCGGCCGGCGATCAGGTCGACGTAGGCCACGACGCCGTCGATCGGATGCGCCCAGAGGTTGTCGTCCTTGTTGAGCTGCAAGAACGCCAGGCAGCGCACGAGCCGCAGCCCGGTTTCGCCGGGAAGGTCGAAGCATCCGGCGCTCAGCGCGGAGATCCGCACCGAACGCGGTTCCCCGATGCCGCGGCGGCGCATCGCCGCGTTCCACGCCTCGTCCTTCCAGAGGATCTCCTCGACCAGGTCGAACTCCTCGTGCAGGATCGGCGGCTGCCCCTCGGCCACGACGTCGACCGCCCGGTCGGCAACGACCTCGCCGCGGGTCAGCGACACGACCGCCTCGCGCACCGCGCCGGTCTGCCGGTCGAGCAGCAGCGAGCGGACGCGGCGGTCCACCGGGTCGCCCGGCTGCCAGGCCAGCACGGCCGCCTTCGCCGGTTCGAGCAGCGAGACGAGGGCGAACCGGGTGCTCTCGGTCGCGATCCCGGCTTCGACCAGCAGTTCGCGGTTGCGGGCGACCTCGTCTTCGGCCAGGCGCGAGAGGGGGTGGGCCATGCGTGTCTCCTCATTCTTTGCGGTCTAGCGCAAAGAATGCGTCGTGGCGGTCTGGCTGGCAAGGCCCTTAAGGGGTCGGTTCTCCGGAACGGGTACTGGGTTTTTCGATGCACATCATCAATAATCCTGGACGTGGCACGACCCAAGGACCAGGCGAAGCGGCGCGACGAGCTGGTGGCGGCGGCCGCCCGAGCGATCCGGGCGCGGGGGCTGGCCGGCCTCCGCGTGCGCGACGTCGCCGAGGAAGCCGGGCTGTCGGCGGGCTCGGTCAGCTACTACTACCCGGACCTCGACGATCTGCTGTTCGAGCTGCACCGCGACGCGGTGGACCGGTTCTACTGGGCGCGAGCGCACGCGGCGGAGGCGGAGGGCGATCCGGTCCGGCGGCTGGTGCGGCTGGTCGACGCGGGGCTTCCCGCCGGGGAAGGCGATCCGCTGGGCCGGGTGCTGTACGAAATGCACGTCCACGCGGCGCGCAACCCGGCGCACGCGGTGCTGATGACGGCGCTGTGGGACCGCGAGGTGTCGCTGTACTCGGCCGCGCTCGCGCACGGGCGGGACACCGGCGTCTTCAAGCTGCGCTCGCCCGCAGCGGACATCGCGGCGAACGCGGTGGCGCTGGAGGACGCCTACGGTCTGCATCTGGCCGGGCGCAACACCAGCTTGTCCGCAGCCCGGACGCGCGAGCTGCTGCTGGGATATCTGGCCGCGGAAACCGGACGCGATCTCGGTCAGGCGTAGGCCGTCCAGACCGTCTTGAGGCCGGTGTACTTGTCGAACGAATGCAGGGAAAGGTCGCGGCCGAAGCCGGACTGTTTGAAGCCGCCGAACGGGGTCGCGACGCTGAGCGCGTCCACTGTGTTCACCGAGACCGTCCCGGCGTGGATTGCGTCCGAGAGGCGATGTGCGCGGGCGAGGTCGCGGGTCCAGACTGACGCGGCGAGGCCGTATGCCGTGTCGTTCGCCAGCCTGATCGCGTCCGCTTCAGTCTCAAAGGACTGCGTCGCGAGCACGGGTCCGAATAGTTCGTCGGTGACCAGCGGATCGTCGGCGCGCAGGTCAGTCACGACGGTCGGGTCCAGGAACGCGCCCCGGCGAGTTCCGCCGGCGACAACGGTTCCGCTGCTGGCCTCGACGGCGGCCAGCACCCGCGCCGCCGCGTTCTCGTCGATCATCGGACCCAGTTTCGTGGCCGGGTCCAGCGGATCGCCGGGCACCCACGCGGCGACCTTCTCCCGCAGGCGGGCGAGGAATTCGCCGGCTGCCGCGGCCTGGACGAGGAGGCGGGTCGTCGCCGAGCAGACCTGGCCGGAGTTCGCGCAGAAACCGAACGCGACCAGGTCCGCGGCGGCGTCGAGGTCCGCGTCGGCGAACACCGCGACCGGGCTCTTGCCGCCGCATTCGAGCCAGACCTGTTTGAGGTTCGACTCCCCGGCGTAGCGCAGGAACAGCCCGCCCACCGGTGTCGACCCGGTGAAAGCGAGGACGTCGACGTCCGGATGCCGTCCGAGCGCCTGGCCCGCGGTCTCGCCGAAGCCCGGCACGACGTTGAGCACCCCGTCCGGAATCCCCGCCTCCGCGGCGAGTTCTCCCAGCCGCAGGGCGGACAGCGGGGATTGCTCGGCGGGTTTGAGGACGACGCTGTTGCCCGCGGCCAATGCCGGAGCAAGTTTCCACCCGGCGATGTCGAGCGGGAAGTTCCACGGCACGACCGCGCCTACCACCCCGAGCGGCACGCGCCGGATCGCGGCGAAGGCGCCCGGGGGCGCGGGCGCGACCTCGTCGTAGCGTTTGTCGAGAGCTTCGGCGTGCCAGGCGAAACACTCGGCGGTCGCGGGCACGTCCTGGCCGAACGTGTCCGAGATCGGGCGACCGACGTCGAGGGTGTCGCAGAGCGCCAGTTCCCGTCCGTGCGCACCGATGAGATCGGCCAGTCTCCGCAGGCGCTTCTTGCGTTCGGCGATGGCGAGCCGGGACCAGCGGCCGTCCTCGAACGCTCGCCGCGCGGCGGCGACCGCGGCGTCGATCTCGTCTCGGCCGCATTCGGCCACGTGGGCGACCGGGTGCCCGGTGGCCGGGTTGACAGTGGCGAAAGTCCTGCCGGACTTGGCGTCGAGCCAATCACCGTCCACAAAGGCCGCAGTACGGGGGCGCAATCGCGCAGCCTCGTGCACCCAGTCGCCGTGGTTCATTCTCGGAACCGCCTTTCGTCGTTTCCGCTCACTATCGCCATGTGCCGCGGTGCGGGAAAGCAGAGCTTTTCGCTGCCGTGCATCAGGCGAATCGATGCAAGGTCACTGCGTCAGCTCCCACAGCGATGCCCACTGCTCGGCAGTCAAGTCGCGGGGGAGTGCCTGCGGCGACAGGCGGTTGCGGGCCAGCCAGGCGCGCGCCGTGCGGGCGCTGACGCGACCGGTGCGGGGAAGGATCCCGCCCAGCCCGCGGCCGCGTCCGGTGAAGACTGCGCGGACGAACTTCTGGTACTCCGCCTGATCAGGGACGAGCGGGTCCGTGCGGCGGGTGATCACGAGTATTCCGCCGTCCACGGCCGGGCGAGGGCGGAACGCGTGCGCCGGGACCCGGGCCGGGACGGCGAATTCGAACCACGGCCACCAGGCAGCGGTCATCTGGGAGGCGCCGCCGATTCCGGCCCGGCGGCGGGCGACTTCCCATTGCACCAGCAGCACGGCGAGTTCCCAGTGCGGCTGCCGGAACTGCCGCCGCAGGGTCGCGGTGGTGAGGTGGAAGGGAAGATTGCCGACGACGGTGTGCGGAACGTCGGGCAGCCGGTGCCGGAGCAGATCGCCGTGGACGACTTTGACGTGGTCGCCCGTGTGCCGCGCCAGGCGGCGGGCGCGGCGGGGATCGAGTTCGACCGCGGTCAGCGGACGGCCGGTGCGGCTGAGCGGGAGGGTCAGCGCACCGTCGCCCGCGGCGAGTTCCACGAGGGGACCGGTCGTGCGGGCGGCGGCAGCGCAGACAGCGGCGATGACGGCGGGGTCGGCGAGGAAGTTCTGGCCGAGTTCGTGCCGTCCGCCGAAAGGTCGGGCAGACATGAGGATGCGGACTCCGCGCATGAGGAAGCGACCCGGGGGCCAGGAAAGGCGGCCCGGACGGACAACGGGGGAGAGCGCGGCGGAGCGGTGTGCGTCCGGCGCTCAGGCGTTGCGGAGACGAGTCACTGCGTATGCGGCGAAAGCGGCACCCATGGGCGAAAGCCTAGCCGACCGGCGCGACCGGCCGCATCCGAGTTTTCCCGCCGGGCCGCGCGAGCTCGCGGGAATGGGGCCGCGCCTTTCCGGGATCCGGCAGCTGAACAATTTTCGCCAATTCCGGCGGGAACCGCCTTCGCGCGGTCCTCTCGTGACGGAACTACCCGCTGATCACGGCCCGCAAACTGACACGAAACGGGGTCGCTCGGCTGAGGGGTGCGGACCTTGCGCGGCACTTTGACCAGCCGGACAGTGGGAACCGAAGCACGAAATCCGATTCGGGAAATGGAGTGGATCCATGGTACGCGCAATCCAGCCGCAGGATCTCGTCGACAGCACCGTGGTGGACAATGCGGGCAGCAAGATCGGCAAGGTCGGAACGGTTTATCTCGCCGACGACACGCGGCGGCCGGAGTGGGTGACGGTGAAAACCGGGCTGTTCGGCCAGAAGGAGAGCTTCGTGCCGCTGTCCGGTGCGGGCATGGAGAACGACGGCCTGCACGTCCAGGTCGCGAAGGACCAGGTGTCCGAGGCTCCGCGCATCGACGCCGAGGGCCACCTTTCCGAAAAGGAAAGCGCCGAGCTGTACAAGTACTACGGCTTGCCGACGCCGCGCGCGACTGGCGAGAACGCCCAGAACCGCGGCCGTGACGCGGCGGCAGGTGGCGCCGCGGGCGGTGCGGCAGGCGGTGCCGCGGGCCGTGGGCGCGAGGCTGCGATGGGCGGCACCGCTGGCCGCGGGCAGCCGACCGGCCAGGAGACCGCCGCGGCCAAGGGCGGACGGCACGACGCGTCCGGCCGAGGCGACGTGGTCCGTTCCGAGGAACGCCTGCGGGTCGGCACCGAACAGGTCGAAACCGGCCACGTCCGGCTGCGCAAGTACGTCGTGACCGAGGACGAGCAGGTGACCGTGCCGGTCACGCACGAGGAAGTGCGCGTCGAGCGCGAGCCGATCACCGACGCCAAGGCGGCCGGCCGGGCCGAAATCGGCGAGACGGAGCAGGACGTCGTGCTGCACGCCGAAAAGCCGGTGGTGCAGAAGGAAACCGTGCCGGTGGAGCGGGTGCGCCTCGGCACCGAGCAGGTCACCGAGGAGCAGACTGTCGAGGGGAAGGTCCGCAAGGAGCGGATCGACATCGACGACGACAGCCGGCGGGGCAAGAAGTCCTGACGCGCCCGCGACGCCGCTGTCTCCCGCCGGATCGATTCCGGGCGGGAGACAGCGGGCGCGCCCGGCTAGCGCCGCGAGCGGCTGGCTTTGAGGAATTCCCGGTTGAGGTTCGCGATGCTCGTCAGCGGGATGCCCTTGGGACACGACACGACGCATTCGCCGGTGTTCGTGCACCCGCCGAAATCCGCCGCGTCCATGGTTTCCACCATGTCGAGCACCCGCTGGGCGCGTTCCGGCTGCCCCTGCGGCAGGGAGTTCAGGTGCGCCGCCTTCGCCGCGGTGAACAGCATGGCCGACCCGTTCGGGCACGCCGCCACGCAGGCGCCGCAGCCGATGCAGGTCGCGTTGTCGAAGGCGAGGTCCGCGTCCGGCTTGGGCACCGGTGTCGCGTGCGCCTCGGGGGCGCTGCCGGTCGGGGCGGTGACGTAGCCGCCCGCCTCGATGATCCGGTCGAACGCCGAGCGGTCGACCACCAGGTCCTTGATCACCGGGAAACCCTTGGCGCGCCAGGGTTCCACGTCCAGCACGTCGCCGTCGCGGAACGAACGCAGGTGCAGCTGGCAGGTGGTGGTGCGTTCCGGGCCGTGCGCGCGTCCGTTGATCACCACGCCGCACGAGCCGCAGATGCCTTCGCGGCAGTCGTGGTCGAACGCGATCGGCTCGGCGCCGTCCTCGATGAGATCCTGGTTGAGGACGTCGAGGAGTTCCAGGAAGGACATGTCCGGGCTGGCGTCGTCGACCGGGTAGTCGACCAGCCTGCCGTCGTCGTCCGGGCCGGACTGGCGCCAGACCCGCAGGGTGAGTTTCATGTGTAGCTCCGCTGGGTGGGGTGGACGTGCTCGAAGTCCAGGAATTCCTGGTGGAGCACCGGGTGTTCGCCGTGCTCCCAGGCCGAGACGTACGAGAACCGCTCGTCGTCGCGCTGGGCCTCGCCGTCTTCGGTTTGGTGTTCCTCGCGGAAATGGCCGCCGCACGATTCCTCGCGCACCAGAGCGTCGAGCAGCAGCAGTTCGGCGAGTTCCAGGAAATCGGCGACGCGACCGGCTTTTTCCAGTTCCTGGTTCAGTTCGGCGCCGGTGCCCGGGACGCGGACGTCCCGCCAGAATTCGGCGCGCAGTTCCGGAATGCGGTCGAGTGCTTTCCGCAGGCCTTCGGCGGACCGGGACATTCCGCAGTGGTCCCACATCAGGTGGCCCAGTTCGCGGTGGAACGAGTCCACGCTGCGCGTGCCGCGCACGGACAGCAGCCGTTCGAGCCGGTCGCGCACCGCGGTTTCGGCTTGGGCGACCACCGGATCGGCCGGGTCAAGTGCGGGGAAGCTGCTCCGCGCGATGTAGTCGTTGAGCGTGGCCGGGAGCACGAAGTAGCCGTCGGCGAGGCCCTGCATCAGCGCGGACGCACCGAGCCGGTTCGCGCCGTGGTCGGAGAAGTTGGCCTCGCCGATCACGAACAGGCCGGGCACGGTGCTCTGCAGGTCGTAGTCGACCCACAGACCGCCCATCGTGTAGTGGATCGCCGGGTAGATCCGCATCGGGACCTCGTACGGGTTCTCCGCGGTGATCCGCTCGTACATGTCGAACAGGTTGCCGTACTTGGCTTCCACCGCAGGGCGGCCCATCCGCTCGATCGCGTCCGCGAAGTCGAGGTACACGCCGAGCCCGCCGGGACCGACGCCGAACCCGGCGTCGCAGACGTTCTTGGCCGCCCGGGAGGCGATGTCGCGCGGGACCAGGTTGCCGAAGCTCGGGTACATCCGCTCGAGGTAGTAGTCCCGTTCGGACTCCGGGATCTCCCGCGGCGGACGCGGGTCGCGCGGCTGCTTCGGGACCCAGATCCGGCCGTCGTTGCGCAGCGATTCGCTCATCAGCGTCAGCTTCGACTGATGCTCGCCCGAGCGCGGGATGCAGGTCGGGTGGATCTGCGTGAAGCACGGGTTCGCGAAGTACGCGCCGCGTTTGTGCGCCCGCCAGATCGCGGTGGCATTGGAGCCTTTCGCGTTGGTGGACAGGTAGAAGACGTTGCCGTAGCCGCCGGTCGCGAGGACGACGGCGTCCGCGAGATGCGTGGTCACCTCGCCGGTCACCAGGTCGCGCGCGACGATCCCGCGCGCCCGGCCGTCGGACACGATCAGGTCCAGCATCTCCGTCCGCGGGTGCATCTCCACGCCGCCGGCGTCGATCTGCCGCGCCAGCGCCTGGTACGCGCCGAGCAGCAGCTGCTGTCCGGTCTGGCCGCGCGCGTAGAAGGTGCGCTGCACCTGGACGCCGCCGAACGAGCGGGTGTCGAGCAACCCGCCGTACTCGCGGGCGAACGGCACGCCCTGCGCCACCGCCTGGTCGATGATCTGCGTCGACACCTGCGCCAGCCGGTACACATTGGACTCCCGGGACCGGAAGTCGCCGCCCTTCACCGTGTCGTAGAAGAGCCGGTAGACCGAATCGCCGTCGTTGCGGTAGTTCTTCGCGGCGTTGATGCCGCCCTGCGCGGCGACTGAGTGTGCGCGCCGCGGCGAGTCCTGGAAACAGAACTGGACCACGTGGTAGCCCTGTTCGGCGAGCGTCGCGCCGGCGGACGCCCCGGCGAGGCCGGTGCCGACCACGATGATCCGGTGCCGCCGCCGATTGGCCGGGTTGACCAGCTTCGCGCCGAAGCGGCGGCTGTCCCAGCGGTCCTCGATCGGACCCGCCGGCGCTTGCGTGTCGGCGATCGGCTCGCCGACCGTGTAGTCGGTCATGTCAGGCCACCCATCCCGCCATCACGGCGATCGGCACGATCAGGAAGCCGCCGGTGATCACGACGGCGAGCACGGACCCGACGGTTTTGAGCGCCCGGTCGCGGGTTGTGCTGGTGATGCCGAGGGTCTGCGCGGCACTCCAGAAGCCGTGGTTGATGTGCAGGCCGAGCATCAGCAGCGCGACGATGTAGATCAGGTTGACCCACCAGACCTGGAAGTCCGCGACGATGTTGTGGTACGGATGGCCGTCGCGGAAGTCCTGGTTGGCCACGCCGACCGTGAGGTCCAGGATGTGCCACACGATGTAGAGCGCGAGCGTCGCGCCGCCCCAGCGCATGGTGTGCGTCGCGAAGCTGGCCTTGCGCCGCTGCCCGTGCGCGTACTTCACCGGGCGGGCTTGCCGGTCCCGTTTGGACAGTTGCACCGCCGCGACGACGTGCAGCACCAACGCGATGACGAGCACGACTCGCTGGATCGAGAGGTACCAGGCGTTCTGCAGCACCGGTTCGCCGATGGTGCGAAGCCAGGCCGCGTAGTCGTCGAAGTGCCGCGGTCCCAGGAAGACCTTGAGGTTCCCGGCCATGTGCACGAACAGGAACGCGACGAACATCAGCCCGGTGACGGCCATGACGACCTTCTTGCCGATGGTCGAACGCCAGAAGGTCACCAGCGCCGGGCGACGGCGGGGCGGAGCGGGTGCGAGTGCCACGCCTCCGACGGTAGGTCGGCGCTGACGAGAGGGCAAACACATGATTTCTCTCAAAACGAGAGGAAGTGCCTATGATGGCGGTCATGCAGTTCCAGCAGCTGGCGTATTTCCTGGCAGTGGCGGAGACGCGGCATTTCACCCGGGCCGCGGAACGCATGCGGGTGGCGCAGCCCTCGCTGTCGCAGCAGATCCGCGCCCTGGAACGGGATGTCGGCGCGGCGCTGTTCCACCGGATCCGCGGGAATGTCACGCTCACCGAGGCGGGGGAGACGCTGCTGCCGATCGCGCGCCGGATCCTCGCAGAAACGGAATCCGCGTACCGGGCAATCCGGGAACTGGACGAACTGGGCCGCGGCCGGGTGCGGCTCGGCGCGACCCCGAGCCTGTGCACCGGCCTGCTGCCCGCGATGCTCGCCGCGTTCCGCCGGGACTATCCGGGGATCGAGCTGGTGCTGCACGAAAGCGGGTCCCGCGACCTGCAGACCGCGCTGTCGGAAGGCGGGCTCGACCTGGCGATGATCGTGGACAGCCGCGTCCACGACGATGCGCGGCTGGAGAGCCGCGCGCTGTTCGTCGAGGACCTGGTGGTGATCTCGCCGAAGGACGCGCCCGCGCCGGTGCGCGGCCGGATGCCGATCGCCGCGCTGCGCGGCCAGCCGCTGGTGATGTTCCGGCAGGGCTACGACCTGCGCGAGGCGACCGTGGCCGCTTGCCGTGCCGAGGGCTTCGACCCGCTCTTCGCGATCGAAGGCGGCGAAATGGACGCGGTGCTGGAGCTGGTCCAAGCCGGATTGGGGCTGGCGGTCGTGCCGAGCACCGTGGTCGGGGACCGGTTCCGGCGGACGCGGTTCACCGAGCCGGGCCTGAATCGCGTGGTGCGGCTGGCGTACCGGCGGGACGTCGAGCAGCCGCGCGCCGTGCGGGCGCTCCAGGAGGCCGTGGTGCAGTACCTGGGCGGCGGGGTCGCTCGGCTGCCGCCCGGCATGCGCCCGCTCGTGGGCCGGTGATCAGCGGGCGAGGGAATCCAGCACCAGGTCGATGAGCCGCCGCGCCCGCGGTTCTTCGCAGCGCTGCGCGGAATACGCGACGCCGCCGATCAGGAGCAGGACGTCTTCGACGGGCACCTCGGACCGGAGCGTGCCGTCTTCCGCGTCGGCCGCGAGCAGTTCGCCGACGGCGTCGAGGAGCAGCTTCCGGCTGTCGAAAAGGGATCGACGCCGGACGCGATCACGGTGGTGAGCGCTTCGGACATCCCGTGCTTCGCGCTGACGTAGGCGAGGAACCGCCGCAGCCACGCCCGCATCGCTTCGGCGGCCGGGTACTGCGCGAGGAGCGCCGGCGCCTGCTCGCAAACCCCTGCGAGCTGATGCCGGTAGGCCGCGTCGACGAGGGCTTCGCGGGTCGGGAAATGCCGGTAGAGCGTGCCGACGCCGACCCCGGCTTGCTTGGCGATCGCTGCCGGCGCAGCGTCGAGCCCCTGTTCGGCGAAGGCCTGCGCGGCGACCTCCAGCAGCCGCGCACGGTTTTCGAGCGCGTCTCGCCTGGTGCGGCGCGGGGCGTCGGGCACGGGTTCCTCCGGATGGCTATCCGGAACGAATTCCGGATAAGGCCAAGCGGAACGCATTCCGAATAACCCTAGCCTCCGGGAGCTCTCGTGACGTCCGCACCTCGGCATTGCTTCGTGACCGGCGGTTCCGGCGGCCTCGGCCGTCCTCTGGTCCGGGAGGCGCTCGACCGCGGGGACTACGTGACGCGACGGCCCGGCGGCCAGAACGCGCTGCCCGCGTCGCCCCGTCTCGTCGTGGAGCGGAGAGACCTCACCCGTCCGGCCGAGGTCGCCGCCGTGATCGACCGGACGCAGCGGGCCAGGCCGGTGGACGTGGTCGTGAACAACGCCGGGTCCGCCGTCGTGGGCGCGGCCGAGGAGATGACGCCCGGGGAGATCCGCCACCAGATCGAGGCGCTGCTGCTCGCCCCGCTGCTGATCACCCGCGCGTTCCTCGGCCCGATGCGCGAGCGGGGCGGCCGCCGGATCATCCAGATCTCCAGCATGGGCGGCCAGCTCGGCTCGCCCGCGCACAGCGCGTACCACGCGGGCAAAAGGGGCCTGGAGGGATACACCGAGAGCGTCAGCCGCGAGGTCGCGGACTTCGGCATCCACCTCACCGTGGCGCAGCTCGGCGGGGCGCGGACCGGCTTCGTGCCGGCGTTGCGCTACACGACCGAAACCGAGCCCTGCCGCGACAATCCGGTCGGCCGGCCCCGGCGCTCTCTGCAGTCGCTGGAAGACAGCGACCTTCCCGGCGACCCGGCCAAGATCGCCGCGCTCCGGTACGAGACCACCCTCCAGCCGAACCCATCCCTGCGCCTTTCCCTGGGCTCGGACACCTGCTCCGCCGTCCAACGATGCACTCACCGAACGGCTGAACCGCCTTGAAGCACAACAGGAGTTGGGCGCGTCGGTCGCGTTCTGACTACATCCCGACCGATTGAGTCTCCGGCTCGATCAGGCCGACGACGCGCACCTGCTCCCGCGTGTACGGCTGCCCGATGTACTTCTTGGCCACCTCGTCGATGATCGCCCACGCCTCGTCGCCCTCGATCCATTCGGCGACCCGGCCGCGGATGGTGATCGGCTCGAACGGATTGTCCGGCGGGGTCAGGGAAATCGCCACGCGCGGGTCGCGGCGGAGATTGCGGGCCTTGCGGCTGTCCGGGCCGGTCAGGAAGACGATCCGGTCGCCGCGCGTGCCGATCCACACCGGGACGACGTGCGGCGACCCGTCCGGGAGCACGGTCGCGAGGTGGGCGATCGGGGTGCCGTCGAGGACGCGGCGGACGTCGGGATTCAGCATGGGGATTCCTTTCAGCGGAGGATTTCGTAGTGCAGGTGGGTGACGCCGGGCGCCGGGACGGCTTCGACCAGCCGCAGCCGGACGTGCTCGGGCAGCTCGCCGAAGAAGCTCCGCCCGCCGCCCAGCAGGATCGGGACCTGGTGCAGGACGAACTCGTCGACCAGCCCGGCCTTGATCGCCTCGGTGACCAGCACGCCGCCCATGAGCGCGACGTCCTTGCCGCCCGCCGCGGCCCGCGCGCCCGCGACGGCCTCTTCGACGCTGGTCGCCTGGGTCTGCGCCTCGCTCAGCTCCGGCACCGGCTGGTGGCTGACCACGAACAACGGCGCGGTCGGATGCGGACCACTGCCGCCGAAGTGGCTTGAATGGTCGTAGGTGGCGTGCCCGACGACGGTCGCCCCGACGCGGGCGGCGAGCGAGTCGAAAACCCGGGCGCTGGGCTCGGAAAGGCTGAATCCGTCGAAGACTTTGCTCGGGGTGTCGCCGGTGAAGTACCAGTCGAACAGCGCCCCGGCGTCGCCGAGCCCGCTCCCGACCTCGTCGGCCCCCTCCGGGCGGCGGCCGCTGATGTAGCCGTCGACCGAGACGGAGAGGGCGCTGAACACCTTGGTCATGATGCTCCTTAGTAGTCGTTCACAGAGCCTGGGGAAAGTCGAAAACCCGAAGCGGGTCGTACCTGTTCTTGAGCGCGGCGAGTCTGGGGTAGTTGTCCGCGTGGTACGCCCGGGCCGGATCCTCGAGCGCGAGGTCCGGAAAGTTCGGGTAAACCCGGCCGGAGCCCTCCGCGTGCGCCGCGCGCCACGCCTCGTCCACCCACGGATCGCCCGGGTCGCCGACCTGTTCCAGCAGAAACCGCTCGCCGCGATGGGCGAACGCGGTCGCTTCCTCCGCGACCCGGTGGTACGCCCCGCCCATCGCCGTGAACGCCAGCCGCCGGTTTCCGGTCAGCTGATCGAGCAGCTGGCTCGTGGTGCGGTCCGACAGCGTGCGGGAGAAGAACTCCGACCGGACCCGGCGGCTCCCGCCGACCGGGTCCAGCACGCTGAAGGTCGGCTTCACCATGCTGTAGGGAACATCCAGTCGGAGGTCTATTGCATACAGAACACCGGCCCGCGCGGTGAGCTCCCTGAGCAGCTCCTCGGTCTCGGCGGGCGGCAGGGTGGAGGCGCCGAAGAGCGTCGTGCGTCCGGTTTGGACGGTGAGGTTCGCGGTCAATCCGTCGGGCGCGTCGGGCGCCCAGTCCTGCCATGCCGGGACGAGGTTTTGCGGTGCCGGCCAGTGTCCCTCGATCCGGCAGACCGACGGCTCCGGCACGGTCGCGAACCGCAGCTCCGTGACGATGCCGAACTGTCCGCCGCCCGCGCCGCGCAACGCCCAGAACAGCTCGGATTCCCGGTGTTCGCCGCACTCCACGACACTCCGGTCGGCGAGCACCACCTGCGCGCCGACGAGCCGGTCGCAGGTCAGCCCGTACTGGCGGCCGAGAATGCCGATCCCGCCGCCGAGCGTCAGCCCCGCGATGCCGACCGTGTCGCCGCAGCCAGCTGGAATCGTCCGACCCTCGCCGTGCAGCGCCGCGTACACCGCTCCCAGCCGCGCGCCAGCACCGATCGTCGCCACGCCGGTGTCGTCGACCGTGATCCGGTCCAGCCCGGACAGCTCCACGACGATCCCGTCGGCCGGACACCGGTTCACGAAGCAATGCCCGCCACCGCGCGGCACGATGCGTGCGCCGGTCTCCGCCGCGTAAGCCATGGCTTGAACGACATCGGAGACCGACCGGCACCGAAGCACCAACCGTGGACCGGCCTCGGTGCCCGGCGAGCCAGGGGAGAAGCCGTCTTGCGAGGTCAGGTCGATCACGGAGCTGACGCTAGGCTTCGCGGCGCTGCTGTTCTTGAACGAAACGCGCATGCCTGCTGAGCGCCGTGGCGTTCCGCGCGGGATAGCCTGAGCGCGTTCGGAGGTGGTTGACGGTGCCGTTGTGGTTCGAGGATTTCGCGGTGATGGGCGCGGACGAGGCCCTCGTTTCGCCCGGCCGCACGGTGACCGAAGCGGACGTGGTCTCGTTCGCCGCCACGACCGGCGATTACAACCCGATGCACACCGACGCGGTCGCCGCGGCGGAAGGGCGCTTCGGCGAACGGGTCGCGCACGGCGCGCTCGGGTTGTCGTGGTGCCTCGGCCTCAGTTCGCGGACCGGCGCGTTCGAGGGCTCGGCGCTGGCGTTGCTGGGTATCGAGAACTGGGAGTTCCGGGCACCGCTGCGGTTCGGCGACACCGTGCACACGAGGGCGCGGGTGACCGGCGCGCGGATGACCGGCCGCGGCGATGCCGGGGTCGTCCGGGTGCGGTACGACCTGGTGACCCAGGACGGCGTCGTCGCGCAGACCGGCCTGATGTCCTACCTGGTCCGCACTCGCCCCTGACGCGCGTTCAGCCGAAGTCCGGGGCGATCATCACGTGCACCGCGTCCTCCCCGGGCACGCGTCCGGCCAACGTCTCCACGGCTCGCGCGACGGAGTCGAGGCCGAAGGTGTGGGTGTGCATCCGCTCGAGCGGGTACTTGCCCGCTTCGATGAGCCGGAGTGCGGGTTCGAACGCGCGGATGTCTTGCGACCACAGGCCTTTCACGGTGAGTTCCTTGGTGATGACCGCGTCCGGCAGGAAGCCCGGCACGGTCGCGCCGGAGCCTTTGACCCCGGCCAGCACGACGGTCGCGCCGGGTTTGGCGACCGCGATCGCGTCCACAATGGGTTGAGTCGAGACCGCGGTGACGTCCACGACCACGTCGGTTCCTTCGCCGCCGGTGTGCTCGAAGACGGCCGCGACGGTGTCTTCCTGGTCGGCGACCACGGCGACGTCGGCGCCGAAAAGCTTGGCCAGTTCCAGTTTGTGCGCGTCGCGCGCCAGGCCGGTCACGATGATCCGGCCGGCTCCGGCGTCGCGGGCGGCGACGACGCCGGCCAGCCCGCGCTGCCCGCAGCCGAGGATGACCACGGTGTCTCCGCTGCGCAACCCGGAATCGTGGGCGAACCAGCGTATCCCGGCGGCCATCGGTTGATAGAGCGCGGCCAGTTCCAGGGGCAGATCGTCGCGGAGCTTGTGCAGCACGGTGCGGGGGTGCAAGTACAGGTATTCGGCGTAGCCGCCCCACAAGCTCGGCGTCAGCGAGGTCGGCAGGTAGCCGTAGGCATTGATGGCCGCGCCGTTGCCGGATCCCTTGCAGCGGCGGTAAGAACCGGTGAGGCAGGCCCGGCAGGAACCGCAGCCGAGCACCGGTTCGACCGCGACCCGGTCTCCGGTGCGCACGCCCCAGCGGCGGGCGGCCTCAGAACCGATCTCGGCGACGGTCCCGATCGGTTCGTGGCCGGGGATGACCGGATAGGTCACGCCGAGCGCGGCGAATCCGCCGTCGTACTGTTCGACGTCGCTGCCGCACATGCCGCAGGCGTCCACCCGCAGGAGCGCTTCCTCGGGGCCGATCCGGGGCACGGCGAACTCTTCGATCTCGAAGCGCCGGTCGGCGACCTGCACCGCGGCGCGGGCTTTCATTTCGCTCCCATCAGGTCCGAGCGGCCGGGGCCGGTGACGAAATCGGCGTCACGGCGGGCGCCCTGGACGAACGCTCCGCTGGCGACACTGCCCAGCGCCCACGGGGCGAGCACGGTGGAACCGCTCCAGTCGTGGACCATCTGCCGGTAGGCGATGCGCCAGCTTCCGTCGCGTCGTTCGACGCGGTCGACGTAGCGGCCGCAGAAGACGTTGATCTCGTCCTGGTCCTTCTGTTTCTGGAAGGTCAGCACGATCGCCTCGGAGAACGCTCGGTCGCCGTCGAGTTCGACGAGGTGGTTGGCGACCGTGTGCGTTGTCCATTCCGTAGTCGCGAGTTTCGCCGCGACGATCCGGTCCGCGAACTCCCAGGCCGGGCCCGCGTCCGCGCCGTGGTTGTCGTAGGCGTCCGGCCAGAACGCCTGTTTGACCAGTTCGGCGTCGCACCGGTCGATGCCGCGGCAGTAGCCGAGCAGCAGGTCGGCGATTTCCTGTTTCGCGGCCAGTTCTTCGTGGGTCAGCATGTCAGGCCTCCTTCGGGCGGGGCGAGAGTTCGGCGCCGTAGTAGCCCGCGGTCCAGCCGCCGTCGACGGGGATCACGGTGCCGTTGACGAACCGGGCTTGCGGGCCGCACAGGAACACGACCGGTTCGGCGATCTCCGCCGGGCAGCACCAGCGCCGCATCGGGGTGTTGGCGCGGATCGAGGCGGTCATGCCGGCGGAGTGGAAGAACGAACTGGTCATCGGGGTTTCGACGACGCCGGGCGCGACGGCGTTGCACCGGATGCCCTGGTCGCCGCACTCGACGGCGATGACCTTCGTCAGCATGATCAAGCCCGCTTTGGCGCTGCTGTAAGCGGCGCGGTCGCGGAACGCGGCGAGCCCGGCCATCGAGGCGATGTTGACGATTTTGCCGCCGCCCTGGGCGATCATGCCTGGAATGGCCGCGCGCGCCAGCGTGAACGACGCGACGAGGTCGATGTCGAGGGTGCGCCGCCACTGTTCGGGAGTGAGGTCGAGCAGCGGGAGCACTTCGCGGACCCCGGCGTTGTTGACCAGGATGTCCAGTCCGCCGAAGTGCTCGCGCACCCGGCCCGGCAGTTCGGCGGTCTGCCGGTCGTCGGCGAGATCGGCCGCGAAGGAGGCGAGGTCGTCTCCTGGACCCAGTTCGGCCGTGGTCCATTCGAGCGAGGCTTCGTCGACGTCGGCCAGCGCGATCCGCGCCCCGGCGGCGCGCAACGCCCGGCAGATTTCCGTCCCGATCGCGCCCCCGGCTCCGGTGACGAGCGCGATTTCCCCGTCCGCTGAGGTCATGGCGGCTCCCTTCGTCCGCTCTAACCAGTATCATAGTTCTCGCCTCTTGACAGCTCCTCGGCAGCTCGCGCTTACTAGTATCAGAGTTATCCGAGGAGGTATCGACGTGAACGACCCGGCGCGCACCGCGCGGCAAGCCCGCGGCGGCCCGACCGTCGCGTCCGTGCTGCTGCGCGGGCACCGCGAGTACGGGGACCGCCCGGCGATCGTGGAACCCGGCGGCCGCACGGTTTCCTACCGGGAACTGGGTTCGCTGGCGCGGCGGCTGGTCGGCGGCCTGCGCTCGCTCGGGCTGGCCAAGGGCGACCGGGTCGTGGTGCTGACGAAGAACCGGCCCGAATGCTTCGTGCTCGACCACGCGCTGGCGATCGGCGGTTTCGTCCGCGTCGCGCTGAGCTACCGGCTGCATCCGCGCGAGGTCGCCGAGATCGTCGCCGACTGCGGGGCCCGTGCCGTGGTCGTGGACGGAGAACGGCTGGCGGAGATCAGCTCGGTGGTCAGCGAAACCCTGGTGGCGCTGGACGATCCGGCCGGGGACGCGGTGCCGTTCCAGGAGCTTTTCCCGGTGCGGGAGGCCGATCCGGCGGAGGTCTGGCCGGGCGACGTCGCCTGGATGCCCTACACCTCGGGCACCAGCGGGCGGCCGAAGGGCGTCGTGCACACGCACCGGAGCCTGCTGGCGATCATCCGGAACATGCTCGTGGAGCTGCACGGCGCGGCGAGCTCCGACGTGCTGGCGCACACCGCGCCGCTGACCCACCTCAGCGGCTACGCGATGCTCGCGTACTTCCTGCGCGGCGCGAGCCAGATCGCGCTCGGCCGGTTCGACGCCGAAGAGCTGACGGAGATCGTCGAAAAGCACCGGGTGACCGTGCTGCCGCTGGTGCCGACAATGATCAACCTGATGCTTCCGGTGCTGGAGTCCGGCAAACACGACGTGTCGAGCGTGCACACCGTGCTCTACGGCGGTTCGCCGATCGCGCCGGACCGGCTCGCCCGCGCGATCGCCGTGCTGGGCCCGGTGTTCGTGCAGTCCTACGGGCTCACCGAAATGCCGTGGTCCTCGTGGCTGCCGAAGCAGGACCATCTCTTCGACCCCGGCGGCGAGCTGCCGGCGCGGCTGGGCTCGGCGGGCCGGGTGAGCCCGTTCATCGAGATGCGGCTGGCGGACGGCGCCGGGCAGCCGGTCGCGGACGGCGAGGCGGGCGAGATCCAGCTGCGCGGGGACGCGGGGATGGCCGGCTACTGGAACCTGCCGGAGGAGACCGCGGAGACGATCCTCGACGGCGGCTGGATCGCGACCGGAGACGTGGGCCGGATGGTCGACGGGTACCTGCGGATCGTCGACCGCAAGAAGGACATGATCGTCAGCGGCGGGTTCAACGTGTACCCGACCGAGGTGGAGAACGCGATCTACGCGCTGCCCGGTGTCGCGGAGGTCGCCGTGATCGGCGTGCCCGACGACCGGTGGGGCGAGACGGTGCGCGCGGTCGTGGTCCGGCGCGCGGGAGCGGCGGTGACCGCCGAGGACGTCCAGCAGGTCTGTCTCGGGTCGATCGCGGCCTACAAACGGCCGCGCACCGTGGAATTCGCCGACGAGCTGCCCAAGACCGGCACCGGGAAGATCATGCGCCGCGAGCTGAAGGCGCGGTACTGGGCGGGCCGCGACCGGCTGGTGAACGGATGACGGGCGATGCGAAAGGAACCCCCGCGATGCGCGAAGCGTTCGCGGCGACGGTGCGTGCCGCGGTCCGGGACGCGAACGTGCCCACGCTGCTGATGGTCCTGGTGCAGCTCACCGGCGACCGGCGGTGGCTGGAAGCGCCGTACCGGCCGACCCGCGGGCGAGGGCTGGACGAGAACGACACCGGCGGCCTGCCCGAGCCGGTGCGGGACGAGATCCGCGCGGCCGCCGCCGACGCGATCATCGCCTGGCGCCACGGGAAACCGGTGGCGTTGCCGGACCCGGGCGAGGACCTGCTGACCCGGATGCTGTCGGTCGCGATGGGCGAGGCGATCCCGGCCGAATACGGGCCGATGGTCGCCGACGACCTGGCCATCGCCACGCGCGGCGAGGATCCGGTCCGCGACACAGCAGTGCCCGATGGCTTCACCGCGATCGTCGTCGGCGCCGGGATCTCCGGCCTGCTCGCCGCGCACCGGCTCGGCGCGGCCGGGGTGGAGTGCACTGTCGTGGAGAAGGACGACCACGTGGGCGGCACCTGGTGGCACAACCGTTATCCGGGGTGCGGAGTCGACGTGCCGAGCCACCTCTACTCGTACTCGACCGTCGTGGCGGACTGGCCGCGCTACTACGCGTCCCGGGACCAGCTGCACGACTATCTCGAAGAGGTCGCCGACCGATGGCGGCTGCGCGACCGCATCCGGCTGTCCACGGTGGTCCTTTCCGCGGCCTGGGACGAGGCGGCGCGAGTGTGGACGGTCGAGATCGACGGCCCGGAAGGACGGGAAAGGCTCCAGGCCAACATCCTGATCAGCGGGGTCGGCGCGTTCGGCACGCCGAAGCTGCCGGACCTGCCGGGGCTGGCGGATTTCGCCGGGGAGTCGTGCCACACCGCGCAGTGGCCGGAAGGGCTCGACCTCGCCGGCAAACGGGTCGGCGTGATCGGCAACGGAGCGAGCGCGATGCAGGCGGTGCCCGCGATCGCCGGCACGGCTGCCTCGCTGACGCTGTTCCAGCGGTCGGCGCACTGGGTGGCGCCGTTCGAGAAGTTCCAGCAGGACATCCCCGAACCGGTCCGGTTCCTGTTGCGGGAAGTCCCGCTTTACCGGTTCTGGTACCGGGAACGGCTCGCCTGGGTGCTCAACGACACGCTGTACGAATCCCTGCAACGGGATCCGGACTGGCCGCATCCGGAGCGGTCGATCAACGCGATCAACGACGGGCACCGCCGGTTCTTCACCCGCTACCTGGAAAGCGAACTGGCGGGCCGCCCGGACCTGATCGAGAAGGCCACCCCGGACTACCCGCCGTTCGGCAAGCGGATCCTGCTCGACAACGGCTGGTACCGCACGCTGCGCCGCGACGACGTCGAACTGGTCACCGACCCGATCGAGCGGATCCTGCCGACCGGAGCCCGGCTGAGATCGGGCCGCGAGGTCGAGTTCGACGTGCTGATCTTCGCGACCGGCTTCGACGTCGTGCGGTTCCTCGCGTCGTTCGAGGTGACCGGACGGGACGGGCGGACGCTGCGCGAGGTCTGGGACGACGATGACGCGCAGGCCTACCTGGGCACCGCGATCCCCGGCTTCCCCAACCTCTTCTGCTTGTACGGCCCGAACACCCAGGCCGGGCACGGCGGCAGCCTGATCTTCTACCTCGAATGCCAGATGCGGTACGTGCTCAGCCTGCTGGACCGGATGGGGCGGGCGGGCGCGACGGTCGCCGACTGCCGCCCGGAGGTCAGCGAGAAGTACAACGCCGAGGTCGCCGCCGCGCACGAGCGGATGATCTGGACCCATCCGGGCATCACGACCTACTACCGCAACTCGCGCGGCCGGGTCGTGGTGAGCAATCCGTGGCGGGTGCTCGACTGGTGGCGGATGACCAAGGAAGCCGATCTGGCCGACTACCGGATCGACGGTCCGGCGGAGGGACGACGATGAGCAAACGGTTCGACGGCAAGGTCGCGATGGTCAACGCCGCCGCCGGCGCGGGAATCGGCGGCGTGGTCGCGCGGCGGCTGCTGGCCGAGGGCGCGCGCGTGGTCGTCACCGACCTCAGCGCGAAGCGGCTTGACCGGCTCCGGGACGAACTGACCGCGGCCGCGGGCGAGGACAACGTGCTCGCGCGCGCTCTCGACGCCGCCGACGAAACTGGCGTGCGGGCGCTGTTCGCCGACGTGACCGAGACGTTCGGGCAGCTGGACGTTCTGGTCAACAGCGTCGGTCTCAATCAGCTGGCCCCGTTTCCGGATACCAGCCTGGAGAACTGGAACCGGGTGCTGTCCACGTCGCTGACGGCGCACTTCCTGCATGCCCGCGCCGCGTGGCCGTTGCTGCGGCAGTCGGCCTCCCCGGCGATCGTGAACGTGTCCTCGCTGGCCGCGGAATCGCCCGCGCCGTTCGGGGAAGTCGCTTACGCGGCGGCGAAAGCGGGCGTTCTCGGCCTCACCCGCGCGCTGGCCAAGGAAGGAGCGGCGGACGGCATCCGGGCCAATGCCGTGATGCCGGGCCTGATCTGGAACGACAGCCTGACGAAAGCCGTCGCGGCGGACTACGTCCAGGCGTACCGGGACGTGCAGCCGCTGGGCCGCGACGGCGAACCGGACGAGGTCGCCGATGTGATCCTGTTCCTCGCCTCGAGCGACAGCAGGCACGTCACCGGGCAGACGATCCGGGTGGCCGCCTGATGGCGGAAATCGCGCTGCCGCCGGAACTTCTGGAGTTCCAGCGGACGCTGAGGCCTCCGGAGTCCGGGGACGCGCGGGAGCTGCTGGCTTCTTTCGACGCGTACACGAACCAGGGCATGCCCGCGGTCGGCGGGATCGAGCTGAAGGTCCCGCTCCGCGAGGTGAACGGCTGGCAGGTGACCGCCGACGTCTACCGGCCGCTGGGCGAACCGCCGTTCCCGACGCTGGTGTACCTGCACGGCGGCGCGTGGGTGCTGGGCACTCCCGCCACCCACCGGCGGCTGGCCGCGGACCTGGCCGTGCTCGGCTTGCTGACGGTGAGCGTCGACTACCGACGCGCGCCCCGGCACCGGTTTCCGGCGGCGGTCGAAGACACGCTGCACGCGGTCGGCTGGGCGCGGTCGACCGCGGAGAGCTTCGGGGGAGACCCTGCCCGGCTGCTGCTCGGCGGGGATTCGGCCGGGGCGAACCTCGCCGCCGCGGCACTGGCGACCGGCGCCGCCGGGCCGGTCGCCGCCGCGCTGCTGTGCTACGGGATCTACGACGTTCAGCGAGCGTTGCCGGTGGTGGAACACCTGGTCGGCGGGCGCGATCCGGACACCCAGCTCTACCTGGAACCCGACGACGCCCGGCGGCTGCTCGACGATCCGCGGCTGCATCCCGAACGCTACTGCGCAGGTTTCCCGCCCAGCCTGGTCCTTGTCGGCGAGGACGACCCGCTGCTCGGCGAATCCCTTTCGCTGGCCGACCGGCTCGCCGAGGCCGGGGCGCCGCACGAACTGGCCGTGGTCGGCGGCGCTCCGCACGGGTTCCTCCAACTGCCCACGCACCCGGGACACGCCGGGGGCCTGGCCCGGATCGGCCGGTTCCTCGCTGGTCACGGCCTTGCCGCACCGCCCGGTGCGGTGGGGGCGGCCGGGTAATCGATACACTAGTTTTCTCGGCGAGCGATCGGGGGAACGGCCATGACAGCGACCGAACCGGCGGTCCGCAGAGGCTCGCTGCCCGCGCACACCGCGCGGCGGATCCTGCGGGACTTCCTGGCGCGCGGCCTCGAACCCGGCGACGCGCTCGCGGACGAGGCGACGCTCGTCGAGCGGTACGGCGTCTCGCGCGGCACGCTCCGGGAAGCATTGCGACTGCTCACTTTTCTGGGCGCGGTCGTCGTGAAGGCGGGCCCGCAGGGCGGGGCGCGGCTGGTCACGCCTGGCCCGTCCGTGGTCGGCAGCGCGCTGGGGATGGTGGTGCAGTTCCGCGGGGCGACGCTGCGCACGGTCTTCGAATCGCGGCTGGCGATCGAACCCGAGGTGGCCGCACTGGCCGCGGCGCATCGCAAGGACAGCGACCTGGAACTGCTCGTCGAGTCCGTCGCGTCGCTGCGCTCGGCGCGCCGCAAACGCGGCCCGGAGTTCGCCGCGCACAGCGGGCGCTACCACTTGCGGGTGGCGGAGGCGTCGCACAACGACGTGCTGGCGACGATCGTGCCCGCGCTCGCGGTGATGACCACGACGGTGCCGTGGCGTTTTCCCCACGGCAGCCGCGAAGAACTGACCGGCCTCATCTCGACCGTGGTGGACGCGATCCGGTCCGGGGACGGTTCCACGGCGCGGGCCGTCACGCACGTGATGATCAAATCGGTGGTGGACGGCCTGCAGCGGGACCAGCCCGCGAGCCTGGAGCGCCGGATCCTGTGGCCGGACGTCGACGAGGTCCTGTCCGGCGACCGGGACGCCTGACCCGGTCGCGGGCGCCGGAGGCCCGGGCGGTTAGGCCATGGTCAGGCCGCCGCTGACGCTGAGGGTTTGGCCGGTGATGAAGCCGGCTTCGTCGCTGGCGAGGAAGGCGACCGCGTTTGCGACGTCGGCGGGGACGCCGACCCGGCCGAGCGGGATGGCGCGCACGAGGGCGTTGCGGAGTTTTTCGCCGGCGAAGGAGGCGAGCAGGGGAGTGTCGGTCGGGCCGGGGCAGACGCAGTTGACCCGGACGCCGCGGTGCGCGAGTTCGCGGGCAGTGGTCTTGGTGAACGCGATGATCCCGCCTTTCGCGGCCGAGTAGACCGCCTCGCCGGACGATCCGACCCGGCCAGCGTCGGAAGCGATGTTCACGACCGATCCCGTGCCCTGCTCCGCCAGGACGGGCAGTACTGCTCGCGAGGTGTGCAGGACGCCGTACAGGTTGACGCGGACGATGCGGTCCCAGTCGTCGGGGTCGGATTCCACGAAGGGACCGGCCTTGTCCCATCCGGCGTTGTTCACCAGGACATCGATCCGGCCGAAGCGGTCGAGGACCGCGCCGACGAGCGAGTCGACCGAGTCGCGCGATCCGACGTCGGTCCGGATGCCGAGCGCACCGTTGCCCACCGCCGCGGCGGTCGCGGCGGCGCTGTCGGCGTCCAGGTCAGCCGCGACCACCCGCGCGTCCGCCGCGGCGAGCCGTTCAGCGATCGCCCGGCCGATCCCGCGCCCGGCGCCGGTGACGACGCAGACCTTGCCCGCCAACGAATCCATCTCACGCGCCTTCCTGCTCGCCCACAACTAGTATCAGAGTTGACCGGTCGGCGGCAAGTCGCGTCCGAAGCTCCGAAAAGGGCGCGGACAGAATGAATCGCCGATTCGTTCTGTCCGCGAAGTATTTCCGGTCGCCTCGGGCCTGATGCCGCCCTTTCGAGCTGGTTCGACCGTTTCGCCGGACTGGGGTCGCTAGCGGAAGCACGACGGAAACATTCCGGTAACACCGCCCGGTTAGCTTCCAGCGGCCGAGCGAGGAAACGAGGAGTGTCGGATCGTGGTCGATACCGGAAGCACGGCGTGGTTGCTGGGGAGCGCCGCGCTGGTCATGCTGATGACGCCGGGCCTCGCCCTGTTCTACGGCGGGATGGTGCGCGCCCGGAGCGTGCTGAACGTGATGGCGATGACCTTCGTCTGCCTCGCCACCGTCGGCCTGGTGTGGGTGTTCTACGGGTATTCGCTCGCCTTCGGCCCTGACTGGTTCGGCGGCCTGCTCGGCACGCTGCGGCTGGCCGGATTGCACGGGCTCGCCGAGCAGACGGTCGGGCCCGCCGGGAACCAGGTGCCGCTGTTCGCGTTCGTCGCGTTCCAGATGATGTTCGCGGTGATCACGGTGGCGCTGCTGGCCGGCGCGATCGCCGAGCGCGCGAGGTTCTGGACGTGGACGGTGTTTTCCGTCGTCTGGACCACCCTGGTGTACGTGCCGGTGGCGCACTGGGTTTTCGCGCCCGACGGGTGGATCGCCGCGAAGCTGCACGTGCTGGATTTCGCGGGCGGCACTGTGGTCGAGGTGAACTCCGGCGCGGCCGCGCTGGCGCTGGCGCTCGTGCTGGGCCGGCGGCACGGCTGGCCGAAGCAGGCGGTCCGGCCGCACAACCTGCCGTTCGTGATGTTCGGCGCCGGCCTGCTGTGGTTCGGCTGGTTCGGGTTCAACGCCGGGTCCGCGCTGGCCGCGAAGAGCCCGGCGGCGACGTCGTTCCTGAACACCACTGTCGCGGGGGCGGCCGCCGTGCTGGGCTGGCTGCTGGTCGAGCAGTTCCGCGACGGGAAGCCGACCACGCTCGGCGCCGCGTCCGGCGCGGTCGCCGGCCTGGTCGGGATCACGCCCGGCTGCGCTTACGTCGAACCGCTCGGAGCGGCCGCGATCGGGATCGTGGCGGGCGTCGTGTGCTCGTTCGCGGTGAGCCTGAAATACCGGTACCGCTTCGACGATTCCCTGGACGTGGTCGCGGTGCACGGCCTCGGCGGGTTCTCCGGAACGCTGCTGATCGGCCTGTTCGCGACGGCCGGCGTGGCTCCCGGCGGCGTGAACGGCCTGTTCTACGGCGGCGGATTCGACCAGCTGTGGCGGCAGACGGTCGGAACGCTGGCGGTACTAGGGTATTCGCTGGCGATGACCCTCCTGATCGGCTGGGTCATGCACAAGTTCATGGGATTCCGGATCGACCGCGAGGCCGAGATCGACGGCGTCGACGAGGCCGAGCACGCCGAAGGCGCGTACGAGCTGGCAGTCCAGTCCGGACGCCGGGGGAGCGCGCCCGCCGGCGGACCGGGATCGCACCGGCCGGCGCGCGAGGAGAACCGATGAAGCTGCTGACCGCCGTCGTCAAACCGTTCGTGCTGGACGACGTCCGGATCGCGCTGCAGGAACTCGGCATCGCCGGGATGACGGTGAGCGAGGTCCGCGGCTACGGCAGGCAGAAGGGGCACACCGAGATCTACCGGGGCGCGGAGTACGAGGTCGATTTCATCACCAAGTACCGGCTGGAGATCCTGCTGGACGACGACCAGGTCGAGACCGCGCTCCGCACCGTGCTGGACACCGCGCACACCGGCAAGATCGGCGACGGCAAGATCTGGGTGACGCCGGTGGAGACCGTGGTCCGCGTCCGCACCGGGGAACGCGGCCGGGACGCGTTGTAGGCCGTGGACAGCTCCGGCTCGGCTCGGGCAGCGCTCGTCAACCGCGGAACGGCGAACGGCCGCGTCCGGCGAGGAACGGCGTGTAGGACGCGGAATGATCGTGCCCGCACGCGCACCGGTCGAGGTCGCCCCCGAGCAGCTGCCTTGGCGTAACTCCGGTCAGCCGAAGACATTCGCGGCTGAGATGGGCCTGGTCGGCGTACCCGGCGTCGACCGCGAGACTCGCCATCCCGTCCGCGCCCCGCCGCCCGGTCGCGATCGCTCCCGACTGGGCGAGCGCGAGAAACCCCTGGAACCGCAACGTCCGCTGCAGCACCTTCGGGCTCATTCCGACCGCGTGCAGGCACCGTCGGCGCAGCTGGCTGGCAGAGAGCGCGAGATGCGCGGCGACCGCGTCGACGCCGACCGGGTCCCACGGCATCAGCACCCGCACCGCCTCCCCGACCAACGGGTCCGACCCGCCGGCCAGACGGAACTCCCGCACGAGGTGCGCCTGCAGCGCGGCCAGCCCCAGCTCAGGCGTCGCGGCGAGGGCGACGGCCTCCACCAGCTGCTCGACGGTCCGGCCCCACACCTCACCCAGCCCGACCTGCTGATCGGCCAGCTCGTCGAGCCCCGTCGGCAGGGGAGGCGCGGCCCCGGGCCGGAACCGCACGCCGACGACTGTCGTGTGCGCCGGGAGGACCTCGATCCGCGGCCCGGTCAACGGCCCGAGCAGTTGCGGACGCCCGCCGACCGGGAAGTGGATCTCGACGCCGCCGGTCGGCAGATGCCGCTGGACGTATGGAGCATCGCCGGTGCGCTGGATCCACACCGTGCGTACGACTCCCGCCAGGCCCGGCACCGGCGGACGCTCCACATACGCGGTCATCCCCGTACCGAAGCGTTCGCCCCGGGTGCGCGTCAAGTGCCAGCCGGTGCCACCTGGCCCGCCAGTGCTTCCGGCCGAGAATCGGGTAGGTCCGCCGAAGGCTGCGCGCGAGCGGGCCTGGGTCGCGAGTCCCCATCCGGAGGATCTTCTCCCGCCACCAGCCTGGCTATCTGGGTAGCGCTGTCCCCGGCGTCGTTCCGGTCACGCTTTCTTCTGCGCGGTCACCAGCCGCCACGCTTGCTCACCACAAGCGCTGCCATGGCTTGGTTGCTGCCAAGCGGCCACATCGGCCTCGAGACCGGGAATCCGGTGCCGGGGTGCCACAATCCGGCTCGTCCACTGCGCAGACCTGGCAGACCCAGGCACCGGGACAACCGCAGTCCCGAGCTCAGACCGCGGAGAATCCTGTCCACGGTGAACCCCATCCACCACTCAGTCGACCGGCAGACCTACGACTCAAATACTGCATACAAAATCCTGCCGAACGAAGACTGTCCGCACGCACCGGCTTAGAGGTACCCGCAGGCGTCCATCGCGGCGACGACCTTCCGGAACCCCGCGATATTCGCCCCGCTCACGTAATCCCCGGGCACCCCGTGCTCGTCGGCGGTTTCGAGACACGTCCGGTGGATGTCGGTCATGATGTCGCGCAGCGTGCGGTCCACGCGCTCGAACGCCCACCGCTCGCGCGCCGCGTTCTGCTGCATCTCCAGTGCCGACACCGCGACGCCGCCCGCGTTCGCGGCTTTGCCGGGCCCGACCGCGACCCCGGCCTCGCGGAAGATCTGCAGCGAACCGGGCGTGCACGGCATGTTCGCGCCCTCGGCGACCGCGCGGACGTTGTTCTTCACCAGCCGCAGCGCGGACTGCTCGTCCAGCTCGTTCTGCGTCGCGCACGGAAGCGCGAGGTCGCACGGGACCTCCCACGGCGTGCCGTCGGTGACGTACTTCGCCGACGGCACGTGGTCGACGTACTCGGACAACCGCCCGCGCCGCGCCACCTTCAACTCATGCAGCACTTCGAGATCGATCCCGCGCGCATCGTGGACATATCCGCCGGAGTCCGAGCACACGACCGGCTTCGCGCCGAGCTCCTGGAGTTTCGCGATCGCGTGGTAGGCGACGTTGCCCGAACCGGACACCACCGCGGTGCGGCCGGAGAAGGAGTCGTCGCCGGTGCCGAGCATCGCTTCGAGGAAGTACACCGTCCCGTAACCGGTGGCCTCCGGACGCGCCGGAATGCCGCCCAGCAACGGGTTCTTGCCGGTGATCGTGCCCGCGTCGTAACGGTTGGTCAGCCGTTTGTACTGGCCGAAGAGGTAGCCGATCTCGCGCCCGCCGACGCCGATGTCGCCCGCCGGGACGTCGGTCTCCGGGCCGATGTGCCGGACCAGTTCGGTCATGAACGCCTGGCAGAACCGCATGATCTCGCCGTCGCTGCGGCCGGCCGGGTCGAAATCGGACCCGCCCTTGCCCGCGCCGATGCCGAGGCCGGTGAGCGCGTTCTTGAAGATCTGCTCGAAGGCGAGGAACTTGACCGTGCCGAGCGTGACGTCGCCGCGGAAGCGCAGCCCGCCCTTGTACGGTCCGAGCGCCGAGCTGAACCCGACCCGGAAGCCGCGGTTGACGTGCACCGCGCCCGCGTCGTCGGTCCAGACCACCCGGAACATCACCTGCCGCTCCGGCTCGCACAGCCGCTCCAGCATCGCCGCGTCGCGCAGGCCCGGGTCCCGCCGCAGCGCGGGCCGGATCGCTTCGAGCACCTCGTACACCGCCTGGTGGAACTCCGGTTCGGCCGGGTTCCTCCGGACGATGTCCTCGTACACGTCGCGCGATGTCTGCTCAAGAGCCATCCGCAGATGATGCACTCCGGATGCCCGATTTCGCACCCCTGAACGGGTTTGCGTAGTTAGGGGTGACCAGCCTCACTCATCGAGCACTACATCCGTAGTGGGTACGGCCTGGCGGGCGAGGCACTGGCCGTCGGGCAGATCGTCGGCGACGGCGACAGGTGTGCAGGACCAGACCGTTCGAGGGCGCGGCCCGGCAGGGCGGGGCTGCTCACCCGCGGTCTTTGAGCCGCAGCGGCGCATCCGGAAGCAGAACACCGGCTTCGTCCATTTCGGACAGCAGCGCGGGCATCCCGGCGGTGAGCATCTTCCGCCGGATCCTGCCGAGCATCTTCGCCATGGCGAACCCGCCGATGCCGGTGAATCCGGTGTGGCGATAGGCGAAACGGGTTCCCTGGGCGGTCGGTTCGAGCTCGTAGCGGACGTAGCTGGGTTCCTCGCCCTCGGCTCCGACCCAGGTGTAGCGCAGCAGTTCCTCCTCGCGGACCTCCAGCACCGTGCAGTCGACGATCCCGCGCCATCCGGGCATCGGCTTCGCGACGAACTGGAACCGGTTGCCGGGAACCGGCTCGAAACCGACGGCGCGAGCACCCTTGCCGGTGGAGGTCCAGTACGGGATCAGGTCCGGGTCGGTCACCGCCCGCCAGACCTTGCCGGGCGAATGGCGGTAGTCGCACACGATGTTGATCTCAGGCATGGCGGGCTCCTCGGCGCGGAAAGTTCAGCGGCTATAAAAATACTGTAGCAGTAAATGTCTAGCGACTGGCGTAGTCTGCCCTCATGACGACCATGCGGGCAGCGGGCGGCGAGGGCCTGCGCGAGCGCAAGAAGCGCGCGATGCGCCAGCAGCTGTCGGACACCGCGGCCCGGATGTTCCTCGAACACGGCTTCGACGCGGTCCGCGTCGCCGACGTCGCCGAGGCCTGCGGCGTGTCCGAGAAGACCGCCTTCAACTACTTCCCTCGGAAAGAAGCTCTCGTCCTCGACCGGCTGGAAGCGACCGCCGACGCGCTGCGCACCCAGTTGGCCGACCCGCAGGTTCCCCCGGTCGACGCGATGCTGAAGATCCTGGACGGCGAACGGGACGACGTCGCCGCGAGCCTGACAACCGGGGACCGCCAAGACGAGGCCCTCGCGCGGTATCGCAAATTCGGCGACCTCATCCGCGACACTCCCGCATTGCGGGCTTACCAGAGCGAAATCGCCGACCGGTTCACCGAAATCGCCGCCGAAGTGCTCGCCGCACGAGGCGGATTCCGCCGTGCCGACCCAGAACCCCAGATCGCCGCGACCGCACTTCTCGGCCTGTGGCGGCTCCAGTTCCGCTCCCTGCGCACGCACTTGCGCCCCGGACGCGCGGTCCGGCCCGCGATCAAGGCCGCGGCCCGCGAGGTGCATCGCGCCGCCGCACTGATCCGCGACGGCCTCGCGACCTTTCCGGCTAGCGCGGAATCCGCGGGCGAAGAGTGAGTTTCCGGCGCGGTAGGACAGTGCCGAGTACGAAGAACGCGGCCACTGTCGCGGGCAGCCAAACCTCCGACGGGGAAGTCTCGAGGCGGGTCGCGTGTCTCAAGTGGACAGAGACGTGAGGGCTGGCGGGGGGAGGAACGGCCGCTTTACTGTTCACTAACGTCGGGCCGCCGGACGGCAGGGGAGGCCCTCCCGGAGTGGTCGCCCGCGACCGATTTTCTTGCCGCGCGGCGAAGGTTTGCCTAAAACGGGGCCGGTTCGATCCGCGATCGGAATGGAGCGGCGGCGATGCGGCACCCCGCGCGAGGCGCGCCGCATCGCCGCGTGCGCGTCAGCGGAAACGGCGTGGGTTGAACGGAGCCAGCATCGGATGTGCTTCGCCCGCGGTGATCTCGTGCGCCAGCAGTTCCCCCGCGATCAGGGCGAGGGTGGCGCCGCTGTGGGTGAACGCGAGGTACAGGCCGCCGAGCTCGTCGGCGCGGCCGAGAACCGGGTCGCCGTCGCCGGGGATCGGCTTGCGCCCGATCGCCTGGCGTTCGGCGGTCAGCGGCGGGTTGCCCGCGAGCAAGCCGGACGCCTCGGCCAGCAGCTCCGTCACGATTTCGGCGGGGACCTCGTATCCGGAGCCGGTGTGCCGGATGCTCGCGGTCGTCCAGTCGGAGTCGACGGCGAGACCGCCGTGCGGAGTCGGCCGGATCGACGCGCGGGGCGTGTTCAGGACCGCGCGCAGCGGGGTGTCCACCGGCGCGGTCGTGACCAGCAGCGAGATCGGGGTCGCGTCCGGCACGGCGATGCCGAGTTCCGCGGCCATCTCCGGCACCGCCGGGCCGGTGGCCAGCACGACGGCGTCCGCGGGGAGCGAGTCGCCCGCGGCGGTTCGGACTCCGGTCACCGCTCCGCCCTGATGCTCGACCCGGACCGGCCCGGCGTTGGCGACGAGCCGTCCGCCGTGCTCGGCGAACTCCTTCGCCAGCACCTGGGCGAGGCTGGGCAGGTCCACCCAGCCCTCGCCGGGATTCCACACGGCTTGCCCGCCGGGGACCGCCGCGGGGTCGACCCCCGGCACGAGCCGGGCGATCTCGTCGCGGGAGAGCAGGCGGCTGTCGTAGCCGTGCGCGGTTTCGTGGTCGTGCTGGGCCCGCAGATCCGCGCCGGACCAGGCGAGCCCGCCGTCGAACCGCAGCCAGTCCGCGTCCGGATGCCGCGCCGCCAGGGTGCGGTACCGGTCGATGCCGGCCACGCGCAGCCGGTGGTATTCCTCGCTGCGCACCCCGGCGGAGTTCAGCCAGGACAGCGAGCGGCCGGAGGCTCCGGACGTCAGCTCGCCCTCGGTGACCAGGGCGACATCGGCCCCGGCCGCGGCCAGCGCCCGGGCGGTCGACAGACCGAGGATCCCGCCGCCGACGACGACGGTGGGGGAGGTGGTGCGCATCAGACTCGTGGTCCTTTCCTGGGGTTCAGTTGCGGTGGCGGATCTCGGTCGTGGCGTGGATCCGCTCGATCAGTTCGACGGCGGCGAGCGCGTCGCCGGCCCGCACCGGAGGCGGGGCACCGGAACGCAGCGCGGCGGCGAGCCCGGCGTATTCGCCGGCCTCGGTCGGCACCGGCGCGGTGCCGAGCCGGCCCCAGCGCGCTTCCGGTTCCCGTCCGTATTCGGGGTCGCCGGGACGGAGGCCGGCGGCGAGCTGTCCTTCTTGGACGTCCAAACCGGACTTCACGAAGCCGGTCTTCGACCCGACGACGGTGAACCGCGGCCGGGCCACCGGCGCGAGCGAACTCATCGCGAGATGACTGCGCACCCCGGATTCGTGCCGCAGCGACACGAACGCTTCGTCGTCCGCGCCCTCGCCGTTCCGGTAACGGGCGAGCTCCGCGTGCACTTCCGCGACGGGGCCGAACAGCTGGAGCGCTTGGTCGATCAGATGCGGCCCGAGGTCGAAGAGCATCCCGCCGCCGCTGTCCGGGCCCGCCTGCGCCTTCCACGCCTTCTCCCCGGACGGTTTCCACCATTCGAAGCGGGACTCGAACGTGCGGATCTCGCCGAGCGCGCCCTCGGCGATCAACCGGCGCACGGTCCGGAAATCGCCGTCGTAGCGCCGATTCTGGAAGACGGTCAGCAGCAAGCCGCGCCGGTTCGCCTCGGCGATCAGCTCGCGGCCCTGCTCGGCCCGCACCGCGAACGGCTTGTCCACGACCACCGCGAGCCCGTGCCGGAGCGCGGTCCGCGCGAGCTCGTAGTGAGACCCCGGCGGCGTCGTGACGACGACCAGGTCGAGTCCGCCCGCGGCGAAGAGCTCCTCGGCCGTCCGCAGCACCGCGACGCCCGGGTGTGCTCGACGCGCGTGCTCCGCCCGGGTCGGATCGGAGGTGACGACCGCGGCGACGGCGTAGCGGGGATCGGCGGCGAGGAGCGGCCCGTGGAACACGCGCCCGCCCGTTCCGTAACCGAGGATTCCGGTCCGGATCGGCGCGGTCACAGGACTTCCGCCAGAAAACGCCGCAGCCGCGGGCTCCGCGGGTTCCCGAAGATCTCGTCGGGAGTGCCCTTTTCCACGACCTCGCCCTCGTCCATGAACACGACCTGGTCCGCGGCCCGCCGGGCGAAGCCCATTTCGTGCGTCACCACGACCATGGTCATGCCGCGTTCGCCCAGCCCGGCCATCAGCGTCAGCACGCCTTTGACGAGTTCCGGGTCGAGTGCGCTGGTCGCCTCGTCGAAGAGCATCACCTCGGGTTCCATCGCCAGCGCCCGGGCGATGGCGACGCGCTGCTGCTGCCCGCCGGACAAATCGCGGGGGCGGTGGCCCGCCCGTTCGGCGAGGCCTACGTCGGCGAGCGCTCGAGCGGCTCGTTCCCGGGCTTGCCCGCGCGGCAGGCCCTTGACCTTCCACGGCGCGAGCGCGACGTTGTCCAGCGCGGTGTGGTCGGGGAAGAGGTTGAAATGCTGGAACACCAGCCCGATGCGCTGCCGGAGCCGTTCGGGCGCCATGGCCGAGGCCGGCTCGCCCGCCAGGAGGACCTCGCCGCTTTTCGGTTCGTGCAGCCGGTTGATCCCGCGCAGCAGCGTCGACTTGCCCGAGCCGGACGGGCCGATCACGCACGTCGTGGTGCCCGGCTCGACGGTGAAGCCGACTTCGCGGACCACCTCGAAACTGCCGTAGGCCAAGGAAACACCGGACAGTTCCAAACTTGCCCCGCGGAACGCGGGGGCCTCGCCGGTCGCGGACGAGGAGGGGGTGCGCGTCATGCTTTGCTCCCGGTGACGAGTGGCGGAGCGTCGAGTTCGTCGAGTTCCCGGAGGCCGCTCACCGGTGCGGCTTTTCGCCGTCCGACGCGGAAGCGGCGGTCGAAGTGGTTGACCAGATGCGTCAACGGCACCGTGATGACCAGGTAGAACACTCCGGCCAGCACCATCGGCGACAGGTTGCCCGACAGCACCGCGGCGTCCTGGCCGACGCGGAACAGCTCCCGCTCCCCGGAGAGCAGCCCGAGGAAATACACCAGGCTCGAATCCTTGACGATCCCGATGAACTGGTTCACCAGCGCGGGCAGCACCCGCCGCACGCCTTGCGGCACGACGACCAGGCGCATCGCCTTGGCGTAGTTCATGCCGAGCGCGCGGCAGGCCTCCAGTTGGCCCGCTTCGACGCTCTGGATGCCGGAGCGGAAGATCTCGCCGAGGTAGGCGCCGGCGATCAGGCTCAGCGCCAGGATGCCCAGCGGGTAGGGCGAGGGCCCGAACACGCTCTGGCTGAAGCGTGCGAAGCCCTGGCCGATCACCAGGATGGTGAGGATCGCGGGCAGCCCGCGGAACAGGTCCGTGTAGATCCGGGCCGGGATCCGCAGCCACGCGGTGGCGGAGATGCCCATGATCGCGACGATCATCCCGACGACCAGCCCGATGCCGGTCGCCGCGACGGAGATGATCAGCGTGTTGACCAGCCCGACCGACAGCATCTGCGGCAGGACCTCGGCCATCGCGGAGAAGTCGAAGAAGGTGTGGAGCAGGTCGTTCACCCAGCCCATGCCAACCCCTTTCGGTGTGCGCCGGGCAGAGTCACTGGCCGGACGGCGTCGCGGTGTGGTTGCCGCCGGGCAGGTACTGCGCGGGCATCGGCGTGCCGGGGAACCACTTCTCGTGCAGCCGCTTCCAGGTGCCGTCGTCCATCGCCGCCGCCAGGCCCTTGTCCAGCGCGGCCTTCAGCGCCGTGGAGCCCTTGCGGACCGCGAAGCCGGCCGGCGCGTCGAACGACGGGAAGTTCGCGACGCTCGCGAGGCCGAACTGCGTGAGATACGCCTTGGCGGCCTCGAAATCGAGGAAGTGCGCGTCGACCGATTTGCGGGTGAGCGCGGAGACGGCGGTGTTGTTGTCCGGGAAACGAACCAGCTGAGCCTGCGGAAAGTGCTTCACCGCGTAGGCCTCTTGCAGCGAGCCCTGCACGACGCCCAGCCGGCGCCCGGCGAGCGCGTCGGCGTTGGCGATGCCGGAGTCCTTCGTCGTGATCACGGTGAGGTAGCCGGCGAGGTAGCCGTTGCTGAAGTCGACCGTCTGCTTGCGAGCGGCGGTGATGCCGATCGCGGCGACTCCGGCGTCGAACTGGCCGTTCGCGACGCCCGGCAGGATCGCGGAGAAGTCCTGTCCGGTGAATTCGACGTCCTTGACGCCGATCCGGCGCGCCACGTCGCGGAAGAGTTCGACGTCGAAACCGGTGAACGTGCCGTCGCTGCCGGTGAAGGTGTAGGGCTTGGCGTCGCCGAGGCTGGCGACGCGCAGCTGGCCGGCGGTGATCAGGCCGTAGGGGTTGTCCGCGGAGGACTGCGAGCCGCCGCACGCGGTCAGGCCGAGCAGCGCGACGACGGCCGCGAGCACGGTCGCGAGGAGCTTGCGAGGGGTAGGAGACACGGACCCGTCCTTTGTCCGGTGAAGTTGAGACCGGTCTCAACGGTGCGTGTACTCTGGCTGAGACCGGTCTCAATGGGATTTTGGGAGAGTAGGACGCCGTCGGCCCGCGCGTCAAGCGCCGCGTCGGCGGAGCTGCTCCGCCGCGGGACCGGGAAGCGGAGACGAGGAGGGGACGTGGCGAGGGCAGGCAATCAGCGGGAGCACACGGTGGCGGACGTGGCCCGCGAGGCCGGGGTGTCCAAGGCGCAGGCCGCGCGGGCGCTCGGCGCCTACGGAGCGGTGAGCGGGGGCGTCCGGGAACGGGTGCTGGCGGCCGCGGCCCGGCTGAACTACCGGCCGAACCCGTCGGCCCGTGCGCTGAGCACGGGTCGTTCGCAGAGTGTCGGAGTCGTGGTCGGCGACATCGAGAACCCGTACTTTTCCCTTGCCACGAGGGGGATTTCGGACGCGGTCGAGCGGGCCGGGCTGGGGCTCGTGCTCGCGAACAGCGGCGAGCGGGTGGCGGCCGAGCGCACGGCCGTCGGGATGCTGATGGACAAACGCGTCGACGGGCTGATCGTCGCCCCGGCGTCCACGGACGACCAGGCGCATCTGCGCGCGGTGGTCGACGCGGGGCGGCCGCTCGTGCTGCTCGACCGCGCCGTGCCGGGGCTCGAGGTCGACGCCGCGCTCGCCGACGTCGCGGCGGCGAGCCGGCTGGCCGCGGATCGCCTCCTGGACGCCGGGCACCGGCGCATCGGGTACGTCACCACGGCCGGCGGGCGGGACGGCACCGAGCCGCTCCCGTCGTCGGTGGCCTCTCGGATCGACGGTCTCGTGGCCGGATTCGCCGATCGCGGGCTGGAATGGGACCGCTCTCTGCTGCGGTCGGGCCTGCGCGGCGGCGACGAGACCGAAATCCGCGCCGCCGTCGCGGATCTGGTCACCGGTCCGGAGCCGGCGACCGCGCTGATCGCATCGGACAGCCTGATCGGCCTCGCCGCCGTGGGAGCCCTGCAGGAGCAAGGCCTGCGCATCCCGGACGATGTCTCGATCCTGATGTACGACGACCAGCCGTGGGCGAAACTCGTCACGCCGCCGATCACGGTCGTGGCGCAGCCGACCTACGACATCGGCTACGCGGCGGGCTCCCGGCTGGCTGCCCTCGTCGGCGGTGCGCGAGCGGCCGAACCGTTGCCGCCGCTCCCGGCCGAACTGGTCGAACGCGGATCGATCGGTCCGGTTCCGCGCCGTCCGCGGGGAAGCCGCTGAGCCGGAAGCTCTTGGGAGCCAAGGGGTGAGCACACTCCACTGTGGACCCGGCCGCGGCGTACCTGGTGTCGCAGCGGCCGGTGATGGACGCGTTCGGGCGATCCGGGCTCCGCTGACGCGCGGGCTTACCGCGCCTGCCCCGCTTCGGGAAGCTGAAGCAACCGCGCCGCAAGAATTCCCAGCGCCGCCGGGAGATCCGGGTTGCGGCGCAGGTGCGGAGTGCGGACCGCGCTGTTGACGACGTCGATCGCGGCGTCCACCCGGAGCCGCGCGGCGGTGGCGTCGAGTCCGGGATGGACCTGGCGGAGCAGGTGGGTCCACTCGGCGAGGTAGTCGCGCTGGGCCTGCCGGCGGCGCTCGCGTTCGTCGGCGGGGAGGTGGCTGATCTCGGTGACGAGCAGCCCGAGGAGGTCGTGGTGGGCGCGGCCGAACGCGACATAGGACCGGATGAGCGTGCGGAGGGCGTCCTCGGCGCTCGCGGCGGTGGTGTAGGCCGCCGCGACATCGGTGAAGAGCGCGGCGGTTCCGCGGTGGAACGCGGTCGTCAGCATGTCCAGTTTGCTGGGGTAGTGGTTGTAGACGCTCGGGCCGCTGATCCCGACGGCGGCGCCGATGTCCTCGACCCCGACCTCGCGGTAGCCGTGCGCGGCGAACATGCGCACGGCCTGGTTGAGGAGGGCTTCGCGGCGGGAGGCCGGGGTGAGCCCGGCTGCCGGCGGCGCGGGCGGGGCGGTGGTGAACGCGGCGGGCGGATCGGTGTCGAGCACGGTCGCCAGCAGATCGGCGAGCAGGCGGTCGTGCCGGGGGCGCGGCAGCTCGATGCGGTGGAACCCGGGACTGGAGAGAACCGCGATCATGGACCAGGAGAGCAGGTCGGCGGCGGCCGGGCCGAGCGCCGGGCGGACGGCTTGGACGCGCTCGGCGAGCACGTGGCCGATCCCGCGGAGCTGAGTACGCAGGCGGACGCGGTCGTCGTCGGCGAGGTGCCGGGCTTCGCGTTGCCACAGCACGCCGAGATGGCGCTGGTCGAGGGTGAGCGCGGCGAGCCGGGGGAGCGCGGCCGCCCGGTCGCGGAGGTCGAGCGCGTCGACCAGCTGCTGCGCCGGCTCCAGCCCGGCGGTGACGACCTCGGCGAGGAGCTGCTGTTTACCGGGGAAATGCCGGTACACCGCGGACGGGCCGATGGCGACCGCCGCGGCGATATCGCTCATCGTGGTCTGGTCGTAGCCGTCGCGGGCGAACAGGTCGGAGGCGGCGGCGACGATCAGCGCACGGCGGTTGCGCGGTCGCTTCCCCGCGGCGGGGGCGGCGGATGCTGCCGTCATGCCCGGTCCTCTCGGTCGGTGATCAGCGCGGCCGGCGGCCTCCTTTCATGATCGCAGCGGGGGCGGCGGACCCGGGAACCCGGTCCGCCGCCGTGCTGGTCACGGTCCGAAGAAGATGGTCACAGGAAGAACCCGCCGCCGCAGATCAGGGTCTGCGCGCTGATGTAGTCGGATTCCGGCGTGCACAGCAGGTACACCGCGCCGGCGGCTTCGGCCGGGGTGCCGGCGCGGCCGAGCGGGATCTGCTGTTCCATCGTGGCGAGCAGGTCGGGGTTGACGCCGACCTTGATTTCGCGGCCCGCGACGTCGATCGTGCTGCCGCCGCCGGCCTGGGCCTCGGTCAGCCGGGTCTTGATCAGTCCGAACGCGACAGTGTTGACAGTGACGTTGTAGCGGCCCCATTCCTTGGCCATCGTCTTGGTCAGCCCGACTACGCCGGCTTTCGCGGCGGCGTAGTTCGCCTGGCCCGCGTTGCCGCCCAGCCCGGCGATCGAGGAGATGTTGACGACCTTGCGGCACGGGACCGGTTCTCCCTTGGCGCGCGCGGACTTCACGGCGGCGGACAGCACCGGCTGAGCGGCCCGGAGAATCTTGAACGGTGCCTTGAGGTGCACGTCGAGGATCGCGTCCCACTGCTCGTCAGTCATCTTCTGGACGACTGCGTCCCAGGTGTAGCCCGCGTTGTTCACGATGATGTCCAGGCCGCCGAAGGAATCGGTCGCCGTCTGCACGAACCGTTCGGCGAACCCGTCCTCGGTAACGCTGCCCGCGCACGCCACTGCCTGGCCGCCCGCGGACTGGATGTCGGCCACAGTCTGCTTGGCCGGAGCGTCGTCGAGGTCGTTGACCACGACAGCGGCGCCTTCCGAGGCGAGTTTGAGCGCGATTTCCCGGCCGATGCCGCGGCCGGAGCCGGAGACGACGGCGGTCTTGCCGTCCAGCTTGCCCATGGATTTCCCTTTCAGAGAGCGATGATCGCTTCGCCGGTGAGCGTGGTCGTGCCGTCGGCGAGCGTGACAGCGAGTTCGAGCGTGGCCAGGCCGTCCTCGACGGAGACGACCCGGCCGGTGCAGGTGGGCTTGCCCCGGACGGGGGTGACGGCGGCGAACCGCACCCGGAACGACCGGAGGCGCTCCTGCGGAATCCATCCGGTCAGCAGCCGCCCGAGGTAGGCCATCGACAACATGCCGTGGGCGAAGACGTCCTCGAGCCCGGCCGACCGGGCGACGTCGAGATCGAGGTGGATCGGATTGTGGTCGCCGGACGCACCGGCGAACAGCGCGAGGGCGGTCCGGGAGATCTCCGGCAGTTCGAGGGGCGGCAGCTCGGTCCCCGCCGTGACGCCGCCGGTCATCGCGCGGCCTCCGGATCCCGGATGACGAGGACGCTCTCGAGATCGGCGACCGGGGTGCCGTCGTCGCGGGCGACTGCGGTCTGTTTGACCACGAACTGCAGCGCTCCGCCCTTTTTCGCGTAGATGTCGGCGATCCGCGGGGACGCGACCAGAGTGTCGCCGGCGTAGGCCATCGAGTGGTAAGTGAACGACTGCTCGCCGTGCAGCACGTGGCGCAGGTCCACGCCGAGGCCGGCGAGCCAGGCGAACGGGTCGGGCTGCTCCAGTTCGATGCCGAAGAGGAACGTGGGCGGCACTGGCAGCCGGCCGTCCGGAGCGGAAGAACGCGGGTCGGCTTGCCCGATCGCCTTGGCGAAGAACGCGAGCCGCCCGGCCTCGACGGTCATGGCGACCGGCGGCAGGGACCGGCCCTTGGCGGATGCGTCGACCGGCATGTTCACCGCGCCTTCTCGTACAGCGTCACGACCGCGGCCCCGCCGAGCCCGATGTTGTGCTGCAGAGCCACGGTGACGTCCTCGACCTGGCGCGGTCCCGCCTCGCCGCGCAGCTGCCAGGTGAGTTCGGCGCACTGGGCCAGTCCGGTCGCGCCCAGCGGATGTCCCTTGGACAGCAGTCCGCCGGACGGGTTCGTGACCACGCGGCCGCCGTAGGTGTTGTCGCCGTCGGCGATGAACTTCTCCGCGGTGCCTTCGCCGGTGAGCCCGAGCGCCTCGTAGCTGATCAGTTCGTTGGAAGTGAAGCAGTCGTGCAGTTCGGCGACGCGGATGTCCTCCGGCCCGATCCCGGCCGCCTCGTACACCTGCTGCGCCGCGGCCTTGGCCATGTCGTAGCCGACCAGCTTCATCGGGTCGCCGTCGAACGAGCTTTCCGTGTCGGTGGTCATCGCCTGCGCGGCGATCGCCACGTCGGTGCGGAGCCCGTGCGCACGCGCGAATTCCTCGCTGGCGATGACCGCGGCGGCGGCCCCGCAGGTCGGCGGGCAGCATTGCAACCGGGTCAGCGGACCGTAAATGTGCGGTGCGGCAAGCACATCCTCGACCGTGACGGGATCGCGGAACACCGCGTACGGGTTGTTCGCCGCGTGCCGGCGCGCCTTGACCGAGATGGCCGCGAAGGTCTCCGGCGCGGTGCCGTAGCGCTCGGCGTAGGCCGCACCCGCGCCGCCGAAATACCGGGGTGCCATCGGCACGCCCTCCGCGGGACCTTGCGCTTTCTCCAGCACCTGGTCGAAGCGATGGAAGGGATCGGGCCGGTCGTCCCAATGCGCCTTGAGCGCGCCCCGCTGCATCTGCTCGAACCCGAAGGCCAGCACGCAATCAGCGGCACCGGACGCGACCGCCTGCCGGGCGAGGAACAGCGCCGACGACCCGGTGGAGCAGTTGTTGTTGACGTTCACCACCGGCACGCCGGTCATCCCGACCCGGTACAGCGCGTGCTGCCCGCAGGTCGAATCGCCGTACACATAGCCGGCGTAGGCCTGCTGTATCGAGGCCAGGCCGATCCCGGCGTCGGCCAGCGCCGCTTTGACCGCACGCTCGGCCAGCACGTCGTAAGGCTCGCTCTTGCTGGGCGTCGCGAAGGGCGCCATGCCCACGCCCGCTACCCGGACCCGTTCTTTCATCCCACCCGCCTAAGACTAGTCGTCATTCACTTCGAAGAGTGGCGTCCTTGACAGTGCGGTGTCAAGGGGTCATTGTTTCTCGAAGTGTGCTAGCAGAAGTTCACAACGCGGTGGACGGAGCCGACGAAGATGTACTTGACCCAGGGGCTGCACAGGTCGGTGCAGCAAACTCCCGGCGCTCCTTCGACAGTCTTCGGGGATCGCGAGCGGACTTTCGCCGAGACCGCTGACCGGGTCGCCCGGCTCGCCGGCGCGCTTCGCGAGGCGGGGGTGCGGCAAGGGGACCGCGTGGCGATCCTCGCGCTGAATTCCGACCGCTACGCCGAATTCCTGCTCGCCGTTCCGTGGGCGGACGCGGTGTTCGTGCCCGTGAACATCCGCTGGGCGGTGCCGGAGATCAGCGGCTCGCTCGTCGAGTGCGACGCTCGCGTGTTGTTCGTCGACGAGAAGTTCGCCCCGATGGTCCCCGCGGTGCGCGAGAAACATCCTGGGCTGGCCACCGTGGTCTACTGCGGCGACGGGGAACCGCCCGAGGGCATGCTCGGCTACGAACAGCTGCTCGCCGCGGCCGAGCCGATCGAGGACGCCCGCCGCGGCGGGGGATCGCTGGCCGGCGTCTACTACACCGGCGGCACGACAGGGTCGGCCAAAGGCGTCATGCTCAGCCACGCCAACCTGCTGACCTCGGCGCTGGGCTCGACGGCCACCGGCCGGTTCTGCGAGCCGGGCGGCCGGATGCTGCACGCCGCCCCGATGTTCCATCTCGCCGACGGCGCGGCCTGGGCCGCGCAGACCGCGCTCGGCGGCACGCACGTGATCGTGCCCGCGTTCGACCCGGCCGGGGTGCTCGCAGCGCTCAGCGAACGCCAGGTGACCAGCGCGCTGCTGGTCCCCACCATGATCGGGATGCTCGTCAGCCATCCGGGCGCCGACGGTTACGACCTTTCCGGCGTGCGCCACCTGATCTACGGTGCTTCGCCGATTTCCGAACCCGTGTTGAAGAAAGCCATGGCGCTCTTCCCCAATGCCGGTTTCGTCCAGGCCTACGGCATGACCGAGCTGTCGCCGGTAGCGACCCTGCTGCTGCCGGAGGACCACCACGACCCGCGGCGCCGGCTCTCGGCGGGCCGGGCCGCGCCGCACGCGGAGGTCCGGATCGTCGACGAGCACGGCGAGGAGGTGCCGCGCGGCACGGTCGGGGAGGTCGTTTCGCGCGGAGGGCACGTGATGCTGGGCTACTGGAACCAGCCCGAGGCCACCGCGCAGGCGGTCCGGGACGGCTGGATGCACACCGGCGACGGCGGCCGCATGGACGACGACGGCTACGTCTACATCGTCGACCGGATCAAGGACATGATCGTCACCGGCGGCGAAAACGTCTATTCCGTCGAAGTGGAGAAGGCACTCGCGCTGCACCCCGCGGTCGAAACCTGCGCGGTCATCGGCGTGCCGGACAGCGAGTTCGGCGAACGCGTCCACGCCGTCGTCGTGCTCGCCGCGGGCCGAACCGCCGACGCGGAAGAGCTCCGCGAGTTCTGCAAGCAGCGCATCGCCGGGTACAAGACACCGCGGAGCGTGGAATTCGTGGAAAGCCTCCCGCTGTCCGGAGCGGGCAAGATTCTCAAGCGCGACCTCCGTGCGCGGCACTGGGGCGGGAGGCAGCGGGCGGTGCACTGACTTCGCCCGGTCAGCGCGCGCCGGTTGTCAGGCCCGGACGACCGCGGCGACACGGTAACCCGGAGCGCGGGCCGCGACCCAGCGTTCGACGTCGGGTCCGCCGCGCGCGAAGGCGGCGGTGGCGAACACGTCGGCCCAGAGCAGCGCCGGGCCGGTGACCGTCAGGGAGATCAGCTCGCTCGCGGCGTTCCCGGTGTGCGGGTCGAGGATGTGGGGACCGCGTTCGGCGGAGCCGGAGGTCGCGATCCCGCCGTCGCGCAGTTCGAGGACAGTGAGGAAGGCGTCCGGCCGGCCGGGGTCCTGGACGCCGACGCGCCACGGCGTGCCCCCGGCAGTGGCGACGCGACCGGTGATGTCGCCGCCAGCGTTGAGGTAGTAGTCGACGCCGGGCAGCCGCGCGAGACGGGCGGCGGCGCACTCGGCCGCCCATCCCTTGACGATCCCGGACGGGTCGAACCCGCCGGGCAGCCACGCGTCGAAGTACCCCTCCGTGCGTTCCCTGGCCTCGTCGCAGAGCGCCGCTACTTCCGCGACCCACGGGTGTGCCTGCGCGGGCGAGAGTTCACGGCGGCGGATCGCGCTGACCTGGCTGTCGGGCCGGTAGGTGCTGAACAGTTCGTCGGCGCGGCGCAGATCCGCGAACACCGCTTCGACGACCGGGCCCGCGCCGGCGAGCGAGCCTCGCAGGTGGACGCTCAGGTGGGTGCCCATGACCGGCTCGCTCCAGGACCGCCGCTGCGGGTCGGCGCCGGTCATCGGTGGGCGGCGTCGAGCGCCGACTGGAGGGACTGCTGGTAGCCCTCGGAGGTGTAGGTGGCTCCGCTGACCGCGTCGATCTGCGCGCTCTGGGCCCGCAGCACCTCCTGGTTGAGCTCGGGCACGGCCGAGGAGTTGATCCGGACGTCACGGCCGCTTTCCTGCGGGTACTGGACGGCTTGGGCGTCGGTGATGCGGCCGCCGGCGACGGTGATCCGCACCTGGACGGGACCGTAGTCGGTGTCGGCGGCGGCACCGGTGAACGTGCCGTCTCCGCCGGAGGCCGACGGTTTCGCCGAAGCCGACGGATCCGGTGCGGCGGAGGCGGACGGCGGCGCCTGGTTCCCGCCGAGCGGGCGGCTCGCGGCGGCCGGAGCCGGGCTGGAGCTGGTGCCAGTGCTGGTGCGGTAGCTGAACAACAGCACGACGACCGAGACGGTCGCGGCGAACGCGAGAGCGATCCTGCGCATCGGAAGTCCTTTCCTACCAAGCGAAGAGTTCGGAATGGACCCGCTCGGCGGGGACGCCGGCGCGGCGTGCGCTGCCGATCACCGCGGCGGTCCAGGCATCGGGGCCGCAGACGTAGACGTCGCGGTCGGCGATGTCGGGCAGGAGGTCGCGCAGCACGACGTCGTCGGGCGCCGGGGCGTAACCGGCGGGCAGCCACGACGAACGGTCGCGGGAACGCCTGCCGACCAGGTAGTGGATCCGGACGCCCCGGCGGCCGGCCAGATCGTCCAGCTCGCGGCGGAAGAGCAGCTCGTCCGGCCGCCCGGCCCGGTACAGCAGGACAGCGCCGCCGGGGTGGTAGGGCAGCTCCGCCAGTAGCGCGCGCAACGGCGTGATCCCGATGCCGGACGCGAACATCGCCAGCTTCGGTCCTTTTCGGACAGTGCCGGTGAGCCTGCCGTACGGGCCTTCGAACAGGGCGCGGGTCCCGGGCGTCAGGGCGGCCAGGCGGCGGCTGCCCGGGCCGAGGTCTTTGGCGGTGATCCGCAACTGGTCGCGGCCCGGCGCCGCCGAGAGGGAGAACGGTTTGCCGCGGGTCCAGCCCGGGCCCGGGAAGAACCGCCAGACGAAGAACTGGCCCGCCGACACCGGAAGCCGGTCGAGGCGGCGGCCGCGCAGGTAGACCGAGACGACGCCGGGGCCCTCGCGCACGACCCGCTCGACGACAAGCCGGTGGCGCGCGTTGAGCCACACCGGCCGCCCGAGCCGGAATACCAGCACCGCGCCAGCCGCCGCGGCGTACGCGGTCCACCAGAAAACGGTCGCGACCGGCGAGGCGGTGAAGTCGGCTCCGGTCCACAGCTGGTGCGGCAGCGCGAGACCGGCGCCGAGGTAGGCGTAGAGGTGCAGCAGGTGCCACGATTCGTACCGCATCCGGCGCCGTGCCGCGCGCACCGAGGTAGCCGCGACCATGACCAGCGCGGCGGTTCCCGCGGTCGCCAGGAGCATTCCGGGGTACGTGGTGACCAGCGACCAGACTTCGGCGATCAAGCCCCACCGGTCGGTCGCGGCGTACCCGAGGCTGATCAGGACGACGTGAGCGGTCATCAGGACAATCGAGGAGAACCCGGCGAGCCGGTGGCGTCTGGCCAGTTCGTCCTGGCCGTAGCTGCGTTCGACCCAGGGCACCCGCGCCATCAGGAGCACTTGCAGCAGGAGCAGGTCCGCCGACAGCAACCCGGCGAGCCGTCCGGCGGAAGTGAGGAATCCGGCGGGGGAGCCGAGTTGCTGCACGCCGCGGCCCGACACCCACAGCGCGGTCACGAACAGCAGGCTCAGCCAGGCGGTCAGGCCCGCGGCGTCCCGCCACCACGCACGGACCGGACGCGGCCGCCTCCGGGCGAGGCGGGGCGTCGCGAAGGTGGCGGACATGGGGCGGCTCCGGAAGGGGTGATCTCTCAGACCACATTTGCCGAGCCCGGTGAGCCTGCGGCTTGACCAGGGTGAGAAAACGGTAAGAGCCGACCCGCTCGGACGTGGTCTCCGGCACTGCCCGGGGTGCCCGGGCCCTTTCGCCGGTCTCGGTTCAGGTCAGGTGCCGCAACACCGCCGCCACCGCCGGACGCGGGTCGTTCGGGTGGGTCGCCGTGATGTGCCACGTCGGCCCGCCGCGGGCGAACCGGCGGCCGGTCAGGTCGGGGAACTGCGCGGCGACGGACACCGGCAGCACGCACCCGCCGAGATCGTGCCGGACCAGTTCCGCCGCGGCGGACGCGTCGGTGACCTCGTGCACGACGGTCCGGCGCACGCGAGCCGACTGGAACGTCCGGTCGGTGGCCTCCCGGATCGCCCATCCCGGCGCGAAATCGACCACCGCGGCGCCGGCGGCTTCGGCGGCCGACACCGGCCGGTCCGCCGCTCCGTCGCCCGCCGCGGTGACCAGCACCATCTCCTCCCGCCGGACCGGACGGCTCACCAATCCCTCGCCCGGGGCGCAGCCGGCGACCGCCACCACGATGTCCACAGTGGACGTCACGACCGCCTCGCGCAGCTGATGCGGCGGCGCGGTCCGCACCAGCACTCGCACGCCAGGATGGTCGCGGCGCAACGCGCTCAGCGCCCGGTGCGGTTCCGGCCACGCCCCGGGCATGACCCCGATCCGGACCTCCCCGGTCACCTGCCAGCGCGCCCGGTCGACCGTCGCCCGAGCGTGACTGGCCGCCTCCAGCGCGGCTCGAGCGGCCGGGAGGAACGCCTTGCCCGCGAGTGTCAGCGCGACGCGGTGGGTGGTGCGCTCGAACAGTTCGGTGCCGAGCTCCCGTTCGAGCGCCCGGACCACAGTGGACACAGTCGACTGCACCGTGTGCAGCCGACGCGCGGCAGCGGTGAAGCCGCCTTCCTCGGCGACCGCCACGACGGTTTCCAGCTGCCGCAGGTCCATCGGCCCTCCTGGATTCGAACAACTCTGCCTGGAGCACTGCGCCGGTACCGGCTTGCGTGGCGTCAGCTGGTTCCGGCGAGAACCTCGCGAACCAGCCGCGCCGTTTCGCTGGGGGTTCGGCCCACCCGGATCCCGGCCGCCTCGAGCGCCTCCTTCTTGGCGGCCGCGGTCCCGGACGACCCGGACACGATCGCTCCCGCGTGCCCCATCGTTTTGCCTTCCGGAGCGGTGAATCCCGCGACGTACCCGACCACCGGCTTACGCACGTTCTCCCGCACATACGCCGCCGCGCGCTCCTCCGCGTCGCCGCCGATCTCGCCGATCAGCACGATCACGTCGGTGTCCGGGTCCTTCTCGAACGCCTCCACCGCGTCGATGTGCGTGGTGCCGATGACCGGGTCGCCGCCGATGCCGATGCAGCTGGAGAAGCCGATGTCGCGGAGCTCGTGCATGAGCTGGTAGGTGAGCGTTCCGGATTTGGACACCAGCCCGATCCGTCCCGGGCCGGTGATGTCGGCGGGGATGATCCCGGCGTTCGACAGCCCGGGGGAGATGAGGCCGGGACAGTTCGGCCCGATGATCCGGGTGCGGCTGTCGCGTGCGTGCGCCCAGAACGCGGCGGAATCGTGCACCGGGACGCCCTCGGTGATCACCACCGCGAGCCCGATGCCCGCGTCGACCGCCTCGAGCACCGCGTCCTTCACGAACGGCGGCGGCACGAACAAGACCACTACGTCCGCACCGGTCTCCGCCATCGCCTCGGCGACGCTGCCGAAGACCGGCAGCTCGTGCCCGTCGAAGGAAGCAGTGTGCCCGGCCTTGCGCGGATTCACCCCGCCCACGACATTCGTGCCCGCGGCCAGCATCCGACGGGTGTGCTTGGCGCCCTCCGCGCCGGTGATGCCAGAAACGAGGACCCGGCTGGTGCCGTCCAGGAAGATCGCCATCGGTCAGCCCTCCGTCCCGGCCGCGAGCTTGGCCGCCTCGCGCGCGGCGTCGTCCATCGTCGCGACCACCGTGACCAGCGGATGCGCTGCCTCGTCGAGGATCCGCCTTCCTTCCGCGACGTTGTTCCCGTCGAGCCGGACCACCAACGGTTTCGTCGCCCGGTCTCCCAGCAGCGCGAGCGCTTTCACGATGCCGTCCGCCACCGCGTCGCAGGCGGTGATGCCGCCGAAGACGTTCACGAACACACTGCGCACCGCCGGATCCCCGAGAATCACCCCCAGCCCGGCCGACATGATTTCGGCGGACGCCCCGCCTCCGATGTCGAGAAAATTCGCCGGCCCGACCGCTCCCGCGTCCTGCGCGGCGGCTGCCACTACATCCAGAGTGGACATCACCAGTCCCGCCCCGTTGCCGATCACGCCGATGTCGCCGTCCAGCTTCACGTAATTGAGGCCCTGCTCGGCCGCCTGCTGCTCCAGCGGATCGCCGGTATCCGCCTCCGCGAACGCCCGGTGCCCGGGATGCCGGAACGCGGCGTTGTCGTCCAGCGTGACCTTCCCGTCGAGCGCGACGATTTCCCCGCCGCGCGTGCGGGCGAGCGGATTGACCTCGACCAGCGTGGCGTCCTCGGCGGTGAACACGTCCCACAACCGGACCAGCACGCCCGCCGCTTCGACCGGAAGCCGCGCCGCCGCGGCGATCCTGCGCGCCCGCACCAAATCCACCCCCACGCGGAGGTCGATCGGCACCTTGACCAGCGCCTCCGGGCGGGTCGCGGCGACCTCCTCGATGTCCATCCCGCCCGCCGCCGACGCCATGGCGAGGAAGGTCCGGTCGGCGCGGTCGAGGAGATACGAGACGTAGTACTCGTCGGCGATGTCGCTCGCCTCGGTCACGAGGACGCGATGCACGCGGTGCCCTTTGAGGTCCATGCCGAGGATCTCGTCCGCGATCCGCGCCGCGTCGTCCGGCCCGGCCGCGAGTTTCACCCCGCCCGCCTTGCCCCGGCCGCCAGTCTTGACTTGTGCCTTGACCACCACCGCGCCGCCAAGGTCGACGGCCGCCGCTCTTGCTTCGTCAGGCGTCGCGGCGACGCGGCCGCGGGGAACCGGCACGCCGTGCGCGGCGAAGAGGTCGCGCGCTTGGTGTTCCAAGAGGTCCATCGGAATTCCTTCCTAGCGGAGGCAGGGGAGCGGATCTTCGGATCTTTTCTTCGGATCTTCGGGTCGGTCATCTCGGTGGTTTCCGCGGACCGGTTGCCCTGTGCTTCTCGGTCGGCGGGCCCGGCTGGGGCGGTGGAGTCGGGGCTCGAACACGGCGGTGGGGATTCCACGCGGCTGGATCCGCCCGCGGACACGCTCCAGCCGGACTCCCGCAGCCGCACCGTTTGAGGTCCCGGACACGTCCGGCGCGGCTGTCGGCCAGTCGGACAAACCTGCGGATGGCCCTGGACAGCGGGCTGCTCGAAGAGTAAGTCTAATGCCTACCTCATACGGTATGCAATCTACAGTTTTCCGGCGACGAGCCGCTGACCTGCGGCGACATATCCGGCGGCCGCGGAGAGGCACGAGCAGACCGGGACGAGCGCGCGGGTCAGAGAGGTCCGGCGCGGGACAGGAGGAGTTGCGCATGTCGCCCACCACGACCGGCCGGCAAGCAGGCCAGCACACCGGCGCGAACGCTCGCGGGCAGACCGGGAACCAGGCCGGCGAGAACAGCGGATCCGCGGGCCAGCGCCCGCCCGCGACGACGGAGTCAGCGGACACGATCTCCGGCGGCCACCTGGTCGCGAAAGCCCTGAAAGCGGAGGGTGTGGACACCGTCTTCACCCTCTGCGGCGGCCACATCATCGACATCTACGACGGCTGCGTCGACGAGGGCATCAGCGTCATCGACGTGCGCCACGAACAGGTCGCGGCGCACGCGGCCGACGGGTACGCGCGGATCACCGGCCGTCCCGGCTGCGCGGTCGTCACGGCGGGACCGGGCACCACCGACGCGGTCACCGGCGTCGCGAACGCGTTGCGCGCCGAGAGCCCGATGCTGCTGATCGGCGGCCAAGGCGCGTTGAGCCAGCACAAAATGGGCTCGTTGCAGGACCTCCCGCACGTGGACATGATGACCCCGATCACCAAGTTCGCGGCCACCGTCCCGCACACCGCGCGGGCGGCTGACCTCGTGTCGATGGCGTTCCGGGAAGCTTTCGCGGGTGCGCCCGGACCGTCCTTTTTGGAGATTCCCCGCGACGTTCTCGACGCGCGGGTGCCGCGGGAGAACGCGCGCGTCCCGCAGTCCGGCCGCTATCGTGCCTCCACGCGGAACGCCGGCGATCCGGCCGACGTCGAAAAGCTCGCGGATCTCCTGGTGCACGCCAGGAAACCGGCCATTCTGCTCGGCAGCCAGGTCTGGACGACCCGCGCCACCGAGCCCGCGACGGACCTCGTGCGCACGCTGAACATCCCGGCGTACATGAACGGCGCCGGCCGGGGAACTCTGCCGCCGGGCGATCCACACCACTTCCAGCTTTCCCGTCGTTACGCGTTCGACCACGCGGACGTGATCGTCATCGTCGGCACGCCGTTCGACTTCCGGATGGGTTACGGCAAACGGCTTTCCGCGGACGCGAAAGTGGTGCAGATCGACCTCGACTACCGCACCGTCGGCAAGAACCGCGACATCGACCTCGGCCTTGTCGGCGACGCGGGACAGATCCTCGCCGCGGTCGCGGAAGCCGCCTCGGGCCGGGTGGACAACGGGGCGGTCGGGCGCAAGCCGTGGCTGGAGGAATTGCGCGCGGTCGAGGAGAAAGCCAAGCAGAAGCGGTTGCCACAGCAGCATTCCGACGCGAACCCGATCCATCCGTACCGGCTGGTGCACGAGATCAACGAGTTCCTGACCGAGGATTCGATCTACATCGGCGACGGCGGCGACATCGTCACGTTCTCCGGCCAGGTCGTGCAGCCGAAAGCGCCGGGGCACTGGATGGATCCCGGTCCACTCGGGACACTCGGGGTCGGCATCCCGTTCGTGATGGCCGCGAAGCACGCGCGTCCGGACCAGGAAGTCGTCGCACTCTTCGGCGACGGGGCGTTTTCGCTTACCGGATGGGATTTCGAGACCCTCGTCCGGTTCGACCTGCCGTTCGTCGGGATCGTCGGCAACAACTCGTCGATGAATCAGATCCGCTACGGACAGGCGCAGAAGTACGGCCTGGCCCGCGAGCGTGTCGGAAACACCCTCGGCGACGTGCCCTACGACCAGTTCGCCCGGATGCTCGGCGGCTACGGCGAGGAGGTCCGCGACCCGGCGGACATCGCCCCGGCGCTGCGCCGCGCGCGGGAATCCGGCAAGCCGTCGCTGATCAACGTCTGGGTCGACCCGGACGCCTACGCCCCCGGAACCATGAACCAGACGATGTACAAGTAGTCGGGAGGAGCCGAAGATGGGAAAGGCACTGGAGGGCGTCCGCGTCCTCGACATGACTCACGTCCAATCCGGACCGTCGTCGACCCAGATCCTCGCCTGGCTCGGCGCGGACGTCGTGAAGCTCGAAACCCCCGGCCGCGGCGACATCACCCGGGGCCAGCTGCGCGATCTGCCCGGAGTGGACAGCCTGTACTTCACGATGCTGAACGCCAACAAGCGCAGCATCACGCTCAACATGAAAAGCGAGCAGGGCAAGGAAGTCTTCACCAAGCTGGTGTCCTCAGTGGACGTCCTGGTGGAGAACTTCGGGCCCGGCGTGGTGGACCGCTTCGGGTTCCCCTGGGAGCGGCTCCACGAGATCAACGAACGCCTGATCTACGCGTCCATCAAGGGATTCGGGCCCGGCCGGTACGCGAATTTCAAGGCCTACGAGGTGATCGCGCAGGCGATGGGCGGGTCGATGAGCACGACCGGCTTCGAACAGGGCCCGCCGACCGCCACCGGGGCGCAGATCGGCGACTCGGGCACCGGCATCCACCTCGTCGCGGCGATTCTCGCGGCGTTGTACCAGCGCACGAGCACCGGGCGCGGCCAGCGGGTGCAGGTCGCGATGCAGGACGCGGTGCTCAACCTGTGCCGGGTCAAGCTGCGCGACCAGCAGCGGCTGGCGCACGGGCCGCTGGGGGAGTACCCCAACGAGCGGTTCGGCGACGAGGTGCCGCGGTCGGGCAACGCGTCCGGCGGCGGCCAGCCGGGCTGGGCGGTGCGCTGCGCGCCGGGCGGGCCGAACGACTACATCTACGTCATCGTCCAGCCGGTCGGCTGGGCTCCGCTGACCGAGCTGATCGGACGGCCGGAACTGGCCGCCGATCCGGACTGGGCGACCCCGGAGGCCCGGCTGTCCAAACTGGACAAGGTGTTCGCGATGGTCGAGGAGTGGACCGAGCAGCGCACCAAATGGGAGGTCATGGAGCTGCTCAATGCCCGCAACATCCCTTGTGGACCGATTCTGTCCACCAAGGAGCTGATCGAGGACGAGACGCTGGCCGAGCTGGGGACGGTGGTCGAAGTGCCGCATCCGGAGCGTGGAGCGTTCAAAACCGTCGGCTGCCCGTTGAAGCTGTCGGATTCTCCGGTGGACGTCGAGCGTTCTCCGTTGCTCGGCGAACACAACGACGAGGTGCTCGGCGAACTCGGCTACAGCGCGGCGGACGTCGAGCAGCTGCGCACGGCGGGCGTGATCTGAGGATGACCACGGAGACTGACCGCGCGGCGGTCGAAGAAATCCTGGCGCGAGCAGCCGAAGAAGGCCGTTCCGCGTTGACCGCACCGGAAGGTCGTGCGGTCTGCGAGGCATACGGTATTCCGACGCCGCAGGAACGGCTCGCTTCCTCCGCGGAGGAAGCGGTGGCGCAGGCCCGGGAAATAGGCCTGCCGGTGGTGCTGAAGATCGTGTCGCCGGACATCCTGCACAAAACCGAAGCCGGCGGCGTACTCGTCGGCCTCGGCAGCGAACAGGAAGTCGCTGACGGTTACGCCACGATTCTGGCTAACGCCAAGGCTTACGACGCATCGGCGCGGATCACCGGCGTACAGGTGCAGCAGATGCTGTCGAGCGGACAGGAGGTGATCATCGGCGCGGTCACCGATCCGAGCTTCGGCAAGATTGTCGCGTTCGGACTCGGCGGCGTTCTGGTCGAGGTGCTGAAGGACGTCACGTTCCGGCTGGCCCCCACCAGTACCGACGAGGCCCTGTCCATGGTGGACGGTATCGCCGCCGCGGAAATCCTCAATGGAGTGCGCGGAAGCGAGGCGGTGGACAAGCCCGCGCTGGCCGGGATCGTGCACCGGTTGTCGCGCCTGGTCACCGACTTTCCGCAGCTGGCCGAGGTCGACCTCAACCCGGTGCTCGCCACCGGAAACGGGGCGACCGCGGTGGACGTGCGGATCCTCGTCGATCCGGCGGCGGCCGCGGAACCGGTGCGATTCGGCCAGGACGAGATCCTGGCCGCGATGAACCGGATCATGAAACCGGCCGCGGTCGCGGTGATCGGCGCGTCCGCCGAGGACGGCAAGATCGGCAATTCGGTGATGAAGAACCTCGTCAACGGCGGCTACGCGGGCGAGATCTATCCGATCAACCCGAAAGCCGCGGAAATCCTCGACCGCAAGGCGTATCCGAGCATCAAGGACGTGCCCGGCGACGTGGACGTGGCTGTCTTCGCGATCCCGGCCAAGTTCGTGCCGGCAGCGCTGGAAGAGGCGGGCGAGAAGGGCGTCGCCGGGGCGATCCTGATCCCGTCCGGCTTCGGAGAGACCGGAAACATCGAGCTGCAGAACGAAGTCCTGGCCATCGCGCGCAAGCACGGCGTGCGGATCCTCGGGCCGAATATCTACGGCTACTACTACACGCCGGAGAATCTGTCCGCCACGTTCTGCACCCCGTACGACGTCAAAGGCGGCGTCGCGCTGTCCTCGCAGAGCGGCGGGATCGGGATGGCGATCCTGGGCTTCAGCCGCTCCGCCGGGATGGGCGTCTCCGCGATCGTCGGCGTCGGAAACAAAGCCGACATCGACGAAGACGACCTCCTCACGTTCTTCGAACACGACGACAACACCGAACTCGTCGCCATGCACCTGGAAGACCTCAAGGACGGCCGCGCGTTCGCCGAGACCGCGAAACGGGTGTCGGCGAAGAAACCGGTGGTGGTGCTGAAAGCCGGCCGGACGTCGGAAGGCGCGAAGGCGGCCGGGTCGCACACCGGCGCACTGGCCGGCAACGACCGGGTGTACGACGACATCCTGCGCCAAAGCGGCGTCATTCGCGCGCCCGGGCTCAACGACCTGCTCGAATACGCGCGAGGCGTGCCGAAACTGCCCACGCCGAAGGGCGAAAACGTCGTGATCATCACCGGTGCGGGCGGTTCCGGAGTGCTGCTGTCGGACGCCTGCGTGGACAACGGGCTCACGCTGATGCGGATCCCCGACGACCTCGACGCCGCGTTCCGCGAATACATCCCGCCGTTCGGCGCGGCGGGAAACCCGGTGGACATCACCGGTGGCGAACCGCCGTCCACCTATCGGAACACCATCGCGCTCGGCCTGTCCGACGATCGTATTCACTCGTTGGTTCTCGGTTACTGGCACACGATCGTCACGCCGCCGATGGTGTTCGCGGAGCTGGTCGTGGACGTCGTCGAGGAATTCCGGCGGAAAGGCGTCCACAAGCCGGTGGTGGCTTCGCTGTCCGGAGATGTCGAGGTCGAGCAGGCCAGCGAGCACCTGTACGCACACGGCGTCGTCGCTTATCCCTACACGACCGAAAAGCCGGTCGCGGTGCTCGGCGCCAAGTACCGCTGGGCGCGTTCGGCGGGTCTGCTCTCTTGATCAAGTCCGGAGGGAGGCGTACGTTGCCCGACACCTAACCGCTGGTCAGCGGAGTGCGGCGAGGAAGGGACGCCGGGGCGCGGGGTCGCGTCCCGGCTCGGGGGAAGAACGGAGACAGCCCGGCACGGGAACCGAAGTCAACGGTGACGAAAGAGAATTCTCATGACCGCAGCCCAACCGACATACCAGGAGATCGTCGACGAAAACGGGCGGACGTACCGGATCGGGGAGAGCCCCCGGGACCTGATGGGCCGGTCCCGCAGCTGGATGGTCTGGCTGCCATGGGTGGCCATGATGGCGGTGAGCGTTTTCGAATACGGCTGGGGAGCCGTCGAAGGAACGCTCGAAGAGAAATACGGCTGGTCCTTGTCGGACGCGTTCTGGCTGGCCAGCATCTGGGCCGTGTTCCAGGCCGGGGTCGCGTTCCCGGCCGGGCGGCTGCGCGAGAAGAACGTCGTGTCGGCGAAAACGGCGATGCTGGCCGGGGCTGCGTGCTCCGGGATCGGCTACTTCTCCATCGCGCACAGCGGAAATCTGGTGGTGGCGTTCATCGGGTACTCGGTGCTGGGCGGAATCGGCGCCGGACTGGTGTACGCGACGTGCATCAACATGGTCGGGAAGTGGTATCCGGAGAAACGCGGTGCCCGCACCGGTTTCGTGAACGGCGGGTTCGCCTACGGTTCGGTGCCGTTCATTTATCTGTTCAGCGCTTTTCTCGGCCATGAGAACGTGACGATCACGCTCGACGCGATCGGCCTGTACATGCTCGTGGTGGTCGGACTGTGCGGTTTCCTGTTCAAGGACCCGCCGAAGAACTGGTGGCCGGCCGAGGTCGACCCGATCGCGTGGCTGAAGGGCAGCGCGGCGGGGAAAGCCAAGAGCCTGTCGAAGAACCCGCCGGCGGTGCGTCAGTTCACGCCGATGGAGGCGATCCGCACCGGAATGCTGCCGCTGATGTGGGTCACCCTCGTGGTGATCGGCGGGGTCTCGCTGTTCGGGATCAATTTCCAGGTCGATTTCGCCAAGGAAAGCCAGTTCGGCGCCTTCGTGGCGGCGTCGTCGGCGGGAATCCTGGCCATTGTGAACGGTGTCGGCCGCGGAATCGTCGGCTGGGCGTCCGACCGGATCGGCCGCAAGGCGACGTTGTTCTGGGTGCTGGTGATCGCGGCCGTAGCCCAATTCGGCGTGCTCTGGTCCGGCAAGTCGCACAGTTTGTTCTGGTTCATGGTGTTCGCGGTGCTGACCGGATTCGGCAGCGGCGCGTTCTACCCGCTGTTCGCCGCGTTGGTCCCGGACTATTTCGGCGAGAACCACAACGCGACCAACTACGGCATCGTCTACAGCGCGAAACTGGTCGGCGGAGTCGGTGGCGGTGGTCTGGCGGCGGGAGTGATCGCCGCGTGGGGTTACACCGGCGCGTACGTGCTGGCCGGGTGCATCGCCTTGCTGTCCGCGGTGATGACGTTGTTCCTGCGCCAGCCCGGTCGTTCCGGCCGCGGCTCGACGGAAAAGGCGGGCACGCGGATCGCCCGCACCGCTCCGGCGGCCGGCAGCTGAGTTTCCCCCGCGGGCCCGGGAGCGACGGGACGGCTGGCATCCGCCCCGTCGCTCCCGGGCTGCTGTGCTCTATTCCGGCGCGTCCGGCCGTTCGTGGAAGGCCTGGCGCGTGCGTTCGGTGTGCTGCGCCATGATCTTCTCCGCCTTCTCGACGTTGTGCGCCGCGATGGCCTCGATCAGCGCGGCGTGCTCCTGCCACGCGTCGCGTCCGCGAGGCCGGGCGATCGGCGTGTAGTACCAGCGCACCCGGCGGTCGACCAATCCGATCAGCTCGGACAGGACCGCGTTGCCGGTCAGTTCGGTGATGTACGCGTGCAGATCGGCGTTCGCCGCGACGAGCCGCTCGCTGTCGTCGGCGGCCAGGGCCTTCATGCCGACGTCCTGCAGCTCCCAGAGCCGCTTGATGTCCTCGTCGGTTGCGCACGCCGCGGCCAGCCGCGCGGAGTGGGTCTCCAGCACCGCCCGGACGCCGAGCAGCTGGTCGGCTTCCTCGTCGGTGGGCAGGTGCACGAACGCGCCCTGCGCCGGCCGGAGGTCGACCCAGCCTTCGCTCTGCAGCCGCTGCAGCGCCTCGCGCACCGGCTGGCGGCTGACGCCCAGGTACTCGGCCAGATCGGCTTCGACCAGATGCTGCCCGGGCTCGAGCGTGCGGTTGATGATCAGCTCGGCGAGCGCGTCGTACACGACCTGCCGCAGCGGCGCCGGCCGCTCCACCCGGTTGGCGCTCTTGCCGGCGAGCGACCCCTTGGCCGTCCGGCGGCCGGTGGGCCCGCGTTCGGGCAGGGGAGAAACGGACTCGGTCACGGTGCACCTCGGGCGGGATCAGCGGCGGGATTCGAGGAACTCAGTTTTCAGGATACAGGTTTTGGTATGCAAAATCCCAGGCTTCCGGATAGTGGATGCGACCTTCCCCCGGAGGTGGGGTGGCGGGTCGTTGCACTGGGTGGGTTCGCGGACGGCAGCCGCCGCGAAGGCGGCCTGGTGGGAGTAGCTGCTGCCGCCGACCTGCCGCGGCCGTCTCGACCACGGCTACCGGTGGACTCTCTGAACAGCCGGTTCGGCCGAGAGTGATCATCGGCGCGGCGAAGATTACTCAAATGACCGATGTCCGTCCCGGCGATGTCCCGTAGCGTGAGGCGCGCCCAGTCGTCGACGTTGCGAGGTCCGGATGGCTCAAGAACGCATGACAACCGACACCGACACGGCCGCCAGCGGTCTGCTGCTGAGCGTGGAACCGCTGACCGCCGCCGTGGACCGCGGCAAGGCCAACGGCGCCGTGGCCGACAACGACGGCAACGACTAGCCGTTGTCCCGCTCCATGACGGAGATTCCCGGACTGGCCGGCCTCGTGGCACCGCTCGAGGCCGGCCAGTTCTTCACCGAGGTCCTCGGCAAGGAGCCGCGGCGGTTCCCGGGGGAGAAGGGGCGGTTCGCGTCGCTGCTCCCGTGGCCGGAGCTGGACCGCGTGCTGCGCCAGCACCGGCTGGAGTTCCCGCGGCTGCGGCTCGCGCTCGACGGCGACGTCGTCCCCGCGCACACCTACACCGAAATGGTGTCGACCCGCCGCAACGGCCTGGTCCCGCGCGTGCTGCCGGCTCCGTTCGCCGAACACCTGCGCTCCGGCGCGACGCTCGTGCTCGACTCGGTCAACGAACTGGTCGGCGAAGTCGGCGAGCTGGCGACCCAACTCGAACATGACCTTCGCGAGCGGATCCAGGTCAACCTGTACGCGGGCTGGGGCACTACGCACGGCTTCGACGTGCACTGGGACGACCACGACGCGTTCATCATCCAGCTTTCCGGGCGGAAGCGGTGGCGCTTGCACGGGGTCACCCGGCGTGCGCCGCTGCAGCGGGACGTCGAACTGCCGGAACGCCCGGAAGGCGAGCCGCACGACGACTTCCTGCTGGAAGACGGCGACGTCCTCTATCTGCCGCGCGGACACTGGCACGACGTGTCCGCCGTCGGCGAGGAGTCGCTGCACCTGACGATCGGGTTCAACGCCGCCACCGGCGTGGACCTTGTCGCGTGGCTGGCCGACCAGCTGCGGTCCGACGAACTGTTCCGTGCCGATCTGCCGCGGTTCGCGGGTCCGGAGGCGCGGGCCGAGCGGGCCGGAGCGCTCCGCCGTCGACTCGCTGAGGTAGCCGCGGGCGACGTGGTCGACCGGTTCCTCGCCGACCGCGACGCCCAGGCTCCGGCCCAGACCCGCATCGGCCTGCCGTGGGCGGCGACCGCGGACCTGCTGCCGCCGGACGACGATTTCGAGGTCCGGTTGCTCGTCCCGCGCGCCGCGCTGGTCGACGACGAGGGCACGGTAGCCCTGGTCGGGGCGGGGAAGCGGCTGGTCTTCGCCGAAGCGGCGCGACCGGTGCTCGCCGCGCTGCTCGGATGCGGCCCGCAGCCGTTCAAGGTGCTGGTCGACGCGGCGCCTGGGGTGCCTCCGGAGACAGTGCGGGCGCTCTTGCGTGAGCTGGTGGTGCAGGGGCTGGTGGCTCGGGCTTGACTTGAGGCCTCGCCGGGCGTGTCCGAGCGCTCTTGCGTCAGTTGGTGGCGCAGGGCGTAGTGGCTCTGGCTTGACTTGGGTTGCTGGTGCTGCGGGGTCTTGTGGCTATGGGCTTGACGTCGGGGTCCCAGCGATGGCGCGGGCAGCTCTTTGGGCTCGCCCCGCAGTCCGGGCCTGCGTGAGGTCTTCGCCGGGCATCCTTGGACGATGCGCGCGTTTCTGGGCGTGCTGATCGTCGACGGCGTCGGCCTGGGTTGAGCCGAGGGCCCGGCGACCAGCGCCCGATCGAGTGACGTAGCGCGACAGGGACGGGTCGGGGCGAAAGGGCACCGCGCGCGGTCAGCTATACTTAGGCATGCCTAAGCGCGACGTGCCGCACTCGGGTCCGGGGATCTGCTTCCCGGGCCGGAATGCCGCGCCCGGATGCGCCGCCCTGACGCGGGAGCTCGGTGGCGAGCCCGCCGGGACGGCCGCGCGCATGACGTCCTGGTTGCTGGTCGAGCAGCCGGGTTCGTGGGGCCCGGACGCGCTCGAAGACGTGCTGGCCAGCGTGTTTTCCCCCGAACGTCTCGACGCGGCGCGTGCCGCCGGCCTGCGTCCGTTGCTGATCCGGAAGCCGGGTCGCCACGTGCGGGCGCCCGGTGCACCGCGCACGGTGTATGTCGCCAGCGGACTGCCCGGCAACCGCTGGACGGAACGGCTCGACATCGCTGACCTGGCCGAACTCGCTCATCTCGACCTCGAAGCCGTCGCCGCCGGACGCCGCGGGCACGGCGAACCGGTGTCCGGCCCGCTCTTTCTCGTGTGCACCCACGGCAGCAAGGACATGTGCTGCGCGGTTTTCGGCCGTCCGCTGGCGACCAGCCTGGCGCAAAACCATCCCGGGCGGGTGTGGGAAGTCAGCCACGTCGGCGGGGACCGGTGGGCAGGCAACCTCCTGACCGTGCCCGACGGCTGTCTCCACGGCAGCCTCGCGGTGCCCGACGCCGAACTGGCCGCGAAGGAAGCACTCAGCGGCAACGTCCGGCTGGAGAACCTGCGCGGCCGCACCTCGGCGGAGAGCGCGTGGTCGCAGTTCGCCGAGATCGAGATCCGCGGACGTACAGGCTTGCGTGGCCTCGACGCGGTGCTGGCCGTGGCGGAGGAATCCCTGGGCGACACCCGAAACGTGCTGGTGAATGCGGGCGGACGGCGGTACGAGGTAGCGGTGCGCCGGACGGTTTCGACGGCCTCCGGACAGACCCGATGCACCGCGCGGCTGGTGCTGACCGGGTTCGTCGCGGAGTCGGTGCGCGAGGTCTGACCTCGGCCACGGCTCGGTACGCGGTGCCGCGCGGCGAGGAACTCCAGCCAGTGCCGGGGCCGTGACTGCGGTCGGCATGGGGCGTTCGTTCCCGCGTCGCCACGCACGAGACCCCTCCGGCACCGTCATCGCCAGCTGCCTAGCCGCGGGCTGACCTGGCCGAGACGGGCGGGCCAACCTGGCCGACACCGCAGTTCGTCATCGCCGCTTCCGATGACCAGAGCCTAGCTTCGCAGTCACCAAACGGGATACTGTATGCAATCTAACATCGGCAGGATCCCGACCGGGAGGCAACCATGCGGGTGGCGGTTCTGGGCGCAGGAGCGATCGGCGCGTACGTCGGCGCGGCCCTCCATCGCGGCGGCACCGAGGTCCACCTCATCGCCCGCGGTGCGCATCTCGCCGCGATGGCGGCGGACGGGGTGCGTGTCCGGAGCCCTCGCGGCGACTTCACCGCGCGTCCGCATGTGACGTCTGATCCGCGCGAGGTCGGGCCGGTCGACTACGTTTTCCTTGGCCTCAAAGCGCATTCCTACCCGGACTGTGGTGCCCTTCTCGAGCCGCTGCTGCGGGAGAACACCGCGCTCGTCGCGGCGCAGAACGGCATTCCGTGGTGGTACTTCCACGGGCTGACCGGTCATCCGCTGGCCGGGCACCGCGTCGAAGCGGTCGATCCGGGCGGGGCGACCAGTCGGGTGCTCGCCGTCGAGCGGGCGATCGGCTGTGTCGTCTACTGCTCGACCGTCATCGAGGAGCCGGGCGTCATCCGGCATCTCGAGGGCACGCGGTTTTCCCTCGGCGAACCGTCCGGGGAAATCTCCGTCCGCTGCCGGAACCTCGCCGACGCGATGGTCGCGGGCGGGCTCAAGGCGCCGGTCGAGCCGCGGCTGCGCGACGACATCTGGGTCAAGCTGATGGGCAACGTCGCGTTCAACCCGCTTTCCGCGCTCACCCGGGCGACCATGGCGCAGATGTGCGAGCACGACGAAACGCGCGCGCTCGTCGCGACGATGATGGCCGAAACCCTCGCGATCGCCCGTGCCGCGGGCGCGGACCCGCAGGTCTCGGTCGAGAAGCGGATCGACGGCGCGTGGCGCGTCGGGCACCACAAGACGTCCATGCTGCAGGACTTGGAAGCGGGCAAACCGCTGGAGATCGACGCGATCATCGGTGCGGTCGTGGAAGTCGCGGAGCTCACCGGCGTCGATGCTCCCGCCTTGCGGCACGTGCACGCCGCGATCTCGTTGCTCAATCGCACGGCGACGGCGATTCCGTTCGGCTGAAACGAAAAGCACGCAATCGTCCACTGTGGAGCACAACACTGTGGACAGTCCAAATTAGATTCACGCCTCGCCGCGCGACTGTCGGGCAGGGCGTGTCCAGGCCGCGGCATTCGAGGCAGGCGAAGCCGCGATGGATCTTGCTGCCCTCCTGCCGCGAGGAAACCTGCCCGCTTCCCGTTGACCGGAGCCTCCGCGTCCAGCTATTCTCGAACTACGGAAGAAAACTTCCACAAAGCGAAATTAGCTGATCGAGATGTGAGGAGCCGAGGTACTCATGACCGGTCCCGCCGGGGAGCGGCACTCGCTGCCCTACACCGCCAACCTGTCGATCCTGTTCACGGAACTCCCGCTGCTCGAGCGCGCGCAGGCCGCTCGGGCAGCGGGCTTCACGCGGGTGGAGTACTGGTGGCCGTTCGACGGCGCCGACCCGTCCGGGGAGGAGGTCGACCGGTTCGCGCGGTCGATCGAGCAGGCGGGCGTCCAGCTGACCGGGCTGAACTTCTACGCGGGCGACATGGCCGCGGGCGAGCGCGGGCTCGTGTCGTGGGTCGGCCGCGAGGCGGAGTTCGCGACGAGCCTGACGATCGCGCTCGGGCTTGCCGAACGGCTCGGCTGCCGCAGCTTCAACGCGCTGTACGGCAACCGGATCGACGGGATCGCACCGTCCGAACAGGACGATCTGGCCCGCACGCACCTCGCGACCGCGGCGAAGGCGGCCGACGGCATCGGCGCGCAGCTGGTGCTCGAACCGCTGTCCGGCACCCCGGCGTACCCGCTGAAGACCGCGGCCGACGCGGTCGCGGTGCTCGACGAGCTGGGCCTGGACAACGTCCGGCTGCTCGCGGACCTCTACCACCTGGCGGTCAACGGCGACGACCTCGACACCGTGATCGCCCGCTACACCCCGCGCACCGGGCACGTGCAGATCGCCGACGCGCCGGGCCGGCACCAGCCGGGCACGGGGGAGCTGGATCTCGAAGGACATCTGGAAAAACTGCAGGCGGCCGGCTACGCCGGAGAAGTGGGCATCGAGTACAAACCGGACGGATCCACTGTGGACTCGCTGGCCTGGCTGCCGTACGAGCGAAGGGGAAACTGATGAGCAGGATCGGGTTCATCGGACTGGGCGTGATGGGCACGCCGATGGCCGCGCACCTGGCCGCCGCCGGACACGAGGTGAGCGGGTTCGACCTCAACGCCGACGCGCTGGCCAAACTGGAGGCCGCCGGCGGACGCGCGGCGAAGGACGTCGCCGACGCGGTGTCCGGGGCCGAGGTCGTCATCACCATGCTGCCGAACCACCCGCAGGTCGAGCAGGTCGTGCTCGCCCCGGGCGGCGTGCTGGACACGATCGCGCCCGGCACGCTGCTGGCCGACATGAGCACCATCCGGCCGGAGACGTCGATCGAGGTCGCGAAAGCCGGTGCGGCCAAGGGAATCCGCGTGCTGGACGCTCCGGTGTCCGGCGGCCAAGCCGGAGCCGAGCAGGCCGCTCTGTCCATTATGGTCGGTGGCGACGAGGCCGATTTCGCCGCGGCGAAGCCGGTTTTCGACACGCTCGGCAAGACCGTGGTGCACGTCGGGCCGCACGGCGCGGGCCAGGTCGTGAAGGCGGCCAACCAGCTGGTGGTCGGCGGGACGTACGCGCTGGTCGCCGAGGCGATCGTGCTGCTGGAAGCGTCCGGAGTGGACGCGGGCACCGGGCTCGACGTGCTGGCGGGCGGTCTCGCCGGCAGCCGGATCCTGGAACTGAAGCGGAAGTCGATGGTCGCGCGGCAGTTCGAGCCGGGCTTCCGGATCGACCTGCACCACAAGGACATGGGCATCGCGCTGGCCGCGGCCCGGCAGTCCGACGTGGCGCTGCCGCTGACCGGCCTGGTCGCGCAGCTGGTCGCGGCCGGGCGGGCGATGGGCTACGGCTCGCTGGACCACTCCGCGCTGCTGAAGGTCGTCGAAGAACTGTCCGGTCGCTCGTCCGAGGAGGTTTGACCATGGCCCGGGTCCCCGCTATGCAGGCAGTCGTCGACGTGCTGGTCGACGAAGGAATCGACGTCGCCTTCGGCTGCCCAGGAGCGGCGATCCTGCCGCTGTACGACGCGATGCAAGGCCGCGGCATCGACCATCTGGTGGTCCGCCACGAAGAGGGCGCGACGCACATGGCCGATGGCTGGGCGCGCACCACCGGCAACGTCGGCGTCGCGATCGGCACGTCCGGTCCGGCCGGCACCAACATGATCACCGGCCTCTACACCGCGCACGCGGATTCCGTCCCGATCCTGTGCATCACCGGGCAGGCCGCGACGACCAAACTGCACCAGGAAGCGTTCCAGGCGGTCGACATCGTCGAGATCGCGCGGCCGGTCACGAAGTGGGCGGTCCAGGTGAAGGAGGCCGCGCAGCTGCCGTGGATCTTCCGCGAGGCGTTCCGGATCGCGCGGTCCGGACGTCCCGGCCCGGTCCTCATCGACCTCCCGATCGACGTGCAGAAGCAGACGATCGAGTGGGATTCGTCGATTGATTCGGCGCTGCCGGTCAGCACGGTCAAACCGTCACCGGCGCGGGTCGAGCGGGCGCTGGACATGCTGCTCGCCGCTGAACGCCCGCTGCTCCTGGCAGGTGGCGGCGTCGTGCTCGGCGAAGCGCACGAACCGTTGCGGCGGCTGGCGGAGCGGCTCGGCGTCCCGGTCGGCGTCACGCTGATGGGCAAGGGAAGTTTCCCGGAGGACCACGAGCTCTTCGCCGGCATGGCGGGCATCCAGACGTCGCAGCGCTGGGCCAATGCCGCGTTCCTGGAGTCCGACCTGGTCCTGGCGCTGGGTGCGCGGTTCGGCGACCGGCACACCGGCGAGCTGTCGGTCTACCGCGGCGACCGGAAGTTCATCCACGTCGACATCGAGCCCACGCAGCTGGGCAAGGTGTTCGGCCCGGACCTCGGCGTCGTTTCCGACACGCGGGAGTTCCTGGAGGCGCTGCTGGCCGCGCTCGACGCGCGCGAGGCACCCGCCCGCGACCGCGCGTGGGTCAAGCGGCTCGGCGACCTCAAGGCGGAACTGCCGCGCAAGGAGGACTTCGACTGCACGCCGATCAAGGCGCCGCGGGTGTTCAAGGAACTCAACGAGTTCTACGGACCCGAGACGTATTTCGTGACGGCGATCGGGCTGTACCAGATCTGGTCCGGGCAGTTCCAGCGCGCGCACCTGCCGCGGCACTACCAGGTGTGCGGCCAGGCCGGTCCGCTCGGCTGGGAGATCCCGGCCGCGATCGGCGTGAAGAAGGCCCGTCCGGACGCGGAGGTCGTCGGCGTGGTCGGCGACTACTCGTTCCAGTTCCTGGTGGAGGAGCTGGCGGTCGCCGCGCAGTACGACGTCGGGTTCGTGCTCGTCATGCTCAACAACGAGTACCTGGGTCTGATCCGCCAGTCCGAACTGCCGTACGAGATGAACTACCAGGTCGACATCCACTACGACGTCCACGGCACGGACACCGTGAAGATCATGGAGGCCTACGGCTGCTCGGGCACGCGCGTCGAGGACCCGGGCGAGATCCGGTCGTCGCTCGAATGGGCTCGGAAGGAAGCCGAACGCACCCGGCGGCCGGTGCTGGTCGAGATCATGATCGAACGCGAGGGCAACGCCGCGATGGGCGCCGCACTGGACGCGGTGCGCGAGTTCGAAGCGGCCGACTGAACGGGAACCGGGCCGGGGCAGGCGTGCTCCGGCCCGGTTTCTATCGCGCGGGAGCCAGGTCTGCCAGGGAGGCGAGTGCTTCGGCGTCGCGCGTGCCGGGTGTCGCGTGGAAGACCACGAGTTGCAGGGGTGCCGGGCCCGGGATGTCGAGTTTGTCGCTGTGCAGATCCAGGTTCCCGACAGCGGGGTGGCGGAAGCGGACGAGGTGTCCGGTGCGCGGTTTGACGTCGTGCTGGGCCCAGAGCTCCCGGAACTGGCTGCTGCTGGCGGTGAGGCCGGCGATGAGTTCGGCCGCCGCGGGGTCGGCGATGTCGGGGCCGAGTGCGGCGCGCAGGCCGGCGACGCCGTCGGCCGCCATCTGGTCCCAGTCGCGGCGCAGTTCCCGCTCGGCCGGGTCGAGGAAAATCGCGCGGAGCAGGTTCCGGCCGACCGCGTAGTTCGGCGAAACCGCTGCGGCGATGGGATTCGCGGCGAGGACGTTGGTGAGCCGGTCCTGGACGTAGGCCGGGTTCGTCGCCCAAGTGGAGATGAGCTCGACGATGCTCGCGGGCGCCTGCGGCTCGGCTTGGCCGGGCGGGGGCGGGCCCGCGAGCTGATGCAGGTGCCGGCGGGACGCTTCGTCGAGGCCGAGTGCCCGGGCCAGCGCGTCGAGCACCTGTGCTGACGGATTCTGGTCGCGGCCCTGTTCCAGCCGGATGTAGTAGTCGCTGCTGATTCCCGCCAGGAGCGCGAGTTCCTCGCGGCGCAGTCCTCTCACGCGGCGTCGTCCGTTGTCCGGCAGCCCTACGTCGGCCGGGGCGACCCGCTCTCGTCGGGCGCGGAGGAAGTCGCCGAGGAGGTTGTCCACTTCGCCAGTGTATTTGATTCAGCATTCGCTGTACTGTTGCGGCTGTGCTGACATCTGAGACTCGCGAACTGGCGCTCGCCCGGCTCGGCCGGGCGCTGGCCGACCCGACGCGCTGCCGGATCCTGGTGGCGGTGCTCGACGGGGTCGTGTATCCGGCGCAGCTGGCCGCGGAGCTGGGGCTGAGCAGGTCGAACGTCTCGAACCATCTCGCGTGCCTGCGCGGGTGCGGCCTGGTGATCGCCACGTACGAGGGTCGGCAGGTCCGGTACTCGATCGCCGATCCGCATCTCGCGCACGCGTTGACTGAGTTGACGCAGGTGGTTTTGGCTGTCGCGCCGACGGACGCGTGCGATGACTGAGCCCTGTCCGGACCGTCGTGCGGGCCCGCCGGTCGGCGAGACTTTGTCGCTCGGGCCGGACAGTTGCTGTGCTTCGGGTCAGTCGCGTCCGATGGATGCCGCGCGGCGAGCGGTCTTGCGTCGTCGCGTGCGGTGGCTGGTCGCCGGGACGATCACGTACAACGTGGCCGAGGCGATCGTCGCCGTGTCGGCCGGGACGGTTGCGTCCTCGTCGGCGCTTGTCGCGTTTGGACTCGACTCGGTGGCCGAGGTGCTGTCGGCGGTGGCGGTCGCTTGGCAGTTCGCCAGTGCGGACCCGGAGCGTCGGGAGCGGGCTGCGCTGCGCGTGATCGCGGTGTCGTTTTTCTTGCTGGCTGCCTATGTCGCGGTCGATTCGGTGCGGTCGCTGTTCGGCGATGAGGCTTCGCACTCGACGGTCGGAATCGTGCTTGCCGCGGTGTCTTTGGTCGTGATGCCCGTGCTTTCCGGCGCCCAGCGCCGGACCGGGCGGGAACTTGGCTCCGCGAGCGCGGTCGCCGACTCGAAGCAGACGCTCCTCTGTACTTACCTTTCCGGCGTCCTGTTGGCCGGGCTGCTGGCGAACGCGTTGTTCGGCTGGTACTGGGCGGATCCGGTCGCGGCATTGGCGATCGCGGCGGTCGCGGTCCGCGAGGGGCTCGAGGCCTGGCGGGGCGAGCACTGCTGCTGATCGCGGGTCCAGCGGCGCTGGACGGTGCGCAGAGTCATGGCCAGCGCGAGGAACACGCCGATCAGCAGCAGTGCGGCAGCTAGGTCGCTCACCTTGGTGGGCCTTTCTCCGTTGGTCGTCTCGCGTTCGAGCATGGCCTGGTACGGAGCGGGATTTCGGCGGCGCTCACGCTTCCTTGACTGCACACCAGCCGATGTTGACGCCGCCATGCTGCTCGCTTATGCGGACACGTGTCCGGTAAACTATGCGGACACGTGTCCGTATAGGTGTCAGGGGTTGGGGAATGTCCGTTCTGGCAGGGAAAGTCGTCGCGATCACCGGGGCGAGCAGCGGAATCGGCGAGGCGACCGCTCGGCTGCTCGCCGAACGGGGCGCGGCGGTGGTCCTCGGTGCGCGCCGCGGGGATCGGCTCGACGCGCTGGTGAAGGAAATCCGCGACGACGGCGGTCGCGCGCTCGCGTGCGTCACCGACGTGACCCAGCGCGCGGACCTGGACCGGCTCGTGCAGCGAGCCGTCGAGGAGTTCGGCCGGCTCGACGTGCTGGTCGGCAACGCCGGGATCGCCAAGTTGGGGCCGGTGGCGGACGTGGATGTCGACGGATGGTCGGCGATGATCGACGTGAACGTTCGCGGGGTGCTGCACGGGATCGCGGCCGCGCTGCCGGTTTTTCGTCAGCAGGGGCGGGGTCATCTGGTGACGACGGTGTCGACGTCCGGATTGAAGATCGTGCCCGGACAGGCGGTGTACGCGGGGACGAAGAATGCCGCGCGGACGATCCTGGAGGCGCTGAGGCAAGAGTCCACGGACGGGGTTCTCCGGACGACGACGGTCTCGCCCGGGTTCGTCCGGACTGAGCTGGCGGATTCGATCGACGATCCGGAGGAGCGGGAGCAGGTCCGGCGCCGGTTCGAGCAGTTCGCACTCGACCCGGCGGCGGTGGCGCGGGCGATCGCGTTCGCGATCGAGCAGCCGGACGAGGTGGAGATCGGAGACATCACGATCCGGCCGGCTGTGCAGAATTAGTGGCGGTCGCGGGCCGGGCGGCTACGGCGGCTGGTGTTGAAGGCGTGCTTGAAGGTCACCGGGTCGTTGGCGGAGGGGGTCGCTCGGCTGCACGCCCGAGCCCCCGCCCGGCCACTGGCCGTGCGCCCGAACCCCCGCCCGGCCACCGGCCGTGCGCCCGAACCTCCGCTCGGCTGCACGCCAGAACGTCCGGCCGCACGCCCGAACACCCGCCTGAACGCCCGGCCGCCCGGCCGAACACCCGACCGTGCCGGCTGTGCGCTCGGGATTCCTGTTGTGCGGCCAAGGGCCGTAAGCGAGGGGTGGCGGACCCGTCAGGTCTCGACGAACTCGGGTGCTCGGGACCGGCCGGGGTCAGAGGCAGGGCGGCTGGTAGCCGTCGATGAGAAGTTCGCGGAAGTCGAGGGCGTTGGGGGTCTTGCCGACGAAGACCAGGCCTCGAGCCTCAGCCAGCGCGGAGGCGAACGAGTACTGCGGCTGGCCCAGTTCGGGCAGCCAGGTCCAGGAGTCGGGGTCGAACGGGATGAACTTGCGCACCAGCTGCCCACCGGTCGCGGGGATGCGGGTGAGCCATTTGTCGCCGCCGCTCCAGTGGGAGGCGGGGCGCAGCTGGACGTAAAAGTCGTCGTCGGCGCGGTAGGTCAGCCAAAATCCGGCGGAATGGCTGAGGTCGGCCTGGGCGTCGAACTGGTTGCCCAGCCAGACCACGGCGACGTGCCATTCGTTGTTTTGGAAGACGATCTTCGCCGCGTAGCGGTCGCCCTCCGGGACGAGCAGACTGCCGGTGGGCGGGAGGGTCGTGCCTTCGCCGCTGGCCAGCCACTTCTGCAGCCGGTTGATCGACGGGGTGCTGCATTCGTCCTGCACACCGATGCCGACGCTGGCGTGCCTGGCGGGTACGGCCTGGGCGGCTGGCGCGGACATCGGAGCCAGCAGTACGGAAATCGCGGCGAGGACTGTGCTTCCGGCCTTGGTCCGGCGAGATGCGGGCATGCCCGCAGAAGCTACCCGCGGGATTCCCGGCCGGGCAGGGCCGATCGTCGTATGTGGGCTCAGTGGTATGGACCTACCTGGCAAAAGGACCAGACCACTGAGGAGGTGTGGCTTCGGCTCCCGATGACCACGCCGGACCGGGTTCCGGACTCCCTGTGCCTCCGCGTCGCGCGACGGGATGAACACTTCCTGCCGCACCTGGCCCGGTGTCCGAGGTGGCCAGGACTGAGTATGCAGCCGTCCAGGGCTGGCACCGAGCCGACCATCCCGGACCATGGGGTTGGCCTCGGCGCGTGTTGGCCGAGCGGAAAGTTCCTCGCCAAAGCCAAAGCCAAAGCCAGGGTCAAGGCCAGGGTCAAGGCCAAGGCGAGGGCGAAGGGCAATGCGAGGGCGAAGGGCCAGGGGTCAGGACCAGGGCGAAGGCCGGGCGATGGCGAAGGGCAATGCGATTGCCAAGGCCAAGGCCAAGGCCAAGGCCAAGGCCAAGGCCAAGGCCAAGGCCAAGGCCAAGGCGATGGCGAAGGCCAGGGCAAGGGCAAGGGCAAGGGCAAGGGCCAGGGCCAGGGCCAGGGCTAAGGCGAGGGCGAGGGTGAAGACCAAGGCGAAGGCCAGGCTCTGGGCCAAGGGCATGGTCAGGGCAAGGCACGGCCATCCCCGCAGTCGGCGGCCCCGAGCGGACGCAGCGCTGCCCGGCGGCCGATGAGCGCGACGGGTTCGGGCTCATCGGCCGGTTGGGCGACGCCGTTTCGGCGGCAGGCCCGCCGCGGGAGGTCAACCCCGGTCGCGGACATGTCGCTCGGTCCTGTCGCCGATCAGGTGTGTCCTGGTCGGCGACACCATCAGGGCGTCTGCTCGGCGACACCATCACGACGACCGGTCGGCGACGCCTTCAAGACGATCAGAATGGCGGCTCCTCACCCGCACCGATTCCGGCCGCAACGGGTGCGGCGCCCCAGCCATCCGCGCTCGGTCCGCTTGTTTCGCCGCTGCTCCGGCTGGCCTTGGTGACCTTGGCGGTGGCATACCGCAGCGACGGACCGATCTCGTCCACTTGCAGTTCGACCACGGTGCGTTTCTCGCCCTCCTTGGTTTCGAAGGAGCGCTGCACCAAACGTCCGGTGACCAGGACCCTCGCCCCTCGCGTGAGGCTCTCCGCGACATTTTCCGCTGCCTGACGCCAGACGCTGCACCTGAGGAACAGCGCCTCGCCGTCCTTCCACTCGCCGGACTCCCGGTCGAGCGTGCGCGGCGTCGACGCGACGGTGAAGTTCGCGACCGCCGCTCCGGACGGGGTGAAGCGGAGTTCGGGGTCTGAAGTCAGATTCCCGACTACCGTGATGACAGTTTCTCCAGCCATGATCAAGCTCCCTGATCTCGTGCCGCCAAGTGCGTGGCGACGACTCTGAGGATCGATTCGAATCAATCGTTTTTCGTGTAGCGACAGTGGTGGCGCATTCGGAAATGAACACGGTCGAACAAGGGCGCCCCGCAGCCGTGCGTCTTGAGCCTCTGCCTGGGTCTGAGCGAGGTCCGGATGCGGGAGAACGACGGGCTGCTCTCCGCAAGTCGGAATGGCGAAGGACTGGTCTCCGAGATGCCGCGGGACGAGACCCGAGTGAAGGCGAGCTCCGAGCCTGCGGCCAGGTTTCCCAGCACAGCGCGGACGGTCTCTCCGGCCATGGCGCGCTCCTCCGTTCGGTGCGGGCCCGGGGACGGGTGCCGCTTCGGGAACTAGGAGATCATCCGGGTACGACAGTTTCCGGGCCTCCGCGGTCACTCCATCGGGTGGGAGTGCCGGAGCCGCGCGGAGAGGGCAAGACGGTTCCCGCCGTTCGGCTGTTGTTCCGGGCCGAGGCGGCGGGCAGCATGAGCGGCATGGTCGGTGGCAAGTGGGGACGGGCGGCGGCGGTGCTCGCGGTCGTGGGGATTTCGGCGGTGGGCCAGGGGATTGTTCCGGCGGAAGTCGGGGCGGAGCCCGGCCCGGCGGCGGTGGGAGGCAGAGCGGCGGGATGGACGCCGGGAGACTGCTGCGGCGGACCGTCATCCTGGACAACAGGGGACAAATCCGCCCTCGGGACGGCCGCCGGAACTGCGAGCCCGCTGTGGTTCACCGTCGCCGGCGGTGTCACGTCGGAAGTGTTTTATCCGCGTGCGGACGTGGCGAACATGCAGGACATGCAGTACGTGGTCACCGACGGGAAGTCCTTTGTGGACCTTGAGCGCGACGCGACGCAGCACGTCGTGGCGATGCCGGACGAGAAGGCGCTCGAGTACACGGTCACGAACACTGCCAAGAACGGCCGTTACCGCATCACCACGACGTACGTCACCGACTCCGGGCGGCCGACTCTCCTTACCCGCACCCGGTTCCAGTCGCTGGACGGCGGCCAGTACCAGGTCTACCTGCTGGCGAATCCGTCCATGGCGGGCGGCGCGGCGAACGACACCGCGGCGTGGGACGGGACTGGGCTGACGGCCAGCGGGACGGAGCAGCTGTTCGGGGCCAAGACAACCGTGGCGTCGGCGTTGCGAGCGTCGACCGGGTTTGTCGCGCATGACAACGGATATTCCGGTGCCGCGAGTGATTGCCTGGTAGACTTGCGAGCACATCAACGTCTTACGAATCAGTTCGATTCCACCGATTACGGCAATGTCGTCCAATGTGGACAGATCCCGGTCGGGCAGGACACGACGTTCTCGGTCGCGCTCGGGTACGGGAGCGACGCTCAGGGCGCGGCGGCCGCGGCGGACGGGTCGCTGGCGAGCGGGTTCGGCAGTCTCGAGCAGTCGTATCGGCACGGCTGGGAGGAGTATGTCGGCAGCCTGAAAGCGGCACCGGGCAGTGTGGCGGGCGACGAGCGGCAGCGGCGCGCGTATTACGTCGCGCTGATGGCGTTGCACGCGGCGGAGGACAAGACACATCGCGGCGCGAGTGTCGCGGGTCTGGCCACGCCGTGGGGCGACGTCGTGAACGGCGACGTGCTCAACGACGGGTACCACCGCGTGTGGGGCCGGGACCTGTACCAGCAGGCGACCGGGCTGCTCGCGGCGGGCGACGCGGCGCAGGCGAAGCGGATGGCGCAGTTCCTGTGGTCCTCGCAGTGGATTTCCGCGCCCACGCAAGGCGATGGGACGACGTACCCGGCCGGCGCATTTCCGCGGTACAGCCCGGTGAGCGGGGTCCCCGGGGCGACGCCGCAGCAGCTCGGCTGCTGCGAGCAGCTCGACCAGGACTCCGACGCGATCATCCTCGCCTGGATGACCGGTCTGACCGATGCGGCGACGTACGCGCGGGTCAAGGTGACGGCGGAGCACATCCGCACGAGCGGTCCCGCGACAACGGAACGGTGGGAGGAGCAGTACGGCCGGTCGCCGTCGTCGATCGCGGCGGAGGTGGCCGGGCTCGTCACGGCCGGGGCGATCGCGCGGGCGAACGGCGACCCGGCGGCGGCGCAGCAGTGGGAGTCCACCGCGGACTCGTGGCGGGCGCAGCTCGACAGCTGGACGCGGACGAACACCGGCTACTGGGGCAACCACACGTATTACGAACGGATCGACAAGGGAACCGACCCGAACGACACCGGGCAGATCTGTTTCGACGAAGGCTGCTTCTACGAGCACGACATCACCGACTTCGGGTTCCTCGACCTCGTCCGGCTCGGCGTCCGCGGACCGGCCGACCCCGAGGTCGCCGAGTCGGTGGCCCCGACCGCGGCGGCTCGCGACGGCAACGCGCCGATGCAGGTCACGACCCCGAACGGCGACATCTACTTCCACCGGTACCCGCACGACAACTACGGCGAGAGCACGACCGCCTGCACCGGCTGGCCGGCGAACGGGCCGCAACGCTTCGGGCGGCTGTGGCCGGTCCTGTCCGGCGAACGGGGCGAGTACGAACTGGCCAGCGGGCGTTCGGCGGCGGTGTACCTGAAGTCGATGGCGGACGCGGCGAACGACGGCTACTTCATTCCCGAGCAGGTGTGGGATCGCGCCGACGCCGCGTGCTTCGGGCTGGGCCGTCCGACCGGGAGCGCGGCGCCGTTGATGTGGGCGGAAGGCCAGTACCTCCGGCTCGCGCATAACATGGACGCGGGGAAGAACCTGGAGACTCCGGAGGTGGTCCGGCAACGCTACGGCGGCTGACCCGGCCGTTCGCGACGACGGCGGCGACCAGCGCCAAGCCGAGCCCCACGCCGGTCAGCACGGTGAACGGCTCGCCGAACAACACCGTGCCCCACACCGACGTGACCGGTGCGATCAGAAACATCAGGCTGTTCACCGCCGTCATGCCGATCCGCCCGACGAGCAGCCAGTACAACCCGTACCCGCCGAAGGTCGCCAGCACGATCAGCCAGGTCATGGCGAACCAGAAATGTCCGGACGCGGGCGGAACCGCGCTCCCGGTCGCCAGCGCGAGCCCGGTGAAGATGACCGCCGAGGTGCCGCAATGGATGGCGAGCGCACGCAACGGGGGAGCGGGGACGCGAGACCGGCGTTCGAGGACCGTGGAGGCGACCAGCCCGAGCATTCCGGCGAACGGGATCAGATATGCCCAGGCCGGGGCGTGCGAAGCGGCGTCCGACCAGCTGACCAGGACCACGCCGACGAGTCCCAGCACGAGTCCGGCCCATTGCCGTCCGGTCGCGGCGACGCCGAGGAGCGGACCGGCGAGCGCCGCGGCGACGAGCGGCTGCACACCGTCGATGAGCGCGGTCGTGCCTGTGCTGACGCCTTCGCCGATGGCCCAGTAGACGGTGAGCAGATAGCCCGACTGGGAAAGCAAGCCGATCAGGACGTGTCGGCCGTACTCGCGGAGCGGCGTGCCGCGAGGCCGCAGAAACGGTGCCAGCAGCAGGGCCAGCGGGAGGAACCGCCACATCAGCACGGTCGGCACGGCCGCGTCCGCCGCGCCGAGCTTCGCTCCGATGAACCCGGACGACCAGCACACCACGAACAGGATCGCCGCCCCGACTATACCGATCTGTTTACCCATGAACCGGACTATACAGATCGGTATACACTGGGGCCATGACGATCGACTGGACCCCGAAGGCGCAAGCGGTGCTGACAGCCGCGTCGGAGTTGTTCTACGAGCGCGGTATCCACGCCGTCGGCGTCGACGTCATCGCGGCCAGGGCAGGGGTGACCAAGAAGACGCTCTACGACCGGTTCGGCTCGAAGGATCGGCTGGTCGTGGAGTATTTGTCCGCTCGCGACGCGCGCTGGCGGGAGTTCCTCGGCGAGTGGCTGGAGAAGGCCGGGCCGGAGCCGCGGGACCGGCTGGCGGCAGCGTTCGCCGCGTCCGAGGCGTGGGCGAAGAAATACGGCGGCAAGGGCTGCAGCATGATCAACGCGCACGCCGAGATCAGCGACCCCGCGCATCCGGCGTACGCGGTGGTGACCGAAAGCAAACGGTGGATGCTCGGCGTCTTCGTCGAATTGGCCGAATCGGCGGGCGTTTCGGAACCGCGCAAGGCGGCCGAGCAGATCATGCTGCTGCACGAAGGCGCGGTCGTGATGGCGGGAATGCGGGTCGCGGAGGACGTTTTCGCGCGCGCCGCGGAAACGGCGGTGGTGCTGCTGGGCTGAGCCGTCAGCGCGTCGATCGGATCTTCTCGTAATGCCGTGCGGCGCGCGCTCGGTTGCCGCAGGTGACGGAGCACCATTCGCGACGCGGATGCGTCTTCATGAAGTAGAGCACGCAACCCGGCGCGTAACAGGCACGCAGTTTCGCGGCGTCCGGTCCGCCCAGCAGCGCGATCGATTCCCGGGCCACGCGGGCTAATCCGGTGACTACCGGCGAAGTGCTGCTCGACGAACTCTCCTGCAGTTTCCCGGCCACAAAGGTCAGTTGGGGGATTGGCAGGTGGGTCACCAGGTCGTTCAGGTCGCCGAGGGCCGTGTCGAGGTCCACGGCCGGAGGCTGCCGGTCGTCGGCGGTGACTTGGGCGGCAAGGCGGCGGACGGCGTCGCGAAGCCGCCGCGCCAGCTCGAGTTCGGCCGCGGACGACTGCCGCGATCCGCGGTCGATGCCGACGTCGTCGAGCCATGCGTCGAGGTCTTCGCGGGTGCGGAGGTCGTCGTGGAGCCCGCTGGTGTCGGCCCAGACGGTCGCCATCAGGCGGACCGGCACGACCTCGTCCGGCAGCATCCCCATGGCCGAGACGGTATCACGGATGGATTGGGTTGCATCCGTGAGAAGCGACTGCTAGAACTTCTCACGGAAACTCATGGTGCGACCCGTGAGAAAGTGAGGTGGGCGCAGTGAGCCCGACGATCCAGCAGGCCTTCCATTCCGGAGAGCTGGCCGTCCAGCGCGAGGCCGGGGTCGAACGCCAGGCCGCGCGTCTGTCCCGGATGGCCGAACCGGCTGGGATTTCACCGGGAATGGCGGGATTCCTGGCCGAACGGACGTTCCTGGTCGTGACCGGACGCGACGCGGCCGGACGGCTGTGGACCTCGCCGGTCGTCGGCCCGCCAGGGTTCCTGGAAACCAGGTCGGCGACGACGCTCGCGATCCACCGGACGCTGCCGGAGGGCGATCCGTTGCACGCGCTCCCCGCCGGGCAGCAGCTCGGAATGACGAGCGTCGAGTTCGCCGCCCGGCGCCGGGTTCGCATCAATGGCAGCCTGTCGAGCGCCGAGAAAGATCGGCTGGTCGTCGACATCGAGCAGGCGTACGGCAACTGCCCCCAATACATCCAGCAACGTGTGCTGTCCGAAGAGGTCAAACCAGCTCCGGTGCAAGAGCGCACGGGACTGAGTCCTGGCGACACCGAGCTGATCCGAGAAGCCGATACGTTCTTCCTCGGCACGATCAACCCCGGCCACGGCGCGGACGCGTCCCATCGGGGCGGCGCGGCCGGGTTCGTCCGCGTCGAGGGAAATGCCCTGTGGTGGCCCGATTATCCCGGAAACAACCTCTTCAACAGCCTCGGCAACCTCGCCGCGAACCCGGAAGCCGCGCTGCTCTTCTTCGACTTCGCGACCGGCCGGATCCTGCAGGTCTCCGGCACCGCCGCGATCGAATGGGGAGAAGCGGGCCGCTCCGGCGATGACGGCTGCACCGGCCGGATCGTCCGGTTCGAAGTCCAGCACGTCGTCTCCGGCCGACCGGTGGCCCGGCAAGTCGCGCACACGCCGTACCCGCGCAATCCTCGGCTCATCAAGTGAAAGGACCCCTGTCATGACCGAATCGCGGCCCCCGTTCCAGCCGTTCGACCTCGCCTCCGCGCTGAAGAAGGTCCAGGCGGCCGAGGACGCTTGGAATACGCGCGACCCGGAGAAGGTCTCGCTCGCGTACACGCCGGATTCCGTGTGGCGCAACCGCGACACGCACGTCGTCGGCCGGGCCGCGATCGTCGAGTTCCTCACCGCGAAGTGGGAGCGCGAGCTGGATTACGCGCTGCGCAAGGGGCTTTGGGGATTCCGCGAGAACCGCATCGCGGTGCGGTTCCAGTACGAGAGCCGCGACGCGGGCGGGCAGTGGTGGCGCAGCTACGGCAACGAGCTGTGGGAGTTCGCCGAGAACGGCCTGATGAGCCGGCGCGAGGCGTCGATCAACGACCGGCGGATCGAGGAGGCCGAGCGGCGCATCTTCGGGCCGCGGCCCGCGGAGGAGCACGGGGTCGACTTCCCCCTGTGGTGAAAGAACCGGGGTAACGGAAAGAGCCCGGCCGCCCGTTCCGGTGGTGCCGGAAGGGACGGCCGGGCCGATGCCGCGTTCGCGGGGATGGGGAACGCGGGCCGCGTTCAGGCGCCGATGCGCGCCTGCCGTTTGCGGGACACCAGCCGCCAGCCGACGGCGAGCACCACGACGATCGCCGGGATCGAGTAGAACGCGATCTTCTCGGCTCCGTCGGAGAATCCCATCAGCACCACGACCAGCAGGAGGAATCCGAGCGTGGCCCAGCCGGTGTACGGCGCGCCGGGCATGCGGTAGCTCGGCCGCTCCAGCTCGCCGCGCAACGCCGCCTGACGCATGCGCATCTGCGAGTACACCAGCGTCGCCCAGGTCGCGACGACACCGAGCGAAGCGACCGCGGTGGCGATGTCGAAGGCTTCCTTCGGCACCAGGTAGTTCAGCACCACGCCGAGCACGTAGGCCACGGACGTGAAGAGAATCCCGCCGTAGGGCACGTGCCGCGAGTTCATCTTGCCGACGAACTTCGGCGCTTCCCCCTCGTCGGCGAGCGCGCGGAGGATGCGGCCGGTGGAGTACAGCCCCGAGTTGCACGAGGAGAGCGCGGCGGTGAGGACGACCGCGTTCATCACGTCGCCGATGCCGCCGATGCCCAGGCGCGAGAACACCGTGACGAACGGGCTTTCGCCGCCGTTGTAGAACGGCCACGGCAGCAGCATCGCCAGCAGCAGCACCGAACCGACGTAGAAGACGCCGATCCGCCACACGACGCCGTTGATCGCCTTCGGCAGCACCTTGCGCGCATCCTTGGTCTCGCCGGCCGCGATGCCGACGACCTCGATCGCGGAGTAGGCGAACACGACCGCCTGCAGCGTCATCAGCGCGATGCCGACGCCGGCCGGGAAGAACCCGCCGTGGCCGGTCAGGTTGTGCACGCCGGCGGTGGTGCCGCCGATGTTCGCGCCGGTGAACACGAGCCCGACCGCGGTCACCAGGAACACGATGATCGCGAGGACCTTCACCACGGAGAACCAGAACTCCAGTTCCCCGAACAGCTTCACGCTCAGCAGGTTGACCGCCATGAGCACGCCGAGCGCGACCAGCGCGGTGATCCACTGCGGCACGTCCGGCAGCCACTTGTGCACGTAGATCGCGACCGCGGTGATCTCCGCGATGCCGGTCATCGCCCAGTTCAGCCAGTACATCCACCCGGACACGAACCCGGCCCACGGGCCGATGAACTTCCGCGCGTACGTCACGAAACTGCCGGAGCTGGGCTGGTGCAGCACGAGTTCGCCGAGCGCCCGCATCACGAAGTAGGCCGCGACGCCGCACAGCGCATAGGAAAGGACCAGCGACGGCCCCGCTTCGTGGAGCCGCCCGCCCGCGCCGAGGAAGAGCCCGACCCCGATCGCCCCGCCGATCGCGATCATCTGCACTTGGCGGTTGCCCAGTGCCTTGGTGTAGTTGTCGCCCTCTTTGGCGACCACTGTGGATTCCATGGTTGCGTGACGCTAGCGGTAGCGGGCCGCGTGATGCAGCACACCTAGGCTGGACTTAAGGTGTGCTGCAGATCACCGTGGAGGAACCGGGTAAATCGGGCAGGGCCCGTTTGATTTCCGGAAATGGTGCTGGAGCTGCGCGGATGTCCACCGTGGACGGTGCGCGCGGAGACTTTCGGGCAGCCGCAGGCGATCTCCAGGGTATCCGCGGGACAGGAGCGCTCACCAGAGCGCGGAGCTCGCCGGAATCCGGCGATGACGGGGCCACGCGGATGTTCCACAGTGGACGGAAGCGCCCGAGGAGGCATTCGCTCAGGGGCTGATCCCGCCAGGTTCGCATACCGGGGGATCCGGTCGGCCGCCGGGCCGCTTCACGGCGGAGACACGCCGGAACACTAAACTCCGCGCGGTGCCGACCCCAGATTCCGACTCCACTGCGCGCAGGAAAGCCGGCGACCGTTGGCTCATCATCGGCCTTGGGCTCATCTCCGCACTGACCGCGGTGCTGTTCACCGTGGCGCCGGTGAACACTGAGACAACGACGTACCGCTGGGACGGCGCGCAGGACACCGCGCTGCCGTTGTACCCGTACCACCCGGACAGAATGGACGCGACCGTCCGTTGCGCCGACCCGGACGGGCTGGCGCTGGCGACCGCGCCGCCGGGAAGCAAGCTGGGCGCGCAGCCCCTCGGCGGCGCGCTCGAGATCCGCGCGGTCGCCGGGACGGTCACCGCGAAACTCGGCGATAAGGAGCTGGTGCGCCGGCCGGTCAGCGGCGACTGCCGGCTGACGGTGCGCGCCGACGGCCAAGGCACCACAGTCGGCACCGCCAGGACGACGGCGAGGCCGAACGTCACCGGGCTGTACACCGACCACCCGGGCACGGCGTCCGCGCAGATCGAACCCGACACCCGGTGGGTCAGCACGCCGAGCGTGCTCAAGGTCGCGCTCGGCGTGGTGTCGGTGCTCGCGCTGCTCGGCATGATCGTGCTGCTGATCCGGCGCGACCGGGCCGTCGCACGACGGGTCCGGCTGCTTCCGCGGCGGGCGTGGGCGCCGCGGCCGGCGGACCTCGCGGTGACCGGGGTGCTCGGAGTCTGGTCCGTCATCGGTGCGCTCACTGTGGACGACGGATACATCTCGACTATGCTGCGCGCTCGCGAGACGAGCGGGTTCACCGGCAATTACTTCCGCTGGTTCAACGCGCCGGAAGCGCCGTGGGGCTGGTACTACGAGCTGTACGCGCTTCTCGGCCGCGTGACGCCGGCCATGGTGTGGATGCGGCTGCCGTCGGTGCTGCTGGGGCTGGCGTCGTGGTTCCTGATCGATCGGCTGGTGCTGCCGCGCCTGGTCGACCGGCCGGGCCGGTGGACCCGCTGGGCGGCCGCGGCGCTGTTCCTGGCCTGGTATGTGGCCTTCGACGTCGGACTGCGGCCGGAGCCCTGGATCGTGTTCGGCACGCTGGCGGTGTTCGCCCTGGTCGAGCGCGCGGTGGCGACCGGTGCGGTGACGCCGGTCGCGGTCGGTCTGGTCGTCGCCGGTGCCACCGCGACGACGAACCCGCTCGGGATCGCGGCGTTCCTGCCGTTCATCGCCGGGGTGCGCCCGCTCGTCCGGCTGGTGCGCAGGCGTGCCGACCTCCGGGTGCTCGGCGCGATCGCGGTGGTCGTCGGCGCGGCGGGCAGCGCACTGCTCACGGCGTTCTACGACCAGCCGCTGAGCGCCGTCCTGGAGTCGACCGCCGTCCGTCAGCAGATCGGCCCGGATCTCCCGTGGCAGAGCGAAATCACCCGGTACACGACCCTGCTCGATCCCTCGGTCGTCGAGGGTGCGCTGAACCGCCGGGTGCCGGTGCTGCTGATGCTCCTGGCGATGGCGATGACGGCCGTGCTGCTGATCTGGCGCCGCGCTCCGGGACTGGCCGCCGGGCCGGCTCGCCGGATGGTCGTCGCCAGTGTCCTGTGCCTCGTCGTGCTCGCGTTCACGCCGACGAAGTGGACGCACCACTTCGGTGCGCTGGCCGGATTCGGCACGGTGGTGATCGCGATGCTGGTCCACACCGTCGCACGCGGAGCGCTGTCCTCGGTGTGGGCACGGGCGGCGGCGCTGGGCCTGGTCGCGGCGACGACGTGGCTGGCCTGGTCCTCGCCGAACCGGTGGTGGATGCAGTCCGACTACGACGTTCGCTGGGGCGATTCCGTCCCCACCGTGAAGGGCGTGCGGCTGGCGGATCTGGTCCTCTGGGCCGGGCTGGCGGTCGCGCTCGCGGGCGTGGCCGCCGGGGCCTGGCGGACCGCGAAACGGCGGCCCGGGGCGCCGCGCTGGCTGCCGGCGTCCGGCTGGGTGATCGTCGCGGTGGCGGCCGCGACGGTGGCGGTCGAGGTGGTCGGACAGGCCCAGGCGGTGAAACTGCGCTGGGACACCTACTCCGTCGGCCGGTCGAACCTGGCTTCGCTCGGCCTCGCAGCGAGTGCCGGCAGCGCCGGGAACGCCTGCGGTGTCGAGGACTGGCTGGACGTCGAGCCGGACATCGGAGCCGGCGTGCTTCGACCGTCGACCCCGGCTTCGGCGGAAGGGTTCGCGATGAACACCGCGTTCCCGCCGGACGCCGCGCCGCGGGCCCCGTACGGCACCGATCCGGCGCACCCGGCGTGGAGTTCCTACCGGTCGCCGTCCGGGACCGGCACGCTCGCCACCGGGTGGTACGACCTGCCGGCGGGCATTGCGTCGAAGGATTCGGCTCCGGTCGTGATTTCCCTTGCCGGGCAAGGGAAAGTACAGGTGTCAGTCGAGTTCGCGAAGGCGGACGGGACCGTGCTGGCGACCGTGAAGGCCAAGGGGGACAGCACCGGGAAGTGGAGCGACGCGCGCTTCGACCCCCGCTGGCAGGCCCCTGGGGCGCAACGGGTCCGGGTCGTCGCGCGGGACGCCGACCCCGGTCCGTCCGGCTGGGTCGCGGTCACCGCACCCCGCATCCCGCGGCTGGTGCCGCTGACGAGCCAGGTTCCGGTGAGCGAGCCGGTGACCTTGGACTGGACCAACGCTTTCGTCGTGCCGTGCCGGACACCCGCCTCTTTGGCGGACGGCATCGTGCAGCCGGTCCGGTACCGGTTCGCCCCGGGGCCGGACGCGCAGTCGCTGGCCGGGGTCGCCTACTCCGCGGACGCCGGGGGACCTTACGTGCCGTTGTTCGCCGACGCGAAGGCCACCGAACTCCCGACCTACCTGCGCGGCGACAAACTCCGCGAGCCGGTCGCGGTGTACCGGTTCGACTATCCGGTCCCGATGCGGGGACTGACCGTCGAACACAGCACCCGGCCGACGTCCGGGCTGGCGAAGCAGGCGCCCGTGCTCGACGCCGACGCGCCCCGCGCCGTCAGCGAGTAGGCCGGACCAGGACGCCGCGTTCGGGTCACCGGCGGCCGCGACGGCAATCGGATCCGGCGGTCCGCCGCGGTCACCGGAACGGGCGACTACGCGGCCGGGCGGCTATTCCGCGGTGGACCGAGGTGCTTACGTGGACGCGCCGGGAGCGGCCCGGCACGGGCGCGCGAGGAGGAGCCGATGACGGCCACGGCGGAGGAGATCCGGGAGGAGCCGGTCCCGCCGGCGCTGTCCCGGCGCAGGATCCACGCGGTGTTCGGCGCGGTGCTGCTCGGCATGCTGCTCGCCGCGCTGGACCAGACGATCGTCGGGACCGCGCTGCCCACCATCGTCGGCGACCTCGGCGGGGCCGGGCACCTGTCCTGGGTCGTCACCGCGTACCTGCTGGCCGAGACGATCATGACGGTCGTCGTCGGCAAGCTGGGCGACCTGTTCGGCCGCAAGCTGATGTTCCAGCTGTCGGTGGTCGTGTTCGGCGCGGGCTCGTTCTTCTGCGGCTTCGCCGACAGCATGACCTGGCTGATCATCTGGCGCGCGGTGCAGGGGCTCGGCGGCGGCGGGCTGATGGTCACCTCGACCGCGCTGATCGCCGACGTCGTCCCGCTGCGCGAACGCGGCAAGTACCAGGGCGCGCTCGGTTCGGTGTTCGGCGTCGTCACCGTGGCCGGGCCGATGCTGGGCGGGCTGTTCGTCGACCACCTGTCCTGGCGCTGGGCGTTCTACGTCAACATCCCGCTCGCCGTGGTGGTGCTCGCGGTCGCCGCGTCGGCGATGCCGAGCGTGCGCGCGGCGGTCAAACCGGTGATCGACTACCTCGGCATCCTGCTGATCGGCCTCGCCGCGACCGGGCTGACGCTCGTCACGAGCTGGGGCGGCACCACGTACGCCTGGGGTTCGCCGGTGATCATCGGCATGGCCGCGGGCTCGGTGGTGCTGCTGGGCGCGTTCGTCGCGGTCGAGTTGCGCGCGCCGGAGCCGATGCTCCCAATGCGGCTGTTCCGGAACCCGGTGTTCACCGTCGCGGGGATCATGAGCTTCGTCGTCGGGTTCGCGATGCTTGGCGCGCTGTCCTATCTGCCCACTTACATGCAGTACGTCCAGGGCGTCTCGGCGACGTCGTCCGGCGTGCGGCTGCTCCCGATGGTGCTCGCGCTGCTGGTCGCCTCGATCCTGTCCGGCACGCTGGTGAGCCGTACCGGGAAGTACAAGATCTACCCGCTCGCCGGCTCCGCGGTGATGACCGCCGGGCTGTATCTGCTGTCGCGGCTCGGCGCGCACACCGGGTTCTGGGAATCGGCGCTCTACATGGCGGTGCTCGGTCTCGGGATCGGGCTCGGCATGCAGGTGCTGACCATCGCGGTGCAGAACACCGTGGACTACCGGGATCTCGGTGTCGCGACGTCCGGGGTGACGTTCCTGCGTTCGATCGGCAGTTCGTTCGGCGCGGCGATTTTCGGCACGGTTTACGCGAATCAGCTCGGCCCGAATCTAGCCAAGGCGCTCGCCGAACATCCGCTTCCGCCGGGCGTCGATCCGAAAGCCGTCCAGATTCCCTTGGCGCTGCACCATTTGCCCGCGACGATTTCGGAACCGGTGATCGGCGCGTACGCGGATTCGTTGCACATTGTGTTCCTTTATGCCGCGCCGGTCGGGCTGGTCGCTTTCGTGCTCGCGTTCTTCCTCAAGGAAATGCCGTTGCGCGACACCGCCCGCGCCGCCGCGCCGGACCTCGGCGACGGATTCGCGATGCCCGAAGCGCACGAGCACGACCGGGGACTCGAACGGGCGATCGCGACACTGCTGTTCCGGGAACGCCGCAAGGCCGCTCCCGCCATCGTCGCGCGCGCCGGTTCGGAACTGGACGTCGGCGGCCTGTGGTGTGTTCTGCAGGTCCGCCTCCGGCAGCGCGCCGGACGGGCGGCGACGCTCGAAGCGATCGGAGAGGACCACGGCGTCCCGGCGCAGGTGCTCGAACCGGCGTTCGCGCGGCTGGAACTGACCGGGCACCTCGACTGCGCCCGCAGCAGCTGGTCGCTCACCGAATCGGGGGCGCGCGAATGGGACAAGCTCGTCCGCGCGTGGCACGACTGGATCGCCGAACGCCTCGGCGACTGGGGCGGCGGGGACCGGTCCGAACTGGACGCCGCGATCACCCGCGTGGCGACCCGGATCCTCGACCAGGGCGCGGACGGCGCGGGCGGGCGGCACGCGCTGGCGTGAAACCGCGGCAAATTCCGCCGCGCGGCGGGAAACCGTTGCGAAACCGGTACCGCCGAAACAGCGGGTACGGCGGCGCCGACGTTTCGGACAGCCCGTTAGCATCTGCCTGTCGGACACCCTCTACTGTTCCGGGATCATGTCGGTGGATGAATCTGTGCTCACGACTTCGGGCGACGCCAACGGCTCCGCCCGTCCGGCCGGCGGTCCCGTCCGGTCCCGCTTCGCCGCGTGGCTGCCCCTGGCCGCCGCGGTGTTCGGCCTGCTCTCGTTCCTGCTCGTGCGCGGCAGCCTCACCGACGACGGGTACATCACCCTCTCGTACGCGAAGAACCTCGCGCTGCACGGCGAATGGGCGCTCGTGCCCGGGTCCGTCGCGAACTCGGCGACCTCGCCGCTCGACGTCCTGCTGCTCGGGTTCCTGACCTTCGTCACCCGGATCAGCGGCTCCGCGCACCCGGTGCTCGCGCTCGGCGTGCTGACCGTGCTGAACAGCGCCGCGATCGGCTGGGCGTGGGCGCGGCTGACCCGCCGCTTCGGCGTCTCGCCGTGGGCCGGCGTGCTGGGCCTGCTGCTGGTGATCGCCAACCCCTTCCTGCTGTCGGCCACCGGCCTCGAGGTGCTGCTGGTCCCGGCCGTCCTGCTGTGGCTCGTGGTGGCCGCGCTGGAGGAGCGGCCGGTGCTGTTCGGCGTGGTCGCCGCGCTGACCGTGCTGACCCGGCTCGACCTGGTCGTGTTCGTGCTCGTGATCGCGTTCTCGACGGCGGCGATCCGGAAGAAGTTCTGGACCGCGGTCGCGACGGCCGTTCTCGTGTCCGCGCCGTGGTTCCTCACGAGCTGGTTCGCGCTCGGGTCGTTCATCCCCGACACGCTGGTGATCAAGCAGGACCAGGAAGGCCTGTTCGGTGCCTGGGGCTACTTCAGCGGCCCGATGATGTACTTCCTGTACCTGCCCTTCACCGTGATGGTCGCGTTCGCCTCGGCGCTGGTCGGCGTGACCGTGCTGCTCGGCTGGCTCGCCCTGCGCTTCGCGCGCCGCTGGGACGACTTCCCGCGGCTGGCCCCGGTCGTCGCGCTCGGCGCGGGCGGCGTCGTCTACTACATCGTCTACTCGACCCTCGGCGTCGGCCCGTACCACTGGTACTACGTCACCCCGATCGTCAGCACGGCGTCGTTCGCGGTCCTGATGATCGGCGTCTGGCACGCCGAGACGAAGAAGCGGCCGAAGCTGAACCGCGTCCCGCCGCTCGTCGCGCTCGGGCTCGGCGCGGCGGTGGCGCTCGCCAACGTGGGCGTGGACCTGGCCCAAGGCGTGCCGTGGCCGTCGCCGGTCATCTTCGGCAACTGGGCCAGCTCGACCGACTACGCGCGCGTCGGCAAGGAGCTCGGCGCGCGGCTGCAGGGCAAGTCGGTGGCGGGGCCGGGCGAGATCGGCACCCTGGCGTACTACTGCGACTGCCAGATCCTCGACGTCTTTTCCGACCGCAGCGAGGTCACGAAGATCGTGAACAAGCGGCTCGCCGAGGACGGTTTCGTCAGCAAGACGCTTCTGCGGATCAACTACCACTGGTTCAAGCGGCTGCCGCCGCGCACCCCGGACTACCGGCTGCTCTACGACAAGGGTCCGGGCCATGGTCCGGACCAGTGGACGGTCTACTCCGCGGCCAAGGGCGTCGGGCATTTCACCCTCGTGCCGTTCGACCGCTGACGCGCCGCGCGATTTCCCGATACGGTCGATGCCATGGCGAAGGGCGAGGCCGTCGAGCTCGAGGTGGGGGACCGCACGGTCCGGGTGTCCAATCCGGACCGGGTCTACTTCCCGGCGCGCGGCGAGACGAAGCTCGATCTCGTCCGCTACTACCTCGCGGTCGGCGACGGGATCGTGCGCGCGCTGCGGGAACGGCCGTGCATGCTGCACCGGTTCCCGTCCGGGGTGACCGGCGAGAAGGTGCACCAGAAGCGCGTGCCGAATGGTGCGCCGCCGTGGCTGGAGACGGTGCGGGTGCAGTTCCCGCGGTACCAGCGGCACGCCGACGAACTGTGCGTGACCGAGCTGGCGCACGTTGCGTGGGCGGTGCAGATGTCCACTGTGGAGTTTCATCCCTGGAACTCGCGCCGCGCGGACACCGAACGGCCGGACGAATGGCGGATCGACCTCGACCCGATGCCCGAATGCGGGTTCGGCACGGTCCGCCGGGTCGCGCACGTCGCCGAGGAAATCCTGGACGAGCTGGGCATCCGCGGCTGGCCCAAGACGTCCGGCGGCAGCGGGATGCACGTCTACGTCCGGATCGAACCGCGCTGGGGATTCGCCGATGTCCGCCGCGCGGCGCTGGCGTTCGCGCGCGAGGTCGAGCGGCGGGCTCCGGACGACGTCACCACCACGTGGTGGCGCAAGGACCGCGATCCGAAGAAGCTGTTCGTGGACTACAACCAGAACGCCCGGGACCACACGATCGCCAGCGCCTATTCGGTGCGCGGCGTGCCCGAGGCGCTGGTGTCCACTCCGATCCGGTGGGACGAGGTCGACGACGTCGACCCGCACGACTGCACGATCGCGACCGTGCCCGCGCGGTTCGCCGAACTCGGCGATCTGCACGCGGGCATCGACGACACGGCGTATTCGCTCGAGCCGTTGCTGGAGTGGGCCGACCGGGACGGGTTGGAGGCAGAGGACTCCTGAGCGAAGTCAATCGGGCGCCTGGCGTCATGGGGGCTCCTCCGCCGCGTCTCACCGGGGACCGAGCGGAGGAGAGCGCGATGGACAGTGCTGGGCAGGGCGATCCGCTGGCCGTGCTCTATCGGCTGCACCACCAGTTGCGCGTGCTGTCGCCGGTGCTGACCGTCGCGCCGGGACGGCCGGAGACGAACGCCATGCTCGACGGCCTCGCCGAGACCGTTTCCGAGGCGGCGGGCCTGCTCGCGACCGCAGAACCGGAGGCGCTGGCGGCGTTGCGGCAGGGGTTCGAGTACGCCCGGCTAGGCCGGGGCAACGAGGCGAACTCGGAGCTGATCACCGCCTACGGGCGGCTGTCGGTGCTGCTGCGGAAGGACACGCCGCGCCGGGACAGCGCGAACGAGCCGACGGTGCGGTGGCGTTCGAGGTTTTGACCGGCCGGGCGCGTGGCATGCCAGGATGGCGGGCGTAACCCGGCTGAGCCCGGGCGGTGCGGCATCGGGAGGACCACGTGGCCGAGCAGATCCTCGTCACCGGCGGAAGCGGACAACTGGGCCGGGTGGTCGTGGAACGGCTCCGAGCCGCGGAGGCTCCGGTGCGGGCGTTGAGCCGGCGGAGGCGGTCCGGCGAAGGTGTCCAGTGGACGGCCGGCGACCTGCGCACGGGACGGGGCATCGACGTCGCGGTCGCCGGGGTCAGCACGGTGATCCATTGCGCGACCGACTACCGCCGGGAGGTCGACACGGTCCGCACGCTCGTCGAGGCGGCGCGCTGGAGCGGACAGACGCCGCATCTGGTGTACGTCTCGATCGTCGGCGTGGACAAGATCCCGCTCGGGTATTACGAGGCGAAGCTGGCCGCGGAAAAACTGGTCGCGGATTCCGGGATGCCGCACACGATTCTGCGGGCGACGCAGTTCCACTCGCTGGTGCGGACACTCCTCGCCGGCGCCGCCCGGCTCCCGGTGGTGCCGGTGCCGAAGTTCCGGTTCCAGCCCGTCGACGTGCGCGACGTCGCGGCGCGGCTCGTCGAGCTGGCCCGCGGCGAACCGCGGGGGCGGGTCGCGGACTTCGGCGGGCCGGAGGTGCGGACGACGGCTGATCTGGCGCGTGCCCTGCTCGCCGCGTCCGGGAAGGAGAAACGGCTCGTTTCGGTGCCGGCGCCGGGGCGGATCGCCCGGGGTTACGCGGCTGGGGCGAACTTGGCGCCGGAGCACGCCGACGGCGTGGTCACCTTCGAGCAGTATCTGGCGGAGCGGGGCAAGCCGACCGCGCTGCGGTACCGCTAGGCGGCGGCGCGGCGGCGGACGGTGCGCTCCAGGATTCCGAGGGTCGCCTTGAGGGCGGATTCGGGGACGACCGGGAAGGTCAGGCGCTCCTTCCACTCGTCGCTGAGCTCTGACCAGTCGTAGTAGGACGTGACGCGGGTCCCGCCCTCGGCGGGCTCCAGCCGGTAGCCGTAGATGTGGCGGACGTGCGGGCGGAAGTTGCCCTCGACGGTCCAGGCGATCTCCTGGCCGGGGACGAGTGTGGTGATGACGACCTCGACGGTGTACTTGCCCAGCGGACGGTCGCCGAGCGCTTCCCGGTCCATGTGGACCACGAACCGGTCGCCGGCCTGCGTGACCGGTTCGCCTTCGGCGTCCATGAGCATTCCGGACGCGTCGATGTCGACGTGGCCCCGCGGATCGGCGAGCACGGCGAAAATCGCGCTGGCGGGGGCGGGGATGAGCCGGGAGACCTCAAGACGTTCGTTCATATCATCGATCATAGCAGAAATAATCGATGATTGCCGTCCGCGTGATCAGCTCTGGACGAAGAAATGCCAGCCGACCCACCACCAGGCCAGCACGAGCGCGATCCGGGTCGACCGCTTGCGCATCAGCGCGGAGAGCACGCTGGTCAGCGGCGGGATCTTCTTAGGGACCAGGTGGCTGCCCAGCCACAGCAGGAGGGCGGCGGCCACGATCGCGCCGAAGCCGATTTCGGTGATCAGCCTGCTGCTCATGCCGTTCTCCTAGCCTCGGCGGCCGCGCGCAGCATCGCGAGCCCGGCGGCGACCCAGACGCCGAGCGCGAGAGCCTGCACGACGCGGTTGTCGAGCATCGGGTCGACGAGGTCGCTCATCGTCGGATGCGTCAGCGAAAGCCCGCCCGCGGCCTGTTCGTAGACGAAGGAGATCAGTTCCCAGAGGCACCAGGAGATCGCCAGCGCGACCCACAGCCAGCCGCGGCGCGGGACCGGCTGGGACGGGAGCGAAGGGTCCCGCCATTCCACGACCAGCGCGCCGACGCCGATCGCGGTCACGGCGAGGAACATCGGCACGGTCTGGCGGCCGAAGACCAGCGCGACCAGAGCGACGGCGATGATCAGCGAGGCGCCGGGCAGCCGGGTGGCCGGGACCAGGAGGTCGTCCGCGGCGCCGGCGTGCCGTTCGGTGAAGAGCAGCAGGATCGCGGCGGCGAAGAAGATGACGCTGTCGGCGGGGGCGCCGCGGATCCAGTGGGCGAGCGAGGCGATGAGGAGAGCCGCGATCGGGAGGTCGACCGCCGGCCGAGGTGCCGGGTAGTCCGCCACGTGCCGTTCCGGAGCTGCCATGCGACGCACCTCATTCCGTGCCGGTCCTGCTTGGAAGACAACACGAACGGGGGTCTGCGGCTTCCCGGTCGGGCGATGTTTTCGGGAGCCGGGTGAGAAGGGTCAGATCCGCCGGGCTTCGGCAGGGCTGACCGGGGGATCGGCGGGCCGGTCGTGCAGAACCGTCGCGAGGATTTCCGCGCCGCGCACCACTCGCGGGCCGGGGCGGTTGAAGTAGGCCGGACCGTCGAGCAGCCAGACGCGGTTGTTCCGGACGGCGGGCAGGTCGGCCCAGCCCGGGCGCAAGGTGAGGACGTCCAGTTCGGTCTCGGTCCGGTCCGGCGAGAAGCCGCAGGGAAGGACGAGCAGGACGTCCGGGCGGGCGGCGACCACGGCGTCCCACGTCATCGGGTGGGTGTGCTCGCCCGGTTCCGCGAGCGACGGGGCGCCGCCCGCGGCGGAGATCTGCTCGGGCACCCAGTGTCCGGCCGGCCAGAGCGGATCGAGCCATTCCAGCGCGACCACCCGGGGCCGCGGCAGCCCGGCGACCTGGCGGCGGACAGCGGCGAGCCGGCTGCGGAGTTCGGCGACGCGGGCGGCGGCGACCTCCGGCACGCCCAGTGCGTCGCCGAGGGTGGTCAGGCAGTCGAGAACCTCGTCCAGGGTGCGCGGTTCGAGGCTGAGCACGCGCGGTCCGGCGTCGAGCATCCGCACCGCGGCGGCGACGCGGGTGTAGGACACCGCGCAGACCTCGCACAGGTCTTGGGTGAGCACGAGGTCGGGCGCGAGCGCGGCCAGCCGGTCGAGATCGACTGAGTAGAGCGACGAGCCTTGGTGGGACGAGCCGACGGCGGTGGAGATCTCCCGGCTGGTCAGCGTGTCGGAGTCGAGGTCCGCGGCGGTCACCACCGGCACCGACGCGATCTCGGCGGGCCAGTCGCATTCGTGCGTGCGGCCGACGAGATCGCCCGCCTTGCCGAGAGTGGCGACCAGGTCGGTGGCGGCGGGCAGCAGGGACACGATCCGCATGCGTCCACGGTAGGTCAGGCGGCCTCGTGCAGCGCCTCCAGCAGCGAGGAAGCCCGGTGGTCGACGTCCTCGGCCTGGAGTTCGTTCGGCACGAAGGAGAACGACAACCCCCGGGTCGGCCACGCGCCGTGGCGGCCGCCGCCGGCACCGGAGTGTCCGAAGGCGGCGGGGTCGGCCGCGGCGGGGCCGTAGGTGCCGATCGGGTCGGCCAGTTCGAAACCCAGGCCGAAGCGCAGCGGGCGGTCATTGATCGCGTCGATGCCTTCGGACCAGGTGCGAGTGGCCTGGGCGAGGACGTCGTCCGGGACGAGTTCGCCGGAGCGCAGCAGGTCGTACAAGCGGGCCATCGCGGTCGCGGTGCCGACTGCGCCGCCTGCCGCCAGCGTCGCGCCGCGGTACTCCGGCGAGTTCATCGAGTCGCCCGAATCGAGCAGGCCGCGGTACATCCGTTCGACGATCCGGCGGCGTTCCTCGTCCTTCAGGAACGTGCTGATCCGGTACCCGGGCGCGCGCCGCAGCGTGGCGACCGGGACGGACGGCGGGGTGCCGAGCCGCAGGTCGAGGCCGTGCGGTCCGGCGAGGAGGTCGCGCACCAGCGTGCCCAGGTCGGCTCCGGTGACGCGCCGGGCCAGTTCCGTGGCCAGGTAGCCGTAGGTGAGCGCGTGGTACGCGACCTGCCTGCCCGGAGTCCACAATGGACGCTGGGCGGCGAGGGCACGGGCGTTCGCCGCGTTGTCCAGCATGGGCAGATCGGGTTCGACGTAGGGCAGGCCGACGGTGTGCGACAGCACCTGCGAGACCGGCACCTCCTCCTTGCCCGCCGCGGCGAACTCCGGCCAGTAGCGGGCGACGCGTTCGTCCGGGTCCAGCTTCCCCTGTGCGGTCAGCATCGCCAGGACGGTCGCGACCACGCCCTTGGTGCCGCTGAACAACACGGCGCGGGTGTCCTCGGTCCACGGCACGCCGTCCGCCGCTGAACCGCCCCACAGCTCCACCACCGGAGCGCCGTCGCGGAACACGCTGAACGCGGCTCCGCCGGTGGTCGCCTCGATGATGTCGCCGAACGCTTCCCGCACGCCCTCGTAACCGGGCTTCACCGCACCATGGACAGTCATCCTGCTCCTCACAGCCTTGGCGTCGTGGCCAGAAGTTCGCTGGTGTACTCGTGCGACGGGGAGTTCAGCACCGCTTCGACGGGCCCTTCCTCGACGATCTCGCCGCCGCGCAGGACCGCGATCCGGTCCGCCACCTCCGGGGCGAGGGCGATGTTGTGCGTCACGAACAGCATCGCCATGCCGAGTTCCCGGCGCAGCTCGCCGAGCAGCTCGACGATGGTCGCCTGCACGGAGACGTCCAGCGCGGAGGTGACCTCGTCGCACACCAGGACGTCCGGCGTGGTCACGAGCGCGCGGGCGATCGCGGCGCGTTGGCGTTCGCCGCCGCTGAGCTGGTCCGGCAGCCGGTTCGCGAGGTCTTGCCGCAAGCGGACCCGGTCCAACGTCTCGGCGACGCGTTTACGGCGCTCAGTGCGGGAGAGGGACGTCAAGCGCACCAGCGGAACCTCGATCGACTGCGCGATCGTCTTGCGCGGGTTCAGCGACGAGAACGGGCTCTGGAAAACGTACTGGATCCGCCGCAGCTCGTCGGTGCTGCGCTGCCGGGCGGCCGGAGCGAGCGGGGTTCCTTCGAGCGCGACCGTGCCGCTGAAACCGCGGTTCAGTCCGGCGATGCACTGCGACAGCGTGGTTTTGCCGGAACCGGACTCGCCGAGCAGCATCACGCTTTCCCCGCGCGTCACCGCGAGATCGATGCCGCGCAACACCTTCTGCAGCCCGTACGACACCCGGATGTCGCGTGCGGCCAGCACCGCGTCGTCCGGCGGGGGAGCAGGGGCGGGTTGCGCACCGAGGTCGGGCACCGCCGCGAGCAGCCGCTTCGTGTACGCGTGCTTCGGCCGCCGCAGTACTTCCTCAGCGACGCCGCATTCGACCAGATTTCCTTGGTACATCACGGCAACCCGGTCGGCGAGCTGTGCCACCACGGCGAGGTCGTGCGTGATGTAGAGCGCCGCGACGCCGTGCTCGGACGTCAGCTGCCGGACCGTCTCCAGCACCAAAGCCTGCGTCTTCACATCGAGGCCGGTGGTCGGCTCGTCCAGCACGACCACGCTCGGGCGGCACGCGAACGCCATCGCGATGCCGACCCGCTGCTGCTGCCCGCCGGACAGCTGATGCGGGTACCGCCGCTGGTAGGCCTCGTCGGACGGCAGCCCGACCTCGGCCAGCACCTCGGCCACTCGCTCGTCGGCGGACCCGGCGTAGCCGTGCGTTTCCAGCACCTCGGCGATCTGCCGCCCGACCCGCAGCGCCGGGTTCAGCGACAGCGCCGGGTCCTGCGGGATGTACGCGACCGCGTTGCCCCGCAACTGGCGTCGTGCGGCGTCGTCGAGCGACAAGACGTCGACCGGTTCGCCCTCGCGTGGATGCAGCACCACCTTGCCGCCGCCGGACACCAGCCCGCGGCGGAAATGGCCGAGCGCGGCCAATCCGGCGGTCGTCTTGCCGGAACCGGATTCCCCGACCAGCGCGAGGACCTCGCCGGGAGCGATCTCGTAGGACACCGAATGCAGCACCGGACGGCCCGCCGCGGTGCGCACGGCCAGCCCGGTCACCTCCAGAGCCTTGGTCATGCGCGTGCCTCCCGGGTCCGCCCGGCCGCGGCCGAGGCGAGCGAATCGGCGACGAGGTTCGTGCCGACGGCCAGCACCGCGATCGCGGCCACCGGGAGCAGCACGCCCCACGGCTGCACGACGAGCGCGATCCGGTTCTCGTTGATCATCAGGCCCCAGTCCGCGGCCGGCGGCTGGATGCCGAGCCCGAGGAACGACAGCGAGGCGATGTAGCCGATCGAATAGGTCAGCCGCAGCCCCAGCTCCACCATCAGCGGGCCGGTGATGTTCGGCAGGATCTCGCGCAGCAGGATCCGGCTGCGCGGCACGGCGTACATCTCGGCCGCGCGGATGTAGTCGTGGTTGCGCACCGAGACCGTCGCCTGCCGGGCGACCCGCGCGGTCCGCGGCGCGTGCGTCAGACCGATGACCAGCACCAGCAGCCAGCCCTTCGGACCGATGACCGCGATCGCCAGCAGCGCGATGACCAGCTGCGGGAACGACAGCAGCACGTCGTTGCCGCGCATCAGCAGGCTGTCCAGCCAGCCGCCGCCGTACCCGGCGATCATGCCGATGAGCGCGCCGAGCACGATGCCGAGAGCGGTGGCCAGCACCGCGTACAGCAGCAGCGTGGTGCCGCCGGCGAGGAAGCGGGTGAGAACGTCGCGGCCGAGGCCGTCGGTGCCCGCGATCCCGTCCGGTTTGAACGGCTTTCCGGCGAAGTCCGTGGTGCTGTGCCCGGTGAGAACCGGTCCGAGCCACGGGCCCAGCAGCGCCACGAGAATCACGATTCCGGCCAGCGCCGCACCGACCTTGGCCTGCGGGAACGACCAAGCGGCACGGATCAGCCCGGCCGCGCGCGGCGGCGTCTCCGCGACGGCGGGCACCACCTGTTCTTCTTCGACCGCGGTCATCGCACTGCCTCCGTCCGGAGCTTGGGGTCGGCGAGGATGCCGATCACGTCGGCCAGCAGGTTCACCACGATGTAGACCGCGGCGATCAGCAGCGTCACCGCCTGGACCACGGCGACGTCGCGTTTGCCGACCGCGTCGATCAGCGCCTGGCCGATGCCCGGGTAGCGGAACAGGAATTCGACCACCACGACGCCGCCGGCCAGCCAGGCCAGCTGGATCGCGACGACCTGCGCGACCGGCCCGACCGCGTGCGGCAAGGCGTGCCGCAGCAGCACCGTCCGCTCGCGCATTCCCTTGAGCCGCGCCATTTCCACGTAGCCGGATTCGAGGACCTCGCCCATCGTCGCGCGCATCATCCGCGTGATGTACGGCGTCACGACGAGCACGAGGGTGAGCACCGGCAGGACGAGCTGGCTCGGCTGCGCCCAGACCGCTTCGCCTGGCGGCGTGAGCGTGACCGAGGGCAGGACGCGGAACACCGTCGTCGCGAAGAGGACGATGAGGGCGACGCCGATCACGAACTCCGGCAGCGCGGCGATCACCAGGCTGACGCCGGAGACGACCTGGTCGCCGGCCCGGCCGCGGCGCATCGCGCTCCACGTGCCGAACGCGAGCCCGAGCGGGGTGGCGATCACCGCGGCGAGCACGAGCAGCACGAGCGAGGCCGACACGCGGTCCGCCAGCAGCGTCGTGACCGGGCCCTGGGTCGAGGTCGAGGTGCCGAGGTCGCCGGTGAACAGGCCGCCCAGCCATGAGAGATAGCGCTGCCAGACCGGTTCGTCGAGGTGCAGCTGGTGCTGCAGCGCGGCGATCCGCTCCGGGGTCGCCTGCTGGCCGAGGATGGCCCGTGCCGGATCGCCGGGCAGCAGCAGCGTCGCGACGAACACCAGCAGGGTGACCAGCCACAGCACCACGAGGCTCACGAGCAGCCGTTTGAGGATCAGCCGGGTCATGCCGTGCCTCCTTCCGCCGTGCCGAGCCAGACCTGGCGGAACTGGTAGCCCGACAACGAGATCCCGGTCCGGTCCGGCACGAGTCCGGCCACATAGGACTGGTAGGCGTCGACCTGGTCGACGAACCCCCAGACGATCAGCCCGCCGCGTTCGTACTCGATCCGCTGCGCCCGGTGAATCAGATCCGTGCGCTCCTTCGCGTCCATGGTCTCGCTCGCCCGAGTGACGAGGTCGGTGAATTCCGGGTCGTTCCAATGGGTTTCGTTGTACGGAGCTTTCGGCAGCGCGCCGGCCGCGACCTGCGGCAGGTAGTTGCGCGTGTACCAGAAGTCCTGCGCGAAATCCCAGGACAGGTAGTTCTCGCCGTAGAACGTGGTGGTGTCGACCTTCCGGATCCGCACGTTCACGCCGGCGGCCTTGGCCTGCTGCTGGAACACCTGCGCGGCCTCGACCGCACCGGCCTGGATCGGCGCGGTGACCAGCTCGATGTCGAGGTTCGGCTTGCCCGCTTCGGCGAGCAGCCGTTTCGCCTCGGCGATGTTCTGCTTCCGTTGCGGCAGCTGCCGGTCGTACGCCGGGTCGAACGGCGCGTACAGGTCGTTGCCGACCCGGCCCTGCCCGCTGAGCACCTGGTTGATCATCTGCTCGCGGTCGACCACCAGGCGCAGCGCCTGGCGCACCCGGACGTCGTTGAACGGCGGCCGGTCGACCCGCATGGTGAACGGCAGCCAGGTCCCGGTTTCCGATCGCAGCACCTGGACCCGCGGATCGCTGCGGAGCACGTCCACGAGGGCCACGGGGACCTGGTCGATCGCGTCCACTTGAGACGAGAGCAAGGCGTTGATCCGGGCGTCGTCGTCGGAGAAGTTGATGAGCGACAACCGGTCCAGGTACGGCTCGCCCGGGCGCCAGTAGTGCTCGTTGCGCACGAAGGTGCTCTGCAGGCCGGCGGTGAACGTGTCGGCCTTGAACGGTCCGGTGCCGATCGGGCGCTTGACGTCGAAGTCGGCGGGGACGATGCCGAGGCTGTACTGCCCGAGCAGGTCGTCGAAGCCGGAATTCGGGGTGGTGAGCCGGAATTCGACGGTCCGGTCGCCGGTGGCGACGACCTCGCCGAGCATGGTCAGCCCGGCCGCGCCGCTCTTCGGGGCCTTCGGGTCGGTGATCCGGCGGAAGGTCGCGACGACGTCGGCCGGGGTCACCGGGCGGCCGTCGTGGAAGCGGATGCCCGACCGCAGCACGGCGGTCCAGGTGCGCGCGTCCGGCGAGGACTTCAGCGATTCGGCCACCAGCATCTGGAGCCGGTAGTCGTGATCGCGCATCAGCAGCGGTTCGTAGAGGTTGAGCACCCGGGCGATGTCCGGGTTCGTGGCGGGGATGTGCGGGTCGAGCGTGTCCGACGCTCCGCCGCCGGTGACTCCGACCCGGAGGGCGCCGCCTCGCTTGGGCGGGCCGGAGGGCACGGCCGCGGCGACCGTGGGGCCGCAGGCGGCCAGAAGGGGAGCGGTGCCGGCGAGCGCGGCGCCGGCGAGCGCGGTGGTCAGGAATCGGCGGCGGGAGACGTTGGTCGGTTTACATCGGGCTTCCATGGGTGACTTTCGGGTGGGTGAGCGGCGATCCCGGCGCGAACCGGGATCGCCGCTCACGGGGGGAGGGGAGGGATCAGGCGATGGCACGTCCCGCGTAGTCCGGGACCGGGGCGAGATGCGTCTCGAGCGCGGTGGCGATTTCGGCGGGGAACGGCGTCGCGCGGCCCCCGGAAACGTGCAGGCACAGCAGCTCTTCGGTGGCGACGAGTTCGCCGCCGACCCGCATCTCGTGGCACAGCCGCACTTTTTTCGCGCCGACTGACAACACGGAGGTCGTCACCTCGAGTTCGGCGTCCGCGCCGACTTCGCGCAGGTACCGCACGTGAGCCTCCACTGTGTACAGCGACGCCCCGGTTCTTTCGCGGTAGCCGGGGCCGAGGCCGACGATGTCCATCAGCGCGGTGGTCGCGTCGCCGAAGACGAGCACGTAGTAGGGCTCGGAGAGGTGGCCGTTGTAGTCGATCCACTCCGGACGGACCCGGTCGCGGTACTCAGCCACGACGGGCCTGCCCGACCGCGCGCTGGATCGCGATGACCGCCCGGTCGCGTTCGGCGATCAGGTCGGCGATGGTCCGCCCGTCCGCCTCCTCGTCGCAACCGGCGACCACGGCGTCGCGCAGCTCCTTGGTGAGTTCCGGCGCATCGAGCCGCGTCCACGGCGACTTCAGCGACGGTCCGAAGTGGTCCAGCATGTGCGCCATGCCGCCCTCGCCGCCGGCGAGGTGGAAGGTGAGCATCGGGCCCTGTACCGGCCAACGGAGGCCGGGTCCGTCGGTGATCGCGAGGTCGATCTGCTCGACCGTCGCCTCGCCGTTCGCGACCATGTGCAGGGCTTCGCGCCACAGCGCTTCCTGGAGCCGGTTCGCGATGAAGCCGGGCACCTCGCGGTCCATCGTGATCACGGACTTGCCCACGCGCCGGTAGAACGCGGCGGCCCGCTCGACCGCCCACGGCGCGCTGAGCTTCCCGCCCACGACCTCGACGAGCGGAATCAGGTACGGCGGGTTGAACGGATGCCCGACCACGAGCCGTTCCGGCGTCTTCGCGGCGACCTGCATTTCGGTCATGCCGTAGCCGGAAGTGGACGAGGCGATCACGACGTCGGGCGCGGTCACCGCATCGATGTCGGCGAGCAGTTTCTGCTTGAGGGACAGGTCTTCCGGCGCGCTTTCCTGTACGAAGCCCACGCCGTCGACGGCTTCCGCGAGCGTCGCGGTGACGGTGAGCCGGTCGCGGCTCGCGCCCGGTTTGAGGCCTAGTTCGGTGAGCGCGGGCCAGGCCGCGTCGACGAGCCTTGCCAGCTTTTCCGCGGCGTCCGGTGCGGGGTCCCAGGCCCGGACGTCGAAGCCCTGGGCGAGGAAATGCGCGACCCAGCCGCCGCCGATGACTCCGGCTCCGATGCAGGCGACCGTGTCCACAGTGGATTCGTCAGGCATTGACGCGCTCCTTCAGCCCCAGGATTTCGCGCGCCCGGTCCGGGCTGGCGATGTCCGCGCCGAGCTTCTGCACGATGTCCACCGCGCGCTCCACGAGCTGGCCGTTGGTGGCCTTGACCCCGCGCGCCAGGTAGAGGTTGTCCTCCAGTCCGACGCGGACGTGCCCGCCCAGCAGCACCGACTGCGCGACCCACGGCATCTGGTCGCGTCCGATGGCGAACGACGCCCACTGTGCGCCTTCCGGCAGCAGGTGCACCATCGCCTGCAGCAGCCCGGGATCCGGCGGCGCGCCGTACGGGATGCCCATGCACAGCTGGAACAGCGGCGGCGGGTCGATCAGGCCCTCTTCGACCATTTTCGTGGCGAACCAGAGATTGCCGGTGTCGAAGATCTCCAGTTCGGGCTTCACGCCCAGCTCCTGGATGCGTTTCGCGCCGGTGCGCAGCATGTCCGGAGTGGACACGTACAGCTGGTTGCCCTCGCCGAAGTTCAGCGAACCGCAGTCGAGCGTGCAGATGTCCGGCAGCAGTTCTTCGACGTGCGGGAGCCGGTCGTGCGCGTTGACCAGGTCGGTGCCGTCGACCGGCTTGAGCGGGTCCTCGGCGTCGATGACGAGGTCGCCGCCCATGCCCGCGGTGAGGTTGACGACAACGTCCACACCGGACTCTTTGACCAGCCGGACCGCCTCGCGGTACAGCGCGACGTCCCGCGACGGGGCACCGGTTTCGGGCTCGCGCACGTGGATGTGCACCACGGCCGCGCCGGCGTGGGCGGCTTCGATGGCGCTCTCGGCGATCTGCGCCGGGCTGACCGGAACGTGCGGGCTCCGGCGGGTGGTGTCCCCCGCGCCGGTGAGCGCGCAGGTGACGATGACCTCGTGGTTCATCAGGCTCCTTGGACGATCGAGCGGTCGATGAAGTCGTGCAGGTGCGCGCGCATCGCGCCCACCGTGCTGCCGGGCCGCCCGGTCAGCACCTGGATGCCGAGGCCGTCGATCAGCGCGGTGAGCTGGGCGGTGGCGGCCTCGGGGTCGGCCAGGCGGAACACGCCCTGCTCCTGGCCGGTGCGGATGGTCATGAGAATGGTCTGGTACCAGCGGTCGTAGGAATCGGTGTAGAGCGAACGCAGCCGCGGGTCGAGCGCGACCTCGTTCCAGACCTGCAGCCACACCGACCATTCGGCGCGCAGCAGGCCCTCGGTGGGCAGCTGGAGTTCGACCAGCTTCAGCAGCCGGTCGTGCGCGCCGGGCACCGCGTGCAGCTCGGCGACCTGCCGGTCGAAGGCGAGCTTCACATTGCGCCGCAACGCTTCGTCGAGGACTTCGGTTTTGGTGGGGAAGTGGTAGTGGATGGCCGCGGTGCTGGTGCCGCACGCCTGCGCGATGTCGGCGATGCGCACCCGGTGGTAGCCGCGCTCCGCGATGAGCTGCCACGCGGTCTCGAGGATCCGCCGCCGCGGCTCGGAATGGGCAAGGTCGTCGGGATCGCTCGCGGTCCCCGCCGCGGGGGCCGGGACCGCGGTGACGGTTTTGGCGTCGTCGCTGCCGTTGAGCAGCCAGTTCACCGTGACGCCCGAGTACTCCGCGACGCGGACCAGCTCGTGCGGCGAAAACCGGCGGGTGCCGTTGAGGGCCTTCGAGAGCTTCGTCTGGTCGAGCCCGATGGCGGCGGCGAACTCCCGCTGCGCGCCGGGCATGGACTGGATCAGCTGCCGCACCCGCTCCCTCAGCTGCTCCGTCTCGTCCATGGCCGGAGACGCTAACCCGGTGTTGCGAAAATCGCAACTGTTGTGGGGGTCGGGGTGTAACGGTTTCGGAGAATCGTTGTGTGTCAAGGAGTTGCGATCTTGGTTTGACTGGCGGATCAGTCGGTGCGGTCGGGTGTTCTCGTGCGGTGGGGCACCCCGAAGCCTGATTGTGCTGACGGTCGCCGGGTGCTTGTCAAGGCGGGAAAGATGCCTTGACAAGCACCCGGCGACCGCAGGGCGGCTTCGTATCGGGGTGCGGGGGAGGGGGTGGGTGCCTCGATTGTTGGGCGCATCGGTTGCGGTTGAGCGGCTGTGGTCCGTGAGGGGGTCCCCGCGGACTTCGGGCCGCCGCGCCCAGGTGCTCGGTTCCACTCGCCGGGACGACGGCGTCGTGGCGCGCCGGATGATAGGAATGGCCGGTGACCCAACCGAACTTGATCGACGCCGCCGCGGACGAGGCTGTCACGCTTACCAGCGAGCTGATCCGCATCGACACCACCAATACCGGCGACCCCGAAACCCTCGTGGGCGAGCGGGTCGCGGCCGAGTACGTCGCGGAGAAGCTGACCGACGCCGGGTACGAGATCACGTATGTCGAGTCCGGCGGCAAGGACCGGCACAACGTCGTCGTGCGGCTGCCTGGCGCGGATCCGAGCCGGGGCGCGCTGCTGATCCACGGCCACCTCGACGTCGTCCCCGCCGATCCGGCCGAATGGTCGGTGCACCCGTTCTCGGGCGCGGTCCAGGACGGGTACGTGTGGGGCCGCGGCGCGGTCGACATGAAGGACATGGTCGGCATGACGCTGGCGCTGGCGCGGCACTACAAGATCAACAATATCGTGCCGCCGCGCGATCTGGTGTTCCTGTTCGTCGCCGACGAGGAAGCGGGCGGCAAGTACGGCGCGCAGTGGCTGGTCGAGAACCGGCCGGAGCTGTTCGAGGGCGTCACCGAGGCGATCAGCGAGGTCGGCGGCTTCTCGATCACGTTGAAGGACAACGTCCGCGCGTACGTGATCGAGACGGCCGAGAAGGGCATCCGCTGGATGAAGCTGCGCGTGCGCGGCACGGCGGGCCACGGTTCGATGATCCACCGCGACAACGCGGTCACGAAGCTGTCCGAAGCGGTGGCGAAGCTCGGTCAGCACCAGTTCCCGTTGGTGCTGACCGATTCCGTGCGCGAGTTCCTCGCCGGCGTCACCGAGATCACCGGCTGGGACTTCCCCGAGGACGATCTCGAGGGCGCGGTCGCCAAGCTGGGCAACATCTCCCGGATGATCGGCGCGACCCTGCGCGACACCGCGAACCCGACGATGCTCACCGCGGGCTACAAGTCGAACGTGATCCCGTCGGTGGCCGAGGCGGCGGTCGACTGCCGGATCCTGCCGGGCCGGATCGAGGCCTTCGACCGCGAGCTGGACGAGCTGCTCGGCCCGGACATCGAGAAGGAGTGGATGGAGCTGCCGCCGGTCGAGACGACGTTCGACGGCGCGCTCGTCGACGCGATGACCGCCGCGGTGCTCGCCGAAGACCCGGGCGCCCGCACCCTGCCGTACATGCTCTCCGGCGGCACCGACGCGAAGTCGTTCCAGCAGCTCGGCATCCGCAACTTCGGCTTCGCACCGCTGAAACTGCCCGCCGACCTCGACTTCTCCGGTCTGTTCCACGGTGTGGACGAGCGCGTCCCGGTGGAGGCGCTGAAGTTCGGCGTCCGCGTGCTGGACCGGTTCCTCCGCTCGTCCTGATGCCCGGGTTCCGGCTGGCCGACGGCACGCCCCTGCACCTCGTGCGCAGGGGCGACCCGGCGGCGGCCGTGACCGTCGTGCTGCTGCACGGCTACGCGCTCGACCAGCGCAGCTGGGGCCGGATCGCCCCGGTGCTGCCGGACGCGGTCGAGCATCCGCTCGCGGTGGTCAGCTACGACCACCGCGGGCACGGCGAATCCGGCCGGGCCGCGCGCGGCACCGCGACGATGGGCCAGCTCGCCGACGACCTTGCCGAGGTGATCGAGCGGGCCGTCCCGCACGGCCGCGTCGTGCTCGTCGGCCACGACATGGGCGGGCTCGCCGTCATGTCGCTGACCCAGCGGCATCCCGAGCTGTTCGCCGCACGCGCCGGCGGGCTGGTCCTGCTCTCGACGTCGTCCGGACGGCTGGCCACCGAGGCGTCCGCGGCCTGGCCCAACGCGCTCGGCAAGCTCGCGCAGGACCTGGAAATGGTGCTCGGCGCGAAGCTCTACGGCCTGGTCCGCGAGCACACGAGCCGCGCGGTGAGCGCCGGGCTGCGCTGGTGGCTGTTCGGCGACGATCCCGATCCGGACCTGGTCGAGCTGACCGTGAAGATGATCCGCGGCAACTGGCCGCACACCATCGCGCAGTTCCGGCCCGCACTCGACGCCTATGCGCGCGAGGCCGCGTTGTCGCTGGCCGGCGACCTGCCGGTGACGGCGATCGTCGGGGAGCGGGACCGGATTGTCGCGCCCGCCGACGTCGAGCAGTTCGTGCGCGGGCTGGCCCAGGGGTACGCCGTCGTGCTGCCCGGCGTCGGGCACGTCGTGCCGCTGGAGGCCGCCGCCCAGGTCGTCCCGCGGATCGCCTCGGTGGTGCACGAGGTCTACCGACAAGAAAACCTGTCTTGACAAGCTGAGTGTTCAGACCGCACGATGGGACCCATGTTTCCCGTTGCGGTGATCGAGGACGCGGCCGCGGCCGAGGTGTCGCTGGATCCGGTCCGCGCCCGGCTGCTGGCCGAACTGGCCCAGCCGGCCTCGGCGACCATGCTGGCCGCCCGCGTCGACCTGCCCCGGCAGAAGGTCAACTACCACCTGCGCGCGCTGGAAAAGCACGGGCTCGTGGAGCTGGTGGAAGAGCGGCGCAAGGGCAACGTCACCGAGCGGATGATGCGGGCGACCGCGGCGTCGTACGTGATTTCGCCGTCCGCGCTCGCGGCTGTGCAGCCCGACCCGGCGCAGTCGCCGGACCGGTTGTCGGCGCGGTGGCTGCTGGCCGTCGCCGGACGGCTGGTGCGCGACGTCGGAATCCTGATCACCGGTGCGGCGAAAGCGAAGAAGCGCGTGGCCACCTTCGCGCTCGACGGCGAGGTGCGGTTCGCTTCGGCTGCCGACCGGGCCGCGTTCGCGGAGGAACTGGCGACGGCCGTGACCACGCTGGTGGGGAAATACCACGACGAGAAAGCCGAGAACGGCCGCGTGCACCGCGTGGTGCTGGCGGTGCACCCGAGCGTGCCGATGGGGGAGGAAAACGAGCATGGGTAAGGAATTCCGGGAGGTCGACGTCGCCGAGGTCCCGGTCGAACCGGAGCAGGTCTGGGCCGCGATCGCGACCGGGCCGGGCATCGACTCCTGGTTCATGGGCCGCAACGAGGTCGAAGGCGGGGTCGGCGGCGCGGTGCGCGGAGCGTTCGCGGCCTACGAGCCGACGCACCCGATCACCGCGTGGGACCCGCCGAACCGGCTGGCTTACGGCGGCGAGCCGGAACGGGACGGACGGCGGATCGCCTACGAGTTCCTGGTCGAGGGACGAGACGGCGGCAGTTCGGTGATCCGCTGCGTCACGAGCGGCTTCCTGCCCGGCGACGACTGGGCCGACGAGTTCGAGGCCATGCAGGCGGGCGGCGCGCTGTTCTTCCGCAACCTGGTGGAATTCGTGCAGCACTTCCCGGGCCGGATGGCGAAGCCGGTCACCGCGTTCGGGCCGAACGTCGTCACGGACTGGCCGGCGCTGTGGGCCGCGCTGGCGAAAGAAGTGGGTGTGGAACAGCTGACCGTCGGCGCGAAAGTCCGGCTGGCCGGGTCGGACGGCGCGGTGTACGCGGTCAACGACCAGACCGTCGGGATCCGCACGGACGAGGGGCTTTTCTGCTTCATGCAAGGCTTTCGCGGCCCGCTGGTGGCGACTCACCACCTCGTGGCCCCAGACGTCGACGCGGCGGCGGAAGAAGCCAAGTGGACGGAGTGGATAGCCGCGCTCAGCTGACGGCGCGGCGCAGCCGAAACTCCAGGGGCCCGCGAGCGTTCATCCCGGCGAGAACCGGCATAGCCGCTCACCAGCGGTTGTCAGACCGGTAGCCCCGTCGAATGGTCGGCCGCTGAGCGCTTCCTCCGCAGCCATACCCGCCGCGTCCCGTCGGCGTACAGCCGGACCGTGCGCAGTTCCCAGCCCGCGAACTCCGCGTGGATGGAGAGCTGGATCATCGCCGCGCGCCGGGACACCGCCGGGGGGAGGCGCAGGCGGCGATACTCCCAATCCCCTTCGACCACCGCCTCGTCGACTGTCGTCATGGCTGGATCACCTGGGTCCCTTCTCCGGCGGCCGAGCCGACGAACACGCGGCCGCTCTGGTCGTCGACGCCCACCGTGTCCGGCTGGCGCACGGTCGGGAATCGGTACTTCTCGACGGGCTCTCCGCCGCGGACGTCGTAGCCGACGACCTGGTTGCGGCCGGTCAGGGTGACCCACGCCAGGCTGCGTTTCGCGTCGTAGGCGAGGCCGTACGCGCCGCCCGGCACCGGGTAGCGCTGGCGGAGGATCAGCGGGTTGGTGGAGAACGCCAGCAGCGCGCCCGCGCGCGCGTCGGTGACCAGCACGCGGCCGTAGGAGTCGGCGACCGCGTTGGCCGCGCCGTCGCCCGCGCGCAGGCCTTCGTCCATGGTCCCGGCCTGCACGTCCACGCTGAACACGGCGGTGCGCAGCCGGTCGAGGACCACGATGCCGTTGCCGGTGTCGACCACGTCGTCGGCGCTGTAGAGCTGCCCGGTGATCGTCTTCGCCACCGAACCGCTCGTCAGCACGTCGACGGCCTTGCGGTCGCGGACCGCGACGAGGGTGTCCGGCCCGTCGGCGACCGCGGCGGCCGGTTGCCCGGCGATCTTCTCGGCGGTCAGCTGCCCGCTCGGCAGCGCGACGCGCGCGAGCACGCCCTTGCCCGGGATCCCGGCGAGCGCCTGGCCCGCGGACACGGTGAGCGATTCCGCCGGTCCGGGCAGGGCGACGGTCGTCTTCGGCGCGCCGAGCGAGCCGAGATCGTAAATCCGCAGCTCAGCCGGTTGCTTGAGGGCGACGACGAGGGTGTGGCTCTGCTGGTCGGCCGCGATCGCGGACACCACCGGCATGGGCAGCACCTGCCCGGCCGGAGGCACCGAGCGAGCGGGGGAGACGGCGGGTTGCGCGGCCGTCGGGTTGGCCACGACCTGCAGATTGTCCTTCGGCTGGGCCGAGGACGAACAGGCGGACAGCGCGAGCGCACCGGCCAGCGGGATCGCGATCCGCGACGCGGCGGTGAGCCGACGCACCTTGAAACCTCCAGCAGAACTCCGGCGAGCGGGTCCCTCCAATATCCTCCAGGATCGCCGAGCCGTCACGTCCGTGTCACCGAGCCGACACCTGCGGCTCACCGGGTGCCCCGTTCCGGATAGCCGAAGTCGATGCCGCTCACGTCGTCGAGCGCGCTGCGGATGGCGGGCGGGAGCGTCAAGTCCTCGGCGGCGAGCGACCCGGTGAGCTGGCCGGTGTCGCGCGCGCCGACGACCGGCGCGGCCACTCCGGGCCGGTCCCGGACCCAGGCGAGCGCCACCGCGAGCGGCGACGTGCCGAGGCCTTCGGCGGCGGTCGTGACCGCTTGCACGATCCGCGCGGCCCGCTCGGTGCGGTGGTGTTCGACGTATCCGGCGTACTCGGCGGACGCGCCGCGCGAGTCCGCGGGCGTCCCGGTGCGGTACTTGCCGGTGAGCACGCCGCGGCCGAGCGGCGCCCACGGCAGCACGCCGATCCCGTGATGCGCCGCGGCCGGGACGACTTCGCGTTCGATGCCGCGCTCCAGCAACGAGTATTCGAACTGCCCGGACACGATCGGCACCGTGGCGAGCGAGGCGGCGGTGGCCAGCTGCCAGCCCGCGTAATTCGAGACGCCCACGTAACGGACCTTGCCGCTCGACACGGCGTAATCGAGCGCGGAGAGCGTTTCCTCGATGGGCACGCCGGAATCCCACGCGTGCAGCTGCCACAGGTCGATGTGGTCGGTGCGAAGCCGCTGCAGCGACCCTTCGAGCGCGGACAGCAGCGCACCGCGCGAAGCACCGCCGCCGAAGGGGCCGTCGGTGCGGCGGGCGACAGTCTTGGTGGCCAGCACGATGTCCTCGCGCGGCACCAGGTCGGACAGCAGTTCGCCCAGCATCCGCTCGGCCTCGCCGCCCGCGTAGAGGTCGGCGGTGTCCACGAGCGTGCCGCCCGCGTCGACGAACGCGACCAGCTGGCTGGCCGCCTCGTCCGGATCGGTGTCGCCGCCCCACGTCATGGTGCCGAGGGCCATCCGCGATATCCGCAGTCCCGACCGGCCGAGCTGTCGCTTTTCCACGACCGCCGAGCGTAGTCGGCGGACCCGTCCCGGCCCGATCAAGGTCGCCCCGTGTCGGACCGGCGCCCTCGCGGGAGTCTTCCCGAACCACCCGATAGGTTCGCGACCGTGCGAATCGGACTGCGCCCCGTGCGGGCGGGCGAACCGGCGGGAGCGGCCTGATGGGATGGTTCGAGGCCCTGGTCCTGGGGCTGGTGCAGGGGCTCACGGAGTTCCTGCCGATCTCCTCGAGCGCGCACGTGCGGATCGTCGCGGCGCTGGCGGGCTGGGGCGATCCGGGCGCGGCGTTCACCGCGGTGACCCAGATCGGCACCGAGCTGGCGGTGATCCTCTACTTCGGACCGAAGATCGGCCGGATCCTGCGCGCCTGGTTCTTCTCCCTCTACCGCCCGGACTGGCGGCGCGAGCCGGACGCGCGGCTGGGCTGGCTGATCATCGTCGGTTCGCTGCCGATCGTCGTGCTCGGCCTGCTGCTGCAGGACGAGATCGACCGGGCGTTCCGCGACCTGCGGATCACCGCGGCGACGCTGATCGTGTTCGGCCTGATCCTGCTGTTCGCCGACCGGACCGCGAAGCAGCAGCGGACGCTGGACCACCTGAACGTGCCGCACGGCCTGGCGTACGGCTTCGCGCAGGCGCTCGCTCTGATCCCGGGCGTCTCGCGCTCGGGCGGCACGACGAGCGCCGGCCTGCTGATGGGCTACACGCGGTCGGAAGCCGCGGAGTACTCGTTCCTGCTCGCGGTGCCCGCGGTGTTCGGTTCGGGGCTGTACAAGCTGACCGACATCGGCAAGAACGGCGAGAACGCGCAGTGGGGGCCGACGATCCTGGCCACGCTGGTCGCCTTCGGCGTCGGCTACCTGGTGATCGCCTGGCTGATGGCCTACATCAAGAAGCGCAGCTTCGTGCCCTTCGTGATCTACCGCGTCGTGCTCGGCGTGGTGCTGTTCGGCCTGGTCTTCGGCGGCGTGCTCGACCCGAACGCGGGACCCGCCGGGGGCTGAACCCGCGCATCACCGGTTAGGGTGGCGTCGTGAGTACGGTCATCTTGCTCCGGCACGGAAAGTCCACAGCCAATGGCTCGGGCGTCCTCGCCGGGCGCACCCCGAAGGTCGGGCTGGACGACACCGGCCGGGCACAGGCCGCCGCCCTGGTCGAGCGCTTCGCCGGGGTGCCGGTCGCCGAGCTGGTGGTGTCGCCGATGCTGCGCTGCAAGCAGACCGTCGCGCCGCTGGCCGCCGCGCAGGGCCTGACGAAGGTCGTCGAACCGCGGCTGTCCGAAGTGGACTACGGCGAGTGGACCGGACGGGAACTGAAGACTCTCGTCAAGGAACCGCTGTGGCGCGTGGTGCAGGCGCATCCGTCGGCGGCGGTCTTCCCCGGTGGGGAGGGGCTGGCCGAGATGCAGGCGCGCGCGGTGGCCGCGATCCGCGCGCACGACGCCCGCGTCACCGCCGAGCACGGCGACCACGCGGTGTGGGTGGTGTGCAGCCACGGCGACGTGATCAAGTCGATCCTGGCCGACGCGCTGGGCCAGCATCTCGACGCCTTCCAGCGGATCGTCGTGGACCCGGCCGCGGTGTCGGTCGTGCGCTACACCGAAACGCGGCCGTTCGTGCTGCGGGTGAACGAGCACGGCGGCGATCTGGCCGCGATCGTGCCGCCCCCGCCCAAGAAGAAGCGCGGCCGCACCAAGGCGTCCAGCGACGCCGTCGTGGGAGGAAGCACGGGCCGCTGACGATCGACAGTCCTTCCGTCGGATGCCGGACCCCGTAGGGTGGGCGGAACCACGCGGAGAACCCTGTGGAGAACCAGGAGCGCAAACCCGAATGATTTCCCCGGACAACCCGTTCGCCGTCCCCAGCGACCTGCCGTACGAGCTGCCGCCGTTCGACCGCATCGCCGACGAGCACTACCGGCCCGCCTTCGAGGCCGGGCTCGCCGAGCACGCCGCCGACGTGGAGCGGATCGCCGCCGACCCCGCCGAGCCGACCTTCGAGAACACGATCGCGGCGCTCGAGCGGGCCGGCGCGCTGCTGACCCGGGTGTCCGGCACGTTCTTCAACATCTCGGGCTCGAACGCGACCGACGAGGTCCAGGAGATCCAGGCGGAGCTGGCCCCGAAGCTGGCCGCGCACGAGGACGCGATCCACCTGAACCCGCGGCTGTTCGCCCGCATCGACGCGCTGTACCGGAAGCGCGCGGAGCTGGGCCTGAACCCCGAGGAGCTGCGGCTGCTGGAGCGCCGGTACACGGACTTCAGCCGTGCGGGAGCCGGGCTGCCCGAAGAGGACCAGGCGAAGCTGCGCGCACTGAACGAGCAGCTTTCGACCCTGCAGACCCGTTTTTCGCAGAACCTGCTGCGGGACACCAATGATCTCGCGGTCGTGCTCGACGACGCTTCGGAACTGGCCGGGCTCGGCGAAAGCGCGATCGCGGCGGCGGCGCAGACGGCGGCCGAGCGTGGTCTCGAAGGCAAGTACGTGCTGACCCTGACGCTGCCCACCGCGCAGGCGGCCCTGGCCTCGCTGGAAAACCGTGCGGTGCGCGAGCGCGTTTTCACCGCGTCGGTGTCGCGCGGCAATCGCGGAAACGCCCACGACAACAACGCGATCGTCGAGGAGATCACGCGGCTGCGTGCCGAGCGGGCCGCACTGCTGGGCTACCCGAACCACGCGGCGTACGTGATCGCGGACGAGACGGCCAAGACGGTCGAGGCCGCCGGCGGGCTGCTGGAGCGGCTCGCGCCGGTGGCGGTCGCGAACGCGCGCACCGAAGCCGCGGAACTCCAGCAGCTGCTGGAAGCGGACGTGCCGGGCGCGACGCTGGAGCCGTGGGACTGGGCGTTCTACGCGTCGAAGGTGGAGCGCGAGCGGTTCCAGCTGGACACCGCGGCGCTGCGGCCGTACTTCGAGCTGGACCGGGTGCTGCACGACGGCGTGTTCACGGCCGCGAACCGGTTGTACGGCTTGACTTTCACCGAACGGCACGACCTGCCGAAGTACCACCCGCAGGTGCGGATCTTCGAGGTCTTCGACGCCGACGGCAGCGGTCTCGGCCTGTTCCTGATGGACTACTACACCCGCGACTCCAAGCGCGGCGGCGCGTGGATGAACAACTTCGTGGACCAGTCGCGGCTGCTCGGGCGGCGCACGGTCGTCGTCAACGTGCTGAACGTGACCAAGCCGCGCGAGGGGGAGCCGACGCTGCTCTCGCTCGACGAGGTGCGCACCGCGTTCCACGAATTCGGGCACGCGCTGCACTCGCTGCTGTCCAGCGTCGAGTTCCCGACGTTCACCGGCACGAACGTGCCGCGCGACTTCGTCGAGTACCCGTCGCAGGTCAACGAGATGTGGATGCTGTGGCCGGAGATCCTGGCCAACTACGCGAAACACCACGAGACGGGGGAGCCGCTGCCGGCCGGGCAGGTCGAGCTCCTGGAGGCCGCGCAGCAGTACGGCGAAGGCTTCCGCACGACCGAGTACCTCGCGGCGGCTCTGCTCGACCTGGCGTGGCACCGCCTCGGCCCGGACGACCGGGTGGAGGACGTGCAGCGGTTCGAAGCCGAGGCGCTGGAAAAGGCGGGCGTGGCACTGGAAAGCGTCCCGCCGCGCTACCGGACGACGTACTTCAACCACGTCTTCTCCGGCGGCTACAGCGCCGGGTACTACTCCTACATCTGGAGCGAGGTGCTCGACGCGGACACCGTCGAGTGGTTCACCGAGAACGGCGGCCTGAAGCGGGAGAACGGCGACCACTTCCGCTCGACCCTCCTGGGCCGCGGCGGCAGTGTCGACCCGATGGAGGCGTTCGAGGCCTTCCGCGGCCGCGCGCCGGAGATCGAGCCGCTGCTGAAGCGCCGGGGGCTCGCCGGCGCGTAAGCTGGGTGTATAACGAACTATACGGCGGGGCTGGGACGAGAAATCCCGGCCCCGCCGTTGGCGTTTCCGCGCGAAAGACCGGACCGAACCGGCTTCGACGCGAACCGGGCCGCCTCGGCGGAGAGCGCCTGACCTGCGCGAAACCGGCTCTTCGTCGGATCGGCTGAATCCGGGGCCGGACTGTCGGTGGATCCGACGAAGCCGCGGAGGGGGTGCATGACCGCACAATGCGGCGTCGCCGAATCAAGGAGGATCCGACGGTGAGCATTGGCAGTTCCGCCCCGGTCGTGCGGCGGACCGAACGGACCACGTTGACGCTGCTGGTCGGCGTCTTCATCATCGACTACATCGACCGCGTCATGATCGCGGTCGCGCTGCCGCTGATCGGCGCGGAGTTCGGGCTGTCCAAGACCACGCAGGGGCTGGTCGTTTCCGCCTTCGCGATCGCCTATCTGGTCGGGCAGATGCCCGGCGGGCTGCTCGCGGACCGCGTGGGCGCGCGGCCGTTGCTGGTCATATCGCTGGCGGCCTGGTCGGTGTTCACCGCGGCGACCGGGTTCGCGCCCGGTCTGGTCGTGCTGCTGGTGCTGCGCGCGGCGTTCGGGTTCGCGCAGGCGTTGTTCCCCGGTGCGGCGTTCAAGGCGCTGGCCGAGCGCACGACGCAGGAGGGCCGCAGCCGCGGTGCCGGGCTGCTGCTCGCGTCCAACTCGGTCGGGGCCGGACTCGGGCCGCTGCTGGTCGCGCCGCTCGTGGTCGCCGCGGGCTGGCGGCACACGTTCTGGATCGTCGCGGTGGCCGGGCTGATCGTCGGGCTGGCGTTGTGGCGGCTGCTGCCCGCGCCGTTGCCGCGCGAGCTGACCGAGCCCGAGGCGCGCGTCGCCCCGGTGAAGGTGCCCGTGTCGCAGGTGCTGCGGAACCGGCTGGTGATCCGCTGTGCGGCGATGTTCGCCTGCTTCAACATGCTCGCCTACGGAATGATCACCTGGGTCCCGTCGTACCTGGTCGAGACCAAGGGCCTGTCGCTCGTCGCGGCGGGGATCTCGGCGGCGATCCCGCAGCTGGTCAGCGCGGCGGCGGTGCTGCTCGGCGGCTGGCTGATGAGCCGGTACTTCGACCAGCGGCCGCGCTGGCTCGTGGTGCCCGCGCTCGTCGCGGCGGCCGGGGTGCTCGTCGCGATGCTGCTGTCGGATTCGGCGACCGGATTCACCGTGCTGCAGACCGTCGCGATGTTCATCAGCGGCCTCGCCTCGATCGGCATCGTCGGGCTGCCGCTGCGGGTGCTGCCGCGCGACCTCGTCGGCGCGGGCATGGGCCTGGTCAACACCGGCGGGCAGCTCGCCGGCGTGCTGGCGCCGCTGGTGATGGGCTGGCTCGCGGACCGGTTCGGATTCGCCGCGGCTTTCGGCTTCCTGGCGGTGTCGACGTTGGCCGCGGCGGCGATTTCGCTGACCACGCGGTCGACGAAGCTGTCCCTCGGCGCGCCTGCTCCGGCGAAGGAACAGGTGGGCTGACCCACCGGGGCTCGGCGGTCCGGCAGCGGACCACCGAGCCCCGGTGGCGCCCGACGATCCGACCCGGCCGTTCGGCCGCATTAGTGGTCTAGACCTTGACGGGTGACTGGTCCAGTCCAATTCTGGGAAGGTTCCGGCCGTGCGCCGCCGCCGCACGGCCCCTTTTCCGGCACTGGAGCCCGCATGCGACGAAGAAGTCACTTGTCACGATTGTCCGCTGTCCTGGCCGCAGCCGCGGCTCCGCTCGGGGTGCTGGTCGCCACCGCGGCGCCCGCGCACGCCGCGACGCCGCTGCCGGACCACGTGTTCGCGCCCTACTTCGAATCCTGGAACGGCCAGAGTCCGGCGGCGATGGCCCAGGAGGCCGGCGTCAAACACCTGACGATGGCGTTCCTGCAGACAGCGTCCTCGGGTTCGTGCACTGTCCTGTGGAACGGCGACGCTGGCCTGCCGGTGTCGGATTCGACGTTCGGTGCCGACTTCCGCACCATCCGCTCGCGCGGCGGGGACGTGATCCCGTCGTTCGGCGGCTACACGGCCGACCACAACGGCACTGAGATCGCCGACAGCTGCACGAACGTCGACCAGATCGCGGCGGCGTACGAATCGCTGATCACCACCTACGACGTGCCGCGCCTGGACCTGGACATCGAGGACAACTCGCTGACCAATTCGGCCGGCATCGACCGCCGGAACAAGGCGATCAAGAAGGTCCAGGACTGGGCCGCGGCGAATGGGCGCCAGCTGCAGATCTCCTACACGCTGCCGACCACCACGAGCGGTCTCGCCAGCGGGCTGGACGTGCTCCAGAACGCGGTTTCCAACGGAGCCAAGGTCGACGTGGTCAACTTGATGACCTTCGACTACTACGACAACGCCACCCACGAGATGGCGCAGGACACTGAGACCGCCGCGGCCGGTCTGGTGTCGCAGCTGGCGTCGCTGTATCCGGACAAGACGCAGCAGCAGCTGTGGGGGATGGTCGGCGTTACCGAGATGCCGGGCATCGACGACTTCGGCGCGGCGGAAACGTTCACCACTGCCGACGCGACCACCGTCTACAACTGGGCCGTGTCCAAGGGCATCAACCTGCTGTCGTTCTGGGCGTTGCAGCGCGACAACGGCAGCTGCCCGGGCACCGGCGCGCAGGACACCTGCTCCGGCATCCCGCAGGACAATTGGTACTTCAGCCACACGTTCGCCCCGTTCAGCGGCGGAACCCCGGTGCCGGGCAACGACTTCTCGGTGTCGGCGAGCCCGGCCTCGGCTTCGGTCGACCCGGGCGGTTCGGCGACGGCGAAGGTGACCACCGCGGTGACTTCCGGTGCGGCGCAACAGGTTTCGTTTTCGGTGAGCGGTGCACCGGGCGGTGTGACCGCGTCGGTCAGCCCGGCCACGGTCCAGGCAGGGGACAGCGCGAACCTGTCGATCACGACGACGGCGGCGACGCAGCCCGGCGTCTACCCGCTGACCATCACCGGCACGACACCGGACGGCGGCAGCCACACTGCCACATACACGTTGACAGTCAACGGAACCAGCCCGACCGGCAGCGTCGTCAACGGCAACTTCGAAACGGGTGCGCTCAGCCCGTGGAGCGGGGGAACGATCGTGTCCTCGCCGGTGCACTCCGGCAGCCACGCACTGCAGGTGGCGCCGACGGCGTCGACCACTGGGGAAGCGGCACAGAACCTGACGCTCGCGCCGAACCACGCGTACACGTTGACGGCGTGGGTGCAGGGCGGCTACGCCTACGCCGGGGTCCGCGGGGGAGCGACGGCCAGTTCGTGGACGCCCAACTCCAGCTGGACCAAGCTCACCGTCCCGTTCACGACCGGCTCGTCCGGCGCGGTGACGGTGTACATCCACGGTTGGTACGGCCAAAGCCCGATCTACGCGGACGACATCTCGGTCAGCTGAATGGTGTATAACGACCTATACAGCCGGGCATTGGGCAAGGTTTGTCTAGTGCCCGGCTTGCGTACCGACCAAAAAGCTCAGGACCGGCCGAGGGCCGAGATCAAGCCGCGGTACAGGCAGTACATCGGCTTCGGGCGGCGGCCGGGTAAGCGCGGAGCGTCCCGCGAGCGGCGGCGGCTCGGTCCGGATCTTGTTCATGGCCTTGAGTATTGCGATCTGGCGCGGGTGGACCCGATGACGGATGGCATCTTCTCGCCGGGGCCGAGCAGGACTGGTTCTTCGCTTCCGACACCGCGCCGAGCACGGCGGGCAGTCTGTTCGCGCGCCGGTGGGAGGTGAGGACGTCGAGGTGCCCGTCCAACCCGGCCGGACCGCGTCGGCTTTGTGTCGGGGCACTCCTCGACACAGACCGCGCTCAGACTGGGTCGGACGGCCGCTTTCCCTTTTGCTCCCCGTTCAGCGCACGCTCTGACGCTGCCCCGCGGGCAACGACTTCCGCGACTTTCGCACAGGTTTCGTCCGGGCCCAGGTGTTCGGTGTCCAGCACTGTGCACTGTGGACGGAGCGCGAGGTACACCCCGACGTGGTCGTGGATCCGGTCGAGCACGACCGGGCCGCCCAGTTCGGCCATCGCGTCCGTCGCCGCGTGGTCGCCGCGCGCGGCGAAGCGGGCTTTCGCCTGCGGACGGGGCGCGGTGAGCATGATCTCGACGTACTCGCCGTCTGCCGCGCGGGCTGCCTCCTCGAACTGCTCGGCTTGATCGAGGCGAGTCACCAGTTGTGGCATGACCACGTCGTACCCGGCCCGCAGATGGGTTTCCGCCATGGCGAGCGCGAGCCGGCGCGCGGCGGGCAGCGTGTCCCAGAACGCGGTGCGCCAGCCGCCGATCATCATGACTACCTGGTCGGCGTCGAGATCGAGCACTCCCGGGTGAAGATCGGCATAGCGCCGCGCGACGGTGGATTTCCCGATGCCGGACGGGCCGTTCAGGTGGATCAGCCGGGCCATACGACCGACCCTAGCGGCGGCTCGACCGGGCGCGTCCTGGATTCGCCGCGAGCTGGGCTCATTCCGGGGGAGCAGGTGACCGTGCCGGGCACAGGCCGTCGAGGACGATCCGGAGGTTCCGCCGCCACTGATCGTCGCGCGGGACGAGTCCGATCGTGTGTCCTGGCGGGATCGCGGTGGCGAGCGCGAACGGGACGTCCTGCCAGTCGACGTCAGCGCGCAACACCCCGGCCTCCTGGGCTCGCTGGACCAGCTGGCGCATCGCCCGCCGCAGCCGGGTGATGCGCGGCTCCAGGTCAAGGCGTTCGCCGCGGCCGGAAAGTGCGTCGTGCAGGCCGCAGCTGGAGGCGCGCAACTGGACGTAGGTCTCGGCGAACGCGGCGAATCCCTGCCACGGGTCGGGGGAGTCGAGGGCGTGTGCGGCGCCGTCCGTCATTTCATCGATCGTGTCGGTGAGGATCGCGGCGAGGAGTGCGTCCAGCGAGGGCACCCGCCGATACAGCGTGCCGAGGCCGACGCCCGCGCGGTGCGCAATGTCGCGGGTCGTGACGGCGAGCCCCAGCTCGTCCAGTGCTTCGCGGGTCGCTGCGACCAGTCGCTCGACATTGCGTTGCGCATCGGCACGCGGTCGGTCTTGGGCGAGCAGCGCTGCGACGGAGTCCGGCATTCCCGCAGTCTAAACCAAGCGGGTCACCATGTTCCGCTTCTGATAGCTTGGCAGAACCGGAACATGGTGACCCGCTTAGTGGAGGTGGAGGTTTGACCAAGCCGATCGGCGTCGGAATCCTCGGCGCGAGTCCGGATCGGAGCTGGGCTGGGCGGGCGCACGTTCCCGCGATCGCCGCGTCGCCCGACTTCTCTCTCGTCGGCGTCGCGACCACGCGGTCCAGCACTGCCGAAGCGGCGCGCACCCGATTCGGGGCGCGACACGCCTTCACCGCCGCCCGGAGCCTCGCCGAGCATCCTGATGTCGACCTGGTTGTCGTCACGGTGAAGGTGCCCGCGCACGTCGAGTTGGTGACAGCTGCGCTGGAGGCAGGCAAGCACGTCTACTGCGAGTGGCCGCTGACGACAACCGCGGAGGAGGCCGCCGCGCTGGCTGCGGCGGGGGAGCGGGCTGGGGTCCACACTGCTGTTGGCCTGCAGGCGAGGTTCTCGCCGAGCGTCAGTCGCGCCCGCGCGATGATCTCAGCGGGCGAGATCGGCACCGTGCAGTCCGCGACCGTGTACAGCTCGCGCGGCAAGGGAAACACTCGCGACGTCCCCGGCTGGACGGCCTACACCTACGACCGTCGTGCCGGGGCCGGACTGGTCGAAGTCCTCGGCGGACACACGCTCGATCTGGTGCAGTACCAGCTCGGTCCGATCCGTGAACTGACGGCCCGGACGGCGATCCGGAACGGCTCGCATCGCGTCGCCGAGACGGGAGAGCCGCTCGAAGTCACGGCGCCGGATCACTTCCTGGCCCACGCTGAGCTCGACAGTGGGGCAGTGGTGTCCGTCCATCTGCACGACGGGGACGCGGCGATGCCCCGGACGCGGATCGAGATCGCGGGGACCGCAGGAAATCTTGCGCTGACCTCCGCGCCGGAGACCGATCCGTGGGCGGCGCAACCGCAGATCGGCTGGCTCGATCTCCAGTCGTCCCGTCCCGGCAGTCCGGAGTGGACGGTGGTTCCGGTGAGCGAGGTCAGCGGATTGCCGGTCCAGGCCGCGAATGTGGGCCGGGTTTACGACCTGCTGGCCGCCGACCTCCGAGACGGCACGCACACGGTGCCGGACTTCGGCGTCGCCCGGCGACTACACGAACTACTCTCAATTGTATAACGCCCTATACAGCGGGCGATTGGTAGAACAACCCAGCGCGAGACACTTCCGCCGCCAACCTCAGCCCTGAAAGAACAGCTGAAGACGAACGAAGGCCGCCCCGGAAACCGGGGCGGCCATCGCGGAAAACGAACCTCAGATCAGGCCCAGCTTGCGGACCGCGTCGCGCTCCTCGGCCAGTTCGGCCACGGAGGCGTCGATGCGCTGGCGGGAGAACTCGTCGATCTCCAGGCCCTGCACGATCTCGTACTTGCCATCCTTCGCGGTGACCGGGAAGGAGGAGATGAGGCCCTCCGGGACGCCGTAGGAGCCGTCGGAGACGACGCCGGCCGAGGTCCAGTCGCCCTCGGGGGTGCCGTTGACCCAGGTGTAGACGTGGTCGATCGCGGCCGAGGCGGCGGAGGCGGCCGAGGACAGGCCGCGGGCCTCGATGATCGCGGCACCGCGCTTGGCGACGGTCGGGATGAAGGTGTCGGCGAGCCACGCCTGGTCGTTGATGGTCTCGGCGACGTTCTTGCCGTTGACCTCGGCGTGCTGCACCGACGGGTACTGCGTGGCCGAGTGGTTGCCCCAGATCGCGACCTTCTTCAGGTCGGTCACCGCGACGCCGAGCTTCTTGGCCAGCTGGGCCAGCGCGCGGTTGTGGTCGAGGCGGGTCATCGCGGTGAAGCGCTCGGCGGGCACGTCGGGGGCGTGCGACTGGGCGATCAGGGCGTTGGTGTTGGCCGGGTTGCCCACCACGAGCACCTTGATGTCGTCGGCCGCGCCGGCGTTGATCGCCTCGCCCTGGGGCTTGAAGATGCCGCCGTTGGCCTCGAGCAGGTCGCCGCGCTCCATGCCTTTGCTGCGCGGGCGGGCGCCGACCAGCAGGGCGATGTTCGCGCCGGAGAAGGCCTGCTTCGGGTCGTCGAAGATGTCGATGCCGGCCAGCAGCGGGAACGCGCCGTCGTCCAGCTCCATCGCGGTGCCCTCAGCCGCCTTGACCGCCTGGGGGATCTCCAGGAGCCGCAGCTTCACCGGGGTGTCGGCGCCGAGCAGCTGACCGGACGCGATGCGGAACAGCAGCGCGTAGCCGATCTGGCCGGCCGCACCGGTGACGGTGACGTTGACAGGGGCTTGGGTCATTGCGCTTCTCCAGCTTGAGACGACTTTGGCTAGTACCGAGGATGCTAGCCCTACCGGCGGGCGTCGTCCGGGTGCGTCCAGTCACGGTAGCCAGGATCACGTTCGGGCCCGCTGCCGCGGATCCGCCTTAAGTCGTGGGGCGAAGGGCGTAACTCCACATCACGATCCAGTTACCGGGTGTGGCGGGCGCGGAGCTGCCGCGGTTCGCGGCGGACGGCAGCGGCGGCGCTGCCCGCCCGAAACCCGCCGGGAAGCAGGGGGCGCGGAAACAGGTGCGGTTGCCCTGCTGGCCCTTTCTTCGACGGTTGCCCCGCATTCCTGGCCGCAGAATCCGCCGCTGGACAAAATCATCATCGACGTGGCGACGGTGACCGGGACCGGTTGCCCACCGGACACCGCCGCGGTTTCGGTTTCGGCGGACTACCGCGGATTCGGGCACCTCGAAAACGGTGCGTACGGCGTGGAGCGCGCGAACTACTATTTCCAGGGAAACTCGCCGACCGCGTACGAGACGCATCGGCTCGACGGGTTCTACGACAATGACTGGCGGTTCTCGGATTCGACGGACATCGACGCGATTATCTACGAACCGTGCGGCCAGGAGCGCAACCTGAACCTCAACACTGAATTGCGTGCGTATGCCGGTACTTCCGACCCGGCGAAGACGACGAGCTTCCTGACCACGGATTCGACGGACGGCAGTGTTCAGACGGTTTACCGCTTCGCCTGGAAGAGCTGTCCGGCAGTCCGGTAACGGCGCGACCCGGACCCGTGAGCGTTTCCTCGGCCGCTCACGGGTCCGTCTGCGTCACGTTTTCCGCGAGTCTGGTCAGCAATGCGGCCAGGGTCGCGATCTCGTCGTCGGTGAATCCCCGGCGCATCCGTTTGTCGTGCGCGATCGCGGCGTCGGCGAGGCGGTGGAAGGTCCGTTCGCCGTACTCGGTCAGTTCGACCTGGTGCACGCGCCGGTTTTCCGGGTCGCGGGTGCGGGTGAGCAAGCCCGCGGTCTCCATGCCGTTGAGGTGGTGGGTGAGCGTCGCGCCCTGGATGCCGACGGCGTCGGCGAGTTCGCGCTGGCTCGCGTGCCGGCGGGTTTTGAGCGCGATGAGGATCTGCCACACCGGTTGGGAGCCGCCGACCTCGGCCAGCGCGCGGTCGAACGCCTGGCCCGCGGTCTTGGCGGTGCGGGCGAGGAGGACGCCGAGCGGCGGGGTGGCGGGTCGGGGCACGGGGAAGACCGTACACCAGGATCATCGAACTCTAACCGTTTGACGACTAAGGATTAGATGTCTAACGTTTATGGTGTCTCACTGACTGGCGCTGGAGGACATCATGGACCCCGAAGAGATCGCTGAACTGGGCAAACGCTGGGCCGCGGCCGAGGTCGCGGGCGACACGGACACGCTGGGCGGCATGGTCGTCGACGGATTCCGGCTCGTCGGGCCGCTCGGCTTCGTGCTCGACCGGGAGCAGTGGCTGGACCGTTACCGGTCCGGCGCGCTGGCGACGCTCCGGCTCGACTGGCGCGACGTCGAGGTGCGCGTGCACGGCGACACCGCGATCGCGATCGGCGTGCACGATCAGGACGCGACCCACCAGGGCAACCGCGTCGACGGGACGTTCCGGGCGACACACGTGCTCGTCCGCGGCGAGGACGGCTGGCGGATCGCGGGGATGCATCTCAGCCCGATGGGCGCGCCGCCTGCTTTCGCCCGCTGAGCCGGGATCGCGATGCGGGATTGGGCGGCCCAGCAGAGGTATGGCGGAGCGCCACAGTCTCAACGGATGGGCCGCATTGCCCGCGCTGAGAGCGCACTCGACGGATGGGTGCGTCCTCCGCACCCGTGGCGTTGGGTGCAGGGACGCGCCGAACACCACATCGGGCGCGTCCGCGGTGGAGAAAGCGGGTTGTGAAGGGCTCCTTGAGGGAATCTAAGCCCAATGCCAGGGGATTGAGCGGCGTGGCCTCACCGGCTGGTGTGCGTCCACAAAGGACGCCAAGCTCCGCGAAGCGCCCGAGTTGCCACCGTTTGACTGGGTCTAGTGGTCCGTGCCATCAGGCTGGCCCGCTACCGGCTCGCCCGGACCTGCGAGCTCCTTCGACCTGAGGCAGCCGCGCCTTTCGTGCCGACTGAAGCGCTGGCATGGGAATCCAAGTCCGTGAAGGGGCCCTTCACGGACCGGCCGGGCAGTGGTGCCACCCGGTGCAGGGTCAGGGTTTGCGCCACAGGTGGACGGTGGTGTCCGCCGTCGAGCCCGAGGTGGTGGCGACGGTCTTCCGGTCCGGGCTGACCGCGAGCGAGGCGATTCCGGGCAGGCCCGCGCCCTCCTGTTTCCCGTCGAGACCGACGACGGTGAGCGTGCCCGCCGAGAGCGCGAGGAGGTGCTGGTCGTCGAGGCCGGGCAAGGCCATGGCGAACCAGGCGTCGCCGGATTGCTCGTCGATCCGCGTGGGTGCCAGAGTAAAGCCTGGTCGGAGTTCCTTCCGCGTGGCGGTGTCCCACTGCTGCACCCTCGCTGCCTTGCGGGCTTCGCCGCTGGTGGTGATCAGCGTCCGGCTGTCGGGCTGGAAGGCGACGCAACAGAGCCGGTCGTTTTCGGTCCAGGTGATCGGGTCACCGGTCGGCCTCAGCGAAGCTGTGTCCCACAGGCCGAGCTGGCTGGTGTGCGCGGAGTGGCCGTCCCACTGGTACACGGCGAGCGTCCGGCCGTCGGGGCTGAACTCCGAGTGCCGGAAGGTTGCCGGTGTGTCGATGTTGCCGATACGGGTGCGGTCGGCGATCCGCCACAGTTCCAGTCGGCGCGGGGAGTCCATCGGCACCGCCGCGAGGATGCCGTCGGGGCTGATCGTGGGCCAGCCGCCGTCGGGATCGCTGTTCTCGAGCACGAGTGGTGCGCCGGTTTCCCGGCCGGTTCGCGCGTCCCAGGTTTGCGTCGTGAGCTGCTTGTCCTTGACGCGCGAGACGGTCAGGGCGGCGTTGTCGGAGCTGAAGGCCAGTCCGGTGAGGCCGTTGTCGGGGAAGGGGCCGAGGCGCGTGCCGACCGGCTTGCGGGTCACGACATCCAGGACGTCGATGGTGAAGTCGGCGTTCACCGTGGCGAGCAGTCTGCCGTCGTGGCTGAACCGCAGGGCTTCCGGATGACCGCGGGCGAGGAGGAATCCGGATTCGACGAGCGGCGGCTGCGGTGCGGGCGGAAGTGTGGGCGGATTCGGCCACGCGATCCAAGCGGCCAGTCCAGCGATCACCAGGGCGAGCGCGCCGATGAGGAGCCGCCGACGGGGGACCGGGCGTCGCGGGGACGCAGGAGCGTCGGAGAGCTGATAGACGATCGGATCGGGCTCGTCCTGCGGTATCGGCTGGTCGAGGAATGGGGCGAGTTCGGCCGTGCGCTCGGCGATGAGCTTGTCGACGGCGGGCGGCCAGGGGGCGGTCGACGGTCCGAGCACCTCCAGGAGTTCGGCGGCGGTGGGCCGGTCGGCCGGGTTTTCCGCCAGGCATGGGCGGATTGCCTCGGGCAGCGCGGTCTCCGCAGCGGCGGCGAGGAGCGAGCCGAGCGCGTACAGGTCGTCGGCCGGCTCGTCGCCGGTCGCGCGGGCGATCAGCCTGGCTCCGGTGCTGGTGAGCCGGACGTGGGACGGGTCCAGGTTTCCGTGCACCAGTCCGGCGCTGTGGAGCTGAGCCAAGTCGGCCGCGATTCCGGCGGCCAGCCGAAGCACCGCCGGTTCGGGCAGTGTGCCGACGGTGTCGAGGATGTCCCGCAGCGAAGGCCCGGGATGGAACTCGTGCGCGAACCACGGTGTCGCCGCGTCCGGATCGGCTTCGAGAACCGCGCTCAAGGCCGCGGCCTCGGTGCGGAATCCGTTGTCGTCGGCCGAATGCCGGAGGATGAGGGCGACCAGGCGGTCGTCCGGTCCGCTGCCGAGCAGCACCCGGGTCTTCTCGCCTCGGCTCAGTTCCGCGAGCACCCGGTACCGCCCGAGCCAGAGCGGGTCGTCGACCGCCGGTCTTCTCATCAGCTGCCCTCCCCAGAACGCTGTCAGAGACCGTTGATCATGCCAGCTCCGGGCGAGGTACGAGAGGGCAGATTTTCCTGTCGGCAGGGGCATTTCCCGGTCCGGGAGTGATTGAATGCGATCATGGTCGCACTTCGCACACTGGGCTCATCCGACCTCGCCGTCTCCCCGCTGTGCCTCGGCGGGAACGTGTTCGGCTGGACCGCCGACGAACCGGCGTCGTTCGCCGTGCTGGACGCCTACGCCGAGGCGGGCGGCAACTTCCTCGACACGTCCGATTCGTACATGTACCACTTCCCGGGCAACGAGGCCGGGCAGTCCGAGACCATCATCGGCAAGTGGCTCGCCTCGCGCGGGAACCGGGACGGCGTGGTCGTCGCTACGAAGGTCGGCGACCACCCGCAGTTCAAGGGGCTCGCGCCGGCGAACATCAAGGCCGCCGCCGAGGAATCGCTGCGGCGGCTGGGGGTCGACCGGATCGACCTGTACTACACGCATTTCGACGACGAGTCCGTCCCGGTCGAAGACATCGTCACCGCACTCGACGAGCTGGTGAAGGAAGGCAAGGTCCGCGCGATCGCGGCGTCGAACATCAGCCCGGAGCGGCTGACCGCGTCGCTGGAGTTCTCCGACCGCGAAGGCCTGGCGAAGTACGTCGCGCTGCAGCCGCAGTACAACCTCGTCGCGCGGGATGGGTACGAGAGCGAGAAGCGGGCGATCGTGCAGCGGCACGGGCTGGCCTGCGTGCCGTATTTCGGTCTGGCGTCCGGGTTCCTGACCGGCAAGTACCGGCCCGGCGAGCAGGTCGACAACGTCCGAAACCTGCCCGGGCTCGCGGGCGGTTACGCGGACACCGAGCACGGCGTGAAGGTGCTCGCCGCGCTGGAGGAGGTCGCGAAGGCGCGCGGCGCGGAGATGGCGACGGTCGCGCTGGCCTGGCTCGCGCAGCAGCCGACGGTGACCGCGCCGATCGCGTCCGCGCGCACGGTCGAGCAGGTGCCCGCGCTGGTCGCGATCCACGAGGTGCGGCTGAGCGACGACGAGCTGCGGATCCTCGACGCCGCTTCCGCGTAGGTCAGCTGTGCCGCGGCGGGTCCTGTGCGCCGACGCCCAGCACGCGGCCCAGCGCGATGAGCCCTTCGTCGAGATGGCTCAGGCTGGACAGCACGGCGCGGGTCTCGGCCTCGTCGATGCGGTCGGCGACCGGGGTCCCGTCGTCGCGGACGAGTTTGCGCGTCCGCGTGCTGCCCGGATTGCTGACCGCCTCGTGCACCAGGTCGACGTTCGCGATGATCCGGCCGGCGAACTGGTCCAGCCGCTCCGAGACCGGGCCGGCGAGCTGGCCGGGCTGAGCGCGGGCGGCCACGTGCCGGGCGCGGAAGGCGATGCCCTCCAACGTGGTGAGCACGTGCCAGCCGTAGTCGCGCCGGGCGCTGCGCAGGTTGATCGGGTGGGTGAGCGGTTCGATCGTCAGCCGCACCTGCTCGACCGCGCGGTCGAGGTCGCGGGACATCTCGATGATGTTCACGTTCTCGCGGCCGGACAGCAGGGTCGCGGCTGACTCGACGAATTCGTGCAGTTCGTCGAGCGCGACCGCGATGTCGTCCAGCATCACCGCGCGGGTGCGGACCGGCAGCACGACGACGGCGGCGAGCAGCCCGCAGGCCGCGCCGACCGCGGTCTCGGCGACGCGGATCCACAGCACCTCGATGCTGAACGTGCCGAGCAGGCTGTAGAGCAACCCCAGCATGCTCGTCACGAAGAACGCCATCAGGAACTGCGACACGCGCGCGGTGTAGACCATGCCGAAAACGCAGAGCAGCAGGAGCGCGAGGATCGCCGGGGTGTTGCCGCTGACCAGCAGCGCCAGCGCGACGCCGCCGACGATGCCCAGCAGAGTCCCGCCGGTGCGGCGCATGCCTTTCACGAACCGCGCGCCCGCGCTGGACGTGCCGATGAACACGACGAACACCGTCAGCACCGCCCAGTACCAGCGCTGCGGCGAGATCAGCTGCCCGGCCAGCACGGCGAGCCCGCCGCCGAGCACCGCCTGGATCGCCCCGCGGGTCTGGTTGTCGTAGGCGAAGGCCTTGGTCGGTTCGTCTTCCTCGTCCTCTTCGGCGGGGAAGTCCACTCCTGCCTGGCGGCTCGCGGTCCGCTGCGCCCGGTCGTCCGCGACGGCCAGTTCGGCGATCGCCCGGCGGACGCCGTCGCCGGGGTGCGCGCGTTCGTCGATCCGGCTGCCCTCCACGAGCATCCGGCTGTACTCGCCGGTTTCGCTGATCAGCGGCAGGTCGCGCGGATCGCGTTCCATCAGCGACCGGAACCGCGCCAGCCGGGCCACGAGATCGTCCGCGACGCCCTCGGGCAGCGGCTGCGAACACGTCCGCCGCACGGTGATCACGAGCCACTGCACGGCCAGTTCGACCTCGATCACCCGGCGGCGCAGCTGGTCGGCGCGGCGGTCGTCGACCACGTCGGGCGCGTGGTCCTCGATCAGCAGGACGACCTCGTGCAGCCGTTCCATCGAGGTGCGGATCTGCCGGTTGCTGCGGTCCGAACCGCCGGACGAGATGTACGCCTCGGTCGCGCGCACCGCCGCGCCGAGCCGCGCGCGGAACGCCTGCCGGTAGCGGATCAGCTCGCTTTCGGCGTTGCGGCGCAAGAGAAGGAACCGCACGACCGCGTTCGACGCGACGCCGATCGCCAGCGCGATCAGCAGGCGCGGCACCTGCGCGAGGTGCGCCTGCAGGAACATCGGGAAGAAGAACAGGAAGAACGCCATCGACCCGAGCGCGGTGCCGCGCGCGCCGAACCGCTGGACGTACACCGCGACGAAGATCAGCAGCACGAACACGATGCTGTCGAGCGGCGCGTAGGCGGAGCCGAAACAGGCGGTGGTGATCGACGCGGCCCCGACCAGCAACGCGAGCAGCAGCGTGACGGCCTGGCCGCCGCTGGTGGCGTCGTTGACGGTGAACGCGCTCATCATCGCCGCGATGGCCGCGACGAGCGTGGTGGTGAGCGGGAAGTGCAGCGGCTGCAGCGCGAGAACCGCGATCACGATGCCGAGCACCGCCGACGCGGCGAGCCGCAGCCGGACGAGACCGGGATCGGCCGCCGCCAGCCGGTCGAGGAAGGCGTTGCGCACGTCGGTGATCATCGGGCCAGCAGCTCCCACTGGGCGAGGGCGACGCTCCGCCGGGTCGAGGCGCGGACCCGCAGCCGGTAGTGCCGGCACGCGGCAGGCTCGGCGAGCACGAACGGCCGGGTCTGGCGCCGCCAGCGGAACACCTCGCCGGAGCGTTCGTCCAGGGGCCGCCACTGGTGTCCGTCGTCGGAGCCTTCGAGCACCCAGTCCCGCGGATCGCCCGCGCTCCTGCCGGAGGTGAGCGTGTAGAGGACGACTTCACGCGGCTCGCCGTCCGCGGTGAAGGCGACGATCGGCCTGGGCGTGCGGAAGACGGCCTGGGTGCGGCTGGTGTTGTCGGTGAGCGCGGCGACGCCGGTGCCGGTGAGATCGCGGAGCGGCGCGGGGGCGACCGGGGTGACCGGTGCCGAGCCCCAGTCGCCGGGCTCGGCGCGGACGTCGAACTCCAGCACCGCGCCGCAGGCGAGGACCGCGTGCGCGAGAGTCGCCGAAGAATGCGGTTCGCCGTCGACAGTCAGGCCGTGCACGTACGGCGTGTCGGCCGCGCTGTCGGCGGTCGCGGCGCGGGGTGCTCGGATCACCAGGTCCTTTCCGTTCTCGAGGTGCACGGTGGCGGAGCGGAACAACGGCGCGCAGACCGCGTACCGCGGGCTGCCGACGGTCAACGGGTAGAGACCGAGGGCGGTGAAGACATACCAGGCCGACATTTCCCCGTTGTCCTCGTCCCCGGGATAGCCCTGGCCGAGTTCGCCGCCGAGATACAGCCGGCGCAGCACCTCGCGGACGGTCCGCTGCAGTTTCGCCTGCGCCCCGGCGAAGCCGTACACGAACGGGATGTGGTGCGACGGCTGGTTGGAATGCCCGTATTGGCCCATCCGCACGTCCCGGGCCTCGGTCATCTCGTGGATCCGGCCGTTCTGGCCGGTCTCCGGGAGGCGGAAGAACTCGTCGAGTTTCGCCTCGAGACCCGACGGCCCGCCGTGGAGCGCGGCGAGGCCGGGACCGTCGTGCGCCGTGGAGAACGCGGTGTTCCAGGCGTTGGTCTCGACGTAGTCCGGACCCCAGGCCGCGGGATCGAACCCGGCGGCCGGGTGCCGCCAGCCGCCGTCGAGGGTGCGGCCCTGGAAGAAGCCGATCCGCGGGTCGAAGTGGTTGGCGTAGTGCTGGGCGCGCTGCCGGAAGTAGACGGCGTTGTCGGCGAACCGGCGCGCCCGCGCGCCACTGCTTTCCCGGGCGAGCGCGTCGGACAGGTTGGCGAGGCCGTAGTCGTTGAGGCAGCCTTCGAGCGCCCAGGACAGGCCGCCGCGCGTCGAGGCCGGGGTGTAGCCGAGGAAGGCGGAGCGGTCGAGTCCTTTGCGGCCGACACCCGCGCGCGGCGGCGTGACCGTGGCGTTCTTGAGGGCCGCGTCGTAGGCGGCCTCGACGTCGAAGTTCGTGACGCCCTTCAGATAGGCGTCGGCGAACGCGACATCGGAGCTGGTGCCGGTCATCAGGTCGGCGTAGCCGGGGGAGGACCAGCGGGCGATCCAGCCTCCCTCGCGGTACTGCTGCACGAAACCGTCGATCATCCGGCCGCACTGGCGCGGCGCGAGCAGCGCGTACGCGGGCCAGGCGGTGCGGTAGGTGTCCCAGAAGCCGTTGTTGACGTACAACTCGCCGTCCACGACCTTCGCGCCGGTGCGCCGTCGCGTGCTCGGCCGGAAACTCCGCACGACCGGGCTCGCGTGCCGGATGCCGCGCGGCGTGTTCTCGTGCGCGACGTTCGGATACAGGAACAGCCGGTACAGGCATGAGTAGAACGTGGTCAGCTCGTCCTCGGACGCACCCTCCAGCTCGACGCGGCCGAGCACCTCCTGCCAGCGTTCCCGGGCCCGGTCCCGCACCTCGTCGAACGTCGTGCCCGCCGGGATTTCCAGCGTCAGGTTGCGTTTCGCCTGCGCGAGGCTGATCAGCGACGTCGCGATCCGCAGGGTCACCTCGGGCGCGGCGAACTCCAGGCTCCCGGTCACCGTCCGCCAGAATGGCCGCCGGATCCGCCCGCCGCCGGACGGCCGCTGATCAGCCTCCGCGTAGACGAACATCCGCCGCGCGCCGGTCGACAGCCCGCTGCGCACCCACGTGTGCCCGGTGACGCTCCCGCGTTCGGCGTCGATCCGGATACCGCCGCGGTTGCGGGCGTTGTCGAAGAGCACCCAGCCGCGGCCTTCGGGAAACGCGAACCGGAACATCGCCGCGTGCTCGGACGGCGCGACCTCGGCGGTGAGGCCGCCGCGGAACCGGACGCCGTAGTGGTGCGGCCGGTCGGTCTCGTCGTCGTGGCTGAATGACAGCGAACGCCGCACGCGGTCCGGTTCGACTGGGCCGGTCCCGGGAATGAGGTGGAAGGTGTGCCGGTCGCCCATCCACGGACTCGGCTGGTGGCTGAGCCCGAACGCCTGCAGCCGCGGCTCGTTCCGCTCGTCGTTGTGCCGGTGGTAGGAGTAGAACCAGTTCAGCGCCCGCGCGTCGGTGACCGGGGTCCAGAAGTTGAAGCCGTGCGGCACCGCGGTGGCCGGGAAGGTGTTGCCGCGCGAGAACTCGCCGCTGGAATGCGTGCCGCGAGTCGTGCGGACCCAGTCGACCGGGTCGTCGTGCCGCGGCGGACGCTCGGCGATCCGGACGTCGTCCAGCCAGCCGGTGGCGTCGCCGTCGAACCCGGTCTCCAGCAGGATCCGCCGCACCCGCCGTCCCGCGAACGCCCCCAGCGGACGGCGCACCAGGTTCCACTGGTCCACGTAGAGTTTCTTCGGCTCCGGGGAGAACCCGGCGCGGCTGCCGTCGTCGAACTCGACGTCGAGCGTGACGTCGGTGCTGCGGTAGCTCGGCACCGGACCGTCGGACGCCGGGAAGACCACATACGACAGTGCACTGTGGTCAGTGACCGGAATGTCCACCTCGAACAGCACGAGAGTCGGCCCGGCCTGGTAGCGCAACGCTTTCGCCCCGGTGAACCCGACGCCGGTCTTCGCCGTCGGCGACCGCCGCGGCCCGCGGTCCACGCGCGCCCCGGAAGCGACCGGCTGCGGATCGCCCGCTTCGAACGAGGAGAAGAACGCAGCCGTGGTCACGGCCCCCACGGTAATCGCTCCCGCACCGGCTGTGCCGGATCAGCTCGCGGTGAGCCGGATCAACCCCGCGTCGGTCGGGACGAACCCGCAGGAGCCGAAGTAGAACGGCCGCAGGTGCGGTTCGAAGTCCACGTGCAGCCACTCACAGCCCGCGTCCCGAGCGGCGTCCCGCGCCCGGCCGACGAGTTCAGTGCCGATGCCGCGGTGCTGCCAGTCCGCGTGCACCTTCGGATCGAGGAGGAACGCGTGGTCCGCGCCGTCCCAGGCCAGGTTCGCGAACCCCACCAGGTCGTCGCCGTCGTGCGCGCTGACCCAGCCGAGACTGTGCCGCCTCGCCCGATCCCACCAGCCGGGCTCCGCGTTTCCGCCGTGCGCTTCGGTGAGCGCGACGAGCTGCGCGTCGGTCAGGTCGGCGCGCCAGGCGTAGGTGATCTTCATGTGTTCGACGCTCCCATGCCGCCGGATCGGGGAGCGACCCAATAACGCCGTGAAGGGCTCCTTGAAGGAATCAGATTCCTTCAAGGAGCCCTTCACGGACAATCGATCAGAACTGCGCGCACTGCCCCGCGGACGGGCCGCGGACGGTGTTGGCGAGGTCGTGATCGGTCGGGGCGGGGGCGTTGCCCGTGCAGGCCAGCGGCCCGCCCACGGTGCTGCTCGTGATCAGCGGCCCCTGGTTGCCGGTCAGGTTCACCGGGCCGGAGATGTCGGTCAGCTCGATCGACACCGGACCGGTGCTGCCGGTGATCGACACCGGACCGGCCACCTTCGTCCGGTTCAGCACCACCTGCGCCGCGCCGGCCGCCGTGACCGGGCCGGTGATCTGGCCGCCGCGCACGATCAGCGAAGCGCCGCGCTCCACGTTCACCGGACCCGACAGCGTCGCACCGTTCAGGCACACCACGCCGCTCGACACCGTCAGCGGACCGTTCTGCACGCCGGTCAGCGTCTTCGTGCACGACGCGTCCGGACGGCCCAGCAGCTCGAGCTCCGACAGCGTCGCCGGACCGCCGGTGGTCGCGGTGATCTCCAGCCGGTAGTAGGCGTAGTGCGCCGGGTTCTTCACCGCGAACGCCCGGGTCTGCTGCCGCCACGGGAACGACTGGCCGGTCTGCTGATCGGCGACCGTCCAGTTCTTCCCGTCATACGAACCCTTCAGCGTCCAGCTCTTGGCGTCGCCCGGATCCGTGCCGGAGGTGAGCGTGTAGTGCGTGACCGCCTCGTCCGTCGACTTCAGCTGGTACTGCACCGCACCGGTCACCTTCGCCTGCGTGCGCGAGGTGTTGTCCAGCAACGCCGACGCGTCCGAACCGTCCGAAGTGGACAGCGTGCCCAGCCCCGGCCCGGTCTCGTCGTGCAGCGGCGTCGGCACCGCGTCGCCCGTGGTGATCGACTTCGGCGCGTCGTCCGGCCCGGTGCCCCACGTCGACGGGTTCGGGCCCATGTCGAAGTCGAGCGTGGCGCCGTGGGCGAGCACGTCGTGCGGCAGCGACGTCGACGTCCAGTTCTTCCCGTTGACCTTCAGGCCCTGGACGTAGACGTTCTTCGCCGAGTTCTTCGGCGCGTTGATCACCAGGTCCCCGCCGGGCAGGTGCACGGTCGCCTTGGTGAACAGCGGCGACCCGATCGCGTAGTTCGGGCTGCCCATCTGCAGCGGGTAGAAGCCCAGCGAGCTGAACACGTACCACGCGGACATCTCGCCGTTGTCCTCGTCGCCCGGGTAGCCCTGGCCCAATTCGCTGCCGGTGTACAGCCGCGACACCGCTTCGCGCACCTTCGCCTGCGTCTTCGCCGGCTGGCCCGCGTAGTCGTACATGTAGAGGATGTGGTGCGAGGGCTGGTTGGAGTGGCCGTACTGGCCCATCCGCACGTCCCGCGCCTCCCGCATCTCGTGGATCGTGCCGCCGTAGCTGCCCGGGTAGTTCGCGGTCTCCTGGTCGGCGAAGAACTGGTCGAGCTTCGCGCCCAGCTTGTCCTTGCCGCCGTAGAGATTCGCCAGCCCCTGCCCGTCCTGCGGCACGGTGAAGGCCATGTTCCAGCCGTCGGTCTCGGTGTAGTCCCCGCCCCACACCCGCGGGTCGTAGGACGCCTTGTCCTTCGTGAACTTCCCGCTCGCGTCCTTGCCCTGGAAGAACCCGGTGCTCGGGTCGAACAGGTTCACGTACTGCTGCGCCCGGCTGGTGAAGTACTGGTAGTTCTCCAGGTACTCCGCCTTGCGCGGGTCGTTCGCCGCGGCCTCGTCGTACAGCTTCTTCGACAGGTTCGCGATGCCGAAGTCGTTGACGTAGCCCTCGATCGCCCACGAGAAGCCCTCGCCGGTCGAGTTCGGCGTGTAGCCCAGGAACTCCGACTGGTCCAGACCCTTGCGGCCGACCGCCGAGTTCGGCGGCGTCACCGTGGCGTTCTTCAGCGCCGCGTCATAGGCCGACTTGACGTCGAAGTTCGTCACGCCCTTCTGGTAGGCGTCGGCGAAGGCGACGTCCGAGCTCGTGCCGGTCATCAGGTCCGCGTACCCGGGGGAGGACCAGCGCGCGATCCAGCCGCCGTCGCGGTACTGCTGCACGAAACCGTCCACCATCTTGCCCGACATGTCCGGCGTGAGCAGCGAATACGCCGGCCACGTCGTGCGGTAGGTGTCCCAGAACCCGTTGTTCACATAGGTCTGGCCGTCCACGACCTTCGAACCGGTCTGCGTCGCGGTGTCGGCGCCGGTCTTCGGCGAAACCGGGCTGGCGTACTGGTACTTCGGCGCCTCCTTCGTGCCGACGTTCTCGAAGCCCTCGTTCGGGTACAGGAACAGCCGGTACAGGTTGGAGTACAGCGTCTCCAGCTGGTCCTTCGACGCGCCCTGCACCTCGATCACGCCGAGCTGCTTGTCCCACGCCTGCTGCGCCGCGTCGCGCACCTGGTCGAACCCGGCGTTCGGGGCGATCTCCTGCTCCAGGTTCTTCTTCGCCTGGTCCACGCTGATCAGCGACGTCGCGATCCGCATCGTCACGGTCTTGTCCGCGCCCGCGTCGAACCGCAGGTAGCCGGTCACGTTGTCCCGGTTCTGCCCGGTGAGCTTGCCGCCGGTCGTGACGGGCTTGTCGAACGTCGCGTAGACGAACATCCGCCCCGCGCCCGCGGACAAGCCGCTCTTGGCGTCGGAGTACCCGCTCAGCGTGCCGTGCGCCGGGTCGAGCGTGAGCCCGCCGGAGTTGTTGACGTTGTCGAAGATCAGGCTGGAATCCGTGCCCGGGAAGGAGAACCGCATCATCGCCGCGTGATCGGTCGGCGCGATCTCGGTCTTGATCCCGTTCTGGAACGTGACGCCGTAGTAATGCGCCCGCGCCACCTCGTTGTCGTGCGTGAACGGCAGCGCCCGCTTGTCGCGGTTCGCGTCCGGCACCCCGCTCGCAGCCGACGGCATCACCTGGAAGCTCTGCCGGTCGCCCATCCACGGGCTCGGCTCGTGGCTCACGCTGAACGCCTGCAGCTGCGGGAGATTGTCCGCGTTGTTCTGCGAGTGGTAGTTGTACAGCCAGCTCGCCGAACCCGCGTCGGTCACCGGCGTCCAGAAGTTGAACCCGTGCGGCACCGCGGTCGCCGGGAAGTTGTTCCCCCGCGAGAACGTGCCGTTCGCCATGGTGCCGCGCGTGGTCAGCACGTTGTCGCTGGGCCGGGTGCTGGCCGGCGGCGTCGGCGTCGCGGAGATCTTCAGATCGTCCAGCCAGCCCGCGAACTGCGCCGGGCCGTTCGGGTTGTCGTAGCCGATCGCGATCCGGTCGATCGTCTTGCCCGCCGCGACCCGCCCGATCGCCGAACGCACCAGGTTCCACTGGTTCGCGTAGAGCACCTTGCTCGCGCCCTGGCCCTCCGGCGTCAGCGGGAACCCGTACTGGTCGGTCGCGCCGAGGTCGCGCAGATGCGTGCCGTCGGTGAAGTCCAGGTCGACCGCGACGTTCGTGCTCGGGTACTTCAGATCGCCCTCGACGAACTGCGGCTGCACCTTGTAGGACAGCTCGCTCGTCCCGGTCACCGGGATGTCGACGTCGTAGATCTTGTTGTAGGAGTAGCCGTGCCCGGCGGCGGGCTGGCTGCCGGAGTAGCGGAACGCCTTCTTGCCGGTGAACCCGACCCGGTTCTTGTTCGTGTAGCCGGACGTCGGGCCCGAGTCCACGACGCTGCGCATGTTCGGCAACGGCGGCGGGGCCGGATCGTCGTTGGCCAGCAGCAGCTCGGACATCTGCATGATGTCGTCGCCGTTGTTGCGCGTGACATTCAGCCGGTAGTAGGTGTAGGCGGCGCTCGGCGCGGCCAGCTTGTAGTCGTTCTGCTGGAAGCGATTGGCGAACGACTGCCCGGACTGCGTGTCCAGATCCGTCCACTGCTGCGCGTCGTTCGAGCCCTGCAGCGTCCAGTCCCGCGGGTCCCGGCCGGGGAAGTCGTTGGCCGAGCTGACCGCGTAGTGCGTGATCGCGGTCGGCGCGGACAGCGTGAACGTGACCGACGCGGTCGGGTCCCACGACAGCCACTTCGTGGCGGTGCTGCCGTCGACCAGGTTCGCGGCGACCTCGCCGCCGCCGGTGTTCTCGCTGGTCGCGGTGATGTCGGTGATCTTGCCCCGGATGTCGCCGGGGATCGTGGTCCCGTTCGCGCCGTTGACGCCCGAGGCGCGCGGCTTCCCGGCGGCATCGGTGTCGACAGCGTCCTGGATCGGTTGCGGATCGTTCGGCTCGAACGAGGAAACGAAGTCCGGCGGGGCGGCCTCGCCCGGCGCGGCACCGGCCGCGGCGGGCAGGACGACCAGGCCCGCCGCCGCCACCGCCGCGGCGAGCACGGCGTGCAACGGTCTGGCGCTTCGGGGCATCATTGCTCCCAGTTGGTCAGGGGATCGGGGGCCCGGGACTCGGAAATCCCGGGGCCCCGGAAGCTCAACTCGCGGGTGACATCGATGTCAAGGCCGCCCCGCAATCCTGACCGGAAACGGACAACCACCGAGGGTCGCCGTTACGGCAACCGGGTGTCGCCCGCGCCCGCCGGCTCCCGCGGACCGTCGGTGAGGCTCAGCTTTCCTCAGGGGCGCCGTCACGGACTTCGGCGCCGGCCGCCAGGGCCCGCGCGCGGCCGGTCGAGCGCACCGGCGCCCGGGTCCGGCGGGTATAACAGTGGTCATGCCAGACGACGCCATCGATCCCGACGAGGAGGCCCGCCGCCGGGCCGGACTCGCCCTCGCCAACGGCGACCCCACCGGGTGGTTCGAGCCCCTCTACGCCGCGGCGGAAGCGGGCGAGGCCGTCCTGCCGTGGTACCGCGGCGAGCCCTCGCCGGAACTCGCCGCGTGGGTCGCCGAGCGGCCGGGCAACGGACGCCGCGCGCTCGTCGTCGGGTGCGGGATGGCCGACGACGCCGAGCTCCTCGCCGCCGCCGGATACGAGACGTCCGCCTTCGACGTGTCGCCCAGCGCGATCAAAGCCGTGCTCAACCGCTTCCCGGACACCGTCGTCTCCTACCGCACCGCGGACCTGCTCACCCCGCCCGCGGAATTCCACTACGCCTTCGACCTGGTCGTGGAGATCATGACCGTCCAGTCGATGCCGAAGGACGCCCACGACCCGGCCATCGCCTCGGTGTCCGGGTTCGTCGCCCCGGGCGGAACGCTCGTCGTCGGCGCGGTCGCCGAGGAAAACATCGACCTCGCCACCTGGTCCGGGCCGCCGTGGCCGCTCAGCAAGGCCGAGGTCGAGTCCTTCGCCCGCGACGGCGTCACCCTGACCTCGCTGGAGCGCGTCCGCGACGACAGCCGCTGGTGGGCGGAGTTCACCCGCTGATGTCCGAGGACCGTCCCGCCACGAGCCACGAACGCCACGCCGGCCGTCCGTGGGACGAGTCCTATCAGGACGGTCGCCCGCCGTGGGACCTCGGCCGCCCGCAACCGGCGATCGCGGAACTCGCCGCCGAGGAGGGCGCGTTCCGCGGCACGGTTCTCGACGCCGGATGCGGCACCGGCGAGAACGCGCTGCACCTCGCCGCGGCCGGACTGTCCATTGTGGGCATCGACGTGGCGGAAACCGCTGTCGCGCAAGCGAAAGAGAAGGCCCGCGACCGCGGTCTCGCGGCCGAGTTCGCGGTCGGCGACGCGTTCCGGCTGTCCGCGTTGAACCGGACCTTCGACACCGTCCTCGACTGCGGCCTGTTCCACACCCTCGACGCCCGGGAACGCGAGACCTACGTCGCCAGCCTCGCGTCCGTCACCGAACCGGGCGCGAGGCTGCACGTCCTGTGCTTCCGCGACGCGGGCGCCGGCTCCGGGCCGCATCCCGTCACCCGCGCGGAGTTCGAAGCGCCGTTCACCCGCGAAACCGGTTGGCAGATCGAGACAATGCGCGACAGCCGGATCCTCGCGCGATTCGCGCCGGACGGGCTTCCCGCCTGGCTCGCGACGATCCGGCGCGTCAGCGCCTGACCGCTCAGCAGGACTCCAGGAACCGCGTCAGCACCCGCGTGCCGAACCGCAGCCCGTCGACCGGAACCCGCTCGTCCACGCCGTGCGCCATCGCCCGGTACGGGAAGCCTTCCGGCAGCGCCAGGGGAGCGAAGCCGTAGCACGCCATCCCCAGCTGCGTGAACGCTTTCGCGTCCGTCCCGCCGCCCATGCAGTACGGCACCACGACCGCCTCCGGGTCCTCCGCCCGCAGCGCGCCGGCCATCGCGTCGAACCACGGCGAATCGACCGGAGCCTGCACCGGTGGCTGATGCGCCACGAATTCCCGTGTGACACCCTCGCCCAGCAACGAATCCAGCACCGCGAACAGCTCGTCCTCGGTCCCCGGCAACACCCGGACGTCGACCTGCGCGGTCGCGGTCGATGGGATCACGTTCACCTTGTATCCGGCGTCGAGCATCGTCGGCGTGGTGCTGTTGCGCACCGTCGGCACCACCAGCGACCCGGCCGTCCCCAGCCGCGCCACGGTTTCGTCCACCGCGTCACCCGACGAAAGATCCACCGGCACGCCCAACGCCGCACCAGTGCGTTCCAGGAACGCGCGCACGGTCGGCGTCAGCTGCACCGGCCAGCGATGCTCGGCGATCCGCCGCAACGCCCCGACCAGCCGCACGATCGCGTTCTCCGAGTTCGGCCGCGACCCGTGCCCGGCCCGTCCGCGCGCGGTCAGCCGCAGGTGCGCGGTGCCGCGCTCAGCCGTGGCGACCGGGTACAGCCGCACTTTCCGGCCGTCGGAGGCGGACACGTGGTAGCTGTACCCGCCGGATTCGCTGATCGCCGCCGCGCAGCCCTCGAACAGGTCCGCGTGCTCCTTGACCAGCCAGTGCGCGCCGTAGTCGCCGCGGTCCTCCTCGTCGGCCACGAACGCCAGCACGAGATCCCGCCGCGGCCGCAGCCCGGACGCGACGGCGGCCAGCACCATCGCGCAGAAATCCTTCATGTCGACCGCGCCGCGGCCCCACAGGAACCCGTCTCGCACCTCGCCGGAAAACGGCGGTACAGACCAATCGGCCGCGGCCGCGGGCACCACGTCCAGATGCCCCTGCACGAGCAGCGCGGGCAGCGTCGGATCGGTGCCCGGGATCCGCGCGACCACGTTCGAACGCTGGAGTTCGGGCTCCAGAATCCGCGCCGAAACCCCGTACTGGCCGAGGAATTCGGCAACGTACTCGGCGGCGAGGCGTTCGCCCGCGGCCTCGCCTCCGCCGTAGTTGGTGGTGTCGAACCGGATCAGGTCCGCGCACAGCGAAACAACGTCGATCTCAGCCATAAATGCCCTGCACCGCCCCCGCCGCGATGGCCGTGACCACCTTGAACGCCTTCATCGCCTCGGTCATGCTCGGCGCCTCGAACGCGACCCGGCGCGTCCCGGTCTGCTCCACGGTCGGGATCACCGCGGTCGCCTGCGCCAGATGGCTCGCGTCGAACTCGACCTCGATCCGGTGCCGTCCCGGCGTCCGCTCGACGCGTCCGGCGCGCGCCATCGCCTCGCGCGCGCCGCTTTCCAGCAGCCGTGCCGTGCGCGCCGGCGGCAGGCAGATCGCCGCGTACCGGCTCACGCATTCCTTGACCTGCACCAGTTCCGCGTGCGGCGCGTAGTCGCGCGCGTCCTCGCAGGTCTGGTCGTCGCCGCTGACCAGCAGCACCGGCACGCCGTACTCGCCGGCCATCGCCGCGTTCAGCCTGCCCTCGCTCGCCGGCACGTCGTCCAGCCACACGCCGGTGATCTGGTTCTCCAGGTACGTGTGCGAAAGGACGCCGTCGAACCCCGCCCCGGCGTGGTAGCCGAGGAACACCACACCGTCCACACCGGAATCGATGCCCTGCATCATCGACAGCGGCTTGTGCCGCCCGGTCAGCATCCGCGCGCGTTCGTCGAGGTCTTCCAGCAGCAGGTTGCGCTGCGACGAATGCGCCTCGTTGACGAGCACGTCGCTCGCGCCCCCCGCGTACAGGCCGGCCAGCACCGCGTTGACGTCGCCGGTGAACATGCGCCGGAACCGCTGCCACTGCGGGCTCCCGGGCACGACGTCGTCGGTCCAGGTGACCCCCGTGGCGCCTTCCATGTCGGCCGAGATCAGGATCCGCATGCCCGCCCTACCTTTCAGGGATGTCCGCGGTCCGCGAGGATCGGCGGATGCAGGTGGAGCGGGTATGGCTTTCATGCCTGCTGCCGGTGATGGTTCAGAGTGCTGTGCCGCCCGCTCCACCACCTGGTTCTGACCGCTGATTAGGCACTGCGAACCATCGCTATGTAGGGCGTTGACGGCGGAATCGGGACGCACCACACCGTGTGATCGACCGGAGGTTCGATGGCAGTAAAAGCAGGCATCGATGTCGCCAAGGAGTTCCACTGGGTCGCGATCGTCGCCGCCGAGACCGGGAAAGTCCTGCTCTCCCGGCGCGTCGACAACGACCCGGACAGCATCGACGCCCTGATCGCCCAGCTGCGCCAGGCCGAAGCCGAGCACGGCGAGCTCACCGCCGCGATCGACCTGATGGGCGGAGTGGCCAGCTTGCTGACCGCCATGCTGCTGGAGGCAGGTGTCCGCCTGGTCCACGTCCCGGGCCTGGTGGTCAACCGAGCCCGCCGCGCCAGCAAGGGCGGCGAAGCCAAATCCGATCCCCGCGACGCGGCCACCATCGCCGACCAGCTGCGCCTGCGCGACGACTGGCGCATCGTCACCGCCGAGGACGACATCACCCTCGACCTGCGGATGCTGGTCTCCCGACGCCGTGAACTCGTCATCGATCAGACCCGCCGCCTCAACCGGCTGCGCGAAACCCTGGCTGGGTTCTTCCCCGGCCTGGAACGCGTCGTGGACGTGACCAACCTCAGCGACCTGCGGCTTCTGGTCCGCTTCGTCACACCGGAAGAGGTCCGCGAAGCCGGACGCGACGGCCTGATCGATCACATGCTGGCCGCGGGCGTCCGCCGCAGCTATGCCGAACCCTTGGCAGGCAAGGCGATTGCGGCCGCTCAGGCCCAGCATGTGATCGTTCCCGGGCAGAAGCGCATGGCCGAGTTCGCCCGCGAGTTCGCCACCGACGCGATCGCGGCCCGGCACCGCATCGGCGAACTGGAGAACCAGATCGCCGACGGGCTCGACCGCCACCCTGACGCGGCCCTCGTCCGAAGCCTGCCGGGGATGGGGGCCACCCTGACCGCGGAATTCCTCGCGGAGGCAGGAAACCTGGACCGCTTCACCAGCGCCGATCAGCTCGCTTCGGCCGCCGGCCTCGCGCCGGTCCTGCAGCAGTCCGGGAAGATGAACTACCTGCGGCGAGCCACCGCCGGCAGCAAACACCTGAAGTTCATCTTCTACCAGTCCGCGTTCTGCGCGATCCGCACCGACCCACTCAGCAAAGCTTTCTACCAGCGCAAACGCGCCGAAGGGAAGCGCCATCACCAGGCACTGATCGCGCTGGCCCGACGACGCATCAACGTCCTCTACGCGCTCCTGCGCACCCGCCAGCCTTACCAGGCCGACTACCGACACACCACGGCTACCGCTGCTTGACATAAACATTAGGCAGCACTCTAGTGATCGGCTCCGCGACCATAACGATCGGACACGCACCGGCGCCGTCACATATTGCGCACTTCCCGCGGTATGTGGTTACTTTTCGTCTCTGGGGTCGGGGATGGACGATGGGGTGGTTCTCAAGTGCGAAATAAGCGCACGCAGCGCGCATTGCGCCGCGTTTTCGGTGTCGCGATGGCAGGAACGTTGGCGATTCTGCCGTTGGCAGGCACCGCGGTGGCGGAACAGCGGGCACAACAGCAGAGCCCGCCGAAGGTGCTGCGAGTCGCCCTGACCACTGGTATCGACCACTTGAATCCGTTCACCGCCGGGCTCGCCGCGTCGACCCAGGTCGGCCGGTTCATCTACGAATTCCTGACGATCCCGTCGGAGGACAAGGCCGAGGCCGCCCCCGCGCTCGCCGAATCGTGGACGACGTCGCCGGACAAGCTGACCTGGACGTTCAAGATCCGCCAGGGCGCGAAGTGGTCCGACGGGCAGCCGGTCACCGCGAAGGACGCCGCGTTCACCTTCAACCGGATGCTCACCGACTCCACCGCGCGCACCGCGAACGGCAACTACGTCGCGAGCTTCGAGTCGGTCGCCGCGCCGGACGACACCACGCTGGTGATCAAGACCAAGACCGTCCAGTCGACGATGACCCTGCTCGACGTCCCGATCGTGCCCGAGCACGTGTGGTCGCGGATCAAGGACCTGAGCGACCCGAAGACCGACACGATCCCCGTCGTCGGCGTCGACGACGGGCCATACCAGATCACCGAGTACAAGCAGAACGAGTACGTCAAGTTCAAGGCCAACAAGAACTACTGGCGCGGCGCGCCGAAGGTCGACGAGCTGCAGCTGCTGGTGTTCAAGGACGTCGAGGCCGCGGTGAACGCCCTCAAACAGGGCGAGGTCGACGTGATCAACCGGCTCACCCCGACCCAGTTCGACGCGCTCAAAGGCCAGCCGAACATCGAGCTGAACAAGGCTCCCGGCCGCCGCTACAACGCGCTCAACCTCAACTTCGGCGTCGAGAACTCCGAGAACAAGCCGATCGGCAACGGCAACCCGGTGCTCAAGGACATCCGGGTGCGCCAGGCGATCGCGCAGTCGATCGACACGAAGACGATCGTGGACAAGGTCGCCGGCGGCTACGCCCAGCCCGGCGGCGGCGTGATCCCGCCGATCTACTCCGCCTACCACTGGGATCCGGCGCCGGGGGAGGCGCGCAAGTTCGACCTCGCCGCCGCGAACGCCGCGCTCGACGCAGCCGGTTACCCGAAGGGCCAGGACGGCATCCGCACCGCGCCCGGCGGCGCACGGCTCGAACTGCGCCTCACCGGACACGCGAACCGCGCGCCCGACCAGCGCCTCGCCCAGTACATCACCGGCTGGCTGCACGACATCGGCATCTCGGTCAAACAGGAACTCGTCTCCGACGACGAGCTGAACGACCGCACCAACGCGGGCAACTACGACCTCGCCATCTCCGGCTACGCGAACAACCCGGACCCGGACTACTCGCTGGCCCTGCACACCTGCGCCGCGCGGCCGAACGCCCAGGGCAAGGGCGGCACCACCGACACGTTCTTCTGCGACCCGCAGTACGACGCGCTCTACGCCAAGCAGCTCGCGGAAACCGACCCGGCCGTCCGCGCCGGCTACGTGAAGCAGGCGCAGGCGCGGCTGTACAGCCAGGCCGTGAACGTCGTCTACGACTACGACAACGCGCTCGAGGCCTACCGCTCCGACAAGTTCTCCTCGTTCGGCAAGCAGCCGCAGCCCGAAGGCTCGATCCTCGAGCAGACCGGCTACTGGGGCGTGTACGGCGCGGTCCCGGCCGACGCTTCGGCCGCTTCCTCGGACAGCGGGTCCGGCCCGACCGTGTGGATCATCGTCGGCGCGGTGGTGCTCGTCGTGCTCGTGGGCGGCGGCGTCGCGCTGTCCCGCCGCGGCAAGTCCGCCGACGACCGGGAGTGAATCCGATGTTCCGCCAGTCGCCTGCTCCGGCCCGGCGGTCCGTGAAGGGCCCCTTGAGGGAATCTAAGTCCCTCAAGGAGTCCTTCACGGCGCGCGAGTCCGTCCAGCGGAAGGGGAGTCGCGGGTGAGCCAAGCTTTAGCCCCCGACCAGGCCTCGGTGCTCGCCGATCCCGACGAGCGCCGAGGCGGGACCGGGACCCTCCGGTTCGTCCTCACGAAGATCGCCGAGGCGGTCGCCAGCGTGTTCCTGGTGATCGTCCTCGGGTTCTTCCTGTTCCGCCTGCTGCCCGGCGACCCGGTCGCGTTCATGGCCCGCGAACGGCCCACCGACCCCGGCCAGATCGCCGAGCTGCGCGAACGGCTCGGCATCGACAAGCCCGTTCTGGCGCAGTTCGGGAACTACTTCGTCGGCCTGTTCCAAGGCGACTTCGGCGAGTCCTACATCGAACGCCGCCCCGTGCTGGACATGATCGGCGAACGGCTCTGGCCGACCGTGCTGCTCGTCGGCAGCGCGACCGTCCTGGCCGTCGCGCTCGGGCTGTGGCTCGGCATCCGCGCGGCGTGGAAGCGCGACAGCTTCTTCGACCGCGCGCAGACCGGGATCGCGCTGACCTTCTGGTCGGTCCCGCAGTTCTGGCTCGGCCTGCTGCTGCTCGTGGCCACCAACGGGCTCTTCCCCAGCCGCGGCATGCACTCGCCCGACGCCGGGCCCGGCTTCCTCGCCCAGAGCCTCGACGTGCTGCACCACCTGATCCTGCCGTGTCTGACGCTGCTCGCGGTGTTCTACGCGCAGTACATGCTGGTGATGCGCTCGTCGCTGCTCGGCGAGATGAACGCCGACTACCTCACCACCGCCCGCGCGAAAGGCCTGCGCGACGACCTCGTCCGGCGACGGCACGCGGTCCCGAACGCGCTGCTGCCCACGGTGACGCTGATCTTCATGCAGTTCGGCACGGTGGTCGCCGGCGCGGTCACCGTCGAAGCGGTGTTCAGCTGGCCAGGGCTCGGCCAGCTCACCTACGACGCGCTGCACGGCCCGGATCTGCCGGTGCTGCAAGGGGTTTTCCTCGTCCTCGCCAGTGCCGTCGTCCTGATGAACCTGTTCGCGGAGCTGCTCTACCGCGTGCTCGACCCGAGGGTGCGTTCCGCATGACAACCTCTGTGGCCGCCGCCGCCGAAAGCGCGCGCGCGATCGCGTGGCGCCGCCGCCGCGCCGGAATCGCCCGCACCTGGCACGAGTTCGCGACCCAGAAAGCCGCACTCGCCGGGCTTTTCCTGCTCGTGCTCACCGTGCTGCTCGCTCTGCTGCTGCCGCTGATCAGCGACCAGAGCGGCCTGGACGTCACCCGCGTCACCGGGAAACCGCTCAGCCCGCCGGACAGCCAGTTCTGGCTCGGCACCGACATCGACGGCCGCTCGGTTCTCCTGATGACGGTGTGGGGCACCCGGATCTCGCTGCTCGTCGGGTTCTGCGCGACCGCGCTCAGCGTGTTCATCGGCACCCTGATCGGCATCACCGCCGCGCACTTCGGCGGCTGGGTGTCGGCGATCCTGTTGCGGTTCACCGACTTCTTCCTCGTGCTGCCCTCGCTGGTGCTGGCGATCGCGCTGTCGGCCGTGCTGCCGCAAGGGATCTGGACCATCGTGCTCGCCATCGGCGTCACCGCCTGGCCGAGCACCGCCCGGCTGGTCCGCGCCCAGACGCTCACCATCGAAAGCCGCCCCTACATCGAACGCGCCCGCGCGCTCGGCGGCGGCCATCTGCACGTGGTCGCGAAACACGTGCTGCCCGGCGTCGCCCCGCTCGTGCTCGCCAACACCACCCTCGTGGTCGGCAACGCGGTCATCGCCGACGCGACCCTCTCGTTCCTCGGCGTCGGCGACCCCACCTCGATCTCCTGGGGCGCGATGCTGGAAACCGCGCTCAACAACGGCGCGGTCACCCGCGGCGCCTGGTGGAACCTGCTGCCGCCGGGCATCGCGATCGTGCTCGTCGTGCTGATGTTCACCCTCGTCGGACGCGGCCTCGAAACCGTGCTGAACCCGCGGCTCAAAGGACGGCACTCGTGACCGCGCTGCTCGAACTGAAAAACCTCGGCGTCACCTACCGCACCGGCGGCGGCGACGTCCCCGCGGTCCGCGGCGTCGGCCTGAGCCTCGACGCGGGCGGCACGCTCGGCGTCGCGGGGGAGTCCGGCTCCGGCAAATCCACCGTCGCGATGAGCGTGCTCCGGCTCCTCCCGCGCAGCGCGAAGATCACCGGCGAGATCCTGCTCGACGGCGAGGACGTCAACGACATGCGCTGGGGACGGCTGCGCGCGGTCCGCTGGGCCGAGGCGTCGGTGGTGTTCCAGGGCGCGATGCACGCGCTCAACCCGGTCCGCCGCGTCGGCGAGCAGATCGCCGAACCGATCCGGCTGCACGCACCCGAGGGCAAAGCGCCGTCCGAAGCACAGGTGCAGGCACGGGTGACGGAACTGCTCGAGCAGGTCGACCTGCCGCGCTCGCGGGCCGGCGCGTACCCGCACGAACTGTCCGGCGGGCAGAAACAGCGCGTGATGATCGCGATGGCGCTGGCCTGCGAACCGCGGCTGGTGATCGCCGACGAACCGACCACCGCGCTCGACGTCGTCGTGCAGGCCCAGGTGCTGTCCGTGCTGTCGAAACTGGTCGCCGAACGCGGCATCGGGCTGATCATGATCAGCCACGACCTGTCCGTGCTCGCCGCCACGTGCGAACGCATCGCGGTGATGTACGACGGCGAACTCGTCGAGGAACGCCCGAGCGCCGAGCTGATGTCCTCGCCGCGGCACGAACACAGCAAGGCGCTCGCCGCGGCGTTCCCGACGGTCGGCGACCCGGTCTCGCGCTACGCCCCGGCCACCGCCACCCCGCTGCCGCCGGAACCGGAGGAACGCACCGGCGCCGGCGAATCCCCGCTGCTCGCCGCCGAGAACCTGCACGTCGCGTTCCGCGACCGCAAAGGCAAGCGGATCCACGCCGTCAACGGGGTGAACCTGGAGGTCCGGCGGGACGAGATCGTCGCGCTGGTCGGACAGTCCGGCTCCGGCAAGACCACCCTCGCCCGCACGCTGCTCGGCCTGCAGAAAGCCGACTCCGGCGCGGTCCGCTACGCGGGCAAGCCGATGCCGTCGTCCGGGGCCGGGCTGCGCGCGTACCGGCGGGAAGTCCAGCTCGTGCTCCAGGACCCGACGAGCGCGCTGAACCCGGCCCACACGGTGTACGAGGCGGTCGCCGAAGGCCCGCGGATCCACGGCCTGCGCGGCGAACGCGACGTCGTGCTCAAAGCGCTCGAATCCGCCGAACTGCGCCCGCCGGAGAAGTACCTCGACCGGCTGCCGCACGAACTGTCCGGCGGCCAGCGCCAGCGCGTCGTCATCGCCGGAGCCCTCGCGCTCGAACCGTCGCTGCTGCTCGCCGACGAACCGGTGGCGTCGCTGGACGCGTCGGTGCGCGGCGAGATCCTCGCGCTGCTGCTCCGGCTGCGCCGCCAGCTGGGTCTTTCCGCGCTCGTCATCACCCACGACCTCGGCCTGGCCTGGAACATCGCCGACCGGGTCGCGGTGATGTACCGCGGCGAACTCGTGGAGACCGGTACCGTCGAACAAGTCCTGCTCGACCCGCAGCACGAGTACACGAAGTCGCTGCTCGCGGCGCTCCCCGGGGGCACCGCGCAGCGGACCGCGGCCGACCGCTGACCGCGGCCCGTTCCGGGCGCGCGACGAACACCGCGCGCCCGGAGCCCGTGCGGGGGCCAGCCGACTGCACCCGGTAATCTCCTGGATCGAAATGGCCACCACTACCGACAACGCGCAGCCGAACGCCGGCACTCTCGACCGGCCGTTCCTGGCACCCGCGCGCTTCCCGTACCGGACCATCGCGATGGGCACGGTCGGAAGCGCCCTTCTGATGCTGGCGGCGCTCGGCGCCGGCGGCATCCTCATCCGCGACCCCGTCCTCGGCCACGGCCCGCTGTCCTGGGTCCGCTACGGCCACGGCCGGGCGCTCGCCAACGCGCTGCTCTACAGCGGCTTCGGCCTGGTCGTGTGGGCGTGGGTCCGGCTCGGCCGCTACGCGCTGGCCGGCCGCATCGGCAGCAAGCCGATCCTGATCGCCGCGCTGTGCTGGATGGCGCCGCTGATCGTGTCGCCGCCGCTGTTCACCCGCGACGTCTTCTCCTACCTCGGCCAGGGCGCGCAGCTGCTCTACGGGCTCGACCCGTACGCCAACGGCCCCGCCGAGCTGCCGGTGCTGCCGAACGTCGTGCAGAACGTGCACCCGCTGTGGCAGACCACGCCCGCCCCGTACGGGCCGCTGTTCCTGCTGATCTCCAAGGGCATCGTCGCGATCACCCAGGACCACATGATCGCCGGCGTCATCCTCACCCGGCTCGTGCTGCTCGTCGGGCTCGGCATGACGCTGTGGGCGCTGCCCCGGCTCGTCAAGCACCTCGGCGGGAAGCTACCGGTCGCGCTGTGGGTCGCGGTCGCCAGCCCGATGATGGTCATCCACCTCTTCGGCGGCCCGCACAACGACCTGATGATGCTCGGCTTCCTCACCATCGGCATGCTCGCCGCGCTCGAACGCAAGCACGTTATCGCGGTCGTGCTCGTCACCGTCGGGATGCTGATCAAACCGACCGCCGCCGTCGCGCTGCCGTTCATGGTGTGGATGTGGGCCGCGGACATGGCCGGTCCGTCGAAGACGAAGAACTTCTTCAAGGCCGGGGCCGCGTCGGTGGCGCTGTTCCTGCCGGTGTTCGTCGTCGGCACCTGGGTGTCGCTCGGCTCGCTCAACCTCGGCTGGTGGTCCGGCCTCAAGGCCCCGCAGCTCATCACCAACTGGCTGAACTTCCCCAGCGGCATCGGCGAGGCCGTCTACAACCTCGTCCACATCATCGCCAACGTCCAGCCCTCGCCGTTCGTCACCGTCGCCCGCACCATCGCGATGATCGGCCTCGGCGTGTTCGGCATCCGGCAATGGTGGCTCGCCCGCGGCGGCGGCAAGGAAGCCGTCTACCGCGCCGCGATCACGCTGCTGGCCGTCGCGATCCTCATGCCGCCGACCCTGCCCTGGTACCTCACCTGGGGCTTCGTGCTGATCTCCGCGTTCCCGTGGGAACGGCGCAACCTGTCGGCGATCGTGGCCATCTCGGTGTTCGTGACGCTTGTGTACTACCCGACGGGGGAGCAGGCGCTCTACGACTGGTGGTTCATCGCGATCGTCGTCGTGGTCAGCCTCTACGCCGCCGCGTCGCTGCTGCGTCCCGACCCGCTCGGCCTCGTCGCCGCGTGGCGGAAGAAGCCGAAGGACGAGGAATTCCTCCCGGAAAACCCCGCCAAGTCCGCGTGAAGCGGTGGTCCCGGTTCCGCGCCGGGACCACCGCCCGCCGGGTCTACTCGCGATCCGCGCGGTAATTCCGGAACAGCAGATACGTGTCGAGAATGTCCGCCGGATCGCTCTCGACCGAACGGTAGATGCCCCACTTCGGCCGCACGTAGTCGCCCTGATCCGGCAGCTTCACCCCGGTCCGGCGGCCTTGCGCGGCGATCGGCGCCCCCGCCCCGGCGCCGCTGCGGATCACGCACGCCGCCGCGCCCGCGTCGCCCGGAGTGAGCGTCCATTCGATCGTGATCCACTTGTCCCGCAACGGAGCCAGCTTCGCCGCGGCGATCGACGGCGAGCCCGGATTCGCGTACGCGCGAGCGGAAATCATCTCCACACCGCCGTCCCGGACCAGATCGAGCGTCACCCACGGACCCGCGTTCGTCGCCGGGGTCTTCGTCTGGAAGATGTGCGTGAACCGGCTCGTCCCGTGCAGGCTCGCCGGGATGTACATCTCGTAGGACAGGGTCCACGTCTCGCCGTCGTGCATCTTCAGCACGGCACCGTTCTGCACCATGCCCTTGGTCTCGGTCCGCTGCCGGTCCCCGCCGCCGGTGGTGTCCCGGTCGTCGCGCCAGATGTTGTACCGGTAGTGATTCCCTTCCACCACCACGTACTTCCGGTCCGGATGCAAACCGCCGCGATCAGCCTCGACGCCCTCGAACGCCTTCAGCCCGTCCTTCACCGGGTCGGGATGCCACAACGGACTCGCGGCAGTGGCGTACTGGCCGAGCGGACCGGCCAGCGCCGGAAGGGCGAGCGCCGCACCGGCGAGCGTGCGCAGCGCCGCACGGCGCGGAAAACCAGGGAGCTCCGGCATCACAAAGTGTCCTTTCCGAACAGGAACGAAAGGGGCACATCGGCCGGCGGCGCAGTACATCCGATGTCTGGTGCTCAAAGGTAAGAGTCTTTCCGAACGCGGTCAAGCGTAGGCTCGGACGACCGTCCCCGTGATGTCGCTTTCGACGCAGTTCAGGTACTGCTGCACCAATTCGTCCATCGGGACCGGGCGCATCCCCGGGAAATGATCGCCGAACTCGGCCTCCGAATCGCCGACCAGCGTCGGGCTGACCACGTTGACCCGCATCCTGCGCGGCAGCTCGATCGCCGCCGACAGGACGAAACTGTGCAGCGCGCCGCTGATCACCCCGCCGCCGGTGACGTGCGGCCAGGCCTCGTCGGCGAAAATCCCGGACGTCAGCGTGAACGACGCGCCGTCCGCCGCGTAATGCTGTCCCTGAAGGACCAGTTCGACCTGCCCGTAGAACTTGGCGCGCATGTTCTCGTGCAGCTGCGCCGACGTCAGCTTCGCGAACTCGTCCAGCGCGCCGTGCGCGGCGACACTCACGACCGCGTCCACCGCTCCGGCCTCGCGGTACATCGCCGCGATCGTCTCCGGCTCAGCCAGATCGACGCGCAGCTGGCCGGACGTCCGCCCGGCCATGATCACGTCATGACCGCGCGACCGCAGCTCCGGCACCAGCCGCCGTCCGATCGTCCCGGCACCGCCGACCACGAGAATTCTCATCGCATGTTCTCCTTCGCCAGGGTTTCCGCACAGCTGCGGGTAAGCAAGGCGAGCGCGTCGGCGCCCGGAGTGCCGGGCAGCGCGTAGAACAACCCGAGCTGCTGATCGTCGTCAGGGAGCGTGACCGTCTCGTTCGCGAGCGTCAGACGTCCGACCACTGGATGATCAAGCTCGCGCACGTAGTACGAACAGGTCCGGACCGGACGCTTCGCCCACATCCGCGCGAATTCCGGGCTCTCCACCGCCAGCCGGCCGACGAGCTGCTCCAGCACCGGGTCATCCCGATGCCGCGCGACCGCCTGATGCAGCGCCGCGACAGTGACCGACGCCTTGTCCGCCCAATCCCGGTACAGCCCGCGATGATGCGGATCGAGGAACAGCATCCGCGCGATGTTCGGACGGATCCGCTCCTCCGGGGCCTCGAACGCGACGTGCCCGGCCAGCAGCGCGTGCCCGAGCCGGTTCCACGCCAGGACATCGGCTCGGTGGTCGATCACCACCCCGGGCATCGCGGACATCGCCGCGAGCAAATCCCGCACCGCGGGCCGCAACTTGGTCCTTCGGGACCGCGGACGAGCCGCCCGCCGAGGCGCGGCGAGATTCCGCAAGTGCTCGTGCTCGACCGGATCCAGCCGCAAGGCCGCGGCCAGCGCGTCGATCACCGCGTCCGAGGCGCTGCTGCTGGCGCCCTGCTCGAGCCGCGTGTAGTAGCTGACGCTGACCCCGGCCAGTTCGGCCAATTCCTCCCGGCGCAGCCCGTGAACCGCCCGCCGGGTCCCGCCGGGCGCGATGCCCGCGGCCTCTGGCGTCAACCGCTCGCGACGGCTTCGCAGGAAGCCGCCGAGTTCGTTGCTTCCGTTGCTCACCCGGCCATCCTGGCGCGCCGCCGAACCCACCGCCTGCCCCTGATTGGGATACCCCGCCGTGTGCAGCGTGCTGTCACGCCGCCCGCGCGCACGACGATGAACCGAGCGAACCCCGAGGGGAGAAGCCGGTGCAGGAAACGGATCAGCACGACCTCGACGCTTTGCTCGCCACGGCCCGGATCGTCCGCACCTTCAACAGCTACTACCGCGCCGTCGACGAGCAGCAGTTCGACGCCCCGCGGTTCCGGCGGGTCTTCGCGCCAGACGGGAAGATCGTGCGCCCGAACGGAGCCGAGACCTGCGGACCGGCCGACATCGCGGCCAGCCACGCCCGCAGCTTCGCCCGCTTCGAAGCAAGCCAGCACCTGCTCACCGGCCACGACGTCGACCTGGACGGCGCCACCGCGGCGGTGCGGGCGAACCTCGTCGCGATCCACCTGTGGAAAGACCGCCCGGTCACCGTGCGGATGGAAGACCGCGCGTTCACCGCGGGCGGCGTCGTCACCGCGGACCTGCGCCTGACCGCGGACGGGTGGCGCATCCCCGAAGTCCGCACCCGGATCCTGTGGCGGACCGGGTACTTCGGGGATCTCGCGCAGACCCGCTGAGCTCTCCGCGCTTTCAGTCCTGGTCGAACGCGGCGATGAAGGTCGGAGCGAGCCGCGTCAGCTCGGCCTGTTGCGCCGCCATGCTCACCTGGCCCGCTTGGTAGTCGGTGGTCGCGACCGCGAGAACGTGGTTGCCCCGGGCGAGGACCAGGACACAGCCGGTCGTGCGGGCCTCCGCGAACTGCCCGCAGAACCCGAGTTGCGGGTCGGTGGTGCCGGGGACCGAGAACCGGGTCTTCACCGTCAGCTCGGAGTTCTCGGGCAACCCCTTCCCGTGCTTGGAGAAGCGGGTCACGAAGGCGAGGTTGTGGTCCGCGGACACCGTTTTTCCGCAGGCGAGCGCCTTGTCAAGCCCGGCGACGACCTGCTGGCCGGTGTAACCCTCGTACTCGGCGAGCCGTTGCCGGATCCACAGCGTGTCGGTCGTGGAATACGCCTGTGCGCCGTTCCGCGCGGCAGAGTCCCAAGGCTGGTTGGTCCCGCACGCCCGCACGATGTACAACGGCGTGTTCGGGCCGACAACGTACGGCAGCGGTCCCGCCCCGCGGTGAGACCGGCTTTCGTCAGCTCGTCTTGGCTCGGCAGATACTTCGTGAGGTCCTTCGCGACCGGCGACGGCGACGGCGAACTCGACGGCGGCGCGGAACTCGGCGCCGGAGCAGCCGCCGGAGTCTCGGCCGCACACCCCGCGACCAGCAGGACAAGACCGATCGCCACCAGCGCGATACGCATGATTCTCCCCATTCCAATCCCGCGCATTGCGGAGTGATCAACGCTTGAGCGCCCGGTATCGGTTGATCAGCGCGGTGACGGTCGCGTGGTCCGCGCCGCTGTTGAGCGCGGCGACCAGGTCGTCCGGGCAGAGCTGGAAGTGATCGCCCCACCAGCGACGGGAACGGTTGTCCCGGATCTGGTACCCGCCGGGCACGCCGCGGGCCACGTACCGCCGTTTCGCCGCCGTCAGTCCTTGTCGAACGCGGTGGCGAATGTCGGAGCGAGCCGCTTCAGCTCGGCCTGCTGTTCCGCCGCGTTCGCCCGCCAGCCGCTGGAGGTGACGGCGAGGGCGCGGTAGCCGTGAGCGAGCACCAGCACGCAAGCGGCCACCCGGACCGACCGGAACTGGCCGCAGAACCCGAGCTGCGGATCGGCGACGCCGGGGACCGAAAACCGCGTCTTGACGGCGAGTTCCTCGTCCTCGATCACGGCTTTCCCGCAGCCGAGCGCCTGGCCGAGACCGGTGACGACCTGCTCGCCGGAGTAACCCCGGTACTCGGCAAGCACCTGCCGGACCTCGACCTGATCCGTCACCGAGATCGCCTGCGCGCCGCTCTGCGCGGCGGCATCCCAAGGCTGGTCGGCGCCGCACGCCCGCACGAGGTGCAAGGGCGTGTTCGGGCCGACGACATACGGCAGGCGATCCTGCTGACGCCGCGCGCCGGCCGACTCGAGCTGATCCTCGCTGGGCAAATACTTGGTGAGATCCTTCGCGACCGGAGCCTCCGGTGCCGAGGACAGCGGCGACGGCGAACTCGACGGCGGCGCGGAACTCGGCGCCGGAGCAGCCGCCGGAGTCTCGGCCGCACACCCCGCGACCAGCAGGACAAGACCGGTCACCACAAGCGAAAAACGCATGATCCTCCCCATTTCGGGAGAAAGATCGCCAGACTCCGGTCCAGCGTTACGAATCCCGCAAGATCCGCACCTCAGCATCACCGTTTCGCCGCGTCAGTCCCGATCGAACGCCGCGACGGAGGCGAGCACGCGCCGCCTCACCGCAGCTCAGCGCCTGGTCGGCGATCGAGGTAGCCTTCACACTCGGCCGCCAGCTGCCGCACGAGCAGGTCCCCGGCTCTGCGTTACGAACCCGCCCAGCCTCGCCAGGTCCGCACCTCGGTCACCACCACCGCATGCTCCGGCGGTCGCTCCGCGTACTGCGGGTACTTCGCCGTCAGCCATCCGACATACCGGTCCCGCGAGGCATCCGCGACCACCCGTGCCACCCCGTCCGCGCGGGCCCACCACAGCCGCGACCAGTCTTCGTCGTACTCGTCGACCAGGAACGACACCGCCGGGTTCTCCGCGATATTCGCCAGCCGCCGCAGCGACGTCGTGGTCTTCGGTTTGTGGTCGACCGCGAAGACGACCGTGTCGTCGCGCACCGCGAACGTCACCGGCACCAGGTGCGGGACTCCTCGACTGTCCACTGTGGCCAGCCGGGCCACCCGGGCCGCCGCGAACCGAGCTCGGGTTTCCACAGTGGACAGTCGCATGCGGGATCAGGCCAGCACGGGGGAGTCGAGGGTCAGCGTGCCCAGTTCGGTGTCGAGCGAGGCCGAAACCCCGAGCGGCAGCGTCGGCGACCCGGCGACGTGCCCGAAGCCGAACCCGCTCAGCACCGGAACACCGAGCGGCGACAACCGTTCCGCCAGGAGCTCGCGGACCTCCGCCGGGTCGCCGCACGCGGCCCACGAACCCAGCACGATCCCGCGCACGCCGTCGAACCAGCCCGAACGCAGCAGTTGCGTCACCATCCGGTCGATCCGGTACGCGCTCTCGGTCACGTCCTCCAGCAGCACGATCCCGCCGCGCGCGGACCCCTGCTCAGCGGTGCCGACACCGGACGCGAGCAGCGACAGATTCCCGCCCACCAGCACGCCCAGCGCTCGTCCGGGCGCCACCACGTCCGGCTCCCGGGCGCGCAGCACCCGCGTGTGGTCCGGCTCGAACAACGTCCGCCGCAGGTGCTCCGCCGCGGCTTCGTCGAACAGCACGCTCGCCGGCATCGGCGACAGCAGCGTCGCGAGGTCCAGATGCGTGTGCACGGCCCGGTGCAGGGCGGTCACATCGCTCGACCCGGCCAGCACCTTCGGACCGGCAGCGCGCAACGCGGTCCAGTCCAGCAGATCGATCATCCGCTGCGCGCCGTAGCCGCCGCGCGCTGCGAGCACGCACCGGACTTCCGGGTCCAGCCACGCCTCGGTGAACTCCGCGGCGCGCGCCTTGTCCGGCTGGGACAGGTAGGACGGACCCGAAGCCCGCACTCCCGCGCCGATCCGCACCTTCACGCCCCACTCGCGCAGCACCGGCAACGCGGTGTCCAGCAGATCCTGCGGCACCGGCCCGGACGGCGCGACGAGCGCGACCGTGTCCCCGGCGGAGAGTCTCGCGGGCCTCATCGGGACAGCTCCAGCCGCGGCACGTCCGGCGTCTCGAAGCCGAACACCTGGCCGTAGAAGGAAAGCTCCGCCTCCAGCGCGGCGACGATGGTCTCCGCCTTCCGGAACCCGTGTTGCTCGCCTTCGAAGCGCAGGTACGCGTGCGGGATCCCGCTGCCGTCGATCTCGGAGACGAACCGGTCCGCCTGCTCCGGCGGGCAGATCTCGTCCTCGAGGCCCTGCAGGAACAGCACCGGACCGGCCAGCGAGCCCACGTGCGTCATCGGCGAGCGCTCCCGGTACCGCTCCGCGGCCTCTGGATACGGGCCGACCATGCTGACCAGGTACTGCGACTCGAAGTCGTGCGTTTCGCCGCCCTCGCCGGTCCAGCCGGTGAAGTCGAGGATCGGGAACTTCACCGTCGCCGCCGCGTAAGTCCGGGTCATCGTGATCGACGCGGCCGAAGTGAACCCGCCCGCGCTGCCGCCCCGGATGCCCAGCCGGGCCCGGTCGGCGATTCCTTCCGCGACAAGCGCTTCGGCGACCGCGGCACAGTCACGCACGTCCACCACGCCCCACTGCTCACGCAGCCGCTCGCGGAACGCCCTCCCGTATCCAGTCGAACCGCCGTAGTTGACCGCGACGACGCCGATGCCGCGGCTGGTGAAGTACGCGAAGTCCAGGTCGAGCGATTCGTCGCTGTGCCCGGTCGGCCCGCCGTGGACGTGCACCACATACGGCGGCAGTTCGCCTTCCGGTGCGACGAAGTCCGGGTTCGTCGGCGGGAACACGTACGCGGGGATTTCCGCGCCGTCCGGTCCGGTGAACACGCGCTCCTGCGGCACCGGCAGGTACTCCGCGGGCGGCAGCGAGGCGGGCTGAGGGGTGAGGGCGCGCCACTTCCCGGTGTCCGGGTCCAGCACCACGACCGCGCTCTCGTGCCGGGGCCCGCCCGCGATCCCGGCGATCCCGTCCGGCGTCGCGACCAGCCCGCTCGACGACCACACGGTCAGCTCAGTCTCGACGCGTGTGACCGACCCGTCGCTCTCGTCGAGGATCGCCAGCTTGCCCGAGTCGAGGACCGCGTGCTTCCCGCTGCCCAGCGGGGCGAACCAGCTGGTGCCGAGCTTCCACATCGGCCCGCCCAGTTCCCGTTCGACCGGTGCGAGATTGACCGCCGAACCGTCGAGCCCGATCCGGTGCAGGTTCCACCAGCCGTCCGGGTCGGCGAGCACGAGCAGCCGGTCCGCGGTCTCCCACGCGACCTGGCACACCGCGACCTCCGGCCCGCCCGCCAGCACACGTGCCTCGCCGAACGAACCGTCGGCCGCCACCGGCGCGACGAACAGCTCGGTCCCGTCCCACGGCATCGCCGGGTGGTCCCACGCGAGCCACGCGGCGTGCGCGCCGTCCGGCGACAGCTGCGGCGCGGTGAAGAACCGGTGTCCCTCGGCCAGCACCCGTTCGGCGGAACCGTTCAGCGGGATCGCGACCAGCTCGCGGGAGATGTCCGTCCGCCGCGGCCCGGTGCTGCGCTCGCGGACCGCCCACACCTCGCCCTCGCGTCCGGGCCGGAGGTCGCCGTACCGGACGCCTTGCGGCGTGGCCGGTTCCGGCGTCAGCGCGGCGACCTCGCCGTTCTTCAGCGCGTACACCCGCTGGTCTGCCCAATGCGTGAACACCACGACGCCGTCGACCGCGATCCAGGGCCGCCCGCCGTACTCGTGCACCCGGTTCCGGACGTTCCACGGCGCGGGCAGCACGTCCTCGGCGCCGCCGCCGGGAAGCGCGCGCACGAGCGCGACGCGGCCGCCTTCGGCCGGCCGCGCCTCCGCCCACCAGAGCGCGCCGTCGACCGCCGCGAGCCATTGCGCGCCGCCGCCGGCAGCCGCGGCGTCGGCCGCTGTGACGGGAGAGGTCCAGGTTCCATGAGGAGAGATGCGAGGCACCCGGAAAGCCTAACGAGGATCCGCTGCGTGTCCGGATCCGCACGCACCGCGCAGGATTCGCGCGCGAACTCCCCTGAACCCGGGGCGGCGGATGCCGATCATGCGGCCGTGGCCTAGGGTCGAAGATGCTATGTCACGCGTAATCCACGTCTTCCGCAAGCCCGACCGGTTCGTGGCCGGCACGGTCGGCGAGCCCGGCGACCGCACCTTCTACCTCCAGGCGACGGAGGACGTGCGGACGATCAGCGTCACGATCGAAAAACAGCAGGTCGTCGTCCTCGCGGAGCGGCTGGGGTCGCTCCTGGAGGAGGTCGCCAGCCGGTTCGGGGCCGACGTGCCCGCCCACGCCCCCGACGACGAGGTCGACGTGGACCCGCTCTCGGTGCCCGTCGAGGAGGAGTTCCGGGTCGGCACGATGGGGCTCGGCTGGGACGCCGACTCCGGCGCGGTCGTCGTGGAACTGCTCGCGATCACCGAGGGCGAAATCGACGAGACCGTCGTGCTCGACGACACCGAGGAGGGCCCGGACGCGGTCCGCGTGTTCCTCACCCCGGTCGCCGCCCGCGCCTTCGCCGAACGCGCCGACCGCGTCGTGAACGCCGGCCGCAAGCCGTGCCCGCTGTGCGGCGAACCGCTCGACCCGGCCGGGCACATCTGCCCGCGGCAGAACGGGTACCGGCGCGACGTCGACGTGACCGAGGACTGAGGGCGGCCGTGGCGAACACCGCGCCAGGGCCAGCCGACCCGGCCGCCCGCGATTTCGTCTCCCGCGGCCGCATCGACGTCGAGGGCAGGCTGGTCGACGCCTCGAACGTGACGCTGTTCTGCGCGATCGAACTCGACGGCGTCACCGGCCGCGTCGTGTACAAGCCGGTGTCGGGGGAGCGGCCGCTGTGGGACTTCCCGGACGGCACCCTCGCCGGCCGCGAGGTGGCCACCGCGATGATCTCCGACGCCTGCGGCCTCGGCATGATCCCGCCGACCGTGCTGCGCGACGGCCCGTTCGGGCCCGGCATGGTCCAGCTGTGGGTCGAGACCGACGAGGAAGCCGAAGTGGTCGACGTCTGCGCGCCCGACGAGGTCCCCGAGGGCTGGCGCACCGTCCTGCACGCGCACGACCGGCTCGGCGAACCGGCGGTGCTCGTCCACGCCGACCACCCGGACCTGCGCGAACTCGCGGTCCTCGACATCGTCGTCAACAACACCGACCGCAAGGGCGGCCACCTGCTCGCGGGCACGGACGGCCGCGTCTACGGCGTGGACCACGGCATCTGCCTGCACACCGACCCGAAGCTGCGCACCGTGCTGTGGGGCTGGATCGGCGAGGAGCTGCCCGAGGACGCCGTCGAGAAGCTGCGGAAGCTCCGCGCGGACCTCGACGGCCGCCTCGGCGCGGAACTCGGCGAACACCTGACCGCCTTCGAGATCCGGGCGCTCTCGCAGCGCACCGACTACCTGCTCGCCGAGGCGGTGTTCCCCGAGCCCGGCGACGACTGGCGCGCGATCCCCTGGCCGCTGTTCTGATGGCGGGCGTCATGGACAACGACCTCATCGACAGCGCCGCCCGCGCCCGCCTCGTCAACCGCTTCGGCTCCGCGGCCGAAGCATGGTGCGACGCGCTGCCCGCGCTCGTCGACCGGCTCTGCCGCCAGTGGGGCCTCACCGTCTCCGAGGCCCGGCCCGGCAACACCGGCCGCACCCTGCTCTGCCGCGACCGCGAGGGCGTGCTGAAGGTGCTCAAGCTCTGCCCGGACCGCGCGATCGCGACCGCGGAGGCCACCGCGCTCGGCTCGTGGGCCGGACTGTCGCGCGTCGTGCAGATCCTCGACGCCGACCTCGACCACGGCGCCGTGCTGCTCGAAGGACTCGAGCCCGGGGACACGTTCACCGGACGCGGCAGCGACGTTCCCTGGGACCAGATCGGCGAACTGCTCGCCGACGTGCACGGCGTCCCCGCCGCCGGGCCGTTCCCGACCCAGCTCGAACGCGTCCGGTTCATGTTCGGCCTCGCCGAGCAACGGCTCGCCGGATCCCCGGCCGAAGCGCATCTGCCGCTGGAAGCCCTGCGCACCGGCCTCGCCCGGTCCGAGAAATTAGCGGCCAGCGGCCCGATCGCCCTCGTGCACGGCGACCTGCACCCGGGCAACGTCCTCGACGCCGGACCGGAACGCGGCGCGGTCGCGATCGACCCGCGCCCGTGCGTCGGCGACCCGGCCTTCGACGCGGTCGACTGGGCCGTGCTGCCGATGGCCCACGGCGGAACGGTCGAGGACGGGATCGCCCAACTGCCGCACCTGGACGGCGACCGCGTGCGCGCATGGTGCGTCGCGCTCGCCCCGCTGGTCGCGATGGGCCCGCTCGGCCGCGGCGGCCCGACGCCGTTCACCGACGCGGTGCTGCGTCTGGCGCGCTGACCCGGCCAGGACCAGACGCGGGAACGAAAAACGGCGCCAAGCCCGAAGATCGCAGTCGGGAGCGCCACGGAACGGGGACGCCGAGCCCGTGGCTAACCTCGAGCGACCTCCGCGGTGTGCGCGGGAAGGTAGCGCTCGCCCATGACCTGGTCGCTCAGCGGCTCCAGCGCGGCCAGCGCCTCGGCGTCAAGGACGAGATCCAGCGCGGCCGCGTTCTGTTCCAGCCGGACCGGGCTGCGGGTGCCCGGAATCGCCGCCACTGCCACCCCGAGCCGCTCGGCCTGGGCGTACACCCAGGCCAGTGCTATCTGGGCCGGGGTCGCGCCCAGCCGGTCGGCCACCTCGCGCACGGTCCGCGCGATCTTCTCGTTGGCCTCGCCCGCCTCTCCGGCGAAGCGGGGGTTGCTGCGCCGGAAGTCCTTCTCGCCCAGCGCGGAGCGGTCCAGCGCGCCGGTCAGGAACCCCCGCCCCAGCGGCGAATACGGCACCAGCCCGACCCCCAGTTCGGCCATCACCGGGGTGACCGCCTCGACGTCGCGGGTCCACAGCGAGTACTCGCTCTGCACCGCGGCGATCGGGTGCACCGCGTGCGCCCGGCGCAACAGCTCGCCGTCGACCTCAGACAAACCCAGATGACGGACCTTGCCCGCCTCGACCAGTTCGGCCATCGCCCCGACGGTCTCCTCGATCTCCACGTCCTGGGGCGGGCGGTGGGCGTAGTACAAGTCGATCACCTCGACGCCCAGCCGCAGCAACGACGCGTCGCAGGACCGGAGCACGTAGTTCCGGGCGCCCCGGATGCGGCGTGCCCCGTCGCCGGCGCTGCGGTCGAGGCCGAACTTCGTGGCCAGCTGCACCTGGTCCCGGCGGCCGTGGACGGCCCGGCCCACCAACACCTCGTTGTGCCCGGCACCGTAGGCGTCGGCGGTGTCCAGGAACGTGGCGCCCAGCTCCAGGGCCCGGTCGATGGTCGCCATGCCGCCGTCCCAGTCGGCGGCGCCGTAGCTCTCGCTCATCCCCATGCACCCCAGGCCCATGGCGCTGACGGTGAGACCGGACGAGCCGAGCGCGGTTCGAGTGATCATGCGCGGATACTCCTTCTGCCCGGCGGACCAGGCGGCACCTCGACGGCTGGCGAACGCCGCCGACGCTAGGACCTGGAGCGCGCTCCAGGGCAAGCCGGAGAACCGGCCGCGCCGGTCCGCCCGTCCCCGGCGTGGCGGCGGGACGGCCCGCCGCCACGCCGATAACGTGCCCGACCGTGCGCTATCACGACGTGCTGTCCGGGCCCCGCAAGCGGAAGGTGCCGGAGGTCCCCGCCGAACCAGGGCTCGTGGTCGAAGACCCGGCCAGCGGCTATTGCGGCGCGGTGGTGAAAATCGAGTACGGCAACGTCGTCCTCGAGGACGCCAAGGGCCGCCACCGGGTGTTCCCGCTCGCGCCCGCCGCGTTCCTGCTGGAAGGCAAGCCGGTCACGCTCGTGCCGGCGAAGAAGGCCGCCGCCCCCGCGCGGCAGGTGTCGGCGTCCGGTTCGGTCCGCGTGCAGGGCCTGCAGGCCCGCGTCGCGCGCGACTCCCGGATCTGGGTCGAGGGCAAGCACGACGCCGAACTGGTCGAACGCGTCTGGGGACACGACCTGCGCGTCGAAGGCGTCGTCGTGGAACCGCTCGACGGCGTCGACGTCCTGGCCGACCGGATCGCCGAGTTCGGCACCGGCCCGGGCCGCAGGCTCGGCGTCCTCGTCGACCACCTCGTGGCGGGCAGCAAGGAATCCCGGCTGGTCGGGCAGATCCGCGACGAGCAGGTGCTGGTCACCGGCCACCCGTACATCGACGTCTGGCAGGCGGTGAAACCCGCGTCGGTCGGCATCCGCGCCTGGCCGGAGATCCCGCGCGGCATCGAATGGAAGACCGGCGTCTGCGACGCGCTCGGCTGGGGCGAACCGTACGAGGGGTGGCAGCGCGTGCTCGCCGGGGTGCGCAGCTTCCGCGATCTCGAAACGCCGCTGATCGGCGCGGTCGAGCGGCTCATCGACTTCGTGACCGAACCGGGCGACGACGCTCCGTGATGCCCGATATGCCGGGAAGATCCAAGGTCACGCGTCGGTCACGTCGGGTAGCTTGCCCGGTGCGAAACGACGCGATCTGAGAGCATGAAGGCATGGCAGCGGCTCTGATCTGGCTGATCATCGGCATCGTCCTGATGATCGCGGAGGTGATCTCCGGGGACTTCGTGCTGATCATGCTCGGCATCGGCGCGCTGCTCGGAGCCGGCTCGGAAGCGCTCACCGGCAACATCTACATCGACGTCGCCGTGTTCGCGCTCAGCTCGGTCGGGCTGCTCGCGCTGGCGCGTCCGGCGCTCAAGCGCCGTTTCCTGTCCGGTTCGGCCATCCCCACGGGCATCGACGCGCTGGTCGGAGCCCGGGCCGTCGTGGTGTCCACTGTGGACTACGATGCCGGCCAGGTGAAAATCGGCGGCGAGGTGTGGTCGGCGCGCGCCGTGCACGAATCGCAGCCGCCGATCGCCCCGGGCACCAGCGTCACGGTCGTCGAGATCTCCGGCGCCACGGCCGTGGTGGACATCGTCGCGTGAGGCGCCGTCCGAGAAAAACGGTACTAGGTAAGGGGAAACGCTCTTGTCGACAATAGCGATCGTCGTGGTCGCACTGCTGGCTCTGTTCGTCATCATCACAGTGGTCAAGGCGATCATGGTGGTGCCACAGGCCCAGTCGGCGGTGATCGAGCGGCTCGGCCGGTTCCGCACGGTCGCTTCGCCCGGCCTGACCTTCCTCGTCCCGTTCCTGGACAAGGTGCGCGCGCGGATCGACCTGCGCGAGCAGGTCGTCTCGTTCCCGCCGCAGCCGGTGATCACCGAGGACAACCTGACGGTGAACATCGACACCGTCGTGTACTTCCAGGTCACCGACTCGCGCGCGGCGGTCTACGAGATCTCGAACTACATCATCGGCGTCGAGCAGCTCACCACCACCACGCTCCGCAACGTGGTCGGCGGCATGAGCCTGGAGGAGACGCTGACCTCGCGCGACTCGATCAACACCCAGCTGCGCGGCGTGCTCGACGAAGCGACCGGCCGCTGGGGCATCCGCGTCGCCCGCGTCGAGCTGAAGGCGATCGAGCCGCCGGCCTCCATCCAGGACTCGATGGAGAAGCAGATGCGCGCCGACCGGGAGAAGCGCGCGATGATCCTCACCGCCGAAGGCCAGCGGGAATCGTCGATCAAGACGGCGGAAGGCCAGAAGCAGAGCCAGATCCTCGCGGCCGAAGGCCAGAAGCAGGCCGCGATCCTCGCCGCGGAGGCGGAACGGCAGTCGCGGATCCTGCGCGCACAGGGTGAACGAGCCGCCCGCTACCTGCAGGCGCAGGGCCAGGCGAAGGCGATCGAGAAGGTGTTCGCGGCGATCAAGGCCGGCCGCCCGACGCCGGAAGTCCTCGCCTACCAGTACCTGCAGACGCTGCCGCAGATGGCGCAGGGCGACGCGAACAAGGTCTGGATGATCCCGAGCGACTACGGCAAGGCCCTCGAAGGCTTCGCCCGCGCGCTGGGCGCTCCCGGCGACGACGGCGTGTTCCGGTACGAGCCGCCGAAGGACGACACCCCGGCCAAGCCGGACCTCGACGACGAAGAGGTCGCCGGGTGGTTCGACACGAGCAGCGACCCGAAGGTCGCCGAAGCGGTCGCGGCCGCGGAAGCCGTGGCGCGCAAGGAGGTCGAAGGCCCGCTGGGGGCTTCGAGCGAGGGCGCCCGGCGGGCGATCGGCGGGGTCCCGGCCAAGCCGAAGGCCCCCGAGCCGGTCCGGGAAGAGGAACCGCCCGCGCCGCCGGAGCCGCCGCAGCCCAGCGCTCCGCCGCCCGCACAGCAGCAGCAGTCGTTACCGCAGCCGCAGCCTCCGGCCGGACCGCAGGGCGGGCCGTACCAGGGGCCGCCGCCGCAGCAGTTCGGCGGACCGCAGGGTCCGGGCAGCGGGCCGTTCCCGCAGCAGGGTCCGTTCGGCGGGCCGCAGGGCGGGCCTCCGCCGCAGCGCTGATTCGTTCCCGACAGGGGCTGCCGCACCGGTTTTCGGTGCGGCAGCCCCCTTTTTCGTGCGGTCAGCGGGCGTATACGCCGACGTCGTCGATGTTGGCTTTCGAGCGATCAGGCAGCGCGATCACGCACAGCACGGTCACGACGACCGAGGCGACGATGTAGATCGAAATCGAGTACGGCGTTCCGGTGATGTGCAGCAGCCAGGTCGCCAGCAGGGGAGCGGGGCCGCCCGCGAACACCGAAGCCAGTTGATATCCCAAGCCCGCGCCGCCGTAGCGCAGATGCGTCGGGAAACTCTCGCCGATCAGCGCCGCCTGCGGGCCGTACTGCATCGAGTGCGCGACCAGCGACACGATGACGGCGAGGAAGATCATCGCGTGGCCGCTGTGGGTGAGCACGGTGAAGTACGGGAACGCGATGATCCCGGTCAGCACCGCGCCGGTCAGGTACACCTGCTTGCGGCCGATCCGGTCGGACAGCTGGGAAAACAGCGGAATCAGCAGCAGTTCCGCGGCCGCCCCGACGAGGACCGCGTTGAGCACGAACGTCTTGCTGAATTCCGGCCGGTGCACGACATAGACCAGGACGTAGCTGGTGAACAGGTAGAACGGCATCTGCTCGCTGAACCGCAACCCGGCCGACAGCAGGATCTCCCGCCAGTGGTGCCGGACCACGTCTTTCACCGGCGCTTTCGAGGTGCGCTTGGCCGCCACCGCGGCGGCGAACATCGGAGTTTCCAGGATCCGCAGCCGGATCACGAGGCCGATCGCCACCAGGACCAGGCTCAGCAGGAACGGGATTCGCCAGCCCCACGAGGCAAAGGCGTCCGGAGACAGCGTCGCGGACAGCAAGGTCATGCCGCCGGTGCCGAGGACGAGCCCGACCGGGACGCCGACCTGCGCGAAACTCGCCAGCAGGCCGCGCCGCCGCTGGTCGCCCCATTCCATGGCCAGCAGCACCGATCCGCTCCACTCGCCGCCGATCGCGATGCCTTGCACCAGGCGCAGCAGGACGAGGATCAGCGGTGCGGCGACGCCGATGGTCGCCGCACCGGGCAGCAGGCCGACCACTGCCGAGGGCAAGCCCATCAGCAGGAGCGTGACGATCAGCGTCGCCTTGCGCCCGAGCCGGTCGCCCCAATGGCCGAAGATCGCCGCGCCGATCGGGCGGGCCGCGAACCCGACCGCGTAGGTGGCGAACGACTGCATGACCCCGGCGTAGGAGGACGACGCGGGGAAGAACAGATGGGGAAAGACCAACGCCGCGGCGGTGTTGTAAAGGAAGAAGTCGTACCACTCGATGGTGGTGCCGATCGAACCGGCCAGAGCCGCCCGGCGTACCTGCACCCGGCGGTCGCCGGAGGAAGCTTGGACTGACTGGGTGACCTCGTTGTCGCCTAGAGTCATGGTCGTGCACCTCTCGTGACGGTCGTCACACTATAGTGTGGACGAGCGGACCAGGTTTGACGATTCCTGGCGCTTGCTCCGGACGGGTTGTTTCCGCCCTTTCGGCACGCCGCACGGACCTGGATCGGGCGCCGCGCGACCAGGGCGCGCGACTACCATCGCAGCCGTGACGGAGGACAAACCGCTGCGCGCCGACGCGCGGCGAAACCGCGCGAAGGTGCTCGATGCCGCCGAGACGGTGTTCGCGGCCAAGGGCACCGGTGCGCCGACCGAGGAGGTCGCGCGCGAGGCCGGCGTCGGCATCGGCACGGTGTTCCGGCACTTCCCCACGAAAGAAGCGTTGCTGGAAGCCGTTCTCTACGCGCGGCTGCACCGGTTCGTCGACGAGGCGGACGCCGTCGTCGCGCAGAACGCCGAGGACGCCGGGGCCGCGTTCTTCACCTTCCTCACCAGCTGGATCGAGATGTCCAGCGCCAAAAACGCCTACTTCGAAGCGCTCACCTCCGCCGGCGTGTGCGTGCCCAGCACGGGTTCGGTGATCGGGGAGCGGCTGCGCGAATCCCTCGGCGTGCTGCTGCGCCGCGCCCAGGACAGCGGCGCGGTGCGGCGCGACGTCACCACGACCGAGCTGATCCCGGTGATCATCGGCACCGCGAAGGCAGCCGAGCACGTCGGCTCCGATCGCGCACTGCGGGACCGCACGATCGCGATCCTGTTCGACGGCCTCCGCCCCTGAACCGGCGAAGCATCCGCGGCCGGGCGCCGTGACCAGCGCGGGGGAGCCGGGCCTAAACTGAGGCAATGACCAACCGCTTAGTCTGTATTGGCGATTCGTTCACCGAAGGCGTCGGGGACGACGATCCGTCCGCGCGCAACGGGGTGCGCGGCTGGGCCGACCGGGTCGCCGAGGTCCTCGCGGCCGGGGAGCCGGGGTTCCGGTACGCCAATCTGGCGGTGCGCGGGAAGCTCCTTCCCCAGGTGCTGAACGAACAGGTCGAACCGGCATTGGCGATGAAGCCGGACCTCGTCACGCTCTACGCGGGCGGCAACGACCTGATGCGGCCGCGCGTCGACATCGACAGCCTCGCCGACTCCTACGAGCGCGCCGTGGCCCGGTTCCGCGCGGCCGGTGCGCAGGTGCTGCTGTTCACCGGCGTCGACGGCGTGGAAGACGCGCTGTTCCGGCAGATCCGCGGCCGGGTCGCGATCTACAACGAGCACGTGCGCGGCATCGCGGCGCGGCACGAGACGCTGCTGGTGGACATGTGGTCGATGCGCCAGCTGCGCGACCGTCGAATGTGGTCCCCGGACCGGCTGCACCTCAACGCCGCCGGGCACACCGAAATCGCCATCGCCGTCCTCGACGCGCTGGGCGTGCAGCACAGCCTCACGCACGTCGCGCTGGGACCGCGGCCCCGCCTGTCCGCGCGGGAACAGCGCACGGCGAACCTCCGCTGGGGACGGGAACACGCGCTGCCGTGGATCGGCCGGCGCCTGCGCGGCGAATCCTCCGGCGACACGATCGCCCCGAAGTATCCGGAGCTGGAGTCGTTCGCCGAAGCCGTCAAAGCTCTCGACTGACGGCCTAGCCCGCGAGCTGCCGCGCGCGATGGTCGGCGACATTGACCCGCGTGCCGCAGCGAGTGGAACAGAACCGCCGCCGTCCGTTGCGCGACGTGTCCACGAACGCGACGCCGCACCCCTCGCGCGCACAGACGCCGAGACGGTGCGGCTCCTCGCACACCAGATGCGCGAGCCCGCCGGCGGTGTAGGCGTGGAACCGCTCGACTACGTCCGCGCCTTCGCTGGAGTAGTGCAGATGCGGCGCTTTCCCGTCGTGGCTGGCGATGTTCGGCCGGCACGCGGCAACGGCGAGCAGCTCGTTGACGAGATCGACCCGCTCCGCCGTCGTTTCCGCGACGAACACCCGGTGCAGCCGCCGCCCCCACGCCAGGATCCGCGCCGCCTCGTCCGCAGCGATGCGCGGCAGCACCATGTCGTGCGCTTGCCCCACGGCCCGCACCTCGGCGGCCGTGACGTCGTCGCGCTGGGCAAGGGTCGCCAGGTCGGCGGCTACTTGCGCGCCCGCGCCACCGTAAGGATTGAAGTGCACTCGACCATTACAACACGATCCGTCTTCCGGCGAAAGCCCGGCCGAAAACAGTTCTCCGGAAAATAAGATTGACGCATCGCTTCGCCGTAGGTGAAGATGAATGCACTACAGCGGATGAAGGAGCGGTCATGACGAACATGCGGAAGCGGGAGATGCGAGGCCGGTATCCGGCCGCCCTCCGCGCTGCCCGGCGTTCGCTTGCCTACCAGTGCCGCATGGGCCGAAAAGGCGGTCTCCCGGGCGGTATCCGCTCCCTGACCTGACGCAGCAGCAGTTGCGCACAGGGAGCCGCCCGTCGGGAAACCGATCCGGGCGGCTTCTCTCGTCAGGGCGTCCGAACGCAATTCATTCCCGCCGCCGCGTTTTCTTCGCGACGGTATTTCCCTGCTGCCCATTTTCGCGATGAGCGCGGTTCTTTGACAACTGCACAGCGGAGCAAAAAGACATTTCCGAGACTCGTCCCCGTCGCCTCACCCGCGGCCAGGACGAGCGCGGGGTCCGGCAGCCACGCGCCGCCGGACCCGCACGGTGGAGACGGGACGGCGGCGGTCCCACCCGGCGGTAAACCGGGAGCCCGTTCGAGGGCAGTGAGGGTTCGACTCCCTCCTTCACCACTGCGCCCTGGTCAGGGCGCGTCCTGCGGTCGTGGTGAACTCGGCGGACACGTCGGTCTTCCAAACCGAAGAAGAGGGTTCGATGCCCTCCGGCCGTTCGCGGTCCGGCGCCGTCGGGGAGCCGGACGCACACCCCTGTAGCTCAGCGGGAAAGAGCGCCGCACTACGAATGCGGAGGTGCCAGGTTCGAGTCCTGGCAGGGGTACGGGGCCCGGCGCCGAGGGGGCGCCGGCGCCTTGTCCGGATGCGAGGGGCATTGGCGACCCCGCCTGGTTCGGGACCAGGAGACACCGCGTTCGACCCGCGGGCATCCGACTTCCCGTCTCGCGTTCCCGGTTGGGGTAACCGGCAGCAGCGCGGATTTTGGATCCGCTGGCCCAGGTCCGAATCCGAGGCCGATGCTCGTTCGTCCACCTGGCAGGACGTCGCGCTCCGGACGCGGAAACCGAGGTTCGAACCCTCGACGGGCAGCACCATCCCGCACTGACGCGGGCCGTTAGCTCAATCGCGCAGAGCAGCCGGCTTTTACCCGGCGGGTTCAGGGTTCGAGTCCCTGGCGGCCCACTCCGCCCCCGTGGTCCAGCGGACACGACGCCGGCCTCCGAAGCCGGGAACGCAGGTTCGACTCCTGCCGGGGGCACGATCGTCGTCAGCTGCCGCCGGGCAGCTCGATCATCGCTGGTCGAACAACTGGCCAGCGACTCGTGTCGCGCTGCTATGCGAGAGGCAGACCCCCGGACGAACTCAGCACGACCTGACTTCCGTCCTCATCGGACGGTCCCGCTGCGTCAGCAGCACCCGCGCGCGGTTCGGCAACCAGCGGAGCCTCATAAGCCCCGCCAACGTGGATCGGCACCACGGCGCGCGACTGGCCCGTTTCACGACGGTCGTGGCACGGCCCGCAAAGCCGTGGGCTTCCGGGTTCGACTCCCGGGCGGGTCTCCGCGACGCTCCGCTGTGCAGAAATCAGTAAGGGTTGAACTGCACTGAACCATTACTCCACGATGGCGGTCATGGAAGAAAACCGTTGCCCCCGCTGTGGCTGGCCTCTGGCCGAACTGCCTGCCTCCGCCGTCGTTCCCGCGTCGGCGAGCAGTCGGACCGAGTACGTGCGCTGTGTGTGCGGCAGCTGGATCGCCCGGCTCGGCGGGGTCGTAGTGGGGTCCACCCGGCCGCGCTGACTACCACTGTTCGGGGCGGGCCAGCCGAGGAGGCAGCTTGGTCTCCGCGTCGCCGCGGGCGGCGTTCACCTGGGACTGGGTAAGGAAAATGCTGTCGGTGAAGTCGGCGCCGCGGATGTCGGCGTCGCGCAGATCCGCGCCGATCAGGTCAGCGCGGCGCAGGTCCGCGCCTCGAAGGTTCGCCGCGATCAGGTAGGCGCCGCGGAGGTTCGTGCTGCGCAGGTCCGCGCCGGCGAGTTTCGCGCCGATCAGGTCGGCACCGCGACGGTCCTTCTTGCGCCCGGCCCCGGCACGGACCAGCTCGCTGGTGCGCACCAGCAACGGGTTGACCTGGGCGCGACGAGCGTCGACGTCGATCGCCAGCACTGCGTCCGCGTCTCCGGCAGTCGCCTGTTCGATGTCGGCGATCTCGGCGTCCAGATCCGCATGGATCTCGTGGGTCACGGCGAGCGAGCGCGCCTCGGTGAGATACCAGAGCAGTTCGTGCAGGTGCCGCATCACCGGGAGCGCGGCGAACATACGGTCGCGGGTTTCCGGAGCCTCGCGCCAGCTCCGGCCACCGAAGGTCACCTGCGACACTTGCTGTCCGGCACCGAAGCAGTCGTACGCGGTGCAGCCCGAGAAACCCTTGGGGCGCAACCGATCGTGGATGCCGCAGCGGTAATCGGGCCGCAGATTCGGGCACGGGTCGCCGGCCCGCTTGTCGATGGCGAAGTCGGCTGACTTGGTGAAGGTGAGCGCCACGCAGCAAAGCGCGAAACAGCTCGTGCAGTCGGCGGTCAGGGTGCGGCGGTCGGGCAAGGTCTCTCCAGCGAAGGCGGGCGAACCGGTCCAGCGTAGTCGCCGCTCACCTGCCCGCGACGACCACGACGCCCGGGAAGTCAGCGGTACCAACGGGGACGGTGCCGATCGAGCACCGACCCGTCAGCCTGGATGGCTGCAGCTCCCTTTCTTTATCGAACGATCCATAATGGCGTAGGGTGGCGGCCATGGTCCGCACCCGCGAGTTCGACACCGAAGCGGCCGTGAGCCGTGCGATGGAACTGTTCTGGTCGCGCGGCTACGAGGCGACCTCGGTGCGCGATCTGACCCAGCACCTGGGTCTCGGGCAGGGCTCGCTGTATGCCGCCTTCGGCGACAAGGACGGCCTGTACCGCGCCGCGCTCGAGCACTACCGCGCGACGCTCGCGGCGACCGCGCTCGAGAGCCTGAAAAACGGCGCCGACGCCCGCTCGGCGATCCGGACGCTCCTGGTCGAGCGGGTCCGGATCGCCGCGGCCGACGACGGCCGAGGCTGCCTGGCGGTCAACGCCGTCTGCGAACGCCTGCCGGGGGACGCCGCGACCCGGCGCACGGTGCGGGACATGCAAGACGCCAGCCAGGAAGCGATCGCCGAGGTGCTGTGCGTCGCGGCGGAGCGCGGCGAGATCGCGGCGCGGCACGATCCGCCTACGCTGGCCGCCTTCCTGGTCACCTTCCTCAACGGGCTGCTGGTCTCCGCGAAGATCACCCCGGACGCCCGCGCCCTCGAACCCCTCGTGGAGGTAGCCCTGGCTGCCCTCGACTGATTCGTGGTGCCCTCAAACTGGAACGTCCGATCAAGAAAGGGAACGATGTTCGACCACGACGAAACTCCAGTCCGCACCGGCCGTGCCGCGGTCAACGGAACGAGCCTGCACTACCGGACCGCCGGATCCGGCCCCGCCGTGGTGCTGCTCCACGGTGTGCCGAAGACCGGTTACCACTGGCGGCACCTCGTCCCGAAGCTCACACCGCAGTACACGGTCGTCGTCCCGGACCTGCGCGGTCTCGGCGATTCCGCCCGCCCCACGGACGGCTACGACTCCGCGACGATGAGCGAGGACGTCGCCGAACTGATGGCCGGCCTCGGCCACGAGACTTACGCCGTCGTGGGCGAGGACTGGGGAGCGGTGATCGGCTACCAGCTCGCCGCCCGGCATCGCGACCGAGTGACGTCCTTGGTGTTCGCCGAGGCGTTGTTCCCCGGCTTCGGCTTCGAGGACCACACCGCGCTCACCGCCGAGAACGTCGCCAGCGGCATGCATCTGTGGCATCTGGGCTTCTACTTCCAGCCGGACGTTCCCGAGATGCTGATCGCCGGCCACGAACGCGAGCTCATCACGTACCTGATCAAGTTCGAGCGCAGCCGCCCGGACAGCGCGACGCCGGACGCGATCGAGGAGTACGTGCGCTGCTACTCGATGCCCGGCGGCATCCGCGCGATGCTCGCGATCTACCGGGCGATGCTCGTCGACGCCGAACAGAATCGGCAAGCGGCGCAACGGAAACTGGACCTGCCTGTCCTGGCGCTCGGCGGGTCGGCGTTCATCGGCGAACGCGCCGAATCCCAGATGCGGATCATGGCCCACGACGTCACCGGACTCGTTTTCGACGCCGGGCACGACCTCGCCGAGGAAGTGCCCGACGAAATGGCCGACGCGGTCCTGCCGTTCCTCGCCAAGCACCAGTAGGCCGCCGAGGCCAGGGGGTCAGGACAGGGGCTGGTCGATCTGCTCGCGCAGGATGTCGCCGTGGCCCGCGTGCCGGGCGAATTCCTGGATCATCGCGAGCAAAGTCCAGCGCATGCTGACGGTTCCCTCGCCGGGGAACTCCTTGGTGTCGTCGAGTTCGAAGCGCGCCGCGATCTCCCGCGACCGCTGACTGGCGCGCTCGTACTCGGCGATCACGTCGGCCACGGTCTCGTCGTCGGAGACGGCGAAGGTGCCGACGTCCCGCTTCGAGTATCCGTCGCATTCGGACTCGTCGAGACCCGCCCAGAACCGTTGGAACCAGATCCGTTCCGCGGCGGCGGCGTGCTTGACCACGGAAATCGGCGTCGACAGCGACGCGACGAGCCGCCGTCGGGCGTCAGCCTCGGACAGGCCGCGGAGGGTCTCGGCCAGGGCTTCGCGGTTGCGGTCGAGCGTGTTCTCGAGAAGCTCTCGTTCGGTGCCGTTGGTGAGGCGTTCGGTGGGCATGGTTCCACTCCGTTCTCGGGCAGGACTGGTTCGCGGACGGGTCGTCCGCACGACGGGGAGGGCCTGACGAGGCCGGGATCTCTGAAGTGCTCACCGTGGGGAGCGCGCCTACGCGGGCCAGGAAAAGCACCGCGGGCGATGACTGTCCGCCGGGAAACCCGGCGACTGAAGGTATTGAACCACAACCCTGCCGGGCGTGGTGGCTGCTCGCATCTGCAGCCACCACGCCCGGTCACTCGGCTTCTTCCGGTTGTTCCGCCTTCTCCGCCTTCTCAGCCTCGCGAAGCCGGTGCAACTCCTCAAGCTCCGCCTCCTGTGCACTGACGCGAGCACGCAGTTCTCCCAGCTCAGCGTGCAACGGAGCCAGCGTTTCGGCATACGTCTTGGTCGCCTGGCTCAACTGCGCTGCGGCCTCCGCGACCCGCTGATCGGCCGCCACCTGGACGCTGCGCACCCGGTCGTCCGCCTCCGCCGCCTGCTCACGCAACCGCTGTTGTTGCTCGCGCATCCGGCTTTCGTGCTCGGCGGTCAACGACGCGCGAAGTTCCTGCTGGGCTTCCGCTGCCGTGCGGCGGGCCTGTTCGAGGTCCTCGACCGCCGTCGCGCGCAATGCGGAAATCTCGCGCTGCAACGCCGTGACCCGGTCGTGCGCGGACGCCGCCTGCTCAAGCGCACGCTGCCGGTTGTTCTCGGCTTCATCACGGACCGCCAATGCGGCTTCCTGCGCTTTCCTTGCCGCAGAAGCGTTCTCGAGCGCAGCGTCACGCTCGGCTCGGTCCACTTCGGACTGGTGCTTGGCCGCCTCCTCGGCCGCGCGAGCCTCCTCCGCGGCGGCTACGGCGTGCGCGCGTTCCGCATTCGCCGCCCGGGCCTGCTCCAGCGCCTCGTCGCGAGCAGCCTCGGCCTCTTCCCGCGCTTTCAGGGCAGCTGCGGTCTGGTCGGCGACGTGCGTGCGCAGCGCGGACAGCTCCGCGTGCAGCGGTTCCAACGCCGACAGCGCCGAGCCGAGCTGCTCGTCGAGCGCCCGGGTGTCGAGCTGGGTCATCGGCTGGTCGGGGCCGTAGACGGTCACCCAGATCTCGCGCTGCTCGTCGAGCATCGCGCACGTGATGACCTTCGCGCCCCACCTCCCGTACCGCTCCGGATCGGCCGGGCAGTAGGGAGTCGGCCGCCCGCCCTGCCGGGGGATGGGCGGCAGCGGCTGGCCGCAGTACGCACACCCCGCCTCGTCCCCGGCGGCCAACGCGCGCACGGTCGCTTCCCGGCGCTCCTCCCGGCTCCCGCGCCGGATCGGCGGCCCCACCGTCTCCATCAGCACCCCTTTCCGCTGGTGGAGCACACTCTACAGTTAGAGTTTCAATACTTAAACCCGAGGTATCAGATAGAAAACTCGAACAGTCGACCAGATCTGCCGGTAATCGACTATATGGATAACTGAGATTATTGATATAGTCATGCCGCAGGCGGCTCCGAGGGGCCTGGCGGACATGCCCCTTGCGCGCACCGCGTGAGCATCAGCCTCTTCGGCGCGATCGAGAGCGAGCTGGCACGCCGGGGGACCGGCCGTCGCGTGGTCGATGCCTGGTCAGCGGACGAGGCGGAAGAACCCACGTACTTGTTCGACCAGCGACTCGGGCTGTTCCAGTGCGGCGAAGTGGCCGCCTCGGGGCAGTTGCTGGTACCAGCGCAGGTCGGTGAAGCGCAGTTCGGCCTCCCGCCGCGAGGGGCGAGTGATGTCGCGAGGGTAGACCGCCAGTCCGGACGGCGCCGTCACCTTGTCCCGGAAGTGGGCGAAGCTTTCCCAGTACAGGCGTGCCGACGAGGTGGCCGAGGCGGTGAACCAGTAGACCGAGATCTCGTCGAGGATCGCCTGGCGTGGCACGGCGTCTTCGGGGTGGCCGTGGTTGTCGGTCCAGGCCCAGAATTTCTCGGCGATCCAGGCGGCCTGCCCGGCCGGGGAGTCGGTGAGGCCGTAGCCGAGGGTCTGCGGCCGGGTCGCCTGGATGGCCGAGTATCCCCGGCCGGTGCGCTGCATCTCTTTCTCGGCCTCGAGGTTGGCCAGCTCGGCGGGTGTGGGGTCGTCGAACGCGCCCGCCGCCACGGATCCGAGGTTCAGGTGCACGCCAGCGACCCGTTCGGGTGCGACTTCGCCGAGTGCGCCGGAGACCGCGGAGCCCCAGTCTCCGCCTTGGGCGCCGTATCGCTGGTATCCGAGGGAGGTCATGAGGGTGTCCCAGGCGCGGGCAGTGCGGGTGACGCCCCATCCGGTGGTCGTCGGCTTGTCGCTCCAGCCGTAGCCGGGCAGCGACGGCGCGACGATGTGGAAGGCGTCCGCGGGGTCGCCGCCGTGGGCGCGGGGGTCGGTGAGCGGACCGAGGATCTGCAGGAACTCGAGTACCGAGCCCGGCCAGCCGTGGGTGAGCACGAGCGGGAACGCGTCTGGCTCGGGCGAGCGGATGTGCAGGAAGTGGATGCCGAGGCCGTCGATCGTGTCGCGGTACTGGGGGAAGGCGTTGACGCGGTCGGCGAACCCGAAGTCGTAGTCCTCGGCCCAGCTGCGGCACAGCTCCTGCGCGTAGGCGAGCGGCACTCCCTGCGACCAGTCCGGCACCGGCTCGGGCTCGGGCCACCGCGTCCGGCGCAACCGGTCGCGCAGATCCGCGATCTCGGCTTCGCTGACGCTGACCTTGAAGGGCTCGGCGGCCATAGCTGGCTCCCGTTCTGGCAGGACGTGCCGGTGAAAGGTGGCGTGAGCTTCCGGCTGCGCCGCCGGAGCACCCAGCTAAGCTGTGACACGTAAAAGGCTGTACGGATGTCACCGGACGAACCCGTGAGGAGATACGTCAAATGCTGGAAGCGTGTCACATCTCATCCGGGGTGGAGGCGGCCGTCGATCTCGCCAACACCTGGAAACCCGTCAAGGGCGAGGACACGCTGGAGACCGTGGAACAACTCCAAGAGTTCCTCGCCGACCATCCGTCTGTCGGAGGGGGCTCGAGGACCTGTGCCTCGCGGCGTCTCACCCGCGCCGACCTGACGGAGGTCCGCGCACTGCGCGAGACCGTGCGCCGCGTGCTCGAAGAATCCAGTATCGACGCGGTCGCGGCTGCGGCCCTGATCAACGACGGTCTGCGCCGCAGCCATGCCACTCCGGTGCTGCGCCACGAGGACGGCCGCTGGTGGACCGAGGTCACCTCCGACACCGACCGCTGCGCGGCGCACCTGGCCGCGACCACGCTCAGCGCGCTGGCTCGTGTGATCGCCACGCTCGGTCCGACTCGTCTCGGCGTATGCGCCGGACCCCGGTGCCGGGCCACCTACGTGGACCTCTCGCGCAACGGCTCGAAGCAGTACTGCACCCGAACCTGCGCGCACCGGGCCAGCGTCGCGGCCTACCGCAGTCGGCACAGCACGAGCTGAGCTGTCGTCTCCGCAACGAACTGGCCAGCGAACTGGAGCACGGCAGGCAGAACCGCGCTGCCGCATCCTCTCTTAACTCGGCACAGCCGCCTTCAGCAGCAAATCCCGCAGCGCGAGCGCGACCTCCGACGGATTCTCCGGCAAGAGAACCACCTGGTCAGCGGTCGTCGAAGGACCAGTCAGCGGGATGATCCGGAGCCCGGGCGGCTGGTGGTCCAGTGCCGACTCGACGGTGATCCCGATTCCCGTTCCGGCGGCGACGTGGGCGGCGATGGCCTGCACGCTGTCGGCGGTGCGGATGATCCGCAGGTCCGCCCCGCTGATCTGGAACGCGGACAGCAGCCGGTCGCAGAGCCCGCTGTTGATCTGGTGCGGCCAGGTCAGCAGCGCGGTCGAGGACAGTTCGGCCGCGCTCAGTTCCGTATGCCCGGCAAGGGAATGCGCCGCGGGCACGAGGGCGACGAACCGTTCGGCGGACAGCACTCGCGCCCGCACGCCGTTGATCCCGCCGGTCGCCCATCCGATGCCGAGCCCGACGGTTTCCGCGCGCAGGGCGGCGAGCTGCGCGGTGGTCGGCATCGGCTCCGGCACGATCGTGACGTCCGGGAACCGCTCGCGCAGCTGCGGCAGGCAGCGCAGCAGCACCTGGTGCGCGGTGTACTCGGCGTGGGCGACGACGAGCGTGGTGCGCGTCCGGTCTCCGCCGGCCAGGGCGCGGCCGCGGTGCTGGAAGCGGCGCAGCTGGGCGAGGGCGGCGTGGGCGTCGGGCAGGAGGGCTTCGCCGAGGTCGGTCAGCGAGACCCGGCGGCTGGTGCGGTGGAAAAGCTTGCCGCCCAAGGTTTTCTCGAGGCGGCGGACGGCGTCGCTGACGGTCGCCTGTCCGCGGTGCAGGCGTTCGGCGGCGCGGCCGAAGTGCAGTTCCTCCGCGACCGTGACGAACGCTTCCAGCTCGATCCTGTCCACCGGATCAGGCTAGCCGGATCGATCGGTGTCACCGATCGCTGGGTGCGCGAGAACGGCGTTGATGACGTCCGGCGATCGGGATGGGATAGGGGAGCAAGCAGGGGATTTCCCCACGACCGGAAGAAGTTTTCGCATGACAGCCAATGCCGTTGACCGCACCCCCGAAGCCACCGTGACCGTGGTCTGCCATTCGGTGCACGGGCACACCCGCCTGCTGGCCGAGCATCTCGCCGAAGGGGCGCGGCAGGTGCCGGGCGTGCAGGTGCACCTCGTCGACATCCGGGCCGAGCACGTCACCGCGGGCCGCTGGCACGACAGCGAGGTCATGGCGCTGCTGGACCGTTCCGACGCGATCGTTCTCGGCTGCCCGACGCTGATGGGCAGCGTCTCCGCAGTGTTCAAGGCGTTCATGGAGGCCGCGTTCACGCCGTTCACGACACAGGCGTGGAAGGACAAACTGGCGGGCGGGTTCACCATGTCCGCGTCGCAGAGCGGCGACAAGCTCGCGGTGCTGCAGCAGCTGTCGGTGTTCGCGGCGCAGCTGGGCATGCAGTGGATCGGCGTGGGCGACATGCCGGGCAACAACTGGAGCGGCGGGACCCGCGACGACGTCAACCGGCTCGGCTCGTGGCTCGGGCTGATGAGCCAGAGCCACGCCGACCTCGGCCCAGAAGACGCCGGATCGCACGGCGACCGGGTCACCGCTCAGCGCTACGGAGAGCGGATCGCCCGGCTGACGCAGCGGTGGGTCAACGGCGTGCCGTACGAGACCGGCCGGATGACCGAGCACGAGGCCCGCGCGCTGTCCGCGTCGCTGCGGGAGGCGGTGGCCTGATCTGGGGCCCGGGTGCGGGACCCGCCCGCACCCGGGGCGTTCCTACGTCCCGGCGACGAACTCGGCGACCAGGCCCTGCGGTGCGTCGGGGCCGAACATCTGCTGTTGCAGGTGCGCGCCCTCGGCCGCGGTTTCCGCGCCGCGCGGGAACATCGCCTGCTCGTACTCGGCGAGCGCGGCCTCCACGTCGTCCGGATGGGCGGCGAGCGCGTTCCCGAGTTCGGCCCCGTCGAGCATGGCCAGGTTCGCGCCTTCGCCGTTCGGCGGGGCGAGGTGCGCGGCGTCGCCGACCAGCGTCACGCCGGGCACCCGCTCCCACTGATGTCCGATCGGCAAGCCGTAGTGCGGCCGGAAGACCGGCGCGGTGTCGCTTTCGGTGATCAACGCGGTCAATGCGGTCGACCAGCCCTCGTACTCCGCGGCGATCCGGGCGGTCGCGGCGGCCGGATCGCCGAAATCGATGCTGTCGAACCACTCCAGCGGCCGGACCAGCCCGACGTAGGCGTGCAGGGTTCCATTCCGCTCGCGATGGGCCGTGATGCCGTGGCCGGGCGCGAGCGCCAGCAGCATTCCGCCGCCGACTGCTTCGGCGGCGGCGGGGAACCGGCGATCCGAGTCGTAAAGGAAGGTCTCGACAAACCCGGTGCCGGTGTACTCCGGCTTCGCCGAGGACAGCAGCGGCCGGACCTTCGACCAGGCACCGTCCGCGCCGACCAGCAGGTCCGCGGTGACCTTGCTTCCGTTGGCGAAGGCGACCTCGTAGCCCCCGCCCAGGGCGCGCACGCCGCTGACCTTGTGTCCCCAGTGGACAGTGCCCTCCGGCAGCGAGTCGATCAGCATCTGCCGCAACTCGCCGCGGTGGACTTCGGGACGGCCGCCGTTGCCGTCATCCGGTTGTTTGAACAGCACTGTGCCGTCCCGGGCCAGCAGCCGCAGCTCTTGTCTTCCTTCCAGGACCAGGCTGCGGAATTCGGCTGTCAGCCCGGCGGCTTCGACGGCGAGCTGGCCGTTGTAGTCGTGGATGTCGAGCAGGCCGCCCTGGGCGCGCGAGGCCGGGGACGGCTCGGCCTCGTAGACGGCGGCCGGGATTCCGTGGACGTGCAGGACGCGGGCGAGCGTGAGTCCGCCGAGCCCGGCGCCGACGATCGTGACGGAGGTGGTCATGACAAGGCTCCTTCGAAAGGTTCTGGTACGTCATTCCATGTTGGAACGGCGCTCCAGATATGTCAAGATGGGCGCATGGCTACGGGGACGCGCCGGGCACAGCGGCGCACGGAGGCACTCTCTCGGGAGCGCATCGTCGAGGCGGCGGTGGAACTGCTGGACGCGGCCGGCGAGAGCGGCCTGACGTTCCGGGTGCTCACCGAGCGGCTCGCGACGGGGCCCGGGGCGATCTACTGGCATGTCGCGAACAAGCGCGAGCTGCTGGTCGCCGCGACCGACGCGGTGGTGGCGGACGCCCTGGCGGCGAGGTCGACCGGCTCGCCGCGAGAGGAAGTGCACGCAGTGGCGCTCGGGCTGTTCTCCGCGATCGACGCGCATCCGTGGCTCGCCGCGCAGCTGCTGCTCCAGCTGTCCCGCAGCCCGGGCGGACCGGTGACGCCGCGGATCCTCGAAAGCCTCGGCCGCCGGGTCCGCGCGCTGGGCGTGCCCGAGGAGCACTGGTTCACCGCGACGTCGGTGCTGATGCACTACGTGCTGGGCGCGGCCGGGCAGAACGCGGCGAACAGCCAGGTCGCCGAACCGGACGCGGACCGGGCCGAATTCCTCGCCGCCACGGCGCAAGCGTGGGAAGCGCTCGATCCCGAGGAATACGAGACGACCCGCTTGATGGCGAGCCAGATGCGCGAGCACAACGACCGCGAGCAGTTCCTCGCCGGGATCGATCTCGTGCTCGCCGGCGTCGCCGCGCTGTATCCGGGCGGGCGCGCATGACCCTCGCGCTCACCGATGCCGGGGGAGCGGGCAAGGACGCGCGGGAACGGTTCGGAGAATTCCTGCGCGTGTACGCGTCGCTCAACACCCGCATCGCGTACGCGACCGATCTCGGCATCCCGCTCGACTGGGTGCCCGGCTATCAGCCACCTGACCCGGGACGCCGCCGCGGCCGTGCGCGGCGGACCGATCCGGACGCGCTGGCGTGGCTGCCTTGGTGTCTGCGCAACGGGTTCACGTCGTTCGCCGACGTCCGGGTGGAGCACGTCGAACAGTGGCTGGACGAACTGGCGCAGGCCGGGTACCGCGACGCGACGCGCGGCCGGATGCTGTCGGCGGTGTCCGCTTTCTACCGCAAGTACCTGTTGCGGGAAGGTTTGGCCGGGCACAATCCCGCGGCGCTGGTGGACCGGCGCGCGCAGCATCTCAACCGGCCTTCCGGCGTCCCGTCGCAGACCGCGCGCTGGTCGTTCGACGCGTGCCGGGCGTTGCTGCTCGCGGCGTGGCTGCTGGTCGACCACAGCCGGAACGGCCTGCGCGACCGGGCGATGGTCGAGATCCTGATCGGCACCGGCGTGCGCGCGGAGGAACTCGTGGGCGTGGACCTGGGCGACTACCGGCGGCCGACCGCGGGCGGCTTCGGCGTGCTTCGGGTGCACGGCAAGGGATCCAAGGACCGCGAGGTCGCGCTGGCCGCCCCGGTGGCGGACGCTCTCGACGCTTACCTCGCGGACCGGGCGACGCCGCAGGTCCCGGCACTGCGCGGACAGGTCGGTGCGAATCGGGCCGAGCCGTTGTTCGTCACCAGCACCGGCGCGCGCGTGCACGTTTCGCACGTGACTGCGTTGCTGCGCAGGTTGTGCGCGACGTTCTGCCAGCCACCCAAAACCGCGCGGCTGCGGGAATTGCTGGACACCGCCGAGGCCCGGTTCGTCGCTACGCATCTGCAGCCGCTGTGCGACACCATCCACCCGCACTCGGCGCGCCACTCCTACGCGACGCACGCGATCGAGCGAGGGGTCCCGCCGCGGCAGGTGCAGCGCGACCTCGGGCACGCCGCGCTGTCGACCACCGAGGGCTATCTCCACGACGAGAACGCCATCCGGGACTCGGCCGCGCACGAACTGGCACCGGCGTTGCATCGCGGCTGGCTCGGCTGACAGTCGCTGGTCACGGCTCTGCTGCGAGGAACAGGAGAACTGCTCGCCCTGGTCGTGGCTGGTGTCGCGACGACCAGGGCAGAGGTCACGTGGCCATTCCGCGATGTCGTCCTCTGGCGACGAGGCGGTCGAGCGCGTTCAGGCAGCGGGTGCGAAGGCCGTGATCGCGTCGGCAAGGGCGGCCGGAGCTTCCAGCGGGATCAGGTGACCTGTCTTCGGAATCACCGTGAACTCGGCTTCGGCGAGATAGGGCATGAGGTGGTCGACGAGTACGTCGGCGGGCTCGACCTGGTCGTTCTCTCCGGCGACGACGAGCGCGGGGACGCTGATCATCCGGGTGTGCTCGCGGATGTCCTCCGCGATGCCGCGCAGCGGCCACTCCGTGCGGGCGGCGTCGGTGCAGGCGCGGGAATCGGTCGTGATCCGCGACTTGATCTGCTCGGGCAGTTCGGTCGCGGTGAGGATGTGATCCCGTGCGCCAGCAACGGACTCGTCGGAGTCGTAGGCGTGGGAAAGGCCCTCCCGGTACTCGGGCGTGATCCCTGAGGCGGGCTTCGCCGGAGCGGAACCGACGAGGACGATCCCGCGGAGGCCAGCGGGCCGGGTCGCCGCGACGAGCTGCGCGACCTTGCCGCCCATGGAATGTCCGACGAGGACGTAGTCGGCGACGCCCGCGTCGGCGATGATGGCGAGCGTGTCGTCGGCGAATTGGCGGAGGGCGTAGGGGCCCGCCAGGGTGCTCGAACGGCTCCACCCGCGGAAGTCGACAGTGAGCGTGTCGCGTCCCGCGAGGCGGCCGACGACGAGGTCCCAGGTGCGGGCGGATCCGCCCCAGTAGTGCAGGAACACCAGGGTCGGGCCGGTTCCCGGCCGGTGGTCGTAAACGGGCAGGAGCGACTGCTGCGTCGTCGTCATCGTGACTCTCTCGATCGGTGTTCTGAGGGACGTTGTTCTGTGTGTTCATTCAATGTCTTCCGCTATCCCGAGGCATCGGCAGGACTGGTCGGCTGATGGTGAAAAATGGACAGATGACCGTGATCCGGCAGATGACTTACGAGCCCGTCGGGCGCGGTGCCGCCGCTGTCGAAACCATGACGTTCGACCGCCTTCGCGAGCTGAACGACGGCGGGACGCAGCGTGCCGACTTCCACGTCCTCGCCGTCGTCGATGCCGGGCACGGATCCGTCACCGTGGACTTCCTCCGACACCCGCTCCAGAAGCGGTCTGCGGTGTGGATCGCTCCGGGAGCGGTGCACCGATGGGAGGACATCGCCGACGTGGCCGGGCAGGTCGTGTTGTTCGTGCCGACCGCGCCGGTCACCAGCGCCACCCGGGAGCTCGTCGCGTCCCCGGCCCGGGAAGTGCGCTGGAGGATTCCCGACGCCGACTGGCCGTTCGTCGACGCCGCGCGCAGCCATCTCCTCCTCGAAGCATCCGCTCCGCCCGGAGATGTCTCGGCTGAGGTGCCTGAGATCCTGCTCTCCGCGCTCATCGCCCGGCTTCGCCCCCGCCACGCCGAAGCGCCGTCGGTCAATCCGGTGTTCCGGCTGTTCCAGGCCAGCGTCGACGCGCACTTCCGGGAACATCACGACGCCGGCTACTACGCCCGGACACTGGGATACGCGCCCCGCACTCTCACCCGAGCGGTGCAGCGGGCCACCGGTCGCAGCGCGAAGGCGTACCTCGTCGATCGGATCGTCCTGGAGGCCAAACGGCTCCTCGCCCACGACCGCCTCACCGCGGCCGCCTGCGCCACCGCGCTCGGTTTCCCTGACACGTCCAACTTCTCGGTGTTCTTCCGCAAGGCGACAGGCATGCCCCCGGGCGCATGGCAGGCGACGGTAGCGGCCGAATGAGCGATCGCCAGGATCCTGAACCTGCTTGCTGGCTCGGCACGCTGATTGCCGCAATAGCGGTCAAGCCTCGATGAACGGCTCCGTGCACAACGTGCAGGTAATCGGCCCCAACTCCAGGATCGACCGGGCCGCGCGGATCCGGCGCGGGGGTTCGCACCGGCAGATCGCCGCGACGTAGTTCGGCCCGCCGCGGTGCGCGCCTCGGCCGTCGACCGGCGCGATCACCACCGGCGGGGCGAGCGGTTCGGCCACCTCGCCCGGCGTTTCCGGGTCGTCCGGCGGGGCCGCGACGGCGCGTCGGGCGACCTCCTGTTCGGTGTGCCGCCACACGGTCAGCGCGGCTTCGAGCCGGGAGAGTTCTTCTTGGTACGCCTCAATGGTCGCGGGGAGCGCGGTGGTCGAGGACCAGCCGATCCGGTCCGCCTGTTCGGCGCGCAGGCCGAGTTCGGCGGCGAGCGCGGCGAAGCGTTTGTTGTGGTAGCGGCCGTCGCTGACGTCGACGATGTCGCGGGTGGCGGCGAGTCCGTGCGCGGCCTCGTGCAGGGTGGTGGAGAGGATCTCGGCCGCACTGCGCCGCAGGCCTTCGGCGCCGAGGAAGAACTCGGCGCGCGGTTCGACGCCTTCGCCGACGTGCCAGCGGGACCGCGCGAAGTGGCCGTGGATCTCGGTGGTGGTGCCCATCGTTCCGGAGGCGAGCACGAGGATCGCGTCGGGGACGTCCGCGTGCCGCCGCCGGATTTCGGCCCAGAGCTGTTCCATCGCGTGCATGACGCGGGTGGTCGGACCCAGCGCGGCGGTCTCCATGGGCCCATCTTGCCGCTTAAGCGGTAACTAGCTGAGGGAGAGTCCGGAGAGCACTCGTTCGAGGCCGGCGGCGAAGACGGCGTCGCCGTCGGGGTGCACGGCGTCGCGGGCGGTACGCAGGAGGGTGGGGTAGCGGCCGGTGTCGAACATCCGTTGCAGGTAGGGCCCGGCGGCGCGCTGCCAGCCCTCCTCGTCGAGGCCGGTGTCGCTGATGAGCCGGCGCTCGCGGATTTCGCTGCGCACGGCGCCGGTCACGTAGGAGTGCACGGTGAACACCGTGATCATGGCGTCCTCGATCGGGCCCGGGCCGGCCGCGGCGGCCAGCGACGCCTCCAGGTACGCGAGCGCGTTCGGGCCGAGCCCGGGGCGTCCGCCGATCAGGTCCGCGAACCATTCGTGCCGTTGGACGGCCGCGCGGCAGCCGTGGGCGAGCGCGCGGAGGGCGGCCACGCCTTCGGTGTCCGGATCCGGCAGCGGGATCTCGCCGTAGACGGCGTCGGTCATCAGGTCGAGCAGTTCTTCTTTGGTGTCGAGGTAGCCGTACAGCCGCATCGGCCCGGCGCCGAGGGCGGCCGCGACTTTGCGCAGCGACACCGCTTCGAGACCGCCTTCGTCGGCGAGCGCGCAGGCGGTCTCCACGATGCGGGCGCGGCTCAACGGCGTCGGCGCCGCGCGCGCCAGCGGTTCGGGCCGCTCCCACACCACTTCGTCCATGCTCGCTCCTTTTTCGGGTGACAGTACCGGGACGCCTCCGATACGGTGTATTTTGCCAATACAGTGTATCGAGGGGATGTCATCATGCGAATCGTGATCGCCGGGGGCGGGCTCGGCGGGCTGACCTGTGCGCGGGTGCTGAAGGCGCACGGCATCGACGCCGTGGTCTGCGAACGCGACGCCAGCCAGGACGCGCGAGTCCAGGGCGGCACGCTGGACCTGACGGTCGACCAGGGGCAGTGGGCGCTGCGCGAGGCCGGTCTGGAGGCCGGTTACCGCGCGATCGCCCGTCCCGAAGGCCAGGACATGGTCCTCTACGACTCCGCGGGAACCCTGCTGCGGCGGGAAATCGCTCCGGAGGAGGGCGAAGCACGCTGGGGCCGTCCCGAGGCGGACCGGCCGGCGCTGCGGAAACTGCTGCTCGACGCGCTCCCCGAGGACACTGTCCATTGGGGACGCACGGTGACTCGCGCGGAGCCGCTCGGCGACGGACGCCACCGCGTTCACCTGTCCGGCGGCGACATCCTGGAGTGCGACTTCCTGATCGGCGCGGACGGTGCCCGGTCGAGGATCCGCCCGTTGCTCACCGACGCGGAACCGGCGTACTGCGGCGTGCACGGAATGGGCCTGGTCATCCACGACGCGGACCGGGCGCACCCGGCGGCGTCGGCGCTCGTCGGCCGAGGCAGCTTCTCCGCGCTCGGGGAGCAGCGCACGCTTTCCGCGCAGCGCAACGGAGACGGCACGATCCGGGTCCACCTGGCACTGCGGTGCGGCGAAGACTGGCCGGAGACGTCGGGGATTCCGTTCGACGACCCGGACCGTGCCCGTGCCGCCCTGAAGGAGCTGTACGCCGGGTGGCCGGCGGAGTTCCTGGCGTTGCTGGACGCCACGTCTGGGCCGATCTCGGTGTACCCGTTGACCGCGTTGCCGATCGGGTTGCGCTGGGACCCGACGCCGGGCGTGACGTTGATCGGGGACGCGGCGCATCTGATGTCGCCGTTCGCCGGACAGGGCGCGAACCTCGCGATGCGCGACGGCGCGGACCTCGCCCTGGTCCTCGCTGAAGGCGGCGACGTGCGGAAGTTCGAGCAGGCGATGTTCGAGCGCGCTGAACCGGCGGCGCAGATGTCGGCCGACAACCTGGAACTGTTCCTGTCGGACGGCGCGGCGGAGAAGGTGCGGCACCTGTTCGCGACGATGTCCGGGGAGGAGTGACTGTTCTTTGGCCGGGCGTGCGTCGTGCTGCCGCCAGTGCCGGGCATCGGTCGAGCGCGCCTGTCGACCCGGGCGTGGTGGCGGCTCGCGACAGGTCCAAAACTGGCACCGCTCTGGGGTCGCGCGAGATGCCCATTTCAGGCGGCCTGGCGCCTCCCGGTTCAGGCAGCGAGCATCGCCTCGGCGATCTCGTCGGCGGCAGCGTCCGGGATCGCGCTGGCAGCGTCGTCCAGGACGACCAGCCGGGCGCCGGGGATGTCGCGGGCGAGCGCTTCTCCGTTGCCGACCGGGAAAAACACGTCCCGGCGGCCGTGCAGCACCACAGTCGGGATCGCGAGTTCCGGCAGGCGCTCGCGCCAGCGAGGAGTGCAGTCGAGTTGGGAGAACACCATGCCCAGCTGGTTGGCCATCTGCACGACCGGCTCGGTGCTGGCCGCGCGGTCGAAGATCCGGGCCGCGACGGTGCGGGCGGCGTCCGGGTCGTTGCCGAGGATCACGGCACTGGCGGCGGCGCGTTCGGCGACGGCGGCACGGTCCGACCAGTCCGGCATCGGCAGCGCGAACAGTTGGCGCATGGCCTTGGCGTCGTGGTCGGGCAGGTCGGGGTCGACTGGTCCGGGCGCGACGGGCCGGGTTCCGTACAGGGTCAGGGCGGAGAACGCCTCGGGGTGGTCGAGCGCGGCGACCTGGGCGACGAACCCGCTGACCCCGATTCCGGCCAGGTGCGCAGGCCGGTCGTCGAGTTCGCGGGCCAGCGCGGCTGCGTCGGCGGCGAGGTCGCGCAGGGTGTAGGCCGGGGCGTCCGGGTCGAGCGTGGTGGAGGCGCCTGCGTCGCGGAGGTCGTAGCGCACGACGTGCCGTCCGTCGCGGGCGAGGGCTTCGCACAGGGTGTCCGGCCACGACAGCATCGTGGTGCCGCCGACCAGCAGGACGAGCGGCGCGGCCGGGTCGCCGAAGTGTTCGGCGCCGAGTGCGACGCCGTTGGGGAGCGTGTGCTGCATGGAGGTCTCCTGGCGAGACGATGACGCATGGTTCCGAGCGGATAACCGATGGATCGTCTCGCGGTCCGCGGGTTGACTGGGGTGTGTTCGGGACAGAGGAGGGCAGTGCGATGGCGGTCGTTTCCGAAGCGGTGCTCGTGGCGGCGGTGGTCGCGGCGGGGCTGATCGCGGGGTTGTTCTACGCGTACACGGTGTCGGTGATGCCGGGTCTCGGCCAGGCCGACGACCACACGTTCGTGACCGCGATGCGCGGGATCAACGTCGCCATCCTCGATCGCGGCCGTGGTCCTGCACCTCACGGGCGACGCGCGGGGCGGGCTGCCCTGGCTTGTCGCGGGCAGCCTGCTGCTGGCGGCGATGCTCGTGGTGACCGGCGCGATCAACGTGCCGATGAACAACGCCCTCGAGAAGGACACGGCTGACGTCGCCACGCTGCGCGCCCGGTTCGAGACGCCGTGGGTGCGCTGGAACCGGGCGCGCACGGTGCTGTCCGCGGCCGGATTCGGTTGTCTGGTCGGCGCTTTGGCGGCCCGGGGCGCGTGACCCCGGGACCGCCGGCGGGTCAGTCGGCGAGCCGGAAGCAGAGGTCGGTGTCCCAGTTGTTCGCGTCCGGCTCCACCTGCGGGTCGGTGCGGTAGATCTCGAGCCGCGCGCCCCAGTGCTCGCCGTCGGCCTCGACGATGCGGTCCCAGCGCACGTCCTCTTTTTCGCCCCAGGCGAGCAGGTCGGCGGTGGCGGCGAAGAGGCCGGAGGGCGGGCCGTGGTGGGTGGCCTGGGCGTATTTCCCGGCGGGCACCACGTCGGTGAAGTACTCGTCGCCGAGGTCGACCGGGTCCGCGACGGGCACTCCGGCTTCGACGGTGACCGTCCGCATGTCCGTGCCGAGCAGCAGGTAGCGGAAGAACGGGGCGTCGGCGGGTTCGAGGCCGCGTTCGGCGAGTTTGCCGACGATCGCGGCGATCTGGTGCGCGACGTCCGCCATGCCGTCGAAGCCGACCGTCGCGCGGTAGCCGGCGTAGCGCTGTTCGTCTCTGTCCACAATGGAGGGCAACGTGGTTCCTTTCGGGGACGCGGGAGTCAGCCGAGCAGCGGGCGGACTTCGATGGTGCCGTAGGCGGCGGCCGGGTGCCGGGACGCGTGTTCGACGGCCTCGTCGAGGTTGGCGCATTCGAGCACTGCGTAGCCGCCGATCTGGTCTTTGGTCTCGGCGAACGGCCCGTCGGTGAGCAGGACGTCGCCGCCGCGCACGCGCACCGTGGTGGCCGTAGCGGGCGGGTGCAGGCCTCCGCCGCCGACGAGGATGCCGCGTTCTTGCAGGTCCTCGGACCAGCCGCCGCAGCCGACGGCGAGCTGCTCGGGGGTCGGCTCCTCGGATCCGGCGATCATCAGCAGGTAGCGCATCAGTTCTCCTCGGTGAGCGTTTCGGCGAGGCGGGCGGCGAACGCCTCGGGCTGGGCGGCGAACCCGGCGTGGTCGCCCGGGAACTGGACGGGCTCGCCGCCGAGCGCGCGGGCCAGCCCGACGCCGGCCTCGTACGCCGGGGTTCCGACGGCGTCGCCCACCGCGACGACGATCCGGGTGTCCGCGGCGGCGAGCGCTTCGAGATCGGGTTCCCAGGCTCCGATGGCGCCCAACAGCTTGCCGAAGAACACCTCGAAGTTGCCGCGCATCTGCTTGCCTTGTTCGATTTCCTCGGCGGTGGGCTGTTCGGGCTGCGGCGGGATCTCGAACCCGCTGGCGGCCATGAACGCCCCGACCGCCGCGTCGGTGCCGTGCTCGCGGTAAATCGCCGGGATGTCCGGGAAATCGGCCAGGAGGTCGCCGAGATACCGGCTGACCGGCGGTTCGTGCGCGACGAGCGTCCGCACCGCTCCCGGGTAGCGGACGGTGTGCTCGAGCATGGTGATCGCGCCTCCGCTGCTGGCCAGCACCGAAACCGGTCCGGCGTCCAGTTCGGCGAGCAGCCGCTGGACGTCCTCGGCGTGCTGGCCGACCAGGTCGTCGTCGAGCTCGGTGGTCCGGCTGCGGGAGATGCCGCGCGGGTCGAAGGTGACGACGGTGTAGCGGTCGGCGAGGCACGGGCGCAGCGCGGTGAACCCGGTGGCGTCCGCCGGTCCGCCGGGCACCAGGAGCAGCAGCGGTCCGGAGCCGGCGACGTCGTAGTGGATCTCCGCGCCAGGCACGCGAAGGGTTTTGGTGATCATGGCTGTCCTTCCGGGGTCGGTTTGCCTTCCCGACGAACGGAAGACGCGGAGACAGACACCTCCGGCGAAGAAATTTCCGAAAGTCGTCTCCGGAGGTAGCGGCGTTCGGCTCCGGTGCGAGCCGACGCGAGCGCTTCGGCGTACGCGACCTGGGCTTCTTCGGTGCGGTCGAGCCGGCGGAGGAAGTCCGCGCGGGTGGCGGGCAGAAGGTGGTAGCCCGCCAGATCGTTGGTCAGCCGGTCGGCGAGGGCGAGCCCGGCTTCGGGCCCGACGGCCATCCCGACCGCGACCGCGCGGTTCAGTTCGACCACGGGATCCCGCCGGAAACGGAGGAGTTGGACGTAGAGCCCGGCGATCTGCGCCCAGTCGGTGTCTTCGGCGCGGGCGGCGGTTGCGTGGCAGGCAGCGATCGCGGCCTGGACCTGGTAGGGCCCGGGCGTGCGCCGCCGCAGCGCTCCCTCCAGCAGCGCGGTGCCTTCGGAGATCGCCGCGGCGTCCCACTGGCTCCGGTCCTGTTCGTCGAGCGGGATCAACTCGCCGTCGGGGCCGTTCCGCGTACTGCGCCGGGCGTGTTGCAGCAGGAGCAGCGCGAGCAGGCCGGTGGCCTCGGGTTCGTCCGGCAGCAGGGTGCGGACCAGACGGGCCAGCCGGATGGCTTCGCCGGCCAGGTCGGGGCGCTGGAGGTCGTCGCCTTCGCTGGCCGCGTAGCCCTCGTTGAACAACAGGTACAGCACGCCGAGCACCGCCGCGGTGCGCTCGGGCAGAAGATGGGCGGGCGGCACGCGGTACGGGATCCCGGCGGCGCGGATTTTGCGTTTCACCCGGACGAGCCGCTGCGACATCGTCGATTCGGACACCAGGAACGCGCGGGCGATCTCCGCGGTGCTGAGCCCGACGAGCGTACGCAGCGCGAGCGCGACCTGCGCTTCGAAGGCGAGCGCGGGATGGCAGCAGGTGAAAATGAGCCGGAGCCGGTCGTCCTCGAAACCGACGGCGTCGCCGGCTCCACTGTGGACAGTGGCCGGTTCGTCCGGGACCGCCAGAAGCGCGGCCTCCCGGAGTTTGCCCGTTCCCACGGCCGCGCGCCGGAGCCGGTCGACGGCACGGTTGCGGGCGGCGGTGGTGAGCCACGCTCCGGGGCGGTCGGGAACGCCGTCGCGCGGCCAGGTGCGCACGGCGAGCGCGAACGCGTCCTGGGCGCACTCCTCGGCCAGGTCCCAGTCGCCGGCGACGCGGATGAGCGTGGCCACGACGGAGCCCCACTCGTCGCGGAACGCCTGCGCGAGCGCGGTTTCGGCCGCGTCGGGCTGCCCGGTCACCACGTGCTCCCTCCTCGTACGCGCCGGCGGACGTTTCCGCCGACACCCTCCGAACGGTAAACCGAGGCCCCGACAATTTCGCGCGGTCAGGCGCCGGCGAGCTGGCCGATCCCGTCGAGGATGCGCTCGAGCCCGAACCGGAAATGGTGCTCGGGATCCGAGGATCCGCCGTAAGCCAGCCCCGCGGTGGTGCCGACCCGGCTCGCGCGCGGGAAGTGCGCCGGGTCCGCCGCCGGGATCTCGGCCAGCACCGGCGCGGAGCGGTTCCACCAGTCGAGGTCGCTCATCCCGCTGCGGCGCGCGGCGCGGGTCGCGTCCACCGAACCGCGTGCCGCGCCCGCGACCAGTCCGTTGAGCAGGCTGACGATCGCGTCGAGCTGGACGTCGTCGAGGTCGAGCTCGTCCATCGCGGCCAGCTCGCGCTCGTATTTGGCGAAAGTGTGCGGGCCCAGCGTCGGGCGGCCGACGCGGATCTCCAGCAGCCACGGGTGCCGGTGGTAGAGCCGCCACAGGTCTTCGGCGACCGCGGCGAGCCCGGCCCGCCAGCCCTCCGGCAGCTCGCCGGGGAGTTCGCCGTGTGCGTGGTCGAGCATCAGCGCCAGCAACTCGGCGCGGCCGGGCACGTAGGTGTAGAGCGACATCGTCGCGACGCCCAGTTCGTCGGCGATCCGCCGCATGGTGACCGCCTCCAGCCCGTCTGCGTCCGCGATCCGGATCCCGGCGAACACCACGTGCTCGACCGAGAGCTTCGGTTTCGGGCCGCGGCGCGGGGGACCGGGCACGCCCCAGAGCAGTTCGATGGTCCGCCGCGGATCGCCCGCCTCCTCGGTGTCCATTTCGCTCCTTGTACGCAGTACGGAGTTTTCCGGTAGGCTAGCGTGGAGCGGCCAGCCAGGGGAGGGCGGAGCACTGAATTCAGCAGTGGTGGAGCCGGGCCGGATCGTGTTCTGGAGACCGGACGGCGCGGAGCCGGACGGTCCCGGGACTCCCGGCACGGTCGAGGTCGTGCTGCCGGACGGGGTGCGCACCGTGCCCGCGCTGCGGTTGCCGACTGCGGAGGCGGTGCCGGTCCTGCGGTCGCTGACAGATCCGTCGGCTCGGTTCTGGGCGCTGGCCGCCGAAGCCGCGGAACGGCGCGCCTCGGCCGGATGGACCGGACCGCTCGACCCCGACGAAGAAGCGTGGCTGCGCCGCCTCGCCGACGCGATGCCGCCGCACGCCCACGCGGCGCCGATCCCGGGAGATCCGGCGCGGTTGCCGGAGCCGTACCCGCTGCTGCTGCGGTTCCTCGGCGACGTCGCCGGGGTGCGGCCGGCGCTGCGGGTGTCGCTGCGGATCGAATCCGACGACCTGGCGGGCGGCCGGTTCCGCGCGGTCGTCCAGGTGCACGGCGGGAGCGAACCGCTGGTCGACGCGCAAGAGCTGTGGCGCACCGGAAGCCAGGAGGCGCGGCACGAGGTCCTGCTGACGCTGCGGCACGGGGCCGAAGTGTGGCCCGCGCTGGCTCCGCTGCTGTCGGCGGCGGTTCCGTCGTCGGTCGCGCTGGGAGACCGCGAGATCGCCGAACTGCTCGCCGGCGCGCTCGACGCCGCGGAACTGGCGGTGCACTGGCCCGCGGAGCTGACCGGGCTGGCCGCCCGCGCGGTGGTCCGGCCGGGCGACGCGCCGTCCGACGCGCGGTCGTTCTTCGGCGGCGACCGGGTGCTGCAGTTCGACTGGCAGCTCGCGCTCGGCGACAGCGAGCTGAGCGTCGCGGAGCTCGACGCGCTCGCCGAAGCCCAGCGTCCGGTCGTCCGGCTGCGGGACCGGTGGGTGCTGCTGGACCGCACTACCGCCGACCGCGCCCGGGATCGCACGCTCAAGCCGCTGACCGCGATCGAGGCACTCGGCGTCGCGCTCACCGGCCGCACCGAGGTCGACGGCGACCAGGTCGACGTCCGCACCGACGGCTGGCTCGAGGAGCTGCGCGCGCGGCTGTCGGCCGATCCCGGGCCGGTGCCGCAGCCGGCCGGGCTGGCGGCGACCTTGCGCGACTACCAGCTGCGCGGCCTGCACTGGCTCGACACCGTCACCGGGCTGGGCCTGGGCGGCTGCCTCGCCGACGACATGGGGCTCGGCAAAACCGTCACGCTCATCGCCCTGCACCTGCACCGCGATGCCGGCCCGACGCTGGTCGTGTGCCCGGCTTCGCTGCTGGGCACGTGGGAAACGGAAATCCGCCGGTTCGCGCCCGGGACGCCGGTGCGCCGGTTCCACGGCACCGCGCGGTCGCTGGACGATCTCGGCGGCGGCTTCGTCCTGACCACCTACGGCACGCTGCGCACGGACCCCGCGCCGCTGGCGGAGGTGAGCTGGGATCTGCTGGTCGCCGACGAGGCGCAGCACGTGAAGAACCATCGTTCCGACACCGCGAAAGCGTTGCGGCTGTTGCCTTCCGCGGCGAAAGTCGCGCTCACCGGCACGCCGGTGGAAAACACGCTCACCGAGCTGTGGGCGATCCTCGACTGGACCACGCCCGGCCTGCTCGGTCCGCTCGCCGACTTCCGCCGGCGCTGGGGAAAGCCGGTCGAATCCGGGGCCGACCCGGCCGTCGCCGAACAGCTATCCCGGCTGCTCAGGCCGTTCCTGTTGCGCCGCCGCAAATCCGACCCGGGCATCGCGCCCGAGCTTCCGGCGAAGACCGAGACCGACCGGCCGGTGTCGCTCACCGCCGAGCAGGCCGCGCTGTACGAGGCAACGGTGCGGGAGCTGATGGCCGACATTTCCGGGAGCGACGGCATGGCTCGCCGCGGCCGCGTGGTCAAGCTGCTCACCGCGCTCAAGCAGATCTGCAACCACCCCGCGCAATTCCTCGGCGAGCCTGAGGACAGCACGCTCGCCGGCCGGTCCGGCAAGCTCGAACTGCTCGACGAGTTGCTCGACACGATCCTCGCCGAGGACGGCGCCGTGCTGGTGTTCACCCAGTACGTGGTGATGGCGCGGCTGCTCGAACGGCACCTCGCCGCGCGCGGCGTCCCGGCGCAGCTGCTGCACGGCGGAACCCCGGTCGCCCGGCGCGAGGAGCTGGTCCGCGGCTTCCAGAACGGCGACGTGCCGGTGTTCCTGTTGTCGCTCAAGGCCGCGGGCACCGGGCTCACCCTCACCCGCGCCGACCACGTCGTGCACTACGACCGGTGGTGGAACCCGGCGGTCGAGGACCAGGCGACCGACCGCGCGTACCGGATCGGGCAGACCCGGCCGGTGCAGGTCCACCGGCTGGTCGCGGAAGGCACGGTCGAGGACCGGATCGCGGTGATGCTGCGGGAGAAACGCGCGCTCGCCGACGCGGTGCTCGCCTCCGGCGAGGCCGCGCTCACCGAACTCACCGACGCCGAACTGGCCGAGCTCGTCACCCTCCGGAGGCCGCGATGACCGACCGGGTCCGCGGATTCCCTGCGTTCCCCGCCCGCGCCGGCCGCGGCCCGTTCGCCCGCACCTGGTGGGGCCGCGCGTGGCTGCAGGCGATGGAGGACACCGCGCTCGACCTGCGGCAGCTGAAGAAGGGCCGCAGCTACGCCGCGGCGGGCCTGGTCGGCCCGATCACGGTCAGCCCGGGCCTGATCACCGCGACCACCGAGGACGCCGACGACGCCGACGACGGCCCGTACCGCACCGGCGTGCACCTGGCCGAACTGTCCGCGACGGACTGGGAGCTGCTGCTCGACCGCGCCGCCGACCACTCCGGGCACCTCGCCGCGCTGCTCGACCGGCACCTGCCGCCGGAGCTGGCCGAGGTCGTCCCGCTGCTGCCCGGCATCGGCGACCTCGACCCGGACTGCGACTGCCCCGGCTGGGAACTCCCGTGCCGGCACGCCGCCGCGCTGTCGTTCCAGGTCGCGTGGCTGCTCGACGCCGACCCCTTCCTGCTGCTGCTCGCCCGGGGCCGGACTGAACAGGAAATCCTCGACGAACTCGGCCGCCGCACCGCCACCCGGGTCACCACCGGAGTGCTGGCCGCGGACGCGTATGCCCGGGCGGTGCCGCCGCTGCCGGATCTCGCGGAGTTCACGCCCCGCGTCCGCTGAACCCGCTCGCGAGCCTCGCGCAGTCGGAGGCTCCGGACTGCGCGGCGGGATGGTGTGACTGGCGGCTTCGCGAGTCACCCTTTCCAGCAGTGGTGGCCATTCTGCGGGCTACGGTGCGTCATTCAGCCGTGCCCGGCGAGCGAATGAGTCTGTCGGACACGGCCCGCTCACCTCCTGCGGGTCGCAGGAAACACGGTCGCCAATTCGGGACAGGTCGCAGCGGAGGGCGAGAGTCACGTTCTCGCCCTCCGCGTCTCAGGAGAGTTCCGGCCTCGGCTGCGGAGGTCCAGCGGCCGCGCCGAGCCCTCGGAGGAGGGCGTCGACAATGCGGGTGGGCAGGTCCGGTTCGAGCGGCTCGCGGGTGAGCACGATTCTGAAGTGCAATGGCGCGACGAGCATCTGGAGCACAAAGCGGGGATCGGTGCCGTCGGGCAGCTCTCCGCGTTTGATCGCCCGTGCGGCGATCTGGCCGGACTGGGCGTAGCGGGAGTTCCAGTACTGGTCGCGCAGCTGCTGGGTGGCCGGGTCGTCGCCGGCCGAGGCCAGCGTTCGCTCCAGGGCGTTGCCGGCGGGCGAGGTCAGGTATTTCGCGAGCGCTGTGGCGTAGGCGACCAGATCGTCCCGCAGGTTCCCGGTGTCGGGCACCGGGAGTTGTTCGGCGGCGTCGGCGAGCAAGGCGTCGATGATGAGGTTCTCGCGAGTGCCCCACCGCCGGAAAATCGTCGTCTCGTTCACCTGCGCGCGCCGGGCCACCTCGGACACTTTCAGGTCCGCCAGGCCCTGCTCCTGCAGGAGCAGGCTGGTGGTCTCGAGGACCGCGGCGCGCACGCGGGCCGTCCGTCCGCCCGGCCGTCTCCGGACCTCCGCATCGCTCACGGCATGCACTCTAATACAAGTCCGCTTGCTTTTAGTGGAGGAGCGCCGCATACTCCTGACGCAAGTCGACTGGCTTTAACAGCGGCTGCCCACCCCACAGGAGTTCTGAGATGCGCATCGAACGGGACATCGAGGTCCCCACCCGCACCGGCTCGCCGATCCTGGCCGACGTGTTCCTGCCGGACGACGACGGCGCGTTTCCCGTGCTGGCGTCGATCAGCCCGTACGGCAAGGACGTGCACTGGCCGGACCGCTATCCGCTCTACGAACTGGTGCCGCAGCACGGGCACATGGTCTGGGAGACCCCGGATCCCGAGTGGTGGACGGCCCGCGGTTACGCGGTGCTGCGCGCCGACACCCGGGGCACCGGCAAGTCGCCCGGCCGGATGGACCTGATGAGCCCGGGCGATTCCGAGGACTTCTACGACGTCGTCGAGTGGGCGGCGCAGCAGCCGTGGGCCAACGGCAAGGTGGCGTCCAGCGGCATCTCGTGGCTCGCGATGATGGGCTGGCGGGTCGCGGAGCTCCAGCCGCCGCATCTCGCCGCGATCGTGGCTTGGGAAGGCGCGACCGACTTCTACCGCGACTTCGTCTACCAGGGCGGCCTGTACGCCCACGGGTTCATCGAGTTCTGGTGGAACCGCCAGATCACCCCCCAGCGCAACAGCGACGACGGCGACGACTGGCGCGAAGTGCTCCCACGCCATCCCGTGCTCGACGACTACCACCAAGCGCACATCGTCGATCTCGACCGCGTCACCGCGCCGGTGCTGTCGGCCGGCAACTGGGGCGCCCTGCACGTCCACCTGCGCGGCAACATCGAGGGCTGGGCCCGTGCGGCCTCGCGGGACAAGTGGCTCGTGGTGCACACCGGCACCCACATCGATCCCTACTACGCCGAGTGGGCACTGGATCTGCAACTGCGCTTCCTCGACCGTTTCCTCAAAGACCAGCCCGACCGCATGGACGGCGTGGCTCCGGTGCGGCTGGCGATCCGGCACGGGCGGGAGGTCGAATGGCGAGACGCCACGGACTTCCCGCTTCCGCAGACGCAGTGGCGCGAGCTCCATCTCGGCGACGGTGTCCTCGACTGGGAGCCGCCCGCAGACGCTGCGACGGTGGCGTATCCCGCCAGCTTCGACACCGCCCCGGTGTCCGAGCCGCTCGAGCTGACCGGTCCGGTCGCGTTGCGCCTGTGGCTCAGCGCCGACCAGGACGACCTCGACGTCTTCGCGCGAGTGCAGCACATCGGCGCGGACGGCGAGCCGATCCCGGCGGTCGGCCCCCAGGGCGGCCCGGTCCCGATGACCCTGGGCTGGCTCAAGGCTTCCCACCGCGAGACCGATGCCGAGAAGTCACTGCCGTACCGGCCGTGGCACCCCCACACCCGCGAGATCCCCCTCGCGCCCGACGAGCCGGCCCTGCTCGAGGTCGAGATCTGGCCGACCAGCATCACCCTCGCCCCGGGCGAGCGGCTCCGCCTGGAGCTGGTCCCCGGGGACAGCGACCTCGGCTTCATGACCCACGACCACCCCGATCTCCACCGCCCGGCGACGACCGCCGCCATCCACGTCGGCGGCGACCACGCCTCCCATCTGCTCGTCCCGGTCATCCCGCGATAAGGAGCAGCCATGCGACAGCTCGTGGACATCTCGGTCCCGCTGCGGGGCGGGATCGCCTCCGACCCGCCCGGCCACCGGCCCTCGATCAGCTACGTCGACCACCGGCAGTCCGTCCCGGATCTGCTCCGTTTCTTCCCGGGCGCGACGGCCGCGGACCTGCCCGACGGCGAAGGCTGGGCGATCGAGCGCATCGAGGCCACCACTCACACCGGCACTCATCTCGACGCCCCCTACCACTACGCGTCCACTATGGACGGAGGCCGCCGGGCCATGACGATCGACGAGGTGCCCCTGCACTGGTGCTTCCAGGCGGGAGTCAAGCTGGACTTCCGCCACCTGCCCGACGGCCACGTCGTCACGCCCGCCGACATCGACACCGAACTCGACCGGATCGGCCATCGGCTGCGCCCGCTCGACATCGTGGTGGTCAACACCCGGGCCGGCGCCCGCTACGGCCAGGACGACTACGTCGACTCCGGCTGCGGAATCGGCCGCGCCGCCACCCTGCACCTGCTCGAGCAAGGGGTGCGGGTGACCGGAACCGACGCCTGGAGCTGGGACGCCCCGTTCCGGTACACCGCCGAACGCTACGCCCGCGACCACGACCCCTCCGTCATCTGGGAGGGCCACCGAGCCGGTCGCGAGATCGGCTACTGCCACATCGAGAAGCTGCACAACCTGGAAAGCCTCCCGGCCACCGGATTCCAGATCGCCTGCTTCCCGGTCAAGATCCACGCGGCGTCGGCCGGTTGGACCCGCGCGGTGGCGATCTTCGACGAGGAGACTGCATGAGAATCGGTTCCGTACTTGTCGACGGTGTGCAGCGCTACGGCGTCGTCGACGGCGATCGCATCGACCTGCTCCCCGCGACCGCGGACGTCTTCGAGGTGCTCGCCGCCGGCGACCCCGCGACGGTCGGCCAGGGGGAGGACTGGGACGAAACCGCATCGATCGCTGTCCCGGTGCCGGTCGCCAGCATCCGCGACTTCATCACCTTCGAACAGCACACGGCCGGCTCGCTCCGCGCGATCACCGGGAGCAGCGAGATCCCGGACGCCTGGTACGAAGCGCCCGCCTTCTACTTCACCAACCCGCACGCCGCGATCGGTTCCGGCGCACCGGTCCCGATGCCGCCCGGATGCGAAGTGCTGGACTTCGAACTCGAAGTCGCGGTGGTCATCGGCAAAGCGGGCTTCAACCTGTCCGTCGCCGAGGCCGCGGACCACATCGCCGGGTTCACCATCCTCAACGACTGGTCCGCCCGCGACCTGCAGAGCCGGGAAATGCGCGTCGGACTCGGACCGGCCAAGGGCAAGGACACCGCCACCACCCTCGGCCCCGTGCTCGTCACCCCGGACGAACTGGCCGACTGCGAAAGCGGCGGCCGGTACGACCTGGCCATGGAGGTTTTCGTCAACGACACCCGCATCGGCGGCGACACGCTCGCGAACATGGCCTGGGCCTTCGCCGAACTGATCGCCTACGCCAGCCGCGGCACCTGGGTCCGGCCCGGCGACGTGCTCGGCTCCGGAACCTGCGGGAGCGGCTGCCTCGCCGAACTGTGGGGATGGCACGGCGACCGGCAACCGCCGCCCTTGCGCGTCGGCGACTCCGTCCGCATGACCGTGCAAGGGATCGGCACCGTCCACAACACCGTGGTCGCCGGCCCGCCCCTGCGCGACGTTCCTCCTGCTCGCGGCGCACGCCGGGGGAGCAGTCCGGGTTGACCGGGAGGCGGCGTCCGCCGCGGATCACCCGATCCAGTGGACTCGGATCGGGTGCCGGTGCGGCCTGACCAGCGGCATCGGCCGACGCCACGGTCCGGCGGCGATCATGCTTTCAGCAGGATTTCATGGGTTTTCCCTAGCTTTCCGAATGCGTTCAGCAACACCTTGACCATTCGATGCGGAGGGGACCCGATGGCAAAGAAAGCCAGGAGGATCGCGCTGATCGGCGCGGTCGTCGCCACGCTCGGCGCGGGATTCGCCAGCGCCGCGCCGGCGCACGCCGACGACGCGCACTACTACATCCTGATCGGCGGCACCTGCGACGGGAAGGCGTCGGTCTACCGTCCGGAGTGGCTGCGGGGCGGCATCGCGCGGGTCGTGGACTACCCCGCCGGAGCCGCCGGCGCGCCCAACTGCGACCAGACCCCGATGGACCGGAGCGTCGCGATCGGACACGACCGGGGCCGCCAGGTCGTCCAGGACGCCTACCGCGAGAACCCGGACGCCGAGTTCACCGTCGTCGGCTACTCCCAGGGCGCGATCGTGGCGAACATGGTGCTCAACGACATCGCCGACGGACAGCTGGGCGTGGACAAGGCCAAGTTCAGCGCCAAACTGTTCGCCGACCCGATGCAGCCGCCCGGCCCGGCCGGGACCGGGATCAGCGCGACGCTGCCGCCGGGGACCGGCCTGCCCTCGCCGTTCGGCGGCTACGTGTCGTTCGGCGCGGGCCGCCCGGACTTCGCCGGCGTCCGGTCCATCCGCTACTGCATCCAGACCGACGGCATCTGCGATTTCGACCCGATCCAGGCGGCGGGCGGCTACTTCGCCCAGCACTGGTGCTACCAGTGGCCGCGCCCGACGGACCAGCGGTCGATCATGCAGGACACCATCGCCGACGGCGTGTACACCAACACGTCCGTACGGCTGGGCAAACAGGACTGCTGGGGCGGTCCGGTGCACCCCTGACCGCGGCCGAGCGGGTTCCCGGCACCCCCAGGGAAGCCGGGAACCCGCTCGACCCCGCTACGTCCTCATCGCTTCGCGCCGAACCATTGCAACAACCGCGTGTTCAGCTCGTCCTGATCCTGTCCGGTCCAGACCACGTGCCCGTCCGGCCGCAGCAGGACAGCCGGCACGTCGAGGTCCTCGCTCACGTCGACGACGTGGTCGACCCGGTCCGCCCAGCCCTCCGCCGACAGCTGCCCGCTCTGGTCCAGCAACAGCCCGCGGCCCTGGTGCATCAGCTCGTACAGCCGCCCTCGCTTGAGCGGCAGATCCGGCATCCGCCGGCCGAGCAGCGGATGCCCGTCGCCGAAGTCGTAGCGGATGTCGAGCGCGAGCACCTTCTCCAGCAGCAGCCGGTTGACCTCCTCGAAGGCCATCAGCTCCGTCATCAGCCGCCGCATCGCGCGCCCGTCCGGATCGGGTGACATCACCACGGCCTGCGCCCGGACGTTGTCCAGCACGGCGTCCGCCACAGGGTGCCGCTCGGCCTCGTAGGTGTCCAGCAACCCCGCCGGAGCCCAGCCGTTGACCTCGGCGGCGAGTTTCCAGCCGAGGTTGAACGCGTCTTGGATGCCGAGGTTGAGGCCCTGCCCGCCCAGCGGCGGATGGACGTGCGCCGCGTCGCCGGCCAGCAGTGCCCGGCCGACGCGGTAGTGCTCGGCCTGCCGGGTCGCGTCCCCGAATCGCGAGAGCCAGCGAGGGGAGTGGACGCCGAAATCCGTCCCGGCGTACTCGCGCAGCTGATGTTTGACCTCCTCCAGCGTCGGCGTCCGCGCCTCCCGGTCTTCGATCACTCCGGCCGCGGGCACGACCACGCGGAACAGCCCGTCGCGGAGCGGACCGACCCCGAACCACAGCTGCGTTTTGCGGATTTCCCCGACTACCGCGGCGATTTCGGCCGGATCCGCCGTCGCCTCCATCTCGCCCAGCAACACCTCGCGGCGCGCGGGCTCGCCCGGGAACGCCACGCCGAGCGCCTTGCGCACCGTGCTCCGCCCGCCGTCGCAGCCGACGAGATAACGCGCCCGCAGTTCGCCGCCGTCGGCCAGCGAGACGCTCACCCCGTCGCCGTCCTGGCTCAGCCCGACGACCTCGCATCCGCGCCGGATCTCCGCACCCGCCTTGACCGCGTGCTCGGCCAGCAGCCGGTCGGTGATCGGCTGCGGAAGCCCCAGCACGTACGGATGCGAGGTGTCCAGCCGTTCCGGAGCGGGACGCGGGATCCCCGCGAAGAAACCCCCGACCGGGTGCGTCGTGCCCTCGGCGAGGAACGGCTCCAGCATTCCCCGCTGGTCCAAGACCTCCATGCTGCGCGAGTGCATCCCCAGCGCGCGCACGAACTTCGGCGGCTCCGCCTCCTTCTCCAGCACGACCACGCGCACCCCGTGCAGCCGCAGCTCCGCGGCCAGCATCACGCCCGCCGGCCCGGCCCCCACCACGATCACGTCCGCCATCAACTTCTCGTCCCCTGTACCGGAGCCGATCCCGCCCGCGGTATTTCCGCAGGCAGTGGCTCCGGCGGACGATTGTGGAGCACCACCCGGGCCTTGCCGCAAGCCCCGGGGTGCGCTATATGTTGAAGTGGGCAGGGAGAACTCCCCGCCCACTTCTGTCCCCAGTGGACTTTCCTCAGCCCTCCTTGCGGGCTGTCAAGTACGCCTGCCGCGTCGCTTCGAAGCTCGGGCCAGGCTCGCGCACCAGCCGCGCGTCCACCACGAAACCGGCGTCGGTCAGCAGCTGCGCGACGAAATCCGGGTCAAGCCGGTAGGCATCCGCCGCGATGTCGTGGCCGTAGGCGTTCTCGATGCGGCGGTGCTCGTTGTCGCCCACCTGGAACGCGGTCAGCAGCCAGCCGCCCGGACGCAGCACCCGCACGAGTTCCTTGGCCACCACCGGAAGCTCCTCGGGCGGCGTGTGGATCAGCGAGTACCACGCGAGCGCCCCGGCGAGGGAGCCGTCTTCGAGGTCGAGCGCGGCGAGGGAGCCCACCTCAAACCGCAGGTGCGGATGCGTCCGGCGGGCGACCTCGATCATCGCGGGGGACAGGTCGACGCCGAAGACGTCCAGTCCCAGCGTCTTGAGATACCCGGTCAGCCGACCGGGGCCGCAGCCCAGGTCGCCGACCGGCCCTTCGCCGACGAGTTCGGCGAAGGCGGTGAGCACCGCGCGGTCCCAGGTGGCGTCCTGCAGGAAGTCCTTCAGCAGCTCGGCGTAATTCTCGGCGACAGTGTCGTACGCGGTCCGCGTCTCGGTTACGTAAACAGGTTCGGTCACGGGCAGGGACAGTAGCCCGCGCCGCCGCGCCCTGTCCGGCGAAACACGCGGACTAGACGCGGGCGCGGGCGATGATCGCGGAAGTGTCGGTTCCAGCGGGCAAAGTACCGAAAGCCAGGCCCCAGTCGCCGCCGAACCGCGTGCCGCAGAACGCGTCCGCCACCGCGCGCGGCGCGTGCCGCACCAGCAGCGAACCCTGCAGCACCAACGCCATCGACTCGACGACCCGCCGCGCCCTGAACTCCAGATCGTCCACATCGGACAGATCCTTCTTGAGCCGGTCGACCGCGTCGTCGAGGCGCGCGTCCCCGCCCGCGGCCAGTTCGACCTCGGCGAAGAACGCCGCCACGGACTCCGGCTGCCGTCCCATCGCCCGCAGCGCGTCGAGCGCCGCGACGTTGCCCGAACCCTCCCAGATCGACATCAGCGGCGCTTCCCGGTACAGCCGCGGCATTCCCGACTCCTCGACATACCCGTTGCCGCCAAAGCATTCCAGCGCCTCGGCCGCGTGCATCGGGGCCCGCTTGCACACCCAGTACTTCGTCACGGCGAGCCCGAGACGGCGGAACGCCTGCTCCTGCTCGTCGTCGCGCCGATCGCCCGCGGCCGCCAGCCGCATCGACGCCGCCACCGCCGCTTCCGCCTCGATCACCAGGTCCGCCAGCACGTTCGCCATCAGCGGCTGGTCTACGAGCGCCTTGCCGAACGCGTGCCGGTGCGTCGCGTGGTGCACCGCGCGGACCGCGCCCAGCCGCATGCCCGACGCACTGCCGAGCGCACAGTCGAGCCGGGTGTTGTTGACCATCTCGATGATCGTGCGGACCCCGCGGCCCTCCTCGCCGACGAGCCAGCCCACCGCGTCGTCGTACTCGATCTCCGACGACGCGTTCGACCGGTTCCCGAGCTTGTCCTTCAAACGCTGCAACCGGATCGGGTTCCGGCTGCCGTCCGGGAGCACGCGGGGGAGCAGGAAGCAGGACAGCCCGCCGGGAGCCTGCGCCAGCGTGAGGAACATGTCCGACATCGGCGCGCTGGTGAACCACTTGTGCCCGACCAGCCGGTAGCTGCCGTCGCCCGCGGGCCGCGCAGTGGTGGTGTTCGCGCGGACGTCCGAACCGCCCTGTTTCTCGGTCATGGACATGCCCGCGATCAGGCCGCGTTTCGTGCTCGGCTCGCGGAGCCCGAAGTCGTACTCGGTCGAGGCCAGCAGCGGCTCGTACTTGTCGGCCAGCTCGGGATTGGCGCGCAACGCCGGAACCGCCGCGTAGGTCATGGAAATCGGGCAGGTGTGCCCCGCCTCGGACTGGCTCCAGACATAGAACTTCGCCGCCCGCGCCGCGTGCGCGGCCGGCCGCTCGTCCCGCCACGGCGCGGCCTGCAGCCCGTGCGACACCGCGACGTTCATCAGATCGTGCCAATGCGGATGGAACTCGACCTCGTCGATCCGGTGCCCGTAGCGGTCGTGCGTGCGCAGCACCGGCTCGTTCTCGTTGACCAGCCGGCTCCACTCCTGCACCTGCTCGCTGCCGGCCAGCCGCCCCAGCTCGTGCAGCTCGTCGACGACCCACGACGCGTCGGTGCGCCCGACCGCCTCCGCCAGCGCCGGATCGGCCGCGACGTCGTGCTCCAGCGGCGGAACCTGATTGACGACCTCATGCGTTGCGGGCATCCGAACCTCCCAGTGACCGCACGACGAACGTGCTCAACTCGCTGACCTCCGCCGACCCGCCGCTGGTCAGCGGGCCGATCAACACCTCCGCGGCGGCACCGACCAACGCCGCCGCACTGACCGCCGCGTCCTGAGCGGGCAACACCCCGGTCCGCACTCCTTCGGCGACATGCTCTGCCACGACGTCCCGGAACACCCGCCGGAACTCGAGCCGCTCCGCGTCGATCACCGCGTCCACCGGCTCGGCCAGCAGCGCATACGCCAGCCGCGGCGCCTTCAACGCCCGCACCGCGAACGTCTCGAACACCGCCACGACCCGCGCCACCGGATCGGCCGGTCCGCCCGCGGCCGACCGCACGGCCTCGACCTCGCGGGACACGACCTGCCGGAACACCCGCACGACCAGGTCGGCCTTGGTAGGGAAGTGCCGGTACACCGTGCCCACCGCCACGCCCGCCCGCTCCGCGACGGCGGCTACCGAACAGCCGGAGTACCCGTGCTCGGCCAACTGCCGCACGGTGGCGTCCAGGATGCTGTCCCGGAGCGCGTCGAGGCGCTCCTGGACTTTGGGCGTTCTGCGGTAGGCCACGGGAAGAAGTGAACCATCGATTCACAACTTGCGTCAACGGCTGCCCACCCCTGCCGGTTACCGGACGCGCGGTGCCGGGCTACGTGCAGCCGCTTATTCGCTTGCCGCGCCAGCTCTTCCGCCAGGACCATGTCCCGTATGCGCTTCTCGGTCAACATCCCGAACTTCGGCGACTTCGCCGACGCCCGGACCGTGGCGAGAGTGGCGGCAGCGGCCGAACAAGAAGGCTGGGACGCGCTGTTCCTCTGGGACCACGTGGTCCACGACAAGGAAAAACGCCGCGGCGCGCCGTTCGGCGATCCCTGGATGCTGCTGACCGCGGCCGCGCTGGCGACCACCAAGCTCAAGATTGGCACGCTGGTCACCGCGGTGCCTCGCCGCCGTCCGGAGCACCTCGCCCGCCAGGTCGCCACTCTCGACGCCCTCAGCGGCGGACGGGTCATCTTCGGCACCGGCCTCGGCGGGCCGATCAAGGACGAGTTCGGCAGTTTCGGCGAACCCACCGACCCGGTCGTCCTGGCCGAGCACCTCGACGAAAGCCTCGGCCTCCTCGACCGATACTGGTCCGGCAACCCGGTCGACCACGACGGCAAGCACTACCAGGTCCGCGACGTCACCCTCCTGCCCGCCACCGTCCAACAGCCGCGCCCGCCGGTCTGGCTGGCCGCCGTCTGGCCCAACCGCAGGCCGGTCCGCCGCGCCGCGCGCTGGGACGGAATCGCCCCGCTGTTCAAGAACGCCACGCACGGCGTCGTCCCGGGAGCCGACGACGTCCGGGACGTCGTTTCCTACGCCCGGAAACACGGCGCGGGGGAGAAGTTCGAGATCGTGGTCGGCGGCAGCACACCGGGCGACCCGGCCCGGGCCCGCGACCTGATCGCCCCGCTGGCCGAAGCCGGCGCGACCTGGTGGGACGAACGGCAGCTGATCACCACCAGCGACCTCGACCGCCTCGAACCCACCCTGCGCCGCATCAGCCAAGGCCCGCCCAGGGGAGCGGACTAGACCTCGACCGCCAGCACCCGGCTCAACCGCTCCGCCAACGGCCGCACCGACTCGGCGGACACCTCGCCGCCCAACCCGGCAGCAGGAAGGAAACGGACCGTCGTCCCTGTCGTCCCGTCCGACGGCACCGCGACCAGTTCGCCCGCCGGAACGCCGTGGCGATACCGCTGCGTCCACGCGCCCTCGGCCCGGCGGTTCGTGTGCACCAACCACTCGCTCAACGCCGCGACCACCGACATCCCGTACCGCGGATGCCCGTCAGGGAGGGGAGTGGCGGGCGGAGAATCGAAGTACCGGAAGTCTTTCGTCGCCATCACCGGCTTCCGCACCGGCCGCCCGTCGTCGCCGACCGCCATCTGCGTCCCGCGCCCGTCGTCCGAAACCGAAACCGAACCGTCCGGGTGAAATTCGACGACCGCACGGCCCGCGCCCCGGTCCTCAGCCTCGTCGGCGGCGTAGGCGAGCACCTCGAGAATCAGGTGACGCGTCCCGGTCGGCGCGTACCGCGCCGGATTCTCGCGGATCAGCCGCAGATGCTCCGGATCGTGCTCACGAGACCAGTCGTGCGTCGTCGGCTCAGGCAACGGCATCCGTCCATCCTGCCACCGACGCTTGACCTGGCGCGCGCTCCAGCACCTACCTTCGCGGCCATGACCACAACACTCATCACCGGTGCCACCAAAGGACTCGGCTACGAAACTGCCCGCCGCCTGGTCGCCGCCGGACACACTGTCTACCTCGGCGCCCGCGACGCCGCCCGCGGCCAGCGAGCCGCGGAGGAACTCGGCACACGCACCGTCCAGCTCGACGTCACCGACGAGGCGTCGGTCCTCGCGGCAGCGAAAACCGTTGAGGCGGACGGGGGACTGGACGTGCTCGTCAACAACGCAGGCATCGCTGTCGAACTGAAGAGCGATGGGGAATCGGTCGGCGCAGTGGAAACCACCGCCGACCTGATGCGGGAAACGTTCGAGACCAACGTCTTCGGCGTCGTGCGAGTGCTGCACGCGTTCCTGCCGCTTCTGCAACGCTCGTCCGCGCCGGTGGTGGTGAACGTGAGCAGTGCGCTGGGATCGCTTGGCCGCGTGACGGACCCGGCGACGCACCAGTACGCGTACCGCGGCGTGGCGTACCCGGCGTCGAAGGCTGCCGTGAACATGGTGACCGTGCAGTACGCGAAGGCGTTCCCGGGGATCCGGATCAACGCCGTCGAGCCGGGCTACACGCGGACGGACATCAACGGACGCCGCGGCGGACAGCCGGTCGAACAGGGCGCGGAGATCATCGTCCGGATGGCGCAGATCGGAACCGACGGACCGACCGGCACGTACACGGACATCGACGGCCCGCTCGCGTGGTGAGGCAGTTCAGCGGGCGAGCGGGTCTGGGATCCCGCCCAGCCGCTTACTTGACATAATGTACATTATCGGCGTTTTGCTGACCTGCTGATCAGCGAGTTGAGGAGAGGCTTCCTGAGGGTTTCTGACGCCGTCGGAAGGCTTGGCTTCGCACGCTTCGACGTGAGCTGCCGGTGGCTGAGTCAGTCAGTCCGCATCAGCCGGCGTCGCCTCGCGGCACGTTCGACCCTGCGGCCTCTGGTCGAGTCCTGAGTCGCCCCGCGGAGAGCAACCCCGGAATCCCCGACGAGAACTGCCGTTCCAGTCGTGCTTAATTCGTCACCGTGACGAATTAAGCACGACTGGCTGGACGTTGAGGTTGGAGTACAACAACTTTGTCGGACGCGCCAACATGAGCTCAGGCGGCCTGAAGATCCGCTCAGCCAGATCAACGCGTCACAGATCCGGCCCAGCGCCAGATCTGCCCACAGTGCCTACACCGGCCTGAACACGGACATTGTGCACCGCACGGGGAACTTCCGGGAGCCAAACGAGCAGATCGGAAAGTGCTGTCCCCCAAGGGGATTCAGCCCCTTCTCAAGCCTGGTCGAGCCCCTTCCGCAGCCATGTTTCATGCATAATCGCTATTATGCATCATATATCAGACGACGGCTAGCGTCGAAATTGTCGGTGCTGTGCGGTACAAGATCACTATGCTCGTTTCCGAGGCACAGCAAGCGTTCTTCGCGGCACGGCGGCCGCGCAAGGACTCGCCGCACACCACTGCCGCCTATCGGCGGGACCTCGCCGGGATCACCGCTCTCCTGCAGGCGGAGCTGGGTCGCGACGAGGTGGACGTCGAAGAGCTGACCGCGCCGGTGCTGCGGGCCGCCTTCGGCGCGTTCGCCGACAATCACGCGAAAAGTTCGGTGTTGCGGGCGTGGTCGACGTGGAACCAGTTCCTCACCTTCTGCGTGTCGGACGGACTGCTCCCGGGCAATCCGATGGGAGCCGTCGCGCGGCCCAAGACTCCCCCGCTCACGCCGAAACCCTTGCGAGGCGAGGAAACTCCCGAGCAACTGCTGACCGCGGCGGCCGACGGCGCCCGGCGCGCGCGGGATCCTTGGCCGGAGCGGGATGTGCTGGTTCTGGCACTCGGGCTGGTCGCGGGCCTGCGGGCAGCGGAAATGCGCGCGCTCACGCCCCGGTCGGTGGTCGGGCGTGACGGTGAATTGCGGCTGCACGTCCACGGCAAGGGCAGCCGGGACCGCTCGATCCCGGTACAGCCGGCGATGGCGAAGCTGATCGAGGACTACCAGGCTTCGTGCCGCCGTCGCTTTCCCCGGCAGCGTTTCCCGGCGAGCGAACCGCTGCTGCGAGATCGGGCGGGCAACCCGATCGGCCGCGGTGCGCTGGAGTACCTGGTGAAGTCGTGCTACCGATGGGCGGGTCTGCACGACCGCGTGCCGACGGGCGCGAATCTCCATGCCTTGCGGCACACCTTCGCCACGCGGCTGGCCGAAGACGGGGCGACCGCGTCGGAGATCATGTCCTTGCTGGGGCACGCGAGCCTGGCGACGAGTCAGAACTACATCGAGGCGACCGGCCGGGAACAGCGAGCGGCCGCGGCGAGCAACCGGACCTATCGCGCGCTCAACGGGTTGTCTCGGAAAGAAGGCACCGCGCGGGAGGCCGATGTGATTGCATGAGCGCGTGACTGACGAACCCTCGCGCGTCGTGCGCGCCAGCCGAGAGATCGAGGCCCCCGCGGAGCGGATTTTCGAACTGATCGCCGACCCGGCGCAGCAGCCGAGTTGGGACGGCAACGACAACTTGGCCGAGGCCGAGCCGGGCCAGCGGGTCCATGCGGTCGGCGATGTGTTCACCATGACGCTGACGTACAGCGGCGTGCGGCAGAACCGCATCGTGGAGTTCGAGGAGGGTCGTCGGGTGGCGTGGCGTCCGTCGGAACCGGGTCGGGAGGAGCCGGGGCATCTGTGGCGCTGGGAACTGAAGCCGCTCAGCGCGACGCGGACCGAGGTGACTCACACCTACGACTGGTCCGACCTGGACCCCGACGACACGGGGCGGAACTCCCGCGCCCGGTCGACGACGGTCGAGATGCTGGAGGCGTCGCTGGAGAATCTGGCGAAGGCTGCGGAGCGTCCGCAGTCGTAGCCCGCGCGGGCCGTCTGGGCGCTAGCTCGCACCACGGGCAGGCTGGGCTTGGACTCCGCGACCCGTCGACAGCGAATCGCGCAGATGCTCCCCCGGGCTCATCTCCGACGCCGTGGAGTTGCCGCGTCATGGGAAGCGGAGAGACCACTTCAGCCTCTCCCCTGCGCCGGGCGGTTCGGCAGTAGTCCTTCCCGGTTCTCGGCCAGTCGAGCAGTGCTTGTGCTTCGGCGTCGCCGAGATCAGCGGGCACGATGCGGTCGAGGATCACGTGCCCGGCGTCCGATCCCGGTGCGATTCCCTGCTCGGCAGCGGGGCGGGCGTGCTCGAGGACCGTCGGCCGGATGTTGAGGCCGAATTCGATGCGGTTGTCGGTTTCGCCACGGAGCACCATCTGCCGCGTCGCGCGGCGGAAGTCGTCGTCGGAGACGAGTTCGGCCAGTTCTACCCACCCGTCCACTTGCTCTGAGGTCGGGTCGTCGGGCAACCGCGGCGGCATCTCTCGCATGAACTCGGCGATGTCGATGAGCCGTTGCCGCTCGCGGGCGGGCAGTCGGGCGAGCTCGTACATCAGGGCCAGTCCTTCGGACCGGTTGTTTCGGCCGAGGGCGTTGCGCAGGACCGCCCGGTTGAAAGGCCGTATTACTCCGCTGTCGGACCAGAACCGGGACGACCCCGCGCGAGCTCGCCTATCGGGTAGCGGTCGGTCTCCTGGCCCATGGGCTCACCCTGCACCTGTCACCCTGGTGGAAGGTCAACTCGAATCTCTGGTCGCGCGGGGACCTCAGCGAAGCTGTTCGAGATCCTTCGCCGCCGCCGCGATCTCCTCCGCGAGCTGACGCAGCTCCCCTGCCGACGCGCCGTCCTGGGCGGCGGTCACGATGTCCTCCGCGGCGCAGCGCAGCTGGAAGAGCCGGTCCTGGAGCGCGGCGATCTCGGTGTCCGACAGCACGACCGCGTCTTCGGGCAGGCCGCTGCGCTGCAGAGCGGTCCGGCGTTCGTAGGCGCGCTGGCGGCAGGACTGTCCGCAGTAGCGCCGGCGGCGTCCGACGTTGCCCGCTTCGGGCAGGCGGCGTCCGCACCAGCCGCAGTGTTTCGGGGCGTTCGTGCGGCGCGGCACGACGCGTTCGTCGCCGGTCAGAGCGTGTTCGGCCAGTTCCCTCACCCGCCGGACTCTAGCTGTCCATCACGTTCTCACGACGGGGCCACACCGATGGCGCAGACTGGACGCATGCGTCCACCGTTTCCGTACCTCGCCGACTCGCTCCCCCGCGCCTTCGCCCACCGCGGCTGGCACATCGGCGACCTGGACGGGCTGGAGAACTCGCTTCCGGCGTTCCAGCGCGCGGTGGCCGAGGGGTACCGCTATCTGGAGACCGATGTGCACGCCACGTCGGACGGCGTGGTCGTCGTCCATCACGACGCGACGCTCGATCGCACGACCGACGGGCGAGGCGCGATCGCGACCCAGACCTGGGCGCAGCTCAAGGACGTGAAGATCGACGGCCGGGCGCCGTTGTCGCGGCTGGAGGATCTGCTCGAGGAGCTGCCGGACGCGTTTTTCAACATCGACGTGAAGGCCGACAGCGCGGTGGTCCCGTTCGTGCGGACGCTGGAGCGGACCGGGGCGATCGAGCGGGTCGCCGCGGCGTCCTTTTCGGACGGCAGGCTCACCCGGCTGCGGCGGCTGGCGGGGCCGAAGCTGCTGACCGCGATGGGGCCGCGGTCGGCTTTCCTGTTGTGGGCGAGCGGCCGGGCTCCGCTGCTGCAGACGAGCCGGTTCGCGGCGGGCTGGCTCGCGCAGGTACCGGTGCGGCAGGGGCCGTTGACCGTGGTCAACCAGGCCTTCGTCAAGTCGGCGGTGCGGCGCGGGTTCGAGGTGCACACGTGGACGATCGACGACGCGGACCAGATGCGGACGCTTCTGGACCTCGGCGTGCACGGGATCGTCACCGACCGGCCGGATCTGCTGCGCGAGGTGCTGCGGGAGCGGGGTGCGTGGAAGTAGCGGACCGGTCCTGACCGCTATTCGAGGCAGGATCGGCGGCGTGCCGAAGACCTCCGCGCGGTTGCTGTCGCTGCTCTCATTGCTTCAGTCGCGGCGGGATTGGCCGGGTGCGCTGCTGGCCGAACGGCTGGGGGTCAGTCCGCGCACGGTGCGCCGCGACGTCGACCGGTTGCGGGAGCTCGGCTATCCGATCGTCACGACGAAGGGGCCGGACGGCGGTTACCGGCTCGACGCTGGGGCGCAGCTTCCGCCGCTGTTGTTCGACGACGACCAGGCGGTCGCGCTGGCGATCGCGTTGCAGGCGGCGACCGGGGCGGGGATCGAGGAGGCGGCCAAGCGGGCGTTGCAGACCGTGCGGCAGGTGATGCCCGCGCGGCTGCGGCATCGCGTCGACGCCTTGAGCTTCACCGCCGTCGAACGTCCGGTGCCCAGCACGGACCCGCGGACTCTCGTCGCGTTGAGCGCCGCCGTGCGTGCCCGAGAGGTGCTCCGGTTCGATTACGCCCCAACGGATACGCCGCCTCGGCGCGTGGAGCCGCATCATCTCGTCACGTGGGGCCGGCGCTGGTATCTGGTCGCTTGGGATCTCGATCGCGAGGACTGGCGCATTTTCCGCGCGGACCGGATCACGCCGCGTACGCCCACTGGACCGAAGTTCGCGGACCGCGGGCTGGCCGACGTCGCCGCGTTCGTCGCCGCCCGGTTCCGCGGGACGGATCTGTCGGGCGAATGGCCCTGCCGCGGCGAGGTGATCTTGCATCTGCCGGCGACGGAAGCGGCGAGCTACCTGAGCGAAGGCGTCATCGAGGCGCTCGGGCCGGAGCGGTGCCGGGTGAGTCTCGGGGCTTGGTCGTGGCGCGGGCTGGCCGCGTCGTTAGGCCGGGTCGACGCCGACATCGAAGTCGTCGGCCCGGCCGAACTGAACACGGCGTTCCGGCAGCTCGCCGCGCGCTACGCCGAGGCGGCGCGGGTCAGCGAGGAGCCTTGCCTTCCCACGCGGCCTTCCACGTCTTCGGGCCCAGCCGGCCCGAGTCGTTGATGCCGTTGGCGCGCTGCAGGTCGAGGACCGCGGTGCGGGTCTTGTCGTAGTAGCAGCCGGTGCCGTTGAAGCCGTAGCCGAAGGCGTTCATCCGCAGCTGGAAGGTGCGCAGCGCGGGGGCGCAGTCGCCGTAGGCGTAGACGAGGCCGGGCCAGGCGGGAGTCGCGCCGGGCGGTCCCGGCGGCGGAGTGGGCTGGGGCCGGGGCGCGGGCGGGGTCGGAAGCCCGCCGCCGCCGATGTAGGCGGCCTCTTCCCAGGCGGGGACGCGCTTGCTGCGGGCGTCGCCGTCGTTGGACAGGCCGAGCATGCCGCCGCATTCCCAGGGCTGCCAGCCGCGCATCCGGTACAGGTAGAGCGCGCGGTAGTCCTGCTCGCGGGGGCTGGCCTGGTCGGGGCGGCCCTGGCCGCCGACGCTGCGCCAGGTGGGGATGTCGAACTGGTAGGCGCCGTAGTAGCCGTTGCCGGTGTTGATCGAGTAGCGGCCGCTCGATTCGCACATGCGGAGCTTGGCCCAGATGCCCGAGGCGGGGTCCGCGGAGGCGGCGCCGGTGACGACGAGTTCCATGCCGAGGACGGCGACCACGAGCAGCAAGGCTCTGGCTGCGGCCCGTCTGGCAGTGCGAACGCGAGTGGTCATGCCACGCACACTAAGCACGTGACTCATCGACCACAAGAGTCACACCACGCACAGCAGTCTCACATGACACGCCCGGCTATCCCGGCAGCGACACGCCCGGCCCGGCGTGTCGCGCGGTCCGTCGCGCGGCGTGGCGGAACCGGAAGCGACGAACCGGACACGGTTTGCCCCCTTCGGCGGTACCGACCGGGCCCGCGCCAGTAATGTCCGGCGCGACCTGGAGATTCGCACCGAACGAGGAGCCGTGGATGACGCTGGCCGAGACCCGGGACAGCAAACGGGAACGGTGGGGCTGGTACTTCTACGACTGGGCCAATTCGCCGTTCTACTCGTCGGTCACGACGGTGTTCGGGGCGCTGTACATGAGCTCCGTTGCGGCGGCGGACGCGAAGCAGAACATCACCCTTAACGGGGACAGGGCTTGCCTCAACGCGGCCGGAGCCGACGACAAGCTCAACCACTGCGACGTGTCGCTGTTCGGCCTCCACTTCCCCGCCGGATCGCTGTGGGGCTACCTGCTGTCGGTGGCGACCGTGGTGCAGGTTCTGGTGCTGCCGATCGCGGGCGCGGTGGCCGACCGCAGCCGCAACAAGCGCAAGATCCTCGGCTGGTTCGCCGTGCTCGGCGCGGCGGCGTCGGCGCTGATGTTCTTCATGGCCGGTTCGGACTGGCAGCTGGGCGCGGCGCTGTTCGTCCTCGCGAACATCGGGTACGGCGGTTCGCTGGTCGTCTACTACTCGTTCCTGGTGGACATCGCGACGCCGGACGAGCGCGACGACGTCTCGGCCAAGGGCTGGGCGTTCGGCTACCTCGGGGGCGGGCTCGCGCTCGCGCTGCAGCTCGCCTTCTACCTCAGCCGCGAATCCCTCGGCATCGACACCGGTCTCGCGGTCCGGATCTGCTTTCTCACCTCGGGCATCTGGTGGGCCGTGTTCACTGTCCCGACCCTGCGCCGGCTCCCCCGCGTCCACGTGCCGACCGCGACCGCGCGCGGCGTCTCGGTGCTGCGGGCCGGTTTCGGCGAGCTGCGCCAGACGCTCGGCGAGGCGAAGGCGTATCCGCTCACGCTCGCCTTCCTCGGCAGCTACCTGCTTTTCGCGGACGGGATCAACACCGTCGTCACGGTCTCGGCGCAGTACGGGAAGGACGAGCTGCGGTTCTCCGACGAGGTGTTGATCATCACGGTGCTGGTGATCCAGTTCCTCGCCTACGCGGGCGGCGTCCTGCACGGCCTGCTCGCGCGACGACTGGGCGCGAAGCGGACGATCCTGGTCAGTCTCGTGCTCTGGGTCGTGGTCCTCGGCGGGGCGTACTTCGTACAGCCGAAGCAGCCGCTGCAGTTCTTCGCCGTGGCGATCGGCATCGGGCTGGTGCTGGGCGGGACGAACGCGCTGGCCAGGTCGCTGTTCAGCCAGATGATCCCGGCGGGGAAGGACGCGCAGTACTACTCGCTCTACGTCGTCGGCGAGAAGGGCACGTCGTGGCTCGGGCCGCTGGTGTTCGCCGGCGTCGGGCAGGCGACCGGGTCGTTCCGGCTGGCGATCGTCGCGCTCGTGGTGTTCTTCGTGCTCGGGTTCGTGTTCGTCGCGCTGGTGCCGGTGCGGCGCGCGATCGCGGCCGCCGGCAACCGTCCGCCGGAGGTGCTGTGAGGCCCCGATAGGGTCGGTCGTCGTGACCGCTGCAGACGACGTTGTGCTCGACGACCCCACCGACGCGCTTTCCGCGGCCCCGCCCGCCGGGGCCCGGCGCAACGGTCCCGCGCGGGGACGGCTGAAGTTCTGCTACGGCCCGATGGACTGCGGGAAGTCGACGCTGGCGCTGCAGATCGACCACAACCACGCGCGCCAGGGGCGGCGCGGCCTGGTGCTGGTCCGCCACGACCGGTCCGGCGCGCCGCAGATCACCAGCCGGATCGGCATCGCGCGGCGGGCGACCGAGGTCGCGACCGGCACCGACCTGCGGGATCTGGTGCGCGAGCAGTGGGCGCGCGGGCAGCACGTGGACTACGTGATCGTGGACGAGGCGCAGTTCCTCTCCCCCGACCAGGTCGACCAGCTCGCCGAACTCGCCGACGAGGCCGGCATCGACGTGTACTGCTTCGGCATCGCGACCGACTTCCGCAGCCGGCTGTTCCCCGGAGCGGCCCGGCTGTTCGAAATCGCCGACGAGCTCCAGCCGGTCCAGGTCGAGGTGCTCTGCTGGTGCGGGCTGCCCGGCCGGTTCAACGCGCGGGTCCGCGACGACGTGATTCTCCGCGAGGGGGACACCGTGGTGGTGGCTGATACCGAACACTCTGTAGTTGAATCTTCAGCTTCAGCACGGTCTGATGCCGAAACGGTCACGGTCCGTTATCAGGTACTGTGCCGCCTTCACTTCCGCTCGGGGGATCTGGGACCCGCTGCCGCCCAGCACGGTCAGTTACGGTTGCCCTAACGCTAACCTAACTAGCCCGACTGGGGGATATCCGCACTAAGAAGGCGGTATCCGCGTCACGTCAGAGGGCGAAACGACTCCCTCTGGAGGAAGCTGAAGACCACGGGTGACGCAGCTCATCGTGAGCAGTGACATGGCGTGCCGGGAATCTCTCGGGCACTGTGTTCGTTGCATAGGGTGAGCATCACCCTGGCTCCACCCGGAGCTGACTGAAAGGAATCCCACTATGGCCGACCGTGTTCTCCGTGGAAGCCGGCTGGGAGCGGTCAGCTACGAGACCGACCGCAATCACGATCTCGCTCCGCGCCGTACCGTGCGCTACTCCTGCCCCAAGAACCACGAGTTCGAGGTGCCGTTCTCCGACGACGCCGAGATCCCGACGGTGTGGGAGTGCCGCCTGCACGGCAGCGAATCCGAGATCGTCGACGGCGGGCAGCCCGAGCAAAAAAAGGTCAAGCCCCCCAGGACGCACTGGGACATGCTGCTGGAGCGCCGCTCCATCCCCGAGCTCGAGGACCTGCTGAACGAACGTCTCGCCGAGCTCAAGGGACGCCGGACCAGCCGGTCCGCTTGAGCCTCGGCCAGTAGCTGGCTCCCACCACCGAACAGGAACGGCCCCCGCGACCTCCCCCCGCGGGGGCCGTTCCGCGTCCGCGTCGCCTTCGCGGCGGGCTCAGGAGGCCGAACAAGCCCGGACCTCCGCCCGACCCCGGGCGAACCTCGCTGCCGCCCAGACCGCGAACGCGCACCCGGCGAACGCCGCGCCCAAGACGCTCGAACCGGTCCAGCCCGCCGTCGCGAACGCCGCCGTGGTCGTGGCCGCGCCCAGGGCGGAGCCGAGCGAGTAGAAGATCATGTAGCCGCCGATGACGCTGCTGGTGCGGTCGGGATGCGCCGCGGTGAGCAGGTGCTGATTGCTGACGTGCACCGCCTGCACGGCGAAATCGAGCACCAGCACGCCCAGCCCCAGCAGCCACAGCGACGGCTGGCCGACCGCCAGCCAGGACGCCGTCAGCAGGATCAGCGCTCCCCCGGTGACGAGGCTCGCGCATCCGCGGTCGGCCCAGCGTCCGGCGCGGGCGGCGCCCAGCGCGCCGGCCAGACCGACCAGCCCGAACAAGCCGATCTGCGCGGTGCTCAGGTTCCACGGGTCCGCGGCGAGCGGCAGCGACAGACCGCTCCACAGCGTGCCGAACGATGCGAACAGGAAGAACGCGATCAGCCCTCGTGAGAGGAACAGCGGCTCGCGGAACAGGCCGCCGAGCGAAGTCAGCACCTGCCGATACGTGGTGCCGTCGCGACGCGGATCCGGCGGCATCGTCTTAAGTACGACACCGGCGAGCGTCACCAGCAGTACCGCGAGCGCGACGTAGACGCTGCGCCAACCCCACAGTTCGGCCAGTGCGCCGGCGGCGACCCGTGCGCCGAGGATGCCGATGACCACACCCGAGGTCACGACGCCGAGGGTGCGTCCGCGTTCCTCGGGCGTCGACAGAGCGGCGGCGTAGGCGACTGTCGTCTGCACGACCACCGCGAAGAGGCCGGCGAGCGCTAGTCCGGTCAGCAGCAGCCAGGCTTGTGCGGCGACCGCGGCCAGCGCGGCGCCGACGGCGGTCAGCAGCAGGTGCGCGGCGATGAGCTTGCGCCGGTCGACGAGATCGCCCAGCGGCACCAACGCGGCGAGTCCGGCCAGATAGCCGAGCTGTCCGGCGGCGACGATCCAGCCCAGATCAGCGTCCGGCACGCCCAGGTCCGGGCCGATTTCTGCCAGCACAGGCTGAGCGGCGTAGATGCTCGCGACAGCGACCGCGCACACGGCGGCGAACACTGTCCGGCGGCCGGTGGTGAGGCCCATGACTCCCCCAATCAGTAGCGAATTGCAACTGATTGCACCGTACGGCAGAATGGTTTCAAAGAGCAACTCATCGAGGAGGCACCTGATCGTGGGCGACACCCCGGCCTGGACCGACCCGTCGTGCCCAGTGGCCCGCACTCTGGACCTCGTCGGCGACCGGTGGAGCCTGCTGATCGTCCGCGACGCGATGGACGGCGCGCGGGCGTTCACCGACTTCCAGCACCGCACCGGCATCGCCCGCAACATCCTCGCCGACCGGCTGCGCCGCCTGGTCGAACGCGGCGTCCTGGACCGGCGGACCGCCGAGTCGGGCAAACGGCAGGTCTACTCGCTCACCCCGGCCGGACGGGACCTGTTCACCGTCGTCGTCGCCCTCCGGCAGTGGGGCGAGCGGCACGCCTTCTCCCCCGGCGAAGACCACTCCGTACTGGTCGACGAGGCCGGGCAGCCAATCCCGCCGCTCAGGCCGGTCGCGGCGAGCGGTGCGGCGGCCGACGTCGAGACGACCTCGGTGCGCAAGGTCCGCTGAATCCCGTTTCCCCTCTTGCTCCCGCGACGCGACGGGCTTATTGTCAACGTACCGCTTGATAAAGAGATCGGTTGATAAAGATGCCCGTTGACAACGTCGAGGACCGGCTGGACCGGGCGTTCACCGCGCTGGGCGACCCGATCCGGCGCGCGCTGATCGCCCGGCTGTCGCGCGGAGAAGCGACCGTGAACGAACTGGCCGAGCCGTTCCCGGTGACGAAGCAAGCCGTGTCGCGGCACGTCCAGGTGCTGGAGGCGGCCGGGCTCATCACGCGCAGCCGCGACGGCCAGCGCCGCCCGTGCCACCTCAACGCGGCCGCTCTCGAAGAGCTGACCAGCTGGATCGACACCTACCGGCTGACCCGCGAACGCGAATACCGCCGCCTCGACAGCCTTCTCGAAGAGACCAAGGAGCAGGACCGATGACCGCGAACCCGACCACCATCACCGCCCAGCCCGGCAGCCCGTTCATCGAGGTCGTCCGCGAATTCGACGCGACGCCCGCTCAGCTGTTCCGCGCGCACACCGACCCCGGCCTGCTCACCCGCTGGCTCGGTCCGCGCGACGTCGAGATGCGGATCCTCGAGTTCGCCGCGCACTCCGGCGGGGCGTACCGCTACGTGCACGTCGCTCCCGACGGCAGCGAGCACGTGTTCCGCGGCGTCTTCCACGCCGTGGACAGAGCCGAGCGGATCGTCCAGACCTTCGAGTACGAGGGCGCGCCCGGCAACGTCAGCCTGCAAACGCTGACCTTCGAGGACGTCGACGGCCGGACGCGGCTGCGGACCCGGTCGGTCTTCCCCAGCGTCGAGACCCGCGACGCCATGGTCGCGAGCGGAATGGAACGCGGCGTCCGCGATTCGATGGACCGGCTCGACGAACTCGCGCGCGCGGCGGACCGGCCGGAAGCGAGCCGGGTGGTCGTGGACATCTCGATGTCGCTGGACGGCTACGTCACCGCCCCGGGAGCCGGGCCCGAACACGGACTCGGCGTCGGCGGCGAACCGCTGCACGCCTGGGTGTCCGACCCGACGCCGCGCGACTCGGAGATCCTGCACCGCTCGTTCACCGAAACCGGTGCGGTCGTCATGGGCCGCACCATGTTCGACGTCGTGGACGGCCCGAACGGCTGGCCCGACGTGGACGGCTACGGCGAGGGCGAGGACCGGGTCCCCGCGGTGCCGGTGTTCGTCGTCACCCATGCGCGGCCGGAAAAAACCCGGCTGGGCGAGCGGTTCCGGTTCGTCACCGACGGCCTCGCGAGCGCGGTCGAGCAGGCTCGCGCTGCCGCGGGCGGAAAAGACGTCACCGTGGGCGGCGGCGGATCGATCGCGTCGCAGGTCCTGCACGCGGGATTGGCGGACGTGCTGCGGATCCACCTCGCGCCGATCGTCCTCGGCGACGGAACGCCGTTGTTCCCCCAGGGAAATCCCGGACCGGTGCGGCTGGAGCCGCTCGGTGCGGTGTCGACGCCGCGCGCCGAACACCTCACCTACCGCGTCCTGGGCTAGCAGCCGGTCAGCCTCGGCCCAGCAGCCTCTTCAGCTGGGCCAGGCGGCGCTGCACGCCCCACTCCGCGACCCGGAAGAACGCCTCGGACATGATCCCGCCGCTCATCTTCGACACGCCGATTTCCCGGTCGGTGAAGGTGATCGGCACCTCGACGATGTCGAACCCGGCGTCCGCGGTGCGGCGCGTGAGGTCGATCTGGAAGCAGTAGCCGTGCGAGGCGACCTCGTTCAGCGCCAGCTTCTCCAGCACCGGACGGCGGTACGCGCGGAACCCGGCGGTCATGTCCGCCACCTTGATCCCCAGCGCGATCCGCGAGTACAGGTTCGCCCCTCGCGAGAGCAGCGTCCGGCGCAGCGGCCAGTTCACCGTGCTGCCGCCGGGCACGTACCGCGACCCGATCGACAGGTCCGCGTCGCCGACCGCGTCCAGCAGCCGCGGCAGGTCCTCCGGCGCGTGCGAGCCGTCGGCGTCCATCTCCACGAACGTCGCGTAGCCGCGCTCCATCCCCCAATGGAACCCCGCGATGTAGGCCTTGCCGAGACCTTCCTTCGCGGTGCGGTGCAGCACGTGCACCCGCTTGTCCGCGGCCGCGCGCTCGTCGGCCAGCTCGCCGGTGCCGTCCGGGCTGCCGTCGTCGACGACGAGCACGTCGACGTCCGGGAGTGCCTTGTGGAGCCGGTCCAGCACCGGGGCGAGGTTGTCCCGCTCGTTGTAGGTCGGGATCACCACCAGCACCGGTTCGATCGTTTCGGCCCCCCGCGGCGCCTGCGCCATCCGTCTCCTCCGCATCCGGCGGGTCAGCCCGCCGCTTCCCCTGCTGTGGTCCCCGTCGGCGCCGCCGTGCCGCGCCGGGTGCGAAAACGGAGCACGAACCCGCCGGCGACACCCGCGATCGCCAACGCCAGCAGTCCGTACTCCGTCCACGCACCGATTCGATCCGACAGCGTAGTCTGCGTGCGCAGCGGCACGCGCCCGACCAGGGCATCCGCCGTGAAAAGGCCGGTGGAGCTGGTGATCGTCCCGTCCGGGGCGACGAACGCGCTCACCCCGGACACCGCCGACACCACCACCGCGCGCCCGTGTTCGACCGCGCGCAGCCGCGCCATCGCCAGCTGCTGGTAGCTCATCTCCCCCGGTCCGTACCAGGCGTTGTTCGTCGGCACGACGAGCAGCTCGCCGCCTGCGGCGGTCGCGTCGCGAGCCGGACCGTCGAACGCCGATTCGTAGCAGATGAACACGCCGACCTTGGCGCCCGCGACCGACAGCGCGGCGTTGGAGCCGTCGCCGGGACGCATGTCGCGGGTGTCGTCGATGAACGGCGTCACCAGCCGGGCGACGGCGCGGGCGGGCACGTACTCGCCGAACGGCACCAGATCCTTTTTCACGTAACGCTGCCCCGGGCCGGTGTTCGGATCCCAGACGACCGCGGAGTTCTCCGCCGCCCCGTCCGGGGTCCGCACGAGCGCGCCGATGATCGCGGGAGAGCCGAAGGCCGAAACCATCTGGTCGACGCCCGGGTCGTCGCCCTCGAGCGGGGTCGAGGTTTCCGGCCACAGCAGCAGATCCGGCTTCGGCGCCTGTCCAGAGTGGACTTTCTGCAGCAGGCGGGCGCTCTCGGCGAGGGCGTTGGCGCGCAGCACTCCGCGTTGCCCCTGCAGGTCCAGGCCGATGTCCGGCGCGTTGCCCTGCACGGAAGCGACGGTGAGCGAACCGTTCTGCGCCTCCGTTCCGATCGTCGGCCACACCGCGAGCCCGGCCGCGGCGGGCAGCACGGTGAGCACGGCCGGCCACACGAGCGCGCGGTCCCAGGCTTTACGCGTGCGCCAGAGCCGGGCGACGACCGCGGCCAGGCCGAAACCGGTGAGCACGACGGCGAGGCCGACCAGCGGCGCGCCGCCGACCGATGCCAGCGACAGGAACGCGCCCTCGGGCTGGCTGAACGCGACGCGGCCCCACGGGAAACCGCCGAGCGGGAACCACGCGCGCGGCGTTTCGAGCGCGACGAAGACCAGCGCGCCCCAGAGCGGCGCGAGAGGCAGCCGGGAGACGACGCGGATCAGGAACCCGGCGAGTCCGAAGTAGAGGGACAGCGCGAACGACAGCGCCAGCCACGGCAGCGGCCCGAAGTCGCGGCCGAGGAAGTCCTGCAGCCACACCAGCAGCGGCACGAAGAACGCCATGCCGAACACGAAGCCGTACCCGAACGCGCCGCGGAACGACCGTCCACGAAGGACCAGCGCGAACGCGGCGAACGCGATCGGGGCCAGCCACCACAGCGGGCGCGGCGCGAAGCTGAGGTAGTAGCCGTAGCCCGTCGCCGCCGTCGCCGCGACGCGCGCGAGCCAGGGCTTCCACGCCCGCTTTCGCTTGGTCTTGTGCGGAACGCCCGATTCGGCGCCCGCCACGCTCACTGCCACACCCGGAACTCTAAGCGGCCGGTGTGAACTCGTCGTAGATGACCGTGCCGCCGCGGACGGTGCGCAGGCAGCGCGGCAACGGCGTGCCCGGCTCCAGCCTCGGCAGCGGCGGCACGCCCGAACGCGGGTCGGTGGACCAGCGCTGCACGCGGCTGTCGGCCGTCGCTACGACGAGGTCGGCCGCGTCCCAGATCGCGTAGTGCGCGGGCGCGCCGGGGACAAGGCTGCCGGTCACACCGTCGTTGACGCCCGCAGCGCGGTGCCCGGCACGGGTGTGGGCGGTGAAGGCGGCGCGAGCGGAGAGGCGCGCTTCGGGAGTGTGGTGGTGCACGGCCGCGCGGACCGCCGCCCACGGGTCGACCGCGCACACCGGCGCGTCGCTGCCGAAAGCGAGCACGACTCCTTCCGCCGCGAGCTGTGCGAACGGGTTCAGTGCTGTCGCCCGGGCGCCGAGCCGTTCGGAGTACATGCCGGAGTCGCCGCCCCAGGCTTCGTCGAACAACGGCTGCACGGACGCGACGACGCCCCATCCGGCGAGTGCGCGCGCCTGCTCCGCAGTGACCATTTCCAGGTGCTCCAGCCGGTGGTGGCACGCGGCGAGGGGCCGCTGGCCGACCTGCTTCTCGGCGAGCCGGAATCCCTCGACCACTTCGCCCACGGCGGCGTCGCCGATGACGTGGAACCCCGCCTGCAGCCCGGCTTCGGTGCAGGCGACCAGGTGGTCGGCGATGACCCCGGCGTCGGCGTAGAGAGAGCCGGAGGTGCCGGGCTCGTCCGAGTACGGCGAGGTGAGGGCCGCGGTGCGGGAGCCGAGGGCCCCGTCCACGAACAGGTCTCCGGCGACCCCGTGCGCGCCGAGGCGGCGGGCGGTCTCGAGGCCGTTGAGTTCGCCCCAGTAGCCGACGACCTCGGGCAGGCTCGGGTCGGCCAGTGCGAGGAGGTCGGCGAAGTCTTCCTCGCCGGAGATGTCCGGGCCCGCGCATTCGTGCACCGACACGATCCCGCGCGCGGCGGCCGTCTCGAGGAACGCGCGCTGGGCCGCCTGGCGCTGCGGCCGGGTGACCGCGTCGCGGACCGCGCCTCGGACGCGGTGGTGGGCGTCGCGGGTGAGCGGGCCGTCGGCGGACCATCCGGCGGCGGATTCGACGCCCGGCGCGAGCTTGACCAGCGCGCTCGACACCAGGGCGGAGTGGACGTCGACGCGGCTCAGGTAGACGGGCGTGTCACCGGCGGCGTCGTCCAGTTCGGCGCGGCTCGGCAGCCGCTGCTCGGTCCAGGACGACTCGTCCCAGCCGTGCGCGAGCAGGACCTGCCCGGGAACGACGGCTTCGCGCACCGCGGCGAGCAGTTCGGCGGAGCTGCGCACGGAGGTCAGGTCGAGGCCGGTCAGGTGCAGGCCGGTGGAGGTGGCGTGCACGTGCGCGTCCACGAACGCCGGCGCGACGAACGCCCCGCCCAGGTCGACCACCTCGGCGTCCGGGTGCAGCGCGCGGGCCGGAGCGTCCTGGCCGACCCACACCACGGTGCCGCCGGAGACCGCCATCGCGGTGGCGTCCGGCGAGGACGGGGTGTAGAGGCGGCCGCCGAGCAGGAGCGTCGTGCTGTCGTTCACGCCCCGAGTCTCTCGCCTGCCCTTCCGAGCAGGGCAGACCGGGTCATCATGCAGAAAGATTTACGGTCGACTAACGTTATGGCAGGATATTTTCACGCGTTCCCGACGACTAGGAGTACAGATGACTGCGATCCAGGAACCTGTGCCGACTGCCGCCGCCTTCGACCAGCCGTACGAGTACGTCCGCGCCGAGTTGGTGGAACCCGACTGGCGCCGCTTCCCCGGCTGGCACGACGTGACCGAGGCAGAATGGCGGGACGCGCAGTGGCAGCGCGTGCACTGCGTGCGCAACGTCAAGCAGCTGCGGGCGCTGATGGGCGACCTGCTGGAGGACCGGTTCTACGAGGACCTGCTCGCCGACCAGCGCGAGATGGCCACGATGTCGATGCTGCTGCCGCCGCAGATGATCAACACGATGGCCCCGCACGCGGGCACCGACCCGGCGAAGGTCACCGAGGCGTTCCACGCCGACCCGATCCGCCGCTACATGCTCCCGGTGCGCAGCGACCGGCACGAACGGTGGCCGAGCCACCCGCACGCCGAACGCGACTCGCTGCACGAGGCGGAGATGTGGGTGGTCGAGGGGCTCACCCACCGCTACCCGACCAAGGTGCTGGCCGAGATGATCTCGACCTGCCCGCAGTACTGCGGGCACTGCACCCGGATGGACCTCGTCGGCAACTCGACCGAACAGGTCGAGAAGCACAAGCTCGCGCTCAAGCCGGTCGACCGCCAGGACGCGATGATCGACTACCTCAAGCGCACCCCCGGAGTGCGCGACGTAGTGGTCTCCGGCGGCGACGTGGCCAACGTGCCGTGGCCGCAGCTGGAGTCGTTCCTGATGCGCCTGATGGACATCGAGACGGTGCGCGACATCCGCCTCGCCACGAAGGCGCTCGCGGCGCTCCCCCAGCACTGGCTCCAGCCGAAGGTCACCGAGGGCTTGCAGCGGGTCGCCCTGACGGCCCAGGCGCGCGGGGTGAACCTGGCCATCCACACGCACGTGAACCACGCACAGTCGGTGACGCCGCTGGTCGCGGAGGCGGCGAGGACGGCCTTGCAGGTCGGCGTGCGGGATGTGCGGAACCAGGGCGTTCTGATGCGCGGGGTCAACGCAACTCCGGCCGCGCTGTTGGATCTTTGCTTCGCTTTGCAGGGCGAGGCCAATATTCTGCCGTACTACTTCTACATGTGCGACATGATTCCCAATGCGGAGCATTGGCGGGTCGCCGTGTGGGAAGCGCAGGAATTGCAGCATTCGATCATGGGCTACTTGCCGGGGTATGCGACGCCGCGGATCGTGTGCGATGTTCCTTATGTGGGGAAACGGTGGGTGCACCAGGTGGCGGAGTACGACCGGGATCTGGGGATTTCGTACTGGACGAAGAATTACCGGACCGGGATCGAACACGAGGACCGGGAGGCATTGCAGCGGAAGTACCCGTATTACGACCCGATCCAGACGTTGCCGGAAAGCGGGCAGAAGTGGTGGGCTGATCAGCCTCGCTGACCCGAGCGGATGATCGCGAGGGTTTGCCTGCGGCCGGGCGAGGCATCCGCCAGCCGCGGCAAAGCACGTGGCTGTTCCTGCTGACGCTGGCCGGGAATAGGACTCGCCACCCTCTGCCTGCCCTGACAGAGCTGACACGACATCCACCGGCTGCGAGCTGCCCCGCACGGGCAGTTCGCAGCCGGTGTCACTGAACATTCCGCAGTGCAGCTACGTCGGCAAGGACGCCACGGTTAACACGACAGGGTCGGCATGAACACGAACAGGCCAGAGGCACGAGCGAGCACGGTGTTGGACAGCCTCCGCAACCGGTTCCAGCCGATCGTGACCAGCCTGCTGGAGAAGCACGACCCTGAACTGTTGGCCGCATTTCGGGTGCAGGATAAACCCACGCTCGACCAGCAAGAAGCCATGATCGACGTCGTGGGCGACGCATTCAGCGAGCACTTCGGCCCCGGGCACGAACCGACGGAACAAGGCAAGCTCATCGACGACGCACTCGGCGCGTTCCTTACCCGCTGGCCGTCCGAAGACCTCACCGAGGACTGACCGCGCGACCGTACTGAGCGCGGAGTTTCGCTCGCGCACTGCGGTCCGAGCGGCAGTGTCACATTCGGACAGTCGGCACTCGCCACAGCACCCCGGACTGCGTGCCCCGGCTAGCGCCGCGGCGTTCCAGGAGCAGCCATGCCACGCCGACCAAAGCCAGTACAGCCAGGCCGCCCCAGCTCAAAATCGTGAAGAGGTTGGCTTGCAAGGGAGTCGGCTGTACTTGATAGCCCTCCTGAAGCAGCTGGGATTGCGTCGGGGTGCCGGTCAGCAGCAGCGTGAGGGTCAGGGCAATGCCGTGCATGGAGTCCCACAGGGCGTGCAGCACCGAGACGCCGAGGTACGACAAGAGCAGGCGGCGCGTGAGCGCGAAGTGCCGATGGTCGCTTGCGGAGAACAGCACTCCTCCGAGGATCGCGGTCCACAGTCCGTGGCCGACCGGTGCCAGGAGGCCGCGCAGGATTTCCGTCTGGACCAGATCGACCAGCGAGAGGCCGTGCTCGGTGAACAATGCTGTGAAGGCGTAGCCAGCCGATTCGAAAGCGGCGAAGCCGAAGCCGACCGCAGCACCCAGAATCATGCCGTCCACGGCGAATTTGCGGGTCAGGCGGCGGGTGAGGAAAGCCAGAGCGGCGAGTTTCACGGCCTCCTCGACCAGACCGACCCCGAAGAACAGGCCGGGCGACGGGTGCAGTAGGTAGGTTTCCAGCAGCGAAGCGCCCAGCACCCCGAGCACGCCGCCGGTGACGAACGTGTTCAGCAGCAGCTCCGCGGTCACCTCGCCGCTGTGCTGCCGCCCGAACGCCCAGGCGACAAAGGTGACGGGCACGAGGAAGCTGCCCAGCAGGACCAGCGTCGGCACCAGATTGGGGTTGCCGGTCGCGAACGTGACGACGACCGTCAGCACCCACAACAGCAGGCCGACCCCGAAAATCCGAAGCCACGAACGGCGGGGCGCTCGGCTCGTCGCGGGACCGGCGGACTGGTAGCGCATGTCGTCTCCTGAGCGGCAAAGGTCTGTGCGCGGTCGGATACCCACAACTCGCGTCTCCGATACCCAGCGGACCGGCGGCCGGAAGCGTCGTTCCTGGACTTACTGTCCGCTCGGATACGTCTCGGCCTCCGCTGGGACCAGTTCGTCCTCGAGCGGGTGCAAGGGGGTCAGCGCGCTGCTGGAATCGCAGTGGACGAAGGCGTCGTAGCGGCGGGCCGGAACGGTGGGCACGTAGTGGCCGCGATCCGAGTCCGGTCGGTAGACCACGCCGATCGCGCGGTGGCCGCGGAGCTGGTCGGCCCAGCCGGAGGGCTGGTCCGGGAAGACGAAGAGCGTGTGGTCGTCGGGCACGGCTTGGTGCAGCAGCCCTTCGAGACTGTTCTCGCGCGCCGGAGGGACGGTTACCCGGCGCGGCGACGCACCCCAGCGTTCGCCCGCGATCACCGAACCGCGGTGACTGCCGAATCCGACGGTGACCACGCCTTCTCGCGCGTGCCGCTGGCGCACCAGCTGCCCGAGGTTCAGCATTCCGGCCGCGGCCATGTCCGTGGCGCGGGCGTCCCCGACGTGGGTGTTGTGCGCCCACACGACCGCTTTGGCCTTGGGGCCGTATGCCCGCACGAGCCGGTCGAGAGTGTCGGCGAGATGCCGGTCGCGGACGTTCCAGGACCGCCGATCGCCGCGCACCAGTTCGCGGTAGTAGCGTTCGGCGCCGGCCACGACCTCGGCGTTCTGCCGGGCGACGAAGCCCGCGTCCAGCCCGGGCGGCGACGAGCCGTCCCTCGCGCGGCGCAGTTCGGCCAGCAGCGCCACGACCTCGTCCTGGCAGCCGTCCGGCACGATCGCGCTGGCCCTCGCGTACCGCTGCGGCTGCTGCTCGTACGGCTCGAAACAGCGCCACGCGGCCAAAGCGCGGTCAACGTGCTCCGGCCGGTGCTGCCGCAGGTAGCCGAGCACCGCGCGCAAAGAGTCCCAGAGGCTGTAGACGTCGAGGCCGTGGAACCCGACCGGCGGACGCCCGGCCGAACGGGCCGCGTTGAACTCGCGCAGCCAGCGCGCAAACTCGGCGACCTCCTCGTTGGCCCACATCCACCGCGGCCACCGGTCGAACTCCCACAGCACCTGCGCCGGGTCCTTCGGGACGCCCGGCGCACCCGACACGCAGCAGTGCAGCCGGTGGCAATCCGGCCAATCGCCCTCCACCGCGACGAAGGAGAAGCCCTGTTCGGCGATCAGCCGCCGCGTGATTTCCGCGCGCCACCAGTAGAACTCCGAAGTGCCGTGCGACGCTTCGCCGAGCAGCACGTAACGAGCGTCGCCGATCCGGTCCAGCAGCGGCTCCAGCTCCGTCGGTTCGTGCAACGGGACCGCAGCCCGGCGAACCTCGCCCACCTCGTCCATCCGGACCTCTTCCTCGAACGGCGCACCGACACCCTCCGGGTATCCGCTGCGCACCCCCGGCACACTGCCGCGCGCTGAAGTCCGCTGAGCTCGCGGCAGCGGTGCCGCGGATCTCAGGCGCTGTCGTGCTTGTCGGTGTCCCCGGGCCACTGCCCGGTGAGCTTGTCGTAGCCGGTCGCGCCGCCCCGGTCGACCGCCGCCTTGACCAGGCCGAAGATCGCTCCCTGGACGGACGCCGCCAAGAGCACCTCGCCCCAGCCCCGGTCCTTCTGCAGGGGGGTGGGCGCCTCTTTGGTGCCGGCGATCACCTTCCACGCTCGTTCGAACGCCGCGTTGGCGGCCAGACCGCCCAGCACGCCGAACAGCATGCCCATCGGCCGGTACAGCAGCTTGTTGATGTTCACGTTCACCGTTCCCTTCGCACGAGCTTCCACAGCCAGCACAGCGTCGTCGGCCGTCTTGAAGCACTACCCGCAAGCGCGGGGGTGTATGCGACTGCCGTGACAACCGGGCACCTTCGGGTCGCGCTGACGCCACTGCTGACACGAGCACATCCCCGAACCCACCACCGCCGGCGCCCGCGTCCGGAGCACGGCGGGCGAGCGCACCGGCCAGGGCCTTGACCGAGGTCCAGGCTGACGACCCCCTCGGCGACTGCGAGGTTTACCTCGGGGTGCACGAGCCTCCGGTCACCTGGTCCTGACCGGACCGACGGCGTCCTTTGTGGACGCCCGACGCCGTGCCGGGATCACCCGCGCAGTGCCGGGCCGATCCAGCGGCGCACCATCCCGCGCAGTTCGTCGTCGGTCGCCGGGGGCGTCGAGGGGTATTGCAGGAACGACATGAACAGCCGCATCAGGATCTCGGCGAGTTCTTCGAGTTCGGCGTCAGTGCGCACCCCGGCGGCCGACCAGTCCACCTCGGTGTCGCGCAGGATCCGCGCGCCCAGGGAGAACGACGGCGGCGTGGCGGTTCCGGCCGTGAAGTAGTCGGCTTCCCCGGCCTGCAGGAGCAAACCGAGATAAGGCTCGTCGGGCAGGCTGCGGACCGCGAAGACGACGGATTCGACGGCGACCTCGACCGGGCTGTCGAACGCGGACAGGTGCCGCCGCATCCGTTCGGCGAACTCGTCGGCGCCCGCGTGGGCGACGGCGCGCAGGATCTCGGCCAGGCTGGGAAAGTAGCGGTACACGGTCTGCCGGGTCACGCCCGCTTCCGCCGCGATGTGGGACAGGTTGGTCTTGGCCAGCCCGGCGCGGTCGATGCACGCGATCGCCGCCTGCACGATCCGGCGGCGTGCCTCGTCCTCGGCTCCCGGCGGGTCGCCCTGCCATCCGTGGTACCCCATGGCGCCCATCGTCCCAGACGAGGCCGCAGGTCAACGAGCGACGGGCGCGTCCCGGCGAGCGGCTGCGCGCTGCGCGGCCAGCAGCAAACCGGCGGCGACGAAACAGGCGAGCGCGTACGGCCCGCTCCCGATCGGGGTTCCGGCGCTGGTGACCCCGTCTCGGGCTCCGAGGTAGGCGGGCAAGGCCCCGATCCAGCACACCGCCATCCCGAGCAGGTAAATCGCCGGGTAGTACCGGCCGAAAACCGAGAGCGGCTCGTCCGTTCCGCGCTCACCGGAGCGCAGCTGTGCCACGACGAGCCCCGCGCCGGCGAGCCAGACCAGGGCAAGTTCCACGCCGAGCACCCAGGCCTGCGCCGTCGGGTCGGGATGGTCGCCGCCGAACAGGCTCGAGGGGAGACCAGCGACTGCCATGGTGAACGGGGTGAGGACGCCCGCCGCGAGAATGCGCGGCACCAGCCGCCAACCGCGGCGGCCGCCGGTGAAACGCACCACCAGGTAGGTCATGGCCGCCATCGAAACCGAAGCGAACAACAGCATGCTGGTCATCGGAACCGAAGCCAGCGCCGGCTGGTTGACGATGCGGTTGGCCGGGTTCCAGGCCCACCACCCGAGCTGCGGGCCCACCTGGTCGAAAACCTCGTAGAAGACCTGGCAGGCGAACGCGACGGCGACCGCCCCGGCCAGCGGGCCGCGGCGGCGGAAGATCCCGAGCGACCGCACGAGCTCGTAGGCGAGCTGGCTGATCACCGGATAGAACGCCACGATGTAGAGCGGCAGCCGGTCTCCCATGAACTGCACGGTGAACCGGTTGTGCGCGAAGATGAACCCGTACAGCCGGTCGAGGCCGAACCATTCGGGAAAATACAGCGGCGGTTCGGTGACGACGAGATACACCAGCGAGGCCCACCACAGCGCCAGGTTGACCGGATCGCCCGCGCGGTAGCGGCGCACGGCGTGCCACAGAGCGAAAACGGCGCCGCCGACGATCAGCACCTCGAGCAGCGGCATCGTCCAATGCGCGAGCTCCCACGGCACCCGGACAGAGACCACTGGGCTGACGTCGTGGCAGTCGAACCCGAGCCGCCGGGTGACCGCCTCCGCGTCCGGCCCGCAGACGGCGCTCATCCCGCGACCGCGGCCGGAGAATAGTCGGTGGCGGGCGGCTCGACGTGCGGATCGAAACCGTAGGGCACCCGGTGCCGGCCCAGCACCGAGCGAACGCAGTAGCGGGCGAGCCCGGCGAGCACGCGCGGATTGCGCATCATCTCGCCCAGCGACTCGTCGAGGTTGAACACCTTGGCGAAATGCTCGTCGACGACGTCGTCCTCCCGGGCGGCCCCGACGATGAGGCTGAACGCCGGGGCGGAGACGGCCGCGAGGAGGCGGCGTTTCCGCTCGGACAGCCGCTCGGTGCCCTCCGCGCACTCGTAACCCCGGTCGCGAGCCATCGCCAGGGTCCACGGCACCTGCAGAAGATCCTGCTGTGCGGCAAGGAATCGCGCGGAGAAGCCCGCGTCGAGGCTGGTGGCGCGGGCGAGATGCTCGCGCAGCAGCAGTGCCGACCCGGACGCGGAACTGATGCCCTGCGCGTAGAACGGATTGAACGCGCAGATCGAGTCGCCGACGAACGCGAGACCTCGCGGCGGGTTCGCCCAGCGGTCGTACCGCCGCCACCGATTGCCGGTGGACCGGGTCAGATGCACTTCCGAGGTGGGCGTGCACCGGTCCATCGCGGCGGCGAACAGCGGCGTCCGGACCCGGCGGGCCGACTCGCCGAAGGCGTCGGCCGTCCGCGGCATTTCCAGGCCCCACGAGCCCATGCACGCGATGACCCGGTCGCCCTCGATCGGGAAGAAGTTCACCAGGAACTCGTGCTCCGCGGGATGCCGGCCGCGGTCCTGGGTCGGCATGAGCACCAGGTGCCGCCACCACCAGGACGCCGGCCGGCGCTCCGGCGGGGGCAGCTCGTACCAGCGTGAGGTGTAGGTGACCTTGGCGTCGAGGGTCCGCACCTCGGGCTCCGGCCAGCCCGCCGCCACCAGCCAGTTCGCCACCGGCGAGCCGCGGCCCATCGCGTCCACGACGAAGTCGGCGTCCAGGTGTTCCTCGCCGCCGGGCGCGGCGACCTCGACCCCGGTGACCGCCCCCGCCGCGGTGGCCAGGCCGCGCACCGCGACACCCTCCCGGATGTCCACATTCGACAGTTCGCGCACCTTGTCCCGCAGCACGCGCTCGATGAGGATCCGCGAGCTGTAGACCATCGTCATCGCACTGCGCTTGCGCGCCGACCAGCCGTCCCGGTCCAGGTAGGCGGCGTCCATCGACGGCATCAGGTGCAGGCCGCCCGCCCCGACCAGGTCGTCCTCGAATCCGGGGAAGAGCGCGGTGATCGCCCGGCGGCCCGAGTTCAGCAGGAAGTGCGGGTGCTTGCTCTGCGGCACCCCGCGCCGGTGCTCGGCCTCCTCCGGGAGCTCGTCCCGCTCCAGCACGAGCACCTGCTCGAAGTACGGGGCCAGCGCACCGGCGGTGCACAGGCCCGCGACGCTTCCGCCGAGGACGACAGCGGTCTTGCCGAGCTTCATCCGAACCAGCTCCGCTCGTCATTCATACAAAGGTGGAGATAATGTATGAATGACGAGCGGAGCGTGTCAACACTCACCGTGCGTGACGCCTTCCCCGGGCGGCGGATGGCGAGGAAAGCCGAATCCTTTGTGGACAGTCGGTGTTCGCCCCGGAAGCCTTGGCGCGCAAGGCAACGGGCCGCCGGCTAGTACGGCTCAGTTCGGCTTCTGGAAGCCGCCGAGCCGCTGCTCCAGCAGTTCGGCCAGGCGCAGCGGCGTCCGGTCCTCGAACATCGGCCCGATGACCTGCACGCCCACCGGCAGCCCCTCGGGCGAGAAGCCCGCTGGCATCGCGGTGGCGGGCAGGCCGGGCATGGTGGCCAGACCGGCCCAGACGAGCTGGTCGAAGAACGGGTACTCGACGCCGTCGATGTCGATCCGGCACGCCAGCAGATCCGGGTTGTGGTCGTGCGGGAACGCGGGCGTCGGCGTGACCGGGCAGACGACGGCGTCGAACTCGGCGAAGAACTGCCGCCAGCCGTGCCGGTGGAGTTCGCGGCGGTGGTTCGCCGCGAGCCAGTCGCGGTGGGTGACCACCATCCCGCGCAGCCGCGCCGCGTCAAGGCTTTGGTCGTCGGCGCTCAGCCCGGCGGCACGCGCCTGGAGTTGCTCGTACGCTTCGACCGGGAAACGCGCGACGGAACCCGAGAACAGCAGCTCCGTGTAGAGCGTCGCGGCTTCGGCCAGGTCGGGCAGCAACGCACTGTGCCGGTCGACCTGGGCACCGGCATCGCGCAGAGCTTCGGCGACCCGGTCCACGCCAGCCCGCACCGCGGTGCCGGTCGGAATGAAGGGGTGGTCGTCTAGCACCAGGACCCGGAAGTCGCTCAGCCGCTCGTGGCGCGCGGGCGGCAGCGTCAGTTCGTGCGCCACGCCGTACGTCAGCGGGTCCGGCCCGGCCATGATGTCGAGCAGGAGCGCGAGGTCGCGAGCAGTACGCGCCATCGGGCCGACGACGGCGAGATCCAGGTCGACCGGCAACGCCGGAACGGCCGGCGGGACCATGCCTCGGTTCGCCACCAGGCCGAGCGAAGGCTTGTGCCCGTACACCCCGCAGAAATGCGCCGGGGTGCGCAGCGAGCCGCCGATGTCGGAGCCGATGGACAACGCGCCGAAGCCCGCCGCCAGAGCCGCTGCCGATCCGCCGGACGAACCGCCGGGCGTGCGATCCTGGTCCCACGGGTTGTTGGTGGTGCCGTAGACCGGGTTGGAACTCTGCAAACCCTGCAGTCCCAAGGGGACGTTGGTCTTGCCGAGGATCACCGCACCGGCGGACTTGAGCCGCGCCACCTGTACCGCGTCCTCCGCCGGCAGGAAACCCCGGTGTTCCGGCATGCCCCAGGTCGTGGGCAGCCCGGCCACGTTGTAGCACTCCTTGACCGTCACCGGGATGCCGAGCAGCGGCGCGTCCTCGCCGCGGACGCGCGCCTGGTCGGCTTCGCGCGCGGCAGCGCGGGCCCGGTCGAAGTCCGGCACGCAGATCGCGTTGAGTGCCTTGTCTTCCCGTTCGATGCGGTCGATGGCCTCGTCGGTCAGCTCCAGTGAGGTCACCTCACCGGCGTGCAAGGCGGCCGCGAGTTCTTCGGCCGATTGAAAGTTCCGCTCCATGAATTCGACCGTAATGGGCACCTGGTGGAGCCATAAAATGTCAATTCGCACAACGGGGCAGAGGCCTCGCCCTCTGCCCCGTCGCGAGCTGCCTCAGTACGAGCGGGGCAACCCGAGGACCTGCTGCGAGATGTAGTTCCGCACCATCTCCTGAGAGAACGGCGCGTTGCGCAGCAACCGAACCTCACGCCACAGCCGCTCGACGTGGTACTCCTTCGCGTACGCGTAGCCGCCGAGAGTCGAGAACGCCCGGTCGCACGCCTCGAAACCGCTCTCGGCGCCCAAGTACTTCGCGGCCGCGGCTTCCGGACCGCACGGTTTGCCTTCGTCGAAGAGCCGCGCCGCCCGCATCACCATGCCTTCGGCGGCTTCCAGCCGGATCCACGAATCCGCCAGCGGGTGCGCCACCGCCTGGTTCTGCCCGATCGGACGGTCGAACACCACCCGGTTCTTCGCGTACTCCGACGCGATGTCCAGCGCCGCCCGGCCCAGGCCGACGCCCTCCATGCCGACCACGATGCGTTCCGGGTTCAGCCCGTCCAGCAGGTAGTAGAAGCCCTTGTCGACCTCGCCCACCAACCGGTCGTCCGGCACGAACAGGTCGTCGATGAACAGCTCGTTGGTGTCGATCGCGGCCCGGCCGAGCTTCTCGATCTCCCGGACCGTGATGCGCTCGCGGTCCAGGTCGGCGAAGAACAGCGACATCCCGTACAGCGGCTTGTCGTCCCGCCGCGGCGACGTCCGGGCCAGCAGCAGGATCTTCTGCGCGTTCTGGGCGTTGGTGATGAAGACCTTCTTGCCGGTGATCTTCCAGCCGCCGTCCACTTTGGTCGCCTTGGTCTTGATCCGCGACGTGTCGACCCCGGCGTCCGGCTCGGTGACGCCGAACGCCATCAGCAGCTCGCCCGTCGCCAGCTTCGGCAGGAATTCCCGCTTGAGCTCCTCCGAGGCGTACTTCACCAGCGGGGCGGGCGGGAACACGTAGAAGTGGATCGCCGAACCACCGGCCATGCCGGCGCCCGACGCGGAGATCTCCCCCATCATCACTGCGGCCTCTTCCAGGCCGAGCCCGATGCCGCCGTACTCCTCCGGGATCATCGCGCCGAGCCAGCCGCCGGCCCCGAACGCCTTGACGAACTCCCACGGGTACTGGTGGTTGCGGTCCTTGTCGAGCCAGTAGTCGTGGTCGAACTTGCGGGCCAGCTCCCGGGTCGCCTTCCGGACGATCTCGACGTTGCTTTCCGGGTCGGTCATTTCGCGGTCTCCTCAGCGAGTACGGGGATGTCTTCCAGCGGCGTGGCCGGATCGAGCGACGACAGGTCGCCGACCGGGGCCCCGACGAACCGCGCCCGGATCGCGCGCCGCATGATCTTGCCGTTCTTGGTCTTGGGCAGCGTCGGCACGACGTACACCTCGGGGGCGAACGACTTTCCCGCGTTCTCCAGCGCGGTCGCCGCCAAGTCCGCGCGGTCGGCCCCCGGTGCGCGCAGCACCGCGAACGCCACCGCGCGCTGGCCGCGCAGTTCGTCCGGGGCACCGATCACGGCCACCTCGGCGATCCGCTCGTCGCGCAGCAACGCCGCCTCGATCTCGGCCGGGCCGACGCGGCGGCCGGCCAGCTTGAGCGTGTCGTCGGAGCGGCCGTGGATCCGCCATTGCCCGTGTTCGTCCACACTGGACAGATCGCCGTGCACCCAGATCCCGTCGAACCGCGACCAGTAGGTCTCGAGGTAGCGCTCGCGGTCGTGCCAGAACGCGTGCGTCATGCCCGGGAAAGTGTTGCGCACGGCCAATTCCCCGATCGCGCCGACGACCGGCTGCCCCGTGTCGTCGAGCACCGCCGCGTCCACGCCGGGCAACGGCCCGGTGAACGCGGCCGCCTCGCCCGGCAGGAACGGGTAGCCGACGATCAGCCCGCCGCCCACCTCGGTGCCGCCGCTGTAGTTGACGATCGGCACCCGGCGCTTCCCGACCTGCTCGAACAGCCACCACCAGGTCGGCTCGTCCCATGCTTCGCCAGTGGAGACGAACGCCCGCAGCGTCGCCAGCGCGTGCTCCGGCTTCTCCTGCGCCGCACGCAACGCACGGGCCGCGGTCGGAGCGATGCCTTGCACAGTCACTCCGTTGCGCTCGACGATCTCCCACATCCGGTCCGGCGTGGGATGCGTCGGCAGGCCCTCGATCATCACGATCGTCGCGCCGAGCTGCAGCGGCCCGGTCATCAGCATCGGGCCGACGAGCCAGCCGAGGTCGGTGATCCAGCAGACGACGTCGTCGGCGTGCACGTCGAAGCCGTAGGCGAAATCGACGGCGGTCTTGACCGCGAACCCGCCGTGGGAATGCACGATCCCCTTCGGCCGTCCCGTGGTGCCCGAGGTGTAGACGACGGTGAGCGGGTCGTTGGCCTCGGTCGCCGCGGTTTCCACCGGCGCGGGCGACGGGTCCAGCTCGTCGTAGTAAACGTCCCGGCCGTCCGTCATCGGCACGTCGATGCCGAGGTGGCGGACCACGACGACACGCTTTACGGAAGGCGCTTCCCGCAGAGCCGCGTCGGCGGTCTCCTTCAGCGGGACTTGCTTGCCCCGGCGGGTCGTCCCGTCCGCGGTGATCAGCACGACCGCTTCCGAATCCTGCAGCCGGGTGGCGAGCGCGTCCGCCGCGTAGCCGCTGAACGTCGGCACCGCGACCGCGCCGAGCATGGCGATCGCCAGGAACGCCACCACCGCTTCCGGGACCACCGGCATGAACAGCACCACCCGGTCGCCTCGCGAGACGCCTAGCGCGGCCAGGTTCGCGGCGAACCCGCGCACCTGGCCGTCCAGCTCGCCGAACGTCAGCGTGCGCCGCTGTCCGGAATCGCCCTCGTAGACGACCGCGGTCTTGCCCGCGAGTGCGCCGCGGGCGTGCCGGTGCGCGCACAGTTCGGCGACGTTGATCCGCCCGTCGGCGAACCAGCGCGGGAACGGCTTGCCCTCGGACTCGTCGAGCACCCGCGTGAACGGCTCCGCGAAGGCGACGTCCAGGTCCTCGACCACGGCGCGCCAGAACCACTCCGGATCGGCGATCGCCCGGCGGTTCGCCTCGGCCACGCCGTCCGCGTCGCCGGGCAAGCCCCACTTCCGCAGCGCGGCGAGGTACCGGCTGCGGTCCAGCACCTCTCGCGGCGGCACCCAGGCGAAACCCGTCTCGTCCTCGGCCATGTCCGCTCCCTTCCCGCTCAGCTCTGCGCGGCGGGCGCCTCGGCGGCGGACCGCTTCAGCATCAGGCCCGCGCGCAGCGCGTCGCACACGATCTCGTCGCGCTGGTTGATCCCGAGGTGCCGGAACATGACGATGCCCGAGTCGTTTCGGCTCTTGGACTCGCGCTTGCTGACGATCTCGGTCCGCACGTGGATGGTGTCGCCGTGGAACACCGGCTTGGGGAAGGTGATCTTCTCGAAGCCCAGGTTGCCGAGCGTGGTGCCCTGCGTCGTCTCCGGCACGGTCACCCCGGACACCAGCCCGAGGATGAACAGGCTGTTCACCAGCCGCTGGCCGTAGATGGTGTCCTTGCTGTACTCCGCGTCCAGGTGCAGCGGGGCCAGGTTGAGCGTCATCACGCTGAACAGCGTGTTGTCCGCCTCGGTGACCGTGCGCCGCGTCGGGTGGTCGATCACCATCCCCGGCTCGAACTCCTCGAAATACAAGCCTGCCATCGGTAGTCCTCTCCCCGCCGCGCGCCCGGCGTCTGGTCGGTCGTCCCCGGTCGAAGCGTCCCGGGCAGCGGTGCGATCGCCCGCGTCATTAAATATAAAATATACTATCTGCGCGCCTGCGTCCAGAGAACGCCCGGCCAGCGGGTCCCGCCTCAGGCCGACCGCGCCCGGCGCGGCGCCCAGGCGGCCAGCAGCCGGTTCAGGTCCCGCGCCCCGGCTTCAGGCGCGGACGGTTCGCGTGCGGGGGTCCGGCTGAACCGCGGCGCCGGCTGCGGGTGCAGCACATCGCCGACCCGGTCGAACACCCCGCGTTCGGCGTTGTGCGGATGCTCGGCCGCCTCGTCGAACGTGAGCACCGGCGTGACACAGGCGTCGGTGCCCGCATAGATCCGGGCCCACTCGTCGCGGTCCTTCGCCGCGAACGCGGCCGCGATCAGCGAGCGCAGGCGAGGCCAGTTCTCCCGGTCGTCCTGCTCCGGCCAGCCGGTCAGGTCCACCTCGAGACGGGAGACGAACTCGCGGTAGAAGTCCGGTTCCAGCGCGCCGACCGCGACATACCGGCCGTCGGCGCAGCGATAGGTGTCGTAGAACGGCGCGCCCGAATCAAGGTAGTTCGTGCCCGGCTCGTCGGAATAGCGGCCGGCCGCGCGCAATCCCTGCAGCTTGGCGGTCAGCAGGGCGACGCCGTCGATCATCGCCGCGTCCAGCACCTGCCCCCGGCCCGACGCGCGAGCTTCGAGGAGCGCGCTCACGATCCCGTACGCCGCGACCAGCGCCCCGCCGGCGTAGTCGCCGAGCAGGTTGATCGGCGGCCGGGGCGCCTCCCCCGCCCGCGCCATCGCGTGGAGCGCACCGGTCTGGGCGACGTAGTTGATGTCGTGTCCCGCCTGCTGCGCCAGCGGACCGGACTGGCCGTATCCGGTCAGCCGCGCGTAGACCAGGGCGGGGTTCCCGGCCAGCAGCACCTCCGGGCCGAGGCCCAGCCGCTCCGCGACGCCCGGCCGGTAGCCCTCGATGAACACGTCCGCCGCTTCGGCCAGCTGCCGCACCGCTCGAACCCCCTCCGGGGACTTGAGATCGGCCTGCACGGTCGCGACGCCGCGGTTGGCGAGGTCGTGTTCGGCGGCCATGCCCTCGGTCTGGCCGAGCGCGCGGCCGGAGCGGTTCGCCGGGCGCGCCACCCGCACCACCTCGGCGCCCAGGTCGGCCAGCAGCATGCTCGCGAACGGCGTCGGCCCCATCCCGGCGAGTGCCAGGACCCGCACTCCGGTCAGCGGTCCGGAGCGGGTCGTCTCGGTCGTCATCGGCACTCCTCGGCGGTCAGGACAAGCTTGATTTCATATTATGTATTGTCTGCTGCTCGCGGCAAGGGACGGCGCGGCACCGGCCAGCCCGCGCTTGTTCGATATAAAATGTTATCTTCGCGGGGTGATGATGGCGTTTTTCACCGCGGAACCCGGCCCGGACGGCGAGCTCCTGCTCCCCCTTCCCGAAGCGCGCGCCAGCTGGGGCGACGGTGCCCAGCTTCGCGGGATGGCCACCAGCGGAGCGCTCGCCCGCGCCGCGGAGCAGGCCGCCGGGACGGGATTGCTCCGCCCGGCCCGCTGGACCGTCGACCTGCTGCGCCCGGCCGGTTTCGTGCCGTCGGTCGCGCGGGCGGAAGTGGTGCGCCGCGGACGTCGGCTCTGTCTCGTCGAAGCGACGCTGTGGCAGGGAGAAACCCTCGTCGGCAAGGCGTCCGGACTGTTCCTCGCCGCCGGCTCCCCCGCGACCGGCACGGTCTGGGCCCCGGCCGGCGGGCTGATGGCGCCGCCGCCGGGTCTGCTCCCCGCGACGGACGAGCCTCGGGTGTTCCACAGCGAGGGCGTCGGCTGGACCGGGTCGCCCGAACCTCACCAGAACTCCTCGCGCAAGACGCTGTGGGTGTTCCCGCAGGAGATCGTGCGCGGCGAGCGGCCGACGCCGTTCCAGCACGCGGCCACCGCCGCGGACCTGGTGAACCTCGTGACCAACTGGGGCGAGGCCGGCCTGGAATTCGTCAACGCCGACCTGACGCTCACCCTCGGCCGGGTCCCCGCCGACGACCTGGAACTGGGCCTCACCGCGGACCACCGGGTCGAGCACGACGGCGTGGCGGTGACGACCGCGACGGTGTTCGACCGGCAAGGACCGCTCGGCACGGTCAGCGGCACCGCGCTGCTCGCGCCCGCACCGGTCGATCCCCGGCAGGTCGGCGCGCCCGCGAGCCTGCCGGTCGTGCCATAATCGCCTGCCGTTCATATATCATGTTTCCGGTTGGACAACAGATCCTGGAAGCTGCTTCCAGGCATTGGGGAGGTGGCCGGTGGCCGACGAACTGACCCGGCTGCGCGGCGGCGACCGCCGCCAGCAGCTGCCCGAGGAAGTGGCGACCTACGTCCGGGAACTGATCATGTCCGGGGACGTCAAGCCGGGCGAATTCCTCCGCACCGAGCCGATCGCCGAGGCGGTCGGGGTGAGCAACACGCCGGTGCGCGAAGGCCTGCTCTCGTTGCGCAGCGAGGGCTTCGTGGAACTCGTGCCGCGGCGCGGGTTCGTCGTGGCGCCCGTGTCGCGCCAGGACGTGCGCGACCTGTTCTGGGCGCAGGCCCAGTTCTCCGCCGAACTGGCGGCGCGGGCGGCGAAAAAGATCACGCCGGACCAGCTGGCCCGCCTCGAAGCGGTCAACGAGGACTTCGAGAAGGCCGCCGACGCCGGCGACCAGGAGGCCATCACCCGGCTCGGCCACGAGTTCCACCGCCAGCTCAACCTGGCCGCGGACTCCCACCGGCTGACGCTGCTGCTCAGCTCCGTGGTCAAGCACCTGCCGAACCGCTTCTACGCCTCGATCGAAGGCCACGTCGAGCACACGCTGGCCGATCACGCCGAGCTGGTGCAGGCGTTGCGCGGCAGGCACGTCCGCAAGGCGCGCACGATCGCCGAACGGCACATCCTCGACGGCGCCGACAACGTCGTGCGGATCCTCGAGGAACGCGGTCTCTGGGCCGACGAGGCGGAATAGTCCACAGAAGACGGTGCCGGGCTCCTCGCGGGGAGCCCGGCACCAATGCCAGGGACTCAAGGCGGCGGCTGAGGCGCGCGTGCCCCCAGGTCGAATGACCTCGCTTGCCGGGGCGGGCTGTTGGCGGGCAGCGGGGACGACAACACCCAGCCAGATGGTGCTGGCTCGGGCCTTTCGCGCAGCGTGGCGTCCGGTGTGGACGCTCAACAGCCGGTGCGGCCGCCCCGCTGAAGTCCCTGGCCGGGAACCTGGTGCCGCGCAGGGGTGCTCGATCAGGCGTTGGCCGCGATCGCCTCCGCCTGCGCGACGATCCCTTCCGCGGTCTTCACGTGCGCGATGTCGATGTGCTGGCCCTCGAAGTCCACCGCCGCGCTGCCCGCCGCCTCCGCCTCGCGGAACGCGTCGATCAGCCGGCGCGAGTGGTCGACCGCCTCGGGCGTCGGCGTGAAGACCTCGTTGGCGATCGCCACGTGCGACGGGTGGATGCACACCATCCCGCGGTAGCCGAGCTGCTTGTTGTCCAGGCAGAACTGGCGCGCGCCGTCCAGATCTCGGATGTCCTGCCACACCCCGGCCACCGGATGGTGCAGACCGGCCGCGCGGGCGGCGAGCACGATCCGGCTGCGCAGGTACAGCGTCTCCAGCCCGGCGGGAGTGAACTCGAAGCCCAGCTCGCGGCCGACGTCCGCGCTCGGCCCGGTCGCGCCGAGCAGGCTCGACACCCGGGGCGTCGCGGCCGCGATCTCCTCGCAGTGCGCCATCGACGCAGCGGTCTCGTAGCTCACGATCAGCCCGATGCTCCCGGCGGGCAGCCCCTCGCGCGCTTCGAGGTGCGAGACGACCGCGTCGATGCGCACCAGTTCCTCGGCGTCGAACACCTTCGGCAGGAACAGCCCGGCCAGCCCGGGCCGGATGACCGCCTCCAGGTCCGCGCCCTGCAGGCCGCTGACCGACGCGTTCGGGCGCACCCAGAGGTCGGGGCGCACGCCTTGGGCGTGCAGCCGGTCGATCGTCTCCGCGACCACCGGGCGCGCCTCGTCCTTGTTCGCGGCCGGCACGGAGTCCTCGAGGTCGAGGATCAGCGCGTCGGCGCCGGACGCGAGACCCTTGTCGGCCCACGAGGCCTTGTGGCCGGGCACGAAGAGCATGGAACGGTACGGCTTCATCGAAGTTCTCCAGTGATCGGTCAGGATTCGTACAGGACGCCGGTCGCGAACAGCTTTTCGACGTCGTCGGCCGCCAGCACCTCGCTGGCCACCGCACGGGAGTCGGCGCCCACCTTCGGCGCGACGGGAGAGCGGTCCGGGCGCGCGCCGTCGAACGTCCACGGCGGACGGAGCAGCGCGAGGCCGTCCGGCTGGTGGTCGGCGATGCCCAGATGCCGCATCTGCGGGTGGTCGAGGTACCCGGTCATGGACAGCACCGGCGCGAAGGGCACGTCGTGCTCGGTCAGCACGCGTTCCCAATGCTCCTTGGGCTTGCGCGCGAACTCCGCCTCGACGATCGGCACGAGCTCGAAGTAGTTCGCCTCGCGCGGCCGGTACTCGGCGAAGCGCGGGTCCTCCAGCAGATCGGTGCGCTCCAGCGCGCGGCACAGCGATTGCCAGAACTTCTGCGACGACGACAGGTGCACCGCCAGGTACTCCCCGGACGAGGTCGGCACGCAGAAGTTCTGCGCCTGCGGATGCCTGCTGGTGCGGCTCGGGTCGTGGCCGAGTTCGAAGGCCTGGGTGATGCCGTCGGCGGTCAACGTGCTGACCGCCTCCATGATCGAGGTCTCCATCCGCTGCGGCTGCCCGGTCTTCAGCCTTCCTACGAGCGCGGCCAGCACGCCCGCGGCCGTCGTCAGCCCGGTGACGAGGTCCGCGCTCAGCCCGCCCGCCAGCTGCGGCCGGCCTTCGTCGCTGAACAGCGAGTACAGCCCGCCGAACGCGTGCCCGATCGTGTCGTAGGCGGGCCGGTCCGCCAGCGGTCCGGTCGAGCCGAACCCGGTGACCGAGCCGTAGACGACATCCGGCCGCAGTGCCCGGCAGTCTTCGGGGCCGAGGCCCATCGCGGCCAGTTTGCCGGGCCGAAGGTTCTCCAGCACCACGTCGAACCGCGGCACCAGCGCCTTGACCAGCTCGATCCCCTCGGCCGTCTTGAGGTCGACCGACAGGCTGCGCTTGCCCGCGTTGTACTGGCGGAAGTACGGGCTTTCCTCGTTCATCCGCCGCCGGAAGTCCTCACCGAAGACCGGCTTCTCCACCTTCACGACCTCCGCGCCGAGGCCGCACAGCATCGAGGTCCCGAACGGGAGCGAGATGTAGCCCCCGATCTCCAGGATCCGGATGCCGTCGAGTGGCTTGTGCTGCATGTCGCCCGCCTTCGCTCCAGGGGGTGGCTGAGATAATATTTTATATTATCTGGCCGACCACCCGTCAACCCGGCGAGCGGAGCCAGCCGAGGTCTGTTCTAGATATTTTATATTACGTATGCTTGCCTGAGGTTTCCCCGGACGACCAAGGAGCGTGCCCTGATGCCCGCGCAACCCCCGGTGTGGCAAGGCCACTACGACAAGCTTTTCCTCGGCGGCAGGTGGGCGGCGCCCGCGTCCGGCCGGGTCCTGGAGGTGGTCTCCCCCGCGACCGAAGAGGTCGTGGCCCGCGTGCCCGAAGGCACCGAGGCGGACATCGACACCGCCGTCGCCGCCGCGCGGGACGCGTTCGACCGAGGCCCATGGCCTCGGATGCCGCTCGAAGACCGCGCGGCGGTGCTGCGCAAGCTCAGCAGCGCGCTCGCCGAGCACGAAACCGAGATCGCGCACCTGGTCAGCGCCGAAATGGGCTGCCCGATCACGCTCTCTGGCAAGATGCAGGCGATCGGTCCCCGGCTGCTGCTCGACGCGTTTCTCGACCTCGCGCCGGACTACCCGTGGCAGGACACCCGCCGGTCCGCGACCGGGCACGCCCTCGTCACGCGCGAGCCGGTCGGCGTGGTCGCCGCGATCGTGCCGTGGAACGCGCCGCTGCTGATCACCATGATCAAGCTGGCCCCCGCTCTGCTGGCCGGCTGCACGGTGGTGCTCAAACCGTCGCCGGAAACCCCGCTCGACGCGTACCTGCTCGGCCACCTGCTGGAGCAGGCCGGGCTGCCGGACGGGGTCGTCAACATCGTCCCGGCGGGGCGGGAAGTCAGCGAATACCTGGTCCGGCATCGCGGCGTCGACAAGGTTTCGTTCACCGGGTCCACCGCCGCCGGACGGCGGATCGGCGCGCTCTGCGGACAGGACCTGCGCCGCTGCACGCTCGAACTCGGCGGCAAGTCCGCGGCGGTCCTGCTCGACGACGCCGATCTGGACGCCGCGATCGCCGCCGTCCGCGCCGTCTCGCTGCGCAACACCGGCCAGGTGTGCAGCAACAAGACCCGGATCGTCGTCGCCCGCTCGCGCCGGGACGAGTTCCACGACCGGCTAGTGGACCTGGTCCGGTCGATGCCGGTCGGCGACCCGTTCGACCCGGCGACCGAGATCGGCCCGCTCGCCAGCGCGGCCCAGCGCACCCGCGTCGAGGGCTATCTGGCCGACGGCAAGGCGTCCGGCGCGTCGCTGCTCGTCGGCGGCGGACGGCCGGACGGGCTGGACCGCGGCTGGTACGTCTCCCCCACCGTCTTCGGCGACGTCGACCCCGACGCGAAGATCGCCCAGGAGGAGATCTTCGGCCCGGTCCTGACCGTGCACACTTTCGACACCGAGGACGAGGCGATCGCCATCGCCAACAACTCCGACTACGGGCTGAACGGGTCGGTGTTCTCCGCCGACCCCGAGCACGCGCTGGCCGTCGCCCGGCAGATCCGCACCGGCACGGTCGAGGTCAACGGCAACCCGGTCGGCTTCACCGCGCCGATCGGCGGCTTCAAGAACAGCGGCATCGGCCGCGAAGCGGGCCCCGAGGGCTTCGACGCCTACGTCGAACTCAAGTCCTACGGCCTGCCCCTCTCCTGAAAGGCAATCTCTGTGCGCACCTTCTCCCCGGTCGAGGAAGCCGCCGCCCGGCTCGTGACCGACCTGACCTTCGACGCGATCCCGGCCGAGGCCCTCGCCGGGGCCCGCCGGCTGCTGCAGGACCAGCTCGCCCTGCAGGTGGGCAGCGCGGCTCTGCCGTGGAGCCAAGCCGTGCTCGACGTGACCCGCGCGGCCCACGCCCCGGGCACCGCGCACGTCGTCGCGAGCGGCGACGCGATGAGCGCGGCCGACGCGGCATTCGTCAACGCCACCTTCGGCCACGGCTTCGAGTACGACGACGCGCACCGCGCCAGCTCCGCGCACCCGGGCAGCTGTGTGGTTTCCGCGGCGCTGGCCGTCGGCGAAGAACTCGGCGCGGACATGCGCGACGTGCTGACCTCCATCGTCGCGGGTTACGAGGTCTACACCCGGATCGGCACTCTCGCGAACCCCGACCTCCTCGTGCGCGGGTTCCACCCGCACGGCCTGCTGTCGACCTTCGGCGCCGCCGCGGTGGTCGCCAAACTGCGCGGATTCGACCTGGACACCACCGGACACGCGCTCTCGATCGCGCTCAGCCACGCCTCGGGCACGACCGAGTACTCCTCCGGCGGCGGTTCCATCAAGCGCGTGCACTCCGGCATCGGCACCCGGAACGGCATCCGCGCGGCGGAACTGGCGGCCGCCGGGATCACCGGCCCGACCACCTTCCTCACCGGCGGGAAAGGCTTCTTCCGCGCCTTCGCCGGGCTCGACGTCGGCGAGGACGCCGCAGTCCGCTTCGGACTGGACCGGACGTTCGAGATCTCCCGGATCTGGCTCAAGCCCTACTGCTGCTGCGGCATCAACCACGCCTACGTCGACGGCGCGCGGCAGCTGACCGGGAAGCCGGACCAGGTCGAATCGGTGCTGCTGGGCATCCAGACCGGCGGAGACGTCGTGATCGGCAACCAGAACCGTAACGCCTACGCGCCGAAGATCATCGAGCACCTGCAGTACAGCCTGCCGTTCCAGTTCGCGCTGTCGATGCTGGGCCGCGGCAACGGATTCTCGACGCACCAGGCGTACCTGGCCGGGCAGCTGGACCTCGGCGAGGACAGCGACGTCGCCGCGCTGGCCCGGAAGGTGAAGATCGAGGTCCGGCCGGAGCTGGACGAGCAGTACCCCGGACGCTGGGTCGCGGACCTGACCGTGTCCTATCAGGACGGAACTGCCGAGCACGTGTTCGTGGACAATCCGATCGGCACCGCGGAAAACCCGATGTCGCAGGCGGATCTGGACGCGAAGTTCCACGACGTCCTCTCCTCGGCGCTGCCCGAGGACCGGCGGACCGAACTGCTGCGCGCGATCAAGGACGGCGACCTCGACCAGCCGGTCGCCGAATTCGCGAAGCTCCTGCTGGTCTGAAGCGGCGGAGAAGCTGGCCGGGCTCAGGATTCCGCCAGGTCTTCTGACACCGGAAGGTGCTCCACCTTCGCGGCGATCCGCACGAGCGCGGCGAGATCCTCGGCCGCGAGCCGGTCGAGGAAGTGCCGTCGCACCGACTCGAGATGGGCAGGGGCGGCTTGTCGCAGAGTGTCCAAGCCGAGGTCGGTGAGGATGAGCAGGCAGCCTCTGCCGTCGCTCGGATCGGGCGCCCGCCGGACGAGACCGCGCGTTTCCATGCGGGTGGCGTGCCGGGACAGGCGGCTGCGCGACCAGGCCATCTTGGCGGCCTGGTCGCGCAGGGTGCTGGTCCGCTCGGGCCGCTCCGACAGCGTGCTCAGCACCTCGTAGTCGGGTTCGGACAGCCCGAGCTCGGCCAGGTCGCGCGCCGTCCCGGCCTGGACCGCGGTCGTCAGGCGGCGGAACGCCCGCCAGGCGCGCTCCTCCTCTGGGGTCAGCCAGCGGACCGCGTCGTCCGGCGCTTTCGTTGACATGGAAACAGTCTAGTCGCTACCGTTCGTTTCCATGTCAACGAAAATGGTGCGCGTCCTGGTCCTGGTGTGCAGCACCCGTCCCGGAGCCCTCGGCCCGGCCGTCGGAGCGTGGCTGGCCGAGGCGATCGGCCCGCGTGCCCGGGAGCTCGGGGCCGAACTCGTGCCGGTGTCTCTCGCCGACCTCGAACTGCCGTTCCTCGACGAGGAAGAACACCCGTCCTCGGGCGTCTACCGCCAGGAGCACACCCGGCGGTGGAGCGAACTCGCGGACGCGGCGGACGGCTTCATCGTGGTGACGCCGGAATACAACTACGGCATGCCCGCGACCCTCAAGAACGCCCTCGACTACCTGGGCCGCGAGTGGGCGTGGAAGCCGATGGGCTTCGTCAGCTACGGCAACACCTCGGCGGGCACCCGAGCGGTCCAGCACGCCAAGCAAGTGGTGACCACGCTGCGCCTGGTGCCGCTGGGCGCCACGGTCGCGATCCGGATCGCGGACGCGACCGAACAGGGGCGCGTCCTGCCTGATGCCGCGCGCGTCAGTGCGGCCACCGGCATGCTGGAGGAACTGGTCCGGGTCGCGCACGCTCTGCGGCCGATGCGCGAGCGCGCACGCGCGGACAGCACGCCGCTGATCTCGCTGCCCGGAGCGTACGTGCGGCAGTTGACCGCCGACGACGCGCCTGAGGTGGCAGTTCTGCAGCGCTGCTGTTGGGTCGACGAGGCGCTGGCCAACGACACCTTGGACTTGCCGGCTCTGCGCGAGTCGGTGGCCGAGGTGCGGGAGTGGCTCGCCGCCTGGCGGGCCTGGGGCCTGTGGCGGGACGGCCGTCTGCTGGGCATGGTCCGGGCGCGGCAGACCGGTGCCGACTGGCACATCGGGCGGCTCGCCGTCGCTCCCGACCTCCGCGGACAGGGCCTCGGCCGACGGCTGCTGCAGCTCGCGGAGGCCGCAGCGGGGCCGGAGGTCCTCCGCTTCGCGCTCTCCACCGGAGCCGCCAGCAGCGGGAATCTCGCGCTGTACGCGAGCGAGGGCTACCGGACGCTGTCTGGTGCCACCGACCGAGTGGTCTCGCTGGCCAAGGACGCGCAGCCAATTCTGGCGGCCGTCGGCCCGGCCGAGGTGGAGACAGTCAGGCCTGACCCGCGCTGAAGCGACGAAAAGCGCAGGCGGCTGCGCTCTTCGTCGCCAGGGCTCAGAACTCGATGACCGCTTTGCCGCCGGTCTGCTTGTCGAACGCGGTGTAGGCCTCGACCGCGTCGTCCAGCCGCCAGCGGTCGGTGAAGACCCGGTCCGCCTCGACGCCGTGCCGGGCGATGAACCGGGCGCAGTCCGCCTGGCCGACCGGCGAGAACGTGTACGAACCCACCACCGTCAACTGCTTGCGGATCAGGTCCGGACTGACGTCCAGGGTCACCGTCGAACCCTCGCCGACGAACGCGACCGAGCCCCACTTCGCGGCGGACTTCACGGCTGCGGCCCGGGCGGGCGGAGCGCCCGAGCAGTCGAGCGCCTTGGTCACGCCCTTGCCACCGGTCAGCTCCCGGATTGCCTCGACCGGATCGACCGACGTCGAGTCGAGCGCGTGCGCCGCACCGAATTCCTTCGCCCGAGCTACGCGCTCCGCGGCGATGTCCACCGCGATGACCTCCGCACCCATCGCAGCGGCGAGCTGCACCGCTGCCTGGCCGACCGGGCCTTGGCCGAACACCGCCAGAGTGTCGCGCGCGTTGACCTGGAGCCGGGTCAGCGCGCCGTACGCGGTGCCGGTGCCGCACGAGATCGCGGCTCCCGCGGCGAAACTCAGCTCGTCCGGCAACGGCACAAGGGTCCGCGCGGGCACCTTGAGGTAGTCCGCGTGGCCGCCGTGCGCGGTCGCGCCGTAGATGACGTTGCCCCGCTCGCACATCTGCGGCCAGCCGGTGCGGCACAGGTCGCAGAACCCGCAGCCGTCGTAGTGGTGGACCATCATCCGGTCCCCCACCCGCACCGCGCGCGGGTCGACGGCCGTGCCGATCGCGGCCACCACGCCGCAGGGCTCGTGCCCGCCGATGAACCCGGCGTCGTCGCCGGTCATGCCGAACGCGGCCAGCGCCTGCCCGGCGGGTGCCCGGTAGAAGTGCAGGTCGCTGCCGCACATGCCGGACGCCTTCATCTCCAGCACCACCTCGTCCGGCCCCGGTTCGGGGTCGGCGAACTCCTGGATTTCGAGCACCCGGTCGCCCTTGAAAATGACTCCGCGCATGAGATTTTCCGTCCTTTTCGGATCAGTGCACCGCAGCGAACATCAGGCTTTCCTCGTCGGCTTCCTCCAGCGAGAACTCCGCGGCGATGCTGCCCGCGCGCGCCACCAGCACGCGGTCGGAGAGCGCCTGGATCTCCGGCAGGTACGAGGAAATGACCACGACCGCGACCCCGTCGTCGGCCAGCGCCCGGATCATCGCGTGGATCTCGGGAATCGTGCCGAGGTCCACGCCCCGGGTGGGCTCGTCGATGATCGCCACGAGCGGCTTCCGGGTCAGGCCCTTGGCCAGCACGATCTTCTGCTGGTTCCCGCCGCTCAGCTCCTCGACGGTCGCCTTGGTCGGCTGCAGCGTCCGGACGTGGAACTGCTCGACGAACCGTTTCGCGATCGAGGTGCGCGCACCGGGCCGGAACAGGAACGGCAGCCGGCGCGCGCCGCAGAGGTGCCCGAGGTAGATGTTGTCGGCAATCGTGAGATGGCTGAAGAAGCCGGAGGCCTTGCGATCTTCGGTGATGTAGACGATCCCGGCCTTGCGGGCTTGCCGGGGCGTGCGGAACCGCACCGGCTCCCCGTTGAGCCGCACCCGTCCGCCGCGCAGCCTGCGACGTTTCATGATCCCGCTGACGATCATCGCGGTCTCGCTGCGCCCCGCGCCGACCAGGCCGTAGATGCCGACGATTTCCCCGGCGTAGGCGGAAAACGCCATGTTGCGCACCACCGGCAGCAGCGTCACGTCCTCGACCTGCAGCGTGGGCGTCGGCTCGGGCGCGCGGTTCGGCTCGACCCGTCCCATCTCGACGGTGCGGCCGACCATCATCTTCACCACGCGGTCGCGGCTGAACTCCGGCCTCGCCAGCGTCCCCTGGACCACGCCGTCGCGCAGCACGGTGATCCGGTCGGCCTGCTCGAACGCCTCGTCCAGCATGTGCGTGATGAAAATGACGCCGATGCCGCGCTTTTTCAGCTGCTGCATCGACAGGAACAGCTGAAGCCGTTCCTCCGGGGTCACCGAAGACGTCGGCTCGTCGAGGATCACCAGCTTCGCGTTGCGGTGCACCGCGCGGGCGATCTCCACCATCTGCTTCTGGCCGACGCCGAGCGCGCCCGCCGCGACGTCCGGGCGGATGTGGAAGTTGTGCGATTCCAGCAGCTCTCGCGCGACCACGTTCAGGTGCCCGAGGTTGTTGAACACCTTCTCGTCGCCCATGAACAGGTTCTGCGCGACGGTCATCGACTCGACCAGCGAGCCTTCCTGGTACACCATCGCCACGCCGGCCTCGACCGATTCGCGCGGCGTGGTGAACGCCCGCGCGACCCCGTCGACCTCCAGCGTGCCCGAATCGTGCGCGACCGCGCCGGAGACGATCTTGACCATGGTGGACTTCCCGGCGCCGTTCTCGCCGAGGAGTGCGTGGATCTCGCCCGGCCGCACGTCGAAGTCGACGCCGTCGAGCGCGTACGTTCCGCTGTAGCGCTTGCTGATGTTCGTCAGCCGCAGCACCGGGTCTTCTGTGCTCATGCGTCCTCCAGCCGCAGCAGGTTCCGGCCGCCGCGCGCGGCCGCGACCACGTGTCCGTTGTGGACAGTCAGGCCCGTGACCCCGTGCCGCGGGCTGTCGACCCGGGCGTGCGCGCTCTCGGCGACGCGTCCGGTCGGGTCCATCCGGAACACCAGCCCGCACGACCGGGCCGGCGCCCAGCTCTTGACCACGCCGAGCACGCGCAGCTGGCCCATCTGCATCGTGTCGGTGAACGGGTCGCCCGCGCGCAGCCGCGGCACGAACCATTCGCCCGGGCTGATCTTCTCCGTCATCTCGGCCAGCAGCGCGGGCTCGTCGAGCAGCAGCTCGGTGACCCGGTTGCGGATGTAGGGCGCGGCGAACCACCAGCCGTCCTCGCGCACGTGCACCCGTCCCGGATAGACGGGCAGGTTCGCGCTCAGCACCCGGCCTCGCTTGCCCGGCGCGGACCGTGCTTCGATCCGGTGGTCCAGGCTCAGCGAGAGCAGCACTTCACCGGCGGCGACCCCGACCCCGGACGGCCACGCGAGGTGTTCCGAGACCACCTCGGCCTGCGCGCCGTGCACCCGCACGAGCAGCCCGGACCGGTCGCCGGTGACGAGCGCCCGCGGCCACTCCGCCACCTTCGTCGAACCGACAGTCGCCAGCAGTGCTGAGCCGTCCGTCGCGAGCGCCGTGACGCATGTGGTGACCGGCGCGTCCGTGCACAAGTCCTCGGTTTCGCCGGACTCCGACACGGAAACCAGGCCCCGTCCTTCGACCGCCGCGACGACCTGCTCGTCCCGTGCGGTCAGCGCCGTCACCGGACTGCCGAGCGAGGCCAGCCGCGTCACCTCGCCGCCGCGCACCGAGTAGACGTCGTTGCCGCTGCTGAAGACCAGCCCTGCGGCGGTCGCCACCACGTCGTCCGGCTCGTACTCGCCCGCGGGCAGCAGTTCCGTCGCTCCGTCGAGGCGGAGGTTCGGCCGCAGTCCGGTGTCCATCGGCGGCACCGTCCGCGCGCGACCCCAGTTCGGGTTGATCCACTCCTTCACCGTGTCCAGCACCGGGCTCATCGCAACGCCTCCGCGGCCTTGCGCACCCCGGCGGTCCCCGGCACGGCGGCCGGGTCGATGTCGCCGACCTCGCTCGGGTCCAGCTCCAGCCGGCCGATCCGGTTGTTGCTGACGCCGCACAGGTACAGGTGCCCGTCGCGTTCCTTCACCGCGGTCACCATCGGGTAGTTCTCCATCGTCTCGTCCCACAGCACGGCGAGGATCTCGCCGCGGTCGCTGAACTTGATCGCGCACGACGTGTTCAGCTGCGGCACGACCCAGTTGTCCACCGACGCCTCGCGGGTCATCCGCCGCCGCACCGCCGGGTACCGGCCGAGCAGGTCGGACATCTGCGTCCGCATCGCGCACAACGGCATCCAGTAATTGCCGTCGGAGGACCGGTTGATGTTGTCCGGATAACCGGGCAGGTTCTCCAGCACCGGTTCCAGCTGCCCCTTCTTCGCCCCGGCGATCCAGAGCCGGTCCACCCGGCACAGCCCGGTGCTGGCGATCAGGATCGACTCGCCGTCGTGCGCGGTGCAGATGCCGTTCGGGAACACGTAGTTCGACACCACGACCTCGGTCTTGCCGTCGGGCGTCACCCGGATCACCCGGCCGTTGGGCCGGAATTCCACCAGCTCCAGCAGGAAGTCCGCGGTGTTCGTGCGGGTGGAGAAGTCCGAGGCGTAGATCGAGCCGTCCGGCGCGATGTCCAGGTCGTCGATCGCCCGCAGGCCCGAATCGTCGATCAGCGACAGCGGGCTGCGCTTGACCTTGTTCGCCACCAGTTCGGGCTCGCCGTCGGCGCCGATGCGGTAGATGCCCATGCCGCCGACCGCGACGACCAGCCGTCCTTCGGCGTCCCACGCGTGTCCACACGGGAATCCGCCGGTGCGCGAGAAGATCTCGCCCTCGGTGTCGTCGAGTCCGCGGAAGCGCCACACCCAGCCGCGCTGATCGCCGCAGTACACGTTGCCCTCGGCGTCCACTGCGCAGTCCTCCGCGCCGCGGATCTTGCCGAGCCCGACCGGAGGCGCGTCGGTGAGCCTGCGGTTGAGCGACCAGACCGTGCCCGGCTTCGTGACGTCGACCAGCGGACCGAGCCGCAACCTCGCCGGGTCGATCTTCAGCTTCTCCACCGCACGCTGCCGGTACTTGCCCCATTTGAGGTCCAGCACGGTGAACACGAGCAGCACCGCGGCGAGGATGACGGTGTAGTACGAGCCCTGCGCGCCGTCCGAGACGGTCGCCTGCTCGATGATCGTCACCACCGCCACGCCGACCGCCGCGCGCAGCACCGAACCTCGGCCGCCCTTGATGCTGACGCCGCCGAGCACCACCGCGGTCAGCGCGATGATCTCCCAGCTGTTGCCGACGTTCGGGTCAGTCCGGGCCAGCCGCGCCGAGGTGAGGATCGCCGCCGTTCCGGAGAGCGCGCCGGACAGCACGTAGGTCCAGAAGGTCACGGCGGTGACCGGGATGCCGTTGCGCCGCGCCGACCGCCGGTCCGAGCCGGTCGCGGTGACCCACCAGCCCCAGCGGGACCGCGTGAGCGCCAGATGCACCACGATCAGCACCACCGCGAACAGGAACCACGCGGTCGGGATGCCCAGGATCCGGCCGTCGTTGAAGAAATCCCACACCAGCGACGGCTTCGTGACGCCGATGCGCGTGCTGTTCGCGTTCTGCAGCACCGAAGCCGCGCCGCCGAAGGCGATCAGCGTGACCAGGGTGGTGATGAACGGGCGCATCCGCAGGATCGCGATGAGGAACCCGTTCACCGCCCCGAGCACCGCGCCCGCGACGATCGCGGCGGGCACCACCAGGGCCGTCGGCCACAGCCACACCCGGTCCGCGACCATCGCGCCCAGCCCGCAGAATCCGACGATCGACCCGACCGACAGGTCGATGCCGCCGCCGACGAGCACCACGGTCAGCCCGATCGCGAGCAGGCCGTACTCGGACACCTCGTCGAGCACCAGCGGCGCGTTCGCGGGCCCGACGTTGGTCGTGGCGATCACGTACACGCACAGCACGAGCGCCAGCACCAGCGGCACCGCGCCTTCCATCCACCGCTTCTCGAACAGGTCCGAGACGGTGCTGTAGCGGGCGATTCTTTCCGAGGGCCGGCCGCCGGTCATGCCGAAGGCGTCCAGCCCGCGCCGCAGCGGACGGAAACCGCTGCGGCGCCTCGGAGACGACGTTGTCATCAGGACTCGTCCTCGCTCACTTGCTCTGGTAGCAGGCGATGGTCGTCTGGTCGATGTTCGACTTGTCCACGACCGTGCTCGACACGTAAGCGACCGAATGCGAGGCACCCGGCTTCACCCCGTTGGTGAGCAGGTTCTGCACCGCCACCGCGCCGGCGGCGCCGATGCCCTGCACGTCGTAGGCGGCCGAAGCGGTCACCACGCCCTGCTTGAGCGCGTTGCACCAGTCCTTGTCCGCGTCGAGCGTGTAGACGCCGACCGAACCCGGCGCCACCTGGCCGCGGCCCTCGGCGGCCTTGACGGTCTGCCCGACGGTGACCGAGTTCAGGTCGAAGGTGACCATGAAGCCGCACACCTTGCCCTGCTGCTGTTGCAGCACCGATTCCGCGGCCGCCTGCGCCTGCGCGTTCTGGAACTGCGAGTGCGCGACGAGGGTCTTGTAGCCCTCCTTCTCCACGACGTCCTTGATGCCCTGGTCCCACAGGATCGAGGCCGGGTCGTTGCCGGGGCCGTCGATGATGGAGATCGTCTTGGGGGCGTTGCGGGAGTTGCAGTCGGAGACCGCGCGCTTGGCGATCGACTGGGCCGCGCCGTAGACGTCGACGCCGACGAACGCGTCGCCGAGCCGGGTGGAGGGCATGTTCAGCATGACGGTGTAGATGCCGGCCTTCTGCGCGCGGTCCACCGCGTTGTCGAGCAGGCCGAGGTCCTGGTTCTGCAGCACGAGCACGTCGGCGGCCTTGCGCGCGATGAGGTCGTTGATCGTGCTGATCATCCGGTCGCTGCTGAAGTTCGAGTCGTAGACCTGGAAGTCCGCGCCCAGGTTCTCGAAGGTGCGCTGCATGGTGGTGCCCCAGTTCTCGGTGAGCTTGTAGCCCTTGTAGAGAATCGGGACGAAGGCGATCTTCTTGCCCTTCAACGCGTCGTGCGACTTCTGCCGCATGGGCATCAACTGCTCGTTTCCGCTGAACACCGCGTTCGTCGCGGCGCCGGCCGAGTCCGAGGACCCGCCCCCGACCGAGCAGGCGGACAGGCCGGCCCCGGCCAGCGCCGCCGCGGCGGCCAGCACCAACAGCTTCCTGGTGATCTTCATGCGCTTCTACTTCCGTTCCCCGGCGTCGTTGCCGGTCACAGTTCCCCGGATTTCTCGGTTTCCTCGTTGCGCGGATGCAGCCACGCGTCGAAGGCGATCGCGGCCGCCAGCACCGCGCCGCGGATGAGGTCCTGCACGGCGGTGCTCAGCCCGTGCAGCACCAGCAGGTTGTTGAGCACGCCGACGAACAGGGCTCCGGCGAGGACGCCCAGGATCGTGCCGCGCCCGCCGGACAGCGAGACCCCGCCGATCACCACCACCGTCAGCGCGGTGAACAGGATCGGGTCGAACGACGTCACCGTCGTCTGCACGCTGCCCTGGATCGAGACCGTCACGAAACCGGCCACCGCGGCGAGCAGCGCGGACAGCACGTAGGTGAGGATCTGCAGCGGCCGCACCGGCGCGCCGGTCGACCGGGCGGTCTCGAAATTGTCGCCCATCGCGCGGATCAGCCGCCCGGGCGAGGTGTAGGCGATGAACAGCCAGGCGAGCAGGAACGCGCCGCCGGCGATGAGCACCGGCCTCGGCACGCCGAGCACCCCGCCGCCGCTCAGCTGCGACAGGAACGACCCGGCGGGCACCCCGTAGACGTTCTGGCTGAGGAAGAGGATGTCGATCCCGCCGATCGCCAGCATGCCGGTCGCCAGCGTCACGAACAGCGCCGGCACCTCGAAGACGGCGACGAGAATGCCGTTCACCAGCCCGATCGCCAGCGCGAGACCGGCCATCAGCGCGATCGCCTGCCATTCCGGCATGCCTTCGCTGATGAACGCGAGCGTCGCCTGCGCGCAGCCGAGCCCGATGCCGGCCACCGACAGGTCCAGCCCCTTGCCGAGGATGACGATCGCCTCGCCGATCGCGAGGATGCCGAACGCGGCGGACAGGTTGAGGATGCTGCCGAAATTGCCTGCGGTGAGGAAATTCGTCGTCGTGGCCCCGGCCGCGAGGGCGAGCAGCACCGTGATGACGAGGACCAGGTAGGTCTGGTCGAAGCCGCCGAGGCGTGCCCGGAAGGACACGCGTGGCTTCGTTGCCACTGTTGCGGTAGTCATGGGATTCCCGGTTCGATGGGTGGGACAGCGCGGCCAGTGTGTCGGCCGTCACCCGGCCGCCGCATCTGCCGCCGGTCGTATTCCGCTACCCCGAACGGCCGATGCGAGGAGTGGCCCGGCAGGTACCTCCGGTATATAATGTGCAAAATTTCCTCTGCGAAATTTTCCCGAGGGGCTGCCCATGAGCGCGACAGGTTTCCCGCGGCTCGACAGCGTCCGGCTGAGCGCGGATCTGGCCGATCAGGTCCGCGAGCTGGGGCTGCACGCGAGTTCCGTTCTCGACCGGCTGCTGCCGGTCGGCCGCTGCGCCGAGGTGCTGCCGGCGAAACGCCTGCTCGGACAGGTCTGGGACGCCACCATGGCGCAGCTCGGCGCGGCCCCCGGACCGGAGCGCCTGCCCCGGCTCACCGCACTGCTGGCCAGGGTCCGCGAGCTGGAGTCCCGAGTGGACGATGCCAGGGTCGCCGACGGGGTCTCGACGATGCGCCGGGTCCGCCGCGCGCTGACCCGGCTGCACACCTCGTCGACCGCCGAGGAACTCCTCTCCCGCGCCGCCGAGGAGGCCTGCACGCTCGGGTTCGACCGCGTGCTCGTCTCCACTGTGGACGATGCGACCTGGGTGCTGCGGAAGATGGTGATCGAGCAGGATCCCCGGCTGGCCGAGGAAATGCTCGCCGCCGGACGCGAAGCCCCGCCGCGGCTGGACGGCTCGCTGGTCGAATCCGACGTCGTCCGGCAGGCGCGCGCGGGCCTGGTGTACGACGTGCAGGAGAACCCCCGCGTGAACCGGCAGCTCGTCTCGATGTCCGGCTGCACGTCCTACGCCATCGCGCCGTTGCAGGCGTACGGGAAAGTCGTCGGGCTGCTGCACGCGGACAGCTACTACTCGCCCCGCCGCGAAGTCGACGCCACCGACCGCGCCGTGCTGAACCTCTACGCCGAGGGCGTGAGCGAGACACTGGCCCGGGTGTCCGTCCTCGAAGGACTGGCTTCGCTGCAGGAAGGAATGACCAGGCTCGCCGCCGACGTGCGCATCGCTCCGCCGCCCGAGCCTGCTGCCCTGCCGCGGCATCCGCTGCTGTCGGCCCGCGAGGTGGAGGTGATCGAGCTGATGGCTCGCGGCGACGCGAACCGGGCCATCGCGCGGAAGCTCTCGATCTCCGAAGGCACGGTGAAGACCCACATCACGCACATCCTGCGCAAGCTCGACGCGGCGAACCGCGCGGAGGCGGTGGCGTACTGGCTGCGAAACTGAGCCTCACGGCTCGCTAAATATATTTTATACTTGTGGCATGACCCCCGACGAAGCCCTCGAAGACCTGCTCGCCACCCGGTGGAGCTGCCGCGCCTACCAGGACCGCCAGGTGCCGAAGCCGGTCATCGAACGGCTGTTGACCCTCGCGCAGCGGACCGCGTCCTGGTGCAACACCCAGCCCTGGCAGGTGATCGTCACCAGCGGAACCGGTACCGAGCGCTTCCGCGAGGCGATGACAGAGTGGGCGCGGGACCACCCGGCGGAGTTCGATTTCGCCCCGCCCGCCGAGTACCGCGGGGTGTACCGCGGGGTGTACCGCGAGCGCCGCCGGGCGAGCGGCTGGCAGTTGTACGAGGCCGTCGGCATCGAACGCGGCGACCGGGAAGCGTCCGCGCGGCAGGCGTTCGAGAACTTCCGTTTCTTCGGCGCCCCGCACGTCGCGATCGTCACGACCGACGCAGTGCACGACTTGTACGGCGCAGTCGACAGCGGACTGTATGTGGGGACTTTCCTGCTGGCGGCGCGGAGCCTGGGGCTGGGCGCGATCCCGCAGGCCGCGCTCGCCGGGCACGCGACGTTGATCCGCAAGCACTTCGAGATCCCGGAAGACCGGAAGATCCTGCTCGGGATTTCGTTCGGCTACGCCGACGAGGACCATCCGACGAACAGCTACCGCACCGCCCGGGCCGGGCTGGACGAAGTGGTGACCTGGGTCGAATGAGTCAGGCGGGTGCTGGCTCCAGCCGGGTCGTCGTGGCGGCGGCGGTCTCCGCGACCATCGGTGCCAGGGCGCTCGGCTGGCTGCGGTACTTCTCTGTATACGCGGCGTCGACGGCGGCGTTCGTGTCGGCATCCGAGGCTGGGCGCAGAGCCACGTCGGTCTCGAAGCCGTCCACACGCACCCGGGCGAGCTGCTCGGCGGTCGCCCAGCGGTACCAGCCGCCCTCGGTGCCGTACGCCGAGCGGACGTAGAGATCGTCGCCGACCTGAACCACCCAGATCGGGGTCCACCGCCGGAGTGAACCGTCGCGACGGTAGCTGCTGATGTGAATCTCCGAAGCGGTGCCGATCCGGTCGCGGGTTTCGGGGTCGAGCGGCATGGCGAGCTCCTTCGGGACGAAACGCGGGGCAGTTCCCCTCCGTACGCTAAGCGCCCGCGGGCGGCGGTGGGAGGTGCTGGCAGTCCCCTCCCTCGCCCGCGACCTGGTTCACGGCTCGTCGAAGACCAAAGTGGACGAATCCACCGCCGCGCCGCCGCCGTCCGCGACCAGGACGTGGCCAGTGACCATCGAAGCGTCGCCGGAGGCGAGGAAGGCGCACACCGACGCGATCTCCTCCGGTTCCGCGGCACGGCGCAGCGGCACGTGCTTCGTCGTCAGCGCGTACGCCTCGTCGAGCGTGATGCCCTCGCGCTTGGCCAGGTAGGCCATCGCGCCCTCGCCGAGCGGGGTGCGGACCCAGCCCGGGCAGACCGCGTTCACCCGGACGCCCTTCGGCCCGTAGTCCCGAGCGAGCCAGCGGGTGATGCCGATGATTCCCGCCTTGGCCGCGGTGTACCCGACGGTCCCGGGCGGACCGGCGATCAACCCGGCGGTCGACGCGAACAGCACCAGCGAGCCCTGCCGCTCCACCAGATGCGGCAGCACTTCCCCGGCCAGGTAATACGAACCGTGCAGGTTCACGTCCAGCGCACGCTGGTACGCCTCCACGTGCGCGGGCCGCGCGGTGCCCGACACCGCCGCGCCCTGGGCGGCGATCACGGTGTCGAGGCCGCCCAGCTGGGCGACGGCCTGCTCGACCACGTCGTGGATCGCCGCGCGGTCGGTGCCGTCGGCGGGCAGGGCGACCGCGCCGAGTTCGTGGGCGAGTTCCTTGAGCCGTTCGGCGTTCAGGTCGGTGAGAGCGACTTTCGCGCCGTCCTCGACCAGCCGCCGCGCGGTGGCCGAGCCGACGCCGCCCGCCGCACCTGTCACCAGCGCCAGTTCGGGCTTGCGCCGCCGGACCGGGTGGTTCATCGCGTGCCGTCCTCTCCCGGTCGCGTCACGCCGGAATCCGTGGGGGTGCCGAGCTTTCCGTACTTTTCGCGCAGCTTGAACTTGAGGATCTTCCCGGACGCGTTGCGCGGCAATTCCGGCTGCGCGACGAAATACCGGGGCACTTTGTAGGACGCCAGATTCTCCCGGCAGTACGCCCGCAACTCCGCGTCGTCGAGTTTCGTTCCCTCGGCGAGCACCAGGACCGCGCAGCCGGCTTCGAGATACTTCGGATCCGGCACCGCGACGACGGCCGCGTCCAGCACCGCCGGATGCTGCGTCAGCACCCGCTCGATCTCGGCCGGGTACACGTTCTCCCCGCCGCTGCGGATCATGTCCTTCGCCCGGCCGGCGAGCACGAGGAAACCGTCCGGGTTGACGAAGCCGAGATCCCCGGTGCGGCACCAACCGTCCACAAAGGTGTCCCGGTTCGCGTCCGGGCGGTTCCAGTACCCGCCGCACACCGAAGGCCCGCGGACCAGGATCTCGCCGACCTCGCCGGGAGGGGCCGGTTCGAGTCCCAGACCGGCGACCCGGACTTCGGTCAGCGGCACCGGACGGCCGACGCTTTTCGGCTGGGCGTCGAAGTCCCCGTCGTCCAGCGTCGTCGCGATCGCGCCGCCCTCGGTGAGGCCGTAGACCTGGGTAAGCCGCACCCACGGAAGCTTCCGCCGCACTTCCTCGACCACCCACGGCATCATCGTGTCGCCGCCGATGATGAAATGCGTGACCGATTTCGGCAGCCGGTCTTCGATGCCGTCCACGCGCAGGAGGTCGTGCAGCATGAAGGAGAACAGCAGGCAGTCGGTCACCTCCTCGGTTTCGAGGACCTCGAGCAGCCGGTCGACGGTGAAGTTCCCGGACCGCAGGCACACGACGGTGCCGTGCACCAGGAACGCCGGTGCGGTCACCGCCTCGAAGCCGCCCGCGTGGTAGAGCGGGCCCGGCACCAGCGCGACGGTCTCCGGCGAGAACCGCCAGCGCAGCGCCTGCGCGACGGCGGTGCTGACCGTGTTGGCGTGCGTCCACACCGCGCCTTTGGGCAAGCCCGTGGTGCCCGAGGTGTAGAGCAGTGACATCGGGTCCGCGTCGGTCACCTCCGGCGCGTCGGCCAGCGGTTCGCGACCGAGCAGCACATCGAACGGAAGCGCCCATTCCGGGATCGGATCGGCGGAATCCGGGCGGACGATGAACGTCTCGACCCCGGTCTCCGCGCGCATCGGTTCGATCCGGTCGAGCAGGCTGCTGTGCACGATCGCCGCTTTGCTGCCCGAATCGGAGAGGATGAACTTCAGCTCGGCCGGCGCGAGCCGGAAGTTGAGCCGGACCGCGACCACGCCGAGGCGCATCGCGGCGAAGCACAGCGGCAGGTACTCGGAGTCGTTGAAGAGCATCAGGCCGAGCCGGTCGCCCTTGCCGAGACCGAGTTCCCGCAACGCCGTCGCGTAGCGCAGCGATTTGTCCCGCAGCTCCGGGTAGGTCAGCCGTTCGAGGCCGTCGAAACTCACCGCGATCCGGTCTCCGCCGGGCGCCGGAAGCTGGTCGGCTACCGCGTCGAGCAGTCTGGTGAACGTCATGGCCCGCTCTCCTGTCTCTACACGCCCGGTCCGACGACGATCTGCTTCAGCTCGGTGAACTCGTGGATGCCTTCCGGCCCCGACTCGCGGCCCCAGCCCGAGCCCTTCACCCCGCCGAACGGGGCGCTCACCGCGGGACCGAACGTGTTGATCGCGACCGAGCCGGCGGAGATGGCCGACGCGGCCTCCCACGCGAGGGCGCGGTCGGTGGTGTAGACGCTCGCGGCGAGGCCGAAGCTAGTGTCGTTGGCCAGTCGCAGGCCGTCGGCGAAGTCTTCGTAGGTCTGCACGACCGTGACCGGGCCGAACACCTCGTTCCGCGCCAGATCCGCGTCCCGGGCGACACCGGTGATCAGCGTCGGCTCGTAGTAGTAACCCGCGGAGAATCCTTCCGGCCGCCTGCCTCCGGCGACGAGCTCTCCCCCGGCAGCCAGCGCACGGTCCACGAAGCCTTCGGTCCGGCGCAGCGCGGCGGGGTTCACCACCGGTCCGATCTGCGTCTCCCGGTCGAACGGATCGCCGATTCGCAGTCCCTGCCAAGCCGTGCGGAGCCGGTCGACCAGCTCGTCGTGACGCTGTCGCGAAATCAGCACCCGCGACAGCGCGGCGCACACCTGTCCGGCACCGCCGGTCGCTCCGGGCACGAGCGACTTGAGCACCCGGTCGAGTGGGGCGTCGTCGAGGATCAGCGCCGGGGACTTGCCTCCGAGTTCGAGGTGCGTGCGGGCGAACCGCTCCCGCGTCGCGTCGATGATGTGCTGCGCGGCGACCCGGCCGCCGGTCAGCGAGACGAGGTTGGCGCGCGGGTCCGCCGTCAGCTGCCGTGCCACCTCCACATCGCTGCACAGGATGCTCAACGCACCGGCCGGGAAGCCCGCCGTCGCGGCGGATTCGGCGACTAGCCGCATGATCAGTTGCGACTCGGGCGCTGCCTTCACCACGACCGGGCAGCCCGCGAGCAGGGCCGGGACGACCTTCGTGGCCATGGTGACCACGGGGCCGTTGTAGGCCAGGATGGCGACCACGACCCCGGCCGGTTCACGACGCACCACGACATCGCCGAGCAGCGAACTGCGACGGTCGTCGCGCAGCGCGTCCACGGCGCAATCCAGTGCGGAGTTCCACGCACCCGCCGCGCCATACTTGTGCAGCGTCGCGCTGTAGCGCACCGGCATGCCCGCTTCCGCCGCCCAGACCGTGCCCAGGTCCGGGAACCGGGCCTCCAGCGCCGTGCAGAACCGCGCGCAGATCTCGACCCGCTGCTCGACCGGCAGCCGTCCCCACTCCGTGTCCGTCGCGGCCGCGAGCGCCGCGTCCGCCTCCTTCGCCGACGGCAGCGTCACCTCGGCGACGGTCTTCTCGGTCGACGGCGAGACGACCTCGTACGCGGCTCCGGTCGCTGGCACCCATTCCCCGGCCACGTAGACCGAGTCGAGGTGCGGCACGGTGACACCGGCGATCTCGATCTCGCGCATCACGCCCCGCGATCCGAGAGGAAGAACGGGCTGGCGGGCTTGAGGAACATGGTCGCGAACGGCGGGACCATGAAGTCCGGCAGCACCATCTCCCCGGAAATCAGCTGCCGCTTGACTTCCGTGCGGAAGCCTTCGAGGGCGCCGTCGATTTCGTAAATCGCCAGATGTCCCTCGTCGACCGGCTTTACCCCCGGCAGCGGCTTCACGTCGGAGACTTCGAACCGTTGCGCCCGAAGCATTCCCGGTGCCGACATGATCTGCGGGATGTGTTCCTCGTCGTACCATTTCGCGAACGTCGCGTCGTCTCCCGTGTGGCGGCTCCACGCGAAGAACAAGTGCCGGTTGTCCAGGTTTTCCACGTCCGCGAACAGGTCCGAGTGGAACGGCTCGCTGACCGGCTTGGCGAACAGCGCCTGGAACGGCTGCACCATGTAGTCCGGCAGCACCATTTCCCCGGAGATCAGCTTCCGCTTGACCTCGTCGCGGAAACCCTGCGCGCTTCCGTCCATTTCGTACAGCGCGAGGTGCCCGAAGTCCAGCGAACGCACGCCCGGCAGTGGCTTGGTGTCCGCGATGAGGAACCGCTGCGCGCCGACCATCCCGGGCGCGTCCATCACCTGCGGGATGTGCTCCTCGTCGTACCACTTCGCGTAGGTGCCGTAGTCGGTCGTGTAGGTGCTCCACGCGAAAAACAGATTGCGGTCCCCGAAAGCCGGGACTGCGGCGGAAACCATCAGCTCACTCCTTGTTCGTTCGGAACGACGCTCCTCGCGAGCGGTCCCTCCGCTGTGCACAGTGGACGGGAGGTGTGCTGAATCGGCAGACCTCCCCGGCTCAACCCGACGAGCACATGGTCACGGGCGGTGCGGCAGTCTCCTCGGCCGTCGCACCGCCCGTTGCTCTCTCAGGCCGCCTCTCCGACAACTCCCAGCGCCGCGACCCCAGCCGGGGTGAGGCGCGCGCGAACCCGCTTTCCCAGCTCCGCCGGTCCGGTCTGGACGACCAGACCCCGGCGAGCGAGCGCGTGCGCGGTGTACTGGTCGCAGCACGGCACGCCGTCGACGAACATGTCGGGCTCGCTGCTGCAGGTGATCTCCGCTCTCCCGGCGGCCACGACACGGAGGAGGGCCAGTGCCCGGCAGCTCAGCTCGGAATCCGTTCGAGGCGCCATCGCGCACCTCCTCCTCAGGTTGATAATATTTTATATTATTCTTCGGTCACGGCTGGAGTCAAGGCCCGGCGGCCCAGCAGCGCGAGCGGGACCAGGCTGACCAGGCAGGCCGCCAGAATGTAGACCGACACGTACACCGTCGTGTGCGTCGCGGCGATGAGCGCCGCCATCACGAACGGGGCCAGTCCCCCGCCGATGATGTTGGCCAGCTGGTAGCCCATCGACGCGCCGGAGAACCGGACCGACGGCGGGAACATCTCCGCGAACATCGTGACGCCAGGCCCGAACATCGCGCCGACCGAGATCTGCCCGACCACGATCGCCAGCAGAATCGCCCAGAAGTTCCGAGTTTCGGCCAGCGGGAAAAGCGCGAAGCCCCACACGCCGGCGAGCACCACGCCGCCCGCGTACACCGGACGCCTGCCGAGCTTGTCCGACAGCCATCCACAGAGGACAGTGCTCGCGCCGGTCGCGATCATCGAGAACATCACCGCGGTGAGCATCGTGCCCTTCGCGATCTTCAGGTCCCGCACCCCGTAGTCCAGCAGACCGGTCGCGGTCGCGTAGAACATGATCGTCGCGGGCAGGAAGATGAACACGACCAGCAGCAGGTTCTTCGGCCGGCGCAGCACCTGCACCACCGACGAGCGTTTCGGCGCGGCGGCGAGCTTCTCCTCCACCACGCGGAACTCCGGGGAATCCTCGAGGTAGCGGTGGATGTAGAACACGACCGGGATCATCAGGATCCCCAGCAGGAACGGGATCCGCCAGCCCCACGCGGAGAACTGGTCCGCCGCGAGAACGGCGGACAGCACGACGAAGACGAGGGTGCCGAGCACCATCCCGGCGAAGACGCCCAGCTGCGGCAGCGAACCGTGCAGGCCCCGGCGGTTCGGCGGAGCGTGCTCGACGGCGAGCAGCGTCGACCCGCCCCAGACCCCGCCGACCGCGATCCCCTGCCCGACGCGCAGGATCACCAGCAGCACCGGGGCCAGCGCACCGATCGAGGAGAACGTCGGCAGCAACCCGACCAAAGTGGTCGCCACGGCCATCGACAGCGTCGAGGCGACGAGCGCGAGCTTGCGCCCGAACCGGTCGCCGATGTGCCCGAAGAGCGCCGCACCCACCGGGCGTCCGGCGAACCCGACCGCGAACGTCGCGAACGCGGCCAGCACCCCGGCCGCGACGCTCGTCGACGGGAAGAACGCGTGGTTGAACACCAGCGACGCGGCGGTTCCGTAGATCAAGAAGTCGTAGTACTCCAGTGACTGCGCCGCGATCGCGGCCGTCAGCACTTTCCCGCGGCGTTTCGTCGCCGCTTCGGCAGGCGCGATACGTCCTTGTACGCTCATGTCGTCCTCATCCCGGAGCCGGTTTCACCCGGCAGTGTGTTGAAGGTGTGGAAATATAAAATATTTAATTGCTTGATCGCAAGGACCGGTCCAGGCCGCGGTTCGCTCGTGGCTTCTCCTCAGTGGACGGTGAGACCGCCGGTCGGGCTGGCGATCAGCCCGGTGAGATACCGCGACTCCTCCGAGGCGAGGAAGGCGACGACATCGCCGATGTCCTCCGGCGCGGCGACCCCGAGCGGACTGCGCTCGACGATCTTCTCGTACTGCCGCCGGTGCCGATCGCTCACCGCGCCCTCCGACTCGAACGCGGCAGTCCACGACGGAGAGTCGCGGACCACGGTCACGCAGACGCAGTTCACCCGGATCCGGTCGCGCGCCAGCTCCTTCGCCAGCACCTTGCTCGCCATGATCAACCCGCCAGAAAAGGTCGCGATCGCGGTCTGGCCAGGGGTCGGGACCCGCCCGCCCGCCGAGGTCACGAAGACGACGCTGCCGCCGCCGCGTGCCCGCAGATACGGCACCGCGGCCTGCACCACGTTCAGCTTCGCCGCGACCGCCGCGCCGATGAACGTCGTGACGCGTTCCAGGTCGAGATCCGGGAACGGCCCGCGAACCGCGGTGGTGCGCGCTTCGTCGTCGTTGCCACCCGCACTGGGCACGACGATGTCGATCCCGCCGAACCGCGCCGCCGCCTCCGCCGCGACGGACTGCATGTCCTGTGCGGACCGGACGTCGCCCGCCACGAAACAGCCCTTGCCGTCCAGCTCTGCCAGCACTGCTTCGGCCTTGGCTTCGGTCCGGCCGTTCAGCACCACCGTCGCCCCGGCCGCGGCCAACCGCCGCGCGACACCCCGGCCGATCCCGCCAGTGCCGCCCGTGACCAGCGCGACTTTCCCGTCCATCGTGCTCATCGCCGCATTCCGTTCACCCTCCCGCGTGGACGAGGACACCGCGGAGGTTGCGGCCGGCCTTCATGTCGTCGAACCCGGCGGCGACGTCTTCGAGCGCGTAGCGGGTGGTGATCAGTTCATCGAGCTTCAGCGCACCCTGGCGGTACAGCTCCAGCTGGGCGGGGATGTCCGCGGTGGGGGCGCTCGCGCCGAACAGCGAGCCCTGCAGGCGTTTCTGGTACAGGACGAGTTCGTGCAGGTTGAAGTCCCCGTCGTGGACGAAGGTGTCGCCCAGGCCGACCGCGACGCATGTGCCCGCTTTGCGCACCGCGGCGAGGCCTTGGCCGAGGTGGCGTCCGGTCACGACGCCGACCGTCACGATCGCTGAATCGGCACCCTGGCCGTTGGTCATCGACCGCGCCAATTCGGTGGCCTCGTCCATGTCCGCGACCGCGTGCGTCGCGCCCAGCTTCAGCGCGGATTCCCGTTTGAACGCCACTGGGTCGACCGCGATCACCGCGGCCGCACCGGCGTGCGCGGCGCCCTGGACGGCGTTGACGCCGATCCCGCCGATGCCCATCACGATCACGACGTGCCCGGGCCGCACGGCGGCCGAGTTCACCGCAGCACCCCAGCCGGTGCCCACGCCGCAGCCGGTGAGGCACGCGACGTCGAGCGGGATGTCCGGGTCGATCTTGATCACCGAAGCGGTGGAGACGGTGGTGTGCTCGCAGAAGGTGGACAGCCCGGCCATCTGGCCGACCGGCCGCCCGTCGAGCGACAGCCGGAACGACGTCGGGTCTTCCGGCCGCGCGCCGGTACCCAGCGAGGCGCCGAGATCGCAGAGGTTCTGCAGGCCGCGGGCGCAGAACCGGCACCTGCCGCAGACCGGCAGGAACGAGAACACGACGTGGTCGCCCTCAGCGAACCCGGTCGTCCCCGGCCCGACCGCCTCGACGATCCCCGCTCCCTCGTGCCCGCCGGCGAGCGGCAGGATCGGGGCGGTCTGGTCGCCGGTGGCGAAGTGGTCGTCGGAATGGCACAGGCCGCTCGCCGCCATCCGCACGCGAACCTCGCCCGGACGCGGGTCGTCGACCTCCAGCTCGACCACCTCGTACCGGCCGGGCACCTCGCGCAGCACCGCGCCGCGGGTCAGCACTCGACCACCGTGCCCCGATGTGCACCCATCGTTTCGGCCTCCTTCGGGAAGATCGCACCGGAAAAAGCTCGCCGCGCTCAAGAAATGCGGAATCGGGAAAATTTCCCGCCGCGTTTTCGATGTTAGGCAGCTCACGCCCGGGGAATCAATTCGGAATCTCCGAAACGGCGCTTCGGGGAACGGAAAGCGGCGTTCAGCTCTCCACCGGGAGTTCGTCGACCGGCCGGTCCAGCAGCTGTTCGAGCAACGCCCGGCAGGCCGGACCCGGACGACGGCCCGCGGCGGTCGCGAGGTGGAGCTTCCGCTCCGCCCACGGTTCGGCGAGTTCGACCACCGCCACCCGGTCCAGGAACTCCCGGGTCACCATGCATTCCGGTTGGGCCGCGACGCCGAGTCCGGCCTGGACCAGGCTCAGCGCGACCTCCCCGCTGCGCACGCTGAACGCCGGTTCGAACTCCTCGCCCAGCCGGCGCGCCGCGGCCCGGAACGCGCCCGCCATCGGTCCCACCGCGATCAGGGGCTCCGGCAGCAGCTCCGCGAACGTCACGCTCAGCCGGTCCGCCAGCCGGTGCCCGCGCGGCAGCGCCACCACGATCCGGTCCCGGCGGTACGGCGTCACGTCGACCCCGGACAGGTCGAGTTCGTGCGCCGCCGCGAACACGCCGAGGTCCGCTTCGCCGCGCGCGACCTCCTGCAGGATTTCCTTGTTTTCGATTTCGTGGACGATCAACCGGACCCGCGGGTATTGCCGGTGGAATTCGCCGAGTTCCCTCGCGAGAAACGGAGCGAAGATCGACCGCGCCGACGCGATCGTCAGATCTCCCTGCATTCCCTCGGTGAACGACGCGATTTCCGACCGGATGTCCTCGAGGCTGCCGAAGATCTTCCGCACGTGCCGCGCGAGCACCGCCCCGGCAGGCGTCGGCACCACGCCGCGCGGGCCGCGCTCCAGCAGTTCGATGCCCGCGATCGCCTCCAGGTCGTGGATCCGCTTCGTGGCCGTCGACGCCGAGACGTTCTCCCGGATCGCGGCCAGCCCGATCTGCTTCTCCTCGACCGCGGACAGGAACAGCCGCAGGGTCAGGAGGTCGACCTGCCGGATCAGGTGCAGCCTGTTGAACGCGCTCACGCTTTACCTCTATCACGCGGTCTGCGCGGGCACCCGTTCGACGAGATTGACTTTGACGTGGTCAGGGCGTTTCAGCGTGCCGTCCGGGACCAGCGTGACGGAGGTTTTCACGTTCAGCGCCGAGCGCACCCGCTGCTCGATCGCGGCGCGCAGTTCGGTCTGGCGGGCGTCGTCCAGTCCGGCGTGCTCGACCACCAGCGGCAGCGGCTTTTGGGTCGAATGCCCCTCGAAGTCGGCGCGGATCCGCATCTCGCCGGTGGTCGCGGGAGCGAGTTCGGCGACCAGCTGCTTGATCGCCGACGGGAAGACGTTGATGCCCCGGACGATGAGCATGTCGTCGGTGCGTCCGATACAGCGCACGGTGTATCCGGTGCGTCCGCACGGGCAGCTGGTGCCGGTGACGACGACGTGGTCGCGGGTCCGGAACCGCACCAGCGGCGATGCCTGCCGTTGCAGCGCGGTGTAGACCAGCTCTCCCTGCGCGCCCTCGACCGGCGCGATCTGCTCACCGGTGTCGGGATTGATCAGTTCGGCGACCATGAGGTCCGGGGATAGGAAGTGCATGCCGTTCCCGGCCTCGCATTCGCCCCAATACGTGCACGCGATGTCGGTCCCGCCGAGCATCTCCCGCGACGTCGCACCCCACAGCGACTCCAGCTTCTCGCGCACCGCGGGCAGACCGCCACCGGGCTCTCCGCCGACACTGATCGCCCGCACCCCGAGGTCCCGGGCTTCCTGCCCGACGATCGCCGGTGCCTGTTCGGCCAGGTACGCCAGGAAATATGGCGTCCCGATCAACGCGTTCGGACGCTGGTCGGCTTGCACGCGCAGGAGTCGTTCGGCTCCGGCTTCGGCGCCGATCGGGATGTCCACGATTCCCATGTACTGCAAGATCTGCACCACCGGCAGCCCGCCGACGAACCCCTTGCTCATCCCGAACGCGTGCAGCAGCCGGTCCCCGGGCCGGAACCCGTTCGCATACAGCGCCCGGGCCCCGAGTTCGCACCAGGTGGTGATGTCGCCGCGCGTCAGCCCGACGTAGGACGGACTGCCGGTGGTCCCGGACGAGGCTTGGATCTGCACGATCTCGCCCGGATCCGCCGCCACGTGCGCGCCCAGCGGTGCCGCGGCGGCCAGGCTCTCCCGCAGCTCCTGCTTCTCGGTGAAGGGCAACCGGGCCAGATCCTCGACCGACCGCACCCGCGACAGGTCGATCCCGGCGAACTTCTCCCGGTAGAACTCGCTGCGGGTGCCGACGTAGGCCAGCTGCTCCACCAACCGCGCCTCCTGCACCGCCCGCGCCTCCTCCGCGGACGCGGATTCGATCGCACTCCACTGCTTCTCCGAATACGGCGCAGCCATCACGCTTTCCACTTCTCTCCAGGGGACGAGTTCACGCCCGGGTCGGCAGCACCGAGCCGAGCAGGTCGTTGTCCGCGCCGATCGGGCGGACCGCGGGCAACGGCGGCGGCCGCCTGCCGTCGAACGACAGCGGCAGCCCGACGACGCCGATCTCACCCTCGTCGGCAGTGTCGATGATGCCGAGCGCGCGCGTCTGCTCGTGGCTGACGAGTTCCGGGGTCGTCTGCACCGGCGCGCACGGGATCCCGGCCGCCTGCAGCCGTTCCTGCCATTCCGCGCGCGTACCGGTCGCGATCCGCTCGCCGATCAGCCGGTCGATCTCGGCGCGGTTCTCCAGCCGCGCGGCGTTCGTCGCGAACCGCGGGTCGTCCGCCCATTCCGGACACCCGAGAGCCGCGGACAGCCGGGCGAACAGCGCGTCGTTGGCGCAGCTGATGATCAACGCGCCGTCCGAAGCCGCGAACGCCCGGTGCGGGACGATGAACGCCACGCCCGACCCGTGCCGGCTCCCCGGGTACCCGTCGGCCTGGTACCCGGCGATGCCGACCGAGTTCCACGCGATCGCCGTCTCCAGCAGCGACGCGTCGACCGCGGCCCCGGCGTGCTTCACGTGCCGCCGGTTCAGGGCCGCGAGGACGCCGATCACCGCCCACATCCCGGTTCCGAAGTCCACAATGGACACCCCGGCACGCACCGGGCCGCCGTCGTGTTCGCCCGTGATGTCCATGATCCCGGAGAACGCCTGCATCAGCGGGTCGTAGCCGGGCAGTTCGCGCAGCGGCCCGGCCTTGCCGAACGCGCCGATCTCGCAGTGCACCAGTTCCGGTTTGGTCACCCGCAGGTTGTCCGCGTCGAGGCCGTACTTCGCCGCGGTGCCGGGACGCAGATTGTGCAGGAACACGTCAGCCCGCTCGGCGATCAGCCGGTGCAGGGTCGCCAGGTCCGAGCGGTCCTTGATGTCGAGGCTGAGGTAGCGGCGGCCGCGGTTGAGCGCGTGGAACGCGGCCCCGTCGCCCTTCCATTCGCTCGGCCCCCAGCCGCGGGAGGAATCGCCCGTCGGACGCTCCACCTTCCACACCTCGGCGCCGAGCTCGGCAAGGATCTTGCCGGCGAACGGCGCGGACGCGCTGTCGCTCAGCTCCACCACGACGATCCCCGTGAGGGGCAGTTCACGCGTCATCGCGCACTCCCGTCCCGGCCGCGCCCGCCGCGAGCAGCGCGCCGATCTCGTCCTCGCCGAATCCGAACTCCCGCAGCAGCTCCGCCGTGTGCTCGCCGAGCCGCGGCGCGGGATGCCGCAGCTCGGGAGCGCTTTCGCTCCACCGCTGCGGGAGGCCGATGGTGCGCAGCCGCCCCTCCGTGGGATGGTCCTGCTCGGCGAAGAACCCGATGTCGCTCATGTGCGGATCGCTCAGCAGCGTCTCCGGCGTGTTCATCCGGATCGCCGGGATGTCCGCCTCGGTGAGCAGCTTCAGCCAGTCGTCGGTGGACCGGGTCGCGAACACCTCGGCCAGGAAGGCGTACAGCTCGCCGATGTTCTCCGTCCGGCCGTGGATGTCGGCGAACCGCGCGTCCTGGGCCAGATCGGCCCGGCCGACCGCGGCGAAGAACCGCTGCCAATGCCGGTCGGTGTAGATGTTGACGCCGAGGTAGCCGTCGAGGGTCCGGTACGGGCGGCGGTCCGCGTTCATCATCCGCGCGTAGCCCCACTCCCCGATCGGCGGCACGAAGGTGTGCCCGTAGAGATGGTCGCCCATCGCGAAATGCGCGAACGTCTCGAACATCGGTACCTGGACCTCCTGCCCGTGCCCGGTGCGTTCCCGGTAGTACAACGCGGCCGTGACCGCCGACGAAACCGCCATCCCGACGGTCCGGTCCGCGATCGCCGTGGCGACGTACGCCGGTTCGCCCTGTCCCCGGCTCTGCACCACCGGCATGCCGACCGCCGCCTGGATCAGATCGTCGTACGCCGGTTTCGCCGCGTAGGGGCCGTTCTGCCCGAACCCGAAGCAGCCGCAGTACACCAGCCGCGGGTTGATCTCCCGGGCGTCCGCATAGGACAGTCCGAGCCGTTCCATCGCCGCCGGGCGCAGGCTGTGCAGCAGCACGTCGGCCGTGCGCATCATGCGGACGAGCGCGTCCCGGCCCTCCGGTTGCTTCAGGTCGAGCACCAGACTGCGCTTGTTCCGGTTGAGGTGCAGGAAGATCGCGGCCATTCCGGGGTTTCGCCGCGGGCCGACGCCGCGCGTGGTGTCCCCTTCCGGAGACTCAACCTTGGCTACGTCGGCGCCCAGGTCCGCGAGCAGCAGGGACGCGTACGGCCCCATGAAGTTCGAGGTCAGGTCCAGGATCCGCACACCGTCGAGCGGTCCCGCCATGTCATCCCTCCTCGGCCGGGGCGAACACCGGGAGCGTCTGCTCCCCGCGGCGCACGAAGCGGACCTCGACCGGCATGCCGATCTCGATCGCGTCCGGCTCCGCTTCGATCTGCGTGAACAGCTGATAACCCTCGTCCAGTTCGACGAACCCGACGGTGTACGGCACGATCGCGGCCCACACCGGCGTCGGACCGCGCATGATCGTGCTGTACGACCACACCGTGCCGTGCCCCCGCGACTCCTCCCAGCCCAGCGACCGGGCGGAGCAGTGCGGGCAGTACGAATGCGCGGGCCACACGACTTCGCTGCACGCACCACAACGCTGGTAGGTGAGCCGTTCCTCGTCGAGCGCCGCCCAGTACGGCTCGGCGTCCAGCAGCCGGTACGGCTGCGGCCAGTCCTCGCTCATCACGGCCTCCCAGCGTCGTTGCCGGACAACACCATCACGCCCGCCGCGGCGAGCATGCCGCCCGCGCCCTGCACCAGCACCGTGCGCAGTTTCCGCTTCGGCGCGAGACCGAGCGCGGTCCCGCGCAGCTGCCGGACCGCCTCGACCAGACTGTCCATATTGCACGAGATCCCCGGTTGGCCGAAGGAAAGCCAGCCGCCGTTGGTGTCGGTCGGCAGGTCGCCGTCGACCCCGGTACGGCCTTCCCGGTACACGTCGATGCCGTGGCCCTTCTTCGCGAAACCCAGGTCTTCCATGATGATCGGCCCCATGTGCGCGAAGTTCACCGACAGCTGCAGCATGTCCACATCGGACGGAGTGAGTCCGGATCGCGTGAACGCCTGACGGGCGGCCTCGACGGTCGCGGTGTGGGTCAGGTTCGGGAACTGGCCCAGTCCGGCGAACCGTCCGGACCGCATGTTCATCCGGTCGGTGAGGTACTCGTGCGTGGTCGCCGAGCCGTAGCCGCGCACCCAGACCGGATCGCGGGCTTCCTTGGCGCGTTCGGGCGAGGTGACCACCAGCGCACCGCCGGTGCCGCCGCCCCAGGTGGAGCACATCCACCGGCGCAGCGGAGTGGCGACATACGGCGAGGACAGCACCTTCTCGCGATCGATCTCGCCGTGCTTGCGCTTGGCCGCGTGCGGATGCCGTGCGCCCCATCGCTGGTTGGCGATCGCGACGTCGGCGAGGTCTTCCTCGGTCAGCCCGTACTCGTGGAAGTACCGGCTCGCGGCCTGCCCGTACAGCGACGGGATGGTCGGGCCGTACGGCACCTCGTACTGCGGATCCGAATCCGCCTCGGAGCCCATCGCCACCGCGTCCACGAACAGCTCGGTCGCGTCGCTCTGCACGCACAGCACGTACTCCGCCGCGCCGGCCGCGATCATCTGCGACGCCACCGCGATCGTCGACGTCAGCCCCGCGCCATGCAGCGTGATCTCGCTGTTGAGCGTCACCGGCATCTGCAGGTGCGAGATGAAGACGTTGCTCCACTGGGACCGCTTGTCCGCCCACGGCGAGCGGCCCGTGAACACGGCGTCCACCTGGTGCTTGCCGATCCCGGCGTCAGCCAGCGCGGCCATCGTCGCCTCGGTCGCCAGCTGCAGCGGGTCTTTCCGGTCGGTCTTCGACGCGTACGCGTCGCCCATCCCGACGATCGCGGCGACCGGTTCTCCGGCGGTCACTTCCGCTCCGGCTGCTTCTCCGTGGGCAGCGACGCCGCCAGCAGCGCTTCTAGGTCCTCGCGGCGACGCAGCATCAACAGGCTCCACTCGCTGCGCTGCACCACGTACCCGTCCTGGTTGAGGGCCTTCATCAGGAACGTCGTGACGCCGTACTTGTCGTCCTTTTCCTTCTTAGCGGTCACCTCGGCGGTCACGTAGATCGTGTCGTCGATCGCGACCGGCTTGAGGTAGCGCAGGTTGTCGATCCCGTAGTTCGCCTGGATCGACGGGCCGAACTGGATCAGGCCGGTCATGATCGAGTACGTCAGCGAGCCCTGCACCAGCCGCTTCCCGAACCGGGTCTGCTCGGCGTAGTGCTTGTTGGAGTGGATCTCGATCCAGTTGCCGGTGAGGGCGCAGTAGTTGACGACGTCGGCCTCGGTGATCGTCCGCCCGCCCGAGCGGAACGTCTGACCGACTTCCAGCTCGTCGTAGGGCATGTCGATGCGGTTGTTGATCCCCATTGATCTTCTCTCCTCAGAACCGGGTCAGGCGGGCAGGCGCATCGACTTCGCGATGATCGTGCGCTGGATCTGCGACGTGCCGCCGCCGATCGTCGACTGGATGCTTTCCCGCAGGTACCGCTCCATGTCGCCCTCGGGCAGGTTCGCGTAGCCGCCGAGGATCTGCATCCCGTCGAGCGCGCACTGCTTCAGGGTTTCCGAGCCGTAGAGCTTGGCCATCGAGGTCTCGCGCGCGGCGGGCAGGCCGTCGGCCTTCATCTGCGCCGCCCGGTAGCACAGGAGCCGGGCCGCGTCGACCCGCGTCTGGTTCTCCGCCAGCATGTGCTTGAGCACCTGGAAATCGCGGATCGGCTTGCCGAACTGGGTGCGCTGGTGGGCGTAGCGGTTGGCGTTGTTCACCGCCTCCTGCGCGTTGCCGGTATACGCGGCGGCGACCGCGCAGCGCTCCAGCTCCAGGTGCTCGGTGATGATCTTCCAGCCCTGGCCGACCTCGCCGAGCAGCGCGTCCGCGGGCACCCGGACCTCGTCGAGGAAGATCTCGGTGGTGCCGGTCGCGTGCCGAGACAGCGTCGGCAGCTTGCGGATGTCCAGGCCCGGAGTGTCGTTCGGGATCAGCAGCACGGACAGGCCGTTGTGCTTGTCGTTCTTGTCCGTGCGCACCAGCATCGCGATCACGGTGTCCTTCGCCGCCGCGCCGCTGCACCACAGCTTCGAGCCGCTGACGATCCAGTCGCCGTTCTCGTCCCGGCGCGCGTGGGTCTTGGTATTGGCCGCGTCCGACCCGGCGTCCGGCTCGGAGATCGAGACCGAGAACCGGATCTGCCCGTCGATGAACGGCTTGACGTACCGCGCCTTCTGCTCCGCGGTCCCGTACTTGATGATGTTCATCGCGGTGAACGTCGGCACCAGCACCGAACAGGCGAAGTCGAAACCGAACTTGCCGAGGCCCTCGGCCATCAGGGAGTAGTCGAAGATGTCCCCGCCCGAGCCGCCCTCCGACTCCGGGATCAGGATCCCGAGCCAGCCCTGCTTCGCGATCTTCTCATACGCCTCGTACGGGTACTGCCGCTCGAAATCGCACTTGCGCACGTATTCGACGGTGATTTCGTTGTCCATGAAGTCGTTGACGGTTTTCAGCCATTCCGCCTGCGCTTCGTTCAGGAAATTCGCGCACATGATTTCCGGTACTCCCATCACGGTTTCCATCAGATTAAGACCGCCGGACCGCAAATCCAATTGACGATTCCCGAACCGTGGATTCGGGAATTCCGAATCCACGGTTCAGCCGAGCGCGCCCGAATCGCGCAGGTCCGCCGCCTCGGCCGCCGAGAAACCCCAGTCGGCCAGTACCTCGTCCGCGTGCTCCCCCGGCGCGGCAGGCGGCCGCTGGATCGCGCCCGGCGTGCGGCTGAACCGGGGCGCCGGCGCTGGTTGCACCACGCCTTCGACCTCGACGAACGTGCCGCGCGCCCGCAGGTGCGGATGCTGCGGGGCCTCTGCCATGGACAGCACGGGCGCGAGGCAGACGTCCTGCCCCTCGGCAAGCGCGCACCATTCGTCGCGAGTCTTCGTCCGAAACACCTCGGCGAAGCGTTTCTTCATCTCCGGCCAGTGCTCTCGGTCGTGCTGGCCGGGCAGCTCGTCCTCGGTGAAGCCGAGCATCCGAAGGGTGTTGCGCCAGAACCTGGTCTCGTTCGCGGCGAGGCTGATCCAGCCGCCGTCCTTCGTTTCGTAGACCTGGTACCAGGGCGCACCGGAGTCGAGCCGGTTCGTGCCGCGTTCGTCGGTCCAGTAGCCCGCCGCGCGAAAGCCGTAGAACGCGGTCATCAGCGACGCCGAACCGTCGACCATCGCCGCGTCCACCACCTGGCCGCGGCCCGAGGTGCGGCTTTCCAGCAGCGCGGACACCACGCCGAGAGCCAGGTAGAGCGAGCCGCCGCCGAAGTCGCCGACGAGGTTCAGCGGGATCACCGGCGGCCCGCCCGCCTCGCCGATCGAGTGCACGACGCCGGTCAGCGACACGTAGTTGACGTCGTGCCCCGCCGCCCGCGCCCACGGCCCGTCCTGGCCCCAGCCGGTCATCCGGCCGTACACCAGCGCCGGGTTCGCGGCCAGGCATTCGTCCGGTCCGAGGCCGAGCTTCTCCGCCACGCCGGGGCGGAATCCTTCGACCAGCGCGTCGGCCCGTTCGACCATCCGCAGGACCGCGGCGACCGCGGCCGGATTCTTCAAGTCCAGCGGCACCCCGCGCCGGCCGCGGTTCATCAGGGTGAACCGCGGTGCGATCGGCGCGCCGCCGTCGTAGCCGGGCGGGCGTTCGATCCGCACGATTTCCGCACCCAGATCGGCCAGCAGCATGCAGCCGAACGGGGTAGGCCCGACACCGCCCAGCTCGACGATCCGTATCCCGGCCAGCGGCCCGGAATGCGCCTGTTCCATCCTCGCAACGCTACGCGCGCGGGCGGCGGAAACCTATTTCGCAAATCCGAAGCGGCGCTTCGGGAATTCCGAATCGATCGTCCCGGACGGTCTGCTTACGCTACGGCAGCCCCGCTCGGGGATCCATTCCAGCATCCGTCTTTTCCGGCGCACCATTCGGAGCGGGGCGTTCAAAGGACGCCGCCGAACTCCCCGTCCACGCCGGGACCCGGCAGCCGAGCCACGTCCGACCCCGCGCCGCCTCGGACAATGTGTTCCTGGGAGAACCTTGTCCCAGGCTGGAATCGTCCCATTGTCGGGTCCCGCGAGGCGCGGCATCGTCGAAGGCAGGGGCCGGAGCACCCCGGCCCGGCCGGCGGAAATCGCCTGGCAACACGGGAAAGAAGACGAGAGACGATGAAGACGAACGTGCGCTTCCCCAGCGCCGGCCTCAGCCTGGCCGGGCTGCTGTTCACCCCCGACGACCACACCGGCGCGCCGCTTCCCGCGGTCGTCGTGTCCCATCCGGGCGGCGGCGTCAAGGAGCAGACCGCCAGCATCTACGCCGAGCGCCTCGCCCGCGAGGGCTACGCGACGCTGGTGTTCGACGCCGCGTACCAGGGCGAAAGCGAGGGCGAACCGCGCGGGCTGGAAAACCCGTTCCAGCGCGGCGAAGACGTCCGGGCCGCGGTCACCTACCTGACCACCCGCGACGACATCGACCCGGCCCGCATCGGCGCGCTCGGCATCTGCGCGTCCGGCGGCTACGTGCCGTTCGCCGCGCAGACCGACCACCGGATCAAGGCCGTCGCCACTGTCAGCGCGGTGGACATCCGCAGCCTGCTCGTCGAAGGACTCGGCCGCACCCAGGGCCCGGAGATCCTGCAGGCGATGCTGGACCAGGCCGGCGCCCTGCGCACCGCCGAGGCGCGCGGCGAAGCCCCGCTGATGCAGAACTGGGCACCGGAAAGCCCAGCGGGCCTCGAAGAGGCGCCGACGCTCTACCGCGAGGCGCAGGACTACTACCGCACGCCCCGCGGCGGGCACTGCAACTCCACGAACGAATGGCCGCTGCGCAGCATCGACCAGATCGCCCAGTTCGACCCCTACGCGATGATCAAGCTGATCGCGCCGCGTCCGCTGCTGATGATCATCGGTTCGGACGCCGACACCGGCTACTTCAGCCGCGAGGCGGTCGAGAAGGCCGACGAGCCCAAGGAACTCTTCGTCGTCGACGGCGCCACCCACATCAGCCTCTACGACAAGGACGAGCACGTCACGCCCGCGGTTGCGAAGCTGACCAGTTTCTTCGGCGAGCACCTCTCCGCCTGAGCAGAGAAAGTACCGGGTTCTCCAGCGAGAACCAGCCCCGGTGTGCGGACGCCCGGCAGGAGCGCCCGCACACCGGCTGCCGGTCAGCGCCGGGAGGCCCGGACCCGTTCGGTCGCGGCCAGGTCGAGCACCAGGCCTTCCGGATCGGCGTGCGGATCGCCGGTGATCACCACGCCGAAGTCGCGCTCCGCGGCGGCGAGTGTCACGTACTCGTCGCGGACGTCGCGCAGCACGTGCTGGGGGTCGCGGTCCAGGGGGTCGCCCCAGCCGCCGCCTCCGTTGGTCACGTACCGCCAGGTGGCCCCGGCTTCGGTCGCCCAGCCGGGATCGCGGCCGTAGTAGAAGTACTCGCCGTCCGGACGCGGGGCCTGGGTCTTCGGATCCAGCGTGCCCGCGACGGCGACTGCACTGGCGTACGAGGAGTCGTCCGCGGGCACCAGGGTCGACGCACCGGTCGTCTCCGCACCGTCGCGGCCGAAGATCCAGACTCCGCCGAGAGCGCCGTCGTTGCCGCCGCGCACTCCGACGCCGCTCGCGTTGCGGAACCGCAGCGCGATGGTCTGATGCTGGCCGGGCTGGGTGTACATGACGTCCTTCGCGACCGAAGCCCCGCCGCGGAACGAACCCGGACCGGCAGTGTCCGGAAGGAACTCGCGCCGCATGATGCGCAGCGGGAAGTCCGCTTCCAGCGATTCCGTCGACGGCGACATCAGGTTGAAGATGTAACTGCAGGAGAACCCGTCGCCGTCGCCCGCGGACGAACCGCCGCGCGGGCCGTGTTCGCCGCCCGCCATCGCCGAGCACATCCACGGAGTACCGTCCGGGCCGACGCCGTACGCGTTGTGCACGTACGCCGCGCCGAAGTCGCCGCCGAGCGCGGCCTCCCCCAGCACCGAGCCCAATGCCCGGCACAGCACCGTGTTGATCAGGGCGGACACTTCGTAGTAGCAGAAGACCGCGCCGTCCGGCGGCAGGGCGCTGACCATCGACCCGGCCGGGATCACCAGATCGATGTCGCGGAACGTGCCGGAGGTGAACTCGCTTTCCGGCGACAGCAGCATTTTCAACCCGACGCCGATCGCGGTCTTCGCGTCGAGCGCACCGGCGTTGATGCAGGTGCGGGCCTGCCGCGACGAGCCGCTGAAGTCGGCTTCCAGCCTCGGGCCGCGCTTGCGCAACGTGAGTGCGACGACGTACTCCTCGCTGTCGTCGACGCCGTCGGCGTCCAGCGAACCGGTCGCGGAGTAGTCGCCGTCGGGCATTTCGGCGAACGCCAGGCGCATGCTTTCCGCCGACGCGTCGCACGCGTACCGCAGGCTGCCGAGGTACGCCTCGATGCCGTAGCGCTCGATGATCTCCTGGATCAGGCCCTCGCCGAGCGCGCAGCAGCTCTGCATGGTGTGGAAGTCCGGCAGCATCAGCTCGGCCATCCGCACGTTGTCGAAGATCAGCGAGAAGGTCTCCTTCACCGGCTCGCCCGCGTGGTAGAGCAGCCGGGGGCTGATCGAGATGCCGTCCTCGTAGATGTTGTGCTTCGCCGCCGAGAACCCGCCGGGCGCGATGCCGCCGACGTCGAGCTGGTGCGCCCGCAGCGCGATGAAGCTCGCGATCCGTCCCTCGTGGAACACCGGGCGGATGAAGCAGACGTCGTTGTAGTGGTTGCCCATCCGGTAGACGTCGTTGCAGATCAACAGGTCGCCCGGGACCAGGTTCTCCGGCCCGAACTCCTCGACGGCGACCCGCACGCCCGCCGACATCGTGCCGAGGAAGATGGACAGCCCGTTCGTGACCGCGCTCATCGCGTAGTCCTGCTCGGGCGGCGCGCAGACGCACGCCGCGAAGTCGTAGCAGAGCGCGATGATCGGGGAGAACGCCCGGTGCAGCAGACCGGTGGTGACGTGCTGCGCCGAGTACCGGAGCCGGTTGGCCAGCACGGACGCGGTGAACCGGTCGCAGTCGTAGCGATCGAGGAACTGCTCGTCGGTGAGGTCGCGAAGCAGCGTTTCGGTCGTGGTGTCAGTCATTGCCTTCGCTCCTCTGCTGACCGGTCGCCCGGGTGATGACGAGTTCGCCGATCCGGCCCACCTCCGCGACGAGACCGGGCGGCACGAAGGTGGTCGACATCGGCTCGCGGATCACCGCCGGGCCTTCGATGACGTCGCCGCGCATCAGCTGGTCGCGTTCGTACTCGCCGGCCTTGAGGTCGGTTTCCTCGAGGTGCCGGATGGTGATGGTGCCGACCGGCTGGGGCGATTCGCCCGCGGGCCGTCGCGGCGGTTCCGGGTAATCGACCTTCGGGGTGGGCACGACCGCGGTGAGCCGGTAGGTGACGCCCTGCACCGGCATCCCCTCGAAGCGGTTGCCGGAACGCTGCTCGTACCCGTCGTGGAAGTTGGCGATCATCGTCTCGACCGCCGCCGGGGTGATCTTCCCGTTCGGCACCTCGACGAACGGGGTCTCCCAGACCTGGCCCATCAGCTGCCCGTCGAACGAGCGGGTGAACGTGACGCGTTCGGCGTCCTTGCCCAGCGACCGCGTCATCGCTTCTTCCATGCTCGCGTAGACCGCGTCGATCTCGTCCGCGGCGTCCGGGGTGAGCACGGCGTAGGCGGTGCGGCTGTCGGCGTACACCTGGTCTGCGCTGACCAGCCCGAGCGCGGAGAACAACCCCGGATGCGGCGGCACGAGCACGCTCTTGACGTGCATTTGCTCCAGCAGGCCCGGCAGCATCATCGGGCCGGCCGCGCCGTAGGCGACCAGCGCGTGGTCGCGCGGGTCGACGCCGTTCTTGACCAGCACGTCGACGATGCCCTCGGCCACGTTGTTGAGCGCCATCCGGTAGGCGAACCGCACCCGCTCGGACAGCGTCGCCTGCGTGTCGAGGTTCTCGAACGCGGCCTGCGCGAGTCCGGGGTCGAGCCGCGAACGCCCGGCGGCGAACCGGTCGGGGTCGAGGATTCCCATCATCAGGAAGGTGTCGGTCGTTGTCGGCGCTTCGCCGCCGCGTCCGTAGCACGCCGGGCCGGGGTCCGCGCCCGCGCTCTCCGGGCCGACCTTCACCTCGCCGGTCGGCGTGATGCTGACGATGCTGCCGCCGCCCGCCCCGACGCTGACGATCTCGTTCGACAGCGTGTTGACGATCAGGTCGTGTTCCAGCTCGAACGTCGTGTTGACGAATGGTTTGCCGCCGGTGACCACGCTGATGTCGCTGGAGGTGCCGCCGATGTCGGTGCAGATCAGGTTCGGCTCGCCGATCAGCTCGCCCAGATGCGCACACGCCACGGTCCCGGCCGCGGGCCCGGAGAACACGATGCGCGAGGGCCGTTCCATCGCGACCTCGACCGGCGCCAGCATGGCCGCGCAGTCGGCGAAGTTCAGGTCGCCGGTGAACCCCAGCCCGCTGAGCCCGGCGGCCAGTTCCCGGGTATACGGGCCGTAGATGCGCTTCATCAGCACGTCGACGACCGTGGTCGAGGCACGCGGGTACTCCCGCGCCAGCGGCGAGACCTCGCTGGAGATCGAGCACGCCACGTCGCCGATCTCCTCGGCCACCAGTTCGCGCAGCCTGCGCTCGTGGCTTCCGTCCACATAGGAATTGAGCAGGCAGATCGCGACCCCTTCGACGCCGCAACGCGCCAGGATCCGCAGCTCCTCGCGGGCCTGCTGCTCGTCGAGCGGGATCACCACCGTCCCGTCCGCGCCGAAACGTTCGCGGATTCCGCGGCGCAGATAGCGGGGCACGATCGGCGCGGTCACGTCGCCGAAGCTGCGGTGCCAGCGCGGATCGGTGTTGGCCTCCGGCGGCCGCATCGCGCGGGCCATGTCGAGCAGGTCGCGATGGCCCTCGGTGGTCAGGAACGCGATCTTCGGCAGCCGCCGGGTGATGACCGCGTTGAGCCCGTGCGTGCTCGCGTGGTTGAACGCCGCCGCCGCGGCGACGTCCACTTCGGACGCGCCCTCCAGCACGGCTTTGTAGCTTTCGGTGACATTGGTGGCGACCTTGACGGTCTCGATCCGGCCGCCGGAAATCGAGACGATGTCGGTGAAGGTGCCGCCCACGTCCACGCCGATCATGTTCTTGCGCTCAGCCATGTCGACGCTCCTCAGATCCGGTCCGCGAGCAGTTCGATCGGGCCGAGTTTCGGCCCCGGGGTGCGCCGCGCGTCAGTCAGGCAGGCCGCGCACTTCACGACGTCGAACCAGCCGGCCTCGGACAGCACCGGGTACGCCTGCAGCCGGTGCTCCCCGCACTGGGCACAGGCCCCTTCGACCGTCTCCCGGACGACCGACAGCGTCGGTTCGGCCGGGCGTGGATTGGTGATCGCCATTGATCTCTCTCCTTGTTCGCCTCGATGAAGGGCTTTCGTCAGGCCGGGCCGAGGGCGCGGACGGACGCGGCCGTGCCGAGCAGGTCCCGCGCCATCGGCACGAGCTTGAACTTCTGCACTTTTCCGGTGGGGGTCTGCGGCACCTCGTCGGAGCCGAGCACGAACACGTGCCGGGGAACCTTGAACCGCGCCAGGTTCGCCCGGCACGCCTCGATCAGCTCGTCCGGGACCGGCGCGGCGCCCGGTTCCGGGACGACGAACGCGCAGCCCGCCTCGCCCCAGCGGTCGTCCGGGATCCCGACGACGAACGCCTGGCTGACGCCCGGCTGCCCGGACAGGAAGTCCTCGACTTCCTTGGGCATCACGAGTTCGCCGCCGCTTTTGAACACGTCCTTCGACCGGCCGGTGATCACCAGCGAGCCGTCGTCGAGGAACCGCCCGAGATCGCCCGAATAGAGCCACCCGTCGCGCAACGCCGCGGCGGTCGCGTCGGGACGGCGCCAATAGCCGAGCATGGTCGTCGGCCCGCGCGACACCAGCTCGCCCGCCTCGCCGTCGGCGACCGGCTCCCCGCTCACCGGATCGAGAATCCGGTATTCCGCGATCGGACCGCCCGCGGTGCTCGCCGCACCGCTCGGTTTCGGCCGGCCGACGGTGGAGGCGGTCACCTCGAGCGGATCGTCCGGCTGGGTCATCACCGTCGCGCCGCCGACCTCGGTCATCCCGTACGCCGTGGTCAGCTCGGCGACCCCCAGCTCGTCCCGGATCCGGTGCCACAGCCAGGTGGGCGCGACCGCCGCCGCGGACAGCATCCGGTCCAAAGAGGACAGATCGGTGCCGGCGCGCGCCGGGTGCTCGACCAGCGCGACGCTCATCGTCGGCACCGCAAGCACGTCGTTCACGCCGTGCTGCTCGATCGCCCGGAGGTACTCCCCCGCGTCGAATCTCGGCTGCGGCAGGATCGTCCCGCCGACGAACGTGGCCGCCTGCACGCCTTGCTCGTAAGCGAACATGTGGTAGCAGGGCAGCGCGAAGACCACCCGGTTGCCGTCCGGCAGCGCGCGGCAATAGGCCGAGCCGTACACCTGGCGCAGCAACGCGTCGTGGCTCAGCTGCACGCCTTTCGGCTCGCCAGTGGTGCCCGAGGTGTACATGATGTCCGACATCTCCAGCGGCCCGCGCGTCCCGGTCCGGGCCGTGCCCGGGCTGGCCGCGCCGATCCGCTCCAGCTCCGGCACGTCGACCACGCCCTCGCGGCCCTCGCCCCGGCCTTCCGGATCGAGCGTGAGCACCCGCTCCAGATCGCCGAGCCCGCACCGGCCGGTGCGCTCCCAGCCGGGAGCGAGTTCGTCGAGCATCGCCAGGTAGTCCTGGTCGCGGTAGGAGGTCATCGTGATCAGCACCCGGCAGCACGACTGGCGCAGCACGAACCCGAGTTCCTGGGTGCGGTAGAGATAATTCAGCGGCACCGCCACCGCACCGACGCGCGCGATCGCCAGCTTCAACGGCGCGTACTCCGGGTAATTCGCCAGCAGCAGCCCGACGTGATCGCCTGGCCGGACCCCGAGTGCGGCCAGACCGTCCGCGAACCGATACGCCCGCCGTCGGACGTCCTCGTAGGTGAAAACCTGCTCGCCCGCGATCACGTACGGCCGGGTGCCGAACCGGGAGGCCGTGTAGTCGAAGTGCTCGTCGAGAGTGCGCGAGCGCCACGGGGCGAACTCGCGTTCGAGATCCGCCCGCCGCTCCGCGATCGACGGCCGGTCCGGCGTCATCGCGGGGTCCCCGCCACTTCGACGGTGCGGTGCACCTTGGACTTCTGGCCGGTGCTCCCCCGGTTCACCCCGACCAGGCCGTTGAGCGCGGGGTTGTTGTTGACCAGGTTCCCCAGCTGCGGCCCGGCGGCGATCATGCCGCCGTCGACGGTGATCACCTCGCCGGTGATGAACTTCGCGTCGTCGCTGGCCAGGAACGACACCACGCCCGCGACGAAATCGGGTTCCCCCGCGTACGGCAGCGGCTGCACGGTGCCCAGCACCGGCTTGAGGTCCTCAGCGGTCAGCCCGATCAGCGGCGTCGTGATGATGCCCGGCGCCACCGCGTTGACCCGGATCCGGTCCGCGGCGTACTCGAAGGCGGCGATCTTGGTCAGATGCTGTACGCCCGCCTTCGCCACCGAGTACGCCTGCACCCCGGCACCGGCCGCGAAAGCGCCCACCGAACCGAAGTTCACGATCGCCCCGCCGGTCCCCTGCGCCCGCATCACCCGCCCGGCGTGCTTGACGCCCAGGAACACGCTGCGCAGAACGACGTCGAAGGTGTAGTCCCAGTCGTCGACCTCGAGTTCGGTCAGCGGGCCGAATGCGCCGCCGACGCCCGCGGCGTTGACGAGCACGTCGAGCTTGCCGAAACTCTCCACCGTCTGCGCGATCGCCGCCTCGAACTGCTCCTCGTCGCTCACGTCGGTGTGCGCGAACCGCACCCGGTCGCCCGCGTCGAACTCGGCGAGCGTGCGCTCGGCGACCTCGCGGTTCAGATCGGCGACGACCACGTCGAAACCCCGGTCCAGGAACCGCGCCACCGACGCCCGGCCCATCCCGCTCGCCCCGCCGGTCACCAACGCCACTTCGTTGCCCATGTCCTGTCCTTCCGCCTCAGCCGACCAGAAGCTGTTTCACGTCGGTGAATTCGCGGATGCCCTCGGGTCCGCATTCCCGTCCCCAGCCGGACCGCTTCACACCGCCGAACGGCGCGGCCATGGTCGGGCCGAAGGTGTTGATCGCCACCGATCCCGCACGGATCCGGCGGGCCACGGCGAGCGCACGGTCCGGGTCCGCCGAGAACACGCTCGCCGCCAGGCCGTACTGGGTGCCGTTGGCGATCCGGACCGCGTCGTCCTCGTCCGCATAGGACTGGACGACAGTGACCGGGCCGAATACTTCCTGCTGCACCACGTCGTCCTGCTCGCCCGCGCCCACCAGCAGCGTCGGCTCGTAGTACCAGCCCCGGTCGAACCCGTCCGGCCGCCGTCCGCCGGTCACGACGGTCGCGCCCTGTTCCCGCGCCCGGTCCACTGCCCGCCGCGTGCGGTCCAGCGCGGCACGGGTCGCGAGCGGCCCGTGGTCGGTGTCCTTCGCGCGCGGTTCGCCTATCCGCAGCCCGCGATAGGCACCGGCCAGCGCCTCGACGATCTCGTCGTGCCGTGATCGGGGCACGACGGTCCGCGACAGCGCCGCGCACACCTGGCCCGACCCGCTCATCGCCCCGGCCACCAGCGGCCGCAGCGCCCGGTCCAGCGCGACGTCGTCCAGCAGCACCGCGGGCGATTTGCCGCCCAGCTCGAAAACCGTGCGCGGCAACAGGTCCGCGCTCTGCCGCAGGATGTCCGACGCGGTCGCCGGCCCGCCGGTGAACGAGATCATCTCGAACCGCGGGTCCTGGACCAGCCGTCGGGAGCCTTCGGCCCCCGCCGCCAGCACGCTGAGCACTCCGGCCGGGAAACCGGCCGCCGCGGCGCACTCCGCCACCAGCCGCATCATCAGCGCCGATTCGGGCGCGGCCTTGAGCACCACCGGCGCACCGGCCAGCAACGCGGGCACGACCTTGCTGCCCACCGTCGCCAGCGGACCGTTGTACGGCAGCACCGCCAGCACGGGGCCGACCGGCTCGCGCTCGATCCGCACTTCTCCGACCGGCGTCGCCCTGGTCTCCGGAGCCAGCGCCTCCTCGGCCGCGTCCAGCGCGGTCTGCCACGCCGCTCGCGCGGCGAACCGGTGCAGCGTCTTGCTCCAGCGCACCGGGATGCCCGATTCGACCGCCCACACGAGACCGATTTCGTCGGACCGTTCTTCCAGCAGGGCGCAAAACCGCCGGCACACCTCGATCCGGCGGCCGATCGGCCACTGCGGCCACGGCCCGGCGAACGCCTCGGCGGCCGCCGCAGCCGCCGCGTCCGCGTCGGCCGCGACCGGGGCGGCGACCTCGGCCACGATCTCCTCGGTGGCCGGGGACACCACCACCATGTGCTCCTCGCCGACCGAGGGCTGCCACTTCCCGCCGATCAGCAGTTCTCCGGGATGCGGCACCCGCAGATCGCCGTCCACGACGAGGTGTTCGCCGCTGTCCACCACACTCATGAGCGCTCCGTTCAGCTGTCGACGGCCTGCTGGTTGACGTCATTTCTCGGGGGCCCGGCAGGGCAGGCGGCCTGCACGACGGTCTGCGCGGCAACGAGACCGGTTACCTCTTCGGGACTGAATCCCCAGTCCCGCAATGCTTTCTCGGTGTGCTCGCCCGGCACGGCGGCCGGTCCGGCCACAGCGGCCGGGGTACGGGCGAAACGCGGTGCGGGCGCGGGCTGAAGCACGCCGTCCACCGGTACGAACGCTTCGCGGGCGATGCTGTGTTCGTGCTTTGGTGCCTCGTCGAGCGTCAGCACCGGGGCGAAACAGGTCTCCCGCGCCCGGAAGATCTCGGCCCAGTGGTCGCGGGTCTTCGTCCGGAAGACGGCGGCGAACCGGCGGCGCAGCTCCGGCCAGCCGCGCTCGTCCTGCTGCTCGGGCAATTCCTCGCCCGCGAGACCGAGCGTGTCCAGCAGGACCGCGTAGAACTTCGGTTCGTTGGCGGCGATCGCGACCCATTTGCCGTCCGCGGTCTCGTACGTGCCGTAGTACGGCGCGCCGCCGTCCAGACGGTTCGCTTCCCGCTCATCCCGCCACCGCCCGGTCTGGCGCAACCCGTGGAACAACGAACCCAGCAGCAGGGAACCGTCGAGCATCGCGGCGTCGAGCACCTGCCCTTGACTGGACCGAGCCGCCTCGAACAGGCCCGCCACGATTCCGAACGCCAGCAGCATCCCGCCGCCGCCGTAGTCGCCGACCAGGTTCAGAGGCGGGACCGGCCGTCCGTCCGCCGGGCCGATCGCGTGCAGCAGCCCGCTGAGCGCGAGGTAGTTCAGGTCGTGCCCGGGTGCCTGCGCCAGCGGGCCGTCCTGGCCCCAGCCGGTCATCCGGCCGTACACCAGCCGCGGATTGCGCGCGAGGCACGCGTCCGGGCCGATCCCCAGCCGCTCGGCGACGCCCGGGCGGCTGCCCTCGATCAGCGCGTCCGCCTGCTCGACCAGCCGCAAAACGACCTCGGCGCCGCCTGGGTGTTTCAGATCGACGCCGACCGAACGGCGGCCGCGCAGGGTGGCGAACTCGTAGGACTGCTCGCCCGGGACGTGGTCGCGCACGGCGGCGGCCCGGTCGACCCGGAGCACCTCCGCACCCATGTCCGAGAGCATCATCGCGCACCACGGGCCCGGGCCGATCGAGCCGATCTCGACGACCTTCACCCCTGCCAGCGGCCCGGCCATCAGCTGAACTCGACCGTCTTCTCGACGCCGCGCAACGCTTCGACGGTCTCCTCGACCAGCCGCTCGAGGATTTCCGCCGCGCCGGGCAGGTCGGTGATCATGCCGGCACCGGCGCCCGAGGGCATGCTCATGTGGGTCTTGAGGCGGGCTTTCATCGCCGCGTACTTGAACGGCATGGTCAGCACGCGCTGCACCGGGTACGGGGACAGCTCGTCTTCGTGGCCTTCCCACACTTCCGTGAACCGGTTGCGCAGCATCCGGACGTGCAGGCCGTCGAACAGCAGCGACCGCAGCGTCGAGTCGTACTCGGCCTCCACCACCGCCTGCTTGAACACGTCCTCGGAACCGGACTCCTCGCTCGCCAGGAAGCGCGTGCCGACCCACGCGCCCTGCGCGCCCATCGTCAGGCACGCCGCGATCTGGGCGCCCTTCACCAGCCCGCCCGCGGCGACGACCGGCACCGTCGAGAACTCCAGCACCTCGGCCAGCAGCGTGATCAGCCCGACGTCGCCGGTGTGCCCGCCGCCCTCGGTGCCCTGCACGACGACCACGTCGGTGCCGTTGCGAATGGCGCTGCGGGCGTGCTTCGCCTGCCCGACGATGCTGATCACCTTCGCGCCCCTGGCGTGACAAGCTTCCACCACCCAGGCCGGGGTGCCCAGCGCGCACGCGATCACCTCGACCCCGTGGTCGAGCGAGATTTCCAGCTTTTTCTTGTTGTCCGCCAGGCTGATCGCCTGGTCGGTGGTCGCGGTGACCTCGATGCCGCGCTCGTCCAGCTCCGCCTTGAGCTGCCGGAGCGGACCGGGCAGCTCCGGAACGTCCACATCGGACAGTCCCTTCGGCGCGTTCGCCGGGAACCCGAGGTCCACGCACAGCGGGCCGTCGCTGAGCTCGCGGAACAGCCGGATCTCCTCGTCGACCTGCTCCGGCGTGATGTCGATGCCGCCGATCGAGCCGAGGCCGCCCGCGTTCGAGACCGCGGCGGCGAGCCGTCCGTAGGCCACGTTGCCCATGCCTGCCTGCAGGATCGGCACGTCGATCCCCAGCTGCTCGCAAAGCGGGGTCCGCAGGGTGGGCGACATGGGCTCCTCCTCCGTGCCGCCCCGCGGCCGACGGACGCGAGGCGAGGGATGATCGATAATATTGAATATATTTTCGTCAGGCAACCGGAGCGACGCTGCGGCTTCCGGCGACGAGGGTTTTTCTAGCACCCTTTCGAAAACAGTGCAAGACCTGCCCCGCCTTGCCGAATTCTTCGAGCAACCGGTAGATTTTCCCCGTGTGGAAGGCGGCCAGGTGACGAAAGCGGACAGCGGGGACCGGGAGCGCAAGTCGGACCGGACCCGGAGGAGAATCCTGGACGCGGCAGCGGACCTGTTGAGCCGCAAGGGTTTCGACGGCACCCGCGTCTCGGAGATCGCAGCGCTGGCGCAGCTGCGGGTGCCCGCGGTCTACTACTACTTCGACTCGCGGGAGGCGATCCTCGAGGAGGTCGTCAACATCGGCGACCGGATGGCGGTGGACAACGTCCGGGCCCGGCTGGCCGCGCTCCCGCCGGAGGCGACCGCGATGGACCGGATCTGCGCGGCCTACGCCGGCCATCTCGAGATGGTGCTGAAGGAATCGGCCTACACCGCGGCCGCGATGCGCACCCTCGGCCAGCTTCCCCCGGACATCCGGGCCCGGCAACTGGAGCACCAGCGCGAGACCGGCCAGTTGTGGCGCGACCTCATCCAGGCCGGCGTCGACGACGGGGAAATCGACCCCGGCCTCGACCCCCGGGCAGCCCGGATGTTCCTGCTCGGCGCGGTCAACTGGGCCACCGAATGGTGGAACCCGGAACGCGGCAGCCTGGACGACATCCTGGCGACGGCGCAGCGGCTCATCCGCAACGCGCTGTCCGGCCCCGGAGCCGCGTCTCCCCCAGGCACTGCCGCTCAGGGGGCCGCCTCTCCCCCGGGCGCTGCCGCCCAGGGAGCCGCGCTGTCGCCGGTGTTCTCCCCGCCCCAGCTCTGAGCGGGACCGCACTGCCTTTCCAGGCGGTCTGTTCGTGGAAGTTCCTCGTTGCTGTCCGGATGGGGACGCCATCCGGACAGCAACGGAGCAAGCGGACACTATGCCCGGAAGATCGTCTTGTACTCCAGGTACGCGTCCACGCTCTGCGGACCCAGCTCCCGGCCGATCCCGCTGTTCTTCACGCCTCCGAACGGCGTTTCGATCGGCAGGGTCGAGGTGTTCACCCCGACGCTGCCGGTCACGATCCGGCGGGCCACCTCGGTCGCCCGGTCCCGGTCGGGAGAGAAGACTCCCCCGCCGAGGCCGTACTCGGAGTCGTTCGCGATGGCGACCGCTTCGTCCACCGTCCGGTACGGCATCACGGTCAGCACCGGGCCGAAGATCTCCTCGCGGGCGATGCGCATGTCGTTCGTGACACCGCGGAAGATCGTCGGCGAGACGTAATACCCGCGGTCGAACGGGCGGCCGCCGCCGATCACCAGTTCGGCGCCTTCCGCTTTGCCGAGTTCGATGTACGACTCCACTCGTTCCCGTTGCGTCGCGTTCACCAGCGGGCCGAAGAACACCGTCGGATCGAGCGGATCGCCTTGCGGGATCCCGGACATCGTCGCCGCGAGCATGTCCACGACCTCGTCGTAGCGCGACTCCGGAGCCAGCACCCGGGTCAGCGCCCGGCAGGTCTGCCCGGTGTTCGGCGCGCAGGCCGAGAGCACCAGCGGACGGAAGGCGTCGAGATCGACGTCGTCGAGCAGGATGCCCGCCGACTTGCCGCCCAGTTCCAGCGTGACGTGTTTCAGCTGTTTCGCGCACTCGGCGGCGATCGCCTTGCCTGCCACGGTGGAGCCGGTGAACGCGACCTTGTGCACGCCCGGGTGCGCCACCAGGGCCGCGCCGGTTTCGCGTCCGCCGGTCACGATGTTCACGACGCCCTCGGGGATCCCCGCAGCGGCAACGATTTCCGCGAAGACGAACGCGTCCAGAGACGTCTCCGGAGCCGGTTTGATCACCGCGGTGCAGCCGGCCGCGAGCGCTGGTCCGAGTTTCCACGCGATGAGCGGCTGCGGACCGTTCCACGGGGTGATGGCCCCGACGACGCCGACCGGTTCGCGCAGCACGATCGCGTCGCCGCTTGCCGTCGTGACGTGTTCCTCGACCGAAAGCTTCTCCGCCAGTGAAGCGAAGTACCGGTAGCAGACCGGCACCTGGCTCTGCATCGCGCGGGTGATGCTGATCGGCGTGCCGTTCTGCCGCGTGACCAGCTCCGAGATCTCGTCGGAACGCTTCTCGAACTCGTCCGCGAGTGCGCGCAGGTAACCGGCGCGAGTGGCGGGCGACAGGGCCGACCACGAACCCAGAGCGGCGCTGGCGGCGGACACGGCGGCGTCGACGGTCGCCGCGTCGCTGTCCACAATGGACCCGATCACTTCTTCCGTCGCCGGGTTGATCACGTCGATCATGCCGCACCTCCGGGCTTGACCTGGTTCAGCAGCGCCGAGACCTCCTCGACGTTCCGCAGGTCGAAGACCGCTTGGACGATCGCGTCCGGATCTGCCACTACGCCCTCCACGTTGTGCCGGAACTTGGCGACGAGTTCGTCATCAGTCATGTACGTGGCCGGGTCGGGCGACGGGCTGCCTTTCGGGTAGGCACGCTCGCCGCGGTAGGTGGTGCCGCGAGCCTGGACCTCGACCAGCGAACGGCGGGCGGCCGGGTTGTTCTTCAGCGCCTCCGTGTAGTCCGGGTGCGCCTTGAACTCGGCCTTCTTCGTCAAGTCGAGGACCGACGGGTTCAGCACCGCTTCCGGGGTCTGCCAGTCCTTGCCCGGCGCGATCCGGTGCGCGGCGAGGGCGAGGCCGTGCGTCATGCTGAACTGCGCGTCGCGCGGGTTGCGGATGGTTTCGTTCACCCACACCGGCTGCTGCACGAAGCTCTCGCCGTACGCGGTGATCGCGTCGATCTCGTCGGGGCGGAGGTCGTTCGTTTCGACGATCTCGGTCAGCGCGTCGAACAGCGCGTGCATGACCCGGCAGTGCGGGTACGGCTTGAACGACTGGAACGGCGTGAACGTCCATTGGCTGCCGAGGTCCGCGGTGATCGGCGCCGGTTCCCAGCGGGAGGTGCCGATGAAGCGCGGGAAGCCGTACTCGCGGTCGTCGAGCATCTGCCGGTCGCCGGTGTGCCCGCGTTCGGCGAGGTTGGCGGCGGTGACCGCGGACAGTGCCATCCCGCCGGCCAGCTGGTATTTGATCGTGGTGGCAGGGGCGTGCATCATCCACGCGCGCTGCGTGTTGGTCGGTGCGGTCGAGCCCATGATGCCGAGCGCGTCGGCCAGAGTTTCGCTGTCGAAGCCCTTCACCACGCCGACCGCCGCCGCGGCACCGAAAAGCGTGCTGCTGTACCCGATGATGTCGGGGATGGTGACGACGCCGTCCTTGATGTCGCGCAGGTAGTCAGTCGCTTTCCCGATCCGGTACGACATCTCGTGCGCCACCGCGATCGCCTCGAGCAGCTTCGCACCGGACACCCGCAACGATTCAGCGGTGGCCAGCGCGCCGGGAAGCACATACGGCGTGACATGGCCGGGCGGCAGAACCGCGTCCTGGTCGAGCGCGTTGATCAGCTCGGCATTGGCGAACGCCGCGGCGGGAACCGAAGTCTTCGTGCCGGTGCCGAGGATCGACGCCGGTCCGGTCGAGCCGCCGAGGTACCGCGCGTAGTCGACCCCGCGCTGCGCGCCTTCGTCGTCCAGCGACGCGACCGCGCAGCCCAGCGAGTCGAGCAGGATGCGCTGGGATTCGCGGACTACGTCGTCGGGGAATCCCCGGGCGTCGGCACCCGCGGCGAACGCCGCGAGCTGCTCGATGATCGTTGCCATGCCTGCTCCTCGTTGATGTCGGCTGGGCCCATCGGGCGGGCGGCGCGCGAGTCCCGGCGGGAGCGGCTCACGGCCGTCGCTCGCCCGGAACTGTAGAAAAAACATAATATCAAGCAAGCACCTGTGGTCAAGGCCGCCGAAGCTCCGACCGGCTGAGCTGCGGCGACGCCCTTGACGGATCGCATTTTGTACATAATGCTTCGCATCCCTCCCCCTTCCCTGACGAAAGAGGTGCCCATGGCGGACACCGGGGCGACAGCCGTGTCCATGCGCCGGATCGCGATCGCGAGCGGGACCGGCACGGTGATCGAGTATTACGATTTCTTCATCTTCGCGACGGCCGCGGCGCTCGTGTTCCCGAAGGCGTTCTTCCCCGCGCTGGGCCCGGCGGCCGGCACGGTGGCCTCGTTCGCGACCCTGGGAGTGGCGTTCGTGGCCCGGCCGGTCGGGTCGATCCTTTTCGGACACTTCGGCGACCGGCTCGGCCGCAAGCGCACCCTCGTGATGACCCTGCTGATCATGGGTCTCTCGACGGCGCTGGTCGGGCTCGTCCCGACGGCGGGGCACATCGGCGTCGCCGCGCCGATCCTGGTGATCGTCCTGCGCGTCCTGCAGGGACTCGCGCTCGGCGGCGAGTGGACCGGCGCGACGTTGCTGGCGGCGGAGAACGCGCCCAAGGCGCGCCGCGGATTCTGGTCGATGTTCGGCTCGCTCGGCGGGTCGATCGGGTACGTGCTGGCCAGCGCCACCTACCTGCTCATCAACGCGACGATGTCCGAGCAGGCGTTCCTGTCCTACGGCTGGCGGATCCCCTTCATCGCCAGCTTCGTGCTCGTCGGCGTCGGCCTGTTCGTCCGGGTGAAGGTCGACGAAACCCCGGCGTTCGAAGGCGAAATCGCCCGCGGCGGCGCGGCGCGGGCCCCGTTCGCCGAGGCGCTGCGGCAGCAGCCGCGCGAGGTGACGTTCGCCTCCGGCCTGCTCGTGATGGTGTTCGCCTTCTACTACCTCGCCGTCAGCTATCTGATCAATTACGGCACGACGGTGCTCAAGCTGAGCCGCCCGACGGTGCTGACGATCGGCATCCTGGCCGGCGCGGTGTTCGGGGTCGCGATCGTGCTGGGCGCGGCGGTCTCCGACCGGATCGGCCGTCGCAAGGTGATCATCGCGGGCAACGCGGTGGCGATCGGCTGGGCGCTCGCGCTGTTCCCGATCCTGGACTCCGCCTCGGCGCTGACCTTCGCGATCGGTTCCTGCGTGACGACCTTCATCGCCGGATTCGCCTACGGCCCGGTGGGCGCGTTCATGCCGGAGCTGTTCCGCACCCGGTACCGCTACAGCGCGACGGGCTTCTCGTACAACGTGGCCGGGGTCCTGGGCGGCGCGGTGCCGCCGGTCGTCGCGGCGGCGATCACGGCGGCGTACGGGCAGTTCGCGCTCGGGGCGTTCCTCGCGATCCTGAGCGTGATCGGACTGGTCTGCGCACTCGCGTTGCGGGAGCGGCGGCAGGTGGACCTCGCCGAACCGGCCCCTCAGGTCACGACGAGCTGAACCGCCGCTGATGCGCCCCGCCAGGTTCGGCGGGGCGCATCAGCGTATCCGCAGTGCTTTGATCCGGTTGTACAGCGTCGACCGGCTGATCCCCAGCGCCTTGGCCGCCGCCAGCTTGTTGCCTCCCGCGGCCTCGATCGCCGACAGGATCACTTCCCGTTCGGCCCGGTCGAAAGGCGAGCCGAGCGCCGCTCCGCCGCGGCACGAAGGCGGGAGGTCCGCGGGGACGACGTCGCCGGCCGAACGCAGCTCCGCCGCCGAGCGCACGACCCGGCGCAGTTCGGCGAGATTGCCCGGCCACGGCTGGGCCGCCAGGAGCCGCAAGGACTCCGGCGTGAACCTGGCGCGGCTTTCCTCAGCCAGCATGTGTTGTGCCAGCCGTGGAATCTCGTGGCGGCGGACGCGCAACGGCGCCAAATCCCGCCGGTCGCCGCAGCTGGCCGCGATCGGCGCGTGGATGCTCGCGAGGTGCTCCCCCGGAGTGGACGTCAGCGCCAAGCGGCGTCGCGAAGTCCGGGTCCGCACTGCCACCAAGGCGGCCAGCGGCTCGGACAGCAGCTGGATGTTCTCGACGATCACCGGCGGGCCGTCGCCGTCCAGCAGACCGCTGGCCTGCGCTGCCCAGTCGTCCGCGCCGACTCGGACGATCTCGACCGCGTCCAGCACGGCCGTGGCAGGCCCGGTTGCCTGACGCGCCATGGTCGTCCGGCCGGTGCCCGGCTCGCCCACGATCAGCAACGGCCACCGCACCGGTGCGGCGACGCGGGGGCGGTCGTCCGTTTCGAGCGCGAGCTCGACGACCGTTCCTTCGGTGCCCTCGACTGCCGCCCAGCTGAGCCGCACCGCCTGCCCCGACGCCAACGTGAGCCGCGCGTCCTCGCCGCCGTCTTCAAGACACGCCTGAACCGCGGCGTGGTCGGACGGATCGAGCAGATCAAGCGCGGGCTGGGTGGCCAGCACGAGTCCGTGCCCGACGACCAGCACCCGGCGATCCCGGCGGCGCGCCGCGGCTTGGAACGCGGCGAGCAGCCGTCGCTGTGCCTCGGAAGCGTCGGCCCGCAGCCGGTTTTCGATTTCCGCGACCAGATGGCGCACCAGCGGCGGGGCCAGCCGGTCGTCCCGGTTCACCGGCACAGCGAAGTCGAGGACGCCCGCGACGCGGCGGGTGCCAGGATGAACGATCGGATGCCCGAAGCAGGTGAACCCGTGGAACGCGGGCATCGCGTGCTCGGGGCCGCGCAGCAGAAGACTCCGGCGGGTCTCCAGCGGCGTGCCGATCGCGTTGGTGCCGACGTCGTCCTCCCCGAGCCGCACGCCCGGCACGACCCCGAGCCCGGTGACTTCCCGGCCGAACGAGCGCTCGCCGTACCGGATGTCGACGACGCGCGCGCGGCTGTCCGCGAGCAGCATCGCGACCGGATTGCCGCGGAGATCCGCCTGCACCCGGTCGAGGACCGGACCCGCCGCGCGCGCCAGTGCGCCGGCCGGCCCGGTCATCGGACGGCCGGTGCCAGCAGTGGCAGCTCAGTCATGAAACATAATATTTCATGTGTATGTCCAGCTGGTCAACGACGTCGCATGGCTCAGCACAGGGTGTAGCCGCCGTCGACGGGGACAGCCACATCGCCGCCTGCGCCTGCTCGACCCGGTTGGCAGCCGTGGCGCAGCGCGACCGTCTTCTCGTACTCGGGATTGAGCTTCAGGTACTCCAGGTACATCGGCGGTCGCGCGGTGGACGGTCGGCCAGCTTCTTGCCGTTGTTCGGCACGCCCGCGTGGTTGAATGCGCCGTCCGAAGGTGTCCGACTCCCTGGACCTCAACCGTCGAAGACCACCGTCGAAGCGTCCACCGCGGCACCGCCGCCGTCGGTCACCAGCACGTGGCCGGTGACCATCGACGCGTCTCCGGAAGCGAGGAAAGCGCAGCAGGCCGCGATTTCCTCCGGCTCCGCGACCCGGCGCAGCGGAACGTGCGCCGCGCTCAGTGCGTACGCCTCCTCCAGGCTGATGCCTTCGCGTTCGGCGAGGTAGCCCATGCTCCCTGCCGCGAGGGCGGTCCGGACAAAGCCCGGGCAGACCGCGTTGACGCGCACGCCTTTCGGCCCGTAATCCCGGGCGAGCCAGCGCGTGAGGCCGATGATCGCCGCCTTGGCCGCGGTGTACCCGGCGGCCCCGGGCGGACCGGCGATCAGGCCCGCCGTCGACGCGAACAGCACCAGGGAGCCCTCGCTGGCCGCCAGGTGCGGGAGCACTTCTCCGGCCAGGTAGAACGATCCGTGCAGGTTCACATCGAGCGCGCGGTGGTACGAGTCGACGTGCTTCGCGCTCGCTCCCCCGCCGATCGCCGCGCCCTGTGTCGCGATCACCGTGTCCAGTCCGCCCAGCTCCTCGACCGCTCGCGCGACCAGTGCGTGGACGGCTTCGCGGTCGGTGCCGTCGGCCGGGACGGCGACCGCGCCCGTGTCGCTCGCGACCTTCGCCAGGCGCTCTTCGTTGATGTCGGTGACGACGAGCTTCGCGCCGTCGTCCGCCAGCCGTCGCGCGGTCGCGGAGCCGACGCCGCCCGCGGCACCGGTGATCAGCGCGAGCTCGGGCTTGGCGCGTCGGGGTGGATAGGCCATGGGAAGCTCCCAGTCATCGAGAGGCGAGGAAGAACGGGCTGACCGGTTTCAGGAACATCGCCGCGAACGGCGGGATCATGAAGTCCGGCAACACCATTTCCTCGGAGATCAGCTGCCGCTTCACCTCCGCGCGGAAGCCCTCGAGGTCCCCGGCGATTTCGTAGATCGCCAGATGCCCGAGATCCGGGGTCTCGACTCCGGGCAGCGGCTTGACGTCGGAGACCTCGAACCGTTGTGCGCGAAGCATTCCCGGCGCGGACATGATCTGCGGGATGTGTTCCTCGTCGTACCATTTCGCGAAGGTCGCGTCGTCGCCGGTGTGACGGCTCCACGCGAAGAACAAATGCCGGTCGTCGAGGTTTTCCGCCTCGGCGAACGCGTCGGAGAGGAACGGCTCGCTCACCGCGTCGAGGAACAATGCCTGGAACGGCCGGTTCATGAAGTCGGGCAGCACCATTTCCCCGGAGATCAGCTTGCGCTTGACCTCCTCGCGGAACGGCTGCGCCGACCCCTCCATCTCGTAGATCGCGAGGTGCCCGAAATCGAGCGCGCGCACGCCCGGCAGCGGTTTGGTGTCCGCCAGCAGGAACCGTTGCGCTCCCACCATTCCCGGCACGTCCATCACCTGCGGGATGTGCTCGTCGTCGTACCATTTCGCGTAGGTGTCGTAGTCCGTGCGGTACGTGCTCCACGCGAAGAACAGGCTCCGGCTGTCGAAAGTCGGGGCTGCCATGTGTTTTCTCCTTCGGTTCCCGCGAGATTCAGACCCGGCGCTGCAGCCCGGTCCACAATTTCTCGCGCAGGATCTGCTTCTGGATCTTCCCGGTGCCGGTCTTCGGCAGTTCCTCGACGAAGACGACCTTCTTCGGCACCTTGTAGCCGCCGAGCCGCGCCCGGCAGTGCGCGAGCACTCCGTCGGCGGACACGGCGCTCCCGGGCTCGACCGAGACGAACGCGGTGATCGCCTCGCCCCACCGCTCGTCCGGAGCGCCGACCACGGCGACTTCCCGGACGCCCGGCAGTTCGGAGACGACGTTCTCGATCTCCCGCGGGTACACGTTGAACCCGCCGGTGATGATCATGTCCTTGCGCCGGTCGAGGATGAACAGGTACCCGTGCTCGTCGAGGCAGCCGACGTCTCCGGTGTGCACCCAGCCGCCGGAGAAGGTCTCCGCCGTCGCCTCCGGCTTGCGCCAGTACCCGGCGCTCACGTGCGCGCCGCGAGTGCGGATCTCGCCGGTGGCTCCCGGCGGGACCGGGCGGCGGTCCGCGTCCACGATCTCGACCTCGACGTGCGCGGTGACCCGGCCCGCTGAGGCTAGCCGAGGCAACCCGCGCTCGTTGAGGGTTTCGACGTGGTCCTCCGGGCGAAGCGTCGCGATCGGCAGCTGGGCTTCGCTCGCGCCGTACAGCTGCTGCATCGCTTCGCCGAAGTACGCGCGCGCCTTGGCCGCCCGGTCCGGCTGGATGGCCGAGCCCGCGTACGGCAGGATCCGGACGTTGCCGACCCGGCCGGACGGCTCGCCGCGCCGGCCGAGTTCCTCCAGCAGCATCGTGATCATCGTCGGCACCAGCGGGAGCACGGTCACCTCACCGCTGGCGGCGGCGTTCGCGACCTCCGCCGCATCGAACTTCGGCGCGTAGACGTTCAGCCCGCCGCTCGCGGTGATGACGTCGGCGATCCCGCCGCTGAAGTGGCTGATCGGCGCGGTGTGCAGGGCAGCGTCGCCCGGGCCGAGCGGAGGCAGCACCTCTCGGGCGTTGCGCACGAGCGCGCCGACCGTCCGGTGCGGCACCCGCACGCCCTTGGGCTGCCCGGTCGAGCCGGAGGTGTAGAGCAGCCACGCGTCGTCCTCGGCGTCCGGCAACGGCAGTTCTTCGTCGGAGCCGGACGCGACCAACTCCTCGAACGGGATGCCGTCAGGGCCTCCCGTGCCTTCGCCGAACACGATGATTTCCTTGACCTGCGGCGGAATCCAGGCCTTCCCGTTCTCGGCGAGCCAGGCGCCGTCGACGAGCACGAACGACGGTTCCGCGTCGGCGGCGATCTGGGCCAGTTCGGCGGGGTGCAGCCGGGGCAGCAGCCCGACGCGCACCCCGCCTCCGAGCACGAGCCCGTGGTACGCCTCGGCCCATTCGCAACTGTTGGGCCCGAGCAGCACCGCGCGGGTGCCGCGTTCCGCGCCGAGCGCCCGGAACGCCTGGGCGACGCGCCGGGCGCGGCTGCCGAGTTCGCTGTAGGTCAGCTCGCGCCGGGAATCCCGGATCGCGGGCCGCTGCGCGTACTCGGCGTACGACTGCGTGTACAGCCGGGCCAGCGGGGTCGGGGACATGCGCGTCACCCCAGCCGCGACGGTGCCCAGTCGCGCGTCGGCGAACGCCACGCGGGCCAGTTGTCCTCGGGCTCCGGCCGGGTCACCGACAGGTGCGTGAAGCAGTCCTGGCACTTCACCACCATGCGCGGGCCGAGGTAGTTGGCCACCGGGTACCGCTTGATGTCCGTGCTTCCGCAGGACGGGCAGGTCGCCTCCACCGGCGTGCGCTCGACGGACACGCGCGGGGTTTCCGGCCGGGGGAAGAGAAGTCGGTCGACAGACATGGGTGCTCCTATCCCAGGATCCAGTTGACGGGCGTCGCGACCGGCACCGCCCAGGTGCCCGCGTCGCGCTGGGCGGCGAGTTCGGCACGGCGCTCGGCGGTCGCGGCTTCGTCGATCCGGCCGTCGCGCACCACGGCGCCGAACGCCTTCGCGGCGAAGTCCTCGCTGTACAGCCCGTCGGCGAGGTCGCGGCCGAGCCGGTTCAGGTCCCGGGCGAGCGGGTCGCCCCAGCCGCCGCCTCCGCCGATCAGGAAGCGGATCGCGTCGCCCGCCTTGAGCACCAGCCCGGAGAACTTGCCGGTCTGGTACCGCGCGCCCTTGCAGAACCCGCCGTGGTTCGGGTCCGGGCGGCCGTCGTCGTCGAACATGCCGAACAACGGTTCGGCACCACGGAGGTCGAGCGGGTCCGCATGTGCGGCGAGATCGAAATTCTCGATGTACCAGCCGAATGCGGGGGCACCCGGACCGGCTCCGGCGGCACCCGGCGCGCCGACGCGCACCCGGTCGCAGGTGACCGTGACCATCGTGTCCGACTGCGCGGTGAGCGTGTACACCGAGCCGAGCCCGCCTCGGTATTCGCCAGCGCCAGCGGTGTCGAGGACCATTTCGTGCTGCGCCACGATCAACGGGCTTTCGATCTCCACGTGCTCCTGCACCGAGGTCCGGCAGTTGCCGATCGGCGTGACGCAGAAGGAAATGCCGTCTTCCTTCCACGTTCCGCCCCAGCCGCCGCCGGTGAGGGCGAACGCGCCCCACGGCATGCCCTCGTGCCCGGGCCGGGTGTCGATGCCGCCGAGGCTGATCACCAGCGCGGTGCCGGTGTCGCACGCGATCGCCCGGTCGCCGACGGCCTGGCTCAGTGCGCTCGCGACGGCGTTGATGCCGCGGGCCCCGATGTCCGCGTGGTTCGAGCAGCTCGACGGCGGCAGCACGCACACCACGCTGCCCTGCGGCAGGAGTGTCTCAATAGGACGGAGGGTGCCGCTGTTGACCGGCGTGCCCGGGTCGACCATCAGCTTGACCGCTTCGATGCACCGCACCGCCTCGCACCACGCGGTGCCGCAGTTGCCGAGCGGCTGCCGGCCGGAGCCGGAGAAGTCGATCTCCATGCTGTCGCCGCGCACTTTGACCGTCACGCGCACCGGGATCGGTTCGTCGGTCACCCCGTCCTCGTCGAGGAAATCCTCCACGGTGTAGTCGCCGTCCGGGATGCCCGCGATGCCGCGGCGCATGCTTGCTTCGGTCGCCTCGATCGCGTACCGCCCGGCCTCCTTCACCTTCTCCAGCCCACCGCGGGCGACGAGCGCCTGCAGCTGCCGCTCCCCCACGACCAGGCAGCCGTGCAACGCGCGCAGGTCTCCGAGGACGAGGTGCGGCACCCGGTTGTTCTCCAGGATGAAGTTGAACAGCGGCCGCACCGGGACGTCGTTGGCGTAAAGCAGCGACGGCGGAAGCTTGATCTGCTCCTCGAACGACGTCTGCGTGCCGTTGGAGAAACCGCCCGGGATCGGGCCGCCGAGGTCGACCAGATGCGAGGTCGAGTGCTGCCTAATGTTTATGTCAAGCAGCGGTAGCCGTGGTGTGTCGGTAGTCGGCCTGGTAAGGCTGGCGGGTGCGCAGGAGCGCGTAGAGGACGTTGATGCGTCGTCGGGCCAGCGCGATCAGTGCCTGGTGATGGCGCTTCCCTTCGGCGCGTTTGCGCTGGTAGAAAGCTTTGCTGAGTGGGTCGGTGCGGATCGCGCAGAACGCGGACTGGTAGAAGATGAACTTCAGGTGTTTGCTGCCGGCGGTGGCTCGCCGCAGGTAGTTCATCTTCCCGGACTGCTGCAGGACCGGCGCGAGGCCGGCGGCCGAAGCGAGCTGATCGGCGCTGGCGAAGCGGTCCAGGTTTCCTGCCTCCGCGAGGAATTCCGCGGTCAGGGTGGCCCCCATCCCCGGCAGGCTTCGGACGAGGGCCGCGTCAGGGTGGCGGTCGAGCCCGTCGGCGATCTGGTTCTCCAGTTCGCCGATGCGGTGCCGGGCCGCGATCGCGTCGGTGGCGAACTCGCGGGCGAACTCGGCCATGCGCTTCTGCCCGGGAACGATCACATGCTGGGCCTGAGCGGCCGCAATCGCCTTGCCTGCCAAGGGTTCGGCATAGCTGCGGCGGACGCCCGCGGCCAGCATGTGATCGATCAGGCCGTCGCGTCCGGCTTCGCGGACCTCTTCCGGTGTGACGAAGCGGACCAGAAGCCGCAGGTCGCTGAGGTTGGTCACGTCCACGACGCGTTCCAGGCCGGGGAAGAACCCGGCCAGGGTTTCGCGCAGCCGGTTGAGGCGGCGGGTCTGATCGATGACGAGTTCACGGCGTCGGGAGACCAGCATCCGCAGGTCGAGGGTGATGTCGTCCTCGGCGGTGACGATGCGCCAGTCGTCGCGCAGGCGCAGCTGGTCGGCGATGGTGGCCGCGTCGCGGGGATCGGATTTGGCTTCGCCGCCCTTGCTGGCGCGGCGGGCTCGGTTGACCACCAGGCCCGGGACGTGGACCAGGCGGACACCTGCCTCCAGCAGCATGGCGGTCAGCAAGCTGGCCACTCCGCCCATCAGGTCGATCGCGGCGGTGAGCTCGCCGTGCTCGGCTTCGGCCTGGCGCAGCTGGGCGATCAGGGCGTCGATGCTGTCCGGGTCGTTGTCGACGCGCCGGGAGAGCAGGACTTTCCCGGTCTCGGCGGCGACGATCGCGACCCAGTGGAACTCCTTGACGACATCGATGCCTGCTTTTACTGCCATCGAACCTCCGGTCGATCACACGGTGTGGTGCGTCCCGATTCCGCCGTCAACGCCCTACATAGCGATGGTTCGCAGTGCCTAATCAGCGGTCAGAACCAGGTGGTGGAGCGGGCGGCACAGCACTCTGAACCATCACCGGCAGCAGGCATGAAAGCCATACCCGCTCCACCTGCATCCGCCGATCCTCGCGGACCGCGGACATCCCTGAAAGGTAGGGCAGCATGAATTCGACGCGGCCGTCCACGAACACCGGCCGCAGCAGGTTCACGTCGGACTGGTGGATCGTTCCGCGCCACGGGTCGTTGACGAAGATGACGTCGCCGGGCTGCAGCGAGTCCACGTCGAACTCGTCCATCACGAAGTTCACGATGTGCGGCGAGGTGAAGGCGTGCTGCATGCAGCCTTCCCACTGCGCCGCGGTTTCCCACGCGTCGCCGCTGCGGACGTGGATGGCGGTGGTGCAGTCGAGGATGTCGCGGCAGACCGGGGAGAACGCGCTGCGCATCAGCGCCTCGTTCATCTCGCGGGCGACCTCGATCAGTCCGTAGCGCAGGATGTCGAGTTCGAACTCGGCGGTGGCGGGTTCCGCGGAAATCGTCATGGCGGCGCTCCTCAGCCCTGGTTCTCGATGATGTTTTCGATGATCAGGAGACGGTCGGCGTCGACGCGGGCGCGGCGACCCGGGAGCACGACCGTGGTGGCGAACTTCTCCGAGACGATCGCCGGCCCGTTGACAACCTCGCCCGCCGTGAGCCGTTCGCGGACGTGCACCGGCACGCTCGTGGTCTCCCCGGACCCGGGTACGCGCAGGTCACGGTTGCCGAGCAGGGATTCGCCGGAATCGGCGTTGGTGGACGGCACCTTGTTCGGCCTCGGGATCACCGCGGTCACTTCCAGCGTCGAAACGACGACCGGGATCTCGGCCGCGGAGAATCCGTAGGAATCCTGGTAGAACGCGTGGAAATCGGCGGCCACGCCGGGCACGCGTTCCGCGGTCATCGGGCCCGGCCGCAGCGGCAGCCGGTTGTCCCACGTCTGCCCGCGGTACATGGCGAAAATCGCGCGGTCGAACGCCAGCCCGTCCAGGTCCACGCCCTGCGCGGCCAATTCCTCCGTCAGGCTCTGTTCCATCGCGGCGAATTCAGCTTCGACCGTCTCGGCATTGTCCGCGGTCAGCGGGACCATCAGCGACTGCGCCCGCGTGGTCCGCAGATCGCTCTGCAGCAGCCCGAGCGCGGAGAACTGGCCCGGTGTCGAGGGCACGACGACCGTGTCGAGCCCGAGGATCCGCGCGACCCGGTCGGCGAGCATCGGGCCCGCCGAACCGAACGGCAGCAACGCGAACTCGCGGACGTCGAGTCCCCGGTAGACCGAGATGGTCCGGATCTTCGCCGCGATGTCCTCGCACGCGATCTGGTAGGCGGCCTCGGCCAGCTCCAGCGCGGAAAGCCCCCACTGCTCGCCCGTCCGGGTCAGCGCGGCGCGCGCGGCCTCGACGTCGAGGGTGATCCGGCCGTTCGCGAACAGGTCGGGTTGCAGCACGCCGAGCAGCAAGCACGCGTCGGTGAGCGTCGCCTCGGTGCCGCCGCGGCCGTAACACGCCGGGCCGGGGTTCGACCCCGCCGATTTCGGGCCGACCGCGACCTGCCCGAGTGCGTTCGGCCCGATGACGCTGCCCGCGCCCGACCCGACGCTCTCCACGTCGACCAGCGGCAACGTCAGCGTCAGGCCGGTTTCCAGGGTCCACAGGTCGGTGAGCGGGGTCTGCGCGTCGACGATTGCCGCGACGTCGGTGCTCGTGCCGCCGACGTCCATGGTCAGCAGGTTCCGCTTGCCGGATTCGCGCGCCAGCTGCAGGCTGCCGGTCACTCCTCCGACCGGACCGGAAACGAGCTGGAAGACCGGCGCTTTGCCGGCGTCCTGCACGGTCGCGACGCCGCCGTTGGTCGTCATGATCCAGAGCGTGCCGCCGAACTGCCGCTCCTCCAGCGCGACCGTGAGCCGCCGCAGGTAACCGACCACGGCGGGTCCGACATACGCGTCCAGCGCGACGGTCGTGGTCCGTTCGTGCTCTTTCGTGACCGGGTACAGGTCCGAGGTCTGCACGTAGGCATGCGGAATCTCCTCGGCGAGGATTTCCGCCGCGCGCCGCTCGTGGCCGCGTTCCCGGTAGGAATTCATGAAGCACACCGCGACCGCCTGCACGCCCTGTGCGGCGAAATCGCGAGCAGCCGCGCGGACCGCGTCCTCGTCCAGCGCCAGCAGTTCCGTGCCGTCGTAGCCGATCCGCTCGGGGATGCCGATCCGGTCGCGCCGGTGCACGATTGGCCGCTCCTGGTGCGGGCGCAGCCACGTCGGGTCGTAGAACCGGTCGCCGAACTCGCGGTGCATCCGGCCGATGTCGAGCAGGTCGCGGTGCCCGCGCGTGGCCAGCAGCGCGGTCTTCGCGCCCGCCCGGCTGAGCAGCGCGTTGATGCCGACGGTGTGCCCGTGCACGATCTCCGCGACCTCGGACGGCTCGACGCCGATCGCGGCGAGCGCCTCGAGGACGCCGTGTTCCTGTTCCTTCGTGGACAGCACCTTGCCGTCCCGGATTTCCCCGGTGGCGCGGTCAAGGCCGATGATGTCGGTGAAGGTCCCGCCGACGTCGATGCCGACCAGCCAGCCTGCCGAGCCTCGTTGCTCAGTCACCTCTTGCCTCCACGGGTCGTGGTGTGTGAGGTGATTCTGGGTCCGGTGCGACCGCGGTCACATCGGCCAAGGGTCCGAGAAGGAATGGGACCTTAGGACAGTCCCCCGCCGCGCAGCCAGAGCGCGATCGCCTCCGTGCGGCTGGTGACGCCGAGTTTGCGCAGGATCTGCGTGACGTGGGATTTCGCGGTGCGCTCGGTGATCGCCAGCTCGCGCGCGATGTGCCGGTTGGACCGACCGGCCGCGAGCAGTTCCATCACCTGGTTTTCCCTTGCGGTCAACGGAATCTGCGGGCTCGGCGCGGGCGACGGCGGCGAGGCGGGGAGAGCCGTCGGACGCGTCATCAGGCCGTCCGCGGTGTCGCGCAGGAACGCCAAGCCTTCCAGCATCGTGAGGCGGCCCAGGGAATGACTGAGTGCTTCGGCCATCAGCGTAAGGAGCGCACGGTCGGTTTCGTCGACGTCGCGGCCCTGGTGGTAGCGATCGCCGTGCAGCAGGCCGACCACCTGGCCGTGCACCGTCAACGGGGCGATTCCGTACGAAGTGGACTTCGTGACGCGGATCAGGTCGCGGTCGACGCGCTGGCTGTGCTGCGTATCGAAAATCAGCCGGGTTTCGGCCCGGTCGACCACGTCCGCCTCGATCAGCCCGCCGCGCAACTCGGGCGGCGACGCCTTCCCGACCGCGACGATCTCGTCGGCCCACCGCGGCTCGTGTACGACGCACATCGTGTGCAGCCGCCACACGGAATCCACCACGCGCGAGACCAGGACCCGGTCGAACCCGAGCCGGCAGCCCGCTTCCGGGACCCGGCCGAGGAATTCGTCGACGGTTTTCGCGTCGCGCACCGAGGCGAGCGAAGCGGCTACACGGCGCAACAGCAGGTGCCGGTCGGCGAGCCGCGTTTCCGCGAGTTCGGCCTCGACCGCACGGATCCGGCCCAGCAGCTCGGCCAGCTCGCGTCGCCGCGCCCCGGAGACCCCGGGGGCGTCGGCGATGTGCAAGGTCTCGGCCAGCACGGCGTTCCACAACCGTCCCACGGCACCGGCCGCCTCGTCGGCCCACGGGCCGTCCAGCCGCGGCACCGGCACGTCCAGCCCCAGCGAGGCCCCGACGTCCGCGCACAAATCCCGGTAGCGCGCGCCCAGCCCGGCGGCGCCCGAGACGATGCTGTCCACGTCCATCGGCCACCTCTGGTACTTCCGAGGGCACGGCATCGCCGCCGCGCTGATGCACAATATATGCGCTGTGGGGCCGAGGGACAAACGAGGCCGGGGCGGCCCGCCGGGATCGCCGGCGGGCCCCTCCCGGTTACTCAGCCGCGGTCGCGGCGAGGTTTTCCCGGAAGAACGGCACCGCTTCGGCCAGCGCGCGGTCGACGTACTTGGGCACGTCGTAGAAGTCCATGTGCGTGCCGCCCTCGACCACGACGAGCTTCTTCGGGCTGCGCACGCGGCCGTGCAGCTCGGTGGACATCCACAGCGAACCGGCGTCGCTGCCCGCGACGATCAGGGTCGGCTGCGTGAGCAGATCTTCGACCAGATGGAACGCGTCGAAGGTGAAAATCCGCGACACGCTCTTGGTGAACAGGAACTTGTTCTTGGCGTTCGGGTGCTGGGCGCGCGGGGTGAGGTAGTAGTCGTTCGCCTCGACCAGGTCGCGCGGGGTGTTCTCGTCCGGTTCGGCGGGCACGTACGGCAGGTACGCCGCGTCGGCGCCGTTCGCCTCGGCGGTGCGCTGCTGAGCGACCGCCTGCAGCGTGGGCACCGCGGCCGCATCGGAGTCGGTGCCGTACCAGCCGCGCCGGAACGAGGTGCCGATGTTCACCGCGCTGATCGTGGTCAGAGCCTTGATCCGGTAGTCGGTCAACGCCGCGTTCACCAGGTAGCCGCCGCCCGCGCAGACGCCGAGGCCGCCGATCCGCTCGGCGTCGACATAGCCGAGGGTCTGCAGATAGTCCACCGCCGCGCGCACGTCTTCGACCCGCGCGGCCGGGTCCTCCAGGTGATGCGGCTCGCCGCCGCTGTCGCCCTGGAAAGACGCGTCGAACGCGAGCGCGACAAAGCCCTGCTCGGCCAGCTTGCCCGCATAGAGGCCCGCGGTCTGCTCCTTCACCCCGCCGCCGGGGTGCACGGCCACGACCGCCGGGTAGCTGCCATTCGGGTCGAAGCCGTCCGGCAGGTACAGGTTGCCCGCCATGGAGACCGAGCCGTTGGGGAAGGTCACCTTCTGCACTGCATTCACTCCTTCAGAAGTTCCGAGGTCCTGCTGCCCACTCTGCGGCGGTCCGCGCGGGCGTGGCAGAGGCCGTCTATCGGGGGTACCGCCAGCCCCTCCTTCCCGGCGCGGAACGCGCTTACCCTCGAGACATGGCGATCGCGAACGACCTCCGGGAATTCCTGATGACCCGGCGCGCGAAGATCACGCCCGAACAGGCCGGGCTGATCGCGGGCGGACGGCGGCGGGTCAGCGGCCTGCGCCGTGAGGAAGTCGCGCGGCTGGCCGGGGTCAGCACCGAGTACTACGTCCAGATCGAACGCGGCCGGGTGTCCGGCGTTTCCGACGAAGTCCTGCACGCCGTCGCCACCGCGCTGCAACTGGACGACACCGAGACCGCGCACCTGTTCGACCTCGCCCGCGCGGCCGGAAAACGCGCCGGACCGGGACGGACGGTCCGCCAGCCGGTGCCCGAAGGAGTCCAGGCCCTGCTCGATTCGATGGTCAACGCCCCCGCGATCGTCCAGAATGGACACCTCGACCTGGTCGCCGCCAACGCGCTCGGCCGCGCGTTGTACGCCCCCGTCTACGATCACACCCCGCCGAACCTCGCGCGGTTCATCTTCCTGGACGACCACGCCGAGGAAATCTTCCCCAACTGGCAGAAAGCCGCTGACGACGCGGTCGCGCTGCTGCACGTCGAAGCCGCCCGGTCGCCGTATGCGAAAGCGGTCACGAGCCTGATCGGCGACCTCGCGACCCGCAGCGAGGCATTCCGCACCCGATGGGCCGCCCACGACGTCAAAGCCCACCAGCGCGGCACGAAACTGTTCCGCCACCCGGTCGTCGGCGAACTGACTTTGCGCTTCGAAGGCCTGGCGGTCACCAGCGCGCCGGGGCTGACGATGATCGGCTACACCGCGGAGGCCGGTTCGGCGTCGGCGGAAGCGCTGCAGCTGTTGTCGAGCTGGATCACCGCACCCGGCACGGAGGTCCGTGCCGCGGAAGAAAAACGGCTGGCCGACTGACTCGCTCGCCTGGTCAGCGGTTCCAGAATCCTTGCTTCTCCAGCAAAGCCACCGCGCGCTCGCCCGCGTCCGCGAGGTGTTTCTCCACGAGCGTGCGCGCCCGGGCCGCCGAGCGCGCGGACAGTGCGTCCAGGATCAGCCGGTGGTCGTCCCGTGCCTTGTCCGGCCAGTCCTCGTGCGCCTCGTAAAACCCGTGCGACACAGTCTTGGACAGCATGCCGAGAAGGGACAGGAGCCGGCGCGAATCGGCGGCGTAGTTGATTCTCCGGTGGAACTCGAAGTTCAGCCGTTCCTGTTCGGCGCGGTCGGCCGCGCTCTCCATCCGGTCCGCCAGATCGTGCAGCGCCTGCAGGCTTTCCGGCGAAAGGTTCTTCGCCGCGCGTTCCGCGGCCAGTCCGGACACCACGCCGAACACGCGGTAGTGGTCCCGGATGTCGTCGCGCGTCATCCGGGCGACGAACGCGCCCCGGCGGGCGATGTGCTCCACCACGCCTTCGTGGTCGAGGGTGATCAGCGCTTCGCGGATAGGCAGTTTGCTGATGCCGAGTTCGTCGGCGAGCGCTTCCTGGTCGATCTTCGCCCCGGCCCGCAGCTGGCCGGAGAAGACCCGCCGCCGGATTTCCTGCGCGGCCATCGCCTTGAGGTTCGCCGGGCCGGTGCGGCGCGGTCCGGCACTCGCGGTTTCGGGCATCGCCACGACCTTCTCCCATCCCTGCGTCGGCGGCGGTATCGGATGAAGTATTACACGGCCGTGGGGCGCTCAGGCTGCCGCGGCGTCTCCGCCGGGAGCGCCCGCCGCTGCCCAAACTGCAGTCTGACCTGGAGATTTTCCCGCTCTGGAGGTCGCCCGGCAGTGTGAGGCATTCGATGATTTCTGATAAAGTATTTTCTCAGCGGGCCGTCTGGGTCATAGTGGGGGCATGGCAGCAGCGGTTACCCCCGAGGACTTCCGGCCGATCCTGGAGCTGGTGCGCGACTTCGTCCGGGCGAAGGTCGTTCCGCGCGAGCAGGAGATCATGGACGGCAACGCCATCCCGGACGATCTGCGCGCGCAGGCCGCCGAGATGGGCCTGTTCGGCTACGCGATTCCGCAGGAGCGGGGCGGGCTCGGGCTCGACCTGACCCAGGACGTCGAACTCGCGATGGAGTTCGGCTACACGTCGCTGGCGCTGCGGTCGATGTTCGGCACGAACAACGGCATCGCCGGACAGGTGCTGGTCGGCTTCGGCACCGAGGACCAGAAAAAGCAGTGGCTGGAGCGCATCGCCTCGGGCGAGGTCGTCGCGTCGTTCGCGCTGACCGAGCCGGGCGCCGGGTCCAATCCCGCCGGGCTGCGCACCAAGGCCGTGCGCGACGGCGACGACTGGGTGATCGACGGGCAGAAACGGTTCATCACCAACGCGCCGATCGCGGATCTCTTCGTCGTCTTCGCGCGCACTCGTCCCGCAGACGACTCCGGGCCCGGGATCGCGGTCTTCCTCGTGCCCGCCGACACGCCTGGCCTGGAGGTCGGGCCCAAGGACAAGAAGATGGGCCAGGAAGGCGCCTGGACCGCGGACGTCACGTTCAGCAACGTCCGGGTGCCCGCCTCCGCGCTTGTCGGCGGGAACGAGGACGCCGGGTACCGCGCCGCGATGACGTCGCTCGCCCGCGGCCGGGTCCATATCGCCGCGCTGGCCGTCGGGTCCGCGCAGCGTGCGTTGGACGAGTCCGTCGCGTACGCCGCTTCGGCGACGCAGGGCGGTCAGCCGATCGGCGATTTCCAGCTGGTGCAAGCAATGCTGGCGGACCAGCAGACCGGCGTGATGGCCGGACGGGCGCTGGTTCGCGAGACCGCGGCGCGCTACGTGTCCGGCGAGGACCGCCGGATCGGGCCGTCGGCCGCGAAGCTGTACTGCACGGAGATGGCGGGCAAGGTCGCCGATCTCGCGGTGCAGATCCACGGCGGCACCGGGTACATGCGGGACGTGCCGGTCGAGCGGATCTACCGCGACATCCGGCTGCTGCGGCTTTACGAGGGCACCAGCGAAATCCAGCGCCTGATCATCGGCGGCGGGCTGGTCCGCCAAGCGAAGAAGGCGCAAAAATGACGAGCCGCGCGGCTACGCGGGCACGGGAAGCGGCGACCCTCCTGTTCGTCCCGGGCGACCGGCCGGAACGCTTCGGCAAGGCGATGGCCGCCGGGCCGAGCCTGGTGGTGCTCGATCTGGAGGACGCCGTCGCGCCGGACCGCAAGGAGTACGCGCGGGAACAGGTCGTCGCGTGGCTCGAGGAGAACCCCGAGTGCGCGGTGCGGGTAAACGCCGCCGGCACCGCCTGGCACGACGAAGACCTCACCGTGCTCAGGCGGCGCCGGTGCACCGTGATGCTGCCGAAGGCCGAACCCGCGACGACCCGCGCGGCGGGCGAGCAGCTCGGCGTGCTGCCGGTCGTGATCGCGCTGGTCGAAACCGCGCGCGGCGTGCTGGACGCGCGGGAGACCGCGACCGTCCCGAACGTGCAGCGCCTCGCGCTCGGCAGCTTCGATCTCGCCGCGGAACTGGGCGCCGACCCGGCCGACCGGGACGCGTTCGTCGCCGCGCGAGGCGCGCTCGTGCTCGCCTCCGCCGCGGCCGGGCTGCCCGGTCCGATCGACGGCGTCACCGCGGATCTGGAAAACGAGGCACACCTCACCGACGAAGTCCACTACGCACGGCGGCTCGGGTTCGCCGGAAAGCTGTGCGTGCATCCGAAACAGGTACCCGTCGCCGCCGCGGCGCTGCGGCCGTCGCGCGAGGAAATCCGCTGGGCGCAGTCGATTCTCGACGCCGCCGACGCGGGCGGCGCGGTCGCGGTGGGCGGGCAGATGGTCGACAAGCCGGTGCTGGAACGCGCCCAGCGCGTCCTCCGGCAGGCACGAGAAGGGAACGGGCGATGACGCTCACCGACGACGAACAGCAGATGGTCGCCCTGGTCGCGGAATTCGTGGACGACCGGGTCCGGCCCCGCGTCCGCGAATTCGAAGCCGACGACGTCTATCCGGGCGAGTTCATCGACGAGATGAAGAAACTCGGCTTCTTCGGCCTGCTCGCGCCCGCGGAGTACGGCGGCGTGGACGTCAGCACCGCGTGTTTCGCCCGTGTCACCGAGGAGTTGGCGCGCGGCTGGATGAGCCTGGCGGGCGCGATCGGCGGGCACTCCGTGATCACCTATCTGATCAAAACCTTCGGCACTCCCGAGCAGCGCGAGAAGTACCTGCCCGCGATGGCCGAGGGCCGCATCCGCGCGACCATGGCGCTGACCGAACCCGGCGGCGGCAGCGACCTGCAGGCCATGCGCACCCAAGCCGTGCCGACCGACGAGGGCTACACGATCACCGGGTCCAAGACCTGGATCTCCAACGCCGCCCACTCCGGCCTGATCGGCCTGCTCTGCATCACCGACCGCGACGCGAAACCCGCGCACCGCGGCATGAGCGTCATCCTCGTCGAGCCCGGCGACGGCCTCACGATCTCCAAGAAGCTGCCGAAGCTGGGTTACCGCGGCGTCGAGGCCTGCGAGCTGGTGTTCGACGGGCGCGAGGTGCCGAAGGACGCGGTCCTCGGCGGCGAACCGAACCAGGGCTGGTCGCACATGATGCGCGGGCTGGAAGTCGGCCGGATCCAGGTCGCCTCGCGTGCGCTGGGCGTCGGGCAGGCCGCGCTGAACGACGCCGTCCGCTACGCCCAGGAACGCGAATCCTTCGGGAAGCCGATCTGGAAGCACCAGTCCGTCGGCAACCTGCTGGCCGACATGGCCACGAAAATGCGCGCGGCCCGTCTGCTCACCTTGGACGCTGCGGAGAAGCTCGACGCGGGCGTGCGCGCGGACATGGAAGCCGGGATGGCCAAGCTGTTCGCTTCCGAGACCGCGATGCAGGTCGCCCTCGACGCCATCCGCGTCCACGGCGGCTACGGCTACTCCAAGGAATACGACGTCGAACGCTACTTCCGCGACGCGCCGCTGATGATCGTCGGCGAAGGCACCAACGAAATCCAGCGCAACGTCATCGCCGCCCAGCTCGTCGCCCGCAACAAGATCTGAGGACCCCATGGCTCTGCTGACCGACCGGACCGCCGTCATCACCGGTGCCGCGCAAGGCATCGGGCTCGCCATCGCCGAGCTGTTCGTCGCCGAGGGCGCCCGCGTGGTGATCGGCGACGTCAACGCCGAGGCCGCGGAGAAAGCCGCCGAAGGACTCGGCGGCGGCGCCGTCGCCCGCGGCGTCCGCTGCGACGTGACCAAGGCGTCCGATGTGGACGCTCTGCTCGCCGCGGCGGACGAGGCGTTCTCCCCCGTCGACGTGTTCGTCAACAACGCCGGCATCACCCGCGACGCGACCATGCGGACGATGACCGAGGACGAGTTCGACCAGGTCATTTCCGTGCACCTCAAGGGAACCTGGAACGGCACGCGCAAGGCCGCGGCGATCATGCGCGAACGCAAGAGCGGCGCGATCGTGAACCTGTCGTCGCTCTCGGGCAAGGTCGGCATGGTCGGCCAGACGAACTACTCCGCGGCCAAGGCCGGGATCGTCGGCCTGACCAAGGCCGCCGCGAAGGAGATGGCGCACCACGGCGTCCGGGTCAACGCGATCCAGCCCGGGCTCATCCGCACCGCGATGACCGAGGCCATGCCGCAGAAGGCGTGGGACCAGAAGATGGCCGAGATCCCGATGCGCCGCGCTGGAGAGGTCAGCGAAATCGCTTCGGTGGCGCTGTTCCTCGCGTCCGACCTGTCGTCGTACATGACCGGCACGGTGCTCGAGGTGACCGGCGGACGGTTCATGTGACCGGCTGGGAACCGCACGCCGTCACGACCGCCGAGCTGGTGGACCCGGCCCCGGTCGCGGCGCTGGCCGCGCTCTTCGACAACGGGCTGCCCGCGCCGCGGCCGGGCGACGACCTGCCGCCGCTGTGGCACTGGGTCGCGCTCCCCCGCTGGCCGGTCTCCTCGGAACTCGGCTCCGACGGGCATCCGGCGCGCGGGACGTTCCTGCCGCCGATCGACCTGCCGCGGCGGATGTTCGCCGGCGGCGAGGTGACTGTGCACCGGCCGCCGAAGATCGGCGAGACGGTGACCCGTCGTTCCACAGTGGACTCGGTGACGGAGAAATCCGGCCGCTCCGGGCAGCTGGTGATCGTCGTCGTGCGGACCGTTCTGTCCGGTGTGGACGGTGCACCGCTCGTCGAGGAACGGCAGGACCTCATCTACCGCGAAGCGGGCGCGACCGCCTCCGAAGCACCGGTCGAGCCCGCCGAGCTGGCAGGCGCTCCCTTCCGTCGCCGCGAGGACGGCTGGGACTTCGCCACCGATCCCACCCTGCTGATGCGCTTCTCCGCGGCCACCGCGAACGCGCACCGCATCCACTACGACTGGCCGTATGCGACCCGCGTCGAGGGCTACCCCGGCCTGGTCGTGCACGGGCCGCTGATGTCGCTGGCCCTGGCCGAGGTGCTGCGCCTGGACTCCCCCGGCGCGCGGGTGACCCGGCTGGCGCACCGCAACCTGGCCCCGCTGTTCTGCGGCCAGCCCGCACGGCTGCACACCGAGCCCCGTCCCGGCGGCGCGACCCTGACCCTCGTCGGGGACGCCGGGCCGCGCACCAGCCTCGAAGCCGACTATCACGAGGAAGGCACTCCCCATGCGTGACGCCGTCATCTGCGAACCTGTCCGCACCCCGATCGGCCGCTTCGGCGGTTCGCTCAAGAGCGTGCCCGCCGCCGACCTCGGCACGGTCGCGTTGAAGGGCCTGCTGGAGCGCACCGGTCTTCCCGCCGACGCGATCGACGACGTCATCCTCGGCCACTGCTACCCCAGCGCCGAAGCCCCCGCCATCGGCCGCGTCGTCGCGCTCGACGCCGGGCTGCCGGTCACCGTGCCCGGCATGCAGGTCGACCGCCGCTGCGGTTCCGGGCTGCAGTCGGTGCTGCTGGCCGCGCTGCAGGTGCAGGCGGGAGCGAGCGAGCTGATCGTCGCGGGCGGTGCGGAAAGCATGTCCAACACCGTCTTCTACGCCAACGACATGCGCTGGGGCGCCACCGGCGCGGGCGTGATGCTGCACGATTCGCTGACCCGCGGCCGCCAGACCCCCGGCGGCAAGCACTACCCGGTGCCGGGCGGCATGCTGGAGACCGCGGAGAACCTGCGGCGGCAGTACGGCATCAGCCGCGAGGAGCAGGACCGGCTCGCCGCGACGTCGCACCAGCGCGCGGTCGCCGCGCAGCAGTCCGGCGTGTTCGCCGAGGAGATCGTCCCGGTGCCGGTGCAGACGCGGAAGGGCACGGTCGTCGTGGACACCGACGAGCACCCGCGCCCGGACACGACCGTCGAGACCCTCGCGAAGCTGAAGCCGGTGCTGGGCAAGCAGGATCCGGAGGCGACGGTCACCGCGGGCAACGCGAGCGGCCAGAACGACGCCGCCGCGGTGTGCGTCGTGACCACCCGCGAACGCGCCGCCGAGCTGGGCCTTCGCCCGCTCGTGCGGCTGGTCTCGCACGGCGTGGCCGGAGTCGAGCCGAAGGTGATGGGCATCGGTCCGGTGCCCGCCTCGGCGCTCGCGCTGGAGCGCGCCGGGCTGAAGATCTCCGACATCGACCTCATCGAACTCAACGAGGCGTTCGCCGCGCAGGCGCTGGCCTGCACCCGCGAATGGGGCTTCGGCGAGTCCGATTTCGACCGGCTCAACGTGCACGGTTCCGGGATCTCGCTGGGCCATCCGGTCGGCGCGACCGGCACCCGGATCCTCGCGACCATGGCGCGGGAAATGCAGCGCCGCGAGGCCCGCTACGGGCTCGAGACGATGTGCATCGGCGGCGGACAGGGTCTGGCCGCGGTGTTCGAGCGGGTGTCGGAATGAACCGGGTCTTCGCTTCGGCGGACGAGGTCCGGGCGGCGATCGGCGAGGAGATCGGGCCGACCGAATGGTTCGCCGTCGACCAGGCGCGGATCGACGCGTTCGCCGAAGCCACCGGAGACCGCCAGTGGATCCACACCGATCCCAAGCGGGCCGCGAAAGGCCCGTTCGGATCGACCATCGCGCACGGTTTCCTCACCCTGTCGCTGATCCCGTACTTCAGCGCGCAGCTGGTCCGGCTCGACTTCGGGTCCGCACGGATCAACTACGGGCTGGGCAAGGTCCGTTTTCCGGCCCCGGTTCCGGTCGGGTCCCGGCTGCGCGCCCGTGCGACGTTCGCCGAGGTGAAGGACGGCGCCGCCGGGGTCACCGTCACCACGCGGTACACGGTGGAACTCGAAGGCGCGGAGAAACCGGCGTGTGTCGCCGAAACTTTGGTGGTCGTGGCCGGATGACCGAGTTCTGCCGTCTGGACGAGGCGGTCTCCCGTTACGTCCGCGAGGGAGACGCGCTGCACGTCATCCTGGGGCACAGCCGCTGGAGCGCGCTCGTCCGCGAAATCGCGCGGCAGCATTGGCAGCGGCCGTCGCGGTTCACGCTGATCATGGCCAGCCTGTCGTCGCTCGGGGCGGTGCTGTTCCGTTCCGGGTGCCTGGAGAAGGTCGTGACTGTCTACTCGGGAGACTCGTTTCCCGTGTTCACGCCGAATCCGGTGTTCCAGCGGTCCTATGCGGACGGTTCAGTCGAGGTCGAGAACTGGTCGTTCCTGAGCTACATCCAGGGTCTGCGCGCCGCTGCGACCGGCGTGCCCGCGGTGGTCACCGGCTCGGTGCGCGATTCTTCGATGGCCGACAACCCTGGCTACGCGGAGGTCGACACGCCGTTCGGCCGCGTCGGCCTGGTCGCTCCGCTCACGCCGGATGTCGCGATCCTGCACGCCGCGGTCGCCGACCGGCAGGGCAATCTGGCCGTCGCGCCGCCGATGTTCGAGGGCTCGATCGGCGCGTTCGCCGCGCGGCGCGGAGTGCTGGCGACCGTCGAGAGAGTCGTGGACGACCTGCGTCCGTGGTCTTCGTTCGTCCGCGTTCCGGCGCACCGGGTGCTGGCCGTGGTCGAGGCTCCGTTCGGCGCGCATCCCGGCGGCGTCTTCCCCGGCACCGAGGGCGCGCAACTGCCGGTGGACGGTTATGCCGAGGACGTCGAGTTCTGGATCGCGGCGCGGGAAGCCAGCCGTTCGGCGGATTTTGACGACTGGATCCGCGAGTGGATCCTCCTCGACCACGACGCTTACCTGGCCAAACTCGGCGAAGCGCGGCTTACCGCGTTGAGCCGCACGCTGGGCCAGCCGACGCCGCCGACCGGCCGCGGCGAGCACACCGGGCCGGTGACCCGTCCGGAACGCGCGGCGACCTGGCTCGCCGCGCTGGTCCGGTCGCGGATCGCCGAAACCGGAGCCGACGGGGTGCTGGCCGGAGCCGGGCTGGCGAACCTCGCCGCCTGGGTGGCCGTCGAACAGGCGAAGGCCGACGGGCACGACGTCGCGCTGGCGGCTGAACTCGGCCTCTGGGACTACACACCGACGCCCGGTGACCCGTTCATCTTCAGCTTCGCGAACTTCCCGTCATCCTCGATGCTGCTCGACACTGAGCAGGCACTGGGGAATCTGGTGAACGGCCCGGCGACGCGGTCGATCGCCTGCGTCGGAGCGGCGGAAATCGACCGGCAGGGCAACATCAACACGACCCGCATCGAGGGCGGTCCGTACCTCGTCGGTTCGGGCGGCGGGAACGACGTCGTGACCGGGGCCGACGAGACGTACGTCGTCGGCACCATGAGCCCGCGGCGGTTCATCGAGAAATGCAGCTACGTCACCAGTCCCGGCGCGAGGGTCCGGGCGGTGGTCACCGATCTCGGCATTCTGAGCCGACGCGACGGCGAGCTGGTGCTCGCCGCGATCGCGCCCGGACCGGAGCCGCTGGCCGAACGCGTCGAGCACGTCCGATCGCAGTGCGGCTGGGACCTCACCGTCGCGGACGACCTGCGCGAACTGCCCGAGGTGACCTCGGAGGACGTCCAGCAGCTGCGGAAATACGACCGTGAGGGCTTGTTCCTCGGCGACGGCAGGAAAGGAGCGGCATGAGTCGCTACGCACAATTCGAGAACCTGCGGGTGGACGGACCGGACGAGGACGGCGTCGTCGAACTGGTCCTGGACGCCCCGAACCTCAACGCGGTCAGCGAAGCCGCGCACGCCGAACTCGCCGACATCTGGCGCGAATTCGACCGCGACCCCGCGGTGAAAGCCGTCCTGCTGCGCGGCGAAGGCAAGGGGTTCTCCGCGGGCGGGTCGTTCGACCTCGTCGAGAAGCTGTCCACCGACTTCGAGGCCCGTTCCCGCACCATGCGCGAGGCTCGCGATCTCGTCTACAACGTCATCGACTGCTCCAAGCCGATCGTCTCGGCGATCCACGGCCCCGCGGTCGGCGCCGGACTCGTCGCCGGAGTGCTCGCGGACGTCTCGGTGGTCACTGCGAACGCGAAGATCATCGACGGGCACACCCGGCTCGGCGTCGCGGCGGGCGACCACGCGGCGGTGTGCTGGCCGCTGCTGTGCGGGATGGCGAAAGCCAAGTACTACCTGATGACCTGCCGCCCGCTGAACGGTGCCGAGGCGGAGCGGATCGGCCTGGTGTCGCTGTGCGTCGAGGAGGAGGCCGACCTGCTGCCCACCGCCCGGGAAATCGCGCACGAACTCGCGAACGGTGCACCCACCGCGATCCGGTGGACCAAGCAAAGCCTCAACCTCTGGTACCGGCAGCTCGCGGGCGCGATCTTCGATTCCTCGCTGGCACTGGAGTTCTACGGCTTCGGCGGCCCGGAGGTGCACGAGGGGCTCGCGTCGCACCGCGAACGCCGCAAGCCGGACTTTTCCCGGGTGCACGACGCATGAACCCCACGCTGCTGGACGGACTGCGGGTGGTCGAGCTGTCCGCGTACGTCGCGACCCCCCTATGCGGGCTCACGCTCGCCCAGCTCGGCGCTGACGTCGTCCGGGTCGAACCGCTGGGCGGCGCCGCCGACCGCACGCGCTGGCCGTTGTCCGACTCCGGGACCAGCCTCTACTGGTCCGGGCTGAACAAGGGAAAACGCGCGATCGCCGTCGATCTGGAGTCCGAAGCGGATCGTCGCCGGGTCGCCGACCTGATCGTCGACGGCGACCCATGCGTGGTCGTGACGAACACTTCGCGGCACGCGGACCTCGGGTACGAGGCTCTGAGCGCGCGACGGCCGGACCTCATCCACGTCCTGCTGGACGGCCGTGCCGACGGCGGCGCGGCGGTCGACTACACCGTGCAGGCCGCGACCGGCTTCCCGCTGCTGACCGGCACCGGTACGGAACCGGTGAACCACGTGGTGCCCGCCTGGGACGTCTGCGCCGGGCTGTACCTGGCCGTCGGCCTGCTGGCCGCCGAACGGCATCGCCAGGTCACCAGGGAGGGCAGGTCGATCCGGGTCGCGCTGGAGGACGTCGCGCTCGCCACCGCCGGGAACCTCGGTTATCTCGCGGAAGCGCAGCTGACCGACCATGAGCGGACCAAATCCGGCAACGAGATCTACGGTACCTACGGCGACGATTTCGAGACGGCCGACGGGGTCCGGGTGATGCTCGTGCTGCTCACCGAACGGCACTGGCAGAAGATGCTCGCCGCGACCGGACTCGCCGACGCCTTCGCCGGGCTGAGCGAAGCGCTGGGCATCTCGTTCGCCACCGAGTCCGACCGGTACCGGCACCGCGACGTGATCTCGCCGCTGCTGGCCCGGTGGTTCAGGCAGACGCCGTACGCGGAGGTGGCGGAAACGCTTACGCGGCACCGGATCCTGTGGGAACGCTACCGCAGCTTCGCCGAACTCGGGCGCGACGGCGGTGCCGCGCTGCGGGAACTGGCGCTGTTCGGGAAGGTCGACCAACCCGGTGCGGGGGCGCATTGGGCACCGAAATCGCCGGTACAGGTGGACGGGGCCCGGCTCGATCCGCGGCCTGCGCCGGGGGTTGGACAGCACAACGACGAGGTATTGGGCCGATAGGAAGCCCTTCTTCCGGCTTGAGAGTGGGCTTCTCAAGCCGCGGGGCCGTCTCCTTCACCGAGACGGCCCCGCGGCCCGGCGATAAGTGGTGCAGAACGAAATCCGTCACCAGCCGGTTGAACTCGTCCGCATGTTCCAGCTGCGCCCAGTGCCCGCACCGGTTGATCAGGACCGCGCGCGAATCCGGAATATTCGCCGCGAGGAACAGTGTCGATTCGAACGACACCACCCGGTCATCACGGCCGTGGATCAGCAGGGCCGGCGCGGTGATCGCGGAAACCGCCGCCAGGTCCAGCCAGATCGGGATCGGCGCTTTCGGGGCGGCCGCCGCGATCGCGCGCAGGTGCTCCGGGCGCGCGAGGGCCGCGTCCGAGCGTTCCTGGCACAGTTCCGGCGTCGCGAACCGGGCCTTGTCGTAGACCATGATCTCGACCAGGCGGTGCATGCCCTCGGGCGTCGCGTCGGAGTAGGTCTCGAACATGATCTTCAGGCCCTCGGTCGGCCCGCCGCCGGCACCGAACAGAAACGGCTTCATCTGGATCGGCGGCCCCATCGTCACGAGGTGCGACACGCGTTCCGGGCGCTCGACGGCGAGCCGCAGCGACGTGTGGCCGCCCATCGAGTTGCCGACGAAGGCGGCCTTGTCGATGCCCAAGGCGTCCAGCAGCTGGGTCGCGGCCTCGACGTGGTCGAGCGTGGCGAAGTCCGCTGCGTCGGAGTCGCCCCAGCCTGGCATGTCGGGGGCGATCACCCGGAAATTCCGGGCCAGCGCTTCGATGTTCGGCGAGTAGTTGCTCCAGCCGGTCGCACCGGGGCCGCCGCCGTGCAGGAGGACGAGAGGATGGCCTTCGCCGACCTCGTGGTAGTGGATTTTCCAGTCGCGGGTCCGCACGTAACGCGAGGTCATCAGAGCGCACCTCCGGCGAGCTGTTCCGCGACGGCCTCCGGCGCACGGTGGCCCCACCAGTGCAGCTGGTCGAGCGTCCGCACCTGCCACGTCTCGTCGTCGATCAGCAGCCCGCCCCAGCCGTACTCGACGGAGAAGCCCGACGGCGTCCGGACGTAGAAGCTGAACATGTGGTCGTTCGGGTGCATCCCGAGCGTCATCTCGAACGGCTGCTTCGCGTCGAGGCACCGGTCGTAGGCGAGGCCCACGTCGCGGATATCGGAGACCTCGACCATGAAGTGGTGCGTCCGCTTCGGGTGCGGCATGTCGCCGAACGCGACCGAGTGGTGCCGCGGGTTGCAGTGCAGGAAGGCCAGGTCCGCGACGATCCCCGGAGCGACCTCCTCGACGATGATGTCGCTGAGCTTGAAGCCGAGCAGTCCCTCGTAGAAGGCCAGGTACGTCTCCCGCGGGACGCCTTTGGCCAGCAGCACCTGGTGGCCCGCGCCGCCGGTTCCGGTGACGAACTCGCCGAGCAGCAGGTCGCTGCGGAACGGGGTTTCGGCGTCGGCAAGGCCGGTGACCAGTTCGAGCACGTTGCCCAGTGGATCGGTCACGAGCACGATCCGGTCGACCTTCCGCGCGGCGGCCAGTCCGGGGTCGCCTTCAACCGCCTCGACCCCCGCCTTCCGCAGCCGCGCGACCAGGGCGTCCAACGCCGCCGGAGACGAAACCTCGTAGCCGGTGCGGACAAGATCGTCGGCGGGGCCTTCGGCGAGGATCCAGCGGTGCGCCTTCTCGTCGGTGCGCAGGGTGAGGCCGTCGGCGGACTTCTCGCCCAGTTGCATGCCGAGCAGGGACACGGCGAAGCGCTCCCATTCGGCGAGGTCGCTCACCTCGTACACGACGTAGGCGAGTTCTTTCACGGTCATCGAGATTCCTTTCCACGCTGGAAAACTGGGGTGGCGAGGCCGGTTTTGTCAGCCGCCGCGACGAATTTGTCCGGGCGCACGGCGATCGCCTGGACGCCGTATCGGTCGAGCCAGGGCAGCACCGCGTCCTCGATGTCCACGAGGTCGGTCGCGGCGCGGGTGTACGCGGTCCGCGGCCGGACGGCGACATAGGACGCGCCGAGGGCGTCCCAGCCGGACTTTTCCTCGGGCGTGAGCAGCGTCGCCGGGTCGACGTCGTTGCCGAGCAGGAAGAATCCGTTGGGCAGCAACGCATCCAGCCGGTCGATCCGGCCGACGGCGTCGCAGGCGAGCGGCTGCGGGAGGTATCGGCCGACGACCGACGCGTCCCCGGTCTCGCCGCGCAGCCAGCCGGCGACGAGGGTCGGCGGCGCGTTGAGCGGCGGTTCCCACGGCGTGACCAGGTTCGGCGGGACGGCGTTCATCGCCTCGATCTCCGCCGGAGTCGCCTCCTGCTTGATCACCCGGCCGAGCGCGACGGCCATTCCGGTGTAGAACTCGGCGGACGGCCGGCGTTCGGCCTCGTAGGTGTCGAGCCAGTCCTCGCCCAGTTCGCCGCGGACGATTCCGGCGATCTTCCAGCCCAGGTTGTACGCGTCGCGCATGCCGGTCTGCATGCCCGCGCCCGCCCACGGCGGCATCAGGTGTGCGGCGTCGCCGGCCAGGAAAACCCGCCCCCGCCGGTAGGTTTCGGCCATCCGCACGTGGTGGCGGTAGAAGGCGTACTGGTGGATTTCGACGTCGTCCTCGGTCACTCCCAGCGCGTGCAGCAGCGGCCATACCTCGGCGTGCGTGGGGAAGTCCGCCTCGGTTTCGGTGGCGTTGAGCGGGATTTCCCACCGGTGGTTGCCCGCGGAGAGCGCGATGTCGACGACCGGGCGTTCGCGGTCGGTCCAGAAGGTGAGGAAATCGCGGTCCGGCCACCAGCGCTTGACCCGGCAGTCGATGACGATCCACAGCGTGTCGCCGGTGTCGCCGTGCATCGGGATACCGAGCATCTTGCGCACCGGGGACGACCCGCCGTCGGCCGCGATGGCGTACCGGGTGCGCGTGGCGGTCTCCTCCCCCGTCTCGCGGTCGCGCGCGGTGACGGTCACGCCGCTGGCGTCCTGCTCGACAGCGACGACCTCGACGCCGTAACGGACCGCCAGGCTGGAGTGCTCCTCGCCGCAGCGACGCAACTCAGCCTCGAGAGCCGGCTGATAGATGTTGTAGAACCGCGGCTTGCTCCCGCGGGTGCCGAGTGTGCTCGGCGGGTGTTCGACGCGCATCACCTCGCGGCCGTCGTAGGTCACCCAGCGCAGGGCCCGCTGCGGTTCGACGACCCGTTCGACCCGGTCGTCGACGCCGAGGTCCTGCAGGATCCGCATGGTCCAGTCGTTGATCGTGACCGCCCTGGCCCGGGCGTAGACGTCCTGGTCTCGCTCGAACGCGGCCACCCGCGCGCCCTTCGCGGCCAGGGTCAGCGCCCCGGCGAGGCCCGTCGGGCCGTATCCGACGACGGCGACGTCGGCGTCGTAGTGCTCACTCATGTCCCAGGCTCCACAGTTTTGGACCGGTCGTTCGGTTCATTAGTGGCTACGGTCACACCTGGACCAGAGTTCGTCAAGACGCAGCGGGCACGATTCCGGTGTGCAGAAAACCGGCGGCCCTATGCTGCTCGGCGTGGACACAGCGCGGGCCGGGAACCGGCGGGGACGGCGTTCCCGGGAGGAAATCCTCGACACTGCGTCGCGGATCATGGCCGAACGCGGCTACTCCGCTACGACGATGTCGGTGCTCAGCACCGAGACCGGCCTGCCGAAGAGCGCGATCTACCACCACTTCCAGTCCAAGGGCGGACTGCTGTCGGCGGTCATGGAGCGCGGGGCGTACGAGTTCTTCCGGCACCTGCGCGAGTCACAGGCGAATCCGCCCGAAGACCTGCCGCCCGCCGAGCTGCTCGGCTGGTTCCTGCAGCGCACCGGCGAGGTCTTCGTCGCGAAACCCGACTTCCTGCGGCTGCACCTGATCCTGCTGATGAGCGCCGAGGCGGTCGCGGACGTCGAGGTGAAGGAGATCATCGAACGCGTGCGCGTCGACGGACGGCGGCACATGCGCCGGATGATCTCCCAATCGTGGGCCAGCCTCGGGCCGGAGGCGGCGGAGAAGGTGGGCGAGGCGCTGGACTACTTCGGCATCGCCGGGTTCGACGGCGCGTTCGTCGCCTGGCAGGCGGAACCCGACCGTTCGATGCGCGACCAGATGGCGTTGCTGACCGAGGCCATGGTCGCGATCGCCGAGCGGGTGCTCGCCGGGTAAAGATCCACAATGGACACCGCAGAGATCGGCTCGAGGCAGCACGTCCGCCTCGAGCCGGTTCCGATTCCGGGCACTTACTTCTGCGCGGCTTCCTTGCTGACGCCGCTCGGTCCCTCATACGTGCGGTCGGGCAGGCTCCGCAGCACGTCGAGCGTGCTGGAATCCGCGCCGTTCCGCTCGGCGGCGGAGACCAGGTCGTCTCGCTTGGCCGGGTAGTCGACGCCGGCGAGGTCTTTCTGCAACTGGATGGGATTGATGTCAGCCATGGCGTCCGCCTACCCGTCCCTCCCTGGAACAAACGCCGCTCCGCAGAGGTTTATCGCCGTCCTGGACGGCAAACCTGTCCGGCGACTGCCCCCACGACGAGGAGACCGGACATGACCGCACCCGGGCCCGAACCGGACGACGTGCCGGGTCTCGAACCGGGCGGCTCCGTGCCGCCCGGCGACACCCCGCCCGACGCCGGACAGACGTCGGGACTCTCGCATCCGCAGCCGATGCCGTCGCGCAAACTGCCCGCCCGGTGGCTGCTCGCCGTGGCGATCCTGGTGCTCGTGGTGGCCGCGTTCTTCGTGCTGCGCGCCGTCGACTGGTTCTAGCCGGGCCGTTTGCGAGTGATCTCCGCCGGGAATTCCCGCCGCGGGGTGATCGACGTGGTGCGAACCGATGTGCCGGCGAGGACGGACCGGCTGCCGTGGTCGTCGTGGCAGTGGCTGATGCTCGTCGGACTGGGCACCGCGTGGATCCTCGACGGGCTCGAGGTCACCGTCGTCAGCGCGCTGTCGGACCGGCTGACCGAATCCGGCAGCGGCCTGGTCCTTTCCGAGACTCAGGTCGGGCTCGCGACCTCCGGTGGCTGTTCACCCACGGCGTGCCGGCGAGGCCGACCGGGTCGTCACCGCCATCGAGGACCGCGTCCGGAAGGCGACCGGCGAGCGGCTCGAACCGGTCGACGGTCGGCACCGGGCTCGGCGGGATCATCGGCCCAGTGCTGTTCGGCGGCCTGGACGAGACCGGGGTCGTCAGCGGGATGGCCGAGGCGGTCCTGGGGAGCCGGGCTGAACGGCGTTCGCTCGAAGCGGTCGCCAAACCGTTGTCGGCGAAGGCGGTGACGGGATGAACGTTCCGGACGGGCATGTTCCCCCTCATCGGATCGCGGGCGGTGGCCGCCCTCGCCGCGGCGACGCCGCCGACGCGGTGCCGTGGTCGCTGCGGGTCGCGGCGGCGGCGAGCTGGCGGTTCCTGGTCGTCCTGACCATGCTCGGGGTCATCGCGTGGACGCTCGGCTACCTCGCGAAGGTCACCGTTCCGATCGGGATCGCCCTGCTCCTGTCGGCGTTGTTCGCGCCCCTGGTGGAGCGGCTGGTGCGCTGGCACGTGCCCCGTGCGCTGGCCACGCTCGTCGCGATCATCGTCGGGCTCGCCGTCCTGGGCGGGGTGCTCACCCTGGTCGTCACCACGGTCACCGCTAGCCTGCCGCAGCTGGGCAACCAGGTCGGGGCCAGTCTGACGAGCATCAACAACTGGCTGCAGCACGGGCCGCTGCACCTGCCGCAGGTGCAGCAGCTGCTCGACAAAGCGGTCAGCACGATCCAGGGCAACACCGCCGAACTCACCACGCGCGTGCTCTCCACGGCGGCGACCGTCGGCGGCGTGCTGACCGAGATGCTGCTGACGCTGTTCGTGCTCGTTTTCTTCCTCTACGGCGGCAACCAGGTGTGGCACTTCCTGTTGCGGATCGTGCCGGTCTCCCTCCGCGACGAGATCGATGTCGCAGGCCGCCGCGGGTTCGCCTCGCTGGTCAGCTACGTGCGCGCGACGGTGGCCGTGGCCTGCGTGGACGCGGTCTGCATCGGCCTCGGCATCTGGCTGGTCGGGGTCCCGCTCGCGGTGCCGCTGGCGGCGCTGATCTTCATCGGCGCGTTCGTGCCGATCCTCGGCGCGGTGGTGACCGGCGCGGTCGCGGTGCTGATCGCCCTGGTCGCCAACGGATTCGTCGCGGCGGGCATCGTGCTCGCGATCGTCGTCGCGGTGATGCAGCTGGAAAGCCATGTGCTGCAGCCGTTCCTGCTCGGGCGCGCGGTCCGGCTGCACCCGCTGGCCGTGGTGCTGGGCATCGCGCTCGGCCTGGAAGTCGCCGGGATCGTCGGGGCCTTGCTCGCGGTGCCGATCCTGGCCGTCGCCAAGGCCGCCTTCGGGTCCCTGCTGCGCGATCCGCATCTGGACCCGGTCGACATCGACCCGCTGCTGCCCGGCAACGCCCGCGCCGTCGCTTCCCGACGGTCCAGGGTTTCGCGCGTGCGGAGGCGGGTAACCGCACGTCGGAGGGACGACGATGACGAGTTTGATCACTGACGACGCAGACAGTCACGGCACGCCCGCTTCGGCGAATGTCGCGGTCGACGACACTGTGGACAGTGCGGCGCCCCGCAGGGGACCGCTCCAGCGCGGCTTCCCGCAACCCCGCCCCGCACCGCCGACTGTGTCGTCGACGCTGCACCGGCTGTCCTCGATGGCGTCCTTGCGCGCGTGGGAACAACGCTCGACTCCCGCGCTGATGCACCAAGCGATTCTGAACGGCGTGAACGCTCGCCATGCCGCCGAAGCGGCGCACCTGAGCGTCGACGAGGCACACGTGCGGTGGGCCAACTGGGCGGCCAAGCGGCTGGCCCCGCAGTACCCCGGGATGGCGGCGGAGTTGTCGGTGCAGCAGTTCCTCAGCGTGCACGCGGCCTTCGCGGCGGCACTCGCGGGCGAAGACCACCGCTAGCCCCGCAGGTCCGCCTCCAACGCGGCCGCCGTCGCGCGCAGCGACGCCACCAGCGTCGGCAACTGGTCTTTCCGGTACCGCACGCTCGGCATCGACACCGACAACCCGGCGACGACCGGGCCGTCCGGTCCGTGCACCGGCACGCCGACCGCCACCACTCCCCGCTCGGAACGGCCCTGGTTGAGCGCGAACCCGCTGCGCCGCACGCGCGCCAGGTCAGCCCGCAGCTCTGCCGGGTCCGGTCGTTCGCCGGGCTTGTCCACCGCGTAGAGCTCCTCGACCTGGTCCGGCGGCAGCTCGGCGAGCAGCAGCAGACCGGCCGTCGTCTGGTGGGCCGGGAAGACCATGCCTTCGCGTGAACCGACCCGCAACGCCTGCGAGCACTCCACGCTCGCGATGAACCGGGCCGTGTCCCCCGTCCGGACGGTCAGGTTCACCGACTCGTCCAGCAGGTCCACCAGCCGTCGCAGGTGCGGAAGCGCGGCCGCGCGCAGCTTCGACGCGGCTGACTGCGAGTGCGCGGCCAGCTCCAGCACCGGGCCCACGCGGTAGGCCCGGTTGGCGTCTTGCACGGCGAAATCGCGGTACACGAGCATCGCGAGCAGCCGGTGCGCGGTCGAGGGCGCGACGCCGATCCGCTCAGCCACCTCCGAGACCGTCAACGGGCCTTCGAGCTGCAGCATCGCCGCGATCCGCAGGGCGTTGTCTACGCTGGCCACTGCGTACGGCGGCGGAGCCTTGAACCGTTTCTCCATCCGGGCCGCCTTTCCGCACACCAGAATCCCGTTTTCCGCAGACCGGGACCAGCCCACCATAACCCCATGACCAGCACTCCAGCGCGGACTCCCGTTCAGCTCGCCGCGGTCGACGCACCGGACCAGCCCGCGGTCACGCCCGCCCTCGAAAAGCTCTACCGCGGTTTCGAGCAGGAGCTGCTCGTTCCGTTGTGGACGGAGATCGGCGACCTGATGCCCGCGCACCCGCGTTCGCGGGCGGTGCCGCACCGATGGCAGTGGGAGAACCTGCTGCGGCTCGCTGAGCAGGCGGGCGAGATCGTGCCGGTCGGCCGCGGCGGGGAGCGGCGCGCGATCGCGCTGGCCAACCCAGGGCTCGGCGGCCGTCCGTTCGCGACGCCGACGCTGTGGGCCGCGATCCAGTACCTGATGCCCGGCGAGGACGCGCCCGAGCACCGGCACACGCAGAACGCGTTCCGGTTCGTCGTCGAAGGCTCAGGGGTGTGGACGGTCGTCGGCGGCGACCCGGTCCCGATGCGCCGCGGCGACTTCCTGCCGCAGGCGGGCTGGAACTGGCACGCCCACCACAACGCCACCCGCGAGCCGATGGCCTGGCTCGACGGTCTCGACATCCCGTTCCAGTACGGCATCGACGCGCAGTTCTTCGAGTTCGGGCGCGAAACGATCAGCGAGACCGAGCGGATCACGCCCGACCGGTCTCGTTCCGAACGGCTGTGGGCGCATCCGGGCCTGCGACCGCTGTCTGTCGGCAGTGTCGCGCCCGGTTCGCCGTTGCTGGCGTACAAGTGGGAGCACACCGACGCCGCGTTGCGCGACCAGCTTGAGCTGGAAAAAGAGGGCTACGGCGGAACAGTCGAACCGGGCCACGCGGCAGTGCGGTTCGCCAATCCGCACAACGGTTCCGACGTACTGCCGACCATCCGCGCCGAGTTCCACCGCGTGGCCCGGGGCAGCGAGACCGCCCCCGTGCGCGAAACCGGCTCGTCGGTCTGCCAGGTCTTCGACGGCTCCGGCACGGTGACCGTCGGCGACACTTCGTGGACGGTTTCACGCGGGGATCTGTTCGTCGTCCCGTCGTGGCAGCCGTTCTCCGTCAAGTCGGAGGCCGGTGCCACCGATTCCGACTCCGGGGCCCTTGACCTGTTCCGTTTCTCGGACGCGCCCGTCTTCGAGGCGCTCCACCTCGACCGTCGGGAGACCCTCCGATGAAGCTCGCCACCCTCCGCATCGACGGCGGCACGCGCGCCGTCCGCCTCGACGGCGATGTGCTGGTCGACCTCGGCTCCCCCGATCTCGGCGCACTGTTCGCCCAGGACGGCTGGGAAGCGCACGCCGCCAAGGCAACCGGCCAGACCTGGCCCGCCGAGGGCGCGGACCTCGCCCCGGTCGTGCCGAATCCGTCCAAAGTGGTCTGCGTGGGGCACAACTACACCAACCACATCAAGGAAATGGGCCGCGAGCTGCCCGCGTATCCGACGCTGTTCCCCAAGTTCGCCGACACCCTGACCGGTCCGGCTGACCCGATCGCGAAACCGCCGGAGACCGACGCGCTCGACTGGGAGGTCGAACTTGTCGTCGTGGTCGGTGCGACCGTCCGGCGGGCCAGCGAGGACGAGGCCGCGGCGGCGATCGCCGGGTTCACCGTGATGAACGACGTGTCGGTCCGCGACTGGCAATTCCGCACTGTCGAGTGGACGCAGGGCAAGATCTGGCAGTCCTCGACGCCGGTCGGCCCGTACGTCGTCACCCCGGACGAGGTTGGCGGGATACGGCCGTCGCTTGAGGTGAAGACCACTGTGGACGGTCGGGTCATGCAGCACGACGACACCGGAACGCTGCTGTTCGACCCGGTGTACCTGGTGCAGTACATCTCCACGATCGTGCAGCTCAACCCGGGCGACCTGATCGCGACCGGCACTCCCGCCGGGGTCGGCCACGCGCGCGATCCGAAGATCTACCTGACCGGCGGCGAAACCGTCGTCACCGAGGTGGCCGGGATCGGCGCGTGCGTGAACCAGATCGTGAAGGAATCCTGATGGCCCCCGGAGACGCGCGGGAATGGGTCTCGTTCGGGACCGAGCTTTTCCTCTCACACGCGAACGAGCTGTCCGGACCGAGCGCGTTGCCCGGCTGGACCCGCAAGCACCTCGCCGCACACGTCGCGGCCAACGCGGACGCCCTCGGCAACCTCGTGCACTGGGCGCGGACCGGCGAGCGCACCCCGATGTACGCCTCGCCGGAGCAGCGCAACGCCGACATCGAAGCGGGCTCGCAGCTGTCCGAAGCCCAGCTCACGTCCTGGTTGCGGGATTCGGCGCGCTCGTTGGACTCCGCGATGGCCACGCTGACACCGGAGCAGTGGCGAGCCCAGGTGGTCACGGCGCAGGGCCGGACGGTTCCCGCCACCGAGATCCCGTGGATGCGGGCCCGCGAGGTGTGCGTGCACGCGGTCGACCTCGGTACCGGATTGACGTTCGCCGACCTGCCTGAGGCGTTCCTGTCCGCACTCGTCGCCGAAATCCAGGCCAAACGCGGTCTCGACACTCTGCCGGACGGGCCGCTGCCCGACGTCGCGGCGTACCTGGCCGGACGGCCGCATTCGCTGACCGGGGTTCCCGATCTCGGTCCCTGGTTGTGAGGAGAGCCCCATGGACACCCCTGACGTGCTCGTCGTCGGCGGCGGGATCGGCGGGCTGAGCACCGCGTATGCGCTGTCCCGGCTCGGCCTGCGGGTCCGGGTGCTGGAGCAGGCGAAGGAGTTCGGCGAGGTCGGGGCCGGCATCCAGCTCGCCCCGAACTGCACCCGGATCCTCGACGCCTACGGCCTGCTCGAAACCGCGAAGGCCCGCGGCGTCGTCCCGGACCGGATGGTCATGCGCGACGCGGTCGACGGCCGCGACCTGACCGCCCTTGACCTGCGCGACCTCGAACGCCGCTACGGCTTCCCGTACCTGGTCATCCACCGCAGCGACCTGCACCGGCTCTTCCTCGACGCCTGCCGCGATGCAGGAGTGGAACTCCTCACTGAGCAACGGATCGCCTCGTACGCAGCGGACCCCGCGACCGCGGTGACCGACGACGGAACCACGCACACCGCACCCGTCGTGATCGCCGCCGACGGCCTGCACTCCGTGGCCCGCAAGCACTTCACGGACGACCAGCCGGTCTCGTCGGCGTACGTCGCCTACCGCGGCACGGTGCCGATCGCCGAGGTCGGCCGCCCGGTCGATCTGTCCGAGGTCGTGGTCTATGTCGGCCCGCGCTGCCACTTTGTCCACTATGGACTTCGCGGCGGAGATTTGCTCAATCAGGTAGCGGTTTTCGAGTCTCCGAAGGCCGTGGCGGGCCTGGACGACTGGGGCACGCCGGACGAGCTGGACACCGCCTTCGCCGCCACCTGCGACGAGGTGCGGGCCGGGATCCCGCGGATGTGGCGGGACAAGTGGTGGCGGATGTACGACCGCAACCAGATCTCCACCTGGGTCGACGGCAGGCTGGCGCTGCTCGGCGACGCAGCGCACCCGCCCCTGCAGTACCTCGCCCAAGGCGCGATCATGGCCATCGAAGACGGCTGGGTCCTGGCCGAACACGCGAAACGACTGCTCGGTGAAGACGGCACGGTGGACTGGGACGGCGCACTGGCCGCATACGAGGCGGTCCGACCGGAACACTGTCGTCGCGTCGTCCTCACCGCCCGCGCGTGGGGAAACCTGTGGCATCTGGGCGGCGTCGAGCGCGAACAACGCAACACCCTGCTGCGCGCCCGCGCGACGGACGACTACTCGTTCACCGACTGGCTGTACGGCCCGACGGCCCTGTTCCCGGAAGACGAACCGGCGATGTTCGAACCGGTGCCACTGTCCACAGCGGATGAGTTGTCTGCCACTCGCTGACCCAGCCCCGGCGGTGAACGGGTCGTTCGCCGCCGGGTAAGAGAACCCAGCATTTCGCTTGTGGCGTCATGGGAGGCGGCTGCCGACGAGCACAGCGGCGACGGCGATGTCGTGATCCCTGCCCGACGCCGTCTGGCCGCTCATCGCAGCACTAGTCGTGACGTGAGCCGCGGGGACGTCCACCGCGCTTCTCGCTCACACCAGCTTCTCCGCCAACCGCCGACAGCCCTCCACCAGCGCGACCGCGTGTTCGTCCCGCTGGGCTTTCGTCATCCGCCCGGTCGGGGCCGCGACGCTCAGGCCGCCCAGGAGCGGGCCGTCTGGGCGGGCTACCGCGCAGCCGATCGAGCTGACGCCGTCCTCGCTTTCGCCCGCGTTGAGCGCGTAACCGCGGCGCCGGGTCCGTTCGATCTCGGCCAGCAGAGCGCTGCGGCTCGTCATGGTCTTCGTGGTGACCTGGCCGAGCACCTCGTCCGGATAGCGTTGCGCGATCTGGTCGTCGGGCAGGTGCGCGAGCATCGCCTTGCCCAGGCTCGTCGCGTGCGCCGGGAGGGTGCGGCCGACGCGGCCGGAGACCCGCAGCGCCCGGTCGCTCTCGATCACGTCCAGGAAGCGCACCTGATTGCCTTCCAGCGAACCGAGATGCACCGTCTCCCCGGTGGTTTCCGACAGCCACTGCAGCACCGGCCGTGCGACCGCGCGCAGGTCCATCTGGTTCACCACCGACAGCCCGATCTCGACCAGCGCCGGCCCGGCCCGGTAGACGCGGCTGGCCGGGTCCTGGTCGACGAACCCGTGGTGGACGAGCATCGCCATCAGCCGGTGCGCGGTCGACTGCCCTACGCCGAGGGCGTCTCGTGCGTCGGACAGCCGGAGTTCTCTCGTGGCGCTGAACATCCTGAGCAGCCGCAGCGCGCGGTCCACGGATTCGATCGGGTATTGGGGAGCGGGCCGCGCGGGACCGGCTTCGGCGGCGGATGTCTGCATAGCAGACATGGTATCTGGACCAGGACGCCTGCGGGGCCTCTCCAGTCAAAATACTGCTTGATATTTCTGGAGAACAGAATAGAAGTCCGCAGAATGGACTTTCGCCTGGCTCTCGGGGTTAGCATGAGCCGACGGCACGCGGGGCGCCAGGTCCCCGCGGGACTCAGGAAGCGCAGGAGCGACGATGCTCGAAGCCCATTCCGGCCCGGAGATTCCGCCCCGGGTCGCCGACCTTCTCGACCGCGAGTGGCGCCTGCTCATCGACGGCAAGCTCGTCCCGGCGCGGTCCGGCGCCACCTTCTCCCGGGTGTCCCCCTACACCGGCACGGTGATCGCCGAGGTTCCCGACGCGGCACCCGACGACGTCGACGAGGCGGTACGCGCCGCGGCCGACGCACGGGCGGCCTGGCGGGACACTCTCCCGGTCGAACGGGCGAAGCTGGTGTCGGAACTGGCCGACGCGATCGAACGCCACGGCGAGGAGCTGGCCCTGCTCGACACGGTCGACGCCGGTTCGCCGATCTCGAACTCGCGCGTCGACGTCGGCGTCACGGTGGCGCAGCTGCGCATGTTCGCCGGACAGGCTTTGGAACTGAAAGGCACGACTGTGCCCGCCAGCACCGCACTGCACGTGACGACACGCGAACCCGTCGGCGTAGTGGCCCGAATCGTGCCCTACAACCACCCGCTGATGTTCGCGGGCAAGGTCGCCGCGCCGCTGGTCGCGGGCAACCCGACGATCCTCAAGCCGCCGGAGGCCGCGCCGCTGTCCGCACTGCGGCTGGCCGAACTGGCGAAGGACATCTTCCCGCCCGGTGTGCTGTCGGTGGTGGTCGGCGACGGACCGGCGGTGCCGGACGCGCTGGTGCGGCACCGGCACGTGCGGCGGATCGGGTTCATCGGCTCCGAGCCCACCGGGCGCGCCATCCAGCGCGCGGCGGCCGAGAGCGGCGTCAAGGACGTCAGCCTCGAACTCGGCGGCAAGAACGCCATGGTGGTGTTCCCCGACGCGGACCTCGAAGCCGCCGCCGGAGCCGTGTTCGGCATGAACTTCACCTGGTCCGGACAGTCCTGCGGGTCGAACTCGCGGCTGCTCGTGCACCAGGACGTCCACGACGCGCTCGTCGCCCGCGTGGTCGAGCTGATCGAGGCGCGCCGGATCGGCGATCCGTTCGACGAACGCACCGAACAGGGCACGATGATCAACCAGGCGCAGTACGAGAAGTCGTTGTCCTACATCGACATCGCGGTGTCCGAGGGCGCGCGGGTCGCCACTGGCGGCGGCCGTCCGGCTGGCGTGGACCAGGGCTTGTTCGTGGCCCCGACCGTGTTCACCGGCGTGCGCCCGGACATGCGGATCGCCCGGGAAGAGGTGTTCGGCCCGCTGCTGTCGGTCATCCCGTTCGCCGACGAGACGGAGGCGGTCCGCATCGCCAACAGCGTCGACTACGGCCTTACCGCGAGCGTCTGGACCTCCGACGTCACCCGCGCACACCGCGTGGCCCGCGCGTTCGAGGCCGGGTTCGTCTGGATCAACGGCTCGTCCCGGCATTTCCCCAACGTGCCCTTCGGCGGCGTCAAAGGATCCGGCGTCGGCCGAGAGGAAAGCCTCGAAGAACTGCTCAGCTACACCGAAACCAAGTCCATCAACGTCATGTTCTGACGATCCGAAGGCAAAGGGGCCCTCATGGCGTACGTCATCGGCATCGACACCGGCGGAACGTTCACCGACGCGTTCGTCGCCGACCAGCACAACCGGCTCGCCGCGGCCAAAACCCCGTCCACTCCCCCGGATTTCGCGACCGGCTTCCTCACCGCGATCGACGAACTGGCCGCGGAGCTCGGCATCTCCGTCCGCGAGCTGCTCGCCGACACCGACTATCTCGTGCACGGCACCACCTCGACGCTCAACGCACTGGTGACCGGGGACGTCGCGCAGGTCGGCTTCCTCACCACCCGCGGGCACGCGGACTCGATCAGCATCATGAACCTCGAAGGCCGCTACGCCGGCCTGGGCAGCGATGACATCCAGCACATGGCCCGCACGGCGAAGCCCGCGTCCTTGGTGCCCCGGCACCGGATCCGCGAGATCGACGAGCGCGTGGACTACCAGGGCCGCGTCGTCGTCCCGCTCGACGAGGACGGCGTCCGGACCGCGGTCCGCGACCTGCTCGCCGACGGTGCGGAGGCGATCGCGGTGTCGTTCCTCTGGTCCTTCCGAAATCCCGCCCACGAACAGCGGGTGCGCGAGATCGTGCAGGAGGAAGCGCCGGAGGTATACGTGGCGCTGTCCAGCGAGGTCAGCCCGCGGATCCGGGAGTACCCGCGCAACGTCACGACGATCATGAACACGCAGGTCGGCCCTCGGCTCGGCAGTTACCTGCGACCGCTCGAAGCCGAACTGCGCGCCCGCGGGCTCACCGGCGCGCTGCTGGTGATGCAGGGTTCCGGCGGCTGTGTCACCGCCGCCGACGCACCGGCGCACGCGATCACCACCATCGGTTCGGTGCTCACCGGCGGCGTCGTCGGGTGCACGCGGATGGCCGCCTCGCTGGGCCACGACAAGGTCATTTCGACCGACATGGGCGGCACGACATTCCTGGTCGGACTGGTTGTCGACGGCAAACCAGTGACCACCACCAGCACGATCCTGAACCAGTACACGATCAGCACGCCCATGGTCGACGTGCACACCATCGGCGCCGGCGGCGGCGCGATCGCGTGGGTCGACCCGGGCGGGAACCTTCGCGTCGGGCCGCGCAGCGCGGGCGCCCGGCCCGGGCCGGCGTGTTACGGCGAAGGCGGCTGGGAGCCGACGGTCACCGACGCGGACCTCGTTCTCGGCATCATCAACCCGGACAATTTCCTGGGCGGGCGCAAGAAACTGGACGTCCAGCTGTCCCGCGACGCCATCGACAAGGTCGTCGCGACCCCGCTCGGCATGTCCGTCGAGGACGCGGCGGCGGCGATCTACGCGATCCAGAACGCCCAGACCGCGGATCTGGTCCGCAAGGTCGTGGTCAATTCGGGCCAGGACCCGCGGGACTTCACGCTCTACGCGTTCGGCGGCGCGGGTCCGATGCACTGCGCGAGCTACTCGGCCGACCTCGGCGTCAAGGAGGTCGTGGTCCCGCTCGGTTCCACTGCCGCGGTCTTCTCCGCCTACGGGTTGGCCGCGTCGGACATCGTGCTGACCGCCGAACAGTCGCAGCCGGTCGCGATGCCGGTCGCGGCGGACACCGCGAACGAGGTGTTCAGGGGTCTGGAACGGGAGCTGGAACGCCGTCTGGCGGAACAAGGGCTGACCTTCTCCGCGATCAGCTACGAACGCGAAGCCGACCTCCGCTACACCATGCAGCTCGCCGAAGTCGCGACTCCAGTACCCGGCGGCGAGCTGACCGGCGAGTCGGTGGACCAGCTCGGCCGGGACTTCGAGGCAAGCTACGAAGCGTTGTACGGCAAGGGATCCGGCTTCCCCGACGCCGGGTTGCAGCTCATCACCTACCGGGTCCGCGCGACCGGGATCCTGCAGATCCAGCCGGAACTGCCTGAGCACCACACCCTGCCCGGCGAGCCCGCCACGAGCGGCGAGCGGGAGGTCCTGCTCGACGTGCGCGCTGGACGGCAGCCCGCCGCGATTTACGACTACCGCGCACTCGGCGCGGGCCACGAGATCGAAGGCCCCGCGGTCGTCGAAGCGCCGACCACCACTGTCGCCCTGCCGCCGGGCACTCAGGCCACTGTGGACCGTCTGGGCAACCTCGTGATCCGTTTCCCCGAACGGAAGGAACACTCCTGATGGCTGTCATCCCCGTCGCCGGCTCCGAACGCTTTGTCCAGTCCGGCGCTCCCCTCGACCCGGAAGCCCGGTTCGGCGACCTCGACCTGCACCGAGTCGACTCGACGGACGTGGACGCGCTCACCTACGAGGTGGTCCGGCACCGTTTGGTCGCCATCACCGACGACATGGGCGACGCGATCAAGCGGATGTCCGGTTCGGTCGTCGTGACCGACTGCAACGACTTCGGCGCGGGCATCATGGACGAGACCGGCGAAACCGTCCAGGTCGGGCTGTACAACATGCAGCTCGGGTCCGCTTTGGACATGGCGGTGCGCTGGACGCTGGAGCATCGCGCCGAGAACCCGGGAATCGCGCCGGGCGACCAGTTCCTCCTCAACGACCCGTGGATCGGCGGCGGCCTGCACCAGAACGACGTCACCGTCCTCGCCCCGCTGTTCTACGACGGCCAGCTGTTCTGCTGGACCGGCGCGGTCGCGCACCAGGTCGACCTCGGCGGCGTGTCGCCGGGCAGCTGGTCCGTCGAAGGCCACGACGTGTTCTGGGAAGCGCTGCCGATCCCGCCGGTGAAGATCGTCGAAGGCGGCACGCTCCGCTCGGACATGGAGGACATGTACCTGCGCCGGTCCCGCGTGCCCCGGCTGGTCGGGCTGGACCTGCGCGCCAAGATCGGGGCGAACAACGTCGCGCAGGACCGGCTCACCGCGCTCATCGACAAGTACGGCCCGGACACCGTCAAGGCCGTGATGAAGAAGATGATGGGCGACGCGGAATCCCAGCTGCGCACCAAACTGCGCGCGCTGCCGGACGGAACGTGGTCGGCCGTCGCGCACCAGGACGGCGCGCGGGCGGGCGACCGCGACATCCACAAGATCGTGGTCGCGATGTCCAAACAGGACGACACCCTCACCTTCGACTTCACCGGCACCGACCCTCAGGTCGACGGGATCATCAACTGCACCCTCGCCGGATTGCGCGGCGGGATCCTGCCGATCCTGCTGACCATGCTGTGCCCGGACATCTCCTGGTCGCCGGGCGGGATCTACCGGTGCGTCGAGATCGTCAGCGAACCGGGGACGATCAACAACTGCACCTTCCCGGCGGGCATCGGGAAAGCGTCGGTCAACTCGGCGTGGGCCACGCAGAACGCGGTCTCCGAAACGGTCGCGCAGATGTTGAGCACGCACGCCGAACTGAGCCGGTCGGCGATGAGCGTGTGCTGCGGGACCTGGGATCTCACCCTGCTGGCCGGAGTCGACCAGCGCGGCGGGGGTTTCGCCACGATGCTGTGCGACGCGATGTCCGGCGGGCTCGGCGCGAAGGTGGACGGCGACGGCGTCGACACCGGCGGCGAGAACTGCATTCCGATGGGCCGCATCGCCGACATCGAGATCAACGAGTTCAGCTTCCCGATGCTGTACCTGTGGCGGCGCGAGGAAGTCGATTCGGGCGGGCCCGGCCGGTGGCGCGGCGGCGTCGGAGCGTCGAGTTGCTTCATCCCGTACGACTCGCCCACCCGCAGCGTGCACCTCGTAGTCTCCGCCAACGGCAAGGCGGTGCCGCAGGCTCCCGGCATTTCGGGCGGCTATCCCGCCGCCACGCAATGGGACGTCCTCGTCCGCGACACCACCGTGCGCGACCAGCTCGCGAACGGCCGCATCCCGCAGACCATCGAAGACCTGCGCGGCAGCGCGGACACCCTCCCGCCGCACCTGGAAACCGATCTCGCCGAAGCGGACGTCTACTTCACCCATTGGCAGGGCGGCGGCGGTATCGGCGACCCGCTCCACCGCGAACCCGAACGCGTCGCGGCGGATGTCCGCGACGGCAAGGTGTCCGCGATTGCTGCCACCGAGGTCTACGGCGTCGTGCTGGCCGACGGCGAGCCCGACCTCGCGGCCACTGCGGCGCACCGCGATCGGCTGCGCTACCAACGCGCCGGACTCACGCCGCTGGAAGGAGCGCACCAGTGAACCTCGACCTCAACCTCCGCGTTGACGACGCGACCGGCGCTGTCGTCTGCCGGCACTGCGCGACCCGGATCGGCGACACCACCGCCGAACCGATGGCGCACGCGCGGCGCCACGAACGTCCCTCGACCGAAGCCGGGCCCGGCGTCCACGCCGATCCCGCCGCGTTCGTCGACCGGAAAGTCCTGCTGCGCCAAGCATTCTGCCCCGGCTGCCTGACGCTGCTGTCCACCGAGATCGTCCCGGACGGCGAACCCTCCTACCGAAGCTGGAGCCTGACATGACCCTCAACGGACTCGCCGGGAAGGTCGTCGTCGTCACCGGCGCGGCCCAGGGCATCGGCGCGGCCTACGCCCGGCGCCTGGTCTCCGAAGGCGCGACCGTGGTCCTCGCCGATCTCAACCGCGACGGCGTCGAAGCCACCGCCGCCTCGCTGGACGGCCCGGGCAAGGCCAGCGCGTATGCACTCGACGTCTCCAGCCGTACCAGCTGCGCGGAGTTCGCCGCCCAGCTCACCGAGGCGCACGGCCGGGTCGACGGCCTGATCAACAACGCCGCGATCTTCTCCGCCATCAAGATGAAACCGTTCTGGGAGATCACCGACGAGGAATGGGATCGCCTGATGGCGGTCAACCTCCGCGGCCCGTGGCTGCTCGTGTCGGCGCTGCTCCCGCTGCTGCAGGCTTCCCCGTCGGCGAGCGTGGTCAACATCGGCTCCGACGCCGTGCAACTCGGCCGTCCCGGCTACCTGCATTACGTGGCCAGCAAAGGCGGCGTGCACGGCATGACGTTCTCCATGGCGCGCGAACTCGGCGAATTCGGCATCCGCGTCAACACCCTCTCCCCCGGCCCGGTCTACACCGAAGTCGCGCGGGAAACCGTGACCCCGGAACAACGCGAGGCGATGCTGCGCGCCCAATCGCTGCACCGCCCCGCCGGGGCCGACGACATGACCGGCCTGGCCGCGTTCCTGCTCAGCGACGACGCGGGTTACCTGACCGGCCAAACCCTCAGCGTCAACGGCGGGCTGGTGCACCGATGAGCACACAGCAGGAACTCGTCGCGCTGTCGTCCCGGATCCTGGCCGCCGCCGGACAAGGCGACCTCATCTGGGGCCACGTCTCGTGCCGCGACGCCGACGGCCGAGGCGTCTGGATCAAGTCCGCGGAATGGGGCATGGAGGAGGTGACGCCGGAGCGGGTGCACCTCGTCAACGCCGAAGGTGAGGTCGTTTCCGGCGCTGGCCCGCGGCACAGCGAGTACCCGATCCACACCGAGGTCATCGCCGCGCGGCCGGACGTCAACGCGGTGGTGCACACGCACGCCCCGCACGCCGTCGCGCTCGCTGCGACCGGACAGGAGCTGCGGCCGGTAAGCCACGCCGCGAACCTGTTCGTACCGCCCGAGGTGCCTCGCTACACCGAGACCGCGGACCTGATCCTGACCCCGGAATTGGGCAAATCGCTGGCTGCGGAACTCGGCAATGCGCGGGCAGTGTTCCTGGTGAACCACGGAATCGTCGCAGTCGGCGATTCCGTCGAGAGCGCGACGGTCGCCGCGGTGGTGCTTGAGCGGGCCTGTGAACAGCAATTGCTGACGCAGTCGTTCGGTGGCTGGCCGAGCTGGTCGCCACCGGAAGAATCCCACGCGAAACGGGAGCATATTTACCACCCGCGCGCGATGCGGGCGGTCTGGGATTACCTGGTGCGGCAGTTGCCTTGACCCGGTGGTGCGCTGCCCGGTTGGGCGGCGCACCACCGGCATGGTCTGTACCCGGCGGCGCCCACGGCGGTATCAAGGCGATCCGCTTTCAGCGGCCAGCCGCGGCTGGTTCCAGCGCGCTCAGGACCGACTGGTGCGTGATCCATCCGGTCAGCTCGTCTTTGCCGGTCAGCACGGGAAGGCCGGTGCCCGGAGCCTGAGCCAGTGCGTCGAGCGCGTCGGCGAGCGTGGAGTCGGCGGTGACCAGCGGAGGCAATTCGGCGAGATCTCCCACCCGGCCCTCGTGGTCGTCGGCCACCGCCTCGGCGACCGCGCGGGCAGTGGCGCAGCCCTGGTACCGGCCCTCGTCGTCGACCACCGGCAGGATGCCGTGGCCGGACAGCGCGAGCGCGTGCGCGGCCGGTTCCAGCGGCAGGTCGTCGCGCAGGGGTTCCGGCAGCGGTTCGGTGACCGCGGAGACCTTCGTGTCCGCCAACCGCCGGGCCGACGGGTGCTTGTCCAGATCGATGCCGCGGCGACGCAATTTCAGCGTGTAGATCGTGTCCCGGGACAGCGCGCGGCTGATCGCGGTCGCGATCACGATGGCGGTCAGCATCGGCAGGATCACCGTGTACTGGCCGGTCAGCTCGAACAGCACGATCACCGCCGTGATCGGGGCCCGTGCCGAACCCGCGAACGCCGCGCCCATGCCGATCAGCCCGTACACCCCCGGCGACGCGGTCACCGACGGCAGCCACGCGTGCACGCCGATCCCGAAAGCCGTGCCCGCCATCGCGCCGATGAACAGCGACGGCGCGAACACCCCGCCCGAGCCGCCGATCCCGATCGTCAGGCTGGTCGCCACGATCTTGCCGAGCATGAGCACCAGCAGGAACCCGAAGACGTACTTGCCCTCGACCGCGTTCTGCAGCACGGGATACCCCACCCCGTACATCTGCGGCAGCAGAAGCAGCAGCCCGCCCAGGAACACCCCGCCCACTGCCGGGCGAAGCCATTCCGGCCCGCGCCACAACCGGTCGCACAGGTCCTCGATCCAGTACAGCACCCGGGTGAACAGCACCCCGCACGCGCCGACCACCAGGCCCAGCGCCACGAACAACAGGTACTCCACCGGGCTCCGCAACGAGAACGGCGGCAGATTGAGGAACGGCGTGTTGCCGAACACCGCGCGTCCGACGACACTCGCCGTCACGCTCGCGAGCACCACCGCCCCGAACGACTCCGCGGCGAAATCGCGCAGGATCAGCTCCATCGCGAAGAACGGACCCGCCAGCGGCGCGTTGAACGTCGCCGCGATCCCGCCCGCGGCCCCGCAGGCGACCAGGATCCTCAGTCTGGATTCAGGCAGCCGGGCGAGCCGCCCGAGCGACGAGCCGAGCGCGGACCCGATCTGCACGATCGGCCCCTCCCGGCCCACTGAACCGCCGGACCCGATCGTCAACGCCGAGGCCAGCGCCTTCACCACGCTCACCTGCACCGGAATCCGCCCGCCGCGCTCGGCGACGGCGTACATCACCTCCGGCACCCCGTGCCCGCGAGCCTCCGGCGCGAACCGGTACACCAGCGGCCCGTACACCAGACCCGCGAGCACCGGGGCCAGCAGCAGGAACCACGGCCCCAGCGCCGGGAACCACGGATGCGCCGCCCGCCCCGCGTCCGAATAATCCGCGTGCCCGGAGAACACGTGCGTGAACGTGGTGATCAGCCACCGGAACACCACCGCGCCCAGCCCCGCGCCCGCCCCGATCAGCACCGCCAGCCCGACCAGCCCCGCACGGCTCTCCCGCACCCACCGGCCCACCGGCGGCCGCACCGGCACGACGAGCCCGCGTTTCCCCGCACTCTCACCCGACGACATTGATGCAGTATGCAACAATTGGTCACGGACATGGTTGCGGGATCGCTCACACCTGACCGGAAGCCCCTGCTTCTGCCGTCAGAGGACGAAGTAGCGCAGCCACAGGTACGGCGCGGCGACGAGCACGGTGATCAGCGTGACGACCGCGCCCTTCTTGGTGAATTCCCAGAACGAGATCGGCGCGCCGGCCCGGGCGGCGAGGCCCAGGACCACGACGTTCGCGCTGGCCCCGACCGCCGTCATGTTGCCGCCGAAGTCCGCGCCGAGCGCCAGCGACCACCACAGCGCCTCGGAATGCGCCGGGTCCGGGATGTCGTGGGTGAGCGCGAGCACGAGCGGGCTCATCGTCGCCACGTAAGGGATGTTGTCGATCACGCCGGACAGCAGCGCGGACACCCCGAGGATCAGGAAGACCGCCAGCAGCGCGTTCCCGCCGGTGGCGCCCGCGGCGACCTTCGCGAGCCAGTCGATCACGCCGGTCTTGACCAGCGCCCCGATCATGATGAACAGGCCGGCGAAGAACAGCAGGGTCTCCCATTCGACCCCGGCCAGATACTGCTTCGGCGGCGTGCCCGAGCCCAGCACCAGCAGGCCCGCCCCCAGCAGCGCGACCACCGACGGGTCCAGGTGCACCACCGAGTGCAGCACGAACCCGGCGAACACCAGCAACAGCACGACACCGGACTTGATCAGCAGCTTCGGCTGTCGGATCGCTTCGCGTTCGTTGAGCGCCATGACGTCGGCGACCCGCTGCGGATCGACGGCGAACGACCCGCGGAACAACCACGGCAGCACCAGCCCCAGCACGACCAGCTCGAGCGCGACGATCGGCGTCAGGTTGAGCAGGAAGTCGTTGAACGCCAGTCCCGCGCGGCTGCCGACGACGATGTTCGGCGGGTCGCCGATCAGGGTCGCGGTGCCGCCGACGTTGGAGGCCAGCACCTCGGCGATCAGGAACGGGACCGGGCTGATGTCGAGCCGGTCGCACACCAGCAACGTCACCGGCGCGATCAGCAGCACCGTGGTCACGTTGTCCAGGAACGCCGACGCGACCGCGGTGATCAGCACCAGCAGCAGCATGATCCGCAGTGGCGACCCCTTGGCGCGTTTGGCCGCCCAGATCGCGACGAACTCGAACACCCCGGTGCGGCGCAGGATCCCGACGATGATCATCATCCCGAGCAGCAGGAACAGCACGTTCCAATCGACGCCGGTGTCCTCGGAGAAGAACGCGTCCGCCGACCCGCTCACCCCGGTCGCCAGCACCACGCCCGCCCCGGCCAGCGCGGCGGTCATCTTCGGGACCTTCTCGGTCGCGATGAGCACGTAGGCCACCACGAACACGACCACCGCGATGATCGTGCTCACCGGCGGACCGCCCGGATCAGCGAGGCGTCAGCGCGTGCTCCAGCAGCCGCGACGCGGACACCACCCCGAGCAGCGTCCGGTCCCGCATGACCGCCACGAGCGGGCACCGCAGCCGGGCCATCGTCGCGGCGACCTCCACGATCGTGTCGTCGGCGTCCACCCTGGGCAATTCGCGCGGCTCGTCGGGCAGCAACTCGCGCACCGTCCGCCCGCCCAGCTTGTCCGCGACGCGGTCCGCCATCGACTCGCTGAGCACCCCGGCCAGCGACGGATCGTCGCGCACATACGGCGGCACGAGAAACTGCACGACGTCGGAGGCGGGCAGCACGGTGTGCGGGCACCCGGACGCTTCGGTCACCACCAGCCCGGGCAACCGGTGCTCGGCCAGCAGGCGCGCGGCCGCCAGCGCGTCCGCATCCAGGTCGACGACCGGGAACTCCTCGGCCAGGTCCGCTGCGCGCATGCCCCCAGGCTACGGCGAGCCGGACGGCACCGCCGGAACTCGCGATTTCTTTCCGCACCCCTGACGCCATCGGACTCCCCGGGCTCGATCGGACCGCCCGCCGCCCGGCTGGGCACGGGCAGGCCGACCAGACTTCCCGGCACACCACGCGTAAAGATGCCGCAAAGACCGGCCCGCAGCAAACCGGGGCCCGCCCGCCGGGGGTGCGTCAGAACCGGCGGCCGGGAGCGGCCCCGACCCAGCGGTGGTAGGCGTCTGCGTCGACGTTGCCGCCGCAGACGATGGTGACCACGTGCCGTCCGGCGAAGCGGGCACGGTCTTCGAGGATCGCCGCGACTCCGAGCGCGGCGGAGGGCTCGACGACGAGACCGGCCCGGTCGAGGAGCAGCCGCATCCCGGCGATGATCGACGCCTCCTCGACCAGGACGGCATCGTCCGCGAGCAGCAGCAGGTCGTCCAGCACGGCCGGGATGGGTCGCCGGCCGGCGACCCCGTCGGCGATGGTGTCCATCGAGTCGGTCGTGACCACGCGCCGTTGTCTCCAGGAGAGGGTCATCGCCGGTGCGCCCGCCGGCTGGACGCAGATCACCTCGACGTCCGGCGCGCAGGATTTGAGCACCTGCCCTACCCCGGTGGCCATCGCCCCTCCGCCCAGAGCGATCAGGACAGCGTCGAATGGGGGCTCGGTGCCGGCCAGGGCGTCCGCCAGCTCCAGGCCGATCGTTCCCGCGCCCTCGCAGGTCTCGAGGTCCAGGCTGTCTTCGACCAGCCGGATGCCGTCGCGCCGCGCGATGACAGCAGCTCGCTCGCGAGCCGTTTCGATGTCGCCGTCCACCAGCTCCAGCCTCGCGTCCAGCGCACGGATGCGCTCGAGCTTGGCCGCGGACGCGTAACGGGAGGCCACAACGGTGACGTCGATTCCCCGGCAGCGACCGGACCAGGCGAGAGCTTGGCCGAGGTTGCCCGCGCTCGCGCACACGACGGCCGAAGCGCGGTTGTCGGCGAGCAAACTGGTGATCACCTCGGTGCCTCGCGCCTTGAAGCTGCGGACCGGATTCGCTGTTTCGAGCTTGACGCTCACCGCGCACCCGAGGTCGGGCTCCATCGTCTCGCAGCGATACAGCGGAGTGTGGAGGAAGACCGGGTCGATCAGCTGGCGAGCCGCTTGGATCCGGGCGAGGTCGAGACGCGTCTCCTGCACGATCCGCCAGCCTAGCCGCCAACGCCGCTCATCCGGCCGTAAAACGCGGCTGCGGGGCTCGGTACCGCGGTGCCGATTTCAAGCGGGCTACGGACGTGCCGCCCGGTGCTCTGCTTGCCGCCGCGCGAAAACTGCCATCAGCGGCACCGTGAACAGGAGCGGGCCCAGAATCGCTCGCTCGCGTCGAGGTCATGCCAGTCGGGCTGGGACGGTCGCAAGTCGCTGGCCTTGCGGCACGCGAGGCTGCAGCTTCGTCAGCGCGCCCGCCTTGCTCACCGCGGTCCTGGCCCAAAGCTGGGACCGCGCGACGGTCCACCGCCGAGAACGACGAGCGGGCCTTCGCGCGATCCCCCACCCAAGCACTCCACCCGGGATCAGCTCTTCGTGACCGTTGCGGTCGCATTCGAGTAGGTTCCGCTGGTCGCGGTGAGAATGTCCGACGTCCAGCTTCCGTTCTGGGACTTGAACGTGAACGTCTGGGTCGACTCCGCGAGGCCCGTCGCGCTCGTCGTGAGGTTCACCGACGTGCCGGTCGAGGGCGAGGTGAATCCGCCGCCGTTCGTGGTGACCGTGATGGTGCGTCCGAGGTTGCTCACGGTGTTGCCGTAAGCATCGGTGATCGCGATCTTCGCGGTGAGCGTGCCGCTGTTGCCGATGCCGGTGTCCGTGCAGGTGAACATGCACGGCGAGCTCAGCGTTCCGGCCGAGACCGTCACGCCGGACCAGGCCAGTCGGGCCGGGTCGCCCGCGCTCACGGTGAGCTGGGCGCTGGTGCCCGTCAGCGAACCGTCCTTGAGCGTCAGCGTCGTCGATTCGGCCTTCACCAGGGTGAGCGTCGCGGTGGCGGTGCCGGCCGAGAAGACCGTTGCCACGCTGGAAGGGGCAGGAGTTCCGTCTGGGGCGGGGCTCGGTCCCGTCACGGCGAGGGTCTTGCTGCCGGTGTAGCCGGTCGCCGTGTTCTTGTAGGCGTCCAGCGCCGTGACCGTGACCGGGAATGCAGCACCGGCCTTCTGAGCCAGGCCGGTTGAGACCGCGAACTGCGCGGCAGCGCCAGGGCTGACGGTGAAACTGGGCGAGACACCGCTGATGTGGCTGTCTCCGACCGACAGCGTCGTCGTCTGGGCCAGGTACAGAGTGAGCGGCACCGTCGCGGTGCCTGAGGTGAACGTGACCGGGTTCGCCGGGTAGGCCGGGGCCTGGCCGGAGACCGCCGTGCCGGGGCCGGACCAGGTCAAGGTCTTGCCGCCGGTGTAGCCGGTCGCGGTGTTCCGGTACGCGTCGAGAGCGGCGAGGGTGATGTTTTGCGCGGCGCCGGCGACGGCTCCGGACGGCGCGGGCACCTGGAACTGTGCGGCCGCTCCCGGGGTAACAGTCACCGCCTGGTTGCCCGTGACGTTCCCCGACGTGGCCGTCAGCGTCGTGTTTTCCGCTTTGTACAAGGTGATCGGCACGGTCGCGACACCGTTGGCGAAAGTGACCGTCGAGTTGCCGTTGTTGTAGGACGGCGCGGTCGAGTCCGGCGCGTTTCCGGGACCGCTGAAGGAAACCGGGTGGTCGCCGGTGAAGCCGGTGTCGGTGTGGCCCGCGGCGACGGCCGTGAGGGTCACCGTCGCGGCGTTGCCCGCGGTCAGCGCGGGCACGGACAGGCTGAAGCTGTCGCCGGTGGTCATTCCCGCGCTGCGCGGGCTCTCGCCGCCTTGCCACGCGCCCAGAACCGGCGTGACGGTGTAGTACCACGTTCCGGCGGGAACGTTCGATTCCGTGCAGCTCAAGGCGTTCGCCGGAACAGCAGCGCACGTGCCCTGCGCCGCGGCGGTCGCGGTGCCGCCCGAAGCCGACGGATAGCGGGAGATCCGGTAGCCGCCGGCGGGATGGCCGCCGACCGTCGTCCCGGCGGACCAGGCCAGGTTCACCGACGTTCCGGTGACGGTGCCGGACGGCGTCGACCCCGCGGTCATGCTGTCCGCCCGCCCGTAGGCTGGGACATTGGACGCCTGGGCCGTCCAGAACGCCCACGCCACGCCGCCGGACAGGGCGAGCGCAACGGCCGTCGCCGACAGGACGAGGGCACTTCGACGACTGATCCTCGGAACTCTCACTTCTGCACCGTCACCGTGACTGGAAGGGAGAACGTCTGCCCCTGGCAGGCGTTCGACGAGGTGGTGTCCATGGCCAGCGCGCCGGTCAGGCGCAGCACAGTGGACTGGCCCGCGGCCAACGAAAACTGCGGATCCGCGTACCCCGAAGGCGAGGTGAACGTCACGCCGGTCGGGCCGCAGCCGTTGCCCGCCTGCGCGGGTCCGGTCGCCGTGATCGCCACGACCTGCACTGAGAAACCGTTGGGGTTGGCCAGTTTCACGAGCGCGTCGGCGGTGCCGCCCGGATACAGCGTGCTGGCCGGGGTCTCGCCGGACAATGCGGCGGCCGTGACGGTCATCGTGCCGGTGGCCGCGGTGCCGGACGCGGAGCCCGTGCTGGACCAGTCCGCAAACGCGACTCCGGTCCCGGCGAGCAGCACGACCGCCGCCGCGCCGGTCGCCCAGTGGCTCTTGCGCATGTCAGGCCCCCTGTCCCGCGCCGGAGTAGGCGAGCGCGACCGTTGCGTTCTTGCACGCGTCCTGGCTGGTGGGCAGGTCGAGCATCACGATCCGCGGCAGCGCCGAGGCCGGGACGCCGAGCTGGGACAGCGTCGCCGTTTGCCGGGCCGCGAGCCGGAGCGGGTACGGGCCGCTGTACTGCGTTACCGCGAAGTTGCCCGGCGCACAGCCCGCGGAGCTGGTCTTCGCGACGGTGACGGTCAGGTTCGAGATCGCCAGGTCCTGGTTGTTCGGGTTCTGCAGCAAGAGATCCACCGGCAGGGCCGGGGCACCCGGCGCCAGCGTTCCCGCGGGATCTCCCGAGACGGTGAACGGTTTTCCCGACGGGGCGGCGACATCGAGCTCCACTTGAGCGTAGGCGTTTCCCGCGCTGCTCGACCCGACGACGTAGACGGGGTAGCTGCCCGGCGGTGTCGTGGCGGAGGTGCTTACCTGCAGCGTCGACGAGTTTCCCGTGGTGCTGCTGGGGTTGAGGGTGGCCGCCGCGCCGCTCGGAAGTCCGCCGTACACGCTCAACGAGACCGCTCCGGTGAAATTCGTGCGGTTGATTCCGATGGTGTAGGCCGCCGTCGAGCCCGCCGGCACGGTGGCCGAAGCTGGCGTCGCCGACAGCGCGACCGACGGGGACAGTGCCCGGTTGACGGTCAGCGTGACGCTGATCGAGTGGCTGAGCCGGCCGCTCGCCGCGGTGATCGTGACGGGATAGGTCCCGGTCGGTGTCGTGGACGACGTGGTCAGCGTCAGGGAGGAGGTTCCGGACGTCGTGATCGACGGAGGCGCGAAGCTCGCGGTTCCGGGCTGTCCCGTGGCGGTCAGCGCGATGCTCCCGCTGAACCCGCCGGTGGCGGCGGCCGTCACGGTGTAGGCAGCGGACTGGCCCTGCTGCACGGACTGGCTCGCCGGGTTCACGCCCAGCGTGAAGTCGGCTTTGGCCGCGGCGGCCGCGCTGGCCAGCACGCTCATGCCCAGCAGGCAGAGCAGTATCGGCACGAGCTTCCTCATCGGTTCTCCATCGGCGGAGGAAAGGTCCGGGGACAACGCACGCGCCTAGCCCCCGGACCGGCGGTCAGTTGCTGGAGTAGGCGAGATTGACCGTCGCGCCCTTGCAGCCGTCCTGGTTCGTGGCCTTGTTGTTGAAGCCGAGCGTCGCGCCGGAGAAGCCGGTGCTCGCGCCAGTCGCCAGGTCCTGGTCCACCGTCATGGTCGCGCCGGACAAGGTGTAGTCGCTCGCGTCGCAGGTGCCGACCGCGCCGGGCGCGGTGGCGACCGAGGCGATCGAAACGGTGACGGTGTGCACGAAAGCGTTGTTGGCGGAGTTGTTCTTCACCGTGCCGGAGATGGCGCCGGCCGCGACGCCGGGCGCCAGGTTGGTGGGCGCGCTGTTCTGGGTGATCGACAGGTTGCTCGCACCGGCCGAGACGGCTGCCGTGCCGGAGCCGGTGCCGGTGGTCGACCAGTAGGCGTACGCGACGCCCCCGCCGACAGCTACCAGCACGAGCGACCCGGCGAGGACAGCCTTGGTCTTCTTGGTGATGTTGCGCATGGGGACTCCCTCTTGTTTGCCTGAGCCGGCAACGGTTTTCCGTTTTTTCGCCGGGGCATTGCTCCGACACCGAGTCTGCGGCCGCGTCGCGGCACGGCGCTCGGGGCGATCGGCCCGCGCTGACCCGTGCCGAAAGACCCGGGTCCCCGAGGTACTGGGGGATTTTGTCCGTCGGTCGGCGGACAGCGTGTCGTCCCTCCGCCGGGACCTGTCCGCCGTTCACCCACTGTGGCCGAACCCGCTCGAATCGCACGCTGTGGCACTACGACGACCCCGACGCGACGGAGGGTTGGCAAAAATGTTCACCTGGTGCGAGCCCGACCCGGCAACTCCGCGTTCGCAAAGTTCTTGCACCGCAACGGTTTCTCGCGCACCACAACGGTTTCTCGGCGCGAGATCGCATACAGCGCGACGCTCAGGCACAACGACACCGAGAGCGTCGACACACTGCAGCTGGCATTCGGCTACACCGCGCCCTCTTACCGGGCGGAGTCCGGCTGCGTCACCGCGGGACCGTACCCCCGGGTCGGCAGGTGGTCGTGCTCAGCTGGACGAGACCGGGGTGACGCTCAGCCCCGCCGGTTCCGCTGCTGGTTGCGCCGGGCCGCGTACACCGCGGCCTCGGTGCGGCGCTCGAAGCCGAGCTTGTGCAGCACGGCCGAGACGTAGTTCTTGACGGTCTTCTCGGAAAGGACGAGCCGTTCGGCGATCTGGCGGTTCGTGCGTCCGTCCGCGATGAGGTCGAGCACGCGCCGTTCCTGCGGGCTGAGGGAGGCGTACCCGGTGTCCTGCGGGCCGGTCTCGCCGCGCAGGCGGCTGAGCACCGAGGCGGTCAGCTTCGCGTCGAGCAGCGAACCGCCTGCCGCGACGGTGCGCACCGCGTCCACCACGCTGGTGCCCGAGATCTGCTTGAGCATGTACCCGGCGGCCCCGGCCATGATCGCGCCGAACAACGCCTCGTCGTCGGAGTAGGAGGTCAGCATGAGGCAGGCGGGCGGCGGCTCCAGCATGCTGCGGATCTCGCGGCAGACGGTGATGCCGTCGCCGTCGGGCAGCCGCACGTCGAGGATGGCCACGTCGGGCTTCACCGCGGCGACCCGCGCGAGCGCCTCGGCGACGCTGCCCGCCTCCCCCGCGACCCGGAGGTCGGGCTCCGCGTCCAACACGGTCTTCAGGCCGGTGCGGACCATCTCGTGGTCGTCGAGGAGGAACACCGAGATCGTCATGACGCCCCCTGCGACGGATTCGCGAGCTCAACGCTCCAGGTCAGCGTCGTACCACCCTCGTCCGGATGGCGCAAGGACGAGGAGCCGCCCCACCTCGCCGCGCGGTGGCTGAGGTTGGCGAGTCCGCTGTGCTTGCCGGGTCGGTCTCCCGGGCCCGCGCCGTCGTCGGTCACCCTGAGGTCGAGCCGCTGCCCGTCGCGGTCGACAACGATCTCCACCGAGGCTGAGCTCGCCGCGGCGTGCCGGGCCACGTTGGACAGTGCCTCGCGGACGACCGCAAGCAGGTCGGCGCGAATCGGGCCGGTGACGGCGGTGTCGACCGGGCCGTCGAACGCGACCCGCGGCTCGAACCCGAGGACGGCGGCGCTGTCGTGCGCGAGCCCCAGCAGTTCCGAACGGAGGCCGCCGTGCGCCTCCGCGGGCTCCTGCAACGAGAAGATGCTGTTGCGGATCTCCCGGATCGTCCGGTCCAGATCGCGCACGAACCCGCTGATCCCGTCCGCGAGCTCAGGCCGGTCGGCGGCCCTTTTCAGCCCCTCGAGCCCGAGCGCGACGGCGAACAGCCGCTGGATGACGAGGTCGTGCAGGTCCCGCGCGATGCGGTCGCGGTCCCGGAACACGGCGAGCTTCTGCCGGTCGGCCTCGGCGCGCGTGAACTCCAGCGTCAGCGCCGCGTGCACGGCGAACTCCCGGACCTCGGCGATCTCGTCCTCGGCGAACGGTGTCAGGTCGCCGAATTTCGCCACCATCAGCACACCGAGGGTGTCCGGGCCGACGGTGAGCGGCACCGCGACCGCGGAGTCGAGGTCCTTGATCGTGGCGGGCATCGTCACCGCGGACCCGCTCTGCTGGGAGACCACGTGGTCGCCGTATCGCCGCACCGCCACGGTCTCCCGGGTCGCGAACGCGACGCCGCTGGCAGTGCCCTCGACCGGCACCGTGACCCCGGCGAGGGCTCGGTGCTCGGCGATCGGCGAAGCGACCACCTCGAAGACCAGGGTGTCCGGGTCGGCGAGGCTGGGCCGCACCACGGCGCCGACCGAGGCCGCGGCGACGGTTCGCGCCCGTTCGGCGATGAGGTACAGGGTGGTGTCCAGATCCGCGCCCGTGAGCAGCGCCCGGGTCACCTCGTGCGCGGCGGTGAGCCAGCGGTCCCGGGCGTGCGTCCGGCGGTATTTGCCGACGTTCTCGACCGCCATGCCCGCCGCCGCGGCCAGCGTCGCCGCGATCTCCCGGTCGTCCGCGCCGAACTCGCCGGTCGCCTTCTCCGCGAGGTAGAGGACGCCGTGCACAGCGTCGCCGACCCGGATCGGCGCGGCGACCGCGGACGGTGCGGGTACGACCACCTCGTCCGGAACGTCGGCAAGGGGGCGAAGGACCGTCGCGGCGGGCAGCAGGTCCGCGGACCCGGCGGTGATCACGTCGCCCGTCTCGTAAACGGCGACCGCGCCGCCGCGCGCGCCGGTCAGAGTGCAGGCAGCCTCGGCGATGCGTCGCAGCGTGTCACGCGGATCGTCCTCCGTCGCCAGTGCGACCACGGCGCGGAGGAGAGGCGATGCACCGGATTCGGCCACTCGGTCTCCACGGCGTCACGTTGCGCGTCAACACGCGTACGGTAAGCCAACGGCCCGGAGCCTACACCCGGAAGTCCGTTTCAGCCGACGAACCGGCGGCCGGACACGACCTCGATCGATACCCCGACCCGGAGCTCGCGCACCGCGGGCGACGGCCGCCACGACAGGTCAGGCCCTGGAACGCCGAGCGTCGTCATGGCGCGGCCGAGCACCGTGACCCACCAGGCAGCCTCCTCCGACAGCGCGTCCGCTTCGAACGCCACCACTCCGCCGTCGGCCGCCCTGGACAGGGCGCTGCGGACCGCTGTCTGGAACCAGACCGTGTCGTCGCGCACCGTGAACTTCACCGGCTGGACCGCGGGCAGGCCGTCCACTGTGTAGACGACTCGCCCGTAGCGAGCCGTGGAAAGCAACCGCAGGCACTCAGCGCGATCGAGCACCTCCAAACCGGACTGGTCGAGAGCACTCACGCGGACGCTCCGGCCGGCCGGTCGAGCAGGCCCTCCCGCAATCCCGCCATCAGCGCCTGCGCGCGGTTGGACACCGCCAGCTTCTCGTACAGGCGGGCAACATAGGTTTTCGCGGTGGACGGGCAGAGGTACATCGTTCGCGCGATTCCCGGAACCGACATGCCCTCGGCGAGCAACTGCAGGACTTCGTGCTCACGCGGGCTGAGCGCGACCCGGCTGCCGTCGCGGCGGCGGGCCAGGGCCGGGGCGAGCCCGGTCGCGGTGAACGACGACGCGGCAACGGCCGCGTGCCGAATCGCGGCGAGCACCTCTTCGGCGGGCGCGGTCTTGGGTACGAACGCCGAGACCCCGGTTTCCAGCGCACGGAACAGCAAGTCGTCCTCGCCGCGCGAGGTGAGGACAACGATCCCCAGCTCGGGGAAACGGTCGCGCAGTTCGCGGGCCAGGCCGAGACCGTCGCCGTCGGGCAGCGCGACGTCGACGGTCACGACGTCCGGCAGCGCCGTCTCGACCATCCGCACCGCCTCGGCCATCGAACCGGTCTCCGCGACGATGGCGAGGTCCTCGTGCTGCGCGATCAGGCCGGCCAAGCCGTACCTGGTGAGGGTGTGGCCGTCGACGACGGCGACTCGGACGGCCATGGTCTCCTCCTGTGCGGTCACCGGTTTCGCTGCGTCAGTCGGGATCGCGCGGCGGGTGTTAACCGTCCGGCTCGGATCCGGGACAAGAGGAGGCCGACGGCAGGGTACGACCCGGGTCTTTCGGCACTGGGACGACGCCGCCCGCGCAAGGATCATGCGGGAAAGGACCTCGACGGAGCGGAGAGCCGCCATGCCCGTGCTACTGCCGACGGTCGCGCTCTTCGGGCTGGCCGTGGGTCGTTCCTCAACGTAGTCGCGTGCCGCGTGCCGCGCGGCGAATCGGTCGTCTCGCCGTCGTCGCATTGTCCGCAGTGCGCGACGGCGATGCGGGCGCAGCACAACAACCTGGGGCTGGGCTGGTCGGCGCCCGGCCTAGCCCGCGCCATCGGCAGAAGGTCTTTTAATGTCCCTCGCACCGATCAGATCCGGCCGATGGAGCGAGGTCAGCCTCGTACGGAGACCAGTCTCGTGCGGGCTTCCTTCACCGACATTCCGCCAGTGAAGCACCAGATGGCGATCACCGGGTCGCAGATCGCGCAGCCCAGCGACGAGGTGTGCGCGAACGGCAGGATCGGCATGCCCTTGATGTGGTGCAGCACGTCGAGGGCCGTGTGCAAGAGCCACGCCACGCCGATGTACGCCCAGGATTTCAGGCCGCGGTAAGCGCAGTAGGTCACCGCGGCGGTGAAGACCAGTTCGAGGGGGCCGAAAGCGCCGCTGCTCAGGTAAGCGGCTCCGGCCCCGGCGACCATGATCGCGTTGAAGCTGCGTCGGTGCGGCTCGGCGAGGAAGGAATTGAGCAGCGTGTAGGCGATGCCGATGAGAACGGCGGAAACGATGATCACGGGCCAACGCTAGGGACGCGGACCCGCACGGGTAACCGGCCGGAGGGACACTTTTCGCCGGATTCTTGCCAACGGTGCCGTGGTCACCGTCGTTCCGCAGCCCTGTTCCCGGCCCGCACGACCAGCGAGGCCCGAGTACTCCGCCCGAGCAGCCGGTCCTGCTCGACTTTCACGTCCGGGTGCCGAGAGGCGTAGCCATCCAGCCGCTGTGCCAGCAGCCGGTGCTCTGTTCCTTTTCCTCGGCCGGAAACTCGCGATCGCGGACTAGATGTATCAATCCAGCTTGATGTACTCTCGGGCGGTGCCCGAGGAACCTCCGCTGTTCGTGCGGCTGCTGGCCGATCCGCTGCGGTGGCGGCTGGCCCGAGAGCTGGCCGTCAGCGACCGGCGCGTCCGGGAACTGGTGGCGGCGGTCGGACAGCCGCAGAACCTGGTCTCCTACCACCTGCGGCAGCTGCGAGCCGCAAGGGTCGTGACCGCGCGGCGCAGCAGCGCCGACGGGCGGGACAGCTACTACCATCTCGACCTCGCCCGATGCGCCGAAGCATGGGCGGAGGCCGGGACCGCGCTGCACCCCGGTCTCGCGGGCACCTCCGGACCGGCCTCCCACCGTAAGGGGCAACGCCTCCGAGTCCTGTTCCTGTGCACCGGAAACAGCGGACGCTCCCCGCTGGCGGAAGCGTTGCTGCGCCACCGCGCGAGAGACAGGGTCGAGGTCGCCAGCGCGGGCAGCCATCCCAAGCCGCTGCGCCCCGAAGCAGTCCGCGCGGCAGCGGAGTACGGCATCGTCCTCGAGCACGAGCCGACCCACCTGGATTCGGTGCGGCGCAAGCGGTTCGACTGGGTGATCAGCCTGTGCGACAAAGTCCGGGAACTGCGCCCGGACTTTCCCGGCGAGCCCCGGACGATCCACTGGAGCCTTCCCGACCCGGCCCGCGAACTCGACGAGACCGGAGACGCCTGGCCCGCGTTCCGGCGCACCGCCCGGGAACTGGACACCCGGATCCGGTTCCTGCCCTTCGCCCTCACCGCCGATGCTGAGGAGGAACTGTCATGACCGCCGAACTGGACGACCTCGTGAGCGTGCGCTACCTCGTCGACGATGTCGACGCCGCGATCGCGTTCTACACCAAGCATTTCGGGTTCACCGTGCGCACGCATTTCCCGCCCGCGTTCGCCGACGTCACCCGCGGCAACTTGCGGCTGCCGCTGAGCGGACCGGCCAGCTCCGCCGGGCGCACCCTGCCCGACGGCAGCCAGCCTGCCCCCGGCGGCTGGAACCGCATCCACCTGATCGTCGAGGACATCGACGCCGAAGTCGCGCGGCTGCGCGCCGACGGCGTCGTATTCCGCAGCGACGTCATCAGCGGCCCCCGGCGGTCGCCAAATCGTGCTCGACGACCCGGCGGGCAACCCGGTCGAACTCTTCCAGCCCCGCGGCTGACCGCCCCGGCCTTCAAGGAGAACCCGCCGCTGTGAACTCGCCTGCGCTCGCCCGACGGCTGGGCACCGGAGACGCCGTCGTCATCGGCCTCGGATCGATGATCGGCGCCGGCGTGTACGCGGCGTTCGGCCCTGCCGCCAAAGCCGCCGGCACCGGCCTGCTCATCGGCCTCGTGCTCGCCGCCGTCGTCGCGTACTGCAACGCCACCGCCTCCGCGCAGCTGGCCGCGCAATACCCGACCTCCGGCGGCACCTACGCCTACGGACGCGAACGGCTCGGCGAATGGTGGGGCTTCGCCGCGGGCTGGGGATTCGTCATCGGCAAAACCGCCTCCTGCGCGGCCATGGCACTGACTTTCGCCACCTACGCGATCCCCGGGCCGTGGTGGTTGCAACGCCTCGTTGCAGTCGCCGGCGTGCTCGCCCTCGCCGTCCTCAACAGCCGCGGCGTCACCCGCACGGCTCAGCTGACCCGGATCCTGGTCACGATCACCCTGCTCGCGCTCGCCACGCTGGTTCTGGGCATCGCCTTCGGCGGCAACGCATCCCCGGCACACCTGGGCGGAAGCAGCGCATGGTCCTCCGGCGGGCTCTACGGCATTCTCCAAGCCGCCGGGCTGCTGTTCTTCGCCTTCGCCGGCTACGCCCGCATCGCCACCATGAGCGAAGAAGTGCGTGACCCGAAACGCGCCATCCCCCGCGCGATCCCCATCGCACTGGGGATCGCGGTCCTGGTCTATCTCGTGATCGGCGCCGCCGCGCTGCTCGCTGCCGGTCCCGCGCGTCTCGCCGAGTCCGCCGCACCGCTGACCACCGCCGTCACCGACGCCGGAGCCGGCGCGCTCACCCCCGTCGTCCGCATCGGCGGCGCGGTCGCCAGCCTCGGCGCGCTGCTCGCGCTGATCGCGGGCATCGGCCGCACCACCCTGGCCATGGCCCGCAACCGCGATCTGCCCACCTGGCTCGCTGCAGTGCACCCTCGCTTCCGCGTCCCGCACCACGCCGAATTCGCCCTCGCCGTCGTGGTATCCGTGCTGGTGCTGACCGCGGACCTGCGCGGCGTGATCGGGTTCTCCTCCTTCGGCGTGCTCGTCTACTACGCCCTCGCGAACCTCTCCGCGTTCACCCAGCAGCCGCCCGACCGCCGCTGGCCCCGGTGGCTGCAAATCCTCGGACTGGCCGGATGCCTCGTCCTCGCGACAACCCTGCCCTGGCCCTCGATCGTCGCCGGAGCCGCGGTATTCGCCGTCGGCCTCGTCGGACGGCTGCTCGTGCGCCGCTCGCGAGCCCGCCAGCGGTGACCGCCCGACGCAGCAGCGGGATCATGCTGTAGCGCTCCACGGCCCCGCTCAGCAACACCACCCCGTCTACATCGTCGAGGGGTCGACGGCGCGCGACTGCGAACGGCCTGCGATGCGACGACCGACTCCCCACTGACCGCAGAAACGACGATTGACGGATACCCCTGGGGGCATGTGCAATGCCCCCGGGGGTATCGTGAAAGTCGAGGAAAGGAGCTGCCGTGAAGCTGGGCTTGTCCCGCACCTACCGAAGCGCGGGTTTCGACCAAGTAATGGCCAAGACACGAACCGCGCTGGCCGACGCCGGTTTCGGGGTCCTGAGCGAGATCGACGTGCAAGCGACCATGCGCGAGAAGCTGGACGAGCGGATGGAGCGCTACACCGTCCTGGGCGCGTGCAATCCGCCCCTCGCCCACCGCGCGCTGACCGCGACCCGCGAGGTCGGATTGCTGTTGCCCTGCAACGTCGTGGTCCGCGAAAACGGCACCGAGGAGACGATCGTGGAGGCGATCAATCCCGCGGTGATGGCGGACGTCGCACCCAAGGCGGGCATGGCCGAGGTCGCCGCGGAAGCCGCCGGACGGCTCGAGTCCGCGCTCGACGCACTCGACCGGGAGCTGGCATGACCGGCGTGGTGCTCTACGGGGATCCGGTCTGCCCCTTCGCCTGGCTCGCCTACCGCTGGCTCGCCGACACCGGCACGGAGTTCTCGATGCGGCCGATGAGCCTCGCCGTCCTCAACGAGGGAAAGTCCGTGCCGGAATCGCACCGGCAGCGCGTCGAGGACTCGCTGCACGCCGGCCGGGTCCTCGCGGCGATCGAGGACCCGGCGGCCGCCGCCCGGTTCCACGTCGCGCTCGCCCGCCGCGTTCACGAGCGGCGGCAGCCGGTCAGCGACGCGGTGCTCCGCGCCGCCTTGCGCGACGCGAGAGTGCCGGAAGACCTTGCGGGCCAAGCCAATTCGGCCGACGCGGACCCGGCCGTGCACGACGCGCACCAAGCGAGCCAGGACGCGCTCGGGGAAACCGGCGGCAGCCCGATCACCCAGCTCGACGGCCGGGCCTTCTTCGGCCCGGTGCTCACCGAACTGCCTGGCCCCGCCGAAGGACGCGCCCTGTTCGACGCCCTGCGCGCAACCGCCGCCGTACCGGCGTTCGCCGAACTCCGCCGTCCCCGCGTGGGCGCGCCCACGATCCCGGAAGGATGACCATGTGCCGTCCCGTTTCCTGCCGCACCTGCGGCAAAACCACCTGGGCCGGCTGCGGCCAGCACGTCGCCCAGGTCAAGGCAGTCGTCCCGGCCGAACAGTGGTGCCCCGGCCATCCCGGCGAACCGCGGCCGCCGCGCTCGTGGCCGTGGAGCAAGCGCCGCAGCTGACCACATACCCGCAGGGGTATCGTGGACCACGCCCGACCAGCCAGGGAGAGGACATCATGATCGGCGACCAGGACACCGTCACGCAGGTGCGCAACCGGCTCCGCCGCGCGCAAGGCCAGCTCGCCGGGGTCATCGCGATGATCGACGAAGGCCGCGACTGCAAGGACGTGGTCACCCAGCTCGCCGCCGTCTCCCGCGCGCTCGACCGGGCCGGGTTCAAGATCATCGCAAGCGGTCTGCGCGAATGCGTCTCCGCTGACGGCGAAAGCAATGAAACCGCCATGACCGAAGAACAGCTGGAGAAGCTCTTCCTCACGCTCGCCTGACCCTACTGTCCACAACGGACATTTCCTCGCCGGCGTCAGTTCTCCGCCGGGGCGCGGCCGAGGCGGATGGCCGACACCAGGAAGAAGATCCCGCCCAGCACCGCGTACCCGGCCACGGCGGCCAGCGACGGGTTCGGCCCGCCGGCGCTGAGAACGAAGTTGGCCCCGGCCAGCACGGAGATGCCGCCGCTGAGGATCATCGGCCACTGGCCGCCCATCCGGCGCCTGCCGACCGCGACGATCAACTGGACAAGACCGGCCACGACGGCCCAAGCGCCCCAGACCCGCAGCACGGCCGGAACGCCGGACGCGCTGGCGATCGCGACGCCGATCCCGGCCAGCAGGCTGATCGCGATGTTCACGTACAACCCCGCGGCACGGGACGAGCGCGCGTCCACGACCGCGGCCGCGACGTCGAACAACGGATACCCGACGACCAGCACCACCCCGATCGGGCCGAGGTGCGATTTCGAGGTGAGGAACAGCAGCGCGGCCCAGACGACCGCGAAGGCGAACCGCACGAAGTAGAGGCGACGCAGCGGGGCAGCGCTCCGGGCGGCAGGCGAGTCAACGATGGTCACGATGATCCTTCCGGAAAGGAGTCGGCGTCCAGGAGAGACCGAACGTTCTATCTCCCTCAGAGCCTGTCCGCTCGGCCGGGTGCGGTCAAGACAGGTCGTTCTTTCCGAAGTCTTACGGCGCGCGGCGCGCTACTTCGCCGAGTCGAGGCGGTGCTGCAGGATGCCCTCGACGCCCTGGACGAACGTCTCGCCGACCTGGGCCGGGTCCGTCAGGCAGCCCGACGCCATCGCGCCGTCGCGGAGCATCACGAAATGCCGTGCCGCCGGTTCCGGCGGGGTCTCGCCGACCTGTGCGAGCAGGTCCGTGACCGTGCCCAGGAACCACTCGCGGTGCGTCAGGACGGCTTGGTGCACGGGATGCTCGGGGTCCGGGTATTCCGCCGCCGCGTTGAGGAACGCGCAGCCGCGGAAGTGCGCCGACTGGATGCTGTCGGCGATGAATCCGGCGACCGCGCGCAGCGCGTCGGCCGCAGGTGGGTTGCCGGCGAAGATCTTGCCGATTCCGTCGCGCTCCATCTCGGAGACGCCCCGCAGATACGCGACGACGAGGTCTTCCTTGCCGGGAAAATGCCGGTACAGGGTGGCCCGGGTGACCTTGGCCTCCGCGACGATCCGGTCGATCCCCACCGAGTGAAGGCCTTCGGCGTAGAAGATCCGGGTGGCTGTCGCGAGCAGCCTCGACCGCGCTTCGGACACCCGGACCTTCTGCACCACAACCGCAACGCTAGCAGAGAGAACGGTCGGCACCCTGGTGTCGCGTCACCCGGCCAGATGATCGCCGATCTGTGCGAACACCGCCTCCAGCGGCGGCACCGGAACGGACGGCGACATCACGTGCGATCCGTAGTGGGCGATGACCAGTTCGAGCCCCGGACTGACCTGCAGACGCTGCCCGTGGATGCCCTTCGCGCCGAACGTGCCGTGGCCGTCGTCGGGGACCCACCAGAAATTGTGGTACCCGATCGGCCGGACGGCACCGGTCGGCAAGGCGCGCTGCGCGGGGCCGGGCGGCACGTCGGTCAGATCGGCGACGACGCGTTCCGGCACGATTTGCTGGTCGCCGACCGCGCCGCCGCGGCGCAGCATCTCCCCTGCCCGGGCCAGATCGCGCAGGGTCGCGCTGTAGCGGCCGCAGGCGATCTCGGTGCCGGTGGAATCCAGGCAGTACGCACCGTCTTCGTCCGCACCCAGCCGGGCCCAGACCCGTTCGCTCCACAGCTCCGCGAGGCTGACGCCGGTGACGCGACGGAGGGCTTCGGCTACGGCCTCCGTGTTGCCGTTGTCGTAGCGGAATTCGGTTCCCGGCGGAGCGACGGCCTGCGCGGTGGCCAGATGTTCCTTGACGCTCGTGGGCCCGGTGTAGCCAGCGGGGCGGGGCACGATGCCGACGGCGGCGAAATAGCGTTGTGCTTCAAGGGGTTTGCAGAACGTACGTCCGCCGTAGTTCATCACGGTGCCCATGTGCAGCAGGTGATGGATCGTGGCGTCGCCGAACGCGGTGCCGCCGAGTTCAGATGCGTAGTGAGACAACGGCTGATCCGCGTCGAGTGCACCCTCGTCGATCAGGAGCGCGGCCAGGAGCCCGGTCCACGACTTCGCGACCGATGCGGACAGGTGCACGTCGTGCGCCCGCATGCCGTGGAAGTACCGCTCGTAAACGATCTTTCCGCGGTGTGCCACCAGGATCGCGTCGGTTTCCGCACTGGCAAGGAACTCAGCCAGCTTGACCGCCGGTCCCCCGGCACGCGCAGTCACGAGAAGGTGGTCCAGGTCTTGCGGATCCTCGGGCAGCTCCCGGCGCGGACCCGTGCCGCGCCAGACTCGCCGGGTCGGGCCGGTTTCCCTGGCGCGCGTCATGCCGAGGCGGATGAAAGCCGGGTCGACGTAGCCTCGGCTCCAATAGGCATTGTCCACTGTGTACGGGGTGGTCACGGTTTCTCCTTGACTACGGCCAGGGCAGCGATGCGCCGGGCGTCGCGTTCCGGACGGACGAAGAACAGCGCGCCCAGCCCGCCCGCCATCATCAGGACGCCGGGAATCGCGAACGCGGTGGCGAATCCGGCAGCCGGTCCGTCGGCGGCCTCGACGAGCCGACCGGTGACGTACGGCGCGAGCAGCCCGGCGACGGTGACCAGCGCGACGCTGACCGACAGCACCGCACCCCGTTGTGCGGGCGGGCTGATCTCGCTGTTGACCGTCTGCCCGTTGGCGAACGTGACGCCGTGGAAGCTGAACGCCACGGCGATCAGGACGATCCGCAGGACGGGCTGCGTCACGGTCGGCAGCAGCACCATCGCCAAACCCGCCAAGATCAGCACGCAGCCGCCGAGCACGCCGCGCGCGATCCGACTGGGCACGCCGAGGTGCAGCAGCCACTGGGTGATCGCGCCGTGCGCGAAGGTCAGGATCAGTCCGGCCAGCCAGGGAATCGTCGCGATCGCGGCCGCCTCGCCGGTGCTGTAGCCCAGGGCCGTTTCGAGATAGGACGGCAGCCAGGCGACCATCAGCGTCGACGTCCAGTACGCGCCGAACGCTCCGGTGAACCCGCCGAGCCACGTCCCGGAAAGCAGGATCCGCCGGTACGGGACCCGGCTGGCCGGGACCTGCGCCACACCGGCCGGGGCCAGGTCCACCGGGCCGTCGCGGCCGATCGCCAGCCACAGCGCGCACCACGCACAGCCGACCAGGAACAGGGTCAGGAACGCGGCGCGCCAGCCGAAGTGCACGATCACCACGGTGAGCAGCGGGGTCGCGATCGCCCCGCCCAGCGCGCCGCCGCCGACGATCAACGCACTGGGAATATTGCGCTTGGCGTTGGGAAACCAGCTGTGGGCGGCGTGCAATGCCATGGGCTGTGCGGGCCCTTCGGCGGCGCCGAGCACGATCCGGCTCGCCAGCAGCAGCCCGATCCCGCCGGCGGCCACCACGGACACCTGCGTCACCGCCCACACCAGGGCGAGCACCAGCAGGATCCACCGGGTCGAGATCCGGCTGGACGCGAGGCCGACCGTCAGCGCGCAGAGGCTGAACAGGAAGAAGAACGAACTGGACAGCAGGCCGTACTGCGACGGGCTCAGTCCGAACTCGTGCATGATCGGACGCGCGGCCAAGCCGAGCACGGTCTTGTCGCCGTAGTTGATCAGCATGAACAGCAGCAGCATGACCACCACGGACCAGCGGCGCAGCCAACTGCTTCCCGCAACGCCGTCCGTCGGTGCGGCGGACCGCGGCCTGGTGCCGGCCGGCTTCACCGCTGCGCCCCGGTCTGGAGCAGGGCTTTGGCGATGCCGTTCTTCTGGATCTCCGACGACCCGGTCAGCACGCGGAACATCCGCAGGCGCCGGAACAGCCACTCCACCTCCGCCCCGCGCACGAGCCCGGCCTTGCCGTGGATCTGCACGGCCTCGTCGGCGATGCGGAAGGCGTTCTCCGCCACGAACAGCTTGCACATGAACGCCTCCGTGCTCGGTTTGCTCCCGGAGTCCAGTTCGGACAGTGCGTCGTAGGTCATGGCGCGGGCCGCGTAGTACGCGGTGGCCATGTCGGCGATCTTGTGCTGGATCGACTGCAGCGCCGCCAGCGGTCCGCCGAACACCTGGCGGGTGCGGGCGAATTCGATGGTGAGTTCGAGCGCGCGGCGAGCGTGGCCCAGGACCGTGGGGCAGTGCAGCAGCCGGTTGGTGGTGACCCGGCCGAGTCCGATGCGCAACCCGTCGCCGACCCGGCCGAGCAGCTGCTGCGGGCCGACGTAGCAGTTGTCGAGGATGATGTCGGACTCGATGTGCTGGCCGGACATCGGCACCTCGCCGTCGGCGACGGTGCAGCCCGGCGAGTCGAGGTCGACCAGGAACGCCGAGTAGCGCTCCTCCTCCCCCGCCATCCGGGCGACCAGCACGGAGAAGGCGGCGATCGGGCCGGCCGAGGAGAACACCTTGTGCCCGCTGAGCCGCCAGCCGTCGCCGTCCGGGGTCGCCGTGGTGCGCATGGCCCGCACGTCCGACCCCGCATTGGTTTCGGTGAGCGAGAAACAGCAGGCGCGTTCCCCTCGAACCACCGGCAGCAGGTACCGCTCGCGCTGGTGCTCGGTGGCCGTGGAGAAGATCGCGCCGGCGCGCAGCGGGCCGCCCAGGTCGCCGAGCACGCAATGGTAGAGGATCCGGCCGGACGCGCCGACCTCCTCCTTGAGCGCGGCCAGTTCGGTGTAGGCCAGGTTGAGGCCGCCGTACTCGCTGGGCAGGTGGACGCCGTAGAAACCCAGCTCCCGGCAGCGTTTCCAGACGGGCTCCACCACGGCGCGGGTCAGCGGTGTCTCCGGAGTCAGCCCGAGCGTGGCCTCGTAGTCAGCGAGTTCGCCGGAGAGATACTCGCGCAGGCGCGCGACCAGCTCGGCCAGCCGCGGGTTGTCGGCGTATGCCGGGGTAAGGGTGAAGGACATGCCGGGCCTCCTCAGTGGACTTTCCGGGCTTCGCCCGCCCAATACCGGTCCCGCACGGCGCGCCGGTCGATCTTGCCGTTGCGGTTCACCGGGAGTTCGTCGGCGAAATCCACCGAGCGGGGTTTCTTGATGCGCGCCAGCCGTTCCGCGCAGAACTCGATCAGTTCCTCGGCGGCGACCTCGGAGCGGCGGACGACGACCGCCTTCACCGCCTCGCCCCACTGCTCGTCGGGCACGCCCACGACGCACGCCTCGGAAACGGCGGGATGCTCGTAGAGCACGGATTCCACTTCGGTGCAGTAGATGTTGTAACCGCCGGAGATGATCATGTCCTTCTTGCGGTCCACAATGAACAGATAGCCGTCGGCGCGCAGGTAGCCGATGTCGCCGGTGTACACCCAGCCGTCGCGGAACGTCTCCGCGGACAGTTCCGGCTCGTGCCAGTACTCGGTCACGCAGTCCGGACCGCGCACCACCACCTCGCCGAGGTCACCGGCAGGCACCGGCCGTCCTTCGTCGTCGACCACGCGGACTTCGGAGTCGAACAACGGCCGCCCGGCCGAGGACAGCAGCTCCGGGTCCTCCTCGATGCCGCGCACCACGTCGTCGCAGGTCAGAACCGTGACGCCGCTGGTGGTTTCACCCTGGCCGTACCCCTGCATCACGACCGGTCCGAACGCCGCCACCGCGTCGCGCAACCGCTGCGGCGACACCGGCGCGCCGCCCACCCGCAGGCAGGTCAACGACGACAGGTCGAAGTCTCCGAGACCGGGATGGGACAACACCATGTTCAGCATCACCGGCACCAGGAACGTCGAGGTGATCCGCTCCGCCTCGACCGCCCGCAGGAACTCCTCGGCGCTGAACCGCGGCAGCACCACCACCGTCGCGCCGCGGGAAAAGGCCGCCAGCAACCCCATTCCAGTCGCGTGCGTGATCGGACCCGCCGCAAGGTACCGCTCCGAGGCGGACGGCGCGCCTTCCGGGCTCATCAACCGCTTGCGCATGTTCGCCAGCCGGTTCCCGTTCGTCTGCACCGCCGCCTTGAGCTTCCCGGTGGAGCCCGAAGTGAAGTGCAGAACGGACGGATCGTCCGCGCTCACCTCGATCGCGACCGGCTCAGGCGAGCCCGCGGCCAGCACGTCCGCGTAGGACGAGGCATCCGGCGTGCGGCCGTCGTAGTCGATCAGCGAACACGATGTCCCGGCGGCCGCCTTGTGCGCCGCTTCGGCGTGCTCGGCGTCGACCAGCAGCACCCGCACGTCCGCGTCCGCCAGGATGTGCTCGACCTCGCCCGCGGACAGCCGGGCGCTGATCGGCACGCGCAGGAAACCGCCCTTGTAGCAAGCGATCTCGGTCTCGACGAGGTCCGCGCTGTTGCCGGCGAAGGTGGCCACCGCCTGCCCGGGCTCGACGCCGGACGCGAGCAGCGCGGACGCCAGCCGGTTCGTCCGCTCCTCCAGGTCGCGGTAGGTCCACCGCCGCTCACCGCACACCAGCGCCGGCTGTTCGGGCCAGAACGTGCTGGCACGGGTGACATAGCTGCCCAGGTTCACGCCGACTCCCTGGTTTCCGTCAGATTGACCAATGCTGAACACTGTGTCTATTAACGGTCGCGGTGTCAACAGTTCGCTACACTCGGGCCGGCGACGACCGAAGGGGGCACATGCCGACCACTGACCGCCGTACCCGCCGCACCCGCGGCCTGCTCCGCGACGCACTGGTGTCGCTGGTGCTCGAACGCGGATACGCCAACGTCACGGTGGAAGACATCACCGAACGGGCCGACCTGGGCCGCGCGACGTTCTACAGCCACTACCCGGACAAGGACGCGCTGCTGCGGCACGTCGTCACCGAACTCCAGGAGGAACTGGACGAACGGCTGCGCCCGCTGGTCCCGGCGTCCTCGGTGGGTTTCACCGGCAAACCGGCGCTCGAGCTGTTCCGGCACGCGCGGGAAAACCGGGATCTCTACCTGCTCATCCTGCGCGGCGAGGGCGACGGCCGGGCGCTGCGGCAGTTCACCGACGCGCGCATCGACGCGGTGTGCGCGGTGTTCAAGGCCCGAGCCGACCACCACGACGTCCGCCCGCGCATCGACCTCGGCGTGCTGGCGAGGGCGTGGGTCGGGGAACAGCTCGCCGTCCTGCGCTGGTGGCTCGAAGCGGACCCCGCGCCGATGTCCGCGGAAGAGGCGACGGGGATGCTGCAGAACCTCTCGCTGCGCGGGCGCTACTGGGCCAACGGCTTCGAAGGCGACCCGCCCGACCCCGCGCCGACTGGAGCGGATTCACCGCAGTCTTGAGGCTCTGCCTCGCTTGCGGGTGATCATCAGCGGACCGCGCACTGTCAGTCCCGCCGAGTTCAAGCGTTAACGCGCTTCATTTCTGCGCCTCGCGAAGGAGCCGCACCGCCTTCGGGCCGACGCCGTGCAAGGCCAGCAGTTCCGCGTCGGTGTGGTCGGCGGCTTGGGCAAGGTTCGTGATCCCGGCCCCGTGCAGCGCGCGGGTAGCTGGGCTCCCGATCGCCTTCGGCAAGTCGCCGACCTCTCCCGCGACCGCCGTCCCGGCAGCGGCCACCGGGGCGGCCAATCGCTTCGGCGCGCGGGCCAGCCACGCCCGGCGCACCCAGTGGTTGAGCTGCTGCCCGTTGAGGTCCTCGATCGGAAACCGCACCCCGGCCCGGGCGACGCGGCGTACAGTCGGGTGCTCGGCGCGCATTTCGTCCACATCGGACGCGGTCATCCGGAGCACGACCTGACGGTCCGGTCGCAGGGCAGCGAACTCCTTGCCCTGCACCGTGAACACGACCGTGCCGTCAACGGCCAGCTCGGCCGTTTCGGGGTAGGACAGGGCGGTTCTGCGGAGCTGCGCCGGTGTCGTCATGCGCTCCAGGCTGGCATGACTCCGCCGCGGAGGCCATTTCGGCGCCTCAGCGGGCCCCGAGGAACTCGAACACCGCCTCCCGGAACTCGACCCCCACCAGCGCACCGCGGTGATCGCCCGCGACCTGCCGCAACCGCGCCCCCGGCACGCGCGCCACCAGTTGCTCGATCCCGTGCGCCATGACGTCCTGCCGCCCGGCTAGGAACAACGTCGGCACCCGCGGAACCCCGGGCCCCGGATCGAACGGCTCGCTCGCCAGTCCCTCGACGAGATTCAGCAGCGAGTCCGCGTCCCCCGCCGCCGCCATGGCCGCAATCGCCCCGGTCAGCGGATCGTCCGGCGACGGTCCACCTTGGACAGCCGCCCGAGCAGCGCCGAGATCGACCGCCGCGAACGGTTCCCGCGGACTCAACCCTCCCAGCACCAACCGCCGCACCGACACCTTGGGATGCGAAGCGAGATCCCACGCAAGCCGCGCCCCGAGCGAATACCCGACGACATCGACCTCTTCCGCCCCAGCACATTCCGCGAGCGCGTCCACCACCCGAGCCGCGACAACCTCCGCCGCTTCGGCAACCCTGGGCCCACCAGGATGCCCCGGCAGATGCACCACAACCGTCTCCCGCCCGGCGGCCGCCAACGGATCGGCCCAGTACTCCGCGGGCCAATCCGACGTCGCCGACGACGCGAACCCATGAATCAGCACCACCGGAGGCCCGCTGACAGTACGACCGGCAAGCGTGCGAGTAACCGGAAACGCAGAAGTCATTCTCCAAGCGTAGACAAAACCCACGACCCGGTCCAGACCTCCGCGAGAGCCACCTTCACCGCCCTTGATCCCCCCAAGGAGCCCTTCACGACCCACAAAAACCGCAGCCGCCGCACCCACCCATCGAGGCACCCACACCTCCCCGCACCCCGATACGAAGCCTCCCTGCGGTTCGGGGGTGCTTGTCAAGGCATCTTTCCCGCCTTGACAAGCACCCCCGAACCGTCAGCACACTTGGCTTCGGGGTGCCCCACGCAACCGACCGGGCGCAATGTCGCCCGCCAGGGCGACGAGCCGCCCGCGACCCCTGAAACCCGGCCTCAATCCCCGATCCGAGCCATCAACCCGTCCACATAAGCCCGATAACGACCGGCAACCTTCCCCACCGGATGCATCAAACTCGTCACGTTCGCCCCAATGGACACCGCGATGATCTCGTCCGCCAACACCCCGATAGCCGGAGCGTCCACCGACTCCCCCTTCCCCGCGCGGCAGCGATCCGCGAGGTCAGCTCAGCCCGCCAGCTGGTCAGCAAATCCCGATACTGCCGAGCAAGGTCCGGATTGGCCACGGAATGCTCCCACAACACCAACAGCACCCGGGCGGACGCGATCTGATGCGCATCCATCGGGATCGCCGCCTCGACGAACCCGCGCAGGGATTCGAGAGGGCCCAGCGAAGGATCCAGCTCGGACATCCGCTGCGAGGTCTCCTGCAGCACGCTCTCGAACGTCGCCGCGATGATGCTGTCCTTGCTGGGGAAGTAGTGCTTGAGGGCACCGTTCGCGAACCCGGCCGCGGTGACGATGCTGCGCATCGTGGCGGCCTCGAACCCGCCTTCGATGATCAGCTTTTTGGCGACCTCGACGATCTCCCGTCGGCGCTGATCGTGATCGATGACCTTCGGCATGGTTACAGACTCTAACTCGTATTCTCCCGCGACGGATGCGGCCCTGCTCGACCCGCCCGCGGGAGCGGCGAACCGGAAAACGGGCACGGACATGGTGCGGCCCAAGGCGGCCTGACGACGGAGCGCTTATCCGAGCCCCAGCCGGGCCGCCCGTCTCTCCGCCTGCCGGGCCGGGTCCGCGACCGGGACGGCCAGCAGCAGCCGCTGCGTGTAGGGATGCTCCGGCGCGCGCGTGATCGCAGCCGTCGGCCCGGACTCCACGATCTCTCCCTGGTACAGCACCGAAACCCGGTGACAGATCCGGCGCACGACGCCGAGGTCGTGCGACACGAACAGGTACGACACGCTGGTTTCGCGCTGCAGTTCGAGGAACAGGTCGAGGATCGTCGCCTGCGTGGTCAGGTCCAGCGCGCTCACCGGCTCGTCGCACACGATCAGCCGCGGCCGCCGGACCAACGCGCGCGCGATCGCGATGCGCTGCCGCTGACCGCCGGAGAACTCCCCGGGATACCGGTGGACCGCGTCGGCGGGCAGGCGCACCCGGTCGAGCATGTCCGCGACCACCGTTCGGGCCTCCGCGCGCGAGGTGCCCGCCACCACCAGCGGTTCGGCGAGGACTTCGCTGACGGTCATGGTCGGGTCCAGCGAACCGTACGGGTCCTGGAAGACCACCTGGATGTCGCTCGCCAGCCGACGGCGCGTCGCACCGCGGGCGTGAGTGATGTCCTCGCCGTCGAAGGTGATCCGGCCGGACTCCGGCGCGGCCAGGCCCAGCACGGCTTTGCCCAAAGTGGACTTTCCCGACCCGCTTTCGCCGACCAGCCCGACGCATTCGCCCGGCTTGACGTCGAGCGAAATCCCTTTCAGGGCGCGGAATCGGACCCGGCGGCTGAGCCGGTAGTCGACGACCAGGTCCTCGATCGCGAGCAGCGGCGCCGGCCCCGTCATCGCCCGGCCTCCTCTCCGGCCGCGTGGGCGAGGCCGCGGCGTTCCCAGGCTTCGTCCAACTCGTCCCGGCCTTCGGTGTCGTCCAGCGACGCGCTGATCAGTTCGGCGGTGTAGGGGCTCTCCGGCGTGCGGAAGATCCGTTCCACCGGACCGGTTTCCACGATCCGGCCGTCCTTCATCACCACGACGCGGTCGCAGATGTCCGCGACGACGCCGAAGTTGTGGGTCACGATCACCAGCGCCATCCCGTACTCGGCCCGCAGTTCGCGCAGCAGTTCCAGCACCTCGGCCTGCACCGTCACGTCCAACGCGGTCGTCGGCTCGTCCGCGACCAGCAGCGACGGTCGCCCGGCCACCGCGCCCGCGATCAGCACGCGCTGCGCCATGCCGCCGGAGATCTGGTGCGGATAGCTCGCCATCACCCGGTCCGGGTCCGTGAGCCCGACCCGCACCAGGACCTCCCGCGCCCGCTCCTTCGCCGCGGCCTTGTCCAGCCCGTGCACGCGCCGCAGCGGCTCGACGAGCTGGTGTCCGATCGGGTAGCACGGGTCGAGGTTCGTCATCGGTTCCTGCGGCACGTATCCGATCTCGCGGCCGAGCAGTTTCGCCCGCTCCGCCGCGTTGCCGACCTGGCGCCCGCCGACCCAGATGCCGTCGGCGACCGCGGTTCCGCCGGGCGGCAGCAGGTCCAGCACCGAGAACACCGTCTGCGTCTTGCCGGACCCGGATTCGCCGACGATCCCGAGCACCTCGCCGGGCGCCGCGTCCAGCGACACTCCGCGCACGACCTCCTTGACCCCCTTGTCGGTCGCGTAGCCGACTCGCAGGTTCTCGATCCGCAGCGCGCAGTCCGCCGCCGCGTGTTCGTGTCCGCCGGACGCCACGCCACTGGGCAAGGACGCGGGGGCCGCGAGCGCTTCCCGAACCCGTGCCCGCGCGCGGCGCGTCGGCTGTTCGGCGCGGACGCTGACCAGGTCGGCGAGCGTCGAGCCGATGAACGCCAGCGCCGCGATCGTCACGCCCAGCGCGATCGACGGCCACAGCAGGATCAGCGGGTACGTCAGCATGTTCAGGAAGCCGTCGTTCATCGTCTGGCCCCAGCTGGGCGTCGACGCCGAACCGATGCCGAGAAACTGCAGACCGGCCTGCATGCCGATGGCGAGCCCGGCGGTGAGCGCGGTCTGCACGATGATCGGCGCGTACACCGCGCGCAGCAGGTGCGTGCGCAGGATCCGCAGTGTGCCGACGCCGGCCACGCGCGCGGCGTCGATGTACGGCTCGCGGCGCACCGTGAGCGCGCGGGCGCGGGTGATCCGGTAGTAGCCGGGCGAGAGGAACACGCCGAGCGCGATCATCAGCACGGTGAAGTCCTGGCCGGTGCCGGCCGCGACGACCAGCAGCACGATCATCCCGGGCACCGACTGCAGCGCGTCGCTGATCCACGAGCAGATCCGGTCGGTCGCGCCGCCGAAGTATCCGGCGGCCACCCCGGCCGGGACGCCGAGCACGACGCCGGTGACGCAGGTGATCACGCCGCCGTACAGGGTGGTCCGCGCGCCGTAGAGCAGCCGGCTGAGAATGTCGCGGCCGGCGGAGTCTCCGCCGAGCAGGTGCCCGTTGCCGGGTTCGGCGTGGGTCAGCGCGAAGTCGACGTGGTTCGGGTCGTACGGGGCCAGCCACGGCGCGAACACCGCGGCCAGCACGACGAGCGCGAACACGGCCAGCGCGAACACCCCGACCGGGCGGCGGAAGTACCGGCGCAGCAGGGAAATTCGCTTCACCGGGGCGAGCGTGGCGGGGAACGGGGCAGCGGTCATCGGTCGCGCACCTTCGGGTTGACCCACCCGAGCACGAGGTCGAGCAGGAAGTTGACGATCACGACGAACACGACGGTCACCGCGGTCAGGCCGAGCAGCACCGGGATGTCCCCAATCTGCGACGCCGACTGGGTCAGGCTACCGATCCCGGGCAGGTTGAACACGATCTCCACGACCACCGCGCCGCCGAGCAGGCCGACGAACATCAGCGCCAGCACGGTCAGCGCGGACGGCGAAGCGTTGCGCAGCACGTGTGTCGTGACCCGGCGCGGCGACAGGCCCCGTGCCCGCAGCGTGCGGACGAAGTCCTGGTTGGCGACCTGGAGGAAGCCGTTGCGCAGCTGTTCGGCGATCATCACGATCGCGCCGAGCGACAGCGAGATCGACGGCAGCGCGATGGACCGCAGCCAGCCGACCACCGACTGGTCCGGCGACACGTAGCCGACCGCGGGGAACCATTGCAGCTGGATCGCGAACCAGGTGACCAGCACGAGGCTGATCCAGAACCCGGGCAGCGCGAACAGCACCACCGACGCGAGCTTCAGCACGCGGTCGACCACGCCGCCCGGGCGCAGGCCGCAGACGACCCCGACGAGCACGCCGAGGATCGCGGCGAGCAGCGTCGCGGCGACGACGACCGACAGCGTCACCGGCACGCGCAACGCGATCTGTTCGCCGACCGGCTGGAAATTCCGCCAGGAAGTCCCGAAATCGCCGGTGACCGCGTGCGACAGCCAGTCCCAGAACTGGGCGAGCAGCGGCCGGTCGTACCCGATCCGGGCGCGCAGCGCGGCCTGCTGCGCGGGGGTCGCGCTGTTGCCGAGCAGCCCGGCGGTCGGGTCCCCCACCGCGGTGTGCGCCAGGAAGAACGTGCCGCTCGTGACGAGCACGAGCAGCAGGATCCCGGACACCAGGCGTTTGACGATGAATGTGAGCATGTTCCGGCTCCTCCCCGGGTCCGTCCGGAAAGGACGGACCCGGGACGACGGGCGCGTCAGCCGCGCTGGATGAACCGCAGCGTCGGGAACATCATGCCGGTGATCGGCGTGACGGTGATGCCCTTGACGCTGAAGTAGAGGTTGTCGGCCTGGTACCAGACGTTCCACCAGGCGAGGTCCACGAGCTTGGCGTTGAGCTGCTTGAGCACCGCGGTCTGCGCCGCGCCGGGCTGGGCCTGCTGCGCCTGCCGCACGAGCGCCTTCACCTCCGGGAAGGCGTCCACCGACGGCTTGGGGTTGTACCACTGCGCCGAGGTGACCTGGTCGGTCAGCGTGGCCATGTCGTTGCCGTCCATCGCGATCACCGCGAGGAACATCGGGTACGTCGGCGCGTTCTTCTGGTAGTCGGGCATCGACATGTTCTGCCAGTCGACCTTGATGCCCAGCTGCCCGAACGTCTGCTCGGCGGCGGGCTGCCACGCCTGGAAGATCGTGGACATCGGCATCTTGAGGCTGAACCCGTTCGGATAGCCCGCTTCGGCGAGCAGCTGCTTGGCCTTGCCGAGGTCGGTCTTGTACTTGCCGTTGCCCGCCGGGTCGTACACCTCGCTGCCGCTCGGCCACAGCTGGTCGGTGACCGTGCCGGCGTCGTTGCCCACCGCCTTGAGGATCCCGGCCGCGTCGAAGGCGTAGGAGATCGCCTGCCGCACGCGCTGGTCGCCGAGCGCCTTCACCTGGCTGCCGGTGCGGTCGGCGAACTGCACGCCGACCCACGAGGCCGGTTTCTTCGCGACGTTCCAGCCGTTCTGCTGTGCCTTCGGCAGGTTGGCCGCGTTGGCGAACTGGACGTTCAGCTGGCCGGACAGCATCGCGTTGAAACTGGCCGCCTGGTCGGTGATCGGGAACAGCCGCACAGTCGGGAAGGGGTAGGTGGCGCTGTCCCAGTGCTTCGCGCGCTTCTTGAAGACGTACTGCGACTGCGGCTGCGAGGACGCCTTGTCGAACGTGTACGGACCGGAGCCGTCCGGACCGGTGGCGAGGGAATTGGCCTTGATCGCCTTGGGCGAGGCCATCCAGCTGCGTCCGAGCCCCATGAAGTAGAGCAGTGCGTCGTCGCGTTCGGACAGGGTGAGCACGACCGTTGACGGGTCTTTCGCTTCGACGCTCTTCACGTCGACGTACGCCTGGCCGGACCGGGTGCCCGCCTTGAGGTGGTTGAGGTTCTCGACCGCCGCGGCGGCGTCGAACTTCTGGCCGTCGTCGAACGCGACGTCGTCGCGCAGGTGCAGGGTCAGGGTCAGCCGGTCGGCCGACCAGTCCCACGACTTCGCGAGCGCGGGCACCGGCTTGGCGTCCTTGTCCAGAGCGATCAGCGGGTCGTAGACCGCGGACAGGTACGGGCCGTCGAAGCCGATGTCGGCGTTGGCCGGATCCCACGACGTCACGTCGAGGAACACGCCCGCCTTCAGCTCGTCGGTGCCCGCGCCCGCCCCGGCGGCGCCCGAGCCGGTGCATCCGGCGATCGCGAGCAGCGCCGCGGCGGCCGCCGCGAACAACGCCGCTGTCCTTGTCCTCGTCATTGAGTCCCTCTCTCAGGGTGCTGGACCGCCGGCGGGGCCGCTCGGCGCCCCGCCCGGAACGGCGGGCCTTCGAGTGCGGCCCGGCTCGCCGCGGTGCCGGATAGTCTACGATTGTCGGCTAAAAAATCAACGGGCCGGATGCGTTCGTTATCTCCGGCCGAGAGGCCGTTTTCAGACGGCGTCGGCGACCAGCACGCGCGGGCTTCCGGGCAGTGCGAGGACATCGCATACGCGCCATCCCGCCCCGTGGAGCCATTCGCGGACTTCCGCCTCCGGATAGACGACGGTTCCGTCGATCACGAAGTACTCCCCCGCGTGCAGCGCGTCGATCGGGCGTTGCCGTTCGTTGTCGTCGAGGAAGAAGTCCAGCAGCAGCAACGTCGCTCCGTCCGCGGCGGCGGCGCGCGCGTTGGCCAGGATTTTCCTGTTCTGCTCCGCGGTGAACCGGTGCACGACGTGGTTCACCATCACCAGATCGTGCTCTCCGCCCGGTGCCGCGGATTCGGTCGGCGCGGGGTCGATGCTCGTGCGATCCGCGAGCCCGGCCGCGTTCACCGCGTCAGTGATCCCTTGCGTGGACTCGGGGGCGAAAACGAACCGGGCGGTCAGTGCGGGATTCGCCCGCAGCGCACCGATCGCGAATTCCGGCGACAAACCGCCCAGATCGAGCATGCTGCGGTACGGCGAGAAATCGAACGCCCGCGCGAGCATCGACGCGTGCAGCGCGTTGAAGCGCATCACGCCCGCCATGAACGTCGCCCAGCGGCCCTCGTCCATCCGGAGGTCGCCCGGTTCGCCACTGTCCACAGTGGCGTCGAACTGGAGCCAGTGCCCGTAGCTGATTTCGTTGAGGAAGGTCAGGAACGGCGCCAGGTCCGTGGTGCCGCCCCCGCCGAGGTACTCCCGTGCGTCCTCGGCCAGCTCGTAGCGGCCGTCGATGCGCTCCAGCAGGCCGCGCGCGTTCATCGCGTCGGCGAGGATCCGGGTCAACTGCTCGCCCCTGCCGGTGGCCGCGGCCAGTTCCGGCGCCGTGCGCGGACCGTCGGCGAGCGCGCGGAACAAGCCGATCCGCGAGGCGGCGAACAACTGTTTCGCGCCCATGTACCCGATGGCGATGTCGACGATGCGGTCCGGCGCTGGTTTCGTCATGTGGCGGCTCCTCACGGCGTCGGGGATGCCTCTCCGGGCAACCCGGGGAGCTTTAGTCTACGCACGTCGACAAAAAACACCAGCCCCTTCACCAGGTTCCGTCGGCGGCGACTTCGCGATCGAGCCACAGGTCCCTCGTCAGCTCGCGGATCCGGTCCGCGCCGACGCGTTCCAGCAAGGCGAGCGCGCCCGCGTTGTCCTCCAGTTGCGCCAGCCGCGATACGCCCACGAGGACGTTCGCGGTCGCGGGATTGGCCAGGCAGAAGGCAATTCCCAGCTGCGCGGGGGACGCGTCCAGTTCGCCGGCGATCCGCCGCACCGTCGGCCAAGCAGCGGCGATCTTCTCACGGATGCCGCCGACGTCCGCGCCGATCTTGCGATTCGGCTCCAGATTCCCGACCAGCAAACCGCCTTCGAAAATATCCGACGCCTGCAGCGTCAACTCGCCGGAAGCGAACAGCGGCGCATAGAACTCGCCTTCGGCCATCGACCGGCGCGCGAGCCCGTATTTGAGCTGCGCGAAGGTCGGCGGCGCGAGACCTTTCTTGCGCGCAATGGCAAAAGCTGTGCGCAGATCGTCAATGCGCCAATTGTTCACGCCCCACGCACGAAACCGGCCAGCCTCCATCTGCTCGGCGACCTCCGCGACGACCCGCTCGAGGTCGATTTCGCCGAAGTAGTCGCCGACCACGACCAGATCGGCCGACTCGACGCCGACGCGTTCCAGTGAGACGTTCATCTGCTGCGAGAAGCCGACGTTCGGGTAGTCCCAGAGCCAAAGTTTCCCGCAGTAGAGCCAATCCTCACGGGCGAGTCCGGCCTCGCGCACCGCGCGGCCGAAGATCTGGTCGGTGGTGGAGCCCTCGGCATGCGGGCCCATGTCGTAGTGCGCGACGTCGAAGAAGGCGTGCCCCAATTCGGCCGCCCGGGCGATCAGCGCCACCGCGTCGTCGAAATCCATCCGGTCCCAGGTGTTCCACGAGCCGAGCGACAACGCCGGCACGCGCGGGAACGCCGGGCCCAGTCCAGGTCGATCCGTCGCCACGATTCCTCCTGCGAGTCAAGGGATTTATTTTCTACGCTTGTATACTATAAGCCCGCGAACCCCGCTCCCGGCGAAAGGAAACGACGATGCCCGCTGCCCGTACCGTGCTGATCACCGGAGGCGCCGGCGGCATCGGCCGCGCGATCGGAGCCGCCTTCGCCCAGGCCGGCGATTCCGTGGTGCTCGCCGACCTCGACGGTGCCGAGGAAGCCGCGAAACCGCTGGGCGGGCGCGGAATCCGGGTGGACATCACCGACGAAACCGCGATCGCCGCGACCCTCGACGAGGTCGGTCCGATCGACGTCCTGGTCAACAACGCCGGCCTCCTGAGCGTCCACGGCCGGCTGCTGGACCTGCCCGGCGCGGACCTGCTGCGCATTCTCTCGACCAACGTGCACGGCACGTTCCTGATGACGCAGCTGGTCGCCCGCCGGATGGTCGAGCGCGGCGAACCGGGCGTCGTGGTCAACCTGTCCTCGATCGGCGGACGACAGCCGACGCCGGGCATGGGCGGGTACGAAAGCAGCAAGGCGGCGGTGGACGCGCTGACCCGATGGGCCGCGATCGAACTGGCGGAGCACGGGATCCGGGTGAACGCGGTCGCGCCCGGCCCGGTCGCGACGCCGATGCTCGCGGCCGCGATGCCGCCCGGCTCGCCCGCGCACGACGCGTGGGTGGCGCGGATCCCGGACGGCCGGATGGCCGCGGTCGAGGACGTCGCCGCCGCGGTGGTGTTCCTGGCGAGCCCGGCCGCCGCGCACATCACCGGAACGAGCCTCCCGGTGGACGGCGGCCAGCTGCTCACCTGAGCCAGCCGTCCGTGAAGGGCTCCTCGCGGGTATCTGATTCCCGCGAGGAGTCCTTCACGGACCTCGCATCTACGCGAACAGCCCCGAGCGCTCGAAGACGATCTGTCCATCCAGGACAGTCAGGTCCACCTCGACCTCGGGCAGCTCGGCGGGGGTCACCGCGTACGGATCCGCGGACAGCACGCAGAGATCGGCCGCCATCCCCGGCGCGAGCGTGCCTTTCCACGACGCGGCACCGTCCTGCTGAGCCGGGTGCACGGTGTAGCAGCGCAGCAGGGTTTCCATCCGCTGCCGCACGTCTTCGGCCGGGCCCATCCACTGGTCCGCCGCGGCGATTTCCTTGCGCCAGTCCGGCGGCAGGACCGGCGCGTCGGATGTCAGGCACAGCGGAACCCCGGCGTCCAGTGCCTCCTGAAGCGGCCACGCGGTCTCCGAGCTGCCCAGCCCCAGCGCCGTGTCGACTACCCCGGCGGTCCGCACCGCGATCCCCGCCTGAGCGGACAGCCCGACCCCCAGCCGGGCCATCCGCTTGAGCTGCGCCGCGTTCACCAGGTCGCCGTGGATGACGTAGTGCCCGAGATCGACGTCGCGTTCTTCCCGGGCCCGTTCGACGGCGTCCAGCATCAGCTCGATCGCCCGGTCTCCGGTCGCGTGCACCCCGACCTGGAGCCCGGCCTCGTGCGCGGCGAGGACCATCCGGGTGAAGTTTTCCTCGCGCTCCGGGTCGTCCGCGCCGCCGACGAGCAGGTGGGCGTGGCTGCCGTCGGCGTAACAGTGGTGGGTGTAGGCCGAGCGCATCGGCGGGATGCCGTCGGCGAAGATCTTCACCCCGCGGAAGTTCAGCCGGCGCGGGTCCGGGCTCGATCCGTCCACTGTGGTCAGTCCGGTGCGGAAGGTGTCGAAGGTGCTCGGGCCGTCGAGTTCGCCGTACAGCCAGAGCGCGGTCACCCGTGCCCGCAGGAGACCTTCGGCGGCCAGTTCCCGGTACTGCTCGACGACGGACATGCCGAACGCGCCGATGCGCCCGTCGTCCTCCCCCGGACCGAGACCGGGTTCGGTATAGCTCGTAATGCCCAGTGCGGCAAGGATTTCGCCCGCACGGAGGATCGCCGCCCGGCGTTCGGCGGCGGTGCGCAGCGGCTTTTCCGGGCCGGCTCCGGGCGTGCCGTCGTCGGCGAAGAGGGTGGCCGGCCACAGCGCGCCGAGCCAGGCGCCGTGCAGGTGCGCGTCGTTGATGCCCGGAAGCACCGCGCGGTCGCCGAGGTTGAGCACCTTCGTGCCGGGGCCGATCAGCTCCCGCACGTCGGCGTCGGTTCCGGCGCGCAGCACGCGTCCGTCCCGCACCGCCAGCGCGGTCGCGGGCGCGGCGCCGGCCATGGTGTGCACCGCCGCTGCCCGCACGACGAGGTCCGCAACTGAGGTCGGCACAGGCGCTCCTGGAGGGATTCGGGGACTCGACATTTTTGTCGACGTCCGTAGACTAACCCATCACACGGCCGCTCAGGGCCCGCCAGTCCCCGGAAAGGTTTCCCATGACCGTCCCGACTTCCACCCGCGCCGCGGTGCTGACCGAGCACGGCGCGCCGCTGGAGCTGACCGAACTCCCGCTGCCCGCCGCGCTCGAGGCCGGGGCGGCGCTGGTCCGCGTCTCGTGCGCGACGCTGTGCGGCACGGACGTGGAGATCTGGTCCGGGAAGATGAGTTTTCCAGGCATGCTGCCGATGGTGCTGGGCCACGAGATGGTCGGCGAAGTGGTCGCGGCCGGACCGGACACGCGCGACGCACTCGGCCGGGAGATCGCTGTCGGGGCGAGGATCGGCTGGTCCGAATCGACCTGCGGCGAATGTTACGGCTGCACTGTGCTGCGTGAGCCGGTCGCGTGCTCGCGGCGCGGTTACGGATTCCTGCAGCGGTCCGACGTCCCGCCGTTCGCGACCGCCGGGTTGTGCGAATACGCCTACGTCGTCCCGGGCGCGGCGAAGCTGCTGCTGCCCGCCGAGGTGCCCGACACGTGGGCCGCGATGGCCGGGTGCGCGGCGAAAACCGTGCTGCGCGCGTTCGACCGCGTCGGCGGCGTCCGGCCCGGATCTCGCGTAGTGGTGCAGGGATCCGGCGCACTCGGCCTGTTCGCCACCGCGGTCGCGCACCTGAGCGGGGCGGGCAGCGTCACCACCGTCGGCGCGCCCGCATCGCGACTTGAGCTGGCGAAGGAGTTCGGTGCCGACGAGGTGGTCGACGTCGCCGGGGGTTCGGACGCGATCGTCGAGCGCGTCACCGAATTGACCGGCGGCCGCGGCGGTGACCTCGTACTGGACTTCGCCGGTGCGCCGTCGATCGGCCGCGAGGCAGTCGCGATGGCGGCACAGCGCGGACGGGTCGTGATCGTCGGGAGCACCGGGCCGGAGCCGACGCCGGTCCCGCTCGGCACGGTGATGGGCAAGGAGCTGACCGTCGTCGGCTCGCTCAACGGCGACATCGCCGACTACCACCATGCGATCGAGTTCTTCGGCTCGTTCGCCTCCCGGATGCCGTGGGACCGGCTGTTCGGCAGCCCGGTCGGCCTGTCCGGCGCGAGCGAGCGGATCGAGGCCATGCACCGGCTGGACGAGACGAAAGCCGTCGTCGATCCCCGTCTTCCCTGATCACCCTTCCCTTACGAGCCAAGGAGGTCTCGTGTCCGCATCCTCGCCGCTGCCCCGCCGCAAGGTCGGCAGGTCCGGTTTGGACGTTTCGCTGCTGTCGCTCGGTTCGTGGCATACCTACGACCGGATGGATTTCGCCGACGCGGTCGCGATGGTCCGCGCCGCGGTCGAGGCCGGCGTGAACCTGTTCGACGTCGGCGTCTACGGCAGGCCCGGCCACCCGCCGGTGTTCACCGACGTGCTGTGGAGCGCGATCATGCGTGCCGCGCACATCCGGCGCGAGGACTACCTGGTCTCGGCGAAGCTGTGGATCGAAGGCTTCAGCGACCAGGGATTCCGGCCGCAGCTGGAAAACGCGTTCCTGCGCGGTGGTTTCGACGTCGCCGACCTGGTCATCCTCGGCGACCTGCGCCGCGACGACGTCGCCCTCGAGGATCTGGTCGAAGACCTCGCCGGGCTGACTCGGTCCGGCCTGATCCGGGCGTGGGGCGTGAACAACTGGTCGGCCGGGAACATCGCGCGGCTGCGCGAAATCGCCGAGGCCCTGCAGGTGCCCGGACCGCAGATCGCGCAGCTTAAGTACAGCATCGGCCGCCGGTCCATTCCGGACGGCGAACCGTTCGCCCGGCTGTTCGCCGACGGTTTCGTGATGCAGGCCTCCGACGTCCTCGAAGGCGGCATCCTCGCCGGGCGCACCAAGCTGACCCGCGAGATCGGCCGCGACCCGGGCGACGTCCGCAAACGCATCGTCCGCGACGCGCCCAAGGTCGTGAAGGTCGCGGAGGAACTCGGCACGAGCGCGGCCCGGCTCGCGGTCGCGTTCACGCTGACGCATCCCGCGAACGTCACGACCCTTTTCGGCGCGACCCGGATGGAACAGCTGGAGGACAACCTCGCCGCGGTCGAGCTGGTCGAGCAGGTCGGGGCCGAGCAGATCCGCGCGCTGGTGGAGCCGTTCTGGGCGGACCGCGACGCCGTCGATCCCGAGGGTCCCTGAACCACCACCAATCCGCCCTCGCCGAGGAGGCTGTCTTGACCTATCCCCCCGTCCCGTTCGACCCGGAGATCGAGCCCGCGCTCGCCGAGATCGTCCCGGCCGACGCGCCGCCGTTCACCCCGGAGACGATCCCCGGCCTGCGCCGCGCGATGGCCGAGATGTTCCCGCCCGCCGCGGAAGCCGTCGGCGACGCGCCGGTCACCGTCGTCGAGCAGACCATCCCCGGCCCGGAAGGCGCGCCGGACCTGGAAATCACCATCCTCTCCCCGCGCGAGAGCGACGGCGCCCTGCCCGCGCTCTACAACATCCACGGCGGCGGCATGATGGTCGGCCACCGCAACATGGACGTCCCCCGGTTGCTGGCTTTGGTGCTGGAGCTGAACGTCGTCGCGGTGAACGTCGAATACCGGCTCGCGCCCGAACACCCGCACCCCGCGCCGGTCGAGGACTGCTACGCCGGTCTCGTGTGGACAGTCGAGCACGCGGGCGAACTCGGCATCGACCCGTCGCGCGTCGTGGTGATGGGCGGCAGCGCGGGCGGCGGTCTCGCCGCGGCGGTGTCGCTGCTCGCCCGTGATCGAAAGGGCCCGGCCATCGCGGGTCAGCTGCTGCTGTGCCCGATGATCGACGACCGCAATACGACCATCGCGAGCCAGCAGTACCCCGGCCTGGGCACGTGGACGAGGGAAGCCAACCTCGCCGGCTGGCAGTCGCTGCTGGGCGACGCGGTCGGCACCGACGATGTCTCCCCCTACGCCGCCCCGGCCCGCGCGACCGACCTGTCCGGCCTGCCCCCGGCGTTCATCGAGGTCGGCAGCGCGGAGCCGTTCCGCGACGAGGACACCGAGTACGCGCTCCGCATCTGGGCGACCGGCGGTCAGGCCGAACTGCACGTGTGGGCGGGTGCCTTCCACGGGTTCGACATGTACGTGCCGGACTGGCCGATCAGCAAGGCCGCGCTCGAAACCCGGAACTCGTGGCTGCGCCGGATCCTCGGGAAGGCGGGCAGATGAGCGTCCCGCCAGTGCCCTACGACCCGGAACTGGAACCTGGACTCGCCGCTTTCCTCGACCTGGTCGAGCGAATCCCGCTGCGCGCCGACACGATCCTCGCCAACCGCGCGCATTTCGCGACGATCATCCCGCCTGCCGAGCAAATCGTCGGCGACCGCCCGGTCGAACTGGCCGAGCGCACCGTTCCCGGTCCCGAGGGCGCGCCCGACATCGTGCTCACCGTCGTCCGTCCCGCCTCGCGAGTCGCCGACGCGCCCGCCCTGTACAGCATCCACGGCGGCGGAATGGTGCTCGGCAACCGATTCTTCGGCCTGGACGGCCTGGTCGACGACGTCCTGCGGTTCGGCGCGGTCGGCATCTCAGTGGAATACCGGCTGGCACCGGAAAACCCGGCCCCAGCCGCCGTCGAGGACTGCTACGCCGGTCTGCTGTGGACAGTCGAACACGCCAGCGAACTCGGCATCGACCCGTCCCGAATCGTCGTCACCGGCGCCAGCGCGGGCGGCGGCCTCGCGGCCGGCGTCGCCCTGCTGGCCCGGGACCGCAACGGCCCAGCCATCGCCGGACAGCTTCTGGCGTGCCCGATGCTCGACGACCGCAACGAGTCCGTGTCCGCCCAGCAATACGACGGACTAGGCGCCTGGGACCGCAACAACAACGACACCGGCTGGAATGCCCTGCTCGGTCCGGCGCGGGGCACCGACGCAGCCTCGCCCTACGCGGTCCCGGCGCGAATGACCGATCTGTCCGGCCTGCCGCCCGCGTACCTGGACGTCGGAGCCGCGGAAGTCTTCCGGGACGAGACGACCGAGTACGCCCTGCGGATCTGGGCGACGGGCGGACAGGCAGAACTGCACGTCTGGGCTGGCGGCTACCACGGCTTCGCCGGTTTCTCCCCCGATGCGGAGGTCTCCCGCTCCGCAGTCGCGACCCGGCTTTCGTGGCTGCACCGGATCCTGCGTGCCGGATGAAGCCACTGCAAACTGAAGCACCGGCGAAGAGACGTCCAACCGCGTTCCGAATGGCAATCGTGCTGGGGCTGCTGGAGGTCTTCGGCCCGATCTCCATGGACCTGTACCTGCCCGCCCTCCCGCGACTCGCCGACGACCTCCGCGCCGGGGAGAGCCTCGCCCAGGCGACCATGTCGGTGTGCATGCTCGGGCTCGCCTTCGGCCAGCTCGTCGTGGGCCCGTTGAGCGACCGGTTCGGCAGGCGGCGTCCGCTGCTGGCCGGGATCGGGCTGTTCACCGTGCTCTCCCTGGTCTGCGCCTTCGCGCCGTCGATCGAGGTGCTGCTCGCGGCGAGATTCCTCCAAGGGCTGTGCGGTTCGGCCGGAATCGTTCTGTCGTTGGCCGTGGCCCGAGACCTAGCCGAGGGCGTCGAATTGGTGCGGCTGCTGGCATTGCTGACCACCGTCGGGGCGCTCGCGCCGATCGTGGCTCCGGTGGTCGGCGGACAGCTGGCGGCGGTCGTCGGGTGGCGCGGCATCTTCGGCGTCCTCGCCGGGATCGGAGCGGCGTTGCTGATCGTCGCCGCGACCGCGTTGCCGGAGAGCCTGCCGCGCGAGGCCCGCCGTCGGCGCAGCGACAGCGGCGAGTTCCGGGTGTTGCTGAAAGACCCGCTTTTCGTGGGATTCCTGCTGGTCAGCACCTGCGGCGGAGCGGCGTTCTTCACCTACCTGGCGTCGATCAGTTTCGTGCTGCAGGACGGATTCTCGTTGTCGCCGCAGCTGTTCAGCGCGTGTTTCGCGGCGAACGCGGTGATGTCGGTGCTCGGCGCGCAGGCGAACCGGGCGGCGGTGCGGCGTGCCGGGCCGGTCCGGATGTACGTGCTGGGCACGACCTTCACCACGGCGGCGGCCGTGACGATGCTGGGTGCGGTGTTGTTCGGGGCCGGGCTGGCGGCGTTGCTGATTCCGTTGGCGCTGGTGATGTTCGCGGGCGGGACCACGCAGGCGAACGGCAACGCGCTCGCCGTGGCCGACCATGGCCGGCGAGCAGGAACCGCGGCGGCCTTGCTGGGGACGTCGTCGTTCGCGATCGGGCCGATCGTCGCGCCGCTCGTGTCGCTGGGTGGGACCACGCCGTTGTCGATGAGCCTGACTATGACAGTGGCGTACGGGGTCGCGACCGTTCTGCTGTGGCTAGCGGTGTTGCCGAGGTTGCGCCGGTCAGGAACCGCCTGATTCGAAGACGAGCTGTCCGTCCTCCTCGCCGATCTCCCGGAAGCCTGCTTTCTCGAGCACGCGGCAACTCGCCGCGTTGCCGGGCAGCACATACGCCCGAAGTTCCGCTGCGAGAGCGGGGTCCGGGTGGTCTTCGTGCCACTGCCGGAGCGCCCGCGTCAGCTCAGTGGCGAGCCCCGCGCCCCACGCCGTGCGCGCCAGGAGATAGCCGACTTCCCGGTGTCCGCTGCCGTGCGCGAGGCCGAACCCGGCCCGGCCGAGAAATGCCGACGCACCTTCGACGCGCCATTTCGACCAGCCCCGCGCCCGGTGTTCGGCGATGAACGTCTCCAGCCGTTCGCGGGTTGCCGCGCGGGTCTGCGGGCCGGTCGTCATGTGCTGCATCACCGCCCGGTCGGCGTGCAGTTCGGCGAGATCGTCCAGGTCCTCCGGCACCCAGGTGGTCAGCCGCAGCCGCGGGGTGCGGAGGATTTCTTCGCGGCCGGTCACCAGCCGGGGTGGTACGGCGGCGGCGGGGTTTTCGGCAGCAGCCACGCGCCGGTCGCGCGATGCGCGGCCAGCACCAGCGCGGCGACCGGCACGATCAGCCACAGGAAGCCGCTCGGGAACGTCATCTGCAGGGTCGGCGGCGCGCTCCTCCGGACGAAACTGGAACCGAGACCGACGAGCATGAAGACGACGATGTCCAGTATCGCCAAGCTGCTGCCGACGAGCACGCAGATGCGGCCCGCCGGAGAACGCTTGAACAGTCCGATCGCGCCGGCGACTGTGAGGGCCGCGATCGCTAGGTCCGCCGCGCCGGCGATCCCGTTGGAAAGCAGCCTGCTCGACGACGGATGGTCGATCATCCGGATGACGGCCACGATGAAGCCGATCGTGGCGACCAGGCCGATGACCGAGGCCAACGTCGCGGCGGCGACGGCAGCGGCCCCGAAATACGCGGTCTGCGGTGCCGACGGTTGCGGCATCGGCGGCTGCGTCGCGAACTGACCGCTGTAAGGCGACTGCCCGCCGTAAGCAGGCGGCAACGGCGAGTACTGCTGCGACCCCGCGCCGGGATAGGGCGGCTGGCCGGGCTGCGGCGGTTGCGTCACGACAGCGTTTCCTCCGAGGTCAGGAGAGGCGTTCCTGGCTCATCCTGCCAGGTCAGCGCCCCCTTCCCGGGCCGATTGCCCGAACGGACGACACCCCGTTCGCCGGTGCCTCTCGCGATACGGCCAGATAGGTGTTACCTTTGGTAACAGTGAACCGCGGTAACGCCTAATCAATGTCGCTCAGGGAGGACCGAATGACCAGCGCAGACGTGCAACGAGCACCGGAAGCAGCCCCGTCCGGCCGGCACGAGACCGCGCAGCGGCTGCTCGACTCCTCCGCGACCCTGTCCTACGACCCGGCCACCGAGGTCGACTGGGAAACCCCGCTGGACAAGGACTTCCACGGGGCCAGCCCGGAGTGGAGCACGCTCTACGGCACGAGCTACTGGGCCGAGATGACCCCGGAGCAGCAGAAGGAGCTGACGCGCCAGGAGGCGGCGTCGGTCGCGAGCACCGGGATCTGGTTCGAGATGATCCTGCAGCAGATGGTGCTGCGCGATTTCTACGCCAAGGACCCGACCGACCCGGCGTTCCAGTGGGCGCTCACTGAGATCGCCGACGAATGCCGCCACTCGATCATGTTCGCCCGCGGCGCGCAGAAGCTCGGCGCTCCCCCGTACCGGCCGCGCCGGCTCGCCGTCGAACTGGGCCGCGTTTTCAAGGCGGTCGCCGGCGGCGAAGCGGCGTACGCGGCGATCCTGGTCGCCGAAGAGGTGCTCGACGTGATGCAGCGTGACTGGATGCGCGACGAGCGCGTGGTCCCGTTCGTGCGGACCATCAACAACATCCACGTCGTCGAAGAGTCGCGGCACATGAAGTTCGCCCGCGAGGAGACGCGCGAGCAGCTGGAGGGCGCGGGAGCCGTGCGCCGTCAGTTCAACGCGCTGGTCATCGCGATCGCGTCGTACTTCATCGTCAGCAGCATGGTCAACCGCGACGTGTACAAGAACGCCGGGCTGGACGCCGAGCGCGCGCTGCGCGAGGCGAAGGCCAACGAGCACCACAAGTCCATGATGCGCTCGAGCTGTGCCGGGCTGATGGAGTTCCTCGGCTCGTGCGGGCTGCTCACGAAGCCGGCGCTGGTGTTCTACAAGCGGGCGAATCTGATCTGACATGGCCTTCGCGATCACCCAGACCTGCTGCAACGACGCGACGTGCGTGTCGGTCTGCCCGGTCAACTGCATCCACCCGACGCCGGACGAGCCGGACTTCGGCACCACCGAGATGCTCTACGTCGACCCGGCGTCCTGCATCGACTGCGGCGCGTGCGCCGACGCGTGCCCGGTCGACGCGATCTTCCCGGTGGACCTGCTGACCGACTCGATGAAGGTGTACGCAGGGATCAACGCGGACTTCTTCGCCGACCGCCCGCAGGTCACCGCGAACCCGGCGCCCAACTTCCACCGTTGGGGCCCGCCGACGTTCGACCGGGACATCCCGAGCGACCTCGAGCCCGCGGACGTCGCGGTCGTCGGCACCGGCCCGGCCGGGATGTACGCGGTGGAAGACCTGTTGCTGCACACCAACGCGCGCGTCACGCTGATCGACCGGCTGCCGGTCGCGGGCGGTCTCGTGCGCTTCGGCGTCGCCCCGGACCACCCGGACACGAAGCGGATCGGCGAGACTTTCTCGAGGTTCCACGACCACCCGCGGCTGAAGCTGAAGCTCGGCGTCGAGGTGGGCCGCCACGTGACGGTGGACGAACTGGCCGAACGCCACGACGCCGTGATCTACGCGATCGGCGCCTCGTCCGCGCGCACCCTCGGCCTCGCCGGGGAGGATCTGCCCGGCAGCCTCGCCGCGACGACGGTGGTCGCCTGGTACAACGGCCACCCGGATGTCCCCGCGGACGCGGTCGACCTCTCCGCGGAGCGGGTGGTGCTGATCGGCACCGGCAACGTCGCACTGGACGTGGCCCGGATCCTCACCGCCGACCCGGACGATCTCGACGGCACGACCATCGCTCCGCACGCGCTGGAACGGTTGCGCTCCAGCAAGGTCCGCGAAGTCGTGCTGCTGGCCCGGCGCGGCCCGGAAGACGCCGCCTACACCTCCCCCGAACTGATCGCGCTGGCGCAGCGGTCTTCCGTGCCGCTCGTCGTCGACGCCGAAGACCCGCGCACCACCGCCGCGATCGATGCGGGCACCGGAAAAGCCGCGCTGCTGCGGGACTTGGACCGCGAGACGGTCGACTGGACCGCCCCGCCCGCGGACGGCCCCCGCCGAATCGTGCTGCGCTTCCACTCGGCCCCGGTCGAGATCACCGGCGACCGGCAGGTGCGCGGCCTGCGGGTCGAAGGCCCTTCCGAACCGGTCGAGATCGCCGCCGGCCAGGTCGTGCGCGCCGTCGGCTACCGGGGTCGTCCGGTGCCGGGCCTGCCGTTCGACGAGGCGGCCGGAACGATCCCGAACACCGCGGGACGGGTCGAGGGCCGGACCGGCGCGTACGTCGTGGGCTGGATCAAGCGCGGCCCGTCGGGCGGAATCGGCGCGAACCGGACGTGCGCCCGGGAAACGGTAGCCACGCTGCTGGCAGACATCACCTCGGGCGAAGTCCCGCTGCGAGGACGACGCTCCCCGATCGCGGCGCTGGCCGCGCGGTTCCGGGGTCGCTGAGACTGTCCTTTGTGGAATCCCGGCCGCGGTTTCCCGTCGCGGCCGGGACCTCCGCCAGCACGAACGCGGTGCAGTAACGACGCGTCCGACACCGCTCTCCCCGGGGCACGGCTCTGACCCCGCTTCGTCTCCCTGTCTCGCCGCCGGCGACTGTCCCACCAGCCGCGCCGCCGTAGCCGCGGTGCAGCAACGCCACCGCGACCTGGCAGTGCTGTGGCTGGACACCCACGGCAACTTCACCACTCCCGCCATCTCCCCCAGCAGCTACATCGGCGGATGGCACTGTCCATGTTGACCGGCCGCACCTGGCCTGTTCGACGACACGCTCGGCCTGCGCCCCGTCCCGGACACCAGCGTCGTGCTCGCCGACGCCCGCGACCTCGACCCGGCCGAGAGCGACGCCCTCGCCACCAGCCAGGTCCACCGCGTCCCCGCCGAGCCCGCCGCGATCACCGCGCGCGCTTCCCCTCCGGCACCGGCTCCTCTCTCGCTCAGATCGAGGAATGCCTCGCCGCCGGCTCCGCTACCGCCGACCTCGCCGCCGCTTACCTCGCCTGTGCCTGGCTCCCCGAGCACGTCAACGACGAAGCCACCCGGCAAACGATCACCTGCCTCACGACAGCGCTCGACGCCAGCCTGATCTGGCGCGAACCCGCCAGCAGCTGACCGATTCCTTTCCGGGCCGCCCGGGGTCTATCCGTCATGACCACAACAACGCAGGACCCCAACCGCGCGCTCTGGGAAGCACGGGCGCGCGGTCAGCAAACCCCTGCCTGGGAAACGCTCGCGACAGAACCCGGCGACGTCGCGGTCGAGGCAATAGCGGCACCGGCCGGACTGTGGCTGCGTCCGCCGAACGCGCTGGCCGGTCCGGCGATCCTGGCGATCCACGGCGGCGGATTCGTGGGCGGATCGGCCGCTATCCACCGCCGGATGTTCGGCCACCTGGCGAGGGCAGCCGAGGTCAGCACGTTCGCCGTCGAGTACGGCCTCACCCCGGAGCACGTGTTCCCCAGCCAGCTCGACACCGTCACGGCGGCCTATCGATGGCTGCTCACCAGCGAATCCGGCCCGATCGCCATCGCTGGCGACTCCTGCGGAGCGACGCTGGCAGTCGGCCTCGCAGCACGTGCCCGAGACGAGGACCTGCCGATGCCCGCGTCCTTGCTGCTGCTGTCGGCATGGACCGACCTCGAAGCTGACGGCACCACATACGACACCGGCAGCGACCCGTTCTTCACCCGAGAACTAGTCCGCGGGCTGGCCGCCGGTTACCTGGCCGGAGCGGATCCGCGCGACCCGCTCGCGGCGCCCCTGCACGCGGACCTGCACGGGCTTCCGCCGACATATCTTCAGGCCGGTGCCGAAGAATCCCTGCTGGACGACAGCAGGGAGCTGGCCCGGCGGATGCGAGAAGCCGACGTCGAGGTCCGCCTCGACGAATTCCCCGGCCAGGTCCACACGTTCCAGATGGCGGCCGGCAACACCGCCGTGGCCGACGAGGCGGTTGGGAAGGCGGGATCGTGGCTGCGGTCGACACTGGTCCGGTGACGGATTTCGAACGAGCGGCGGCCCCGCTCCGCGGCGAGCTGCTGGCGCACAGCTATCGGCTGCTCGGGTCGTGGCACGAGGCCGAGGACGCGGTCCAGGAGACCTATCTGCGCGGCTGGCGAGCCTGGGACGGCTTCGAAGAGCGGTCGTCGGTGCGCACCTGGCTGCACCGCATCGCGACCAACGTGTGCCTCAACGCCGTCCGGGACCGCGGGCGGCGCGCCCTGCCCTCGGGCATCGGTGCGCCCGCCGACGACGCACAACCGGACGTGCTGCCGCCGGAAACGTGGATCGAGCCGTTCCCCGGCGACCGCGCGGACTTGCGGCTGGCGTTGATCGCCGCGATGCAGACGCTCCCTCCCGCTCAGCGGGCGGTGCTGCTGCTGCGCGAGGTGCTGGCGTTCCCCGCCGCCGAGGTCGCCGAGATGATGGATATGTCCGTCGCCGCGGTCAAAAGCAGCCTGCAACGCGCCCGGGCGCGGCTGGCCGAGGTCAAGTCCGGTCCCGAGGACGTCGTCGAGCCCAGTTCCCCGCAGGCGCGGCGGCTGCTCGACGCGTACGTCACCGCCTTCGAGAGCGCGGACGTCTCCGGCTTGACGAACGTGCTTCGCGCCGACGCGACGCTGGAGCTGCTGCCGAGCCGGACCTGGTTCAAGGGCATGGGCGACTGTTCCCAGGTGTTCGCCGCTGCCGTGGGCAGTCCCGGCGATTGGCGGATGGACCGAGCGGTCGTCAATGGTCAGCCCGCAGCCGTCGTCCGCTGGCAGGGGAAACCGTTCGGCGTCGCGGTGCTCGACGTCCGACGGGACGGGATCGCGGGGGTGACTGTCTTCGACGACCCCGCGCTCGTCGAACGCATCAAGGTCGCTCCGTCTTCTGCCTGGCCGCCAGCGTCTCCTCCACCTCCGGCACCCAAAAACTGAGTTCCAGCGTCTTCACGCTCGCCCAGTGCGTCATCAACCGTCCCTGCGCGATCAGCGCCGGGCCTGTCACCGCGAACAGCACCGCAGCGCACGCGGCGAACACCCGATGCGGCCCGACGATCAGTTCCACCACCGACGCCACGAAACCGAAAGCCATCGCCGGGCTGGAGTTGCGCAGCATCAGCCCTGCGGTGCGCAGCCGGGTCGCCTCCATCGCCGCGTCGGCGTCGTGCAGTTGCAGCGCTGAGAGCAGGAGAAACGAGTCCGCCTCGACGAACGCCTGGCCGCGCGCGGAGGGGTTCCGGCGCAGGAATTCCTCTCGCGCGTTCCGCTTCCGCCGCCGCGGCAGCCACCGCGCTGCCCGCGCGCCCAGCGGATACGCCAGGTACCCGAGCAGATAACTCGCCACCACGATCCCGATCACGACCACCGCGCCCGGCCCGCGGGCGACGGTGCCCACGTCGACCCAGTGCAGCCGTCCGGCGAGATAGGCCAGGACCGCCAGATGCAGGGCGCCCGGGATCGCGTAGGTGAAGAGGTCGAAGAGTCCGATCGCGAAAGTCACCCGGCGATCCAACTACGCCGGGACCCTCCCCGGTACGGCTTTTCCGGCGATCACGCCGACGAACCGCCTCCTCTGGCGAGCGCCTCCACCCGGTTCATCGGGCCGTTGTAGTAGTTCTGGTCGCCGGGCAGGCTGCCGGTCCGCGAGAACTGCCAGATGCTCTGCTTGTCCCAGCCCGCCGGGAGCTCGCCGATTTCCGGCGCGTACCGGGCGAGCCAGAGCGGGTTCGTGTCGCCGAACCCGTCCGCGTTGCCGGTGCAGAGCTTCCACCAGGACGTCGAGGTGTAGATGATCGCGCTGCGGCGCTGTTTCGCCAGGTAGCGCTGGGTGAAGTCGGCGATCCACGCGGTCATGTCGGCCGGGTTTTTGCCGTAGCAGGCGTCCCCGTACGGGTTGTATTCGATGTCCAGCGCGCCCGGCAGCGTCGTGCCGTCGCCGCGCCACGCGCCGCCGTGGGCGATGAAGTAGTCGGCTTGTTCGGCTCCGCTGGAGACGTCCGGGCGGGCGAAGTGGTAGGCGCCGCGGACCAGGCCCGCGTCGTGCGCGCCGTTGTACTGCTGGTCGAACTGCGGGCTCACGTATCCGGTGCCCTCGGTCGCCTTGACGTAGGCGAACCGGGCGCCCGCGCCCGCGGCCTGGCCCCAGTCGACCGCGCCCTGGTGTCCGCTCACGTCGTGGCCGAGGGTCTGACCGGTCGCCGGGTCGAGCCGCGGGGTCCCGCTCCGCACGCCCTCGTGCCGCAGAATTTGTGAACCAGCCACATTTTCGCCGGCCTTCGAGTAGTCCGCGGCCGCGGCCGGTCCGGCGGTCGCGACGCCGCACACCATCGCCATGGCCGACGCGGCGGCGGCGAAGCCGAGCCGCCGGGGTTTGTCCGTTGCTGTCCGGGTCACCGAGACTCCGATCTTCACGGTGGCAGGTCCACGGCCCATCGTGGGGCACAACGCCGCCCGGGGCTGGCTGCGTCACCCGGAAGTGATCACGATTCCGGCACCCGGAATGGCGCGAGTGGTCCAGACAACTGTGACCGAGTTGTGACCGGCGACACAGGCGGGGCCGTTTAATTTGTTGTTGCCAACCACAAACTGGTGGGCAAATTCCCTACCGCCGGAGGTGTCCCCACATGAACCGGACTTCCCGACCGCCCGGGCGGCCGTCCCGATCCCGCGGACCTGCCCTGCTCGCGCTGGCCCTGCTCGCCGCGGCCGGTCTCGCCGTCCCCGCCGCCGCGGACCCAGCGTCCGGGCAGGCGGGCTGCACCGGCCAGTCCGACCAGCCGGACTTCGGGCCGAACGTGCACATTTTCGACCCGGGAATGCCTTCCGCGACGATCCAGGCCCAGCTGGACAAGGACTTCGAGGCGCAGAAGGACACGCAGACCGCGCAGTTCGGCTCGGGCCGCGTCGCGCACCTGTTCAAACCGGGCACCTACGCGGTGCACGACAACGTCGGCTTCTACACCTCGGTCGCCGGCCTCGGACAGAATCCGGACGACGTCCAGATCAACGGCGACATCACCGTGGACGCCTTCAACCAGTCCGACCAGGGTTCCGCACTGCAGAACTTCTGGCGGTCGGCGGAGAACATGGCCGTGACGCCGTCCAGCGGCAGCGACCGCTGGGCGGTGTCGCAGGCCGCGCCGTTCCGCCGGATGGACGTCAAGGGCGGACTGCAGCTGTACCCGGCCAGCTACGGCTACGCGAGCGGCGGCTACGTCGCCGACACCCGTGTGTCCGGGCAGGCCGCGTCCGTTTCGCAGCAGCAGTGGTACACGCGGGATTCCGCGCTGGGCAGCTGGGACGGCGGCGTCTGGAACATGGTCTTCTCCGGCACCACCGGCGCGCCGGCCAACTCGTTCCCGAGCCCGCCGGAAACGACGCTCGACACCACGCCGGTGTCGCGCGACGTGCCGTACCTGTACGTGGACGACGGCGGCAACTACCGCGTCTTCCTGCCGTCCCTGCGCACGAACGCGTCCGGTCCGAGCTGGGCGAACGGCGGCACGCCCGGCGATTCCGTCCCGATGAGCCAGTTCCGCGTCGTCAAGCCCGGCGACACCGCGGAGAGCATCAACAGCTCCCTCGACTCCGGCTGCAACCTGTTCTTCACCCCCGGCACCTATCACCTCGACCAGACGCTGAACGTGACCCGCCCGGGCACGACGGTGCTCGGCATCGGCTACCCGACGCTGATCCCGGACAACGGCGTCGACGCGATGCATGTGTCCGATGTGGACGGTGTGCGGGTGAAGGGCCTGCTGTTCGACGCGGGCACCCAGAATTCGCAGTCCCTGCTGACCGTCGGCGAAAGCGGCAAGCACACGAGCCACGCGGCGAATCCGACGTCGCTGCAGGACGTGTTCTTCCGCGTCGGCGGCGATCTGGCCGGGAAAGCGACCACCAGCCTGGTCGTGAACAGCGACGACACGATCGTCGACCACGTCTGGGCGTGGCGCGCCGACCACGGCGACAGCGGGACCGTCGGCTGGACCACGAACACCGCCGACACCGGGGTGCTCGTCAACGGCGACAACGTGACCGCGACCGGGTTGTTCGTGGAGCACTACCAGAAGTTCCAGGTCGTGTGGAACGGCCAGAACGGGAAGACGATCTTCTTCCAGAACGAAATGCCTTACGACGTCCCGGATCAGGCTTCGTGGAATTCCGCGCCCGGCACCGCCGGGTACGCCGCGTACAAGGTCGGCGCGAACGTGACGTCGCACGAGGCGTGGGGCCTGGGCAGCTACTGCTTCTTCGACACCAACCCGGCCGTCTCGAGCTATCACGCGTTCGAGGTGCCGCAGAACGGCGGGGTGAAACTGCACAGCCTGCTCACCGTGTCGCTGAACCACCGCGGCACGATCACCCACGTCGTGAACGACACGGGCGACGCGACCCCGGACGGCACCAAGCCGGTCGACGTCCCGAATTACCCGTGATCCGAGCTGGTGGCCGCCCGCGCGGGCGGCCACCAGTCCTCAGTCCAGCGCGGTGGCCCGGCTGACCGTCTCCCAGGAGTCGAGATCCTTGCTCAGCGCGGCGATCTTGCCGCGGATCGCGTCCACGGCGTCCGCGCCGAGCGCAAGCCGCAGCGGTGCGTCCGGCGCGTTCACCGCGCGAAGGATCGCCGCCGCCGCTTTCGCCGGGTCACCGGGCTGGGTCCCGTCCATCCCCTCGATCGCGGCGCGAGTGGCCGCAGTCGACTCGGCGTAGGCGTCGATCGCCCGGGAGCGGTGCATCGCCGCGCCGCCGAACGACGTCCGGAACGCGCCCGGCTCCACGATCAGCACTTTGATCCCGAGCGGCGCGACCTCCGCCGCGAGCGCCTCGGACAGGCCTTCCAGCGCGAATTTCGCCGCGCAGTAAGCCCCGAACGCGGGCGGCGCGAGGAGCCCGCCCATCGAGCTCATCTGCACGATCGTGCCGCTCCTCTGTTCCCGCAGCAGCGGGACGACGGCCTTGGTCATCGCGACCGCGCCGAAGAACATCACCTCGAGCACCGCGCGCAGATCGGGCAGCGTCAGTTCCTCGACCGCGCCGACCGAGCCGTGGCCGGCGTTGTTGACCAGCACGTCGATCCGGCCGAATCCGTCCAGCGCGGTCCGCACCGCGGCGTCGATCCGCGCCGGGTCGGTGACGTCCAGCGCAGCCGTGCGCACCCGGTTCCCGCCTGCGTCGGCGAGGTCGGCGAGCGTCTCCGGTTTGCGGGCGGTCGCGACGACCCGGTCCCCCGCGGCCAGCGCGGCCTGGGCGAGTTCGCGGCCGAAGCCGCTCGAGCATCCGGTGATCAGCCAGACGCGGCCGTCGGTTTCCTCGGTCATTGAGCAGTCCCTCCAGTGGTTTCTTCCGCCTCCGATCGTGGCGCGCACCTGCCGTGGGCCGCCAACACCGGTTCGCTGGCGGGCTACAGTCTCAGCCTGTGACCCCTGAGCTGCGGCAGCTGCGCTACTTCGTCGCCGTCGCCGAGACGACGAGCTTCACGCGCGCGGCAGCGGCCCTGCACATCGCGCAGCAGTCGCTGTCCCAACAGATCACCGTGCTGGAACGCCAACTCGGCGCGAAACTCTTCGACCGTGACGCCCGCGGCACTCGGCTCACTGCGATCGGCGAACTCTTCCTGCCGGAAGCACGTGCGGTGCTCGCCCGCGCCGACGCCGCGGTCGCGACGGTCGCTCGTGCGGTACGCGGCGAGCTCGGCACCCTGCGGCTGGCTTTCCTGGCCAGCACGGCGAACTACCTGCTCCCGCCGGTCGTGCGCGCGGTGCGGGAGCAGCTCCCGGAGCTGACCGTCACGACCGCGGAACTCTCGATCGCGGACCTCGTCGACGGTGTCCTCGACGGCCGATTCGACGCCGGCTTCACGCGCCCGCCGCTGGTCGACGGGCTGGCGACGCACACTCTGCTCACCGAGGAGGTTTGCGCGGTCCTGCCCTCCGGTCACCGGCTGGCCGACCGGTCGTCGCTGCGCTTGGCCGACCTCGCCGACGAGCCGTGGGTGCTGACGCCGCGGACGTCGTGGGATCCCTGGCATCGCAAGTACGACGCCGATTTCGCCGCGGCCGGGTTCACTCCGGACGTCGTGCAGCGCACCGCGACGGTTCAGGGACTGCTGGGGTTGGTCGCGGCCGGCGTCGGCGTGACGCGGCTGGCGCGGTCCGCGCACAGCCTTCGCCGCACGGGAGTGGTGTTCGTGCCCTTGGAGGGCGAGACAGCGCACACGGTGGTGGTGTGGCGCGCGGACGGCCCGCGCCCGGCCGCCCTGCTGGAGGTGGCGACCCGGCTGGCGGAGACGACGGATCTGTCCGGGGCGGGCTGACGCGGCGCGTTGTGCGTGTTTATCCCGGTGAGAACCGGGATAAACACGCACAACGCCTTCACCCCTTGCTGACCTTCACCGAGAACGCGTCGATGCTCATCCCCGCCCCCGGCGTGATGTCCGCCCCCGGGCTGGTGCACCCGCATACCTTGTTCGGATAAGACCCGCCGATCGCGACGTCGAAGATCGCGAAAAACCCGTGGTCCACCGCGGCCTTCCAGGTGGCGTCGGACACCTGGTTCTGCTTCACCGCGAAGGTTTCCTTGCCGTCCAGGGAAAACCGCAGCTCCTCCGCCGCGGCGTTCCGGCGGTCCACCACCACCGAGTACGTGTGGTATCCCGTCTTGCAGCCGGCGCAGTCCTGCAGATCGCTGCTGATCCCGTCCGGGTCGTGGCACTCCCCCGCCCACTGTCCACAGTGGAACGTGCTGGAATGCTTGTCCAGCGCGTTCACGTTCTCCATGATGTCCAGTTCGCCGATGCTCGGCCAGTTCGTCGCGCCGACCGGCCGCGCGTCCGCGCCCATCGCCCAGAACGCGGGCCAGTACCCGAGGCCGTGCGAGGGGTCGGGCTGCTGGATCGTCGCGCTCATTTCCATCTGCCCGCCCGCCGGCGCGCCGAAGTCGGTGCGCTGGGTTTCGATCCGGCCGGACGTCCACGCGCCGTTCGCGTCCCGCAGCGGCTTGATCACCAGGTGCCCGGCTCCGTCGTGGTAGACGTTGCCCGTCGAGTCGGTCGACGTCTCGATCTCGCCGGTGCCCCAGTTCGCCGCACCGCCGGGGTAGCCGGTTCCCTTGTCGTAGAGCCAGTTCTGCGGGTCGAGACCGGTGCCGGCGGGGCCGTCGAAGGTGTCCTCGAACACCGTGGTCCAGGTTTCGGCCGCTTGTGCGGGCGCGGCGGTCAGCAACACGGCGGACACGGCGGCCACGACGGCCAGGAGAATCGGAGTTCGGCGCATGGCGGGCCTTTCCGGTGGAGGGCTGGTCTCAGCAGGGTCGGACTGCGCCGCTGACCAGTCAAAACAGTCTGCCTGCCGGGTCCGCGGCCGCGGTGCGCGCGGGCAGAGCGCGGCCGGAAAGGTTTGAACCATTGCCGCACGGGGTACCGCGAGGGTGGGAGAATCACACCCCCTTTGCGTGCCCCGCGGCCGCCGCCGGAGACCTAGCCTGGATTCATGAGCGACAGCAACCTCCTCGGCGAGTTCCTGCGGGCCCGGCGGAGCACTACCGCCCCGGCGGACGCGGACCTGCTCGCCGACACCCGGCGCCGGGTCAGCGGCCTGCGCCGCGAGGAGGTCGCGCGGCTGGCCGGGGTGAGCACCGACTATTACGTGCGGCTTGAACAGGGCCGGGAGCGGACGCCGTCGGCGCAGGTCGTCGAGGCGCTCGGACGAGCGCTGCGGCTCGACGACGAGGCGCTGGCCCATCTGCACTCGCTGGCCCAGCCGAAGCGACCGAAGCGGCCGCCCGCGAAAGAACGGGTCAGCCCGCGGCTGGTGCAGCTGATGGACGCGTGGCCGCAGACTCCCGCGGTCGTGCTCGGCCGGTGCATGACCGTGCTCGCGTCGAATCTGCTCGGCGAGGCGCTGTTCGCCGGGCACGAGTACAGCGGCGACCTGCTGCGGCTGGTGTTCCTCGACCCCGACGCCCGGGAGTTCTACCCGGATTGGGAGCGGGTCGCGGTGAACACCGTCGGCGGCCTGCGGTCGGCGGCGGGCACCGATCTGGACGATCCGCTGCTGATCGAGGCGGTCGGCGAGCTGTCGCTCAAGAGCGCCGATTTCCGCCGGCTGTGGGCGCGCCACGAGCTCCGGCAGAAAACGCACGAATTGAAACGGTTCCGGCATCCGCTGGTCGGAATGCTCACCCTGCACTACGAATCGATGACCGTGAACAGCGCTCCCGGCCAGCAACTCGTGGTGTACCAAGCGGATCCGGGCAGTCCGTCGGAGGCCTCTCTGGGGCTGCTCGGGAGCCTCGCCGCGGGCGACCGCTGACCTTTTTTGCCATTTCCGAATTCCTTCAGGGGCAGATCCATGTCTGAAAACGCCACACCCGTCTGGTTCATCACCGGATGTTCCACCGGTCTCGGCCGCGCACTCGCCACCGCCGTGCTCGAACGCGGCCTGCGCGCGGTCGTCACCGCCCGCGATCCCGAACGCGTCGCGGACCTCGTCGCCGCGCACCCCGGACGCGCGCTGGCCGTCGCGCTCGACGTGACCGACCAGCAGCAGATCACCGCCGCGCTCGGCGAGGCACAGCGTGAATTCGGCCAGATCGACGTGCTCGTCAACAACGCCGGCTACGGCTATCTCGCCGCCGCCGAAGAGGGCGAGGACTCCGAGATCCGCGCGTTGTTCGAGGCCAATGTGTTCGGCCTGATGGCGCTGACCCGCGCTGTCCTGCCGGGGATGCGCGCGAGGCGCAGCGGCCACATCGTCTCGGTTTCGTCGCTCGGCGGGCTGGCCGCCTTCGGCGCGACCGGCTACTACCACGCCACGAAGTTCGCCGTCGAAGGCTTCAGCGAGTCACTCGCCGCCGAAGTCGGGCCGCTCGGCATCGGCGTCACGATCGTCGAACCGGCCGCGTTCCGCACCAACTGGTCGGGCCCGTCCATGCGGGAGTCCGCGATCCGCATCGACGATTACGCCGACACCGCGGGTGCGCGCCGGACCTCGACGCTCGCCACCTACGGCAAGCAGCCCGGCGACCCGGCGCGAGCCGCGACCGCGGTCATCGATGCGGTCACCTCCGCCGAACCGCCGCTGCGCCTGTTGCTCGGCCGAGCGGCCTACGACATCGCCACCGCCCGCCTCGACACCCTCCGCAAGACGTTCGACGACTGGCGCGACGTCACGCTGTCCGCCGATTTCCCGAGGGAAGCCGAATGAGCAAGGTCGCCCTGATCACCGGTGCCAGCAGCGGCATCGGCGAAGCCACTGCCCGCCGGCTCGCCGCCGACGGCTGGCACGTGGTCGCCGGAGCACGCCGCGAAGACCGGCTCGCGGAACTCGCCGCCAGCGCGGACGGCATCGAAGTCCACCGCCTCGACGTGACCGACCGCGCCGCCGTCGCCGAGTTCGTCGACCGCGCGGTGCGAGACCACGGCGAGATCGACGCGTTCGTCGCGAACGCCGGGGTGATGCCGCTGTCCCGGCTGGACGCCGGGCTGGTCGAGGAATGGGACCGGATGATCGACGTCAACATCCGGGGCCTGCTGCACGGCATCGCCGCCGCCTTGCCGCACTTCACCCGCCAGCGCCGGGGCCATTTCGTGACCGTCGCGTCGATCGGCGCGCATCAGGTCACCCCGACCGCGGCGGTGTACTGCGGGACGAAATACGCGGCGTGGGCGATCACCGAGGGCCTGCGGCTGGAATGCGAACCGTCGATCCGCGTCACCACGGTCTCCCCCGGCGTCGTCGCCTCCGAACTGGCGGACACGATCAGCGTCCCGGAAACGCGGGAGTTCATGCGGATCTACCGCAAGGACTCCATCGAACCGAAAGCGATCGGCGACGCCATCGCCTACGCTCTCGACCAGCCGGCCGACGTCGACGTCAGCGAGATGATCGTGCGGCCGGCCCGGCAGCGCTGAGCGAAGGAGGAGGCCGTGCCGCAGTACCTGCTCGGGATCTACCAGCCCGACAGCGGAGCCCCGGAGCCCGAGGTGCTCGCGGACATCGCGGCGCGCCTCGAAGCGGTGACCGACGAGATGAAAGCAGCCGGCGCCTGGGTGTTCTCGGGCGGGCTGCATCCCGCGGCCGCGGCGAAGGTGGTCCGGGCCTCCGGCGACGACGTCCTGTACACCGACGGGCCCTTCGCGGAGGGCAAGGAGCACCTGGGCGGCTTCACCATCGTGACCGCCCCGGATTCCGCTGCCGCCACGGATTGGGCGCGGCGGATTTCGGAGATCACGACGTTGCCGGTGGAAGTCCGGGAGTTCCATTGATCTCGACGGCCGTGCTCGAGCGGGTATTCCGCGCCGAGCACGGCCGTGCGGTCGCGGTGCTGGCGCGGGTCTTCGGCGACCTCGACCTCGCCGAGGACGCCGTCCAGGAGGCGTGCGCGATCGCGACCGTGAAATGGCGGTCCGAAGGGCTGCCGCCGAGCCCCGCGGGCTGGCTCGTCACCACCGCCCGAAACCGCGGGATCGACCGGCTCCGCCGCGAATCCGCCCGCGCCGACCGGCACGCGCAAGCCGCGCTCCTGCACGCGAGCGAACCGTTCGACGAAGGCGCGGTGCCCGACGAACGACTGCGGCTCATCTTCACCTGCTGCCACCCCGCCCTCGGCACAGCCGCCCGGGTCGCCCTCACTCTCCGGCTGCTGGGCGGCCTCACCACCGCGGAGATCGCGCACGCGTTCCTCGTCCCGGAATCGACGCTGGCACAACGGCTTGTGCGTGCCAAGGCCAAGATCCGCGCCGCTCGGATCCCCTACCGCGTGCCGGACGCGGCCGACCTCCCGGACCGGCTCAGCTCGGTCCTTGCGGTGCTGTACCTCATCTTCACCGAAGGCCACACCGCCAGCAGCGGCGCCGACCTCACCCGGCCGGACCTGGCGTCCGAGGCGATTCGCCTGACCCGCGTCCTGGCCGACCTGCTGCCGGACGAACCGGAAGTGCTGGGCCTGCTCGCGCTGCAACTGCTCACCGAATCGCGCCGCGCGGCCCGGCTCGACGCCGACGGAATCCCCGTGCTGCTTCCCGACCAGGACCGCGACCGCTGGGACTGGACGCTGATCGCCGAAGGCCAGGACCTCGTCCGCCGCTGCCTGCGGCTCGATCGCCCAGGGCCGTACCAGATCCAGGCCGCGATCAACGCCGTGCACAGCGACGGCACCGACTGGATCCAGATCCTCGCCCTCTACGACCAGCTGCTCGCCCTGACCCCCACGCCGGTCGTGGCGCTGAACCGGGCTGTCGCGGTCGCCGAGGTCGAGGGACCTGCCGCCGCGCTGACCATTGTGGACACTCTGGACCTCGGGAACCGGCACCTCTTCCACGCCGTCCGGGCGGACCTGCTCGCCCGCCTAGGCCGGACCGGCGAAGCCGCCGAGTCCTACGACGAAGCCCTGCGCCTGGTGACCAACGAGGCCGAACGCCGTCTGCTGCAACGAAAACGGGCGGCCCTCAGTCCCGCTTCCCGCGGCTGATCACGCCTTCGACGATCTTCGTCAGGTGCGCGCCGACGTTCTCGACGCCGCCGTTCTGCACCGCGATCTGCGCCCCCTCCATCGCGAACGTCAGCTCCGCGGCGCCCAGCTCCGGGTCGGGAAGGCCGAGGCCCTCGCACATCGCGCGGAGCCTGCCGAACTGGCGGGTCTTGTGCTCGCTGATCAGCTTTCGCGCCGGATGGTCCGGATCGGGCAGTTCGGCGACGGAATTGGTGAACGGGCAGCCGCGGTGGGAGAAGTCGGGCAGGCCGTCGACGATGAACCGCCCCACCGCGCGGATCTGCTCCGCGTAATCGCCGGGATGCGTCTGTTCGGCCGCGTCGAACGCGGCGGAGTAGTCGTGCACCACGATCCGCAGCCATTCCGCGATGAGCGCGTCCTTGGTGCCGAAGTGCCGGTAGATCGCCATCTTCGTGGTCCCGGCGCGGTCCGCGATCGCCTGGACCCCGACCCGGACGACGCCCTCGTTGAGGAACAGCTCCTCGGCCGCGTCGAGGATGCGCTCGCGAGGCGGGAGGGTCGCGACGCGCGTCGGCCGCCGGGCGGAGGTGCTCGTCATCGGTTCTTCCTCGAGGGGCTGGCAATGCGGTTCGTCACGAGCTACGGTACACAACCGTTCCTCGTGATACCACTCGGTATCACGCGATACGAATGAGTCTCCCGAAGGGCGTTCTGGTGAAAATCTCCGAATACGCGAGCTGCGACGCGGTCGGCCTGGCCGACCTGATCGCACGCGGCGAGGTGACGGCGGCCGAGGTCGCCGACGCGGCCGCGCGAGCAGTCGAAGCGGTGAATCCGCGGATCAACGCGGTAGTCGAAGCCTGGCCGCCGGAGGACGCCCCGGCTCCCGGGTCCGCTCCGCTGGCCGGAGTGCCGTTCCTGATCAAGGACCTCGGCGTCGCCATGGCGGGCAAGCGCAGCGAACTGGGCAGCCGCCTGGCCGCAGGCGCCGTGTCGCCCGAGGACTCGTTCCTGATGCGCCGCTTCCGCCGGGCAGGCCTGGTGACGATCGGCCGCACCACCACTCCGGAAATGGCCTACAGCACCACCACCGAACCGGAGTTCTCCGGCGCGACCCGCAACCCGTGGTCCCTGGACCGGAGCGCAGGCGGGTCCAGCGGCGGCTCCGGCGCGGCGGTCGCCGCCGGTATCGTCCCGGTCGCGCACGCCACCGACGCCGCGGGTTCCATCCGAGTTCCCGCTTCCTGCAACGGATTGTTCGGTCTGAAGCCGACCCGCGGCCGGGTTTCGCAGGGTCCGGGTGCCGACGAGATCTTCAACGGACTGGCCGTCCAGGGCAGCCTAAGCCGGTCCGTACGCGACAGCGCCGTCCTGCTCGACCTGATCGAAGGCCCCGAACCCGGCGACCCGTACTTCGCTCCCCACCCCGATCGCCCCTATGCGGAAGAAGCCCGACTCGACCCCGGCCGCCTGCGGGTGGCGGTCCTGCGGCAGCCGTGGGGCGGCCGGCAGCCGACCGAAGCGGTCTCCGCAGCCCTCTCCGAAACGATGCGACTGCTGGAATCCCTCGGCCACGAGGTCGAAGAGACCTCGCTGGAGCTAGGCGTCTCCTGGGAAGAATTCGTCCTCGGCAACGCACGGATATGGACCGCGAACCTGGCCCCGTGGGTCGACGGCATCGCCGCCGCGACCGGCCGCCCGGTCGACGAGACCACGCTGGAGCCGGTCACGCTGGCCAGCTATCGCTACGGCCTCCAGGTCACCGCCGACGAGTTCGTCCGTGGACTGGCGATCCGCAACCAGGTCTCCCGAACCTTCGCCCGGCACTTCGCGTGCTACGACGTGCTGCTCTCCCCCACCCTGCCGGAGCCGCCGGTCCCGCTGGGCGTCTACGGCGAAGGCGCGGACCAGCTGGACGGCCTCGGCTGGCTGGACCGCGTCCTCGACCGCTCGCCCTACACCGCGGCGGCGAACGTCTCCGGCGTCCCCTCGATGTCCGTCCCGCTGGCCGCGGACGCCGGACTCCCGGTCGGCATGCAGTTCACCGCCGCTTTCGGCCGCGAAGATCTGCTGTTCCGCCTGGCCGGACAGCTGGAGAAGGCCGCCCCGTGGGCCCACCGCAAGCCGCCGGTCTGGGCAGGCGAGTGACCCCTTGAGTCCACAGTAGACAGTCGATGGGCGGTGACCCGCGTCCCAGCCGCCGCGAACCCTGACGTGGCCGGGCCGGTTCTCGCTAGACTTGGCGAGCGATGCGACGATTCCGGTGGTGGTGGGGGGCGCTGGTCCTCGCCTGCGTAGCTGTTCTCGTAGGCTTTTTCGTCTTTTTCGGCACCGAGAGCCGGCCCGGCCAGCCTCTGCCGCGCCAAGGCCCGCCCGGCCGGGGCCCGCTGACCATCGTGTCGATCGGCGACAGCACCGTCTCCGGCGAGGGCGCGGGCGCCTACACCCCGGACACCGACGGCAAGAACGGCGACTGGTGCCACCGCTCGTCCGCCGCGTTCGTGGAGAAGGTCCGCATCCCCGGCATCACCTCGCGGGTCAACCTGGGATGTTCCGGGGCGCCCTCCGCCCAGGTCGCCCTGGGCGACGCGAAACAATGGGGCGAACGGTCCCAAGCCGCGCAACTGGCCGACGTGGTGAAAGACCACCGGGTGGCCGCGGTGGTGATCGCGGTCGGCGCGAACGACGACCCGAAGTTCTCCGCGCAGGTCAGCGAATGCTTCCGGGCCTGGTTCTCCGCCGACGGCCCGTCCTGCAACGTCGCGCTGAAAGAATCGTGGAAGTCCAAAGTGGACGCCATGGTTCCCAAAGTGGCGAACGCGGTAGGCGACGTGAAAAAGGTCCTGGCCGACGCCGGATACGTGCCCGCGGATTACCAATTGGTGCTTCAGTCGTACGCCACCCCGGTCGGCCCGGATATCCCGCCGGACTTGCAAAGCCTCAACGGCTGCCCCTTCCGCACCGACGACCTGCAGTGGATTTCGACCACCGGAATCAGCACCCTGTCCGCGGGAATCAAACAGGCCGCCGCCCAATCCGGCGCACGATTCCTGGACCTGGCCCGAGCAGGCGAAAAACACGAAGCCTGCTCCGGCGGCGCGAACCCGGCCTCGGAATGGTTCACCCGGCTCACCCTGCACCTGAACGACCTCACCCAGACCGACCGGGCAGCCCACGCCCTGCAGGAATCCTTCCACCCCAACGCCGCCGGACACGCCGCCATCGCCGACTGCCTCACCGACTTCCTCAAGACCCAGCAAGGCAACGCCTCCTGCCTGGCCGGGCCAGACGGAAAGCTCCACGCAGTCCCCGAACCCATCAGCTGACCCCGCGCGCAACTTCCAGAGCCAGCACTCCGCGAGGGTCCCCTTCACGAACTCAGGCCCCCTTCACGAACTCAGGCCCCCTTCACGAACTCAGGCCCCCTTCACGGCCCCCGCGCCGCCGCGACCACACCCAATACGGCATTCGATGCGCCACATGCCCCATGCCACATTGAGCCGCTAAACCGAACCCGCGAACACCACCCCAACCACCCACCCAACCCGCGCACCCACCACCAACCGCAGCCATCGCACCCAACTCACCCAGCACCCACACCACCCCCGCACCCCGATACGAAGCCAAAAACACGGCGCGGGGGTGCTTGTCAAGGCATCTTTCCCGCCTTGACAAGCACCCCCGCGCCGTAGTCACACTCAGCTTCGGGGTGCCCCCACGCAACCACCAACCGCAATGTCGCCCCCAGGCGACGAGCCGAAGCGCCCCAGAACTCACAAATCCAACGCAGCCCTCAAAGCCACATCGATCTGCTCCTGAACATCCGAATCCACTTCCGCGATCCTCTCCGCCAGCCAAGGCCGATACAACCGCGTCAAATTCAACGTGGACACCCAATACCGAGCATCCACCGCCACCCCGAGAATGTCCTGCGGATCCCGGTCCAGCAATTCCGTGCCCAGCAGCCAAGGCCGTTCGGACTCGTTCACGCCGTCCGAAGACAGCAACACGACAGTCCGCTGCCGCGCGGGATCAGTAGGCGGGTGGTAGGACCAGACCTCACCCCTGCGCACGCATCTCCTTCTCCGCCGCCGCCCGCTCCGCCTCGTCCGCTTCGGCGGACGGCGTGACGGGAGCGCGCTGCGGGGTGTACCCGGTCCGAACCGCCTCGCGCCGGGCCGCCTTGGACAGCCAGGACGAGACCGAGATTCCGTGTGCTTTCGCGGCCCGCTCGGCGTACTCGAGCGCACCGGTGTCGAGCGAGAGTGTCACCTTACGTGTTGCCATACCTTTTACCGTACCACTCTCACAGCGTCGGCGACCTGCCCTCGAACGGGGTGGACAGCACGACGGTGGTCCGGGTGGACACCTTCGCGGCCTCGCGGATCCGCCGGAGCAGGTCTTCGAGGCCGAGCGGCGACGCGACCCGCACCAGGAGGATGTAGGACTCGTCGCCGGCCACCGAGTAGCAGGACTCGATCTCGGTGATGTGCTGGATCCGCTGCGGGTAGTCGTCGGGCGCGGCCGGGTCGTTCGGGGTGAGCGAGATCAGCGCGGTGAGCGGGAGGCCGATCTGCTCGCCGTCGAGCCGGGCGGTGTAGCCGAGGATGACGCCGCGCTGTTCGAGGCGGCGCACCCGCTGGTGCACCGCCGACACCGAAAGCCCGACCCGTTCGGCGAGATCGGTGAAGCTGCGCCGGCCGTCGGCGGCCAGCTCCTGCACGATCGCCTGGTCGAGCGGTTCCAGCGTGCTCATGCCGTCGCCTCCTCGAGGAGTTTCACGCTGGGCACCGGGGAGGCGAGGGCATGAATGGCGATGATTCGCTCGCGAGCCGCGCTCATGCGTCCAGCACGACCAGTTCGTGCGGGCGCGTGTTCACCGGCTCGACGCCCGAGTCGGTGACGAGCACGATGTCCTCGATCCGCGCGCCCCAGCGGCCCGGCTGGTAGATGCCCGGCTCGACGCTGAAGGCCATGCCCGCTTCGAGCGGCAGCGCGTTGCCCTTGATGATGTAGGGCTCCTCGTGCACGTCGAGGCCGATGCCGTGGCCGGTGCGGTGGATGAAGTACTCGCCGAAGCCGGCGGCGTCGATGATGTCGCGCGCGGCCTTGTCGATGCTCTCGGCGGTGGCTCCGGGGCGGACCGCGTCGACCGCGGCCTGCTGCGCGCGCTGCAGCACGGCGTAGGTCTCGGCGACGTCGGCGTCGCGGGGTTCGCCGATCGAGTAGGTGCGGGTGGAGTCGGAGTTGTAGCCCTCGGGCACCGGGCCGCCGATGTCGATCACGACGACGTCGCCGCGTTCGATGACGCGCTCGGACACGTCGTGGTGCGGGCTGGCGCCGTTGGGCCCGGAGCCGACGATGACGAAGTCCGCGTGCGTGTGGCCCTCTTCGACGATCGCGGCGGTGATGTCCGCGCCGACCTCGGCCTCGGTGCGGCCGGCCCGCAGCCATTCGCCCATCCGCGCGTGCACGCGGTCGATCGCCGCGCCCGCCTTGCGCAGTGCTTCGATCTCGGCGGCGTCCTTGCGCATCCGCAGCTCGCGCACGATCGGCCCGGCGAGCGTCTGCTCGGCGTCGCCGAACGCGGCGCGCAGGGACAGCACGTGCAGCGCCGGGGTGAAGTCGCTGACCGCGATCCGGCCGGGCTTGCCGAGCCGGTCGGCGACGAGCCGGTAGGGATCGTCGCCGTCGACCCAGGTCAGCACCTCGACGCCGAGGTCGTCGGTGGGCACGTCGGCGTAGCCGGGTGCCTCGAGCTTCGGCACGACGAGCGCGGGGGTGCCGTCGGCGGGAACGACGAGAGTGGTCAGCCGCTCGAACGAGCCGCCCGCCTGGCCGAGCAGGTGCCGCAGGTCGGACCCGGGCGCGACGAGCAGCGCGTCGGCGCCGGCGGCGGCGGCCGCTTTCGCGGCACGGTCGAGACGGGCGCGGAGCGCGGCGGCGTCGGGAGCGGGCGGGTGGAGGGATCGGCTCGACATGACGCCGAGCCTAGTACCGGCGACCCGGCGCAGCCCGCCCGTCCTCCCTTCGGCGTGCCGCCCCGGTCCTCCTGCCGAAGTCCCGCGCGGGCGGCCGATCGCGCCGTTTCCCGGCAGCCGCGGGTTCTCCCGCCAGCGCGCCCGGGGAGGTTGTCCGTGAAGGGCTCCTTGCGGGAATCTGATTCCCGCAAGGAGCCCTTCACGGATCTTGGCCTTCGCGAGAGCTGACGCGCCCGGCGCCGGTTTCGGGGCAACGCGGGCCGGACGTGGCAGGCTGTGCGGGTGACCGGACCACTCGCCCTCCTCGATTCCGCGAGCCTCTACTTCCGCTCGTTCTACGCGCTGCCCGATTCGATGACCGCGCCCGACGGGACGCCGGTCAACGCCGTGCGCGGGTTCACCGACACGATCGCGCGCATCCTGACCGACCGCCGTCCGTCGCGGCTGGTCGCGTGTCTCGACGCGGACTGGCGGCCGAAGTTCCGCACCGATCTGCTGCCGAGCTACAAGGCGCACCGGGTCGCGGTGCCCGGGGACGGCGGGGCGGACGTCGAAGAGGTGCCCGACACGCTGACCCCGCAGGTGCCGATCATCCTGGAAGTGCTGGAGGCGTTCGGGTTCGCCGTCGCGGAGGCGGACGGCTACGAGGCGGACGACGTGATCGGCGCGCTCGCGACGCGGGAGAAGGACGCTCCGGTCGAGGTGATCACCGGCGACCGCGATCTGTTCCAGCTGGTGCGCGCGGAGCCGACGCCGACGTCGGTCGTGTACGTCGGCAAGGGCTGGGCGAAGGCGGAAGTGCTGGGGCAGCGGGAAATCGCCGAGAAGTACGGCGTTCCGGCCGAGCACGCCGGACCCGCCTACGCCGACATGGCCGCGTTGCGCGGCGACCCGTCGGACGGGCTGCCCGGCGTGGCGGGGATCGGCGAGAAGACCGCGGCGAAACTGATCACCCAGTTCGGTTCGCTGGAGGAACTCGTCGCCGCGTCCTCGGCCGGGGATTCGCGGGTGCCGTTGAAGACCCGGCTGCGGCTCTCCGACGCCGCGGACTATCTGGCCGTCGCGCCCACCGTGGTGCGGGTCGCGGTGGACGCGCCGGTCGTGCAGTCCGGGCCGGACACGGTGCCCTCCGCACCTGCCGATCCGGAGCGCGTGGCGGAGCTGGCGGAGCGGTGGAATCTGGGCCGTTCAGTGGAGCGTCTGCTCGCGGCGCTGCCCGGAGCCTGATCTGTCAGGGAGGGTTCCGCCGAGCGCTTGAACCCTCCCTGCCAGATCAGAAGTGCGTGCCGGTCCAGGGCTGCGTCGCGGTCCGGAACAGCGCGTCCACCCGGGCCAGCGTTTCCGCGCTCGCGCCGGTGATCCGGCCGGACAACGCGAGCGGACCGGCTTCCCACGCGCCGAGGTACAGCATCGCCAGGGTGTCGACGTCGAGCTGCAGATCGGCATCGGCCTCAGTGCGCTCGACTCCGCTGCTGCTGACCCGGTACCGGCCGCGGTTGTCCGGCAGCATCCGGTCGTTCACTTCCAGCACAACCGGTTCCGCGGAGCCGTACGCGCGAGCCGCGAGCGCCGCCTGCACGTCGATCAGCCGCAGCCACAGTTCGTCGTCCAGGCCGACGGTGTGCGCGCGGCGCGGGTCGACGAGCAGCAGCCCGACGGGATCGTCTACGGGACGGCCGCGCACGTTCACGACCTCGATCAGGTCCACCGACAGCAGGAACCGCCACAGCCCGGCCAGCGCTTCCGGGGACGCCGCGTGCAGTTCGCGGACTTCGAGTGCGGCGCCGCGCTCCGGGTCGAGGTAGCTGTTCTGCGGCACGACGTGGAAGACCGCGAAGCCGTCGTCGCCGTCCGGTCCACTGTGGACAGCGACTCGGTGGTTGCCGCCGTCCGCGTGGAGATGCCAGTTGAACGCGATCGGCCACCAGAGTTCCGGGCGGGCGATCCGGCCGGGACGACCCGTGTCGATCCGTTGGTACAGCGAGGGAATCGTCGCGATCGCCTCGTCCGTGGACAGCAGCCGGACACGGCCGGGAGCGACGACGGTTTCGCGCAGCGGGGCCGGTTGCCGGACCTGCAGGGTGGCCATGCGGGTGGCGACGCCGTAGCCGAAGCGGCCGTAGATCAGCGCTTCGCTCGCGTGCAGCGCGGCGACGACGTGGCCGCGCTGCACGAAATCGTGCAGCTGCCGGTCCATCATCGCGGTGAGCACGCCGCGGCGGGTCCAGTCCGCGCGGACGCCGACGCCGTCGACCGCGGCCATCGCAACGGTGCCGCCGCCGGGGACGGTGAGCTTCGTGGCGAAGGAGCTGGCGATGCCGATGGCTTCGCCGTCGTGGAACGCTCCGGTCCGGCCGTCCGCCGTCCAGGACTCGGCGACCCGCGCCCAGCGCTCGTCCGAGGGCGGGTTTCCGTGCAGGGACCGCACCAGAAGCTCGAAAGTCGCGCGGCTTTCGGCGTCGGTGATCTGGCGTACCACGTAGTCGCTCATGTCCCGATTGAACCAATGCGGGCCGCCGCGCGGCTATCGGATTTAGCGCGGCGGGGTCACTGCGGCGGGTCGACGCGGTAGTTGCCGTCCGCGCCGGTCACCGTGATGGGGACGTGTTTCGTCGTGCCCGCGATGTCCACAGTGCACTGGAACCGCGAGCCGTCGGCGACGGGCTGCCGGTCCGGGCAGGACACCGCGCCGACGTGCGCCAGCTTGTAGTCGGTCGTGAGGAGCCGGGTGACGGCCGAGGCCATCGCCCGGGAGTCGAACACCCGCGTCGCCGAGGAAGAGCTGGGCACAGACGACAGCGCGGTGCTCGGCTGCGCGGAGCTGCTCGGCGTGACGGTGACTGTGTGGACCGCGGGCGGGGGCGTGCCGCTGTCGCAGCCCGCCGCGCCGAGCATTCCCAAGCCGCACAACAGCAGCACCCGCACGGCGCGCATCAATCCCGCTCCTCTGCGCGAAACGTCTGGTCAACGGTCAGAAGAACGTACCGCACCACACCGATTCGCGCGTGCCGAAGAGAACGTCCGCGGCCTCGGGCGCGGCCGGGTCGAGCACCTCGATCCGGCCGGTGGCGGCGAGCGCGGACGCGCGCCACGTTCCGAAGTAGAGCATCGCGAGGGTGTCCGCCGAGAGCCGCAGCGCCGGTTCCGCGTCGGTGCGGGAGGCGCCGTCGGGTCCGACGCGGTAGCGGCCGTCGTTGGCGGGCAGCGACCGGTCGGAGAGTTCGAGCACGACGGGTTCGGCCGGTCCGTAGGTGCGGGCGGCGAGCGCGGCCGGGACGTCGATCAGCCGGAGCCAGCTTTCGTCCTCGGTGCTTTCGGTTTTCGCCGCGCGCGGGTCGGTGAACAGCAGCGCGTGCGGTTCGTCGAGCGGGCGCATCGGGAGGACGATCTCGTCGACGAGGTCGACCGACAGGAGGAACCGCCACAGTCCGGCGAACGCGTCCGGGTTGGCGTAGTGGAACGCCATCACCTGCAGCTTGCCGCTGTCGTGGGTGGCGCCGTCCTCGACGTGGTAGATCAGGTAGCCGTCGGTCCCGTCCGGGCCGCGGTGCACGGCGGTCTGGACCAGTTTCGCGCGACGGCGCAGGTGGGCTTCGTGGCTCGGCCAGTAGACCTCGGACCGGGTCATCGCGGCGACCCGGCCCATCGCGGTCGAGGCGTACAGTTCCGGCCATTTCGGGGCGGCCTCGTCGATGCCGAGCACCGTGACCTCTCCCCCGGCCGGCACGTCCGGGCGAAGCTGCGCGCGGTGCTTCTTCACCACGACCTGGTTCGCGAGGGTGGTGACGCCGTAGCCGTAGCGGCCGTAGATCGCGCCTTCGGACGCGTGCAGCAGCGCGAGCGCGACGCCGCTTTCGGCGAGGTCCGCCAGCTGCGCGGCCTGCAGCGCGCTGAGCACGCCGCGCCGGGTGCGTCCGGCTTTGACGCCGACGCCGGTCACCGCGGCCAGCGGGAGCCGCGCTCCGCCCGGGACGACCATTTCCGATGCGAAGGACCGGGCGGTGCCGACCAGGTCGGGTTCGAAGACGCCCCAGCTGCGTTCGGCCCGGTATGCCGCGGAGACGCGTTCCCATTCCTCGTCGGTGCCGGGCTGGACGTGCAGCGCGGCCCGGAACAGGTCCCAGGCCGCGCGCTGCTCGTCGGGACGGAGGAGGCGGACGGTGCGGTCGCTCATGCCCCGATCATCGCCGGGCCGGCCGCCGGACCGCCACTGAATTGAATGGCGTCACTTGGCCGAGGGCGGCGACACCTCGTAGTTGCCCTCGGTGCCCTTGACGGTGATCGGCACCTGCTGCGGTTTGCCGTTGATGGTGGCGGTGCACTCGAATTTCGCGCCGTCCTCCACCTTCTGCTCGGCCGGGCAGGTGACCCCGCTGACGCCCTGGATCTTGTAGGTGTCGGTGAGCAGCTTCGCGACGTCGGTCTGCATCTGCTGGTTGTTGAAGACCTGGGTCTTGAAGAAGCCGGGCGCGACGAAGCCGAGGATCGCCACGACGGCCACCACGACGACGAGCGCGCCGATCCCGATGAACAGGCCCTTCTTCGACCCGCCCGAGGACTCCGGCGCGGCTCCGCCCGGCTGGCCGTAGTCGTACTGGCCGGGCTGCTGGCCGCCGTAGGGCTGCTGCGGGTCGCCGTAGGGCTGCTGCTGGCCGTAGGAGGGCGGCTGCTGCCCGTACTGCGGCGGCTGCTGGCCCCATTGCGGCTGCTGGGGCGGCTGCTGTTGCGGGTAGCCGCCGGGCTGCTGGCCGTACTGCGGGTCTTGACCGTAGGGCTGCTGCCCGTACTGCTGAGGCGGGTACGGCTGCTGCTGCGGCCCGCTCTGCGGGTACGCGCCGCCCGGCTGCTGCCCGTAGTGGGGATCCTGGCCGTAGGGCTGTTGCCCGTACTGGGGCTGCTGCCGCGGGTCGTTGCCGCCGTACGGCGTGCTCATCGTTCGCCTCCGCCTTCGTCTGTCCGCATCCGCAGGCCGGGCCGCGGGTGTCGTGCGCGATCCAACCACAGGTCTGGACCGGGCACACCTGTCCGCGCGCAGTCGCCGCCAAGGTGTGCCCTGGCGGTCATGCCGCGCCCGCGGCCACCACGCCGCGGCGCAGTGCCCGGACCGCCTGTGCCGCCGCCGAGCCGACCGGGTCCTCCTTGCCGAGGACGTCGCGGATCTGGTCGAGCAGGTCGATCACCTGGCGGCACCAGCGGACGAAGTCGCCCGCGGACAGTTCCTGTCCGTTGGTCTCGGCCGCGGTGAGGACCTTTTCCAGGGATTCGCCGCGCGCCCAGCGGTAGACCGGCCACGCGAATCCGGCGTCGGGTTCGCGGGTGCGGTCGAGGCGGTGGCGGCGTTCGTCCTCGGTGAGTTCGACCCACAGCCTGCTGGTTTCCTGCCACGCGCCGGGGACCGCGCCGCCGGGCAGGCGGGGTTCGCCCGCGGTGTCGCGGCGGGCCTCGAACACGAGCGTGGACACCACCGCGGCGAGTTCGGCCGGGCCGAGGCCGTTCCAGACGCCGTGCCGGATGCATTCGGCGGCGAGCAGGTCGGACTCGCTGTAGAGGCGGGTGAGGCGGCGGCCGTGCTCGGTGACGCGGTCCTCGCCGTCGCCCGGGCGGACGTAGCCGCGTTCGGAGAGCAGCCGCAGGATCCGGTCGAACGCGCGGGCCAGCGAGTGCGTGGTGGCCGCGACTTTCCGTTCGAGCTGTTCGGTTTCGGCGGCGAGCCGCTGGTAGCGCTCGACCCAGCGGAGATTCGCCTCGCGTTCGGCGAGGCCGTGGCACGGGTGGGCGCGCAGGGCGCGGCGCAGCGAGGCGAGTTCGGCGTCGTCGGCGGCCGCGGTGCGGCGGCGCTGGCGTCCGGGCAGGGCGATGCCGGATTCGCGCAGCGCCGAGGCGATGTCGCGGCGGGTTTTGGGCGAGCGCAGTTCGAGGTGCTTGGGCAGCCGGATCCGGCCGAGCGCTTCGACCGGGGCCGGGAAGTCGGCCGACGACAGCGGCCCGGACCAGCGGTCCTCGGTGACCACGACCGGCCGGGGTTCGCGGATCGGGTCGAGGCCGGGGTCGACGACCACGGCGAGCCCGGCGCGGCGGCCCGCCGGGACCGCGATGACGTCGCCCTTGCGCAGTTTCTCCAGCGACTGGGCGGTTTCCGCGCGGCGGGAGGAGGTGTTCTGCCGCGACAGGGTCTTCTCGCGGGCGGAGATCTTCGCGCGGAGTTCGACGTAGTCGAGCATCTGGTCGAAATCGCCGGAGATCGCGGCGCTGTAGCCCTTGAGGGCTTCCTTGTTGCGTTCGATCCGCCGCGCGGTGCCGACGACCGACCGGTCGGCCTGGAACTGCGCGAACGACTGTTCCAGCAGGTCGCGGGCCGCGTCCGCGCCGACCTGCGAGACCAGGTTGACCGCCATGTTGTAGCCGGGGCGGAACGACGAGCGCAGCGGGTAGGTGCGGGTGGACGCGAGCCCGGCGACGGCCTTCGGGTCGACCCCGGGCTGCCAGGCGACGACGGCGTGGCCCTCGATGTCGATGCCGCGGCGGCCGGCGCGGCCGGTGAGCTGGGTGTACTCGCCCGGGGTGAGGTCGACGTGCGCCTCGCCGTTGTATTTCACGAGCCGTTCGAGCACGACGGTGCGGGCGGGCATGTTGATGCCGAGCGCGAGGGTTTCGGTCGCGAACACGACCTTGACCAGGCCGCGGACGAACAGTTCCTCGACGGTTTCCTTGAACGCGGGCAGCAGCCCGGCGTGGTGGCCGGCGAAGCCGCGTTCGAGCGCCTCGCGCCATTCCCAGTAGCCGAGGACGCCGAGGTCGCCCTCGGGCAGCTCGGCGGTGCGCTCGTCGATGATCCGGCGGATCTCCTCGACCTGCTCGGGGCCGTTGAGCCGCAGGCCGGAGCGGACGCACTGGGCGACCGCGGCGTCACAGCCTGCGCGGGAGAAGATGAACACGATCGCGGGCAGCAGCCCGGCGTGGTCGAGCCGTTCGACGACGTCGACGCGCGACGGGGGCCGGAACCTGGGGCCGCGCGGCGGGGCGCCCCGGCGGCCGCCGCGGGGTCCGCGGAAGGTCGGTGCGAACCGCCCCAGGTCGTCGGTTTTGCGCAGCAGCGTGGGGTTGATCCGCAGCTGCTCCCCCGGGTCGGCCTCGTTCTGGCCGGCGAACAGGTCGAGCAGCTGGTTGCCGACGAGCATGTGCTGCCACAGCGGGACCGGCCGGTGCTCGTCGACGACGACGGTGGTGTCGCCGCGGACCTCGACGAGCCATTCGCCGAATTCCTCGGCGTTGCTGACGGTGGCGGACAGGCCGGCGACGCGGACGTGGTCGGGCAGGTGGAGGATCACTTCCTCCCAGACCGCGCCGCGGAAGCGGTCGGCGAGGTAGTGGACCTCGTCCATGACGACGTAGCCGAGTTCGGGGATGGCGGAGCTGCCCGCGTAGAGCATGTTGCGGAGCACCTCGGTGGTCATGACGACCACCTGGGCGTTGCCGTTGATCGAGGTGTCGCCGGTGAGCAGGCCGACGGCGTCGTTGCCGTAGCGCTCGACGAGGTCGGCGTACTTCTGGTTCGACAGCGCCTTGATCGGCGTGGTGTAGAAGCATTTGCGGCCCTCGGCGAGGGCGAGGTGGACGGCGAACTCGCCGACCACGGTCTTGCCCGCCCCGGTGGGGGCGCAGACCAGGACGCCGTGGCCCTCTTCGAGCGCTTCGCAGCCGCGGATCTGGAAATCGTCGAATTCGAAGGCCGATTCGGCGGAAAACCGGGTCAGCTGGGGATGCTTGGCGCGGCGGCGCGAGGCAGCGTAGGCCTCGGCCGGCGATGGTGAAGGGCTAGTGGCCACCCCGTCAGGGTTCCACACACCCCCGACATTCCGCACGCGGCGTGCCGCCGGTCACGGCGCGGGCACGACGACGGTCAGCGCGGAGGGCACGCAGACCGCTTCGACCGGCGTCCGGCCTTGGTCTTCGCCGTCGGCGTAGACCGGCCAGCCGGGTGCTTCGATGCGGAGGGTCCGGGTGCGGAAGGTCTCGACGCTGGGCTTGTGCACGTGCTCGCCGGTGCGCAGCTGCGGCAGCATCCGCAGGAGGCGGGCGCGTCCGGGGGCACCGATGACGGTGACGTCGAAGAGGCCGTCGTCGGGAGCGGCGTCGGGGCAGATCGGGATGCCGCCGCCGTAGTACGGGGTGTTGCCGGCCGCGACGAGGGTGGCTTCGAGTTCGAGGACGCGGTCGTCGGTGTGCACGACGATCGGGCGGGGCTTGAACGCGGCGAGTTCGGCGAGGATCGCCAGGTCGTAGCGGCGAGGTCCGGTGGGCCAGCGCAGCGCGTTCGCGCGGGCGTTGACGGCGGCGTCGAATCCGGCGCACAGCACGGTGGCGAACCAGGTGTCGCCGAGGCGGCCGAGGTCGAGGCTGCGCCGGTGCCCGGCCTGGAGGGCTTTGGCGAGCGCGTCGACCGCGGCGCGGGGGTCGGCCGGGACGCCGAGGGCGCGGGCGAAGTCGTTGCCGGTGCCGGAGGGGACGAGGCCGAGCGCGACGCCGTGGTCGGCGCAGAACTGGACGCCTTGATGGGCCGCGCCGTCGCCGCCGAGGACGACGAGCACGTCGAGGCCTTCGGCGTGCGAGGACCGCATGAGCGCGCGGGATTCCTCGACGCTGGTGGCGGTGAGGAGGTCGAGCCGGTCGACCGCGGGCCGCAGCCGTGCCGCGACCGCTTCGGCGACGCGGGCGGCCGCGCCGCGACCGGAGGCCGGGTGGACGGCCAGTGCTGCGTTCAGGCCCACGGTCAGGTGATGTCGTCGACGGAGTTGCCGGACGGCCGCTTGGCGGCCGGTTCTTCCTCGTCCACGGTGCTCGGCGTGTAGTTGAACGGTGCGGCCTCGTCGTCGGCGAGCTGGTCCCAGCCCTCGTCGTGGCGGACGCGGTCGAGCTTGCGGTCGTGGAAGCGGGCGATCTGGATCGAGATCTCGAACAGCAGGGTCAGCGCGGCGGCGAGGCCGAGCATCGAGAACGGGTCCGAGCCGGGGGTGGCGAACGCGGCGAACACGAACAGCGCGAAGACGATGCCGCGGCGCCATTTCTTGAGCTGCTGGTACTTGAGCACGCCGACGCGATTGAGCATCACGACGAGCAGCGGCAGTTCGAAGCTGACGCCGAAGATCACCAGCAGCGACAGGATGAACGAGATGTACTTGTCCGCGGTGAGCGCGGTGACGAACTGGTCCTGGCCGAAGCCGGCGAGCAGCGCCAGCGCGTGCGGGACGAGCAGGTACGCCAGCACCGCGCCGGCGGCGAAGAGGACCGAGGCGAAGCTGACGAAGATCATCGCGTAGCGGCGCTCTTTGGCGTAGAGGCCGGGCGCGATGAACGCCCAGATCTGGTACAGCCAGGCCGGGGACAGCAGGACCGCGCCCGCGGCCACGCCGACCTTGAGGCGGATCATGAACGCTTCGAACGGCACGGTCTGCAGCAGACGGCAGCCGGACTGGTCTCCGGCGAAGCGCTGCGAAGCGGGGATGGCGCAGTACGGGTGCGTCATGATGTCGCCGAGCGACGGGACGGGGCCGAGCCGCTGCTCGAACCAGATGAACCCGAAGATCGCGCCGACGACGACGAAAACGACCGCCCAGCCGAGGCGGCGGCGGAACTCGTAGATGTGCTCGATGAGCGTCATCGTGCCGTCGGGATTGTTCCGACGGCTGCGCCGGCTCCGCTTGCTGGACCGGCTGCCGTTGCCGTGGGCGGCTTCCGCCACTGGTCGTTCCGTTCTCGTCAGAGCCCGCCGGGGCGCGCCGCACCGGCGCGCCGCCGTGGACCGGGGACCGGGTGGTGCGCGCGGAGGGTCAGCTCGCGTTCTTCTGCGGCTGGTCGGCCGAGGCCGCCTGCTGCTTCTTCAGTTCGTCGAGCTGGCGCTGGAGGTCGGCGACCTGCTGGTCGTGCGAGGTCTGCGCGGGGGCGGCGATGTGCCGGGTGTCGGCGGATTCGGCCTCGGCCTCGGTCTTCTGTTCGCCGGTCAGGTCCTTGGTCTCGGCCTTGAAGATCTTCATGGACTTGCCGATGGACCGGGCCGCGTCCGGGAGCCGCTTCGCTCCGAACAGCAGAACCACCACGAGCACCAGAACGATGATGTGCCACGGCTGCAGCGCGTTCATGGTCGTCTGCCCTCCTTGTCTGGGGTCTGTGCTGATGTTACTTGTTGCCGGCCGCCGGGCGGCGTTCGGCCACGGCCACACGGAGTGCCGCGGACCGGGCCCGGAGAAGTCCGGTCCGGTCGTGGGTGTCCGCACTGACCATGCTCATGGTGCGGCGGAAGCGGCGCAAGACTCCGGCGGTCCGTACCAGCAGCAGGGCCAGGACGAGCAGACCGGCCGCGAGCAGCACGTAGACGGGCAGGTACGGCACGAAACCACCTTATCGGTCGGAGATGGACGTGAGGTGACGGGCGCGCGCCACGGCGTCGGCGGCTCGGCGACCGACTGCCTCGGCGAGGGTGGCGGGGCTCTCCACCTGGGCTTCCCCGCCGAGGCTGAGCACGAGCCGGACCATCCAGGGCTCGTCGCTGTAGCGCATGGCGATGCGGAGCCGTCCGCCGTCGAGTTCGTCGAGTTCCTCGCACGGGTAGTACTCGGCGACCCAGCGGGCGTCGGGGTCCAGCACGAGATGCGCGACCCGCTGATCGGGACGAGCGGAGAAAACGCCGTCGGACAGGTCGGTGGGCCGCGCGTGGGCGGGCGGAGCCGCGGGTTCGTCCAAGACGGTGAGCGCGTCCACCCGGTCGAGGCGGAACAGGCGGACGCCTTCGACCCGTCGGCACCACGCTTCGAGGTAGCCGACCCCTTGGACGATGACGAGCCGCATCGGGTCGACGGTGCGTTCGGTGATCTGGTCGCGCGAGGCGGTGTAGTAGCGCATCCGCAGCGCGCGGCCGTCTTGCAGCGCGCCGGCCACGGTCTCGCGGGTGCGGGCGGCGCGGGCTCCCTCGCGCACTCCTCCCCCGACGACGACTCCGGCCGGGCGGGCCTGTCCGGCGGCGTCCTCGATTTTGGCGATGGCTCGGCGGACCGCGTCGCCGTCGGCCACGCCCGGGGTTTCGGCGAGCGCGCGCAGCGCGACCAGGAGCGCGGTGGCTTCTCCGCCGGTGAGGCGCAGCGGGCGGCTCATCCCGGCGTCGTGGGTGACGACGATGGTGTCGCCCTCGAAGGACAGGTCGATGAGGTCGCCGGGGCCGTAGCCGGGCAGGCCGCACATCCACAGCAGTTCGAGGTCTTTGCGCAGCTGGCGGGGGGTGACGTCGAAGTCGTGGGCGGCCTCGTCGATCCGGATGCCGGGGCGGGCCAGCAGGTAGGGCACGAGCGCGAGCAGTCTCGGCATGCGTTCGCCGGAAGCGGTCATCGCCCGCTCCCCTGTCCGGCGCGGGCGAGCACGGCTTCGAGGCGGTGCTGCACGGATTTGGCCAGCACGTCGGGTTCGAGCACGAGCACGTCCGGGCCTTGCGCGGCGATCCAGTCGGCGGCCGATTCCGGGAAGTACAGGCCGATCTCGACGACATCGCCTTCCTCGCCGGCGACGGTTTCGCGGCCCACGACGTCGCCGCGGCGGCGGACTCCCGCGGCGCGGCCGTCGGCGATCCACAGCCGGGCGGTGGTGACCGGAGCCGGGTCCTCGCCGCCGCCGGTCACCGACACGAGCTGCATCAGGTTGACGCCCTCGGGCCGCACCACCGTGCCCGGTTTCCCGATCGCGGTGACCTTCCCGGTGACGCGGGAGAGCCGGAAGCACCGCGTGGCGTCGCGGTCGCGGTCGTGCCCGACGACGTACCACCGGGCGCGCCAGGACACGACGCCCCACGGTTCGAGCGTGCGGATGCGCCGTTCCGGGGAGCCGCTGCGCCGGTACTCGAACCGGACCGCCTGTCCGGCCTGGACGGCGGCGAGCATCGGCGCGAACGCGGGTTCCGCGCGCACCCGCGGCTCGATCACGGTCGGCGCCTGGTCGTCGACCTCGACGCCGGCCGCGCGCAGTTTCACCAGCGCGCCCTGGGCCTGTCCGGTGAGTTCGGGCGAATCCCAGAGCCGGACGGCGAGCCCGACGGCGGCGGCCTCGTCGGGGGCGAGGTCGATCTCGCCGAGCTCGTAGTCGCGGCGGGCGATGCGGTAGCCCTCGACCGGGTCGAAGACGGAGTTGCGGCCGGTCTCGAGCGGGATGCCGAGTTCCCGGAGTTCGGTCTTGTCCCGCTCGAAGGTGCGGAAGAAGGCGTCGTCGCTGGCCGCGTCGGCGTACCCGGGCACGATCCCGCGGATCCGCTCCGCGGTGAGGTACTGCCGGGTGGAGAGCAGGGCCAGCACGAGGTTGACCAGCCGTTCGGCGCGTGCGGTGGACACCAGACGACTCTAGCTCTCCCCGTCCAGCCCGATCGTGAGGTCCAGCCTGCGCGCGTCGCGCCTGGTCAGCCCGCGTGCGGCGAGTGGACCCTCCGCGCCCGCCCCGTCACGCACCGCCGTTCCGGCGGACCGGCTGCCCGGATCGGGTTCGCCCTTACGGAACCAGCTTCGCCGCTCGTCCCTTCGCTCCGCTGGCCCAGCAAGCGCCGTCCCGAGCGCAGTCCACAGTGTCGAAACTGCCGCTGTCGAACGACGTCCAGTGCCGCCCGCCGTCCCGGCTGAGGTCGCTGCCCCCGGGTCCGACGGCCAGCACCGTGCCTCCCGCGCCAGGCGAGGCCGGAACGGTAGCCAGCGGGATGCTCAGGCGGCGTACGCCAGCTGCGGCCGCGATCCTGGCTCAGCGCGACAGCCGGACCAGGCGCGGTCGGATTGGCGTAGTCGCCGCCGATCGCGACGCCCTGCCACGGTGTACGGAACGCCACCGCGAAAACTCCGGCCGACGCGCTGCTGGGCAACGGCGTCTCGGCCGCGGTCCAGTGCCGTCCGCCGTCTCCGGAGTGCAAGACGCGAGCATGCGCGCCGCCGCCGGTGGCGAGCCACGCGTCGAACGGCCCGGACGTGGTGACGCACTGGCCACTGGCGGCGAACCCGGCTTCTCCCGGCTCCGCGGGCGGGAACGCGTCGTCCGGGATCTGCCGCCAGCTGCGGCCGCCGTCGAAGGTGGCCTGCACGCGGAACTTCCCGTTGACCGGATCGCTCATCGCCAGTCCGCGCCACGGGTCGAAGAAGGCGAGGCAGTCGTAGAACGCGGCGGGATCGGGATTGCTGAACGTCTGCCGCCAGTGCTTCCCGCCGTCGTCGGTTCGGTAGACCCGGGAATCCGCCCCGGGCCCGATCGACAGCACGACCGCGTGGTCAGCGTCGAAGGCTTCGATGTCGCGGAACTCGAGCTTCCCCGTGTCCGGCGGCCCGACGGGAGCCCAGCCGCGACCGCCGTCGACTGTCCGCAGCACAGTGCCCTGGGTGCCGCTGACCCAGGCGACCCGCGCGCTGACCGCGGACAGGCCACGGAACTGCGCCGTCGTTCCCGTAGGCAGCACCCGCCACGACGGCAGCGAGGACGCCGCGGCGACTCCGCCCACAGACACCGACAGCACTGCCAACAGAACCAGGACCGTCCGGAACGCACGCATGCCGCAAACTCTGCCGCACCAACCCGACAACTTTCGTCGGTTTCTCCGCCCGCCCCAACGATTTCCAACCCAGCGCCTGCTCGCGCCGCCACAACGCGGGATCGCGTCGGCGTGAGAAGGGGCAGTGCTCACGGCCCCCAGGCCGGGCGCACTGTCCCTTCGCACGCCGACTTAACGGCGATCCCGCCGCCCCGGCGAAGCCGGGGCCATGTCACAGCGACCCGATGAGGCGCTCCACCCGCTCGTCTACCGAGCGGAACGGGTCCTTGCACAGCACGGTCCGCTGTGCCTGGTCGTTCAGCTTCAAGTGCACCCAGTCGACCGTGAAGTCCCGCCCGGCGGCCTGCGCCGCCGCGATGAAGTCGCCGCGGAGCTTCGCCCGGGTCGTCTGCGGCGGGGTGTCCTTGGCGGCCTCGATCTCGCCGTCGTCGGTGACCCGCCGGACGAGTCCCTTCCGCTGCAGGAGGTCGAAAATCCCCCGCCCGCGGCGGATGTCGTGGTACGCCAGGTCCAGCTGCGCCACGCGGGGGCTGGACAGGTCCAGGTCGTGCTTGGACCGGTAGCGCTCCACGAGCCGGTGCTTGATCGCCCAGTCGATCTCGGTGTCGATCTTGCTGAAGTCCTGCTCCTCGACCGCCTCCAGGGCCCGGCCCCACAGCTCGACCACCCGCTCGTTGGCGGGGGTGGACCCGTTCTCCTTCAGGTGCTGCACGGCCCGGGCGTGGTACTCCCGCTGGATGTCGAGCGCGGAAGCCTCGCGGCCGCCGGCGAGCCGGACCTGGCGGCGTCCGGTGAGGTCGTGGCTGATCTCCCGGATCGCGCGGATCGGGTTGTCCAGCGTGAAGTCGCGGAACTGAACCCCGGCCTCGATCATCTCGAGCACCAGGTGCGCCGAGCCGACCTTGAGCATCGTGGTGGGCTCGGCCATGTTGGAGTCGCCGACGATGACGTGCAGGCGCCGGTAGCGTTCGGCGTCGGCGTGGGGTTCGTCGCGGGTGTTGATGATCGGCCGGGACCGGGTGGTGGCGCTGGAGACGCCTTCCCAGATGTGCTCGGCGCGCTGGGAGAGGCAGTACACCGCGCCGCGCGGGGTCTGCAGGACCTTGCCCGCCCCGCAGATGAGCTGGCGGGTGACGAGGAACGGCAGCAGCACGTCGGCGATCCGGGAGAATTCCCCGGCCCGGGTCACCAGGTAGTTCTCGTGGCAGCCGTAGGAGTTGCCCGCCGAGTCGGTGTTGTTCTTGAACAGGAAGATGTCGCCGCCGATGCCCTCGTCGGCGAGCCTGCGCTCGGCGTCCACGAGGAGGTCCTCGAGGATCCGCTCGCCGGCCTTGTCGTGCGTGACGAGCTGGGTCAGGTCGTCACATTCGGCTGTCGCGTACTCCGGGTGCGAGCCCACGTCGAGGTAGAGCCTGGAGCCGTTGGACAGGAAAACGTTGGACGAGCGTCCCCACGAGACGACCCGCCGGAAGAGATAGCGCGCGACCTCGTCGGGCGAGAGCCTGCGCTGGCCGTGAAAGGTGCACGTGACCCCGAACTCGGTCTCGATGCCAAAGATCCGCCGCTGCATCCCACCAGAGTAGGCGCTGCACCCCCGCGGAAGGTGCGCCGTTCGGGCGGCGACACGCGGTCGGTACGTTGCAAGTGGTGACAATGCGGCGGAAACCGGTCGCCGGGACCGGTGCGCGTTCCGGCGCGGCCAGCGGAGGTGGACGAGAGTGTTCCAGCAGGTCGGCCGGGCGTTCCGGCAGGTGGGGCGGCGGGATCGGGCGCTGATGCGGCGCAGTGCGGCTCTCCCGCGCACCCGGGCCGACGACGTGATCACCGCGTTGTCCCGAAGTGCGGACAAATCACGGCTCTGGTGGGCCGTGGCGGCTGTCCTGGCCGTCCGGAAGGGCCCGGGGAGGCGGGGGGCGTTGCGCGGGATCGCCGCGATCGCGGGGGCGAGCGCCGCGGCGAATCTCGTCGCGAAGCCGTTGTTCCCGCGCCGCCGTCCGGCCGAGGAAGAGGTTCCCTCGCACCGTCAGCTGCGCAAAAGGCCGACGTCGTCGTCATTCCCGTCCGGGCATTCGGCTTCGGCCGCGGCGTTCGCGGCCGCGGTCGCGATGGAGTCGCCGCGAGCGGGGCTGGCCGTCGTCCCGCTCGCCGGGGCCGTGGCGTATTCCCGGGTCCACACCGGCGTGCACTGGCCGAGCGACGTCGCCGCCGGGCTGGCGATCGGGACCGGGATCGCGGTGCTGACCCGGCACTGGTGGCCGCTGCACCCGGACGTCCGCGCCCGCACCGCCCACCGGGCGCAAGCGCCGGAGATGCGCGACGGCGAGAACATGCTGGCGCTGGTGAACCCGAATTCGGGCATCAACGGCCTCGACCCGACCGACGACGTCCGCTTTGCCTGGCCGAAGGCGTCGCTGATCTATCCGGACCAGTCGCGGGATCTGCGCGAGCAGCTGACCGAGGAGATCGAAGCGCACGGCTCGGTCCGCGCGCTCGGCGTCGCGGGCGGGGACGGCACGGTCGCGGCGGTGGCGTCGGTCGCCGCCGAACGCGGGCTGCCGCTGGCCCTCATCCCGGCCGGGACGCTCAACCACTTCGCCCGCGACATCGGGGTCCGCTCGATGCCGGACGCGGACGAGGCGACCGAGGGCGGGCACGCGGTCGGCGTCGACCTGGCCGAGGTCGAGATCGACGGCACCGGCGAGCCCGAGCACCGCTGGTTCGTCAACACGGCCAGTCTCGGCGGCTACCCGGAAATGGTGCGGTTGCGCGAGAAGCTGCAAACCCGGTTCCCGAAGTGGCCGTCCGCGGCGATCGCGCTGGTGCGCGTGCTGCGGCGCGCGAAGCCGCTCCCGGTGCAGCTGGACGGGAAGCCGACGCGGGTGTGGCTGATCTTCATCGGCAACGGCACCTACGCGCCCAAGGGTTTCGCGCCGTCGCGGCGCCCGGCGCTCGACACCGGTCTGCTCGACGTCCGGTACGTGCGGGCCGACGTGCGCTGGTCGCGGGTCCGGTTCGTGCTCGCGAGCCTCACCAACAGCCTGCACGCGAGCCACGTCTACCGGCAGCGGGATCTGCCGGAGCTGCACGTGCGGCTGCTCGACGGGAACCGGCGGGTGGCCACCGACGGCGAGGTCGGCCCGCTCGGCCGGGAGTTCCGGTTCCGGTCGCGGCCGAGCGCGCTGACCGTCTACCGGAATCCCGACAGCCCTTCCTGAGCCGAGGCCGGGCTGTCGCGAACCAGCTTGTGACTCCGGGCCGGGTCCTGCCCTAAGGTCCCTCGGAGAGCGCTCGGCCGGGCACCGAGTTCTTCGCCACCTCGCACCCGGAATTCCCGGCCCCGACTTGCGCGTTTGCCGCCAGCTGGCCGCGTCAACGGCAAACCTTGACCGTTTCTTTATCTTTTCTCAACGAATCCACAGCGAGCCCTCCCTAGCGTGATCTTCGAGGTGCGGACAGCCCTGTCCGCACCAGTTCACGGCAGGGGTTTTCTCAGTGCGTTTTTCCTTCCGCGGTCACAGCTGCCCGGGTCCGGCAGGCCGCGGATGACGAGGATGCTTCCGCAGGCTGTCGACCCGGTCCTGCCCCCGTCGGTCACCTCCCAGGCGAGGGACATCGGTCCGCTCGAATCCCCTTTGCTGTGGCTCGCGTTCGCTGGGGCCGCCGCGGCGGTCCTCGCCGTCACCATCGCGCTCGCGCATCGCCGCCGCGTGCGCCGCTGGGGCATCAGCGGTGCGATCGCGCTGTTCCTGATCGCCGCGGTCACCGCGGTGAACAGCTACGTCGGCTACGTCCGCACTCCCAGCGACCTCGGCAGGCTCCTGCAGCGCGGGGGCGGCGTGATGAACGTGGCGGGCACCCTGCTGCGCGGCACCAGCGACGATCCGGCCGAAGGCTCGGACATCAGCGCCGCCGACAGCTCCACCGGCGGCAGCAGCGGCAGCTCCCCCTCCGCCGGCCGTCCCGCGGCCCAGCCCAGCGCCAACGGCAGCATCGAGGTGCTGAACGTGCCCGACCCGGCGCACGGCGTGTCGAACGGCGAGAACTACGTGATCCTCCCGGCCGGCTACCACGACCCGGCGAACGCGGCCAAGCGCTATCCGGTCGTCTACCTCATCCACGGCTACCCCTACGGCGGGCCGCGCGACTGGCTCACCTCCGGTTCCGCGCCGCAGACGCTGAAGAGCCTCGAGGACGCGCACGTGATCCAGCCGATGATCATCGTGAGCGTCGACCTCACCGCCAACCGGCCGAGCACCGACTGGGAATGCCTCAACGTCCCGGGCGGGCCGCAGCTGGAGACGTATCTCGCCGGCAGCATCGTGCCGTCGGTCGACCAGCACTACCGCACGTACGCCGACCGCGGCCACCGCGCGCTCGGCGGCATGTCCGGCGGCGGCTTCGGCGCGCTGAACATCGGGCTGCACCACCTCGACGAGTTCGGCACCCTGCTGATTTCGCTGCCGTACGACGACCTGAACGACTCGGTCGGCGTCCTCGGCGGCAACCAGGCGGCGATCGCGGCGAACACCCCGCGCCGCTACATCCCAACCATGCCGTTCCCGCAGAAGATCGCCGTGATGCTCACCGTAGGCACCGGCGCGCCCACCGACGTCGCGACCGCGCACCGCATCGCCGCGTCGCTGCAGCGGCGCGGCCAGGAGGTCGTGGTGCACGCCGAACGCGGGTTCAACCACACGTGGCACACCGCCCGCGCGACGCTCCCCTACATGCTCGCCTTCGCCGATCAGAACTTCCGCACCGCGCCTGCCGCCTCCTGAGCGGATCGTCCGGAAAAATATCTTCCGGGCGCTGTCCATCCGGGCGGGCGCCGTTCGTGGTGAGGTCAGTGCGGCACTCCGGCCGCCCTGACCGACGAAGGAGCCCGACCATGAAGTACCTGCTGCTGATCCACGCCTCGGCGGCCACCGAGCAGGGCGGCGCGGCCGGCTGCGAGCCCGCCGACTGGCTGGCCTACGACAAGGAAGTCCGCGACGCGGGGGTCTACGTCAGCGGGGAATCGCTCGCCGATCTCGTGACCGCGACCAAAGTGCGGGTGGGCCCGGACGGCGAGCGTTCGATCACGACCGACGGCCCGTTCGCCGAGACCCGCGAACTGCTCGGCGGGTTCTACGTGCTGGACGTGCCGGACCTCGACGCGGCGCTCGACTGGGCCGCGCGCTGCCCCGGCTCCCGCGACGGTTCGGTGGTGGTCCGCCCGATCGCCGACTTCGGTGCCTGACGCCCGAGCGTCCGTGGCGGCTGTGTTCCGCGAGGAGCACGGCCGCCTGCTCGGCGCGCTCGTCCGCCGCTTCGGGGATCTCGACCTGGCCGAGGAAGTCGCCGCCGAAGCGGTGGAGGCCGCGCTGGTGCACTGGCCGGTGGACGGCGTTCCGGCGAAACCCGGCGCGTGGCTGATGACCACCGCGCGCCGCAAGGCCGTCGACCGGCTCCGCCGGGACCAGGCGTACGCGGCGAAACTCGCTGTCCTGCAAGCGGAATCCGACCGCACCGACCCTCCCCCGCTGCCCGGGGCCGACGGCGACCTGCCCGACGACCGGCTCCAGCTGTTCTTCACCTGCGCCCATCCCGCGCTCGCCGCCGAGGACCGGCTCGCGCTCACGCTGCGCTGTCTGGCCGGGCTCACCACGCCCGAGGTGGCGCGGGCGTTTCTCGTGCCGACCGCGACGATGGCGAAGCGGATCGTGCGGGCCAAAAACCGGATCCGCGACCACCGCATCCCGTTCCGCGTACCCGCCGGCGACGAGCTGCGCGCCAGGCTGCCCGGCGTGCTGCAGGTGCTGTATTCGCTGTTCACCGAGGGCTACGCGGCCAGTTCCGGCCCGGACATCCAGCGTCCGGACCTGGCAGAGGAAGCCATCCGGCTGGCCCGGATCCTCCACCGCCTGCTGCCGGACGAACGCGAGATCACCGGACTGCTGGCGCTGGTGCTGCTCGTCCACGCCCGCCGCACCGCCCGCACCGGCCCGGACGGCGAGTTCGTCCTGCTCGAAGACCAGGACCGGACCTCCTGGGACGCCGCGCTCATCGACGAAGGCTGTGCGCTGGTGCCGACCGCGCTCACCGGAGGCCCGCCCGGACCGTACGGGGTGCAGTCGGCGATCGCCGCGCTCCACGCCGAAGCACCGGACGTCGCCCGCACCGACTGGCCGCAGATCGTCGCGCTGTACGACATCCTGCTGACGCTCACCCCGACTCCGGTGGTCGCGCTCAACCGCGCGGCCGCGGTCGCGATGCGCGACGGACCCGAAGCGGGGCTGAAACTCTTGGACGGCTTGGCCGACGACCCTCGGCTGCAGGGCTACCACCCGTATGCCGCCGCTCGCGGAGACCTCCTGCACCGCCTCGGCCGCGACGACGAAGCAGCCGCGGCGTACCAGGAAGCGTTGGCCAGCGCGGGAACCGAACCGGAACGCGCGCATCTGCGTCAGCGGCTGGAGTCACTCTGAACCGGTGCCCGCTCCCCTAGCGGAACCAACCGGACCCCGGAACTTCAGCCGAAGGCATCGCGGATACCAGAACCGGCCGTCCACCAGGAGACCCCGCATCCGCATCGGAATCCCTTGCGCCCGCGGATACCCGACGACGCCACAGAGCCACCACGCCAGTACCCCGCAACACGACTGTGGGCCGTCGACAGTTCGCCGACGGCCCACAGCCCCTCACGTCATTCCTTCTCGGACGAACCCTCGCCCTTGTCGGAGTCCTTGCCGGAGCCCTTGTCCGAGTCCTTGCCGGAATCGCCCTCGCCGGAATCGTCCGGCTTCTCCGCGGACTCCTCCTTCGCCGGCAGCAACGCCTCCAGCGCCGCCCCCGACAACCGCCGGAACGCCCGCCGCGGCCTCGCCCGGTCCAGCACCGCGACCTCGAGCTTGATCTCCGCCTCGGCCGCCGACCCGTTCCCGTTCGACGAGGTCGCGGTCGCCCGCAACCCCTCGATCGCCGTCGCCAGCGCCGTCCGCAGATCGTGGTCGGCGTCCACGACGTCCTTCAGCTTCGCGCTGATCGGCTCGGTCTGCCCGCCCATCACCACGAACGGCGACTCGTCGAAAATCGACCCGTCGAACGTCAACCGGTACAGCTGGTCCTCCGCCGCGGTCGCCCCGACCTCGGCCACGCACACCTCGACCTCGAACGGCTTCAGCTGTTCGGTGAAAATGCTGCCCAGCGTCGCCGCGTACGCGTTCGCCAGCGCCCGCGCGCTCACGTCCCGGCGGTCGTACTGGTAGCCCTTCAGGTCCGCGTGCCGGATCCCCGCCACCCGCAGGTTCTCGAACTCCGAATACCGGCCCACCGCGGCGAACCCGATCCGGTCGTAGATCTCGGAAACCTTGTGCAGCGTCGCCGACGGATTCTCCGCCACGAACAGCACGCCGCCCGCGTACTTCAGCACCACCACGCTCCGGCCCCGCGCGATCCCCTTGCGCGCCAGCTCGGAACGCTCCCGCATCAACTGCTCGGGAGAGGCATACAACGGCATCGTCACGGTGTCGGCTCCACGTTCTCCGAAAACTCGGCAGTCATTGATTCAGCGGACATCGGCGGCCTCAGACCGGCCGGTGGTGATTGCGCTCCGCGCGCCCGGCCACCACCGCCTCGGCCACCTCGCCCGTCCGCTCCGCGGGCAGCACCACCGCGCCGTCCTCCGCGGTGATGGTGATGACGTTCGGGAAAATCCGCCGCACCAGGTCCGGCCCGCCGCTCGCGGTGTCGTCGTCCGCCGCGTCGTACAGCGCCTCCAGCGCCGTCCGCACCGCCGCGTCGACGTCCGCGTCCGGGTCGTACAGCTTCTTCAGCGACGACTTCGCGAACAGCGAACCCGAACCGACGCTGGCGTACCCGGCGTGCTCCTCGTACCGCCCGCCCGCCGCGTCGTACGACACGATCCGGCCCGCGTGCTTCGCGTCCTCGGCCTCCAGGTCGTACCCGACGAACAACGGCACGACCGCCAGGCCCGCCATCGCCATCTCCAGGTTCGCCTTCACCATCCCGGCCAGCTTGTTCGTCTTGCCGTCCAGCGAAAGCGAAACGCCCTCGATCTTCTCGTAATGCGCCAGCTCCACCGCGTACAGCCGGACCATCTCCACGGCCAGCCCCGCGGTCCCCGCGATGCCCACCGCCGAGTACTCGTCCGTGACGTGCACCTTCTCGATGTCCCGGCTCGCGATCAGATTCCCCGACGTCGCCCGCCGGTCGCCGGCGATCAGCACCCCGCCGGCGAACGCGACGGCCACGATCGTGGTGCCGTGCGGCGCGTCCAGCTCAGCCGCGCCCGCCGGCACCCGCCGCGCGGGCAGCAGCTCCGGCGCGGTCGCGCGCACGAAATCCGCGAACGACGACGACGTCGGCGAAAAGTAAGCCGACGGCAGTCCGGGCCCGGAAAAACCCGCCCCAGAGGAGGTGTTGTCCATACGTGCTCTCGGTTCCCATCTCATCCCGTGCCCGGTGCCGCCGGGCACCAACCTGCCCCCGGCGGCTCCGAACGAAACCTCCGGCCCAGCGCGCGCCCGCCGCACCGCCCCGCACCCGGGGCGGCTGCGACGGGCGGGCGGCTACTCGCCGCCCTTCTGCACGTAAGCGCGGACGAAGTCCTCGGCGTTCTCCTCCAGCACGTCGTCGATCTCGTCGAGGATCGTGTCCACGTCCTCGCCGAGCTTCTCGCGCCGTTCCTGGCCCGCCCCGCCGGCGTCGTCGAACTCCTCGTCGGAATCGCCGCCGCCGTGCTTCTCGATCTTCTCCTGCGCCATCTCGCCTCCCGGTCTGGCCGATGTTCCCTAGCCTACCCAGCGGTACCGACGAAAAGGGCCTTCCCTCGGCCCGAAACTCCGGGATCGCGCTAGTCCGAACCGGTGATCGCCTCCACCAGCTCCTCCGCCGTCGCCGCCGCGTCCAGCAGCTTCCCGACGTGCGCCTTCGTCCCGCGCAACGGCTCCAGCGTCGGGATCCGCACCAGCGACTCCCGGCCCACGTCGAAAATCACCGAATCCCACGACGCCGCCGCGATCGACGACGCGTACTTCTCCAGCGCCCGGCCCCGGAAGTAGGCGCGCGTGTCCGACGGCGGATTCGTGATCGCCGCCTGCACCTCCTCCTCGGTGACCAGCCGCTTCATCGAACCCCGCGTGACCAGCCGGTTGTACAGGCCCTTCCCCAGCCGCACGTCCGAATACTGCAGGTCCACCAGCCGCAGCCGAGGCGCGCCCCAGGCCAGCTGGTCCCGCTCCCGGTACCCCTCCAGCAGCCGCAGCTTCGCCGGCCAGTCCAGCCGGTCCGCGCACTCCTGCGGATCCCGCGCCAGCGCGTCCAGCACCTCGCCCCACACCCGCAGCACTTCCTTCGACGCCTCGTCCGCGCCCGTGCGCTCGAGGTTCGCCTCCGCCAGCTCGTGATAGGCGAACTGCAGGTCCAGCCCGGTGAACTTCTTCCCGTTCGCCAGCTCGACCTTCGTCTTCAAGGTCGGGTCGTGGCTGATCTTGTGCACCGCCCGGACCGGCTCGTCCAGCTTCAGGTCGTCGAACCGCACCCCGGCCTCGATCAGGTCCAGCACCAGCGCCGTCGTCCCGACCTTCAGATACGTCGAGTACTCCGCCAGGTTCGCGTCCCCGATGATCACGTGCAGCCGCCGGTACTTGTCGGCGTCCGCGTGCGGCTCGTCGCGCGTGTTGATGATCCCGCGCTTGAGCGTGGTCTCCAGCCCGACCTCGACCTCGATGTAGTCCGAGCGCTGCGAAAGCTGGAAACCCGCCTCCTCGCTCTGCTGCCCGATCCCCACCCGGCCGGAACCGCACACCACCTGCCGCGACGCGAAGAACGGCGTCAGTCCCCCGATCACCGCGGTGAACGGCGTCGACCGCTGCATCAGGTAGTTCTCGTGCGTGCCGTAGCTCGCGCCCTTGCCGTCCACGTTGTTCTTGTACAGCTGCAACGGCGGCTGCCCCGGCACGGTGGCCGCCTTCAGCGCGGCCTCCTCCATCACCCGCTCGCCCGCTTTGTCCCAGATCACCGCGTCCCGCGCGTTCGTGACCTCCGGCGCGGAGTACTCCGGATGCGCGTGGTCCACGTACAGCCGCGCACCGTTGGTGAGGATGACGTTCGCCGCGCCGAGGTCCTCGACGTCCGGGTCGTGGCCAGGGCCGCCCGGCCCGGTCAGGTCGAACCCGCGCGCGTCGCGCAACGGCGATTCCACCTCGTAGTCCCAGCGCGCCCGGCGCGCCCTCGGGATGTCCGCAGCCGCGGCGTAGGCCAGCACCACCTGAGTCGAGGTCAGCACCGGGTTCGCCGTGGCGTCCCCGGGCACGGCGATGCCGTACTCGACTTCGGTTCCCATGATCCGACGCATGCCACCACCCTACGGGTTCGGCGCGTGCGACGATGCCCCCATGCCAGGCAGTGACGAACTCGTTGCCCTCTATGACGACGCAGGCCACGCGGTAGGCGAAGCGCTCCGCTCCCGGGTGCGGGCCGAAGGGCTCTGGCACGCCGCCGGCGTCGTCCTCGTCCGATCGGGCGACGGCCGGTCCGTTTAGGTGCACCTGCGCACCCCGGACAAGGACATTTTCCCGTCCACCTGGGATTGCTGGGCGGGCGGCGTCGTCGCGGCGGGCGAAACCCCGGCCGACTGCGCGCGCCGCGAACTCGCCGAAGAACTCGGTGTCCACGGAGTGGAACCGGAACCGCTGTTCACCCAGATCTACGACGACGGCACGATCCGCTGCCACAACTTCGCCTTCGAGGTCCGCTGGGACGGCCCGGTCCGTCTCCAGCCCGAGGAAATCGTCGAAGGACGCTGGATCCCGCTGGAAGAACTCCGCGCGTGGGTCTTCGACCCTGACCCCGAACCGCCCTTCATCCCCGACGGCCGAAAGGGCGTCCAGGAATGGTTCCGGCGCTGTGTTTGATGGCGCCGGCTCCGCCGTCGTGGCGGGATCGCCTTCAAGTCGGCGGGTCGAGGAACAGCGCGCCCGGCCCGGGGGCCGTGCACGCTGTTCCTCGACCCGCCGACGCGATCCCGCGTTTCGGTTCAGTCCGAAGAAAGAAGGTGGGGGCTGGCTGTTTAGGGCTGAGCGGTTAGTTTGTTCGCCATTTTCGGCAGCAGCCGCATCGCCGCGTCTTGCGCCCGCGCTGGCGTGCTCGCTGCGACGCTCAGCGCCGACACGAGATTTCCCTTCGCCACCAACACCGCGCACGTCGATCCCTCGCACCACGCCCGCTGCACGGCGATCCCCGGTTGCGGCGGCAATGGCACCTCGGCACCCGCGCAATGCGCACCCGACACGATGTCCTCGCCCGACCGGTCCGGGTACGCCGTGACCTCGTGGGTCAGCGCCGAACCGCTCGGATACACCCAGCTCACCGACTTGCGCTCGCCCGCGGCCAACCCGGTCAGGCATCCCGAAACCCGGCCCGAACCCGGCTTCACGCCCTCCTCGGCAACGTCCGCATCAGCCAGCAGAGCCGCCGACGCACGCTGCGGATCCGGTGCCGCCGCGGAAGAAACCGCCGGCGGGTCGACCGCGCGCGAAACCGGCGGCGACACGGGAGCGCTCGTGCCCGGCACCGGAACCGGATCGTCGTAATAGGTCTCGAGATTGTTGGGCCGGTTGCCGCATCCGGCGAGCCCGGCCAGCGCCCCCAGCCCGACCAGCACAGCGACTGCTGGCACCTGCCGACGACGCACGTTGCCCCTCCGCGCTCAGTGTTGCCCGTCCGCCCCGGGCCATGCTGCGCCCGAGGGTAATGCAGCCGCTCAGCTCCACCCGAGGTGGGATCGACGCGTCCAGTACTCGCGCGTGTCCTCCGCGAGTTCTCCCAGCGCAGCGCGGTCTTCGTCGCTCAGCCGGACCTCCGCGGCGGCGAGGTTCGCGGCGAGCTGCGCCGGGCTCGACGGGCCCAGGACCGCCACCGGAGCCCACTCCTGACCGAGCACCGCGGCCACCGCGATCGCGTCCGGGCCGACGCCGTGCGCCTCGGCGATCCGCCGCAGCGGCTCCGGAGCCTCCGCGACGAGCCGACCGTTCGCGAGGGTTTCCTTGACCAGCACCCGTTTCCCGGCCGCTTTCGCTTCGGCCAGCGCCGGGCCGACCGAAGGCTCGAAGACGTTCCACGTGGACTGGACCGACGCGAACACCGGCTGTCCGCCCGATTCCAGCTCGAACGCCCGGCGCACCACGTCCGCTTGCGCAGGCCCGGAGGTGGAGAACCCGACCTCGATACCGTCGCAGGAAAGGCCGGCCAGCGCGTCGAGCAGAGCCGGATCAGTGAAAAGTGGACTGTCCACAGTGAGCGAATGGACCTGGTACAGGTTCACATGGCCCGCCAGAAGTTCTTGCGTCTGCGCCCACTGTTCGCGGAACCGCGGCAGCGTGTGTTCCTTGACCTCGTGGACGTCCGCGTCGAGCCGCCAGTCGCCCACGTAGCGGTAACCCCACTTGCTGGACACGAAGACGTCCTGGTGTCCGCGTGCGGCCAACCAGCTGCCGAGGAACTCCTCCGAACGGCCGTAGGACCGCGCGACGTCGACCCAGCGAACTCCCGCTGCGTACGCGGCGTCGAGCACCTCGTGCGTCGCGGCTCGCATCGACGGCACATCCCGCACTTCGGGCAAGTCTCGTCCGAGATTGATGTACGCCGGACGGCCGAGCGCGGCCAGCCCCACCGCGATGCGGTCCATCGGGATCCCCTTGTCTGTGGCGATTTTTGTGAATGGGTCAGGCAGATGAGGCAAGACGAGCTGAAACGTTCTTCATTCGCCAGATGTATAGGTCGTTATACACTTTGTTTGTGCCGGAGGATGGCGAGCCATTGGCCGGAGTTCTGGGCTTGGCGGTGGAGTTTCTCGAGGCGGGCGGCGGGTGCCCGGACGTAGCCTTTGCCGAAGACCGGGGCGATCTGGCGGAGGCTGGCTCCCTCCTCGCGGGCAGCGAGCAGTGCCCAGTCGGAGGCGTCGGCGCAGGCCGCGGAAGCGCGGCGCAGCTCCCCCAGCAGGTCGATGAGGTCGTTCGCGTTGAGCTCCCCCGCTTGGACGGCGGCGGCGGTCGTCTCGAGCCAGGCCAGGACGTCGGCCTCGGTGATCGGCGGGCGCGGGCGGGCGTTGTCTGTGCTCACGCGGCGCAGTATAGGGCGTTATACACTGGCGTCGGGCACAGTGACCGAAACCCGCTGGACGCCGGGCGTGGCGCGGACGTTGACTGGCCGCAGCAGTCCGCTGGTCGTTTCGGAGGTTCAGTGAGGTTCGGCATCGCCGCCCGGTTCGTCGCGCTCGCCGTCGTGTGGGGCGCGAGTTTTCTGTTCATCAAGGTGGGCCTGGAAGGGCTCTCGCCGGCTCAGGTGGCGCTGGCGCGGGTCGCGCTGGGCGCGTTGACACTCGGCGCGTTTCTGGCGCTGCGCAGGCGGCCGCTCCCCCGCGATCCCGCGTTGTGGGCGCATCTCGCGGTGGTTTCGCTGCTGTTCTGCGTGGGCCCGTTCCTGCTGTACTCGTGGGCCGAGCAGTACGTGGCGTCCGGGCTCGCCAGCATCTTCAACGCCACCACTCCCCTGCTGACCATGCTGTTCGCCGCGGCCGCGCTGCCCGCGGAGCGACTGACCCGGCCGAAAGCCGCCGGCCTGCTGATCGGGTTCGCCGGCGTGCTCACGCTTGTCGGCGTCTGGCGCGGCATCGACCTCAGCCAGGAAGTCCTCGCCCAGCTCGCCTGCCTCGGCGCGACCACCTGCTACGGCCTGGCTTTCGTGTACCTGCGGAAGTTCGTGTCGCCGCGCAACCCCGACCCGGTCGTCGTCGCGTTCGGGCAAACCGGTTTCGCCACCGTCATTCTGCTCGCCGCGACGCCGGTCATCGCGGCGCAGCCGGTGCACCTGAACCTCGCCGTCGTCCTGTCCATGCTGGCGCTCGGCGTGCTCGGCACCGGCGTCGCCTACACCTGGAACACCGCCATCGCCAGCGCCTGGGGAGCCGCCAACGCGTCCTCTGTGACCTACCTCACTCCGGTGGTCGGAGTTCTGCTCGGCGTGCTGGTACTTGACGAACCGGTGCACTGGAACGAGCCCGTCGGCGCGCTCCTCGTGGTGCTCGGGATCCTCGCCTCGCACGGACGGCTTTCCCGGGCGCGGCAACCAGTCCTGGAACGGGTCTGAAACGGCCTGTGGGGCCGCCGGAGGGATCCGGCGGCCCCACAGTGCTCGCGCTGCGTTACAGGTACTGACCGGTGTTCGTGGCGGTGTCGATCGCCCGCCCCGATTCCTGGTTCTTGCCGGTGACGAGCGTGCGGATGTAGACGATCCGCTCGCCCTTCTTGCCGGAGATCCGGGCCCAGTCGTCCGGGTTGGTGGTGTTGGGCAGGTCCTCGTTCTCCGCGAACTCGTCGACGATCGCGTCCAGCAGGTGCTGCACGCGCAGGCCGGGCTGCTTGGTCTCCAGCACCGACTTGATCGCCGACTTCTTCGCCCGGTCCACGATGTTCTGGATCATCGCGCCCGAGTTGAAGTCGCGGAAGTACAGGACTTCCTTGTCCCCGTTGGCGTAGGTGACCTCCAGGAACCGGTTCTCGTCGCTCTCCTCGTACATGCGCTCGACGGTGTGCTGGATCATCGCGTCGAACGTGGCCTTCTGGTCCCCGCCGAACTCCGCCAGGTCGTCGGCGTGGATCGGCAGGCCCTCGGCCAGGTACTTCGAGAAGATGTCCTTCGCGCCCTCGGCGTCCGGACGCTCGATCTTGATCTTCACGTCGAGCCGGCCCGGCCGCAGGATCGCCGGGTCGATCATGTCCTCGCGGTTGGAGGCGCCGATGACGATGACGTTCTCCAGCCCCTCGACGCCGTCGATCTCCGACAGCAGCTGCGGCACGATCGTCGTCTCCACGTCGGACGACACGCCCGAGCCGCGGGTGCGGAAGATCGAGTCCATCTCGTCGAAGAACACGATCACCGGGGTGCCCTCGGAGGCCTTTTCGCGCGCCCGCTGGAAGATCAGCCGGATCGACCGCTCGGTCTCGCCGACGAACTTGTTCAGCAGCTCCGGGCCCTTGATGTTGAGGAAGTAGGACTTGCCGTCCGCGTTGTCCCCGCGAGCCTCGGCCACCTTCTTGGCCAGCGAGTTCGCCACCGCCTTCGCGATGAGCGTCTTCCCGCAGCCCGGCGGGCCGTAGAGCAGGACGCCCTTCGGCGGGCGCAGCTGGTACTGCTCGTACAGGTCCGCGTGCAGGAACGGCAGCTCCACGGCGTCGCGGATCTGCTCGATCTGCCGGGTCAGGCCGCCGATGTCCTCGTAGCGGACGTCCGGGACCTCCTCCAGCACGAGGTCCTCGACCTCCGCCTTCGGCACCCGTTCGTAGGCGTAGCCCGCCTTCGAGTCGACCAGCAGCGAATCGCCCGGCTTGAGCGGCTGCTCGGCGAGCGGGTCCGACAGCAGGACCACCCGCTCCTCGTCCGCGTGCCCGACCACGAGAGCGCGCGTGCTGCCGCCCTCGACATCCGGTGCGAGCACCTCGCGCAGCGCGCACACCTCGCCGGTGCGCTCGAAATCGCCGCCTTCGACGACCGTGAGCGCCTCGTTGAGCCGCAACGCCTGCCCGCGCCGCAGCGACGAGACCTCCACCGCGGGCGACACCGAGACGCGCATCTTGCGCCCCGCGGTGTAGACGTCCACCGTGTTGTCCTCGTACGCCTCGACGAACACCCCGTAGCCGCTCGGCGGCTGGGCCAGCCGGTCGACCTCTTCGCGGAGGGCGAGCAGCTGTCCCCGCGCCTCGCGCAGGGTTTCGACGAGTTTCGTGTTCCGCTCGGTGAGCTGACTCACCCGTTCCGACGCCTCGGCGAGACGTTGTTCGAGAACGCGGTTCTGTCGCGGAGAATCGGTGAGCCTGCGGCGCAGCAGCGCCACTTCTTCCTCGAGAAAACGGATCTGCCGGGCTTGTTCCTCTGGTGTCTGCCCTGCTCCGCCGGTTGCTGAAGGGTCGGCCTCCTCGCGCCGACCTCCGGGAAGGTCATGATGCATCGGGCACCTCCTCGGAGTGCTTTTCATTCCACGGTACCGGCGATCACCGACAAGAAAAGGCCTTTCCGCATCACAAGACCGGCGCGTCGCGCTTTTTCCTCCGGCGAAGCACGGCCGCGAGCGCAGCGCAAGCGGCCGATTCGGTGCCGCGGACGGGAATCCGCTCCGCGCGGGTTTCCGCAACGCGGAACTGAACGCGGTAAGGATGCCCCGCCCAGCGCCCGGCAAACCCGAGTTGCGGGTTGGCTGCGCGGAAACCCGCGCGGCTGGCTAGCATCCCCGGGTGGCCACGCTCTGCTCGTGGCCCGCACTTTCGCGAGCACGGCAGGGGGAACTGAGATGACGTATCCGCCGCAGCAGCCCGGCGGCTGGGACCAGGGCGGACAGCAGCCGAACCCGTACGGGCAGCAGCCCGGCGGCCAGCCTCCGTACGGGCAGCCTCAGCAGGGCGGATGGAACCAGGGCGGGCAGCCGCAGTCCGGCGGATTCCCCTCCGCTCCCGGCCCCGGCACGCCCGGCCAGGGCGGCCCCTACCAGGGCGGATACCAGCAGCCGGGCGGCCCCCAGCAGTACGGGCAGCAACCGGACCAGTACGGGCAGTTCGGGCAGCAGCCTGGCCAGTTCGGGCAGCCGGGACAGCCCGGAGGGCCGTTCGGGCAGCAGCCGGGCGGGCAGTTCGGCGGGTTCGGCGAGGAACCGCCGAAAAAGAAGAAGACCGGCCTGATCGTGGGCCTCGCGATCGGCGCGGTGGTCGTGCTCGGCGGCGCGACCGGCCTGGTGATCTGGCTGACCGGCGACAGCAAGGACACCAAGACCGCCGCCCCGGCGTCGTCCTCGGCTCCGGCCGCGGGCCCGCAGTCCGGCGGGCCGAGCGGCAGTTCGTCGTCGTCCCCGACGTCCTCGGGTTCGGGCAGCGGCGACTACCCGGCCGCGTCCGGGGCGAAGCCGACCTCGGGCGAACTGTTCCAGGCCGCGTCCGAGGCGTACAACAGCTCCGATACCGACGGGCTGTACTCGATGCTCTGCACCAGCCTCACCAACGGCCAGAAGCCGACCGAGAAGATGCCCTCGGGCATCCACTTCGAGCTCACCAGCAGCCCGCAGGAGAACGGCGACCAGGCCACGGTGAAGTACCACGTCACCATGGCCAGCAAGACCGCCGACGGCACCCTCACCGCCCTGCGCCAGGGCGGGGCCTGGTGCCTCGGGAAGGTCAGCACGGACCACTAGGTGAGACGCCGGCTCGGCACGGCACTCGGCCTGCTCGCGGTCGTTGTCGCGGGCGGCGTCCTCGGCCTGGTCTCGATCGGCCTCCCGGGGCCCGCGCGTCCCTCCTCGGAACCGCCCGCTCCCCCGCCTTCACCGCGAAGCAGCACGTCGTGGAGTCCCGCGCCCGCGGCGGATCAGGCCGCGGTCGCGACGCTGGCGCGCACTCTCGTCGACGCGATCACGCGCGCCGACTCGGCCGAATTCGGCACCCTCACTTGCAAACCGCAAACTGCTGCGGCGCTGAAGGAACTCCAGGCCAAATGGGACGCCGCGGGGCCGCTTCGCGTCTCACTCGCCGGATCACCGGCGATCGCGGGCGACGACGCCACCGTGACCGTCCGGGTCGAAGGCACCGGCGGGCACAAGGAGACACCGTTCCCGCTGCGGCGCGAGAACGGCCGATGGTGCGTCCCTGATTAGCCTTTGCCCTTGCTGGGCCGTCGTGAAACGCGCGGCGACACTGTGCCGTCCGCGAGACGACGGGCAGTGAGCAGGAAAGCGGTGTGCGCGACCATCCGGTGGTCCGGCCGCACCGCGAGGCCGACGACGTGCCAGGGCCGCATCAGCGTCTCCCACGACTCCGGCTCGGTCCAGCACTGCTGTTCCCGCAGCGATTCGGTGACGCGCGACAGCTGGGTGACGGTGGCGACGTACACGGTCAGGACCCCGCCGGGAACCAGATGCTCGGCGACGTTGGGCAGCTGGTCCCACGGCGCGAGCATGTCCAGCACGACCCGGTCGACCTCGCCGGCGTGCGTGGCCAGGTCGGCGACGGTGAGCGTCCAGTTGTCCGGCTTCTCGCCGAAGAACTTCACGACGTTCCGCTCGGCGTGCTCCGCGTGGTCGTCGCGGATCTCGTAGGAGAACACGTGTCCCGCCGGACCGACCGCGCGCAGCAGCGAGCACGTCAGCGCGCCCGAACCGGCGCCGGCCTCGAGAACGCGGGCGCCCGGGAAGATGTCGCCCCACATCACGATCTGCGCGGCATCCTTCGGATAGATCACCTGGGCGCCGCGCGGCATCGACAGGACGTAGTCCGGCAGAAGCGGCCGCAGCGCGAGATACGTGCTGCCTCCGGCCGAAGTGACCACACTGCCCTCGGGACGGCCGATGAGGTCGTCGTGCGCGAGCGCGCCGCGGTGCGTGTGGTACTCGCCGCCGTCGGCGAGCGTGAGGGTGTAGTGCCTGCCTTTCGAGTCCGTCAGCTGAACCCGGTCACCTGCACGAAACGGTCCGCTGACCGACAACTTCTTCCTCCACTGCGAAACCCGGAACGCCGACGTCGAATCCTCGCAGGTCGTCCCGCGCACGTCGTGCGCGGGTGCCCCTCACTGGGCGCGACGGCCCTGCATCAGCGCGGTCCGCAGGTCCTCGCGGCGCAAGACGCCCGCGGGACGGCCTTCGTCGTCGACCACGAGGAACTGCCAGGCAGGCGTCTCGCGCACGCGCTCGGCGATCTCCTCGCCCGGTTCCGACGCCAGCAACACAGTTTCCGCGCGGATCGGCTCGGCGGCCTGTTCGGCGGGCGCGTGCGGACTGACGCTCGCCAGGTGTTGCGCGGCTTGCTCGTCCAGCAATCCCGCCGCGACCCCGTCCGCGCGCACCAGCACGACACCGCGTCCCGCTGCTGCCGCCAACGCGTCGGACACCGGGCTTTCAGCGGGCAGCTGCAGCACCGGACGCACCAAATCGGACAGTTCCAGCCCGGCGGGCCAGCCGCGCCGCGCTTCCGCCGCCAGTTCGGAGCGCGCGCCGAGAATCACGAACCACGCCGTCACGACGCACACGCCGAGCCGCAGCCAACGGTCCGGGCTCTGCATCGCCAAGCCCAGCAGCGCCCAGACGATCAGCCCGGTCGCGACCAGCGCGCCGCCGGCGACCGCGGCCCGGGTCCCCTTGGCCCGCAACCCGGTCATCGCCCAGACCCCGGCGCGCACGAGCCGTCCGCCGTCCAGCGGCAAGCCCGGCAGCAGGTTGAACAACCCGACCGCGAAGTTGGCCACCGCGCACTCGGCGACCAGCAGCCACACCGCACCGTCCGGCGGCACCGCGAACAGCAGCAGCGAGCAGAAGCCGCCCAGCACCAGCGAAACCGCGGGCCCCGCCGCGGCGACGAGCCCTTCCTGACCCGGGCGCCGCGGCGTTCGGGCCACTTCGGACAGTCCGCCGAGGAGGAAAAGCCGCAGCCGCCGTACCGGGATCCCCAGCCGCAGCGCGACGAGACAGTGCCCCAGTTCGTGCGCGAGCACGGAAAGCCCGAGCAGCACCGCGAACGCGGCGGCGAGCAGCCAGGCGGTCGGCGTCGAAACGTCCGGCAGGAGCCGCCCGACCAGCGGCGCGTAGAGCACCACGATGATCAGCGACCCGATCCACCACGACGGGGCGAGCACAACGGGCACCCCGCCGACGCGGAACAGCAGCAGGCCGCCGTCCCCGCCGGCGCGCCGAGCGGGCCCGGCGCCGTGCTGACTGGTCGCGGCCATGCGGGACAGAGTAGGGGGCGGTGTGTGGGAAGCCGGTGACCCGGTCTCCCCGGACGGGTGGTGTCGGTCTCGCCCCCGGCCGCCCGGCCCGGCCCGAACGCAGTGGCCGACTGCTCGAGAGAATCAGCTTTCCTCGAAAAACCCCTTCACGCACCCAACCGGAACCAGCAGATCACGGCGCGCACGGCCGGACGACCTCCTCCCCCTTCGCCAACGCAACCCTCTCCCGGCCTCTCCCGGAACCCGCCGCGCCAGAACACTTCGCCAGCCCCCCCCACCCCAGCCATCCACTCCCAACCCGACCCCACCGCGGGATCGCGTCGGCGTGCCGGGGAACAGCGTGCACGGCCCCCCGGGCCGGGCGCGCTGTTCCCCGGCACGCCGACTTGAAGGCGATCCCGCCCGCCCCGCCGAAGGCGGGGCAAACACAATTGTCGTACCCCAGGGTTACGCTCTGGCCATGTCCGACACCGCCACGGTCACCACTCCTCCCGAGGGCGACGCGCCGGCCCGGAGGCGGCCCGCGCTGTCGCCGTCCCGGGCGAGCGACTTCAAGCAGTGCCCGCTTCTCTACCGGTTCCGCGCGGTCGATCGGCTGCCGGAGGTGCCCACCCGGGCGCAGCTGCGCGGCACGCTCGTCCACGCGGTTCTGGAGCGGCTTTTCGCTCTCCCCGCCTCCGAACGGGTCGCTCCGCGGGCCAAGGAGCTGCTCGCGCCGACGTGGTCGGAGCTGTCCGCCGAGAGTCCGGAATGGACGGAGCTGTTCGCGGACGGCGAACCCGGGGAGGCCGACAAGTGGCTGGCCTCGGCCGAAAAGCTGCTCGATGCGTATTTCGAGCTGGAGGATCCGCGCCGGCTGGAGCCGGAGGCGTGCGAGCTGCACGTGGAGATCGAGCTGGGCTCGGGCGTGCTGCTGCGCGGGTACATCGACCGGGTGGATGTCGCGCCGACGGGCGAGATCCGCGTGGTGGACTACAAAACCGGTGCCGCCCCGCGGGAAATCGGCGAGGCCAAAGCGCTGTTCCAGATGAAGTTCTACGCGCTGGTGCTGTGGCGGTTGCGCGGGGTCGTGCCGCGCCAGCTGAAGCTGATGTATCTCACGGACGGCCAGTCGCTGGCCTACACGCCGGACGAGGCGGAGCTGGTCCGGTTCGAGCGCACGCTGGAAGCGATCTGGCAGGCGATCCTGAAGGCCGGCAAGACCGGCGATTTCCGGCCCAACAAGGGCAAGCTGTGCTCGTGGTGCGATCACCAGGCGCATTGCCCGGAGTTCGGCGGGACGCCGCCGGAGTATCCGGGCTGGCCCGAGCCGGATCCGGGCGAGGAGACGGCCCTGGACCGGGCCGACTGATGGGCGACGCGTTCTTCCTCCCGCTCGGCGGCGACCGCTACGAGGCGACTGAGCACACCAGCGGCCCGTGGAGCCCGGGAGCGCAGCATTTCGGCCCTCCGTCGGCGTTGCTCGTGCGCGGGCTCGAGCGGCTGGAGGCGAAGCATCCGGCGCAGCTGGCCCGGGTCACGGTCGAGATCCTCGGCCCGGCTCCGGTGGGCGAGCTGGAGCAGCGGTCGTGGATCGAGCGGCCGGGCCGGACGGTGGAATTGGTCCAGTCCGAGCTGTCCGCGAACGGGCGGACGGTCGCGCGGGCGTCGGGGTGGCGGATCGCGACGTCCGACACCGCCGAGATCGCCACCGACGGCGGTCCGCTGCTGCCCGCGGCCGAGGCGGGGAGCGAGGCGGCTTTCCCGGACGACTGGCAGGGCGGTTACCTGCACGCGATCGAGTGGCGTTCGGTCCGCGGCTCGATTTCCGCGCCGGGCCCGGCCGCGGTGTGGGCGCGGCAGCGGTATCCGCTGGTCGACGGCGAGGAACCGACGGGCCTGCAACGGCTGTTCGCCATCGCGGACTCCGGGAACGGGGTGTCGCACTTCCTTCCAGCGGCGGAGTGGTGGTTCATCAACTCGGAACTCACCGTGCACCTGCGCCGGATCCCCGAGGGCGAGTGGATCGGGCTCGACGCGGTCACGCTGGTCGGGCCGCACGGGATCGGCAGCGCGACCAGTACGCTGCACGATCGTTCCGGTCCGGTCGGCACCGGCGCGCAGGCTTTGCTGGTGCGTCCGCGACAGGCCGGGGGCGGATGAGCGCCCTGGCGCGCGCGAGTCCGATAGCCTTCGCGGAACGATCGACAAGGGAGCGCTCCGGCATGCAGATCACCTCGGTGGTCAACCAGAAGGGCGGGGTGGGCAAAACCTCGCTGAGCGTGGGCGCGGCGGCGGCCCTCGCCGAACGCGGCAGGCGGGTGCTGCTCGTCGACCTCGACCCGCAGGGGCACGCGACGACCGAGATGCTCGGCATGGACGAGGTCCCGGCGGACGCGCCGAGCCTGGCGAAGGCGCTGACGAAGCTGTGGAAGGGCCCGATCGAGCAGCTGGCCGTGCCGCATCCGCGCAGCAACCTGGGCCGGGGCGGAGCGTTCGACGTGATCCCGACGTCGCCGGGGATGTTCGACCTGATCCGCAGGCTGGACCAGTTCCGGGTGCCCGGCTGGCAGCTGGCGCGGGTGATCCAGTTCGCGCACTACGACCATGTGATCATCGACTGCCCGCCCGCCCAGGACGTGCTGACGAACAACGCGCTGGCGGCGTCGCACGGCATCCTGGTGCCGGTCCAGCCGGACAAGACGAGCATCCGCGCGCTGCGCCTGCTGTCGGAGCAGGTCCGGTACGTGGAGCAGACCACCGGCCGCTCCCCGATCGCCTGGTTCGGCATCGTTCCCGGCCTGTACCGCCGCCCGATCTCGCACTACGCCGCGGCAGCGCTGCAGGAGATGTACTCCTTCGGCGTGCCGATGCTCTCGCACGTCCCGCTGGGCGTGGTGATGAACGAAGCGGCCGCGCACGGCGTCCCGGTGACGACGTTCGCGCCGGAGACGATCCAGGCCGTGTCGTTCCGGGAGATCGCCGAAACTCTCGACGGCTACCTCGCGCAGAATCCGGGCCCCACCGAGGTTCCCGCCGACGACGAGTTCGTCTTCGAGGACTTCATCTCCGAGGTCGCGGTCGCCCGGAACGTCAACGACAACGGCGCGCGCAAGAAGCTGTACGACCTGATGCCGAAACGCCCGAACCGCCCGCGCTGACGCACCGTCCACATGCGACAGAGGGCGTCTCCCCGAAGATAAGACGCCCTCTGCTCAAGAGTTTTCTACAACCGGCACGAGCGGATGTCCGAGGCCAGCACCGCTTTGGCGCCCGTTTCGGCCAGCTCGTCCATGATCCGGTTGACTTCCTTGCGCGGCACCATCGCCCGCACCGCGACCCATTTCTCGTCCGCGAGCGGCGCCACCGTCGGCGACTCCAGCCCCGGAGTGATCGAAATGGCCTGGTCGAGGATCTCCCGCGGGCAGTCGTAGTCCAGCATCATGTAGTGCTGCGCGAAAACCACGCCCTGCAGCCGAGCCGCCAGCTGCGATTTGGCCCGCGACCCGTCGCTCCCGGCCCGCTGCAGCAACACCGCCTCGGACGCGCAGATCGGATCCCCGAACGCCACCAGATTGTGCTGCCGCAACGACCGTCCGGACTCGACGACGTCCGCGATCGCGTCCGCCACGCCGAGCTGGATCGAGATCTCCACCGCGCCGTCGAGCCGGATCACCTCCGCCTCGACCCCGTGCCGCGCGAGATCGTCGCGGACCAGCCGCGGGTAGGACGTCGCGAGCCGCTTTCCCTGCAGGTCGGCCGGTTTCCAGTCCCGTCCGGCGGGGGCGGCGTACCGGAACGTCGACGCCCCGAACCCGAGCGCGAGCACCTCTTCGACCGGGGCCCCCGAGTCGAGCGCGAGGTCGCGGCCGGTGATGCCGAGGTCCAGCTCGCCGGAACCGACGTAGATGGCGATGTCCTTCGGCCGGAGGAAGAAGAACTCGACCTCGTTGACCGGGTCGAGCACGGTCAGGTCCTTGCCGTCATGTCGCTTGCGGTAGCCCGCCTCGGAAAGCATCTCCGCCGACGCGGCGGCGAGGGCTCCCTTGTTCGGCACGGCAACACGCAGCATTTCGGTCTCTCCTCGGTCTCCGGTGCGCGAGCGCGTCACAGGTAGCGGTACACGTCCTCGGCCGAGATCCCCCGGCCGAGCATGAGCACCTGCACCCGGTACAGCAGTTGCGAGATCTCCTCCGCGAGCCGGTCGTCGGATTCGTGCTCGGCGGCGATCCACACCTCGCCCGCCTCTTCGAGCACCTTCTTGCCCTGGGCGTGCACTCCGGCGTCCAGTGCGGCGACGGTGCCGGACCCGTCGGGACGGGTACGCGCGCGCTCGGCAAGCTCCGCGAACAGCTCATCGAAGGTCTTCACGGGACCGGATCCTTTCATCCCGCGCTCGTCCGCGTCCTTCCGGGTGACCCGGAAGCCGCCGAGTTCACAGCGACGGCAGCAGCGCGGCCAGCTCGGGCACGCCGACCCCGGCCAGCGACGTGCGGAACACCCGGCGCGGACCGTCCGGGACGGCCACGTCGTTGGGCACCACGAGCACCGTGCAGCCGGCGCTCTCGGCCGACTCCGCGCCCGGCGGCGAGTCCTCGACCGCGACGCACCGCGCCGGGGCCACGCCGAGCAGTTCGGCGGCCTTCAGATAGGGCCGCGGGAGGGGTTTGTTCTGGCCGTCGACCTCGTCGCCGCAGACCGTGACGTCGAAGAACTCCCGCCCGATCGTGTCGAGCGCGAGTTCGGTGAGCGCCCGTTCGGTGGAGGTGACCAGCGCGGATTTGAGCCCGGCCGCGCGGACCGCGGCCAGCGCCTCGCGTGCGCCCGGACGCCAGGGCAGCGCGTCGTCGAACAGCCCGGCGGTGCGGCGGCGGATCCACTCCCCCGTTTCCGCGACCGCTTCCGGCGTGACCGGGCGGCCGGTCTGCTCCAGCAGCACGGTGGCGGTGGCGTCCATGTTGGACCCCACGAGCGTCATCCGGATTTCCTCCGGAAGCGTGCCGCCGAGCGCCTCGGCGGCCTCGTACAGCGCGACGTCCCACAGTTTCTCGGAATCGACGAGGGTGCCGTCCATGTCCCAGAGGACAGCCGCCAATCCGTCCGAAGTGGACGGTGCAGTCACAGTTTCTCCTTGTCCGGTGCGCCCGCTCCGGCCGGGCGCGCTCGCCTCCAGCGTCCCACGCGGGCCGCCGTGAGCGGGGCCACACCCGCTCCGTGACACGCGGGGGCGGACACGCTGCGCAGCGTAGGTGGCGAAGGCCGTAGGCTGGTCAGGTGAGTGAGCCTGTCGACGACACCCCGCGGCCCGGCGACCCGGAGCAGGACCGCGCCGATGCCCAGCGCCCGATCATGATCCTGGCCTTCGAAGGCTGGAACGACGCGGGCGACGCGGCCAGCCAGGCGATCGAACACCTCCAGCTCACCTGGGACGCGACGCCGCTGGCCGAACTCGAGCCGGACGACTACTACGACTTCCAGGTCAGCCGCCCCACGGTGAAGATGGTCGACGGCATCACCCGGAGGGTCGAATGGCCGACCACCCGGTTGTCGGTCTGCCGTCCCGAGGGCTTCGACCGCGACCTCGTGCTGGTGCAGGGCCCGGAGCCGAACATGCGCTGGCGGAAGTTCTGCGCGGAGATCGTGGAGCACGTCCAGGAACTGGACGTGTCGATGGTGATCGCGCTCGGCGCCCTGCTGGCCGACACCGCGCACACCCGCCCCGTCCCGGTCACCGGGACGGCCTACGACAAGGACACCGCGAGCAAGTACCGGCTCGAGGTGAGCAACTACCAGGGCCCGACCGGGATCGTCGGGATCCTGCAGGACTACTGCGTGCAGGTCGGCATCCCGGCGGTCTCGATCTGGGCCGCGGTGCCGCACTACGTGTCGCACCCGCCGTCGCCCAAGGCCACGCTGGCGCTGCTGCACAAGCTCGAGGACGTGCTCGACGTCGAGATCCCGCTGGGCGCGCTGCCGGAGCAGGCCGAGGAGTGGCAGCAGACGGTCAGCGAGATGGCCGACGAGGACGAGGAAATCAGCGAGTACGTGCGCAGCCTCGAGGAACGCGGCGACGCCGAGACCGACTTCACCATGGAAGAGGTCTCCGGCGACAAGATCGCCGCCGAGTTCGAGCGGTACCTGCGGCGGCGCCGGCCCGGGCAGGACGGCGGGTTCGGCCTCCGCTGACCGGTTCGGGGCAGGCGTGTTCCCGGGTGCACGGGCGAGGGAACGCACCGTGATCGCCGAACTACGAACAGTAATCCGAGCCGCCCGGCGGGATGACGGCGCCTGCGCCGTTGACTGATCGCCCCGTGCTGCTCTGGTGCCTCGCCGAGCGCGTCTCGTTGACTGGTCCGGCGCGAGCGACATCGCGCGGACCAGGAGGTACGAGCATGTTCGCCAAGGCACTAGCGGCGGACCGCGTCGGCGGCACCGGTTTCACCGGTGAAGGCGGATGATTTCGGCGCCTGCATGGACTACGCGGTGGGCGAGTACGCCATCGAGCCCTGGCTCGCACACGACGCGTGCGACGCCGCCACGTTCGAGGAGTGTTACTGGGTCCTGCACCGCGCCTACGTTCCCGCTGAGGTCGCGGTGACGGCCTGTCGGCTCTCGTTCGACTGATCCGCACCACGACGCGACCGGGCCGCGCGGGCAGTCCGGTCGCGTCCGGGCTCAGGCGGTGAGCAGCTTCCGCACCGGGACCGCGCCGCGTGCCCGCTTCCGCCACTCCCGCGGATAGCCGAGCGACACCTCCTCGAACCGCACGCCGTCCGCGGAGGTCGTGCGCGGGATGTGCAGGTGCCCGTACACGGCCAGCTCGGCGCGGTAGCGCAGGTGCCAGTCCTCGGTCTGCGTGGTGCCGCACCAGAGCGCGAAATCGGGGTAGTACAACGGGTTCGTCGGATGCCGGTGCAGCGGCCAGTGCGACATCAGGATCGTGCGGCGGTCGTCCGGGATCGCGTCCAGCCGATCGCGGGACACCTTCAGCCGTTGCTCGCACCAGGCCGCACGCGATTCGTACGGATCCGGGTGCAGGTAGTACTCGTCGGTGCAGACGACGCCGATCTCGCGGGCGTGCGCGAGCGCTTCTTCGCGGGTCTTGCCCTCCGTCGCCGGGGTGCGCCAGCTGTAGTCGTAGAACACGAACAGCGGCGCGACGGTCAGCGGCTCCGGGCCGAAGTCCCACACCGGGAACTCGTCCTCGGGGGTGAGCACGTCGATCGCCCGGACCTGCTCCACGAGGAACTCGTACCGGGCCTGGCCGCGCAGCTGGCATTCGTCGTTCGGCGTGGTCCACAGCTCGTGGTTGCCCGGGACCCACACGACCTTCGCGAACCGCTCGCGCAGCCTCGCGAGCGTCTCCCGGACGACCTTGGCGGACTCGGCGACGTCTCCGGCGACGAGCAGCCAGTCGCCGGGATCGTCGGGCACGATCTCGTCGACGATCGGGCCGTTGCCCTCGTGGGTCACGTGGAGGTCGCTGGTGGCGAAGAGAGACGGCACTCGTCCACCGTAACGACTTTCCGCGTCCGGGAGCGCCGCGACCGCCCCTTCCCCCACCCCAGAACGACCAGCCCGGCGCTCACGTGGAGGCTTGCCTGCACGTTCAGCAGCACTGTCGGCCCGGTCACCGCGACGAGCGCGCCGGCCAGCAGAGAACCGGCCGCCGTGCCCGCGGCCATCAGCGCGTAGACCGTGCTCAGCACCCGTCCCGCCCGGTCCGGGCCGGTCTCCGCCTGCACGTGCGACAGCAGCCCGGCACCGGCCACGACGGCGGGCGCACCGACCGCCATGAACAGCCCGACGTACACGCCGAGCACGGTCGTCGCGCCCGGCAGATTCCAGATCGCCATCGACAGCAGCCCCGCGGCGACCAACCCCCAGCCCTGCAACAACACCGGCGCGACCCGGCGGGCCAGCGTCGCCACCGCGAACCCGGCCGCCAGGCCTCCGATTGCCTGCACGCCGCGCAGCAGCCCGGCGTCGGCCTCGCTCCCGCGCAGGATGTCGAGCACGAACACCACGAACAGCCCCAGGAACATGCCCTGCGCGAGCGAAGTCAGCAGCGCCGACGCACTCGTCGCCCGGAGCCGCTTGCCCGCCAGATCACGGACGCCCGCGAGCCAGGCCGTCCGGTCGGGCGCGGTCTTCCGCACCGCCGCCCGCCGGAACGGGAACGCGAGCAGCAATCCCGCGGCCGCCAGCGCGACGAGGTAGCCGACGATCACGCGGTCCAGCCCGCCCCAGCCCAGCAACGCTCCCCCGGCCCAGCCGCCCGCGAGCCGCGCGACGCTGCTGTTCACGCTCATCAGGCCGTTCGCCGGGGTGACGTCCTCGACGCCGACCAGTTCCGGCACCAGCGCACTGCGCGCCGGTTCGAACACCGACGCCAGCCCTGCTTGCGCCGCCATCACCGCGTAAACCGCCGGGACCGGCAACGCGGAGCTGGCGAGCAACGGCAGCACCACGAGCGCCTGCCCGGCGCACACCGCCGCCAGCACGACCCGGCGGTCCCAGCGATCGGCGACGATCCCCGCGACCGGGCTCAGCAGCACCGCCGGCAGCAGCCCGAGCACGATGCTCAACGCGGTCGTGACCGCGGATCCGGTGCGGACGAACAGGTACACCGGCAGCGCCACCTGCAGCATCCATTCGGCCGTCTCGCCGAAGAACGCCGAAACCCAGAGCCGGGCGAATCCCGGGGCGGCCAGCAGCCGTCTCACGCCGGTTTCCCGTCGTGCCCGATCCGGCGGAAGGCGCGCATCCCGAGGAAGACCGCGCGGGCGTCCGCGGGCGCGTCCTCGCGGATTGTGCTGACATACGGCCGGACCAGGTCGTCGATCGCCTTGGTCAGCGCGGTGACCTCTTCGGGCGTCGCTTTCAGGCCGTAGGAGAAGAATCCGCTTGCCTCGCGCCACTCCTCGTCCAGCTGCTCGACCGTGTCGAGGTACCGCTGGGTCAGTTCCTGCTCCTCGGCCAGCTCGGTGCCGGTGACCGCGAGCTGCGCCGCCGTGAGCGCCGGGTCGCCGCCCGAGCCGCCGAGCACCAGCCCGACCTGGCACGCCCGCCAGGGCCGCTCCCGCCCGTCGCCGCCCTCGGCTCGCTCGACCAGGCCGTGTTCAGCCAGCTTGCGCAGATGCCAGCTGCAGTTCGACGCCGTCGAGCCGACCGCGTCCGCGCATTCGCTCGCCGTCGACGGGCCGACTGCCATCAGGTGGTGCACCAGCGCGGACCGCAGCGGGTGGGCGAGCGCGCGCAGCAGCTCGACGTCGTCGACCCGTTTCCTCGGGGGCAGTTCGGTCATCAGCCGTCCGTCCAAACTCTGAAGGGTTTCTTTCGAAACTGTTCTTTCAGAGTTGCAGGCCGGAGGTCGATCGTCAAGCCGGGCGGTTGCCCCGCCCCCGAAAAACGGTTTGCCAGACGCCGTGCGCTCCGCGTTATGCTCCCGGCCATCATGGACAGCTGAACCGAGCCCTCCCCGCATCGAGGCCGCTCCCGGTCGAGCCCTGCTCCCGGGAAGCCGCGCGTTGCCCGTCGGGGATTTCGCTTCCACCGCAAAGGCCCGGTGCTCACTCATGTCTACTGTCCTGCACGCCTCCGACCTCGTGTTCGGCTACGGCGGCCGCACCGTCCTCAACGGCGTCTCGCTCGTCGCGTCGCCCGGGAGGCGGATCGGCCTCGTCGGCGAAAACGGGGTCGGGAAATCCACCTTGCTCCGGCTGCTCGCCGGACTGGAAATCCCGCGCGCCGGCGACGTCGTGCGGCACGGCGACCTCGGCTTCCTCTTCCAGGAACTGCCGTTCGCCGGCACCGCAACGGTTTCCGACGTTCTCGACGAGGCTCTCGCCGAGATCCGCACCGCCGCCGCGACGCTCGACAAGCTGGCCGCGGTGCTCGCCGACCGCCCCGACGACCCGGAGGTGCTCAGCGAGTACGGCCATGTCCTGGAATGGGCGCAGGCCCACGACCTGTGGGACGCGGACCGCCGCGCGGACCTCGTGCTCACCGGTCTCGGGCTCGGCGACATCAAGCACGACCGGTGGCTGCACACGCTCTCCGGCGGACAGCGGTCGCGGCTCGGGCTGGCCGCGCTGCTGGTGCGGCGGCCGCGCATTCTGCTGCTCGACGAGCCGACCAACCACCTCGACGACAACGCGATGGAGTTCCTCGAACGCCATCTCGCGGAGCTGACCGGCGTCGTCGTGCTGTCCTCGCACGACCGCGTGTTCCTCGACGCGGTCTGCACGGACATCGTGGACCTGGACCCGGTTCCGGCGGACCGTCGCGTCGGCGGCGCGACGCGCTACGGCGGCAGCTACACCGACTACCTCCGCCAGAAAAAGGCCGAACGAGCGCGGTGGGAACAGCGGTTCACTGAAGAACAGGAGGAACTCAAGCAGTTGCGGGAATCCGTGCACGGGACCGCGCGCCGCGTCGCGCACAACCGTGCGCCGCGCGACAACGCGAAGATGCTCTACGACTTCAAGACAGGTCGCGTGCAGAAGCAGATTTCCCGCCGCGTCCGCAACGCGCAGCTCAAGCTCGAGACGCTGGAGCGCGAGCAAGTCCGCAAACCGCCCGCACCGCTGCGGTTTCGGGCCACGCTCACCGCGGACACCAGCGGCGAAGGCCCGGCGGTGTCGGTGCGCGGCATCGCGGTGCCGGGCCGTGTGGAGCTGGACGAGCTGGATGTGGATCGCACCGCACGGCTCCTCGTGACCGGCGGCAACGGGGCGGGCAAATCCACGCTGCTGTCGGTGCTGGCCGGTCAGCTCACGCCGTCGGCCGGGACTGTCCACTTCGGACCTGGTGTGCGAGTGGGGTTGCTGGAGCAGCACGTCACGTTCGCTCGCCCGAAGCGGACCGCGCAGGAGGTGTACCGCGCCGCGGCCGGGGAAACGGCGCCTTCGCTGTCCACTCTCGGGTTGCTGCCGCCGAGGGAACACGATCGTCCGGTCGGCGAGCTTTCCGTCGGCCAGCGTCGCCGGTTGGCGCTGGCGGTGCTGCTCGCCGAGCCGCCGGACGTGCTGTTGCTGGACGAGCCGACCAACCACCTGTCGCTCAGCCTGGCCGAAGAGCTGTCCGAAGCGCTCGACAGCGCGCCGGGCGCGGTCGTCCTCGCTTCGCATGATCGGTGGTTGCGCCGCCGCTGGGAAGGAGACCACCTCGCGTTGGCGGACGGCCAACGCGAGGATGTATAGGTCGTTATACAGTTCACTGCGCGGACAGTGGCCGGATCGATGTCCGGCCACTGTCCGGTGCTGAGCGGGCTTAGAGAACGATGCCCAGCAAGGCGTCCACGGCCTCCTTGATCAGGCCCGGAGCGGCCTGATCGGTGCCGTCGCGGCGCAGTGCCGACGTGACCCACGCGTCGATCGCCGTCAGGGCCTTCGGCGTGTTCAGGTCGTCGGAGAGGTGGTCGCGCAGCCGGGCGACGGTGTCCTCCGGGTCCGGCCCGGCCGGCAGCGCGACCGCTTCGCGCCAGCGGGCCAGCCGCTCCTGGGCGTCGACCAGCAGCTGGTCGGTCCATGCCCGGTCCTCGCGGTAGTGCCCGGCGAACAGGGCGAGCCGGATCGCCGCCGGGTCGACGCCGTCGGCGCGCAGCCGCGACACGAAGACCAGGTTGCCGCGGGACTTCGACATCTTCTCGCCGTCGAGCCCGATCATCCCGGCGTGCACATAGTGCCGGGCGAACGGGTGGTCGGCGGCGACGGCCTCGGCGTGCGCCGCGCTGTATTCGTGGTGCGGGAAGATCAGGTCGGACCCGCCGCCCTGCACGTCGAAGCCGAGCCCGAGCCGGTTCACCGCGATCGCGCTGCACTCGATGTGCCAGCCCGGCCGTCCGGCGCCCAGCTCCGACTCCCACGACGGCTCTCCCTCGCGCGCGACGCGCCACAGCAGCGCGTCCAGCGGGTGCCGTTTGCCGGGACGGTCCGGGTCGCCGCCGCGCTCGGCGAAGAACTTCGCCATGGTCTCGGCGTCGTAGTTCGATTCGTAGCCGAACCGGCCGGTCGCGTTGTGGTCGAAGTAGATGTCCGGGAACTCGGCGTCGTCCGCGCGGTAGGCGCTGCCGTCGGCGAGCAGCTTCGCGATCACCTCGACGATCTCCGGGATCGCCTCGACGGCGCCGACGAACTGCCGCGGCGGCAGCACCCGCAGCGCCTCCATGTCCTCGCGGAACAGCGCCGTTTCGCGCATGCCGAGCACGATCCAGTCGTCCGAATCGCGTTCCGCGCGCTCCAGCAGCGGCTCGTCGATGTCGGTGACGTTCTGGACGTAGTGCACCTCGTGCCCGTTGTCCCGCCACACCCGGTTGACCAGGTCGAACGCGAGGTAGGTGGCGGCGTGGCCGAGGTGGGTGGCGTCGTAGGGGGTGATGCCGCAGACGTACATCCGGGCGGCGGCGCCGGGAGCCGTCGGGCGGACCTGCCCGGTCGCGGTGTCGTGGAGCCGGAGGGGGCGGGGGGTGCCGGGCAGCCGGGGCACGGCGACGGATGACCAAGTCTGCATGCCTCCGACTGTAAGCGTGAGGTCCGTCCGCTTTCCCACCCGGTGGGAGAGACCGCCGCGCGGTCCCTCCCACCGGAACGGTCAGAGCCGCTGCCGGACGGCGTTCGCCCGGACGGCGTCACGCACGTACGCCCCGATGCCGGGCCGCTGCTCGTCCTCCCGGACGAGGAACGCCAGTTGCGCGGGCTCGTCCGCGTACAGGTCCGCGATGCGCTGCTGCATCTCGTACCCGCACTCCCCCATCACCGCGGACAGCATCGCCCGGTGCTCCTCGGCGAGCTGGCCCGCCTCCGGACCGTCCGCGGGCGCACCCGCGTCGACCAGCGCGACCAAGCGGCTGACCCAGTCCTTCCGCCGCCGCTCCGCCTCGGCCCACTCCTGCTTGGTGTCCGGCAGCCGCGCCTGCTGCCACTCCGGCGTGGAACCCCAGCGCCGGACCGCCTCCTCCGCGTAGCCTTCCGGCTCCCGGAACCCGCCGAACACTTCGAACTTCTCCTCGGGCGTCAACGCGTTGCCCATGGCTCTCGCCTCCAGCAATCGGTCGACGGCCGCGACCATGTGCGCGATCCGGTCCGCCTGCGCCACCAGCAGCTCCCGCTGCCGTTTCAGGTGGGCGTCGGCGTCGGTTCCCGGATCCGCGAGCACGGACGCGATCGTCTCCAGGGGAAAGCCGAGCTCCCGGTAGACCAGGATCCGCTGCAACTGGTCGAGATCCGCGCTGTCGTAGCGCCGGTAGCCGGCCGCGGTCCGCCCGCTCGGCGACAGCAGCCCGATCTCGTCGTAGTGGTGCAGCGTGCGCACGGTGACACCGGCCAGCGCCGCCACCTCGCCCACCCGGTAGCCCATCGCTCTCCCCCTGTTTCTTCGGCCGAACGGCCCTTGCGAGAAACCACGATCGCGCCTCACGTCGCGTGAGGGTCAAGTGTGGTGGACACCTCAGTCCGGCGCGAGTACGAACGAAGAATGGCACTGCGCACGCCGATCCGCGGCCGCTCCGCTCTTCCGCCCGGTCCGCGACTGCCTCTCGCGGCGCAAACCGTCCTCTTCGGCGCTTTCCGCAACGCCCTGCTGCCGCTGCTGCGCCGACGCTACGGCGACGTCGTGCGGCTGAAGCTGTACCCGGAGCGGTCGGTGGTGCTGGTGGGGAACCTCGACCTGGTCCGCGAGATCTTCGCCGGTCCGGTCGAGACGTTCCATGCCGGCGAGGGAAACATGGTGCTCAAACCCATGCTGGGCGCGCATTCGGTGCTGCTCACCGACGAGGAAGAGCACCGCAGGGCACGGAAACTGCTGATGCCCGCGTTCAACGGCGCCGCGATGCGCGGGTACCGCGACATGGTCGCCGAGCTGACCGTCGCGGAACTGGAGCGGTGGCCGCGGGGCCGGGCGTTCCGGGTGCACGACCGGATGCGGGCGCTGACGCTGGAAGTGATCCTGCGAGTCGTTTTCGGCGTGACCGACGGGCCGAGGCTGGCGGAGTTGCGGGTGGCCCTGGAACAGGTCGTCGACATCAGCGCGCTGGACCTTTTTGGCTGGCACAGCCCGGCGCTGCAGAAGTTCGGGCCCTGGCGGCGGAATCGGGAGCGGCAGGAGCGGGTCGACCAGCTGCTGTACGCGGAGATCGCCGAGCGGCGGGCGGCGCCGGATCTGGCCGAGCGGACCGATGTGCTGTCCCGGTTGCTGACCGTGTCCGGCGACGATCAGCTCAGCGACCTCGAGTTGCGCGACCAGCTGATCACGTTGCTGCTGGCTGGGCACGAGACCACGGCTACTGCGCTCGCTTGGGCGCTGCACGAGCTGGCCCGGGACCCGGTGACCGCCGCGGCGACTACTCGTGCCGCCGACGAGGGCGACGAGAAGTACCTGGAAGCGGTCGCGAAGGAAGCGATGCGGCTGCGGCCGATCATCTCCGAGGTTTCGCGGAAGCTGACCAAGGATGTCCAGGTCGGGCCGTATACCGTTCCGGCCGGATACATGGTGCTGCCGTCGATTTCGATGATTCACGCGGACGCGGAACATCACCCGTCGCCCGAGGTGTTCGATCCGACGCGGTTCCTCGGCAGCGGTCCGCCCGCTGGCAGCTGGTTCCCGTTCGGCGGCGGCGCACGACGGTGTCTCGGGGCGGGATTCTCCTTGCTGGAAGCGACGATCGTGCTGCGGGAGCTGTTCACGCGTTACCGGGTCAGCGCGCCCAGTCCCCGTCCGGAACGGACGAAGACCCGTCACATCACCCTCGTGCCCGGGGACGGCGCACGGATCATGGTGCGCCGCCGGTAAGTCCGTGAAGGGCTCCTTGAGGGAATGTGATTCCCTCAAGGAGCCCTTCACGGACCGTTGTCCGAGCCGGTCAGCGGCGGCGGGTGCGGAGATAGTCCCCCACGACGGCCGCGCCCAGGCCGTCCAGGTCCGGGGCCACGACGCGACCGCCGGAGCGGCGGGCGATGGTGTCCACGAAGGCTTCCAAGCGCGGGTCGTCGCCCAGCCGGAAGACGGTGACGGACGCGCCCAGTTTGGCGATCCTGTCCACTTCGGACAGTGTCTTGTAGATGGTCGCCGGTTCCGGCGGGTAGGAGAATTCCGCTTCGCCGTCGGGTTCCAGGTGAGCGGTGGGTTCTCCGTCGGTGACCATCAGGACCACCGGCTGGGCGTCTGGGTGACGACGCAGGTGGCGTCCGGCCAGCAGCAGCGCGTGGTGGGCGTTGGTGCCTTGCTCCCAGGTGCCTTCGAGACCGACCAGTTCCGGCAGTTCCACCGGCATCGCGTAGCGGCCGAAGGTGATCAGCTGCAGGGCATCGTTGCGGAATCTGGTGCTGATCAGCTGGTGCAGGGCCAGCGCGGTCCGCTTCATCGGCAGCCAGCGGCCCTCCTGAACCATGGACCACGACGTGTCGACCAGCAGCGCTACCGCGGCACGAGAGCGGTGTTCGGTCTCGATGACTTCGACGTCCTCGACGTCGAGCCGAACACTCCCCGCACCGACCGCGGTCGAGCGCAGGACGGCGTTGCGCACGGTCCGGGGAACATCCCAGGGTTGCATGTCCCCGAACCGCCAGGGGCGGCTCGAACCGGTCGGTTCGCCCGCTGCGCCCGCGGATTCGGTCTCGCGTTCCCCGGTTTTGCCCCGCAGCGAATTGACCACATCGGACAGTGCGGTCTCGCCAAGCCGGCGCAATGCCTTGGGAGACAAGCGCAGGGTGCCGTCCGCGGCGCGTTCGAACAAGCCCTGCTGGCGCAGTTCTCGTTCCAGTTCGGACAGACGACGGGCGTCGACCCCCGCGTCCGGCCCGAGCTGGCGTTCCAGCGCCTCCAGGTCGATGTCTTCCAGGCGGGCGCCCGGATACGACTGGCCCAGCTGCTCGGCGAGAGCGTCCAGCTCCGCCAGGTCGGCCATCGCCTGTGCGCCTTCGCCGAGACCCAGCGGGTCCTGGCCGCGGAAGCGCGACGACGACGTCCAGTCCTCCCCCGGCCGCAACGCGCGCAGCTGGGAGTCCAAAGCGGACAGTTGCTGCGCCAGCCTCGGGTCGCCGAAGGCTTGTTGGGCCAGCTCGGCCAGCTCGGCCCGTTGTTCCTCGGACATCGAGTTCAGCATGCGCTGCGCGGCGGCGGAACGGGCGGCCAGAACGTCGATCAGCTCGTCGACGTTCTGCGGGTTCTCCGGGAAGAACTCGCCGTGCCGCCGCATGAACTCGGCGAAGCGTTCGCCGATGTCGCTCGCGCCCTGGGCGTGCGCGGAGAGCAGCGCGTTGAGGTCGCCGAGCATCTGGTTGATCCGCTCGACGTCCTCGGGGCCGGCGTTCTGCATCGCCTGCTTCATGCCCTGGAACCGCGCGTCCAGCATCTCGCGGCCGAGGAGGTCGCGGATCTGCTCGTACTTCTGCCGGGCTTCGTCGGAACGCCAGTCGTACTCGTTCAACTCGCGAACAGCTGCGGCGGTGCCGGGCGGCAGCGCGTCCAGCTGTGCCTCGCGGAAGCGGGCCTCGTCGTCGGGGTCCGGGAAGAGTTCCCGGCGCTCGGCTTGCAGCGCTTCCTGCAGCAGCTGCTGGACTTCCCGCAGCGTGCCGTCCAGCCGGTGCCGCCGCTGGATCTGCGAACGGCGCTGCCACAGCTGACGGGTCAGCTCGTCGAGCCCGGCGGTGCGTTCGGTGCCGCGGCGCAGCAACTCCTCCAGCGCCGAACGCGGGGACGAGCCGCCCATGACCTCGCGGCCGATCTCGTCCAGCGCGTCCCGCAGGTCCGCGGGCGGGGCGAGCGGATCCGGCCCGTCGTGCCACGGGCCGTAGGAATATCCCTCCGGTAAGAGCGGCATTATTCGCCGTACACCGTCGTGCCGTCGTCGGAGTCCTTCGCCAGTCTGCGGGCGAGGAACAGCGACTCCAGGGCCAGTTCGACCGCGGCCGCGATCCGGCCGGCGGGTTCGTCCGCGGACACTCCGGCCCGCTGGGCGACCTCGTGCAGCACCGGCAGTTCCGGCAGCGCGGCGAGAACTTCCGAGCCGGGCACGCGCTCCCCGGTGGCGACCAGGTGGCCGTCCGCCACCGCGTCCGACAGCGGGCGCAGGTCCAGCCCGGCGAACCGTTCGCGGGCGGTTTCCGCGATCGCGCGGCGCATCAGGTGCACGAGGTGCTCGACCTCGCGGCCTTCCTCGCCGGGCTCGAACTCGACCTTGCCGCGCAGCACGGCGGGCACGGCGTCGAGGTCGACCGGCCGGGCGACCGCCGGGTCCTCCCCCGTCACCGCGGCCCGGCGCAGCGCGGCCGCCGCGACGGTTTCGGCCGCCGCCACCGCGAACCGGGCGGACACGCCGGAACGCTGGTCGATCACCGGCGACTCGCGCAGGTTGCGCACGAACCGGGCCAGCACCTCCAGCAGCGGCTCGCCGACCTCCGCGACGAGGTTCGCCTCCTGGCGCACCACGGCGACCTCGGACTCGACGTCGAGCGGGTAGTGCGTGCGGATTTCCGCGCCGAAGCGGTCCTTCAGCGGCGTGATGATCCGGCCGCGGTTGGTGTAGTCCTCGGGGTTGGCGGTGGCGACGAGGAGCACGTCCAGCGGCAGCCGCAGCGTGTAGCCGCGGACCTGGATGTCGCGTTCCTCCATGACGTTCAGCAGCGCGACCTGGATCCGCTCGGCCAGGTCGGGCAGCTCGTTGATGGCGACGATGCCGCGGTGCGCGCGCGGCACGAGTCCGAAGTGGATGGTCTCCGGGTCGCCGAGGCTGCGACCCTGCGCCACCTTCACCGGGTCGACGTCGCCGATCAGGTCGCCCACGCTCGTGTCCGGCGTGGCCAGCTTTTCGGTGTAGCGCTCGCTGCGGTGCCGCCAGGCCACCGGCAGGTCGTCGCCGAGTTCGGCGGCGCGGCGGATCGAGGCGGGCGTGATCGGCTCGAGCGGGTGTTCGCCCAGTTCGGAGCCCTCGATGACCGGGGTCCACTCGTCGAGCAGGCCGGCCAGGGTGCGCAGCAGGCGGGTTTTGCCCTGGCCGCGTTCGCCGAGCAGGACGACGTCGTGGCCGGCGAGCAGGGCGCGTTCGAGCTGGGGCAGCACGGTGCGGGAGAAGCCGACGATGCCAGGCCAGGCGTCGCGGCCCTCGCGCAGCGCGGCGAGCAGGTTGTCGTGGATCTCCCGCGCGATCGGGCGCGGGGCGTATCCGGCGGCGCGGAGCTCGCCGGCAGTACGGGGAAGAGCGTCGGGAACAGCGTTCACCCCTTCGACGCTACTGACCGTTCCGGCATCCGTCGATGTGGAGCGGCTCCAGCCGGGCGGGGATCGGCGGAGCCGGGAGGAACCGGTAAAATGAGCAGTCGTGTGCCGACCCAGTGCGACCCTCGCCGTCTGGTCCTCCGCGTGGCTGAACGGGGCCGCGGCGTCCGACGACGTCCTCGACGCCTTGCAGGACTGGGCCGAGGCCCACGACGTCGTCGCGGCCGATCCCGCCGCGGCCGACGCGTTCGATCTCCCGCTCGCGTTCCACCGGGCGGCGACTCCGGTGCAGCTGCTGCTCGCGCTGCGGGCGCAGGGTGCGGTGAGCGTCCAGCTGGTGCTGCCGGTTCCGGGCGATGTGCGCGGCCTGGGCGGCGGCGGGCCGTTCGCGGAGGCGGCGTTGCGGTGCGGCGAGGCTGTGGTGTTGACCGGGCTGGGGTTCGGGTTGGTGCCCGAGTCGATCGCCGAGGGGCTCATGCGGTGGACGGTGTATTCGCTCGCCGCACCGGCTTCGCTGGAGTATCAGCCGTTGCCGGACGCTGAGCACGGGTTGACCGACGCCATCCGGGCCAGCGCCGGGGCGTTGCAGGCGTTGGATGTGGCGAGCGACCGGCCGGGGGTGCGGGCGGAGTTGTCCGCGCATTTGCGGGCTCGGCCGCAGGTCGAGTGGCCTGCCGGGACGCCGGGGCGGGCGTTGCGGGTGCTGCAGCGGGCGGAGGAGATTTCGGCGATTCTCGCGGTGGCGCAGGCGGATGATCCTGGGGGCGCGTTGTCGGCGTCGGCGGTGAACCGGCGGGCGGAGGCGTTGCGGCCGTTGGCGGAAGCGGTTCGGGGGGCGCGGACTGCGTCGGTCAATGAGGCGGTGCGGGTTTTTGCTGAGCAGGGGGATCGGCAGGTTTAGCCCGTGCTGCTGGTGCGGTTTCGGCCGTCCTGCTGGTGCGGTTTCGTAGGGGGTCGGTGGTTGCGTGGGGCACCCCGAAGCTTGATTGTCATGACGGTCTGAGGGTGCTTGTCAAGGCGGGAAAGATGCCTTGACAAGCACCCTCAGACCGCATGCGGGCTTCGTATCGGGGTGCAGGGGTGGGTCTGGGTGCCTGGTCGGTCGGGTGCACCAGCGCCGGTTGGCAGTGGGTTGGGCAGGGGCTGTAGAGGGTCGGTTGCGGTTCGCGGCCGGGGCTGGGGCGCCGATGCCGCATTCGGTGCGGTTGCGGCAACGAACTTGGTCAGCGGCTGGGGCGGCGGGGCGGTTCGCAGCAGCCGACGGCGCAGGGGGCGCCGTTGAGGGTGCAGCCAGCCGCCGGGAAGGGGGAGAGTTTCCGCGCGGGGGCGTCGTCCAGGTGTTCGCGGACCAGTTCCACCACCATTTCCGCGAACCTCGGGTACGCGTCCGGCGTGGCGGCGCGGGCGAAGGCCATGCCGTGTTCGGCGGCGCGGTCGGCGGCTTCGTTGTCCAGGTCCCAGATTACTTCCAGGTGGTCCGCGACGAAGCCGATCGGGCTGACCACCACGGATTCCACGCCTTGGGCGTGCAGGGCGTCGATGTGGTCGACGATGTCCGGTTCCAGCCACGGAATCTGGGGCGGGCCGGAGCGCGACTGCCAGACGACGTCGTACTCGGCGATTCCTGCTTCAGCGGCCACGAGGCGGGCGGCTTCGGCGATCTGGCGCGAGTAGCGGCGGCCGCCTTCGGAGGGCGGGCCGGAGGCGAGGTCGGCGCTTTCCGGGATCGAGTGGGCCGTGAAAACCGTGCGGGTGCCGGGACGGTCGCCGAGTTTGGCGTGGGCGGCGCGGACCGCGTCGGCGACCGCGGCGACGAACCGCGGGTGGTCGAAGAATTGGCGCAGCTTGACCAGTTCCGGCGCGCCTTCGCCGACGGCGGCGCGGGCTCGTTCGATGTCCTCGTCGTACTGGCGGCACGCGGAGTAGCCGCCGTACGCGCTCGTCGGGAACACCAGCGCGCGCCGCACGCCCGCGTCTTTCATCTGAGCCACGGTGTCCTCGACCATCGGCGCCCAGTTGCGGTTGCCGAAGTGCACCGGAAGCTCGATGCTCTCGGCCGCGAGCTGTTTCTCGACCGCGGCGATCGCGGCCCGGTTGAGCCGGTTGATCGGCGAGACCCCGCCGAAGTGCTGGTAGTGCTCGGCGACCTCGAGCAGCCGCTCGCGCGGCACGCCCCGGCCCCGGGTGACGTTCTCCAGGAACGGCATCACCTCGTCGGGTCCCTCCGGACCGCCGAACGAAAGCCATAGCAACGCGTCGTAACCCACGGTGCTCATCCTGCCCCTGTGTCGCCCCGCACGCCCCGGCGGCCCAGTTATGTATTGCTCTGTCCAAAATGTGTTAGGGTGGGGAACATGCCGAGGCCACGAGAGTTCGACGAGACCGAAGCACTCGAAGGCGCCATGAACGCCTTCTGGGCGCGAGGATACGAAGCGACGTCGACCGAGGAACTGTGCGCCGCCACCGGACTCGGCCGCAGCAGCATCTACAACACGTTTTCCAGCAAGCACGAACTGTTCCGGCGCGTGCTGGACCACTACTCGCACCGCGGCATCCGGCTGCGGGAAGCCCTGCTGGACAACGCACCGGACGGCCTCGGCGCCATCCGCCTGCTCCTGGCCTCGACGATCGACGACGAACTCGAAAACGGCAGACGCGGCTGCCTGATGGTGAACACCATCGCCGAATTCGGCACCACCGACCCGGAAGTCGCTGCGCAGATAAACGCCGACACCGAAGCACATCTGTCCGCCCTGGTCCACTTCGCCCGCACCGGACAAGCGGACGGCAGCGTCACCCGCGACCGCGACGCCGCCGACATCGCGAACTTCATCCACGCCACCATCTCCGGACTGAGAACAATGTCCCGACGCGGCGCAGAACGAGAAGCCCTGACGTCAGTAGCAGAAATCGCGACAAGCGCAGTCGCCAGACGCTGACTGACCACCCACAACCAGGACACGGCGCTCGGTACGCCAGACCCACCCACTGCCACATCGGAGCACCAGCCCCACCCCACCAAACCGCCACCACCACACCCAACAATCGAGGCACCCACACCACCCCCGCACCCCGATACGAAGCCCCCCTGCGGTTCGGGAGTGCTTGTCAAGGCATCTTTCCCGCCTTGACAAGCACTCCCGAACCGTCAGCACAATCAAGCTTCGGGGTGCCCCACACACACCCACCTGCAATGTCGCCGCCAGGCGACGAGCCGCCCCCACACCCCACCCGTCTCACCCACGCCCACACCACCACACCCCCACCCCAATTCTGTACCGCCGATTCCAGAAAGCGAGCTCTCCGATGCCCCCAGCCGTCTTCGTGCTAGGGCTCAGCATCTTCGCCCTGGGCACCTCCGAGTTCATGATCACCGGCCTCCTCCCCGGAATGGCCTCCGACCTCGGCGTCAGCATCCCGGACGCGGGCCTGCTGATCTCCGCCTTCGCCATCGGCATGGTCGTCGGCGCCCCGCTGCTCGCCGTCGGCACGTTCCGGCTTCCCCGGCGGACCACCCTCCTCGGGCTGCTCGTCGTCTTCAGCGCGGCACACGTCATCGGCGCGGTCGCCGACGGTTACGGAATCCTCTTCGCCACCCGCGTCATCGCCGCCGTCGCCTGCGCCGGATTCTGGGCCGTCGCCGCCGCGACCACCGTGAATCTCGTGCCGGAAGCCCGGCGCGGGCAGGCGCTCGCGGTGCTGGTCGGCGGGCTCACGGTCGCGAACGTCGTCGGGGTTCCGGCGGGCACGCTGCTCGGACAGCACGCGGGCTGGCGGAGCGCGTTCTGGGCGGTCGCCGCGCTGACCGCCGTCGCCGCCTTCGCCGTCCTGCTGTCGGTTCCGCGCACCGCCAAGGAAACTGAAGCGCCGCGGATCGCCGAAGAACTGCGCGTGTTCCGCCGCAGCCGGTTGTGGCTCGCGCTCGGCGTGATCGCGCTGCTGCAGGCGATGGTGTTCGCGACGTTCAGCTACCTCGCTCCCCTGCTGGTCTCCGTCGCGGGACTGCCCGAATCCGCCGTGCCGCTCGTGCTCGCGTTGTTCGGCGGCGGTGCGGTCATCGGGATTTTCGCTGGCGGCAAGCTTGCCGACGCGTATCCGTTCGCGACGCTTTACGGCAGTCTCGGCATCGCTGTCGCCGCTCTCGTCACGCTTGCCTTCGCGGCCAACCCCGTCGTAGCGGTGGCCGCAGTGCTCGTCCTCGGCGCGGCTGGCTTCGCGGCGAACCCGGCGCTCAATGTGCGGGCTTACTCCGCGGCGGGCGGCACCTCGACGCTCGTCGGCGCGAGCACGACGTCCGCGTTCAATGTCGGCAACACCGTGGGCCCGTGGCTCGGCGGGACGACGATCAGCGCCGGGCTGGGCTTTTCCAGCGTGGCGTGGGTGAGCGTCGCGCTCGGAGCACTCGCGCTGTCGGCCCTCACGTATGCGCTGCGCTTGCACCGGCGCGACACCGCGCCGCAACTCGTGAACGCCTAAAGGAAAACGGCCCTGCGGGAGCGTTCCCGCAGGGCCATTCCACTGTCAGCTCAGATGCCGAGCGCGTGCACTCCGCCGTCGACCATGATCATCGACCCGGTGGTGGCGGGCAGCCAGTCGGACAGCACCGCGCACACCGTCTTGGCGGTCGGCTCCGGGTCCGCGGAGTCCCAGCCGAGCGGCGCGCGGCCGTCCCAGCCGCCTTCGAGTTCGCCGAAGCCGGGGATGGACTTCGCGGCCATGGTCTTCATCGGGCCGGCGCTGACCAGGTTGACCCGGATGCCCCGCGGGCCGAGTTCCTTGGCCAGGTACCGGTTCACCGACTCCAGCGCGGCCTTCGCGACGCCCATCCAGTTGTAGACCGGCCACGCGACGCGCGCGTCGAAGTCCATGCCGACGATCGAGGAGCCGCGGCCGAGCAGCGGCAGCGTCGCGACGGCGAGCGACTTGAACGAGAACGCCGAGACGTCCACCGCGACCTTCACGTCGTCGCTGGGGGCGTCCAGGAACGGCGCGCCGAGGCAGCTCTGCGGCGCGAAGCCGATCGAGTGCAGCACGCCGTCGAGGCCGTCGACGTGCTCGCGGACGCGGTCGGCGAGCGAGTCGAGGTGCTCCTGGTTCGTGACGTCCAGTTCCAGCACCGGGGCGGGCTCGGGCAGCCGCTTGGCGATGCGCTCCACCAGCGACAGCCGTCCGAAGCCGGTGAGCACGACCTTCGCGCCCTCCTGCTGGGCGATGCGGGCCGCGTGGAACGCGAGCGAGGCGTCGGTGATGACGCCGGTGATCAGCAGCCGCTTGCCTTCGAGCAATCCGGGCAACACGTCCTCCAGGTCGTGGATGGTCTTCTCGGGAAGTGCGGGAAGAGAATCAGTGGCCGAGGCCGAGGCCGCCGTCGACGGGCAGCACCGCGCCGTTGACGTAGCCCGCCTCGTCCGAGGACAGGTAGCGCACCGCCGCGGCGATTTCGGCCGGTTCGGCGTAGCGGCCGGACGGGACGTTGGCGAGGATCTCCTTGCGCCGGTCCTCGCTCAAGGCGTCGGTCATGTCGGTGTGCACGAAGCCGGGCGCGACCACGTTCGCGGTGATGTTGCGCGAGCCCAGCTCCCGCGCGAGCGAACGCGCGAAGCCGACCAGGCCGGCCTTCGACGCGGCGTAGTTCGCCTGCCCGGCCGAGCCGGAAAGGCCCACCACGGACGAGATGAACACGAACCGGCCCCAGCGGGCGCGCAGCATGCCCCGCGAGGCCCGTTTGGCGACGCGGAACGCCCCGGTGAGGTTCGCGTTCAGCACGCGCTCGAACTGCTCCTCCGACATCCGCATGAGCAGGGTGTCGTCGGTGAGCCCGGCGTTGGACACCAGGACCTCGACCGGCCCCTGGTGCTCCTCGACGAGCTTGAACGCCGCGTCCACCTGCTCGGCGTCGGTGACGTCGGCCCGCACGCCGAAAAGCCCGTCCGGCGCGCCCGACCCGCGGTGCGTGACCGCGACCTGATGCCCCTGCTCGGCGAGGTCGCGGGCGATGGCCAGCCCGATGCCCCGGTTGCCGCCGGTGACCAAGACCGACCGTCCCACTGCGTTCTCCTCGTCGTCTTCGCTGTTGCGCCCGCTTGAGGCTATCGGCTGCGCTGACCGGCGGCGCACCCGGCACTCCCGTCCTAAGCGACGGTAAGGAACCGCGCTTCGACCTTGATGGTTACCCGCCGGTTGGTCACCGTGAGTCGCGACACAGGAGGTCAAAGATGACTACCCGGATCCAGGACGCCGGCTCGGCGCGGGACGAGCGGCGCGTGGTCGGCAACGTGCTGCGCGGCTCGATCGGAAATCTCGTCGAGTGGTACGACTGGTACGCCTATTCGGCGTTCACCGTCTACTTCGCGAAGGCGTTCTTCCCCGGCGGCGACGCCACGGCGCAGTTCCTCAACACCGCGGCCGTGTTCGCCGTCGGATTCCTCATGCGCCCGCTCGGCGGCTGGCTTCTCGGCCGTTTCGCCGACCGCTACGGGCGGCGTTCCGCGCTCGTCCTCTCGGTTTCCATGATGGCGTGCGGCTCTCTGCTCATCGCGGTGACGCCGGGCTATTCGGCGATCGGCATCGCGGCGCCGATCCTGCTGGTGTTTTCCCGGCTGCTGCAAGGGCTTTCGGTCGGCGGCGAGTACTCCACCTCGGCGACGTATCTGTCCGAAGTGGCCACTCCGGGCAAGCGCGGGTTCTACTCCAGCTTCCAGTACGTGACGCTCGTCGGCGGGCAGCTGCTCGCGCTCGGGCTGCAGCTGATCCTGCAAAGCGTGCTCACCGACAAGCAGATGGGCGACTGGGGCTGGCGGATCGCGTTCGTCGTCGGCGCGCTCGCGGCGGTCATCGTGATGGCGCTGCGGCGGTCAATGGACGAGTCCGAAAGCTACGAGCGGGTCACCGAAAACGCCGAAGCCGGCAAGGGCGAGCGCGGCACGCTGCGCCAGCTCGTGAAGTACCCGCGGGAGATCCTGCTCGTGGTCGGCCTGACGCTCGGCGGCACGGTCGCGTTCTACACCTACGCCACCTACACCCAGAAGTTCCTGGAGAACACCGCGCACATCCCGCGGCGCACGGTCACCGTGATCATGTTCCTCGCGTTGCTGGTCTTCGCGATCCTGCAGCCGCTGGCCGGACGGCTGTCGGACCGGATCGGCCGGCGGAAGCTGCTGATGTTCTTCGGCATCGCGGGCACCCTGCTGACCGTGCCGATCATGACCTTGATGGCGCGCACCAGCCAGCCGTTCCTCGCCTTCCTGCTGCTGCTCGGCGCGCTGGTGATCGTGACCGGCTACACCTCGATCAACGCGATCGTGAAAGCCGAGCTGTTCCCGACGCGGATCCGCGCGATCGGCGTCGGCCTGCCCTACGCGCTCACCGTCGCGATCTTCGGCGGGACCGCCGAGCTGATCGCCCAGGCGCTGAAGAAGGCGGGGCACGAATCGCTCTTCTTCTGGTATGTCGCGGGTTGCGTTCTCGTGTCGCTCGTCGTGTACGCGACAATGCGGGAAACTTCGCGTTCGTCCGCCCTCGAACGCGGCGAGGACTGACCGGGAGGACGGCCGTGCGCGTGCTGCTCGTGGAGGACGACACCGGTGTCGCCCGGGCACTCGCCGAAACGCTGGGTGCGCACGGCCACTCCGTCGCCGCGGTCGGCCGCGGGTCGGACGCCCTCACCCGGCACCGGGACGCGGACCTGCTGCTCCTCGACCTCGGTCTGCCGGACCTCGACGGGCTCGACGTGCTGCGCAAGATCCGCCAGGTGTCGCCGGTGCCGGTGATCGTGCTGACCGCGCGCGACGACGAGCGTTCGGTCGTCCGGGCGCTGCGCTTCGGCGCGGACGACTACCTGGCCAAGCCGGTGCGGATGGCCGAACTGCTTGCCCGGATGGACGCTGTCGCGCGGCGGGCGGGCAACTCCTCCCCCGCCCCGAAAGACCCGGTCGTGCGGATCGAGGACGTCGAGATCGATCTGGGCGCACGCCGGGTCGTCGTCGGCGGCCGGGACATCGGGCTGACCACCAAGGAATTCGCGGTGCTGGCGGTGCTCGCCGCGCGGCCGGGCACGGCGGTGAGCCGCCAGCAGCTGATGGACGAGGTGTGGGGCGACGCGTACCTCGCCGTTTCGCGTTCGCTGGACGTCCACATGACGCAGCTGCGCGCGAAACTCGACCGGCCCGGCCTGCTCACCACGATCCGCGGCTTCGGCTACCGGCTCGGCCGGAGCTGATCGGTGCGCACTCGCCTGCTGGCTGTCCTGGTCACGCTCGCGCTCGCCGTCGTGGCGGCGTTCGCGGTGCCGTTGCTGTCCGCGACCGCCGACCAGCGGACGCAGCAGCTCGTGATTTCGCGCAACAGCGACGTCGACCGCTTCGTGGTGCTCGCGCAACAGGCCGTCGATTCCGGCGACGCAGCCGCGTTGAGCGCCGACGCGCGGCAGTATTCGTCGTTATACAGCGAAGGCGTGCTGATCGTCGACGCGCAGCGGCGGCCGCTGGTCGAAACCGGCGGCCTGACCTGCAGCGATCGGGACGCGCGGACCCTGATCGAGGCGACGCTGCGGAACGAGCCGGAAGCGCCGGTCGAGCGGATCCGGCCGTGGTCGGACACTCCGGTGCTGTTCGCCCGCCCAGTCGGCACCGGGACGCGCGTGTCGGGCGTAGTCCTGCTGCGCGCTTCGGTGACCGCCGCGGCGGCGGACGTCGAAGCGGCGTGGAGCGCGATCGCGGCCGGGGCGATGGTGGTCGCGGCGCTGTTTGTGTTGCTGGCGGTCCTTCTGTCGCGATGGATGGTGCGGCCGTTGGTGGAGCTGGAAACCGGCGTGCTGGCCGTGGCGGGCGGACGCCGGGCGCAGGTGCCGGAACGGTCCGGGCCGCGCGAATTGCGGTCGCTCGCGGCGTCGGTGAACCGGATGTCCGACGCGGTGGTCGAGTCGGCGAACCAGCAGCAGCGGCTCGTCGCGGACACGTCGCACCAGCTGCGGAACCCGATGGCCGCGCTCCGGCTCCGGCTCGACCTGCTCGGCACCGAGGTCGAGAACCGCCCGGCCTACGAGGCCACGGTGGCCGAAGTCGAACGGCTGGAACGGATTCTCGACGGTCTGCTCGCCCTCGCCACCGCGGAAAGCACGGCGACCCGGCTGGCCGCGCGCGCCGACGACGAACCCGCCGACCTGGCCGCCGTCGTGGCGGAACGAGTTGACGCGTGGCGGTTGTCCGCCGACGAAGCCGGCGCGACGCTCGTGCCGTGCGAGGGGCACACAGAGCCGCTGTTGGTACGCACGCCAGAGAGCGAACTCGCGCAGATTCTCGACGTCCTGCTGGACAACGCCGTCCACCACGCCGGCCGGGGTGCGACCATCACCGCCAGTTGGGAGTCCACTTCGGACAGTGTCACGCTGGTCGTCGCCGACGACGGTCCCGGTCTCCCGCCGGAGGATCTCGCCCGGGCCACCGAACGGTTCTGGCGCGCGGGCGGCGACGGCGCGCCGCGCGGAACCGGCCTCGGACTCGCCATCGCCCGCGAGCAAACCCGCGCCCGTGGCGGGGTTCTGGAGTTGCGCGCGGTCGAACCGCACGGTCTCCAAGTCCGGATCACGCTGCCCGCGGCGGGGACGCCATGACCGTCACCCGCCGCGCCGCGATCCTCGGCGGCCTCGCCCTCGCGCTCGCCGCCTGCGACGACACCTACCGCGGCCCGGAGCGGAAGATCACCATCGCGGCGGGCGAACCCGGCGGCTTCTACCTGGCTTTCGCGGAGGTCCTGGCCGCCGAACTGTCGCGCGCCGAACCGCGGCTGCGCTGCAGCGCGCTCCCCACTGAGGCGAGCGTCGAGAACGTGCAGCGGGTCCAGGACGGAACGGCCGACTTCGGCCTCGCGCTCGCCGACGTGGCGCAATCGGCCATCACCGGCGGCTCGCCGTTCGGGAAACCCGTTCCGCTGCAAGCACTCGGCCGCGTCTACGAGAACTACCTGCAGCTGGTCGTCCGCGCCGAGGACCAGCTCACCGACCTGCGTTCGCTGGCCGGACGGCCGATCTCGGTCGGCGCGAGCCGGTCCGGCGCCGCGCAGCTGGGCGAACGGGTCTTCGCCGCGAGCGGAGTCCCGGTCCAGGAGCAGCACCTTCCGTTGAACGACGCCGTCGCCGCGCTGCACGACCACCGGATCGACGCGTTCCTCTGGTCCGGCGGGATCCCGACGCCCGCCCTCGCCGATCTCAACCGGACGACGCCGCTCTCGCTCATCCCGCTGACGTCGGTGCTCCCCCAGCTGCGCAAGGCGTACGGGCCGCTGTACGAGCAGGTGCAAGTGCCCGCCGGGGCATACCGCGGGGTCGGCGCGCTCGGCACGATCGGCGTCGCGAACCTGTTGGTCTGTTCCCCCAAGCTGCCCTTCGACGTCGCCGCGGCAGTGGTCCGGGTGCTCGTCGAACGCGCCGCCGAACTCGTGCCCGCGCAGGCCGTCGGGACGCAGTTCCTGGACGTGCGGACGCTCATCGGCACCCAGCCGGTCCCGCTGCACCGCGGCGCGGCCGACACCTACCGCGCGCTGCACGGGTGATCGCTAGATTGGTGCCGTGACCGAACGCCGCCCTCTCGTCGAAATGCCCCTGCGCGTGCGCTACCACGAATGCGACGGCCAGGGGATCGTCTTCAACGCGCATTACCTGGCGTACGCGGACATGGCGGCGTTCGAAGTGGAGAGAGCGCTCTTCGGCTCGCACGACGGACTGCTCGCCACCGGTGTCGACCTGGTGGTCGCCGAGTCGAACCTGCGGTATTTCGCGCCGTGCCGCTTCGACGACGAGCTGGTGGTCGCGGTGTACCTCGTGCACCTGGGCACCACGTCGATGCAGTTCGAGCTGGAAGTCCGCCGCGGCGACACGGTGACGACCGAGATCCGGCTGCGGTACGTGTTCGTCGACACCGAGAACTACCGCAAGACGGAACCGCCCCCGGAGGTGCGCGCGGCCTACGCGAAGTACCTCCCCGAGACGGTGTGAGGTCCCCGTGTTCCGAGTGCTGTTCTACCGCCCCGAAATCCCGCCCAACACCGGCAACGCGATCCGGCTGGCCGCCAACACCGGATGCGAGCTGCACCTGGTGGAGCCGCTGGGGTTCACCTTGGAGGACAAGCAGCTCCGCCGCGCCGGGCTCGATTACCACGACCTCGCGCGGGTCCACGTGCACGCTGATCTGGCTGCTGCGTGGGAGGCTCTGCTGCCCGCGAAGGTGTATGCGTTCACCGCGCACGCGACCCGGCTTTACACCGACGTCTCCTACGCGCCCGGGGACGTGCTGATGTTCGGGCCGGAGTCCGCCGGGCTGCCGGACGACGTCCAGCGGGCGGCGGAGGTCACGGACCGGCTGCGGTTGCCGATGCTGCCGAACAACCGGTCGCTGAACCTCGCCAACACAGCGGCTATCGCGGTCTACGAAGGGTGGCGGCAGAACGGCTTCGCAACTCCGTGAAGGGCTCCTTGAGGGAACCTGATTCCCTCAAGGAGCCCTTCACGGACCTACGGCAGTCTCTGCCCGAACAGCAGCGCCGTCGCGGCTCCGGCCATCAGGATGATCGTGCCCAGGACGACCCACGGCTTGCTCGCGTCGGCGTTCTTCAGCTCGTACCCGATCTGCTCCCCCAAGTCGGCGTACACGCGTTTCAGCTCGTCCGCGCTCGCCGCCTTGTAGAACTCTCCTCCGGACAGCCGGGCGATCTCGCGCAGCGATTCGTCGTCCACGCGGACGTCCTGCTGCTTGCCCTCGATGTCGACCGATCCGTGCTCGGTGCCGAACGAGATCGACGAGATCGGCGTGTGCGCTTGCTTCGCCGCTTGGGCCGCCGTGTACGCGCCGCGCGGGGCGTACAGGTCTTCCGGCACCGTCTGCTTGCCGTCGCTCATCAGCACGATGCGCGCGGGCGGCGGGCCGTCCGCGCCGCCGACGACCGCGGAGAAGCTCTGGATCGACTGCATCGCCGCGTAAATGCCCTCGCCGGTGGCGGTGGACTGGGCGAGCTTGAGGTTGTCGATCGCGTTCGTCACGCCCGCCCGGTCCGTCGTCGGGTTGACGAGGACCGTCGCGGTGCCGGCGAACGAGATCAGGCCCAGGTTGATGCCCGGCGTCATGTTCTGCGCGAACTGTTTCGCCGCGTCCTGCGCCGCCTTCAGCCGCGTCGGCGCGACGTCGGTGGCCTCCATGGACAGCGACACGTCGATCACCAGCATCACCGTCGCCCGGTTGCGCGGCACCTTCTGCTCCGCCGTCGGGCCTGCCAGCGAGACCGTCAGGAACAGCAGCGACAGCACGATCAGCACCGCGGGCACGTGCCGGATCCAGCCCTGCGCCTTGGGCGCGACCTTCTCCAGCAGCTCCAGGTTCGCGAACCGCAGCACCCGGCGGCGCCGCTGGCGCTGCGACAGCACGTACGCGCCCGCCACCGCGGCGACCGCGATCAGCAGCAGGAACCACCACGGCGAACTGAATCCGGCGAGGCTCATGCCGTCGCCTCCTTACTGGTTGCCCGGGCGGCGGCCGCGTGCACGACGAGCTCGCTCATGCGACACCTCCCGACCAGCGACGCTTGCGGGCGACCACGAACCGCACCATGTCCGCGATCCAGTCGGAATCGGTGCGCAGCACCAGATGCGCCGCGCCGGCCCGGCGCAGACCGGCCGCGACCGTCTGCCGGTGCGCGTTCGCCGCCGCGCCGAATTCCTTGCGCAGCAACGCCGAAGCGTGCACCTCGCGCTGCCGTCCGGTCTCCGGGTCGGCCAGCACGACGGTGCCGACGTCCGGCAGGTCCACGTCGCGGGGGTCGACGATCTCGATCGCGATCAGCTCGTGCCTGCCGCCGAGCGCGCGCAGCGGCCGCTCCCAGTCCAGCGGGCCGAGGAAGTCGGAGATCACCACCGCGAGTCCCCGCCGCCGCGGCGGACGGCGCAGTTTCTCCAGCGCACCGGCGAGATCGCCGCGGACTCCCTCGGCCGCGCGGGGCGTCTCGGCCAGCCGCCGGACGAGCCCGCGTGCGTGCGGAAGCCCGCCGCGCGCCGGGATCCGCGCGATGCCCTCGCCGTTCGACACGAGCGCGCCGATCCGGTTCCCGCCGCCGCCGGTCAGGTGCGCGACCGCCGCGGTCGCGCAGACGACCAGGTCGCGCTTCTCGCACAGCGCGGTGCCGAAGTCGAGGCTCGCCGACATGTCCGCGACCACCCAGGTCTCCAGCTCGCGGTCCGCGACCGTCTCGCGGATGTGCGGCGTCGTCGTGCGCGCGGTGACCGCCCAGTCCATCCGGCGCACGTCGTCGCCGGGCTGGTACGGCCGGGCTTCGCCGGGCTCCGAACCCGGCCCCGGGACCAGCCCGAGGTGATTGCCCTGGAGCAGCCCGTCGAGGCGGCGGCGCACTTCGAGTTCGAGGGTCCGCAGTCCCGCTTCCATCCGGTCGCCGCGCAGGACCGGCGGCGCCCAGCCGGGGCGGCCGCCCGGATCTTTCGAGGAGGTGCCAGCCACGCCGTTACCTGACGGGGGCGCCCGCCGGCACCGGGCCGGCACCGCCCTGGGGCCGGGCGGAAACCTGCGGCAGCGGCACGGTCTGCAGCACGCGGGTGACGATGTGGTCCATCGGAACGCCGTCGGCCAGCGCGTCGTAGGACAGCACGAGCCGGTGCCGCAGCACGTCCGGCACGACGTCGACCACGTCCTGCGGGAGCACGTAGTCCCGGCCGCGCACCAGCGCCAGCGCCCGCGCCGCGGCGATGATGCCGAGGCTCGCGCGCGGCGAGGCGCCGTAGGACACCCAGCCCGCGACGTCGGACAGCCCGTGGTCGTTCGGCGTCCGCGTGGTGAGCACCAGCCGCACGACGTAGTCGACCAGCGCGTGGTGCACGAACACCTGCGACGCGACGCCCTGCAGCCGCACCAGCTCGGCCGGGCTCAGCACCTCGTGCGGCTCCGGCGGCGTGACGCCCATCCGGTAGATGATCTCGCGCTCCTCCTCGGCGGAGGGGTACTCGACCAGGATCTTGAACAGGAACCGGTCGCGCTGGGCTTCCGGCAGCGGGTACACGCCCTCGTTCTCGATCGGGTTCTGCGTGGCCAGCACGAGGAACGGATCGGGCATCGGGAAGGTCTTGCCGCCGATCGACACGTGCCGCTCGGCCATCACCTCCAGCATCGCCGACTGCACCTTCGCCGGGGCGCGGTTGATCTCGTCGGCGAGCACGAAGTTCGCGACGACCGGGCCCAGTTCGACGTCGAAGCGCTCGGCGCCCTGACGGTAGATGCGCGTGCCGAGGATGTCGGCGGGCACCAGGTCGGGGGTGAACTGCACGCGGGAGAACGACCCGCCCACGACGCGCGCGAACGTCTCGACCGCCAGCGTCTTCGCGACCCCGGGCACGCCTTCGAGCAGCAGGTGCCCCTTCGCCAGCAGCCCGACGAGCATGCGCTCCACCAGCCGGTCCTGCCCGACGATGACGCGCTTCACCTCGAACACGGTGCGTTCCAGCAGCTGGGCGTCCCGCGCCGGGGTGCCGGGCTGCTGCCCGTTCGCTCCCTCGGCGAAGCCGGGCTCGGTCACTCTTCCTCCAGGGGTTTCCACGTCTGCGTGCTCGCCCGCGACCCTACTGCGTCGCGGACTTCCCGCGACGGTAGCCAATCGCATCGCCGGTGTGACAGCTGTGAAGCCCGTGTCAGCGGTGCTTTTCCAGGTCCTCCGGCGTGTCGATGTCGTCGCTCTCGCCCGGTTCCGCGGCGACCTCCGCGATCCGCAGTCCGCCGAGCGTCCGGCGCAGCGACGCGTTCTCCGGACGCTCCGGCATCGCCTCGCGCACAGCGGCGGTGCGCCAAGCGCTCACCAGCCATTGCCGCTCCCCCGCCGCGTCCACGAGCACCGCTCCGTCCGCGCTGGCCACAGTGGACCGCAGCCGGTCCACTGTGGAGCGCCGGACACCGGGGAGATCGGCGGCGAGCAGCACGACGATCTCCGCGTCCCCGACGGCCTCCAGCCCCGCGGCCAAGGCAGCGACCGGTCCGGCGCCGGGAACGGCTTCGCGGGTCCAGACGACCGCGTCGTAGCCCGGCCGCCGCGGCCCGCAGACCACGACCGGATCCGCCCCGGCCAGCGCCTCGATCGCCCGGCCCAGCAACGAGATCCCACCGACCCGCAGCTCCGGCTTGTCCGCTCCGGACAGCCGGCGCGCGGCCCCGCCGGCCAGCACGATCCCCGCGTACCGGGGGCTCTCAGTCATGCCCCCAGGGTGCCCGGTGCGGAAAGCCGCGTACACCAGGGGTGGCCGCCCGCACCGGAAACCCGCGCGCGCTCCGGGGTCGCGCGTATTAGGTTGCCGACGTGCCCGACGCCGCGCGGCTGCTCGCCGCTTACGACCGCGAAGTCCGCCAAGCCGAGCTGACCCAGGCCGAACCCGGCCAGCAGCTCACCGTCGACGGCCCGCTCGCGCGCCTCACCGGCGGCCGCCGCGGGTTCGTCTCCGGGCCGCCCGACCTCGGCGTCACCGGCGCAGCGCTCGACGAGCTGATCGCCCGCCAGCGCGCGTTCTTCGCCGCCCGCGGCGAGGAGTTCGAGTGGAAGACCCGCGCCCACGACCGTCCCGCGGAGCTGCCGGAGCGGTTGCTCGCCGCCGGATTCGTCCCGGAGGAAACCGAAACCGTCCTGATCGCGCCGTTGGACGCGGTCGCCGCCTCGGCGCCGCCGTCGACCGACGTGGTCGTGCGCGAAGCCGACGGCCACGACGACCTGCTGCGCATCGCGACGCTGTCCGCCACGGTGTTCGGCCACGACGAAGCCGCCGTCGCCGCGGATCTGCTCGCCCGGGCCCGCGCCGATCCCGGGACCACTACGCACGTCGTGGCCGAAGCGGACGGCCGGTTCGTCGCCGCGTCCCGGCTGGAAGTCGTGCCCGGCACGGGATTCGCCGGGCTGTGGGGCGGCGCGACCCTGCCCGAATGGCGCGGCCGCGGCCTCTACCGGGCGCTCGTGGCGCACCGGGTCGGCACGGCCCGGGACCGCGGCGTGGCCTACCTCCAGGTCGACGCGCTACCCATGAGCCGTCCGATCCTCGAACGGCTGGGCTTCACCGCGGTCACCGAAACGACGCCGTACGTGTGGAGCCCGTTCAGCCGATGAGGCGGGTCGCGTACGGCATGATCCCGCCGTAGCGGACCGGCACCACGCGCACGTACGAACCCGACTGCGGGGCCTCGACCATCTGCCCGTTGCCCAGGTACAGCGCGACGTGGTGGATGTTGCCCGGGTAGCCCCAGAACAGCATGTCGCCGCGGCGCATCTGCGAGAGCGGCACCTGGCGGCCCGCCGTGTACTGGTAGCCGCTGTAGTGCGGGAGGCCCTGCACCCCGGCGAAGGCGTAGATCATCAGGCCGGAGCAGTCGAAGCCGATCTTGCGGTAGTCGCCGTACTGGTCGGCCACGCCGCCGTCGCGGATGCCGCGGGTCGGGCCGCTGCCGTTCCCGCCGCCCCACGCGTACGGCATGCCCACCTTGGACAGCGCCCGCGCGATCACGTCCTCGATCGAGCCGCCCGCCGCCGGGGACGGGCTGCCGCCGCCGTTGTCGTCGTCGTTGTTCGCCGCGGCTGCCCGCAGGGCCGCCTGCCGGGCGCGCTCCTCGTCCTCGCGCTGCTTCTGCGCGAGCCAGTCCTGGTAGCGCTGGCGCTGCCCCTGCAGGCCGTTGACCTTCGCCTGCGCCGCGTACAGCTGCTGCTCGACGGAGTTCTTGTTCGCTTCCAGCTGCGTGTTCTGCGCGGCCTGGGCCTGCTGCGCGGACACGGCGGCGGACTGCGCGGCGTCCGCGACGCCCTTCGCCCGGGTGGCCGCGTCCTGCTTCTCCTGCGCGAGCTCCAGCGCCTTGCGCGCGGCGGAGTCCTTGTTGGCCTTGTCGGTCTGCGCCTGCTGGAGCCGGTCCATCGCGTTGAGCCGCGAACCGCCGATGGCGTTGAGCAGCTGGGCGCGGGCGAGCAGGTCCTTCGGGCTGTCCGAGGTCAGGTACGCCGAGATCGACCCGATCGTGCTGCCCTGCTCGAAGCTCGCGGCGGCGAACTTCTTCGCGTCCTCGCGGGCCTTCTCGATGGCTCCGGCCGCCGCGTCCGCCTCCTGTCTCGCAGACGTTGCGTCGTTCTGAGCTCGGGTCGCCTCGTCCTGCGCGGTCTGCAGGTCGACCAGGGCCTTCATGGCCTGTTCCTGCTTCAGCTCGACGTCGTCCTGCAGCGCGCTGAGCTTCTGCTCGGCCTGCGCGAGCTGGTTCGTGAGCCGGCCGACCTCGCCCGCTTTCGCGCTGGCGTCGCCCTTGGCCGAATCGATCGCCGAATCGCTCGGGTTCGGCGGCGGCGGAGGCACCGCGAGCCCCGTGCCCGTCGCGCCGAGCAGCGCCGCCAGGGCGACCGCCGCGACCGTCAGGCCGCGCCGGGCGCCCGCGCCGCGCACCAGCGCGCCCGCCGTCCCGGACCGTCCCCGCCGGACCCTCACGCCCGCCACCTCCGCTCACCGGCTGCCGCGTTCCGGGCACACCGCGTACCACTGCAGTCATACCACTATCACAAGCCTCAGGAAGAACTTACACACCGCGGAGATCATTTCCCCTGTTCGGGGGACCTGAGGGGACGGCGTGTCCGGATGGCGCACGTCACTCCGCGTGTCGTCTTGAACGAAATACAGGACACGCGTACTGTTTGGGTCGAGAAGACGAGGTGTGCCCTCCCGGTTCCGGTCCTACGGTGGGGGTGCGCAAGACTCGCCAGGGTCGACCCGACGACCCGGATACGACACCGAACTGACCCGGGAGGAAACGCCGGCTGCGGCGTGGAATCCATGCCACTGGAGTTAGACGTGACTGCACCTAGCAAGGACAGCTTCGGCGCCAAGGACACCTTGCGGGTGGAAGAGAACTCGTACGAGATCTTCCGCCTGGACAAGGTCGAAGGCTCCGCCCGGCTGCCCTACAGCCTGAAGATCCTCCTCGAGAACCTGCTGCGCACCGAGGACGGCGCGAACATCACCGCCGACCACATCCGCGCGCTCGGCGGCTGGGATCCGAACGCGGACCCGTCGACCGAGATCCAGTTCACGCCCGCCCGGGTGATCATGCAGGACTTCACCGGCGTGCCCTGCGTGGTCGACCTGGCCACCATGCGCGAGGCCGTGACCGCCCTCGGCGGCGACCCGGACAAGGTCAACCCGCTCGCCCCGGCCGAGATGGTCATCGACCACTCGGTGATCATCGACGTGTTCGGCCGCGCGGACGCCTTCGAGCGCAACGTGGAGATCGAATACGAGCGCAACCGCGAGCGCTACCAGTTCCTGCGCTGGGGCCAGGGCGCCTTCGACGAGTTCAAGGTCGTCCCGCCGGGCACCGGCATCGTGCACCAGGTCAACATCGAGCACCTGGCCCGCACGGTGATGGCCCGGAACGGCCAGGCCTACCCCGACTCCTGCGTCGGCACCGACTCGCACACCACCATGGTCAACGGCCTCGGCGTGCTGGGCTGGGGCGTCGGCGGCATCGAGGCCGAGGCGGCCATGCTGGGCCAGCCGGTGTCGATGCTGATCCCGCGCGTCGTCGGCTTCAAGCTGACCGGCGAGATCCCGGCCGGCGTGACCGCGACCGACGTCGTGCTCACGATCACCGAGATGCTGCGCCGCCACGGCGTGGTCGGCAAGTTCGTCGAGTTCTACGGCGAGAGCGTCGCCCAGGTGCCGCTGGCCAACCGCGCCACCATCGGCAACATGAGCCCGGAGTTCGGTTCCACCGCGGCGATCTTCCCGATCGACGAGGAGACCGTCCGCTACCTCAAGCTGACCGGCCGTTCGGCCGAGCAGGTCGCGCTGGTCGAGGCGTACGCCAAGGAGCAGGGCCTCTGGCACGACCCGTCCCACGAGGCGCAGTACTCCGAGTACCTCGAGCTGGACCTGTCGACGGTCGTCCCGTCGATCGCCGGCCCGAAGCGCCCGCAGGACCGCATCGAGCTGTCCGACGCGAAGTCCTCGTTCCGCAAGTCGGTGCACGACTACGCCGAGGACGACCAGCCCACCCCGCACACCAACGTCGACGAGACCGTCGAGGAGACCTTCCCGGCCTCCGACCCGGCCGCGCTGTCGTTCCAGGACGAGACCGCGGTGCCGGTGCAGTCCGCGGCGAACGGGGCCACCGGGCGGCCGAGCAAGCCGGTCAAGGTGTCCACCGCCGACCGCGGCGAGTTCGTGCTCGACCACGGCGCCGTGGTGATCGCCTCGATCACCTCGTGCACCAACACCTCCAACCCGTCGGTCATGCTGGGCGCGGCGCTGCTCGCGCGCAACGCGGTCGACAAGGGCCTGTCGGTCAAGCCGTGGGTCAAGACGTCGATGGCCCCGGGTTCGCAGGTCGTCACCGACTACTACGACAAGGCCGGCCTCTGGCCGTACCTGGAGAAACTGGGCTACCACCTGGTCGGCTACGGCTGCACCACCTGCATCGGCAACTCCGGCCCGCTGTCGGACGAGATCTCCGCCGCGATCCAGGAGAACGACCTCACCGCGGTCTCGGTGCTCTCGGGCAACCGGAACTTCGAGGGCCGGATCAACCCGGACGTCAAGATGAACTACCTGGCGTCCCCGCCGCTGGTCATCGCGTACGCGCTGGCCGGGACGATGGACTTCGACTTCGCGACCCAGCCGCTCGGCCAGGACAGCGACGGCAACGACGTCTTCCTGAAGGACATCTGGCCGACGCCGCAGGAGATCCAGGAGACCATCGACTCCGCGATCACGCAGGAGATGTTCACGAAGGACTACGCCGACGTGTTCGACGGCGGCGAGCGCTGGAAGTCGCTGCCGACGCCGACCGGCAAGACCTTCGAATGGGACCCCGAGTCCACCTACGTCCGGAAGCCCCCGTACTTCGACGGCATGACTGCCGAACCGGCCCCGGTCCAGGACATCTCGGGCGCCCGCGTGCTGGCGAAGCTGGGCGACTCGGTCACCACCGACCACATCTCCCCGCCGGCGCGATCAAGGCCGACACCCCGGCCGGCCGCTACCTGACCGAGCACGGCATCGAGCGCAAGGACTTCAACTCCTACGGCTCGCGCCGCGGCAACCACGAGGTCATGATCCGCGGCACCTTCGCCAACATCCGGCTGCGCAACCAGCTGCTGGACGACGTGCAGGGCGGCTACACCCGCGACTTCACCCAGGAGGGCGCGCCGCAGGCGTTCATCTACGACGCGGCGCAGAACTACGCGGCGGCGGGCATCCCGCTGGTCGTGCTGGGCGGCAAGGAGTACGGCTCCGGTTCGTCGCGCGACTGGGCGGCGAAGGGCACTTCGCTGCTGGGCGTGCGCGCGGTGATCACCGAGTCGTTCGAGCGCATCCACCGCTCCAACCTGATCGGCATGGGCGTCATCCCGCTGCAGTTCCCGGAGGGCGAGTCGGCGGCGTCGCTGAAGCTCGACGGCACCGAGACGTTCGACATCGAGGGCATCACGAAGCTGAACGAGGGCGAGACCCCGCGGACGGTGCACGTGACCGCCACGAAGGAAGACGGCTCCAAGGTGGAGTTCGACGCGGTCGTCCGCATCGACACCCCGGGCGAGGCGGACTACTACCGCAACGGCGGCATCCTGCAGTACGTGCTGCGGAAGATGACCCAGTCCTGATCTAGCACGCGCATCGAGGCCCGCTCCCGCATCCGCGGGGGCGGGCCTCAGTGCGTTGTCTCAGTGCCCGGTCAGGAGGAGGACACCGAATAGCTGTTGGCGGTGAAGTTCATCCCGCCGGCCGACGAGGTGATCTCGAAGCCGAACTGCACCTCGCCCAGGGTGACGTCGCCGAACCAGCCGCGTGCCTTGATCCAGTTCAGCACGGCCAGCACGTCGACCGATCCGGCGTCGGTGTTCGACGTCCGCAGGAACGAGAAGACCGCGTTGCCGCCGTTCGATCCTTGGTAGACGTCCCAGGTGTGCCCGCCGACGGTCACCGTGGTCTGCTTGGTGCCGATCGGGCCGACCGCGCCCTGTTTGTTCATCCAGAGCATGATTTCGTAGGCGTTGTTCTCGGCCCAGATGTCGTACGTGCTTTCGTAGGAGCCGCTGCCCGGCCGGCTGACGTTGAAGCTGCTGGAGACCGAGCGCAGCGCGCTGAGCTTCCGGCCGACGTTCTTCGCCGAATGCGGGTAGGACTTCACTCCCCCGGTGTTCGGCTGGTCGGAGTAGACGCCGAAGTTGCTGTAGGAGTTGGCCCAGATGGTTTGCGGGCCGGCCCCGCTGCCCCATACGTCGTTGCGGACGGTGTAGCCGCCGTTGGACCAGCTCGCGTATTTGTCCGACGACGACCAGGCGGCGGCCTCGGCCGTCCCCGCCGTGCCGGCCGCGAGCGCGACGGCGGTCAGCGAGACCACGAGGGAGCGCACGGCTTTGTGCATGATTCCTTCCTTTCCCGGACGGCGTCCGCCCGGATCGGTTCTCCCGCGAGGGACCGCGGATCAGCCGAGCCGGAAACTCGACACGGTCACCGGCCCGTCGAACTCGAGGTAGACGTCGTGCCGCCCGGTCGCCCGGGCCAGCGCGGCGCTGACCGTCTGGAAGGTGTATTTGCCGCCGGTGCCGCCGACGGTCACGGCGCCCAGCACGCGGCCGCGGACGGGATCGTCGATCCGCACGGTGATCCGCGCCGGCGCACTGTCCGCTTTGGACACTGACGCGGTGAAGTTCGCCGCGCCCCGGCCGAGGTCGGCGTCCTTGAACGCGACCCAGCCGCCGGCCGCGCCCGCGACGGACGTCCCGCTGGCTTTGGCGGTGTCGGTCAGGGTGATGCCCTGGTAGTCGTCGAAGTTCTCCGCCGGGGTGTCCCGGCCGAGGTCGCGAGCGGGGATCCGCTCCCCGGCGACGAACACCGGCCGGGTCTGCGCGAGATCCGCGGCCGAGCGGCCGACCGAGAAGTCGTAGACGCCGGTCTCCACCACCGGCTTGCCCCGGGTGACGTCCCAGAAAGCCAGGTCGGAAGCCTTCACCGACAACCGCACGGTCTTCGTCTGCCCCGGTTCGAGCGACACCCGGCTGAACGCGCGTAGCTGCTTCAACGGCTGCTGTACCCGCGAATCCCGGGCGCTGGAGTACAGCTGGACCACGTCGGCGCCCGCCCGGCCGCCGGTGTTGGTCACGTCGACGTCGACCGCGATGGTCCCGTCGGCGCCGACCGCGGGCCGGTCGATCCGGAGCCGGCTGTAGCGGAAATCGGTGTAGCTCAGGCCGTAGCCGAACGGGAACAGCGGGGCGCCGCGGTAGTACTGGTAGGTCATGCCGGTTTTCGAGATGTCGTAGTCGAGCATGTTCGGCAGGCCGGCGTCCGAGGCGTACCAGGTCTGGGTCAGCCGTCCGCTCGGGTTGACGTCGCCGAACAGCACGTCGGCGACGGCGTGCCCGGTCTCCTGTCCGGCGTGCGTGGTCCAGAGCAGGCCCGGGACTCCGCTGGTGTCCCAGCCGGTCGTCGGGTAGCTGTTCTCCAGCACGACCACGGTGTGCGGATTGGCCTTGCGGACCGCGTCGACCAGTGCCTGTTGCGCCGGCGCGAGTTCGGTGCTGGTGCGGTCGTTCGCCTCGCGGCCGTTGATGAACGGCATGCTGCCGACGACGACCACCGCCGTGTCGGCACCTTGTGCCGCGGCGAGGGCGCTGCCGACCCCGCTGGTGAGCACCTCGCGGCCGAATTTGGTCGCCCGCGCCGGATCCGCCGCGCTGAACGTGAGCGTGCCGTCCGCGCCGACCACCGCGTACTTGTTCTTGCCGAACCAGGATTCGGTCACTTCGTTGCCGGCGTATTCGAGCACGTAGCTCCCGTCGGCCTGGGCGTCCAGCTTGAGCTGCTGCTGCACGTACCAGCCGTTGGGCTGCTGGGCGTTGTTGACCAAGGCGCCGCCGGAGTAGCTCAGGTACTTCCCGTTGGCCACCGTGCGAAGGGTGTTCTTGCCGGCACCCCAGTCGAAGACGTCGAACGACTGCGCCGGACCGGCGGTCGTGGCCGCTTCGGCGAGTTTGCCCCCGGCCGGGTCGGCGGACGCCGTGAGATATTTGCCGGTGCTGAGGTTCTTGAGCGCGATCCGGTCGACGCCTTCCGCCGACGCGACTGTCCCCTGGGTGCCCAGCCGCTCCTTGATCCCCTGAAGCGGGGTTACCCGATACGGCAGCGAACCGCTGTACCAATCCGTGTAGAGCGTGTCCGACAGCGGGCCGACCACCGCGATCTTCTTGGTGCTCGCGGCGTTCAGCGGCAGCGCGCCGTTGTTGTTGCGCAGCAGCACCATCTGCTCGTCCGCGGCTTTCCGGGCGAGGGCCTGGTGCTGCGGCGAGTTGATCGCCGCGGGCGTGATCCTGGCGTACGGGTTGCTCCCCGGCGGGTCGAATTCGCCGAGCCGGAAGCGCAGCGAAAGCAGGTGCCGGTCGGCGTTTTCGACGTCCGCGAGCGTCAGGAAGCCTTTGCTCAGCGCCTCTTTGACGGCCGCGGCGGTGATCGACCCGTTGGTGTCGTTGTCGGTGAAGCTGTCGAGCCCGGCCTTGATCGCCGCCGCGTCCGCCTCGGCCTTGGTCGGATAGTACTTCTCCGAATCGACCAAATTGGACGGTGCGCCCGCGTCGCTGACCACGGCGAGGTCGTGCGGCGCCCACTTCCGCAGCACGGTGTTCAAGTCGGGATTGACCGTGTTGGGCCTGCCGTTCACCAGGTTGTACGACGGCATCACGCCGTTGGCCGCGCCCGCGGTCAGCGCGGGCTTGAACGCCTGCTCGTCGTAGTCGTGCAGGATCTTCGGCGGGGCCATCGAGTCGCTGGTGGTCCGGTCCGTCTCGTTGTTGTAGGCGAGATAGTGCTTCAGGGTCGGCGCGGCTTGCAGATAGCGCGGGTCGTCGCCCTGGATGCCCTTGCCGTAGGCGGTCGAGATCTGCCCGGTCAGGTACGGGTCCTCGGAGTAGCCCTCCTCGTTGCGGCCCCAGCGCGGATCGCGCAGCAGGTTCACCACCGGCGCCCACAGATTCAGGCCCCACAGCGAGGGATTCTCCGCGTTGAACCCGCGCGCCTCCTGTCCGACCGCGCCGCCGACCTGCTTGATCAGCGCCGGGTCCCAGGTGCTCGCCAGCCCCAGCGCCTGCGGGAAGACGGTGCCGTTCGCCGTGACGACCGCGCCGTTGTCCGCGTAGTCGGTGGACCACGCCACGCCGTGCAGGGCCTCGGTCCCGGTTTTGAACATGCCGATGCCCAGCCGCGGGATCGCGGGCTGGTACTGGTGCAGCAGCGACACCTTTTCGTCCAGGGTCAGCCGGGACAGCAGGTCGTCGATCCGGGCCGCAAGCGGCCGCGACGGATCTCGGAACGGCGGGGGCGGCGCGGCGAGCGCGGGAGCGGCGCCCGCGCTGAGCGTGACGGCCAGCGCGACCAGCGCGCCGCGGCGAAGGAGCCGGGAAAGTGGGGGACGCATCAACCGACCTCCGGGTCAGGCGTCGAATCGATTCGATGAATTCCGGGAAAAGGAGCGCGGCGAATCGGGAATTGCCGAGGACTATCGCAGTCCGTTCGCGCGGCGGTCAAGGTGCGCCGCCGGAGATTCCCGCAGTCGGCCCAGCGGCTCTCCACCTGGGGAAATGCCCAGGCCTGGCGCATTCGACAATTTCGACAGGCGGCCCGCGCGTCGATTCCGTCGAATTGCGCGACGACACTTGTCTTCGGCGGGTCGCTGGCTTACGTTGTGTCCCGTCGATGCGCTTCGACAGCGAACCGAGATCCCCCGGCAAGGAGGCCGTGCATGGTCACGATCAACGACGTCGCCGAAGCGGCGGGCGTGGCGCCCAGCACGGTGTCCTACGTGATCAGCGGCAAACGGGCGATCTCCCCGAAGACGCGCCGGCTCGTCGAAGAGAACATCCGCAAGCTCGGCTACCACCCGCATGCCGGGGCGAGAGCGCTGGCCAGCAGCAAGACGAACGTGCTCGCCGTGGTCGTCCCGCTGCGCACCGACCTCAATGTCTCGGTCGTCATGGAGTTCATCGCTTCCGCGGCCACCGCGGCCCGCGCGCACGACTACGACCTGCTGCTGCTCACCAAGGACGAAGGACCGGCAGCACTGCAGCGCGTCGCCTCCTCGGCGCTGGCCGACGCGCTCCTGGTGATGGACGTCGAAGCCGCCGACCCGCGGGTGCCGATGCTGCTGGCGCTGGACCGGCCGGTGGTGCTCATCGGCGTCCCGGACCATCCGGACGGCCTCACCTGCGTCGACCTGGACTTCGCGGCGGCGGGTTCGCTGTCGGCGCGGCATCTGGCCGAACTCGGCCACCGCCGGATCGCGCTCGTCGGGCCCTCCCCCGCGGTCTACGAACGCGGAACCAGTTATGCGCCCCGGTTCCTGCGCGGTTTCACCGAGACCGCGCGGGAGCACGGGCTCGCGGTCAGCACGCGGCCGTGCGCGCATTCCTACGAGGCCATGCGCACCTGTCTCGACGCACTGTTCGGCGACGGGCCGGCGCCGACCGGGCTGGTGGTGCACAACGAAGCCGTGCTGCCCGGCCTGTTGTCGGAGCTGCGCCACCGGGGGCTGCGCGTCCCGGAGGACGTCTCCGTCGTCGCGGTCTGCCCGGACACGATGGCCGAGCACCACGCGGTCCGGCTCACCACGGTGGCGATACCGGCCGAACCGGTCGGCACGCTCGCCGTCGAAATGGTGGTCCGCCAGCTGGGCGGGCACACCGCACCCGAGTCCGGCTGCTCTCGCCCCGGCTGACCCGCCGCGAGAGCACCGCCGCCCCGCGCTCCTGAATCCCCTTCCGCCCGAGGAGTACTTCCATGTCCCCAGTCCGCCGTGTCCTCGTCCTGGGCGCCGGCCTCGCGCTCCTGGCCGCCTGCAGTCCCGCCCCCGCGCCGTCCGCGTCGGACTCCTCCGGGGCGGCAGCGGCGTCGATCACCGAACTCGACTACTACGCCGACGAACAGGGTTCGGCCGCGTGGCAGAAGATCCTCGACACCTGCTCCGCGCAGACCGGGGTCAAGGTACAGCGGCAGAAGGTGCCGACCGACCAGATGCTGCCGAAGATCCTGCAGGGAGCCAGTTCCAAGTCCCTGCCGAACCTGCTGTTCACCGACAACCCGACGCTGCAGCAGATCGCCGCGACGGGCGCGCTGACGCCGCTGACCGACTACGGCATCAGCACCGACGGCTACTACCCCAGCATCGTCAAGGCCGGCACCTACCAGGACAAGGTCTACGGCCTCGCGCCCGGCGTGAACGGCCTCGCGCTGGTGTACAACAAGGACCAGCTCGCCGCGGCCGGAGTGGAACCGCCGAAAACCTGGGACGACCTCAAGGCCGCCGCCGCGAAGCTCACCAAGGCCGGCAAGTACGGCCTCGCCTTCTCCGCGATCCCGTCCGAGGAAGGCGCCTGGCAGTATCTTCCGTTCTTCTGGAGCAACGGCGCCGATCTGTCCCGAGTGGACTCTCCGGAAGCCGTTCAGGCCCTGCAGTACTTGACGGACCTGGTGAACTCCGGTTCGGCGTCGAAGTCCGTGGTCAGCTGGAACCAGAACGACGTGGCCGACCAGTTCGTCGCGGGCAACGCGGCGATGATGATCAACGGCTCGTGGAACCTCGCCCGCCTCGACGAGCAGAAGTCGCTGCACTACGGCGTGGTGCCGATCCCGGTCCCGCACGCGGGCGGCAAGCCGGTGGTCGCGCTCGGCGGCGAGGTCGGCGCGATCCCGGCCACCGGCGGCGCGGGCCAGCAGGCCGCGGGCAAGGTGCTGTCCTGCGTCCTGTCCGAACCGGTCATGGTGCAGTGGAGCAAGGCCCACGCCTACGTCCCGTCGAAGACCGCGGTCGCCGAGAAGTTCGCCGCGAGCCAGCCGGAGATGCAGGCCTTCGTCAACGAGGTCGACACCGCGCGGTCCCGCACCGCCGAACTCGGCGAGAAGTACCCGAAGGTCTCCCAGGCGCTGGCCGACGCCCTGCAGGCCGCGCTGACCGGCAAGCAGCCGCCCGAGCAGGCGCTCAAGACCGCGCAGCAAGCGAGCGGGTCGTGACCCTCGCCGCCGCCCGTCCGGCCGCCGCGGCGCGCCCGGTCCGCCGCCCGCGCCGCGGCAACTGGGCAGCGCTCGGCTTCCTGCTCCCGGCACTGGCCTACGTGGGGCTGTTCTTCGGCTACCCCTTGGTCGCCAATGTCGTGATGAGCACCCAGGACTACACGGTAAAGTCGTTCTACACCGGACAGGCGCCGTTCGTCGGCCTCGGCAATTACGCCGCGGTGCTGAGCAATCCGCTGTTCCCGGCCACGGCGCTGAACACCGTGCTGTTCACGGTCGGCTCGCTGGTCTTCCAGTTCACCATCGGCCTGGCGCTGGCGGTGTTCTTCAACGGCCGCTTCCTCGGCAGCGCACTGCTGCGTTCGCTGCTCCTGCTGCCCTGGCTGCTGCCGCTGGTGGTCAGCGGCGCGGTGTGGCGGTGGATGTTCGACACCGACCACGGCGTGCTCAACGCCGGCCTGCGCGCGCTCGGGTTCGACCCGGTGCCGTGGCTGACCGGGACCGGCTGGGCGCTGCCCGCGGTGATCCTCGCCAACATCTGGATCGGCATCCCGTTCAACCTCGTCATCCTGCACGGCGGGCTGCGGGCCGTCCCAGCTTCGCTGTACGAGGCCGCCGAACTCGACGGAGCTGGGCCGTGGCAGCGGTTCCGGCACGTCACGTGGCCGCTGCTGCGGCCGGTCACCGGCATCGTGCTGATGCTGGGGTTGGTCTACACGATCAAGGTGTTCGACGTGATCATGGTGATCACCGGCGGCGGCCCGGCCAACGCGACCCAGACGCTCACCACCTGGTCCTACCGGCTGTCCTTCCACGACTTCGCGTTCGGCCAGGGCGCCGCGGTGGGCAACATCCTGATCGTCGTCGCCACGCTGTTCGGCTTCCTCTACCTTCGCTCGGCGAAGGCGACTCTCTCGGAGACGGCCGCATGACCGCCCGCAACTGGCTCCGCACCGTGCTCGGCGTCGTCATCGTCGCCGTCCTGCTGTTCCCGCTGTACTGGATGGTCAACGCCTCCTTGCAGCCGAGCGGCGCGCTGCTGCGCCCGGACCCGGCGTTCTTCCCGGTCGGCGGCACCCTCGACGGATACCGGAAGGCCCTCGCCACGCAGGGGCCGAACCTGGCGTCCAGCATCGTCGTCGCGGCGGGCACGGTGCTGGTGTCGCTGGTCGTGGCCGCCCCGGCGGCCTACGCGCTGGCGCAGCTGAAACTGCGCGGCGGGCCGGTCCTGGTGTTCGTGCTGCTGATCGTGCAGATGATCCCCGGCATCGTGATGGCCAACGCGCTCTACACCGTGTTCAGCAATCTCGGCCTGATCGACAACTACCTCGGACTGGTGCTCGCCGACTCCACCGCGACCATCCCGTTCGCCATCCTGCTGCTGCGCGCGTTCATGATCTCCGTGCCGAAGGAACTCGCCGAAGCGTCCCGGGTGGACGGAGCCGGGTACTGGCGCACGTTCTTTTCGGTCATCCTCCCGGTCAGCCGCAACGCGCTGGTCACCGCCGGGCTGTTCTCGTTCCTGTTCGCCTGGGCGGATTTCCTCTTCGCCGTCACCCTCACCACCGGGCAGTCGTTCGAGCCCATCACGGTCGGCATCTACCGCTTCGTCGGCAACCAGTCCGCCGACTGGAACGTGGTCATGGCCACCGCCGTGCTCGCCGCGATCCCCGCGGCGGTGCTGCTCGTCGTCGCCCAGCGCTACGTGGTCGCCGGGCTGACCAGCGGCGCCGTCAAAGACTGACCTTCCGGACAAGGAGACCTCCCGCATGATCACCGTGGCCGACGACGGCCGGGCCCTCGAAGTCGCAGTGCGGCACGAAGTCCTGCGCATCGAACCGTGGGGAGCGAGCAGCGTCCGCGTCCGCGCGGCACAGCACGCGATCCGCGACGACCTCCCCGGCTCGCTGATTCCCCCGAAACCGGTGCCGGTGCACGTGACGTGCGAAGACCGCACCGCCTCGCTCGTCAACGGAGCGATCACCGCGGAGGTGACGATCGCCGGCACCGACACCGGGATCGACGCCCAGCTGCGGTTCGTCCGCACCGGCACCGGCGAGGAACTGCTTTCCGAGCAGCGCGCGCATTTCTGGTGGCCCGGCGCGCGGCTGTTCATGCCCGCCGACAACGGGTACGGCAGGCTCGAGCAGCGGTTCGCCGCGTACGAGGACGAGCGGATCTTCGGGCTGGGCCAGCGGACCCACGGCCGGCTCGACCAGAAGGGCCTGGTGCTCGATCTGGTGCAGCGCAACGCCGAGGTGTCCGTCCCGTTCCTGCTGTCCAGCCGCGGTTACGGGTTCCTGTGGAACTCGCCCGCGGTCGGCCGGGTGGAGCTGGCGGGCAACGGCACCCGCTGGGTCGCCGACCAAGCCCGGCAGATCGACTACTGGATCACGACCGGAGCGAACCCGCGGGAGATCCTCAGCCGCTACGCCGACGCCACCGGGCACGTTCCCCTGCTGCCGGAGTGGGCGTCCGGCTTCTGGCAGTCGAAGCTGCGCTACCGCACCCAGGACGAACTGCTGGCGGTCGCGCGGGAGTACCGCGAGCGCGGGCTGCCGCTGTCGGTCATCGTCGCCGACTTCTTCCACTGGACCCATCTCGGCGACTGGAAGTTCGACCCGGCGGAATGGCCGGACCCCGCCGCGATGATCCGCGAACTGGACGAGCTCGGGGTCAAGCTGATGGTCTCGGTCTGGCCGAGCGTCAGCCCGCTGTCGGAAAACTACCGCGAACTGCACGAACGCGGGCTCCTCGTCGGCACGCGGACCGGCGTACCCGCCCACGCGCCGTGGAACGACAAGGGGTTCGGCACCGAAATGCCGGTCTCCTTCTACGACCCGACGAACCCGGCCGCCCGCGAGTACGTCTGGGCGAAGATCAAGCAGAACTACTACGACCTCGGCGTGCGGGCCTGGTGGCTGGACGGCGACGAACCCGAACTGCAGCCCGGGCATCCGCAGAACCTCAGCTTCCACGCCGGTCCGGGCGCCGAGGTGGTGGGCCTGTACCCGCAGGCCAACGCCCGGACCTTCCACGACGGCATCCGCGCCGAAGGCGACGAGGAGATCGTCCTGCTCAGCCGGTCCGCGTGGGCGGGCAGCCAGCGCTACGGCACCGCCGTCTGGTCCGGCGACATCCCCGCCACCTGGGACGGGCTGCGCGCGCAGGTCCGCGCCGGGCTCAACCTCGCGGTGGCCGGGATCCCGTGGTGGACCACGGACATCGGCGGCTTCCACGGCGGCGACCCGGATTCGCCGGACTACCGCGAGCTGATGGTCCGGTGGTTCCAGTACGGCGTCTTCTGCCCGCTGTTCCGGCTGCACGGTTTCCGCGATCCCCGCCCCGCGTTCGGCCCGGAGATGACCGGCGGCCCCAACGAAGCCTGGTCCTACGGCGAGGAGGCGCTCGGGTTCATCGAGCAGTCGCTCCGGCTGCGCGAACGGATCCGGCCGTACCTGATGGCCCAGATGCGCGTCGCGCACGAGGAGGGTGTGCCGCCGATGCGGCCGCTGTTCGTCGACTTCCCCGACGACCCGGAAAGCTGGCGGCGGGACACGGAATTCCTCCTCGGCCCGGACGTGCTGGTCGCCCCCGTGCTCGAGCCGGGAGCCGCCGGGCGCGAGGTCTACCTGCCGCGGGGCGCGGACTGGACCGAAACCGGCACCGGGCGGCGCCATCCCGGCGGGACCGCGGTCGAGGCCGCCGCGCCGCCGGACCGGATCCCGGTGTTCCTCCGCGACGGCGCCCGCGTGCCGATCCTCCCCGAGTGACCGGCGGACCGGGCGGCGGTCCCGCCCGGTCCCCGCCCGCCTAGCCGACGACCGCGCCGGTCTTCGGGTCGAGCTTCAGCGGCTTCGCGTCCGGATGCGCGAAGTCGAACATCCCGGTCAACGGAGCCGCCAGCACGTCGAACGAGCCTCCGCCGACCCGGCCCAGATGCCAGTTGTCCTCGATGAACCGCAGCACCGACGTCTGGTCCGTCATCGTGTGGTCGACGTGGTTCACCTTGCTGTACGGCGAAATCACCAGCAACGGCAGCCGCGGGCCGTACCCGCAGCGATCCGCGGACCCGCCGAGCTTCACCGGCTTCGACGTGCACACCGAAGCGTCCTGCGCCGGGTCGTGCGAGCCGTTGACGATCTTCGGCGCTACGTGGTCGTACCAGCCGTCCGAATCGTCGTACGCCAGCACGATCGCGGTGTTCTTCCACTGCGGCGAGGCCTGGATCCGGTTGATCTCGTCGGCGACGAAGGCCTGCTCGTCCAACGGGTCCGAGTAGCCCGCGTGCCCGTCCTGGTACTCCGGTGCTTTCAGGAAGCTCACCGCGGGCATGGCCCCCGCGGCGAGAGCGTCGTTGAAGTCCCGCACGTCGTACTGGTGGTTCGCCTGGTCCTGCTGGCCCACGGCGTGCACCGAAGACGGCGGAAGGTGCTTCCGGTTGGCGGTCGACTGGTAGTACTGGAACGGTTCGTGGTGCGGGCTGTAGTCGACGGACGCCTGACCGCCCACGTTCGCGTGTTTCGTCCCGCAGACGGCGTACCCGTTCGCCTCGCCAGTGGGCCGGAACCCGCCCTCGAACCAGCCCCAGGTGACGCCGCGCGCGTTCAGCAGGTCGCCGACGTTGCGGCCCTGGAACGCGCCGAGGTTGTCGGTCGCGGTGTGGTTCTTGTCCGAGCAGTCGTCGAACGCCGGGTCCGGGTCGGTGATCATCGTGCCGACGCCGTGCGAGTCCGGCGAGGCCGCAGTCTGCGGGTCGACCTTCGGCTCGCCGGTGACCGAATCCACCGGCTGCAGGCCGTGCGTCTGGCCGGAGACGAGGTTGATCGCGCCGGGGCTGGACGGGCCGAAGACCGTGTTGAAGGAGTTGTCGTTCAGCGCGTAATGCTGGGCGTAGTTCCACATCGCGGTGACGGTGTTGCCGTCGAAGTAGTTCATCACCAGGCCGGGCTCGCCGAACAGCACCGGCTGCCCGGTGCACTTGTCCTTCTCGGTGTACTCAACGAACTTGTCCATCTTGCCGCCGTCGAACGCGGCCTGTTCCTTCTTGTAGTCGTGCGCCTGGTCGCAGGTGAGCGCCTGGTCCGGGCTCAGCCGCTTCGGGTTGTAGGCGTTCGGGTTGTGCTGCAGCAGCTCCGGCGTGAGGCCGTTGACCTTCGGAGTGCCGGGCGCGGCGTGGAACGGGGTCCCGTTTTCGTTGGTGGCGTTCGGATAGGTGCCGAAGTAGTGGTCGAAGGAGATGTTCTCGCCGAAGATCACCACGACGTGCTTGATCGGCGTCGAGGTCGTGAACGTCTCGGCGGCGATCGCGTGCGCCGGCGCCGAGGTCGACGCCGAACTGCTCGCGCACGCCGCGGCCAGCGCCGCGGTCGCCGCCAGCGCGGCTGCCGCGGTGGCCCGCTTCCTGGTTCGCTTCACTGCAGAACTCCTTCGCATCAACTCAGCATCAACCCAGCAGTGCCCGGCCGTAGTGGTCGGCCGGATCCGTCACGCCCGGGAACAGGTGGAAGTACCCGCCCCCGAACGGCGAGACGTAGTCGGTGAGCGGCTCCCCGGCGAGCCGCTTCTGCACGGCCTCGAACTGCTGCTCGAGGTCGCGCTGGTAGCAGGTGAAGACGAGGCCCATGTCGAGGTTGCCGTTCGAGTCGACGCCGCGGTCGTAGTTGACCGCGCGGCGCAGGATCCGCTGTCCGTCCGTCTGCGGCGTGCGCGGGTTCGCGAGCCGGATGTGGCTGGTCAGCGGGATGACCGTGCCGATCGGGTCCTCGGCGTAGCGCGGCACGTCCTGTTCGGCCGCGCCGTCGAGCGGCGCGCCGGTGTCGCGGCGGCGCCCGATCATGTTCTCCTGCTCCGACAGCGACACCCGGTCCCAGAACTCGACCAGCATCCGGATCAGCCGGACGACCTGGTAGCTGCCGCCGTCGTCCGTCCACACGAGACTGTCCGCTTCGGACGGTCCGGGATTCGCCGTGCCGTCCTTGAACCCCAGCAGGTTGCGGGGTGTCCCGGCCGGACGCGGAGGCGAAGTGAATCCGTCGATCTTCCAGCGCAACTGCATCCCGCCGCGGGTCGATCGGGCGATGTCGCGCAACGCGTGCAGCACGGTGTCCGGTTCGGCGGCGTTGAGCACGAGACTCAGGTCGCCGTGACACCATTGCGGATCGAGCGCGTCGTCCGGGAACGTCGGCATCTGCTTGAGCTTCGGCGGTTTGCGCGCGGCGAGCCCGTACCGGTCGTCGAACAGCGAGGCGCCCGCGCCGACGAGCACGGACAGCTGACCTTCCGGGACTTCGGGACCGAGGACGCCGGAATCCGCGGGCGGCCCGGTGATCCCGACCGAGGCGGGCGCGCCGCCGCTGGTGAGGAACCGCGCGCGGGCGGTGAGCTGCTTGAGCAGGTCGGTGAGCTCGGCGCGGTTCTCGGCGACAACGTCGAACGCGGCGACGACCGAATGCCTCGCTGGCTCCGCCAGTACGGCTGTCTGCCGGGAACCGTGGAACGGCACCGCTCCCCTGGCCGCCGTCGCGCTTCCGGACAGGCCGACCAGGCCCGCGCCCGCTCCGGCGGCCGCCGCTCCGCGCAGGAAGGCTCGCCGCCCCAGGGTCACGACGTCCTCCTCGGCTCCGCGATCGCCGCCACCGGGGCCAGACGTTCGGTCAGCTCCGCGACATCAGCGTTGACCCGCTGCCGCTCCTTCCGATCAAGCGCCGAGAGCGGCTTCCCGGCCACCGCTTGAAGATCCCGATCAGTGCGCGCGATCCAGGCGTCCAGGTCCTTCAAGCCGGGGAACCGAGTCGTCAGCAACGGACGCAACACATCGAGCACCGCACGCGTCCCAGCAAGATTCGCGCGTGCGGTCGCCAGGTTGGAGCCGCTGCCGTAGTCGGTGCGGCCGGTCAGCTCGAACTGGAGAGTGTTCTCCATGATTTCGTGCGAGCGCAGGCCGAGATCGTTCTCGTTGATCTGGGCGTTGGCGAACGACGTGCGCAGCTTCTGGACCGCTTGGCCGAGCTGGTCGGCGACCGGGCTGAGCGCGGACATCGGTTCGTTGTGCCACAAGCCGTTCTCGAGACGGTGGAAGCCGGTGAAGCCCGGATCGGCGGCTCCGGCGGGCAGCCCGGCGGTCGTGCCATTGATGGCTCGGTCCGAATCGCCGAAGGCGTTGTAGGCGGCGCCGAGCCGTTCGTAGGTGAGGTGGGCGGTGAGCCAGGCCTGTTGCGCCGCACCCCGATTGCCCGAACGGACGGCTTGCGCCAGCGCGGCGGTCTGGCCGGCGAGCGTGCCGAGGCCGTCGGCGACATAGGCGTGGTACTGCTTGAGCGGCCCGAGCAAATCCGCGTTGGTCACGGGCACCACCGCGGGTCCAGGCCGATCCGCGCCACCGGTGACCTGCACGGTAGGGCCAACGAACGGGGTGCCGTCCTCGGGGGCGCAGCGCAGGGCGTACGCGCCGTTGCCGAAGTTCACCGGCAACGCGCGCGTCGTGCCGGGGCCGACGCCTTCCAGTTCCCCGAAGACCGTGCCGGTGGCCGGGTCGACGAGGTCGATTTCCATCGTGACGGCGGCGTTGTTGCGGACCTGGAGGGTCTGCGGCCCGGCCGGCGGCGCGGTCCAGCCGTCGCCGCAGGCCGAGCGCGAAACCTCGACCGGACCGGGCTGGGCGGGCGAGCCGGAGCAGCCGGCGAGCACCGCGGTCCCGAAGAGCACCGCGGCCGCGCCGAACCCGCCCGCCCAGCGCCGCACGTCAACTCCCCTCAGGTGAACTTCTGGCGGACACTTTCACCGATCCGCCCGGCGCTGACAAGAGGGTTGTGCCGTTATGCCCGGTTCCGGGCCGAAGATCAACCGATCAGCCCTTCGCGGCCGAAGTGAAGGGCTGCCGGTCCGGCTGGAACACCTGGCCGTCGGCGGGCACCTTCAAGTCGATCAGGTACGCCGCGGCCGCGTCGTCCACGCCCCGCGCGCGGCCGAGGATGCAGTGGCCGAACGCGTCGACCGACAGCAGCCGCGAGTTGCCCAGCTCCTCGGCCATCCGCCGGCCGAACCGGTATCGGGTGGCCGGATCGTAGAAGTTGCTGACCACGAGCACCGGCGTCGCGGTGTTCGCCCGCCACGGACCGCGGTACGGGTCGGACGTCTTCGCGGCCGGCCACACCGGGCAGGCGGCGATGTCGGAGAACACCTGGTAGCGGCCGAACGTCGGCGATTCGCGGTCCGCCTTGGCCGCGATCCCCGGTACCTGCTCCTGCCGGATCCGCATCGGCTTGTCCGCGCAGTTCACCGCGAAATACGAGTCGTCGCCGGTGTAGGGGCTGTCCGGGACGAGGTCGAGCAGACCGCCGCGGCCCGCGGACAGGAGGCCCTTCCGCGCGGACTGGGCCTGGAGCGACGGGTGCAGCACCGAATACGCCTGCTGCAAGCCCTCCGCCAGCTCGCTGAAGGAATCCGGCGAATACAGCGCGCCCGACACCGCGCCGGTCAGCGCGCCGAGGTCGAGCTTCGTGCCGCCGGGCAACGTGATCGGGTCGGTGCGCACGTGTTCGCGCAGCTCGTCGAACTTCGCCTGCGGGTCGCCCGCGCTGAACGCGCACTTGTCGCCCGCTTGGGCGCAGCGCTTGAGGAAACCGTCGAGCGCGATCTCGAAGCCCTGCGCCCGCGCGAGGTCGTAGATGACGCCGTCGTTGGTGCGCAGCTGCGGGTCGACGTTCCCGTCGATCACGATCGCCCGCGTCTGCGTCGGGAACATCGCCGCGTAGGTGGACCCGACGAGGGTGCCGTACGAGAACCCGGTGTAGGTCAGCTGCTTGTCGCCGACCGCGGCGCGCAGCTGGTCGAGATCGCGCACGACGTCACGGGTGGACATGTGGTCGAGCAGCGCTCCCGCGTTGCGGCGGCAGAACTGGCCGTAGTCTCGGTACGCCGCGAGCGTGCCGGAGATTTCCTTGCGCGACAACGGAACCGGGACCATCTGGCTCTGCACGTCCGCGGCGTCCTCGGCGGTGGTGAAACAGCGCAGCGGATTGCTGGCCCCGACGCCGCGCGGGTCGAACCCGACGAGGTCGAAGCGGTCCAGCACCTGCGGGCGGAAGTAGCGGTCGCCCGCGATCGGCATCCGCAGCCCGGACCCGCCGGGACCGCCCGGGTTGAGGAACAGCGACCCGATCCGCTGGCCGGGGACCTTGGCGGCGCGCTTCATCAGCGCGATGTCGATGCTGCCGAGCGACGCGTCGTCGTGGTCGATCGGCACGCGGTAGAGCGAGCAGCTGTACAGCTTCAGCTGATCGGCCGGGACGCCGCGCAGCTGGTCCTTGGTGCAGTCCTCCCATTGGACCGGCGCGGTGCGCGCGATCTCCGCGGGTGCGGCTTGCTGCGCCGCCGGGTCGGACGGCGCCGCCGCGGCTGTGCCCGCCAACCCGGTCAGCACGGTCGCGATCGCCGCGACCAATGCTCCGGTTCGTGCTCTTTTCGCTCCGCGCACGTGGAATCTCCCCTGGTTGCGCACCCGCCTGATTACGGGGCGTCACCGAGACTGGCACAATCCGGCCAAGCCGGGCACCGGCCAAAAGGAGGAAGTGCGGGTTCTGACGAGCGACAACGGCGTGGTTGCCGACGGGCTGCCCGGCTCGCCCGTCAGCAGCGAAAAAACGGCGAGAGCTTCACCGGGCGGGCAGTGGCCGCCCTGGACCGCCGGGGCCTGCCCGGCGGATCCCGTCGAATTCTCGTCGGCCAGGCGGCGGACAGTCTCGAACCGGCAGGTCGCCCTCGACGGCCAGAGCGAGCGCTCAGCAGCGGGTCAGCACGAATACCGGCAGCTGCCGCCCCGCCGCTTCCCGTTCCATTTCGTACCCCGGCCAGAACTCGAGCAGTTCCGCCCACATCCGGTCGTACTCCGCGCCCTCCAGTTCCCGCGCCTTGACCTCGATCTCGCGACCGCGCAGCGCGATGGTCGCCTTCGGGTTGTCGCGCAGGTTGTGCGTCCACGCCGGGTTCTTCGGGCGGCCCCAGTTGGAGCCGGTGAGCACGAACTCGCTGCCGTGCGGGTAGTACAGCAAGTTCGTGCTCCGCGGCAGGCCGCTGCGGCGTCCGGTGGTGGTGAGCCGCAGCGACGGCAGCCCGGCCAGGCCGACCAGGCTGACCCGGCCGCCGAACCACCGGTGCAGCTGCCGGTCGGTCGCGATGACGGCGCGCGACGCGCCCATCAGCCGGGGCTGGGTGCCGAGCTTGCGGGCGAGCGCCGCGAGAGGGTTATGCACGCACTGATCTTGCCAAACTCACCCCGAAGCGCTCCTGTGAGTCTGTCCACCACCGCTCCAGCGCGAACCCGGCGGCGTTCAGTTCCGCCTCGACGCCGTCCGGCCGGAACTTCGCCGACACCTCGGTGCGGATGTGCTCGCCCTCGGCGAACGGCACGATCAGGTCCGCGCCGGGGATGCGCACCTCGATCCGGCCCCGGGCGCGCAGCCGCATTTCGATCCACTCGTGCTCGGCGTCCCAGTGCGCGACGTGGTCGAATTCGTCCGGGTCGAAGTCCGCGCCCAGTTCGGCGTTGATCACGCGCAGCACGTTGCGGTTGAACGCCGCGGTGACGCCTGCCGCGTCGTCGTAGGCCCGTTCCAGCGTTTCCGGGTCTTTCACCAGGTCGGTGCCGAGCAGCAGCCACTCCCCTTCGCCGAGCACGTCCCGCACCGAGCGCAGGAACTCGGCGCGTTCGCCGGGCAGGAAATTGCCGATCGTGCCGCCGAGGAAGGCGACGACCCGCGGCGCGGTGCCGGGCAGCAGCTGCAGGTGCTGGGTGAAGTCGCCGACCACCCCGCGCACCTCGAGCTTCGGGTAGTCCGCCGTGATCGCCGCGGCGGCCTCGGCGAGCGCGGATTCCGACACGTCCATCGGCACGAACGCCTCCAGCGTGCCGTGCGCGGTGAGCGCGTCAAGCAGCAGCCGGGTCTTCTCGCTCGATCCCGACCCCAGCTCCACGAGCGTGTGCGCGCCGGTCTGCCCGGCGACCTCGGCCGCCCGCCGCGCGAGCACCTCGCGTTCGCTGCGGGTCGGGTAGTACTCCGGCAGCGCGGTGATCTTCTCGAACAGCTTGCTGCCTTCGGCGTCGTAGAACCACTTGGGCGGCAACCACTTCTGGTCCGCGGTGAGCCCCTCGCGCACGTCCGCGCGCAATTCGGCGGTCACGTCGCGGCGATGGCTCTCCAGGTCCGCTTCGGTCATCGGGCGGTGCTCCGTTCCAGGGTCAGGGGAAGAACGTCGACGCCGGCCGCGGTGGCGCGCACGGCGTGGCGGTCGGGCACGGCGGTCCAGGCCGGGTCCGGATCGCACGGCTCGGACGCCAGCACCACGCCGGTTTCGGTGCGGCGCACGGACAACGCGTGCGTCCAGGCGGTGCCGACGAGCAGTTCGCCGTCGGTGAGGAGAAGGTTCAGCCGCGAGCCAGGGGCGACCGCCTCGACGTCGCGCACGAGGCCGGTCACCGCTTCGAGCGGCTCCTCCCCCGCACGCAGCCGGGCGCGCAGCAACGCCCACAGCAGCGCGGAATCCGTCGGCGCTTCGAGCGTGAACAGCTCGGCGACGTCCAGCTGTCCAGCCAGCCCGCGCATCGAACCGGGCCAGCCGCGCACCACGCCGTTGTGGCTGAACAGCCACCGGCTCTCCGTGAACGGCGCGGCGGCCGCTTCGGTGACCGGCATTCCGGTGGTGCCGTTGCGCACCGCCACGACGAACGCCGTGGTGCGCACCGAAGCGGCCAGCGCGGGCAGCGTCTGGTCGGTCCACAACGGCTCGCGGCGGCGGTAGCGCTGCGGCGGCGCACCCGGTTCCGGGTACCAGCCGAGGCCGAAGCCGTCGGCGTTCACCGAACCGCCGCCGCGCATGTCGAGCGGCGCGTACGACTGCACGAGCAGCGCGTGCGGCGCGGCGAACATCAGCTCCGCCGGGGACACCGGGGCGCCGAGATAGGCAATATGACGGCACATCCGGCTATCCCGCCTCGCCCGGGCGCGGATCGCGCGCGCACCGGAACCCGGAGAAGATCTGCCGCCGGATCGGGTAGTCCCAGTTGCGGAACGTGCCCCGGATCGCCGCCGCGTCGGTGCCGAACGACCCGCCGCGCAGGACCTTGTACTCCGGTCCGAAGAACACCTCCGAGTACTCCCGGTACGGGAACGCCGCGAAGCCCGGGTAGCCGTGGAAATCGGTGCTCGTCCACTCCCAGACGTCGCCGATCAGCTGGTGCACGCCCAGCGGCGACGCGCCGGCCGGATACGCGCCCGCCTCGGCCGGGCGCAGGTGGCGCTGCCCGAGGTTGGCGTGCTCGGCCGTCGGTTTCTCGTCGCCCCACGGGAATCGCCGCGACCGCCCGCTCGCCGGGTCGTGCCGGGCGGCCTTCTCCCACTCCGCCTCGGTGGGCAGCCGCTTGCCCGCCCAGCGCGCGTACGCGTCCGCCTCGTAATAAGAGACGTGCACGACCGGCTCGTTCTCCGGGACGCGCTCGCGCACGCCGAAGCGGGTGCGCCACCAGCCGTCCGGTTCGCGGTGCCAGAACCGGGGCGCGGTGATGTCGTGCTCCTGCCGGTACGCCCAGCCGGACTCGCTCCAGAACCGCCGGTCGTTGTAGCCGCCGGACTCCAGGAACTCGACGTACGCCCCGCAGGTGACCGGCGTGGTGTCGAGGACGAACGCGGGCACGTCGACCTCGTGCGCCGGGCGTTCGTTGTCCAGTGCCCACGGTTCGGCGGTGGTGCCCATGGTGAACCGGCCGCCGGGCACGAGCACCTCGGCGGGCAGCTTCCGGGCGGGCGCGCGCGGGGGCTCCGGGGCGTGCAGCACCGGTTCGCCCTTGCGCAGCTGGTGGGTGGCCAGCATCGTCTCGTCGTGCTGCTGTTCGTGCTGGGTGATCATGCCGAACGCGAACGCGCTCTCGGTGAGCCGCCTGCCCTCCAGCGGCGCGGTTTCCAAGACGTCGAACGCCTTTTCGCGAACTTCCTTCACGTAGGCCCGGGCCTCGGCCGGGCCGAGCAGCGGCAGCGCGGGACGGTCGGCGCGGGGGTGCTGGAAGGCGTCGTAGAGGTCGTCGATGTCCGGCCGCAGCGGCTCCCGTCCGCCGACGTCGCGGACCAGCCACAGTTCTTCCTGGCTGCCGATGTGCGCGAGGTCCCACACGAGCGGCGACATCAGCTTCGAATGCTGCCGCACGAGGTCTTCGTCGTCGACCGCGTCGGTGAGGGCCACGCTGCGCTCGCGCGCCCGGGTGAGGGCCGCGGCCGCGTGCGCCCGCAGGTCTTGCGGGCTCAGCTCCAGCAACGGGTTCTGTTCGGGGATGGTGCTCATGGCTCCTGACTCCTCGAGTCCGGTTCGCCGGGCGCCCGGCCCGGCGGTGTTCTCGGTCCTGCTCATCGGGATTGGCGCGGCACCCCGGCGGCCCGGGCGCGCAGCCCGGCGGCGAGCCGGGCCGCGGTGCCGCCGGGGAGCCCGGCGGCCGGGAGCCCGGCGATGCCCAGCTCCACCAGTTCGCTGGCGACCGCCGCCAGCTGCGCGTCGGCCATCCCGCACCGGGCGGCGCCGTCCCAGCGGCCGGCCACCGGCGCGCACACCTCGCGCACTTTGTCCACAGTGGACTGATTCGCCAGCAGCCCGGTGACCAGCGCCACCGGAGCCAGCCATTCCCCCGGCGGCTGCCCGTCCAGGTATCTCAGCTCGAGATAGCCCCGCGGCCGCACCGGGGTGAACATCGTGGTGAGGTGGTAGTCGAGGTCCGCGACCGTCGGGCGGCGCAGCACGGCGGCCGCGCCCCGGCCGCCGATCCACTCGGCGAAGGTCAGCCCTTCCGGCGCGTCCCACGGCCGTTCGCCGCGCGGGAACACCATCAGCGGCGTGTCCATCATCCGGCGGGCCCATTCGCGCGCCGGGTCCGCGCCCGGCTCGGGCGACTGCGTGCGGACCGGCTCGGTTTCCCGCACCGCGAGCCAGCGCGCCGACGCGAATCCGGTGTCCGATCCGGCGTGCACGCGGGAATTCGCGAACAGCGCCAGCAGCGGCGGACCCATCGCGTGCGCGGCCGCCCAGCGCGCGGCGACCTCATCGGCCTCGCCCGCGTCCACGCAGATCTGCAGGCCCGCGGTACTGCACATCATGGTGATGCCGCCCGCCCCGATGGGGGCGAACCGGCGTTCCATGGCGGCGTAGCGAGGGGTGCGCAGAACGCGCCGGGGAGGGCGGTGCGCGTCGATGCCCGCGGCCCCGAGTTCGAGGCCGTGGCGGGCGAGAAGAGCGGTGAGATGAGCGAGATCGGCCTCCACAGCCGCGTGCAGCGCACGCAGCGAGGCCTGCGGCGGAGCTGAGATCTCCACCTGGCACCCGGGCTCCAGGCTCACCGGCGCACCGGCCGGGAGCGGGACCGCGGGACTGTCGGGGCGCAGCGTCCGCGGGGTGTGCGGACCGAGCGCCGTGGCGAGGACGTCGGGGTCGAGGGGGCGGGCCGGGTCGCCGGAATGGTGCACGGTGAACTCCAGCTCCACGCCGAGCAGTCTCGGAGGGCCGTGCTTGAAACACACCGACGCGACGTACTGCTCCCCTTCCGCGCGGTCGGCAAGCACCCGCGCGGTCAGGTTCGCCGCACTCCCGGATCTGTCCGGAAAATCGTGCACTGCGGTCATCTGTCGCCGTCCGTTCAGGAGGTCCGCGGGGCCGGACCTCGTCGCTTCGCGACGCTACACGCGGGGTCCGACAAAAACAGGGCCGCGAAGCCCCGGCGACGACCGATAAGGAACTCGTAATCCAGGCTGACCTGGGAGTTCACCGAACGGATCATCCTCGCGGGAACAGCGGGCACTGCTCCATCCGGGGCACCCCGGTCACGGCAAGGCGGGCTCGGTGCCCAGCCCCAGCTCGGCCGCGGCCTCCTGCACCGCGCCGATCACCAGGTGCAGCGCCGGGCGCCGGATCTCGGTGCGCCGGTAGGCGATCGACACCGTCCGCAGCAGCGGCGGGGCGAGCGCGACCACGTCGATCCCCGGCGGCCGCAGCAACCGCAGGCCGAGATCCGACACCAGGGTGACGCCGAGCCCGGCGCCCACCATCGCCATCGCGGTCGACTGCTCCTCGACCTCGTGGTTGATCTTCGGCTGGAAACCGTGCCGCTGGCAGGCGATCCGGATCGCACGGCCGAAATGGGACTTCGGGCTCGCGAGGATCCACGGGTGCTCGGCCAGCGCGTCGAGCGGCGCCGTGGCGGACGGCAGCGCGCCCGCCGGGACCGCCGCGTGCAGCCGCTCCACCGCCACGACCGCGCGCTCCAGCCCGTCGCTCAGCTCCATCGGGGCGTCGGAGTAGTCGATGACGAACGACAGGTCCAGCGTGCCGTCCCGGACCGCCTCCGCGGTCGCTTCCGGGGCCAGTTCCTTCGTCCGCACTTGGATTCCCGGGTAGTCGGCGGCGAGCGCGGTGAGCGCGGTCGGCAGCAGACCGGACGCGACCGACGCCCAGACGCCCGCGGTCAGCCGGGCGGACACCGAGCCCTGCGCCTCCTCCAGCGCGAGCGTCGCCCGCTCCACCGAGCTCAGGATGTCCTCGGCGTGCTCGGTGAGCAGCATGCCGAGTTCGGTCAGCTGCACCCGGCGGCCGAGCCGTTCGAACAGTTTCGCGCCGACGTCGCGTTCGAGCTGCGCGAGTTGCTGGGATACCGCCGAAGCGGTGTAATGCAGCGCCACCGCGGCCGCGGTGACCGTGCCCCTGCGGTGCAGTTCCCGGAGCATCCTCAAGCGATGCAGCGAAAGCTCCATGTACGAACCCTAAACAACTTCGTGCACATTCGGTAAATGGACGCGGGCCCCGCTCCGGCCCCACCCTCGAAAGCAGGCGGCGAACAGCGCCGCCAAGGACTCGAGGAGGTGAGTGGCTCGATGGACCCGCGGATCGCCGAACCGCTGATGAAGCTCACGTGGACCGACCCCGTCACGGGTGCGCACGGCTACCTGGTCGTGCACAGCCTGGTCTCCGGCGTCGCCACGGGCGGCACGCGGATGCGCGCCGGCTGCACCGTCGACGAGGTGGCGGACCTCGCGCGCGGCATGGCCAACAAGACAGCCGCTTTCAACCTCCCGGTCGGCGGCGCGAAGGGCGGCATCGACTTCGACCCCAAGGACCCGCGCGCGACCGGCGTGCTCACCCGCTTCTGCGAATTCCTGCGCCCGTGGCTGGACGCCAGCTGGGTGACCGCCGAGGACCTCGGCGTGCCGCAGCACCTCATCGACGAGGTTTTCGCGACGCTGGGGCTGGAGCAGTCGTACCACGCCGCGATCCGCCGCTCGGCCGATCCCGAACGCACGCTCCGCCGGGTGCAGGCCGGGCTCAACGCGCCGGTCCCGGGCGGGCAGCTGCTCGGCGACGTGATCGGCGGCTACGGCGTGGCGCAGGCTTGCCTCGGCGCGGCGAACACCTGGGGCTGGGGCATTGAGGAGACGACTGTCGCGATCCAGGGCATCGGCACGATGGGCGGCGGCGCGGCCTGGTACCTGCACGAGGCGGGGATGAAGGTCGTCGCGGTCGCGGACGCCGCGGGGACGTTGTACGACCCCGAGGGCCTGGATGTGCCCGCACTGCTCGAGCTGCGCGACCGGTTCGGGGAGGTCGATCGCGCGCGGTTGCCGGAGGGGGTCCAGTCGCTGCCGCGCGAGGCGGTGGTGGCGGCTGACGCGGACATCTTCGTGCCGGCGGCGATTTCGTACGCGTTGCGGGTGGACAACGAGAATCTGGTCAAGGCCAAGGTGGTCGTGGAGGCGGCCAACGCGGCTACGACTCCGGAGGCCGAGGCGGCGCTGTCGGCGCGTGGGGTCGCGGTGATCCCGGACTTCATCGCCAACGCCGGGGCTGCGGCTTGGGCTTGGTGGCTGCTCCTCGGGGAGGTCGGGGCGGATCCGGCCGATTCCTTCTTGCGGCTCCGGACGGAGATGCAGGCCAAGGTGGCGCTGGTGTTGGCGGAGTGGCATTTGGACCGGGTTCCGCCGCGGGTCACGGCGTTGCAGCAGGCTGAGGCGGTGCGGGAGGCGCGGACCGCGGAGGCGCTCAGTCCGCAGGGGGCTCCTGTGCTGATGATTCCGTGAGCGGTGGGGTGGCTCGTCGCCTGTCGGCGACATCGCAGGTGGGTGTGTGCGTGGGGCACCCCGAAGCCTGAGTGTGCTGACGGTCTGGGGGTGCTTGTCAAGGCGGGAAAGATGCCTTGACAAGCACCCCCAGACCGCAGGGAGGCTTCGTATCGGGGTGCGGGGGTGGTGTGGGTGCCTGGATCTGTTGAGTGGGTTGGCTGCGGTTTTGGCGGTGAGTCGGCGCGGGCTGGGGAAGGTCGGCTGCGGTTCGCGGCCGGGGCTGGCGCCCCGATGCCGCGTTCGGTGTGTCGCCGAAACGCTTGCGGGTCGTGAAGGGCTCCTTCAGGGAATCCACGTCCGTGAAGGGCCCCTTCACGGACGGGTGGCGAATTTGTCCGTCGCGCCGATCAGGGCTTCTTCCATCGAGGGGACGGCGGTGGTGTGGCCCGCGCCGCTGACGAGGATCAGTTCTGCGTCGGGAATCGCGCGTTCCAGGAGCCAGGGGGTGCCGACCAGGCTGCTCAGATCCAGGACGCCTTGCACCAGGACGACGGGGATTCCGGCCAGCCGATGTGCGTCGCGAAGGATGGCGCCGTCTTCCAGAAAGCAGCCTTGCGAAAAGTAGTGGGTGACCAGGCGGGCGAAGCCCAGGCGGAACCTCGGGTCGTCGAATTTCGGGGAGGGCGGGACGCCGGGCAGCATGGCGGTTTCCCAAGCGCACCAAGCTTGCGCGGCGGCCTCGTGGACTGCCGGGTCCGGGTCCGTCAGCAGGCGGCAGTAGGCCGCGGCCAGGTCGCCGTCTCGGTCGTTTTCCGGTACGCCTTCGCGGAATCGGGCGAAGGCCTCCGGGAACATTTCGCCCAGGCCGCCGGTCAGGTGGTCGATTTCGATCTGGCGGTCGGTGGCCAGGCCCATCATGACGATTTCGGTCACCCGCTCCGGATGCCGCACCGCGTAAGTCAGGCCTAGCACGCAGCCCCAGGAACCGCCGAAAAGCTGCCAGCGTTCGATTCCCAGTTTTTCCCGCAGCAATTCGAAATCGCTGATCAGGTGGCTGGCGGTGTTCGCCTTCAGCGCCTCGACACTGTCGCCCGCGTGCGGGGTGCTGCGGCCGCTGCCGCGCTGGTCCAGCAGGACAATCCGGTAGCGCTCCGGATCGAAGAACCGGCGCATTCCTTCGCTGCAGCCGGTTCCCGGGCCGCCGTGCAGGACCGCTACGGGTTTGCCGTCGGGGTCGCCGCAGGTTTCCCAGTACACCTGGTGCCCGTCGCCGACGTCGAGCATCCCGCTGTCGTACGGCTCGATTTCCGGATAGCGCACCGCGTTCCCCTCAGTTCAGGGTGCGCTCCAGAGCCCGCAGCGCACCGCAGAGTTCAGCCGGGCCGGCCGGCCCGATCCGGATTTCCGCGTCCGGCCCGGCCCCGACGGTGTAGCTCAGGTACCGGCCCCAGTCCGTGTCCGCGTAGTGCAATGGTTCTTCCAGCCGGACGTACCGGCCGACATCGTCGCGCCGTCCCGCATACAGTTCTCCGCTGCCGTGCACCGGACGCTGCACCAGAGTTAGCACGTCCGACAACACCGGGTCCAACGGAAAAGCGTCCTCGCCGCGCCGGGCGGCTTCCGTCAAGTCCGCGACGCGCACACTGCGCACCTGCCCGCCGCCCGGGCCGACCGCCGGCAACTGCTCGACGAGCGTTTCCAGCACGCGCTCGCGGTCGATCTCCTGGACTCCGACGTGTTCGCCGTCCGACACCGCGAGCACCGCCTGCAATCCGCTCGCCGCGGCGAGCACGCCGTACGTGCGGTCGCCGGTCGCGACCCAGCCGTAGTACTCGATGACCGGGCGCACGAGCAGCGGCAGCCAGTCGAGGAAGTCCACCGTGGCCCGGCCGCGCGAGTCGACCAGTCCGGCCACCGCCAGCGCGTCGTCCACCCGTTTGGCCGCTTCGTCGCGCTCGGTTTCCGACAGCCACGCCGGATCCGGCCGCAGCGTCACGTGCAAGCGGCCCACCTGCTCGCGTTCGGCCAGCGCCGCGAGCGCTTCGACCGGGACGTCCACTCGTCCCGCCGGATCGGCCACCGGCTACTCCTCCTCGTCGCCGAGAACCGGCAGGGTCGCCGAACCGTCGAGGCCGAAAACGCCCTCCGGGTCGGGCTCGAGGAGATAGTCCGGCCGCCAGTGCAGGCCGTCGCCGGGACTACCCGGTGCGGCCGGAGCGCCGCCGACGGCCGGTCCCGAGCCGCGCTGGGACGGTTCGCTCACCGGAGCGGGGAGCACCGCGGCGCCGGGGCCGTTCCGGTCGTGGCTCGCCGCGGCCTGCGTGGTCGTGCTGTCCGGAGAGGTCCGGCGGATCGCGGCGGCATCGGGCACGATCGGGCCGTATTGCTTCGGCAGCACGCGTTTCGTGTTCACCGTGACGCCGTGGTACTGCTCCATCACCCGGACGTTGTTCTCGTTCGCGGCGTGGAACCGGTCGATTCCGTCCTGAAAGGACGCTGGCGCGGCCGACGCGGGCAGCACCGCCTGCAGCGGCCCGGCCCACGGCTGCGGCCGCTCCGGCCGCGGCGGCACCTCGACGACCGCGTGCCGCGAGCTTTCGAAGCTGCTGGCCTGGGTGTCCATCGACGCGCTGGTGAGGTCGAGCGGATCGGCGGACTCCCGGAACCCGGCCTCGACCGGTCCCGCGCCCGCCTTCGCCGCGTCCGCGGAGTCGCCGGTCCACGACCGCACCATCCGCTCCTGCAGCTCTTTCACGCTCTGTGCGCGCTCCAGGTACGCCGCGGAAAGCTCCTGGACCTTCGCCGCGGCAGCACGCAACCCGGACGTGTCGCCGCCGCGGAAGTTGTCGAAGATCTGCTTGCCGTCCACCTGGTTCCCTTCGTGCGCAGCCGGGATCGTCCGCTTACCGGCCGCGGCCGAGATCGGCGCCGGCCCGGTCCGCCTCGGCTGTCCGGTCCCGCGCGGTGCGCAGCTTGTCGAGGTATCCGGCGGCGTACCGGTGCAGCGCCTCGTTCTGGTCGCGCAGCGTGCGCAGGGAGTCCGCGCCGGCGGCGGCGTACTCCGCGCTCGCCGGGTCGGCGCCGGGAGCCGCGAAGACCTCGAGGATCTCGTCGATCGCGCGGCCGTCGGCGGCGATCTTGCCGAGCTGGTCCTCCCACAGCCGGATGACGGCGGTCAGCTCCGCCGCGTCCATGGCGAAACCGCCCCGCGCACGGCCCGACTCGCCGATGACCAAGGCCGCTCCCTTTCCCGGTGCTCACGTCGTGAGGTGCAGTCGTGATGTGCACAGCGTAGTCAACCGGCACGGTCGTGTCAGCCGAGAACCCGGCAGTGTGACCGCGCGCATCCGTTCCCCCGTCACGTCACAGTACGTACGTACGGATTGCGAGAACCCGGTCCGCGATGTCAGGATTTCAGGATGCCACGGGTCAGCCAGGATCACCTCGACGCACGCCGCCGGCAGATCCTCGACGGCTCGCGCGTGTGCTTCGCACGCTACGGCTACGAGGGCGCCACAGTACGCCGCCTCGAAGAAGCGACCGGATTGTCGCGCGGGGCCATCTTCCACCACTTCCGCGACAAGGAATCGCTCTTCCTCGCCCTCGCCGAGGACGACGCGGTGCGGATGGCCGACGTCGTCGCCGAACAGGGCCTGGTCCAGGTCATGCGCGACCTGCTGGCCGGGAACAGCGAACACCCGGCGGACTGGCTCGGCACCCGGCTGGAGGTGTCCCGGCGGCTGCGCACCGACCCGGAGTTCCGCGGCCGGTGGGCGGAACGCTCGCAGCAGCTGACCGAGGCCACCCGCGACCGTCTCGAATGGCAGCGCAAGGCCGGCAACCTGCGCGACGACGTCGACGTCAGCGTGCTCACCGCGTTCCTGGAACTCGTGCTCGAAGGGCTCGTCTCGCACCTCGCGATGGGCCTGCCCGGCGACGATCTCGGCCCGGTGCTCGACCTGGTCGAAGAAACCGTGCGGCGCCACCGGCCGGGCGCGCGCGGCTAGGCACCCGCGCGACCGCCGGGTTCGGGTGAACTGTGCGCCGTGGATCTCCTCGCCGCCCACGGCAGCGCATCGGTACGCGATCTGGTGAACCATCTGACCGTCGAACAACTCTGGGTACCGCATCTGCGCGCCGGAGCGACGCTCGAGGAGGTCGGCCCCCTCGTGGCCTTGCTGGGCCGTCGGCCGCGCTGAAACACCACAGTGGACAGAGCCCGACGCCTCCGCGCGGCGTGTTTTCCGTAACTCCCCGAACTCGCCCGCCGAGCGGAGCACCGCGCGACCTGGCCGCGACACCGCTGGCCGAGCCGCTGTCCCCCGCCCTGGCGGGGCGGAAAACCCGGAGCCGGGTTCGCGTCCTGTCGCGGCGCGGCTGCCCGGACCCGGTACGATTGTCGGCATCGTCGCACTACAACCCAGTTCTCCCGAGGAGTGACTTCCATCCGTGCGCGCTGCGCCATCGCCCGGTGACAGTACCGGGCCGGGTCTCCGACGACCCGGCTTCCCGCCTGCCGTCCGTTCCGCCGTTCCGGCCGGTGCGCCGTGATCCACGTCCTGCTTTCCGTGCTCGGCGTGCTGCTCTTCCTCCTCCTCACGATCGGCACCGGCCTCGCCGTGGCCGCCGAGTTCTCGCTGACCGCGCTCGAGCGCAGCACGGTCGACGCGAACGTCCGCCAGGTCGGTGACAAGCGTTCGCGCACGGTGCAGAAGGCGCACCGCACGCTGAGCTTCCAGCTGTCCGGCGCGCAGGTCGCGATCACGCTCACCACGCTGGTCACCGGTTTCCTCGCCGAACCGCTCATCGGCGACCTCGTCCGCCCGCTGCTCGACGCGATGGGCCTGCCCGCTTCGGCGGCGGCCGGGGTCGCGGTGGCGGTCGCGCTGGTGCTGGCCACGTTCCTGTCGATGATCCTCGGCGAGATGGTGCCGAAGAACATCGCGATCGCCCGGCCGCTGCCGACCGCCCGCGCCGTTTCCGGCTACCACGCCCGGTTCTCCGCGCTGTTCCGCTGGCTCATCACGCTGATGAACAACAGCGCGAACTTCCTCGTCCGCAAGTTCGGCATCGAGCCGCAGGAGGAGCTCCGTTCGGCGCGGTCGCCGCAGGAGCTGGGCTCGATCGTCCGCTCCAGCGCGGAAAGCGGGAAGCTCGACACCTCCACCGCGGAGCTGCTGGACCGGTCGCTGCGCTTCGGCGACCGCACCGCGGACGAGCTGATGACCCCGCGCGTGCAGGTCGAATCGCTCACCGTCGACGACACGATCGACGACCTGATCGACATCTCCCGGCGCACCGGGTTCTCGCGGTTCCCGGTCTACACCGAGGATCTCGACGACGTCCAGGGCGCGGTGCACGTCAAACAGGCGTTCGCCGTCCCCGCCGCGGACCGCGCGACCACCCGGATCCGCTCGGCGATGCGCCCGGTGCCGACGGTGCCGGAGTCGCTTCCCGGCGACGATCTGCTGAACCGGCTGCGCGATTCGCGCTTCCAGCTCGCGATCGTGGTGGACGAGTACGGCGGCACCGCCGGGCTGGTCACGCTGGAGGACGTGGTCGAGGAGATCATCGGCGACGTCCGCGACGAGCACGACGAGCGCGAGGCCCCGGCCGCGCAGCAGCTCGGCGCGGACCGCTGGCTCGTGTCCGGGCAGCTGCGCGCGGACGAGGTCCGGGACGTCACCGGCTTCCGGATGCCCGAGGGCGACTACGAAACGATCGCCGGCCTGATCCTGGAGCGCCTCGGCGCCATCCCGGCCGAGGGCGACGAAGTCGAGGTCGACGGCTGGCGGCTCGCGGTCACCAGCATGGACCGGCACCGCGTCGCCGAGGTCCAGGTCCGCCCGGCCGAACGCGAGGTGACCGCGTGAGCGACTGGCTGAACATCGCCCTCGTCGTGGTCCTGCTGCTGGCCAACGCGTTCTTCGTGGGCGCGGAATTCACGCTGATCTCGTCGCGCCGCGACCGGCTGGAAGCGTTGCTGGAACAGGGAAAGACGCGTGCGCAGATCGTCATCAACGCGAGCAAGCACGTGTCGCGGATGCTCGCCGGGGCCCAGCTCGGGATCACCATCTGCTCGCTGCTGCTCGGCCGCCTCGGCGAGCCCGCGGTCGCGCACCGGCTGTCCGGGTTCTTCGACCTGCTCGGCCTGCCCGACGAGCTGCTGCACCCGATCTCGTTCGCGATCGCGCTGGCGTTCATCACGATGCTGCACGTGCTGATCGGCGAGATGGTGCCGAAGAACCTCGCGATCGCCGAGCCGGAGCGGCTGGCGCTGTGGCTCGTGCCGGTGCACGTGGCGTGGGTGAAGGTGGCGAACCCGGTCATCGCGTTCCTCAACTTCGCCGCGAACTCCTTGCTGCGTCTGATGAAGGTCGAGCCGAAGGACGAGCTGGAAACCGCGTACAGCTCCGACGAACTGGCCGAACTGCTCAGCGAATCGCGCCAGGAGGGCCTGCTCGACCAGTCCGAGCACCAGCGGCTTTCGCAGACGCTGTCGTCGGTCGCCAAGACCGTCGCGGACGTTCTGGTGCCCACCTCGGAACTCAGGACGCTCCCTTGCGGGCCGACGCTCGGCGACGTCGAGCGCGCGGTGTCCACCACCGGGTTCTCGCGGTTCCCCGTGTGCACCGAGGACGGTTCGCTCACCGGCTACATCCACGTCAAGGACGTTCTCGACCTCGTCGGCCAGGACCCCGGCACGGTGATACCGGACGACAAGACGCGGGCGCTCACCGAACTGCGGTCGGACGCGCGGCTCGACGTCGCGCTTTCGGCCATGCGCAAGGAAGGCAGCCACCTCGCGCGGGCGCTCGACGCTTCCGGCGCGGCCGTCGGCGTGGTGGCGCTGGAAGATCTCGTCGAGGAATACGTGGGCACCGTGCGCGACGGCACCCACGTGGCGGCATGAGCGCAGCTTGCCAGCGAATCATCAGCACTCATGCAGCCGCCTCCCCGATGACCAGCGTGAAACTCGCCAAGGAGGCGGCGGCATGAGTGCGCCGATGGTGCTCGCCGAGGCGGACTGGCAGGCCCGGGAGCGAGCGCACGCCGAGCGGATGCGCGCGTGGACCGGGCCGCACCAGGAACGCCGGGCGCGCGGCGAGAAGCATCCGGTGCTGGATTTCCTGTTCACCTACTACTCGCATCGGCCCGGCCACCTCGAACGCTGGCAGCCGGGTCCGGGCGTGGTGCTCGCGGGGCCGTCGGCCCGGCGGTTCCTCGAGCGTCCGGCCTACGTCGAGACCGAGGCCGGAGTGATGCTCGACCCGGCGGCTTTCACGGGCCGCCGGGCGCGCACCGCCGAGTTCGTGCTGAAGCTGCTGTCGGCCACGGCGTCCCGGTCGCCGCGGCTGAGCTGCTTCGGACTGCACGAGTGGGCCATGGTCTACCGCGAGCCCGCGGACTCGGTGCGGCACGCGCAGGTCCCGCTGCGGCTCGGGTCGGCGAGGACCGACGAGGTCGTGGAATCGATGGACATCCGGTGCGGGCACTACGACGCGTTCCGGTTCTTCACCGCTCCGGCACGGCCGCGCAACACGCTCGCGCCGACTCGGGAAGCGCAGGTCGAGCTGGAGCAGCCGGGCTGCCTGCACGCGAACATGGATCTGTTCAAATGGGCGTACAAGCTCGATCCGTTCGTGCCCGCCGAGCTGGTCGGCGACTGTTTTGCGCTCGCCGCGGACGTCCGTGAACTGGACATGCGGGCCAGCCCGTACGATCTGTCGGACTACGGCTACCGGCCGGTGCCGATCGAGACCGCCGAAGGGCGGGCCTCCTACGCCCGTGCCCAAGCCGGATTCGCCGAGCGGGCCGCGCCGCTGCGGGCCCGCCTGATCGGCCTCTGCCGCGCGCTTCTCGCCGACCCGGCGAAGCCGCCGGAACCCGTGCCGAAGTCGCTGGACCACGGAACCGGCAACTCTGCGTAACGGTATTCACTGCAGGTCGCTGGCCTGATAGAGTGATAACGATTCGATTGCATGACTGAGCGTGTTGTGCACATCACGAAAGGACAACGATGGGGCGTCACAGCCTGCCCGAGGAGCCGGTGCCGCATCCCCTCGATCCGCCCAAGCGGCCCGCCGGCCGCAGCGAGACGACCGGCTCGCACCGGATCGTCGCCAAGAAGGCGCCGCGCAGGCGGATCGCGAAGTGGCCGCTCGTGGCCCTGGGGCTCGTGGTGCTCGCCGCGCTCGGCGTCGTCGGCTGGAACTGGGCCGACAGCGTGCTCAACAACCGCGCCGAGGCGCAGGCCGCCAGCTGCAACGGCGGCCGCACCGACGTCCGGATCGTGGTGACCCCGCAGATCGCCAAGCCGGTCGAGGCCGCGGCGGCGCGGTGGAACCAGGACCTGACGCAGGTGCACGGCAGCTGCGTGCACGTGGCCGTGCAGAGCAAGCCCGCGTCCGACGTGCTGAACGCGCTCACCGGCAAGTCCTCGCTCGACTCCATCGGCGGCCTGCCCGACGGCTGGATCCCCGAATCGTCGTACTGGATCACCCAGCTGTCGAAGGCCAAGCCCGACGTCATCGGCTCGCCCGCGATGCCGATCGGCTCCGGCCCGCCCGCGGACTACCCGTTCGTCGGCCTGTCCGGCACGTCGATCGACGAGGTCCAGCAGCGCGGCACGCAGAGCTTCCGGGCGTTCCTGAAGGAACCGGCGCAGCTGGCCGACTTCGCGGCGGCGGGCATCCGCGCCTCCTGATCCCTGACCGCACCAGCGCCGCCTCCGCCCGCACCCGGGCCGGGGCGGCGCTGTGCGTTCGGGGCGGGGCCGGGCTAGCGGCTGGCGGGCGAGGCCTCTCAGGAGTCGAGTTCGGCCAGCGCCAGCAGGTCGTCCTCGGCCAGTTCGAAGTCGAACACGTCCGCGTTCTCCCGGATCCGCGAGGGGGTCGCCGATTTCGGGATCGTGATGATGCCCTGCTGCAGATGCCAGCGCAGCACCAGCTGGGCGGGCGTCTTCCCGTACTTCGCCGCCAGCGAGGTGACCACCCGGTCGTTCAGGTGCCTGCCGCGGGCCAGCGGGCTCCACGCCTCGGTCGCGATGCCGTGCTCGGCGTGGAACGCGCGCAGCGGGGCCTGCTGCTGCCACGGGTGCAGTTCGACCTGGTTCACCACCGGCACGACGTCGGTCTCGTCGAGCAGGCGCCGCAGATGGTCGATGCCGAAGTTCGACACGCCGATCGCCCGCACCCGGCCCTCGTTCAGCAGCCGTTCGAGCGCGCGCCAGGTCTCGACGTAGCGGTCCAGCTCCGGTTTCGGCCAATGGATCAGGTACAGGTCGACCGGGCCCAGGCCGAGCGCCTCGGCGCTGCGGTCGAACGCGCGCAGGGTGTTGTCGTAGCCGTGGTCGGTGTTCCAGACCTTGGTGGTGACGAAGACGTCCTCGCGCGGCAACCCGGACTCCCGCACCGCCGCGCCGACCTCGGCCTCGTTGCCGTACATGGCGGCGGTGTCGATGCTGCGGTACCCGGCGTCGAACGCCGTCGCGACGACCTTCGCGACCTGGTCGGGCCGGACCTGGTACATGCCGAGTCCGAGCTGCGGGATGGCGACCGAGTTGTTCAGCGTGAGCAGGGGCGGCACAGCCATGCGGCGATCCTCACTGCGGTGTTCTCGGGAACAGGTCTCCTGGGGAACACCGGAGATCTTGCCATTCCCTGGTCGCCGCCGCTTGCGCCCCCTGCCGCAATCCGCCGCCCGACGTCCGTGAAGGGCCCCTTGAGGGAATCAGATTCCTTCGAGGAGTCCTTCACGGGCCCGCACCGCCTCCGTGACCCGGGCGGCTCTCTCGGCGACCTCGTCCGGCTCCGCGGCGAGCAGGACGCCGTGCCGGGCCTCGACCGCGACTCGTGCGGTCATCGCGGAGGAACGCGCCATTTCCGCGGCCGCGGAGACGTCCGCCAGCGCCGCGGAGTCCACAGTGGACAACAGGCGTTCCGCCACCCGGACGACCTCCCCCGCCGCGGCGACCACATCCGCGGCGGGCTGGGCGCGGTCGGGGACGTCGTGCGTGACGGCGTGGGCGTCGATTTCCGCCAGCCGCAACGCATGGCGCGTCAGGTGGTCCGCTTCCGCATCGCCGCCGGCGGCCCGGCTCAGCAGGGCCGCCGCCTGGGCGAGGGCGAGAGCCGCGACCGTGGCCCCGGCCGGAGCCGGGATCGCGGGCCGGGCGAGGGTGTTCAGGAAGTCGCTCACGATCTGGTCCCGCATGGCGGGCCTCCTTCGCGTTCAGCGCCGGATGCGCTCCATCCCGGGGTCGACCAGCGGTTCCGCGGCCACTGTCGCGGCGACCCGCCGTCCGAAGTACTCGATCTGCACCTGGTCGCCGATCCCGACCGAGCCCGGCAGCCAGGCGTAGGCGATGGGGCGGCCGATCGTGTAGCCGTAGGCCGCGCTCGTGACGTAACCCGCCGGGGTGCCGTCCACGAACACCGGTTCCTTGCCCAGCACGACAGTCCGCCCGTCGTCCACGGTGAGGCAACGCAGCCGCCGCGCCGAGGTTCCTTCGCTGCGACCGTCGATGGCTGCCCGACCGACGAAGTCGCCCTTCGCCGGACGCACCGCGAACCCGACCCCGGCCTCGTACGGGTCGTGCTCGGTGGTCATGTCGGTCCCCCACAGCCGGTAGCCCTTCTCCAGCCGGAGGCTGTTGAACGCACCGCGCCCGGCCGCGATCACGCCCAGCGGCTGCCCGGCGCGCCACAGCGCGTCCCACAGGCGCTGGCCGTTGTCCGCGGAGGTGTAGATCTCCCAGCCGAGCTCGCCCACATAGGACAGTCGCAGGATCGTCACCGGCACCCCGGCGATCCGGGCCCGGCGGCCGCGGAAGTACTTGAGCCCGGTGTGCGAAAGGTCTTCCGCCGACAGCGGTTGCACCAGGTCGCGGGCGAGCGGACCCCAGACGCCGACGCAGCAGGTGCCGCCGGTGGTGTCCTGGACCCGGACGCCTTCCGGGGCCCGGCTGCGGAGGTACGCGACGTCGATGTTGCCGTTGATGCCGACCTGGAACAGCTCCGGTTCCAGCCGTGCCACCGTGATGTCGCTGCGGACGCCGCCCGCGTCGTCGAGCATCAGCGTGTACGTCACCGAGCCGACCGACTTCGCCAGCTGGTTCGTCGTGAGCCCCTGCAGGAACTCCAGCGAACCCGGGCCGCTGACCTCGACGCGCTTGAGCGGGGTCATGTCGTACATCGCCACGCCGTTTCGGGTGTGCCAGGCCTCCGCCGCCACGATCGGCGAATGGAACTGCCCGGCCCAGGCGTCGCGCGCGGGCGGGAGGAAGTCGTGCGGCAGGTCCTTCAGCAGCGACGCGTTGGCCTCGAACCAGTGCGGCCGTTCCCAGCCGCCCGCCTCCAGGAACACCGCGCCCAGCTCGCGCTGGCGGGCGTGGAACGGGCTGACCCGCAGGTCGCGCGGCGAAAGCCGGGGCTGCAGCGGGTGCAGCACGTCGTAGATCTCCACGAAGTTCTGCTGCGCGGTTTCCCGGATGTACTCCGGGGCCAGCTGGACGTCCTCGAACCGGTGCACGTCCAGCTCGTGCAGATCGGTTTCGGAGCGGCCGTCCACAATAGACTCCGCGACCGCCTTCGCGATGCCCGCCGAATGCGTGACCCAGATGGCCTCGGCGATCCAGAATCCGCGCACGTCCGAGGATTCGCCGACGAGAGAACCGCCGTCCGGGGTGAAGGAGAAGATGCCGTTGAAGCCCTCCTCCGCCTTGGTCTGCCCGAGCGCGGGCAGCAGCAGCTTGCTCTCCTCCCACGACGGCGCGAAATCGTCCTCGGTGAACGGCAGCATCGACGGCATCGCGGACGCGGTCACCTCGCCGGGTTCGGCGAAAGTGTCCACCGGCATCGGGCGGTGCGCGTACGAGCCGATGCCGAGCCGGTCGCCGTGCTGGCGGGAGTAGAGGTCCTGGTCCTGATGGCGCAGGATCGGCAGCGCCGGGCGCACCGGGTCGGCTCCGGCCAGTTCGGGGAGCTGGCCGGTCTTCGCGTACTGGTGGGCCAGCGGCAGCAGCGGCACGGTCATGCCGGCCATCTCGCCGATCTCCCGGCCCCAGAATCCGGCGCAGGACACCACGATGTCCGCCGGGATCTCCCCGTCGTGAGTCTTCACGCCGGTGACGCGGCCGTTCGCCTGCTCGATGCCGGTCACCCGGGTCGAGCCGGCGAACCGCGCGCCGCGCGACGACGCCCGTTTGATCAGCTCCTCCACCGCGCGCGAGGCGACAGCGAGCCCGTCGGTCGGGACGTACAGCGCGCCGAAGATCTGGTTCTGGTCGAGCATCGGCCAGCGCCGGACGCATTCGTCCGGGTCGATCAGGTATGCGCCGACGCCCCACGACGTCGCCCAGCCGTGCTTGCGTTTCAGGTCCTCCCACCGCGCCGCGGTGCTGGCCACCTCCATGCCGCCGACCTGGTGGAAACAGCCCAGGTCGAGCAGTTTGCGGACGGTGTAGCCGGCGAACTCGGTCATCGCCTTCGACGGGTTGGTCTGGAACACCAGTCCGGGCGCGTGCGACGTCGAACCGCCGGTCAGCGGCAGCGGGCCCTGGTCGAGCACGGTGACGTCGGTCCAGCCGCGCAGGGTCAGCTCGTCGGCGAGGTTCGCGCCCACGATTCCGGCGCCGATGATCACGACACGGGTCATGAGAACTCCCTGGGAGTAGGTCAGCGGAAGACGACGGTCCGGTTGCCGTTGAGGAGGACGCGCCGTTCGCAGTGCCAGCGCACCGCGCGGGAAAGCGCGAGGGCTTCGGCGTCGCGGCCGACAGTCGCGAGCGCGCGCGGCGAGTGGGTGTGGTCGACCCGCTGCACCTCTTGTTCGATGATCGGGCCTTCGTCGAGTTCGGGAGTCACGTAGTGCGCGGTCGCGCCGACGTACTTCACGCCCCGGTCGTAGGCCTGCGCGTACGGTTTCGCGCCCTTGAACCCGGGCAGGAACGAGTGGTGGATGTTGATCGCGCGGCCCTGCAGCTTCTGGCACAGCTCGTCCGAGAGGACCTGCATGTACCGGGCCAGCACGACGAGGTCGATGTCGTGCTCCCGCACCAGGTCCAGCAGGCGCTGTTCCGCCTCGGCCTTGGTCTCGGGCGTCACCGGGATGTGCACGAACGGCAGCCCGGCGGCCTCGGCCATCGGGCGCAGGTCCTCGTGGTTGGACGCCACGAGCGCGATTTCCGCGCCGAGGGCACCCGCGCGCCAGCGGAAGAGGAGGTCGTTGAGGCAGTGCCCGGCCTTCGACACCATCACCAGCAACCGGTCCGGGGTGCGGTCGGAGAACCGGTACCGCATGGCGTAGTCCCGGGCGACCAGGTCGAACTCGCGGGTCAGATCGTCCACTGTGGCCGGACCGGCGCAGGTGAATTCGGTGCGCAGGAACAGTTCCCCGTGCACGTCGTCGTCGAACTGCTGGTGCTCGACGATGTCGCAGCCGTTGCTCACGAGGAACGTCGTCACGGCGTGCACGATCCCGGAGCGCTCGGGGCAGTGCAGGGTCAAGGTGAACTGGGTCAAGACTCCTCCTCTCGGTATTCCAGCGCCGCGTCGGCGAGCCAGGCGGCGAAGTAGGGGGCGAACGACTGGCGCACGAGCACGGTGAACTCGCCCGCTTCCCGCACCAGCAGGACGATTCCGGTGCGGGCGTACAACGTCTGGACGCAGGTGCCCGGCGGCGCGGCCTTCGGGTGGAGGTCGATCGCGCAGCCATGCGCCAGGACGTCGCGAGCCGCCGGCCCGGCCAGCCGCACCGTGGTGCGCTGCGCCGACACGTCGGTGACCGCGCCGACGGTGATCGCTTCCCGCAGCGCGGCTTCGGTGCCTTCCGGAGCACCGAGCACGAGGTACTCGTCCGGGCCGAGCCACAGCACGTCTCCGATGCCGCTGGTGAACCGGCACACGTCCGGCAGCGCGGTGCCGAGCACGGCTGCGGCGGCGTCGTGGCCTTCGCGGATGCGGACGTTGAGCTGCGAGAGGAACGGTCGTTCTTCGGCGAGCACGGCGGGCGCGCAGCTGGCGAGCAGGCCCGCGTGCTCCGCGAGCGGAGACAGGGTCTTAGCCGTCACGGCGGGTCCCCTCCTTGTCGTAGAGCACGGATTCGGTCACCGTCACCGGCACCACCTCGTCGCCGTCCGCGACATACAGCGTCTCCCCGATCCGCTCCCGGCCGGAGCGGACGAGGGCGAGCGCGAAGGTGCGGTCCAGTGCGGCGCTCGGGTAGCTGGAGGTGACGTGGCCGAGCATGCGGACCGGCGGTTTCGGCACGTGCGCGGTTTCGATGACCTGCGCGCCCTCCGGCAGCAGCGCAGTGGGATCGACCGGAAGCAGGCCGACGAACTGCTTGCGGTCCGGCCGCTGGTTTTCCGCCCGTGAGAAGGACCGTTTGCCGAGAAAGTCCGCCTTCTTCTTGGACACCGCCCAGCTCATGCCGAGGTCCTGCGGGGTGACGGTGCCGTCGGTGTCCTGGCCGATGATCGGGTAGCCCTTCTCGGCGCGCAGGACGTGCATGGTTTCGGTTCCGTACGGGGTGATTCCCTGCTCCGCCAACGCTTCCCAGAGCGCCAGGCCGTACCAGGACGGCACATTGATCTCATACGCCAGCTCGCCGGAGAAGCTGATCCGGCACACTCGCGCGGCGATCCCGGCCACTTCGGCGTCGCGCCAGGTCATGAAGCCGAAGGCGTCGTTGCTGACGTCCAGCTCCGGTGCCAGCCCGGCCAGCACCTCGCGCGAACGCGGGCCGACGAGCGCGACTGTTGCCCAGTGCTCGGTGACCGAGGTGGCGAACACGCGCAGGTGCGGCCATTCGGTCTGCAGCCACTCCTCCATCCAGTCCAGCACCATCGCGGCATTGCCGGTCGTCGTGGTGACGAGGAAGCGGTCCTCGGCCACGCGGATCACGGTGCCGTCGTCGATGACCATGCCGTCCACTCCGCACATCACGCCGTACCGGATCCGGCCGACCTTGAGCGTGCTCATCATGTTCGTGTAGAGCAGGTCGAGGAATTCGGCGGCGTCCGGGCCCTGGACGTCGATCTTGCCGAGCGTCGAACCGTCCATCATGGCCACGTCAGTGCGGGCGGCAATGCACTCCCGCCGGACCGCGGCGTGCAGGTCCTCCCCCGGCTGCGGGTAGTACCACGGGCGCTTCCACTGGCCGACGTTCTCGAACTCCGCGCCGTGCTCGACGTGCCAGGAGTGCAGCGCGGTGACGCGGACCGGGTCGTGCAGCTCGCCGCGGTTGCGTCCGGCCAAAGCGGCGAAGGCGACCGGCGTGTACGGCGGGCGGTAGGTGGTCGGGCGACGGTCGGCGAGGTCGACGCCGAGGGCTTCGGCGGTGATCCCGGCGGCGAGCATGCCGGAGGTCTTGCCCTGATCGTGCGCCGTGCCGATGGTGGTGTAGCGCTTGACGTGCTCCAGCGAGGTGAGGCCCGCGCCAGTCGCGCGGAGCACGTCGGAAACGGTGGCGTCGCGCTGCAGGTCGACGAAGCGGGTGTCCGCATCGGACTCCGCGCCGGGGATCTGCCATTCGACGGCGGGCGGAAGCTCGCGCGGCCGAGCGTCGGAGACCGGGAGCGGGATTTCCGCCGGTGCCTCGATTCCGGCTCCGGCGAGCGCTTTTTCGGCGGCGGTCCGGCCTTCTCGCACGCAACCGGCGAAATCCAGCGTGCCGTTGGCACTGCCTGCTACCCGAGCGGTCGGAAGGTCGCCGTCCGGGAGATACGCGCCGAGCGCGGGTTCGTAGCGCAGGGCACCGCGCTGCTGGCTGAACAGGTGGACGGCAGGCGTCCAGCCGCCCGAGACCAGGAGCGTGTCGCACGGGATCAGCTCCCCGGCGACGCGGACGCCGGTGACGCGCTCGGCGCCATCGGTCGCGGTGACCGCGGCCCCGGTGCGGACCTCGATGCCCCGTTCCGCACAGGCGGCGGTCCAGTTTTCCGGCGCGGCCGGACGAACGTCGACCACCAGCGGGACTTCCACGCCCGCGTCGGCGAGGTCGATCGCCGTCGCGTAGGCGGAATCGTCCATCGTGAACACCACCGCGCGGCGGCCGGGCAGGACGCCGTACCGGTGCAGGTAAGTCCGCGCGGCGCCGGCGAGGAGGATGCCGGGGCGGTCGTTGTCCGGGAACACGATCGGACGTTCGTGCGCGCCGGTCGCGAGGACCGTCTGCCGCGCGCGGATCCGCCATACGCGCTGCCGGGCCGCACCGGACGTCCGGTGCTGCACGGCCAGGACGAAACCGTCGTCGTAGGCGCCGAACGCGGTGGTCCGGTCGAGCACTTCCACGTCCGGCGTCGCGCGGAGTTCGTCGGCGATCGCTCGGGCCCATTCGACGGCGGGCTTCAGGTCGAGGTACTCGTTCGAGCCGAGCAGGGAACCGCCGGGTTCGGGCTGGTCGTCCACCAGCACCACGCGGGCTCCGGCGCGTGCCGCGGTCCGGGCCGCGACGAGCCCGGCCGGACCGGCGCCGACCACGAGCACGTCGCAGTGCAGGTGTTTCGCGTCGTACCGCGCCGGGTCCGGTTCGGTCGCCAACCGGCCCTGGCCGGACAGGCTGCGCGCGACCAGGCCGTCGTACAGCTCGACGGTGGTGGCGGTCTGCATCGGTTCGGGGAACGGCTTTTCCAGCTGCACCACCGCGTTCGGCTCTTCGACGCCCGCCGCCATGATGCCGCGCGGGCGGCCGAGCTTGACGCTCCGGGCGACCTGGTGCACGCCGTGGGCGAGCAGCGCGGACGCGAGCGTGTCGCCGGGATGTCCGGTGAGGACGCGGCCGTCGAAGGTGAACTGGAGCTGGGTGTCGCGGTCGACGTGGCCGCCGCTGGGGAGGCGGAAGGTCATGGGATCACCGGCCGGGGTTCGTCGAGGCGGTAGACCGCCGCGAGTTCGTGGGTGCGGGTGTCGCGAACGGCGTTGAACCAGCGCCGGCAGCCCGCGCTGTGCGTCCAGCGCTCGGCGAGCGGGCCGCTCGGGTTGGCGCGGAAGAAGACGTACTTCGCCCACTCCTCGTCCGACAGCGCCGCTGGGTCCTGCGGGTACGCGACGTGGGCTTGGCCGCCGTAGTGGAATTCGGTCTCCTCGCGGGGACCGCACCAGGGGCAGGGAATCAGCTGCACAGTTGCTCCTAATGCGCGACGGCGGCGGCGCCGTGCTCGTCGACGAGCGCGCCGGTGGTGAACCGGTCGAGGGTGAACGGTTCGGCGTACGGATGGGGCTTGCCCTTCGCGACGGTGTGCGCGAAGCAGTCGCCGACGCCCGGCGTGGCCTTGAACCCGCCGGTCCCCCACCCGCAGTTCAGGTAGAGGTTCTCCACCGGGGTCAGCCCGACGATCGGCGACGCGTCCGGGGTCACGTCGACGATGCCCGCCCAGGTCCGCAGCAGGTGCGCCCGCGCGAACACCGGGAACAGCTCCAGCGCGGCGGCCATCTGGTCCTCGATGATGTGGAACGCGCCGCGCTGGCCGTAGCCGGCGTAGGAGTCGATGCCCGCGCCCATCACGAGTTCTCCCTTGTGCGCCTGGGAAACGTAGACGTGCACGGCGTTCGACATCACCACCGTCGGGTGCACCGGTTCGAGCAGTTCCGACACGAGCGCCTGCAGCGGATGCGACACCAGCGGCAGGTCGATCCCGGCCATCTTCGCCAGCACCGAACTGTGCCCGGCCGCGCACAGCGCGACCTTCCCGGCGGCGATCCGGCCCCGGCTCGTGTCGAGGCCGACGACCTTGCCGTCCCGCGTTTCGATGCCGGTGACCTCGCAGTTCTGGATCAGGTCGACGCCCATCGCGGCGGCCGCGCGGGCGAAACCCCAAGCCACGTAATCGTGTTTGGCGATCCCGGCGCGCGGCTGGTAGGTCGCGCCGAGCACCGGGTAGCGCACGTCCGGCGAGGTGTTGACGATCGGGCAGAGTTCCTTGACCCCGTCCGCGTCGACCCATTCCGCGTCGATCCCGTTGAGCCGGTTGGCGTTCACCCGGCGCACGCTGTCGCGGACGTCCTGCAGGCTGTGCGCGAGGTTGAGCACGCCGCGCTGGCTGAACAGGATCGGGTAGCCGAGGTCTTCTTCGAGGCCCTCCCACAGCTTCAGCGAATGCTCGTAGATGCCGGAGCTTTCGTCCCACAGGTAGTTCGAGCGGATGATCGTCGTGTTGCGGGCCATGTTCCCGCCGGCGAGCCAGCCCTTCTCCAGCACCGCGACGTTCGTGATGCCGTGCACCTTGGCGAGGTAGTAGGCGGTCGCGAGGCCGTGCCCGCCGCCGCCCACCACGACGACGTCGTACGCGCGCCGCGGCTCCGGGTCCCGCCACAGGAAATCCGGGTGGTCCGGAAGGTCCGCGCCCGGGGGACGGGACTGGTCCGTCGTGGTCATTCCGGCTGGCCTCCCGTATCGGACAACTGGTCGACTACTGATATATCAATCTTCGCTGTAGAGTATGCCGGGTGAGCACCCCGGTCAACCACGTCATCCCGGCCGCCGCCCCGTCGCTGGCCGAACGCGCCTACGAGTTCCTGCGCGACTGTCTCGTCATGCTCGACATCAAGCCGGGCGACCCGATCAACGAGGAATGGGCGGGCACCGCGCTCGGCATGGGCCGCACGCCGATCCGCGAAGCGCTGAAACGGCTCGAGACCGAACGCCTCGTGGTCGCGTACCCGCGCCGCGGCACGTTCGCCACGGACGTCAACATCTCCGACCTCGCGCACATCTCCGAGGTCCGGCGCACCCTCGAGCCGACGGCCGCCGCGTCCGCCGCGACGCGGGCGACCGACGCCGACCGGGCACGGCTGGTGGAGCTGCGCGATCAGCTGGATTCGGCCACCCCGAAGGAAAACGCCGAACTCCTGCGCACCGACCTCGAACTCCACCGCGCGATCTACGCCTGCGTGCACAATCCGTTCTTCGAGGACACCCTGATCCACTACGACAACCTCGCGACCCGGATCTGGTGCGTGTTCCTCCCCCGGCTGCGCGGCATGGCCGGGCACGTGGACGAGCATTCGCCGCTGCTGACGGCGATCGCCGAGGGCGACGCGAAGAAGGCTTCGGCGCTGACGCTCGACCACGTGACCGGTTTCGAGGAAGCGATCCGCGCGCTGATCTGACCGGCCCGCACCGGAAGTGTCCAGGAATCTGGACACTCCGGCGGCGTCGGCCCCGGCAGCATCGGGGAATCGATCCCCGAGCGGAAGGCACCGCGAGCCGATGAGCACCACACCAGACCAGGCCACCGCCGAACTCGCCGAGAACTGGGTGAAGGCGCTGGCCGACATCGACCTCTTCCTCAAGATCTGCGTCAAGGACTGTCCCGTGTGGCACAGCGCCGACGACAAATGGGTCACGGTCTCCGAGGCGGTCGCCGCCGTGCACGAGCGCGCGGGCGACGGACCGGTGCCGGACTTCCGCCCGGTCGGCGTCACCTTCACCGAAAAGGGGTTCTTCAACGAGGCGGCCGTCGAGATCGAGGTCGGCGGCAACCCGGTGAAGCTGCACCTCGTGCAGATCGTCGAGGCGAAGGACGGGAAAGCGGTCCGCGTGCGCGAGTACATCGGCCCAGAGATGGACATCCAGCCCTGACCGGCGCGGGCGCGGGTGCTACTCCCCGGTCCGCGCCCGCACCCAGTCATGGAACTCGCCGATGTGGTGTTCGCTCGGCACCAGCACGCCGCCGCGGGCGTACGCGCGCGAGCCCATCGCCTGCTGACACCGTTCGCACGCCTCGAAATCCTGCTGGTTCACCCGGTGGAACAGCTCCACCGAACGATCCAGGTCCGCGCCCGACTCGACCACCTCCGGCAGGTACAGCCAGTCGCAGCGGACCAAGGTGCGGTCCGGCGCGAGCGGGAACATCCGGTGCACGATCACGTGGTCCGGCACCAGGTTCACGAACACCTGCGGCCGGATGGTGATCGCGTAGTACCGGCGGTCCTGGTGCTCGCCGACGCCGGGCAGCCGCTGCAAGCCGTCGCCGCCGTCCACAGTGAACCCGGTGACGTCCGCGCCGAATTCCGCGCCGTGGCCGACGTAATACTGTGCGGCGTACCCGTCCGCGAACTCCGGGAGCACCTCGGTGAGTTCCGGATGGATGGTCGCGCAGTGGTAGCACTCCATGAAGTTCTCGATGATCTGCTTCCAGTTCGCGCGCACGTCGTACTCGATGCGCCGGCCCAGCGCCAGATTCTCGATGCCGTACGCCTCGATCTCGCCCGGGCCGCCGAGCCGTTCGCTCACGTCGGCCATCACAGTGTCCGCAAAGGACGGTGCTTCTTCGGCGAGGCAAACCCAGGCGTAGCCGAGCCATTCGCGCAGATGCAACCGGGTGAGGCCGTACTCGACGCGGTCGACGTCCGGCATCCCGGTCAGATTCGGGGCGGCGACGAGCTTTCCGTCGAGGCCGTAGGTCCACGCGTGGTACATGCACTGGAAAGCGCGCTTCACCGACCCCTTTTCGTCGGTGCACAGCCGCGCGCCGCGGTGGCGGCACACGTTCAGGAACGCGCGCAGAGCCCCGTCGCGACCGCGGGCGATCAGCACGCTTTCGCGGCCGATCTGCACGGTCTCGAACGAGCCGGGCGACGGCAGGTCGGCGCTGCGCACGGCGCAGAACCATCCCGCTTCGAAGATCCGCTCCTGCTCCCGGGCGAAGATCGCCGGGTCGGTGTAGTGCGGCCCGGGCAGAGTCGGCAGCAGGCTCTGCGGGAGGTCGATCGCGGTCACCGGCAGGGCTCCTCTCGAGGTTCTCGATGTTGCGTATTACGCGTCTTGTTGCCCTCTCCGGAACAAGATGAGGCTCGGCGGGGGCGCTGTCAAGCACCCGTCCCTGGCCGCACCCGTTCGCCGGAACCGCCTTCGACCAGCGGTTTCATCCGGAACCGCGCTCCGCAAAACTCGCCCGCGTAACCTCTTGACGACACCCCTTCCGCGCGCTCAGACTCTGTTGCGTATCACGTTGGGTGTTCCTCAATACGCAACAACTCCCAGCTTCGGAGGAATCAATGCTGCGCGCGTGCACTGTGGACGAACTGCCCCCGGGCGAGTCCGTCCGGATCGCGGGGCCGGAGCCCATCGCCGTCTTCAACGCCGACGGCGAGCTGTACGCGATCGGGGACACCTGCACCCACCAGGACGCGTCGCTGGCCGACGGCTGGCTCGAGGGCTGCTTCGTGGAGTGTCCGCTGCACGCGGCGCTCTTCGACCTCCGCACCGGCATGCCGTCGTGCCTGCCCGCCAAGCAGCCGGTGCGCACCTACCAGGTGCAGGTCGCCGAGGGCGTGATCTACGTGCTCGCCGACGCCGCCGAGGACGCTGCGTGAAGACGGTCGCGATCGTCGGCGCTTCGCTCGCCGGCGCCCGCGCGGCGCAGGAACTGCGCGCCCAGGGGTTCGACGGCCGCGTGGTCCTGGTCGGCGAAGAGCCGCATCTCCCCTACGACCGGCCGCCGCTGTCGAAGGCCTTCCTCGCCGGGACGGCGTCGCGCGAGTCGCTGGAGCTGCTCGACGCCGACGACCTCGCCTCGCTGGACGTCCGGCTCGGCACCCGCGCGGAACGTCTCGACCCGTCGACCGGCCGTCTCGTCCTGTCCGACGGCGAACTCGAAGCGGACGGCGTCGTGCTCGCGACCGGCGGGCGCGCCCGTGCCTTGCCGGGGACGGAATCCGTTGCCGGAGTTCACGTTCTGCGCACCTTGGACGACGCACTCGCCCTGCGCGAGGAGCTGATCCCCGGCGCGCGCGTGGTGATCGTCGGCGGCGGGTTCATCGGGGCCGAGGTGGCGTCGACGTGCAATGCCTTGGGCTTGGACGTCACTGTGCTGGAGGCGCTGCCGACGCCTCTGGCCCGCGTACTGGGTCCGGAGCTCGGCTCGATCTGCGCGCGCCTGCACGACCGGAACGGCGTCACCCTGCGCTGCGGCGCTTCGGTGGCCGGGCTTTCCACGCTCTCCGGCCGGGTCACCGGGGTGGAGCTGGAGACCGGCGAGACTCTGCCCGCGGACGTGGTCGTCGCCGGAATCGGCATGGTTCCCGCGGTCGAATGGCTCCATGGTTCCGGGCTGGTCGTCGACAACGGCGTACGGACCGACTCCGGCCTGGTCGCTTCGCTGCCGAACGTGGTCGCGGCGGGGGACGTCGCGGCGTACGGTCCAGCGGGCACCCGGCACGAGCACTGGACGAACGCCAGCGAACAGGCGTCTGTCGCGGTCGCGAATCTGCTGGCCGGGCAGGCGGTCCGGGAGTACGAACCGAGCGGTTACGTCTGGTCGGATCAGTACGCCGGCACCCTCCAGCTGGCTGGGCATCCCTCGCCCGACGACGAGGTGCGCTTTGCCGACGGCGGCCCGGACGACGAGTCCTTCCTCGCCACCTACCACCGCGACGGCCAGACCGTGGCAGTGTTCGGGCTCAACAACCCGAGGGGGTTCGGCCGCCTGCGCAGGCAAGCGCTGCGGCGGCCGATGCCCGTCGGGTGATTACCGCACCACCTGCACCACGTCGCCCGGCTGCAGCGTGTTGAAGAACGCCACCGCGTCCGCGTGCGAGAGGTGGACGCAGCCGTGCGACTGGACCTTCAGACTGCCCTGATGGAACGCCACCCCGGTGTTGGTGAAGAAAACCGAGTACGGCATCGGGCCGTTGAACTCCTTGCTGTAGTGGTGAAGATCCTTGTACTGCACGTGGAACGTGCCGACCGGGGTCGGGAACGCGGGCTTGCCGACGGTGACGGGCACGCCGCCGCGGGCGACCTTGCCGTGGTCCATCAGCCACGCTGTGTTCGCCGAGAGCTTCAGGCACGCCTTCGCCTGGGCGCCGCACGGCGGTCCCGCTGCCTCCGCGTTCGCCGTGAAGCCGACCGTTGCCGCCATCGCCGCGATACTGGCCAGTACTGCCGTGATTTTCCGGTTCATCCTGTGCCTCCCCGAGATGGTCGTTCTTTGGATCTTTCCCAAGGAGGACAGTCCTAAACCAGAAGTGCGCCCATGTGGGTGAGCTCTAACGAGACCGCCAAGCCAGTGGCGATGTCGCCAGCGCGGCCTCGGCAACCCGCCTCGCAGTTTCGGTGAAGAGCCCGGCCTGCGCCGACGCGAGCCATTCGTCCACTGTGGAGACTCCGGTCGCCCGGTATTCGAGGGCCTGGAAAAGCATTTCGAGTTTGTCGGCGTCTTTCGCGCATCGCGCCTCGGCCGATTCGCGTGTTTCGTACTCGTCTACCGCCGCCCGCACGGTTTCCGCCGACGCGCGCGGCAGGCTCGCGGTCTGGTCCGCTGTGATCGCGCGAGGCTCCGGTTTCGTCAGGTACGGCGCGGCGGTGTGCGGCAGGTCGCCGGTGCGGGTCTCCTGAGTGTCGTGCCACAGCGCCAGAAACGCCGCGCGCTCGGGGCTCGCGCCTTCCTCGGCGGCGAGCAGCGCGGCCAGCTGCGCCGCGCGGAGGCTGTGCTCGGCCACCGACTCCGGGTCGCGGACCCCTGCCTGCCACCAGCCCGCGCGGCGGACCCGCTTGAGCACCCCCAGTTCGAACCCGAACGCGGCCAGGCTTTCGGCGTCCATTCCCGCGGTCTCCTTCCCGTGCCGATCTCCGCGCCGGAGCCTACGGGGCATGGCATGCTGCCCGGGCACCCGCTTTGTCCACCGCTTTGTCCCCGAGGAGGCCGCGAGTGAGCACAGTGCTGGTCGAGCGCGACGGTCCGGTCACCACCATCGGCATCAACCGGCCGGAACGCCGCAACGCCGTCGACCGCGACACCGCCGAAGCGCTGGCCGACGCGTTCCGGGAATTCGACGCCTCGGACGCCGCGGTCGCGGTGCTGTACGGCGTCGGCGGGACGTTCTGCGCGGGCGCGGATCTCAAGGCGGTGAGCGAAGGCCGCGGCAACCGGACCGAACCGGACGGCGACGGCCCGATGGGCCCGACGCGCCTGCGGTTGCGCAAGCCGGTGCTCGCGGCGGTGTCCGGGCACGCCGTCGCGGGCGGACTGGAGCTGGCGATCTGGGCAGACCTCCGGATCGCGGACGAAACGGCGGTGTTCGGCGTGTTCTGCCGGCGCTGGGGCGTCCCTCTGATCGACGGCGGCACGGTGCGGCTGCCGCGGCTGATCGGCCGGAGCCACGCGCTCGATCTCGTGCTCACCGGCCGCCCGGTCGGCGCGGAGGAGGCGCACCGGATCGGCTTGGCGAATCGCGTCGTGCCCGCCGGGCAGGCGCTGCCCGCCGCGGTCGCCCTCGGGCGGGACATCGCCGCGTTCCCGCAGACCTGCTTGCGGGAGGATCGGGCGGCCTTGCTGGAAAGCGAGTCCCTGAGCGAGGAATCCGCGATGGACAACGAATTCCGGCACGGGATTCAGTCGCTCAGCGCGGATACCCTCGCGGGAGCCACCCGGTTCGCCGAGGGAGCCGGGCGGCACGGGTCGTTCGAGAACTAGTCGCTGCCGCTTGTCTTTGCCAGCAGGGCATTTCGCGGTCGGCGGGTGCGGCGTTCCGTTGAGCTGGTCCCCTCACCTTCGCCGGAACCTCAGCGGTGACGCGCAATCCGGTCTCTCCGCGGTGCGAGATCGCTGGTCCTCCGCCCGTACGACGCCCCGACGGTGCTGCTCGAAGGGCGAGCCGAGGGTCTCCACCTCCGCCGGGCTGCGTTTCTCCCGAGGCTCTGACGCACGCGCCCCGGGACACTCCGACCCCGATCGACCGGCGCGCTGCTCCGGTTTCCGCCCCATCTCCTGCCGGTTCCCCCGTCCGACCCGGCTCCCCGGCCGGATTCCGAACCTCTCCCCCGATTCCGGCCCGTTTTCCTTCCCTGAGGGCGAAATCTCCGGTTGCCGTCCCGCCCACCGGCACGACCCCCCGATCGTGGCCGCGCGCGGTCCGCCGTCCGGCGGGCGGATCTGGGTAGCCTGACGGCGTGGCCGACCCGATCCCCCCAGTCCCCGCCCCCGGCGAGTCCGGATCCGACCGTCCCGGCGCGGACGAACCGCCCCGGAAAGCGCGGCGGAAGCGTCCGTTCTGGCAGGAGCTGCCGATCCTGATCGGGATCGCGCTCGTGCTGACGATCCTGATCCAGCAGTTCGTCGCGAAGGTGTTCCTGATCCCGTCGGCGTCGATGGAGACGACGCTGCACGGATGCGACGGCTGCTTCGGCGACCGGGTCGTCGTCGACCGCGTCACCTACGATTTCACCGATCCCGCCCCCGGCGACGTCATCGTCTTCCGCGGCCCGCAGCCGTGGACCGCGAACGAGATCGCCCCGCAGGAATCGGGCAACATCTTCACGAAGGCGGTGCGCGGCCTCGGTTCGCTGGTCGGCTTCGCGCCGCCGGACGAGCGCGACTTCGTGAAACGCGTCATCGCCGTCGGCGGCCAGACCGTCCAGTGCTGCGACCCGCAGGGCCGCGTCCTGGTCGACGGCAAACCTCTCGACGAGCCGTACGTGCACTGGCTGGAGCAGCCGCCGACGGCGCGCCAGACGTTCGCCCCGGTCACCGTCCCGAAGGGCAGCCTCTGGGTGATGGGCGACAACCGGGAGAACTCGTGCGATTCCCGCTGCCAGGGCGGCGGCGGGGTGAACGGCACCGTCCCGGTGGACGACGTCATCGGCAAGGCGCGCGTGATCGTCCTGCCGCCCTCGCGCTGGGGCGGCGTCAGCGACCACGACCCGCAAGCCGCGCCCGCGGCGCTCGGCGCTCCCGCGTGGCAACAGGGAATCCCGCTCGGTGCGGGCGCGCTGCTGGCGTTCCCGACGCTCGCGGCCGGACGGGGTCTGCGACGGAAGCTGAGCAAGCACGACTGACCTCCCCGCCCCGCGGACGTCCCCGCACTCGTCTCAAGCCGGATGCCGGGTCACCACCCGGATCCGGCGGACGGTGGGCGATGCGGGGCTGAACTCGGTGAGCCGTGCCTCCGGTCCGGCGGCCGCCGCGCCGCAGGGCCTGCCCGGCAGGAGCTCCACTGTGGACACGGCGACCGCTCAGCGGGACGCCTGGGTGGTCCGGACCTGTGACCTGCGGTTCTCCCGGACACCGCCCTCCCGCCGCAGCGCGGCCCGGCGGCGGTGGCATGATGCCCGCACGGTCCCGGCCGATCGGACCGCTCGCCGAGGAGGAAGGTGACGCTTGAGCACGCGCACAACCCAGGTGGACGACCTCCGGCTGGTGGCGCAGCCGAGCGCGGTCCCGTGCACCGAGCTGTTCGTCCGCCTGATCCTGACCGACTGGTCGCTCTTGCCGATGCTGGAGCAGGTCACGAACGCCGCGGTCCGGCTCGTCGGCGACGTCGTCGACCAGAGCAGCCCGTCCGCGCCCGCTTTCGTGACCGTCCGGCTCCAGCTGCGCGGCGACCGGCTCGTCATCGAGGTGGACGACGATCTCGTCGCCCCGAGCCCGCCTCGCGACGAGCGGATCGGGGTGCGGCAGGGCGACCGCGGCGGCCGCACCACGTGGTGCGAGCTTCCGCTGCCCGGCGGGATTTCGGCGGGACAGGTCCGGCTGCCGCGCCGGGGCGACCGGCGCACGCTGGTGGACGAACCCGTCTCCGGCGAACCGGTCACCGCGGACCCGCAGGTGCTCGAACGGCTGCTGAACCGCCTCAGCACCTGGTCCGAGTAAGCGTCGCCCCGGCGAGTCCGGACCTTTCGCGACCGGCATTGCCGCAGCAGCACCCGAAATCGCCGGGACAGCCACGCTCGCTCAGCATTGAAGACGGGCAGTCGAATCCCGGCGATCACCCGGCGGAAGCGGCCCAAGCCTTTTCGAGCGCCTGCGCGAAAACCTCCACGGACTGTCCTCCGGAGACCCCGAACCGCCGTCCCAGCACGAAAAACGGCACCCCGCCCGCGCCCAGTTCCGCGGCTTCCCGCTCCTCGGCGCGGACCGCCTCCGCATACCGCGACGGATCCGCCAGCACCGCTTCGGCCTCAGCGCGCGGCAATCCGGCCTCCTCGGCGACATCGGTCAGCACCTCGGAGGTGAACACCGGCCGAGCCTCGGCGAAATTCGCGCGGAACAACGCGGACAGCATCTCGTTCTCCAGGCCCTTCTCGCGAGCCAGATGCAGCAGGCGGTGCGCGTCGAAGGTGTTGCCGATTTCCCGGTCCGTCCGGTAGCCGAGCCCTTCCGCCTCGGCGAGCCCGGCGACCCGCTGCTCCATCTCCCCCGCCTGCGGCCCGTACTTCGCGGTGAGCATGTCCAGCAGCGGTTCGGTCCCGGTCCGCCCGGGGTCGAGCTCGAACGACCGGTACGTCACGGTCACCTCGTCCCGGTGCTCGAACCCGGCCAGCGCCTTCTCGAACCGCGCCTTCCCGAGATAGCACCACGGGCACACGACATCGCTCCAGATTTCCACCTGCATGCCGCCAGCCTAGAGCGCGCCCGCTAGACGGCGGTCTTCACCGGTTCCCGCGCCCCGGTCCGTTCCGCGCCGATGCCCGCCGCCACCACGAACGCGATCCCGGCCGCCGCAGCGAAATTCGGCACCTGGTGCAGCACGATCAGCCCGAGCACCAGCGCGATCGCCGGTTCCAGGCTCATCAGGGTCCCGAACGCCGACGCCGTCAACCGGCGCAACGCCATCATCTCCAGGCTGAACGGCACCACCGGCACGAGCACGGCGAGCCCCAGCCCGGCGAGCAGCAGCGGCCACGTCACCTGGCCCAGCACCGCAGGCCCGTGCACGACGGTGGCGAGCAGACCCGCCACCGGCATCGACACCGCCAGCCCGCGCAGGCCCGACACCTCGTCGCCGACTCGTTGCGTCAGCACGATGTAGGCGCCCCAGCAGGCCGCCGCCGCGAGCGCGCAGCCGAGGCCGACGAGGTCGGTCCCGCCCTGCCACGGCTGGGTCAGCAGCACCACTCCGGCCGCCGCCAGCACCGGCCACACCCGGGTTCCGTTGCGGCCGCGCACGATCGCGACGGTCAGCGGGCCGAGGAATTCCAGCGCGCTCGCCGTGCCCAGCGGCAGCCGGGTCGCGGCGATCATGAACAGGATCGTCATCCCGGCCGTCGCGAAGCCGAGCACTACGCACGTCAGCAACGCCGGGCGGCGGAACGCCGACGGCCGCGGCCGCACGAGCACCAGCAGCAGGACGCCGGCCCACGCGAGCCGCAGCCACGCGACGCCGGTCGGCCCGATCCGGTTCGCGAGGCCGACCGAAACCGCCAGTCCGAGCTGGACGGACAGCATGGCGCCGACGGCGAGGGCGACGCCGGCCCGGGGAGTGGAGGGAAGCACGCTGTCCAGGAGAACCCATCCGGACCGTTCGTGTCCACGTGCCAATCCTGGACGTACTGTCCGGATATCGTGAACAATCAAGCGATGGAGACCCGCAGGCTGCAGTTCCTCCTCGAGTTGTCGCGGCTCGGCTCGATGCGCGCGGTCGCGGACGTGCTCGAAACCACAACGTCGACCGTCTCGCAGCAGATCTCGGTGCTGGCCAAGGAAACCGGGGTCGCGCTCCTCGAACCGGACGGCCGCCGCGTGCGGCTCACTCCTGCCGGGCGACGGCTGGCCGAGCACGCCGTCACGATCCTGGCCGCGGTCGAGGCCGCCCGCGTCGACCTCGATCCCGAAGCCGAACCCGCCGGAACCGTGCGCGTCGCGGGCTTCGGGACCGGCGTACGCCACGCCGTGCTCCCAGTCGCGGATCAGCTCGCGCAGCGGCATCCGCAGGTCCGCGTGACGATCAGCGAGCACGAACCGGCCGAGGCGCTCGCACAGCTCCGGACCGACGACATCGACCTCGCGCTCACCTACGACTACAACCTCGCGCCCGCGACCGCGGATCCGTCGCTCGCCGTGCGTCCGCTGTGGGCCGAGCCGTGGGGTCTCGCGGTGCCGCGCGCGGACGCGAAACGGTTGCGGGGCAACGGAACCCTGGACGTCTTCGCCGCGCTCCGCGACCGCGACTGGATCGGCAACTCCCGCAACGGCGCGGACGAGACAGTCGTCGGGACGCTGGCGTCTATGGCCGGGTTCTCCCCGAGGTTCACCCACCGCGCGGACAACCTCGACCTGGTGCAGGACCTGATCGCGGCGGGCGGCGGAGTGGGCCTGCTGCCCGAATCCTGGCCGACCCGGTCCGACGTCACCGTCCTGCCGCTGACCGGGCCGGACGTCCGGCTGCGCGCCTTCGCCTGCACCCGGCGCGGACGGGACGCGTGGCCGCCGCTCGCCCTCGTCCTCGGGCTGCTGCCCGGCGACTAGCATGGGAGCGCAGCGGTTCGAGCACGGAGGAGGCGACATGGCGGAAGAAAAGGCGATTCTGGCCGGCGGGTGTTTCTGGGGCATGGAGGAGCTGTTCCGCCACCAGCCCGGCGTGACCGCGACCCGCGTCGGCTACAGCGGCGGCGACGTCCCGAACGCCACCTACCGCAACCACGGCACCCACGCCGAAACCATCGAAGTCACCTACGACCCCGACCAGACCGACTTCCGCACCCTCCTCGAATTCTTCTTCCAGGTCCACGACCCCACCACCACAAACCGCCAGGGCAACGACATCGGCACCAGCTACCGCTCCGCCATCTTCTACACCACCGACGAACAAAAACGCATCGCCGAAGACACCATCGCCGACGTCGACGCCTCCGGACTCTGGCCCGGCACAGTCGTCACCGAAGTCACCCCCGCCGGAGACTTCTGGGAAGCCGAACCCGAACACCAGAACTACCTCCAGCGCTACCCCCACGGCTACACCTGCCACTTCCCCCGCCCCGGCTGGAAACTCCCGAAACGCGGCTGACGCCTCAGCGCGCCATCGCGGCCTCTGCCTCCCGGAACGCCGACGGGGACAGCTGCCGCCATACCACCGACGTCCCGACGAGCTGGACCGCCGCCGCCATCACCCACACCCCGCGCAAGCTCCAGTGCACCGCCACGAAGCCGCCCGCGAGCGCACCCAGCGGCGTCAAGCCCCAGGCCAGCGCGCGATGGCTGGTCAGCACGCGGCCCAGCAGCTCCGACGGGGTGAACCGCTGCCGGCTGGACTGCGAACAGACATTCCAGATCAACGTCGTCCCGGTCAGGAAGATCAGCACCGCGCCGACCAGCGCCGGCCACGGCGGCACGATCGCGAGCAGCAGCTGGCTCAGCACCGCGCACGCCTGCGCGATCCGCATCGCCGTCGAGTAGCCGAACCGCCGCACGAACCGGTCCACGAAGAACGACGACACCACCCAGCCGACGGCCAAGCAGGCCAGCAGCACGCCGCAGCCGAACGGAGCGAGGTGCAGTTCCTGCGTGGCGTAGAGGACGAGCATCGAGTTGCCCGCGGCCGCCGCGAACGACCCCAAAGCGACCGTGATGGTGATCGACCGCAGCAACGGCGTGCCGACCAGATAGCGCAACCCGGCCGTCACGTCCTTCAGCGGATGCACCGGTGTGCGCACCGGCTTCGCCGACGGGATTCCCCGTGCGAGCAGCAAGGCGCCCAGCGCGGCGACGGCCGCCAGCCACGCGGGCAGTCCCGCGCTGACCCCGATCAGCAACCCGGTCGCCGGCGGCACCACGAACTGGACCATGCCGCGGTCGATCACCTGCAGCCGGGAATTCGCCATGTTGAGCTGATCCGGCGCGACCACCTCGGGGACCACCGAACCCGCCGCGCCGTCGCCGAACACCTGCGCCGTCGTGAGCACGAAGGCCACCGCCAGCAGCGCGGGCAGGCTCAGCGAACCGGTGGAACCCAGCACTGCCAACGCGAGCGCGGCGACGACCTGCACCGCGTAGGCGGAAGCGAGCACGGTCGTCCGCCGGACCCGGTCGATCACCACTCCGGCGAACAGCGAAAGCAGCAGCCACGGCGCTTGCCCGGCCACGTTCACCAGGGACACCGCACGCGGGTCGGTGGTGATCGAGACGGCCAGCAAGGGCAGCGCCGCGAGCAAAAGCCCTTCACAGGTTGAACCGGACACCGCCACCGCTTGCAGGCGGACCCAAGCCGGCCCGCTCCCACCCCACCCCGCCATGTCCGCCAGTGTCCTCCGCGCCGCAACCGGTTTTCCGCAGCACACCGCCGCGCGCTCCCGCTCTCCGGACCTTCTCGCCGAACAAAACCGCGCCGGATATCACGCGGGCGCGGGCCACGCTTTCCCTTGTCCGTCAACCGGAATCCGCGCGCCCGGCCGGATCGCGGGACAGCGGTTCACGTGCTGGGACGGGCTTCAGCGAACCGCCGCGAACGGTTGAGCTGGAGGCATCCGATCCGTCCCCGCTGGAGGAACTCCGTGCCCCGCCACACCCCGCCCCGGCCCCCGCGTCCCGCTCGAGCGCGGGCCCGTCTCGCCTTCGCGCTGGCCCTTCCGCTGCTGCTCGCCGCCTGCGGCACGGCGGGCGGAGCCAGCCCGCAGGACGCCGGTCCCCCGCGTCCGGGCGGCACGCTCCGGCTGGGCATCTCGTCCAATCCGGACTGCATCGACCCGCAGCAGGTCAGCACGAACGCCTCGGTGAACGTCGGCCGTCAGCTGGTCGATTCGCTCACCGACCAGGACCCGAAGACCGGCGCGATCACGCCCTGGCTCGCCGACCGCTGGACGGTCAGCCCCGATTCCACGAGCTTCACCTTCCACCTCCGCTCCGGCGCGACGTTCTCCGACGGCTCCCCGGTGGACGCCGCCGCAGTGAAGACCAGCTTCGACGGCATCAAGGCGCTCGGCGCGAAAGCCCTGCTCGGCTCCAGCTACCTGGCCGCCTACCGCGGCGCGACGGTGCTCGACCCGGCGACGGTCCGGCTCGACTTCACCCAGCCCAGCGCGCAATTCCTGCAGGCCAGCTCCACGATGTCGCTCGGCGTGCTCGCCCCCGCGGCGTTCCGGCACACCGCCGAGCAACGCTGCCAGGGCGCCGGACTGATCGGCTCCGGTCCGTTCGTCTTCACCAGTCTGAAGCCGAACCAGGACATCGTGCTCGGCAAGCGCACCGGCTACCACTGGGGTTCACCGTTGTGGCGGCACCAGGGCGAGGCGTACGTCGACAAGATCGACTTCCGCGTGGTGCCGGAGCCGGGCGTGCGATCCGGCAGCCTGACCTCCGGCCAGCTCGACGCGATCACGGACGTGCAGCCGGTGGACGAACCGCAGTTCTCCGGCAACGGCTTCACCGAACCGGTCCGGCCGAACCCGGGCATCGTGTTCAACCTGCACGCGAACACCACGCGCGGCGTCCTCGCCGACCAGAAGGTGCGCCAGGCGGTGTCGAAGGGCGTGAACCGGCCCGAGGTCACCAGCACCGTGCTCACCCCGAACTACAAGCCCGCGACGAGCATCCTCGGCTCCGCGACGCCGCTGTACACCGATCTGTCGAAGGAACTCGCCTACGACCCGGCGGGCGCGCAGGCGCTGCTGCAGTCCGACGGCTGGGTCCCCGGCCCGGACGGCATCCGGACGAAGAACGGGCAGCGGCTGACCGCGTCCGTGCTGTTCTCCCCGGTGTTCAACCAGAATCAGAGCGTCCTGGAGCTGATCCAGCAGCAGTTGCGCAAGATCGGCTTCGACCTGAAGATCGAGCTGCACACCAACTCGGAAGTCACCCGCCTGCAGCAGGCCGGCGACTACGACTTCCTCTGGTACAACGTCACCCGCGCCGACCCGGACATCCTGCGCCAGCAGTTCTCCACGAAGACGAACAATCGCAGCAAGCTGCCCGCGGACAATCCGCTCGACGCGTCGCTGACCGAGCAGTCCGCCACTGTCGACCCCGCGAAGCGCAAGCCCGCGGCGGAACAAGCGCAGCGGACCATCGTGGAGCAGGCCTACGCAATCCCGGTGTTCGAGCTGACGCAGGTGCTCGGCGTCGGACCGAACGCGCATGACGTCGGCTTCGAGGCTTCCTCGCGGCTCCAGCTGTTCGACGCCTGGGTTTCGGGCTCGTGAACGGCTTTCCGCTGCTTCGCCGGGTTCTGCAGGCCGTAGTGGTGCTGTGGGCGGCGTTCACGCTGTCGTTCGTCATCCTGTACCTGCTGCCCGGCGACGCGGTGCTGACCAAGCTCGGTTCCGCCGAGGGCGGGCCCAGCGCGTCGCCGGAGCAGATCGCCGCCCTGCGCGCCGAGTACGGGCTGGACGACCCGGTTCTCGTGCAGTACGGCAAGCACCTCCTCGCCGCGCTGCACGGCGACTTCGGCACGTCGGTGGCCACCGGCGACGACGCGACGCACCAGGTCCTCACCGCGTTGCCGCCGACGCTCGCCGTCTCCGGCCTTGCGCTGGTGCTCGCGATCGTCTTCGGCGGCGGGATCGCCGTGCTGGGCACCTTCACCCGCACCCGCTGGGTGAGCCAGCTGCTGCTTTCCTTGCCGCCGCTGGGGACTTCGCTGCCGACGTTCTGGGTCGGGCTGCTGCTGATCCAGCTGTTCTCGTTCCAGCTGCGGCTGTTCCCGGCACTCGGGTCGACCGGCTTCGCGTCGCTGGTCCTCCCCGCGGTCACGCTCGCCCTGCCGACCGGGGCGATCATCGCGCAAGTGCTGGCGAAGAGCCTGCGAACGCAGCTCACCGAACCGTACATCGAAGTCGTGCGAGCGAAGGGCGCGAGCCGCCGTCGAGTCCACTTCGGACACGCGCTGCGCAACGCCGGACTGCCCGCGCTCACGCTGGTGGGCGTGGTCGCGGGCAACCTGCTGGCCGGTTCGGTGGTGACCGAAACCGTGTTCTCCCGAGACGGGCTCGGCCGGGTCACGGCGTCGGCGGTGACCGCGCAGGACGTGCCGGTGGTGCAGGCGGTGATCGTGCTCGCCGCGTTCTTCTTCGTGGTGCTCAACCTGGTCGTCGACCTCGTGTACCCGCTGCTCGACCCGCGGGTGTCCGCGCGCAAGGAGGTGCCCGCGCATGTCTGAAGCGGTTTTGCCGCAACGGTTTCTCCTGCGGCGGCCCGGTCTGGTGTTGTCCGGGTTCGTGCTCGCGGCGGTGCTGATCGCCGCTTTCGCGCCCACGCTGTTCACCGGCCAGGACCCGATCACCGGCGTCCCGTCCGAACGGCTCCAGGGCCCGTCGCTCGGGCACTTGTTCGGCACCGACGAAACCGGGCGCGACGTGTTCGCCCGTGTCGTGCACGGGGCCGGTTTGTCCCTGCGGGCGACGGTTCTCGCGGTCCTCGTCGCGTTCGCCGCCGGGTCTGCCCTGGGGCTCCTCGCCGGGTTCCGCGGCGGCTGGCTCGACGCGGTCGTGATGCGGATCGTCGATGTCCTCCAGGCGGTCCCGGCGATCCTGCTGTCGCTGGCCCTGGTGACGGCGCTCGGGTTCGGCACCACGAACGTCGCGATCGCCGTCGGGGTCGCGAACCTCGCCTCGTTCGCCCGGCTCATGCGCGCCGAGGTGCTGCGGGTGCGCTCCGGCGTGTTCGTCGAGGCGGCGCGGGCGTCCGGCGTGCGCTGGGCCGGGGTGCTCGCGCGGCACATACTGCCCAACGCACTAGGACCGGTGCTGGTACTGGCCACGGTGACAGTCGGAACCGCGGTGCTCGAAGTGTCCGCACTCAGCTTCCTCGGGTTCGGCGCGAGCCCGCCGACGCCGGAATGGGGTGCGCTCGTGGCCGGCGGACGCAATTTCCTGGCCACCGCTTGGTGGATGACCACGTTCCCGGGCTTGACCGTCGCGGCCGTCGTGCTGGCCGCGAACCGCGTGTCCCGGGCTCTCGACGGCGAACGGAGCTGACAAGTGCTGGAAATCAGCGAACTCGCGGTCACATACCGCACCTCGGGCGGCGTGGTGCCTGCCGTGCGCGACGTGAGCCTGCGGGTCGGAGCGGGCGAGATCGTCGCGGTGGTCGGCGAATCCGGTTCCGGCAAAAGCACCACGGCGCACGCCGCGATCGGCCTGCTGCCGCGCGGCGGACGGGTCCACAACGGACGGATCGCCTTCGACGGGCGCGACCTGACCGCACTGTCCGAAAAGGACTGGCGGAAGGTACGCGGCACCGGGATCGCGCTCGTGCCGCAGGATCCGACGGTGTCGCTGAACCCGGTCCGGCGGATCGGCGAGCAGGTGGCCGAGGTGCTGCTGATCCACCGTCTGGCTGCCCGTGGCGAGGCCGCCGACCGCGCGGTGGAACTGCTGCGCCGGGCTGGCGTCGACCGGCCGGAATTGCGCGCGCGACAGTATCCGCACGAGCTGTCCGGCGGGCTCCGGCAACGGGTGCTGATCGCCGTCGCGCTCGCGGGCAAACCGCGGCTGATCATCGCCGACGAGCCGACCAGCGCGCTCGACGTGACCGTGCAGAAGGAAATCCTCGACCACCTGGCGGAGCTGGCCGCCGACGACGGCACCGCGATCCTGCTGATCACGCACGACCTGGGCGTGGCCGCCGACCGGGCGGGGCGGATCGCCGTGCTGTCCGAGGGACGGCTGGTCGAGGAAGGACCGGCCCGCGAACTCCTCGCCGCGCCGACGCACGACTACACGCAACGGCTCCTCGCCGCCGCGCCGAGCCTCAGCCGCGAACCTCTCCGGCCCCGCCGCGCGGAGGGTCCGGAGGTCCTGCTGTCGGTGGATTCGGTGTCGAAGACCTTCGTCTCCTCGCGCGCCGGTTCCGTGCGAGCCGTGGACGACGTGTCGTTCCAGCTCACCCGCGGCCGGACCCTGGCGCTGGTCGGCGAATCCGGCTCCGGCAAGACGACCACCGCACGCATGGCGGTCGGCCTGGAGACCCCGACCGCCGGCACGGTCAGCTTCGACGGCCAGGACGTCACCCGGCTGTCCGCCGCCGAACTGCGCAGGCTGCGCCGCCGGTTCCAGCTCGTGTACCAGAACCCGTACGCCTCGCTGAACCCTCGCTTCTCCATCGCCGAAGTGATCGGCGAACCGCTGCGTGCGTTCCGCGTCGGCAACCGCGCGGAGCGGGTCGCCGAGCTGGCGGACCAGGTGGCGCTGCCGTCGTCGGTGCTGCGCCGGAAGCCGGCCGAGCTGTCCGGCGGCCAGCGCCAGCGCGCCGCGATCGCTCGCGCGCTGGCGCTGCGGCCGGATCTCGTCGTCTTGGACGAACCCGTGTCCGCTTTGGACGTTTCGGTGCAGGCCCAGATCCTGAACCTGCTCGTGGAACTGCAGGACGAACTCGGCCTGACGTACCTGTTCATCACCCACGACCTGGCCGTGGTGCGGGAAATCGCCGACCAGGTCGGGGTGATGCGCCAGGGCAAGCTGCTCGAATTCGGCCCGGCCGACGACGTCCTGCTGCGTCCGCGCGAGCAGTACACCCGCGACCTGCTGGCCGCGATCCCGGGCGGCGAGCAGGTGCGGGCGTGACCCTAGTTGGCGAGCACGAGCCGTCCGACGGCCTCGCCCGCGTCCATCCGGCGGTGCGCCTCTCGCGCCTGCGCCATCGGCAGGACGGTGACCGGCAACCGGATCCGGCCCTCGGTGTACAGCGGCAGCACGGCGTCCGCGGCGGGACGAGCGGGCGCGGTGTCGGCGGCCAGGAAGCCGCCCACGTTGAAGCCGAGCACGCCGATGTTCTTGCCCCACACGGCGTTCGAGTCCACCATCGGCGCGGTCTCGCTGCCCGCGCTGCCGACCACGAGCATCCGGCCCATCGGCGCGAGCAGGTCGAGCGATTCGATCCGCAGGTCGCCGCCCACCGGGTCGACGATGATCTCGAACCGCTCGCCGCTCAGCTCGCCGAGCTCCCCGGACAGCACGACGCGGTCGAAGCCGAGTTGCTTCGCCGCCTCGACCTGCTCGGGCCGCCGGACCGTGCCGACGACCTCGCGCGCGCCGAGCAGCCGCGCCACCTCGGGGTACACCGAGGCGAGGCCGCCGAGCGCACCGTGCACGAGCACGCGCGCGTCCTTCGGCAGCCGAACTGCCTCGGTGAGCGAAAGGTAGGCCGTCACCGTGTTCGCCAGGCCCGCGACCGCCTGCGCGCGCTCCACTCCGCTGCCGGCCAGCGGCACGACGAGACCGGCGGGCGCGAGTTTGACGTCGGCGTATCCGCCCATTCCGGGCAGCGTGAGCGTGACGACCTCGTCCCCGACCGAGAAGCCGCTATCCGGTCCGGCCGCGCGGATGGTGCCCGCGACCTCGAGCCCGGGCACCAACGGAGGCTTCGGCGCGTAGTCGTACTCCGCGAGCGTGCCGCGGCGGATCAGCGCGTCGATCAGCCCGACGGACGCGTGCGAGACCGTGATGGTCACTTCGCCCGGCCCTGGAACGGGCTCGGGCACCTCGATCTCTTCCAGGACCTCGGGACCGCCGTAGCGGGTGATGGACAAAGCGCGCATCGTGCGTACTCCCCAGTGTTCTGCGTGTGTGTCAGCGAGCCGGAACAACCTGGACCAGCTCGCGGTTATTCCGGCTTAGTTGATCTGAGGAGGGCCTCGCCGTGCCGAGCGAAACGCAACCGCTGCGCAAACTGGGTTTCCTGACGATCGGCCTGTTCGACGGCGACGACCCGCGGCCAGGCCACGAGTCCACGCTGCGAGTGCTGGAACTCGGCGAGCAGCTCGGGTTCGACAGCGCCTGGGTGCGCCACCGGCACCTGCAGTACGGCATCTCGTCGCCGGTCGCGGTGCTCGCCGCGGCCACCCAGCGCACCAGCCGGATCGAACTGGGCACCGCCGTCATCCCGCTCGGCTGGGAAAACCCGCTGCGACTGGCCGAAGACCTGGCCACCGTGGACGTCCTCTCCGGCGGACGGCTCAACCCGGGCGTCAGCGTCAGCCCGCCGATGCACTACGAGGACGTGCGGGCCGCGCTGTATCCGGACACCGGCGACCGCGAAGATTTCGGCTACGACCGGGTGTCGCGGCTGTTGTCCCTGGTCCGCGGCGAGCCCGCGTCGACGTTCAGCGGGGTCGAAGGCATCGAGACGTTCTCCGACCGCGTGCAGCCGCATTCTCCCGGCCTGGCCGGCCGGATGTGGTACGGCGGCGCGAGCACCCGGTCGGCGACCTGGGCCGGACAAGCCGGGATGAACTATCTGACCAGCAGCGTCGTCCGCGCCGAAGAGGGTTCGACGGACTTCGAAAAGATCCAGCTCTCGCACGTGCGGGCATTCCGGTCGCACCATCCGGACGGTGCGCGGGCCCGGGTTTCGCAAGGCCTGGTGGTGATTCCGACCGACAGTGCCACGGCTGAGCAGCGCGCGAAGTACGAGGACTACGCGGCGAAACGCCTGCCGCGCACGAAAACCCCGCAGGGGCCGGCCGGTCTGCTGTTCTCGCGCGATTACGTCGGCACCTCCGCCGAAATCGCCGACCAGCTCTACCGGCACGCCGCCTTCCGCGAGATCGACGAGGTCGCCTTCGCGCTCCCGTTCACCTTCGAGCACGAGGATTACGTGCAGATCCTCACCGACCTGGCCACCCGGCTGGGCCCGGAGCTGCGCTGGAAGCCTGCGTCCTGACGGTCGCTGATGCTAGCGTGGCGGGGTGCCGGATTTCACGTCCACAGTGGACATTCCCCGTCCCGCCGGAGACCAGCGCGACGCATTGCAGTGGGCCCGCGCGGTCTGGGAGGACGCTCCGCCGCCGATGCGCGCGTTCCTGCGCACCGGATGGCTCGGCCTCGGCCTGACCACGCGCCTGGCCCCGGACCGCGTGCTCGGCTGGACCATCGCTTCGGCCACGCCGGACCGGGTCGTGCTCGAAGCGCCTTCGCCGCTGATGACCACGCGCAACATCGTGCACCTCGACGCGAGCCGGGTGTACTGGACCACTGAAGTCACCTACCAGCGTTTCCCGGCCCGCCACCTGTGGGCGTTGGCAGTGCCGATCCACGAACTCGTCATCCCCGCCCGGCTGCGGCGCGCCGCCGGTCAGGTGCGACCCGGCGACCTCCAGCACCAGCTCGTGACGACGTTCCAGCGGAAGCTCGGCAACCCCGTCCTCTCGCGGCTCCCCGGCCAGACGCTGCTCGAAACCACCGGCCGCAGCTCAGGTCTCCCCCGCCGGACCCCGATCGGCGGCCGTCGCGTCGGACCGGAATTCTGGCTGGTGTCCGAATTCGGCGAACGGTCGCAGTACGTACGCAACATCCAGGCCGACCCGCACGTCCGGCTGCGCCTGCACGGCCGGTGGCTGCGCGGGGTCGCGCACCTGCTCCCGGAAGACGACGCCCGGACGCGGCTGAAGTCGTTGCCGCGCTTGAACAGCGCCGCGGTCCAGGCGCTCGGCACGGATCTGCTGACAATCCGGATCGACCTGGACTAGCGTTGGGTTCTCGTGAGCGGCAATCCCGGTTAGAACCGCGATAAACACTCACGAGCCGGACACCACGGCCTCGATGGTCCGCCGCGAGTTCGCCGCCACCACCGGATTGGTGTCGCGGTAATACGGCAACTGGATCAGCGCGATCGACAACGCCCAGCCCCGGCCGCGTTCCCACGTCGCGTCGTCCGCCTCCACCGCCTCGCGGAACACCGCGCGCCTCCGCAACCACCTCCGGCAACCGCGGCCCGAGCCACCGCAGCCAGCGCTGTTCACGCACGATCTCCGCTGCCCCGAGCACACCGCACGGCCGTGACAGGGGGCAACCGGTTTATTCCCGCTCTCGCCGACTGTCTCAGACGCTGGTTACCGTCGCCCTCGGCCCGCCCTCCGCGCCACACTGCTGGCATCCACGGGGAAAGGACCGCAGCATGACAGGGCACACCGGACCACGGCTCGCCGTCGCGCTGGAAGGCGCGGGCTGGCATCCGGCCGCGTGGCGCGAACCGGACGCCCGCCCGGCCGACCTGCTCACCGCCGGATACTGGGCCGAGCTGGTGCGGGAGGCCGAAGCCGCGCACCTGGACTTCGTCACCTTCGAGGACTTCCTCTCCCTGCGCGGCCCCTCCGAGCCGACGGCCCGCGACGACCGCGCGCAAACCCGCCTCGACGCCGTGCTGGTCGCCTCGCGGATCGCGCCGCTGACGTCGCACATCGGCTTGGTCCCGACCGCCGTGGTCACCCACACGGAGCCGTTCCATCTGTCGAAGGCGATCGCGACGCTCGATTACGTCAGCACCGGCCGAGCCGGCGTCCGCGTGCAGGTTTCCGGGAGTGCGGAAGAGTTCCGGCACTTCGGCCGCCGCACGCCGCCGGAGGTTCCCGAGCTCTTCGAGGAAGCCGCCGATTACGTCGAGGTGCTGCGCCGGTTGTGGGACAGCTGGGAGGACGACGCCGAGATCCGCGACGTCGCGACCGGCCGGTTCATCGACCGGGACAAACTGCACTACATCGACTTCGAGGGCCGCTGGTTCTCCGTCAAAGGACCGTCCATCACTCCGCGTCCGCCGCAGGGCCAGCCGATTGTCGCCGCGCTGGCGCACGGCCCCGACGCCTACCGCCTCGCCGCCCGCCAGGCCGACGTCGTGTACGTGACCCCGAACGACCGCGCGCACGCCGCGTCGATCATCGACGAAATCGGTGCGCCCATTCAGGTTTTCGCCGACCTCGTGGTCTTCCTCGACGAGACCGAGCAGGCCGCGGCCGACCGCAAAGCCCGCCTGGACGACCGTGCCGAGTTCACCTCGGACGCCCACGTCTTCACTGGCACCCCGGCTCAGCTGGCCGACCTCCTGCTCGACTGGCACACCGCCGGCCTGACCGGTTTCCGGCTGCGCCCGGGCGCCGTGCCGCACGACCTGACCGCCATCACCCGCGCCCTGGTCCCCGAACTGCGCGACCGCGGCGCGTTCCGCACCGGATACGAGGCCTCGACCCTGCGCGGGCTGCTCGGCCTGCCGCGCCCGGCCAACCGCTACGCCGCCTGAGTCCCGGGAGATTTCCATGACTGCCAAGCAAATCCACCTCGCCGCGCACTTCCCCGGGGTCAACAACACGACCGTGTGGAGCGATCCCGAAGCGGGCAGCCACATCGAGTTCAGCTCGTTCGTCAAGCTGGCCCAGACCGCCGAACGCGCGAAGTTCGACTTCTTCTTCCTCGCCGAAGGCCTGCGGTTGCGCGAACAGGGCGGCCACATCTACGACCTCGACGTCGTGGGCCGCCCGGACACCTTCACCGTGCTGTCCGCGCTGGCTGCCGTCACCGACCGCCTCGGCCTGGCGGGCACGATCAACTCCACGTTCAACGAACCGTTCGAGGTGGCCCGGCAATTCGCCTCCCTCGACCACCTTTCCGCAGGCCGGGCGGCGTGGAACGTCGTCACGTCCTGGGACGCCTTCACCGGCGAAAACTTCCGCCGCGGCGGCTTCCTGCCGCAAGATCAGCGCTACTCGCGCGCCGAAACCTTCCTGCGCACGGCGTGGGAGCTCTTCGACTCCTGGCGCGGCGACGAACTCCTCGCGGACAAGGAATCCGGCCGCTTCCTGGCCGGCGGCGGCGACTTCGCCCACCACGACGAGCACTTCGACATCTCCGGCCGCTTCCCGGTCCCGCGCAGCCCGCAAGGCCGCCCGGTCACCATCCAAGCCGGCGATTCGGAGGAAGGCCGCGAATTCGCCGCCGCGACCGCCGACGCCATCTTCACCCGCCACGGCACTCTCGAAGCAGGCCAAGCGTTCTACTCCGACGTCAAGGGCCGCCTGGCGAAATACGGCCGCTCCCCGCACGAACTGGTCATCCTCCCCGCCGCGACCTTCGTCCTCGGCGACACCGACGCCGAAGCGCACGAACTCGCCCACGAAGTCCGGTTGCAGCAGGTGAGCGAGCAGACCGCGATCAAGTTCCTCGAGCAGCTCTGGAACACCGACCTCAGCGACCACGACCCGAACGGCCCGCTGCCGTCGTTCGACCCGGTGGTCGGCGACCTGATCTCGAAGGGCCGCGCGAGCGTCCGCATGTACCGCGACCCGGTCGCGACCGCCCGCGAATGGCGCCAGCTCGCGGAAGCGAAGCACCTGTCGAGCCGGGAACTGATCATCGAGGTCACCGGACGGCAGAACTTCATCGGCTCCGCCGAGACGGTCGCGTCCGCGATGAACGAACTCGTGCAGGCCGACGCGTCGGACGGGTTCATCCTGGTCCCGCACGTGACACCGGGCGGGCTCGACCAGTTCGCCGACCAGGTGGTGCCGAGGCTGCAGGAACGAGGGGTGTTCCGGGAGGACTACAGCGGACCTACGCTGCGGGACCACCTCGGGCTGGACTAGCCCAAGAACCGCTGTGCGTTCCCCCGCAGTACCAGCTCCCGCGCGGGCTCGTCGAGGAACTCCGCCCGCCGCACCACCCCGCCGGCCGGACGTTCCCCCAGCGGATACGGGTAATCGCTCCCCACCATCACCTGCTCGGCCCCGAGGGTGTCCACCAGATTCCGCAGCGCCGACTCGCTGAACACCACCGAGTCGACGCTGAACCGCCCGACATACTCCGACGGCGGCTTCTCCGACGTGGCAATGACGTCCGCCCGCTGATGCCACGCGTTCTCCAGCCGCCCCAGCCAGAACGCGAACGACCCGCCCCCGTGCGCGAAACAGATCCGCAGGCTGTCGGGCACCCGGTCGAACACCCCGCCAAGCACCATCGCGATGATCGACAGATGCGTCTCGGCGGGCATCCCGGTCAGCCACCGCGCCATCCAGCGGTCCAGCCGCGGCGCGAGCGGCATGTCCCACGGGTGCACGAACACCGGCACGCCGAGCGACGCCGCGTGCTGCAGGAACGTCACCACCCCCGCGTCGTCGAGGTCGCGGTCGCCGACGTGGTTGCCGATCTCCACGCCCCGGTGCCCGGCCCCGACCGCGCGGTCCAGTTCGCGGCACGCGGCGTCGGTGTCCTGCAACGGAACCTGGCAGAACGGGATCAGCCGGTCCGGCGCGGGCGCGCAGATCTCCAGCGCGAGATCGTTGAACACCCGGGCGATCTTCTCGCCGTGCCCCGGGCTCGTCTCGTAGCCGAAGAACACCGGCGTCGGCGACACCACCTGCGCCTCGACCCCGTCGGCGTCCATGTCGCGCAGCCGCACCGACGCGTCCCAGCAGTCCGACCGCACCCGGCGGAACTCCTCCGAACCGACCATGATCATCGCCTCGCGCTCGGATTCCGGGCGCAGCCACGGCATCCCCTCGCCCAGATCGGGCCAGCCGTGCGGAACGAAATGGCTGTGGACGTCGATCGCGCGCACGCTCAGCCCTTCCCGGGGTGCAGCGTCCCGCAGTTCCCGCAGGTCCGGGCCTCCTCGGACGCGTAGAACCGCTCGAACACCGGCGGCAGATCGCCGACGATGTCACGCACCTGCAGCTCCACCTCGTGCACCTTCGCGTCGCACTCCACGCAGAACCACACGAACTTCTCCAGCGTCCCCTCCTCCCGGATGCGCTCGATCACGATCCCGATCGAACCCTCCTGCGGACGCTGCGGCGAATGGTGCACGTTCCGCGGCAGCATCCACATCTCGCCCTCGCGGATGTCGACGCGCCGCGGGCCGTCCTCGGTCATCAGATTGACGTGCATGTCGCCCTTGTACTGGTAGAACCACTCCTCGTACGGGTCCAGGTGGTAGTCGGTGCGCTGATTCGGCCCGCCCACCACCTGCACGATGAAATCCCCCATCGGCGCCCACATCTGCCTGTTGTTCACCGGCGGCTTCAGCTCGTCCTCGTGCTCCTCGATCCACGCGGCGAAATCGAACACGGGCGGAATGGCAGTCATCGTTCCTCCTTGCCGGAGACCCGGGCAATCGCCTGGATCTCGATGAGCAGATGCGGATGCGGCAACTGGTGCACCGCGACGGTCGTGCGCGCCGGGCCGTTCTCGTCGAAGAATTCGCCGTAGACCTCGTTGTAGCCGCCGAAATCGTTCATGTTGACCAGAAAGACCGTCAGCTGCGCGAGGTCTTCGAGTCCCGCCCCGGCCGCGGCCAGGATGTCGCGGATGTTCTCGATGACCGCGCGAGTCTGCGCTCGGATGTCCAAACTGGTCACGCCGAACTGATCGGCCTCCGCGCCGGCGAACGTGTTGTCCGGCCGCCTGCTGCTGGTGCCGGAGACGAACACGAGGTCCCCGACGACCTTGACGTGCGGGAACCGCCCGCGCGGCGTCGCCTTCCCGGCGACGACATTGGCTTGCGCCACGCTCAATCCTCCTTGGTGCGAACGGAAACCGAACCGAGCCCGGCGACCCGAGCCTCGACCTGCGTTCCTGCTTTCAGCGCAACAGCCGCGGTCGCCGCACCGGCCAGGAGCACCGACCCGCCGAGCAGGCGGTGCCCGTATGCGGCGGCCATTCGCTGTGCCGCGGGGAGCGCTCGCAGAGGGTCGCCGAGAATGTCAGTGGTCGAGCCGGACGCGACGATCTCGCCGTCGAAGAGCAGGTCAACGGCCAGCGCGTCCACCCGGTCGAGCTGGGTCCACGGCCCGAGCACGAACGCGGACGCCGAGGTGTTGTCGGCGACGACGTCGGCCAGGCTGAACCGGAAGTCGCGGTACCGGCTGTCGATGATCTCCAGCGCGGGTGCGACGGCGACCAGCTCGGCGTCCGGCCCGAGCCGGAACGCGACCTCGGGTTCGATCCGCGGATGCACACCGTGGCGGACGGCGAACGTTCCGCCGTCCTCGATCCGCATGCGGTCAGTCAGCGAACCGATGATGACGTCGGAGACGCCCATCTGCTCGGCCTTCGCCTTGCTCGTGAAACCCAGCTTGACTCCGGCCAGCCGCTCGCCGCGTCGCTCGCGCAGCGCGATCCCGGCGTGCTGCACGGCGTACGCGGTCTCCAGGCTCATCGGCCCGTCGCTGGTGAGCTGCGGGATCGCCTGCCCAGTGGCGGTCGCCCGGTCAAGCAGTTCGGCACGTTCCTCAACGGTGGTCATAGCTGCACGCACACATTCGTCGGCTGGGTATAGAAGTGCATCGAGTGCAGGCCGCCCTCCCGGCCGATGCCGGAAAGCCCGACGCCGCCGAACGGCGAGCGGAGGTCGCGCAGATACCAGGTGTTGACCCAGGCCATCCCGACCCGCATCTGCTGCGCGACCCGGTGGCCGCGCTCGAGGTTCGTCGTCCATACGGCGGCGGCGAGCCCGTAGTCGGTGTCGTTCGCCAGCCGGACGGCTTCGTCTTCGGTGTCGAACGGGATCAGCGCCGCGACCGGTCCGAAGACCTCCTCGCGCACGACCCGCGCGGAGTTGTCCAGTCCGGTCCACAGTGTCGGTTCGATCCACGACCCGCCCGCGAGGTCCGGCCCGAGTTCCGGGACCGAACCGCCGGTCAGCACCGTCGCCCCCTCAGCGACCGCGAGGTCCAAATAGGACTGGACTTTCTTCCGGTGCTGTTGGGAGATCAACGGCCCGGTCGTGGTCTCCGGATCGCCCGGTCGTCCCAGCCGCAACGCCGCCGCCCGCTCGGCGAGCCCGTTCGCGACCGCGTCGAAAACGGACCGCTCGACATAGACCCGTTCCGTGCACAGGCACACCTGCCCGGTGTTCAGGAAAACCGAGCGCGCGAGTCCGTCGAGGGTCTTTTCGAGATCGCAATCCGCGAACACCACCGCCGCGTTTTTTCCGCCCAGTTCAAAGGAAACCGGCCGGACCGACGGAGCGACTGCCCGCATGATCGCCGAGCCGGTCCGGGATTCGCCGGTGAACGTCACGCCGTCGATGCCGCGGTGCGTGGTGAGGTACTCCCCGGCGGAGTCCGGTCCGAAGCCGTGAACGACGTTATACACCCCGGCCGGCGCGCCAGCCTCCGCGATGACCTCGGCGAGCAAGGCCGCCGTCGACGGCGTCTCCTCCGACGGTTTGACCACCACCGCGTTGCCGCACGCGAGCGCGGGTGCGACCTTCCAGGTCAACAGCAGCAGCGGCAGGTTCCACGGCACGATCACCGCGACGACGCCCAGCGGCTTGGGCACCGCGTAGTTCAGCGCCTTGCGGCCGTTCGGCAGCTCGGTCAGGAAGGAGTCGAGACCGGCCGCCGCGATCGTGTCGGCGAAGGAACGGAAGTTCGTCGCCGCCCGGGCGACGTCCAGGTCGCGGGCCAGGTGCTCCGGCTTGCCGGTGTCGCGGACCTCCGCGGCGACGAAATCCTCGAACCGCTCCTCGATCCGGTCGGCGATCCGGCGCAGCAACGCGGTGCGCTCGGCCACCGAAGCGCGTCCCCACGGGCCGTCCAGCGCCGCACGAGCAGCAGCGACCGCGGCGTCGACCACGTCCGGTCCGGCCTCGTGGACGTGTGCGACGAGCGACCCGTCGACCGGGTCGATCTTCTCGAAGGTGCGCCGCCCGGCGACCCGGGTCCCGCCGACGACGTTGTGGAGTTCCGCAGCCATGAAGCTGACCGTAGGGACGCCAGGAATGCCTGGCCAATGCTCTTTGCCGCCGCTGCCATGACCGTCCGGGCATAGCCGGTTCGGCAGAGCAAAGCCTTTCACGCACCTCGACGCGCCGCTTCGTCCTGGACCGTCGTGCCCGGCCGGAACCGCTTCGGCGTCTTCCTCGACCTCGCCGACCCCGGGTCCGCGCTCAGCTCGTCCGCCCGTGACGCCGGAACCCGGCCCGGCCAGTAATGTCGCCGGAATGGACATGCCCCGCCTGCTCGACGGCCGCCTCAAGCTCAGGCACCTCGTGCTGGTGGACACCCTCACCGAGCAGGGCAGCGTCGTCGGCGCGGCCGCCGCACTCCACGTGACTCAGCCGGTCGTCACGCGCGGCCTGCACGATCTCGAAGCGATCCTCGGCGTGCCGCTCTACGAACGCGGGCCGCGCGGGATCACGCCGACCGAGTTCGGGACCGCGTTCACCGAGCACGCGCGCGCCGTGCTCGCCCAGCTGACCCACGCGGCACGGCACGTTGTGGAAATCGCTGACGCGACCCGCGGCCGGGTCGTCGCGGGCATCCACCTCGCCGGCTCGAACTTGTTGCTGCCGCGGGCGATCGCGCACCTCAAGGAGGACCATCCGCTGGTCACCGTCGTCGTCCGGGAGGGCACGCCGGAGTCGCTGCTCGTGGAGCTGACCGCGGGCCGGGTGGACGTCATCGTCGGCCGGCTGAGCGGCCCCGGCACGGAAGGCACCCGGCGGCGAGCGCTGTACCAGGAGTCGATCCGGGTAGTCGCCGGCGCGCACCATCCGCTCGCCGCGCGCGACAACGTCTCGCTGGAGGATCTGGCGGAGTTCCCGTGGATCGTGCCCGGCACCGAAACGATGCTGCGCCAGGAGCTGGAAAGCCTCTTCGCCCAGCACGGTCTTGACCTGCCCGCCAACCGCGTCGAGGCGACGTCGTTTCTCACGGTCCGGCAGCTGCTCACCGAAACCGCCATGGTCGCCGCGCTCCCCGGCCTTCTCGGGATGGACGACCCGCGGCTGGTCACGCTGCCGACGCCGCTGGAGAACATCGGGCACAGCGTCGGCCTGACGCTAGCCGCCGGGCGCAGGCTCAATCCGGCCACCCAGGCACTGATCGAGTCCCTGCACACGGTCGCGGCGCAGATCGAAGACGCCTGACACCTTCTGTCGCTTTCTTGACGACCGACGGCAAACCGTGATACCTCATGGACCTCCGCGGAGGGAGCGTTCCATGGGTTACCGCTTGTCCACCGTCGATCCGGCCCGCACCGCGCTGGTCGTCATCGACATGCAGCACGACTTCCTGGCCCCGGGCGCCCCGCTGGAATCCCCGGCCGGACGCGCCATGATCCCCGTCCTCAACGACACCGTGCGGTTCTGCCGCGACGCGGGCATCCCGGTGTTCTTCACCGCGCACGTCCACCGTCCCGACGGCTCCGACATGGGCCGCTTCGCCGACCTGTACCCGCCGATCGCGCAAGGCCAAGCACTCATCGAAGGCACGCCCGGCGCCGCGCTGTACTCCGAAGTGGACCGCCGCCCGGACGAACCGCTGATCCCCAAGCACCGCTACAGCGCCTTCTTCGGCACCGATTTCGAAATGCAGCTCCGCGGACGAGGTGTGGACACCCTGGTCGCCACCGGAGTGACGACCGAGGACTGCGTCCACGCCACCATCCGCGACGCGATGTTCCGCGACTTCCGCACCGCAGTGCTGTCGGACGCGTGCGCCACCTACGACCACCCGGATCTGGGCCACGGCGCGATGTCCGCCGCCGAGGTGCACGCGGCGACGCTGGTCGTCCTCGCCCAGTCGACCGCGGACGTGCTGACGAGTGCCGAGTTCAAGGCTCTCGCGGAAAAGGGAGCCGCCTAGCAACGCCCCTGCGTTTCACCGACTCGACGTCCCCCCGCACCGGCCGAGGCCGAACCTTCGCGGAACGGGGTCCGGTTAGCCGCGCCCGGCCGTCGCCAGCGCGTCATGGGAGTGAATCCACTCCAGCGTCTCGCCGATCCGCCGGAGCGCAACATCCCTCGCGTCTGCCGCCGGACCGTCCGGCACATGCAGCAGCGCATTAGCCACCCACGAACTCCGCTGGACCGCCCGGGTCCGCGGCCGCCGCAGCTTCTCGTACCGGGCGAGCGCCGCCTCGCGGGAATCGCTCGCCAGGCACTCGGCGAGCGTCACCGCGTCCTCGATCGTCTGATTGGCACCCTGCCCATGATGCGGCAGCATCGCGTGCGCGGCGTCGCCGAGGAGCACCACTCCGCCGCGATGCCAGCGGTTGAGCGGATACTGGCCGAACAACCCCCACCGCTGCTGCAGAGTCGTCGCGCCGACCATCTCGCGCACCGCCGGATGCCAGCCCTCAAAAGCCGCGTCGATGCGCTCCCGAGGAATGTCCTCCGTCCACGACTCCCGCTCCCAAGCGTCCGGTTCGTCCAGCACCGCAAGGAAATTCACCACCGACCCGTCGCCGATCGGGTAGTGCAGCAGATGCCCGCCGGGCCCCATCCAGAACTGGATCGCCCCGGCATCCGGCAACGACGGCAGCTGTTCAACCGGCACCAGCCCGCGAAAGCCGCTCGAACCCGAATACCGGGCAAGCGGCGCGGGTTCGACCCACTCGCGAACGGTCGAATGCACCCCGTCCGCACCCACCACGACATCAGCGGTTTCGCTTGCGCCATCGGCGAACTCGAGCCGGTACCGCGGCCCGTCCTCGACCACTCCGGTCACCTGGCGTCCAAGATGGACATTCCCGCACGCGCCGGCGAGGATCCGCTGCAAATCCGCCCGATGCACCCCGAAATACGGCCCGGCGAACCGTTCCTCGTAGCTGTCCCCGACCGGATACGCGACCACCCGGCGCCCGCCCCGCCAATGCCGGTAGACCAGCTCCGTCGGCACCGCCGAACACGCGGACAGCTCGTCCCTCAACCCGAGCCGCGCCAAGACCCGGGAACCGTTGGCGGACAAGGCCACCGCGGCCCCGATCTCGCGCAGTTCGGCCGACCGCTCGTACACCTCCGCGCCGATCCCGCGCTCCCGCAACGCGAGCGCGAGCGTCAGCCCGCCGATCCCGCCGCCGACTATCGCCACCGAAAGCGCCATGAGCCCTCCTCGCCGTGTACCGATCGGTACAAGGTTGGACGGTACGATGTACCGATCGGTACAGTCAAGAGGTGGACTCCGGAACCGGCCGTCGCGCCGAGCTGCTGCAGCAAGCCGTGGACTACCTCGCGACGCACGGCATCGCGGACCTGTCGCTCGCCCCGATGGGCGAAGCACTGGGGACGAGCAAGCGCATGCTGCTGTACTACTTCGGCAGCCGGGAAAACCTGATCACCGAAGCGATCGCCGCGAGCCGCCCGGACGTCACCGAACTCTTCCACTCAGTGCACGACGAGAAATCCCTCAGCGCCGCAGCACACGCCCTGTGGCACGCGATCACCCGAGGCCGCCAGCAACGGCCGATCCACATCCTGTTCCAGGTACTGGCGCTGGCCCCGACCCAGCCGGAGCGGTACCTGACGGTGGCTCGGGAAGCGATCACCGCGATGGTGGAGCCGTTGGTGCCGGTGTACCGGAAGCTGGGCTACCCCGAACCCGAGGCAGCCGCGCGGGCGAGCTTGCTGATCTCCGGCCTGCGCGGGTTGTGCCTGGACCGGATCGTGACCGGAGACGAGGAGAGGATCGAGATCGCGGCACGAGCGTTGATCGCTACCGCGGTGGCTCCACCCGCCTGACCGACGACGCCTCGCTAACGCTCAAGAACCCCCGGCAACTCCGCCACCGAGCCCAGCACATGCGTCGCCCCGTGGGCCCGCAACGTCGCCTCGTCATGCGCCCCGGTCAGCACCCCCGCCGCCACCGACGCTCCTGCTCGGCGGCCGGTCAGCATGTCGAACCCGGTATCCCCCGCCACCGCGACCGCGCGCACGTCAGTAATCCCCAAGCGCAGCACCGCAGTCAGCACCATGTCCGGGAACGGCCGCCCTCGTCCGCCCGCGTCCGCCGGGCATACCACCAGATCCGCCAGTTCCGTCCACCCGAGCCGCGCCAGCAGCGCATCCCGAGTCCGAGCCGAGAACCCCGTGCTCAAGCACACCCGACGCCCCTGGGCGCGCAACTTGTCGATTGCTTCCTCCGCACCGGGCAGCGGCTCAGCGACCTCAATCGCCCGCGAAGCGAACGCGCTCTCGAAAACCCGGTTCGCCTTCTCCGCAACACCTTCGGCCGGGAACAGCGCCCGGAAGACCTCGATTTTCGACTGCCCCATGGTGTCCCGGACGTAGGCATCCACATCCTCGCGCTCCGGCGAGTCCGCGGGCACCCCCACCGCCTCCAGCGCCGCCGAAAACGCCGCCTCGACCGCGCCGTCGTCGCGGACCGTTGTGCCTGCCATGTCCAGCACGACCAGTTCCACGTTCATCGGACCTTCTCCACTTCCCGCCCGGTCACCGCGTGCACCGCGCTGATCAGGGCCATCGTCTCGATGTCAGCCGCGCTGCAGCCGCGCGACAGGTCGTGCAGCGGCGCTGCGACGCCTTGCAGGATCGGCCCGAGCGCGGTCGCTCCGCCGAGGCGTTCTGCGATCTTGTAAGCGATGTTCCCCGCGTCGAGATTGGGGAACACCAACACATTCGCCCGCCCAGCCACGGTCGAACGCGGTGCCTTCGCGATCCCCACTGCGTCGACGACAGCGGCGTCGAACTGCAACTCGCCATCCACATCAACGCCAGGAAGCCGTTCCCGCACCAGCGAAGTCGCCTGACGAACCTTGTCCACCGCGGAATGCTTGGCACTGCCTTGCGTGCTGAACGACAGCATCGCCACGACCGGCTCGGTTCCGGTCAGCGCGCGGTGCGTTGACGCCGCGCCCACGGCGATATCGGCCAGCGCGTCCGCATCCGGCTCGGGAACCACCGCGCAGTCAGCGAAAGTGAGCGATCGGCCGTCCTGCAACAACATCAGGAAACAACTGCTGAGAGTCCGCACTCCGGGAGCGAGTCCGACGATCCGCAAACCCGCCCGGAGGACATCGGACGTCGGCCGCGTCGCACCCGCCAGGCACGCGTCCACCCGGCCGAGCGCGAGAAGCGCGGCGGAAAGCGCGACCGGATCGGCGCGGACCGTGTCGACCCGGTCGGGGAAGGACGTGGCCAGCCGCGCCAGGACCGCGTCGTCGGCGGCCAGGGCGGCAGTGTCCAGGAAAGGAGGCGCCGGAAAGCCCAGCTCGGCCGCGACAGCGGCGATCTCCGCCGACGGACCCACCAGCACCGGCTCGACCTCACCCCGCTCGACCAGGTGCGCGGCCGCGGTGACGGCGCGCGGGTCAGCACCGTCGGCCAGCGCGATCCGCGGCCGGGCGTCGCCGACGCGTTCCCGCCAGGTCTCGGCCAGAGGGGCCATGGTCATCTCGCAAACTCCCTCGCGGACGGCAGTGCTGCCCGAGCAGGATCTCGGCCGCTGGCCCCCAGCGACAGAGCCAGAAATGTCCCCGTTGACAGGTCCAGAAGCCGCGCGGACTGGACCCGTCGACCGAGCGGTTTCTGGCACTTTCGCGGTGGCCAGTCCTCCCGCACTCTCGGTCGCACCACACACGGCAGATGGGAGCAGGCGATGAAGATCGGTGTGCCTCGCGAGGTCAAGAACCACGAATACCGGGTGGCGGCGACGCCGGCCGGAGTGCACGAGTTCACCTCGGCCGGCCACGAGGTCTTCGTGGAACGCGGCGCGGGCGAGGGCTCGTCCATCCGCGACGAGGACTACGCGGCCGCCGGCGCGAAGCTGCTCGACCACGCGGACGACGTGTGGGGCACCGCGGAAATGGTCCTGAAGGTCAAGGAGCCGGTCGCCGAGGAGTACCACCGGCTGCGGTCCGACCAGCTGCTGTTCACCTACCTGCACCTCGCCGCGAGCGAGCCGTGCACCAAGGCGCTGCTCGACGCGGGCACGACGTCGGTGGCCTACGAAACGGTCCAGCTGCCGAACGGCTCCCTGCCGCTGCTGTTTCCGATGAGCGAGGTGGCCGGACGGCTCGCCCCGCAGGTCGGAGCGCAGACGCTGATGCGCGTCAACGGCGGCCGCGGCGTGCTGATCGGCGGCGTCTCCGGGGTGCCGCCGGCCCGCGTGGTCGTGCTGGGCGCGGGCGTCGCCGGGATGAACGCGGTCGCCGTCGCGGCCGGGACCTGGGGCGACGTCGTGCTGTTCGACAAGAACGTGGACAAACTCCGCGCCGCCGACCGCATGTACCAGGGCCGCATCCGCACAGCCGCGGCGAATGCCTACGCGATCGAGCAGGCCGTACTCGAGGCCGACCTGGTGATCGGCGCGGTGCTCGTCCCGGGCGCGAAGGCCCCGAGCCTGGTGTCCAACGAAACGGTCTCGCGGATGAAGCCGGGCAGCGTGCTGGTGGACATCTCGATCGACCAGGGCGGCTGCTTCGAGGACTCGCGCCCGACGACCCACGCCGAGCCGACCTTCCGGGTGCACGAATCGGTGTTCTACTGCGTGGCCAACATGCCCGGTGCCGTCCCGCACACCTCCACGCACGCGCTCACCAACGTCACGCTCCCCTACGCGCTCGAAATCGCGAACAAGGGCCTCCGCACGGCGGTGCAGGACACGCCCGAACTCCGCGGCGGCGTGAACACGGTGGCCGGGGCGCTGACCTACGAGCCGGTCGCCCGGGCGCACGGCCTGCCCGTCACCGACGTCGCCGACGCGCTGGCCTGAGCCGATCGGCGTGGCGTGGGGTGGGAAAACCGGCCACCGCGAGTTACGTTTCAGCCCACCCCGCTGCACGCCGGCCACTTGGGAGACCACCCTTGCCCCGCACGCTGATCGAGATCGACCGCTCGTCGGACGAACCGCTGTACCGCCAGGTCCGGCGGGCGATCGAGCACGGGATCGCCATCGGCACGTTCGACCCGGCCCGCCGGCTGCCCAGCTCGCGGGAACTGGCCGTCGAACTGGGCGTTTCCCGCAACACGATCAACCTCGCCTACCAGGAGCTGGTCGCCGAGGGCTACGTGGAAAGCCGCGAACGCAGCGGACTGTTCGTCAACGGCGAGATGCGCCCGCACTGCGCGGTGGAGGAACGGGACACCGAATCGCGGATCGACTGGGCGGGCCGGGTTCGCCGGTTCCCGGACGCCGGCGTCGCCCACATCGAGAAACGCACCGACTGGGCCAGCTACCCGTACCCGTTCCTCGCCGGGCAGGTCGACATCACCGCGTTCCCGGCCCGGTCCTGGACGCGCTGCCTCCGCGACTCCCTCTACCGGCCGCACGTCTTCCACAGCCTGCAGGACAGCGTCGGCTCCGACGACCCGATGCTGGTCGAAATGGTCTGCCGCCAGCTGCTGACCACCCGCGGCATCGAAGCGGACCCGGAAGAAGTGCTGATCACCGTCGGCTCGCAGCAGGGCCTCGACCTGCTCGGCCGCGTCCTGCTCGGGCCGGACCAGGTCGTGGGCATCGAAAACCCCGGTTACCTCGACGCCCGGCACATTTTCCTCCGCACCGGCGCCCGCGTGACCGGAATCGACGTCGACTCCCGCGGCCTGCAACCGCCCGAATCGCTCGACGGGATCGACCTTCTCTACCTCACCCCCAGCCATCAGCACCCGACCAACGCGACCCTCAGCATCGGCCGCCGCCGCCAGCTGCTCGCCCAGGCAGCGGCGTCCGGCACCGTGGTGGTCGAAGACGACTACGACAGCGAATTCCGCTACCAGGGCAGTCCCACCCCGGCGTTGAAGGCGCTCGACAACAGCGGCGACGCGGTCTACCTCGGCACCTTCTCCAAATTCCTCTCCCCCGGCCTGCGTCTCGGCTACCTGGTCGGGCCCCGGGAGCTGGTGCGCGCGCTGCGCGAGGCCCGCCGCTACGTCCTGCGCCATCCGCCCGGCCAGCTGCAACGGGCACTGGCGCTGCTCATCGAAAGCGGCGAGTACCACCGTTCGCTGCGCCGCTACCGTACGAAACTCATGCGCAAGTGGACCGCCACCTGCGCCGCGGTCACCGAATACCTGCCGTGGGCCCAGGGTCCGTACCCGCCCGGCGGCGTCAGCCTGTGGATGACCGGGCCGTCCGAACTGGACTGCCGGGTCCTGGTGGCGCGCGCGGAGGAACTGGGAGTCCTCATCGAACCCGGCGACATCTTCTTCCTCGGAGACGATCCGCCGCGCAACCACTTCCGCATCGGCTTCTCCGCCACCCCGCCGTCCGCGATCGACCCGGGGATCCGGCTGCTCGGAGACCTCTGCCGCGAGCTGCTCGGCGGCTGACCGGCGCCCGGGACCGGCCGCCGCGCCTCGATCCTTGACAACTACCTAAAATATATAACATATTGTGCGACGCACGGGAGGCCGTCGGCAGCCGATCCGAAGAAGGCCCCGAAGACGACGAGGAGAACCCCGAGATGCTGCGTTTCGACGGCAAAGTGGCACTGGTGACCGGCGGCGGACGCGGCCTGGGCCGTTCGCACGCCCTGCTCCTCGCCGCACGGGGCGCTTCGGTGCTCGTCAACGACCTGGGCGGCGACCCGACCGGTTCCGGCGCCAGCCCGAGCCCGGCCGACGAAGTCGTCGCCGAGATCAAGGCAGCGGGCGGCACCGCCGCCGCGAACCACGACGACGTCGCCGCCAACGCCGCATCCGTAGTGCAGGCCGCGATCGACGCGTTCGGAAAGCTCGACATCGTCGTGAACAACGCCGGCATCAACGTGCCCGCCCCGATCGGCTCGCCCGGCGCCGTCGACCAGATCCGGCGCCAGATGGAGGTCAACTTCTTCGGCACGGCCGCGATCGCCGCCGCCGCGTGGCCGCACCTGGCCGCCAGCGGGTCCGGCCGCATCGTCAACACCTCGTCGCCCACCATCGTCGGCTGGGAGGGCCAGACTCCCTACGTCACCTCCAAGGCCGCGGTCTTCGGGTTCACCCGGTGCCTCGCCCTGGAAGGCAAGGCGGCGGGCATCCGCGTGAACGCGATCGCGCCGACGGCCTACACCCGCTTGGCCGAGGAAGCCGACATTCCCGACTCGCTCAAGGAAACGCTGAAAGAGAAGATGACGCCGTCCATGGCTTCGCAGCTGGTCGCCTATTTCGCCCACGAAGACTGCGCGGTGACCGGCGAGACCTTCTTGACCCAGGGCGGGCACATGCAGCGCATCGCGCTCACGATGAACGAGGGCTACGCCAACCCGGACACCACCCCGGAGGACATCGCCGAACACCTCGCCGAGATCGTCGACGACGCGACCAGCAAGCCGCTCGGCATCGTGGGCAGCGAGGGCGAGGTCTCGCTGCTCGACATCGTCTAGCGCGCGCCCGCTTCTGGCACCACGCGCGCGTCGCTTTCTGGACCTGTTCGCGGGCCAGCTCCCCCGGCACTGTCGTGGGGGCAGGACACGTGGACAAGGAGGTCCCCTCGTGGGCGAACCCGCGGCATCCGCTCGTCCGGCTCCCGACCTGGTGGTGGTCGGGGGCACGGTGCTGACTCTGGACCGAGGCGGGACGCGCGCGACCGCGCTCGCCGCTCGCGGCGGCCGGATCACCGAGGTCGGCGACGACCGCGCGATCGCCGCCCTCGCCGGTCCCGAAACGACGGTGCTCGACCTGGCCGGGCGCACGGTCGTCCCGGGTTTCGTGGAGTCGCACAACCATCCGTCGTTCTTCGGCATGGCATTGGCGGCCCCGGTCGACGCCGGCAGCCCGCCCAACGACCGGATCAGCGACATCGCCGACCGCGTCCGGCAGGCGGCGCGCGACTTCGGCCCCGGCGAATGGATCAAGGGTTTCCGTTACGACGACACTCTTCTCGCCGACAACCGGCATCCCACCCGGCACGACCTGGACCCGGCGTCGCCGCGCAACCGGGTCCTGCTCACCCATGTGACCGGCCACTTCTCCGTGGCGAATTCGGCCGCGCTGCGAGCGGTCGGCATCACCGCGGCCACGCCCGATCCGCCCGGCGGCGCCATCGCCCGCGACGAACGCGGCGAACCGACCGGTCTCCTCATCGAGACCGCGGCGTTCCTGGTCAACTCCGCGATGCCCGCGCAAGGCCCCGACGAACTGGCCGCGGCGCTCCAACTGGCCGACGCCGAGTACCTGCGCAACGGTGTCACTTCAGTGCACGACACCGGAATCGGCCTGATCGGCGGCGAACAGGAACTCGCCGCGTACCGGATGCTGACCCGCGCGGGGAAGCTGCGCACCCGCATCCACGGCTACCTCTTCCACACCCTCCTGCCCGGCCTCGCCGAGGGCACGCCAGAACCGCCCGATCCGTCCAACCCGGACGGATTCACCATGAACGGCATCAAGATCGTCGCGGACGGCTCGATCCAGGGCCGCACCGGCTGCCTGGCCGAGGGCTACACCTGCGACCCCGACGAGCACGGCATGATGCTGCTCGAGCCGGACGACCTGTCCCGCCGCATCGCCGCGCTCGACGCCGCGGGCTGGCAGGTCGCCGTGCACGGCAACGGCGACGCGGCGATCGACGCCATCATCGACGGCTACGCCCGCCTGGGCGCGCCCGAAGGCACCGGTCGACGGCACCGCATCGAACACTGCCAGACCGCCCGCGAGGACCAGCTCGATCGGATGGCGGAACACGGCATCGCCGCGTCCTTCTTCATCAAGCACGTCTACTACTGGGGCGACCGGCACCGGGACGTGTTCCTCGGGCCGGACCGGGCTCGCCGGATCAGCCCCCTCGCGTCGGCGCGCTCCCGCGGAATCCACTTCGGACTCCACTCCGACACCCCGGTCACGCCGGTGCCGCCGCTGGAGGGCATCTGGTGCGCCGTCGCCCGGCAAACGAGCAGCGGCCAGCTGCTGGGGCCGGAGCAGGCGATCGACGTCGAAGCCGCCCTGCGCGGGTACACGATCGACGCCGCGTATCTGGCCGGAGAGGAAACCCTCAAGGGGAGTCTCGAAGCCGGCAAGCTCGCGGATCTCATCGTGCTGTCCGAGGATCCGACCGCGGTGGACCCGAGCCGGATCCGGGACCTGACCGTCGACGCCACGGTGATCGGCGGACAGGTGGTCTGGCAGCGCGATCCCGTCGCGACCGGAGGCGTCCGATGATCCGGAGCTGGCCGAGCCTGTGCGTCGGGCTCGGCATCCCCGCGGTCGCGATCCTCGGCGGAATCCCCCTGGTGGCGGGCTCGCCCGCGACCGTCGCCGGGTTCCCGCTGGTGTTCTTCTGGATGTTCCTCTGCTTCCCGCTGACCACCCTGTGCCTGTGGATCAGCTGGCGGTTCTTCGACCGTCAGCACTACCCGGCGGACCCGCCCGGCAACGCACCCGCGAAGGAGGACCGGGAATGCTGATTCTCATCGTCGCGGTCGTGATGGGACTGTCGATCCTGCTGGCGCTGTGGGCGGGCCGCTCCTCGCGCGGCGGCGGGATCTCCGAGTTCCTGGTCGGCGGCCGCTCGTTCCCGCCGTGGCTGCTGTACTTCCTGGCCGTCGGCGAGGTGTACAGCATCGGCACGATGATCGGCTTCCCGAGCGGGATCTACGCCCACGGCGCGAGCTACGGAATCTGGTTCCTCGGCTACATCCTGCTCGCCTACTCGCTGGGCTACTTCCTCGCCCCGCTGGTCTGGCGCGCCGCGCGCAAGCACGACGCGATGACCGTCCCGGACGTCTTCGGCCGCCACTACGGCAGCCGGACGCTCGAGCTGATCACCTGCGTCACGATGCTCATCGCGCTCGTGCCGTGGGGCCAGTACCAGTTCATCGGCCTGCAAGTCGTGCTGAGCAACCTCGGGCTGAAACTGACGCCCGTGCAGTGCGTGCTGCTGGCCGGGATCATCGCGTTCGCCTACATCGCCGTGTCCGGCATCCGCTCCCCCGCGTTCGTCTCGATCCTCAAGGACGCGTTCATGCTGCTCGGGGTGGTGCTCGTCGGCCTCGCCGCGGTGCTGGTGGCCGGCGGGACGTCCGGGGTGACCGGGCCGGAGGCGCTGGCCAGGGCGCAAACCACGATGGGCGGCCCGGATCTGTGGTTCGCGATGACCACGATCCTGTTCCAGAGCGTGGTCTTCTACCTCGGCTTCGGCGGCGCGTACGTGTTCCCGGCGCGTTCGGAGCGGGCGGTGAAGAGTTCGACGGTGTGGATGCCGCTGTACATGCTGATCTACCCGTTCCTCGTCTTCGCTGCCTACTACGGGCTGAAACAGCACCCCGGGTTGAAGAATCCGAACACGGTCTTCATGGTGACCGCGAAAGGCCTTCTCCCGGAACCGGTTCTGGGCCTCGTGGCCGCCGGTGCCGCGCTGTCCGGCGTGCTGGTGCTGTCCGCGACGGCGCTGGCGATCGGCGGCATGGTCAGCCGAAACCTGGCCCCGAACGTCCGCCCCGCGGCACAACGGCGGTGGACGGTCGTGGCGGTGGCGGTCTTCCTGGTGCTCGCCGCCGTGCTCACGCTGACCGCTTCGACGCTCATGCTCACCGTGCTGAACCTGACCTACAACCTGCTGGCCCAGGTCGTGCCGGGCTGGCTGGCGATCCTGTTCGCCCGGCGGGTGCGCACGGCCGCGATCGCGACCGGCATGGTGGTCGGCGTGGTGACCGCGGTCGTCCTGTACGCCACCGGCATCACGCTCGGCGGCCTCAACACCGGTCTCGTGTCGATGGGCGTGAACCTGGTGATCGTGTTCGGCTGGAGCCTGCTCGCTCCCGGCAAGAAGCGTTCTCCGATCGCGTTGGAGCGTCGCGAACCGGCCAGGGCCGCGCCGGTCACCCAACCAGCCGGCTAGCGGCGGGCGAGCAGATCGAGGATCTCGCGGAAGGCGCGGAACCCCGTGCCTTCCGCGGCGTCCAAGGCCAAACTCCGGCGGTAATACGCACTGAGATCGAGCCCGACCCCAATGCCGTACACCTCCGTCTCGCCCCGCTCCAACCCGTCGGCCACCCGCACCAGATGGCGGTCGAGGTAGCGCTCCTCGTTGGCCAGCGCGGTCGCTCCGTCCATCGGGCTTCCGTCCGACAGCACGAAAACCAGCCGCCGCCGGGCCTCCCACGCCTGCGCCCGTTCCGCAGCCCACGCGAGCGCTTCGCCGTCGATGCCCTCGCGGAACAGATCAGCTTTGAGCAACGCCGCGACATCCCGCCGAGCGCGCCGCCAGGGCGTCGCAGCGTCCTTGAACACCAGGTGCCGACGCTCATTGAGCCGCCCCGGCTGCTTCGGCCGCCCGGCGCGCAGCCAATCCCGCCGCGCGCGGCCACCGTGCCAGGCACCGGTGGTGAAGCCGAGGATTTCGCACCTCGCACCGGCGAGATCGAGCGCGCGAGCGAAGAGATCGACCAGCACCGCAACGGTTTCCCGGTGCGCCTTCATCGAACCCGAGCAATCGATCAGGAACGTGACCAGGACGTCGGCGACCGGTTCGGTCCGCTCGACCCGGAACACGCGATGGTCCGCGGGCGTCGCGATCAACCGCGCGAGGGCCCGGCCGTCGATCTGGCCTTCCTCCTGCGCGCCGTCCCACCCGGACCGTTCCGGCTCAGCGAGCACCGCCGTGAGTTCACGCGCCAGCCGTGCCACGTTGACGCCCTGCTTAGCGACCCGTGCGTCCAACTGGTCGCGCAGCTCCCGCAACAATTCCGGCCGCACCAGCGGACCGGCCCGGTCCTCCCGGTCGTAGGCGGTGGTGAAAACCCGATACGACCCGGCCGCCACCGGTCCTTGATGGTCGCCGAGACGCGCGGTGCCGCCTTCCTCGCTGCCGGTTTCATCGTCGAAATCCAGCAGCAACGCATACGCCGCAGCGTCTTCCTCGTCCTCGTCCTCGGATTTCTCGGATTTCTCCGGCTCCAGCAACCCGGCGACCGTCTCGGCCAGCGCCCGTGCGTGCTCGGCGAACGCGGCCTGATCAGCCCGGCTCCGCCGGAGGCCGGCCAACTGCGCCCCGAGCATCGGCGCGATCGCCGCCCGGGTCGCTTCGATCAGATCCTCGGTCTCCGCCACGACCGGTTCGCCGGTGATGCGCGCCCGCGCGACCTGCGCGACGGTGTAAATCAGCACGCCGCGCGCGGATTCGGTCAGTCCATTGTGGTGCGCCGACAGCGACCATCGTTCGTGCCGCCGCCGCAAATTCGCTGTCACGCCGGGAAAACCGGCCGGAACCAACGACTCGACCCGGAACTGCTCCAGCAGCTCGAACAGCAGCCGCTCGACGCCGCCTTCCGGCCGCAGCCGGCGGTGCAAGTCCCGATCCGACCGGCTCAGGTGCAGCGCCATCCCGTCCGCCGCGCCCCGGAAGGACTGCACATCCTCGTCGTCGGCGCGCAAATGCGGGGCAGGCATCGGCACCGGACGGATGCCGCGATGCAAGCGCCCGCCCCGGAAATGCGCGTCCGGCGACCCGCTGACCGCCCGGATCGCCGCCGCGGACAGCTCCTCGACCCGCTGGCGGGCCCGGGTCTCCGGCGTGCTCACGCCGCGGCCAGCTCCAGATCGAAGCAGCGCTGGAAGTATTCGGCGACGACCGGCCGTTCGGCCTCGTCGCATTTGTTGAGGAAGGTCAGCCGGAACGCGAGCGCCGGATCGCCGAAGATCTCGCAGTTCTCGGCCCACGTGATGACCGTGCGCGGCGACATCAGCGCGGACAGATCGCCGGCCCGGAACCCCTCGCGGGTCAGCCCGGCGACCGCCACCATGGCCTCGACGAACTGCCCGGACAGCCGCGGCACGCGCGCCCGGACGATCGCGATTTCCTCTTCGGGCGGCAGGTAATCGAGCGCCGCGACGATGTTCCACCGGTCGATCTGCGCGTGGTTGAGCCGCTGAACCCCGTGGTAAAGCCCGTTGAGGTTGCCCAGCCCCACCGTGTTGGCGGTGGCGAACAGCCGGAAGCCCGGATGCGGGCGCAGCACGGTGTTGCTGTCGATCAGCGTGAATGTGCCGTCCCGTTCGAGCAGCCGCTGGATGACGAACATGACGTCCGGCCGTCCCGCGTCGTACTCGTCGAGGATCAGCGCGATCGGCCGCCGCAGCGACCACGGCAGGATTCCTTCGCGGAATTCGGTGACCTGCTTGCCTTCGCGCAGCACCACCGCGTCCTTGCCGACGAGGTCGAGCCGGCTGAGATGGCCGTCCAGATTCACCCGCAGGCACGGCCAGTTCAGCCGCGCCGCGACCTGTTCGACGTGCGTGGATTTGCCGGTTCCGTGCAGTCCCTGCACGAGCACGCGCCGGGTGTGCGCGAATCCGGCCAGCAACGCGAGCGTCACGTCCGGGTTGAACCGGTAGGCCGGGTCGATCTCGGGCACGTGCTCGTCGGGCTCGGAAAAGCCCGGGACCACCAGGTCCGAGTCGAGGCCGAACGTGTCGCGCACGGCGATCCGGGCGTCGGGGCCGTTGCCGCACAACGGGTTCATCGGAAGACCTCCGTCAGGACGGGATGCTGTCGGCGTCGTCGGCCGCCCCCTCGGCCTCGACCTCCTTGATCGCTTCGGCGGCCCGCTGCAACGCGGGAAGCGCCTGCAAAGCCTTGTCGGCGGTGAGCCGCATGACCGGGGCCTGCACCGCGACCGCCAGGTTGGACCGCCCGGTGCGGCTGGGCACCAGCACCGCCACGCACACGAGCCCGGGCAGGAATTCCTCGTCGTCCAGCGCGAAACCGTCGCGCCGGATCCGGGTGAACTCCTCCTCCAGCGCGTCGAGATCGGTGACCGTCTTGGGGGTGTACTGCTTGAGCGGCGCGTGCGCCAGCAGCTTGCGCCGCTGCGCCGGGCTCATCTGCGAGAGGATGATCTTGCCGCTGGCCGAGCAGTGGATCGGCACGCGCGAACCGGGCCGCAGGTAGAACCGCAGCGGCTCGGGCGTCTCGACGCGGTCGAGGTAGACGATTTCGCTGCCGGACAGCGCGGTGATGTTGCAGCTCTCCCCCAGCTCGTCGACCAGATGCTTGAGCACCGCGCGCCGCGCGCCGTGGTGTGTCGCGTTGAGCAGCAGGTTCTCCGCGAGACGGCGCAGCCGGTCGCCGGTGCCGTAATGGCGTCCGTCGGCCTGGCGCACGAGCAACCCCGCGCCCTCCAGCTGCTGCAGCATCCGGTGCAGCGTCGGCTTCGGCAGGCCGGTCTCCTCGACCAGGCTCTGCAGAGTCACCAGCTGGTCCTTCGCCGCGATCAGCTCGAGCAGCGAGAACAGCCGCATGGTCGGGGTGTCTCCGTCGAGGCCCGCGCCGTCCGGCTCGCGCACGAGTTCCACGGCGCTGGTCTTCCGCAACTCACTCACGTTCCGAAAACTAGCACATCCCGTCTCGTTTTCCATCAACTGCCGGTTGACCTGCCGGACGCCGCGCCTTATGGTCCGTCGTGTTCAGCTTTCACGAACCTCACGTACCGAAAACCAAGACTTTCAGCGTCGAAGGAGTTCAACCATGGCGGAGAGGAAGACGGGCGACGGCCGCACCGTCGCCAGCGGGACGGCGAAGATGACCCCGTCGGAGGCCTTCGTCGAGACGATGGTGGCCAACGGCGTCACCGACATCTTCGGCATCATGGGCTCGGCCTTCATGGACGCGATGGACATCTTCGCGCCGGCCGGCATCCGGCTCGTCCCGGTCGTGCACGAGCAGGGCGCCGCGCACATGGCCGACGGCTACGCCCGGGTCAGCGGGCGGCACGGCGTGGTGATCGGGCAGAACGGCCCGGGCATCAGCAACTGCGTCACCGCGATCGCCGCGGCGTTCTGGGCGCACAGCCCGGTCGTGATGATCACGCCGGAGGCGGGCACGATGGGGACCGGGCTGGGCGGCTTCCAGGAGGCCAACCAGCTGCCGATGTTCCAGGAGTTCACCAAGTACCAGGCCCACGTCAACAACCCGAACCGGATGGCCGAGTACACCGCGCGGGCCTTCGACCGGGCGCTCTCGGAAATCGGCCCGACCCAGCTGAACATCCCGCGCGACTTCTTCTACGGCGAGATCGAGACCGAGATCCCGGAGCCGCAGCGGCTCGACCGCGGCCCCGGCGGCGAGAAGAGCCTCGCCCAGGCCGCCGAACTGCTGGCCACCGCCGAGTTCCCGGTCATCATCTCCGGCGGCGGGGTCGTCATGTCCGACGGCGTCGAGGAGTGCAAGGCGCTCGCCGAACGCCTCGGCGCGCCGGTCGTCAACAGCTACCAGCACAACGACAGCTTCCCGGCCAGCCACCCGCAGTGGTGCGGCCCGCTCGGCTACCAGGGCTCCAAGGCCGCGATGAAGCTCATCTCGCAGGCCGACGTGGTGATCGCGCTCGGCACCCGGCTCGGGCCGTTCGGCACCCTGCCGCAGCACGGCATGGACTACTGGCCCAAGAACGCGAAGATCATCCAGATCGACGCGGACCACAAGATGCTCGGCCTGGTCAAGAAGATCACCGTCGGCATCTGCGGCGACGCGAAGGCCGCCGCGGCGGCGCTGACCGAGCGGCTCGCCGACCGCACGCTCGCCTGCGACGCCACCCGCGGCGAACGCGCCGCCCGCACCAAGGCCGAGAAGGACGCGTGGGAAGAAGAACTCACCGCGTGGACCCACGAGAAGGACCCCTACTCCCTCGACATGATCGCCGAGCAGGAGCAGGAGGAGGGCAACTGGCTGCACCCGCGCCAGGTCCTGCGCGAACTGGAGAAGGCCATGCCGCCGCGGGTGATGGTCTCCACCGACATCGGCAACATCAACTCCGTGGCGCACAGCTACTTGCGCTTCGAGGAGCCGCGTTCGTTCTTCGCGCCGATGTCCTTCGGCAACTGCGGCTACGCGCTGCCGACCATCATCGGCGCCAAGGCCGCCGCGATGGACCGGCCGGCGATCGCGTACGCCGGCGACGGCGCGTGGGGCATGAGCATGGGCGAGGTCATGACTGCGGTGCGGCACGACATCCCAGTCACCGCCGTCGTGTTCCACAACCGCCAGTGGGGCGCGGAAAAGAAGAACCAGGTCGACTTCTACGACCGCCGTTTCGTCGCCGGAGAACTGGAAAGCGAGAGCTTCGCCGGGATCGCGCGGGCGATGGGTGCCGACGGCATCGTCGTGGACAAGCTCGAGGATGTCGGCCCAGCGCTGAAGAAGGCCGTCGACGCGCAGATGAACGAGGGCCGCACCACGGTCATCGAGATCATGTGCACCCGCGAGCTGGGCGACCCGTTCCGCCGCGACGCGCTCAAGAAGCCGGTGCGGTTCCTGGAGAAGTACCAGGACTACGTCTGATCCCCGTCGTGAGTGTTCATCACGGTCAGAACCGCGATGAACACTCACGACCCCCCAGCCCGGCCGAGCCCTTGCGCCCGGCCGGGCTCTTTCGCGTTCCGGCCCGCAATCTGGCACCGGTGATCGGCCGCTTTCTGGCTCTGGGCGGGGGCCAGAAAGATTGCGATCGTCGACACATTCCCGTTCTCGCAACACACAGGAGGTCGCCAGGTGAACGTCACGGAGCTGCGGGCCACGGCCCGCCGACACCTCGGGCCGCACTTCACGCGCAAGGACACCTGGCAGAGCGACTTCCCGGTGTTCGTCCGCGGCGAGGGCAGCTATCTGATCGACACCGAGGGCCGCCGCCACCTCGACGGCCTCGCCGGGCTGTTCTGCGTCAACATGGGCCACGGCCGCGCGGACATCGCCAAGGCCGCGGCCGAGCAGGTCGGCACCCTCGCCTACGCGAGCAACTGGGGCTCGGCGCACCCGCCGTCGATCGAAGCCGCCCGGATCATCGCCGACCTCGCCCCCGGCGACCTCGGCACCACGTTCTTCGTGAACTCCGGTTCGGAGGCGGTCGAGACCGCGCTGAAGTTCGTCCGGCAGTACCACCGCAGCCAGGGCGCGCCCGAGCGGACGAAGATCATCAGCCGCGAAATGGCTTACCACGGAACGACAATGGGCGCGCTGTCGGTCACCGGGCTGCCCAAGATCAAGGAGCCGTTCGGCCCGCTGCTGCCGGGCGTCCGGCACGTCCCGAACACCCTCGGCTTCACCGGCGACTGCGGTCCGGCCGACCAGCTGGACTGCGTCCGCGCCATCGAAGCGGTCATCCTCGAGGAGGGCCCGGAGACGGTCGCCGCGGTCTTCGCCGAACCGGTGCAGAACGGCCGGGGCGCGCTGGTCCCGCCGGAGGGCTACTGGCCGGCGCTGCGGGCGCTGTGCGACAAGTACGGCATCCTGCTGGTCTCGGACGAGGTCATCTGCTCGTTCGGCCGCCTCGGCCACTTCTTCGGCCACGGCCTCACCGGCGTGGTCCCGGACCTGATCACCTTCGCCAAGGGCTCCACCTCGGGCTACGCCCCGCTCGGCGGCGTGATCGTGCGCGAGCAGCTGGTCACCGAGCTGTACGACTCCCCGAAGGGCGGCGTCTTCACCCACGGCGCAACCTGGGGCGGCCACCCGGTCTCGACGGCCATCGCGGTCGCCAACATCAGCGCGATGCGCGACGAAAAGGTGCCCCAGCACGTTCTGGAAGAAGGCCCGAAGCTGCACGCGGCGCTGGAGTCGCTCAAGGACGCGCACCGGTGCGTCAAGGACGTCCGCGGCACCGGGTTCTTCTACGCGATCGAGCTGATGGCCGACCGCGACGGCGGCCGCGAGCTGACCGACCAGGAGTCGCTGACGGTCCTGCGGGAGGTCCTGCCGGAGTCGTTCCGCCGCACCGGAGTCATCCTCCGCGGCGACGACCGGGGCGCGACCATGCTGATGATCTCGCCGCCGCTGGTGGCCGACACGGACGTGCTGGACGAGCTCCTGCACGGCGTCGACGGCATGCTCACAGACGTGGAGAAGGCGATCCAGCCCTGACGGATAGCCAGGACGGGCGCTGGGTACCTCGCAGGTTACGGGGCACCCGGCACCCGTCGTGCTGTCCGGGACCGGTGCGTTCTGGTCCCAGAGCATCGGTGGTATCTGGCTCTCGCGGAGGGGCCTGTCCCTTCTTACGGTGACGGGAACCACACAGCAGCTCTCAGCTACATCGCGGCGGCGGCCGGCGCGGGGACATCGAGGTCCCCCGGCGCCGCCGGAAGGAGGAGACGTGGGTTCTGCACCGGAAACAGCCGCCGAGAGCGGCCTCAAACCCGGCCTCAAGCAACGCCACATGAATCTGATCGCCCTGGGCGGCGTGATCGGGGCCGGCCTGTTCGTCGGAAGCGGCGTGGTCATCCAGTCGGCCGGGCCCGCGGCGGTGGTCTCGTTCCTGATCGCCGGGCTGATCACCGTCCTCATCATGCGGATGCTGGCCGAAATGACCGTCGCGCGGCCCGCGCTCGGCTCGTTCTACGTCTACGCCAGGGAGGCGATGGGCAACCGGGCCGGCTTCACGGTCGGATGGATGTACTGGTACTTCTTCGTGATCGTGGTGGCCGTCGAAGCGGTCGCCGGCGGCCGGATCCTGCAGCTGTGGCTGCCGAACGTGCCCCTGTGGGTGCTGAGCCTCGGCCTGCTCCTGCTGCTCACCGCCACGAACCTGGTTTCGGCTCGGTCTTACGGCGAGTTCGAGTACTGGTTCTCGTCCATCAAGGTCATCGCGATCGTAGTGTTCCTGGTGGTCGGAGCCCTGTACCTGTTCGGCGTCTGGCCCGGCTCGCACGGAGGCGTCGGCAACCTGGTCTCCCACGGCGGTTTCGCCCCGATGGGCATCGGCGCCGTGCTGGCCGCGGTGGTTCCGTGCGTCGGCTTCTACACCGGCGCGGAGATCGTCACCATCGCAGCGGCCGAATCCGCCGAACCGCGGCGCGCGATTGCCAAGGCCATGCGCTCCATCGTGTTCCGCGTGGTGCTGTTCTACGTCGGCTCGGTCTTCGTCGTGGTCGCCGTGAAGGCGTGGAACGCGCCCGACACCGCCGTCAGCCCGTACGCCGCGGTTCTGGACGTCCTGGGCATCCCCGCAGTCGCGACGATCATGAACGCGATCGTCCTGACCGCGGTGCTCTCCTGCCTCAACTCCGCGCTCTACACGTCCTCGCGGATGCTGTTCGCCCTGACCCGCAACGGCGACGCGCCGAAGATGTTCACGAAACTGTCCCGCAGCGGCGTCCCCCGCCGTGCCATCCTCGCCGGGACGATCGTCGGTTACGTCTCCGTCATCGCCGCTTACACCTCGCCGAACCTCATCTTCCAGTTCCTGGTGAATTCCTACGGTGCGGTCGCGCTCTTCGTGTACCTGGCCATCGCCCTGGCGCAGGTCCGCCTGCGGAAGCGCCTGCAGAACACCGATCCGGGCGCGCTGAGCCTGAAGATGTGGCTGTTCCCGTGGCTCAGCTACGCGACGATCGCGCTGATGGCGGCGGTCATCCTGGCCATGGCGTTCCTCCCGTCGACCCGCTCGCAATTCTGGCTCAGCGCGGTGACCCTGACGCTGATCCTGATCGCCTACCAGTTCCGGAAGCGCCGCCCAGTCGGTCCCGCGGTGGCGGCGGACACGGACTCCTCGCGAGGAGAGGCCGGAGTCGCTTCACCCTGACGATTCGCCAGCCGGGTGCGTGGTCCTTTGGCCAGGCCACACACCCGGCTGGCACCCCTCGATGCCGCGATTCTGGACCTACCGCCACGGCCAGTCGTGCCGCAAGGTAGAGCGGTCCGCCCGCGCCGTGGAGGTCTCATGCCGCACCCGTCCTTAGCCCGCCGATGACCTTCTGGCAGCTGTCCCCCGCGGCGATGGCCTTCGCCGTCGCCGCTTTGCTTGCCGGCGGCCTGATCCGCGGCTACTCCGGCTTCGGCGCGTCCCTGGTGTGGGTGAGCTGCCTCTGCCTGGTGCTCCCGCCGCCCGCCGTCGTCCCGAGCACGCTCCTGCTGGAAGTAGCCGCCAGCGTGTCCCTGCTCCCCAAAGCCTGGCCAGACGCGCACCGTCCCTCCGTCCGCTGGCTGCTGACCGGCGCGCTTCTCGGCCTGCCGCTCGGCATCTGGTTCCTCGCCGCTCTGCCGGAGCGAGCAACCCGACTGACCGTCGGACTGGCCGTCGGAATCTCCGCGCTAGCCCTGGCCTTCAGCCGCCGAACCCACCGTCTGCCCGGCCGCGCCGCGTGCGCCGGCATGGGAACAGCCTTCGGAGTCCTCAACGGCGCCTGCGGAATGGGCGGTCCGCCAGTAGTCCTGATGTACCTGGCGTCCCCGCTGCCGATGGCGGTGAATCGGGCGAGCCTGGTCGTCTTCTTCCTGGCCGCCGACTCGATGACAGTCGCCACCGCAGGCACCGGCGGCCTGCTCACCTCCGACGTCCTCTGGCAAACCGCACTGTTCCTCCCCATCGCCCTGGCCGGAGTCGCCGCCGGAACCTGGCTGTACCGCCACGGCGGCGGCGATGTCCGCCGGATCGTACTGGGAATCCTCGCCGTGCTGTCGCTTGCGTTGGTAGGCCAGGCGGTCGTCGCGTGACCCGCTCCGTACTCCCCTCGATGGCGCTGCCCCTCTCGGAGACCTGGCAGGCGAACGCATGATCCTCGGCGCACTGGCCGTCGCCTTCGCGGGCTTCATCGGCGGCCTGACCGGATTCGGCGCGTCCTTGGTCGGCACTCCCCTGCTGTTGCTCATCGGATTGCCGCTGCCGCAGGTAGTCGTGATCAACCTCTTCGCGACGATGATCACCAGGCTCGCCGTCCTCCACCGCGAACGAAACCACATCGACTGGCGCCGCGTAGCGATCCTCGGCGCAGCAAGCCTCCCCGGCGCAGCCGCCGGCGCACTCACCCTGCACCTGCTGCCGCCCCACGCCCTCCGCATCCTGGCCGGCACCGTGGTCGTGCTTTCCGGCCTGCGCCTGCTTCTCCGCCCCACCCGCGAAGCCCACCCCGCGACCACCGTCAAACAAACGGTCGCGGGCCTACTAGGCGGCTACCTCTCCACCACAACGTCCCTGAACGGCGCCCCACCCGCCGTCCTGCTCGCCTCGGCAAAAGTCCCGCCAAGAACCTTCGTCGGAGACCTGGCAGGCTATTTCGTAGTCACGAACTGCCTGTCGCTGCTCCTCCTGGTCACCGCAGGCCAACTCGACACCACCGCCCTAGGCGCCCGACTCCCGATCCTGGTCCTGGCCGCCCTAGCCGGCAACATCCTCGGCGGCCGCCTCATCGGCCGAGTCCCCCGCACGGTGTTCGACAGGGCAATCGTCGGGCTGATCGTGGTGTCCGGCCTCGTCACAATGATCGGCGCCTGACCTCAGTTCTCGCTGACAGGTTCCCCACGGCTGCCCCCGCCGAGCCCCTTTAATCGACCACGCGAATGCGATGACTCCAGCCGGAGCGCGGACCCCGTTCCGCCAAATCGTCCGCCTGGCAAGATCAGCCGCATGCTCCCGGTGACCACGGGAATCTTGGCTTGCCCCTCACCCTCAGGCCGATGACCTGCGGATACTTACACTGGATCCCGGATGTCCAGAACAGATGATCCTCTCATGCGAACCTCCGGCGCTCTTCCACACCCCCCTGAAAAGACGTGTCCCGCCGTCGTATACTCTCTTCATCAGCAAGTCCGAGTGGCGGAATGGCAGACGCGCTAGCTTGAGGTGCTAGTGTCCTTAACGGACGTGGGGGTTCAAGTCCCCCCTCGGACACACACATTATTCACCCGTGGAGAGGCCGTCAGATCGACGGCCTCTTTTTCGTGGTCGAACCGCAGGTCAAGAGCAAGGTCCCGGTAGAGCTGGGCTAGCTTCCCCGGCTCCGAGTCGGCCAGCGCAGCGCCGATGTCCCCGAGCGAGTCGATCATCGCGTAGACCTCGGCCTCGCTCAGACCGGCGGGCTCTCCCCGGTTCGCCAGCTCAGCCTGCGCCACCGCTCTATCCGCCTGCGCCTGGTTGATGCTCTCCACGACCGCCGCCGGATCGATCCCAGCCGCGATGGCGTCCTGGAACCGCCGAATCTTGGCCTCGGCCTCCTCCAACCGCCGCCGAGCTACGTCGTCACTCCCTGGCCTGGCCGCAGGCTGCGCCTCCACTAGTCGCTTCACAGTCCGATCCACGTTCTTCGGATCGAACAGCTCCCCAATCCAGCCGTTCACCGCATCCCGCAGCGGCTCTTCCCGCAGGTAGACCGTCGGCGGGTGACTCGCCAAGGCCGGTGAGCCCGGAGCAAGCGTCCTCGCCGGGCACCGGTAATACATGCCGTGCTTGCGCGGACTGCCCTCCATCTTCCGTCCGCACGCCACACAACGAATCAATCCCCGGAACAAGTACTGGTGCTTGACCGCCCGCGCGGACCGCTCGGTCTTCCGCGCGGTCCGCAGACCGCCAGCAGCTTTGGAACGGCGCAGCAGCTGAGCCCGCGTGAAGTCCTCCACCGAGATGATTTCCGGGTGCGCGGGCTTGCGCGAGCGGACGACGCGCTCCGGCGCTGCCCGCCTGAACCGCACGACGTTCCCGGCCGCCACGTCCTCCGGGTCCAACAGCATCTCCTGCCGCGTCCAACGCCCGAAAAACGCGTAACCGGTGTACCGCGGGTTCTCCACGATCGACCGCACCGTGCTGCCCTGCCAGCCGTCCGCAAACCGGTGCCTGTTCTGCTCTGGCTTGTGCGCCGACGGGCACGGAATCCCGAGCCGGTTCAGCTCATTCGCAATCGCCCGGTCGCCCCAGCCGTCCAAGTAGGCGGCGAAGATCCGCCGGACCACATCGGCGGCGAACTCGTCCACAGCCAGCAATCGCAGCCGGAACCCCTCCGCCGCCTTCCGCGGATTCGGATGCGGCCCGCCGTCGACCACCACGTATCCGTATGGTGCGCGGCCACCTTGATGACGGCCCTCGTTGATCACCTGTGTGTCCATCGCCGCCCGCACCCGAGCTTGCACGTGCTGCCGCTCCGACTCGCTCATCCCGCCAAGCACGCTCATCAGCATCTTGTGCGATGGATTCCGCGGATCGAACCTCCCGCCCAGCTCCGGCACCCACAGGTCCACGCCGTACGCCGCGAACCGCGGTGCGATCAGCGAGAACTGGTTGCCGAACCAGCACCGCGTGCCCTCACCAACGACGATGGCATCCCAGCCGCGACGCGGATCCTTGAGCGCGGCCAGCAGCCGCGAAGCCTCATTCCTTCGCTCCCACGGGACTGACCGCGACTGACCTACGTCGAAATACTCGGTGGTCACGCGCCCGCCGAACGGCTCCACGAACTTCCGCGCGTTCCCGAGCTGCCAGCCCAACGAAGTCTCCGGGTCCTGGTTGTCCTCCGTCGAGCACCGCCCGTAGAACGCGACCGGCCCGATTCCCTCGTCGACCGGCTCTACCGCCTGGACGCCCAGAATCTCATCCAGAGTCGCCCACGGATCGCTGATGAAATCAGCAGTCATGTTGCACTCCCTCGACCGGTTCCAAGACCGGAACCGCAGTCAATTCGATCAGGATCGCCAGCAGCGCTCGTGCCGCAGGCACGGTCAGTGTCGGCGTCTTCACTGGCAGGATAACCCGAACGGCACTGGATGAGGTTTCGCGGCGAGTCATGATGCGGTACCCCCGCGCACCTCGCCGGCTCGCGTTCGTTCTCGGTCGATTGATGCACTGATTTCAGCCCTCAGGTAGCCGCGAACCTGCCTGACACGCCCGTCCTCACCGGCTACTCGCCCACGCCTGCCCTGGCAGCAAAGGTCCGCCATCAGTTGTGCGAACTCCTTCGCGTCCACCGCCAACGCCTCGACCAGCTCAGCTGTCGGGATGAACTCCCGCTCGTCGCCGTCCAGGTAGCCAGCGAGTGACGCGAGCGGCTCCGGCAGCACGGCAGACGTTTCGGCCTCCGCCTGTCCGAGCACCTTCAAGGTATTCTCCAGCGCCAAGTCCGTCCCGGCCGCGTGCCCGGTCAGAGTCCCCTCAGCTTCACGCAGCTCCCGACCACGGCGACAGATCGTCTGCCAATCCTCATTCGGCATGTAATACGTCCGCACAGTCAGCGCCAGCACATCCCCGCCAGCCTGCGCATCCCCGTCCGGCCGAAGAATCCCAACTCCCTTATGCGACGCGAGCAACCGACTGCTGTCATACCCCCGCGTGTTCATCTGTTCGCCGAGCACGATGTTGCTGTCCCGCCAGTCCATGACCCGCAGGGCAAACCGCGACCCCAGCACCGCCCGCAACCCGGACGGAATCGTCTTCGAGTCAGGCCGCTGCGTCGCCAACACCAGCACAATCCCGGCCGCCGGACCTTTCTTCGCCAGCCACGTCAACAACTCGCCGACGTACTCACCCGCGGTCAACGTCTTGCCGTCGACCTTGACCGGCGTCCGGTCCTCCAGTGGAACCTGCACCTCGTCCACGAAAATCGCCGTGATCGGCATGTCCAACGCCCGGTCCCGCGACATTGCCGGCGTCACCTTCGACTCCGGACAGGTCTCGTCGTCCAGCTCCCGCATCCGCCGGAACCGCCCCTGCACCTCGCCGACCAGCTCCACCAGCCACCCGACCAGCGCCAACACGTGCTCCGGCTCGTCGCCCGACATGAACCTATGTGCCACGCGCCCAGCCGCGTCCCAGTCCTTGCCAGCCTTGAAATCCGCCACGTAAAGCCGCGTGAACGGGTCAAGCACCAGCCCAGCCGCAGCCAACCGCGCGGCGAATGTCTTGCCCTGCCGCGGAATCGCCCCAACCAGCAACGACGTCCACACCAACGGAAGATCCACCCGCCGGTCCCGCGCATCCCTTCCGAACGGGACCGGCCGCCACGCGTCCCACCGCGCCGCGTCGAGCAACGGCGTCCTCCGCGGCGCAGATGCGTACGGATCCTCATCCGCAACCCACATCGCGACCCGGCCAGCGTGCCCGCCGTTACCGCGCACCCGCTCCACGATCAGCTGCACCTCATCGACCGCAAGCGCCGAAGCCAACGCCTCCCGGTTCTTGATCACGTCCGCGGCCTTCCGCGTGGCCGGAAGATCCACGGTGATCGCCCAGCCGTCGCCCATCCGCGTCGCGCGCTCAACCAGCCGCAGCGTCTCGTCTTTGCCGACCAGCTTCGCGTCCCGGAACGCGTCGACCAGCACCTGCGGATCCATCGTCCAGCGCAACGTCCGCGGCCCGGCGAGCACCGCTTTACGCCCTGGACGCCCTTCGCGCTGCCGTCCAAGCACGGCCAACGCAACCGCCAAGACTCCACCGACAACCCAAAGAGCAACGGTGCCGTAGACCAGGTCAGCCATCAGCGTCACCGCAGCCGCACCAGCCACCACCGCACCGGTGACCTTCCACCGAAACAACGTCAGCGCCCGGATATCGGCGAACTTGTCCGCCAACTTCTCGGACTGCTCCGCCGCCTCCCGGAAATCCCGGACGGTCACCCAAGCTCGCCACCACCGCGCAGCCGCGACCAGCCCGCGCACGACTGCGCCCAGACAACGGAACGGCGAGCGCACAACACCCGCAACGAAGTCCTTCGCCGCCTGCCGTGCCTGGTTCCGGTCCTTCAACCATTCCGGCACCCACCGCGACCGCAGCCACCACGATGCAGCCCGCTTCCGTGGCCGCGGCTGGGGCAACGTGTCATCCACCAACTCGCCATCGAGTATCGGATCAGCCTTGACCAGCGCGTCGTCAGCCATTGGCCACCTCCGCGCGCAACGTCCGAGCCAGCCGCGGCGACAACCCGCGCGAACACCCGGTCTCCTGCCGAACCCACGCCGGCGTGATCTCCACGCCCGGAGCCCAAGCCGCCCGCGCCTCGGCGAGGTAGTCCGCGAACAGCTTCCGCCGCCCGCCCTCGACCGGCCGAACGACTCGACGCTCACCAGCAGCCACCAGCACGGCCTCGGTCAGCTTGTCCCGAAGATCAGTGACAGCCTCCACCGCCACAAACACCACCAACGGCGGAACGGAGTGCAACACGATCGCCGCAGCCTCACCGGCCATGAACGACGTCCAGGTGTTCATGACATACGTCGCCGCGAGCGTGAACCACTTCGCCCGACGCACCCACGGCCCAGTCCGCACCTGGTACCGCGCCGTGACCTGCTCCGCCCGGAGAATCGCGAGCAGTACCAACGAAACCGTCGGATCCAGCACCCACGCCGCCAGCCACGGCAACGACCACACCGCCGTATCCGCCGACGCGAAGGTCTGCACGTTCGTCATCGTGAAGCCCAGCCCGAGCACGATCCCAGACCACGCCATCCAATCGACCTGCCGCCGCACCCGCTCAATCCGCAGCGCCACAACGTCCGGATCCGTCTGGTACGCCCGAACCTCCGCAGCCTCAGCAGCGTCCTGCGCCAACTTCTGTGCCCGACTCATCGCCGACCACCCCGCTTCGAGGTGTCGACCGTCGTCACAGTGAGCGCCCGAGTCAGTGCGTGCGCAGCGAACAGCGCAGGCAACCCCAACACCGCCAGCAAGACCCATGTCCCGCCCTGGTGAGCGATCACCACCCACTGCACCGCCACGATCAGCGTCGCATTGAACACGACCTGAGCTTCCCCCCGTTCGCCGGACACGGCGGGTGTGGGGTCAGGCCGCCGCGTCTGGTGGCTGGTTGAGGGCCTCAAACGTGGCGGGGCTGCGCATCCCGATCTTGGAGTGTCTCCGTTTCGGGTTGTACCAGCACTCTATCCATTCGAATATCGCGTTGGCAAGTTCGTCGCGGGTTTTCCAGGTTTTCGAGTCGAGAAGTTCGAGCTGAAGAGTGCCCCAGAACGATTCCATCATGGCATTGTCGTAACAGTCACCAATGGTGCCCATGGATGCGAGCAGCCCGGCGGCGCGGAGGCGTTGCCCGAAAGCCCATGAGGTGTATTGCGAACCGCGGATGCTCTCCTGTTTGTCAACCGTGGGGTGGCTGGCTCCTTCGCCTGTGATGGTGTGCCGGTGCTCGGCGCGGTCAAGGTCGTTCATCCGGTGGGGTGCTCCATCGTGACCGCGCCTGCGCTCCGGCGGTTGCGGCGGCGACGGAGGAGCCGGCAGAGTTTGGGGTCAGGTGGCCGTGTGGCGGCGGTAGGGGCGGCGGGCGATCCGTTGTTGGCCGGGGTTGAGGAGGTAGTAGACCTCGCGGGCGAGATAGCGCTTCAGACAACGGATGATCTCGAGCTTCGAGTGGCCTTCGGCGGTCTTGCGCGCGAGGTAGGCCTGGGTTCTCGGGTCCAGGCGGATGCGGCTGACGACAGCCAGGTGCAGGGCGCGGTTGGCTTGCCTGTCCCCGCCGCGGTTGAGCCGGTGGCGCTGGGTCGTCCCGGATGACGCGGGCAGCGGCGCGACGCCGCAGAGCATCGCGAACCCTGCCTCCGACGTCATCCTGTCGGGGTTGTCGCCAGCGGTGACGAGCAGCTGTCCGGCGATCTCGACGCCGATGCCAAGCCGCGCGAGCAGCTGCGGCGCGAGTGCCTCGACCAGCGGGTTGATCAGGTCGTCGAGGTCGGCGATCTCGTCGGTCAGTTCGAGGTAGCGACGTGCCATCGACTTGAGCGCGACCCGGTAGGCGCCGATCGGGTCGGCGGCGTTCGACACGTCCGGACGCCAGGCGGCGACCACCCGGATCAGCTGCATGCGGGTGAGGTTGCGGATCTGGTCACGCACCTCGTCCGGTGCTGAGACGATCGTCATTCGCAGCAGTTGCAAGGCGTTTCGCCGCTCGCGGACCGCTTGGGCTCGTGCCGTCCGCAGGACCCGCAGCGCCTCGACGGCCCCGTCCTTGGACTTCGGGATCGCGGTCCGCCGGTTGTGCAGCACCGCCCGGGCGGCGCTGATCGCGTCCAGGTCGTCGTCCTTGCCCCTGCGGCGGCGATCGGAGCGGTCCGGCCGGTCGACCTCGAGAACGGTCGCACCGGCCTTCGCCAGGTGCCGGGTCAGCCCGGCGCCGTAGGAGCCGGTCCCTTCGACGCCGATGCGGGCCAGCCGGCCGTGTTCGCCGATCCAGGCCGTCAGAGCCCGATAGCCAGCGCGGGTGGTGGAGAAACTGTGCGTGCCCAGTACTGTCCCGCCGTCGTCGACGACCGCCGCCACGTGCAGCTCCTTGTGCGTGTCCACGCCGGCGTACACGGTCTTCCCGGATGCTGCCGACTCCCGGGTCTGGCCCGTTCGCGCAGCATGCGCAATGCTGGTCATGTCGTCCTCTCCGATCCGCTCGATGGGCAGGGCGGCGCCGCGCATCGACCGAACCGGCGGACAAGACAGTGATGAGCGCCTGGTGGCGCAGGCTCTCCTTAGGTCACCCCGACGGCGAGGCGTAGCGCCTCGCCGGGCGCTCCCAGAGCAACCGACAGATCCGAGGAAAGACAACACTTCGTCGATCGGAGTGAGGGTCAGGAAGCTCTCGGAGCGCCCGGCACCAGCATCCTCCCGCGTCCGTCCCTCTCGCGGGCCGGGAAACCCGGGGCAACACCGGCAGAAACAGTCTCACTGTCGGAATGCAGGATGGTTTTGCCGCCGTCGGGTTGGCGGCGGAGAATGGCCATGCCGAGAGCGTCGGTGACCAGTTCGGTGCGCATATGATCGGCGGTGGACCAGCCGATGATGAGCCGCGAGTAGGCGTCCATCACCGCGGCGCAGTAGATCCGGCCCTCCTCGGTGGGGTGTTCGGTGATGTCGGTGATCCACAACCGGTCCGGGGCGTCGGCGGCGAAACGGCGGTTGACCAGGTCAGTACTGGGTTGCCCGGCCGGGTCGCGGACCGTGGTGTGGTGGCGCCGGCGCCGGTAGAGGCCCTGGATGCCGGCCTCGCGCATGAGCCGCTCGACGCGTTTGAGGTTGACCGGCAAGCCCAGGCCAAGGGTGAGTTCGGCGTGCACCCGCGGCGAGCCGTAGGTGCCGCGGGAATCGGCATGGATCTGTTCGATGTATTTCAGCAAAACCGCGTTCTCCTCCTCACGGATCGAGAGCGGCCGGTCGCGCCATTCGTAATAGCCGGAGCGGGACACGTTCAATACCCGGCAGGCCACCGCGACGTCGATACCGTCCGCGGCCAGTTCATGGACCAGCGGGAAGGTTACTTTGGGAGGATGTTCTCCCGCGCGAAGTACGCCGCCGCGCGTTTCAGGATCTCGTTCTCCATCTCGAGCTGCCGGTTCTTCCGTCGCAGCTCGGCAAGCTCCTTCTTCTCCGCACTGGTCAGCTTCGTGGCCGAGCCGTTCTCGTCGGCGTCGGCCTGGGCCATCCAGTTGCGCAGGCAGGACTCGCTGATCCCCAAGTCCTTCGCCAGCGCGGCGACCGGTTTGTCGCCCAGACGGGCCAGCTCGACGGCACGCTGACGAAACTCAGGCGGGTGTGGTGCAGGCATCGGAACATCCTCCCTGGTGACCGGCGGTCACCTCAGGTCAGGTGTCCGGACGACCGGGGGAAGCTCAACCCGCCCGGCCAACGACACCAGTCGCGCCCCAGACCGCGCCTTCTCCGCAGCCGCCTTCGCCCGGCACGCACCCGCACGCCACACCCAAAACAGCACCAGCAGCACACCGACTCCGGCCATGAGCTGCGCAGGTGTCACAGTCAGCCCGTTCATCGCTCACCCCCGGCCCGCTCGCCACGGCGCAGCCAGTGCGGGTGCAACGCCCGCCGGCTGTCGTCCGTCATCCCGCCCCAGACACCGACCGTCGCCGCACCGGCCGTCCGCAACTCCAGCTCCAGACACATGTCCCGGACCGGACACCCGCCGCACATCCGGGCGGCGAGTTCCGCGTCCGATGACGCGGGCGGCGGATCACCATCCGGTGGCCACATACAGAGTCCGTCCCAGATCACGACGTCGTAGAGCGCATCGGACGGCACCCAACGGACCGCGTCGAGCCGCCAAGCAATCCCGATCAAGGTGAGTTCGTCCATCACGCCGCACCTCCGCGAAGGACGCGCGTCAGCTCGGTGGACGGAATCCGCAGCCCTTCCCGGCGACGGACCACCCGCAGCTTGCGACTCCGGATGGCCCGGCTGACCGCGCCCCGCGAGACGCCGAGCAGCCAAGCCGCTTCATCCGGCGTGTGAAAAGTGATATTCGAGTTCATAAGAAAAGGCCAATCTGATGATTTCAAGACTATATTGTTGATTTCAGCTGCCCGAAGGGCATAGATATCCGACGCGCCGCGGCACACCCGCTACGCGGCGCGAGAAAAGCGCAATGACGCGCTAATCTCGGCGCTGAGGCGGAGCGCGGAGGAATAGGTGTCGGAGGATTGGGCGGCGGTCGCGAAGGCGATCGACATGCGCGTGCACGAACTCGGCTGGCGACAGCGCGAGCTGGCCGAGCGATCGCACGTGTCGCAAGCGATCGTGCGCGAACTGCAGCACCACACGGTCGAGCGCCGACGGAGCGCGCGCACGCTCGAAGCCTTGTCGACCACGCTCGGCTGGCACCCGCAGCATCTGCAGGCCGTGCTGCAGAACCGCACGCCGCCGCACCCTGACGAACCGGCCGACGACGGCGGCGAACTCTCGTCCCGTCTCGATGCGCTGGAGGAGCGGCTGGACCAGATCTTCGATCGACTGGACGACGTCCAGACCAGTCTGGCGACCGTCGTCGACCACGTGCAGAAGAAGCGCTGACGGCCTGCGCCTCGGGCTGATGAACCAGGTGATTTCCATACCCCGAATTCAAGGCCGAAACAGCGACCGTTCCCATGCACCGGCAGTGCATGAGCAGTGCACAACTAATGCAGCTTCTAATTCGGAATGCGCGCGCCGATGAATCCGGCCGACGAATGGACTGGCCGCACCGCATCAGCGCTGCAAGCCGCTCTCCGAATGAGCAACGAGGGTTTCGCCGCGCACCTCGGCATCGGCGTCCGCACGGTCGCGTCGTGGCATCAGAAGCCGGACCTGCGCCCGCGGTCAGAGATGCAACAGGTGCTCGACCGCGCCTACGAGCAAGTCGGTGACGCCGAGCGCGCCCGCTTCGCCAAACTGACCGGCACTGCTCCGGCGGAGACACTCGGAGATCCCCGCCTGCACGACGACCCGAACATCGCGTCCGCGCTCGAATGGATCGACCAGCACGCACACTGGTCGCCCGGAACCGCGCGACGCGCAGTCGCCGCCAAAGCCGCGCAACTGGACACCCAAGCCCTGCGCGACCGCAGCACCCGCCGCAGCTGGGTCACCCAGCGCGACACGGCCGACGCACTCGCCGCCTACTACGGCAGCCGAACCGGCGAACACGGCCTGTACACCGCGCGAGTCAGCAGCGAACTCGTGAACACCAGCATCCTCACCTGCGCGAACTGGCTGGATCTGGACTGCGAGCTACGCCCCGCATCAGACCGATTCAAGGTCGCCACCGCGCAGCCCGAGGCAGACCTGGCCCTCGACGAGCGCGCCGCCACCGCGGCAGTTCACCGGCTCGCAGAGTCGCTGGCCATGAACACCCGCCTCGTGAACAGCCCGCTGTACCGCGCGCTCGACCTGGACATCGCCGAACACCAGCTCGCTGGCTCGTTTGGCACCACGCACTTCGTCCACTACGCCCTGACGCTGGATCTTCTGGAAGGCGAGCTGGTCGACGCCATCATCGCCGGCGGACCGCCCAATCTCCCTTTGCGAGACCGCTACCTCCCCGACCTCGCGTCCGTCCTTAACGTCAGCGACCGCCTCTGCGCCGGCGGCGCACTCGCCCTCACCGCCATCGCCCGCCCTGCCGACCCGTTCCGCGGAGAAGCCGACTACGTCCTGCTAGTCCAAGAACGCTCGGGCAACGTCCTGAACGCCGCCCGCCGCCTGGCCGTCATCCCGAAGGGCTTCCACCAGCCCCTCACCGACGTCCGCCGCGACGCACAGATCGGCGCGACGCTCCGGCGCGAGATGGAAGAGGAACTGTTCGGCCGCCCGGACATCGACAACACCGTCACCGATTCGCTGACCGCAGACCCGATGCACCCGACGCTCCTGTCCGAACCGATGCGCTGGCTCATGCAAAAACCCGGCCGCCTCCGCATGGAGACGATCGGGTTCGGGCTGAACTTGGTGAGCGGCAACTTCGAGTTCGCCAGCCTCATCGTCATCGAAGACGAAGAGTTTTGGAACCGGTACGGCGGAGCCGTCGCCGCGAACTGGGAATCCTCGACACTGCGCCAGTATTCGACCACGGACATCGAGCTTCTGACCGAACTGCTGACTGATGTAGCGTGGAGCAACGAAGGATTGTTCGCCATGACGCAAGGGCTCCGACGCCTCGCGGAAATCGGCGGAGACCGGGTGCGCCTGCCAACGATCGAGTGGGAGATCAGCGAGTGACCGAGGGCTGGACCAGCGGCAACGCCAACGAAGACGCCGCAGGCAACCGCGGCTGGCTGGTCGGCCACTTCCTCGACCCCTCGCACGGAGTTCGAGCGACGAACGACGTGGAAGTCAAGTGGGCCAACCATCCCGCAGGAGACAAGCGTCCCGAGTGGACGGCCGACGACCAGCGCACGACGCTTGTCATGCTCATCTCCGGCGAGTTCCGCATCGACATCACCGGCGGCACGAAAACCATGGCGCGCCAAGGCGATTACGTCATGTGGGGTCCCGGAATCGACCACTCTTGGGAAGCGCTAGCCGACTCTGTCGTGCTGACCGTCCGGTGGCCGTCAGCAACGTAGGTCAATCGGTGGCAGCGACACCCGCGCACCGCCGATCTCCGACAATCGGCGCAGGCCGAGCAGGAAGGCGAACAGGCCCTCGTTCGTCCACTTCTCATCGGTGATCAGCTCGCCGACGAGTTCGCGGTCGAGCGACGAGTACTGCCTCAGGCCAGAGACTTCCCAGTTCGCCTCGACCACTCCGCCGAACCGCGGCCAGAACTCTTCGTCCTCGATCACGACGAGCGCCGCGAACTCGTAGTTGCCGCTGACCAGGTTGAACCCGAACCCCGTGCACTCCATCCGCATCCGACCCGGCTCCGCCGTCAACCACCGCATCGGTTCCGAGAGCCGCGTCGGGTGCATCGGATCGGCCGCGCGCTGCACCTCCGTCGTGGTGTCGACGTCGTCCCGGCCGAACAGCTCTTCCTCCAGCTCACGCCTGAGCGTTGCACTGATCCGCGCATCTCCGCGTTGGTCCGCGAGCGGGCCGTGGAACCCCTTCGGAATGACGGCGAGTCGCCCGGAGCCGTTGACCACATGGCGGGATCGTTCCTGGACCAGCAGGAGATAGTCAGCCTCACCGCGCAGGCGATCCGCCGGTCGGGCGATAGCCGTCAGGGCTAGGACGCCACCGGCACAAAGACGACTGCGCACGTCGAGAACACCAGCAAGGTCTGGCAGCAGCTCGCTCCGCAACTGGGTCTCGCCAGCCGCTAACTCCCGTTCGAGCAGGTCCGGACCCAACGCGTACTCGACAAACGACGTAGTGCCCACTGTGCCACCGACGTGACCGGCGCAAACATCAACGTCGAGCAGCCGGTACAGCGGCCGGTCGGCAATCCGGACGTCCGCTGTCGCTGCTTCTGCCAGGCGAGCCAGTGCGGCATCCGTCGTCCCAGCCCGCTGCTCTGCCGCAACTCGCGCCTCAAGCACGAGCACATCCCGCTGGGCGTCCAACGAACAGCGAAGATTGATCCAGTCAGGTCTGGTCACCACGCTCGTGGTGACCAGTTCGCCCCCGACCTCCGCACCGAAGTAGCAGTGTTCGCCTTCGGGAGTGCCGTAGAACTGTCGAAGTACCTCCGCCTCCTCAGCTCGGCGACCGATCTGACGCTCACGGCCCGACTTCGGTCGTACAGCGCGCCGAGCTGTCCCCGCAGCCCAGCCCGCCGACTTGTCCAGCCATTCGAACGCCGACGTAAGCGCGGAGCCTCCCGCTTCGGGCGCGCCTTGCACGAAGAATGTCCGCACCTCCGCGACCGGCCGCCCGAGCACCCTTCCCAGCTCCGGCCACTGATGCGGCAACGGACGATGCCCACCGGATTCCCAGCGCGCAACGGTCGTCCGATCGACGCCGAGCACCGCGGCGAGCGTCTCCTGCGTATGACCAGCGTCTTCGCGAGCCAAAATCAGCGCTTCTCGCCGCTCCGCCATCGCTGCACCTCACCCCTTCCGGCCAGCCAAGTTGGACGATAGCAAATGCAGACGCAGGTCATCCACACATGTGCTACAGCCTTGCCACACGAGCGCCCTGGTCTCACACCGGCTGCACGCATTGAATGATTTCAACAGATTGCAGGCTGTCGAGGAGAGGTCAGATGCCAGTTGGCGCCGAAACGCTGTGACACCAGCCGCGGCAGTCGTCTCCGGCCCGAACTAGGCATCTGGGGCGCTCCAGCGAGCGTGGGCCTGGGACACGTCACAGTCGTCACAACCGTGGTTCGCCCAGCTCAACGCCGCTTTCATCGTGTCACGCCACTCCGCAGCCACCCGGCACGCTGTGACAGCTCCGAGACGCACCAACCACCGGTACGGGGATCCTCATGCAAGCGCTGATCTTCATCGATCTCGATCACGTCCACCCAGTTGTGGACGGCGTGTGGCATCGCGCCATCCTCGACTCAGTCCCAGACCCCGGCGAAGACGTGACCATGCTGTGTGGCCTCACCGCACCGGCCGGTTTCAAGTCACGCGACAGCCGCGACCCCAACTGCGTCCTCGTCACGTGCGTCCACTGCGACTACCAGTACCGCCGCGCCAACGGCTTCCCGATCCCGCCGAATCATCCTGCGCTATCGCGGTAGCACCGGAGAGACCCGAACCGCGATGCCCCCGACTCCTCGAACGCGCATCCTCGGAGCCAGTCTCCGAAACGCGCGCATCGACGCCAACTTCGGACTCCGCGAGCTGGCACGCCGAATCGGCGTTGCGCCCGCGATGGTGTCCAGCTGGGAACAAGCGCGCCGCACACCGAGCCTCGCGGACGTCGCCGGCATCCTCGGCGCGATCGGTGTCGTCGGCGAGGTAAGGCGCGACATTCTCCGCATAGCCAACGGCACAGCAGAACAGTGCTGGGTAGTCCGCGGAACCCCGGAGTCTTCGGCCCGAAGCGCAGCTCTCGGCGCGCACGATGAGTCTGCGCATGCGATCGTCTCTTGGAGTCCATTCGCTATCCCAGAGGTGCTGCGGATCCCACCGCTGCATCCGGACAGGCAGCCTGCCCCGCTGGAGGCATTCATAACCGATCACGCTCTCCGCAACGAGATCGGGAGCCCAAGCGAAACCCCACGACCCTTTGCCCGCGCTGCCGCATCGGCACGATCACTCGCGCTTCACATTGTCCCTGCCGATCTCGCCTGGCAAGCCGGCCTCACGACGGCATTCGACCGATATTCCATGAACAGCGGAGAATCAGTCGTCTACTGCGGACAACGAGGCCTCGGCATATTCGCGGTTAACCCGCGCCAAGCCAGCAGTCCATTTGATGCAGACATCGAGCTAGTCCGGCGGATCGCGGCCAGCCATGGGAGAACGCTCGTCCTCCCGCCGACACCCGGTTCAGTTCTAGCATCCTTGTGTCGCCGCAGGTGAGTTCCGGCCTCTCACTCCTCTTCCTCTTCTTCCTCCTCGTCAGCATCTGCTGACATCAACGATTCGGCACTTGGAAGGCGACTTAGATGAGGGTTTGAGTTCTTGCGCTCGGCGCTATCGAGAAGTTTGTCGACTTCATTTTCAGGCAAAGCGTCTTCGCCCCAAATATACTGGCGAATCCCTCGCGAACGCAGTCGGCGACTTCCGATATCACTGGAGTTTCGGACACCTCGAGCGTATATTACAAATGCTGGCTCTTGCGTTGACTGATCGTCTGCTTCCAAGGACAGAACATGACTGACACCGCTAGACATTTCGATTAATCGGGCCGACACCTCTGCGGCATCCCCCGCATTCAAAGGCAGTTTATCTTGCTGGTTCCATAGTTCGACGAATAGGGTGTAGAAATCGACCTTCCTGCTCCAGCGCGTAGGATTCGGCCAATCGAGTAGCACTCTTAGCTGAGCGATGATCTTGTCGAAAACTAGACGCGCGTGCTCGTAGTCAGGGAAATCCGCTTCGAACTCCGCGTAATAATAGTCCAGCCGCTGCTTTTTGTTCTGAAGCCCATAGAGACCAGCAGTTATTATCTCGCTGACGTACTCAATATCTAGCATTCGACGAACTGCATTAGTGGTAAATAATCCAGACTTTAACCAGAAAGAGTCTTGAGCAAACTCTTCCATTGCAGATATGAATGGACCCCAGTAAGTCGAATGCCGCAACTCTTGCCGATTAAGTGCGACGTTATTTCGATTTAGGCGCCCGAAAATGTCGCGAACCTCAGATTCATTGAGCTCGGGCAATGATCTGATCACGAACTTGTACCGAAAAATGCGAAGCCTGACTTCTTCACTGAGGTCGTCGAAGTACTTTCCCTCCAGTTCTGGGGTCGCCTCTCCCAGGGGAAAATCACCAGCGATAAACTCCATGCATGCACGGATTCGCTGCTGGCCATCCACGAGGGTATGAACCTCGTCCCCCTCGTGGGAGATTGTTGTTTGCAGGTAGATCTCAGGAACTGGATACCCATTAATGATCGAGTCAACAAGGAAGGCCTTTTGCTGCTCCTGCCATACAGGTTTTCGCTGGTAGGGTGGTTTCATGTCCAGTTCGTCTGCGTTGAGCCGCTTCCAAAACCAGGAAACAGTATATTGGGTAGCGTCAAGAAAACGAGCATTCGGCGGAGTTATTGAGGACATTTGTTTAATATCATCTTCCCGTTAGACTTTACTCTAATCACTGACAGGCAGGGGTTCGCCCTCGCCTTCATCAATATCGTCGCCGGGGATCGATAAGTCCTTCTTCAGGCGTTCTATATTGTTCACCTGATAGGCCCTCAGATCCTGCAGGTCGCGATATATCCTGCCCTTTACCTCATGGCTTCCGCTCATAGGGAGCTTGAGTTCTGCCGCATCAAAGGCCGCCTGCCAAGCTTTCCCGAACGGCAGATCACGAAGGATCCAGTCCGTGGCAATTGTTCCATCGAAGACAAGGTAGGATCGATGCTTCTTTCTGGCGCGCCTCTCGCTTGCGGTTGGTATATGACCCCTGCTTCCCATTTCTCTTAGCGTTTTCCATGCAAGCTCAAAATGATATGAACTAACAATAGCTACATCAATGTCAGACTTAGGGGTAAATTCCCTAAATAGTTCCTTATTTGGGTTTAGGGTGACTCCCGTGCAAGCGCTACCGACGACCACGATGGCGTACGGATCGACGTCTAAGCCTGCAGCCAACTCACACTTCCATTCGACATACGAGGAGCGGTCCGGCCAGAACCAGGGAACGCGGTCAAGTACGAAGTGGCTGGTGAAGCGGTCGGGCTCAAAGCTCAGTAGAGCCTCGCGCACATGCGTCTTCGTAGTCGCTACCACCCCGGCAATCTTGCCAGATTTGACTGCCTAGGTCATCTGCCTGAGGTCCGGACCTTTGTCGATCTTGATGACCCTGTGGAGAAATCGGGCGCTGATGGCATGTTCAGGGCAGAATTGGTTGGAAATTGCCTCACTGACACCGTGCCCGTCGCCCACGAGTCATTCGCTTTGTGTGCGCCCGACTACTTAGCGTGCGAAGTTCGATTCGGTCTTACAGATCGAATCGACCTGTACTGCTGTTCATCCGATTGCGCGGCCGACCGCACTCGTCACGGTGTAGTCAGACGGTTGCTGAGACTCAAGGATGGAGATGCTTCGAGCGGCGGAGCTCGTACAAGGCGCGAAGTGGCTTCCTCGGCCGGCCGAGGAAGTGAACTAGGCCCTGAGAACGCTGTCGAGCGCGAAGGCTCGCTAGGCTCGGCAGCTGTTCATGGAGCTAGCTGAACACATCTGGATAGTTTGTAGCTCGTCTCAGCACCTTAGTGCTATGGACGTGGTGCCGGCGCGAGTCGTGGGACGCCATCGGTCCGCGCCGTGCGTTCGTGCCAGCTAGACTGCGTGCCTCCACGAGGCAATGAAGGAGGACAGTGTCAGCTAGGTTGCCGGCTGGACTGGATCGGTACGTCCGATTGTCCTCCGAGGGAGTTGAAAGAGTCCTCGATGAGCATGGTTTCCTCCAAGTCTTGAGCGAGGATATCGCCTGGTGGTATAGGGGCTCGCAGCCCGTCCCTGTAGCCGACCTAGTTGGCGCGGGCAGCTTTGTCTTGCTCGCGCCGGGCGGTGCTGGGAAGACAACGGTGCTCGAAGCTCTAAGGAGTTGCGAGTCCGACGCGACGGTCATTGACCTCAGTCTGCACGACAAGAGCGGCATGCACCGTGAGTTGGACGCCGCTATCGACGTCGGGAAACCGGTCTACCTTGACGGGCTGGACGTCGCCGCGCGCGAAGAACCTGCTGCGCTCCGTATCTTGCGGTCGCACGTCGTGAGGCCCCAAGCCCGCCCCATTCAATGGCGGCTAGCGTGCCGACCAGCAGCCTGGGACGCGCATCTATCTCAGGCGTTATCTGCCGCGCAGATCGAGTTCCGGGAGTTTGCGCTCTTACCCCTGACTCGCGCCGCCGCCGAAGCGCTTTGCGAACGGGTGGATGCACCGAAAGAATTTATCGATATCGTCATCAAAGCGAAGCTCGGCCGGCTTGCAGGCTCGGCTCTGCGATTTCAGGCCGCCGCGCAGCAGTGGCGTGACAACGGCACTTTGCCAGACAGTCCGTTGGCCGCGATCGCCTACGAAGTTGAGCGTCTGTTGGCCGACGCTGCTCCGACAGCTAACCCGACCCTCTCGCTTGATCGAATGCTTCGGATTGCTATGCGCATGGCCGCAATGGTCGTGTTTGGCAGCATCAATCGTTACGCACTGTCAAGCGAGCCGGTTGCGCCAGGCCGCAGTGAGGTGTCGGCACTTCCGTCAACTCCTGAGCCGGACGAGCCGGGTGTGACGATCGGGCCTGAGGCGTATGCCGAGGTGCTCAACACCGCTCTGTTCGACGCTGCGGTCGGTAGCTCATTGGCTTTCCGTCATCAGCAATACGCAGAGTACCTTGCTGCACGGTATGTGACTCAGCGGTCAAGCGTGACCCGCGGACAGATCAGAGACCTGCTCCGAGCTGGACCTGGCGGGCAGGTTCCCGGCGTCCTCGGTGGTGTCCTCGCTTGGCTGCTCGCGCTTCGGCCTGACCTGGCGGACGACCTCGTACCAGCGAACGCGCACTTGCTGGCTCAGGCCGGAGTGGAATTGCCGTCAGGCGAGGTCCGTGGCTTGATCATTTCAGCACTTCTTGAGACCGCGCGTACAGGCGACTCTGAGCCAGAATGGGGATACGACTTGTCCTCGCTGGGGCACGCGACGCTTGAATCTGTCCTTATCCAGCACCTTGACGATGGCCTAACCGACGCCGGGCACCTCTGGTGGGTAGCCCGGTTGGCCGAAACGACAGGTTGCAAGGGCGTTGCGGAAAAACTTCTCGTCGAGGCGTTGAGAGAGACTTGGCCAGCATGGGCACGCCGTCCGGCGATCGCCGCAGTTGCGACGTCTGAAGATTCCGCCAACGTCAGCAGGCTGTCTCCGCTGCTGAAGCTCGACGCCGCGCACGATCCGGACGACGAGCTGTTGGCTGCGGCGATCGAGGCTACGTATCCTCGCCTGCTTGATGTTGCAGACCTGCTTGAGGTACTGAGGCCCCGGACTAATCGCTCGCTGGTTGGTGCCTACCTAATGCTTCTAAGTCGCTTGCCCGATCAGTTCTCGGCTGGCGATTTACCCGAGGTGCTCGAATGGGCGTCTCAGTTGACAGGCTCGGCCGACGAGGACAACTATGGTCAGTTTCCGGAGCGACTCGTCGAGGTTGCCTGGCGAAACCGACAGGCAGAACAGGTCTTACCCGCACTAGCTTCTTTCGTCGCGAATCTGATTTCCCCGTTGTCCCAAAGCCCATGGAATTCACGTCGTCAACCACCTTGGGTGACGGCTCCAAGTGAGGAACGGCGACAACTTTTGGTCCTGACGGCTCAAAAGTTGGACTCGACTAGCGCGTACGACCTGATCACGTCTCACCTCGCCACAAAGGACGACGCCGACTATCTGCTAGCCAGTTTACCTAACCTCCCTGCGGCAAGTTGGCCAGCGTTGAGTGAAATCCTCAGCTACTTCATTCGCGAACCAAGCTGCAACCAGGCCGATGCTGTCCTCGCGATGAGGGAAGATCATCCAGCCTTCTTGACAACAGCGATTTTTCGCGGCACAGTGGATGTTTATTCGTCGATCGCTCAGCAACGTCGGCGATTTCGCGAGCGCGAGCTGCGCATGGAAAGTGAAGGTGTCGAACGCGCCCGTCGTCGCCGAGAGCACTTGACCGGAGCCCTCGAAGCTGCCAAGGCAGATGTTAACCAGTGGTGGTGCCTGCCTGTTGCCCTATCTCGGGGCAATCACTATCACGACGATCTTTTTACTCATGATTTTACGTGCCGCCCTGGGTGGCAGCTCCTCGATGACGCGGAGCGCGAGGCCGTGTTCGACCTTGGCATGCGCTACCTCCAACAACACAAGCCAAGCGTCGCTCCCGAGCACCTGCAGCAGATCAACGATCTTGAGGTCATGCCAGATTGGTCTGGCGTCTTCTTTCTCACTACGCTTACTGCGCATCGGCAAGAGGCTCTTCGGCAACTCGAGGTCGCTGTGTGGCAACACTGGGCTGTACCCATCGTGACGGCCTGGAACAATGACCATGAAGACGGAGGCCGAAAACTTCGCCAAGCGCTCCTTGGTTTTGCGCCAGCGACTGCTCGCGCACATCTCGCTGAGGCTGCACTTGCAGCGTTACCGGCCGATTCTGAATGGTTGCCTCAATCTGACACATATCGAAACCTTATGCCAGAGTTGGCTCCGCATTTGATGGCAAATCTACTGCGAGGTGACTACCGAGGAAACCTCGGTGCAACTCTCGTGGACTTGCTTGTAGAAGAAGTTCCTGCGGTAGCATCTGATTTTTGCTTGGAGTTGTGGAGGACCGCTCAGCCCACATTAGCAGACAAGGCCCTGCGGGGTCTTGTCGTACTGAAACCTGAATTGGTAATCAAGCTACACCATGATGGCGAACTTGCCGCAAGCGAGCTATCGAAAGTCGCGTCCCACTTCAATATTAACGCGTTGAGCAATTCGGAAGTCAGCCTAATTGCTGAGATTCTTCTCGATCAATATCCCCCGCATCTCGACGCCCCATGGGACAGTAAATCTCATCGGAGGCGCGGCCCAGAAAGAGCTCGGGACGGAGTTCTCGGCGAGCTTGTTGAGCGTGGTCTCGTCGATGTTATTGAATCCCTCAATCAGGGTCGACACGACACTGATCGGTGGATCCTTTCCCGCTGCATTCGGAGGGCTCGCGATCGCGCCACGGATTTGACTTTTATTCCGATTGAGCCAGCAGAACTATTGCAATTGCTAGGCCGCGCCGACGCGCGAATAGTGCGCAATGACGAAGACCTGCAAACGGTTGTTGTCGAGACTCTTCGCGACCTCCAGCATGTAATTAGTCGCGAGGCTTACCGTGACTTGTGGAATCTCGGAACCGTCCCGAATCCGAAGTCTGAAGACGATATATCCGACTGGCTTCGACGCAATCTGGAGCAGCGCCTTGGGGGTGGCGCTGTCGTGGGTCGCGAACTCCAGGTACGACGTCCCACCGACAGGGGAATCGGTACTCGCATCGACCTCACGGCAGCCGTCTCGACCGACACCCACCCCCGCCACCAGGCGACGGTGATTGCCGAGGCAAAACTCGTCAATCACAGAGAGTTGCTCACCGCGCTGCATGGTCAGTTGGTTGAGCGATATCTTGAGCAGACCGGTCTGCGGTGTGGCATCTACCTGGTTTACTGGGTCGATCCGGCACAACGTCCGCCACCGTGGCGACAGGACCGCCTGGACCTGGCGAACCTTATGCAAGAACTAACAGAGCAGGCTCGCAGCCATGAACCGGAGCTGAAGATCGTTCCTTTCGCGCTCGACATAAGTCGTGCAGTCTCCTGAAGGCACTGGCCAAGCTCGCACCGGTAGGGACTCCCAACCGTCAGTGTTGCATGGTCGGCCGTTGCACCTCGCATCTGCAGCGGCTTCCGGCTCAGCCGCGCTGTCAACTGGGCAACTGGAGGCGTGTGGTTAGTGTGCAACTCGCTCGGACACTCCCATACCCCACGGATTTTCAGATCCGTGGGGTAAATTTATGCCGGTAGACGGTCGCGGCCCGGTGATACCGGTCGCTCGTCGGCTGCAGGGAACGGGCGGTCGTGCTCCTCGGCGGGCTCCGTCCGGTGCGCCGATGGCGCGCCGGCGAGGGGGCCGCAGTCCACGTCGAGCGCAAGCTGCCCCGGCGGCCCTCCGGGGCAGACGACTTCTCGCGCCGCGGCCGGTCGGAGTTCGCGCGTCGCGCGACCGCAGAAGATCTCCAGACCCCGGTCGCGAAGAGCCTCCTGTATCGCGCGCGGGCTGCGGTCAGCCGCTTCGTCCGCCGGAATCAGTCCTGCCACGGTCTGCAGCAGGTGTTCCTCGCGGACGTAGACGTTGCGCGGCCCGTCGACCGGGCGCGGCGCGGCGGTGCTGTAGCCGTGACGGCACCGATACCCCGGCCGGCCGTGGACCCAGTGCCCCTCCATCCGACGACCGCACACCCCGCACACCACCAGCCCGGACAACGCGTACTCGCGCGTGCCGCCGTCCTTGGCGCGGCGTCCGGCCCGGATCCGCTGCACAGCAACGAACGTCGCCTCGTCCACCAGCGGGGCATGCGCCAGACGCTCGGACACCTCCCACTCCCCCGCGGTGTTCCGGCGCACCGCACCCGAGCCGCGACCCCCACGCCGTCCGCCCGCGCCGTGCCCTTTCGTGGACTGGCGGTTCCACACCTGCCGGCCGGTGTAACGCGGGTTCTCCAGGATCATCGCCACTGTGCGGACAATCCACCGGGCACCCGACCGGTGCGAGTTCCTCGCCGGGTCGACGCCCGACGGGCACGCAACACCACGCTGGTTCAGTTCCCGCGCCAGCGACGCGATCGACCTGCCCCTGGCGCGCTCGGCGAACATCCACCGCACCCACCCCGACGTCGCCGGATCCGGCTCCATCACATGCACACGCCGACCCCATCGCGCATGGACCGCGTTCGGATGCGGCCCACCGTCGGCCAACCGGTACCCGTACGGCGGACGACCACCGAGAAAACGCCCCTGCACCCGCGCCTGCGCAGCCATCGCCGCCATCACCCGGTGCCGCGCCCGCACCACCTCGCGCTGCGCCTGCGCACCCAGCAACGTCATCAACGCCTGATGCACCGGACTGCCCAGCTCCACCAGGCCGCCGGCCTCCGGCAACCACACCTGCACACCCACCGCGCCCAGCCGGGCGACCACCTCCCGGAACTGATCGCCGTAGAACGCCCGCTCGTACTCCCCCACCACCACAGCATCGAACCCGCGATCCCCGCGCTCCGCGGCCGCCAACAGATCCGACGCCGCCGGACGCTCCTCCCATGACCACCGCCGCGACCGGCCCTCATCGAAAAACTCCACCACAACCTTCCCGACCCCCTCCACCAGCTCATCCGCCACCGCACGCTGCCATCCACGTGACGTCCGCGGATCCTGAAAATCGGAAGTCGACATCCGCCCGTAGAACGCGAACCGCACACCACTCACGACCCGGCCAGACGCGCGCGACCCGCCACGCCGCGCAGCCACCGCACTCGCAAAACCCGCACCGCTCAACCCACCCACCGCAACTCCCTCCGCCGGCCCGCAACCGGGACCGCACGAAGACCAGCCGATGACGAGAAACAAACGAGCGCCGCCCGAACAGACCAACAACCAGCCGGGTCGCACCGCGTCACGACCCGCGCGACTGGGCGTGCTCGCGGACCGCCTCGTTCAACCGCGGATCGATCGCGTCGGCCTGCACCACGATCGCTTTCATCTTGTCCGGGAACACAACCGCGAACACGCCGCCGAAGAACACCCACGCGGCCTCGAACCCGGCCACCACGGCATCGACGCCAGCGTTGCCGGGACGTCGATGAGAAACCGCCCTCGACAACAGTTGTCCAGGAGCATTCGCAGCCGTCCTCGGCGCGGGACTCGCGCGTCGAAGTGGCCGCCGCTGATCAAGATGGAAGGTCGATCAACGCCGAGAGCCGGGAGCGGTGGAAGCCTGAAGTCCCGAGCGCGATCTGGTCCGACTTGGCGCGTTTGAGGTAGAGGTGTGCCGGGTGTTCCCAGGTCATCCCGATACCACCGTGCAATTGAACGGCTTCCTCCGCGGCCACGACGGTGACGTCGCTGCAGTGGGCCTGTGCGACGGCCACCGCGACCGGCACGTCCGGGTCTCGCCCGTTGCGAGGGGCGCCGCGACGTACTGGGCTGCTGCGGCGGCGATTCGACGCTCGTGTACAGGTCGGCCAGCCGGTGTTTCAGGGCTTGGAACCCGCCGACCACGCGGCCGAACTGACGGCGCATTTTGAGGTACTCGACGGTCGTCTCCAAGCACCAGCGGGCCACACCGACCTGTTCGGCGGCGAGCAAACCCGCTCCGCACTCGAGTGCGAGGCGAATCGCGACGGAGCAGTCGGAGAGAACGAGGCGGCCGGGTGCGGCGTCGAGGCGGACGTCGGCGAGTTGGCAGGACATGTTGAGCGAGACGACCGGCGTCACCGGCAGCCGCGACCTCGTACAGCGCCCCCCGGCGGCAACGAGGAAGACGTCGGCCTCGAGTGCGCCGGCGACGCTCGTGATGGTGCTGGTCGTCCGACACGTCCTGAACGACGCAGGGGCACGCGCGCCGTCCACAGCGGAACTCGGCTCATGGTCGCGACGATCACCACTGGGCACCCCTGGAGAGCAGTTGAGGGCCCGGCACCACTGTGAAAACGTACATCGGCCCGCGCGTCCCGAAACCTCATCGCGGACGGCTCACGCCCGCCGGCAGATGCACGCGAACGACTGGACCCCTCTTCGACGCTCTCGCCTCAACCGTGAGAGCGACGTGCAGCGGAAGCCTGGACAGCAGTTCTTAAGGTCTGTACGAAATCACATTCGACGGCTTGAGCAGAGCGATCGTGTCGGTGCTCCAAAACCGGCTGTCTCCCACAATCGAGGCACCGACCAAGAACCCGGAACCCGAGCCCGCCGTCGTTGCTTCGATATCGAAGCAAGGGACCCACTTCACCGGCCGACTTTCCACGACGAGTCTTTCCTAAGGTCGGCCAAATGTGCGCAGGAGGCCGCGGCTGATGATGGTTTTCTGGATTTCGCTGGTGCCCTCGCCGATCAGCAGGAACGGCGCTTCGCGCATGAGCCGCTCGATCTCGTATTCCTTGGAGTAGCCGTAACCGCCGTGGATCCGGAACGCTTCCTGGGTCACCTCGGCGCAGTACTCGCTGGCGATCAGCTTCGCCATCCCGGCCTCGACGTCGTTGCGGGCGCCGGAATCCTTGAGCCGTGCGGCGTTGACCATCATCAGGTGCGCGGCCTCGACCTTGGTCGCCATCTCCGCGAGCTTGAACGCGATCGCCTGGTGCTGCGCGATCGGCTTGCCGAACGTCGTGCGCTGCTGCGCGTAGGCGACAGCGAGTTCGAAGGCGCGGATCGCGATCCCGCACGCGCGCGCCGCGACGTTCACGCGGCCGACCTCGACACCGTCCATCATGTACGAGAAGCCCTTGCCCGGAGCCTCGCCCAGGACCTTGTCGGCGCCGATCTTGAAGCCGTCGAACACCGCTTCGGTGGTGTCGACGCCCTTGTAGCCCATTTTGTCGATCTTGCCCGGAATCGTCAGGCCCGGAAGCACCTCGCCGAACCCGGACGGCTTCTCCACCAGGAACGTCGTCAGGTTCTGATGCGCCTTCTCCGCACCCTCGTCCGTCTTCACCAACAACGCGATCAGGTTCGACGAACCGCCGTTGGTCAGCCACATCTTCGCGCCATCGATCACGTAGCCGTCGCCCTCGCGCTTAGCGCGGGTCTTGATCGCCGCGACATCGGAGCCGAGATCCGGCTCCGACATCGAGAACGAGCCGCGCACCTCGCCGGTCGCCATCCGGGGCAGGAAGTGCTGCTTCTGCTCCGCAGTCCCGTGCTGCTTGATCATGTGCGCCACGATGAAGTGCGTGTTGATCACGCCGGAAACGCTCATCCAGCCGCGCGCGATCTCCTCGACCACCAGCGCGTAGGTGAGCAGCGATTCGCCGAGACCGCCGTACTCCTCCGGGATGGTGAGCCCGAACAGGCCCATCTCCTTCATGCCCTCGACGATCTCCGCCGGGTACTCGTCCGCGTGCTCCAGAGCCTGCGCGTGCGGAATGATCTCCTTGTCCACGAACGAACGCACCGTGGACAGGATCTCCTGCTGCACATCGGTCAGACCGGCGGTCCGGGCCAAACGAGCCATCAGGGTCAGCTCCTCACTTCGGCGATGACGCGCGCGAAGTCGCGCATCGCCGGTTCGGGCACCGTGACGTAGCTGATGCCGAACGTCTTCCGGTGCTGATGAAGGGTTTCCGCGATCTCCGCCGGAGGTCCGGAAAAGACGGTGGGCACTTGCGCCAGATCGATCGGGTGCGCCTCGAACCGGGGCAACCGCTCGACTGCGGCCTGACGCTCGCCGTCGAGGGCGACGGCATGGACGAGCAGGTTGAGTTCGAGGGCGTCGAAGCGGTGCGGGGCCGCTTGCCGCACGTGATCCACGCGCGCGGCGAGCGCGTCCGGGCCGAGGAACCGGAGCATGCCGGGGCGGTGCCCGGGTGCGGCCCCGCTGAAGGCGACGATGTCGGCGTGTTCGGCGGCGATCCGCAGGACCCGGTCGCCGTTGCCTGCGACGCACAGCGGCGGCCGCCGCGCTGGGCTCGGGCGGTGGTCCGGGTCGGCGAGGAGCCGCCCGACCTCCAGCACCGTGCGCTCGAGGTGGTCGACGCGTTCGGACGCGGTGCGCCAGGGAATCCCGGCGCGGTCGAATTCGGCTTTGACGTAGCCGGTTCCGAGCGCGATCTCGAGGCGTCCGTCGAGAAGCGCGTCCGTTCCGGCGAGATCGCGGGCCAGCAGCACCGGGTTGTAGAACCCGGAGTTGAGCACGAACACCGCGAGCTGCGGCCGGGTGGTGACTTCGGCCGCCGAAACGAGCGCGGGCAAGGGCGCGGGCATGCCGGGGTGGTCGGCGACCGCGATGACGTCATAGCCGAGGTCTTCGGCTTCGCGGCACCGCGCCTGCCATTCCGCGCCTGAGGACGGCGTCAGCAGGTTGACGCCGAACCGGAACTCCCGTGCGGTCATCTGTGCGTCTTCCGGATCGCGTCGACGGCGTTGTGCCGGTCCGCGGCGACGTAGACCGTTCCGTTGGAGCCGAGAGCGAGACCGCCGGAACGGGCGTACGGGACGTCCAGGTAGCCGACGTCGAGGCTGGCCGCGAGGACCTCGGGTTTTCCTTGCCGGTTCACCGAAAGCACGCGGTGTCCGGTGGCGTCGAGGACGACAGCCGATCCGTCCGGCCGCACCGCGACCGCCCGCAGTCCGCCGAGTCCGGCAGCTCGTTCGACGACCTTCCCCGAGGCGGGTTCGACCTCGACGAGACGGCCCTGAGCATCGGCGACCAGGACTGTCCCGCGCTTCGTGACGGCGAGGCCCGTTGGTGTGCCGAGGTTCTCCGCCAGCGGACGGATTTCCTCGCCGACGACGCGCAGCAGCCTTCCGTTTGCGGGTTCGGAAATCACCAGGCTGCCGTCGGACAGCTCGACGGCGTCCGCGGGATTGTCGAGTCCGTGCACCTCGCGGACGACCTTCCCGGTCCGGCGGTCCACCACCTGAACCGACCCGATCAGCTCCGACGTGAGCACGAAATGTGCTGCGGTGACGCTGATCCCGGACGGAAACTCCAGAGAGGACGACAACCGCCGCTGGATTTCGCCGACCGCACCGGTACGCGGGTTCACGGTGCGCAGCGCGGTCGCGTCGGCGACGTAGAGCGTCCGCCCGTCGGAGGCGATATCGAACGGAAAGGCGAGCCGACTCGACGTAATGGCCCTGACGGTTCCGGTGTTCAGGTCCACTCGGGAGACGGAACTGTCGGCCATATTGCTGACGTAAGCGTGCCCGGTGGAGTCGATGATCATGTTGTCATCGGCGGCAGGCAGCATCGCCACGGTGTGCTTGGCGCCGGCCGGGTCGATCCGGGCCAGCTGGCCGGTCGCGCCGTCGAGCGCGTAGAGGCGGTTTTGCGCGTCGAAGCGGACGGAGACCGGTTGACGGAATCCTTGAGCGAGCACGGAAATCGCTCCGGTTCGCGGATCGACCCTGGCGACTTCCCCGTATTTCGAACGCGGCGCGTAGATCATGCCGTCCGGTCCGAAGGCGAACGCGTTGAGCCCGCCCGGATCGCGCGCGACCAGCCGGGGCGCGGCCTGGCCTGCGGGATCGATCTCCCACAGCGCGTCGGCGAAGGTCAGCTGCCCGACGTACAGATGCTGGCCGGAGCGGTCGAACGCGATGGAGTTGACTCCGGGAAGGTCGCGGGCGACGGTGCGGATCCGGCCGTCCGGTGCACGGCCTTTCACGACACCGCCGACCGGGTCGGTCCACAGGAGTTCGCCGGAGGGGGCTACCGCGAGATCGTCGGAACGACCGTCGCGCGGACCGACGAGAGTGCGGTTCCGTCCGGTGCGGGGGTCCACTGCGGAAATGGTTTCGCTGGCGAGGCTCGCGGTGAGCAGGTCTCCGTTCGGGGCGACGGCGATGCCGTTCGGCGAGTGCAGCGTGGTGCCGGTGACCAGCCGCTGGACCCGGTAGCGGGTGGTGGCGGCAGCGTCCGGGACAGCGGTCAGGGGCAGGACAAGCGCGAGGGCGAGCGCGACAGAGCGCAGGCGTCGAACAGTGGACAAGGGTCTTCTCCTCCGCGGTCAGTCCCCGGGGCCGCGTGCGGCGGCCCCGGGGCAGCTCTGGGTCAGAGCTGGGCGGCGCTGGCGTAGACGGACTGGAATTCCAGGTAGCTGTCGAGCGCCTCGGGCCCGAGTTCTCGGCCGACGCCGCTGCCCTTCATCCCGCCGAACGGCGCGCCGAGGTCCTGGAGGTAGTAGTTGAGGCCGATGGTCCCGGTCCGCACCCGGCGAGCGAGGGCGAGGCCGCGGTCCTCGTCGGCGGTCCAGACCGAGCCGCCGAGTCCGTATTCGCTGTCGTTGGCGAGTCGGACCGCGTCGTCCTCGTCCGCATAGGGGGTGATGGTGACGACCGGGCCGAAGATCTCCTCCTGCGCGATCCGCTCGCGGTTGTCCACGTCGGCGAACACGGTGGGCTCGACGAACCAGCCGCGGGACAGCGCGGCGGGACGGCCGCCGCCCGCTACCAGCCGGGCGTCGGAAGCGCGGCCCAGTTCGAGGTAGCCGAGGACCCGGTCGAGCTGTGCTTTGCTGGCCATCGGACCGCAGGTGACGGCCGGGTCGAGCGGATCGCCCAGCACCATTTCGCGCGCGTACTGCGCGACCGCGTCGACCACTTCGGCGTAGCGCGAGCGCGGGGCGAGAATGCGCGACTGGACCGTGCAGGTTTGGCCGTTGTTCTGGAAGCAGGCGTTGTCGAGACCGGCGACGAAGGTGTCGAGGTCCGCGTCGTCCAGCACGATGGCCGCCGATTTTCCGCCAAGTTCCAGCGTGCACCGGCGGATCAGCCGCCCGCATTCCGCGCCGATCGTCCGGCCCGCGGCGGTGGATCCGGTGAACGCGACCTTGTCCACCAGCGGATGGGACACCAGCGCGGCACCAGCTTCGCGACCGGCGACCACGACGTTCAGCACGCCCGGCGGCAGCCCGGCTTCCGCGGCGGCGTCGGCGAAAACGTACCCGTCGAGCGCGGTTTCCGGCGACGGCTTGAGCACCACGGTGCAGCCCGCGGCGAGTGCCGGTGCGATCTTCATCATCGCGAGCACCTGCGGGTAGTTCCACGGCGTGATCGCCGCGACCACGCCCACCGGGGCGCGGCGCACGACCGTCGATCCGGACGCGCTCGGCCGGACTTCTTCCAGCTGCGCCGCCTCGATCTGATCCGCGTACATGGTCAGCAGCCCGGCCGGCGCGTCCCCGTTGAAGGCGTTCGACAGCCCGATCGGCATGCCGTTCTCCCGGCTGACGAGGGTGGCAGTGTCGGCAGCGCGGGCTGCCAGCGCCTCAGCGAACCGGCGCATCGTCGCCGCGCGTTCCGCTGCGGTGGTCCGGCCCCACGGTCCCTCGTCGAGGGCGCGGCGGGCGGCGCGGACGGCAGCGTCGATGTCGGCGTCGGAGCCCAGCGCGGCGCGGCCCAGCGGTTTCTCGGTAGCCGCTTCCAGGGCGAGGTGCGTCTCGGTGCCCTTCGGCTCGGTCCAGACGCCGTCGATGAAGAACCGGGTGCGGTCGAGGGCGATGCTCGAATCGATGGTCAACGTACCTCCTTGTACGGGTTTTCCGGCGCGGCGATGACCCGCCGGTCGTGCAGGCCGCCGAGTTCGGCGGCGGTGAGGCCGAGCACCTCGGCCAGTACCGAATCGGTGTCCGCGCCGAGCGCCGGGCACGCCCCGGCGGGACCGCGCTCGCCCGAGAAGCGCAACGGCGACCGTGCCGTGATGGCCGGGCTGCCGCTGGGCAGTCGCAGGTCGGCGAGCACGTCGTGTGCCCGCTCGCGGTGTTCGGCCACGAGATCGGCCATCCCGCGGTAACGGCCCCACAGGACCCGCGCGGCGTCGAGTTCCTTGCCCACCTCGTCGAGGTCGCGCGCGGCGAACCACGGCCGCAGGATTGCCGCGATGGTCTCGCGCAGGCGATACCGTTCGGCCTCGTCGCGCAGGTCCGCGTTCATTGCCTTCTCCAGTGCGGTGAACACCTCCGCGGTCCCGGTCGCCGACTGCAACGCGCGCCACTGGCCGTCGGTGAGCGCTACGACCATCACGCGGGCGTCGTCGCGGCAGGCGAAGTCGACGCCGAAACTGCCGTAGACGTGGTTGCCGTGCCGGGGCCGTTCGCCGTGCCGGTCGGCGGCTTCCGACAGCCAGCCCAGGTTCGCGACGCCGGCGAGAGCCACGTCGGACAGTGCGAGCTCCACATAGGACCCTTCGCCGGCACGGTCGCGGTGGTGCAGCGCGGCGAGCACGCCGGTCGCGACACTCAGCCCGGTGACGAGATCCCACGCGGGCAGCACGTGGTTCACCGGGGCGGCCCAGTCGCCGCTGCCAGTGATCCCCGGGACCCCGACCTCGGCGTTGACCGTGTAGTCGACCGCGGGCCGTCCGTCCGGATAGCCCTGGACGCGCACGTGGATCATGTCGGGACGGCGGGCGGCCAGCCGTTCGCGGGCCAGCCACGGGCGGCCGACCGCATTGTCGATCAGGATCCCGCGATCGCGGCCGGAAGCGGTGGCCAGGGCGAGGACCAGTTCGCGGCCTTCCGGATCGCGCAGGTCGATCGCGACCGAACGCTTGCCCTTGTTCAGCGAGGCCCAGTAGTAGCTCTCCCCCGTCGGCGCGACCGGCCAGCGGAGGTAATCGCTGCCGCCGCCGATCGGGTCGATGCGGACGACGTCGGCGCCCAATTGCGCCAGGGTCAGGCCGCCGGTCGGCCCGGCGACGAAACTCGCGCACTCGACAACATGCGTGCCGGTCAACGGTCTGATCATGACAGTCCTCCCGAAGGGACGAGCACGGCGCGGCCGGCGACCCGGTCGGTGAAAGCGCGCGCCGCGTCTTCGAACGGGTAGCGGCTCACCACCGGTCGCACCCGGCCCTCGGCGACCAACGCCATCGCCTCGGCGAAGGTGCGCATGAGCGTCGACCCCGAACCGGTGATCACGGCTTCCTTCTCGAACACGAAAGCCGGATGGACCCGGATCGGCTCCCCGCTGACCTGTCCGGTCAGCACGTACCGGCCCGCATGGGCGAGCGCGCGGAAAGCTCGGCGGAACACGGATTGCAACCCCGTGTTGTCAAGCACGACGTCGACGCCCCGGCCGCCGGTCAGGTCGAGGATGTCCTGCCCGGCGGCGTCCCCGGCGAGCACCACCTGAGCGGCATTCCCCAGTTGCGCGGCCTTGTCCGGGTTCCCGGTGAGCGCGAGCACTCGCGCCCCGAGCGCGGCGGCGACCTGGACGGCGTGCAACCCCAACCCGCCACCGGCTCCGGTGACGAGGACCGTCTCGCCGGGCTTGACCCGCGCCACCCGCCGGAGAGCTTGCAGTCCGGTGCCGACCGCGCAGGCGACCACTGCGGCCTCCGCCAGCGACACCCCGGGCGGCACCGGGAGCAGGGCGGATTCCGGCAGCACGGCGTACTCGGCGAACCCGCCGTAGAGGAACGCACGCTGCGGACAGCGCAGTTCATCGCCGGTCACGCACGGTTCGCAGCGGCCGCAGGTGCCGAACTGCTTCGCCGCGACCCGAGCACCGGCCGCGAACCGGGTCCCGCCAGCGACGACGGTTCCGGCGATCTCGTGGCCGAGCACCGCAGGCAGCGGAAGGTCCAGCAAACCGGCCCGGTCGGCCTGGTCGTGCCCGCACACTCCGCAGGCGGCGACCTTCACCAGGACCTCGCCGCTGCCGGGTTGCGGGCAGTCCACCTCGGCGACCGCCAGCTCTCCCGGAGCGCTCAGGACGACGGCGCGCACGACGCGATCACCTTGCCCGGGTTGAGGATTCCGTGCGGATCGAGCGCGTTCTTGACCGCCGCGTGCATCGCCAGCACCGCCGGGCTGAGTTCCCGGGCGAGCCCGCCGCGTTTGAGCAGGCCGACGCCGTGTTCGCCGGTGACCGTGCCGCCCAGCGCGATCGCCTCGTCGAGGATCTCCTCGAACGCGGCCTCCGCTCGTGCCCTTTCCTCGGGCGGGACGACGAGCACCGGGTGCAGGTTGCCGTCCCCGGCGTGCGCGACGTTCGCGATCCGCACGGCGTGCCGGACGCCGATGGCTTCGATCCGACGCAGCATTTCCGGCACCGCGCCGCGGGGTACGCAGACGTCCTCGGTGAGCACCGGACCCAGCCGTTCGAGCGCCGGGTATGCCAGCCGCCGCGCGGCGAACAGCGCCTCGGCTTCGTCCACATCGGACGATGCGGCCGCCCAGGTGGCTCCGGTCGCGGTGAAGCAGTCGGTCAGCATCTTCGCCTCGTCCTCGCCGGGCGCGTCGGTACGGCCGAGCAGCACCGCTTCGGCTTCGGCGGACAGGCCCATGTTCTTCCAGGCGTCCACCGCGGCGAGGGTGTGCCGGTCGATCAGCTCCAGCGCCGACGGCACCACACCCGACTCGCTGACGGCCGCGACCGCGTCTCCCGCCGCCGACAAGCTGGGGAAATACCCGGCGACCGTGCGTTCGGCGGCCCGTGCGCCGCGCAGCCGCACGGTGACCTCGGTGACGATGCCGAGCGTGCCTTCCGAGCCGACCATCAGCCCGGCGAGGTCGTATCCGGCCACGCCTTTCGCGGTCCGGCGGCCGAGCCGGACCAATTCCCCTGTCCCGGCGACGACTTCCAACCCGAGCACGTAATCGCGGGTGACGCCGTATTTGACGCAGCACAGCCCGCCGGCGTTGGTCGCGACGTTGCCGCCGATGGTCGACCACGGCGCACTCGCCGGGTCCGGCGGGTACCAGAGGCCGTGTTCCGCGCACGCCGACCGCAGGCTTTCGTTCACGACCCCGGGTTCGACCACCGCGAGCCGCTCGGCGGCGTTGATCTCGCGGATCGCGGTCATCCGCTCGGTGGACAACACGATCCCGCCGGCGACCGCGTTCGCGCCGCCGGACAGACCCGTGCCAGCCCCGCGCGGCACGATCGGCACGCGGTGGCGCAGGCACACCTGCACGGTCTGCTGGATCTCCTCGGCGGTGTGCGCCCGCACGACAGCCAACGGCAGCTCGTGCGGAGCCCAGACCGCCTCGTCGTGGGCGTAAGCGGCGAGTACGTCCGGATCAGTGAGGACCCGGCCAGCGGGCAACGCCCGGCGGAGTTCGTTCAGCACGGTGCACCGGCTTTCGCCGCACGGAACTCGTCCATCCGCTGCGCGAGCGTGCTCCGGTATGTCGCGACCGTGCCGAGCTTGACGTCCTCGTAACCGCGCACCAGATCCGGCAAGAGAGCCGTTTCCACTGCCAGAGAATGGTTTTCCGGGTCCAGCCGCTCGGCCAGCTCCCCGACGACCCGTTCGTATTCGGCGATCAGGTCGCGCTCCAGCCGCCGGACCGCGGCGCGGCCGAACGGGTCCAGCGGGGTGCCCCGCAACCGCCGTCCCGCCACCAGAACCCGGAAAACCGGCTTGAACCACGGTCCCAGTTCGATCTTGCGGCGCATCCCGAGCGCCTTCAGCACCGGCGGATGCAACCGGTACGCGATGCGGGCGTCAGCGCCGAACCGCGCGCGGACCTGGCGTTCTTGCACCGGATCCAGCGAAAGGCGCGCGACCTCGTACTCGTCCTTGTAGGCCATGAGCTTGTACAGATTTCGCGCTACCGCCTCGGTCAGCGCCGTCGAACCCGGGACCGCGCTGGACTCGGCACGGCGCACCCGTTCGACCTGCTCCACATAACGCCGCGCGTAAGCGACGTTCTGGTACGCAATCAGATCCGGCACCCGGACCCGCAGCAACCGCGCCAGTTCTGCGCTCTCGCCGACAGTGGACAGGAGTTCGCGGGCTTCCGGGGTCAGTGCGGGCTCCGGTTCGGGTTCTCCGCGCAAGCTCGCGAGCACGGCCGCCAGCGCCCCCGGGTCCGCGACCCACTGCCGACCGCGGCGGAACGCCTGCACGTTGGTCTCGACCCGAACCCCGTTGCGGGAGACGGCTTCTTCGATCGCCTCGGCCGGAATCGGCAGCGCACCGCGCTGGTAGGCCACCCCGGTCAGCAGGAGGTTGGCGTACTGGTCCTGGCCGAACAACACCTCGGCCATTTCCCGGGCGTCCAGCGCGGTCACGGTTCCGGTCGCTTCGCGGAGCCGGTCGAGCAACGCCGTTTCCTCCGGGAACGTGACGCTGGTGTCGGCGACCATCGCCCCGGTCGGGACCTTCGACGTCGAGACCACCGCGGTGGTCCGGCCCGGATCGGCGACGGCGAGGTAGCGCGGGTCGGCGGCGACGAGCACGTCGGCGCCGAGGTAGAGGTCGCACTCGCCGTCGCTCGCTTTGTTCGCGTGCGCCGCGCCGATCTTGACGTCGGAGACGACCGCACCGCCCTTCTGCGCGAGCCCGGTCTGGTCCAGCGACCGCACCGGCAGCCCGGCGATGCTCGCCGCGGTCGCGAGGATCTGCGACAGCGTGACCACGCCTGAGCCGCCGACCCCGGTCACCCGCACCGTGAAGCGCTCAGCCGAGACCGTGCGCTTCGGCTCCGGAAGCGGTGCCGCCAACGGTTCGGCAAGTGGCCGTTTCCCCGCGCTCTTGCCGGGAAGGACGGTGAGGAACGACGGGCAATCCCCGTCCAGGCACGAGAAATCCTTGTTGCACGACGACTGGTCGATCCGCGTCTTGCGGCCGAACTCGGTGTCGACCGGCTGCACCGAAAGGCAGTTCGACTTCTCCCCGCAGTCGCCGCAGCCCTCGCAGACGCGTTCGTTGATCACCGCGTGCTGCGGCGGTTCCGGGGCGAGCCCGCGCTTGCGTTTGCGGCGCAGTTCGGTCGCGCATTCCTGGTCGTGGATCAGCATCGTCACGCCCGGGACGCGAGCGAGCGTCTCCTGCGCTTCAGCCAGCCGGTTCCGGTGCCAGACCCGCACGCCGCGGCCCAGCCGCACCCGCCGGTACCGCGCCGGTTCCTCGGTGGTGACGATGATCCGGTGCACGCCCTCGGCCCGCATCGCCGCGATCACCTGGGGAACGGTCATGCCCCCGGTCGGCTGCTGCCCGCCGGTCATCGCGACGGCCGAGTTGTACAGCAGTTTGTAGGTGATGTTGACCCCGGACGCGACGGCCGCGCGCACCGCGAGGCTGCCGGAATGGTGGAAGGTGCCGTCGCCGAGGTTCTGCACCAGGTGGTCGTCGCGCACGAACGGCGACATGCCGATCCATTGCGTGCCCTCGCCGCCCATCTGGGTCAGTCCGGTGATGTCGCCGTAGTCCTCGCGCCCGGTCATCAGGACCAGGCTGTGGCACCCGATCCCGGCACCGACCAGCGAACCCTCCGGCGTCTTCGTGGACGAGTTGTGCGGGCAGCCCGAGCAGAAGTACGGCGTGCGCGCGGCGAGCGGAAGCGCGATCGTGCGTCGCGGGGCCCGCCAGGATTCCACGGACGGGAATCCGCCGTGCGCACGCAACCGGAGCGCGAGCGCCGCGGCGATGCGGTCCGGATCCAGTTCCCCGTCGGCCGGGACCAGCGCCGTGCCGTCGGGGCCGCGTTTGCCGGTGACCGCCGGAGCGTCGGCGCGGCCGTAGAGCAGGTCTTTGATCGCGGTCTCGATGAAGGAACGTTTCTCTTCCACGACCACGATTTCGCGCAGTCCCGCCGCGAACCGGGTGACGATTTCGGGGTCGAGCGGGTGCACCATCGCGAGCCGCAGCAGCCGGACTCCGCGCCGCTCCAATTCGGACTCGTCCAGGCCCAGGATCTCCAGCGCCTGACGGAGATCGTGATAGGTCTTGCCCGCGGCGACGATCCCGACCCGGGCGTCGCGAGCGCCGACGATCGTGTTCAGCCCGTTGACCGCGGCGTAGCGACGGGCGAGTTCGAGCCGCGCGCCGTCCCGGCTGCGCTCCAGCCTGCCGAGGTCCGGTTGCAGCATCCGGGCGGTCATCTCGTGGACGAACGGCCGCCCGTCGACCACCGGACCCGGTGCCACGGACCGGAACCGGCCGGGGTCGACGCGCACGGCGCCGGTTCCGTCTGCGACGTTGGTGGCGATCTTGAACCCGACCCAGAGCCCGCAGGCCCGCGACAGCGCGACCGCGTGCTGCCCGAGGTCGAGCACCTCCTGCGGATCCGCCGGGTACAGCGTCGGCAGGCCCAGGTCGGCCAGCAGCAGTTCGGAACTGCCGGGCACCGTCGAGGACTTCGCGCCCGGGTCGTCGCCGACCAGCGCCAGCGCGCCGCCGAGGCGATGAGTGCCCATGAGGTTGTTGTGCCGCAGGGCATCCGAGGCGCGGTCCAGGCCAGGCGACTTTCCGTACCAATAGCCGGTGACGCCGTCGACGCGCCGGTTCTCCGACTTGGCCGCCAGCTGCGCGCCCTGCACCGCGGTGGCGGCCAGTTCCTCGTTGACGCCCGGCTTGAACACGATGTCGTGCTCGGCCAGCAGCTTCGCCTGTTTGCCCAGTTCGAGGTCGTATCCGCCGAGCGGCGAGCCCTCGTAGCCGGACACGAACGCCGCCGTCCGCAGCCCTGCCCGCTGGTCGGCGCGGCGGACCTCGAAGGGCAGCCGAGCCAGCGCCTGGACGCCGGTCAGCTGGAACTGCCCTTCGGCCGCGCGATATCGATCAGTCACGATCGGATTCCTCCCTCTGCCGCCAGTGCCCGAAGCTGGTCCAGCACTGGCTCGACGCCTGGCGCGCGGGTCAACGGATGGATCGCCACGTGATCAGCCCCCGCGGCGAGATGCTCGCGAACCCGCGCCGCCACCTGGTCCGCAGCGCCGCACACGACCAACTCGTCCACCAGCCGGTCGCTCCCGCCGTCGGCGAAGTCTTCGTCCCCGAAACCCAAGGCACGCAAGTGGTTCACGTAATTCCGCAGCACAAGCCGGGTCGCGACGTGCTCCCGCGCCACCTCGCGCGCCCGTGCCGCGTCCGCATCGACGACCACTGCCTGTTCCGGAACGAGCAACGGCTCCGGACCGAGACGTTCCCGGGCGGCCGCGGTATGCGCGGGCGGCACGAAGAACGAGTGCATCCCGGCGGCCCGGTCGCGGGCCAGTTCCTGCATCCGGGGCCGCAACGCCGCCAGCACCCGAGGCACCGCACGGTCCGGCCGCGGCCCCCGGTAGCGATCGCTGTCCAGCACGTCGAGGTATTCGCGCAACGCCGTCAGCGGCCGGTCATGGCCATTCCCGCGGCCGGCCTCCGCGTGGCTGGCGCCGAGGCCGAGCACGAACCGTCTGGGGAAAGCCTCGCCGAGCGTCTGGGCCGCGCCTTCGGCGGCGACCGCGTCGCGAGCCCAGATGGCGGCGACTCCGGTGGCTACGGTCAGCCGCGTGGTCGCCGACAGCAGCAACGCGGCGTTGGTGAAGATTTCCTTGTGCGCCGGGGATTCGCCAATCCACAGCGCACCGTAGCCGAGGTCTTCGACCACCCGGGCGGCCTTCGCGGCCTCGGCGGCGGGAACCTCCGCCAGAACGGACAGCCACACGCCGGCCGGTCCGATCCGGGCCGCCAGTCCACGAGACGGCTTCACGCCTGCTCCCCCGGCCCGAATTCCGGCAGCCACACCCCGTCGCCGACCTCGCGGAACGAGACCGTCACCGGTTCGCCGAGCACAGGGTCGTCCGGGCCGGTCCACGTCGTGGTCAGGTTCGGGCCGCTGTCGAGCCGGACCTGCACCACGACGTACGGCACGCCGTCACCCTCGAAGTAGCGCTTGTGGAACCGGACCCAGCTGTGCACCCGGCCGGTCCCGGCGTCGGTCGCCCACCCGACGTCGCGGCGGAAATCGCGCGGGCACACCGGGGACGGCGGCCAGAACGCCTCGCCGCACGAGCCGCACACCGGGACGCGCAGTTCGCCGCGAGCCGCGCCGTCGAGGTGTTCGGCGTCCTCGGGGTAGCGAAGCGGGAGAGGTCGCGCAGTGGTCATCGTGGTCACCGGTCCTTCGTGAAAACAGTCGAATCGCCGAACGGCGTCGCCCACTGGACGACCTCGCATCCGGCCACCTGGCGGTCCCCGGCCTGGCCGCGGATCTGACGGACCGCCTCGGCCATATGCCCCCAGCCGCAGAGGTGCGCTTCGGACAGCAGGCCGCCCGCGGTGTTGACCGGCAGCTCGCCGCCGAGTTCGATGCGGCCGTCCTGCAGCCATTCGAGCGCTTGGCCCTCGCCGGCGAAGCCGAACCGCTCCAGCACGAACACCACGTTGGGCGAGAAAGCGTCGTAGAGCTGCAGTGAATCCACATCGCCCGGCCCGGAGAGGCCCGCCATCGCGTAGACCGGATGGTCCTCGACTCGGCGCTCGTCGCCCTGCGTGAACACGCCCAGCCCGGGCGGCGCGAAGATGAACTCGTCCCGGCCGGCGCGCAGGCCCTGCATTCCGGAGACGATCACCGCGGGCTGCCGCAGATCGCGCGCTCGCTCCACTGTGGTCACCAGCAGGCAGGTGCCGCCATCGCTGAGCAGCGCGAAGTCCGGACGGCGCAAGGGCTCCACGATGTAGGGCTGCGCGTCGTAATCCGCTTGCTCCAGCGGTTTGGTCATCTGCGCGTTGGGGTTGAGCCGGGCGTGGCGGCGCATGGCCATCGGCACCGCGGAGATCAGCGCGGGGTCGACGCCGTACCGCTCGCAGTACCGGCGGAACGCCATCGCCGCGCCCGCACCGGGAGCGGTCATCCCGTAATGCGGCAGTTCCCCGTGCGAGCCGCCGCCTTGGCGCAGGCCTTCCGCGTCGCCCGCGCCGCCAACCATGCCCAGCCCGGAGAAAGACACCCCGGCCAGGCAAGCGGCCACCTCCGTGGTGCCGAGCGCCACGGCCTGTGCGGCGGCTTGCAGCGCGGGACCGACGAAACGGCCGTGGCTCCAGGTCTGCACGGCGGCGCGGATCCGCAGGCCGAACGCCTCCGCCACCCGGTCGTAGTCGATCGACAGCGGATAGCCGACGTTGGTGAACAGCCCGTCCACGTCCCCGGCACCGAGTCCGGCGTCGTCCAGCCCCAGCTGAAGCGCCTCGGCGGCCAGGTCGAGACCGCTGCGCGCGGATTTCCGGGACAGCTCGGTGATGCCGATCCCGACTATCGCCACCTGGCGTACCGGTCCTAGCGGCATGATCGTTCCTTTCTCGAAGCGTCAGAGAATCGCGTGCGCGTTGGCGGGGCTGCCGACCCCGCGCGGCAGCGGCAGCACCCCGGAGACGAGGAGGAACTCGTAGCTCCCCCGCTCCGCGCACGCCCGCGCGAGCCGGTCCAGCAGCCACAGCTCGCCCAGCGGCATGCCCTGCAACGCGATCAGCCGGCGGTGCAGGAAGCCCTTGGCGCGGTTCACCGGGAAGACCTCGACGCCGACGTTGTCCATCGCGACCGCGGCGAATTCCCGGTCCCAGAGATAGCCGGCCATGTCCTTCGCCGACTCCAGCCCGGGGCAAGCGAAACCGGTGCCGATCGTTCCGCGCAGCGCGGCCCGGTCCCGCGCTGGCAGCTGCCGGTACCATTCCGTCCATCCGGTGCGGACCACGAGAATGTCCCCGGACGCGAAGACGGTTCCCTGCGCGTCGGCGACTTCGTCGAGCAGCGCGGCGGTGATCTCCACTGGCTCGTCCGGCGCGAGCGGCGTGCCTTGCGCCGCCAGGTGCCCGGCGACGTCGACCAGCACGCCCCGCCCGCCGAAGCCGTGCTCGGCCCACCGGTCGACGCCGAGAACTTCGCTGTCCGCCAAGTCGGCTTCGCTGCGGCCGCCCCAGTAGCCGTGTCGTCCGGCTTTGATGTGCCGCAGCCCGTCCCACTGCGAGGAACCCTGCAGATAGAACCCGTCCAGCCGGTCGTCGTGCCCGGCCGCGGTGTCCTCCACGACGTGCTGGAAGACATCGCGCTCGTCGAACAGGCCAGGATCAGGCTCATTCAGCGGCAGCGTCAGCGGGATCATCTGCCCGCTGCGCACCGTCTTCGCCGCGGCGAGCCGCTGCTGCGGTCCGATCAGGTTGAGCGTGCCGATTTCGTCCGCGCGCCCCCACACGTCCCACGCGTGGTGCTCGTCCCGGTCCGGCAGCGTCGGCAGGTCCGCGAACGCCGGGGTGCGCCGCCCGGTCATCCCGCCTCCAGCATCTCGCGCAGTTTGAGCTTGCTGACCTTCCCGGTGTGGGTCTGCGGCACCGCGGCCGAATCCAGCACCACGACCCGGGCGGGCACCTTGTAGCTCGCGGCCCGGGACCGGACGTATTCCCGCAGCCGGTCCGCCAGTTCGGTTCCGTCGGCACCGCTGCGCTCGTCCGCGACGACGACGCAGGCCATCTCCTGGTCGCCGTCCGGAGTGGACAGTCCGAAGACGTACGCCTGGTCGACCTCGGCGTGCTCGCCGAGGATGCCCTCGATCTCCACCGGCGCGACGTTGATCCCCTTGATCTTGAGCATTTCCTTCCACCGGCCGCCGAACGACAGCCGCCCGTCCGCGTCGACCGAACCGAGGTCGCCGGTGCGGAACCAGCCGTCGGGGGAATGCGTGCCGCCGCTGACATCGGACCCGCTGAGGTAGCCGTCGATCACGCAGCCCCGGATCTCGATCTCGCCGGTGGCGCCGGGCGGGCACTCCGCACCGGACCTGTCCACGATGCGGATCTCCTGGGTCGGCAGCCGCCTGCCTTGGGTGTGCAGCTTGACTTCCGGCAGGTCGCTCGCGTCGGTCATGGTCACGAAGCCGTACGACTCGGTCAGCCCGTAGGCGCTGCACGCCTCGGTGATGCCGAGCCCTTCGATGGCCAGCCGTTTGTCCTCGGCGTTGAACCCGACCGGCCCGGTCCGCAGCGACGAGATGTCCCTGCTGCCGAAGCTCGGCGCGGCCAGCAGCGCACGGACCGCCGTCGCGAGTCCATAAGAGACAGTGCACCGTTCGCGCTCGATGAAGGCCAGCGACGCGTCGCCGTCGACCTTCTCCTCGATGCACAAGGTCAAGCCGTGGCTCAGCGCGACCGGAAGCGCGTTACAGGCCCCGTAACCGAAGAACAACGGCATCGCGAACCACAGCCGGTCGCCCGGCCCGACGTGCATCCGCTCGCCCATCTCGTAGCCGTTGCGCAGCAGCTTGCCGTGCTCCAGCGGCACCGCCTTCGGCAACGCCGTGCTGCCGCTGGTGTAGAGGATCATCGCGAGGTCGTCCGGCCCCGCACTGCGCTCCGGCGCCGGGGCGGGGTCGAGCCCGGGCGGGAACGGCTCGGCGGACGGCCAGGACAACGCTCCCAGATATCCGTCGGCGCGGGCTCCGCTCTCGAAGACCTCGCCGTGCCCGGCGGCGGTGAGTTCGGCGAGCATGTCCTTGCCGAACACCTGCTTCTCGGTAACCACCAGGCGCAAGTCAGCGGTGCCGACCAGATGCGCCAGCTCCGCAGACCGGTACCAGGTGTTGACCGGCACCGCGACCAGCCCGGCCCGCTGGGCGCCGAGCATCGTGACCAGCCAGCGCAGCCCGTTCGGCAGCAGGATCCCCACCCGCTCCCCCGGCCGCAGCCCCGCCGCGCGGAACGCGCCCGCCAGGTCGTCGCAGCGCCGGGCGAACTCGGCGAAGGTCAGCCGTCCCTCGGGCGCGACCACCGCCTCCTCGCCGGGAAACAGCTTCGCCAGCGCCGCCAGCGCGTCCGGGAAAGTATCCGGGGCAACCACGTCGTTCCGCCTTTCGTTGTGGCCCGTCATCGGGCGTCCGGGTGCACGACCACATCGGCGCGCAGCAGCGTTCCGGTCTCCGGGTCGGCGAACTCCACGAGTTCGACCCCCGGCCTCGGCTGGCACCACTGGCCGCGTTCGGCGAGCCGTTCGTGCGCCGGGCTTCGACGCACCGCCAAGCCGTCTTCCCGGGGCCATTCCCGCCTGCCGGCGCGGATTCGCTCCCTTTCCCGGCTGGTCTCGGCGACCTCGGGGTCGCCCGCCGCATCGAGCACGACGCCGTAGGAAACCCTCGCCGCGTCGGCCGTCACGACGCCCGCGCGCACGTCCGCCGCGACCAGCTCCGGCCCTCGTTCCAGCGGATCGCCGTACCCGCCACCGCCGCCGACCCGCAGCACCACGACGTCGCCCGCACCGACCGAAAGCCCGAACTGCTTGCCCTGCAACGGTTTCGGTGCGGCAGCGAGGTCCTCGACCCCACGCGGCACCTCGCCCCGGCCGAACGCCTCGTCCGCCTGCGCACCGGAGACCAGCGCCGAACCGCTCGTGGAACCGGGGTAGCCGCCGAAGACCCCGGACGGCGGAACCTGCCAGCAGGCCGCCATGACGTGCTCCTGGCCGCCCGGCGTGTACCACGGCGTGAACGCGAGGTCGATGCCCGCGCCGCCCCGGGTCCGGCCCGGTCCGCCGGAGTTCGGGTTCAGCTTGCGCCACAGGTACAGCACCGGATACGCGAGTTCGTTGATCTCGATGTCCGGAATGCTGTTCTGCGGCTGGGCGAGCACGCCGCTGACGTCCATGCCGTCCGCGATCGCCTGCGCGCCCGCTCCGCTGCCGCCGCCGTTCATGTCCGGGAACGGCACGAGCCGGCCGGATTCGTCGGGAGCGTAGAAGAAACTGGCGCTCCACGAGTCTTGCCACGGCGCCGTCACGTGGTCGCGGACGAAGGCGTTCTCGCTGCCGGCCTGGAGATCGGCGAGCAGCCTCGTGACCACCTTCCCGATCCGGAATCCGGTCTCGATGTGCCCGGCCCCCATCGGCGCGGGCTGGCGCGCGTCGCAGATCGTGCCCGGCCGGGTCACCACCTCGATCGGGCGCAGCGTGCCCTGGTTGATCGGCAGGTCCGGCAGCAGGGTGATCAGCAGCGGGGAGACAACCGCACCCAGCGTGGTCGCCGCGCTGACGTTGATGAACCCGTCGGTCTGCGGCGCGGACTCGGTCAGGTCGAACCGCAGCGCGTCCTCGCTGACGGTGAGCGTGCAGCGGATCGGGTACAGCTCGTCGGCGTGCCCGTTGTGCTCGGCGAATTCCTCGGCGGTGAACGTGCCCTTCGGCAGATCCGCGATCCTGCGCCGGACCGCCTGCTCCGCCAAGTCCTTGGCGGCCTCGACATACCGGCGGAAAGTGTCGACGCCATACTGCGCGACGAGCGCCTGCAGCCGTTCGTCGCAGCGGTGGCAGGCCGCGATGAAGCACCGGATGTCGTTGAGCACCAGCTCCGGCACCCGGATGTTGGTCTCGATGATCCGCCACACGTCCTCGACCGGACGCCCCCGGTCGACGATCTTCACCCCGGGCAGCCGCAGCGCTTCGCCGTAGACCTCGGTCGCCGTCGGGTCCATCCCGCCGGGAGCGGCACCGCCGAAGTCGTTGACGTGCGCCTCGGCCCAGCACCACGCCACCAGTTGCTCGCCGAAGAAGATCGGCCGCACCACGCCGACGTCGACGGCGTGCGCGTTGCCGGTGGTGAACGGGTCGTTGCAGAGGAACATGTCCCCCGGCCGGATCTGCTCGCGGGGATACGTCGCGAGGAGGTGCCGGACCGCCTGGCGGGCCGCGCCCAGGTACATCGTGATGTAGCCGGCGTAGCTGATGATGTCGCCCTCGGCGTCGGCGATGAAGGTGGAGAAGTCCACCGCCTCCGCGATCGCGGGGCTGCCGGAGGCGCGCATCATCACCACGCCCATTTCCGCGGCGACGTTGTCCAGTGCCTTGGCGAGAATTTCGACGTCCACCGGGTCGAGCCCGGTCGCGGCGGCGGTCATGCGGTTTCCTCCCCGGTGAGCCCGGTCGTCCGGTCGGTGTCGGTCAGCAGGTAGTTGCCCCAGCCGTCCACGTTCAGTTCCCAGCCCTCAGGCAGCGAGACGGTCGTCAGCGAGTGTTCGATCAGCGCCGGACCGGAAATCCTGGCCCCGGCGGTGATCCGCCGCGCGTCGTAGACGTCCACTTCGGACTGTCCGGCCCGCTGGGTCCGCCTGCGCCCGACCGGTTCTGCCACGTCGCCGGTCGGCTCCTGCTTGGCCGGTTCGAAGAAGTCGACCCGGCCGGTCGCGGTGACCCGCACCGACATCAGAACTACCGGACTGCCCACCCAAGCCGTGCCCTCGCCGTACTCCTGCTCGTAGCGCGCGGCGAATCCGTCCTGGATCGCGACCAGATCCGCTTCGCCGAAGTCGTCGCGGCGCGGGATCGGCACCCGCAGTTCCCATTGCTGGCCGAGGAACTTGAAGTCGCCCTCCCAGCGGATGTCGATCCGGTCGTCCGCATAGCCCGCGGCGTGCAAGGCCTCGACCAGTTCCGCGTCAAGCTCCTTCAGCGCGGTACGCACCGCATCGGCGCCGCCGCCTTGCCACATCACCGACCGCGCGCGGGTGCGCATGTCGTCGCTAGAAAGCAAGCCGCGCGCGGAGAACACCGCCGCTTCGGCCGGGATCACGATCTGCCGGATGCCGACCGAACGGGCGATGTCCGCGGCGAACAGGCCGAGCGCGCCGCCGAAAGCCACCATCGCGAACCGGCGCGGATCGTGTCCGCGCTCCACCGTCACGGCGCGGACGGCGTTGCCCATGTCCGCGACCACCATCCGGTGCACCGCCGCCGCGGCCTGCACCGCGTCCACGCCCAGCGGTTTCCCGATCTCGCGGGCGAGAGCTTCGCCGGCGCTGACCGTGTCGAGCGACCGGCGACCGTCCAGAAAGGACCCGGAATCCAGCAGCCCGAGCACCGCGGACGCGTCGGTCACCGTCGGCCGCGTGCCGCCTTTGCCGTAGCAGATCGGCCCCGGCTCGGCTCCCGCACTGTGCGGCCCGACCTGCGGAACGCCGCGCGAATCCAGCCACGCGATACTGCCGCCGCCGGTGCCGATGGGCAGCACGTCGATCTTGGACAGCGCGGTCAGGAACCGCTCCCCCAGCATCACCCGCCGGGTCACGTTCGGGGTCGCGTCGCGCAGCACCGAGACGTCGAACGACGTTCCGCCCATGTCCGCGGTCACGATGTCCTTCAGGCCCAGCCGGTCGGCCAGCGCCCGCGCCCCGATCACGCCGCCCGCCGGACCGGAGTCGATGAGCGTGATCGGGCGCTGCCGGGCTTCCGCCGCGCTCGACGTGCCGCCGAAACCCTGCATGAACGCAACCGGTTCGCGCAGTCCGCGCGCCGCCAGCTCGCGCTCGATCCGCTCGGTGTACTCGGCGACCCGGATTCCGGTGAACGCGTTGAGCACCGTGGTCATCGTCCGCTCGTACTCCCGGATCACCGGGTGCAGCCGCGACGCGACGCTCAAGAACAGCTCAGGATGCTCGGCCTCGACGATCGAGGCGAGCAGTTCCTCGTGCTCCGGGTTCGCGAAGCCCCACAACAGGGAAACGGCGATCGAATCGACGCCCTTGGCCGCCAGCGCTTCCACCGCCTCGCGCGCCCGCCGCTCGGTCAGCGGAACGACGACCCGGCCCTTGCGGTCGATCCGCTCGGGCACCTCGAGCACGTTCTCGCGGGCGACGATCTGCGGAAGGCTGAGCTGCTTGTGGTGATCGCGGTGCGCGTTGCGGGCCGAACGCGCGATCAGCAGGTTGTCGCCGAAGCCCTGCGTGGTGATCAGGCCGACCTTCGCGCCGCGCAGTTCGGCGACCGCGTTCGTCACCACGGTCGTGCCGTTGACGAACCGCGTGGTCGCGGCGAGCAGTCCGGGCAGCGGCAGTCCGACACGACCGGCGAGATTTTCCAGCGTGGCAAGCAATCCCGCGGCGAGGTCGTCCGGGACGGTGTCGGACTTGTCCGCATAGGACTGTCCGTCCGAGGCGAGCGCGACGACGTCGGTGAATGTACCGCCGATGTCGCACCCGATCTGAAACGTGACTTCGGAACGCAACGTCATTGTCCTTCCGTGGAACGGCCCCCGGCCTGCGAGCCAGATTAGACACGACATACTGTCGAGTCAAGCGACATCTTGTCGATTCAGCGGAGATGTGCGGCGAGCTCCGCGGAATCGGTACCGGAGAAGGGTTCTCGGACAGCCCGCAGGACCGTGTCGATCCCCGCGCCCAGCACCGGCTCCGCGTAGGAGCGGAACTTCTCGATCACGGACACCTGCACCCGCTCACAGCTTTCTGCGGACACGACGCGTCCGTCCGTGAGCCGGACTGTCACGCGTGCGTCCCGGCGCGCCGGAAAAGCCGCGTCCGCAACCGGATCCACCGCCACGGAGATCCGCGCGGCCAGCTTGGCCAGCCCAGGATCGAGCGCTCCGGCATAGCGTTCCGGACTGATTTCGCCGTCGGTCAGCGCGGCCGCCACGGCGAACTGCAGGCTCATCTGCCGGGAAATCGGCGCGGTCAGCGCAGTCGCGTTGGCACAGCCCGGATAGCGGGCCGCCACGCCGGACGTGTGCACCGTCGCTTCGACGACCTGCGCGGGGTCGATTCCTTGGGCAGCAAGGGAGATCGCCGCGTCGATCGGTTCCTGAGTCAAGGCGCACGACGGGTGCGCTTTGAAGAACGTCTGCGAGATCGCCATCCGATCCAGCCGGACGTCCGGCGGTCCTGCTTCGCCACGCGCACCGCCGAATGCCTGGCGCAGGCCGAAAATCCCGTCCACCGCCGACGTCGCGCCCGTCGCGCCCTCCCCCGCGAGCAACGCGGCGACGACGCCTGCTCGCGCGGCTCCGGCGTTCTGGAAGAACACCTCGGCGGTCCCGTCGCGCGCCCACTGGCACAGACCCGCGGCGGAACTGGCAGCAATACCGAGCGCGTGCGCGGCAGCGATCGGTTTGAGCCCCAGCAAATGCGCGGCCGCCGCCGCGGCGCCAAAGGGACCGAACACGCTGCTGGCCCGCCATCCGCGAGCGCCGAACTCCTCGGTCAGCACCGCGGCCGAAACCTGCGCGATCGCCTCGTAGCCGAGCACGATCGCCCGCAGCAGCGCGGGCAACGGCGAGCGGAGCCGCTCCCCGATCGCCAGCGCCGCCGGAATCACCATCGTCCCGGGATGCACGCGGCTTTCGGCATGCGTGTCCTCGTGCAGCAACGCGTGGCAGGCAACGGAATTCGCGAACACCGCGTCCGTGAGCCCGCTCCGCAGGCCGCCGGTCGCCCAGATCGTGGCGTCGCCGCTGCCCGCGATCGCCCTGGCCTGCCTGGCCCACGGCAGGTCGCGTCCGCCGTAGGCACAGGCCAGCGCGTCGAGGAGACAGGTACCGGCTTGGTCGATCAGTTCGCCGGTGATCCCCGGGGCCGCGGTGTCGAGTTGCTCAGCGAGATCGGTGAGCAACACGGGTCACACCCCTTCGCGAGACCGCTCGCTGACCGCCGGGGCCGGCTCCGAGTCCACCACCCGCTTGGCCGCCCGCCGCACGAACAACGCCGCGACCAGGCTCACCAGCGCGCCGAACATCAGGAACAGCGCGGGCGCGCGGTTGTCCCCGGTGACTTGCACGAGCGTCTGGCTGACGTACAGCGCCGGACCGCCCAGCAACGTCGCCGCCAACGCGAACCCGACCGCGAACACGGTGGCACGCACCCGCGCGGGAAGAACCTCCACGTAGGACGCCGGAGCCACCGCCGTGTACAGCGCGGGCAGGACTCCGAGCAGCACCGTCATGGCAATGGCCGCGCCGAGGCTTTTCGCCGAGGAGAGCCCGATGAACAGCGGATAGGCCAGCACGAAGGTGCCCGCGGAAAGCCCGAGCAGCATCGGCCACCGGCCCCACCGATCCGACAACGGTCCGCCCAGCGCGACCAGCACGACCGCCACCGCAATGCTGATCACCGTGGCCAAAGTGGCTTGCGACTGCGAGAAACCCAGACGGATCAAGTACGCCTGCGCGTAGGTGAAGGCGATGTAGTAGCCGACCTGCTGGAACGCGGCGATGCCGAAGATCAGCACGATCAGCCGCCAGTGCGCGGCGAAGGACTCCTTGACCGGAGAGGCGGGCACCTGCGTGCGGTTCTCCAGCGCCCGGAACTCGGGGGACTCGTCGAGCTTCGAACGGATGTAGAGCCCGACCAGGCCGAGCGGCAGGGCCAGCAGGAACGGGATCCGCCAGCCCCAGCTCGCCATCGCCGCGGGCGTCAGGAGGGTGCTCAGCAACAGCACCGAGCCCGCGGCCAGCAGCAGGCTCGCCACGCTGCCGATCTGCACGCGGCTGGTCATCGCGCCGCGCTTGCCGCGCGGGGTGAACTCGGCGGCGTAAGTCATGGCCGTGCCGTACTCGCCGCCCGCCGCGAGCCCCTGCAGCAACCGGAACAGCACCAGCAGAATCGGCGCCCACACCCCGATCGACGCCACCGGCGGCAGCACGCCGATCGCCGCCGTGCTTCCGGCCATCAGCGCGACCGTGGCCACCAGCGCGGGCTTGCGCCCGATCCGGTCCGCGATCGAGCCGAACAGCAGCGAGCCCAGCGGCCGCACCACGAAGGCGACCCCGAACACCGCGAAGGCCGACAGCAACGCGACACCCGGCTGCTGCGCGGGGAAGAACAGTTTCGAAAGGACGACCGTCAGGAAGCCGTAGACCGCGTAGTCGTAAGTCTCGACGGTATTGCCGATGGCGGACGCGAAGACCACGCGCCGCATCAGCGCCGGAGACGGAGCGGAGACGCCAGGACTGGAGGACATAGGGGGACGCTCCCGAGTCATCGTTGACAGGTGGGCGAAGACCGGCGTCTTCCCTGTCGACGCCTCGACACCAGGCGGGCAGGCCGCACAGGGCTGCGGCCGTACTCGCCTGACCTGCGCGTTCACTGCCGGCGCAGGTGTCCCCCGAAGAATAAGGACGACACTGTGTCGAGTCAAGCGTCAAGCTGTTGATCTAGGTGCGGGTCAGTCGCGCTCCAGCCCGAGCGCGTCGACCCACAGCCCGGTCACCACATCGAGCAGCTGCGTCCGCTCGATCGCGAACACCTTCTGCACGATCGCGCGGAAACACACCTGGTCGAGCTGCACCATGAGCAGTTCGACCCGCAGCCGCCGCTCCTCGCGCCGGGCCTCCGGGAACTGGGCCAAGTACTCCTCCAGGCCGCCGGCCAGCTGGTCGATCTGGTCCTTCCACCGGGCCGCGACCTCGAGGTCGCTGGCCATCGCCTCGTGGATCGCGGGCAGCAGCGCCGCCTGGCTCTCCCACCAGGACAGCGCCCCGTCGAGCCAGGCGCGCACGCTCGCCGCCTTGCCCTCGGCGAGCGCCCGCCCGAGCAGCGACCAGTACTGCGCGCTCTGGTCCTCCCGGACCGCGCGGTAGACCTCGGTGAACACCTCGGCCTTGTTGGTGAAGTGCAGGTAGAACGTCGCCCGGTTGACCTTCGCCGCCTTGGCGATGTCGCCGATCGACGCCTGTCCGTACCCCCGCTCCTCGAACACCTGCCGCGCCGCGGTGATGATCCGCTGCCGCGTCATCCTCCGCTGCTCCTCGCGCACCGAAAGCAGCTCCGTCGATTCATTCGACACGTTGTCGCCCACGCGCCGATGGTAACGCCCTGCGACTTGCCTTCGTCGTTCGTGCGCCTGCCGCGGGAACCCGCTCACGCCGTCCGGTGCCCCAGGTCAGTGCGCGTGGGCAACGAAACCGACCAGGAACTCAGCGAACACGACTGCGAGGACGATCGCGAAGGCCAGGAATCCCAGCGCCCAGCGGCGTGCGTTGAGCAACGGCAGATCATGGGCGACGGTCTCGGACGGCGGTTCGGCAGGAGAAGCCATGATCTCAGAGTTCCTTCCGGTAGACGATGTCGATGACGACCGCCGCGATCGCGGCCGCCGCCACGCCGATGCCGACGAACACCCAGCCCGCGCCGCCGGCTCCCGGCCCGGAGTACCAGCCTTCGGCGTAGATCAGCACGAGGACTGCGAGCAGAAGCGCGCACAGCACGATCAGCCCGGAGAGGCGGCGCAGCTTGGCGCGGGCGCTGCGGCGCAGGTACGCGTCGGCGAGCGCGCCGTCGTCGGTCGAGTCCGATGTGGACATTCGGGCAGACATGTGGTCTCCGTTCTGGGTGCGGTGGTTCAGGAGCGCAGCCGGGCAAGGTGCGCTTTGGGTTCGGTGACGATGAAAAGCGTGCCGACGATGGTGATGGCTGATCCGACGATGACGTACGTGCTGAACGGCGCCCCGTAAACGGTGAGCGAGAAAAACGCGATGAAGAAGAACGCGAGAGTGTTGGTGAGCACGCCGCCGCGGACCGCGCCCGCGTAAGAGATCCCGATGTAGTAGCCCATGATCATCCAGATCGCCCAGCCGAGCCCGATCACCGCTCCGATCGCCACGAGCCGCGGTTGCGCCCAGGCGTCGGCCGCGATCCGCCGTCCTTCCGGGAACAGCACGACGAGCAGGACGTCGGCGATGAGGAGTTCGAGGAACGCCCGCCACCACAGGAAGCTCTCCGGCGGCATGAGGTCGGTGCCCGCGGTGATCGCGAAGCTCTCGAACCCCCAGGTGAGCACGGCGGCCACGATGACGAGCAGACCGACCAGGAAGTACCAGCCGTGCGTCGGCGCGCCGAGTTCGCCGCCGGAGACGGCGAGCCAGATCCCGACGGCCAGTGCGGCCAGGCCGAGCACCGTGGAGGCGCGCAGGATGCGTTCGCGGTACAGCACGGCCGCGACGATCGCGCCCACCACGCCGGCGAGCGCTCCGATGGACCCGGCGAGCGCGCCGCCGATCAGCCCGGAGGCGGCGGCGAAGCACAGGTCGCCCACGAATCCGCCTACCGCGACGAAGAGGTTCCACCAGCTGACCCGGTGCCCGAGGATCCGGCCGGTGTCGCGCCAGGTTCCGGTCACGAGCAGGAACACCGCGATCGCCAGGACGCCGAACGGCACTTGCAGCGCGGCGACGAGCGCGAAAGCGCCGGTCGGCTGCTGCCGGTCGAACGGCGGGGTGGAGACGATCGAGCCCAGCAAGCCGAAGGCGAGGCCGAGCGCGGGAGCGGCGAGGATCGCGTAGATCATCCCCATCCGGGTCTTCTTGCCGTCGGCCAGGCGGGACCGTTCGGCCAAGTCGGCCGCAGAGCCTGAGGCGCTCATGTTTGCCTCCCCGCGGGGATTGGCAGTTCGACCGGCAGGTACCGCCGAAGGTCGAGCTGGTACTCGACGAGCCGCCTCGCGGACGCGGCCAGCGCGTAGCGGCGCAGGAGATGGCCGCGATGGCTGCGCTGCCCGACCACGTCCAGCCAGCCCACAGTGGACAGACCGACCAGGCCCTCGCGCAGCCCGGACAGTTCTGCGTCGCGGTAGTGCTGTCGCAGCGCCCCGAACAAATGGTGCTCCCACAGGCCTTGCTCGCCGAGATGGTAGAGCACCATCACCGCCTGCATCTTCGGTGCCGGTTTCATCGTTGAAACTCCTTCGCGGTGGACTAGTGGCAGGAACGAGGACAGGTCAGGCCCGCCAGACGGTTTTGACGTTGACGAATTCCCGGATCCCGTGCGCCGACAGCTCGCGGCCGTAGCCGGAATCCTTGGTCCCGCCGAAGGGGACGCCGGGGAACGAAGCGGTGAGCCCGTTGACGAACACTCCCCCGGCTTCGATCTCGCGGGTCGCGCGCTCGATCTCGTCCGGATCGGCGGTCCAGACGCTGGAGCTGAGCCCGAAGTCGGAGTCGTTGGCGAGCCTGATCGCCTCGTCGAGATCGGCGACGCGGTGCACGCAGGCGACCGGGCCGAAGCATTCCTCGCGGTACAGCCGCATGTCCGGCGTCAGTCCGGAAAGGACTGTCGCGGGATAGAAGAACCCCGGCCCGCCCGGCGTCCGGCCGCCGGTCAGGACAGTCGCGCCCTTCGCGATCGCGTCGTCCACGAGTTCTTCGACGTCACGCCGCCCGCGTTCGGTGGCCAGCGGACCGAAAGTCGTTGCCGGGTCACGGGGGTCCCCGGCAGTCGTCGCCGCCATCCCTTCGACGAACCGTGCGGTGAATTCGTCGTAGACATCAGCGTGGACGTAGTAGCGCTTCGCGGCGATGCAGGACTGCCCGGAGTTCTGTACCCGCGCGGTCACCGCCGCTTCGGCGGCCTTCGCGAGGTCCGCGCTCGGGAGTACCAGGAACACGTCAGTGCCCCCGAGTTCGAGCACGGTCTTCTTGATGTTCCGCCCCGCTGCCTCGGCCACAGCGGAGCCGGCTGCCACGGATCCGGTCAGCGTCGCCGCGCGGATCCGGCGGTCCGCGAGAAGCGGAGCCACCTGCTTCGCTTCGATGAGCAGGGCGGGGAAAGACCCGGCGGGGAATCCGGCGCGGTCGAAAAGCTCTCCGAGGTAAAGAGCGCATTGCGGGACGTTCGAGGCGTGCTTGAGCAGCCCGGTGTTCCCGGCCATCAAAGCGGGCGCGGCGAAGCGAATCGTCTGCCAGAGCGGGTAATTCCAGGGCATGACCGCGAGAATCACCCCGAGCGGCTCGAAGCGGACGGCGAGGTCCGCGGCGCCCACAGCCGCCGGGTCGACCGGCCGTTCCGGCTCGAGGTACCGCTCGGCGTGGTCGGCGAAATGGCGCAGGCCGGCAGCCGACTTGAGCGTTTCGTAGCGCGCGGAGGCGAGCGTCTTGCCCATTTCCGCGGTGATCAGCTCGGCGACGTCGTCGACCTCGGCCTCCAGCAGGTCGGCGGCGCGGTGCAGCCACGCCGCGCGCTGGCCGAAGGTGGTGCCAGCCAGTTCGCGGAACGCGGTCTGCGCCGCGGCGATCCGGTCCTCGACCTCGGCCGGGCTGTGCGCGGCGAACTCCTTGCGGACGGTTCCGGTCGTCGGATCGACACTGGCGATCGTCATGGCTTTCCTTTCCTGTGCAGGTTCGGGCGCCCGCCCGGCGGGCGCGAACGTGATCGACGGGCAGGTCAGTGCGCTGGCATCCGGCGGGCCAGCCTTTCTCCGGCACGGCGCAGGTAGCGCGCCGGATCGGCGGTCGCCCGGGCCTGGTCGCCGGCGAGTTCGGACAGGTCCTCGGCGGCCTGGAACAGTCCCGTGATCGGCGCGGCGATCCGGCCCGCGACGACGAGCGCGGGCACCCGCGCCGCGGCTGCGAGCGCGGACACGTGGCCAGCGAGTTTTCCCGACCGGGATTGCGTGTCGAACCGGCCCTCCCCGGTGACGACGACGTCCGCGCCCGCGACGGCGGCAGGCAGCCCGGCCAGTGCGCCGACGAACTCGCTTCCCCAGGCCAGCTGCGCTCCCCAGGCCAGGAGCCCGAACGCGGTCCCGCCCGCCGCACCGGCCCCGGGCGCGGCCGCATCGGCGTCCAGCCGGTCGGCGAGCCGCCGGAGATTGCGCTCGGCGGCGGGGAGATCGACCGGCGAAAACCCCTTCTGCGGGCCGAAAACTGCTGCGGCGCCGGTAGGTCCGAGCAGCGGATTGGTCACGTCGCTGAGCACCGTCACACCCGCGCGCGGCAGGGGGCGGAGCCCTGTGCAGTCAATGGTTCGCAGCTGTGCCAGACCGCGATTTCCTTGCGGAACCGGGTTTCCTGCCTCGTCGAGCAGCCGAGCACCGAGCGCGGTGAGGACCCCGGCGCCGCCGTCCGTCGATGCGGACCCGCCCAGGGCGAGCAGAAGCCGAGGCACGCCAGCGTCGAGAGCGGCGGCGATCGCGCGGCCGAAGCCGAGCGTGTGCGCCGTGGCGGGGCGGGGCCGGTCGAGCAGCGTGAGGCCGCTGGTCGAGGCGAGTTCGACAACGCCGGTGCCGTCGGGCAACAGAAGCCAGTACGCGTGCGCCGGGCTGCCGTGCGGCCCCGGCACGGTGACCGGCATCCTGCGCGCACCCGGCACGACCGCGGCGACCGTGTCGAGAGTGCCCTCGCCGCCGTCGGCAAGCGGCAGTTCCCGCATCTCGTCGTGCCGGCGCACCGCGGCCCAGCCTTCAGCCAGCCACCGGGCGGCTTCGGCCGCGCCGGCCGAGCCCTTGAACGAGTCGGGTGCGACGAGCACGCGCAAGGCTCGTTCTCCGGCCGTCATCCCGGCACTCCCGCCGCACCGTCGAAGGTTTCCGCCGCCCGCCGGGCCACGCGAACCGGGTCGGCCCGCCAGAGGTCCTCGTTGAAGATCTCCACTTCGACGTCGCCGTGATAGCCGGCCTTCTCGACCAGCTCCGAGACCGACGCCAGGTCGACGTGCCCGTCGCCGGGCAGGCCGCGGGCGAGCAGCGCGTCCGGCGGCAGCGGCGTGATCCAGTCCCCGACCTGGTAGGAGGCGATCCGGCCGGTCAGCCCGGCGCGGCGGATCTGTTCGCCGAGGCACGGATCCCACCACACGTGGAACGTGTCGACCACGACTCCGACGCGGCCCGCGGGGAACTGCTCGGCGATGTCGAGCGCTTGCGCCAGCGTCGAGATCACCCCGCGGTCCGCGGCGTACATCGGGTGCATCGGTTCGATCGCGAGCACCACCCCGGCCGCCGCCGCGTCCTCGGCGAGCGCGCCGACCGCGTCCCGCGCCCGGTTCCGGGCTCCGGCGAGGTCCCGGTCGCCCTCGGGGAGACCGCCCGCCACGAGGACCAGCACCGGAGCGGAGCCCGCCGCCCCGGCCGCGGCCAACGCGGCGGTTTCCTCGATCGCCCTGCGGTTTTCGTCGAGCGCGGCCGCCGTGTCAGGTCCGGTGAAGAATCCGCCGCGGCACAGGCTGGACATCCGCAGTCCGGAATCCGCCAGCATCGCGGCCGCCGCCGGCAGCCCGACCGCACCCACTGGTTCCCGCCACGCCCCGATCGCCGGAATGCCGGCTTGCCGCGTGACGCGCAGCGCGGTCGCGAAGTCCGCGTGGCGGATCGTCGCCTGGTTCAACGACATCCGCGGGTGCGCGGTCACGCCGGAACCCGGTCATCGAGGCCGTGCACGGCGAGCAACGAGATCCACCGCCGCGCGGCCAGTTCGGGATCGGTCAGCGCCCCTGCCTCGTCGGCGAGCCGGAGCGCAGCGGAAAGGTGCGGCAGGCTACGCGCTGCGTGCAGACCGCCCGCCATCGCGAAGGCAGGCTGGTGGCCGTTGAGCCAGGAGAGAAAAACGATGCCGGTCTTGTAGAAGGCAGTCGGCGCGGCGAAAATGTGCCGCGCCAGGGCTTCGGTCGGTTCGAGGACGCGCCGGTATTCCGCGAGATCGTCCGCGTCGAGCGCCTGCAATGCCGTGGCCGCAAGCGGAGCGACGGCCGCGAAGGCGCCGAGCAACGCGTCGCTGTGCGCTTGGCCGTCGCCTTCGATCAGGCTGACGTAGTGGTAGTCGTCCCCGGTGAAGAGCCGTACGCCGTGCGGAAGCCGGGCGCGGAGCGCGATTTCGCGGCCCGGATCGAGCAGGCTCATCTTGATCCCGCTCACTTTGTCGGCGTTTTGGTGCACGATCCGGAGTACGGTCGCGTCCGCTTCGGACCCGAAGTAGCCAGCGAGTTGTGGGTCGAACGCCTCGCCGAGCCAGTGCAGGACGACCGGGGCGCCCGCCCGCGCGAGCACCTCGCGGTACACCTTCTCGTAGTCCGCGGCCGACGTCGCAATGCGCGAGAGATGCCGACTGGCCATCAGGACGACACCTGCACCGCGGTCTTCGGCGTAGTGGAGCTGGGCGACATAGGCGTCCACGATTTCGCTCAAGGACAACACTTCTTCAGTCAGGTGATCGGTGTTGACCCCGACCAACAGCGCTCCGCCGACCGACGCCGCCTCAGCCGCGCTCCGGGCGATCAACTCGCGCGTGGCAGCCGCGTCGAGTCCCATGTTGCGCTGGGCCGTGTCCATCGCGTCGGCTACGCCGAGCCCCCAGGACCACAGGTGGCGGCGGAACGCGAGCGTGGCGTCCCAATCGAGATCCGCGGGTGCACCCGGCACGTTCTCCGCGGTCGCGCGAGGGACGACGTGCGCCGCCGCGAAGGCGATCCGCGACCGCGACGGACTCTCCGGACGTTTCAGCGCGGGAGGAGTCCGCAGCCGGTAACCAGTGACCCGGGCGGCCGAGTCGACCAGAGCGACTTCCGTCATTTCGCCGCTCCGTTCGCCAGCGCCACGCGCGGCGCTTCAAGCGGGGGAAGTTCGACCCGCGCACCGGTGCGGGAGCTCTCCAGTCCCGCTTCGGCGAGCCGGACCCCGCGTGCTCCGGCGAGAAGGTCGTACGGGTGCGGATCGCCGTCGACCACGTGCCGGACGAATTCCTCCCACTGGACCCGGAAACCGTTCTCGAACACCTCGTTGTCCGGGACCTCGCTCCAGTCGGCTCCGTAGTCGTGCGCATCGGCGAGGTCGGGGTTCCACACCGGACGGGGCGTGCCGGTCCGGTGCTGCGCCCGGCAGCCGAACAAGCCAGCGACCGCGCTGCCGTGCGTGCCGTCGACCTGGAATTCGACGAGTTCCTTGCGGTTCACCCGCACCGCCCAGCTCGAATTCAGCTGCGCGACCACGCCGCCGTCGAGTTCGAAAATCGCGTACGCGGCGTCGTCCGCGGTCGCGGAGTAGGACGCGCCGTTCTCTTCGAACCGGGTCGGGATGTGCGTCACCGCCCTCGCGTAGACCGAGCGGACTTCTCCGAAGAGATTCTCCAGCACGTAATTCCAGTGCGGGAACATGTCGACGACGATGCCGCCGCCGTCCTCGGCCCGGTAGTTCCAGCTCGGCCGCTGCGCGGGCTGTCCGTCTCCCTCGAAGACCCAGTAGCCGAACTCGCCGCGCACGGACAGGATGCGGCCGAAGAATCCGGACCGCACCAGCCTCGCCAGCTTGCGCATGCCGGGCAGATACAGCTTGTCGTGCACAACACCATTGGGCACGCCCGCCTCCTGGGCGAGCGCGGCCAGCTCCAGCGCCTCGGGCACGGTCTCGGCGGTCGGCTTCTCGGTGTACACCGCCTTTCCCGCGGCGATCGCCCGCAGCAGCGCCGCCACCCGCGCCTTGGTGACGAGAAAGTCCGCGTAGACGTCCCACTGGTCGTCGCCGAGCGCGGCGTCGAGGTCGGTGGTCCAGTCCGCGATGTCGTGCCGTCGCGCCAGTTCGGCGAGCTTGGCGCTGTCGCGGCCCACCAGCAGCGGACGGACCTGCACCCGCTCGCCTCCGCGAAGCCGCACCCCACCCTCGTCGCGCAGCGCGAGAACGGACCGGACGAGATGCTGGCGGTAGCCCATCCTCCCGGTGACGCCGTTCATGATGATGCCGATGCTTCGCTGAGCCATGGACTCTCCTGGGGATGCGTCGTCGGATCGGCCCCGGCCGGAGCGGGGCTGCTGCGGTCTGCGCCTTCCCGCCCAACCGGGCAGGCACGTCGGGAAAGCGCTTTCCAAAGTACGATCGCCGTCCGGCCGCGTCAACCCCGCCACTCGGCGCTCAAGTTCCGGAAAGCGTTAGCATCGCGACCGTGAGCCGCCGACGTACGCCGAGCCCGGACGAACCCGAGGAAGCCGCGGGCAGCGCGGCCACCCTCGCCGATGTCGCCGAACGGGCAGGGGTTTCGCTCGCGACCGCCTCGCGGGTGCTGAACGGCAGCACCCGCCAGGTGAAAGAAGCGTTGCGAGCCAAGGTTCTCGCCGCCGCGGCGGAACTCGACTACTCGCCGAACGCCCAGGCGCAGGCGATGGCCCGGGGCAGCACCGCCACCCTCGGGCTGATCGTGCACGACATCGCCGACCCGTACTTCTCCAGCATCGCGGCCGGAGTCATCGCCGCCGCCGGCGAACGGGGCCTGCTGGTCACCGTCGCCAGCACCCAGCGCGACCCGGCCGCCGAGCTGCGGCACGTGGAACTGCTGCGCAGGCAGCGCGCGCAGACGGTGCTGCTGGCCGGCTCACGGGTCGACGATCCCGCCCTGCTGGACCCGATGCGGGCGATCCTGCGGAAGTACACCCGCGGCGGCGGACGCGCCGCGTGCATCGGGCAGGACGGGCTCGGGATCGGCACCGTCGTCGTCGAGAACCGGCTGAGCGCCGCCGCGCTCGCCGATGCGCTCTACCGGGCGGGACATCGGCGGTTCGCCGTGCTGGCCGGGCCGCCCTCGCTGCTCACCGCCCGCGACCGGGCCGAAGGGTTCGCCTTCGGATTGTCCGAGCACGGCGCGGAACCCCAGGCCGAGCATCAGGTCTCGGGCGAGTTCACGTGGTCCGGCGGATACGCCGCGGCCAAGGCTCTGCTCGACCAGGCCGAAGGCAGGCCGCCGGTCGACTGCCTGTTCGCCGTCAACGACGTGATGGCTCTCGGCGCGCTCGCGGCGGCGCGGGACGCGGGCCTGCGGGTGCCCGAGGACATCGGCATCGCGGGGTTCGACGACATCAGCCCGCTTCGGGACGTCGTTCCGGCCCTCACCACCGTCCGCCTCCCGATGACGGACATGGGCGCGACCGCGGTGCAGATCGCCCTCGACGAACCCGCCAGCCCCCCGCGGCGCCATCGGGTCCGAGGCGAAGTCGTGCTCCGCGACAGCACACGCTCTTCGGCCGGCTGACCGCGCGCGCTCAGCAGCTTTCCGCCCGCCTGCCGCCCCGCCGAGGCCGACGACCGCGTCCTCTCTGGACCAGAGCCGCCTCTTGCATCCGGGAACGACCTCGCCTACGGTACGCCGGAAAGCGCTTACCAACGGCGGTGTGCGAGAGGAATCCGATGGAGCAAGCTGACGTCCTGATCATCGGCGCGGGAGCGTCGGGCGGGGTCGCCGCGGGAGCACTGACGAAGGCCGGATTCAACGTGGTCTGCCTGGAACAAGGCGACTGGCCCGACCGGGCCGGCTACCCGGCCCAGCGCGAAACGTACGAACTCGAAGCGCGCAAACAGTGGTCGGCCAGCCCGAACATCCGGCAGAACCCCGCCGACTACCCCGTCGACGACTCGCATTCCGCGGTCGCGCCGCTGATGTACTCGGGAGTCGGCGGAAGCATGATCCTTTACGCGGGCGACTGGCCGCGGTTGCTGCCGTCCGATTTCCGGGTGCGCACGCTGGACGGCGTCGCCGACGACTGGCCGCTTCGCTACGCGGACCTGCAACCGTTCTACGAACGCACCGACGCGGCCTTCGGCGTGTCCGGCGCGGGCGGGGACCCGGCCTACCCCGACGGTGCCGAACCGCCCCTCCCGCCGCTGCCGATCGGCCGGATCGGCGCGCGGATGGCGACAGCGCACGACAAGCTGGGATGGCACTGGTGGCCAGCCGCGCAGGCGGTGCTGTCCGCACCGCACCAAGGGCGGCGGCCGTGCGTCCAGTTCGGATCGTGCATGCAGGGCTGCCCGGAAGGCGCCAAAGCATCGACCGACCTCACCCACTGGCCCGCCGCGGTCGCCGGCGGCGCGCGCCTGCTGACCGGGGCGCGCGTGGCCCGGATCCTGATGTCCGCCAACGGACTCGCCACCGGAGCCGAGTACGTCCTCCCGGACGGATCCTGGCATTCCGTCCGGGCCGGCGTGGTGATCATGGCGGCCAACGCAATCGGCACGCCGCGGATCCTGCTCAATTCGGCCACGCCCGCGCACCCGGACGGACTCGGCAATTCCAGCGGCCTGCTCGGGCGGCGGCTGATGGTGCACCCGTTCGCCAACGTCACCGGATACTTCGACGAGGACCTGGAAAGCTGGCGGGGCCACGTCGGCGCGAAGATCACCTCCTACCAGTTCTACGAAACCGACACCGACCGCGGTTTCGTGCGAGGCGCGAAGTGGAGCCTCGCCCCGACCGGCGGCCCGCTCAACGCCGCGCTGCCGACCCGCGCGGGCGAGGAGGTGTGGGGGCCGGCGCACCACGAGCACATCCGCCGCCATCTCGGCCGGACCATCAGCTGGGGCATTTTCGGCGAAGACCTGCCCGACGAGGAAAACCGCGTCACGGTCGGCACCGGGCTCGCCGATTCCTCCGGCATCCCCGCGCCCCGGATCGACTACTCCGTCAGCGAAAACTCCCGTCGCCTCCTCGATTTCCACATCGCGCGTGCCACCGACTCCCTCCGTGCGGCCGGGGCCCGCGACGTCGCGACCGAATCGCTGATGCGGTATTCCGGATGGCACCTCCTCGGCACCGCACGGATGGGCGCCGACCCGGCGACGTCGGTGGTCGACGAGTACGGGAAATCGCACGACATCCCCAATCTGTACATCGTGGACGGCAGCGTGTTCGTCACCTCCGGCGGCGTCAACCCCACCAGCACCATCGCCGCGCTCGCCCTGCGCGCAACGGAACACCTGATCGCGAACCGCCGGAACCAGCCCGTCCCCGCCTGATCGGAGCACTCATGCCCGCGACACCGGACCACCACCTGCCCGGCGAGTGCCGCGACTGGCTGCGAGCACTCGCCGACGACCTGATCCCCGCAGTCGGCCCGATGCCCTCCGCCGCCGCAGCCGGCATCGACAGCGGACAGCTCGACGTCGTCCTCCGAGCGCGACCGGACCTCCTCCCCGACCTGCTCCGCGCGTGGACGTCCACCACCGGGCTGCCTGCCGGCGCCGCCCTCAAACACCTGCGAGAACTCGACGACGCCGGGTACCAAGCAGTCCTGCTCGCGGCCGCGGGCAGCTACTACACGAACCGCGAGGTGCGCGAACTTCTCGGCTACACCGGCCAACAGCCCCGTACCGTCCAGATCGCCGAGGACATCGACGAAGACCTCTTGCTCCGAGTCGTCGAACGCGGACCGCTCTACCGGCCCGCGTGATCTCCGCCCGCCCGGACCGGAGCGGCAGCCGCCGTCTCGCCGGGTACGGAGAACGACCACGATGCGGCCGGCTGAGCAGACGATTCGTTCTCCGCAGGCGACGAATACCCCGTAATGCCGGAGGCTTCGGCGGGGTGCCGCGAACCAGCGACAGGTTGTCAGAGACATTCCGTTCGTGAACGGAGCGACAGTCGTGTGGATAGTGTGCAACTCGCCCCACCGTCGTCACGATCCCCGAGCTGGACGAGCAAACGTTCATCGAGCTGGAGACGATGGCCGAGGCCGACGACGTGCCCGCCGCGCTCGATTCGCTCCGCGCCGTCTTCGCCGATCTCGGCATCGACGAGCACGACGCCGTAGAGGAGTCCTATACCGACATGGTCGCCTACAAGCGAGGCGTTTGACAGCGACCGTCTGTCAGGCTCAGGAAGAAATTCGCCGACCCGCGCGCAAGCAGGGAATTAATCGCATACTCATACTCCGGCCACTCGCCCTCGCACAGGTCGCGGAGATCGCCGCAGCGTCATGAACGTGACGATGGCATGAGAACTGATCCGGTGAAGCAAAAATTGTCATTTCTTCCGGCTATCGACCCGCGATCGGAGGCGAGATCAAGATGAGCGAGACGAACAGGGTCGATGTTTGACATCCGCGCCCACGACGGAGCTGGTGATCAGTCCACGACCACGGCGCTGGACACACCTGTCATTGTGCGTCCTGGACGCCGTCTTTTCCATCAACGCCCACTACAACAACGTGGTCAACGTATACAACGCCTACGCGGACTATGTCTCCCTGCCGGATCGGCTGTTGCCTGCCGCGGATGCGCACACCGTGATCGGAGCAGATCGCGAGCAGTCCGTCGCCGAGCTGGCCAAGCTGGGGCGCGAACTGGGAGGCGAGCGGCTCGCCGCCGACGTCCTGGTCAACCGGTCGCTCACCAGTATGCGCGGCGACATTCGCAAGGCCGATGCCGCAGTCCAATACGCGCAGATCCTGGCCGACAGCGGACTGCAACGGATCGACGACGTCGCCGCGGCGCCCACCGACACCTCCATCGTGGATCCCGTGGAAGCACGGCTGGCTCAGGTGCCGGGGCATGGCCAAGGCACCCGTCTGAGCTACCTGTGGATGCTTGCCGGGGACGACAACCGGATCAAACCCGACCGAATGATCCGACGCTGGCCGACTCGGCATCTGCGCCTCGACACCTTGGTGAGCGTTGCCGAGGCGCGCGACCTCCTCGCTGCGCTCGCTTCCCGCCTGGGCTGCACCCAGTGGGAACTCGATCACGCGGTGTGGCAGTTCGAACGGTCCGGGCGGCCAAGGGGTTGACTGCCAGGCCATCCGAGCAGCCGTACCCGGCCTCTGGCCTCGTTGTGCCGGACGAGCGCTTCGGCGACACGCCTGACACACGACCCACGTAGCCATCTCCGATTAGTACAAGGCCTCCATATTTAATGCCGCTATCACGCAGCTTCGGTTCACGAATCTCGATCGGTCAGGCTCACCGCATAAATAACCGGCCGAAATTAGAATCCCGGAACCTCGACATTCCGCTGACGCAAACCGCCAACGGGGTTCCGCCTCGACCACAGGTCCGCCGGTCGATCCAACAGCATTGACAACGTTGACACTCCACAAGTTAGCAGAACGATATGTGTACGATGTTGCGCTGAGTGTGCTTGCATCGACATACGGTCGTACCAGGCCGTGGAGCATCACCCGGGGAGGGCCAGCAAGAGTGCCAGCGAACTCAGGACTTGTAGCGGGGCGGTTCAAGCTGCTCTCGCCCATCAGCAGGGGAAACATGGGCGAGGTCCACCGAGCCGAAGACATGCAGCCTGAGGCTCCTGATCACGACAAGGTCGCTGTCAAGCTCATCCTGCGAACCCGCTGGAACACGCTGCTCGACGCGACAGCACTGGGCACCTCGGCCGACCGCTTCGCGCGTGAAGTCAAGATCATGCGCCGGCTGCACCACCCCAACATCCCGTACCTCGTCGACGGCGGCGTGGACGCCACCGGCCTCCCGTATCTCGCGATGGAGCTCCTGGACGGCCGGTCTCTGGATGACCTGGTCGTCGAACATCCTCAGCTGCCGGTCGCGTGGGTCTCAGCTTTGGGCGCGCAGATAGCCGATGCCCTCTCCGCGGCGCATCTCGAGGGCGTCGTCCACCGCGATCTGAAGCCGTCCAACGTGATGCTCGTCCAGGGCGGCGCAGCGAAGGTCCTCGACTTCGGGATGAGCTTGATCATCGACGGAACGGATGACGACCGGATCACCAGCTCGGGCGTCACCGTCGGCACCGCCCGTTACATGGCACCCGAGCAGTTCGAGGATTCAGCTGTCGGTCCTGCCGCCGACCTCTACGCGCTGGGCTGCGTATTGTACGAGTTCCTGACCGGGGTTCCACCGTTCTCCAGCCCGTCCGGCTACGAGCTCGGCCAGAAACACCGAACGGAGCCTCCCCCATCGGTCGCACTGTTGCGTCCGGACGCGCCCAGTCCATTGGTGCGGCTGGTCGAGACGCTCCTGGCCAAGAAGCCCGACGAACGTCCGGTCGATGCGGTCGCGGTGCGCGAGCTGCTGCTGTCCCTGGCGACCGGCGACGCGTCCGTGTCCGGCTGGGAAGCGCTCGACCCGGTCAAGTGGGTCAACGACGTGCGCGACCCCATCTCCTCGGCTCCTGCCAAGCCCGCCGAGCGGCCGATGCTGAACGGAATGGACGTGTTCGGCATCCACCAGCAGCTCATCAAGGATTACCGTGATTTCACCGAGGGCGGCACGGTCATCCGGGATCCAGCAATCAAAGCGTTCGTCGAGCAGACCCTCGACACGAAGTCTCAATGGCCGGACCCGTGGCTTTCGTTGAATCCCTTCTTCGCCTCCGGCGGAAACCTTCCCGAATTGACCTCTCAGGGACTCCTGCATGAGGAATGCTCACGCATTTTCCAGGCTGGCAAGAAACCCGACAGCACAGTCTGCGACGGCCGCCCGCTGACGCTCCATCGCCACCAGCGGCAGGCCATCGAGGTCGCGCAATCAGGCGCTTCCTACGTCCTGACGACAGGAACTGGCTCCGGCAAGTCGCTCGCGTACATCGTGCCGATCGTCGACCGGGTACTGAAGGAGCGCGCGCAAGAGGGCGCGAAGGCGCGCAAACGCGTCCGCGCGATCATCGTGTATCCGATGAACGCCCTTGCCAACAGCCAGCTCAAGGAGCTCGACAAATTCCTGCTCGACGGGTACGGCGAGGGCCGCGAGCCGGTCACCTACGCACGCTACACCGGGCAGGAGGGCGACGAGCGACGGAAACAAATCCGGGACAATCCGCCGGACATCCTGCTCACCAACTACGTGATGCTCGAACTCATGCTGACCCGGCCGGACGACCGGCGCTCGCTCATCCGGATGGCGAAGGGCCTCGAATTCCTCGTCTTCGACGAGCTGCACACCTACCGGGGGCGGCAGGGGGCCGACGTCGCGCTGCTCATCCGTCGGGTCCGGCAGGCCTGCCAAGCCGGGAATCTCCAATGCATCGGCACGTCCGCGACGATGTCCAGCGAGGACACGGTCGCAGCTCAGAAAGATGTTGTCGCAACCGTCGCGACCACTCTCTTTGGCACCGAGGTGAGCTCCGACCACGTCATCGGCGAAACGCTCGAGCGAGCCACGCTGGAAGCGCCTGCCGTGGTTCCCGCCGAACGACTGCAGAGCGAGCACGCACCGCGTGCCTACGCCGACCTGGTCGCCGACCCGCTGGCCCGCTGGATCGAGACCCGATTCGGCCTCGCCGTCGATGACGCTGGCCATCTCGTCCGAAGCAAGCCCGCCAAGATCGAAGTAGCTGCCAAGGAACTCTCGGAAGCCAGCGGGGTCGAGGCGGACCAGTGCGCGGCCGCGATCCGGGAAACGCTGAAGGCTGGCTCCGAGGCCAGGAACCCGAACACCGAACGACCGTTGTTCGCCTTCCGGTTGCATCAGTTTCTCTCCAAGGGCGACACCGTCTACGTCACGTTGGAGGGCAAGAAGGAGCGCCACCTGACGCGGGAGTATCAACGGATCCAGCCCGGTTCGAACGGCAAGATCCTGCTTCCAGTCGCTTTCTGCCGCGAATGCGGCCAGGAGTATCTGACCGTGTGGCGGCGGGAGAAACACGGCAGCATCGTCTACGAGCCGCGTCGTGACACCACGGGAACGGGCGGCAGCGCCGAGGACGGATACCTGTACATCGACCCGGCCCGGCCGTGGCCCAACACCATCGAGGGGGCCATCGCCGATCGTCGCCTTCCCGACTCGTGGCTGGAACTCGACGACGTCCGCGGTGAGGTAGTCAAGGACTCCTGCCGTCAACGGGTCCCGGTCTCGGTCACCGTCGATGTTTACGGGAACGAAGGGGCCGGCGATCTGCCCGCGACCTTTATCCCGGCTCCCTTCCGGTTCTGCCTGCAGTGCAACGTGAGCTACGAGCAGGTGCGCGGCAAGGACTTCGCCAAGCTCGCCACGCTTGATCAGGAGGGACGTTCTTCCGCGACGTCGCTCGTGTCCGCCTCGATCCTGCGCTCTCTCAAGCAGGTCCCTGCCGATGCGCTCGACAAGAAGGCGCGCAAGCTGCTGACCTTTGTGGACAACCGGCAGGACGCATCTCTGCAGGCAGGCCACTTCAACGACTTCGTGCAGGTCACCCAGTTGCGCTCGGCGCTCTACCGGGCGGTGCTCGACGCCGGTGATGACGGGCTCAGGCACGAGGAGCTCGCTTCCCGGGTCGCTGCCGCGCTGAACCTCGCGGCTTCCGACTACGTGCGCAACGAAGACCAGGCACCTGCGCTGCAACGCAACGCGGCCAAGACCCTGCAAGACGTGATCGCTTTCCGGCTCTACACCGACCTGCAACGCGGTTGGCGGGTCACCATGCCGAACCTCGAGCAGACCGGTCTGCTGAAGATCGAATACGAGGACCTAGCCTGGCTCGCGAACGAAGAAGGCCGCTGGGCCCAGGCCGATCCGGAGTTGGCCCGCCTCGATCCGGAGCAGCGCGAAGAGATCATGCGGACGCTGCTGGACCACCTGCGCCGCGGCCTCGCCATCGACGTGCAGTATTTCCGTGACGACTTCGACAACCTACAGCGGGCCAGCGAAGAACGCCTGATCGAACCATGGGTGCTGGCCCAGTCGCACGACCGCGCACAAGTCGGGACCGCGTTCCCGCAGAGTTCCCGGCCGGGGATGGAACGGAACGCGCTGTTCGTCTCCGGGCGCAGCAAGGTCGGGAAGTTCCTCAAGCGGTCGTACTTCAAAGAGGCGACTCCCGACGACCTCCAAAAGATCATCAGCGACGTGCTCAAGGTACTGGCAAAAGCCGAATTGGTGACCGAGGTGGAGGTCGCGCCGCCGTTCGTTCGCCGGTTCCCTCGTTCGGCGCGCCAGACGATGACCGGATACCGGGTGTCCGCCGTCGCGCTGGTCTGGAAGGCCGACACCGGCATGTCCGGCGCGCACGACCCGCTGACCCGCACCTACGCAGGTGGCGAGGGTCCCCGCGTGAATACATTCTTCCGTGACCTCTATCGGGACGCCGCCGGCGCGCTCGCGGGGCTGTCGGCGAAGGAACACACTGCCCAGGTGCCGCCACCGGAACGGGAACTCCGAGAGGACAAGTTCCGCAACGGAGATCTGAAACTGCTCTACTGCTCCCCCACGATGGAGCTGGGAGTCGATATCGCAGAGCTCAACGCGGTGATGATGCGCAACGTGCCGCCGACGCCGGCCAACTATGCGCAGCGCAGCGGCCGGGCCGGCCGGTCCGGGCAGCCAGCCCTGGTCACGACCTATTGCGCGACCGGCAACAGCCACGACCAGTACTACTTCCGGCGTTCGGAGCGCATGGTTTCCGGGGTGATCACCCGTCCGCGGCTCGACCTGACCAACGAGGATCTCGTACGCTCGCACGTCCAGGCCATCTGGCTCGCCGAGGTTGGCCTCAAGCTCGGCCGAGCGATTCCCGAGATCATCGACATCAGCCACGACGAGGGTGCCCGGATCCCCAACCCGGAGCTGCCCCTCCATAGCCACATCGACCAGGCGCGGCTCGACCCCGACGCGCAGCGCCGCGCAACCGTCGCCGCTCGTGCCGTGTTCGGTGCGTTGCAGACCGAATTCGCCGAGACGGCCTGGTGGGACGACCAGTGGCTAGACGAGGCCGCACGCGGCGCAGCGCACCAGTTCAAAGACGCTTTCGAGCGCTGGCGCAAACTGTACAAAGCTGCCTTGCGCGACCAGGCCGAGCAGAACCGCCGCGTTCTCGACCACACATTGTCCGAACGTGACCGCGGTATCGCCGTCAAGCGGAGAAATGAGGCAGAAACCCAACTCAACCTGCTCAAGAACGAGAGCGTAGACCGGAACTCGGTGCTGTCCGACTTCAACCCGTACCGGTACCTGGCCAGCGAAGGATTCCTGCCCGGCTATTCCTTCCCGCGGCTGCCGCTCGCGGCCTACATCCCGTCGTCCGGGCGACGTTTCAGCGACGGCGACTACTTGCAGCGCCCACGATTCCTCGCGATCCGCGAGTTCGGTCCGGGAGCGCTGATCTACCACGAAGGCGCGCGTTACCAGGTCACCCGCATCCAGCTGCCGCCAGAGGGCACCGGTGACGTCGTAACCACCACGGCGTGGCGCTGTGTCTCGTGCGGCTATCACCACAATGAGAGCGACAACGCGGACAGGTGCCAGCTGTGCAACGAGCCGAAAGCCATGAACACCACCGGCCTGCTCCAGCTGCACACGGTGTACACGCGCCGACGCGAACGGATCTCGTCGGACGAGGAGGAGCGCCGTCGCGCCGGCTTCCGGCTAGTCACCTCCTACCGCTTCCAGGACCACGGAGACCGGCCGGGCCGCCGTGATGCGTCGGCCGCCGATGACCTCGGAAAACTGGCCACTGTGATCTACGGTGACTCGGCGACTGTCCGGATCACGAACCTCGGACGTCTGCGCGCGAAAGAGGACGAGCCGGACGGGTACTGGCTCGACCCGGCCGACGGCCGCTGGATGAACGAGCGGGACGCCGCGGACGCCGCCGGAGACTCAAGCGAGCTGCCGGTGGTCGACGACCGCGAGAACGAGTCGCGCCGGAAGAAGCGGGTCATCCCTTATGTGGAAGATCGGCGCAACATTCTCGTCATCAAGCTCGCAGAGGCGCTGGACCGGTCGATCGCCGTCTCCTTGATGTACGCCCTTGAGCGCGGTATCGAGGCGGCGTACGAACTTGAGGATTCCGAGCTCACCAGCGAGTTGCTGCCACCGGACGAGGGGCCGCGCGACCGGTTGCTGTTCACTGAAGCTGCCGAAGGCGGGGCTGGCGTTCTGCGCCTGATGGAATCCGAGCCAGGGGCTCTTGCAGCAGCCGCGAAGGCGGCCCTGGAGATCTGTCACTTCGACGGCGACGGCAACGACCTCGGCGGCCCGACCAACGACCGGCCATGTGCGCGTGGCTGCTACGAATGCCTGCTCACCTACGGAAACCAGTCTGATCACGGTGAGATTGACCGGCATTCAGTCCGGGACCTGCTGGTACGTCTCGCGCAGGCGCGGACCGTGCCGGAGGGGCGAGGCGAGAGCCGATCGGAGCAGATGGCCCGGCTGGCCGACCACGCGGAGAGCGGTCTCGAGCGGAAGTTCGTCGAATGGCTCAAGGAGCATGGTCTCCGGCTGCCGGACCAGACACAAGAGTTCGTCGCTGAGGCTCTCGCCCGTCCCGACTATGTCTACCTTCTGCCCGGTGCCCCGGTGGCCGTCTTCATCGATGGTCCGGTGCACGACAACGAGGTGATCTCGCAGCGCGACGCCGACGCGGAAGAACGCCTGTACGACAAGGGCTGGGACGTCGTGCGATTCCGGTATGACGACGACTGGCCCGCGGTCGTGAAGGACAATCGGCATGTTTTCGGGCCCGGCGTGGGCGTTTGATCGAGGAATGAGGCCACCGCACTGATGTCCACCTACACCGCCGGTTCGCTGGTGTCTGCTCGCGGGCGGGATTGGGTCGTCCTCCCCGAAAGCGCCGAAGACATGCTCGTCCTGCGTCCGCTCGGGGGTTCGGACGACGATGTCGCCGCCGTGTTCCCGGCGTTCGAGGAGATCCGCAGCGCCAAGTTCCAGCCTCCGTCAGCGGATGATCTCGGTGACGCGCTCGCCGCCGGTCTGCTCCGGTCCGCGCTGCGGATCGGTTTCCGTTCGGGTGCCGGCCCCTTCCGTTCTCTCGCCGGGATCGCTGTCGAACCGCGGGCCTACCAGCTTGTTCCGCTGATGATGGCTCTGCGTCAGCGGGTCGTCCGGCTCCTGATCTCGGACGACGTTGGCATCGGCAAGACGGTGGAAGCCGGGCTGATCGCCAGTGAACTGCTTGCCCAGGGAAGCGCGCGGAAGCTGGCGGTGCTCTGCTCGCCCGCGCTCGCCGAGCAGTGGCAAGAGGAGCTTCGGACGAAGTTCGGCATCGACGCCGAGCTGGTCCTCGCCTCGACAGTGTCCAAATTGGAGCGTGGGCTCGACCTGGGGCAATCGTTGTTCGACAAGCACCCGCACGTGGTCGTGTCCACCGACTTCATCAAGTCCACCCGGCACCGCGACGACTTCGTCCGGCACTGCCCGGACCTGGTCATTGTGGACGAGGCGCACACCTGTGTCGCTGCCGAAGAGAGCGCGGCCACGCAGAATCAGCTCCGCTACGAGCTCTTGCAAAAGATCGCCGCGGACGAAGACCGGCACCTGCTCCTCGTCACCGCGACTCCGCACAGCGGCAAGGAAAGCGCGTTTCGCGCCCTGCTCGGTCTGCTCCGGCCCGAGCTCGCACACGTCCAACTGGACTCCGACGGCGGACGGCGACTGCTGGCCACTCACTTCGTACAGCGCAAACGGGCGGATGTCCGCCAGTTCCTCACGACCGAGGACGGTTTGACGAACGACAACCTCCGTGAGGACACGAAGTTTCCCGCGGACCGCTACTTCAAAGACGAGACCTACAAACTGTCACAGGCCTACCGGGCGTTGCTCGACGACGCGATCGCCTATGCCAGCGAGCGCGTGACCGCGGCCGGCGACCGAGGCAAGCGGGAGGCCCGTATCGCCTGGTGGTCAGCGATCGCCTTGCTGCGCTCGCTGGTGTCGTCTCCGCGGGCAGCTGCCCAGACTCTGCGCACCCGGTCCGCCGCCGCAGCTGCCGCGACCGCAGAAGAAGCCGACAGGCTCGGCGCTCCTCTGACGCGCGATGCCGCCGACGCAGATGCGTTGGAGGGGCTCGACGTTGCCCCGGGAGCGGAGACCGACGATGCAAGCGTCCGGCTGTCCGAGCTAGCCGATCGCGCTGCCGAGCTCGAGGGCGTCGGCGAGGACCGGAAGCTGGTCGCCCTCGTCAAGCACCTCAAGGCCCTGTTGGCCGACGGCTATCACCCGATTGTCTTCTGCCGGTACATCCCGACGGCTGACTACGTGGCCGACCAGCTCGACGGCAAGCTCGGGCGCAAAACGGTCGTGCGTTCGGTAACGGGCACGCTGTCGCCTCAGCAGCGTTTACAGAGGATCGAGGAGCTCGCCGACGAAGCCGGGGAGGACCCCGCCGCACGTCGAGTCCTGGTGGCGACCGACTGTCTCTCCGAAGGCGTCAACCTCCAACACCATTTCGACGCCGTCGTGCACTATGACCTGGCCTGGAATCCAACCCGGCACGACCAGCGAGAAGGCCGCGTCGACCGCTACGGGCAGAAACGTGACACCGTCAAGGTCATCACTTTGTACGGCAGCGACAACGGCATCGACGGCAAGGTGCTCGAGGTGCTGATCAAGAAGCACCGGCAGATCCGCAAGGATCTCGGCATCTCGGTGTCGGTACCGGACGAATCGTCCTCCGGTGTCACCAACGCCGTCGTCGAGTGGCTGCTGATGCGCCACGAGAGCCCGGAACAGGCCGCATTGTTCGACGTCGAAACGATCAATGCCATGTCCGGAAAGCTCGAGGCGGACTGGAATTCCGCCGCGGAACGGGAAACCGCTTCGCGCTCGAGGTTCGCGCAGCGCGCGATCCGGCCAGAGGAAGTCGCCAAGGAAGTGCTGGCTGTCCGCGAAACGCTCGGCCGGGCCGACGAGGTCCAGAATTTCACCCGGCAAGCCTTGGCCTCGTTGGAAGCCGTGCTGCGGAAGGACGACAACGGGTTCACCGCCGACTTGAGCGGCACACCCGTCGGCCTGCGCGATGCAGTCGCGCCGGTTGTCGGCGGCAACGCCGTCGAGTCGGGTCGTCCGGTGCCGTTCCGGACGACCGCCGCGGTAGCCCGGGGCGAAGCCGCGCTGGTGCGTACCGACCCGGTCGTCGGCGCGATCGCCGGCTACGTGCTGAATTCCGCGCTGGACGAAAACACCACCAGCCTGCGTCCAGCACGTCGATGCGGGGTGATCCGAACCAAGAGCGTCGACACCCGGACAACCTTGCTTCTCGTGCGGTACCGGTTCCACCTGACCTTGCCGTCGCGGGTAGGCGAACGCCAACTGGTGGCCGAGGATGCGCGGCTGCTGGCGTTCCAAGGCTCCCCCGCCAACGCGACGTGGCTCTCCTCTGACGATGCTTTGGCGCTGGCAGATGTCACCGCGGACGAGAACACCGACCGCGACTTCGCCGTCCGCACCATGCGGCGGGTACTGGACAGCCTCGACGCCACGAAGCCGCACCTTGCGGTGCACGGCGACGAACTTGCCGAAGAGCTGCTCACCTCGCATCGCCGCGTCCGGCAGGCGTCCGCCGAAATCGTCCGCGGTGTGAATGTCGTCGCGCAGAAGCCCGCCGACATTCTCGGCGCCTATGTCTATTTGCCGGTCTCGGGAGGGGCCGCCTGATGTCCAGCGCAGCACGAAGCCAGGTCTTCCCCAACGTCCACACCGTCGGCGGCCTGTTGCCGGCCGACATGCTCGTCCGCATTTCCGAGGGCAAGGACGTCTCCGGCTCGCTGCCCGGCGACTACCACGTCGTCGGCGCACGCTCGGTCCGCGACGACGCCGAGCGGCACTGGGACTACCTAAAATCCCTGTGGGCCGAGCTGCGCAAGGAGCTCCCGTCCGCGCCGGCCGCCGACACCCCAGCCGACCCCATGGGCCTCGCGATCACCCAATGGCTGTTGCCCCTATTCGGCGAGTTCGGTTTCGGGCAGCTGACAAAGCTCGACTCGACCGGTCTCGTTTCGGACGACAGCACGAAGTCCTTCGCGATCAGCCACCGCTGGAACCACGTGCCGATCCACCTGACAGAATGGAACGTCTCGCTGGACCGTCGGCCAAGCGGTCCGGGCAGTGTGCCGGCCCAGTCTCTGGTCCAGGAGCTGCTCAACCGCACGGACGCGCATCTGTGGGGAGTGGTCACCAACGGCAGGCAGCTGCGATTGTTGCGGGACTCCAGTGCGTTCGCGACCGCCGCATACATCGAGTTCGACCTGGACGCGATCTTCGACGGCGAACTGTTCAGCGACTTCGTCCTGCTCTACCGACTGCTGCACGTCACGCGGTTCGCGATCGCCGCAGAAGCTGCTCCGTCGACGTGCTGGCTGGAGAAGTGGCGACTGGAAGCGATCGCATCGGGCACCCGTGCGCTCGACAGCTTGCGCATCGGCGTCCAGAACGCAATCATGGCCCTGGGCACCGGGTTCCTCAAGCATCCTGCGAACACCGCCCTGCGCGAGTCCGTGGACGTCACTCAGCTGCACGCCGCGCTCTTGCGCCTTGTGTACCGGATGCTGTTCGTCTTCGTTGCCGAAGACCGGGACAAGCTCCACCAGCCGGACGTCGATCAGCAGACGCGCGAGCGGTACGCCCAGTACTTCTCCACGGCCAGACTGCGCGATCACGCGCGCCGTCGCCGGGGCACCGCGCACGACGATCTGTATCAGGCGCTGCGCATCGTCCTCGACGCGCTCGGGGACGAAAACGGCCGCCCCGAGCTGGGTCTGCCGGGTCTCGGCGGCATCTTCGACGACAACGACGCGGATGCCCCTCTTCGCGGACTCTCGCTCTCCAACGAGTACCTGCTGACCGCGGTGCGCCATCTCGCGCAGACCCGGGACATCGGTGCCCGGCGTTGGCGGTCGGTGGATTATCGCAACCTCGACGCCGAAGAGCTCGGCTCGATCTACGAGTCGCTGCTGGAACTGGTGCCCCGCCACAGTGCGGTGGACCGGGAGTTCGCACTCCTCGACAATGTCGCCGGCAACGCGCGCAAGACCACCGGCTCCTACTACACCCCGTCGTCGCTCATCGCATGCCTGCTGGATTCCACGTTGGACCCGGTACTTGATGACGCCGTCAAACGTGCCGAGCAAGCCGCATCGGCGGCCGGCAATTCGGACCCTTCCGAGTTCATTGTGGGCGAGTTGCTTGCGCTGCGCGTGTGCGACCCGGCTTGCGGCTCGGGACACTTCCTGGTCGCCGCCGCGCGGCGCATTGCCAAGCGCGTGGCTGCCGTGCGGGAACACAACCCCGAGCCGACACTCGACGCCGTCCAGCACGCGCTGCGCGAAGTCATCAGCCGGTGCATTTACGGAGTCGACATCAACCCGATGGCCGTTGAGCTGGCCAAGGTCTCGTTGTGGCTGGAGGCGTTGGAGCCAGGGAAGCCGCTGGGCTTCTTGGATGCACACGTCAAGTGTGGAAACGCGCTGATCGGTGCGACACCCGCGTTGATGCGTGGCGGCATCCCGGATGAAGCCTTCAAACCGATCGAGGGCGACGACAAGAAGATCGCCAGGGCGGTGTCCAGCCAGAACAAGTCCGAGCGTCTGAACCAGCTCGGGCTGTTCGACCTCGATACCGAAGTGAAGGTTTCCAACGCGAACTTTGCCGTCGACCTCAGCCGTATCACCTCAGCACCTTCGGATTTACTTGCGGACGTGCACCAACAGGCCGCCGCCTTCCAAGAACTGGAAGCGTCGGCTGCGTACACCCACGCCCGCCACATCGCGGACGCTTGGTGTGCTGCGTTCCTATGGCCCAAGGCGGCTGACGCGCCACGCGCCGTGACGGAGGATGTCTTCCGAGCGCTCCAGGACCCCGAGGCCGACGCCGCACCGCAAAGCACCCACGACGAGGTCGCCCGGCTTGCGAAGCAGTATCGCTTCTTCCACTGGCACCTGGAATACCCCGAAGTCTTCGACGTGGGCGGCAGTGGAACCGCCATCGAGGCCGCCGGGTGGTCGGGCGGTTTCGACTGCGTGCTCGGGAACCCACCTTGGGAGCGGGTCAAACTGCAAGAGCAAGAGTTCTTCGCGCAACGCGACCAGAAGATCGCCACCGCCAAAAACGCGGCCGCACGCAAAGACTTGATCGCCCAGCTGAAGAGCAACACGGAACGCCACGAGCTCTATAAGGAGTTCGAGGAGGCCAAACGACAAGCGGAAGGCGAGAGCCACATACTCCGCAATAGTGGTCGCTATCCGCTCACTGGCCGCGGTGACATCAACACCTACGCAGTCTTCGCCGAGACGGACCGCACGCTCACCGGGCCGCGTGGCCGCATGGGCGTGATCGTGCCAACTGGCATCGCGACCGACGCGACGACCCAGTATTTTTTCAAGGATCTAGTGAATCGCGGATCACTCGCCGCGCTCTACGACTTCGAGAATCGAAGTGGACTATTCCCAGCTGTCGACTCGCGCATGAAATTCTGCACCTTGTCTTTGGCCGGAAGCGAGGTCCGTGAGGAAGCTGCGAGCTTCGCGTTCTTCCTACACGACCCGACGGAGCTGGACGACGCCGGCAAGGCTTTCGCCCTGACCCCGGACGAGATCACGCTCCTCAACCCCAACACCGGCACCTGCCCGGTATTCCGCTCCCGCCGCGACGCCGAGATCACCCTCGGCATCTACCGTCGCGTCCCAGTGCTGATCAAGGAGCCCGATGAGCGCGGCCAGGGTGGAAGTAATCCGTGGGGCGTGTCGTTCATGCGGATGTTCGACATGTCAAACGACGCCCATCTCTTCCGCGGTCGCGACGAGCTGGAACCGGAAGGCTGGCAACTCCACGGCAACGTCTTCACCCGCGACTCCGAACGCATGCTCCCCTTGTATCAAGGGATGATGGCCGATCTATTCGACCATCGAGCTGCAAGTGTCGTACGTAGCGCCACCGCCCAGAAAAGGTTGAACCAACCCTCACCAGCGACAACCTCCGAACACGAGGATCCAGCTTTCGCCGCACTCCCTGCCGCGTGGGTTGGGGAGAAGTACACCCCCGCTGCGAGCAACGGCTGGTGGTTTGCGTTTTCTTCAATCACAGCACCTACCAATGCGCGAAGTTTTACACCATATGCACTGCCTCGCGTAGCCCTAGGAAATAGCGCACCAATACTCCAGTTCAACAAGACGACAGCTCACCAAGGGATACTTCTAGTCAATTTATCCTCATTTGTTCTCGACTATATTGCACGCCTGAAAATTGGGGGGACAAACTTCAACTACTTCTACGTCAAGCAATTTCCAACAGTTTCCCCGAAGCAGGCTTCACCTCACGCACTTTTCGTCACACCACGATTGATAGAACTGTCATACACTACATACGATATGGAGACGTTCGCACGCGATCAGGGAGATCCTGGCACACCGTTCCAGTGGAAAGAACTCCGCCGCTCAATCATCCGCGCAGAACTAGACGCGCTCTTCTTCCACCTCTACGGAATCAACCGTGGCGACGTCGACTACATCCTCAACACCTTCCCGATCGTCAAGCGCAAGGACGAAGCCAAGTACGGCACCTACCGCACCAAGGACCTGATCCTCACCGAGTACGACCGCATGGCTGAGGCCGGCGTCAGTATCGACAACCCGCTCGTCGACGGCGAGAACTACACCTCCACGCTCAACCCGCCACCCGGCCACGGCCCCCGTCATCCGCCGCGGAACAAAGACAGCGAGGAGGCCTGATGCCCGAAAGGTACCCCGATTTCGAGCTCCGGCTTCCAAGGGGCGGGCCGACCGCGCGCGGTCGACTGCTGGAGGACAAGGGCAACAACGGCAGCCAGAAGTTCCTGGTCCTGGCTGGCTCGCCTGCCCGTCCAGAAGTGGTTCCGTCCTTCCCGGTCCACATGTCGTCGTCGAACGCGTTGCGCGAGCAGCTGATCGCGGCTGGCGGGATCATCGAATCCGCCACGTGGCCGGGATACCTCGAGACGACCGAAGACATCACCTGCAACTCGCCGTCGGCGGCGGCTGAAATCCTGCTCGGCCGATCAGCAAACGGATTCACCGAGTGGAAAACCTCCGACGGATACCCGCTCAACGAATTCATCAAGTCGCCCTGGTCCGGTGCGGCGCGGACCTGGCTCGTCCGTGGGTCGAATGTGGCCGGCTTCGATCTCGTCCAGCGGCTCTGGCTGCCGGAAAACCTCATCACGCTCTCCGGCAGTCGCCTGCGCGAAGGGGTCGGCGAGGAGCTGACCAAGGACAACATCCGCGTGATCGTCGACGAGGACTACGAGTCGATCCTGACCTACAGCCAGCGGCAGCGGCTCGTCGACGAGCTACATGTCTTCCTGTCTCGGATGAAGCCGGGCGACACGGTGTGCACGATCTCCAACGGCGACCTCTATCTCGGCGAAATCACCGGCAGCGCGGTCCAGGTCGAGTCGGACGGCGGCCGTTCGAATCTGCGCCGCCCTGCGGAATGGCAGAGCGTCGGCTACCCCTACGACGAGCTGCCCGAGGAACTCCAGCAGAAGCTGTCGATCCAGCAGGACGTCGTCGACCTCACCAACGTGGCAGCACTGGTCGCCGGGCTGGGGCGCAGTGATCAGGAACTCGAGGCGGAAGCCGAGGACAGCGACAATGACTCCAGTATGGAGCATGCGGCCCTGATCGCGCGTCGGGAACTCGAGCTGCCCGGACCATCCGCGAAACTTGCCGAAGATCTGTTGGTGCACAACGTCGAGTGGCTCAGCGAAGTCCGCGATCTCCTCTGGGACGACCGCCAGCTCATCTTCTACGGCCCACCTGGCACCGGAAAGACTTACCTGGCACTGAAGTTGGCCGAGTTCTTCGGCGGCGGGCCGGAGCAAGTCAAGTTGGTGCAGTTCCATCCGTCCTACGCCTACGAGGACTTCTTCGAGGGCTTCCGCCCGCAAGAAGATCCTAAGACCCGTGACGTCGCGTTCCGGATCACCGCCGGGCCGCTGCGCGAACTTGCCGACCTGGCATCGCGCGAGGGCAACCGGCACGTGCCGCATTTCCTGGTGATCGACGAGATCAACCGGGCGAACCTGGCCAAAGTGTTCGGAGAGCTGTACTTCCTGCTCGAGTACCGCAACCGGTCAGTCCGGCTCACCTACTCGGGCCACGACTTCGCCTTGCCGCCCAACCTGTTCGTGATCGGCACAATGAACACGGCGGACCGCTCTATCGCGCTGGTCGATGCCGCCATGCGGCGCCGCTTCTCCTTCGTGGAACTCTCCCCGCGCACGGAGCCCACGCGCGGACTGCTGCGGCGCTGGCTCGCCCACGAGGGCAAGGACCCCGAGCCGGCAGACCTGCTCGACGCGCTCAACTCCCGGATCACCGACCCCGACTTCCACGTCGGGCCGTCCTATCTGATGAAACGCGGCGTCTACCGCGACGGTGGTCTGGAACGGACCTGGCGCACGAAGATCCTGCCGTTGCTGGAGGAGCATCACTACGGCGAAGACATCGACGTCGAGAAACGCTACGGCGTGTCCTCACTTCGCCGAGCAATCGGCACCGGACCGACGGATCCGACCACGCCATGACCGTGCTCGAGCTCCAAGAGTTCGGCCCAGAGTTGTCGACACCGATCTCGGACGTCGAGGGACAAGCACTCGCCGCATCGCGATTGGTCGAGGCAGCACCGGATCCCTTCAACCCCGGCCGGTGGCGCGTCCGAGCCAAGAACAGAGTTGGCGTGGCGAAGGTGGACACGGCTGGGGGCGGCTCGATCGAGCTCCGCATCACGCCGAAGGTCTCCATCGCGCGGCTGCTGTACCTTCTCGGATTCAGCCTGAGCGCCAGGGGCTGGCGGACAGAAGACGTCCAGGTGGCAGAAGATCAAGAACTGCTGCCGGCCCTCGCCCAGCTCTACGCCGTCCAGGCTGACGCTGCCCTGCGCCAAGGCTTGCTGAAGGGCTACCGAACCGTGGACCAGACGTCCCTCGTCATGCGTGGCCGCGTACGGATGAGCGAACAAGCCGGTCGGCATCATGGGCGCCTGCTGCCGCTCGAAATCAGCCATGACGAGTTCACCGAAGACGTCACCGAAAACCGTCTTCTGCGGACCGCATGCGAACGGTTGCTCCGGTTCCCTGGTGGGATCCCCAACGAGGTGACGAGCAAGCTGCTTCGGTTACGCGCCCGCCTCAGCGAAGTCACGCCGTTCAGACGGGGCTCGCCGGTGCCGACATGGCATCCCAGCCGGCTCAACGCCCGCTACCACGCGGCCCTCCGGCTGGCGGACATCGTGGTACGCGGAGCGTCCGTGGATAACCAACGCGGTGACGTGACGGTGAGCGGATTCCTATTCGACATGGCCCGCGTGTTCGAGGATTTCGTGACAACAGCACTTCGTGATTCGCTGTCTTCCCGCCCTGGATACAGCCGCTGCCAAGCGCATCACCACCTCGACGACAACGCGGAAATCCGCATCATCCCGGATTTCGTCCACTACGCCGACGACGGCACCCCCCTTGCGGTTGCTGATGCCAAGTACAAGGCAGAGAAGCCGGAAGGCTTTCCCGACGCCGACCTCTACCAGATGCTCGCGTATTGCACCGCGCTCGGCCTGCCTGCCGGCCATCTCGTCTACGCCAAAGGGGTCGCCGCGCAAGCTTCTCACCAGGTTAGACGCGCTGGTATCACGATTCATCAGCACGCGCTCGATCTCGAACTCCCGCCCGCGGAACTGCGCCAGTCGATGGGCAAACTGGCTCGCTTTCTCGCCCCGGCGATATGATCCGCAACCATGCCGAATCTCGCGTTTGCGCACAGTTTCTGGGACACCTACGACCGGCTGGAGAAGCAGGTCAAGTCGGGTGTGCGCAAAGCGATGCAGAAGTTCCAGCAGCTCAGCGTCGCGGAGCTGCACGCCGACAAGGGCCTGCACCTGGAGTCGGTCGACAATGCGCGCGATCCTCGGATGCGTACCATCCGGATCACCGACTTCTGGCGCGGCGTGGTGCTCGCGCCCGACGACGGCAGCGACGTCTTCCTGTTGCTCAACGTCGTTCCCCACGATGACGCGTACGGCTGGGCGGCGAAGCGGCTGTACACTATCAACAGCGCCACTCGCGCGGTGGAAGTACGCAACGTCGTCGCCATCGAGGAACTCACGCCGCCGCTCGAACAGGCAGCGAGCGAGGCTCCGACTCGCTTGTTCGCCAAGTACTCCGACACGGTGCTGCGTGACCTCGGGATCGACGACCAGGTGCTGCGGGCAGCGCGGGCAATCACCGATGAAGGACAGCTGGAAGCGTTCGGTGGTCTGCTGCCGGAAGACCAGTTCGAGGTCTTGCAGTTCCTCACCGAAGGGTTCACGCCCGAAGAGGTCTACCGAGATCTCGTGGTCGAACGACGGCCTGCGGAAGATGCCGACGACACTGGAGACAGCCTCGCGCGCGCCATCGTCAACACCCGCAGCCGGATCACCCTGATCACCAACCCGGACGAGCTCACCGAGATCTTGGAGAAGCCTTTCGCAGCCTGGCGGGTGTTCCTGCACCGGTCGCAGCGGCGCGTGGCCTACCGGGTTTCCTACAACGGGCCGGCCCAGGTAACCGGCGGTCCGGGCACCGGGAAGACTGTGGTCGCTCTGCACCGCGTCAAGCACCTGCTGTCGCGGTCCGCCGACACCCGAGTGCTGCTGACCACGTTCACGACCGCGTTGGCGAAAAGCCTTCGAGAGAATCTCGCACTGCTCCTGGATGACGACGATCTTTTGGCTCGCGTGCAGGTGACCACAGTGGACGCTTACGCGAACCGCGTTGTCCGGGAAATCTCGGGCCGCGCTCAGTCCCCGATTACCGACGCGGACGAGCGGCAGATCTGGCGGCGCATCATCCGCACGCAGAATCTGCCCTGGTCGGAGCAGTTCCTGGTGCAGGAATTCCGGCATGTTGTGCTGGCGCAGCAAGTGCACTCACGCAAGGACTACCTGCTCGCAGACCGGCGGGGCCGCGGTGCGCCGTTGCAGCAAGCCCAGCGGGTGAGGGTCTGGCCGGCTATCGAAGCGTTCCTCGCCGAATTGAGTGCTGCGGGCACCACCACCCACCTTCAGATCTGCGATCGCGCGGCCGAGCTGCTGTCCACCGCGAACGAGCATCGCGTCGGCCACGTCGTCGTCGACGAAGCCCAGGACCTCCACCCGGCGCAGTGGCGGGTCCTGCGAGCCGCCGTCGAACCCGGCCCGGACGACCTGTTCATCACCGGCGACCCGCACCAGCGGATCTACGACTCACACGTCTCGCTGCGCGCGGTCGGCATCTCGGTTGCTGGCCGCAGCAGCCGGCTGCGCGTGAATTACCGGAGCACCGCGGAAATCCTGACGTGGGCCACCGGGGTGATCGACGGGACGCCGGTCGAAGAGTTGAGCGGTGACGGCACCGACAGCCTGACCGGATATCGCTCGCTGCTGCACGGCAAATGGCCGATCGCCGAGGGCTATTCCTCCGCGCGGGACGAAGCGGTGGCCGTGTCGGAACTCGTGCGCACCTGGATCGACCAAGGCGTACGTTCGAACGAGATCGCGGTCTGCGCCCGCTTCAACCTGACTCTCGACAAGGTCCAAGACCAGCTTCGTGCCGACGGGGTGCCGACCGAACGAGTCAAGGATCAGCCACGTACCGAAGTGGAAGGTGTGCGTCTGGCAAGCATGCACGCCATGAAGGGCCTCGAATTCCAATGCGTCGCCGTCGTCGGCGTCAGCGAGAAGGTCGTGCCGTTCGCCAAGGAAATCACGCCCGCTGACGTGGATCGGAAACAGCACGAAGCAGACCTGCTCAAGGAGCGCTGCCTGCTTTTCGTCGCGTGCACCCGGGCACGCGACGCGCTCGCGGTGTCCTGGAGCGGCACCCCCAGCCCCTTTGTTCCCGAGCGAAAGGTTCGTCGTCCGTCGAGATGACTTGGACGCGATAGAGCCGCTCAATCGCCCGGTTCCACGGCCCCGTCGGCTAACCCCTCGATCAGCTGCGCAGCCAACTCCGTCCCTAGCCCGGCCGCCATCTCCACCCCCGTCTGAAATGCTGCGATCCGCCGGAACGCCTCCCCCAACACGCGTTGCCGCTCCAGATCGAGCACCGGGACCTCGATCCGTCGCACATCCGTCCGGTGCACCCCGGACAGGGTCGAGGAGAAGGTCCGTGGCTTCGCGCCGCGCAACTGACCAGCCAGGAAATACGGGTCCATACGGGTTTCGTCGACGCGCAAGAGCTGCAGGTTCGGGCCCAGGGCCAGGTCGTTTTCTTCGATGACGACCGGGCGAACAACGGCGTCGCCAGCCGCGAGCATCGGGACGACTACGTCACCTCGCTGAAGCGGAATGACGTGTTCTGACGCAGAAACGCGCTTTGTCGGAGACTCGCCGGCCACGACGTCTCGGCCCGTCAGCACCCGCGGACCGGCAGCGCCTTCGCGGGTGTTCAGCGGGCCGGCCTGCTGGAACAGAATCAATGCCCCGACACGGGACAGGTCGTGGATCGTCGTCATCACCCGGGTAGCTCGTGGGGCTTGCCGCACCGCCGGGAGCAGCTCGCCGAGCTCGCCCAGGAGACGAATCACCTGCGATTGCGCTGCGGCGACCGCGGTGAGATCGAGTTCGACCGGCACGGGTGGGAGGTGCAACGCAGGCGTCAGGTCGACGTCTTCGTCCAGCAGCTCGATGGGCTCGATCGCCCGGCATCGGCCCGGTATATCGGTCAATGAACCGGTCTCCCGAAACTCGCGCCACGGTTGGAGCACCTCCGCTTCCAGCGACGCCCAATCCACTTGGCCCCGACGCGGCGGCTGGTGATGGCTGGCGTCGACGAGCAGTACCGGATCGACGCCTTGCTCGGCGGGGTTGCGCAACACCCATAGGTGCAAGGCGATCCCCGTCGACATCAATGCCCCTGCCGGGAGTGCGACCACCGCGCGGATCGCACCGCGCCGAAGCAGCGCCTGGCGGATTACCCGCCCGGAACGGCGGCTGGACACGCTAGCCGGCAGAACAACCACGACGGTGCCGCCGGGCTTCGTGTGTGCGAGGCAGTGCTGCACCCACGCCAATTCCGCCTCCCCCTTTACCGGGAAGCCGTACTCCCACCGCGGATCGACGCCCAGCTCCTCGTGGCCCCAATCTCGGTATCCGAACGGCGGATCGCAGAGGACGGTATCGGCACGCAGGTCCGGGAATGCGTCTGCCCGGAGCGCATCGCCGACAGCGATCTCGGCATTCAAGCGCGCGCGAGCCAGGCGGGCCAAGGTCTGATCCAACTCCTGCCCAACGAGTGTCTCGGCCTGATCCGCCGCGTGCAGGAGATTGCCCGAGCCGCACGCAGGATCGAACACCACGCCAGCGAGCGGGGCCGCGAGCTCGACCATCAGATGCGACAGGCCAGTCGGCGTCATGAGGTGCTGCCGTTGCTGCCGTTCGAACACGCGGGAACAGAGCGCTTCGACGAGGTCCGCGCGCTCGGATGCAGTGAGGCCGTCGAGTAGGTCGCGGACCTCCGCCGAAGGCTTCGTACCGGGCTGGTCGGCCACGTAAGCCGCAAGGTCGGCGACGAGGTCGAGTGCGTTCGGCTGCGCGTCGAGGACCCGCCACACGGCGTCGGCCGCGGTCGCGTCGGCGAGTTTGCCCTGCTTGCGCAGCCACTGCTCCACTTCGTCCCGGCGGAACGTGGAAGTGCCGCCGACCGGCTCCGGGAAGTCCGGATGCCGCTTCCGCCAGTTGCTCACCGCGGCCCGGCCCACGTTGGCCAGCCGAGCGATCTCCGCCGAGGTCACGGTTGCCTCGTCTGACATGCCCACCTCCGTACTCACTGACCGTTAGCTTAGCACATCGTGAATTAACTTGTTGACTGTGAACATTGAATGGCTTATCGTAGTTGAGTCAACAGCCGGACGGAATGTTTCTCACAGTGAGGCGCAGCCATGACCCCCTGCACAGAGCACGGCATCGACCTTAAGTCGGTCGCCAAGGCGGCGGGTGAAGGAGATCGCGATGCGATCGCAGCGGTGCTCACTGCTATCCAGCCGAGAGTGATCCGGTACTGCCGGGCGCGGATCGGTTCGCGCCCGGGCTACGCCTCGGCCGACGACGTCGCCCAGGACGTGCTGACCGGAGTGTTCACGGCGCTCCCGTCCTACCGAGACACCGGCCGGAGCTTCCTCGCCTTCGTGTTCGGTATCGCGGCCCACAAGGTCGTGGATTTCCATCGCAAACAGCAACGCGACCTCTCCACGGCCGTGACCGACGTGCCCGAACGGGCGGATGCCGACAGCGGTCCGGAACAGGCCCTGCTGGACGCAGAGCTGCGGCACATGGTGCGCGAGCTCCTCGGGACCTTGCCGGACACGCAACAAGAAATTCTCGTACACCGGGTCATCGGCGAAATGAGCTCTGAGAAGACCGCCGAACTCCTGTCGTCCACTCCCGGTGCTGTGCGGGTCGCCCAACACCGTGCCCTGGACAAGCTCCGGCGCCGGCTGACCGGCCAGCAATGACCACACACCGAGCCAACGGCTCCAGAGGCTTCTGGCTCAACCGGCCAGCGAGAGGGTCGAAGAGGCACTGACCGAAAAGAGGATTCGATGCGTTTCCTGCACACAGCTGACTGGCAGCTGGGCATGACCAGGCATTTCCTGTCACCGGAGGCACAAGCCCGGTTCTCCGACGCGCGGCTCGCGGCAGTCCGGGCGATCGGCGACCTCGCGGCCGAGCAGCATTGCGATTTCGTCGTCGTCTGCGGCGACGTGTTCGAAGCGAACCAGCTGCATCCCCAGGTCGTGGGACGGGCGCTTGAAGCGATGGCGTCGATTCCCGTCCCGGTGTACTTGTTGCCCGGCAACCACGACACGATCGACGCCGGCTCGGTCTATCGCTCAGCGGCGTTCAAGCACCGCTGCCCGGACCACGTCCACGTGCTGGCCGAACCAGGCGTGCACGAGATCGCGCCGGGAATCGAGCTGGTCGCGGCACCGCTCAACGTCAAGCATCCGCTCACCGACCTGCCCGGTGACCAATGCCGGGCGCTGGTGCCGAACCCTGGCGTGCAACGGATTCTCGTCGGGCACGGTGCAGTCGACACCCTCAGCCCGGACCCGGGCAATCCGGCGACGATCCGTACCGGCACGCTGTCCGACGCGTTGGCCGACGGGCGGATTCACTATGTGGCATTGGGCGACCGGCACTCGACGACGCAGGTCGCCGGCAGGGCGATCTGGTACTCCGGTGCGCCCGAGGTCACCGACTTCATCGAAACCGACCCGGGGAACGTCCTCGTGGTCGACCTCGATCGCGACCTGGAGGCCCGGGTGACGCACCACCGCGTAGGCACCTGGTCGTTCATCGCCGCCGAACGCCACCTCAACCGTGCCGCCGACGTCGAGGAATTCGACCGCTGGTTGCACGACCTGCCGAACAAGGACCGCACCGTCCTGAAGCTGGGCTTGGTCGGCAGCATCAGCGTCGCCGACAAGGCACGGCTCGACGAAATCACCGACACGCATTCCGACGTCTTCGCCGCGCTCAATGTGTCCAGCAGGCGTTCGGATCTCGCAGTGCTCCCCGACGATCACGACTTCACCGACCTCGGACTGTCCGGCTTCGTCGCGGCCGCCGCGCAGGAACTCGTCGGGGCAGCGGCCGGCGACCCGGCCGCCCAAGACGCACTCAGCTTGCTCTACCGACTCGCCAGGAGCGCTGCCTAATGTTTATGTCAAGCAGCGGTAGCCGTGGTGTGTCGGTAGTCGGCCTGGTAAGGCTGGCGGGTGCGCAGGAGCGCGTAGAGGACGTTGATGCGTCGTCGGGCCAGCGCGATCAGTGCCTGGTGATGGCGCTTCCCTTCGGCGCGTTTGCGCTGGTAGAAAGCTTTGCTGAGTGGGTCGGTGCGGATCGCGCAGAACGCGGACTGGTAGAAGATGAACTTCAGGTGTTTGCTGCCGGCGGTGGCTCGCCGCAGGTAGTTCATCTTCCCGGACTGCTGCAGGACCGGCGCGAGGCCGGCGGCCGAAGCGAGCTGATCGGCGCTGGCGAAGCGGTCCAGGTTTCCTGCCTCCGCGAGGAATTCCGCGGTCAGGGTGGCCCCCATCCCCGGCAGGCTTCGGACGAGGGCCGCGTCAGGGTGGCGGTCGAGCCCGTCGGCGATCTGGTTCTCCAGTTCGCCGATGCGGTGCCGGGCCGCGATCGCGTCGGTGGCGAACTCGCGGGCGAACTCGGCCATGCGCTTCTGCCCGGGAACGATCACATGCTGGGCCTGAGCGGCCGCAATCGCCTTGCCTGCCAAGGGTTCGGCATAGCTGCGGCGGACGCCCGCGGCCAGCATGTGATCGATCAGGCCGTCGCGTCCGGCTTCGCGGACCTCTTCCGGTGTGACGAAGCGGACCAGAAGCCGCAGGTCGCTGAGGTTGGTCACGTCCACGACGCGTTCCAGGCCGGGGAAGAACCCGGCCAGGGTTTCGCGCAGCCGGTTGAGGCGGCGGGTCTGATCGATGACGAGTTCACGGCGTCGGGAGACCAGCATCCGCAGGTCGAGGGTGATGTCGTCCTCGGCGGTGACGATGCGCCAGTCGTCGCGCAGGCGCAGCTGGTCGGCGATGGTGGCCGCGTCGCGGGGATCGGATTTGGCTTCGCCGCCCTTGCTGGCGCGGCGGGCTCGGTTGACCACCAGGCCCGGGACGTGGACCAGGCGGACACCTGCCTCCAGCAGCATGGCGGTCAGCAAGCTGGCCACTCCGCCCATCAGGTCGATCGCGGCGGTGAGCTCGCCGTGCTCGGCTTCGGCCTGGCGCAGCTGGGCGATCAGGGCGTCGATGCTGTCCGGGTCGTTGTCGACGCGCCGGGAGAGCAGGACTTTCCCGGTCTCGGCGGCGACGATCGCGACCCAGTGGAACTCCTTGGCGACATCGATGCCTGCTTTTACTGCCATCGAACCTCCGGTCGATCACACGGTGTGGTGCGTCCCGATTCCGCCGTCAACGCCCTACATAGCGATGGTTCGCAGTGCCTAATCAGCGGTCAGAACCAGGTGGTGGAGCGGGCGGCACAGCACTCTGAACCATCACCGGCAGCAGGCATGAAAGCCATACCCGCTCCACCTGCATCCGCCGATCCTCGCGGACCGCGGACATCCCTGAAAGGTAGGGCGGCATGAGTGTCCTCGAGATCCCCGATCTGTGCCTCGTCGTGCTGGTCGGCGCGAGCGGGTCCGGCAAATCGACGTTCGGCCGCGCGCAGTTCAAGCCGACCGAGGTGATTTCGTCGGACTTCTGCCGGGGGCTGGTGTCCGACGACGAGAACGACCAGTCGGCGACCAAGGACGCGTTCGACGTCCTGAACTACATCGTCGGCAAACGGCTCGCCGCCGGACGGCTGACCGTGGTCGACGCGACCAACGTGCAGCCAGACTCCCGCAAATCGCTGGTCGCGCTGGCCAAGGAGCACGACGTGCTGCCGGTGGCGATCGTGCTGGACCCGCCGGAATCGCTGTGCGTCGCGCGCAATGCCGAACGCGCGGACCGGAACTTCGGCGCGCAGGTGATCCGGCGGCAGCGAGACCAGCTGCGCCGCGGGTTGCGCAGCCTGCGGAAGGAGGGCTTCCGGACGGTGCACGTGCTGCGCACCCCGGAGGAGATCTCCGAAGCGGCGATCACGCGCGTCCCGCTGTACAACGACTTGCGGCACGTGACCGGGCCGTTCGACATCGTCGGCGACATCCACGGCTGCCGCGCCGAACTCGAAGCGCTGCTCGCCGAACTCGGCTACGCCCTCGAGCGCGACGGCCAGGGCCGCGCGATCGGGGCTCAGCATCCGGAACGACGGGCGGTGTTCGTCGGCGATCTCGTCGACCGCGGCCCGGACACGCCGGGCGTGCTGCGGCTCGTCATGGGCATGGTGCGCGCGGGAAATGCCTTCTGCGTCACCGGAAATCACGAGCACAAGCTGCTGCGTGCGCTGCGCGGCCGGAATGTGCAGGTCACGCACGGACTCGCGGAGTCGCTGGCGCAGCTCGAGGCCGAGACAGCCGAATTCCAGGCTGAGGCGCAGGAATTCATGGACGGCCTGATCAGCCACTACGTCCTGGACGGCGGAAAGCTGGTCGTCGCGCACGCGGGGATCACCGAACGCTTTCAGGGCCGCGCGTCCGGCCGGGTACGGAGCTTCTGCATGTACGGGGAGAGCACCGGCGAGACCGACGAGTTCGGCCTGCCGGTGCGCTATCCGTGGGCCAACGAGTACCGCGGCCGCGCGATGGTCGTCTACGGCCACACCCCGGTGCCCACGCCGGAATGGGTGAACAACACCCTGTGCCTGGACACCGGCTGCGTGTTCGGCGGAGCGCTCACGGCGTTGCGGTATCCGGAAAAGGAGATCGTCTCCGTCCCGGCGGCCGAGGTCTACTACGAGCCCGCGAAACCGTTCCCCGCCAACCCGGCGGCCGCCGAACCCGTCGCGCGCCGGGACCCGGGAGTTCTCGACGTCACCGACGTCCTGGGCCGCCGGGTGATCGAGACCGCTTACCAGAAGCGGATCGGCGTCCGGGAGGAGAACGCGGCCGCGGCGCTGGAGGTGATGTCGCGCTTCGCGATCGACCCGCGCTGGCTGGTCTATCTGCCGCCGACCATGTCGCCGGTCGCCACCGCGACGGCCGAGGGGCTGCTGGAACACCCGGACCAGGCGTTCGAGTACTTCCGCGCGGAGGGCGTGGATTCCGTGGTGTGCGAGGAAAAGCACATGGGTTCGCGCGCGGTCGCGCTCGTCTGCCGGTCGCTCGACGCCGCCCGGGCGCGTTTCGGCGCACCCGGCGACGCACTCGGCGCCGTCTGGACGCGTACTGGACGGCATTTCTTCACCGAAACGCTGACGGCCGAAGCGGTCGAGCGAATTCGCGCGGCCGCGGAGAAGGCTGGCTTGTTCGACGAACTCGGCTCAGACTGGCTGCTGCTCGACGGAGAACTGTTGCCGTGGAGCGTGAAGGCCGAGCAGTTGCTCCGCGAGCAATACGCCGCGGTCGGCGCTGCTGCCCGCTCGGCGCTCCCGGCTGCCGCCACCGCGCTGGCCGCCGCGGACGAGTCCGGCCTCGACGTCTCGGCCTTGCTGGAACGCACCCGTTCCCGCGCGGCCAACGCCGACGCGTTCGCCCAGTCGTACCGCCGCTATTGCTGGCCGACCGACGGCCTCGACGGCGTACGCTTCGCGCCCTTCCAGGTGCTGGCGTCCGCGGGCAAGGCCCATCACCAGCGACCCCACGATTGGCACCTCGCGCTGGCGGACCGGCTCGTCGAAAGCAGCGACGGCTTCCTCGCCCCGACCGGACGACTGCCGGTCGACACCACCGACCCCGCCTCGGTCGCGGCGGCGGTCGACTGGTGGACCGAGCTGACCGCGCGGGGCGGCGAGGGCATGGTCGTCAAACCGGCCGCCAACCTGGTCCGCGGCTCGCGCGGGCTGGTGCAGCCGGGGCTGAAGGTCCGCGGACGGGAGTACTTGCGGATCATCTACGGCCCCGACTACACCGAGGAGCGCCACCTGTCCCGGCTGCGGCAGCGAGGACTCGGCCACAAGCGCTCGCTGGCGCTGCGAGAGTACGGCCTCGGCCTCGAAGCACTGGACCGGCTCGCCCGCGACGAGCCGACGTGGCGCGTGCACGAATGCGTTTTCGCCGTGCTGGCACTGGAATCCGAGCCGGTCGACCCTCGCTTGTAGACAGTCGTACCGGCGAGATCCAGGCCGCATACAGAGAACCGGTGCGCTTCCGCAGTGCGGACACCGCGGAAGCGCACCGGTTCCGATCCGTCAGGCGGTATACGGCGACCGCTGCTCCAACGACGGGCTCACGTCCGGATGCCTGCCCTCCTGGCCCGGAACCGGCGTGACTGTCGGAGCCTGCAGATCCGCCTCCGCCCGGCGCGCCACCCGCTCGTCGCGATGCGCGATCGCGTCGGCCACGTCCTGCTCGCCGCGGATCCGGGCCAGCGCGCCCAGCGTCGCCGCGTGGGCCAGCGCCAGGATCAGCAGCAGCACGCCGAGGCGTCCGACGACGCCCGGCAGGTCGCTCCCGCCGATGTCGACGGTCGAGATCAGGGCCAGGATGCCCAAGGTCCCCAGGTGGAACAACACGGTCACCAGCCGGGTCATCGAGGCGCCGGCTCCAGGGTCCCCGTAGGCGTTCGCGAGGTAGCGGCGGCCGCTGCGGTAGATGATCTGGCCGTCCACCAGGACCAGCGCTATCCCGATCGCGAGGAACGAGAGGTATGCGTTGGTGCTCATGCCGGGTGCTCCTTTCCCTGCCGTGCTCCGGTCCCCCGGTTACCCGTCGTGCCGTCCCGGAAACGGGCCGTTCGGGTGCTCCCCGGCACGTCCGGCGGTGATTGGCCCGCCGCCGGGCGGGGTAACCCGGAGGACATGCTTCAGCGCGATGCGGACGGAACGGATGTGCTGACCGCGGCCGCGCCCTTGGTCGAGCTGCGCCTGCCGGCGAACGGGCAACTGCTGTTCCTGGCCCGGCTGGTGGCCGAAGACATCGCGGGCTCCGCGGAGTTCACCCTCGACGAGGTGGCCGATCTCCGGCTGGCGGTGGAGGAGGCGGTCGCGGCACAGGCGCGCCGGGCGGACGACGGCGCGGTGCTGGAGTGCTCGTTCCGCTGCTCCGGCCGGATGACGGTCACCGTCGCCACCACCTCGTCCTGGGCGTTCCCTCCCGGGCCGGACGAGGTCGGCTGGCACATCCTGCGCGCGGTGACCGATTCGCTCGACGCCTGGACCGAACCCGCGCCCGGCGCGGACGGCTGGCGGCTGTGCGTCGAATTCGCCATGGAGCCGTTCCCCGAAGAGCCCTGAGTTTCGCTTCTGCCCGAACGGGAATCCAGGCCGTATGCGCCGAGTGGACGAACTCCTCGCCGAGCACGGCACGACGTTCGCCGAGGAAGCCGGGATCAAGCTGGCCGACAAACCGCAGCCGCTGTACCGGTTGCTGGTGCTCACCACATTGCTGTCGACGCGGATCAGCGCCGACATCGCCGTCGCCGCCGCGCGCGAGCTCTCGCGTTCGGGCTGGCGCTCCCCCGCGGCGATGCGCGATTCGACGTGGCAGCAACGTGTTGACGCACTCGGCCGCGCGCACTACGTCCGGTATGACGAAAGCACCGCGCAGCACCTCGGCGAAGGTGCCGAGTTCATCCGCGACCAGTACCGCGACGACCTGCGCCGCATGGCCGACGCCGCGGACGGCGATCCGCAGCGGCTCGAGAAGCTCATCACCGAGTTCCCCCGGATCGGCCCGACCGGGGCGCAGATCTTTTGCCGCGAGGCACAGGCGGTGTGGCCGTGGCTGCGTCCGTACTTCGACCGCAAAGCCTTGGACGGCGCGAAGAAAGCCGGTCTGCCCACCGACCCGAAACGCCTGGCGAAGCTGGTGCCCGGGGACGAGGCCCGGCTGGCGGCGGCGCTCGTTCGGCGGAGTCTGCAGCGCTAACCCGGGTGTTCCTCGACGCCCTCCCGCACGATCGCGACCGGACACGGCGCGTGATAGGCCATCGCATGGCTCACCGAACCGAGGAACGCACCCCGCAACGCACCGCGCCCATGGCCGCCGACCACCAGCAGCGTCGCCGCTTCCGCGTGGTCCAGCAGGACCTCGGCCACGCTTCCGAGCGCGACCTCCCGGTGCACCACGACGTCCGGATGCCGCTCGGCGAGACCCGTCAGCGATTCCGCGAGCAGCCGCTCGCCCTCGTCCTGCGGGCTCTGCTGCCCCTCGCCGCCGGAGCGGGCCGGGCCGAAGACGTCCTCCGGCGGCTCCGACCACACGTGCACCGCGTGCAGGGTGCAGCCGTGCCGGTCGGCGAAGTCGTACGCGTACCGCACCGCCGCGACGCTGGCCGGCGACCCGTCCACCCCGACGACGACCCGCCGGGCTTTCTCCGCCGCCGCACGCACCACGACGACCGGACGCGCGCTCGTGTGCACTACCTGCGAGGCCGTCGACCCGAGCAGCAGCCGGGGCAGTGCGCCGCGCCCCGACGCGCCGACCACGATCAGCTCCGCCCGCCGCCCGATGTCCGCCAGCTCCCAGCTCGCCCGCCCGAACCGCACCCGGGTGCGCACCGGCAGCCCAGGCCGCTTCCGGCCGACCTCGGCGGCGACCTCGGCCAGCTCCTTCTCCGCGTAGTCCACCACGGACTGATCGGGCACGATCTCGCCCGTGACCGGGGTGATCACCCCGGGTACGAAGTCCACGTTCGGCATCGGCAACGTCATCGTCCGCACGACGACCAGGCATGTCCCGAGCGCCTCCGCCTCGGCGGCGGCCCAGTCGACGGCCAGGCGGGCGCCCTCGGAACCGTCGTCCCCGACCACGACTCCCGGCTCGGCCTGGTTCGCTTCGTCCATCGCCGGCCTCCGTTCGCGTTCGGCGCTTTCCCGGGAGGTACCCGGTCGCCTCGCGCGGCAATCGGGCGCGGCGACGCGGTCAGCACTGTCGGCGCGGTCAGCGCGGTCAGCGCGGTCAGCGCGGTCAGCGCGGTTCGGGCGGGACGGGCGGCTCCGGCGGAGGCAGCGGACCCGGCCCCGGACGCGGCGGCGGGGCGGGCTCCGGCGGGAACGGCGGCACCGGCTCCGGCGGCGACGGGACGGGCTCCGGTCCAGGCGGCACGGGGTGCACCATGACGGGCTCCTTCCTCAGTCGGCTCGAGTCCTCCGTACCCGGCTACCCCGCCGGCCAGTGCCGGACACGTCGGGATCGCGGGTCCGCCCGTGGGGTGCCGCAACGAAACCGAGCCCGTGCTCCGTATCGCACCACCGCTGCCGACCAGGCAAAACCAGCGCACCCCGCCCGGGCACGCTCGGCCTCGGCCCGCCGTCGCGAGCAACGCGGCGGGAACGCTCCCGCCGTCACACCGGGTCCGGCTCGCCCATCTCCGAAACCGGTCCGTCCAGCTCGACGTGCCGGGACGCGAGCGTCCCGGCCAGGTGCACCAGCTTCACGTTCAGCTGCTGCGAAGTGCGGCGCAGCAGGTCGAACGCCTCGTCCGCGTCCAGCCCCCGGCGCGCCATGATGATGCCCTTGGCCTGGCCGATCACGTCCCGGCTGTCCAGGGCCTGCCGCAGCTGGGCCTGGTTCAGCTCGCTGCGCGTCACCGCGTCCGTTTCGGCGACCGCGAGGGTTGCGTGGCTGGCCAGGAGCTGCACGACGTCGCGGTCGGCGTCGGCCAGTCCGCCCGGGGCGCGGGAGTAGAGGTTGAGCGCGCCGGAGAACCGCGACACGTCGACCAGCGCGGTCGCCAGCACCGAACGCCAGCCCAGCTCCGCGACCGCCGGGGACCAGCGCGGCCACTGTTCGTCCTCGCGCAAGTCAGGTGCTTCGAGGAATTCGGGCCGGTCCGGCAGCGCGGCGTCGTGGCACGGGCCCTCGCCGAGCTTGTACTGCAGCTGGTCCAGTTCGGCGGCCTTCTCGTCGGTGTAGGCGGCGGTGTGGAAGTCGCCGTCCGGCCCGCGCAGCGTGATCGACACCAGTTCGGCGGCGGGCACCAGCGACGCGGTCCCGTCCACGATCACCTGCAGGACGTCGCCGACCGTCGGTGCGGCCAGCAGCATCTCGGTGAGCGACCGGAACTGCTCGCCGGACGGCCGCAGCGATTCGTCTTCGAGGGCCAGGGCCGCGGACGCCGAATCGGAGACCGGGACCCCCTCCTTTTCGAGCACCTGGCGGGCCACGGCGCCCTCCCGGCAGGCGAACACCGCTTCGCTCGGCTGGGCGGTCTCGCGCAGCGCAGCGAGGTCTTCCCGAGAGAAGGAGGTCAGCTCGCTCAGCTCGAAGACCACCATCCGCGGCTCCGCGGCCAGGACCTCGCCCACCTCGCCGCGCAACCCGGCCGGGTCGCCGCTCAGCCGCACCACGGCCGAGTAATCGACCGTCCCGCCGCCACTGCCTTCCACCTTGCCCTCCCCGCCAGCCCGGACTGTCCCGAAGCTCCTGCCAAAATACCCGGATCCCGGACGGGCGGCAGAGCCCCCTCGCGGTTCCGCCCAGCTCGCGGGGGACGGCTGGGCCCGGCCCGCCGGAAAACCCGGGGGCCGGACCTGACCAGGGCGGTCAACCGACCTCAGTCGCCAGCGTCCGCGCGGCGGCACTCCCTTCGACGGCCTCGGCAAGGCATCCGGCCACCCTCAGCTCCCGGTCGAGCCTGAGAACGCGCAACGGCCGCAGGACAGCGCGCTGCGCGGCCACGACGACGAACTCGACGCCCGCCGCGGCGGCCGCGCGCGCGGCGTCGGTGAGCACTTCCAGTCCGCTGACCGAGCAGAACGTCAGGCCGGAAAGGTCGACGATCAAGACCGGCGGGCCCAGCGCTGTCTCCTCGGCGAGGACGTCGCCCAGCCGGGCGGTGGAGCGCCGGTCCAGTTCCGCGGATAACGCGACGACGGTTTCGTCCGCGGTCGCGGTAATCAGGATTCTCGCCGGTGCTCCCGGCAAGTAAGCAAGCGTTTCGTGCATGGAGCCCTCCTCGCATACGCGAGGCCGGGCCGGAACGTGCGGCCCGGCCCTGGGCCCGGAAAGCGGGCCGCATCGGGTCAGGCGACGGCACGTGGGCTGAACCGCTCCTGCCCCGACCGTACCCCAGCGCACTGCCCGCGACCAGTCCGAGCTTCGGTCCCGCCGCGAGCACTGTGGACGATCCGGACCGTGCGCTCGCCGCCAGAACCGTTCCGCACCTGGTTTTTCCGACAGTCCACAATGGACACGAGACCCCCGCCGCGCGGCCCGGAGGTTTCACCCGGACCGGCCCGGGTAATCGAACAGCATGGCGACTACCCACGCGACCGCGAGCCCGGATTTGTCCGCACTGCCCCCGGCCGACATCCGCCCGCAGCGGGCGTCGGTCCGCGACTCGGGCCGCGTCGTCGCGCGGGTGGTCGCCCCCACGGTCGGCATCGGATTGATCAAACGCCGTCCCCGCGCGATGGCCGCGGCGCAGAAACTGCGCGTCGACCGCTCGGGCATCCGCCTGCTGCGCGATCTGCGCGAGCGCTACGGACCCGGTCCGCTCGTCCTGCCGGTTCCCGGCCGGTCGTTCCGGCTGGTGCTCGAACCGAACCACGTCGGCGCGCTGCTGGCCGGCACGCCGACGCCCTTCAGTCCGGACACCGCCGAAAAAGACGCCGCACTGCGCCATTTCCAGCCGCACGGCGTCCTGATCTCTGGCGGAGCCACGCGCACCCGGCGGCGGAAACTCAACGAAACCGTCCTCGAACCCGGCCGCGCAGCGCACGAACTCGCCGGCTCCTGGGCGGAAACCATCCGCACCGAGGCGCACGAAATGCTTTCCGGGTTCCCCGACCTCGACGCGACGCAGTTCACCGAGCACTTCTGGACGATCATCCGCAAGATCGTGCTCGGCGGCGACACCACAGCCGACCGCCGCGTCACCGATCTTCTCGACCAGTTGCGGCTCGACGCGAACTGGGCGTTCGCGCACCCGCGCCGGGAGGAACAGCGCCGCCAGTTCCAGTCTCTGCTCGACCGGCAGCTCGGCCTGGACCGCCCCGGCAGCCTCGGCGCGGCGATGGCGAAACAACCAGCCGGCCCGGACGTCGACCCGACCGGCCAGGTGCCGCACTGGCTGTTCGCCTTCGACGCCGCCGCCATCGCGACCCTCCGTGCACTCGCCCTGCTCGCCACACATCCCGACGAGCTGGCCGCCGCACGCCGCGAAGTCAGTGAAGCGGATCTCTCGAAGCCGCAGCAGCTTCCGTACCTGCGCGCTTGCGTTCTGGAATCCATCCGCCTCTGGCCGACGACGCCCGCTCTGCTGCGGGAAAGCACGGAGGACACCGCTTGGGGACCCGCGGGAACGTCGTTCCTGATCTACACGCCGTTCTTCCACCGCGACCCGGAAACGTTGCCGTACGCGGATTCCTTCGTCCCGGACATCTGGCTGGACGGCCGGGCCGAGGCCAACCCAGCGCTCGTTCCGTTCAGCGCTGGACCCGGCGTGTGCCCGGGCCGCGACGTCGTGCTCTTCACGGCTTCGACGCTGCTCGCCGCGCTCCTGCAGCAAGCCGGTTTCGCGCCGCGAGGCACCGCCGCCGACCTGCAGCCGGGACGGCTGCCCGCGACGCTCAACCACTTCGGCATCCGGTTCGCGCTCTCCTAAGGCTTGGGCCCGGCGGGCAGCCACCGACCGTGGCTGCCCGCCGCGGGGAGCCTTACTTCAGCCGCTCGAGCAACGCGTCGCAGAACGCGGGCAGATCGTTCGGATTGCGCGACGTGATCACCCCGTCGTCGGTGACCACCTCGCGGTCGACCCACTCCGCGCCGGCGTTGCGGAGGTCGGTCCGCAGCGACGGCCACGACGTCACCGTCCGGCCGCGAGCCAGCCCGGACTCGGCGAGCAGCCAAGGACCGTGGCACACGGCGGCGACCGGCTTCCCCGCGGCGGCCGTTTCCCGGACCAGCGCCACCATCGGCTCGCTGGTGCGGATCTTGTCCGGCGAGTACCCGCCGGGCACCACGACCGCGTCGAAGTCGGCCGCGCGCACATCGTCCACGGCCTGGTCGGTCGTGATTTCGGTGCCGTGCAAAGCGGTGAGCTTCTTGCCCTTCGCCAAGCCGACCACCACCGGTTCGTGCCCCGCGGAACGCAACCGCTCGCACGGCACCCGGAATTCGTCGTCCTCGGTCATTTCGTCCACGAGCACTGCCACGCGGGCCATGCTGTTCTCCTCTCTGCACGGGTTCGCTCCGGTCCGGTTACCCGGCGTCCGGCCGGGCCATGCCCGCCGGTGCGGCGTCCCACGGCAGCACCTCGGGGTTCCGCGAAACCCCGTGCGGAACCCCGAGGAGAACGCGGTCAGCCGGGCCGCTCGACCTCGCCGCGCCACGAACCCGTTTCGCGCCTGCGCTGTTCGATGAACTGCTTGAACCGCAGCATGTCCCCCTTCACCCGCCGGTCCAGGATGCCGAGCTTGTCGGCGGCGTTCTCCGCGAACCCTTCGGGGTCGATCTCCATCCGCGCGGTGACCCGGGTCTTGGTGTCCGCCAGCCGGCGGAACGTGATCACCCCGGCGTGGTCCGGCCCCGATTCCGAGCGCCACGCGACCCGTTCGTCCGGATGCTGTTCGGTGATGGTCGCGTCGAACTCCCGGCCGACGCCGCCGAAACGGGTGACCCAGTGCGTATGCGTGGCGTCGAGCTGGCGGATCTCCTCCACGCCCTCCATGAACTCGGGGAACGATTCGAACTGCGTCCACTGGTTGTACGCGGTCGACACCGGGACGTCGACGTCCACGATTTCGGTGATCGTGCTGCTCATCCGCTCCTCCTCGCCACCGGGTACCGGACCCGGGTGCCCGGGACGCGACGGGGCGAAACCGGCGCGATTGCGCGGCCGCGCTCCGGGTACCCGTTCCACGGAAAGGAGGCGCCCATGCGAGTCGTGATCGTCGGCGGCGGGTTCGCCGGATACCACGCGGCCCAGAAACTGCTGCGGACCCTCGGCGACCGCGCCGAGATCGTCGTGCTGAACCCCACCGACTATTTCCTGTACCTGCCGTTGCTGCCCGAGGTGGCCAGCGGGATCGTCGACCCCCGGCATGTCGCGGTGTCCATTCCGGACACTCTGCGCGGCGTGCGGCTGGTGCTGGGCACCGCGGAGTCGGTCGACTTCGACACCCGCACCGTGACCTACACCGACCCGGAGGACCGCGAAGGAAAGCTGCACTACGACCGGCTGGTCCTCGCGGCGGGCAGCGTCAACAAGCTGCTGCCGATCCCCGGCGTCGCCGAATGCGCGCACGGTTTCCGCGGCCTGCCCGAGGCCCTGTACCTGCGCGACCACGTCACCCGCCAGATCGAACTGGCCGCCGCGACCGACGACCAGGCCGAGCGCGACGCACGGTGCACGTTCGTCGTCGTCGGCGCGGGCTACACCGGGACCGAGGTCGCCGCGCAGGGCCCGGAATTCACCGCGGCCCTCGCCCGCCGCCACCCCGAACTCGAGGGACAGCCGATTCGCTGGCTGCTGCTGGACATCGCCGAACGCGTGCTCCCCGAACTGGATCCCCGGCTCGGCGCCACCGCCGACCGGGTGCTGCGCGAACGCGGCGTCGAGGTCCGGATGAAGACCTCGGTGGACCGCGCGGACGTCGAAGGCGTAACGCTGACCACCGGAGACGCGGTGCCGACCCACACGCTGGTGTGGTGCGTGGGCGTCCGCCCCGATCCGCTGGTCTCCGACCTGGGGCTGGAAACCGTGAAGGGCCGGCTGGTCGTCACGCCGGAGCTGAACGTGCCGGGCCGCGACGACGTGTTCGCCTGCGGCGACGCGGCAGCGGTGCCGGACCTGACCCGTCCCGGCCAGACCACCCCGATGACCGCGCAGCACGCGCAGCGGCAAGGAAAACTGGCCGGGAACAACGTCGCCGCGTCGCTAGGGGTCGGCCGGGCGCGCCGCTACCGGCACCACGACCTCGGCTTCGCCGTCGACCTCGGGTCGGGCCAGGGCGCGGCCAACCCACTGCACGTCCCGCTGGCCGGCCTTCCCGCCCGTCTGGTGACCCGCGGCTACCACCTGCTGTCCCTGCCGGGAAACCGCCTGCGCACGGCGTCGGACTGGGCGCTGGAGAAGGTCGGCCGGCGGCAGACCGTCCAGCTCGGCCTCGTCCGCTCCGGCGCGGTGCCGCTGGACACCGCCTCGCCCGAGCTGCCGCGGACCCGGTGAGGCCGTCCCGAACCACGGGAGGAAGAATCCGAAATGGACACACACGAACTGCGCGCACTGCTGACGGACGGGCCGTTCGTCTCGGTGCACTTCGACGAATCGCACGACACCGAGGACGCGGCCAAGCAGTTGCGGTTGCGGCTCAAGGAGATCGAGGCCGCGCTCGAGGACCAGGGCGCCGACCGGCCGAGCGTCGAAGCGGTCCTGCGCGCGGTGGAAGAAAGCGCTCCGCCGGTCGGCCGGGCCGGACGCACGATCGTCGCCGCGCACGGCGCCGTCCTGCTCGACCGGCGGCTCGCGGCTCCGCCGCCCGCGCAGGAGGCCCGTTACTCCGAACTGCCGTATTTCCTGCCGACCGTGAGCCATCTCGAGGAAGCGCCCGCGCACCTGGTGGTGCTCGTCGACCGGACCGGCGCGGACATCGAGGTGCACCGGCCGGACGGCAGTGTGGAAACCGAGACCGTGCGCGGGCAGGAGCATCCGGTGCACAAGGTCCGCGGCGGCGGACCGGCCCACCGCGACATCCAGTCGCACGCCGAGCAGACCGCGCACCAGAACCTCGCGGAAGTGGCCGACCACGTCGCGAAGGCAGCAGAACGGGTGCGGCCGCGAGCGATCGTCCTGGCCGGTGAGGTCCAGGCCCGCACCGAACTGCACGACCGGCTGCCCGAACCGGCCCGCTCGCTCACCGCGGAGGTCGACGCGGGCAGCCGCGCCGCCGGCGCGGACCGGGCCGAGCTGGACCGTGCCGTGCACGAACTGCTTACCGGGCAACGGTTGCGCGAGCTCGACGATCTGGCCGAACGCTTCCGCGCCGAAGCCTCTCGCGAATCGGCGCTGGCGGTCAGCGGGCTGTCCGCCGTCACCGCGGCGCTCGCGGAGGCGAATGTGGCGACGCTGCTGGTCGGGGACTCCGGCGAGGCCACCGTGTACACCGGCGCGGAACCGACTCAGCTCGGCGCGGCACCGTCCCGGCTGGACGCGCTCGGCGTGGACGAACCAGCCCGTCGGCGGGCGGACGAGGCCCTGCCGTACGCGGCGGTCGCGGTCGGCGCGGACGTCGTGGTGATGGACGAGCGGCTTGACCTGACCGACGGATTCGGGGCTCTGCTGCGGCATCCGTGACCGGGCAAGCACGGCTGGGCCCGGGTGCCTCGACACCCGGGCCCAGCTTCGTCTCTCCACAGTGGAGGCTCAGCGCAACGCGGGCAGCAACTCCTGCTGCGCGAACTTCACGAACTCCGGCTGGTGCTCCGCGCCCCCGATCTGCACCAACGCCAGATCGGTGAATCCGGCCTGCGCGAACTGCTTCGCCGCGTCCACAATGGGTCCCGCGTCCGGGCCGCACGGAATCCCCGCGGCCACATCGTCTTCGCGCACGTACCGCGTCGCCGCGTCGAACGCCTGCGTTCCCGGCAGCTCGGCGTTCACCGGCCAGCCCGAGCCGAACCACCGGAACTGCTCGTGCGCCCGCCGGATCGCCGCCCCGCGGTCCGGGTCCCAGCTGACCGGCAGCTGGCCGATCTTGCGCGTCGGCGGCCCGACCCGCTCGTGGTCCCATTGCGTGCACAGCTCCGAGTTCGGTTCGACCGCGACCATCGCGTCGGCCACCGGCGCGAACCGCTTCACCGATTTCGGACCGGACACCGCGATCGCGATCGGCACCCGGGTCGGCGACAGGTCCCACAGCTTCGCCCCGTCCGCGCGGTAGTGCTGTCCGGTGTAGGTGAACGTGCCGCCGTCGAACAGGCCGCCGATGATCTGGACAGCCTCGGCGAGCCGGTCGTGCCGTACCGACACCGACGGCCAGCCCATGCCGACGACGTGCTCGTTCAGGTTTTCCCCCGCTCCGAGCCCGAGCGTGAAGCGGCCGTCGGACAGCAGCTGCACTGTCGAGGCCTTCTGCGCGACCACCACGGGGTGGTACCGCATGGTCGGGCAGGTCACCAGCGTCATGAGTTCGATCTGCTCGGTCGCCTGGGCCACCGCGCCGAGCACGCTCCACGCGTACGGTGCGTGGCCCTGTTCGGCCAGCCACGGCGAATAGTGGTCGCTGCAGGCCGCGAAGTCGAAGCCGGCCTGCTCCGCGGCAGTCGCGCAGCTGACGAGCTCGCGCGGTCCGGTCTGTTCGGTCATCAAGGTGTAGCCGATGCGCATGTTCTCCCCGTTCGACGGGCGTTCTTCTCGCGGCGCCAGCGCTGCGGCCGCCCCGGAACTCCTTACGCCGCCCGGTTACCCGGCCCGGGCCGGGTTCACCCGTGCCGTCCGTCCGAAACAGACCCCCGAGGTCAGGAAGCCGCCAGCGCCGCCTCGACCGTCGGGTACAGCGGCAACGTCCGCTCCAGTCCGGTGAGCTGGATGGGCCGCACGGTCGCCCGTCCGGAGGCGACGATCCGCAGGCTCGCTCCGGACGTCGGGTGCTGGGTCAGGGTCACCAGCGCGGTCAGCCCGGCCGAAGCCAGGAATTCCACCGCGGCGAGGTCCAGCACCAGCACGGACGGAGCCCCGGCGAGCACCTCGTCGACCGCCGCGGTCAGCAGCGGCGCGGTGACCATGTCGACCTCGCCGTGCACTCTCAGCACCGCGGCCGGCGGCCGGTCCTCCCGCACGACGCGGAAGTCGGGCACCGGGGCGGGGGTGGGGTCGGTCGGCTCGTCCATCGTCACGGTCCCGTCGTCGGTCGCCCCTGCCCTGGCCGGGCAGGCGGGAAAAACGCGGTCGGGGCATCCGGCCACCACCCCATGATGCACGTCCTGCCGCGCCGACGCAGGCAGGCGGGCATCAGTCCCCTTCGTCCGGTTTCCCGGCGGACTCGCCGCCGCCGCGCTTCCTTGCGCCGTTTGCCTGAATTCCTGCCTTCGAACCGACCAATGCGGTGACATATTCACCGCCCGCGGGAATACGCGCGGCGGAATTCCCTCCCGAAGCCATGTTTCACTCCACCGAGTGAGGGTATTCCTGAGAAAGCACGCCTTAGTCCCCACCGAGAGAAGAAAGACGAGGTTCTCCCCGTGATTGTTCTCGGCGTCATTCTGCTCGTGATCGGGTTCATCACCTCGATCCAGATTTTGTGGAGCATCGGGATCGCCCTGGTAGTGATCGGCGCGATCCTGGCGGTGCTCGGCGGGACCGGACGCCGCATCGGCGGCCGCGCGCATTGGTACTGACCCCGCGAAAAACGGAAAAGGACGCCACGGCTCCGGGCCGGGACCCGGAGCCGTGGCTTGATTTTCCTTCAGGCGAGAGCCACGAGTTCCCGTGCGGCCCGCACTGTCGTCAGCCCCCGTTCCCGAGCGCGCGACAGCACCGCGTCGACCGTCTCGCCGATCGCGTCGATCTTCGCGTTCGCCGCCTTCCCGTCCATCCCGAGTTCTTCGCGTCCGACGGCGTGGATGATCCCGCCGGCGCTCGCGACGACATCGGGAATCCACGTGATTCCCCGGTCCCGCAACACCGTCGCGACCTCCTCGGCAGCGAGCTGGTTGTTCGCCGGTCCCACGATCAGCGACGCGCCGCAAGCCGCCGCCGACTCGGCCGTCAGCACTCCGCCCGTCGCGGCGGGCACGAGTACATCCAACGGCTCGCGCACCAGATCTTCCGTCGTCCAGATGGCGCCGAGCCGCTCCGCGGCCGGCCGGAGCCCGGCGTCGACGTCCGTCACGACAACCTTCGCGCCACGCTCGAGCAGCGACTGGCAGACAAGCCGTCCGACGCTTCCGAATCCGATCACGCCGACGCGCAGCCCCGCGACCGAACCCGGCGCGACACCGGCCCGCAGCGCGGCCACAACGCCCCGCGCGGTCGCCGCGCTCGATGTTCCGCTGCCGCCTTGTGCCTCGGGACGGCAGAACGCCCAGCCGTGCGCGCGACGGTGGATCTCCGCCATGTCCTCGGACGTGGAGCCGATGTCCGGGCCCGTGCGGTACCGCCCGCCCAGCGCGGCGATCGCCTCGGCGATGTCGGCGATCACCTCGGGCCGTCGCACCGGATCCAGCCCCTCCGCCGGCAGCGCCGCGACGGTTTTGCCGCCGCCGTACGGAAGTCCGGCCAGCGCGCACTTCATCGTCATCGCCTCCGACAACCGCAGGGCGTCGTCCACCCCGTCCCGCCACGACCGATACGGCTTGATCCGGCACCCGCCGATCGCCGGACCCCGCGCCGTCGAGTGGATCGCGACGGCGATCGGGACGCCCGACCGGGCGCCCCGGACGACCTGCAGTGTTTCGCCAGTGAAACTCTCTGTTCGGTTCACAGGCTTCAGCTTGCCTCGTGGAACGTGCCCTCCGGGTCGAAGACAGTGATATGTTCGGCAGATGCCCGAACTTCCGAACCTGGATCGGATCGACAGCCTCATCGTCCACGAACTCCAGCAGGACGCCCGCATCCCGATGCGCGACCTGGCCGACCGCGTCGGCGTCGCGGCGTCGACCTGTTCCGACCGGATCGGCAGGCTGCAGGCCCGCCAGGTGCTGACCGGGTTCCACGCCGAGGTCGACCTGCCCGCGCTGGGCAGGTCGGTGCAGGCCATGGTGTTCGCCCAGATCCGTCCGCTCAGCCAGCCGATCATCGACCGGTTCCGCCGCGACGCCCTCGCCATGCCGGAGGTGATGGCCGTCTTCGTCCTCGCCGGCGGAGACGACTTCCTGCTGCACGTCGCGGTTCCGGACGTCGCCCGGCTGCACACGTTCCTCGTCGAGGATCTCAGCAGCCGCAAGGAGGTCGTGCAGTTCCGCAGTTCGATCGTGTTCGACCACAGCCGGAAACGGGCGATCGAGAACCTCGCCGGGGACCAGTGACCGGGACGGGCGCCGGTCACGAGCACTGGAATCCGGCCCCGATCGACCGGCCCGGGCAGGGGCGCTCGGACGACTGCATGCTTTCGCCGTCGCACCAGCGGCCGGTGAGCCTAAGCGACCCTTCAGTCGCCGGATATCTTCGCCGGTTTCAGCCCAGATCTGCCTCCGGACGGATCTCGATCGCGGTCCCCGGTTGATGCATTTCGAGCACCACCAGTTCGTTCTGCCCCTTCCGCCACAACGACTTCGGCGCGTACAGCGTCTTCTGCGGCCCGATCTTCCAATACCGTCCGAGGTTGAAGCCGTTCAGCCACACCACGCCCTTCTCCCAGCCGGGCAGGGCGACGAAACCGTCCGCTGGCTCGGCGATCGCCACGGTCGCGCGGTGGAAGGCCGGCCCGGGGCCCGGCGAGGCGGACGAAAACCTCAGCCGGGACAGGTCGTCCAGCGGCAAGGGGCGGATCTCCCAGCCGAACAGTTTCTGCTGGGTGTTCATCGCGACCCAGCCGTCGATGCCCTTGCGATCCGCCAGGTACGGGCCGTAGTTCACCCGGCCCATGGTGTCGACCAGGAAGTCCAGCCGCGTCCGAGGCTTCTCCAGCTTCAGGTCCAGCGTCGCGTCCGGGTGGTTGCGGTCCAGGACGCCCAGGTGCACCCCGTCGACGAACACCAGGGCGCGGTCCGCCAGGCCGTGAATGCTCAGCGGGCCGGAATGCGGGCCTTGCACGATCGTGCGGTAGTGGATCAGGCCGGCCGCCTGGCCCAGCCGTTCCATGGAAACCGGTTGCGCCGATTTGACCACCGTGGACAGTGCGGACAGCGAGTCCAAAAGGGACGCCGTGCCGGACGGAGTGACCGTTTGTGCGGGCAAGCGGGGCGAACGAGCAGGCGGAGCGATGACTGGTTGTTTCGTGTACTTGGTGAGCACAGCCTGCAGTGCGGTGAACTTCGCTCCGACGTCGCCAGCCTCGCCGACCGGGGAATCGTAGTCGTAGCTGGTCACGGTGGGCTGGTATTGCACACCGGACGTGTTGGCGCCGGCAGTGAAGCCGTAGTTGGTGCCGCCGCAGGCCATGTACAGGTTCACGGACGCACCCGTGGCCAGCAATTGGTCGATGTGCGCGGCGGTTTGCTGCGGATCGGTGGTGTGGTGCGGCTCGCCCCAGTGGTCGAACCAGCCGTCCCAGTATTCGGCCATCATGACCGGTGCCCCGGGACGGAAAGCTTTCAGCGCGGCGATACTCGGGGCGGGATCGCCGTCGCCGGTGCCGACTTCCAGCGTTCCCGGCAGTTCACCGAAGCGCATGAAGAATTCGGAAGCACCGTCGGCGACGAAAAGAAGGCTGGTTATTCTGCGGGAACGCAGGCTGTCCCGCAAATGTGCGAGATAACTGGTGTCGTTGCCATAGCTGCCGTATTCGTTTTCGATCTGCATGGCCACGATCGGCCCGCCGTGCTGTGCTTCGAGCGGGGCGAGCCGCGGGATCAGCTGGTCGTACCACGCGTCGACGGCCTTGAGGTAAGCCGGATCGGCGCAGCGCAGTTCCATGTTCCGGTCCGCGAGCAGCCAGGCGGGCAGGCCGCCGAACTCCCATTCCGCGCAGATGTACGGGCTCGGGCGGACGATCACCTGGAAACCGAGGTCCCCCGCCAGCCGGATGAACGCCGCGAGATCGCGGGGGCCGCGGAAATCGGCTCGGCCGGGGGTCGGCTGGTGGAAATTCCAGGCCACGTAGGTTTCGACGGTGTTGAGACCCAGCGCCTTGAGCCGCGACAGCCGGTCGCGCCACTGGTCCGGGCGCAGCCGGAAGTAGTGGATCGCGCCGGACACGATCTGGAACGGCTTGCCGTCCAGCAAGAACTGATCGCCGGACACGCTCAGCCCGCGGCGGCCGGCCGCGCCCGCCGGGCCGGCGAACACCGTGCTCGCGGCGACCGCGGCCGCTCCGCCGAGGAAACTCCTCCTGCTCACGTTCATCTCTCCCCCGCTCATCCGACCGTCTCCGCGCGGACCTGGACGAGGAACGCGTCAAGCACGCCGTCGCCGACCAGTGCCTGCCGCACGCCCCACCGGTTGCTGTTGCCCGTCTTCACCGCTTCCGCCTGCTTGACCAGCGCGTCCGCGGCTGCCGTCAGGCGTTGCGCCGTCGCGTGGTCGCGGCGGGTCGCCGCGGCGAGCGCGTCCAGCCGGGTCACCATCGCGTCGCCCCACAGCGCGGTCGCGTCCAGCCACGGGCCTGCCTCGCTGACGAAGGCGCTCTGCACCTGCCCGCCCCGGATCACCGCGGGAGCGTTGCGGATCTGTTCGGCATAGGAGCGCAGTTTGTCCAGAGCCCGGTGGTCACCGGCGTTCCAGTGCTGCCAGAAATCGGCGACCCGGGCCGCGAGCACCGGCGCTTGGGGCTGCCACGGCGTGGGGCCGAAGACGGGTGCCAGGTGTTCGAGGTCCGCGAAGACCTTCAACGCCGCCGTCGCGCGCGGGTCGCCGCCCGCGAGCCGGGCCAGTGCCTGCGGCCACGACCGGTCCGGCGAGTAGCCCGCGTCGTTCCAGGAGAAATCGGCGACCCCGAACTCGGCGACCTCGCTGGCCGCTTCCTGGTTCATCGGATTCGAGACGATCCCGTTGAGATACTTCGACAGCCCTGCTTCGCGATGCGCGTACGGTGCGAGCAGCAGCCGTCCGGCCGACTGTTCGTAATCGTTGACCGGGTAGTTGTCCCAGAGGAACACTTTCCGTCCGTACACAGTGGACACCTGCTGCGCTTCGTCGTTCGTCACGCTCGGCGGCACCACCGCGGTACCGGTCCACTGCACGACCACGGACGGATCGAGATTCTCTCGCAGCTGGGTCTTGTACGGTGAGTCCTTGAGGTCGCTGTATTCCGTCGGCACAGTCTGCAGCGGACGGACGCCGTCGTGGGTCTTCACGAAGTCCTTGGTGATCTCGTTCAGCAACGAAACCTGCGCCTTGCCCGCGGCCGCCTGGCCGGGCGCGCCGAACGCCATTTGGTCGCCAGCGCAATTCCATTTGGTGTACGAGATGTCGTCGAACGGCAGCGAGAACGAGCGCACGCCGAGGTCGTACACCGCCTGGAATTTCGCTTTCACCGCCGCGACGTCCTGCGGCGACGAGAAGCAGATCGAGACGCCGGGCGACAAGGCGTAGGTGAAGTCGACGTGGTTAGCGTTCGCCGTGCGCACAAGCTGGCCCAGCGCGTCCAGCTCCTGTTGCGGATACGGATCCCGCCACTGTGCGCGCAAGTACGCGTCGTCTTTCGCGCTGTAGATGTACGTGTTCGCCTTGGTTTCGCCAAGGAACTTGATCTGCCGCACGCGGTCGTCGTTCGTCCACGGCGGACCGTAGAAGCCCTCGATCGATCCGCGCAACGCCATGTTCGGCCAGTCTCGCACCGCGACGCCGCTCACCGCCCAGCCGTGTCCACTTCGGACGAACAGCTGCCGCAATGTCTGCACGCCGTAGTATTGTCCGGCGCCGTCCCGGCCGTTGATTGTCACGCCGTCTCGCCGCACGGCGAGCGAATAGCCTTCTGCCGGGGTCGGCGCGTCCCCGCTGGTGGCGAGCCGGATGACGAACCCGCGTTGCGGTGCCGCGCTGATCTTCCTGACTCCGTGCTGTTTCAAGAGGGAAACCAGCAGATCCTTGGCCGGTCCGTCCGTGGTGCCGTCCGTGACCAGCACCACCGAGGACGGCAACGACACGTCGTCGGCGTCCCGGTTGATCTGTTGCGGCGTCGGCGAAACGACTGGTATCGAACCAGTGCTGGCGTCAGCCGGCGGGACGACAGCGAGGGCACTCGTCGCGACGACAGCGGCGAGCCAAGCTCTGCGGCGTAGAGTCATGACTTCCTTTCAAGCGGCGGGGACAGTGCGGTACAACGCGAAGGTAGCCAGGTACGGCGTTGCTCGCGATTGCGTGACGACCACGCGCAGGTGGCCCGCGGTGATCGGCGACGGGAGGGTGACGAGACGGTTGGCGCCGATGGTGGTGACCGTTGCGATCGTGCGCCAGGAACCGTCCGCTTCGGCCTGTACGGTCGCGCCTTCGACGTGCTGGCCGCGAGTGATGTCCTCCCCCAGCCGGATCTGGTCGAAGGTCACCGCCTTCGGCAGCACGACCTCCATCGTCCCGGTTTGCGCGCCGTGCGGCGGAGACCACGACGTCGCGAGCGAGGAATCCGTGACCGCGCTCAGCCCTCGCGCGCCGGCGGCGAGGTTCTGGGCCTGCGTCCTGGCGATGGCCTGTCCGAAGGAGGCCAACGCGGCGGTATCCGCCGGAGCGATCCGGCCGTCCGGGCCGGGCGGAACGTTCAGCAGCAGCGAGGCATTGCGTCCCACCGACGCGCGGTAAAGGTCGACGAGCTGCGCGGCCGTCTTCGGCTGTTCGTCCGGGTGATAGAACCAGCCCGGCCGGATTGATACATCAGCTTCGGCCGGTGCCCATTCCAGATATCGCACGGACGGATCGGCGAGCACCTGCCGCGACCCGAGGTCGGCGCCCTCCGCCCCGCCGACGAACAACTCTTCGTTGTGCGCGGTGTTCGGATCGCCGGTGGTCGGCAGCGCGCTCCATTCCGTCTCGCGGGCCTGGCCCTGCTCGTTGCCGACCCAGCGAACGCCCGCCGGCCCGGCGAACGTGACGGTATCCGGCGACAGGGCGTGGATCATCCGGAACCAGGTCGTGAAGTCGTAGTTCTCGCTGATTCCGTTGCCGCGCCAGGGGTTCGCCCCGTCCAGCCAGAGCTCGTCGATGGGGCCGTACTGCGTGAACAGCTCGTAGATCTGGTTCAGGTAGTAGGTGTTGTAATCGTCCTCGGTGACAGTGAACTTCGGCAGTTTCCCGGCCGCGAGCGCCGCGGCACGGTCGTCGTTCGGGACCAGCGACGGAATGGTGCGGACCTTCGCCGCGCTGCCAGTGCCGTACCGCCCCTGACCGGCAGGCGTGTTCGCGCGGTCCTCGTAGGTCGCCTGTTCCTCGATGCTCAACGGCTGCCCGGCGGCGACCTTCGCCTCGACCCGTTTCACCTGGTCCGCGAAGAACTGCGCGGGCAGTTCCGCACCGTCCGCAGGCGAGAGGTACACCCCGACTTTCAGCCCTGCTTTCCGGGCGGAATCGACGTAGTCGCGCAGGATGTCACCTCGCGGATTCGCACATCCGGCGGCGCGGACCTGCCAGTAGGCGGACGGATCCTGCGCCCGGCTGTTCTGCGCGTCCGCGCGGGCCTTCGCCACCGCGCCGTCGGCGCACCCGGGCGCGACCCACCACGGGCTCGCGACGACGGAGTGGTTCGTGTAGCGCGTCGGATAGAGGACGAACCCGTCATGGTGCTTCGCAGTCAGCATCACCTGCGTCACGCCGGCCGCCTTCAGCGACCGCATCCACTGGTCGGTGTCGACCGCCGCCGGCGCGAACGTCGACTCCTTTTCCGCGCCGGAGCCCCATTCCCGGTCGGTGAAGGTGTTCATGCCGAAGTGCGTGAACGCGGTGACCGGCCGCTGCTGCCAAGCGACCTGCCCGGCGCGCGGCACGGTCGCGGCGGCTTTGGCGAGGATCCGGTCCATGCCGTCGCACGACTGCACAGTCTGGATCGCCGCCGGACGGATCGGTCCGTGGCAAGCGGCTGTTTCCGCGGCAGCGGCCGGCACGGCAGCCGTTCCCCCCGCCGCCAGCACCGCGGCAAGCACCAAGCTCGCGGGAATCGACACGGCGGTCCTCCTGTCGGATCCGTGACCGAACGGTGACGGCGGGGAGCCTAAGTCGGCCATCCATCGGATGTCTAGACCTGATCGGCGGAGGAGGTCTCGCTTTCACCCGAGCGCCGAGGCTTCGATCAGCCCTGTTCCAAGCCGTTTTGCCGACAGTGCGGTGGCGGCGCAGTGATCTGATGGATCGCCGGGGAGCACCACGTCAGGCAGGAGGGAACGGAAAGTTGCCGTTCCGGCAAGGGAGTGCGCGCGATGCCCGTTCGATCAATTCCGGTTAGCCGAACAGGCAAGGGCTGGTTCGCCGCGACCCGGCGAGGGTAGCGACGGTGAAGAGGCGGTCGGCACGATCGCCGGAACCGGAGGGATCGACCATGCGGAAATTCGTGGCCACCGCTGCTTTCTGCGTCGCCACGAGTGGTGGCGCTCTGCTGCTGAGCGGCACCGCCTTCGCCCGCCATCTCGAGTACCAAGGGCCTTACGCGACCCCGGACGACTGCGTTCGCGCCCTGCGCGCCCTGCCGCCGGACCCCACGGTCGACGGTGTCGAATGCATTCCCATGAAGGGCAAGCATTACCTCGAAATCTCGCACCCGAGCTGAATCGCGCCCGGCTTGATCGCGTTTTCCGCGACCGTCCCCCAGAGCACGGCATAAACAGGATGCCGCGCACTCTCGCCTTGGATTCAGGCTGACGGCCGCTCGGCTCCCCCGCGCCCGAGCCGATCCCGCTTCCCTTGTCCGCCACGGCTCGGCCGGTCAGCCCTCCGCGCGCCCCAGCCCGCGCAGATGCCGCCCGCTCTCCATATGGTCCATCAACAGCGCTTCCACGGTCTCCACGTCCCGCCGCGCGATCGCCTCGTACAGCTCCCGGTGCTCCCCCGCGACCCGTTCCAGGTCCTCGTGCTGCCCCAGCAGCCACCGCATCCGGCTGCGGAGCGTCAGTTCCAGCTCGTTGAGCAGCTCGTTCCCCGCCATCGCCGTCACGGCCTCGTGGAAGTCGGCCGCCGCTCGGTGGGCCGCGACGGCGTCGCCGGCAGCGGCAGCGGCCGTTTCCTCGTCCATCGCGGCGCGGAGCCGCTCCAGGCCGGCGCGCGAATGGCGGATCGTCGCGAGTTTGAACGTCAGGACTTCCAGTGCCGCGCGCACTTCCTGCAGGTCCGCGATGTCGCTCGCGGTGAACTCCCGCACCACCGCCCACGTCCGGGGCCGCGGCGTGACCAGTCCTTCGGCGACCAGGGTTTTCAGCGCGTCCCGCACCGGGACCCGGCTCACGCCCAGGTCCGCGGCGAGGTCCCGTTCGACGAGCTTGCTGCCCGGTGCGCGCACCCCGTCCAGGATCTCGTCCCGGAGCTGCCGGACGACCCGGTCCGTCTCGGATTCGACGCCCTGTTCCGCTGCCATCCGGCCATTCTCGCACCACCGCCCGGACCGTCCACTGTGGCCGGTGCTCAGCGCGGGTTCGTCTTCCGCCACGCCGCGTAATCCGCCACCGCCGCCCGCACGTCGAACTCCGGCGCGAAGCCCGTTTCCTCCCGGAGCCGCGAAATATCCAGATACGGCCCGGTCCGCCCGCCCGGCTCCAGCCGGTCCGGCACTCCGGGCACGATCTCCGCCAACGCCTCAGCGAACTCCCGGTTCGTCGCCGGCTGCCCGCTCGACACGTTGTACGTGTGGTATCTCAACGACGGCGCCGTGGTCAGCAACGCGATCGCGCGGCCGGCATCTGGCGCGTAGCAGCAATCGAATCCCTCGTCGGCGACCAGCGGGCGCGGCGTGGCGCCGCACAGTCCGGCGTTGAGATAGGACGGAATCGGGAAGAACGGCGACTCCGGATCGACCAGCGGCCCCCAGACGGTCCCGATCCGCAACACCACCGGTTCGACGCCGCTCCCCCGCAGGCTGTGCGTCGTCAACGGTTCGACGGCTTTCTTGAACGCGACGATCAGATGCGGCAGGTCCGCCGTGGGCAGCGGCAATTCCTCGTGCCAGCACGGCTCGTCGCGGCCGGCGTACACGCCGAGGCTGCTCGCGACCGCGAACCGCCGCACCTGCCAGGTCCGGGCCGCATCGAGGGCGTTGGCCAGGCCGGCGAGGTCCGTCCGGAAGAACGCGACCGGGTCGTCGCCCGGGATGCTGCCCGCCAGGTGGACGATCGCGCTGAGGTCGTACCGGTCGCCGAGCGCGAGGAACGCGTCCCGGTCGGTCACGTCGAGCGTTTCCACCGCGACCCGGCCCGCCAGGAACGACGGGACGTCCGTCCGTCGGTGCCCGGTGACCAGCACGTCCTGTCCGAGATCCGCGAGCGCGCGGGCCGTGTGCGCGCCGATCATGCCGAGGCCGCCGGTCACGAGGATCATCGCGGCACCCCGCACGGGGCGGTCGGGAACTGTGTCATGCCGCGAAGCTACGGCCCGGCCGCCCGCGGATTCTTGAACGAATCGCGCATCAGAAGTGCGTGCCGCCGTCGATGCGGACCTCGGTGCCGGTGATGAACGCGGCGTCCTCGCTGGCGAGCATCGCGACGACCGACGCGACCGTCTCCGGACCGGCGAAACCCTGGCCCAGCGCGGGAAGCAGCTTGGTGAGCAGGGTGTAGTCGGCGTCCTCGGGGAAGCCGGGGCCGACGCTCTGCTTGCTCTTGCCGCTGCCGTCGGTCATGCCCGAGGAGATCGAACCGGGCTGCACCGAGGTGAAGCGGATACCGTCCTTCGCGTATTCGGACGCCAGCGCGTGCGTCATCGACTGGATGCCGCCCTTGCTCGCCGAGTACGCCGCCATGTACGGGTGCGCGAACATCGCCGACGTCGAGCTGAAGTTCACCACCGCGGGCGCGGAACCCTCGCGCAGCGCCGGGATCGACTCGCGGATCACCAGGAACGTGCCGACCAGGTTCACGCGCAGCACCTGCTCGAACGCCTCGAGCGGCATCTCGTGCGTGTGCGCCGACCGCAGGATGCCCGCGGCGTTGACGAGCGCGTCCAGCCCGCCGAGCTGCTCGACCGCCGACGCGACCCCGGCCTTCACCGAAGCTTCGTCGGCGACGTTCACGACCACGGTGCTCAGCCGGTCCGCCGCGTCGCCGGCCTTCTCGGCGGTGTCCGCCAGGCCCGCTTCGCTCACGTCAGCGGCGACGACCCGCCCGCCCTCGGCCAGCATCCGCAGGACCGTCGCCTGCCCGATGCCCGAGCCCGCTCCGGTGACCAGCACGCGGCGTCCTTCGTAACGGTTCATGGTCCGCTCCTTTCCTCTGCCGTCACCTTACGCCTTGGTGGCAGACTGTGCCACTTTGACAAAATATGCACTCTTGGCAGTAATCGGGTAGCGTTGCCGCGGTGAGCGGAAAGACCCCGACCCTGACCGAACGGCGCAAAGCGGCGACGCAACTGGACATCGCCCGTGCCGCCGCGCGACTGTTCACCGAGCATGGCGCACAGGGGACGACCGCGGAAGCGATCGCCGCCGCGGCGGGCGTCGCCCCGCGGACCTTCTACCGCTACTTCCGCACCAAAGAGGACGCGGTCGCACCGCTGCTGGTCGTCGGCGCCGATTCGTGGCGGGAACACCTCGCGTCGACGCCCGAAGGAACGCCGCTGCTGAAGGCGGTCGAGGACGCGATCCGCACAACAATCTCCGCCGCGGACGCCGCCCCGGAATTCGCCTGGACGCGCGGCTTGCTGCGCGCCGCAAGCGGGGATGATTCGGCGCTTGCGGCCGTATGGCACCGGGTGAACGGCGAATCCGAGACCCGCCTGCGCCCCGTGCTGGCGCGGTTGGCACCGGAGACGGATCAGGTGACCGTGCACCTGGTCGCGGCGGCGGCGACGGACGCGATCCGGATCTCGCTGGAGATGTGGGCTGGGACTGAGGAGAAAGCGGCGCCGGTGGAGCTGGCGGTCCGGTGTTTTCGCGGGCTGTCCGGCGGGCTCGACGTCTCACGAGGCCGCTGACCTTTCCCCTCCCGGCACAAGATGCCTATGTGTCCGATCGACGTGCCCCGTGCTCGTCTGCCCGCCGGCCAGTACCGCTCGTCCCGGTGCGCGGACGAGCGGTGCCGCTCGTCGGCTGGCCCGGAATGGTGCGCGGCAACGGGTCCTCGGTCACCCGGTACCAGGCCCTGAGGTTCGCCGGTTCCTTCCATCCCCGCACGACCTCGGCCACCTGCCGATGGACATAACCAGCGTGACTGCACGTCTCGTGCCAGGAACTCCGGCGCTGCTCCGCGGTCAGCCGCCGCCGGAACAACTCGTCCCGCAGAGCCAGCTGCCGATCGAGATCGTGCCTGACAGCCGACGATCTGTCGAGGCCGGACGGGGCCTGGTCCTCGCAGACGGGGCACGGGCAAGTCCACAGCTGCTCGATCTCCGGGGTCCGCTCGAAGACCTTCGCGCACGTCTCGAGCCGGTGATAGCTGAGCAGGCGGGGCACGAACACGGAAGTTCCGCCGGGATGTCCGCCGGAGGCCGGGTAGAGGTGCCGCAACGAGCTTCTCGTGCCCACCGCCGCCGCGTGCGCACCGTGGCAGAGAAGTCCCACTGCGGAAATGTCGCAGCGCAACACCAGCACCGGAGGCGCGCAGTCGGCGAGGAAACGCAGGAATGCCCGCAGCAGCTTGTGCACCCCGAACGGATCAGACCGGTGCTCGAGAACGACCGCGACCGGCACCCCGTGCCGATTGATCTCCTCAGCCAGCGCGGCCGTGATCGGTCCGCTGCCGAACCACCAAGGAGAGAGGGGCAACGTCGCGACCGCCGAGGGCTTTCTCGCGGCGGCCAGCAGGATCCCGCGAAGGCCCGTCCAGTCGCGCGCCGCGAGATAGCCGGAATCAGTCAACGGCAGCAGCCCGAGCTTCCGCTGCTCCCGGCACCACGCCGGATGTGTTCCGGCTTTGGCGAGTACTCGCCGCTTCCCGGCGTAGCGCTCGGCGTCGCACAGGATCGGTCTGTCGAACCCCTTCTCGCGGAGGTCCTTGACGGCATCCGTCGCCGACCTCCCAGTCAAGACGATCCCCGCGCCGTGCGCCGCGCAGACGTCAAGCAGCGTCTCGGCCTGGGCAGGCCTGCACTGGATCAGGAGCCGCCCGGAAAGCACTGCCAGTGCCGCATCCATCCGTCCACGGTGACGCAAGCCGACCCGTTCGGTCACTCACCGTCGCCTGGCTGCCGACGTCAACCACACTGGAGGCGGACACCGTTTCTCACCCAGCGCAGACCCGTGCGGCCTTGTGAGTGACGCAGTGCGCCCGCCGGTCAGCGGAACTCGTGCACGACCTCGATCTTCGTTACCAGGTGCGCGTTGAACTCCCCCAGCTCCTCGGCAGGAACCCATAGCTCCCGGACCGTCTCGCCGCCCCTGCCGCACCGGACATTCCAGTCTCGCGCGATCTTCACCGCGTAGTCCTCGTTCAGCACCGGGGAGAAGATCGGCTGCTCCGCACTGACACATCAGCTCCAGTTCGACCGGACGCCACAAGCGGCCGCCATGACTCGGCGAGCCAGCCGATCCGGTCTACCAAAGCGCCCTCGAGCACCCAGCCGGACCCGCCGCGTCCACATCGGACAAACGATCTCCACCCCGCCCGGAGAACCCAGCGGCACCATCAGAGCCCCGGCAGGCTGCCATAGTCGCGAGCCCGCATCGTTCCCGCCCGCACTCTTGACAACTCGCCACCAGGCGCGCTTATGGTATACCAAACGATGAAGGGTGTGCGCGATGAAGCGTTCCGCAGTGGTGGCCGCGGTGGCCTTCACTCCCTACGTGGCGATGATCGCCGGCCTGCCCTGGTTCAGCGGCGGCGGCCGGATCTGGTTCCTGCCCGAGGTCGGGTTCTGGATCCTCCTCTGGGTGGCCCTCACGCCCGTGTTCCTCGGCGTCGCCGACCGCATCCGGCGCCCCGGCGCCGCCGAAACCGAGCAGGAGCAGCGATGAACGCGGGTGCGGCGGTCGCGCTGGCCGTGGTGGCGCTGGCGGTGGTCATCGGCCTCGCCGCGCGCGGCCGGAAGCAGATGGACCTCGAACAGTGGACGGTCGCCGGCCGGTCCTACGGGACGCTGCTGTTCTGGGTGCTCGCCGCGGGCGAGACCTATTCGACCTTCACCTACCTGGGCGCCTCCGGGTTCGCCTACGCCAACGGCGGCGCGGCGTTCTACATCGCCGGCTACGGCACGTGCGCCTTCGTCCTGTCCTACTTCTTCCTCCCTCCCTTGTGGAGGTACGCGAAGAAGCACAACCTCGTCACCCAAGCGGATTTCTTCACCCACCGGTTCCGCAGCCCGTGGTTCGGCGCGCTGACCGCGATCGTCGGCGTGGCGTTCATGATCCCCTACATCGAGGCGCAGCTGCTCGGCCTCGGCCAGATCGTCGAGACGACGACCGGCATCAACCGGGTCACCAGCATGGTGCTCGCGGTCGTGCTGATCGCGGTGTTCGTCTACGCGTCCGGCATGAAGGCCGCCGCGTGGGTGTCGGTGCTCAAGGACATCCTGCTGATCGGCACCGTGCTGGTCGTCGGCATCGCGATTCCGGTGCACTACTTCGGCGGTTTCGGGCATCTCATCGACACCGTGCAGGCACAGCACCCCGGCTTCCTCGGCGTGCCGGCGCCGGGCAGCCCGCTCGGCGTGCCGTGGATGATGTCGACCCTGCTCGTCACCAGCGCGGCGTTCTTCATGTTCCCGCACGCGCTGGCCGCGATGTACACCGCGAAGTCCGAGCAGACGATCCGGCGCAACGCGATTTACCTTCCGCTGTACCAGATCCTGATCGCGCTGACGCTGTTCGTCGGCTTCGCCGCGATGCTGGTCGTGCCCGGGCTGAAGGGCAGCGCCACCAACGGCGCGCTGCTGTCGCTGACCTTGAAGACCATGCCGTCGTGGGTGGTCGGCCTCGTCGGCGGCGCGGGCGCGCTGGCCGCGATCGTGCCGATCAGCCTGCTGCTCCTGCAGTCCGCGACGCTGCTGGCCCGCAACGTCTACCAGGGCGTCCTGCGGCCGAAGACCACCGAACAGGGTGTGTTCCGCCTGTCGCGCGGCCTGGTCGTCGTGGTGACGGCGGTGGCGCTGCTGTTCGCGATCTTCCAGCCCGCGCTGCTGGTGAACCTGCTCCTGACCGGGCAGAACGGCGTCTCCCAGTTCTTCCCGGCGATCGTGCTGGGACTCGTGTGGCGGCGGCTGACCAAGGCGGGCGCGGCGACCGGGCTCGTGGTCGGCGTGGCGATCGTCGCGTGGACGGTCCTGGCTTCGAAGAACACGTTGTGGGGCCTCAATCCCGGCCTTCTCGCGATCATCGTCAACATCGTGCTCACCGTCGGCGTCAGCCTCGCCACCGCTGAGCGCCGCGAGCCGACGGTGCGGGCCGAGGCCGCGGAGGGAGTCGCGTGAACCTGTTGTTGCGCAACGTCCGGACCGGCGGTGGCGATCCGACGGACGTGCTGGTGCGCGATGGCCGGATCGCCGGGTTCGGACCGGCCGACGCGGACCTCCCAGCGGATGTCCCGGTCGAGGACGGCGGCGGAGCGCTGCTGCTTCCGGGCCTCGTCGACGCCCACTGCCACCTCGACAAGACCCTCTGGGGCCTCCCCTGGGTCCCGAACACCTCGGGTTCCGTCCTCGCCGACCGGATCTCGAACGAACAGCGCCGCCGCAAGGAATTCGGGCTCCTCTCGCCCGAAACCGCGGCCTCGCTGCTCGACGTGATGATCGCGAACGGCACCTCGTTCGTCCGCACGCACACCGATGTAGACCCCGAACTGGGGCTGTCCGGCATCGAGGCGGTGCGGGAAGCGGCGGCGCGGCATCGCGGCCGGGTCACCGTCGAGCAGGTCGCCTTCCCCCAGGGCGGCCTGCTCACCCGGCCCGGCACGCTGGAGCTGCTGGAGCGCGCCGTGGCGTCCGGGGTGGAGAACGTCGGCGGCATCGACCCGGCCGGTTACGACCGCGATCCGCGCGGGCACCTCGACGCGATCTTCGACATCGCCGCGCGGCACGGCTGCGGTGTCGACCTGCACCTGCACGACGAAGGTCCGCTCGGGGCCTGGGAAATCGAGCTCATCATCGAGCGGACGAAGGCGCTCGGCCTGGCCGGGAAGGTCGCGATCGGGCACGCGTTCGGCATCTGCGGCATCCCGGAGGCGCAGCAGGACCGGCTGATCGAAGGCCTCGCCGAACAGCGGATCACGCTGACCACCGCGGCGGTGTACGACCGGCCGGTGCCGCCGCTGGCCAAAATGCGGGCAGCGGGCGCGAACGTCGCGTGCGGCAACGACGGCATCCGCGACCTGTGGGGACCGTACGGCGACGGGGACATGCTCACGCGCACCATGCACCTGGCGTACCGCAGCTCGTTCCGGACCGACCCGGAGATCGAACTCGCACTGCACGCGGCGACGTACGGCGGCGCGAAAGCGTTACGGCTCAAGGATTACGGCCTGCAGATCGGCGACCACGCTGATTTCTTCCTCGTAGAGGCGGTGTACCCGGCCGAGGCCGTCGTGTCCCATCCTTCGCGACGGCTGGTGGTGAAGGGCGGGGCTGTCGTCTCGCGGGGATAGCCCGCCCTTGCTACTCCTGGAACGCCGGGAAGGTCGGAGGGAACAGCTCCTCCGCCTCCCGGCGTTCGACGTCCCGCTCCGAATACGCGGCGCGCATCTTCTCGAACAACGCCTGCGCGCGGCGGCGAAGATCCTGCTCGTCGACACCGGGGACGTGTCCGTCCACCAGCACAGGCTGGCCCGCGACGACGGAATGCGTTGCCTCGCGGGCGGTTCCGCTGAGCAGGAACGTGCGGATCGGGTCGTCCTGCACGCCGTCGCGGAGGTCGCCGACGTGGAACGCGACGAGGTCCGCCTGCGCCCCTGGCGTCAGCTTGCCGAGGTCGTCGCGACGGAGTGCGCGGGCGCCGCCCAGCGTCGCCGCTTCGACGTACCACTCCGCTGGAGCCGCGTCGGCGCGGCCGTCCATCACCTTCGCCAAGTGCACGCCGACGTCCATGCCGCGGACCAGGTCCGGAGGAAAGGAATCCGTGCCCAGACACAGGTTCAGCCCCGCTTCGCGGTAGTCGCGGAACGAGCGCAGGGCGTGGCCGTAGCGGAAGGACGTGAGCGGGCAGTGGATCACTGACGCACCAGCCGCGGCCAACGTCGCGACGTCGCCTCGGTCTTCGCCGTGGACGTCGGGATGACGGTCGAGGACTTGCCCGTGCGGGATCAGCAGGCGGTCGCCGAGCAGGCCGGTGCGCTTGAGCATTTCCAGCGGCGTTACGCCATAACGGTCCAGGATCAGTTCGCGTTCCAGCACGCCTTGCAGGCAGTGGAGCCGCACCAGGACGTCACGCTGCCGCGCCGCCTCGGCAGTGGCGCGCATGAGGTCTTCGGTGAGCGTCTCGATGCGGCACGGCAGCAGAACGCCGTTGACAAGCGGATCGCCCAGTTCCTTTGCGTGGTCGAGAAACCGCAGTGCGTCGGCGAATCCTTCCTCGCCGCGACGTTCATCGAAGGCAACCGTGCGCTTACCGTCCACAGTGGCCACGTTGACGCCGGAACGGTAAGCGGGGCCTAGATATCCGCGCAGCCCGAGGTTCCGCGAGAAGTCCGCCGTCGCGACAAGCTCCTCGTACGGCTCGGCCCACGAGGAGTGCACCTCCGACGCGATCGGCATGAACGTCGTGATGCCGTGCAGCGCCAGCTGAACGAGCGCGTACTCGCGAATGGTCTGCCGTTCCTCTGGAGTGAAGACGTCGCGGCGACGGTGCGCGAAGTAGTCCTCGGACCACTGCAGACCCGCCGCACGGTCTGCGGGAGCCCAGGAATCGAGGACGAGATGGTCCACATCGGTCAGCGCGTCGAGATCGATCAGGCCCGGGAGGACGAGGGAATCGCCGAGGTCGACGTCCAGGTCGGCCGTTCCGGCATACCGCGGGCCGACGTAGGTGACGACGTCGTCCTCCCAGACGACCTCGCCGTTTTCCAGCAGAGCGTGCCGACCGTTCTGGTGGGCAAGCACATGGCGGGCACGCCAGCGAGTGCGCATCGGGTTCCTTCCGCTCGGTGCGTTAGGTATACCAAACGGCGCAACCTGGCGGCCAGAGCTTGCCGGACAGGGGTTTTTCCGGGAACCTGGGAGGAGGTTCGCCGATACTGTCGGTGACGGCGGGAGGGGATCGGATGGAGCCGGGTTTCGCGTCGGAGTCGGAGCGCGTCACGGAACGGCTGCGGAACGAAATCCTCGACGGCACCCGGGCTCCCGGCAGCAAACTGGTCGAACGGGATCTGGCCGCGGAGATGGGCGTGAGCCGGGTGCCGGTGCGGGACGCGTTGCGCGCGCTGGGAAACGAGGGGCTGGTGACGCCGCGGCCGCGGTCGTGGTCAGTGGTGCGGGAGTTCACCGCGTCGGATGTCGCGGACCTCAACGAGGTGCGCACCGCGTTCGAGGGCCTCACTTTCCGGCTCGCCGCGCAGCGCCGCACGCGCGAGGGCCTGGCGCGGCTGCGGGAAGTGCTGGACGCCGAACTGCGCGCAGCCCGCGCCGGGGACGCAGTTTCCGCGCGCCGGGCGGCCGCGGACTTCCACGAGGTCGTGACGTCCCTGTCGGCGAACGAACTGCTCGGCGAACTGGAGCGGACGCTGCGCAGCCGGATGCGGTGGCTGCTCGGCCAGCACGACGACCTGGAAGCCATGGCGGCGGAGCACGAACTCCTGTACGAGGCGATCGTGGACCGGGATGTCGAACGGGTGGAACGGCTGGTGCTGGCCCATCTGGCGACCGGCACGAGCGAGGCAGCGCGACGGCATCCGGCGAGGGAGTCCGCTTCGGCGAGATGAGCCCGCGTCGCACGGCCTGGTCGCGGCCCCCCGGCTGGAGCCGACACGGCGCCTCCGTCGCGGCCTGGGTTCCGGCAGCGTTGAGATCTCAAGATTCGCCGAGTTGACAGCAATATGCTCACGCCCGTCGCGGGTTGATCAACCAGAGCCCGTGACATCTCAGCCGCACTCCCCCGGACGCCACTGGGATCTCAACGCCGCCCAGCCCGGCAACGTTGAGATCCCAGAGTCGGCACCGCACCGCTGAGGCATCGGCTCCGGTGCCCCGGTCAGAGGTCGACGACCGCCAGACCGTCCGCCACCACGACGCCGTCGTGCAGCACCGTCCGGTCCTTGCCGCGGTCCATGACCGCGCTGGTCGGGGTTTCGCCGTCCACCAGCACCAGATCCGCGCGATCGCCGACCGCCACGCCGGGCCGGTCGTCGATGCCCGCCAGCCGCGGGACGTCGTGGCTCATGATCGACGCGCCGCCCATCGTCGCGACCGCCAGCGCCATCTCGATCAGTTCGTCGCGCCGGAAGCCGTGCGTGAAGGCCAGCTGCCACGTGCGGTCGAGGAGATCGCAGTTGCCGTACGGGCTCCAGTAGTCCCGCTGGCCGTCCTCCCCCAGCCCGACGCGCACGCCCGCGGTCGTCAGGTCCGCCAGCGACAACTGCCGGTCGACGGACGGCGCGACGGTCGCCATCGCGATGTCCAGCTCCGCGAACGTGTCGATCAGCCGGCGGCTCACCGCTTCCGAAACCGAACCCAGCTCGTACGCGTGCGACAGGGTCACCTTGCCGCGCATGTCCAGCGCGCGGACCCGCTCGATCACCAGGTCGGCCGAAAACACGCCGAGATGCCCCGGCTCGTGCAGATGGATGTCGACCTCGACGCCGTACTTCTCGGCCAGCCCGAACACGACGTCCAAGTGCCCCTTGGGATCCTTGTCGAGCGCACACGGGTCGATCCCGCCCACCACCGACGCACCCGAACGCAGCGCGGCCTCCAGCACGTCCGCCGTGCCGGGTTCGCGCAGGATGCCTGCCTGCGGAAACGCCATCACCTCGACGTCCGCATGCGCGGCGAAGCGCTCCTTGGCCGCGAGCACGGCGTCGAGCCTCTCAAGCTGACAGTCCACGTCGACCTGCGCATACGTGCGCACCCTGGTGGTGCCGTTCGCGATCATCCGCTCCAAGGTGCCCGCGACGCGTTCCGGCAGCGGCACTTCGGCCTTCCGCCAGTTCTCGCGGTCGTTCAGCATCATCGCCCACACGCCCGGCGCCCCGGTGTGCGGCCGAAACGGCAAGCCGATCCGCGTCGAGTCGAGGTGGACGTGCACGTCGCTGAACGACGGGAACAGCAGTCGCCCACGCCCGTCGACCCCGTCCGGGCCTGCTACTGCTGCCGGGTCATGCGGGCGGACCGCGGCGATCCGGCCGCCGGTCACCTCGACGTCGCAGCGCTGGCCGCCCCAGGGACGGACGTCACGGATCAACACGGAGAGCACCTTTCCCGGCGGGAGCACTTTGGTATACCAAGAGTACCGGATGCGCGGCACCCGCCGGGATCGGCAGCGTCGTTCGGCGCTCGGGTCACGCCGGGGAGGTCTGGTCGCGGACCGGGAACACCAGGTGGATGACCCGGTCGCCCTGGATGCAGACGGTCGGGTTGCCGAGCAGGACTTCGGGAGCGGCGAGCTGGCCGAAGAACGGCCGGTTCCCCTCGCCCAGCAGCACCGGAACGAGGTCGACGGCCACCTCGTCGAGCAGCCCGAGGTCCAGGCACTGGCGGGCGATGGTGCCGCCGGTGACCGCGACGACCCGGTCGCCGGCGAGTTCACGAGCCTTGGCGACCGCGGCCTCGACGCCGTCGGTCACGAAGGTGAACGGCGCGTCGGGATGGGCGTCGACCCACTCCGTGGGGACCTGGTGGGTCACCACGACGACCGGGACGTCCAAGCTGTGCCTGCCCTGCCAGCCTCGCGCCACCTCGAACAGCGTCCGGCCGCACACGAGTGCTCCCACCGACGACACCCATCGCCGCCAGTGCTCCGTGCTCGCCGGGGCGAGATGGACGGTGAAGTCGCCCGCCGGGGCCGGGATGGCGACCTCTCCGTTCTGCAGCCAGTCGAACAACGGGCCGATCGTGTTGTCCTGCTTGGCGACGTAGCCGTCGAGGGACATGATCGCGTTCGCTACCACTTTGCCCATGGTGCCTGCCTCCTCCTGTGCCGCGGATCTTCGCCGCGAGCGGTCCTTGTCCCTGCGTCGAACGGGGTCTCCGGTTTTCGACACGACCGGCTCGGGGTCACGACACCACTCGGTAGCGCAGATGCGTGACGCCGGGCGCGTCGAGCGCGCGCGCCAGCTCGAGTTCGACCCGGTCGGCGCCGAACAGCCGCCGGCCCTCGCCGAGCACGATCGGGATCAGGTGGATCTGGACCTCGTCCAGCAGGCCCTCGCGCAGCAGCGACTGCGCGAGGGCGGCTCCGTGAACCATCACGTCCCGGTCGCCCGCGGCGGCTTTGGCCTCCCTCATCGCAGTGCTGACGTCGGGCACATAGTGGACCCAGCCGCTCTGCGCTGCGGGCGCGGTCCGGCGCGTGGGCACGAAAATCGGCACGCCGTGGTGGTCGCCGCCCCAGTGGCCGGCGTAGTCGAACGTCTTGCGGCCGACGACCACGGCGCCGGTCGCCATCGCCTCGGCCAGGACCTGCCCGCTCACCCCCGGCGGGGCGAAATGCCGAAGCTCCGAGCGGGGGCCGCCGAGCCACTCGTGCAGCGCGCCGCCGCCGTTCCCGAGCCCGTTGCCGGGGCCGTCGTCAGCCCCGGCGATGAACCCGTCGAGCGACATCGACATGTAGAGCACGGACTTGGCCATCGCGGTCTCCTCGCGCCGGACGGCCCGGTGCGAGCCGTTCTCACCACTGCGTCGCTCGAGCGGGGCCGGATTCGACAGCCGGACCTTCTCCGGCTCACCTGCGAGGCTGAACAGGTGCGTGCGGAATCTTCAGCCGAGCACGCGGTGCCCGGCCCGGCGCAGCAGCGCGATCGCCGCGTCCGCCTGGTCAGCGGGAATCAGCACGAGGTCGCCGTCGAAGCTGGCCGCGACCCAGACCGGCACCTCGCCCGCCGCGAGAGGCGCCACGATCGCCGCCAGCATGCCGGTCGCGTCCGGCGGGTGCGCCTCGTCGCCGTTCCACAGCGCCACCCAAGCGTCGTCGGCCGAGTCCTGGCGTCGCATGCGAGCTCCGCCGTCCGGACCGCGCACGAGCGCGAGCACGTCGCTGTCCTCTACGCCCGGTGCCGCGCGCTCCAGTACGTATCGACCTTCCAGCACCCGCAACGTCTGATGATCCGCGACCGGCATCAGTGCATCGTCGCACACAAATCGACCGATCAGCCCGCAAGCAACCGCACAAGGCGAGCGGTCTCCGCGGCCACCGCCGTCCTCCCCAGCCGGACGTATTTCCGCGGATCCACCGCATCCGGCTGCCCCTCCAGGAACTGCCGCACCGACCGCGTGAACAGACCATTCAGATGCGTTGAGATATTCACCTTCGTCATGCCGCTCACCACCGCGCCGCGCAGTTCCTCATCCGACAGCCCTGACGAGCCGTGCAATACCAACGGGACCGGTACCGCATCTCTCAACCGGGCGACGAGTGAGCGGTACGGAAACCGCATGACCACCAAGATCACCTTCATCGGCGCCGGCAGCGTCGTGTTCACTCAGGGCCTGCTCGCGGACCTGTTCGCCTATCCCGAGCTGTCCGAAGTGCACGTCGCGCTGCACGACATCGACCCGGAACGCCTGCGCACCGCGCACGCGGCGGCCGGGCGCATCGCCGAAACCCGCGGCGCCAAGCCTGTCCTCACCGCCCACGCGGACCGCCGCGAAGCCCTTGCGGGCGCGGATTTCGTCATCAACATGGTCCAAATCGGAATGGGCGAAGCCGCCCGCGTCGACTTCGACATTCCCGCTCGCTTCGGAGTGAAGCAGACCATCGGCGACACGCTCGGCGTCGGCGGGATTTTCCGGGCCCTGCGCACGTTCCCGTTCCTCCGCGAACTCGGCGAGGACATCGCGCAGGTGTGCCCGCAGGCATGGTTGTTGAACTACACCAACCCGATGGCCATGAACGTGCAGTACCTTTCCGAGACGCTCGGCCCGGATCGCGTGGTGGGCCTGTGCCATTCGGTGTACTGGACTGTGCACGACCTGGCCAAACTGCTGGAAGTGCCGTTGTCCGAAGTCGCCTACCACGCCGCGGGCATCAACCGCCAGGCCTGGATCCTGCGCCTGGAGCACCAGGGAGCCGACCTGTACCCGCGGCTCGCCGAACTCGCGGAGGACCCGCAACTGCGGCGGCGCGTGCGGTTCGACATGTTCCGGCGGCTCGGCTACTACCCCACCGAAACCAGCGAGCATTCCTCCGAATACGTGCCCTGGTATCTGGGCCACGAAAGCGAAATCGAACGGCTGCGGCTGCCGATCGGCGCGTACCTGGACGTCGTTGCGGAGAACGAGGCCGAATACGAGCGCACCCGCCAGGCCGTCGAACGCGACGAACCGCTCGCCGTCGAAGGCACCAACGAATACGCACCGCAGATCGTCCACAGTATCGTCACCGGGACGCCGCGCACCGTTTACGGCAACGTCCTCAACCGCGGGCTGATCCCGAATCTGCCCGCGACCGGCGCCGTCGAAGTGCCGTGTCTCGCTGACGCCACCGGCATCCAGCCGACGCGCGTCGATGCGCTGCCGCCACAGCTGGCCGCGCTCAACCGCACCTATCTGAGCACGACCGAACTCGTGGTGCGCGCGGCGATCGAGGACGATCCCCGGCACATTCGCCACGCCGCGATGACCGATCCCGCGACCGCGGCCGCGCTTCCGGTCGAACGCATCTGGGAACTGTGCGACGAAATGGTGCGCGCGCACGGCGACGCACTCCAGCCGGGATTGCGCGAAACGCTGGGCAGCTAGCCGGGCGTGGCTATGCCGGCGGGAACCGGCATAGCCACGCACCAGGCCGCCGCCGCACGTTCTTGACGGTGCGGCGCGGTGATCCGCTAAACTCCTGATGCCTGCCGGACGGGCAGGCCAGAAGTACGCCCAGCCGGTAATGCGGAGTTCTCCGCGAGCCCGGACCCAGTCGCCAGGATGTCTTCGGCACATCCGAGGCGGGGCCGTACTCACCCATCGCTGGAGTCACCAGATGCCTTCGCTCCCTGGTCGGATTTCTCGCGGTACTGTGGCGGCCGCCCTGCTGATCGGCAGCTCGGCTTGCACGTTCGGGGCCGCGGGCCCGGTGGAAAGCGCGCCGCTGCCGTCGCCGCACAGCCAGGTCGCCGACGTTCCCCTGCCGGCCCCGCACGCCGGCTTCGACTACCAGATCGGCGGCCCTTACCAGCCGCCGGCGGGCGTCCAGGTCGTCAGCCGCGACCACAGCGCCCCGGCGGCCTCCGGGCTGTACAACATCTGCTACGTCAACGCTTTCCAGGTACAGCCCGGTGCCGAAAAGGAATGGGGAGACCTGGTTCTGCGCGACGACGACGGCACCGTCGTCATGGATCCCGACTGGAACGAGGCGCTGCTCGACTCGCGCACCGCCGACAAGCGGAGCCGGATCGCGGACAAGGTCGGCGCATGGATCGACGAATGCGCGGGCAAGGGCTACCAAGCGATCGAGCCGGACAACTACGACAGCTTCACCCGGTCCCAGGGGCTGCTCAGCGCGCGGAACGCCCAGGACCTCGTGAAGCTGCTTTCCGAGCGCGCGCACGGAAAAGGTCTCGCGATCGGCCAGAAGAACACCTCGGAACTGGCCTCGTCTCGGGCGGCGAACGGTCTTGACTTCGCGGTCGCCGAGGAATGCGGCCAGCAGGACAATTGCGCGGAGTACACCCGGTATTTCGGCGACCGCGTGATCGTCATCGAATACACCGAGGACGGCTTGCGCACCGCATGTGCCAAGTGGGGCAACACCCTCAGCGTCGTCCGCCGCGACCGGGACGTCACACCGAAGGGCGATTCCGCGTACGTCCGCGAAAGCTGCTGAGGGTTCCGCCACCCTGCCAGCACCGCCGCGCGGATGCTGGCAGGGTGGCGGAATGGCCGACGAGTACCCGTTCGACAACGCGAGCGCCCCGGCGAGCGACCGGATGTCCGCACTGGAAGCCAGTTACGACGCGACGACCGTCCGGCATTTGGGGCAGCTCGGGGTCGGCGCGGGGTGGTCCTGCTGGGAGGTCGGGGCCGGGGGCGGGTCGATCGCCCGGTGGCTGGCCGGGCGGGCCGGGCACGTGCTGGCCACCGACCTCGACACCCGGCTGCTCGCCGACCTGCCCGCGAACGCTTCGGCGGTGCGCCACGACGTCCGCGCGGAGGCGGTCCCGGACCGGAAGTTCGACCTGATCCACGCCCGGCTGGTGCTGATCCACTTCCCGGAGCGCGACGAGCTGGTGGCGAAGCTCGCCGGGGCGCTCGCGCCCGGCGGCTGGCTGGTCCTCGAAGAAATCGAGCCGCGCGGGCAAACCGTGCTGGCCACGCCCGACGAGAAGAGTGCGGAGGTTTTCGCTTCCGTGCAGGGCCGGATCCTGGACCTCCTCGAACGCGCGGGCAGCGACGTCGAATGGGCCGGGCGGCTGCCGTCGGTGCTCGCCGGGGCCGGGTTGCGCGAGGTCGGCAGCGCGCGGGTGACGACCCGGTGGCCGGGCGGCGGACCGGAAATCCGGTTGCTGGCCGCGAATTCGGTGGAGCTGGCCGAAAAGCTGGCCGCGGACGGCGTGCGGCCGGAAGAACTCGAGCAGTTCCGCCGGGTGCTCGCCGATCCGCGGTTCACCGTGTCGTCCTATCCCCTGGTGTCGGCGTGGGGACGCCGTGAGCGACGGCGGGAGATGGCCACCCCGGCCAGGCAGAGCGCGCCGCCGACGAGTCCGTATGCGGTCGGGGTTTCCGCCAGCAGCAGCCATGACAGCAGCACGGCCACCGCTGGCACGGCGTAGGTAACCATCGTCAGGCGACCGGCGTCCGTGCGGCGCAGCGCGTACGCCCACGCGGTGAAGCCGACCGCGGTGGGAAACACTCCCAAGTAGACACTGCCGAGCACCGCTCCGGTGGGAGCGACTTGCAGTTCGCTGATCAGCTGCGGTGCCCACGGCAGCAGGACCACGGCGCCGACGACGCACCCGAGCCAGATCGCGGTCAGCCCGTCGACGTGGCGCAACGTGATCTTCTGGACCATGACGCCGGCCGCGTAGAGCACGGCGGCCAGCAAGCACAGCAGGACGCCGACCCAGTCGTTGCTTCCGGTGGCTCCAGTCGCGATCAGCGCGGCCCCGCCCAGCGCGACGAGCGAACCGATGACGAGCGAGCGCGAGAAGCCTTCGCCGAAGAACTTCCCGGCTGCGGCGGCGACCATCAGCGGTGCCAGGTTGACCAGCAACGCCGCGGTCCCCGCGTCGACATGCCGCTCCCCCGCGTTGAGGACGACGGTGTACGCGGCCAGCCATAGCACTGCATACGCCGCGACCAGCAGGAACGCTTTCCGCGACAGCCGGACGCGGACCGCGCCCTTGACTACGGCGAACACGGTGAGCGCGACGGCGGCGACAGCGAGCCGCAGCAATGCCAGCGGTGCCGGGGACAGCGCGTGCCCGACGCTGCGGATGGCGACGAACGACGAGGCCCACAGCACCACGGCGAGCCCGGCGGCCGCCGCGATCTTGCCGAAGTCGGTCTTGGCGGCGGGGTGAACGGTTTCCACGAGATCGGTCACCTGGTCATCGTCGCCACGCTCCGCTGTACAGCACAAGCGATGAGTTCTGTACCTCCGTTAAGGAGTGCTGTACATTCGCGGGCATGCTCGACATTCCCCGGCTCCGCGTGCTGCGCGCGGTCGTCGCGTCCGGGTCGATCCGTGCGAGCGCCGCCGCGCTCGGCTACACGCCGTCCGCGGTGAGCCAGCAAATCACCACGCTGCAACGGGAGACCGGGTTGCAGCTGTTCGAACGGTCCGGCCGCGGCATCGAGCCCACCGAAGCCGGGCGGACGCTCGCCGCCGAGGCCGAGGCGTTGTTCGCGTCCTTCAGCCGGGTCGAGCAGGTCGTCAGCGAACTGCGCGCCGGACGGGTCGGCAGGCTGTCGATCGGCTACTTCGGCTCGGCCGGCTCGACCTGGCTGGCCCCGACGGTCGCCGCGCTGCGCGCCGAGTTCCCCGCCCTGCGGCTGGACCTGATGCTGACCGAGTTCACGCCGGGCGATCCGGACATCGACATCTTCGTGGAGGAAACCGGGGCCGAACATCCCGGATCGGTCGTCGTGCACCGGCTGGCCGAGGACCCCTACCTAGCGGTCGTCCGCCGCGACGACCCGCTCGCCGGCCTGCCGGAGGTGCCGCTGGCCGCGCTCGCCGAACGGCACTGGGTCGACAACGACCTGCGCGAGGGCCCGTGCCGGCAGGTGCTCCTGAACGCCTGCACGCAGGCCGGGTTCTCGCCGAGTTTCGTCGTCGAAACCCACGACTACCGGACCGCGATGTCTTTCGTGGCAACGGGAATCGGGCTGACGGTGGTTCCCGAGCTGGGGATCGGCGAACTGCCGGACGGCCTCACCACTGTCGCCCTGTCCTCTCCCGCGCCGGTCCGCCACCTCAGTCTCGCGGTGAAGAAGCCGATCGCGGACCACCCCGCCGCCCGGCGTGCGGTGGAACTGCTGGAAAGCCTGGTGTGCACGGGGAAAACCCTGGCCAGCTGACACCTGCGGGTCGTGATGGGTCGCCTGGGGTACCGCGGGAGTCCGTGAAGGACTCCTTGCGGGAATTAGAGTCCGTGAGGGGCCCCTTCACGGACAGCCGGGCGACAAAGCCTCGAATCGCCGGTATCCGCCGCGCCGTTCGGAAAGCCCTAAGGGAATCAGAGTCCGTGACGGTTCCCCTCACGGACGGCCAGCCCGCCAGGCCCGGAATCGCCGAGGTTTCGCGCTCGCGGCTCGGAAACCTGGGCCGGGAAGCCGTGAAGGGCCCTTTGCCGGAACAAGATTCCCGCAAGGGGCCCTTCACGGCACGGTCACCGCGGCGCGAATCGACGGCTGGCCCGTTCTCCGGTAACGAATGCACCACATTCGCGACGCCCGCCCCGAACGGACCAGTCCGCACCGGGTGCGCCCCGGACGGCGCGCGGAAGCCGGCTCACCGGAACGGGTTGATGGCCTTCCGCCAATTTCTCCCGCTGTTTCCGCGCCGACCTGGGCGGCTGACCGCTAACCGTCTTCGTTACGCCCCGATCGGGTAGGGACAACTCACGCGCAGTCCGCATTTCCGCCGCCCGAACCCGCGTCCGTCACTCTGACGAGGAGCTTCGAACCCCCGGGTTGGCGGATTGGCCGGGGCACCTCCTCCGTGCGGGAATGGTGTCACCGTCCGACATCGAAGTCGCCCGGTTTTCCTCAGGGAAAAGGAAGGGTTCGTTTTCATGGACGTCCGGTACGAGGCTTTTTGCTTCGCCGATCCGCTGTTCTTCGACGAACCGCGGGAAACCCCGGGCGCGGCCGGAGACCTGGCCGCGGGCCTGCCGGGCCCGGGACCGGAGTGGACGGTCGAAACCCGCGGGATCTGGCGTTCGCTGCGCCCGTCCGGCCGGAAACTTCCCGTCCAGGGCTGGAAAATCCATGTCTCCGCAGGTCTGGACAACGCCGAGTCCGTACTGGCGCGGGTGCACCGGTACTGCGTGGAGCACCGGGTCGCGTACAAGCACCTGCGCTCCCGGACGATCCTGGTGAGCCGCAATTCGAAATACGCGCCGCGGGAAGGAAGCGGCAAGCTGATCACGATTTACCCAGGAGCCGCAGACGAGCTCGCCCGGATACTGCACGACCTTTCCGCCGAGCTGGAAGGCGAGCACGGTGCGTATATTCTGAGCGATCTCCGCTACCGCGAAGGCCCGCTTTACGTCCGATATGGCGGATTCGTCGAACAGTGGACAGAACACGCCGGAACCCGGGTGCTGGCAATCCGCCATCCGGATGGAACTCTCGTGCCCGACCGGCGCGAACCGTCCTTTTCCGTGCCGGACTGGGCACCTATTCCGTCCTGTTTGTCCGACAGTCTCGCCGCGCGCAAGAACGGCGCCCGATTCCCGTACCGGGTGACCGGTTCCCTGCACTTTTCCAACGGCGGCGGCGTTTATCTGGCCGAACGAGGGGTCGACCAGAAGACCGTCGTGCTGAAGGAGGCCCGGCCGCACGCCGGGCTCGACCGGGACGGCGCCGACGCGGTCGCCCGGCTCAACCACGAGCGCGAGGTGCTCGAACGGCTGGCGGACGTTCCGGGCGTCCCCCGGGTGTACGAGCAGTTCACCGTGTGGGAGCACCACTACCTGGCGATGGAGCATCTGCCCGGCATCTCGCTGAGCAGCTGGCTCGCGCGGCATTACCCGCTCACCGGCGGCTCCCGCGCCGAAGGCGAGCTTGCGGCCTACCGCGACCGCGCTCTGGCCGTGCTGGCCCAAGTCGAACGCATCGTCGCGGACATCCACCGGCACGGCATCGTGTTCGGCGATCTGCACGGGAAGAACATCCTCGTGGACGACCAGGACCGGGTGTCGCTGATCGACTTCGAGCTGGCCGTCGACGCCGAGTCCGGCGACCGTCCCGGGCTCGGCGCGCCTGGCTTCCGCGCGCCTGCCGACCGGCGCGGGTTCGAGATCGACGAGCACGCGCTCGCCGCGCTGCGGCTGTGGCTCTTCCTTCCGCTGGTGATGCTGCTGGAACTCGCGCCGGGCAAGCTGCGCGGGATCGCGGACTTCGCCCAGCAGCGGTTCGACCTGCCGGACGGATACGCCGACCGGGTGGTCTCCGTGCTCGCCTCGCGCACCACACCGCCCGCCGCGACGCACACCGCGCTGGACGAGCCGCGGCCGGACTGGACGCTGGTGCGCAAGCAGATCGCGGAAGCCATCCTCGCGAGCGCCACGCCGGAGCGCACCGACCGGCTGTTCCCCGGCGACATCGAACAGTTCCGCTCCGGCGGCGCGGGATTCGGCGTCGGCGCCGCGGGCGTGCTGCACTCGCTGCACATCGCCGGAGCCGGCCGTTATCCGGAATACGAGCAGTGGCTGGTGGCTGCGGCGCGACGGCACCCGCCCACGCGGCCCGGCTTCTTCGACGGCAGCCACGGCATCGCCTACGTCCTGGAGGAATTCGGCTACTCGGCGGAAGCCGACGAGTTGCTCGCCGCGTCGCGGTCGCTGGCCGACCAGACCACCGACCACGGCCTGGAGAGCGGCCTCGCCGGGATCGGCCTCACCCGCCTGCACTTCGCGACGACCCGCGGCGACAACGAATTCGGCCGCCAAGCCCTCGACATCGCGGTCAAGCTCGCGACCGCTTTCGAGACCGCCGACCCGCCCGGACGCTTCGCCAGGGCCGGGCTGCTCAGCGGCTGGTCCGGACCGGCGTTGCTGTTCCTGCGCCTGTACGAACACACCGGGGAGCCGACCTGGCTCACCCTCGCCGACCGGGTCCTGGCCCGCGACCTGGAGGAATGCGCCCCAGCGGCCGACGGCTCGCTGCAGGTGCGGGACGGCACCCTACGGACGCTGCCGTACGCCGCGATCGGCAGCGCCGGAATCCTGCTGGTCGCCGAGCAGGTCGCCCGGCACCTCCCGGACTCGGCGACCGCCCGGAGCCTGCCCGGGTTGCGGGCGGCGTGCCGCGGAGAGTTCGTGATCCACCCCGGCCTGCTCTACGGCCGGTGCGGACTCGCCGCCGCCCTGTCCTTCGCCGACGAACCGGACCGGGAAGCCATCGACCTGCATCTGTCCCGGCTGTCCTGGCACGGCGTCCCGTACCGCGGCGGGCTGGCCTTCCCCGGCAACCAGCTGCTTCGCCTGTCGACCGACGTCAGCACCGGCAGCGCGGGAGTCCTCCGCACGCTCGCCGCACTACTGGACGGCGCGGAACTGCTGCCCTTCCTGGGCTCCGCACCGTCCCCGCACACCTCCGGCCGATGAGCGCCGGCGGACCCCGAGAGAAGGGAACACCCATGGAACACGTCCTGGAACTGCAGGCGCTGGAGGCCCCGGAAGCCCTCGAAGGCCAGGGACTGGACCACCACGGCCACAGCCACTACAGCGCGTACTGCGGCGACAGCACGCTCAGCCTGCTTCTCTGCTACTGACCGCGCGGGCGGGGCGGGAACGGCGCAGGCCAAGTGCGCCGTTCCCGCCCCGCTCATTCTGCCCCGGCGACCCAGGGTGGTCGCGCCGAGGCTGACGGAGGCGGTGCTTCCAGATTGAGATCGACGAATCCGACGACGGGGTTCGCCGGGAGAGCAGGTGTTCGCCATGCGAGGGAGACGCCGTCGACCTGCAGACCTGGCACCCCCGACTCGTCGTGACGTCGCTGATCGCCGACGGTGGACCGCACGACCTCCGCGCGAAGGGATCGCCATGGCCAGCCCCGCCGACTCCCGTCGGCCACCGCCGCTCTTCTAGGCCGCCCTTTCTCGCCGCGACCGCCATGACCTCGCTGATCTCCGCCGGTGCCGCACATACCGACCACCACGCGAAGGGAGCGGCGCGACCGGATCCGCCGACCGCCCGTTCGCCCCGACCGCCCGTTCGCCATCGTCATGACCCCGCCGGCCACCGCCAGTACCCCGCACGTCGGCCACCACGCGAGAGGAGCGCCATGGCCAGCCCCGCCGACCGACTGCTGACCACGACCGCCCTCCTCGACCGCCCCCGTCTCGTCGCGGTCGGCCTAACCTCGCTGATCGCCGCCGGCGCCGGACTGCTGCTGCCCGGCGCCCTCGCCGCGGCGACCGACGCGGTGCTCAGCGAGCGAAGCAGTACCGGCGCGGTGGTGTGGCTGCTTGTCGTAGGTGTCGCGGAGATCGCCGCGGACGCCGTCACCATGGTTCTTCCCGCCCGCCTGACCAGCAACGCGAGCGCCTGGCTCCGCCGCCGGATCACCGACCGGCTGCTCGCTCTGGGCACCGGCTCGCCGTTCGCCCCGGGCGACGCGGTCAGCCGGGTGACCGGCGATTGCGCGGCCGCCGGCGGCATCGCCGCGGTCGTGGTCCAGCTGATCGCGACCGGGCTCATGTCCTCCGGCGCGGTCGTCCTGCTCGCGCTCATGGACTGGCGGCTGGCCCTGGTCTTCCTCGGCAGCCTCCCCTTCGCGCTGCTGCTGGCCCGTTCCCACCTGCGCGGCACGGCCAAGGATGTTCTTTCCTACCAACGGGTTTCCGGGGAACTCTCCGCCCGGCTGCTCGACGCGGTCGCCGGGCTCCGGACGATCGCCGCGTCCGGCACCGCTGACGCCGAAGCCGCCCGGGTGCTGCGCCCGTTGCCGCGGCTGAACCTCGCCGGCCAAGGCATGTGGCGCACCCAGGCGCGGATGGTGTGGCGAGCCGGTCTCCTGCTCCCGACAGTGGAAATCCTCACCCTCGCCGCCGCCGGTTTCGGCGTCCTGGCCGGACGCTTGACCGCCGGCGACGTCCTCGCTGCCCTCGGCTACGTCGCGCTCGGGCTCGGTCTGGTCACGCAGATCCCGTTGCTCACCACGCTTTCCCGCATCCGCTCGGCCGCGCACCGGATCGCCGAAGTCCTCGAAACCGAGCCGCCTCCTCGTGGCGTGCTCGGACTGTTGCCCGGAAACGGCACCCTGGAACTTCGCGGCGTCACCGTGCACGGCGCACTCGCCGACGTCGACCTCACCATTCCCGGTGGCTGTTTCGCCGCGGTGGTAGGGAGTTCCGGGTCGGGAAAGTCCACTGTGGTCTCATTGCTGGCAGGTCTCCGTCGCCCCGACGCCGGACAGGTGCTGCTGGACGGCCGCGACCTCGCCGTACTGCGTCCTGAGGAACTTCGGGCTGTCATCGCGTACGCCCCCGCCGAGCCCGCGCTGCTTGGCGACACGGTCGCGGATGCCGTCGCTTACGGTTCCTGGGCCAGCGTTCCGGCCGTCGATGCGGCCTGCCGGACGGCGCGGATACACGACGTCCTCGTCCGGTTGCCGCAGGGTTATGACACTCCCCTTGCCGAGACTCCGCTGTCGGGCGGGGAACGCGCTCGGGTCGGCCTCGCTCGTGCGCTCGCGCGAAACCCGCGGGTGCTCCTGCTCGACGACGCCACCGCCAGCCTGGACACGATCACCGAACGCGCCGTGACAGCTGAACTGGGCCGCCGGACTCGCGTAGTCGTCACACACCGAGCCGCGATGGCCGCGCGGGCGGACGTGGTGGTGTGGCTGGCGGCGGGGCAGGTCCTGGCGGTCGGGCCGCATACGCGGTTGTGGCAGCTGCCCGGGTATCGCGCGGTGTTCACGGAGGAAACGTGAACGCAGCACAGCGAACGACAGAACAACTCCGCCCGCAGGGGCATGCCGTGCGTACGGAGCGGACATGAGCGTCGGCCGTCTCTACTGGAACGCCCTCGCCGGGCAGTGGCGCGGCGGGTTGGTCCTCCTGGCCTGCTCCGTCCTCGAAGGACTGCCCGCGTTCTTCTCCGGACGGCTCGTCGAACTGGCCGTCAACAGCGGGTTCGCCGCCGGCAAGCCCGGCGTCGGCCTCGGTTGGCTCGGGGTGTTCGGGCTCGCCGCTCTCGCCGGCGCGTTCGGTTCCCGGCTGGTGTGGCGGCAGCTGGGCAAGGTCGTCGAACCATTGCGCGACGCGCTGGTGACCGCCGTCGTACGCGGCGTGTTGCACGATCCCGCGCCGCCGCGAAGCGGGCCGGACGCTCGCGGCGTCGCGCGGATCACCCAGCACGTCGAGGTCGTGCGCGACGCGACCGGCGGGCTTCTGGTGCAGGCCCGCGGCATGGTCGTCACGACCGCGGCGGCGGTCGCCGGACTCGTGACCGTCGCGGGGTCGCTGGCGTTGCCGGTCGTAATCCCAGTGCTGGTCGCGCTGGCCGGATTCGCCGCGCTGCTGCCTTCGCTCGCCCGGCGGCAACGTGCGCTCACGCTCGCCGACGAGGGCACCGCAGCGACGAGTGGTTCGATCTTCGCCGGGATGCGGGACGTCGTCGCCTGCGGAGCCGAACCGGTCGCCGCGCTGACCGCCGACCACGCGATGGACTGGCAAGCCACAGCTGCGGTGCGCGTCGCCAGGTCGGCGGCGCTGCGGTCAGTGATCGTGGCGCTCGGCGGGTTCGTCCCGCTGGTGCTCGCGCTCGCCCTCGCGCCGTCGATGGTCGCGCGCGGCGAACTGACCGCCGGGGCCGCGCTGGGCGCGCTCGTCTACCTGGCCACCACCCTGCAACCGGCGTTGCGCGGACTCGCCGCCACCGCGTCCACGGTCGTTCTCCGGTTGCTCGTCGCGCTGCGCCGGCTCGCCGAGACGACCGCCCCGCCCGAACGTCGCCCGGCGACCGAAAGCCCCGCCGGACTCGGCCTCGCCGTCCGCGGCCTGACGTTCCGCTGGGGCGCGGCGCCGGAACCGGTAGTGCGCGGCTTGAATCTGGATCTGCGCCCGGGCGAACACCTGGCCGTGGTCGGCCCGAGCGGCATCGGGAAATCGACCCTCGCCGGCCTGCTCGCCGGTCTCCTGGCGCCGCAGCACGGGGAAGTCCGGCTGGGCGGCGTACGCGTCGGCCGGCTGGCCGACCGGCCCCGGCACCTGGTGCTGGTCCCGCAACAGGCGTACGTCTTCGCCGGAACCCTGCGCGAAAACCTTTCCCTGTTCCACCCCGAAGCCTCCGACCGCCGCCTCGTCGCAGCCGCCGAAGCCGTCGGCGCCGCCCCGCTGCTGGCCCGCCTCGGCGGTCTGGACGCCGAACTCGGCCACGGCGCGGACGGCCTTTCCGCCGGGGAAGCCCAGCTGCTGGCGCTGGCGAGAGCCTATGCCGCGCCCGCCGGAGTCGTCGTCCTGGACGAGGCAACGTCCACTTTGGACCCAGCAGCGGAGGTCCACGCGGAACGCGCCTTCGCCGCCCGAGGAGGCACCCTGGTGGTCATCGCGCATCGGCTGTCGTCCGCGGTCCGGGCGCACCGAGTGCTGCTGATGGACGGGCGGGAAACGCTGCTGGGTAGCCACGACGAACTTCTCGCCGCCGCGCCGCGGTATGCCGAGATGATGCGGGCTTGGCTGCCGGAGCAACGGAAATCGCAGCTTGAGGCCAGTTGAACGGGGTTCGAGTCCCTTCGCACCATGAGAGGACGCGCTCGGCGTTGGCCGGATAGACGAGGTCCTTTCCGCGGACACCCGCTCAGACCTTGCGCGGTGCCGGGGCGATGAGGATCTTGCTTCCGTTGCGGCCGAGGTAGATGTCGACCTTGCAAAACCGTGGCCGGGCTCGATCCAGCCACGGTCTTCTGGTCGTCGGAGGCGGTGCGGGTCTGGACGTCGAACAGGGTGCCCGCCTGCCGCAATTCGGCGGTGACCGTGGTGCTGCCCGCCGTCGGGTCGTCGCGGACGAATCCGGTGACGCCGACCGCGCGGTTGTACCAGGTCAACGTGCCGCCGGTTCGCCTCCGCTGATGTCCGACGTCGGGTCGCGTTCGTGCTGCCCGGCCGCCGGGCAGGGCGAGACCGGTGGCGACGCGTTCCTGCCCCAGGCATGGCCGATTCTGGACGGGATCGTCCTTCGCCGAGGCTCGCGGCGCGGGATTATGCGTGAGGTGCCGGGTTTGGCTCAGCCATCGTGCGCCGCGTAGATGCCCGTTGGGACAGCGCCAACGCCGTCGCACCCGCCCTCGCTTACCGACGCCTGTCCCTGTTCAATTCTCCAGCCTGGGCAGTGTCCATTGAGGATAGTGCTCGCGTTCTCACTTCGTGCCGTGCCGCAGTCCGTCCAGCAGCAAGGTGATCACGCCGTCCGCGTCGCCTCGCCAGCCTGGGCGGTCGTGTGCCGCGCTGATCCCGTGCAGGGCCATCAGGACAGAACCCGCGCTTACGTCGTCGCGAATCGCCCCGGCTTGTGCCGCCGCGGAGACCAGGTCGGTGACCGCTTCCTCGAGAGCTCGGCTGCCCTCGGCGAGCGCCTCCGAACTGGTGGCCATCAGGGTGGCGATCGTCCGGGCGAGGCCGTGGTGGGCGTCCAGGTAGTCGATCATTCCGCGGAGAAAAGCGGCCAGCGCGTCGGCTCCGGGCAGGGTGGCCTGCGCTTCCCGGGCACGGGCGCAAAGGGTGGCGACTTCCTCGTGGTAGACCGCCTCGGCGAGCGCCTCGCGGGTGGGGAAATGGCGGTACAGGGTGCCGGTGCCCACCCCGGCCAGGCTGGCGAAGTCGTCGAAGCGCAGGTCGAAGAAATCGCCCGCGGCGAAGAGTTCCCGGGCCTTGGCGAGCAACGCGTCGCGGTTGCGCCGGGCGTCGGCGCGCAGTGGTTTGGCGTCGGGCATGCGGGACCTCTCGTTGACAACTGGAGATTGTCTCCATATTTTGGCAAGTGGAGATTGTCTCCAGTTTCAGGGTAGCCCATGAGGTGCGGCTGTGAAGATCTTGATGTTCGGACGCGGCGTGATCGCGGCGATGTGCGGCTGGGCCTTGGAGCGGGCGGGGCACGAGGTCGAGTTCTACGTCCGTCCGGGCCGGGCGGCGGAGTACGGGAGCTCGATCGATCTCGATCTCCGGGACCTGCGGGCGTGGGGACGGCGAGTCGTCGAGAACTGGCCGGTGCGTTACCGCGAGGAGCTGGAGCCGGACCACGGGTTCGACCTGATTGTGCTGAGCGTCCAGCACTACCGGCTCGCGGAGGCAGCGGCTTTCCTGGCCCCGCGCGTCGGGAAAGCCACGGTGCTGGTTTTCGGCAACATCTGGTCCGAACCGCTGGACGCGATCGGCGACCTTCCCGTCGACCAGGTCGCGTGGGGCTTCCCCCAGGCCGGCGGCGGTTTCGGCGAGGACGGCGTGCTCCGCGGGATGATCCTGCCCTTCGCCGGGTTCGGGGCTCTCGGCGCGCCGCCATCCGAACGAGAGCGGACGGTACGGCAGGTGTTCCGCGACGCCGGGTTCCGTCTCCGGGAGCAACCAGATTTCCGCGGCTGGCTGTGGGTTCATTTCGCCTCGGACGCGGGTTTGCACTCGCAGGGCGTGCGGGTGGGCTCGCTGAGTTCGCTGGCAAAGTCGCGGGGTGATTTGCGCGAGGGGTTGCTGGCTGGACGGGAGCTTCTGCCCCTTCTCGAAGCCCGTGGCGTCGACCTGCGGCGGCACCGAGGCGGAACGCTGCTGTTCCGGGCACCGACTTGGCTGACCGCTCGGGTACTCGTCTGGCTGCTGGCTCATTTCGCCCCGGCGCGCGTGAGTTTCGCGGCGCACTCCGATCCGGACGCACGCGAGCCGCGCGAGATCTGCCGAGACGCACTGTCGGAAGCTCGACGGCTGGGCGTCCCAGTCCCCCGGCTGGAGGCGGCTGAGCCGTACTTCGCTGTAGACAGGAACTGAGCCGCGGGGCGGGGTTTGGCTGCGCTGTGGATCGCTCGACGGGTGGGCGAAGCTGTGCAAGCATTCGTCTCGACAGGGGTCTGCTCTGAGTGCCAACGTGAGCTCGGCCGGTTGCGGCGTCCAAACGACCGGGCGCGCGAACCCCGGCTTAGAGCAACGATCGGCAGCCCCGCGCACGCGACCGCGCCGCTGGTTGCCACCGACCGGCGGTGACCGTTCGTGCGGCCCGACACCTTGCCGCACCGCCGACGAGCCATTCCAAGCAAAGCCTTGCCGCGCAAGAGACTCTAGGCAGTCCGCCGTACCGAGACAGCACGCCACCGCAGCCCGGCGACTCGCCTTCCCTCTCCCGGTGGAACGACCTGGCCGCCCGCTGCGGGAAACGCGGCACCCCAGGGTCACACCACTCCAGCCGCGATCAGCTGCTCCCAGATCACCCCCTGATCCACGACCTCGACGCCGAGTTTCTCGGCTTTCGTGAGTTTGCTCGCGCCGACGTCGGCGCCGGTGATCAGCAGGTCGGTGCTCGCCGAGACTGACGACGCGGTGGTCGCGCCCGCTGTTTCGCACAGGCGCTGGAAGGTGGGGCGCGGCACCTTCTCCCCCGATCGCGGGTCGCTGATCGCTCCGGTGACCACCACGGTCTTGCCCTCCAGCGGCGCTCCCGCGACGACCGCCGGCGGGAGGTCTTCCTCCAGGACGTCCAGGGAGACCCCGCGTTCCCGCAGGCGTTCGAGTTCCGGGCGCAAGCGGGTGAGGTGCTCCACCAGCGAGGCGGCGACCTTCGGCCCGATGTCCTCGACCTCCACGAGCCCGTCGACCCCCGCGTCCAGAACCTCTTCCAGCGAACCGAATCCGGCCCGGCACAGCCGTGCGGCGGTGCCTTCCGACGCCATCGGGATCGCGAGCCCGATCAGCGCGCGGCGCAGTCCGACCCGGCGGCTGGCGTCGATCGACTCGATCATCCGCGTCGCCGAGACCTCGCCGATGCGGTCGAATTCCAGCAGGCGTTCCTTGGTCAGCCGGTAGAAGTCAGACGGATGCTCCAAGATCCCGGCCTCGGCCAGCCGTTCGATCCACACGCCGCCGATCGCGTCGATGTCCGCCGCCGCCCTGGACGCCCAGTGGATCAGCCGCCGCACGGTCTGGGCGGGGCAGGAAACGTTGGTGCAGAACAATTCCCGACTGTTGCCCTGTTCGGTGAGCGGCTGCCCGCACGACGGGCACGTCGACGGCGGCACGATCTCCCGCTCCGCTCCGGTGCGTTTCGACTCGTCGAGCACCCCGGCGACGAACGGGATCACGTCGCCCGCGCGACGCACCAGCACTGTGTCGCCGATCTTGATGCCGCGGGCGCGGATGACCTCCTGGTTGGCCAGCGTCGCGCGCGTCACCGTGGTCCCGCCCACGAAGACCGGCTCCAGCCACGCGACCGGGGCGATCTTGCCGGTCTTGCCGACATCCCAGACCACATCGGACAGTACGGTCGTCTTTTCCTCGGCCGCGAACTTGTACGCCAGCGCCCCGCGCGGCGAACTCGAACGGGTGCCCGCGGCGGCGTACGCGGCGCGGTCGGCGAGCCGCAGAACGGCACCGTCGATGTCGTAGTCCAGGTCGTTGCGCTGCTGTTCGATCGCGGTGATCACGGCCTGTGCGGAGGCCGCGTCGGGGCAGCGGCGCATCTCCGCCGCGGTGAACCCGAGCGCCAGCAGGCCGCTGCCCAGGTCGGTTTCCGCGCTGCCGGGCTCGGTGTCCAGGTCGAAGGCGAAGAACCGTAGCCGCCGCTCCGCCACCGCGGCCGGGTCTTTCGCGCGCAGCGTGCCCGCCGCGGCGTTGCGGGGGTTGATCAGCGGCTTGTCCGGATGCGCGGTGTTGTAGGCGGCGAACGTCGAGCGCAGCATCACCGCCTCGCCGCGCACTTCGACCCGACCCGGGGCGTTGACCTGGTGCGGAATGCCGTCCGTCAGCGCCCGTACCAGCATGGTCACGTCGTCGCCGGTGGTCCCGTCGCCCCGGGTGACCGCTCGCGCGAGGCGGCCGTCCTCGTACACCAGCGCCAGCGACAGGCCGTCGAGCTTGGGCATCACGACGACCGGCTGGCCAGGGAACCGGTCGAAGAACGCCTCGACCTGCTCCGGCTTCGTCGCCTTCTCCAGCGACAGCATCGGCCGCGAATGCCGGATCGGCGCGTGCAGCACCGCCGGCCCGCCCACCTGGTCCAGCGGATTCGGGTCCGGGGCCAGCTCCGGGCTCGCCTCGATCAACCCGCGCAGCTCGTCCTCGATCGCGTCGTACTCCGCGTCCGCCACCACCGGCGAACCCCGGTAGTACGCGTCGCGCAGCACGACGATCTGGTCGGCGAGCTCCTGAATACGTTCCCGAACGTCCACGAACCGGAACGCTACCTGGCCCCACCGACAAAACCGGGCTGCGACGCAACGACAGCCCCGCCTCGACCCGTCGCTCCGGAAGGGCCGCGCGGCGCTGACGCCAGATATTCGGCGGTTGGGGACCGTCCATTTCGGACCGGCTGCCTGCCGAACTGGCGCGGATCCGGTCAGGATGCGGTGTCGAGTTCCTCCAGCGCACGGGCAAGTCGCTTGATCGCCGACCGCCCCTCGTCGACCTGCAGACGGGCGAATTCGTACCCGAGGACGCCTTCTCCGGTAACGCCGATCTGGCCCTGGAGCGCCTGTGCCACGCCAGAGTTCAACTGGGGTTCCGAGACCCAGGCCAGCTGGTCGAGCGCCCACGACCGCAGCGGCTTTCCGGGTGCGGCCCGGACGATGCCGCCGACGGTGAACAGCGCAACGCGGTGCGAAGTGAATGCGAAGACGAACCGGCCCGGCGTCGAGATCGGCACCTGCGGGACTTCGGCCTGCCCGCGACGAGCGGCGAGCGCCATCCCGGCCGCGCCCGCGAACCCGGCAATGCCCGCCGCGCCGCCGATCATCGTCTTGCGCACGCCGCCCGCGCGAAACGCGATCAATGCGTTCAGCACGCGCTCCCCCGCCACGAGCTCCCCGGCGAGGCGGCTCTCCACCTTGTCCCGCAGCGTCACGGTTCACGGCCTTTCTTGACTCAGCACTCCGTTCCGCCGTCGCTCGCGACCTGGCGGTTCCAGGAGGTTATGCATGCCGGACGTGGCTGGTGACGGGATTTCCTCCGACACCTAGGGCTGTCTCTCAATGTCCCGGAAGTTTTTGAGGAACGATCGTTCTTGACTGATCGTTCCTCAAAAGACTACCGTCGAGGCATGGGCAGGCGGAGGGCGTTCGATGAGGAGGAGGTGGTGCGCGCCGCCGTAGGGTTGTTCGGCGGCCGCGCGTACGACGGGGTGTCGGTCGACGACCTGGTCAACCACCTCGGCGTGCACCGCAACAGCCTGTACAAGACGTTCGGCAGCAAGCGCGGCCTCTACCTGGTCGCCCTGCGCCGCCACGTCGCGGATGACGTGCAGCCGTTGGCCGAAGCGCTCGCCGCGGCAGCGGATGCCGAGACCGCGCTGCGGCTCGTCACGTCGGCCGACCTCGGACTGCTATTGCTCGCGGCGGTCGAACGGGCACCGGCCGACGACGAGGTAGCCGAGGAGGTGGCCGCAGCGTTGGCCACGCTCGACCGTGCGGTCTCCGACGCGCTCGACATCTCCCCTGCCCTGGCGTCCGCCCTCACCGCTGCCGCACTGGGCATCCGGCTGCGCGGCAATCCCGACGAGGCGCGCATCGCGTTGACCCAACGGCTCGATCCTCTTGACTGACAAGGAACACTGACATGGCACTGGTCCACATCGACGGCGACGACCTCGTTGTCGTGATCGAAGGTCTCGACAAGCTCTGGGCCCTCAAGAGCAGCCTGACCATCCCGCTGGCCAACGTCCGCGGCGCGACCGCGGACCCCGGCATCGCCGCCGAGCGCAAGGGGATCCGCGCGCCGGGCGCCCACCTGCCCGGGGTGATCACGGCCGGCACGTTCCATCTCGACGGCGAAAAGGTCTTCTGGGACGTCAAGGATGCGTCGAAAGCCGTCGTGATCGAGCTCGCCGACGAACGCTACGCCCGCCTGGTCGTCCAGGTCGACGACCCGCGCGCGACCGTGGAGCTGGTCGAGAACGCCTTGCGGTGAACGATGTTCTCCCGCTTTTTCAGGGCAGAACAGTCGCCGCGGCCGGGGACCCGGGTGCTGCTGATCTGCGGCACGAACGGCGCTCAAGCCCCTTGCCGTGCCGACTGAGCGCGTACGCGGGCTTCCAGAATTTCGGGGACATGGCTTTCCGCCCATTCGCGGACCGCGCGCAGCGGCACCAGCAGGGACTGGCCGAGGTCGGTGAGCCCATACTCGACGCGCGGCGGCTGTTCCGCGTACTCGACCCGGGCGAGCAGGCCGTCCTCCTCCATCGCGCGCAGCGTTTCGGTCAGCACCTTCGGGGTGACGCCCTGGATTCTCTCCGCCAGCACCGTGAAGCGCAGCGGGCCGTGCTCCAGCGCGTTGACCACGAAGACCGTCCACCGCGCCCCGATCCGGTGCAGCACCACCCGTGACGGGCAGCTGGCGGACATGACGTTGTAGCCCACGGCGGTTCCTCCGGTTCCGGTTACGTTGAAGTACCTGGTTACTTTTCCATAGCCTACTTCGGCCACGGCAGACCGACGGAACGGAGAAGGACCATGGGCAACCGGCTGGCCGGACAAACAGTGCTGGTGCTGGGCGGACGGCATCTGGGCGCGGCGATCGCCGAGGCCGCGGCCGACGAGGGCGCGAAGGTGCACGTCGCGTCGCATCGGCCCGGCGGACTGCACATCGACCTGCGCGACGAGGCCACCATCGCCGCCGCGGCCGCCGCGCTCGGGCCGGTCGATCATCTCGTCAACACGGCGGCGGCGCCGCACGCGGTGCCGATCCGCGAACTCGACCGCGACAAGACCGTCGACGCCTTCACCGCCAAGGTCATCGGCCCCTTACTACTCGCGAAACACTTCACGATCCGGCGGTCGCTGCTGCTGTTCTCCGGGCAGGTCGGCTGGCGCCCGGCGCGCGGAAGCGTGGTGACCGGCGTGACCAACGGAGCGGCCGCGTTCGCCGCGCAACATCTCGCCGCCGAGCTCGCGCCGGTTCGGGTCAACGCGTTGTCGCCGGGAATCATCGACTCCGGAGTCTGGGACGGCAAGGGCGACGGCAAACCGGACTTCCTCGCGAACGCCGCACAGCGGACCCTCGTCGGACGCACCGGCACCGTCACCGACGTGACCGACGCGGTACTGTGGTTGCTGCGGGCCGAATTTCTCACCGGTGAAACCATTCACCTCGAAGGCGGCCGCCCCTGACCGGAAGGAACTCAACGAGTTGACCGGTGCCGACGGAGGAAAGCCTGTCGGCACCGGCGCTGCACCGATGCTGGGCGAACGGGGTCAGCGGGTTCCAAAGTTCGTCGCAGCGATGCTGGCTCGGGATCTCGTTGCTGAACTGGCTGTCCCCCGCCGCGGTGAGGGCACGACCGGCGAACATCGAACCGGAGAGAACCCCCGCGAAATTACGCCATCCCCCGAACACCCATTCCGCCTTCCGGACGCATTCAAACACCGTAGCTATTCCACCTGACGGATGGATTTCGCGCTCCGCCCATCAGCCGCCACCGTTTCGCGGAGGATTCGCTGCGCCGTCATCCGGGTCGCTTGCAGGGACGAATGCGCTTCCCGCGAATTGAACACCCGGCGCGGGGCGGCCACGCTCAGCGCCGCCACCGGTGTCCCGGTCGCGTTGAACACCGGCACCGCCGCGGCGAGCAGCGCGCCGGGGAGGCGCGGGTTGAACGACACCTCGCGCTGCCTGATGTCTCGCAGTTCCGTGCTCAGCCACGCAGGAAGACCACTGCCGCTCTCGTCCTCTCCACGGTAACCGGCGAACGCGGCGAAGCGCGCGGCGAGACCCGGGTCGAACGCCATCAGCACTCTTCCCGCCGCGCTTCCGGCCAGTTGCGAATCGTTTTCTATCCGTTCAGCCAGCGAACAATAGCCGCTGCTGTAGATCAAATGCACGAAATCGACGACATTGCCGCTGGCGACCCCGAGGCCGACCAGGTAGCCGGTGCGCCAGTGGATGTCGATCAGCGACGGAAGAATGCCTCTTCGCAACCGTTGCAGTTCCTGGGTCGAATCGGGCCTGGCGAGCCGGCACACCGCTTCCCCGTGCCGGTAATGGTAGCCCGCCCGCACGACCATTCCGTATCCCTGCATCTCGGCGAGAAGCCGGTGCACCGTGCTTTTCGGCAGCCGGGTCGACCGCGATATCTCGCTCAGAGTTTCGATCCCGCCCGAATCGCGGATAGCACTCAGGATCGAAAGCGCCCGGGGAATCGGCCTGCGCGGGACCACGCTCGTGCAAGCCCATTGCCCGTTATCCTCACTCATAGTCACGGCCGCAACCTCCACCGAATCATCAGTCCGTCGTGCGCACGCGCCGTCCAGCCGCCGGGAACCTCGTCCCCAGATGCCTCGGCGCGCCTGCGCGACCGCTGCCCATGCGGTCTCGACGCCCTCCGCCGTTCACGGGCGGCCCGCGCCTCGCCGCCGCCCGATTTGTTCGCCACCCGCGTCTTTCGCGACGCCGTCCTGCTTTCGCGCGCCTTCATGCTTGCCCAGGACCGCGTCCGGCACAACCGGTCGCACCCGTTCACTGAAAGAGATCGCCCCAGTGGCGCAGCGCGTTGGCCTGCCCGCCTCGTCGCGCGACAGGTCCGTCCCCGCAAGCGGCCGCGAACGGTCACTCTGCGTTGCCATCGCGCGCTCGAGCGCCGTCGTGGTCGCGGGCTGTGACCATTTCTTCCCCGCTTTTGTCCGCCGCAGAACCGGGGTGCAACGTCCTGCGAGGTTCCGGCGAAGAATCGTCGCGGCCCGAGAATATTCCGGGCCGTGGCCCCCACGACGGCGAGGATGCGCTGTCCGTGCCAACAACGGGAGGACCGGCGGAGGCCGCTTCCGGCGACCGCCGCGTCAATGTTCCAGGCCGCGGAACAGCGCCTTGACTTTCGGACGACGAAAGAACCGGCGCGACGTCATCAGCGAACTACGCCGTCCATCGCGATTGCGCTGGCACACCGCACGATCCGTTCAAAGCGCGAGCAATCAGCGAAGGAGCGCACCGTCTTCTCGACGTGAGAGGAGCGTCGTCACGCAGCTGCTGTGCGGGCGACCAGCCGTGCGCACACTCGGAGGATCGAGCGCCGGTCGGCGACCTGCCAGCGCTGACCAGCGGCAGGCCGTTTTAACTCGGCATCCGGTTCGAAGGCCACAGCCTTGCCTACGCACGGGAAGATCTCCGCGTCCGAGGCGGAATTCCCGATCGCGAGGAAGTTCTCCGTGCCGAACCCGGTCGCTTCGGCGAGGCAGCGCATGAAGGCGAGTTTGCCCCCGGCCGCGCCAGGGGCGGACAACAGACGTCCGGTGAGCCTGCCGTCGGCCACCTCCACGACGGCACCGTGCCCGCCGGTCAGCCCGAGGTCGATCGCCGCCTCCTGCACCGGGAAATCGGGACTGCCCGACAGCAGATAGATCCGGTATCCGCTCCCCCGTAGCAACGAAAGCAGTTCCGGGACAAAGGAAAACAGCTTCCCCCGGCTCGCCCGACAGATTTTCTCCGCCGCGAACCGGGTCTGCTCGACCGACGCGCCTTTCATCGCGTACCGCCGGTAGATCTCGTCCATCAGCCCGGGCGGCGCTTTCTCGGTGGCCGCGAGCTGTCCGATGGCCTCCAGGCAGGACAGCCCCGCTTGCCGGTCGCAGGCACCGTCGTCGATCAGAATGTGCACGTAATGCCTCATGGTGTGCCCGGGAAGCAGGGGGCCGTCCAAGTCCAGAATGGCGTATTTCGTCGCGCGGTTCATGATTCGCGCTGATTCTTCACAGCCACGAAAAACAGCCCTTCCGTGTGCGCTTCAGGTGATCCGGGTTGACGGTACAGCGGCGCGCGTCCGGGTTGAGCAGCTTGTTCCATGTCCCGGCACTCACTCCACTGTCACGTATATTCCGTTGCTCCAGAGCAGCCACCGGTGGAAGGTGGACTCGTGGATACTGGAACGAGACACGCCTGCGTGACATCGCTTCTCGCGTTGGCGAGCAGTCCGGCCTACCAGGACCGGATCGACGCCGGGTGGGGCTTGGCACGCTTCGCCGAGGTCGCTGAGGCTCAACCGGTGCTGGTGAGACTCGTGCTGGACAATAAAGACACGGGCGTCACCTACGAGACCACGGAAGCGTTGCTCCGGCGATTCGATGCCCTTGGCCTCAGTTTGGTGGCGACAGCATTCGCGACGGCTGATGAGAACCACGCGGACTGGATCTACTCAGCGATCTCCAAGGTCTTGGGGATCTCGACCGGCGAACGCGACGCGGCGGTCGGGATCTGCGAGCCGCTCACGCACAGCGCGAACGAGGAGCTGCGGCGCGGAGCGACACGCCTCCTCAAGGAGATCAAGAGTCTTACTCCGATCCTCACCACGATTCGGCGCTGATGGCACGGGCCCGTCCATTCAGCCCGGTGGGTACTCGGTGTCCACATCAGACGCCTCCAACCGTCAGACCTCGTCGCCAGCGCGATAAAGTCAGCCTCTCGACGGTCGCCGGAAGCCGCGCCCGGCCAGCAGCGTGCCGTCCTAACCACGATCGGGCTGTACCGATTACCGTGCGCCGCGACGTACCCGATCGAGGTCTCCCCGACAGACACTAGGGAGAGGGCGCTTACCAGGAAGCCGCCGACGAGGAACCAGCCGCGTCCGGAGGAGATGAACACCGCCGCGGACGCCACCGAGCTGGAGGTCACGAACCTCAGCCCGCGGATCCGCCGAGCACCACCACCCAGAGACAGCACCATCCGGCACGCAGGGCGACGACTCGACCGCTCGGCGGAGTGCTTCCTGCGCGCGGAATCCTCTGCCACAGCGGGCCTTTTCGTGGACACGCCGGGAATCGCGGCACGTCCGGCTACCGGCGAGCGTGCTGTCCCTCGGCCGGGGTCCGGAAGAACGACCGCACCGGCAGCAGCAGTCCCGCCAGCGACAGCACTACGAAGACCACCTGATGCACATGGTCCGTCCCCGGCGGCAACCGGAACACGAGATGCGCCAGCCAGAACAGCGGGTAGAACCACAACGCGAACCACGCCCACCGCTCCCCGGCGCGGAACGGGACGACCGCGATGAGCCCGCCGAACAGCCCGAGCCCGGCGGTCGCGAGCGCGTCCGTGCGGTAGAGAAGGGCGTCCCCGGCGGGCGGCACGATCGCGACCACGATCCCGAACCCGAGGATCCCCGCACTGACCACCGCGAGGCAGATCCAGCCGATCCGCATCGGCGCGCCACCGTTCATCCGGCGAATTTACTCCGCTTCCGCCGGTTTCCGCACGAGCAAACTCGCTCTGATGGCACGGAGTAAGCTCACCGCTCCGGATCGGGATGTAGCTGTCCGCCCGGCTGACTCACCCGGCACCGCCAGCTCCGGCACTAATACTCCAGCTGTAGTTCGTGATCGGGTGCTGGTTGTTGGTGTCGCTGCTGGTAGTGGCTTTGGCGGGAGCGGTGTTGGTGTCGTCGGCGCCAGGCGGACCAGGCCAGGATGTCGATGATCTTGCGTGCTGGTTGCAGGATGAGCTGGGCGTAGAGGTGCCTGATCTCGTTGCGTGTCAACGGGATCAGGTCCTCGGCCGACGGTGTGCTGCGAGCCTGAGCCGCGGCGATGGCGAGGAAGGCGTGCGCGAACATGACCAGGGTGGTCCAGCGGTACCAGGAGGTCCAAGTGCGGACCTGGTGTTCGTCGAGGCCGGTGAGTTCTTTGCCGGTCTGGAAGGTCTCCTCGATCGTCCAGCGCCGCCCGGCGACGCGCGCGAGGTCGGCCAGCGCGACCCGGCGGGGGCTGTAGCAGCGGTAGAACGCCGTTTCCCCGGTCCGCCGGTTACGGCGCATCAAGATCCAGTGGTATCCGGTCTTGCCTGCCGGATGCAGCCGCAGCCGGGCCCACAGGTAGTAACGGCGGCCTTTCGCGCCGGCCCCGGCGGAGAGCTTCTGCCAGGCCCGCTTCGGCAGCGCGGCGGCGCGCTCGTCGGCCCGCACGCTCTCCTCGCCCGGACCGGGAACGCGGTGGTCGCAGGCCACGGCCAGCACATAGGCCTGTTCGCGGGCCTCGAGCGGATCGCGCAGGCCGGCGGCGTCTTTGCCGTAGGCCTCGTCCCCGGTCACCCACCCCACCCGGACTCCCGCCTCCAGCGCACGAGCGATCATCGCCAAGGCCAGCCGGGATTTCGTGGTGAACAGGGTCTGCGCGGGCACTCCGGCCCGGTCCCGCCGGGCCTGGTCCTCTGCCCAGCTTTCGGGCAGGTAGAGCTCGCGGTCGATGAACGTGTGCCCGGCCGGGGTGGAATACACCAGGAACACCGACATCTGCGAGTTCTCGATCCGTCCCGCGGTGCCGGTGTATTGCCGCTGCACCCCGACCGACTCGACGCCCTTCTTCAGGTCACCGGTCTCGTCGATGACCAGCATCGCGTCCTCGACACCCAGGTGCTCGACCACGACCTCGCGCAGGTCGTCGCGGACCCCGTCCGCGTCCCATGTCGCGCGCGAGAGCAGGTTCTGCATCCCGTCCGGGGTCCGGTCTCCGACCTGCTCAGCAATGGTCCAGCAGTTCACCCGCGCCAGCCCGGACAACAGACCCTGCACGAACCGCCCGGCCCGCCGACGCGACTCCACCCGCACGAACCGCCGCCCGATCCGCACGAACATCTCACCCAGCAACGACTGCCATCGCGCAGGGTCTACGCTGGCAGCCGCGGCCGCCACATGATCTTGAGTTGTCCTCACAAACACCATGATCACGTGGCGGCCGCACCCGTCTCACACGACCCCTCCAGCAAGATCACGAACTACAGCTGGAGTACTAACACCCACCCTGACAGCAGGACATAAGGACGCCGCTCCACACCGACACGCCACCATTCACCCGGCTGACTCACCCCGGCACCAGCACACTCACCCTCAGGGCAGGAAGCGAACACGCCGCTCCGCACCGGCGCCTTGCCACCCACCCGACACCACCGGCCCAGGCACCAACGCGCCCACCCGCACGGCCCGGCGTAAGCCCGCCGCTCCGCGCCAGCGGCCCGCCACGACCGGCCCCCGGCACGTTCGATCGCCACCAGCGCGACACAACCCGGCCGAACCGCGTCAGCGCACCGCCGTCCACCCGCCAGACTCGCCGACCGCCCCAATCCCAGCCCTCGGCCGCCCACGCATCTGGACGGCCGTCTGCCACCCGCCCGCAGCGGTGCGGTGCCCCCGCCCGCCCCACCAGGCGTCACCCGTCTGCCACGACAGCCCACAGGCTGTCGCCCGCCGTCATCCGCCCGTGTCCGCGGCGGCATCGAACGTGGCCCGGCGACCGGCGTGCGAACACCCCGCAGGAGCGGCTTCCTAGGCCAGAAGAGGCACTCCGGACGACTCCCGCCAGCCCGCGAGTGAATTACCGCGAATCGTCTTGTCCGCGGAAAAGAATTCTCGCTAGCCTCGGGCCCGGAGGGAGAAAAGCCGGCCGCTTCCGCCAGGCCGGAAGCGCGCCGGCGCAGTTCGCCGCGCGCCGACCGGAAATCGCGTTCCGAAAAGGGAGTACATGATGACGTCTGTTGCCCGTCCGGTTGCCCGCACCGCGTATCAGCAGTCGGTCGCCGACTACTGGAATGCCGAAAAGGATCCGGTCAACCTGCGCCTCGGCGACGTCGACGGGCTTTACCACCACCACTACGGCATCGGCGACTACGATCCGTCCGTCCTGGACGGACGCGGGGACGAGCGCGACAAGGCGATCATCGCCGAGATGCACCGCCTGGAGACGGCGCAGTCGCAGTTTTTGCTGCGGCACCTCGGAGACATCGGTCCTACGGCCCGGCTGCTCGACGCCGGATGCGGGCGCGGCGGCACGAGCGTGCAAGCGCACCAGCGGTTCGGCTGCCGGGTGGACGGCATCTCCATTTCCGAGCAGCAGGTCGATTTCGCCAATGAACAGGCCCGGCTGCGCGGAATCGACGGCGCGGTGCGATTCCATCTCCGCAACATGCTCGACACCGGATTCGAAAGCGGCGATTTCGCCGGGATCTGGAACAACGAAAGCACGATGTACGTCGACCTGCACGAGCTCTTCGCCGAACACGCGCGGCAGCTCGCCCCGGGCGGGCGATTCGTGACCATCACCGGATGCTACAACGATCTGACCGGCGGGCGTTCGCGTGCGGTGAGCCAGATCGACCAGCATTACATCTGCAATATCCACGCGCGCGGCGACTATTTCAAAGCGCTCGCCGCCAACGGATTCGTCCCGATCAACGTGGTGGACCTGACCGAGGCGACGATCCCGTACTGGGAGCTGCGCGAGCAGTCCTCCGTCGCGACCGGCATCGAAAAGCCGTTCCTGACCGCCTATCGCGAGGGCAGCTTCCACTACCTGCTCATCGCCGCCGACCGCGTCTGAGCGGGAGGGAAGACATGTCCGGAATCGCAGCGGTCCGCCCGGACTTCGCGTGGGCGGGCCCGGTCGGGCTCGGGACCTCGGCGGCGCGGATCGCGGAGCAGTTCGCGCCGCCGCGCGGGCAGGACCCGGCGTACGCGGAGCGGGAATGGGGTGACGGCAGCGCGTCGCCGCTGTACTGCCCGGTCGTGCGGCGGGTGGACGAGCCGCTCGCCGAAGAAGTGAACCGGCGGCTCGTCGCGTGGGCGCAGGGCTGCGGGTTCGAGGGCGAGGGACTGGACCAGATCGCGCGCGCCACGTTCGGCAGGCTCGTGATGCTCGCCCACCCCGACTGCGACGATCCCGACCGGCTGCTGCTCGCCGCGCAGCTCAACGCGGTGTGGTGGGCGGCCGACGACTACTACGCCGACGACAGTTCCCTCGGCGCCTCGCCGACCGAACTCCCGCCGCGGCTGGCGTTGGTCATGGCCGCGATGGACCCGGTCGCGCCCGCCGGCGAGTTCTCCGCGCCGCTGGAAGAGGCGCTGCGGGCGGATCCGATCCGGGTCGGGTTCCGCTCGGCGGTCGACCATCTCGGCAGGCACGGTTCGCCGGTGCTGGTCCAGCGGGTCTGCTACTCGACCTTCGCGATGTTCGTCAGCTGGGACGCCTACGCCGCGTGGCGCCACACCGGCCGCTATCCCCCGGCGTGGGAGTACCTGGCGGCCCGCCAGCACGACAGCTTCTACACCTCGATGACCCTCATCGACGCCGTCGGCGCGTACGAACTGCCCGCGCCGTTCTATTACGACCCGCGCGTGCGGGAGGCGATGATGCGCGCGGGCACCGCGACGGTCCTGGTCAACGACCTCCATTCGGTGGCCAAGGACGCGGCCGACGAGAACCCGGTCTGCAACATGGTGCTCCAGATCGCCGCCGACCGGAACTGCCCGGTCTCCGAGGCGGTCGAGACCACGGTCGCGCTGCACAACCGGATCGTGCGCGAGTTCGAGGAGGGCCATCGCGCCCTGCTCGCGATCCCGTCGCCGGAACTGCAGCGCTTCCTCGCCGGCGTCCGCGACTGGATGGGCGGCGGCTTCGAATGGCACGCGACGAACCCTCGCTACCGATCCTGATCCCAGACCCCTGATGCCAGGCTTCGCAACCGAAGACAAGGTGGTTTCGCTGTGACTGTCACCGATCCGGTCGACTCCGCGGACGTGGAAGACCAGGAACCCTCGAGCCTAGGCCGCGCGGCGGCGCGCCAACTGGCCACGACCACGAAGTCCGTGCCGCAGATGCAGAGCATCAGCTCGCGGTGGCTGCTGAAGGTGCTGCCGTGGGTCGAGGTCTCGGCGGGCACGTACCGCGTCAACCGGCGGCTCAGCTACACCGTCGGCGACGGCCGGGTCACCTTCGTGACGAGCGGCTCCGAGTGCCGGGTCATCCCGCCCGAGCTCGGGGAGCTCGCCCCGCTGCGCGGATTCGACGACGAGGCGGTGCTGGAGGAGCTCGCCGGGAGGTTCCAGCAGCGGGAATACCAGCCGGGCGACGTGCTGGCCGAGTTCGGCAGCCCCGCCGACCAGGTGTTCCTCGTCGCACACGGCAAGATCACGAAAGCGGGTGTCGGGCACTTCGGCGACCAGACCGTGCTCGGCACGCTTCTGGACGGCAGTTACTTCGGCGAAAACGTGCTCACCACTCCGGACGGGATCTGGGAGTTCACCGCCAAGGCCGTCACCTCCGCGACCGTGCTGACGTTGTCGCGCCAGGAGTTCGAAGGAGTGCTGAACCGCTCGGAAACGCTGCGCGCGCATCTGGACGCCTTCGTCGCGAGCGGAGACACGGCCCGCAACGAACACGGCGAGGCCGAGATCGCTCTCGCCGCCGGGCACGACGGCGAACCGCGGCTGCCGGGAACCTTCGTCGACTACGACACTTCCCCGCGCGAGTACGAGCTGAGCGTCGCGCAGACCGTGCTTCGGGTCCACAGCCGGGTCGCCGACCTCTACAGCGAGCCGATGAACCAGACCGAGCAGCAGTTGCGGCTCACCGTCGAGGCGCTGCGGGAACGGCAAGAGCACGAGCTGGTCAACAACCCCGATTTCGGCCTGCTGAACAACGCCGACTTCGACCAGCGGGTGCCCACCCGCACCGGCCCGCCGACGCCGGACGATTTCGACGAGCTGCTCTCGCTGGTGTGGAAGGACCCCGCGTTCTTCCTCGCGCACCCGAAGACGATCGCCGCGTTCGGACGGGAATGCAGCAAGGCCGGGATCTACCCCGGTTCGGTCGACCTCGGCGGCCACCAGGTGCCCTCGTGGCGCGGGGTGCCGATCCTGCCGTGCAACAAGATCCCGGTCACCGAGACCCGCACCAGCTCGGTGCTGCTGATGCGGACCGGCGAGGAATCCCAGGGCGTCGTCGGGCTGCACCAGACCGGACTGCCCGACGAATACCAGCCCGGCCTCAACGTGCGGTTCATGGGCATCAACGAGCAGGCCATCCTGTCCTACCTGGTGTCGGCCTACTATTCCGCCGCCGTCCTCGTGCCCGACGCGCTCGCCGTGCTGGAAGCCGCCGAAATCGGCCGGGAGGGCTGAGCCCGGTGCCGGTCACGGAACAACAGGAGCAGCTTTCCCTCGGAGTCAGGGCGGCCCGCACCCTCGCCACGACCACCAAATCGCTGCCCCAGATGCGCTCGATCACCCCGCGGTGGCTGCTGTCGCAGCTGCCGTGGGTCGAGGTGCCCGGCGGCAGCTACCGGGTCAACCGGCGGCTCACCTACACCGTCGGCGACGGCAAAGTGAGTTTCTTCCAGACCGGAACGCGGGTCCAGGCCGTCCCTCTGGAACTCACCGAAATCGAACTGCTGCGCGGGTTCTCCGACGAAGCGGCGCTCGGCGCGCTGGCCGACGCATTCGAACAGCGCGAGTACGAGAAGGGCAGCACGCTCGTCACCGCCGGCGAACCCCTGGACCAGCTCGTGCTCGTCGTGCACGGCAAGGTCACCCGGCACGCCCAGGGGCACTACTGCGCGGAAACTCACCTGGGCACCTCCACGGACGGCGATCATTTCGGCGGCGAACTCCTCTCCCGGGACGACGCCACCTGGGGTTTCACCGCGCGCGCCGCGACCAGGGTGGTCGCGCTCGTGCTGCCCGCCGGCTCGTACGCCCGGCTCAACGGCAGGATCGATTCCCTGCGCGCGCACGTCGCGCAGGCCGCTTCCCGGCCGCGGAAACCACAGAACCGCAAGGGCGAAGCGAACATCGAACTGTCCGCGGGCCACGACGGCGAACCGGTCATCGCCGGAACGTACGTCGACTACGAACCCTCGCCGCGCGAGTACGACCTCGCGGTGGCGCAAACGGTCCTGCGGGTGCACAACCGCGTCACCGATCTGTACAACGACCCGATGAACCAGTTCGAGCAGCAATTGCGGCTCACCGTGGAAGCGCTGCGGGAACGGCAGGAACACGAGCTGGTCAACAACCCGGATTTCGGCCTGCTGCACAATGCCGATCTCAAATCCCGGATCACCACGCGCACCGGTCCTCCGACGCCGGGCGATCTGGACGAACTGCTCTCCCGACGGCGCAAAACGCGCTTGTTCCTCGCGCATCCGCGGGCCATCGCCGCGATCGGCCGCGAATGCACGAAGGCGGGCATTTATCCGGAGCCGGTCGTGGTGGACGGGAAACGCGTCACCGCGTGGCGCGGGGTCCCGATCCTGCCGTGCGACAAAATCCCGGTCACCGAGGCGGGCACCACCTCGGTGCTCGCGATGCGCACCGGGGAGGACGACGCGGGCGTCATCGGATTGCGGCCGAAATCCCTCGCCGACGAATACCGGCCGGGGCTGAATGTTCGGTTCATGGGCATCAACGACCGCGCTGTGTCGTCCTATGTGGTCAGTGCCTATCACTCCGTCGCGGTTCTCGTGCCGGACGCGCTCGGGATCCTCGACCACGTCGAGGTCGCCCGCGCGTGAGCGACGCCCGACGTTCGCCGGAAGCCGTGCGCTTCCGGCGAACGTCGGCGTCTCAACGATAGATGTGCTTGTCAGGCAAGCGAACCGTCGCGAAGCCGTTGGCGAAGTTCGCGTCCACCTGTGCGGCTTCCTGAGCGTCGGGCATCGCGTTCTTGCACGTGATCCCCGGGCCGTGGCCGGACATCAGCTCCGAGCAGGGACCCTCGTAGTGGTCGGGCAGGCCGAGGTTGTGGCCGATCTCGTGGGCGATGATCCGCGTCGGGTCGTTGCCCTCGGCGACCTGCTGGGTGTCGATGTAGATGTCTCCGGTCCCGTGCCCGTCGGTCTGCGTGTAGGAACCGCCGCCGGTGGTTTCGTGCATGATGATGGTCGCGGCGCCGCCGCTGTTGAGGTGCACGTTGTGCACCGAACTGTTCCAGTTCGCCGCGGCCTGGGTGGCCTCGGCCTGATAGTCGGGCAAACCGCTGGCGTCGTAGTACAGCTCGACCGCGTCCAGCGGTGCGGCCGACGCCGTGCCGGCTCCGGTCAGCGGCAGCGTCAACGCGACGGCAGCGCCCGCGGCCAGTCGCCCAAAGCGTTGCAGGATCATGGTTTTTCCTCTCCGCGCGAGGTTTTCCGGACAGGGGTCAGCTTCCGATCTGCTGCTGGATCCACGACTGGTACTGGGCGATGCCGGTGTAGAGGGTGGTGGTCGCGCATTCGCCGCCGTTGTCGCCGGGGCCGTGGGTTTCGCCTACCAGCGTCCAGTTCCCGGTGGTGCCGACGATCGCCGGGCCGCCCGAATCGCCGTGGCACGCCGAATGCGCGTAGTCGCCGGAGATGCAGACGTCGCCCGCACCGCCGCCGCCCTCCGCGCACGCGCTGCTGTCGAGCACCTGAAGATCGATCTGCTGCAGGGTTTGCGGCGTTTGGCAGTTCGGCCAGCTCGTGCATCCCCAGCCGAGCAGCCGCGCGCTCGTTCCCGGAGCCGGGTTGCTCTGCGCCATCGCGACCGGTGCGGACTGCGCGGGCTGGCTCAGGTGCATCATGGTGAGATCGGTGCCCGGGTTGGTGATCACGTTGTCGATCTGGCCGACCTCGCCCGAGTTGATGTCGGTGGACCCGATCCGCGCCTGCGAGGCCTCACCGCAGTGGTGCGCGGTGATGATCCACTGGGGCGCGACGAGACTTCCGCCGCAGCCGTTGTCCAGGGACACCATGAACGAGTAGGTTTCGGTGGCGTCGCTGCCGCCGATGATGGCCGGCTGCGCCGCGACCGCCGGTGCGGCGGCCCCGAACAGCAGGGCGGCCGCGCCCATCAGCACCAGCATTGTTTTCCGCATCGCTTTCCCTTCCATAGCAGCCAATCCCGCGAATCGCGGGAGGGGAGTTCGGCCGGGGATACGGCCGGGACGGCTTCGCGGGCGCCGGGCCCGCGACGGAAACCACAGAGTCCCAGGGCCGCCGGAGTCCGAACACCGTCGAAAGGAGGGACACGTCCGGACGGGGAACCGTGCGAGGCGGCACGAACTTCGATTACCGGGATGAACCGAACGCGGAATGAGCGTCCGCACGGTTCACCTGGCAGCCAACGGATCCGGTGCGGGAGAACGACTTCCGTTCAGCGGACGGAAGTCGCCGCTGAACAGCGAAACCGAACGGGATTCGCGACTTTCGTGGGTATAGGAGGGCGACCGGCGTCCCTAAACTGCGAATTGCGCCCGCATTCGCTGACCGCGGCGCGCCATCGTCCTATTCGCAAGAAACGGAGATGTGCATGATCTCAGCACTCAGTCAAAGACACGGCGGGCGCGGCGGTATCGCCTTCGCCGCGGCGGTTCTGGCCGCTGGATCAGTTTTCGCCGCCTCGGGCGTCGCGGCTGCCCAGCCCTCGACGGCGCCGCTGAACGCGCGAGCCGCGACCGCCGTGTCCGCCAGCCTCGCGAAATCGCTCGGCGACCGCACCGTCGGCTCGTTCTACGACCAGTCCGGTTCGCGGCTGACAGTCACCGTCACCGACCAGGCCGCCGCCGACCAGGTCCGCGCGGCCGGCGCGACGCCGAAGTTCGTGAAATACCGCGCGTCCCAACTGAAAGCCGTCACCGCGGAACTGGCCCGCACGGCCAGCGTCCCCGGCACCGCCTGGCGCGTCGACCCGCGGACCGGACAGGTCCTCGTCACCGCCGATTCGACGGTCACCGGCGCCAAACTCTCCCAGGTGACCAACGCCGTGCACCGCTTCGGCGACAAAGCCCGTTTCGCCCGGACGAAAGGCAAACTGCGCCCGTTGATCAGCGGCGGCGACGCGATCTGGGGCCAGGGACTGCGCTGCTCGCTGGGCTTCAACGTGCACACCTCGAGCGGCCAGGCCGCGATCCTGACCGCCGGCCACTGCGGCGTCGCCACCAACGACTGGTGGGCCGACCAGAGCAACTCGCAGCACATCGCCACCACGTCCGCCGCTGACTTCCCCGGCACTGACTACTCGTACGCCACCTACGACGCCGGCGTCGACGCCCCGAGCGCCATCAACACCGGCCAGCAGATCACCGCCGCGGGCGACGCCACCGTCGGCGAAACCGTCACCCGCAGCGGCTCGACGACCGGCGTGCACGACGGCCAGGTCACCGCGCTCAACGCCACGGTGAACTACCAGGAAGGCGCAGTGAACGGCCTGATCGACACCACAGTCTGCGCAGAACCCGGCGACAGCGGCGGCTCGCTGTTCGACGGATCCACCGCACTGGGCCTCACCTCGGGCGGCAGCGGAGACTGCACGTCCGGCGGAGAAACGTTCTTCCAGCCGGTTCCCGCCGCATTGAGCGCTTACGGGCTGGTTCTGCCGTAAATCCCCGCGTTCCGCGGTCCATTTCGCCATCCCGCAGCGGTGAAGGGGCCCCTCACGGATCCTCGGATCGCGAGGGGCCCCTTCCCGGATTCAGACTCCCTCAACGAGCCCTTCACGGACCGATTCCCGCCGCGCCGCGAGGCCCGGGCGCAATGTCGCCGCCAAGCGGAAAAGAACAGATTCAGACCGACCACGCCCAACACTGTCACCCGCAATGACCGCCGGGGCCGCACGCACCGAAGCCGTCGATCATGGCCGGTCTCGGTTCCCAGGACGCGTCGAACGCCAGCGACGCGATGAGCGCCGCCCGTTCGCGCCCTAGGCCGAGAAAGACCGCGCGGTGCGCGACCCAGCAGATTCACCAGCACACGTTGCTCCACGGCGACGTCCAACCGGGGGTAGATGACATCCGCGGCAGTGCCCGCATCCGGCGCGGCCCGCCCTTGTGTCCACTAAGGACAGTCATTCCGGGTCACTCCGCGGACCTCCTGGCGCGCATCGCGGAAAGAAGCACGGGCAGCGCGGCGGCCAACGCGATCCCCCGCACCGCACCAGCCACCGGATACGCCGCCCGGATGCCGAACGCGTCCGCGACCAGCCCGCCGGCCAGCGATCCCAGCGGCATCAATCCCCAGCCCAGCATCCGGTAGACGCTGTGCACCCGCCCGCGCAGTTCCGTCGGCACCGCCTGCTGCCGCAGGCTGACCGTGACGACGCTCCACAGCGTGGTGGCGAATCCGTTCAACCCCAGCAGGAGCCCAAGAACGACCGCGTTCGGACTGGCGCCGATGAGCACGAAGATCACCACGTTGGCGATCAACGCGGTCAGCAACGCCCGCAGCGCCCCGATTTTCGCCACGACCCGCGCGTTGACCATCCCACCGAGCACACTGCCGACCGCGGCCCCCGCGAGCAGCACGCCGTAACCGCGCTCGCTGACATGCAGGGTCTGCGTCGCGAGCAGCACGACCGTGACGTTGCCGAGCTGATAGCAGAACGTGTTCACTGCCAGGAGCCCGGCCAACGTGCGCAACAGCCGGTGCCGCCCGAGCCAGCGCACCCCTTCCGCCACCGCGACCCGAATCGGCGGGTGCGCGATCTGCGGCAACGGACGACGAGGCAGCGTCGCGAGCAATGCGGCGGACACCACGAACGAGGTGGCGTCCACCCCGAACGGCAAAGCCGCCGCCACGGCGAAGAGCAGGCTGCCGATCGGCGGCCCGACGAACAACTGCCCAGCGTTGGCGATCGCGTATTGACTGCCGTTCGCCCGGTGCAGGTGCGTCTCGGAAACGAGGTCCGGCAAGACCGCGAGCGACGCGTTGGCGAACACGACCTCGCACGCGCTGAGCCCGAATCCCATGAGCGCCAGCGCCGCGATGTCGATCCGCCCCAGCCCGATCAGCACCGCCGCCGCCGCGACGATCGCCGCCTGAAGAGCCTGCGACCGCCACAGCAGACCGACCCGGTCGCGCCGGTCCACGACCGCGCCCGCGGGCAAGGAGAGCAGCAGCCACGGAAGGTAGGTCGCCGCCGAGACGACCGAGACCAGCACCGGATCACGGGTGAGGGTGACGGTCAGCAGGGGCACAGCGGCCGAGAAGACCCCGTCGCCCACGTTGTCCACCGCCGATGCCCACCACAACCGCCAGTACGCGGCCGGGAGTTTGGCGTCGCGTCGTTTCATGCCCGGAAGCGTTCCCGACTCGAACAGGTGTTCGCTACCATGTAGACTGGAGCTACATCGAAGGTTTCGCCAGGGTCGTGGCCGAGCTGTCCGGTATTTCGCTTGCCGCACCGTGCCGGGTGCCGCAGACTGATCGGCCGATGCCCAGTCCTGCGCACATCCGGAACCAGTCCGACGCGTCCCCTGCCGTCGCGGCCCGACTCACCGCGGTGGGGCAGGCGGCCAAGCCCGCAACGGCCGCCACACGCGCCGCAGCCGACCGAACGGATGCTTCATGATCGACGTAATCATCGCCGGATGCGGCCCGACCGGCGCGACGCTGGCGGCTGAGCTCCGGCTCCACGGCGTGCAGGTGCTCGTCCTCGAAAAGGAAACCGAGCCTGTCCCGCTCGCCCGCATCGTCAGCCTGCATATCCGCAGCCTCGAACTGCTCGCGATGCGGGGGCTGCTGCCGCGCATCCTCGAACGCGGACGACAGCGTCCGGTCGGCGGCATCTTCGCGGGCATCGCCAAACCCGCGCCCAAGGAGCTCGATTCGGCGTACCTGCTGGGCATCCCGCAGCCGGTCGTCGTCCGGATGCTCGAGGACCACGCGATCGGGCTGGGCGCCCAGGTCCGGCACGGCTGCGCGGTCGCCGGCTTCGAGCAGGACGAAGACGGAGTGACCGTCGAGCTGACCGACGGCGAACGGGTGCGGTCGAAGTACCTCGTCGGCTGCGACGGCGCGCGCAGCACAGTGCGCAAACTGCTCGGCGTCGGCTTCCCCGGCGAACCCTCGCGGACCGAGACCCTGATGGGCGAAATGGCCGCGACCGCGCCGCAAGAAGAGATCGCGGCGAAGGTGGCCGAGGTCCGCGCCACCAACAAGCGCTTCATGCTGGGGCCGGTCGAAGAAGGGGTCTATCGCGTCGTCGTCCCGGCCGCGGGGATCAGCGCCGAACCGCCCGTGCTCGAGGACTTCCAAGAACGGCTGCGCGCCGTCGCCGGAACCGATTTCGGCGTGCACTCCCCGCGCTGGCTGTCGCGCTTCGGCGACGCCACCCGGCTGGCCGAACGGTACCGGGTCGACCGGGTGCTGCTGGCCGGCGACGCCGCGCACATCCACCCGCCCACCGGCGGGCAGGGCCTCAACCTGGGCGTTCAGGACGCGTTCAACCTCGGCTGGAAGCTGGCCGCGCAAGTTCGAGGCTGGGCCCCGGACACCTTGCTCGACACTTATCAGACCGAACGCCGCCCGGTCGCGGCGGACGTCCTCGACAACACCCGTGCCCAAATGGAGCTGTCCTCCACTGAAGCGGGACCGCGAGCGGTGCGCGGGCTGCTCGCCGAACTGATGGACATCGACGAGGTCAACCGCCGCCTGATCGGGAAAATCACCGCGATCGACCTCCGCTACGACTTCGGCGAAGGCCCCGACCTGCTCGGCCGCCGTCTGCCCGACCTCGACCTGAGGCAGGGCCGCCTCTACGACCGCCTGCACCAGGGCCGCGGCCTGGTGCTCGACCGCACCGAACGGCTGAACGTCGCGGGCTGGGCAGACCGGGTCGACCTCCTCCCGGACTCCGCCGCGGCCCTGGACGCTCCGGCACTCCTGCTCCGCCCGGACGGATACGTCGCCTGGATCGGCGAGGACCAGCAGGAGCTGAACCGTCACCTCGCCCGGTGGTTCGGCGGGCCCGCGTGAGCGAGAACCACCACCTCGCCCCGCGGAAGGCCGCTCCCCGCCGCACAACAGGCTCATAACCACGGCAACCACTCGTCTGGCCTGCCCGCCGCTTCCACCGCCCCCATCCGCTGCGCACCAGGCACCGGAGGAGTGATCAGCCGCGGGACGCGGTGCCGATGGTCGCCCGTTTTCCTTGCGGCAAAAAGCGTTCGACTTGATTCACGACCAGCCCGCACCCGCGTCCGACGAAGGCAAGCAGCCGCCATCCGCCCCTCCGGCAAGCCCGCCAACTCCCTAGACCCCCGTCCGCTGCCGCATAATCGCGAGGTGCCGCTGACCCTCCGACTGAGCACCAGCGACCTGGCCGGCACCAGGCTCGCCGTCTCGCCGCTGTCCGAAACCGTCTCCGGCCTGCAGACCCTGGCCGGATGCTGGGGCCGGACGCGCCACGGACGCTGGACCCGCTGGGCCGAGCACGAACTCGCCGTCCGTCCGGTGGACCTGTCGTGGACCTGGCCGTTGCTCGTCACCGGCCGGACCAGCTGGCCGCAGTTCCTGCTGCCCGCCCCGGCCCGCGCGGCGAGCACGATCGACGAGGCGCTCGCCGCGATGTGCCGGACCACCGCGAGCGAGATCCGGCGCAGCCTGCGCGGCGTGTTCGGCGACCGCCTCCCCGCACCGGCCCGGGCGCTCGCCGCCGACCCCGAGGCCGGGCTCCGCGCCGTCGCCGCCGAACTCCGTCAGGCGCACGACCGTCTGATCGCCCCGCACTGGAGCCGGTTACGCGCCGTCCTCGACGCCGACATCGCCTACCGCGCCAAACAATGGGCCGACGGCGGCGCCGGCCACCTGTTCGCCGACCTGCACCCCGGAATGAACTGGCAGGACGGCCGCCTCACCCTCGACGGCGATCACCGTCGCTCGCCCGGGCGGCCCGCCGGCGGGCTGGTGCTCTCCCCGGTCGTGCTGGGCCCGCCGTGGGTGATGATCAAGCTGCACACCACCACCCAGACCACGATCCGCTACCCGGCCCGAGGCAGCGGTGCATTGTGGACCGTCGCGGAGCGCCGCCCGGTCGAACACGCGGTCCGCCTCCTGGGCCGACGTCGCGCCGAACTGCTGGAGACGCTGCGCTCCCCCGCCACGACCACCGACCTCGCCGAAGCCCTGGACGTTTCGCCGAGCGCGGTTTCGCAACACCTCCGGGTCCTGCGCGACAGCGGCCTGGTCGCCGGACGACGGTCCGGCCGCGCGGTCCTCTACCGCACCACCGCACAAGGAATCCGCCTCCTCCGTCCCGACTCGCCGAGCTGATCCGCCCGCTGACGAGATATCTCCGAGGGGCACTGATTCCCATGCCGGAACTCAAGCGGCGCGGCCCTTCTGACCGTCCACAAAGGACGAAAGTTCCGTCGAAATGACCGAGCGATCCTCAGCTGACCGAGTCCACAAGCCGGTGAGGACGACAACCCAGCCCCGGGCCGCCGGACTGACCCGCGATCAAACCTGAGTCACACCGCGGTCAGGCCCAGCAGCCGGTCGGCATTGCCGTGGGCGATCTTTTCCTGGTCCTCGGCGGAAAGATGCGATTCGGTGAGGAACGCCGCGGCGCCCTCGTTGCTCAGCATCGGGAAATCCACGGAATGGATGATCCGGTCGGCGCCGACGGTGTCCACGCAGTACCGCAGCTGGGCTTGGCTGAACATGCCGCTGGGAGTGATGAACACGTTGTCGCGGAAGTATTCGCGGAAGGTCCGGTCGAGCCCGGTCATCCGCCGCGGCATCGTCTCGTCCAGCCGGTCGAGGTAGAACGGGACGAACTCGCCCCAGTGGCCGAGGACGAACTGCAGTTCCGGGTAGCGGTCGAGCACCCCGGTGAGCACCAGGTGCAGGAAGTGCACGGCCGTTTCCTGGTGCCACCCCCACGCGGCGAGCCGCATGGCCCCCGACACCGCGGGCGACAGCCCGGCGGCGTAGTTGGCGTCGCTCACCGGTGCCGGCGGCGGGCCCGGGTGCAGGTAGATCGGCACGGACAGGTCGCTCGCGGCGCGCAGGATCGGATCGAAGCGCGGCTGGTCGAGGAATTCGTCGTCGGTGCGCCCCATGATCATGGTGCCGACGAAGCCCAGTTCGCGGACACACCGGCGCAATTCGCCGGCAGCGGCGCCGGGCACGGCCGTCGGGAGGGCGGCGAACGCGGCGAACCGGCCAGGAAACGCCTTGACCGCCTCGAACATGGCGTCGTTGGCCGAGGCGGTCAGTTCCGGCGCGACGTCCGCGGGCAGAAAGGTGTTGATCAGAGAGAGGACCTGGGTGGTGATGCCGTTGCGGTCCATGTCGGCGATCCGGGCGGAACCGAGGTCCTCCAGCAGTTCCGGGCGTTGCGGGTAGGGCATTCCGGTGCTCTGGTCGAACGCAGCCGCGTAGCCGGGCACGTGGTCGAGCATGCTCGGCATACCGGCAGCGGTCACCGCCGGATCGGACCAGTGTTCCTCGAGCGTGACAATCCGCATCGCTGCTCCTCTTCGTGGGTCTGCACCTCCACAGTGGCCCCGGGCAGCGATAGGCTCAAGGCATCGTTTCTGATCCAACGATCAGTACTGCTGATAGGAGCCGGGATGGAACTGCGGCACCTGCGCTACTTCGTCGCGGTCGCCGAGGAGGGCGGGTTCAGCGCGGCCGCGCGGCGGCTGCACGTCGTCCAGCCCACGTTGAGCATGCAGATCCGCGACCTCGAACACGAACTCGGCGGACCGCTGTTCGACCGCGGCGGGCGGCCCCGGCTGACCCCGGCGGGCGAAGCGTTCCTGATCGAGGCCCGGCAGGTGCTGGCCCAGGCCGAACGAGCACGGGACACCGCGCGGTCAGCCATCCGCGGGGACACCGGAAGCGTGCGAATCGGAGTGGCGGGCGCCGCGGTCTTCGGCGGTCTCCTCACCGGCCTGATCGGCGAGTTCCACCAGGCACGCCCGCTCGTCCGGATCGAACTCCGGGAAGCCGGGCCGCAGGCGCAGCGCGCCGCGATCCTCGCGGGCGAACTGGACGTCGGTTTCAGCGCGCTCCCGGCCCCGGCCGACGAACCCCGCCTGGCCTCGACCCCGGCCAGTTCGGTGTCGTTCCTGGTCGCACTGCCCGCCGGGCACCGGCTGGCCGGTCACCGGATGCTCACCGCCGAGCAGATCGCGGGCGAGGAACTGGTCGAGTACATCACCGGAGACGACGATCTCGCGCCCCGGGGATTGCTTGGCCACCGGCCGAATCTGCCGGGTTCGCCGGCTCGGTTTCGCGCCGACAGCACGCTGAGCGTGCTCGCGCTGGTCGCCGCGAAGGCGGGTCTGGCGGTCGTCCCGGCGGGCGTCGAGCAGGCCGGGGTGCCGGACGTCGTGTACCGCCCGCTGACCGAACCCGGGCTCACCACCGACTTCCACTTGCTCTACCGCAGCATCGAACCCGCACCCGCCGTCGCCGTCTTCGTCCGCACCTGCACGTGAACCGGAAAACCGCACCGGGCAAGCAAGATCGCTGCTCCATTCGGATGATCGACTACGCCCCGCCCGGCATCCGCCCCTTCCCGCCCCTAACCTCGACGGACCCGGCGGCCGCGGCCTGGCTCCGCGGCCGGTTCCGACATCGTTGTCGGACGGGGCGGAACGGCCGAGCGAGAGGAAGAGCGATCGATGGCTGACCGGATGACCGAGCAGGGCCAGGGAAGCCAGGGAAGCGCGGACAGCCCAGGCGGAGCGGCCGCCGATCCCAAGAAGCTGCGTTCCCGGCACATCACGATGATCGCCCTCGGCGGGATCATCGGGGCGAGCCTTTTCGTCGGTTCGGGGAACGTCGTGCGCGCCGTCGGGCCGGCGGCGGTCATTTCCTATCTGATCGGCGGGCTGCTCGTCTTCCTCGCGATGCGGATGCTCGGCGAGATGGCCGCGGCGCGTCCGGCGATCGGGTCGTTCATGGAGTACGCCCGGGTCGGGCTCGGCGAGTGGGCGGGGTATCTCGTCGGCTGGCTGTACTGGTACTACTGGATCGGCGTGATCGCGTTCGAGGCGGTCGTCGGCGGGTCGGTGCTCGGCGGCTGGTTCCCGGACGTGCCGCAGTGGGTGTTTTCGGTGGTGCTGCTGCTTTTCTTCACCACCACGAACCTGGTGTCCGCGCGGTCGTTCGGCGAGGTCGAGTACTGGCTGGCGAGCATCAAGGTCGCCGCGATCATCGTGTTCCTCGCGGTCGGCACGCTGTTCGCGTTCGGGCTCTGGCCGAAGGCGAGCTTCTCGATCCCGAACCTCTGGCAGCACGGCGGGTTCGCGCCGAACGGCTGGTGGCCGGTGCTCAGCGGCGTCGCGATCGTGATCTTCTCCTATTTCGGCACCGAGATCGCGGTGATGGCCGCGGCCGAATCGGAGGACCCGGCCAAGGGCGTGCGGCAGGCCGTCGTCACGGTGATCTGGCGGATCCTGCTCTTCTTCGTCGGCGGGGTCCTGCTGATCGTCACCATCGTCCCGTGGAACCAGCTGCCGAATCCCAAACAGGAGGGCCCGTTCGCGCACGCCTTCACGTTGTTCGGACTGCCGGGCGCCGGTCTGGTGATGAACGCCGTCGTGCTCACCGCCGCGTGTTCGGTGCTCAATTCCGGACTCTATTCCGCCGGGCGGATGTTCTCCGCGCTCGCCGAAAAACGGCTCGCCCCGCGCGTGGTGGCGAGGAAGAACAAGTCCGGCGTGCCGGTGGTGGCGGTCGCCGCGTGCACGATCGGCGGGTATGTCGCGGTCCTCGTCAACTTCGTCGCACCGGACTCCGGCATCTTCGACTTCATCATGAACTCCGCCGGTCTGGTCGCGCTGTTCGTGTACTCGTTCATCGCGTTCACCCAGATGCGGATGCGGCACACCATGACGCCGGAGGAACGCGCCGGGCTCAAGCTCAAGATGTGGCTGCATCCGTGGCTCGGCATCCTGACGGTCGCCGGCGTCGTGGGGATCATCGTGGTCATGCTGCTGACCGACGACTCCGCCCGCACCCAGGTGTGGACGAGCCTCGTGTCGCTCGCCGTGATCGCGGCGTTCTGGCCGCTCGTGCGCCGGAAACTGCGGAAGACTGCCGCGAAGGAGAGCTGAGGAAGCTCCTGCCGGTCGGCCGCTCAGCGAGCGCCGCGAGATCGAGAAGTCGAAATAGGTCGGTTGCCGCGCATAGCCCGCTTGCGTACCAGAAGACCACGCGCCGGAGTAGGCGTTCCGCGCCGGTCACGCCTGCGGAGCGGCCTTCGACGCCCTCCGCACCACTCGCCGCCCGTCCGCGCGCAGCATCGGCCCGAACCTCGACCGCGCTTCGTCCGCCAGTTCGGCGCCGAGGTCCACCTCGTACCGGCGCCCCGAGGCGGCGATGCGCAGCCGGTCGCCCCGCCGGGCAAGGCCGGTGATCCGGTTGCGGGCCACCGCCAGCAGCTGCACCCCGTGCGTCAACGGCCGCCGGCCCAGGACATGCTGGACCACGACCAGTTCCTGCCGCGTCAGCACGACGAAGGCGGCCGGGCGGGATTGCTGCCACAGCCAGCGCCGCGGCAGTTCCGGTTCCGCGCCGAGGTAGCGCGCGTGCCGGTGATGTCCGAGGGCCACCAGCGGCGAAGCCGGGAGCCGGTCCCAGCCGAGCGACGGCGGGCCCGCGTGGGCTGGTTCCGCCGCGCCGGGCCGGTGCGCGCGCGACCGCACGTGCGTCACGAGGTCGGCCACCGCGGGCCACGCCCACGAGCGGTAGCGGAAAACCAGAGTCGTCCGGACACCGGTTAGCACCAGGCACGCATGCTTCCCGGTCATCGCGTGCTCGACCGCGATCAGCTCCGGGTACGGGATCGCGCCGACGATGCGCGGGTACGGCAGGTCGTCGACCCACAGCGCCACCCCGCGGGCGCCCGCGCCCAGCGCCTGCTCCGGAGTCCACACCACGCCGTCGTCCGACGGACGGGTCGCCGACGGGGCCAGGACCACCTCGCCCGGGCCGACCAGATCCGCGAGGTCCTCCGCCGCCGCGCCCGGACGGGACCAGCGGGAGGGCGGTTTGGTGTCGAGCCGGTCGGCGAGGTCGCGGCCGACCTGGATCTCCCACGGCTGCGCCGCGGCCCTGAGCGCGGCCCGCGCCGCACCGATGCCGGACATGCGAGCCTCCTGCCGCCGCGGGAGCCGGGCCTGGTGCCCTGTGCTTCCAGCGTATACACCGCCGCACGGCCGATTCTCATTCCGGAGTTCACCCGGGTGGGACCGAGATCACCCGATTGCCGCAACCCGCTTCGACGATGCGGCCAGGTCCCCGCCGCCCCTAGACTCGGCGGTGCGGCACTGCAGCCACACCGTCCTTTGTGGACACAGTGCCGCCCGGCCAGCCGTCGAACCTGGAGGCAACCCCGTGTCCGCACCGGAATCCGCGCAGATCGTCACCGCCCGGCGGATCGTGACCATGACCGGCGCCGAACCTCCGGCGTTCGCGATGCGCGGCGAACGGGTCGTCGCGCACGGCACCGTCGCCGACCTGCGCGGCGAGTTCCCCTCGGCCGAAGTGCACGATTTCGGCGACGCCACTGTCATCCCGGGTTTCAACGACGCCCACCAGCACCCGACGGTCGTCGCCGCGCAATCCTTGCAGGTCGACCTCTCGCCGTCCCGGATCCGCTCGACCGCCGACCTCGCCGCGGCCCTGCGCGAGCGAGCCGCCGCGACGCCGTCCGGCGAATGGGTCATCGGCTGCGGCTACGACTCGTTCCGCAGCAACGGCGGCCGCGAACTCACCCGCGCCGAACTGGACGAAGCCTGCCCGGACCACCCCGTCCTGGTCGTGCACGTGACACTGCACGCCGGCGTCCTCAACTCCCCCGGCCTCGCCCTCGCCGGCCTCACCGACTCCAGCGAGCCGCCGCCCGGCGGTCACCTGGGCCGGGACGCCGCCGGGCGCCTCGACGGCGTCATCCACGACCAAGCCCTTTACGACCTGGCTTTTCCCGCCTTCACCCCGCGCCCGACGATCGTGCGGGACCCGCCCACCGAGGTCCTGGCCGCCGCCTTCACCCGGCACGCCGCCGACCTGCACGCGGCGGGCATCACCTCGGTCGGCGACGCCCTGGTCGGCCGCACCGAATGGCAGGTGCTCCGCCATCTTGCCGACCAGAACCAGCTCACGCTCCGGGTGAACGCGCTGGCCGCCTACGACCACTTCGACTACTTCCGCGCCCTCCCGGAAGAGCCGATCACCCCGGAAACGCGGTTGCGCCTAGGTGGGGTCAAGACTTTCGCCGACGGTGCCGTCAACGGCGGGACCTGTCTGGTCGAACAGCCCATCGAAGGCACCGACAGCTACGGCTTGGAGCGCGTCAGCGCCGCCGAACTGGCCGATACGGTGCGGCACGTGCACGACGCCGGATGGCGAGTCTGCGTGCACGCCAACGGCGACCGCGCGATCCGTCGTGTCCTGGACGCCGTCGACCAGGCGCAGGCCGCCAAGCCCAGGCAGGATCCGCGACACCGCATCGAACACTGTTCGATCATCGACGACGAGATCCTGAAGCGGATGCGCGACCACGGCATGGTCGCGGTGCCGTTCGCGAACTACGCCGCCGCGCACGGCGACAAGCTGACCCAGTACTACGGGGCGGAGCGCGTCGAGCGGATGTTCGCCCACCGGTCGATGCTCGACGCCGGGGTCGCCGTCGCCGGTTCGTCCGACCATCCGTGCGGGCCGTTCCCGCCGCTGTACGCGCTGCGCAGTTGCGTGACGCGCCGGGCTCCGGACGGGGAGTTGTTCGGGCCTTCGCAGCGGATCAGCGTCAAGGCGGCGCTGGGCGTGTACACGACGGGATCGGCTTACGCGTCGGGCGAGGAGACGACCAAGGGGCAGCTCGCGCCGGGTTTCCTGGCCGATTTCGCGGTGCTGGCGGAGGATCCGTTCGAGACCGATCCGGAAACGCTGGATCGGGTGCGGGTACGGGAAACGTGGGTCGGCGGGGAACGGGTCTGGTCGGCGTAGCGGTTGAGTCGCGGGCGGTCCGTGAAGGGCCCCTTGAGGGAATCTAATTCCCTCAAGGAGCCCTTCACGGACCGCAAGGGCCACCTCGCGGCACGTACCGCAGCTCGTCGCCTCGGCGGCAGCTCTCTTCGCCGAGGACGGCGGGCGGCGGGATCCGTCGCTGGATCTCTCCTGGCCGCGCCGCGAAGGCTTTGCTTACTTCGCGGATCTCGTGCGCCGCGAGGATTCGCTGTGCCTTCTGGCGCTTCCGGCCGCGGGCTCCGCGATCGGCCACCTGATCGGCCGGATCCGCCGCGCCGACCCGCTCCGGCCGGGGACAGTGGTCGGCGTGCTGGAGAGCCTGCGCGTCGACCCCGCACACCGCGAAACCGGTGTCGCGACGGCCTTGACGGAGGAATTCTTCGCGTGGGCCAGGGAATCCGGTGCACAGCAAGCCAGCGTCACAGCGTATTCGGCAAACGAATCCGCCATTCGTTTCTATCGCAGAAGCGGGTTCTCCCCGTTCGAAGTCACCCTGCAGGCACCGCTGTGATCTCGCTCGTCCACAGCAATCACGAGATATGCGCGGTCTCCGCCCCGATCGCCGGTTCGACGTGGACCGCCGCCGCGGTCAGGCGGGGCACTGTGGTGATCAGCTGGTGCTCCAGGCTGTGCGCCAGTTCGTGCGCCTGCACCACGGTGAGGGTGTTGGCCACCTGGACGGCGAGTTCGGCGCGCAGGCTGTGGCCGATCCAGCGCATCCGAACCTCGCGGACGCCCTCCACCCCGGGCACCGCCGCGGCCGTCTCCTCGGCCAGTTCGACGGTCGCCGGGTCGACGGCGTCCATCAGCCGCCGGAAGACTTCCTTGGCCGCGTCGCGCAGGACGAACAGGATCGCAACAGTGATCAACAGCCCGATCACCGGGTCAGCGGCCGGGAAACCGAGGGCGACGCCGATCGCGCCCAGCACCACTGCCAGCGAGGTGAAGCCGTCGGTGCGGGCGTGCAAGCCGTCCGCGACCAAGGCGGCGGAGCCGATTTCGCGGCCGACGGTGATGCGGTACCGGGCGACGAGTTCGTTTCCGGCGAACCCGACCACACCCGCCGCGGCGAGCACCCAGAGCTGTTGCACGGGGTGCGGGTGCAGCAGGCGGTCGATCGCTTCGTACGCGGCCAGCGCGGCCGATCCGGCGATGATCAGCACCACGACGACGCCGGCCAGGTCTTCGGCGCGGCCCAGGCCGTAGGTGTAGCGGCGGGTCGCGGCACGACGGCCGAGCGCGAAAGCGATGCCGAGCGGCAGGGCGGTGAGAGCGTCCGCGAAGTTGTGGATGGTGTCGCCCAGGAGGGCTACCGAGCCGGTGACCGCGACCAGCGCCAGCTGGATGACGGCGGTGCCGAACAGGGCGGCGAACGACCAGATCAGCGCCCGGATGCCGCGCTGGCTGGTTTCCAGGGCGGTGTCGAGGCGGTCGGCGCTGTCGTGGCTGTGCGGGGTGAAGAAGTGCTTGACACGGTCCCGCCAGGTCGCGGGCTCAGCGTGGCCATGCCCATGACCGTGCCCATGGCCATGCCCGTGGCCGTGGCCGTGACCAGGGCCGGACGCGCCGGGACCATGCCCGTGCCCGTCGCCCGCCCCGGCGTCCTGCCCATGCGCAGGACCGCGACCGTCCGCGGCCCGCGGACGATCCCGACGCGGCTCAGTCATCAGCACACTCCCGGATGCTCGAAACCTCTCGCGAACCGGGCGAACGCACCGGCCTCATTCCAGCATACCTGCGCAGATGCGCAGATAGTCGACCAGGCCCGGTAGCATCGGGGCATGCACACCTCCCTGCCGGACTTCGACATGCCTTCCGACGAGCAGGTCCACCTGGCCGCGGAAAGCTTCCGCCTGCTCTCCGACCCGACCCGGATCAAGGTGCTGTGGGCGCTCCTGCAGGGAGAATCGTCGGTCGCCTGCCTCGCCGAACTGGCCGGGGCCGCGCCGACCGCGGTCAGCCAGCACCTGGCCAAGCTCCGGCTCGCGGGCCTGGTGAAGGGCCGTCGCGAGGGGACGTTCGTGTACTACTCCGCCGCCGACGAGCACGTCCGCGGGCTCCTGGCCCAGGCGCTGCACCACGCCGACCACGTGGACCGCGACATCCCGGCCGAACCCGGCGGCCACTCCCAGCCGCACCGGCCCCGCGTGCGGAACGCCTGAGCCAGCCGCGTCAGGCGGCTCCGAGCCGGTCCGGCTCCGCCAGGCGCCGCAACGGTTCCGGCAGCACGTTCCAGACCTCGTCCGCCACCTGCACCGTCTCCCGGCCCAGCACGTCCAGCACCACTCCGGCGCGGTGCACGGCCTCCGGCTCGGTCAGGTTCTCGCGCTCCGCGATCCGCCCGACGAAGTCCTCCAGCTCGTAGCGTTCCCCGGCGCCGCCGCCCGGGCGCAGGTCTTCCGCCAGCTCGGCCGGAAGCTGCACGGCGAGGCTTGCTGCCGCTTCCGGGGAAATCCGCTCGGACAGCGTCCGCAGCACCGCGTGCGCGGCGCGTTCGGCGTCGCGCGCTTCCGCGAGACAGGCCCGCCTCCGGATCAGTTCGACGATCTCGTCCATTGCTCCCGGATACCCGGCGCGGCCGTCCGCAATCGTCCGGTTAGCCGTGCCACCACCGGGTATCTGCCGTCCCATGGACCATTCAGCGACGTCTCCCGCACCGGCCGAGCAGGCGCAGACCGCGCTGCGCCGGCTCCGTCGCGAAGCCGGTGCCGGCGGCTACGAATCACCCGCGGACCTCTACCGGACGCTCGGGTTGCTGAGCCTCCTCGCCGACGACCTCTCGGAACTCCTTCCCGATCTGTGCGGCCAGCTCGAGGACGCCTTGCTCGCCGGGCGCGTCCGGCATCATTCGGACGACCCGCAGGAAGCCTGCGACGCGGTCGCCTCGGCGGCGCACAGCATTTCGGTCGCCCGCTTTACCGCGCTCCTGGTCGGGCAGGAAATCCAGAAGGCGCAGACCGCGATCCGCGATCTCGCCGCCGCCTGACGCCGTTTTGTCCCGTTCCAGGCGGGTACCCGCCAGAAAAGCGCTGCAGCGAGAAGGGAGCATGATGCCCGACCTCGATCCGGCCGAGCCCGAAACGCTCGATCAGTCCGAATCCCTCGACGAGGACGAGCTGCGGGTCGACCCGCTGGAAGCCGGTGTCGAACCGCCGGAACGCTGGAGCCCGGTGGCCCAGCAGGCCCCGACGCCCGCCGAGGCGCGCGAGGGCGAGCCGCTCGGCCGCAGGCTCGCCGAGGAGCGGCCGGACGTCCAGCCGGTGCCGAACCCGCCCGACGACGAGACGCTCGCCCGCGCGGAGGCGGCCCGGGCCGCGGCTCCGGACGAGGATCTTCCGCAGCGCCGCGCGGACCCGGATCCGGGGGAACAGGCGGACGAGGCCGGCGGTTCCGTCGCGAAATCGCTTCGCGAGGAGTAGCCCGGAAACCTGGCGCACGACAACGGAAAAAGCCGCGTACGGCCAGCGGCCGAAACGGAAAGGAGTCCCCATGCCGACGGTCACCACCCGTTCCTGGGCCCGTCCGGTCGTCGCCGTGCTCGGGCTGGTCTACCTCGTGCTGGGCGTCGCCGGGTTCTTCGTGCCGGAAACCGCCCACGGCGGGCACGACACCTCGCGGGTCGTCTGGCTGTTCAGTTCCAGCACGGTGCTGAACATCGTCCACACCGCACTGGGTCTCCTCGGTCTTTTGGCCGCGCGCAAGCTTTCCGGCGCGGTCGCGTACTGCTGGGTCCTGTTCGTGGCGTTCACCGGGTTGACCGCGTACGGGATTCTGGCGACGGCGTTCAGCACCGCACGCGACGACCCGGTGAACCTCAACTGGGCGGACAACTGGCTGCACGGGCTGACCGCGCTCGTCGCCTTGGTCGTCGCGCTCAGCGGCAGCACAGCCCGCGAAGAACGGGCTTAGGGGCGACGCCACCGGTTGTCCGGGAAGACTGTCCCGGCCTGGGCGCCCATGCGAATCAGCCCGCCGTCGACGACCAGGGACGAGCCCGTGATGTACCCCGCCGCGGGGGTGGCCAGGAAAGCCACCGCCGCGGCGACTTCACGGGCGTGTCCGGGGCGGCCCAAGGGGATTCCGGGACGCTCCTGATCGCGCGGGTCGACGTCGGTCTGTCCGGTCATCGGCGTGGAGATTTCGCCGGGAGCCACCGAATTGACCGTGATCCCGTGCTCGGCAAGTTCGAGCGCGAGCACCTGGGTCAGCGCGCCGGCACCGGCTTTCGCCGCGCAGTACGGGGCCGCTCCGACCCGGGGCACGTGTCCGTGGACGCTGGTGATCGTGATGATCCGGCCGCCGCGGCCGGCGTCGATCATGTGCCGCGCAGCGCGTTGCGAGCACACGAAAACGCCGTGCAGATCGACATCCACGACGCCGCGCCAGGTGTCGAAGTCCATGTCCATCGCGAGTTCGCTGCTGCCGGTCCCGGAGCAGTTCACCAGCACGTCGACGCCGCCCAGCTCGTCCGCGAGCTCGTCGACGGCGCTCGCCGCCGTGGGCAGGTCGGTCAGGTCGAGCTGCCGCACGGGCGCGGCCACACCCTGCTCGCGCGCCTCGGCCGCGGTCTCCTCCGCACCGGTTTTATCGGTGTGCCAAGTGATTCCGACGTCCACTCCCCCGCCGGCGAGCGCGACGGCCACCGCGCGGCCGATGCCGGAATCCGCGCCGGTCACGATCGCGGTGCGCGGCCCGTCGGCCTCTTCGGGCAACGGTGCTGGGTCCACCATCTCTTCTCCTTTCCTGTGCGGTTCAAGCGGTTGCCTGCCGGCTCGGTCTCTTGGCCAGTTCGGCCACCGCGGCCACCACTTCGGCCGGGTCGATGCCGTCCAGGCACGGATGTCCGGGGACCGGACAGGTCCGGGCCCGGCTGCCGCGGCACGGCGCGTGCTGGTCGCCGAGCAAGGCCGCCGGAACCCCGAACGGAGCCCAGCGCGCCGCGGGAACCACCGGCGCGAACAGCGACACCACTGGAGTCCCGACCGCGGCGGCCAGGTGCGCCGGACCGGTGTTCGGGGCCACGACGACCTCGGCCCCGGCGAGCACCGCGGCCAGTTCGGGCAGCGTCGTGCGGCCGCTCAGGTCGACGTCGGCGGTCATCCCCTCGGGCTTCGCGCCGGTCACCACCACCCGGTGTCCCGCTTCGGTCAGCGCGTCCACGATCCGTCCACTGTGGACCGGGGAGGGGCTGCGAGCCGGTACCGAGGCCGTGGGGTGCACCACGACGTAGTCGCCGATTCCGGTCAGCGCGGAGACATCCGGCAGCGGACGGCGGACAGCGAGCCGCCCGTCGTCGCCGAACGGCAGCGAACACCCGGCGACTTGCGCAAGCGACAGCATGCGCAGCGCCTCCGGCGGATCCCCCGGTACGCGGTGGCGCAGGTCGAGGAGGCTGCCCGGGTAGTCGTCGCAGATCGCGCCGATCCACGGCACCCCGGCCATGCGCAACACCAGCGCGAGCGGCAACGGCGACTGGTGAAACGACGTGAACACGAAGGCCGCGTCGAAACCGGTCAACTGTTCGGCGAGGGCCTCGACGGACGGGCGGGTCAGCGGCGGCGGATCGGGGTCGATCCACGGCGCGCGGAAAACCTGTACTTCGTCGACGCCGGGCAGCAGTTCCCCGGCCGCGGCGCCATGTGGTCCGGCCAGGAGCGTGACGTGCTCGGCCTGTGCGGCGATCGCCCGGATCGCCGGGCCCGCCAGCAGGACGTCGCCGAGATTGTCCTGCCGGGCCACCACAACGCGCTTCACCTGACGACCCCCGCCTGTCGCAGCGCGTCCTGGAGATCTCGCGCGACCAGCGCTTCCCGTCGGGCGCGAGTGATTTCGGCGGGCAGAGTGCGCGCAGTCGGAACCAGCACGGCACGCGCCCCGGCGGCGAGCCCCGCGTCGACGTCCGCGCCGGTGTCGCCGATGACGACGCACCGCGCGGGATCGACCTGCAGTTCCTTCGCCGCCCGCCGGACGAGTTCCGGGGACGGTTTGCGGCAGCCGCAGCCGTCGCCGGCGTCGTGCGGGCAGACCTGCCAGGTGCCGAACTGCCCGAACAATTCGTCCACGCGAGCGTTCACCGCGCTCAGTTGACCCGGTTCGATCAGTCCTTTCGCGACTCCGGACTGATTGCTCACGACCCCGACCCGGACGCCCTTCCGCCGGAGCTCCCGCACGAGGTCGACCGCTCCGTCGACCGGCCGGACCTGCTCCGGGTCCGCCAGGTAAGGAACGTCGTGGATCAACGTGTCGTCGCGGTCGAACAGCACTGCTTGCGGCGTAAGCGAACGGCGGGCGTCGATTTCCCCGCGGAGCCGGTGATAGCAGGCGGCGGGCGGGATCAGCACGCTCGTCACGAGCATGCGCGCGATCTCGCCGGGCGTGGTTGGCCCGGAACGGATGCGTTGCGCGGCGAAGGCTCCGGTCAATCCGGCCCAGGCCGCCAGTGCGAGGCGACGCTTCCCGGGCGCGAGCGCCGCGACGGCGGCTGCGACGGTCAGCGCGTGCCGTCCCAGCATTCCGCTGCCAGCGCCGGTTCGCTGCCGCCATAGGACGCCGTGCTTGTACCGCATTCGCGCGTTGTCCGCGTTGCCTCGTTGGGCTCGTACGCTGGCGAAAAATCCCGAACGGCGCGCTGGATGGGTCGTGACCCGCTCGCCGCGCTCGATCCGGTGTCCTTTCAGCACGACGCGCAGCGCCAGGTCGGAGTCTTCCCGGAAGGCACGCGGGAATCGTTCGTCGAAACCGCCGGACTCGACCAGCGCGGCCCGCCGGTACGCCATGTCCGCGGTGATCCAGCGCGCCGTTTCCAGCCCGGCGGTGCCGCGTTCGTCGTCAGTGGGTTTCCGGTCGTCCGGCAGCGGAACCACGATCCGGGCCTGCGACGCGGCGGCTTCCGGCGGCAGCCGGGCCAGGTCGGCGGCCAGCTGGGCGGGCCAGTCCGCGGCGAGGACCACGTCGTCGTCCACGAACGCGATCCACTCGGACTTCGCCGCCCGCCAGCCGGCATTGCGCGCGGCGGCCGGGCCCCGGCCGTGCGAACGCAGCACCCGGACGCCCTCGGGCGCCTCCAGCGGCGTCCCTTGTGGACGGTCGTCGACCACGATCACCTCGGCCGGTCCGGGGCCTTCGGCCGCGGCGAGCGTGTCCAGCAGGGTGCGCAGCGCGGGGCGTCCGGTGGTCGGGATCACCACCGTGTAGTCCGGGAAAGTGTTCACCCGGGCCGGTTTACCCCGCCTCCGCGCAGGCAAACGGGAGGCATGACAGCGCGTGCACCGGGGTACCCGCAGCGCGACCGACTACCAGGAGGTGCGATGACACCCTTTGTGTCAACCCCAAGATCAGAATCAGGCTGCGGCCTGTTGTTCCGTGCTTTGGCGGGCGCTGCCGTGCAGGGCTGGGTCGTAGGGTGTGCCGTTCTGCCAGCAGCGCCAGATGACCCGAACCCAGGCGCGGGCGAGGACGCGGATGGCGTGGGGGTGGTCTTTGCCGGAGGCTCGGGCGCGGTTGTAGATGCCGGCTGCCCAGGGGCTGCCGTGGCGGCTGTTGTCGGCGAAGGTGGTGATGGCGACGCGGAGGCGTTTGTTGCAGGCCCAGCGGAACGAGACGCCGCGTTGTTTGCCGGATGCTTTGGTGACGGGAGTGATCCCGGCCAGTGCGGCGATGGCGTCGGGGTGGTCGAAGACCTCGCGGGCGTCGCCCCATTCGGCGAGGATCTGGGCGGCGTTGACGGTGCCCGCGCGGGGGAAGGACCGGAAGATCTCGCCGTCGGGGTGGGCGCCGGTCTTCTCGGCGATGGAGCGGTCCAGGTTCTTGATCGCGGTGTTGAGCGCGGTGATCACGCCGACTTGAGCCAGCACCGCGTCCCGGATTCCTTCGGACACGACAGGATCGAGCGTTCCGGCGGGTGCCGAACGCAGCCGGGCCAGCAGCACCGCGGCGGGTTTCTTGCCGGAATAGCCGTGGTTGGCGCAGAACGCGGCCAGTTGTTTTTCGGTCAGCCTCGCCGCGGATGCGGCGGTCGGGCAGCGGGTCAGGAACGCGAGCGCGATCAACGATTCCAGTTTGGCGAAGATCGCCTTGGCTCCGGGCCAATGCGCGTCCAGCACAGCGGCGAGCTGGTTGACCGCGGCCACGCGGGCGGCGACGAGGTCGCCGCGGGTGCGTACGACCGCGCGCAATGCCTTGGTGCGGCCGGACAGCGGCGCCGCCGGGCGCAGGCGGCGGAAGCGGACGCGCAGGTAGTCGGCGATCACGTGCGCGTCTCCGGGGTCGGACTTCGCGCCGGAGAGGACTTCGGACTCGCGCCAGGTCTTGATCGCGTTCGGTTTGACCGGCATGACCGGGTGCCCGGCTTCCAGCAGCGCGTCGACCAGGCGTCCGTCCGGGCGTTCGATCGCCACCGGCATGTCCTGCGGTCGGGCGTGCTTGCCCAGCCGGGCGGCCAGCCGGGCGAACCCGGCCGCGGTGTGGGCGATCGTGAACGCGGCGACCTTGCGGCCGTCCCGGCCCAGCACGCACACGGAGTGCTCGGCCGAGGCCCAGTCGATCCCGACGAAGAACAACTGCCCGTCCTGCTGCGACAACAAATTCGCCTTCCTGCTCGTGCTTCAGGGCAGGAGCCAGGCGGGGGCGAGGGAACCGACAGCAGAGTGGTCACTAACCGGCGCTCTACGGCGCGTCCCTTTGTCATCGCTTCGCGGTTCCGGGGAAGCCGGGGGCGGCAGTGTCATCGAGGCCCTCGAAGGGCAACCACACGAGGCCGTCACCCCGGCTTCCGCCTAGTTCCTACCACAAGCCCCATCGGGGGACCTGCACGGAAGAGGGTGCACTAGTGACCACGCTCGACGACCGGGCCGCCACCCTCGCGATCACCGACCCGGCCGACGGCAGCCCGGTCGGCTCGGTCCCGATGGCCAGCCCGGACGAACTCGACGCCGCGCTGGACCTCGCGCATCGGGCCCAGCCCGGCTGGGGCCGGACCCCGGCCGCCGAACGCGGCGCGGCGCTGCGGGCCGCCGCCGACCGGCTGCGCGCGCACGCCGGCGACCTGGCCGAGATCAACCGGCGCGAAACCGGCCGTCCGCTCGACGAGGCCAAGGCCGGGGTGCTCGCCGGTGCCGGAACGCTCGACCAGTACGCCGAACTGGGTCCGGTGCATCGCGGGCGCAGCCTTCTCGGGGACTTCGCGGCCACCGACCTGATGGTTCCAGAGCCGCGCGGAGTGGTCGTCGCGCTGACGCCGTGGAACGACCCGGTCGCCGTCTCGTGCGGGCTCATCGGCGCGGCCGTCGCCACCGGAAACACCGTTGTGCACAAGCCGAGCGAACGGTGCCCACACACCGGAACGCTGTTCGGCGAAGTCGTCGCCGGCGTTTTCCCCGAAGGCGTGCTGCAGACCGTGCACGGAGACGGCCGGATCGGCGCGGTGCTGGCCGCGAGGAGCGATGTGGACGTTCTCGCGCACGTCGGCAGCACCGCCACCGGCCGGTCGATCGCCGCAAGCGCGGCCGCGACCGGGGCGAAGGCGCTCCTGGAGAACGGCGGCAACGACCCGCTCGTGGTGGACGAGGATGTCGACCCGCAGTGGGCCGCCGAGCAGGCCGCGCTCGGCGCGTTCGCGAATTCCGGGCAGATTTGCGTTGCGGTGGAACGGATCTACGTGCACCGCGCGATAGCCGAGGCATTCACCGAAGCACTCGTCGCAATCGCGCGCGAGAAGACACTCGCGCCGCTCGTCGACACCCGGCACCGCGACCACGTGCATTCCCATGTGGAGAACGCGGTGTCAATGGGCGCCGAGATCCGCACCGGCGGCGAGATCCCGTCCGGACCGGGCGCGCATTACCCGGCGACGGTGCTCACCGGATGCACCAGCCACATGCGGGTGCTGCGCGAGGAAACCTTCGGCCCGGTCGCGCCGGTATGCGTGGTGGACTCCTTCGACCACGGCCTGGCCGAGGCCGCGAACGACGATTACGGACTCGCCGCGACCGTGCTCACCGCGTCGATGGACCACGCGCAGCACGCGTGGCGGGAGCTGGCTGTCGGAACGGTCAAGGTCAACGCCGTCTTCGGGGGCGCTCCCGGCGGCGCGGCCCATCCGCGGCGCGGCAGCGGGTCCGGCTATGGCTACGGGCCCGAACTGCTCGACGAAATGACCCAGACGAAGCTCGTCCACCTGGGCGCGCCCGTACGCGCGTGAGGCCCCGACTCGATCGCACGCCGCTGGGCTGGGCGGCACGCGCGATCCGCGTGCCCGGCAGCGAACGGCGCACCGCGCTGCAGGCAGGCAAGGCGACCGTCGCCGCGGTGGCCGCCTGGCTGCTGGCGACACAGGTGATCGGGCTGTCCCAGCCGTTCCTCTCGCCTTACGCGGCGGTTTTCCTCGTGGAAGCGACCGTCTACCGGAGCCTGCTCGGCTGGGCGCAGCAGGTCGGTTCGGTCACGCTCGGCGTGCTGCTCGCCGCGGGGGTGTCGCAGCTGGTGCCGGAGCAGACGGTGACGCTGGCTCTCGTCGTCTTCGTCGGGTTGCTGGTGGGTTCGTGGCGCAGGCTCGGCAGCTCCGGCGTGTGGGTCGGGGTGACCGGGATGCTGCTGGTCACTTACGGGACCGCGCGGAGTTCGGAACTCCTCGGCGACCGGCTGCTGGAGACCGCGCTCGGCGCCGCCATCGGGTTGGCGGTGAACGTGCTGGTCTTCCCGCCGCTGTACGGCGAGCGGGTCGCCGCGGCGGCCGATCGGCTCGCCGACGCGCTCGCCGGACTGCTGGAGGACACCGCCGAACTCGTGCGCAGCGACGAGCCGCCGGAAGACCTGGACGGATGGCTCGGCCGGATCAGCGACGTGCGCAGTCTCGCCCGGGCCGCCGACGACGCGTCCGGGCTTACCCGCGAAGGCAGGTATCTCAATCTGCGCAAGCGAAGCCGGCATTCGGGGGTGCAGTACGAGCGTTGTCTGCAGACGCTGAGTGCGTTGTGGCCGCCGGTCGAGCAGCTGGTCGAGGCGGTGCGCACGACCTCTGAGGGGCGGGAGCCGTTCGTCTATCCGTGGCCGCGGGCCCGCGAAGCGCTGGGTGAGCTGCTGAAGGAACTCGCGGAGGCGGTGCGGGTGGCCGCGAACCCCGACCGCGAGCCGGACCTGGAGCGGTGCCGGTCGCTGGTCTGCCAGGTGGAAGACCGGCTGGTCTCGTCGCAGGACGGGGTGAAGGCGACGCTCGGGCTGGGCGCGATGGCATTGCCGGTGCGCCGCCTGCTGCGCCAGCTCGACCAGCATTGATTGGCCCTGCACGCGACGGGTACCCGGGGGCAATGAGTGCACAGACCCCACCGGCTTCCCTGCCTCCGCAGCGGATCGCGGTGACCGGGGCGACCGGCAACATCGGCACCGCCACCGTGCGCGCGCTGGCAGCCGATCCCGGCGTCGCGGCGATCACCGGCATCGAGCGGCGTCTGTCGGGCATGCCGCCGCCCAAGACCGAGTACGTCAGCGTCGACGTGGCGCGCGATGACCTGACTCCCGTGCTGCGCGATGTCGACACGGTCGTCCATCTCGCGTGGCTTTTCCAGCCGACCCATCGCCCGGATCTCACGTGGGAGGCCAACGTCCGCGGCTCGCTCCGGGTGTTCGAGGCCGCCGCGGCGGCTGGCGTGTCGACGCTGGTCGTGGCGTCCTCGGTCGGGGCCTACTCCCCCGCTGCCGACGACCTTCCGGTCGCCGAGGACTGGCCGACCCACGGTTGGCCCGGCGCGGCGTACCCGCGCGAAAAGGCTTACGTGGAGCGGCTTCTGGACTCCTTCGAGCGGGCCCATCCGGAGATCCGGGTAGTGCGGGTCCGGCCCGGGTTCGTCTTCCAGCGCACGGCCTCGACCGAGCAGCGGCGGTTGTTCGCCGGGCCGTTCGTGCCAGGCAGTCTTCTCCGGCCGGGCCGGGTGCCGATCGTGCCGGACATCCCCGGCCTGCGCTTCCAGGTCGTGCACGCCGACGACCTCGCCGACGCGATCCGGCGCTGCGTGCTGCGCCCGGTGTCCGGTGCGTTCAACATCGCGACCGATCCCGTGGTCGACCCGGGTCTGCTGGCCCGGCTGCTGCGCGCGCGGCTGGTGCGAGTCCCGACCGGACTGGTCAAACCCGCGCTCGCCGCGGCGTGGCGGATGCATCTCGTGCCCGCGACGCCCGGATTGTTCGACACCGTGCTGCGGCTGCCGGTGATGGACACGTCGCGGGCGCGGTCCGAATTGGACTGGCATCCGGTGCGGTCGGCGGAGGAGACGGTGCAGGAATTCCTGCGCGGCCTCCGCCACGGCGAAGGCGGCGACACCCCGCCGCTCGCGCCGGACAAGCACCGCGGGCACGAGATCGCGACCGGGATCGGGCAGCAGCCGTGAGCCCTGGCCCGGCTGGAGTGCGCATTCCAGCCGGACTGGTCAACCCGCGCTCGCCGCAGCCTGACGGATGCACCGTAAGGCGCTAGGCCGGGCTGCCCACCGCAGCCCGGCCTATCCGCGTCACGAAGCCGGATACTGCTGCTTCCCCAGCAACTCCGCCAGATGCACCGCGTTCCGGACCAGCGTCGCGTTCGTCGAGGCGACCGCTTCCGGCGTCTCGTCCAGGTCCTGGTAATCGCCGCCCTTCATGGCTTCCCCGTTCCAGTACGTGCCGCCCTGGGCCGGGATCGTGAAGCCGATGTCGTTCAGCGACTGGAAAAGATCGGCGGTGATCTTGTGCGCCCCGTCCTCGTTGCCGACCACCGCGACGACTCCGACCTTGCCGAACATCCCCGGGCGGCCCTCGTCGTCGGTCTCGGATTGCTCGGCGTTGAGCCGTTCCACGACCCGCTGCGCGATGCTCGACATGTACCCGACCCAGGTCGGCGTCGAGATCAGCAGGATGTCCGCGGCCGCGACCTTGCGCCGGATCTCCGGCCATTCGTCGCCGTCGCCCAGGTCGGTCGCGATGCCGGGGCGCACGTCATGGTCGGCCACCCGGACCAGTTCGCCGGGCACGCCCCGCCGCGCGAACAGGTCGAGCAGCTGCCGGGCGATCAGGTCGCTGCTGGAGCGGTCCGGCGAGCGCTTGAGGGTGCAGCCGAGGGCGAGAACACGCATCAGGAACCTCCACGGGAGTGCCGACGCCGATCCGGGCGAACCCGGCTTCGGCGAGCACGTCCGGGTCGAGCAGATTGCGGGTGTCGACCACGACCGGCCGGTCCGCCGCTTCGGCGAGCCGGCGCCAGTCGAGGTCGAGGAATTCCGGCCATTCGGTGAGAACGGCCAGCGCGGCCGCGTCCTTCGCGACCAGATAGGGATCGTCCACGACGGTGGCTCCGTCCATTTCGGACTGGACCGCCGGGTCGTACGCGGTGACCTCGGCGCCCTGGCGGACCAGTTCGGCCGCGACCGCGACCGCCGGGGAATCCCGCACGTCGCCGGTGCCGGCCTTGAACGCCAGCCCCAGCACGCCGATGCGGACGCCGTCGAGCGGACCGTCCGGACGACCGGTCGCCGCCGTCCGGATCGCGCGGACCATTCGCGTGCGCTGCCGGGCGTTCACCCGTACCGCGTCGCGCAGCAGGCCGAATTCGACGCCTGCCGAATCCGCGGCCCGCAACAGCGCGCTGGCGTCCTTCGGCAGGCACGATCCGCCCCAGCCCGGGCCGGGAGCCAGGAAGTGCGGCCCGATCCGCGGGTCGAGGCCCATCACCGCGGACACGTCGCGCACGTCCGCGCCGCACTGTTCGCACAGTTCGGCCAGGGTGTTCGCGTACGACGCCTTCACCGCGAGGAATCCGTTGCTGGCGTACTTGGCCAGTTCGGCGCTCGCGCTGCTCGTGCGCACGACCCTGGATTCGGTCGGCGCGTAGAGCTGCGCGACCCGGTCCGCAGCGGGCGAATCCGGCGGATCCGAGCCGACGACCACGCGGTCCGGGCACCGGAAATCGTGCACGACATGGCCTTCGCGCAGGAACTCCGGATTGCTGACCGCGGGAAGGTCCGCGCGGCCGAGGTACTCCGGGATCCGCTGGGCGGTCCCGACCGGCACGGTCGATTTCGTCACCACGATCGTGCCCGGTGCGAGCACGCGCCCGAGGTCGCTGAGAGCGCTGCGAAGCGCGCGCAGGTCCGGCGTGCCGTCCTCGCCCGGCGGAGTCGGCAGGCACAGGAACACCATCGTCGACCTGGCGACCGCGGCGACCTCTCCGGAGAAGGTCAGCGTGCCCGAGCGAAGCCCGTCCGCGACCAGTTCCGCCAGCCCTGGCTCGGCGAGGTCGACGTCACCGGCCCGCAGCCGGGAAACCTTGGCCTCGTCGATGTCTACAGTGGACACTTGGTGCCCCATCGCGGCGAAGCAGGCCGCCGTCGTCAGCCCGACGTAGCCCGCTCCGAGTACGCCGATCCGTTCAGCCATGCGGCACCCCCTCGCGCAGTACCGACTGAGCCGCCGCCAGCACGCGTTCCGTGCTCAGCAACAACAACCCGGCATCCGGTTCGGTGCCGTGCGGGTCGCCGACGTCGCCGACCCACAGCACGACGTGCTGCGGAACGTCCGGCGGCGGGCCCCAGCAGCGGGGGGGCGTCGGGCCGAACAGCAGGACGGACGGCGTGCCGAAAGCCGTGGCGAGGTGGCCGACACCGGTGTCTCCGCACACCACCAGCGCGGCTTCGGCCACGAGCGCGGCCAGTTCGGCCAACCCGGTGCGTCCGGCGAGCACCGCCTCCGCGCCCAGCCCGGCGCGGGCCGCGACCTCTTCCGCGAGAGGGCGTTCGGCCGCGGCCCCGGTGATCACCACGCGATGTCCGGCCGCGGCCAGGTCGCGCGCCACCTCCGCGAACCTCTCCGGCGGCCAGCGCCGGGCGGGGAACGCCGCGCCCGGATGCACGACGACAGCGCCCGGCGCGGGACTCGGCCCGGGCGGCGGCGAAATCCGCAGGTCCCGGCGGTCGGCCGGGCACTGGCCGTATTCGATCAGCCGGCACCAGCGGTCGACCTCGTGGATGCCCGGGGTCCAGTCGAGGCCCGGGATCTCCGGGACCGCCGGATTCCGGTGCGTGAGCAGCGTGTCCGGCAGGACGGCCATCAGGTCGCGGATGCTCTCCGGCCCGTTGCCGTGCAGATTGACCGCCAGCCGCGGCGGCGGTCCCGGCCAGTGCAACGCGCCGAGCCCGGGAGTGGGGAGCAGTTCGTCCACCGCGTCGACCAGGTCGACCAGGTCCCGGAGCCATTCGGGCGCGGCGAGGACGAGCCGTTCTTCCGGGTGCGCCCGGCGCAGGCCGCGCAGTGCCGGGACCGCGGTGAGCAGGTCGCCGATTCCCAGGGCGCGCAGAGCTAGGACGCTCATGGCCGGGTTCCTTCCGCCGACGCGCACACCGCGGGTTCTGGCCGCTCGACGCCGGGTGCCTCGGGCTGCTGGCCCAGCAGGCTCATGGCCACGACCCCTCCTCCGACGCGCACACCACGAGTTCCCGCACCTCCGCGTCCGGCGGCTGGCCGAGCGCGAACGCCACCGTCCCGGCGACGTGTTCCGGCCGGTTCAGCTTCGCGTCCGCGGGCGGGCGGTACTGCTCCGTCCGGTCGTCGAAGAAGCGGGTCCACATCCCGCCGGGCACGAGCAGCGTCACCCCGACCCGGCCGGCCAGCTCCGCCGCCAGTGCGCGGGTGAAACCGACCACGCCGAATTTCGAGGCGCAGTAAGCGGTCGCGTCGCTCACGGCCTTGATGCCGAGCGTCGAAGACACCGTGACGATCCGGCCGTGGGACTGCTCGAGATACGGCAGCGCGGCGCGCACCACCGCGACCGTGCCCAGGAGGTTCACGTGCACGACCCGCTCCCAGTCCTTGGCCGGGACCTCGCCGAGCGGACCGCACGCGTCGATTCCCGCGGCGGTCACCACGCCGTCGAGTCCGCCGGCTCTTTCGGCCACTTCGCGCACGGCTTCCTCGGCCGCGGCGGAATCCGCGAGGTCGACCTGCACGAATTCCACGCCGTCGGCGGGCCGGGCGCGGTCGAGCACCCACGGGGTGCCGCCTTCGGCGCGGACCGCCTCGACCGTCGCCGCGCCGAGGCCGGACGCGCCGCCGGTGATCAGAACGTTGCCAAGAGAACGCATCAGACTCCCCTCGAAGCTTCACTGGCCGGCCGCGGCGGCGACCAGCCTCGTCGTCGAATAGCCGGGCAGGGTCGGCACCAGCACGACCTCGCCGCCGTACCGCTGCACCACCGTCCGTTCGGGCAGCTCCGCCTCGGCGTAGTCGCCGCCCTTCACCCAGACGTCCGGCCGCAGCCGTTCCAGGATCGCGACCGGGGACGATTCCTCGAAGATCACCACCGCGTCCACAACGGACAGCGCGGTCAGCAGGCGGGCCCGGTCCTGCGCGGACAGCAGCGGACGCCCCGGGCCTTTCAGCCGGCGCACGGAACTGTCCGAATTCACGCACACCACGAGTGCGTCCCCGAGCGCCCGCGCCTGGCGCAGCAGGCTGACGTGCCCTGGGTGCAGAAGATCGAAGCACCCGCCCGTCGCGACGAGCCGCCCGCCGGCCGCGCGGACGCGTTCCGCGACCGCGAACGCGTTGCCCGCGGCGAAATCCGGCGTCCGCGAGTCCTCACTGGACTCGGCTGCTCGTCGTTCCTCAATGGACAGTGCGCTGGCCCCGCCCGCGGCGACAAACCGAGCTGCCGCCTCGACCGCGACGCGCACCGCCTCCACCACCGAAGCACCGTCCAGCAACCGGGCCGCCGCAGCCGCCGCGAAGCGGTCTCCGGCGCCGCAAGTATCCATCGCGCTACCGCTGACCTGAGCGCCTTCCGGCACCGAAATCCGCCGCACCGATTTGCCGTCGTCCACCAAGGCGCCCCGGGAGCCGACCGTCACCGCCACCGCTCCGGCGTCCCAGCGTTCCCGCAGCAGACCCGGCATCTCGAGTGCGTCCGGCACCACCGCCGAGGCCTCGCTGGCGTTCGGCGTCACCAATCGCGTGCCCGGCACCGGCTCGGCACCGCGCGGATGCGGGTCCCACACCACCGGAATCTCGGCCGCCAGTTCGGTCAGCACCTCCCGCAGCCGGGGATTCCGGGTGATGCCCCGGCCGTAATCGGCCACCAGGATCGCCCCGGCGCCGCGCAACGCGCGCTCCGCCCGGTCCGGCAAGACGTCGGCGGCCGCGGTTCCTTCGCCGGAATCCAAGCGCACCAGCGATTGCCCGGCCGCGCGGACCCGGGTCTTCGACACGGTGCTCCCCTTCAGCGGGATCGGCACCAGCGTCACTTCGGGTTCGAGCAACCCGGCGAGCGTACGGGCGGAACGGTCCTCGCCGAGTGCGGTCACGAGGACCACCTCAGCCGTCGACCGGGCCGCCAGCAGCGCGGCGAGACCCGCACCTCCGGCCCGCAGCCACCGGCGGGTCACGTCGACCACCGGGACGGGCGCGTCCGGGCAGAGCCGCTCCGCGACGCCCTCGGCGTCCACGTCGAGGAACACGTCGCCGACCACCACGAGCGGCTTCACGCGGGCACCCCGAGCGCGTCGTCCAAGGCTTCGCACAGCGCGTGCACCAACGCCAGATGCAGTTCTTGCACCGTGGCCACGCTCGGCGCGTCGACCGCCACGGCGTCGTCGCACAGCGCGGCGAGCGGGTTCGGCGCGGGTCCGGTGAACGCCCAGGTGGTCACGCCCATCTCGTGCGCCGTCTTCGCCGCCGCGACGACGTTTTGGCTGGTGCCGCTGGTCGACAGGCAGACGAGCACGTCGCCGGGCCGTCCGTGTGCGCGGACCTGGCGGGCGAACAGTTCGGCTTCGTCGTAGTCGTTGCCGATCGCGGTCAGCGCCGAGGTGTCGGCATGCAGCGCGATCGCGGACAACGGACGGCGCTCGCGCCGAAAGCGGCCCACCAGTTCGCCGGTCAGATGCTGCGCTTCGGCGGCGCTCCCGCCGTTGCCGCACGCGAGCAACCGCCCGCCGTTCTCGAAAACACCGGCCAGGTAGGTTCCCCACGCGGCGATCCGCGGGGTGGCGAAACGCATGCGCTGCGCGGCCGAACACAATTCGGCGAAGTGGTCTGCCATGACGGCACCTCCTCGAAAAATCAGCGGTTCCGGTGACGCCGGACCACGAACGGCCCCAACGCCAGAACATCCACCGGAGCCGAACCGAAACACTCCAACGCGTCGCGCGGAGAATCGACCATCGGCCGCCCCGCGGTGTTCAGGCTCGTGTTGACGACCACCGGAAGCCCGGTCCGCTCCGCGAATCCGGAAAGCACTCGCGCGGTCCGCGGATCGTCGGCGGGGTCGACGGTCTGCACCCGGGCGGTGCCGTCCACATGGGTCACCGCGGGCAGCCGCTCGCGCCACGCGTCCGCGACGTCGTGCACGAAAAGCATGTAGGGACTGGGAAACGGGCCGCGCGAGAAGATCTCCGCCGCGCGGTCGGCGAGCACCATCGGGGCCACCGGGCGGAACTGTTCGCGGCCCTTCACGTCGTTGAGCCGCTCCAGGTTCCCGGCGCGGCCGGGGTGCGCGAGCAGCGAGCGGTGCCCGAGCGCACGCGGGCCGAATTCGGCACGGCCCTGGAACCAGGCCACGATCTGGTCGTCCGCCAGCGCCTCCGCCACCGCGGCCGAGACGTCGTCCGGACGTTCGTAGTCCAGTTTCGCCTTCTGCAGCACGGATTCCAGCTCGTCGTCGGTCCACTCGCGACCGAGTGCGGCATCGGACATCGGTTCGATGCGTTCGCCCGCGTCGGCAGCCAGCTGCAGGGCCGCGCCGAGCGCGGTCCCGGCGTCGCCGGCGGCAGGCTGGATCCAGACCGATTCGAACGGGCTTTCCGCGTGCAGCCGGGTGTTGGCCACGCAGTTGAGCGCGATGCCCCCGGCCAAGGTCAGCGTCCGTTGCCCGGTCCGGTCGTGCAGCCAGCGGGCGAGATCGAGGAGCACTTCCTCCAGCACCCGTTGGACACTGGACGCCAGATCAGCGTGTCGCTGCGTCAGTTCCTCGCCAGGAGAACAACGCGGGGCGAGTGCGGACCAGTCGATCGGCTCGGTGCGGAATCCCCCGTCACCGGTCACGTAGACGCGCTCGCGGAGATAGTCGAGATGCACTGGTCCGCCATAGGACGCCAGCGCCATGACTTTGTATTCGTCGCTCGACCGGGCGAAGCCCAAATGTTCTGTGAGGTCCTCGTAGAACAGGCCGAGCGAATGCGGAAGCTTCTGCGCGGCAAGCTCTTTGAACCGTCCGTCGCGATATTCGCCAGCCAGGTACGACGTGCTTTCGCCGCGGCCGTCCGCGACCAGCACCGCGGAGTCGCCCGGCGGTCCGGCCAGCGCGGCCGACGCGGCGTGCGCGACGTGGTGCCGGACGAACCGGACTTTCTTCTGGTCCAGTCCGGACAGTTCGCTGGCGAGGAATTTCGGGGCGCGGCGGGCGAATTCGGTCCGCAGTTCCTCGCCGCTGGGGTCGTGTCCGGCCAGGCCGGGCTCGACCAGGTCCGGATCGTAGGAGAACCCGACCGCGTCGAGGTCCGCCGCGGTGAGCCCGGCCCGCGCCAGGCACCAGCGGGCCGCCTGCCCCGGTTGTTCCCACGCGGAAAACGGCACCGCCTGTTTGCCGTGCTTGCGCCGGCTGAAGCGCTCTTCCTCGGCCGCCGCGACGATCCGGCCGTCGACGACGAGCGCGGCGGCGGGGTCGTGGAACACCGCGTTGATTCCCAGGAAGCGCACCCGCTCACCCCCTTCTCCTCCGGCGCGGACCCCGGCGGTCCGCTGTCCCGGAAGCACTACCCGGCGAAGTCGGGGATAAACGAATCAACCGGAAAAGCCCAGGACGTCGCTACTCACCGAAGCGACGCCCCGGTCACGCCGCGGCGGCCCGCCGCGCGGCGAACCATTCCGCCGTGCGCCGCAACCCTTCCCCGGCCGGAATCCGCGGCGCCCAGCCGAGCTCCCGGCGCGCGAGCGAGATGTCCGGGCACCTCCGGCGCGGATCGTCCACGGCCGGGTCGACGTGCTCGATCCGCGAAGCCGACCCGGTGATCGCGATCACCCGTTCCGCGATCTCCCGCACCGAAAGTTCATCGGGGTTGCCGAGGTTCACCGGGCCGGGGTGGTCCGACCGCGCCAGCGCGAGCAAGCCGTCGACAGTGTCGTCCACGAAACACAACGACCGCGTCTGCCGCCCGCTCCCCTCGACGGTGAGCGGTTCGCCCGCGAGCGCCTTGGTGATGAACGCCGGCACCATCCGGCCGTCGTCGGCCCGCATCCCAGGGCCGTAGGTGTTGAAGATCCGCGCGATCCCGGTGTTCGCGCCTTCGCCGCGCCGCGTCGCACTCGTCAACGCTTCGGCGTAGCGCTTGGCCTCGTCGTACACGCTGCGCGGGCCGATCGGGTTCACGTTGCCCCAATAGGTTTCGCGCTGCGGATGCTCCAGCGGGTCGCCGTACACCTCGCTGGTGGACGCGAGAACGAACCGCGCCCCGCGCGCCGCGGCGAGGGCGTTCTCGGTGCCGATCGAACCCACGCGCAGCGTCTCGAGCGGCAGCCGCAAGTAATCCCGAGGCGATGCCGGTGAGGCGAGGTGGAACACCACGTCGACCGCCCCGGGCACCGGAATCGGCTTGGTCACGTCGTGCTCCAGCAACCGGAACCGCGGATGTCCGGCGACGGCGTCCAGCGCGCCGGGGCGAGCGGTCGAGAGATTGTCCACTGCGGTCACTCTCGCGCCCGCTTCGAGCAGTTTCGCGCACAGCCGCGCGCCTACGAACCCGGCTCCGCCGGTGACTACCGCGTGAGAGAAAACCATGCCGCGCCGGATACCCGGGCAGCGCCGCGTTAACCCCGGGGACCCGCGGGTAACCGCCGCGTATGCGAGTACTCCTGACCGGCTGGGCGAGTTTCCGGCACGGCGAGGCCACCGCGGGCGACGTGCTCAGTCTGCGCGCGGTGAGCGATGTCCTGACCGAAGCCGGGGTCGACCACCTGACCGCGTGGAGCCCGGCGTTCCGCCCCGAGGGCCCGCATCTGGACGACGCCGAGCCGGACGCGTTCACCCACATTGTCTTCGCCTGCGGCCCGTTGCGCGGCACGCAACTGCACGAGCTGCACCGCCGATACCCGCGGAGCCGGAGGCTGGCGGTCGGCGTGTCCGTGCCCGATCCGGCGGACCCCGCGGTCACCGGATTCGACGTGGTTCTCCCCCGGGACGACGGCGACGCCTGCGCTGCCGACCTGTCCCTCGCCACCCGCGTCGAGTCACCGCCGGTCGTCGGCGTCGTGCTCGCGCCGGACCAGCCCGAATACGGCGCCGACCGGCGGCACGAGACAGTGCACACGACCCTCGCCGCCTGGCTGCGCGACCTCGACTGCGGCCGCGTCCCGCTCGACACCCGCCTCGCCACCGACGACTGGCGGCATTGCGCGACGCCGGACCAGTTCGTGAGCACGCTGTCCCGGTTGGACGTGCTGGTCAGCACCCGGCTGCACGGCCTCGCCCTCGGGCTGAAGGCCGGCGTCCCGGTGCTCGCCGTCGACCCGGTCGCGCACGGCGGCAAAGTGACCGCACAGGCGACCGCGCTGCGCTGGCCCGCCGTCCTTCCCGCGGACGCCACCCGAGCCGACCTCGACAAGTGGTTCGAATGGTGCTGTTCCGCCGAAGCACGCGCCCGCGCCGCCGCGGAACACCCGTTTCCCGGGCCGCTGGCCGAACTCGTCGGTGCGCTCGAGGAAATGCCGTGAGCCGGACGACCGTCGTCGTGGCCACCCGCAACCGGGCTGACGAACTGGCGCGCACTCTCGCCCAACTGTCCACAGTAGACCCTCAACCGCCGGTGATCGTCCTGGACAACGGTTCTTCCGACCACACGGCCGACATCGCCGCTTCCTTCGAGCAGGTCCGCGTCATCCGAAGCCCGCACAACCACGGAGCCACCGCGCGCAACCAAGGCGTCATCGCCGCCCGGACTCCGTATGTCGCGTTCAGCGACGACGACTCCTGGTGGGCTCCCGACGCACTCTCCCGCGCCGAGAAGCTCTTCGACGCTCACCCTCGGCTCGGCCTCCTCACCGGACGGACCCTGGTCGGCCCGGAAGAACGCGAAGACCCCATCACCCCGGCCCTCGCGCACAGTCCGCTAGGGACTCCGCCGGACGCGCCCGGCCCGCTCGTGCTCGGTTTCCTCGCCTGCTCCGCGATCGTGCGGCGGTCGGCTTTCCTGCAAGTCGGCGGGTTCAGCCCGATGCTGCACTTCGGCGCCGAGGAACAGCTGCTGTCCTACGACCTCGCCGCGGCAGGCTGGCAGCTCTGCTACGCCGAAGACGTGGTGGCGCACCATCATCCGTCGCCGTCCCGGCCGTCGCCGGGCTGGCGTCGGCGAGCCGAGGCCCGGAACCAGCTGCTCATCGCCTGGCAACGGCGGCCGGCCGACGTCTGCGCGCACCAACTGCGGCGGTTGCTCGCCCGCGCGCCGAGGGAACCGGGTCTGCTCGCCGCACTCGCGGCCGCCGCAGTCCGGCTGCCGCGGGCGCTGGCTCGCCGCCGGGTGCTGCCCGCCGCGATCGAACGACAAGCCCGGCTGACGGAGGGATGAGCATGGAGGACCGCGCGTCTGTCGTGGTGATCACGCACAACCGCCGCGAACAGCTGCGGGAAACGCTCAAGCACCTCGTCGCGCTGCCGGAGCGTCCGCCGATTTTCGTGGTGGACAACGCTTCCACCGACGGCACCGCCGATCTCGTCGCCCGCGACTTCCCCGAGCTGCGGCTGATCAAGCTCGACCAGAACCTCGGCGCGGTCGGCCGCAACATCGCGGTGCGCGAGGTGACGACACCGTACGTGGCGTTCTGCGACGACGACACGACCTGGCAGCCCGGCTCCCTCGCCCGCGCCGCCGACGTGCTGGACGCGCACCCCGGCCTCGGTTCGGTGACCGGACGCTGCCTGGTCGAACCGGATTTGCGGGAGGACCCGATCACGCCGGAACTGCGGTTTTCGCCGGTGCCCGGCCCGGAATGGCTGCCCGGCCCCGCGCTGCTCGGGATCATGGCCGGGCTGACGATGGTCCGGGTGCGCGCGTTCCGCGACGTCGGCGGCTTCTCGCCGCGCATGTGGCTGGGCGGCGAGGAGGAATTGCTCGCGCTCGACCTCGCCGCGCTCGGCTGGCGGATGTGCTGGCGGGAGGACGTCGTGATCCACCACGCCCCGTCGAAGCTGCGCGATCCGCGCCGGCGGCGGGGGCTGGGGATCCGGAATACGTTGTGGACGTTGATGTTGCGCCGCCCATGGCGTTCGGTGTTGCGCCGGGGAGCCGCCGTGCTGGCTTCCGCGCCCCGGGACCGGACGACGGTCGCCGCGGTGGCGGAGTGCTTGCGCGGACTGCCCTGGGTGCTGCGGGAGCGGTCGGTGGTTCCGGCCGAGGTCGAGCACGGGTTGCGGCTGCTGGAGGAACCCCAGCGCAAGTCGGCAGCCCGGCGTTACACCGGCTGACCGGGAGGCTTGCCGGGCCGGATCAGCGAAGAGCCGTCCGGCCCGGCACGCTCCCCGGCGTCACGGCACCGCGGCCCAGCCGGACTCCCCCACCGGCATGGCCTTCTCGTACGCCCGCACAGTCTCGGCCGCGATCCGGTCCCAGGAGTACCGCGCCCGGACCCGCTCCTGCCCCGCGGTCCCCAGTGCTTCCAGCTCCGCGGGCTCGTCCAGCAACGCCCGCAACCGGGCGGCCAGCCGCGCCGGATCGCGCGGCGGCACCAGCCGCCCGGTGATCCCGTCCACCACGGTGTCCGTCAAACCGCCGACGGCAGCGGCCACCACCGGAACCCCGCAGGCCATGGCCTCGAGGGGAACGATCCCGAACGGCTCGTACCACGGCGTGCACAGCACCGCGTCCGCCGAACGCAACAAGGCCGGCATCTCAGCCCGGCTCACCTGCCCCGCCAGCTGCACCCGGTCGGCCACCCCGAGCTTCTCCGCGAGCCGCTGCAACCGCTGGGCCTCCGGGTCCCGGGAAAGCGCTCCGGAAGCCGGTCCGCCCGCGATCACCAGCTCGGTCTCCGGCACGCGAGCCAACGCCGCGATCGCCAGGTCGAATCCCTTGCGCGGCACCAGCCTCCCCACCGAAACGACCCGCTTCGGCGCGTTCCGCGGCGCGACCGGGCCGCCTCCGCCGAACCGGTCGAGGTCGACCCCGCACGGCACCACCGAGATCCGCTGCCGCGGCACCCCCTGCCGAGCCAGTTCGAACACCTCGTCCGAGCAGGTCGCGACGATCCGGTCGACCTGCTTGCCGATCATCCGCTCCAGCCGCATCCGGTCCGGCGGGCTCGTGTCCGCGTCCCCTTGATGCCGCCGCTTCACGACGCCGAGCGCGTGAAAAGTCTGCACGGTCGGCACCCCGGCCTCGCGCGCGGCGAGAACCGTGGCCACGCCGGACATCCAAAAGTGCGCGTGCGCCACGTCCGGCGGCTCCTCCGTCCACCGGTCGCGCAGCCAGCTGCCGAATTCCCCCATGTACGGCAGAAGCTCGTCCTTCGGCAGCCGCCGCGGCGGGCCAGCCGGTACATGCACCACGCGGTAGCCCGCGGGCGTCTCCACCGTGTCCGGCGAGTCCGGGTCGTCGCGGCGCGTGTAGACAGTCACGTCGTGGCCGGCGCGCACCAGCGCCGCGGAAAGGTCGGCCACATGGACGTTCTGGCCGCCCGCGTCCTCCTCCCCCAGCGCGGCGAGCGGGCTGGCGTGTTCGGACACCATCGAGATCCTCATCAGACTCCTTCCGCAGCGGGGACGGTTTCGGCGAGCAGGCGGTCCCAGCGCGACAAGAACGCGTCGAGGCCGAAGTGCGCCAGTGCGTGTTCGCGGGCCGCTTTGCCTGCCAGCACGGCGAAATCCGGTTCGTGCACGAGTTCCCGGAACCGGCGCGCGAGCACTTCGATGTCAGCGGAGCACACCCCGGCGTCCGGCGGCACCGCCGAAGGCGCTTCCGTGGAGGCCACCGCGACGATCGGCATGCCCAGGTGCATCGCTTCCAGCAGCGACAGCCCCAGCGACGTCCAGCGCGCGGTGTGCAAGTACACGCGGTGCCGGGCGAGTTCGTCGTGCAGCCGCGGCGGACGCACGTCGCCCTGTCCGCCGGGCAAGCCTTCGGTGCCCATGCCGAACACGTTCACCGGCGCGATTTCGCGGAACGCCGGCAGCAGGTCGGCACCGGTCACGCGGGCGCGGCGCCGCGGTTCGTTGATCATCGCCGCGCCCGCGGGCAGCTCGCCGGTGTAGCGCTCGCCGGGGTCCGGGATGCCGTGCGGGATGACGACCACGGGCGCGATCCCGTTGTCCCACATCAGCGCGTTGTACGAGGTGACGTGCACGATCGGCACCTCGTCCTGGTCGGCCATCGGATGCCGGGAGACCGCGGCGCCGTGCCGCGGCGCGTTGTGCTCGACGTACACCATCGGCACCCGCGAGCCCAGCTGCGGCCGGACGAACGCGGCTTCCTCCGGCCGCTGGAGCACGACCACGTCCGGCCGGGCGTCCGCGAGCCGGTCGACCGGGACCTCGGTCACCGACGGCCAGTCCCGTCCCGCCCGGCCCAGTCCCCACGGCGCTCCGTCCGGGCTCGCCGGGACGAAGTACTCGTGCCGGCCGCGGACGAACGCGTCCGTCCACGACCCGTGCACGTGCCAGAGCAAGATCCTCATGGGACTGGCTTAACCGCGGATTTCGACGTTAAACCAGCCGTTGTACCGGGTACTCGGGTCAGCTTTCGCCGCGGAAATTGTCGCCCAGCTGCGGATGCCCGCGCTTCGACCGGCCCTCCTCGTCTTCCAGCGGGCTCTCCGGTTCGGGCCGCCGGGGCGGCTGCTTCTCGTCCTTGTCGACCTGAGTGCGGCGCGGGTTCGCCGTCTGCTCTTCCACGGGGCGTTCCTCGGTCATGCCGCCTCCAGCACGGTCTTGAGCCAGCCGTCCTCGCGCCGGTCGAACGACTCGTACGCCTCGATCGCCGCCGTCGGCTCCTCGCGGCGCGTGATGAACGCGGTCGGGTCGACGACGTCGGTGCGCACGAGGTCCAGCAGCTCCGGCAGGTAGCGGCGATGGTTGCAGTTGCCCAGGTGGATCGTCAGGTTCTTGTTCATCGCGGTCCCGAACGGGAATCCTTCGAACCCCGGCGGGTAGACCCCGATCACGCCGATGCTGCCCGCCTTCGCAACCGCGTCCACGGCCCAGCGCGCTGCCTGGCTCGGCGCGTCGCCCGGCACCCACAGCTCGCCGTCCGGTGCCGCGTCGGGCGCGACCTCGGCACGTTCCTGGTCGAAGTGCGAGGTCTCCGCCGGTGCCGCGGGACCGGTCTTCGGCCGTTCCGCGTCCACGCCGACCGCGTCGATCACCCGGTCCACGCCGATCCCGCCGGTGAGTTCGCGGACAAGCGCGACCGGGTCCTCCTCGTTGAAGTTGATCGTCTCGGCGTTCTGTTCGCGCGCCTTGTCCAGCCGGGACGCGATGCCGTCCACCGCGAACACCCGGCCCGCGCCCTGGCGTTTCGCCGAAGCGATCGCGAACTGGCCGACCACGCCCGCGCCGAGCACCAGCACGCTGTCCCCGCGGCTGATCTCGGCCAGGCGCGCGCCGAACCACGCGGTCGGGAAGATGTCGGACAGCAGGATCGCGCGGTCGTCGCTCACCGCGTCCGGGACGCGGACCAGCGACGTCATGGCGAACGGGACCCGCGCGTACTCGGCCTGCAGCCCGTCGACCGAGCCGGTGGCTTCCGGCCCGCCGAAGAAGCAGGTGCCCGCCGACGGGCCGTTCGGGTTCGCGCGATCGCATTGCGCGTAGTAGCCGGAGCGGCAGTAGGAACACGTGCCGCACGAGATGGTCGACGGGATCACCACGCGATCGCCGGGCGAGAACCCGCGCACCGCGGGCCCGACCTCTTCGACGACGCCCACTCCCTCGTGCCCGAGCACGGTCCCTTCGGCCATGCCGGGCATCGTGCCGCGCACCAGGTGCAGGTCAGTGCCGCAGATCGCACTGCGAGTGATGCGCACGATCGCGTCGCTGGGTTCGAGAATTTTCGGGTCGGGCACCTCGTCGAGCCGGATGTCCCCAGTTCCGTGCCACACCACAGCCTTCACTTCGTTCGCTCCTCCTCACGTCACCAGTCCGGGCGGCGGACCGCCGGAAGCCGGTCGAGCGTCGACGCCACCGCCGCGGCGACTCGCGGTTCGGTCAGCGGAGCGCCGGCCGGACCGTGCGGGAGCACCTCGACCTCGACCCCGGCCTCGCGCACCGAGGCGACGCGCGTGCCGTGCGCGGCGAACCATTCACGGGACGCGCGGCCGTCGCCCTCTGGGTCGGGCCCGACGAGCAGCACCGAGCGCACCGCGTGCGGGTACCGTTCGGCCAGCCGCAGCGCGACCGGCGCCAGCTGGCCGCCCGCCACCACGTCGGCCAGCGGACGAGTGCCCGCCGCCTGGTCGAGCAGCGTCGGGGCCTTCTCCGGCGGGCAGTGCACGACCCGGTGTTCCGGCGCCGCCTGCCGCCAGCCCGGCGGGGCCTCGCCGCGGGCGCCTTCGTCCAGGACTACGAGCGTGCGGTGCTCAGTCATCTGCCAGGACCTCCTCCGCGCGGGCCTCCTCTCGGCGCGTACCCGAGGGGTCGCGGGCGAAACCCGGAGTTTGGCCGCCGCCTGCCGGGGTACCCGCGCGAGTCGGCTGAAAGAGGGAGACAGGGTGCGGGACGGAATCGCCGAACCATGGGGCACGCGCACGCCGTACGGCCCGGGCGAGGACTGGCCGGTGCGCGTCGACTGCCACCTCGCCGACGGCCTCGAGGTCGGCGACGTCGACCGCTGGGTCCGCACCGCCGCGGTCCTGCACTCGAACGGCGACGGCCTCGACCTCGCGGTGAAGGACGGCCGGATCGCCGGCGTCCGCGGCCGGGCCGACGACCGCGTCAACCGCGGACGGCTCGATCCCAAGGATCTCTTCGGCTGGCAGGCCAACAACGCGCCGGACCGGCTGCGCACGCCGCTGGTCCGGGATGACGGCGTGCTCCGCGAGTCCACTTGGGACGAAGCGATGGACCGGATCGTCCAGCGCAGCCGCGCGGTGCTCGACACCGAAGGACCCGGCTCGCTCGGCTTCTACACCAGCGGACAGCTTTTCGCCGAGGAGTACTACACCCTGGCCGCGATCGCGCGCGGCGCGCTCGGCACGAACCATCTCGACGGCAACACGCGGCTGTGCACCGCGACCGCGGGCGAATCGCTCAAGGAGAGCTTCGGCTGCGACGGCCAGCCGTCCTCCTACACCGACATCGACCACGCCGACGTCATCGCACTCTTCGGGCACAACGTCGCCGCGACGCAACCGGTGCTGTGGTCACGCATCCTCGACCGGATCGCCGGTCCGCGCCCGCCGCGGCTACTGTGCGTCGACCCGCGGAAGACCCCGGTCGCGGAGGCGGCCGAGCTGCATCTGGCTCCGCTGCCCGGCACGAATGTCGCGCTGCTGAACGGAATCCTGCACGAGGTCGTGCTCCGCGGCTGGTGCGACGACGCGTGGATCGACCAGCACACCGTGGGGTACGACGATCTCGTCAAGGTCGTCCGCGACTATCCGCCCGAGCGCGCGGCGTCGATCTGCGGCGTCCCGGCGGACGACATCCGGGCCGCGGCAAGGCTGGTCGGCACCACGGATCGGCTGCTGTGCACGGTGCTGCAAGGGTTCTACCAATCGCATCAGGCTACGGCCGCGGCGGTGCAGGTGAACAACCTCGTGCTGCTGCGCGGAATGCTGGGCAGGCCGGGCTGCGGGGTGCTCCAGATGAACGGCCAGCCGAGCGCGGAGAACACCCGCGAATGCGGAGCCGACGGCGACCTCACCGGGTTCCGGAACTGGAACAACGACGCGCACGTGGCTCAGCTGGCCGAGCTGTGGAACGTGCCGATGGAGCAGATCCCGCACGACGGCCCGCCGACCCACCTGATGAAGATGCTCGGCCTCGCCGAGAGCGGCGACCTGAAGTTCTGGTGGATCTCCGCGACCAACCCCGCGGTGTCGCTTCCCGAACTGGCCCGGGTCCGGAAGATTCTCGGCCAGGAAAGCCTTTTCCTCGTCGTGCAGGACGCCTTCCGCACGGAAACCGCGGAATTCGCCGACGTGGTGCTGCCCGCGGCAATGTGGGGCGAGAAAACCGGGACCTTCACGAACGCCGACCGCACCGTGCATCTGTCCGAGAAGGCGGTCGACCCGCCCGGGCAAGCGCGGCCGGACCTCGACATTTTCCTCGACTACGCCCGCCGGATGGACTTGCGCGACCGCGACGGCGCTGCCTTCCCGCCGTGGCACGACGCCGAATCCGCATACCAGGCTTGGCAAAAGGCTTCCGCCGGACGGCCCTGCGACTACAGTGGACTGTCCTACGAGAAGCTCCGGGTGGTCAGCGGAGTCCAGTGGCCGGTCGGCGAAGCCCATCCGGACGGCACCGAGCGGCTTTACGCCGACGGCACGTTCTTCGCCGACCCGGACTACTGCGAGGAATACGGCAAGGATTTGCACACCGGCGAGCCGGTCAAGCCGGAGGAATACCGGGAGTACAACCCCGACGGCAAAGCCATGCTCAAGCCGGCCGAGTACCTCGTGCCGGCCGAACCGCCCAGCGCCGACTACCCGTTCGCGCTGATCACCGGGCGGACGCTGTACCACTTCCACACCCGGACGAAGACCGGCCGCGCGCCGCAGCTGGAGACCGCCGCCCCGGACGTCTGGGCCGAGCTGTCCTGCCGCGACGCCGAACGCGGCGGAATCGCCGAGGGCGACCTGATCGAGATCCGGACCCCGCGCGGACGCGTCCGCGCCAAGGCGCGCCCGTGCGGGATCCGCGACGGAGTGCTGTTCCTGCCGTTCCACTACGGCTACTGGGACACCCCCGACCCGACCGGCGCGGACGGCGTCCGCGCGGCCAACGAGCTGACCATCACGGACTGGGATCCAGTGTCGAAGCAGCCGCTGTTCAAGACAGCCGCCGCGACGCTGCGCAAGATCTCCGACGGGACTCCCCAGGAAGCCATCGCACTCGGCGACCGGGCGGTCTCCGAACAACTCGTCGAATAACCCGTCACAGGAGATCGCGCGGCACCCGGCGATGCCAGTTCCTCGACACCAGCCGCCGGTCCCCCTCGTAGCCGTCCAGCTGAGCGTCGATCACGAACTCCTCCGGGGTGCAGCTGACCCGCGTGTACGTCTCCGTCCGGACCAGCCAGTCGTCCCGCTCGAACGTCACCGTCCACGAGGTTTCCGCGGCCGGGGAACAGAAATCGTCGGCGACCCAGGTGTAGCACTCGTGCACGTCGCGGGTGATCTCCAGGTCGATGTCGTCGTACCGGATCGTGCCGGAGTTCTTCACGACGTCCAATGCCGAGTGGTACGCGACCAGGTCCCGCGAAACCGTCCACTTCTGTTCCGGCCGGCTCAGCTGCGTGGTCGGCAGCGGCGGCGTGCCTTCCGGCTCGCCGAACTCGTCCGGGGCGACCTCGTCCGGTTCGCCGGTCGGCCGCACCGGCAGGGTCAGCGCGCTCGCCCCGGTCCGCACGGAGAGGGTGACCGGTTTCGGCGGCGGCCACGCGAGCGGCCAGTACGAAGTGGACAGTGCGAGCCGGATCCGGTGTCCGGCCGGGAACGCCTGCGCCACCCCGTTCAGCTCAAAGTCCACAGTGCACTCTTCGCCCGGGGCAAGGGGTTTCGGTTCCTCGTGGCCGTCCCGGTGCGTGAGGTTCAGCAGGCCGTAGGTCACCCGCGTCGCCCGGCCGTCCGGGGCGACGTCGGACAGCCGCGCGGCCACCATCGCCACCGGCTGGTCCGCCGAAACCCGCAGCTTCACCACCGGCGCGCCGAGGATTTCGCACGGCTCGGTGAGCACGTCCGTGTCGAACACGAGCGACCCGCCGTCCTCCTCCCGCTGGTCGTACGGCAGGTCCGGCGGCGCGCTGTACGACGCCCATTTCCCGGCGAACTGCCCGACCGACAAGGGCGAGGAAACGTTCAGCGGCTCCTCGGCCACCGACTCGCCGGGCCGTGCGAGCCGGTGCCGCGCCAACGCGTAGTCCGTCGGCCGGATGTGCGGCGAAGGCCACTCCGCCTCCCCGACCCAGCGGCCGGGACGGTCCTCATAGGACGTCGACGGCGGCACGCTTTCCTGCATCCACGTGCGCAGGACCGGGCCGTCCATCACGCCGTTGTCGACGTCCTTCAGCCAGTGGTCCCACCAGCGCACGACCTCCTGCAGGTACCCGATCGCCGGACCGGGCTCGCCGAGGTGCGGATACTTGTGCGACCACGGCCCGATCAGCCCGCGGCACGGCACGTCGAGATTCGCCAGCAGCCGGGTGACCGCATTGGAATACCCGTCGGCCCAGCCGCTGGAGGCGAGCACCGGGCACTGCACGCCGGAGTAGTCCTCGGAAACCGAGGCGTGCCGCCAGTAGCTGTCGCGACGCTGGTGACGCAGCCACTGTTCGGCCCACAGGCTGCAGTTTTCCAGCCGCTCCAGCCACATTTCGCGCCAGCGGTCCCCCACCAGCGCCGGATCGGGCGGCATCGTGGCCTCGCCGAACATCGTCCCGGACTCGGCGATGTTGTCCGACAGCAGGCAGCCGCCCATGTAGTGCATGTCGTCGGCGAACCGGTCGTCGGTGAACGACGAGATGACGATCGCGCCGAGGCTCGGCGGTTTCCGCGCCGCGACCTGCAGCGCGGCGAACCCGCCCCAGGAAATGCCCATCATGCCGGTGCGCCCGTCGCACCAGGGCCGGTCGGCGAGCCAGGCCAGCACGTCCTCGGCGTCTTGTTGTTCCTGTTCCAGGTATTCGTCCGCGAGCACGCCCTCGGACTCGCCGGAGCCGCGCAGGTCGACGCGCACGCAGGCGTAGCCGTGCCCCGCGAGATAAGGATGGTGGATCGAGTCGCGGACGGACGTCAGGTCTCGCTTGCGGTACGGGATGTACTCGACGATTCCCGGCACGGGCAGCGATTCCGATCCGGCGGGCCGCCAGATCCGCGCCGCCAGCCGGGTGCCGTCCGAAACGGGGATCCGGACGTCCTCGTCCTCGATGATCTCGTACGGCAGCGAAGGGAGTGCGCGCGTGATCATGTCTGCCGGGTACCCGGCCCGGCGCGCACGAAACGGTGTTGCCCGCAGCGGGAAATCGGGTATCCGTCCGGCATGATCAGCCTGAAAGCCCAGCTGTATCAGGCCTACCTGCGCGCGACGCGGCAGAAGGCCTTCTACGACGACGCCCGCGTGCTGCACCAGCGCCTGCACCGCCACCAGCGGCCGTCGCAAGCCCGGCCGCCGCGGAAGCTGCGCAAGCATTTCGACCTCGAGCACCGGGAGGTGCACGGGTACGCGTGCTGGACCGTGCGGCCGCGCGCCAAGGCCGGACTGCATGTCTTCCACCTGCACGGCGGCGGTTACGTCGAGGAAATCGAATCACACCACTGGGAGTTCGCCGCTGATCTGGTGCGCCGGCTCGGCTGCACGGTCACGCTGCCGATCTATCCGCTCGTCCCGCGGCACAGCAACGTCGAAACGCTCCCCATGGTGCAAGCCGCGTTCGAGCAGACGCTCGGCGCCGAGCCAGCGGAAAACACCGTCCTGTCCGGGGATTCCGCCGGTGCGGCGCTCGCGCTGGCGGTCGCGCAACGGCTCCGGGACGAGGGCCGGCCGCAGCCGAAACAGACGATTCTGCTGTCTCCGTGGCTGGACGTGACGCTGGAAGACCCGATTTCGGTCGTGCTGGACGAGCACGACCCGATGCTCGGCATCACCGGGCTGCGCGAGGCCGGCAAGATGTACGCCGAGGGCACCGATCCGCACGACCCGCGGATCAGCCCGCTCTACGCGGACCTGACCGGACTCGGGCCGTTCAGCCTGTTCATCGGCACCCGCGACGTCCTCCTCCCGGACGCCCGCCGCTTCGCCGCCCGCGCCCGCGACGCCGGGATCGACGTCGACTACGCCGAATACCCCGGCATGTTCCACAACTGGCTCATGCAGCAGATCCCCGAGGGCCGCCAGGCCCGCAACCATCTCGAACGCATCCTCCGCCGCTGACCCCCCGGGGTCACTCCGGCTCCACCGGAAGCGGCACGCCGCGACGACTCGTCCGGTAGTCGTCGCGGCTCGCCACCTTCCCGTCCTCGGTCCGGACAATGTGGACAGAGCGCCGAGCCTTCGCCATATGCCGTCCCGTTTTCACCGCTTCCTCGCGGGACTTCGTCGTGTTCGCCGCGCGCTGGTGTCCCTCCACGCGGTTCTTCCACAACTGGTTCTCATACAGCGTCTCGACGTCGCCGTCCACCTTCGCTTCTCCCCTTCAGTCCTCAGTCCTCGAACTCGAAGCGCAGCCGTTCCGTGCACTTCTGGTACTTCGCCTCGAGTTCGTCCTCGGTGTCCGCGCCGATGATCAGCTCCGCCAGTTCGAACGAGTAGCTGTCCTGCTCAGGCAGGTCGGACAGCCGCTGGCCTTCCTCCGGCGTGATCGAGACCGTCGTGCCGCCGAGTTCCTCGCACAGCGCGGAGATCTCCGCCTCGGTCGGAATCCGGGTCACCACCGCGTCGCCGTCGAACCGGCGCACGTAACAACGGCCGGCGATGCGGTACTGCCCTCGGCCGCGCGGGAAACGCGGTTCCAGCCCGAGCCCGAGCCGGACCATGATCTCGTGGTTGGCCACGCCGTCGACCAGCTCGAACAGCTCCGCGTGCGACTGCGAATGCCTCGGGTTGATCTCCAGCAGGCACACCTGCCCGGACTGCAGGTCGCAGAAGAACTCGATGCTGAACGTGCCGTTCTCGAAGCCGATCTGCCGCATCACGCGTTCGGCGATGTCGGCCATCCGCCGGACGGTCTCGTCCGGCAGCTGCGACGGGTACTGGTGCCGCAGAAACGAGGACCGGCCGGGGAAATCGAGCGAATCCAGCGCGGCGTAGACGTGCACCTCGCCCTTCCAGACGTACCCCTCGACCGCCGCCTGGACCCCGTGCAGTTCGGATTCGGCCAGGCAGGCGGCCCCGCCCACCTCGGCGATCTCGCGCGGCAGATCGACCTGGCGCAACACGTCCTCGAACGGGTCCCCGACCCGTCCGACGCCCTCCCGCAGTTCTTCGACGGCGTCCGCGAAGCCCTGCTTGTCCCGCACGTGAAACGCCAGTTCCGACGAGAATCCCTTGACCGGTTTCAGCCACATCGGGAAGTCCACCCCCGGCGGCGGCTGCGGGTCCCCGTCCAGGTCGACGATGCCGAACGGCGGCAGTTCGTCGATCACCTTCCGCTGTTCGAGCCTGCTCCAGTACTTGTGCTCGCATTTGAGCACCGCCGGGAGCGGCACGTGCGGGAGGCCGTGCTCCTCGCACAGCAGCGGGGCCATGCTGGCGGCCGGGAAATCCCAATAGGTCACGATCGCGGCGGGCTCGCCGTCGAAATCGTCCAGCTGCTGGCGGGCCTTCTCCATCAGGTCCGGGAAGTCGATCTCGCCGTGCTGCAGCTCGTCCGGGCTGAGCAGCGGGCGGAACCGCAGCCCGGCCGCGGACGGGAGTCTTCTCAGGATGCGCTCGTTCTCCTCGTCAAGACCGAGCACGAACACGTCGTCTGTCATCGTTCCGCTCTTCCGTCCGGTCAGCTCTTCCGCCCGCTCAGCGCGTCGCGGATCTTGTCGACGAACGCCGCTCCCGGCGCGAGGATCAGATTCGCCGGCGGCTTGCTCGGCGCGGCCGGATGCGGCCGGGTCGGCGCGATCTTCTTCGCCGCCAGCACCTGCTCGCCCAGCTTGTCCAGCTCCTCGGCCGAACACGCCTCCCGCAGCCGCGGCAGCAGGTCGTTCTCCTCGTCCTTGATGTGGTGCCGGACGTCGGCGATGAGCTTGCCGAGCAGCTCCTCGTACTCCGGTTCCCCGGGGTTCTTGCGCTCGAGCTGCTTCATCACCTTCTCGGCCTCGGCGTGCTCCTCGATCTCGTGGTCGGCGATCTGGTCGCCGCCGTCGAGGTGCTTGCGCGCGGCCGGGTACATGTGCTGCTCTTCGGCGACGGAATGCCGGACCAGCTCGGCGATCACGTGGTCGACCACGTCTTTCCGGTTGCCCGCCTCGGGTTCCCTCTCGAGTTCGGCGAACACCCGCTCGACGTCGCGGTGGTCGTCGGTGATCACGGTGATCAGATCGGTTCGGGTGGGTGCGGCCATGCTGCCTCCTCGGGTGTCGGGAAACCTCCGGTTACCCGTTGCGCCGCACGGCAACCACCCGAAACGGAACTACTCTCCCGGCCCGGCCCCGGACCGCGCCCGGTCGTCCGCGACCACCACCCGCCGCAGCAGGGAAATCAGCGTTTCGCGTTCTCGGGCGGACAGTTCGGCAAGGAACGCGTCCTGCGAACGGCTGGCCTCGGCTTTCAGCTCCCGCGTCAGCGTCTTCCCGGCCTCGGTGAGCGTGACGCGCTGGCGCCGCCGGTCGTCCGGGTCGCGTTCGCGGCCGACGAGCTCCCGGCGCTCCAGTTCGTCCAGGTAGCCCACGAGGTGGCTGCGGTTGAGCCCAAGCCGGTCGGCGAGCGCGTGCTGCGCCAGCGGCCCGAAGTCGGAAAGACCGGCCAGCACGGCGAAATGCGGCAGCCGGAGGTCGTGCGCCTCGAGCGCGCTGACGAGCTCCCGGCGTCCGATCCGCGCGACGTGCCCGGCCAGGTACGAGGGCAGCGCGAGCAGGGTCGGCGGGCGCAGTTCGTCCATGCCCGGATCCTAGCCGCTGGACAGAACTAATGTCGTTAGGTAATCATGTCGTCATGACACGATTTCCGGCGACGCATGCCTGACTACGGCCACGACCTCCAGTTCGGCGTCGTCCTCCTGCCGGAAGCCGCCGACCCCGGCGCGGCGACCGCGCTCGCCGAAGCCGCCGACACCGCCGGGCTCGAGCTGCTCAGCGTGCCGGACCGTCCGTACCGGCCGGATCTGCTCGACGCGTGGACCGTGCTGAGCGTCCTCGCGGCGCGCACCGAGCGGGTGCGCGTGTTCCCCAACGTCGCCAACCTGCCCCTGCGCCCGCCCGCGGTGCTCGCGCGCTCGGCGGCGAGTCTCGACCTGCTCAGCGGCGGCCGCGCCGAACTCGCCCTCGGCGCGGGCGCGTACTGGGGCGACATCGCCGCCCAAGGCGGTCCGCGGTACACCCCCGGCGAAGCCTTCGACGCGCTCACGGAAGCAATCGAAGTCGTCCGTGCACTGTGGACACCCGGGCCGCCGGCCAGCGTGTCCGGCTCGCATCACCGGCTCGCCGGCGCTCCGCCGGGCCCGTTCCCCGCACACCGGATGGAGCTCTGGCTCGGCGCGCTCGGCCCGCGGACGCTGCGCCTGATCGGCCGGTCCGCGGACGGCTGGCTGCCGAGCATGACCCGCGTCCCGCCGGAGCGCCTGCCCGCCGCGAACGCGCTCATCGACGAAGCGGCCCGGAAGGCGGGCCGGTCCCCCGCCGAGATCCGGCGGCTGTACAACCTGCCGGGGATTCCGTCCGGCAGCACCGGCGAATGGGCGGACCAGCTCGCCGAACTCGCGCTCACGCACGGGATGAGCGCGTTTCTCCTGTCCGCGGACTCCGCCGACGCCATCCGGCTGTTCGCCCGGGAGGTCGCGCCGCGGGTCCGCGAACGGGTGGCCGCCCGCCGTCGGTAACCGGCGAATCCCGAGGACAGACCAGCCTGGCCTCGGGATTCCGCGCTAGGCAGCCTTCGCCGCCGACACCTTCCCGCTCAGCAAATGCCCCGCCCCCGGCACCTCCGGCTTGAGACCGAGCTCGCCGAGAATCCGGAACGTCGTGGCCGTGGCCGCCGACAGCACCGGGATGCCCACCGCGTCCTGCACCGGCTGGATCGACGGCAGCGACGGCATCTGCACGCACGCCGACAGCACCAGCGCGTCCGCCCGCGACAGGTCCAGTTTCCGGTAGTGCTCAAGCAGATCCGCCGGGTCGAGCCGCGCCACCGCCAGGTTGTCCGGCACCTCCAGCGAGAGCGAGTCGACCACCTCGACGCCCGCGTCCTCCAGGTACTCGACGACCGCCTGGGTCAACGGCTTCATATACGGCGTCACGATCGCGACCCGCTTCGCCTCCAGCGCGGCGATCCCGGACAACAGCGCGCCCGCGGACGAAACCACCGGCGCATCCGAGCCCTCCGCGCGCAACGCCGACCTGATCGACTCCTCGGCGGTGCAGTGATAACCCGGTCCCTGGGCCATGATCGCAACCAGACACGCGGTCGCCACGACGCCCGGCCGCGCGTCGGCCAGTTCCGTCGCCGCGCGTTCCGCCTGGGCGTTCATCGCGCGCAACTGCTCCGGTGTCACGTGCTGCATGCGCGCGCGGGCGGAGTGGAAGACGAACCGGTCCTCCGGGTACCGCTCCTCGCGGGCGCGCAGCATCCGCGGCAGCTCGGTTTCCATGGTCAGGTTGGAACTCGGGACGATCATCCCGATGTGGTGGTCGGTCATCGCTTCGCCGCCGGGCGCATGTCCTTCACGGTCAGCTCGCCCGCGTCGACGATCAGCTCGTCGTCGAGGTACAGGCTGTTGCCGCGCATCGGGATGTCGAAGTGGCAGGCCGTGTCGTTCGGGCCGCCGAGTTCGTTGTTCGGGCCGATGGAGAACATCACGTTGCCGTAGAAGCTCCGCAGTTCCATGCCCATGCCGCCGGGGAACTGGGTCAGGCCGTGCCAGTGCGCCCGCTCGTCGAGGCCCCATCCGACGTGCGACATGCCGTAGCCACGCGGGTCGTGGAAGGACTCGATGTAGCTGCGCAGCAGGTCGGCGTCGAGGCCGGACGAGCCCGCGCCGCCGCGGATGTCCTGGATGAAGCCCTTTTCGATGGTCAGCTCGACCGGCGTCTGGACATAGGTGTTGAACGGCAGCAGCACGTCGCCGGGCGCGAGCACGATCTTGCCGTCCACGCCGTCGTCGGAACCGCCGGTGAACACGAACGCCGCCGGCCAGTGGTCCCAGCGGCCCGGCTGGTCGGTGTAGCCGTACTCGCTCATCGTCGGGTACACGCCCAGCTGGTAGGTCACGTCCGTCCCGTGCGGGCTGGTGATCCGCATGGTCTTGGCCTTGGCCAGCAGTTCCGCGCCGATCTCGACGCGCTCGCGCAGTTCCTTCGTCGGCATCAGCCGGGCCAGCAGCTCGGGCGGTTCGACGGCGGTCAGGATCCGGGTGCCGGCGGCCTGGATCGCGAACTGCTCCTCGCTGAACAGCAGGAACGTGCAGTCCACGACCATGTCCGCGGCCTTCAGCGCCTCGACGGCGAGCGGCAGCTGGTCAAGGCCGGAATCCCCGACCGCCCACGCGCCGGACGCGCTCGCCGGCGACGGCAGCCGCATGTGGTAGGTCGCGGCACCGAGCTGCTGGGCGGCCCAGAGGAAGGCATCCGCGTACTCCGCGCGCTCGGCGCCGCGCGTCAGCACGACGACCGTCTCCCCCTCGTGCACGCCCGAAAAAGTCAGCTGGCGCAAGCAGATGTCGTTGAACAGGTTCTGGTCCATGGCGACCTCCTTTATTGTCCGAATACGGATTATCCGAGTACGCGTAATGTGCCGACGGTCCGTGAAGGACTCCTTGAGGGAATCAGATTCCCTCAAGGAGTCCTTCACGGCACGGCGGGTGAGCGCGCGGCGAGCAGGTCTTGCAACGCCGACCGCAGCGCCTGCAGGGCGGGCTCCGGCTCGTCCCAGAAGATCATGTGCCCGGCGTTCTCGATGCCCACGAGCGGATGCGCGGGGTTGGCTTCAGCCAGCGCGGCGACGTCCTCCGGCGTCACCACGGGACTGTCCTTTCCGAACAGCAGGACCGCCGGTCCGGTCAGTTTCTCCCACAGGGGAAGGAATTCCTCGGACTCGAACCCGGCGTGCGTCGCGGCGATCGCGGTCCGGGAGCACGACGCGAGCCAGCCGGCGCGCAGTTCCTGTTCCCGGCGCGGCCACCGGGGCCAGGAGGCGGCGACCTCGTCCGCGTCGCTACCGCGCCGGGCTTGGTCCAGCTGCGCGGCGAAAGTGTCCAAAGTGGTCGGATACGGCCGGTCCGCGTGGCTCATCGGCGGGTCCGCCAGGATCGTGCCGTGCGCGGAACTCGCGGCCTTCGCGGCGATCCGCGCACCCATCGAGTGGCCGAGCAGCACCGGATCGGACAGCTGCAGCTGGTCGATGACGGCGTCGACATCCGAGGCGTAGGCATCGAGGTCGTAGCCGTGCAACGGCCCGGCGCCGGGCGCGTCGTCGGACAGGCCGCGGCCGCGGATGTCGAGCACCAGCGGGCGGACCAGGTCGGTCAGCTCGCGGGCGACGAAGTCCATGGTGATCGCCGGGCTGGTGATCCCGGGCAGGACCACGAGCGGGACGCCGTCGGCCGGGCCGTAGTCGAGGACGTGCAGCCGGACGGAACCGGACCGCACCCAGACGCTCGTCGCCGGGACGTTCGCCAGTTCGGCGAGCGCGGGCTGGGTCAGCACCCGGTCGGACACTGCGGACATGCGGGAACTCCTTCCGGGGTTCAGCGGGCCTTGGCGAGCAGCTCGACGCCCTCGCCCAGGTCGATCACGTCGGCGTATTTGGCTTGCAGGTCGAAGAGAGCGGCGTCGTGCGGTCCGCGCGCCCGGTCGCCGCAAGCGTCGCGGACGACGAGTGTGTTGAAGCCGGACTGGACAGCGTCGACTGCCGTCGCTCGTACGCACCCAGAGGTCGTCGCGCCACAGACCAGCACGGTGTCCGCGCCCAGGCCGGTGAGCAGCGCGGCGAGGCCCGTTCCGTGGAACGCGGATGCACCCTTTTTGACGATCAGGTGGTCGGTGTCGTGCCGTTCCAGCCGAGGGTCGAGCGCGACTTCGGCGCTTCCGTCGCGCAGGCTGCGCATGCCGGGAGCTTTGCGCAGCCAGGCGATCGCGTCGCCGTCCGCCTCCGCTGGGGTGTAGCTGATCGCGGTGCAGACGACCGGAGCCCCGCTCTCGTGCGCGGCCCGGACCAGCGTGTCAGCTGCTTCGACTTCGGCGGAAAGGTCCGCGCCGGAAGGGAATTCCGGTTCGGTGAAGCCGCGGGTCAGGTCGACCACGACCAGCACCGGCGAGGTCCCTCTCGGCACCGCGGCGCCGAAACCCGCGCGGGCATAGGTCTGGTCCGTCTCTGCGCCGTGCAGTCCGTTTTCAGGCGCGTTCACGCAGCAGCTCCTTGATCAGTTTGTTCTGCGACCGGATCCGGCCGAGCAGCCAGCCTTGGAACAGCCCCAGCGCGCCCGCCGCGACGACGGGGAGATAACGCTTGGCACCAGGCGGGAGCAGCATCGCCAAGCCGTCGAGCGAATCCGAGGCAGGCGCGGTGGCGGTCGCCGCTGCCGCCGGAGCCGGTGCGCTTCCGCCGTTTTCCAGCAGCGCACCGAGATTCTGCGCGAACTGCTGCAGGATCCGGTTCGACACCGTGCTGATCGCGCCCTTGCCGAACTGCGCGATCTTGCCCCGCACCACGAGATCGGTGCGCAGGTTCAGCGACGAACCCTTCGGACCGGGCACCAGGGTCAGCGTGACGTCCGCTTCCGCGTCGCCGTTGCCGTGGCTGTCCGCGCCCCGCGCCGACAGCCGCAGCCGGCGCTCGGCCTCGGCGATCTCGGTGAACCGGACCTTGCCCGCGTACGCGGCGCTGACCGGGCCGACCTTGAACTTGACCCTGCCGAGGTAGGACTCGCCGTCCCGGCCCTCCAGCACCGCGCCGGGCAGGCAGCCCGCGACCCGCTCGACGTCGTTGAGCAGCGCGAACACCGTGTCCGGATCGCCGGGAAGGTCAAGGGTGTTCTCGAGAATCATCGGACGGCGTCCTCTTTCCTGCCGGATTCGGTGGAGCGCTGCGCGGCGGTGGCCTCGATCGCGTCCACAATGGTCTGGTACCCGGTGCAGCGGCACAGGTTCGACGACACCGTCTCCCGGATCTGCTCCCGCGTCGGCGACGGTTCCTGGGCCAGGAATCCTTCGGCGAGCATCAGGAATCCGGGCGTGCAGAAGCCGCACTGCAGCCCGTGGTGTTCCGAAAACGCCTGCTGCAAGTCGTTCGGCTCCTCCGGGGTGCCGAGATCCTCGACGGTCCGGATCGCGCAGCCTTCCGCCTGCACTGCGTACATCAGGCAGGCGCGCACCGGTTCTCCGTCGACCAGGATCGTGCACGCTCCGCACACACCGTGCTCGCAGCCGACGTGCGTGCCGGTGAGCCCCACGTGGTGCCGGAGCACGTCGAGCAGCGTCCATCGCGGTTCGACGAGCAGTTCGTGCTCCTCGCCGTTGACGGTCAGGACGATCAGCTGTTTGTCGGTCATGCTCCGGTTCCCGCTTTCTCCCGGTCGGCCAGGTCAGTCACAGCGAGCGCGGCGAGGACGGCCTCAGGGTGGATCGGGGTCTGCTCCAACTGGACCCCGGTGCGCCAGAGGAGGTCGTTGACCGCGTTCAGGACCGCGGCGGGCGCGCCGATCGTGCCGCCCTCCCCGGCTCCCTTCGCGCCGCTTTCGGTGAAGGCGCACGGGGTTTCGAGATGGTCGACGGTGATGTCGGGAATCTCCGCGGCGGTCGGCACGAGGTAGTCGATGAAACTCGCCGCCGACGGTTCGCCGTTCTCCGCGTAGGTGACCTCCTCGAACAGCGCGCCGGCGATGCCCTGCGCGATCCCGCCGCGCGCCTGCCCGTCGACCACCTTCGGGTTGATCACCACGCCGCAATCCTCGACGCAGGCGTAGCGGAGGATTTTCACCTGGCCGGTGCCCGGGTCGGCTTCCACCACGACCGCGTGCGTGGCGTTCGAGAACGTCCCGTCGCCGGGGACGTCGAACGCCGCGGTGGCGGTGAGCGTCGGCTCGGCTTCCTTGGGCAGCAGGTGGCTGCGCAGGTACGCGACGTCGGCGATCTCCTCGAAGGAAAGCCGGCGGCTGGGGTCGTCGAGCTGGATCACGCCGCCGTCGCCGTCGAGGCCGACGTTCTCGACGCGGGTGTCCAGCAGATGCGCCGCGATCACGCAGAGCTGCTCGCCCAGCCGGGTCGCCGCGGTCGCCACGGCGGAGCCGCCGATGGTCACCGAGCGCGACGCGAAAGTGCCCCAGCCGTAGGAAATCCGCTCGGTGTCGCCCTGGCGCAGCTTGACCTTGGCGAGGTCGACGCCGAGCCGTTCCGCGACGATCTGCGCGAACGTCGTCTCGTGGGACTGCCCGTGGTTGATCGTGCCGCTCGTGACCACGATCGAACCGGTGAGGTCCATCCGGATCTCGCTCACGTCGAACCCCGGGACGACGGTCATCTTCCGCTTCGCGAACGCCTCCGAGCCGTAGCCGGTGCGCTCGGAGAAGCAGCTGTAGCCGATGCCGAGGTACGGGTTCTTCTCGCGCAGCTCGTACCAGCCCTCGTCGCGGAGGATCTTCTCGGCCAGCTCCAGCGATTCGAGGTAGCTGCCGGGGTCGTAGGTCACCTTGTTGATGCCCACGTACGGGAATTCGGTGATCACGTTGCGGCGGCGGATCTCGACCGGGTCGAGGCCGAGCCGACGCGCGGCCAGGTCCATGATCCGCTCCATCACCATGACGTACTGCGGACGGCTGACCCCGCGGTACGGCGCAGTCGGCGCTTTGTTGCTCGTGATCGCTCTTGCCCGCACCCGGTAGGCCGGAACCCGGTACACCGACGGCATTTCCGCCGCCGCCATCAGAGGTTCGATGCCGACGGTGAACGGATAGCACGAGTACGCGCCCATGTCGCACACGATGTCGGACTCCAGCGCGGTCAGTTCGCCGTCCGGAGTGAACGCGGCGCGCGTGCGGTACCGCTGCTCGCGCGCCAGGAACCCGGACGCGAGGGCTTCGCTGCGGTCCTCGATCCATTTGACCGGACGCCGCAACAGTTTCGCCGCCGCCGCGACGGCGATTTCCTCCCGCCCCACGACGCATTTCTGCCCGAAGCCGCCGCCCATGTCCGGGACCACGACGCGCACTGAACGCTCCGGGATCCGCAGCGACCGCGCCAGCACGGTACGGACCTGATGCGGCACCTGGCTGCACGTCTGGACAAGGAGCTGCTCGTCGCGGTCGTCCCAGGACGCCACCGCGCCGCGCGTCTCGAGCGGCAGCGCGTTCTGCCGTCCGCTGCGGGTGACGAGTTCGATCACGCACCCGTCCGCGAACGCTTCGTCCACGCCCGGGGTGTCGAACGCCGTGACATCGAGCAGCACGTTGCTCGGCGCGTCCTCGTGCACCAACGGCGCATTCTCGGCGAGCGCTGTTTCCTCGGAGACGACAGCGTCGAGGACCTCGTAACTCACCTGAGCGGCCTCGATGCCGTCCTCGACCGCGTACGGATCCTTCGCGATGACCAGCGCGATCGGCTCGCCGACGAACCGGACCTTTCCGCGCGCGAGGATCGGCATCGTGGTCGGGGTGAACTCCTCGGGCGGGCGGTCCAGCAGCGCGACCATGTCGCCGAGCTGGAGGTCTTCCGCCGAGTACGCGGCTACGACGCCGTCCACCTCGCGAGTGGCGCTGAGGTCGAGTCCGGTGATCTTGCCGTGCGCGACGGTCGCGCGCACGAACCCGGCGTGCAGCATGCCGTGGAGGTGGATGTCGTCCACGAACCGCCCCCGACCGGTGACCAGCCGCGGGTCCTCGCGACGGCGCACGGACGCGCCGATCCACTTGCCGCCCCGGCCGTCGAACCGGGGTTCTTCGGGCGAACTCGCCATCACCGCTCTCCCTTTTCCCACGCCTGGCCCAGGCTCCGTGCCACCAACGTCCTCGTCAGCGCACGCCGGTAGTCCGCACTCCCCTGCGCGTCACTCCGCGGGTCGATCGCCTCCGCCGCCGCCCGCCCGCACGCGGCGAACAACTCCGGTCCCGGTTCGCCGTCCGCCAGCACCGCCTCGGCTTCCGGAACCCGCATCGGTGCGGGCGCGACCCCGCCGAGCACCACCCGGCCGCCTTCCAGCGATCCGTCCGCGCGAGGCTCGAGCGTCACCGCCGCGGCGACCGTCGCGAAATCCCCGGCACGGCGGGAAAACTCGGTCAACGCGGCCTTCGGCGCCGCCCGGGTGAACCGGACCTCGGTGACGACCTCGTCCGCCTCCACCGCGGTCGCGTAGAAGCCGTAGAACATCTCCCCGGCCGGGATTTCACGGCGGCCGTCCGGGCCTTCGGCGACGATCACCGCGTCCAGCAGCAGCGCGAGCATGCACCACTCCGCAGTGGAGTCGCCGTGCACGAGACTGCCGCCGACCGTGCCCCGGGACCGGATCGGCAGGTGCCCGACGTACCGCATCGCCTCCGCCAGCACCGCGAAACCCGGGCCGAGCGCGGCCAGCTCGACCTGGCGGTGCGTCGTCATCGCGCCGATGCGGAGCGCCGGACCGGTCCGCGCGATCTCGGTCATCCCCGGCAGGTCCCGCAGCCGCCCGAGGTCGACCAGGTCGCTCGGGCGGGCCAGGCGGAAGCTCATCATCGGCATCAGGCTCTGCCCGCCCGCGATCGCTTTCGGCTCCCGCCCTCGCCCGGCGAGGTCGGAAAGCAGGCCGACGGCGTCGGCGACGTCGTGCGCCCGGTGGTAGGCGAACGCGGCGGGCTTCATGCGATTCCCTTTCTGCGGCGGCGGATCAGACTGCGTCCATTTCGGACTGGTTCGGCGCGGGCGCGGTCTCGTCGGCGATCCGGTCCAGCTCCCGGCCCCGGGTTTCCGGCGCGCAGAAGACCATGAACACCACGGCCCCGACGACGAGCAGGCCGAGCAGCGTGAACGTCAGCGGCAGCCCGAGCACCGGCCACAGCACGCTGCCGAACAGCAATGGCGCGAACCCGGTGACCGCTCGGCTGGACGACGACGCCCAGCCGAAGCCCGACGCGCGCAGCTCCGTCGGGTACAGCTCGGATACGAACGCGTACATCACCGGAATGACCACCAGCGAGAACAGCCCGAACGCGCCGATCGCCACCACCGCGGCCCCGGCCGACCCGAGCACCAGCGAGAAAATCACCAGCGTGACCGCAGCCACCGGCCCGGCCGCGGCGATCACCCGCTTGCGGCCGATGCGGTCCACCAGCAACACCGCCACCACGACGCCGACGATACCGAGCGCGTTCATCAAAGTGGTCGAAGCGAACGCGGCGATCTCCCCGAAGCCCTGCGCCTTGAGGATCGAAGGCATCCAGCTCAGCGCGGCGTAGTACACCAGCATCACGGTGATGAACAATGCCCAGGCGACCCCGGTGACCTTCGGGTTGTACGCCCAGACCCGCCGCAGCTGATCGGCCGCCGCGAACACCCCGCCGGCCCGCTTGTCTTCCTGGATCGCCGCCGGAATCCGGTACTGTTCTTTCGGCGCACCCGTGCGTTCGACGAGATCGTCGATCACCAGCCGGGCTTCGGCCTCGCGCCCCTTGCGGACCAGATACAACGGCGATTCCGGAACCCCGCGCCGGGCCCAGAACAGCAGCACCGCGGGCAGGATCATCAGCACCAGCATCCACCGCCAGTTCCCGGAAACCGGAACCAGCAGCGTCGCCGACGCCCCCGCGAGCGTGGTGCCGACCGGCCACCAACCGTCCATCGCGGACAGTACGCGCCCCCGTTGCTTGCGCGGCGAGAACTCGCTGACAATCGCGTAGTCCACCGGAATGCAGCCGCCGAGCCCGACTCCGGCGAGGAACCTCAGCAGCAGGAACACCTCGATGTTCGGCGACAACGCGGCGAACACCGAGAAGAACGCGAACAACAGCAACGTGATGCTGAACGCCCGCTTGCGGCCGATCCGGTCCGCGACCGTCCCCCAGGCGACCGCGCCCACCGCCATGCCGATCAGATTGGCCGTGGCGACAAATCCCCGCTGCGTGGCCGACAGCCCGAATTCCGTGCCCACCAACGGGGTGAGGAATCCGTTCAGCGCCACGTCCCAGGCGTCGAACATGTAGCCGAGCCCGCCGATGAGGAAGATCTTGCCCTGGACGCGCCAGCGCCACGGCAAGTCTTGGACCACCTGGTCTCCGGTACGCATAGCTTTGCTCCTTTGCGAAAGTCTGCGTGGGCCGTTCGTGCTATCGGGCGAACTGGTAGTGAATGGATTCGTTGTCCGGGTCGTTGAGCGGAGTCCCGTTCCACAGCCAGTCGTAGGACACATCGGACTCGCCGTCGAAACTCCGCAGCTTTTCGTCGCGCTCGCGCTGCGCCGGACCGTCCGGCATATGGTAAAAACTCATGTTCCGCAAGGATGCGTCCTGCACCATCCCCGCGTGCTTGGCGCGCCGGTGCACATACCGGGTCAGCGCGTTGTCGATCCCTTCGCGGGTGGCCTGCCCCAGCTCCTCCGCGAGAACCGCGCCGTCCTCCATCGCCTGCGACGCACCCTGCGCCTGATACGGAAGCATTGCGTGACAAGCGTCCCCGAGCAACGCGACGCGCCCGTCCACCCACACCGGATCGCGGCGCCGCCGGTACATCGCCCAGACCGAGACGTCGTCCTTGGCCTTCGACAGCATCGTCGGCACGCGGTCGTCCCAATCGGAATACTCAGCCGCGAGCTGCTCCGCGCTCGCCGGCGCACTCCAGTTCTTCTCGACTTCCTCCGTGCACGGCACGATCGCCACCACGTTGAGATATTCGCCGCCGCGGATCATGTAGTGCACCAGGTGCTTGTCCGGCCCGTACCAAATCGTAGAATGATAACGATCGACCAGGAACCGCGTCGCCGGATCCGCCGCGATCGAATCGCCCGGGATCAACGCCCGATACGCCATCTCGCCGGAAAACGCGAGAGTATCGTCGAACCCGGCGAGATCCCTTACCGCGGAACGGATCCCGTCCGCCCCGACGACAACGTCGCCCTCAAACCGGCGCCCGTCCTCGGTAATGACCGCGGGCCTCTCCGGATTCCCGCGATCGAGATCGACCACCTTCGCCGCAGTAGCCACCTTCACGACCGGCCCGGCCCCGTCAGGATCAACGCACGCCCGCAACAGCACGGAATGCAAATCCGCCCGATGGTAATGCCAATACGGTGCCCCGTACTTGTCGACGACCCGCTGCCCGAGCGGCAACTGCGCGATAATGCTGCCGTCAGCCCACCTCCGCCGCACCTGATCCTGCGGTTCGCACCGAACCTTCTGCAACTCAGGCCGCAACCCCAACCCGATCAGGATCCGGCTGGCATTGGGCGCAGTCTGAATCCCGGCCCCGATCTCCCCCAGCTGCGGCGCCGCTTCGACCACCGTGACCCGCAACCCGCGCTGCCGCAACGACAACGCAGCACACAGCCCGCCCAACCCGCCCCCGGCGACCACTACCTCGAAAGACTGACTCGCCGCCACCCGCTGACCTCCTACCGCTAGCTCGACCCGTCACCCGGCTGCGGTTAATCCGAACACGGATTATCCGAACACGCAATAGTCTTCGGGGAATTTCCGGGACGACCAGGTGTTGTGGGCGCGGTGGGTGCCGGACCAGTCACCGAGCGAGGCGACACAGCGGTTTTCGCCGGACCGCTCAGGCCAGGTTCTCCACAGGCAGTCGCGACCTGGAAACCTCTGGACGGCACACAGCACTGCCGAGACAGTCGCACCCCTGCCGACCCAGCACGGCGCGCTCGAGTTGATGCCGCGCCCAGGTTGATGCCTGCGCAGCCCGCTCCGACCGGACTCCTCCGACATCCCGCTCACCGCCGGTGCCGCTCCGCAAGACCCCCCGAGCCGCGAAACACCAAGCCCACCACCGAACAGCACCCCCCGGGACAGCGACGCAATCCGCGAGGGGACCCTTCACGGGCTCAGATTCCCTCAGGGGATTCCCCGCGACCCGCCGCCCGCGAAGGACTCCTCCACGGACTTAGATTCCCCCAAGGAGCCCCTCGCGGCGCTCGGCCGTCCATGAAGGGCCCCTTCACGAACGCAGATTTCCTCAAGAGCCCTTCACAGACCAACACCTGCCGCTCAGACGCACCCCATGCGGCATGGGCTGCGTCGGATTGTGCCCAATATGGCGTCCGGTGCGTCCGTCGCACCCACATGACCCGGCGCACCCGTATCCAACGCCATCTCGGCGCGCTAACCCGCCCTCGCAAACCCAGGCACCCAAGCCCAAGCCGCGCGCAACGACCCCGCCAAGCACCCGACCGCAGCCGACGCACCCAACCGTCGAGGCACCCAGCCCCTCCCCCACACCCCGATACGAAGCCTCCCTGCGGTCTGGGGGTGCTTGTCAAGGCATCTTTCCCGCCTTGACAAGCACCCCCAGACCGTCAGCACAATCAAGCTTCGGGGTGCCCCACCGCACCACCCACCTGCAACGTCGCCGCCAGGCGACGAGCAGACTCACACCAAAAAGACCTCAAATCTCCGGACGCTCAGCAACCGCCTCCCACAGCGCCCCCAATTCATTCAGCATCCCCGCGATCTCCGCCCGCCGCTCCTCCGGGCAGCCCGCCAGCAACGCCTGATCCAGCTTCCGGGTCCGCCGGGTCACCTCGCGAAACGCGGCCAACCCGTCCTCCGTCAACGTCAGCACCTTCGCCCGCGCGTCATGCGGCGCGGGCCCCCGGGCGATCAGCCCCCGATTCTCCAACCGGCGGCACACATCAGCCATCGTCGACGTATCCAGCGCCACCGCCTTGGCCAACGCGGTCTGGTCGAATCCGGGATAAGCCCGCACCGCCGACAGCACCGCGAACTGCGGCCCGGTCAGCACCGAATCGACATGCCGATTCCAAGCCGCCAAATACGCCTGGTACAGCCGCCGAGCCCCGTACCCCGGCGCCGCGGCGAGATCCGCCGGCGCCTCCAGGCTCACCCGACGCCCCACCCGCGAGCCGCCTTTCGCTGCCCCACCCACTGCTGTCGACATCCCTCGACCTTAACTACGCACCCGCGCCGCAGCAGCCCGTCCGGCCCGCCGAAGCCTGTCCCCGCATCCCTGCCCGCCCAGGATAGTACGTCCTCGGACAAATTCCGGCTCGGGCACACGCAGCTCAGGCAGCGTCCCTCAATTTCCGGTCAAACCGGACAGGCCGCAGCCGCCAGCCGAGTACAAAACGGCGAAACTCGCCCAACCCTCTGCCGGAACGAGGTGGGACGCGTTCACCCAGCGGCAAGCGGGATTTCCGGCACCGGCACAAGACTCGCCGGGCGACCGGCCTGGAGGACCCACGTGCCGCCGGTCTCGCCGCTCGCCAGGATCGTTTCCACGGCCGCCGCGGCTTCGGCGGGATCGGCGATCCGGAGCCCGGCTTTCTCCAGCGACGAACGGAATCCCGCGAGGACCGGCGTGTCCACCAAACCGGGACAGAGAGCATTGATCCGGATGCCGTCCGAGACGAGCTGCGGCGCGGCCGACCGAACCAGGCCGATCAAGGCGTGCTTGCTGGTCGCGTAGAACAGGTCCGGCGAACCGGTCAGTCCGGCCAAACTCGCCGTCACGACGACCGACCCCTCGCCCTGGCGGCGCACCAGCGGCAGGCAAGCACGCAGGCCGTACACCACACCGTCCACATTGGTCCGCATGGTGTCCCGATAGGACAGTTCGGTGAAATCGGCCAGTCCGCACCGTCCGGGGACGCCCGCGTTGAGCACCACGACGTCCAACCGCCCGAACTCGTCCGCCGCGACCCGCACCGCTCGCTCGTTGTCCGCCAGCGAGCCGACATCGGCGGCGACGAACCGGCCGTCCAGTTCAGCGGCCACGGCAGCGCCCCGCTCCTCGTCCCGGTCGACGAGCACGATCCGCATCCCGCGGGCGGCGAGCAGGCGGGCCGCGGCGGCGCCGATTCCGCTGGCACCGCCCGTGATCAGCGCGACCTGGCGCATCACGCCTCCGCCAAGGGAACGAGGTGCACACCGTGCAGCCGAAGCCCGTTGCGTCGCAAGAAAGCTCTGCCGTAGAAACGTTGGACTGCCACCAGGACGACCAGCGTGACCACGAGGAGTCCGTCGTCCAAGACAGGCACGACGTCGACCGGCAGCAGCAGCGCGACAACGACCCGGACCGCGGCGTCAGCCAGGCAGGCAAGGCCCCAGATCAGGCTGATCCGCCACAGCAACTGGCGGAACACCGGGACCTCGTCCCAATTCCGTTCCCAGATCTGTTGTTTGTCTTCGTCAAATACCACCCGGGCCGCCTCATACAGGAACGGGCGACGGAAAAACAGCGTCGAGAGCAAGAAGAAGCCCAGCGCGACAGTCAGTATCGCGCTGCGCAACAACAGAGCACGAGGGCTCCCAGAGATGAAGGAACCGGCGACGGTGACCGCCATGGTGCCGAGCACGAACACCCGCACCCCGGAAATCCGCCGTTCGGCGACGAGACCGCGCACCGCACCCACAGCCGGGATGACGCTTCCGGCTAGCAGCGCCACAAACTGATTCACCCCCAGCCAGCGCAGACCGTAGAACAGCACGAGCGGTGCCAAAATCTCTAGAAGCGGAAGCCGTCGCAGGCTCGCGCGCACGCCGGAATTGCCGGTCATCATGGTGCCCCCAGACATGACGAATTACTGTTTTCGAGCAGCGAGCGTGAAGACGGCGACAACTTCGCTCGCATAAGCGTCGAAGTCGAATTCCGGTTCGTCTCGCAGGCGTTGCGCGGCGCCGTCGACCGCGGCGCGGATCATGATCGCCATCGAGCGAACGTCGAAGTCCCGGAACTCGCCGCCGGACTGACCTTGGGCCAGCAGGGTTTCCAGGCTCTCCACGCTGACTTCCTGCGCGCTGGTGGAGGTGTAGGCCTTCCCCTCGTCGGTGCGCAGATGCCTGCCGATCTCAGTCAGCGCCGCGACCTCCTTCGGGTGGTCGCGCAGGAACTGCAGGTTGGCTTCCAGGTAGGCACGGAGCTTGCCGAGACCGGTGGCCGCGGCCTCGGTGCGTTCGTGGATGTAGCGGGCGCCGGCGGTGAAGACTTCGACGGCGATCTGACGGATCAGGTCGTTCTTGTCGGCGAAGTGGTACGAGATCATCCGCGGGCTGCGCAGCCCGGCCCGCTTCGTGATCTGCGCGAAGGACGCCTTGGCGTAGCCGAGCTCCGCGATCGTGTCGATCGCGGCCTGCACGATCTGCGCCCGCCGCGCCTGGTTCGTGAACGTTCGATCCATCGCCCCACCTGGAGTTTTATCTGACCGAATCAAAACTACCACAGTCAGATCAACCCCACGACGAGGCCACCGGTCCGGACGGGAACACCCCAGGCCAGGCGTGGCCGGCGCGCCGGTCAAGCGATCCGCTGCCGCGCCGGTCCGGCGAACCGGCCCGTTCAGCGAGCGTCGTAGTCCGCGCGCGCCTTTTCGATTTTCGCCAAATGCTCGACGCTCCACTCCAGCAAGGGCGCGGTCGCCTCGCGAAGGGTCCGGCCCATCGCCGTCAGCTCGTAGGAAACGTGCGGCGGCATGACATTGTGGACAGTCCGCGTGAGAATCCCGTCGCGTTCCAGATCCCGCAGCGTGACCGTGAGCATCCGCTGGCTGATCCCCTCGATTTCCCTTTTGAGCTCAGTGAACCGCCGCGGGCCGTCGCGCAGCATGCGGACGATCAGCAGCGCCCATTTGTCCCCCACGATCTCGAGGACCACTCGGGTCCGGCACACCTGGTCGGCCATGGTTACCTCCGGAGAACCGAGGCACTAATGAGTGCCTTATTGCCCGCTGCCGCGCGGACGATCACGATGGTTATCGAACAGTACCGGGTTACTGCTGGTAACCGCGAATCCCGAGAACGAGGAACCTTGAGATGACGACGTTCGTACTGGTCCACGGCGCCTGGCACAGCGGCCGGGCCTGGGACCGGGTGGTCCCGCTGCTGGAATCTGCCGGGCACCGGGTGCTCGCGCCCTCCCTGACCGGCTACGGCGACAAGAAACACCTGCTCAGCCCCGAAATCGGGCTCGACACCCACGTCCAGGACATCGTGGACGTGCTCCGCCGCGAACAGGACGTGGTCCTGGTCGGGCACAGCTACGCCGGGCTGGTCGTCTCGTCGGCCGCGAACGAGGTGCCGGACCGGGTCGCCGAGCTGGTCTACCTCGACGCGATGGTGCCCGAGGACGGCGAAACCGCGGTCGACGTCCAGCCGGTCAGCCAGAGCCTGATCGACCTCGCCCAGCAGCACGGCGACGGCTGGCGCGTTCCGCCGCTGCCGGAGCAGCCCGCGCCGTTCGGGCTCTTCGGCGTCACCGATCCGGCCGACCTCGAATGGCTGCGCGGAATGCTCTCCGACCAGCCGGTGCGCTGCCTGCAGCAGCCGGTGCGGCTGGACAACCCGGCCGCGCGAGCGATCCCGCGCACGCACATCCACTGCGTCGGCACGACCCCGAAGGGCATCGTCCGCCGTCCCGTCCCCGCGATCCAGCCGAACGGGACGCCGTCGCAGGTGTGGGAGCTGCCGACCGGGCACGACTGCATGATCACGATGCCGGTCGAACTGAGCGAACTCCTGCTGAAGCTCGCCTAGCCGGCGGCGCACAACTCGGCCAGGTGGCGCAAGGAGCCGTCCAGGTGGCCGGGACCGAACGGCGGGAACTGGATGCCGCGGTCGCGGACGAACTGCGGCACGGCCGACCAGTCGTAGGACAGCGTCACCTCGGTCCCGGCCGGGCCGAGCGGTGCCAGGTCGTACCGCCAGAGCCAGCCGCCGAACTCCAGTTCGCCGTCGCCTTTCCGGTAGCCGGTCACCCAGCCGATGGCTCGCGCCGGATCCAGGACCTCCACTTTGTTGACCGTCTCGTAGTCGCCGTCCGGGTGGTCGGCGTGGTGCATGCCCATGCGGAAGAGCTGGCCGGGCGCGGCGAGCGGGGCGTGGTCGACCGCGGCCTGGACCCAGCCGGTGCCGTCGATCGCGGCGTGCGCGGCCGGATCCGCCAGCACCGCGAAGACCTGCTCGGCGGACGCGGCGATGGTCAGCGTGGCGCTCACTTTTTCGGTCATGACGGCCTCTCCTCGTCTTCCGCGGCCCAGTGCGGAGCCGCTCTTGCCTACGCCACGAATTCGGCTCCGTCGTTTCGACACCGAGAGGACGCCCGAGCAGAAAGTTGCCCAGTGGGCACTTTTGTGGCTACCTTGGGAGGACGTCCTGCCATGCCGAGAACCGCCTCGGCAGGCGGCGCGTTGTCCGGCGCGCTGCGGATCGGTTTCGACGACCACGAGGCGCACGAAGTCTCCAGCTGCCCGCAAGGATTGCTGAGCTTCTACGCGGACACGGTCCGGGAAACCCTCGGCCTCGACCGCGGCAACCTGCTGTTCGGGATCGCGTTCGGCTACGCCGGCCGCGCCGCACCGGTCAACCGGTTCTCGGTCGGGCGCGCCCCGCTCGCGGAGACCACCCGGTTCCACGCCTGAACCGGGTTCACGCCGAGCTTTCCCGATCCTCCAGCCCGACCGCGCGCCGCAGTTCCCGGCGATCCCGGTCGACGTCCGGATCTTCGCCGCCGACGTGCTCCATCAGGTCGCTCAGCCCGTCGGCGATCGCGTTCAGCTTGTGCTGCACCGCTTCGTCGGCCCGCTTCTGCGTGTTCTGCAGCAGCGCGACGAGAAGAAAGGTGACGATCGAGGTCAGCGTGTTGATCACCAGCTGCCAGGTGTCGACCGTGCCGAACACGAAAATCGACGGCGCCCACACCACCACCAGCAGCACGCAGGCGACGAAAAACCAGGCGTGCGACACGTAACCGCTCGTCGTCGTCGCGAACCGGTCGAACCAGGAGAGCCGCTGCGGGACGTCGCTCGGCATCACCGCGCCGTGCGGACGATCGTCGTTGCCCATCAAGCCTCCTTCGCGGACTGCCGGTCGCCGCGCCGGATACCCGCCGGCCTCCGCGGGAAACGCCGCGGTGCCGGGAAAGGACCGCCGCGGATTGCCTCGCCGCCGCGTGGGTATTCCGATCCGGGGAGGTGCCGATGGACGTACCGACACTCGGCGTCGAGGAAGAATTCCTGCTCGCCGCGCCGGACGACGGCCGCCCGATGCCCGTCGCGGACGAGGTTCTCGGCAAGGTCGGACAGCTCGCGGACGGCGCGGCCGTCCACCGGGAATTGCGCGCGACCCAGGTCGAACACGCCACCGGCGTCTGCACGACCGCGGCGCAGCTTCGCGACCAGCTGTGCCGCGGCCGCCTGGCGCTGTCCCGCGCCGCGACCGACGCTGGCTGCGCGCTCCTGGCCACCGGAAGCCCGGTCGGCGCCCGCCGCTCCCCCGCCGAGCCGCTGCCGCCGGACAGGTACGCGCGGATCGACGCGCATTACGGCGATCTGGCCGCCGATTACGAGGCCTGCGGCTGCCACGTGCACGTCGGCGTGCCGGACGCGGACACCGCGGTAGCGGTCGTGAACCATCTCGCGCGGTGGCTCCCGGCGCTGCTCGCGCTGTCAGCCAACTCCCCGTTCGACCGCGGCCGCGACACCGGGCTGCACAGCTGGAGAATGGCTCTGCAGACCCGTTTTCCCGGCTCCGGGCTCGCCCCGCACGCGCGTTCGCACGCCGAGCATCTGCGTCTCGTCGACTCGCTGGTGGAATGCGGCGCGCTGGTGGACCGCGAGCAGACGTTCTGGCTCGCTCGGCCTTCGCCCCGGTATCCGACGGTCGAACTGCGGGTCGCCGACGTGCCGTTGACCGTTGACGGCACGCTCGTCCAAGCGGTCCTGTCGCGCGCACTTGTCGCGTCCGCACTCGCTGACCTGGAACGCGGCGTCGAGGCATCTCCGCTCGATCCGCAAATCGGTTCGGCGGCGGTGTGGGCGGCGACGCGGCACGGCCTCACCGGTGCCCTCGTCGACCCGGTCCGCGCGAGAACGCTGCCCGCCGCCGACGTCCTAGCCGATCTGCTCCGTTATGCGGAACCTGCGCTGCAAGCGGCCGGGGACCGCGAACTCGCCCACCGGCTCGTCCAAGCAGCGTTGCGAAACGGCACTGGTTCAGCCGCACAACGGAAAGCCGGGCCGGACGGAGTGGTCGCGATGCTCGCCGCGCGCACCGTTCCACGCGTGACCTCGCTCCAGGCGGGTACCCGGGGGAAATGACGACCTCCCTCCTCGCACTGCCGACCGCTCGCGGACCGGTCTCCGCGGCGCTGCTGGAACTCCTGCGCGATCCAGGCAGCCAGACCGCGGTCGACCTCCGCGACGCCGACCCGTTCGGCGACGATCTCCACCTCGCCCTGCATCTCTGCTACGAACTGCACTACCGCGGGCTGCCCGGCGTCGACGCGGAACGCGAATGGGACACCGCGCTGCTGAGAATCCGGGCACAGCTGGAAAACACGTTCCGCTCCGCACTGCGCGACGCGGTCGCGGGCGGCTCCGACGTGGACGCCGAACTCGACGGACTGCTGACCGAACACGACGCCGACGGAGCTGTCGGTTTCCTGCTCGCCGAAGGCGAATGGTGGCACGTGCGCGAACTGTTCGCGCACCGGTCGATCTACCACCTGAAGGAAGCCGATCCGCACGCGTGGGTCATCCCGCGGCTCTCCGGTGCGGCGAAGGCCGGACTGGTCGCGGTCGAATTCGACGAGTTCGGCGGCGGCCACGCCGACCGGGTGCACGCCACGCTGTTCGCCGACCTGCTCGCGGCGGCCGGCCTGCCCGACGGGTACCTGGCGTTGCTGGACCACGTTCCCGGGCCGATGCTCGCGCTGGTCAACATGATGTCGATGTTCGGCCTGCACCGGGCGTCGCGCGGGGCGCTGGTCGGGCACTTCGCCGCCGCGGAGATCACCACCGCCCCGGGCGCGCAGCGGATGGACCGGATCCTGCGCCGCCTCGACGCGCCCGCGGCCTGCCGTTTCTTCTACACCGAGCACATCGAGGCCGACGCGGTGCACGAGCAGGTCATGCGGCACGAGGTCGTCGGCGGCCTGCTGGCCGCGGAACCGGAACTGGCCGCGGACGTCGTCTTCGGCATCCAGGCCACCGGCTTCCTGGAAGCGCAGCTCGACCAGCACCTGCTCGGCTGCTGGCAGGCCGGGCTGTCTTCGCTCCGCCAGCCGCTGCCTTGACCTCGGCCAACGTCCATGAAGGACTCCTTGCGGGAATCAGCTTCCCGCAAGGAGTCCTCCGGTGTGTGCGCGAGTCACCCGCTGCCGCGCACCCGCTTCCGATGGCTCGTATCGCACCACGGAAACCTCTTGCTGCGCCGGCAAGCGCACACCGCGACGACGAACCGGTCCGACCGCACCGTGTCTCCGTCCGGAGTGGACACTTCCACCGGGCCCTCCACCAGGACCGGCCCGCCCGGCACCACCCGGACCCGGCGTTCATCGCGCGGCACGGAGCACCACCAGTTCCTCGGTGCGCTCGCCGGGCCGCACGAATCCGCGGTCGATCAGGTAGTCCAGGCGTCCGGAAACCACCGGCCCGAACGGCACTTCCGCCCGCGCGACCACTTCGCTGCGCAGCCCGCCCGCCGCCAGCGCGAAGCGGGTCTTGTCCACATCGGACATCGTCGACTGCACCAGATAGAGCGCGCCAGTGCGGGTCAGCAGCGAAGGAGCGGCCGCGCACAACGGGTCCAGCATCGCGCGGCCGTCCGGCCCGGCGTCCCATGCTCGACTCGAGCGGACCGCCGGCACGGGAGAAGGCACGTACGGAGGATTGGCGGCCACGACGTCGTACGGCCCGGCTTCCACTGTTTCCGGGAGCCCGCCCCGGATCAGGCCGATCGGCAGAGCCCGCAGCACGGTGTTCATCCACGCGGAAGCCAAGGCCCGCATCGAAATGTCCGCCGCGACGACCGTGGCACCCGTGCGCGCCAAGGCGATCGCCAGCGCGCCGCTGCCGGTTCCCAAGTCCGCGCAGCGCTTTCCGCATCCGATGCTCGTATCCGCGGCCAGCACCCCGGAAAGCAGGGCGGTGTCCTCTTGCGGGCGGTAGACCCCGGGCAGCCGGAATACTCTGCCCAGCGGCCGGGCCTCCGCTGCGGTGCGCACGGACATGGTCATGGCGGTCCTCCGTCTCGGTCGGTCCGCCGGGAATACCCCCGTCCGGTGAGGACAAACAGCGATTTCCGCCGCACCGCCCCGAAAACGGCCGGACACCCGGTCACCGAGCAGAGGCCGCGGGCCGGTAGGAACGCTGCTCCACGATCTCCCCGTCGCCGTTGGGCCGGGGTTCTCCGTGGACGTAGTGGCCAACCCCGCGCGCCTGCGCCATCTCCCGGCCGATCGACACCGCGTCGGCCCGGCGCGCCGCGGTGTTCGCCACCCGGCGGATGCCCTCGATCCGGTTCTTCCACAGCCCGCCCTCGCGACACGTGTGGATGTCCCCTTCGGCCATTCCGCGCCTCCTTCCGCATCCGGTTGACCGGCGGGTACCCGACGCCACAGCGGACAACCGGATTGCGGGCGCCGTCCCCGGGTACCCGGAGCGCGAACGGAAGGAGCGAAACCATGACCGAACCGCGCGAGTCCGACGACGTCTACGGCGACACGCCGGAAGAAGAACGCGAGACCATCCGCGGCGAACAGGGCACGTCCGGCGACGAGCACGACGATTCGGACCCGCAGCAGGGCCGGTGACCCGTGGCCTCAACGGGACGATTCGCAGGCTTCCCGGGCCGGCACCCCGCAGCCGAGCCGGGCCCAGACCGTCTTGCCGCCGGTGTGCTCGTGCACTCCCCACTCGTCGGCGAGCCGGTCGACGAGCAGCATGCCCCGGCCGCGCGCCCGCTCGTAGTCCGGCGGGCGGACCTCCGGGCGGCCGGGCTCCGGGTCGTCCACTTCGATCACCACGACGCACGGGCGCGACAGCACGGTCAATCGCGCGCAGAAGGGGCCCGACGTGTGCTCGTAGGCGTTCGAGGCGAGTTCCTCGATCACCATCAGGACGTCCGCGAGATGGTCGGGCGACAGATGCCCCAGGGACTTGCCCGCCCAGGCGCGCACCCGGGGCAGGGCGGACACGCCGGTACCGCGCAGGTCCAGCACCCAGGGCGCGTCGCCCGCCCCGGAGTCCGGGCCGGTCACGGCCGGTCCCTCTTCTGTTGGCCAGGACAACAAGACCCCTCTCCCGCCGGCGGCTCGGCGGGATGCGGGGAAGCTTCCATTCCGGAAAACGCCGCCGCGCTTCGCCGTCCCTCGCCGCAGCCGCTTGACCTCACGTGGGGAAGTCCCCTTCTCGTTCTCGACTTCGTCGATGCCCAATCGGGCGTACCCGGACAGGGCAGACTTCACACCTGCCGACGCACATCTCTGGACCCCCGCGCCGGTTCGGCTAGTGTCGCTGCATGCCGCTTCACGCGCCGGAGCCCGAATCGCGCACTCGTCTCGCCGAAATCCTCGGCGACGGGACGAGCAATGCCGACCTCGGCGAGAATCTCGCGAAGATCCTCGCCCGGGCTTGCACGGTCCTCGACGTCGACACCGCCACCGTGCTCCGGCACGAGTCCCGCTGGCAGCGCCTCGTCGCCGTCGCGGCGGCGGGCCTCGAGGAGGAGGTCTACCAGGGCGTCCAGGTGCCGGTCGGCGAGGGGTTCGCCGGGGAGGTCGCCGCGAGCCGGGAGCCCGTCGTCATCGACCGCGTCGACAAGACCACGGTGATCAACGCGCTGCTGTCCGAGCGCGGCCTGCACACCATGCTCGGCGTCCCGATGCTGGCCGGCACCGAACTGGTCGGCGTGCTGCACGTCGGGTCCGTGCGGGAGCGCCGGTTCTCGACCACCGACATCGAAACCGTGCGGCTGCTCGCTGAGCGGCTGGCGGCCGTGCTGCAGGCGGAGACCATGCACCAGAACCAGGCCGCGACCATCGCCCTCCAGCGCAGCCTGCTGCCGGGCATCCTTCCCGCCGTCGAAGGCCTCCGCCTGGCCGCGCGCTACGTGCCCGGCGCGGAGGCCGGGCTCGGCGGCGACTGGTACGACGTCTTCCGGCTTCCCGGCAACCAGACCGGGATCGTGATGGGCGACGTGTCCGGACACGGCCTCGAAGCCGCGGTCATCATGGGACGGCTCCGCAGCGCGCTGCGCGCCTACGCGCTCGACTGCGACGATCCCGCCGAAGTCCTCGCCAAACTCGACCGCAAAGCCAATCACTTCGAGCACGGCGTGATGGCGACGGTCGCCTACGGCGTCCTCAGACCCGGCCACACCAGCATGGCGCTGTCGCTCGCCGGGCACCTTCCGCCCGTCGTCGCTTCGCCGGGCAAACCGGCCGAACTCGTTCCGGCCCCGCCGGACCCGCCGGTCGGCCTGACCGTCGGAGCCACTCTCGACCGGCGCACCACCACCGTGGACCTGCCGCCGGGAGCTGTCGCGGCCTTCTACACCGACGGTCTCGTCGAGCGCCGGGACCGCCTCGTCGACACCGGCATGGACCAGCTCGCCGGACTGGTCCGGCCGGAGGACCCGGAACGGGCCTGCGCGCGGATCATGGCCGCGATGGTGGGGTCCCGCCCCCCGCAGGACGACGTCGCACTCGTGGTGCTCCAGCGCACTGCGGGGGCGGAAACGCACTGATCAGGTCTCGGGCAGCGCCTCGTCGAGCGTGCGGTACAGCGGCAGGCTCTGCTCCAGCCCGGTGAGCTGGATGGGCCGCAGGGTCGCGCGGCCGGACGCCACGATCCGCACCTCGGTGCCCTCCGGCGCCTCCCGGCACACGGCCAGCAGCGCGGTCAGCCCCGCCGACGCGAGGAAGTCGACCCCGGTCAGGTCCAGGACCAGCAGCGGGGGCTTCCCGGTGACGGTTTCGGCGACCGCGGCCGTCAATTTCGGGGCGGTCCCGAGGTCCAGGTCCCCGTGCAGGGCCAGCACCGTCGCGGGAGCGCGGTCGGCCCGTTCGATCGACAGCGAACCCGGCGGGTCGATCACCGGGTCGGTCAGCTCACTCATCGCTCTTTCCCTCCTCAGGAAGCCCGGCACGCCAGCGTCCGGGCAGGAAAAGTACGCGGCTGGCTGCTCAACCGCGAATAGCATGCCTCACATCGGCGGCTCGCACGAACTGCCGCCGCCGGAAATGATCTCGAATCCCGGGGACATCGGCAGCGCGGGGGCACCCGGGAAGAGACATTCGGCTCACCGCGGGCGGCTCCGGGACCGCCCGGCCGAGTCCCGCCAAGGCCGACCGGACCACTCGCCGGCCCGATCCGCCGACACGGCAGGTCGCGACTCGAGACACGCGCGCCGATTCCGCAGCGGCTCCCGGCATGCAGCGCAGTGCGGACGGGTGCGCTACTGCCCTGCCGCGTCCGCGCACGGCCTGTAGACGCGCTCGCCGCCCCGGCCCGGCAGGCTGAGCCGACGCGATTCGAGCCGCGTCCCTGCCAGCGGGACGCCCAGATCGGGCCATTGCGCCCGGCTGTGCCGCTGTCCGGCAGCCCGGCCCCGCAGGTCGAGGCGACGCGACACGCGCAGCGCGCACCTCGCCGCCAGCCGCGCACCCGACGCGACTCACCACGGACAGGTGCCCCACCGCGCAGCCGCGACCTCACCCGGCCGACCAGCACGCCGGGATCCGAGCACCGCGCCCACTCCCGCTTATCGCGAACGGCCGCGCCGCTGTCCGGCCGCGTCCTGGCGCAAGCGGTTCGTGTGCTCGCTGATCTCGCCGACCCGGTCCGCCAGCGCCGCGTGTCGTGGTTCGAGATGCACGCGCACGTCCGCCAGCGGCGGCAGCAGGTTCGTGACATCGTCCTCTCCCAGCGCCACGCCGAGCCGGTCGGCGCTTTCCTGTCCGGCGGGGTCCAGGTCGGGTGCGGCACTGGCCTCCGCGGCCAGCCGCCGCAGCACCGCCGCGTTGCGCCGGGCCCAGTCCGCTACCGCCCGGTCTCCCGCGCGGCGGCCGCGTTCCGCGTCGACGCGTGCTTCGCCGGTGGTCTCGCCGGTCGCCGACGGCCGCAGCCGCAGGTACCGGCGCTCGGCCGCCTGTCTGCTCGCCACGCCCAGCGCCGGGGCCAGCGCGGCCCAGCTCGCGCCCGCCGCGCGCGCGGCCGCGATCAGTTCCGGTTCCCATTCGCCGAGCTGGTCGCGCAGCGCCCGCAGCGCCCGCAGCGCGGACAGCGCGGCCAGCGACCGGTCGGCCGCCGCACCCCCGTCCCGGGCGGCCTGCACCGCCTCGCGGACGCCTTGGAGCAGCAGTCCGGGCTCCACCTCCGCCATCGCGTCATCCTCTCGACGACTCGACAGTTGTCATCCTTTTGACGACATGCTAGAAGAAGAGAACGTCCCCTGTCGAGCGGTGGAGGTGACTCCGATGACCTGCCGGCCCCGCGGGCCGATTCGCCGCGTTCTCCAGGTTTCCCGCACCCCGTTGCCGGGAATCACGTCCGCACCGCCCGCCAGGGCGCTTTCCGGCCACTAGCCGGAACACCCGCCGCGTCGCCGGATGCGGCCCGTGGCGCGGAACAGGCCACCCCTGGTCCGTGTCAGTCCTTCGCGCGAGAAAGGCGTTGTCCTCGTGTCCCTGCCGCTGCACACCGCCCAGACCAGACCGTCGCACCCGGCAGTGGTGCGCTTGTGGAACTACCTCGCCGACGTCACCGGCGCCCTGGGCATCGGCCTCGAATCCTGCACCGTCGACCACGACACCCCGGTATCGGCCTACGTCGCCCTCGACGGCCACCTGCCCGCCTACCCCGGCCGCGACGTCGCCCTGCTGTGGGACGAGATCCACGGCTGGGCCGCGGCCGTGGAAACGCATTCCGGCGAGGACCTCATCGTCATCCGCTACCTGGGCGGGCCGTCGATCGCGCCGCCCGCTTCCCGCGTCGCCGAGTTCGCCGCCGCGGTGCGCGACGACGACCACCGGATCGGCTGCCTCGCGCCGCCCGAACTCCGCACCCTGGGCACCCCGGCGGACCTCGACGCCATCCTGCGCGAGGCGGTGTGACCCGAGCGTCCACAGTGGACTATCCCGGTTTCGCGCCGCCGCGAAACGGGTAGCCACGGCCATGAGCGAGTTCGAGGCCGAACGGAGAATGCCCGCTCCCGCGGAGCACGTCTACGCCGCCGCGGCCGACGCCGCCCGCCTGAACGAATGGATGCCGGAGCCGGTCGCCGTGCTCCCGGCCGGTCGCCGCGACCAGCTCCGGCTGGAATGGGACGGCGGCTGGCTTCAGGTCCGTCCGGGCGCGGCGGGCACGAGCCACGCGACGCTGCACCTGTCGGTTCCGGCCGGCCCGCGCCGCGACGACGTGCCCGCGCGGATCCGCGAGTCCCTGGACCGGCTCGCCGTTTTGTCCGGCTCGCCCGGCTGAACCGTCGACCAGGGAGCGCCGCCGGATCGTTTTCCGCCGCATGGAACAGGAACGTCACCCGGGGCGGAGGATCGGCTACTCTGCGCCCAGGAGTTGATGGTCCATGGTGGCGCGGAAGGAAATTCTGCCCGGGCCTCGCCTGCGTCGCGCCGAACTGAACCGGCTCGCGATCGACTGCGTCGTCGACAGCCTGCTGCGATGTCTTCCTCTGGCCGAGCAAACCCGGCTGGGCATCGTCGCGCCGAGCCGCGCCCGCACGTGCGACCGCGAGGCCCTCCTGATGGAGATCTCGTTGCGCACCAGGCGTTCCCCGCACGCGGCGAGGTGCCTGGTCCGCGCGGTCTACTCGGCACTCGGGACAACGTCGCCGGAGCTCGCCTCGCGGGTCCGCGCGGGCGTGAGCCCGGACGTGCTGCTCCTGCTGGGCGGGTCGCGGCAGCCGTGCGCGTGGTCGCGGGAAACCCCGCCGAGGTGCCACAGCGGGTAACCGTCCGCGGCGAGTTCCGGGGACCGGGGCGCCATCTCGATCGCGTCGGCCTCCCCGGCCGCTGTCCAGCACGCGGGAATTGCCGTTCCGGCAAGATCACGTGCGTTCCCGGCACGGTTGCGGCGACTCTGGGCGCACACCGACCCGAGGAGCCGACCGATGACCACCGACGCGACCCTGTTCTGGGACGAAGTCCACGCCGCCCGGCCGTCCGCGGACCCGCGGCCGAACGCCCGCCTCGAGGAAATCGTCTCCGAGCTTCCGCCCGGCGACGCGCTCGACCTGGGCTGCGGCAACGGCGGCGACGCGCGCTGGCTCGCCGGGCGCGGCTGGACCGTGACGGCGACCGACATCTCGGCCGTCGCGGTCGACCGTCTCTCCGGCACGCGGATCACCGCCGTGCGGCACGACCTGCGGGTCAGCTTCCCGGCCGGGGAATTCGACCTCGTCACGGCGCACTACCTGCAGACGCCCTTCGAACTCGACCGGACGACGGTCCTGCGCACCGCCGCGCACGCACTGCGGCCCGGCGGCCGGTTGCTGGTCGTGGACCACGGTTCGAGCGCGCCGTGGTCGTGGAACCAGGACCCGGACGCGCGTTTCCGCAGCCCGGCGCAGATCGCCGCGGACCTGGCCCTCGATCCTGCCGGGTGGACCGTCGAGCGCGCGGACTCCCCCACCCGTATCGCGACCGGACCGAACGGCCAGACCGCCGAGGTCGTCGACCACGTGCTGCTGATCCGCCGCGCCGCCTGAACCTCAAGGAGACCACTGTGGCCCGCCGCCGCGATACCCCGCCGCCCCGCACCGGAAGCAGCGAAACCGAAGTCCTGCGCGGATTTCTCGACTATCTCCGCACCTCCGTCGCCGCCAAGGTCGACGGTGCGCCGGAACCCGAAGCGCACGCCGCCGCGGTGCCGTCCGGCACGAATCTGCTCGGTCTGCTCAACCATCTGACCTTCGTGGAACGGTCGTTGTTTCTCGGCGAGACCGTCAGGAATTGGCCGTCGACGTTTCGCACTGAGGACAGCGTCGCGGAAGTGGTCGACCGATACCGGGAAACAGTCAAGCGCGCCAACGAGCTTCTCGACAGCTGCCCGGATCTCGCCGAGCCGGTGCCCGGACGCGATGGCCCGAGCGTCCGCTGGGCGCTGACGCACATGATCGAGGAAACCGGACGGCACGCCGGGCACGCCGACATCCTGCGCGAACTGATCGACGGCGCCACCGGACGCTGACGGAAAACATCGGCTCCGAAGCTGCACCACGGGGGCCGCCGTCGCGCGTTGACCCGACCCGAACTGCGGGATCGCGTCGGCGTTTGGAGGCGATCCCGCCCGCGACGGCGGAGCCGGCGCAATCCAACACGACCAGCGCCGATCGGCGGCACCGCGAAGGCGTCCGACGGTTGTGGCAAGCCAGCGTCCGGCGCGGCGACTTCTACCTCCGCGACTACACCGGCCGCTACTGCCTGGGCTGCGAACAATTCTACCCCGACAACGAACGCTGCCCCGAACACGAAGCCCCGCCAGAGTCAGTCACCGAGCGGAACTGGTTCTTCCGGCTTTCCCGCTACTCCGGCGAAATCCGGCAACTGCTGGAATCCGGCCGCCTCCGGGTCGAACCCGCCGCCCGGCTCCGCGAGGTGCTCGGGTTCGTCCGCTCCGGACTGTCCGACATCAGCGTGTCCCGGCCCGCCGCGCGGGCGGACGGCTGGGGCATCCCGGTGCCCGGCGACCCGGATCAGGTGATTTACGTCTGGTGGGACGCGCTCGCCAACTACCTCACCGCGGACCCGTCGCGCTGGACCGAGGCGGCCGAACGAGTGCACGTCATCGGCAAAGGCATCCTGCGGTTCCACGCCGTCTGCTGGCCCGCGCTGCTGCTCTCCGCGGGCGAACGGCTGCCGGACACCATTTTCGTGCACGACTACCTCACTCTCGACGGCGCGAAGATATCCAAGAGCGCGGGCAACACCGTCCGCCCGACCGACCTGATCGACCGGTACGGCACCGATGCCGTCCGCTGGTGGTTGCTGCGCGGAGTCGCCCCCCTCGGCGAAACCGACTTCACCGAAGCACGGCTGATCGCCCGCGCCGACCAAGAACTCGCGCACGGTCTGGGCAACCTTGTGCACCGCGTGCTCAGCCTCGCCCAGCGCTCCAGCCGGCTCGCCCCGTCGAGTCCACTGAGGACAGCCACTGCCCTCGCCAGCCGGATCGACGCGGCGCTCGCCGGCTTCGATTTCCGGGCTGCCACCGGCGCTTTGGTCGACGTGATCGCCGATGCCAACCGGTTCGTCGAACAGACCCGGCCTTGGACGTTGAGCGGCCACGAGCTGGACGAAACACTCGGGACCCTCGTAAGCACGTGCCGGGCGCTCGCCACGGAACTCACCCCGTTCCTCCCGGACGGAGCCGCCCGCCTGCACGCGCGACTCGACGGCGGAAAACCGGCGCGCCTCTACCCCCGCCTGGCCGACGGCAACAACCGAGGCACCAGCCGGACGTAACACACCATGCCGACCACCTCCACCAACGTCTGCGCCACCACCGCAACCGACGCGACCGCGAACTCGTCCGGCAACGCCAGCGCCAACGGAAGCACCACCAGCGAGTTCCGCGTCGCCCCGGTGAAAACGATCGCCCGCCCAGCCGGAACGTCCAACCGGAACGCGCGCGCGACCCCCAGGCCCGCGAACGCCATCAGCACCAGGAACACCACGTAAAACGGCACCACGGAAACCACCGGACCCACCCCGCCGTGGAGCTTCGGGGTCTGCGACGCGACCACGACCGCCAGCGTCGCGGCCATCAACGGCACCATCGCGGTCCCGGCCGAGTCGGCGAACCGGCGGCCGCTCGCGTGCCGGGCCGCCCACGCCTGAGTCAGCCAGGCCAAGGTCAGCGGCACCACGATCAGCACGAGAAACGCTTCGAGAAACGGCCCGGCCCGCACGACCCGCGCCAGGTCCGCGCCGAGGAAGAGGAACAGGAACCCGGGCAGCAGGAGCATCTGCGCGAGCAGCAGCAACGGGGTCGCGGCGAGCAAGCGGCGGCTGCTGCCTCCGGCAAGGCCGCTGAAGACGATCACGTAGTCCACGCACGGGGCCAGCAACACGAGCAGCATGCCCAGCCGCAGCGCCTGCCCGGCCGGGAAGAAAGCCGACATCGCCGCGACGACCAGCGGCACGACGACGAAGTTCACCGCGAGCGCGGCGCCGAGAAACCGGCCGTCCCGAAGGGAACGGCCCAGTTCGGCGGCGGGCACCTGCAGGAACGTGACGTACAGCAGCGCCGCCAGCACCGGGTTGATCGCCGGTTCCAGCCCCGGCCCGGCCGCCGGGGCCGCCCAGCCGACCAGTGCGCCGACCGCCAGCGCGCCGAGATAGATGACGACCTGGCGCCGTTCCATCCGCGACACCAGACCGGACGACTGCGACAACGGGCGCGCTCCTCCGTAAAAGCCAGGTACCGGACTAGCGTAGCGACGGGCTCGCCCGGCCAGGAGAGCCACCGTCTTGACGAAATCCTAACGGCGAAAAGACCCGTTTTAATGCGCCCCTGACGCAAGCGAAGAGCCGGTCTCTCAACCCATTTCAGGATGGGATTGATCTCGCCGCCCAGTGTGTGATCGGCAGGGCGCGCGGGCATGCTGATGCCGTGACAGACACGGAAGAACCCCAGCGCCGCCTGGAACCGGGTGCGTTCGGGTATGCGGTGAAGCGGCTATTTCTCGGCAAACCGCTCATTAACGCGCAATTGACGCACGAGCGTCTTTCCAACGCGACCGCGTTGGGCGTGCTTTCCCCGGACGCGATCTCGTCGTCGGCGTACGGCACCGAGCAGATCCTGGTCGAACTGCTCCCCTACGCCGGTCTCGCCGCGTTCAGCCTGGTGCTGCCGATCACCGGCGTGATCCTGGTCATCCTGGTGCTCGTCGCCGCGTCGTACCGGCAGGTCGTGATGGCCTACACGCGGGCAGGCGGGTCGTACGTCGTCGCGCGGGAGAACTTCGGGCCGCGCGTCGCTCAGGTCGCGGCGGCGGCGTTGTTGATCGATTACGTCGTGACCGTCGCCGTGCAGACCTCGGCGGGCACAGTCGCCGTAGTGTCCGCGATCCCGGCGCTCGGGCCGTACAGCCTGGAAATCACCATCGCGATCGTCGTCCTGCTCTGTTACGCCAACCTGCGCGGCCTGCGCGAAGCCGGCCGTCCGTTCGCCGTCCCGACCTACCTTTTCAGCGCGTTGATGCTGGTGATGATCGTGGTCGGCCTGGTCAAGGCGATGACGGTCGGGCTCCCGGCCTACGACGCGGCCCACCTGCCCGGCGCGGTGCCGGTCCAGCACGGCGACGGTCTCATCGCCGGAGCGACAGTCCTGGTGCTGCTGCGCGCCTTCGCCAACGGCGGATCGTCGCTGACCGGCGTCGAAGCCATCTCCAACACGGTGTCCGCCTTCCGCAGCCCGCGCGGCCCCAACGCCCGCAAGGTGTTGGTCACGATGGCCGTCATTCTCGGCGTCCTGGTCGGCGGCGTGTCGCTGCTCGCCTTCTTCACGCACGCGACGCCATACGCGAGCGGCTATCCGTCGGTGGTCTCCCAGGAGGCCCGCGCGGTGTTCGGCGACGGCTGGTTCGGGCAGGCGATGTTCGTCGCGATCCAGGCCTCGACCGCGCTCATCCTTTACACCGGAGCCAACACGAGCTTCAACGGCTTCCCGTTCCTCGCCAGTTTCGTGGCCAGCGACCGGTTCCTGCCCCGCCAGCTGACGAAGCGCGGCCACCGGCTGGTGTTCTCCAACGGCATCCTCGTGCTCACCGTGCTCGCGGTCGCCCTGCTGTTCTTCTCCGGCGGCACGGTGACCTCGCTGGTGCCGTTCTACGCGATCGGCGTGTTCACCGGTTTCGCCATGGCCGGATACGGCATGACCAAACACCATCTGCGCCTGCGCGAGCAGGGCTGGCGGTTCAAGCTCTCGGTCAACCTCGCCGCCGGCGTTCTGTCCACTGTGGTCGTCGGCATCTTCGCCATCGCCAAGTTCACCGAAGGCGCGTGGCTGGTCGTCGTGGTGTTCCCGGTCCTCGTGTTCGTCCTGATCCGGCTCAACCGCGAGTACCGCGCCGAAGCCGCCGTGCTCGAACGCATCACCGCCAACCTCGCCAACCCGACGAAATATGCGCGCCACCAGGTTTTCGTCCTGGTCAACACGATCGACCTGGCGGTCCTCGAAGCGCTGCGGTACGGCAAGAGCCTCCGGCCGGACAAACTCACCGCGGTGCACTTCGTGATCGACGCCCAGGCCGCCGAACGCCTGCGCGCCCGGTGGGAAGAACTCGGCATGAAAACCGGCCTCCGGCTGATCGACGTCCCCGACCGCCGGATCGCCCGCGCGGCGTACACGCTGGTGCGGGACGCGCTCGCCGACGCGGAACGGACGAGCATCACCGTGCTCCTGCCGCGGCGGAGCTACGCGCCTCTGCTCGGACGGCTGCTGCACGACCGGACCGCCGACCGGATCGCCCGGATCGTCAGCCGCATCCCGCAAGCCGCGGCGACCATCGTGCCGTACGACGTGCAGACCCGGATCCGCACGCTCATGCCGCATCTGCCCGAAGAACGCGCGACCGCGGCGGTCGAACGGCTGCTGACCCGCATCGGCACGACCCCGAAGGAGGAACTGACCCCCAGCGCCATCGCGGAACTGCGCCCGGGCACCGACGTCAGCGTCGACGGGCGGCTCGAGGAACTCGCGCTGTCCGAAGAGGACAGTCCGGGTCCGGTCCTCACCGCGCGGCTCGCCGACGACACCGCGACGGTCGCCCTGGAATTCAGCCAAGCCCATCCCGACCTCGAACCCGGCCAGGTGCTGCGCGTGACCGGCCGCGTGGCCGAGGGGACGCCGCCGGTCATCCGCGACCCGGTCTGCCACATCCTCGAAGCCGCGGGAGAAGAGGAGGAAGGCCCGTCCGGCGACGGATGATCAGCCGGACAACCCGCTGAGGATCGCGTCGATGCCGAACCCGAACGCCTCGTCCGAATCCCCGCTGCGCGCCGGATCCTCCTCGACGATCCCGGCGCGTACCAGTTCGGCGTGGTTCTGTTCCTCCGCGACGAACCCGAGTACATAGTGGACCACCGTCCGCGCCGCCCACTCCGCGTGCCGTCCGTCGAACTTCGCGGCGAACAGCCGCCGCAGCGCGTGCGTGGGCACCAGCAGGTCCGGCCGGTACGCCTGCACGAACGACACCACCTCGGCGCCGTCGCGGACTCGCAGCAGCGCCGAGCGGAAGTCTCCGGCCGCCTCGCGCGGATCCTTCGCCACGTCCGGCAGTCCTTTGAGAATCCGGGCGGCGACGACTGCGAGCAGCTCCTGTTTGCTGGCGACGTGGTAGTACAGCGCGCCCGGCTGCACCCCCAGGTCGAGGGCCACCCGCCGCATCGACAGGCTGCTCAGCCCCGCTTCGGCCAGCAGCTCGTACGCCCGGTCGACGATCTGGTCTCGCGTCACCTTCACCCCTCTCATTCTGCCCGCCGCTTGCTTCCGGCCGAGCGGCCGCCTAGAATTTGATAGGTGTTCAAAACCTTCGACGACCTGGCCGACCGGCAGCTGGCTGGCGGCGTACTCGACCGAACTGACGCCCGCGCGGTGCTGGAAGCGCCGGACGAGGACGTGCTCGGCCTGGTCGCGGCGGCCGGGCGGCTGCGGCGCGCGCACTTCGGCAACAAGGTCAAGGTCAACTACCTCGTCAACCTGAAGTCGGGCCTGTGCCCCGAGGACTGCGGGTACTGCTCGCAGCGGCTCGGGTCGTCCGCCCAGATCCTCAAGTACTCGTGGCTGTCCGCCGAGGAGACGGCGCGCCAGGCCGGCGCGGGCATCCAGGGCGGCGCGTCGCGGGTCTGCCTGGTCGCGAGCGGGCGCGGGCCGAGCGACCGCGACGTCGACCGGGTCGCGCAAGCCGTCGAGGCGGTGAAGTCCGCGCATTCCGACGTGGAGGTGTGCGCCTGCCTCGGGCTGCTCAAGGACGGCCAGGCCGAGCGGCTCCGCGAAGCCGGGGTCGACGCGTACAACCACAACCTCAACACGAGCGAGTCCCGGTACTCCGAGATCTGCACGACGCACGGGTACGACGACCGCGTCGACACGGTCGAAAAGGCCAAGTCCGCCGGGCTTTCCGCGTGCTCCGGCCTGATCGTCGGCATGGGCGAGACCGACGACGAGCTGATCGACGCGATCTTCGCGCTGCGCGACATCGGCAGCGATTCGATCCCGGTCAACTTCCTGATGCCGTTCGAGGGCACGCCGCTCGCCGGGACGTGGGAGCTGAGCCCGTTGCGCGCGCTGCGCATCCTCGCGCTGGCCCGGTTCGCTTGCCCGGCAACGGAAGTCCGGATGGCCGGCGGCCGCGAGATGCACCTGCGGTCGCTGCAGCCGCTCGCGCTGCACGTGGTGAACTCGCTGTTCCTCGGCGACTACCTGACCAGTGAAGGCCAGGCGGCGAAGGCCGACCTGGAGATGATCGCCGACGCCGGCTTCGAGGTCCTCGGCGCGGGCGAACAGCCGCAGGCCGCGCACTCCTCCCCGGCGCTCCGGGAACGCGGGGCGGGCACCGCCGCCGCACCCAACGCGTGACCGCCATGGTGTCGATGCACGACTGGCTGACCGCCGCGGAACGGGACCGGCACGTCGCCGGTCTCGTCCGGCGGACCGATGATCGACGGCATCCGCGAAAGTCCACATTGGACCTCGCGTCGAACGATTATCTGAGCCTCAGCACCGATCCGCGACTGCGCGCGGCCGCCGTCCGAGCCGTCGAGAAGTACGGTGCGGGAGCTGGCGCGTCACGAGTCGTCACCGGCACCACGCCGTGTCACACGGAGCTGGAACGCGAGCTGGCCAGCCTCACCGGGCAACCGGCCGCGCTCGGGTTTTCCAGCGGCTACACGGCGAACATCGGCGTCATCACCGCACTCGGTTCGCCGGACACGCTGCTGATCACCGACGCGCACATCCACGCGTCGCTGATCGACGGCGCGCGGCTGTCCCGCTCCCCCGTCGCGATCTGCCCGCACGGCGACCTGGACGCCCTCGCGCAGCTGCTGCGCGACCGGTCGCAGGAACGGGCGATCGTGGTGGTCGAGTCGATCTATTCAGTGCTCGGCGACGCCACGGACCTTGTGCGCACCGCGGCGTTGTGCGCCGAGTACGACGCGTTTCTGGTGGTGGACGAAGCACACGGCATCGGCGTCGCGGGCAACGGCCGGGGCGCGGTGCACGCGGCCGGTCTCGCGGGAGCGCCGCACGTCGCGGTGACTGCCACGTTGTCGAAGGCGTTGGGCGCGCAGGGCGGCGCGGTGCTGGGATCGCCGTTGCTGCGCGAACATCTGGTCAACACGGCGCGGACGTTCATCTTCGACACCGGCCTCGCCCCCGCCGCTGCCGCGAGTGCGGCCGAAGCGTGCCGGATCATCGCCGCCGAGCCTTCGCGGGTCGAGGATCTGCACCGCGCCGCGGTCGCGATCGCCGATGCCGCAGGGGTTTCGCGAGCGCCGGGCGCGGTGCAGTCGATTCCCGCCGACTCGCCGGACCAGGCCGTCGCGGCCGCGAACCAGCTCTACGAACGGGACATCGTCGTGGGCTGCTTCCGGCCGCCGAGCGTCCCGGACGGCGTTTCCCGGCTCCGGCTAGTCGCGCGCGCCGGGGTTGACCTGGACCGGGCTCAGCACGCCGCGCGCCTCGCTGCCCAGTGGTCGCGCGCCGCCAGCGTCGTCTGACCGCTTCCCGAAGAGCGCGTCGAGCGCGAGCGCGCCGGGACCGGTGAAGACCAGCAGCAGGAAGGCCCAGCAGAACATCGCCGCGGGTTCGCCGTGGTTCTGCAGCGGCAGCAACCCGTCCGGCTGGTGGACGACGAAGTAGGCGTACGCCATCGACCCGGACGCGAGCAGCGCCGCGATCCGCGTGCCAAGGCCGAACGCGACCAGAAGGCCGCAGCCGAGCTGGATCACCGCCGCGTACCAGGACGGCCAGACGCCGACCGCGACGGTTCCGCCCTCGGGGCCGCCGCCGAAAACCCCGAACAGCGCCGCCGCGCCGTGGGCCGCGAACAGCAGCCCGACGACGATCCGGAACAGGCCGAGCACGAACGGGACGGCCCGGTCGAGCACACGCTCTGGCATGGGACCTCCTCGGAGAGTTACTAAGGTTAGGCTTGCCATACCGTACGTGCCGGGACGCTTCGCGTCTAGATGGCGGTGCTGCTCGCCGGATCGGGCTGAACCGTTCCGGCTCCAGCCGCGTGTCGGGGGAAGGGCACCACCCACGCACTGTTGGAGGCTGGGATGACTGTCACGACTCTGGCGACCCCAAGGAATTTCGGGCTGCTGGCCGCGTTGGCCGCGGCGGGCTTGTTCGCCGCCGCGTGCGGGGGCGGCGGGAGCACGGCCGCGCCACCCGCCAAGCCGCCCGCCGCGCCGACGCATCTGACCGACAGCAAGGGCGACACGATCTACCTGTTCGCCGCGGACCACGACGGCCAGTCCGTCTGCACCGCGAACTGCGCGAGCTACTGGCCCCCGGTCGCGGCGGGCACACCGCTCACCGGGCCGGCGCGGGGCAGCGTCGGCTCCATCACCCGGCCGGACGGCTCCAAGCAAGAGACCCTCGGCGGACATCCGCTGTACCGGTACGTCGGCGACCACTCCGCCGGGCAGACCAACGGCCAGGGCCTGAACGTCAACGGCGGGCTGTGGTGGATGGTCACGCCGGACGGCGCCGCGATCACCACGGCGACGGCCAGTTCCGCGCCGTCGAGCACCGGCGGCTACAGCGGAGGCGGCTACACCGGCGGCGGGTACGGCTGAGCAGCGAAGTAACGCCTTCGCGGGTAGGCGCTGTCTCGATGGGGTACCTCTGATCAGGGCACCTTGACCGGGCAGCCGAATAAGACCAAACTTCGCTAGTGATATAAGTACTCCCGTCGTCCCCGCATCGAAGGAGTTCGCCAGTGACCTCGTCGTTCGTCATCATCGGAGCCGGACTGGCCGGGGCCAAGGCCGCGGAAGCGTTGCGCGACAAGGGATTCGACGGGAAGATCACCATCGTCGGCGACGAGCGGCACCTGCCCTACGAGCGGCCGCCGCTGTCGAAGGACTATCTCGCGGGCAACGCCGAGGCCGAGAGCTTCCAGGTGCACGACGCCGCGTGGTACGCCGAGAAAAACGTCGAGCTGCGCCAGGGCGTCAAGGCGACGGCGATCTCGCGGGACGCGAAGCAGGTGACGCTCGACGACGGCACCAGCCTCGGCTACGACAAGCTCCTGCTGGCCACCGGCGCGAGCCCGCGCGAACTGCCCGACACCGCGGGGATCCACTACCTGCGCCGGATCGAGGACTCCGACCGGCTCAAGGAGCTGTTCGGCACCGCCGCCAAGCTGGTGGTCGTCGGCGGCGGCTGGATCGGCCTCGAAGCGACCGCCGCCGCGCGTCAGGCCGGGGTCGAGGTCACCGTGATCGAGACGCTCGAACTGCCGCTGATCACCGCGCTCGGCCGGGAGGTCGCCCCGGTGTTCGCCGACCTGCACCGCGCGCACGGCGTCGACCTGCGGCTCGGCGTCCAGGTCGAGCACATCACCAACGGCGGCCAGGGCAAGCGGATCCGCCTCGGCGACGGCAGCGTCCTCGAAGCGGACGCGGTCCTGGCGGGGATCGGCGCGAAGCCGAACGTCGAACTGGCCGAGGCGGCCGGCCTCCGCGTCGACAACGGCGTGGTGACCGACGCGAGCCTGCGCACGAGCGACCCGGACATCTTCGCCGCGGGCGACGTCGCGAACGCCTACCACCCGTTCCTGGGCAAGCACATCCGCGTCGAGCACTGGGCGAACGCGCTGAACCAGCCCGCGGTGGCCGCGGCCGGGATGCTCGGCAAGGAGGAGGCGTACGACGAGCTGCCGTACTTCTTCACCGACCAGTACGACCTCGGCATGGAATACCTGGGCGCCATCGAGGGCCACGACCGCGTCGTCTTCCGCGGCGACGTGCCCGGGCGCGAGTTCATCGCCTTCTGGCTCAAGGAAAACCGGGTGCTGGCCGGGATGAACGTCAACGTCTGGGACGTCACCGACCCGATCAAGGCGCTCATCCGCTCGGGCAAGGCGGTGGACCCGGACCGGCTGGCCGACCCCGAGGTCCCGCTGGAGGACCTCGCCTGATTCCCGCGTCCGCGGGCCGTTCCGGACTCGTTCCCGGAGCGGCCCGCTGAGGTCGCGCCGCGGCGACCGGATCTCTCCGTCCGCGCCGCCGGGAACGCTTGACCGACTAGTCCCGGGGCAGTATCCCCTCCAGGGACAGCTCCAGAAACCGCCGCCAGTCCCCGCTTTCCGTGCGGACCACCGACGACAGGCAGCCGACCAGCAAGTACACGTCGGCCACCGTGCAGTCCGCGCGCAGCACCCCCGCCGCCCGGTCCGCCGCGATCGCCTGCGCCACCACGGTTTCCAGCTGCTTCAGCGCTTCTCCACGAGGTTCGCTCCCCGCCGACGCCCGCGCCGTCTCGATGGCGGACGACAGCGCCCGGTCCCCCGACAGCACCTCGCCGACGTGCCGCAGATAGCGTTTGACGCCGGATTTCCCGTCGAGGCACCGCTTCCGCGCGTACTCCGCGATCTCGGCGAACCGCTGCTCCGCCAACGCTTCCACGAGCGCCCGCCGGTCCGGAAAATTCCGGTACACGGTTCCGACGCCCACCCCGGCGACCCGCGCGATCTCCGGCAACTGGACGTCGTCCTGCTCGGCGAGCAGCGCACGGGCCGCTTCGAGCACCCGCGCCCGGTTGCGTTCCGCGTCCGCCCTCGGCTTGCGTTCCGCGTCCGCCCTCGGCTTGCGCTCCGTTGACAACCGACGCCCTCCTGCCGCTAATGTGGAAACGGACTCCACTTCCGATACGTTGGCGAGGATACCCCATGACGAAGGACCGCTTCCTGCTCCTGCGGCCCGGCGAGGCGCGGCCGGGCCGGGTGCCGCTGCCGCCCGCGTTCGCCGTGAAGGCGATGACGGGCGACACCGAAACCCGGTTCTCCCTGCTGGAGGTGACACTGGCGCGTGACATCCCGAGGCACGTCCACCACCAGGCCGACGAGTGCATCTACGTCCTGGAGGGCGAACTGGGCATCGACTTCGCGGATGAGACTCACGTGGCGACGAAGGGGATGTTCGCGTTGCTGCCGCACGGGGTTCCGCACGCGTTGCGGGCGGTCTCGGATCCTCCGCCGCGCTTGCTGCAGATCTCCTCGCCGGGCGGGTGGGAACACTATCTGGAGGATCTCTTCGAGGCGGGACCTGCGGTGCTCACGGACGGCGCGCTGGACCCGGCGAAGATCAATCCGGTGGCGGCTCGGCACTCGATCGCCTATGAGGAGTGACGCGCCGGTGCGACTTGGGCAGCCGAACGTCCGTGAAGGACTCCTCCAGGGAATCAGATTCCTTCAAGGAGCCCTTCACGGACCACAAAAGTCCGCTGACAGCTCAGACCGTCCGCAACCGCCGCCACTCCCACGCGGCCAGGCCCGCGAACGCGACCGTCGCTACGCAAGCGACAGCCGTCACCAGCCGCTCGGCTTCCCCGCCGCCTCCGTCCGGAGAAGCGCCGGTCGTGCGCTCGATCCAGTCCGGAACGGTCAACGTCAGCACCAACGCGACAGCACTGAGCGCGGCGAGCACAGACTCGACCGTGATCCGAAGCTTTCGTGCAGTGATCATGACAACCTCCCCGCTCTCAGTACTTCGCCGCGTTGAGACGCGTCCGCCAGGTGTTGCCCCCGCCTGCGTATTCGCCGTAGCTCCACACGGTCCGGGAATCCGACGGGTCCCGGCCGATGCCGAAGTAGTCGCCCCATCTGCCGCCGGTGTAGGCACTCTGCCCGGCGATCACCGAAGCGCTGCCCTGCAACGTGCCCGGCGGGTCGGTGGCGAGGCGGCCGGTCTGGCGGAAGTGGCCGTACTCGTCGGGCGCGGACCGGCCGAACGCGACGTGGGCGTTGCGGGAGATGTCGGTCTGGATCACCGGGAAGAAGTAATGCCTGCTCGGTGCGCCGAACGCGCCCTGTTGCGCGACCGCGTGGCTGGGCACGTCGATCTCGTACCACTGCACCACTGACCGCGCCTCGCTGTCGCCGGGCCAGCTGTACGCGGAAGTGTGCGTGGTCCACAACCGCTGGGTGCGGCCCGCCGCCTGGAATACCGCGTTGAGCAACCGCGTGTCGTTCGTGGCGATTCGCGTTGTGCCGCCGTCCTTTTGCACCGCGCCCGGCGGCAGGCTGTAGCCGCGGCAGGGAACGGCGGCCGAGGTCAGCGTCGGTGCGCCGCCGGACCACAGGCCCAGCGGATTCGACAACGTCCAGAGGGTCAGGCTGGACCCGGACGGGAACAGCGAGTTCACCAGGTAGGCCCGCGGATTCCCTCCGATGCCCTGGAAATGACAGCACGGATGCACGGAGAACGCGCCGCTGCCGTCCGGGTTCTTCAGGCCCCAGAAGTCCCACCAGCGGATGGTGTGGCTCCCGCCGGCCCCGCCGCCGTAGAGTTCCGCCTTGTTGAAGATCCGCAGTTTCGCGTAGGCGAACCCGCCGCCGAAGGCGAATTGGTTGGTGGACACGTAAATCGCCTGGGTGTCGAAGCCGAGCATCGGGTAGTCCGACCAGTTGCCTGTCGCGGTCGCACCGTTCGCGGTCGCGTCGGTGCTCCAGATCCAGTACCCGCCCGCGGGGTCGCCGGTCTGCGAGACGCCGAGCATGATCCAGGAGCCCTGCGGGTTGGCGCGGCGGGCGGCGATGCAGACGATCCACCGGCCGCTGTAGTGGTCGTAGGCCAGTTTCGGGTCGAAAAGCTGCGCCCCGGCGGGCAGCACCGGGTTGAACATCGCGGTGAAATTCGCCCACCGGAACTGTTGCAGGCCGCTCTTGTCGTAGCCGACCAGGTCCACGTTGACCGCGGCCATCACCTGCTTCGGACCGACCGCGACCGTGCAGTCCGGCGGCCGGAAGGCGGTCTGCGAGATCCCCTCGAAACTCGCCGACGCCGCCGGGGCCAGGCCCTCGGCGATCTCGTCCTCCGGCGGATTCTCCTCCGACGGTTCCGCCGCCGCTTCCTCGTCCAACTGCACGGCGAGCGCGTCCTCGGGAGCCAGTGCCTCCGCGCCGTGTTCCCGCGCACCGGTCTTCAGCTGGTCGTACTCCTCGACCGGCACCGGGAACCGTTGCGCGAACAACGGCGACCGCTCCGGCGACGGCGGCGCGGCGAGCAGTTCGCCGACCGTCAGCTCAGCCATCTCCCGCGACGCGCCCCCGGCCGTTTCGCCTGCCTGGCCCTCGAGCACCTGCGCTTCAGGCATCACGGTGATCACCCTCTTCCTCCGCGGCCTCGTCACCGGCCCGTGCCGGGGCGTCGGCCTCCTCCTCCCGATCGCGGTGCCGCTCCGCGGCCGCCTTCAGCCGCTCCATCTCGGCGGCCGGAACCGGCGTCCCGATCGGAATCTCGTATCCCGCTTCCGGTTCGGCGGGCGCGTTTTCGCGCGCCGAACCGCTTTCCGCGCCCTCGCCGCGTCCCGCACCGGACCGCGGTTCTTCCCGTTCGCCCATCGTTCACCCCCGGGAATTTCGCCCGAAAAGATCAATTCCGGCGACGTTCACGAAAAAGGTCGCGCGAGTGCCGGGAACGGATACGGAAGAACCGCAACCTTCAGCCGAACGGCGCAGCGCGACCGGATTCCCGCACTTTTTCTCCAGATATCCCGGAAGGCGCATAAAAACGGACCGGAAACCGTTCCGAAGAACCTTTCCTGATTCCCGGTCCGGTCGGCTTCGACCTGCCCCGAAGGACCGAATGCTGACGGATCAAGCACTTCGGTCCTGTTCGTCCTCGCTCGCCCGGATTGCGCCCCATCAGCGAATCATCCCGGTCCCGCAGCCGAAGACTTACGTCCACCTTGCGCATTTTGTCGCCTGACAAGTTGAGCATCCGGTTAATTCTTCACGCATTCCTTCGAAGGTAGGTGGTGCGATGGCCCGAGCCCGGCGGACGCTGGCGCGACCGTCTTACTGGGAGGAGATTTCCATGTCCCGACTTGCCCGTTTCGCCGCGCCTGCCGTCATTCTCGCCGGTTCGCTCGCTTTGGTCGCGCCGGCCGCGCACGCCGCCGTCCCGCATACTCTCGCCGCGAAATGCTCGCAGTCCTATCTGCCGCTGCCCGACCCGGCCTGCACGCCCGGCGCGACCAACCCGGACGTCACGCAGGACACCATCGGCGACACGATCTGCGTCCCCGGCTGGACGTCGACCATCCGCCCGCCGACGACGTACACCACCCCGCTCAAGAAGCAGGGCATCATCGACTACGGCTACTCCGACACCTCGCTCAGCTCGTACGAGGAGGATCACTTCCTGCCGCTCGAACTGGGCGGCGCGCCGAAGGACCCGAAGAACCTCTGGCCGGAACCGCACGACGGCGACCAGAACTCCTACACCAAGGATTCCGTCGAAAACGCGGTCAAGAAGGCGGTCTGCGCGGGGCAGGTCACCCTCGCCGACGCACAGCACGCCATGCTGACCAACTGGACCACCGCGGAGTCCGTGCTCGGCATCGGCTGACCGGGAGTCCCGGAGCTCCCGCAACCGTCCGGGAAGGGGTCCTTGACGGAATCTGATTCCCTCAAGGACCCCTTCCCGGGCGTTCCCAGCGCGCCCAGAGTCAGCCTCCCGACTGCCTCGACACGACGGCCAGCCGAGGCCGCCGCGTCTCCCCCAGCCCGGGTCCCGGGCGGTGCGCGCGGCACACGGTGCACACGACGGCGTGGCTGACCGGCGTCCCGTCCTCCTGGACCAGCCTTCCCACGTGCACCGCCGCACGGCCGCATTGTCCACAAGGGACGGTCGCGCTTTCCGGGTCTACCAGCAGCCTGCTCATCTCGTGCTCCTTCCGGCGATTCCGCCGAGTTCCGGCGGTTGCTGCCGCCCGCCCGGTTACCCCTCGCCTTCCCGGGCAAACCGGACTCTTCCGCCGTTCCGGTTTGGCCTGGCCAGGAGCGGGTAAGCCGTCGGCCAGGCGGAAGGGAGCAGGCGATGGCCGCGCACCGGCAGCCGGATCCCCACCGGGCGCTGCGGTCGATGGAACGAGAGCTTCTCGCCACCGACGCGCTGTGGGTGCGCCGCGCCTTCGGCCAGTCGGCGTGGCCGCTGCGCCGGGCGTGGGCGGTGGCGTGCTGGGCGCTGACCGCGGTCGCGGCGGGGCTCGTGGCCTGCGGGATCGCCTTTCCGCCGGAGGTGCCGCTCGCGCTGCTCGGCTTCGTGCTGGCGGCGATCGCGGTGTGCGGGCACGTCGCCCGCCAGGAGTGTCTGCGTCCGCCGACCCGCCGGACTCCTGGTCCGGGGAAAGGATTTCCATGCCGCCCGTCGTAGTCGTGACCGGAGCCAGCGCCGGAGTGGGCCGGGCCGTCGCCCGGGCTTTCGGGAGCCGCGGCGCGAAAGTCGCCTTGCTGGCGCGGGGCGAGAAGGGGCTCGCCGCCGCGGCGGAGGACGTCCGCGAAGCCGGGGGCACGCCGTTGGAGCTGCCGACGGACGTGGCCGACTTCGCCCAGGTCGACGCCGCCGCGACCCGCGCCGAGGACGAACTCGGGCCGATCGACGTCTGGGTGAACGTCGCGTTCAGCTCGGTGTTCGCCCGGTTCACCGACATCAAACCCGACGAGTACCGGCGGGTCACCGAGGTCACCTATCTCGGTTTCGTGCACGGCACGATGGCCGCTCTCAGCCGGATGAAACCGCGGGACGCCGGCACGATCGTGCAGGTCGGCTCGGCGCTCGCGTATCGCGGAATCCCGCTGCAGAGCGCGTATTGCGGGGCCAAGCACGCCATCCAGGGCTTCAACGAAGCGCTCCGCTGCGAACTTCTCCACGAGCACAGCGGAATCCGCACGACCATGGTGCAGCTTCCCGCGGTCAACACGCCGCAGTTCACCTGGCTGCTGACCCGGCTGCCCGAGCACGCCCAGCCGGTGCCGCCGATCTACCAGCCCGAACTCGCCGCCCGCGCGGTGCTGCACGCCGCCGACCATCCGCGCCGCCGCGAGTACTGGGTCGGTTCGAGCACCGCCGCGACGCTGCTGGCCAACGCCGTCGCACCCGGGCTGCTCGACCGGTACCTCGCCCGGACCGGCTTCGGCGCGCAGCAAACCGGCCAGCCCCAGCCGCCGAGCCAGCCGGCGAACCTGTGGGAGCCGGTGGACGGCCCGCGCGGATTCGACTACGGCGCGCACGGGGAGTTCGACCAGCAGGCGAAAGCGCGGGACATCCAGCCGGTGCTGAGCCGACACCACGGCGCGGTGGCGGCCGGGCTGGCCGCTGCCGCCCTCGCCGCCGGACAGCTGCTGAGCCGTACCCTGAAGTCCACAAAGGACACTTCGGACGGCCGGGACGCGACACGCGGGAAATCCGGCCAGGCGAAAACGCTCAGCCGCGCCGCAACCGGTCTTGCCATCGCCGGGCAAGGGCTGCGCCGCATCCAGAAGTCCGGGAAGGACACTCGGTTCCGCCGCCCCGCGAAGAAGGGACGCCGCTGAGAATGTTCCGGAACCGCGCCGACGCGGGTGCACGGCTCGCGGCCGTACTGGCCGAGCGGGACTGGTCCGACCCGGTCGTCTTCGGGCTCGCTCGCGGCGGGCTGCCGGTCGCCGCGCCGGTCGCCGAGGAACTGGACGCGCCGTTGGAGCTCATGGTGGCCCGCAAGATCGGTGCCCCGGGACGGCCGGAACTCGGGCTAGGCGCCGTAGCGGCGGACGGGCCGCCGTTCTTCGACCGCGCCGGGCTGCGCGCGCTGGGATTGACGCCGGAAGACATCGCCGACCAGGTCGACCACGCCCGCGCCGAAGCCCGCGACCAGGTCCGGCGCTACCTGGGCGAGCGCACCCCGCGCTCGGCGGCGGGCCACGAGGCCGTGGTGGTCGACGACGGCGTGGCCACCGGCGGGACGGCGATCGCGGCGCTGCGGGCCCTTCGGTCGTCCGCGCCGCTTCGGCTGGTCTTCGCCGCTCCCGTCGGCGCGCCGTCCGCAGCGGAGAAGCTCGCCCGCGAGGCGGACGAGGTCGTTTTCCTCCGCGAGCCGAAGCAGTTCCACGCCGTCGGCGAGTTCTACGTGGACTTCAGCCCGACCAGCGACCAGGAAGTCCTCGCCCTGCTGCCCTCGTGATCAGCCGAGCGCCGACAGCAGCCAGAAAGCCAGCGCGGCCACCCCCGCCGCGGCCGGGAAGGTGAGCACCCACCCGAGCACGATGTCGCGCGCGATCCCCCATCGCACCGCCGAAAGCCGCCGCGTGGCACCCACGCCCATCACCGCCGCGGTGATCACGTGCGTGGTCGAAATCGGTGCCTTCACGGCAAAAGCGGTCAAGTACAGCACCGAAGCACCGACCGATTCCGCGACGAACCCGTGCGGCGGATCGAGCGGGAATACGCGACGGCCGAGCGTCCGCATGATTCGCATGCCGCCCGAACAGGTGCCGAGCGAAAGCGCCCCGGCGCACACCAGCGTCACCCACAGCGGCACCGAGAACGTGCTCTGCTTGCCCGCCGCGATCAGCGCCAGGACGAGCACGCCCATCCCCTTCTGCGCGTCCTGCAAGCCGTGCCCGAGCGCCAGCGCCGAGGCCGACACGATCTGCAGCCGCCGGAACACCCGGCCGCTGCGGTGCGGATTCCTCCGCCGCAGCAACCACAGCACCGCCACCATCGCCGCGTAGCCGAGCACGAGCCCGAGCAGCGGCGACGCGACCATCGGCACCAGCACTTTCTCCACGATGCCCGTCCAGTGCACGGTGCTCGCCGCGGCCAGCGCGGCCCCGACCATGCCGCCGATCAGCGAATGCGAGGACGAGGAAGGCAGCCCGAAATACCAGGTCACCAGGTTCCACGCGATCGCGCCGACCAGCGCGGCGAGCACCACGGTCAGCGCGCCGGGACCGGCCGGGACGTCGATGATTCCCTTGGCGACGGTCGCGGCGATGCCGGTCGACAGCAGGGCTCCGGCCAGGTTCATCACCGCGGCGAGCACGAGCGCGGTGCGCAGCGGGAGCGCCCGGGTCGACACCGCGCTGGCGATCGCGTTGGCGGCGTCGTGGAACCCGTTGGTGTAGTCGAAGAAGACCGTCAGCACCACGACGGCGACCAGCGCGGCGGTGCCGTCCACTCAGGACTCCTTGACCGCGATGGTCTGCACCACGTCCGCGACGTGCTCGAACCCGTCGGCCGCCAGTTCGAACTGTTCGACGACTTCCTTCGCCTTGAGCACTTCGAGCGCGTCGGCCCCGGGCTGGAACAGATCGGCGAGCATCCGCCGGTAGGTGTGGTCCGCCTCGTTCTCCAGTGCGTTGATCTCGATCCAGAACGGCGACAGCTCGCCGACCTTCGCCAGCCCCGGCATCGCTTCCGCGGTCAGCTCCGCGGCGCGGCACAGCACCCGCAGCATTCCCTTGGTGCCCGGCGGGAACTTCTCGAGCCGGTAGAGCACCGCGAGGTCGGCCGCGGTGTCCAGGAAGTCCAGGACGTCGTCGATCCGCGCGGCCAGCGCCTGGATGTCCTCACGGTCGAACGGCGTGACGAACGTGCTGTTCAGCTCGACCATGATGGTGTGCGTCAGCTCGTCGCCGGCGTGTTCGACTTCGTGCAGCCGCGCCGCGATCGCGTCCCGGTCCGGCGGCGCCGCCTCGGTGAGGTCCCGAAGCAGCGCGGTGGCGGTGACGAGGTTCGCGGCCGCGTCCGCGAGCAGCTGGAAGAACTGGCTTCCGCGAGGTTTTATGCGCATCGGAGGATCAGTTACCCCGAATCACCCTCGGTTACACCGGTGCCGTGTGCCGCGCGTCCGCATCGGGTACCCGGCGGGCATCCAGGGAGGAAGGAGTCGCCGATGCGTCCGGTCTGGCAGGGTTCGCTGTCGTTCGGGCTGGTCAACGTTCCGGTGCGGATGTACAAGGCGGTCGAGGACCACGCCGTGCACTTCACGCAGTTCCAGCGCGGGACCCGGGACCGGATCCGCTACCGGCGGGTGAACGAGCGGACCGGCGACGAGGTGCCCTACGACGACATCGTCCGCGGCCGGGAGGTCGGCGGCGACGAGTACGTGCTGGTCGAGCAGGAGGAACTGGACGAGATCGCGCCGGGCCGGTCGCGCTCGCTCGAGGTCGAGAGCTTCGTGGACCTCGCCGAGGTCGACCCGATGTACTTCGACCGCGCCTACTGGCTCGCCCCGGCGAAAGAGGAAGCCCAGCGCCCGTACGTGCTGCTGCTCGACGCGCTGGCCAGCCGGGACAAAGCGGCCGTCGCGAAGTTCGTCTTCCACGGCCGCGAACACCTCGCGCTCGCCCGCGCCGGCGACGGCGTGATCGTGCTCAACACGCTGCATTACGCCGCCGAGATGCGCGACGCGGACGACGTGCCGCAGCTGCCCGCCAAGGCCAAGACCAACCAGAAGGAGCTGGACCTCGCGGTCAAGCTGATCGACGCGATGTCCGAGCCGTGGAAGCCCGAAGAGTTCCGCGACACCTACCGCGAGCGGGTCGAGGAGCTGATCGAGGCCAAGCGGGCCGGGAACACCGTCACGCCCGCCTCCGAGCCGGAGGAGCCGACGAAGGTGGTCGACCTCATGGAGGCGCTGGCCAACAGCGTGCGCAGCAGCCGCAAGCCGCGCACCCCGGATCTGTCCGAACTGTCCAAGACGGAGCTGCAGAAACTCGCGAAGGAGCGCGACGTCAAGGGCCGCTCGAAGATGTCCCGCGCCGACCTGGAGGCCGCCCTCAAGGCTTCCTGACCAGCCCAGCTGTCCCCTTTTCCCGGTTGTCCGTGAAGGACTCTTTGAGGGAATCAGATTCCCTCAAAGAGTCCTTCACGGACAACTGCGGAGGCGGGGGTACCTCAGTGCAGCGCCCGAGCCAGCTGCGGGATTCGTCCGCCGGCCAGCAAGACGTCGACCTGGCGCGGCGACAACTGGTGCTTCGCGCGGTATTCCTCGTTTCGAGTCTGGTTGCGGACGGTGAACTCCGCCGTCTCGGCCAGCCGATGGAGCCCGGACACGCACAGCACGTCGTCGCGCCGGACCTTCTCGCTGTCGTCCGGGTCGGCGAATTCCAGCGGCAGCACGCCGAAGTTGACCAGGTTCTGCCAGTGGATCCGGGCGAACGACCGGGCCAGCACCACGCGCAGGCCCAGGTACCGCGCGGTGATCGCGGCGTGCTCGCGCGACGAGCCCTGGCCGTAGTTCTCCCCCGCCGCCACGAAATGCACCGGGCTGTCGGCCGCGCGCTTCGGGTAGTCCTCGTCGATCCGGGTGAAGGTGAACTCGGCCAGCTTCGGGATGTTCGAGCGGTACGGCAGCGCTCGGGCGCCGGCGGGCGAGATCTCGTCGGTCGACACGTCGTCCCCGGCCTTCAGCAGGACCGGGCCCTCGATCTCGTCCGGCAGCGGGTCGAAGTCCGGCAGCCCGGCGACGTTCGGGCCCTTCACCAGCTCCTCCCGCAGAGCCTCGTCCTCGGGCAGCGGAGCGGCGAAGACGCGCGGGTCGGCGGCCGAACGGGCCGGGGCGGTGACCCGCGGGTGCGCGAGGTGGTGTTCAGCGGCGTAGTCGCGCGGATCGGTCAGCACGCCGGTCAGTGCCGACACCGCCGCGGTCTCCGGCGAGCACAGCCACACCGAGTCGTCGGCGGTGCCGGACCGGCCGGGGAAGTTCCGCGGGAAAGTACGCAGCGAGTTCGTGCCGGGCGCGGGCGCCTGGCCCATCCCGATGCAGCCGAGGCAGCCCGCCTGGTGCACGCGGGCTCCGGCCGCGACGAGGTCGGTGAGGTGCCCGCTGCGGGCCAGTTCGACGAGGATCTGGCGCGACGTCGGGTTGACGTCGAAGCTGACCGAATCGGCCGTCTGCCTGCCCCGCACGGTGGCCGCCGCGACCGCGAAGTCCCGGAACCCGGGGTTGGCCGACGAACCGATCACGACCTGTCCCACCGGCGTTCCGGACGCCTCGCGCACCGGCACCACGTTGCCCGGCGACGACGGCTTCGCCACCAACGGCTCCACAGTGGACAGATCGATCTCCTCTTCGATGTCGTAGGAAGCGTCGCGTCCGGCGCGCAGGTCGCGGAAGTCGTGTTCGCGCCCTTCCGCCCGCAGGAACGCGCGGATCGCCTCGTCGGCCGGGAACACCGTCGCCGTCGCGCCCAGCTCGGCACCCATGTTCGCGATCACGTGCCGGTCCATCGCGCTCAGGCAGGCCAGGCCCGGCCCGTGGTACTCGATGATCCGGTGCCGTCCGCCGCTCACGCCGTGCCGTCGCAGCATCTCCAGCACGACATCCTTCGCCGACACCCACGGCGGCAGCTCGTTGTCCAGCCGGACGCCCCAGATCTCCGGCATCCGCAGGTAGAGCGGCTCCCCGGCGATGGCCAGCGCCACTTCGAGCCCGCCGACGCCGACGGCGAGCATGCCCAGCGCCCCGGCCGCGCAGGTGTGCGAATCGGATCCGGCGAGGCTCTTGCCGGGCACGCCGAACCGCTCCATGTGCGTCGGATGCGAAACGCCGTTGCCCGGTTTGGAGAACCACAGCCCGAACCGGCGGCACGCCGAACGCAGATAGTCGTGGTCCTCGGCGTTCTTCTCGTCCGCCTGCAACAGGTTGTGGTCGACGTACTGGACGCTCAGCTCCGTCCGCGCGCGGTCGAGCCCGAGCGCCTCGAGCTCCTGCATCACAAGCGTGCCGGTGGCGTCCTGCGTCAGCGTTTGATCGACCCGCAGGCCGATTTCGGTCCCTGGTTCGAGCCGGCCGGCGACCAGGTGCTCGGCCAGCAGCCGCCCGGCGAGAGTCTGTTCGCGTCCCACTCGCGGCCGGGTACCCGTTTCCGGCGCGGCGAACCGCGATGTTTCCGCCCCCCGCCGCGCGGGCAATCCGGGATCAAGAACGGCGGAAGGAGACTGGGATGCCGCAGCAGGCTTGGAGTTCGAAACGCGAACGGCAGTACCAGCACATCGAGGAGTCGCAGGAGAAGCGCGGCGCGAGCAAGGGGCGCGCCAAGGAGATCGCCGCCCGCACGGTGAACAAGAACCGGGCGCAGTCGGGCGAATCGGACCGCGCGAGCAAGACGTCGCTGCGGGACAAATCGCCGCAGCAGCGCGGCGGGCACCGCTCCGGCAAGCGGCTCGGCCCCGGCGGCCCGACGCGCGACCAGCTGTACAACGAGGCGAAGAAGCGCAATATCCACGGCCGGTCCACGATGACCAAGAAGGAACTGGCGAAGGCACTCGGCCGGGACTGACTCCTCAGCGATGAACCAGCGCCCGATCGAGGATTACGCCCTGCTCGGCGACCTGCACACCGCGGCGCTGGTCTCGCGGGAAGGCGCCGTCGAGTGGCTGTGCCTGCCGCGGTTCGACTCCCCCGCGTGCTTCGCCGCGCTTCTGCACGACGACCGCGCGGGGGTGTGGCAGCTCGGGCCCGCGGAAGGCGGGCCGGCGACGCGGCGTGGCTACGTCGGCGACTCCCTGATCCTCGCCAGCGAATGGGAAACCGACGAGGGTGCCGTGCGCGTGCTCGACTTCATGCCGCCGCGCGACGGCGCCGCTGATCTCGTCCGGATCGTCGAAGGACTGCGCGGCCGGGTCCCGATGCGGACCTGCCTGCGTCCGCGGTTCGACTACGGCTCGGTGCGGCCGTGGGTCCGCAACGTCGACGGGCGCTTCGACGCGGTCGCGGGCCCGGACGCGGTCTGGCTGACAACGCCGGTCGAAGTGTCGACCGAGGGCATCGCCGAATTCACCGTCGCCGAGGGCGAGCGAGTGCCGTTCGTGCTGACCTATCACGCCTCGTACAAAGAACGCCCTGATCCGGCGGACGCCGAGAAAGCCCTGGAGCACACCGAACAATTCTGGGCGGAGTGGATCGGCCGCTGCCGGTACGACGGCCGGTGGCCTGTCGCGGTGCGTCGTGCGCTGATCACCTTGAAGGCGCTGACGTATGAGCCGACCGGCGGCATCCTCGCCGCGCCGACGACGTCGCTGCCGGAACAGCTCGGCGGCGAACGCAACTGGGACTACCGCTACTGCTGGCTGCGCGACGCCACTTTCACCCTGCAGGCGCTCGTCGGCACCGGCTACCCGGACGAGGCGCGAGCGTGGCGCGAATGGCTCGTCCGCGCGGCAGCCGGAGACCCGGCCGAACTCCAGGTCCTTTACGGACTGGACGGGTCCCGTCGCGTGCCGGAGTCCACAGTGGACTGGCTGGACGGGTACGCCGGTTCGACCCCGGTCCGCATCGGAAACGCCGCCGCGGGCCAGATCCAGCTCGACGTGTGGGGCGAAGCGCTCGACGGCCTGCACCTCGTCCGCGAAGCCGGGCTCCCGGTGACGCATTCGGCGTGGGACCTGCAGCGCGGACTGCTCGATTTCCTTGAGGGCCACTGGGACCAGCCCGACCGCAGCCTGTGGGAAGTACGCGGAGAACCGCAGCATTTCGTGCATTCCAAGGTGATGGCGTGGGCGGGCATCGACCGAGCGGTCCGGACAGTGGAACGCCACCGGCTCGACGGACCGGTCGACCGGTGGCGGGCACTGCGCGACCGGATTCACGAGGAAGTCTGCCGCGAGGGTTTCGACGCCGACCGCAACACTTTCACCCAGTTCTACGGTTCCCGCGGCCTCGACGCCGCTTTGCTGCTGATCCCCCGCGTCGGCTTCCTTCCCGGGAGCGACCCTCGGGTGCGCGGAACCGTCGACGCGGTGCGGAAAGAACTGTCGCACGACGGCTTCGTCCATCGTTTCGACCCGGAGGCCGACCCCGGGCCCGGCGGATTGCACGGCGGCGAAGGCGCGTTCCTGCCGTGCAGTTTCTGGCTCGCCGACGCCTTGCACGGGACTGGCCGCACCGAGGAAGCCACCGAGGTTTTCGAACGGATGCTGGGGGTCCGCAACGACGTCGGGCTGCTGAGCGAGGAATACGACGTCGCCGCCGGACGCCAGCTCGGGAACATGCCGCAGGCCTTCAGCATGGTCGGGCTCGTCAACACCGCGCGCCACCTCGACGGCGCGGAAACCACCACCAACGCGACCGGGCGCCAACAGGGGCTGCGGCACGACGTGTAACCCCCCGGACCTCCGGGTAGCCGGGGAAGACCCAACGCACGGGAGGACTTGTCATGACCGAGACCGTCGGCGACTACCTGCTTTCGCGGCTGCGCGACTGGGGTGTGGAACAGGTGTTCGCGTACCCCGGGGACGGGATCAACGGTCTCGTCGCTTCCTTCGGCAAAGCGGACAACCAGCCGCGCTTCGTCCAGGCCCGGCACGAGGAGATGGCCGCCTTCTCCGCGGTCGGCTACGCGAAGTTCAGCGGCGCGGTCGGCGTGTGCATGGCGACGTCCGGGCCGGGCGCGATCCACCTGCTGAACGGGCTGTACGACGCGAAACTCGACCACGTGCCGGTCGTCGCGATCGTCGGCCAGACCGCGCGCACCGCGATGGGCGGCAGCTACCAGCAGGAGGTCGAACTCCAGGCGCTGTACCGGGATGTCGCGAACGAGTACTGCATCGAGGTGAACGTCGCCGAGCAGCTGCCCAACGCGCTCGACCGCGCGTTCCGGGTCGCGCAGGCGTCCCGCACCCCGACCGCGCTGATCATCCCGGCGGACCTGCAGGAAGAGCCGTACGAGCCGCCGCAGCACGCGTTCAAGCAGATGCCGTCGAGCCCGCCCGGAACCGCGTGGCCGAACCCGGTGCCGGCGGAACCCGCCATCAGCGAAGCGGCCGACGTGCTCAACGCCGGGGAGAAGGTCGCGATCCTCGTCGGGCAGGGTGCCCGCGGCGCGCTCGACGAGGTGAAGCAGGTCGCCGACGTCACCGGTGCCGGAGTGGCGAAAGCCTTGCTGGGCAAGGACGTTCTTCCCGACGACCTGCCGTACGTGACCGGCGCGATAGGGCTGCTCGGCACCCGGCCGAGCTACGAGATGATGCGCGACTGCGACACGCTGCTGATCATCGGCTCCAACTTCCCGTACAGCCAGTTCCTGCCGGAGTACGGCCAGGCCCGCGCCGTGCAGATCGACATCGACGGCCGGTTCATCGGCATGCGCTACCCCACCGAGGTCAACCTGGTCGGCGACGCCGCGGCGACCCTGCGCGCGCTGCTGCCGAAGCTGACCCGGACCGAAAACCGTTCGTGGCGCGAGAAAATCGAGAAGGACGTCGCCGAATGGTGGGCCACCATGGACCAGCAGGCGGCGGTCGACGCGAAACCGGTCAACCCGATGCGGATCGTGCACGAGCTGTCCCAGCAGATCCCGGGCAACGCGATGGTCACCGCCGATTCCGGCTCGTCGACCAACTGGTACGCGCGCAACCTCCGGATCCGCGAAGGCATGCGCAGCACGCTGTCCGGCACGCTCGCGACGATGGGCCCCGGCGTGCCATACGCGATCGGCGCCAAGTTCGCGCACCCGGACCGGCCGGCGATCGCGCTGGTCGGCGACGGCGCGATGCAGATGAACGGGATGGCCGAGCTGATCACCATCGCCCGCTACCAGGGGCTGTGGACGGATCCGCGCTGCATCGTCTGCGTGTTCCACAACAACGACCTCAACCAGGTCACGTGGGAGCTGCGGGCGATGGGCGGCGCGCCGAAGTTCGAGGAATCGCAGTCGCTGCCGGACGTCGACTACGCCGGGTTCGCGCGCAGCATCGGCCTCGAAGGGGTCAACGTCGACGATCCGGGCGATCTCGCCTCGGCCTGGCGGACCGCGTTCGCCGCGGACCGGCCGACCGTGCTGGACGTCCGCTGCGACGCCGAGGTCCCGCCGATTCCGCCGCACGCGACGTTCGAGCAGATGAAATCGGTGACCGAGTCCGTGCTCAAGGGCGATCCCGAAGCGTTCCACCTGATGTTCCAGGGCGCGAAGACGAAGCTGCAGGAGTTCCTGCCCGGACGGTCGCGGTGACCGTCGCCGCCCCGCACCTCGAACGGATCGACGCGCGCGCCTACCGGGTGCCGACTCCTTCGCCGGAGGCCGACGGCACGCTCGCCTGGGATTCCACCACCCTCGTCGTGGCCAAGGTGCGGGCCGGCGACACCGACGGGCTCGGCTGGACGTACGCCGATTTCTCCTGCGTCCCGCTGATCGAAGGCAAGCTGGCCTCCGCGGTCGTCGGGCAGCCGGTCCTGGACCCGCCCGCGTGCTGGACCGCCATGCAGCACGCGATCCGGAACCTCGGCCGCGCCGGACTGGTCTCTTGTGCACTGTCCGCTGTGGACATCGCGATCTGGGACGCCGCCGCGCGGCTGCTCGACGTGCCGCTGAGCCGGCTGCTCGGCCGGGTGCACGACGAGGTCGACGTGTACGGCAGCGGCGGCTTCACTTCCCAGGACGACGACGAACTGGTCGCACAGCTCGACCACTGGGTCCGCAAGCAGCGCATTCCGCGCGTGAAGATCAAGATCGGCGAGTCCTGGGGGTCCGCGGTCGCCCGCGACATCGGCCGCGTCCGGCTGGCGCGCGAGACGATCGGGGACGACGCCGCGCTGTACGTCGACGCGAACGGCGGCTACTCGGTGGGCCGGGCCCGCCGGATCGCGAAGACGTTGCGGGAATTCGGCGTCACCTGGTTCGAGGAGCCGGTGTCCAGCGACGACCTGCCCGGGCTCGCGCAGCTGCGCACGCCGGACGGACCGGACATCGCCGCCGGCGAGTACGGCTACGACCTGCCGTACTTCGCCCGGATGCTGCCGTCGGTCGACTGTCTCCAGGTCGACGTGACGCGGTGCGGCGGCTACACCGAATGGCGTCGCGTCGCCGCGCTGGCTGCTGCCGCGAACCGCGAGGTTTCCGCGCACTGCGCGCCGAACCTGTCCGCGCACGCGGCCGCGGCGACCCCGAACTTCCGGCACATCGAATGGTTCGCCGACCACGACCGGATCGAACGGGAACTGTTCTACGGCGGCCTCGACCCCAGCGGCGGCCGGGTCGCCCCGTCGATGTCCACCGCCGGGCACGGGATGCGCCTGCACGCCGACGCCGCGGCCGAGTATGCGGTCAAGGAGGGCCGATGAGACACCCTCTGTCAACCTCAGGCCGCCGAGGGATGCTGGTGGGCTTGCTGCCGGTTGCGAATGTGAATGGTCTCGTCGTAGCGGATGCGTTTGACCAGGCAGTGCCACAAGATTTCCAGCCATCGGTTCGCCAAAGCGCGCAGGGCCGAGTGATGGCTCTTCCCGGCGGCGATTTTCCCGTCGTAGAACTCCCGCGCCCATGCGCTGCGGGAGAGGCTGCAAAAGGCCCACTGATGCACGGCTGCGCCCAGGTAGTGGTTGTGCGCCAGACGACGGGCGACGACGAACTCGCTCCGGCCGGAGCGGCGGGTGACCGGGGCGGTTCCGCCGTAGCATTGCAGCCCGTTCGGTGTGGCGAACTGGGTGATGTCGTCTCCGATTTCTCCGGCTATCCGGGCGGCGAGCCGGTCCCCGAGTCCGGGGAAACTCAGGTAGATGTCACCGCCCGGGACCGCTTTTCCCGGATCGGGTTCCTTCGCCTGTGTTGCGTGGCCGCGGCGGGCCGTTCCGAGCAGCAGTTCGGCCATGCGGCGTTCCCAGGCCCGTCGTTGGTCGCGGATGGCCAGCAGCTGGGTCGCGGTCAGCGCGATCGTGCCGGTTTTCGCGCGCGCCAGGTAGTCTTTCACCGGCAGCCGGTCGGCGGCGAGGGCGTCGGCGACGCGGGCGGCGAACCGGTCGGGCCAGCCGTGGCTGGCGGCGCGGGCGAACGCGGCGATGTCGTGCGGGTCGGCCGCAGCGAGCTCGTCGTGGCCGGGCCAGCGGCTCAGCAGCTTGAGCATGACCGGCGAACCGAGGTTGCCGCCGGCGATGGCCAGCGCGGCAGGGAAGGTTGCCAGCAGGTCCGCGCGCAGCCGGTTGAGCAGCCGGCGCTCGTCGCGGGCGGCGCGTTCGTCGTCCCGGGCGATCGTGCGCAATTCTCCCGCCAGCTCGCCGTGCGGGATCAGTTTCCGCAATTCCAGAAACTGGTCCAATGCCAGCAGGCAGCAGATCCTGGCGTCTTCGGCGTCGTCTTTCTTTTTAGCCGGCCCGCGGCGGCGGGCCACCACGTCCGGATTGACCGGAAGAACAGTGAAACCGGCGTCGGCCAGCGTTTCCACCAACAGGCCGTGTCGGGTTTCCAGCACGACCCGCACGTCGGCCGGGTCGGTTTCCAGCTCCAGGCAACGGGCCACAAGCCGGTTGACTCCCGCTGCGGTGTGGTCGATACGGAATTGTTCGATCACCCCTTCTCCGGGGCGACCCAAGGCCACGTCGTGAAACGATTCCGCCCAGTCGATGCCTGCTCCAAGCAAATGCTCCGACTCCCTTCGCGTCCAGCAACGAAAAAACTGGAACCGGAGGCCGCGCGTCGTGCTGATAAACCAGTCCTCATCGGGACAACACCCTCCAAGACGACAAGCCTCCGGCTACAACCCCCGAGGACGCTGTCTCATTTCAGTCCTCGCAGGACAAGCACCAGAAGCGTTCCCCGGAGGTCCCAGCCATGAAAGAAGGTACCGCTATCAGCACCGCTGAACTCCCCGATCCCGTCGTTCGCGTGCCGGAACCGGCCGAGATCGACCTCGAAGCGCTCGCCGCCGCCTTGCGGGAACGGGTCGAGGGCGAGGTCCGCTTCGACGACGGCAGCCGCGCCGCCTACTCGACCGACGCGTCCAATTTCCGCCAGATCCCCCTCGGCGTCGTCGTGCCGCGTTCTCCCGACGACGCCGTCGAAGCACTGGCCGTAGCGAGGGAGTTCGGCGCGCCCGTGCTCTCGCGCGGCGGCGGGACGAGCCTCGCCGGCCAGTGCACCAACACCGCGGTCGTGCTCGACTGGTCGAAGTACTGCGCCAAGCTGGAGTCCGTGGACGCCGAGCGCCGCACCTGCGTCGTGCAGCCGGGGATCGTGCTGGACGACCTCAACCGGCAGCTCGCCGACACCGGGCTCCGCTTCGGCCCCGAGCCGGCGACGCACATGAACTGCACCCTCGGCGGCATGATCGGCAACAACTCCTGTGGCGCGACCGCCCAGCGCACCGGAAAGGTCGTCGACAACGTCGTGCGCCTGGAAGTGCTGCTGGCGGACGGAACCCGGTTCTGGTGCGGCCAAACGAGCGACGACGAGTACGCCGAGATCGAGCACCACGGCGACCGGCGCGCCGCGGTCTACCGGCAGCTGCGCCGGCTGCGCGACGAGTACGCCGACGAGATCCGCCGCCGCTTCCCGGACATCCCGCGCCGGGTGTCCGGCTACAACCTCGACTCGCTGCTGCCCGAACACGGCTTCGACGTCGCCGGGCTGCTCGTCGGCAGCGAATCGACCCTGGTCACCGTCCTGCGCGCGGAACTGAAACTGGTGCCGGTCCTGCCCGAGCGCGCGCTGGTCGTACTCGGCTATCCGGACATCGCGACCGCCGCCGACGCGGTGCCGGACATCCTGCAGCACGAACCTATCGCGCTCGAAGGCGTCGACCACCGGCTTCTCTACGACGAGCGGCTGAAGCACCTCAACGAAAAAGCTCGCGAGGAGCTGCCGCGAGGTCGGGCGTTCCTGATGGTCCAGTTCGGCGCGCAGACGCTCGAGGAGGCCGACAAGCAGGCTCGCCGGCTGCTCGACTCCGTCGAGGGCACGGACGTCGCTTTCCTCGACGATCCGGCCAAGGAGGCCGAACTCTGGCAGGTCCGCGAGGCCGGGCTCGGCGCGACCGCGCACGTCCCCGGCGAGGCGGACACCTTCGAGGGATGGGAAGATTCGGCGGTAGCGCCGGAGAAACTCGGCGACTACCTCCGCCGCCTGGACGCGCTGTACGCGGAATTCGGCTATGCCGACGAAACCGGGCCGAGCCTGTACGGCCACTTCGGACAGGGCTGCGTGCACACGCGGATCCCGTTCGGCCTCTACACCGCGTCCGGCGTCGCGACCTACCGGCGGTTCATGGAACGGGCCGCCGACCTGGTCGCGGAGTTCGGCGGCTCGTTCTCCGGCGAGCACGGCGACGGGCAGAGCCGCGGCGAACTGCTGCCGCGGATGTTCGGCAACGACCTGGTCACCGCTTTCGGCCAGCTGAAGGCGATCTTCGACCCGGCCGACCGGATGAACCCGGGCAAGGTCGTCGCGCCGTACTCGCTGGACGAAAACCTGCGGCTCGGCGGCTCGTGGTCCCCCGCCGAGCCGCAGGACCTCTACTTCCGCTTCCCGCACGACGGCGGCTCGTTCTCGCAGGCCGCCAACCGGTGCGTCGGCGTCGGCCGCTGCCGGCAGACCACCTCGGAAAGCGGCGACGTGATGTGCCCGTCGTACCAGGTCACCGGCGAGGAGGAACACTCCACGCGCGGCCGTGCCCGGATGCTTTTCGAGATGCTCAACGGACACCACGACGGCCCGATCTCGAACGGCTGGCGCTCCACCGAGGTCCGCGACGCGCTCGATCTGTGTCTTTCCTGCAAGGGCTGCAAATCCGACTGTCCGGCCGACGTGGACATGGCCACCTACAAGGCGGAATTCCTGGCCCACCACTACGCCGGCCGGCCCTGGAAACGGCCGCGGTCGGACTTCAGCATGGGCTGGCTGCCGCTCGTCGCCCGGTTGGTGTCCAAAACCCACACGGCGCGGCTGGTGAACCTGCTGGGCAAAACCCGGTTCGCGACGCGTGCCGCGGGCGTGGAAGACCGGGAAATCCCCCGCTTCGCCCCGAAAACCCTGCCGCGCTGGTTCGCCCGGCACCGACCCGCCGGCACCGGAGCGCGCGGCACGGTGTTGTTGTGGCCGGACACCTTCACCTCGTACTTCCATCCGCACGTCGCCGAGGATGCGGTGCGCGTACTGGAGGACGCGGGCTGGCGGGTCACGCTGCCGGAACCGTCCGTGTGCTGCGGCCTGACCTGGATTTCCACCGGACAGCTCGGAGTCGCCAAGCGGGTCCTGACCCGCACCGTGCGCACGCTGGCGCCGCATCTTCGGGACGGCGGCCTGGTGCTCGGCCTGGAACCCAGCTGCACCGCGGTCTTCCGCTCCGACGCGGCCGAGTTGTTCCCCGGCGACCAGGACGTCCGGCGGCTGCGGGACCAGACCGTGACGCTCGCGGAGCTGCTGACCCAGCACTCCCCCGGCTACCGGCCGCCGCAGATCCCGGGACACGCGCTCGCTCAGGTGCACTGCCACCAGCACGCGGTGCTGGGCTGGGACGCGGACCGGGAACTGCTGCAGGCGGCCGGGGTGGACGTCGAGCGACTCGATTCGGGTTGTTGCGGCCTCGCCGGGAACTTCGGCTTCGAGCGGGGTCATCTGGAAGTCAGCAAGGCCTGCGCGGAACGGGTGCTGCTGCCCCGGGTACGCAAGGCGGACCGGCGGACGGCTGTGCTCGCCGACGGATTCAGCTGCCGGACTCAGCTGCACGAGCTGGACAGCGGCGGGCGCGAGGGCATCCACCTCGCCGAGCTCCTCGCCGCGGGACTCGCCTCGAAAGACCGGTAAACGTCCGTGAAGGGCTCCTTGCGGGAATCTGGTTCCCGCAAGGAGCCCTTCACGGACCGGACCGCGGTTATCCGCCCGGCATGGTTTCGCCGCCCAAAACGGCCAGCACCTCGCCGCTGTAATAGGACGACAACCGGTTCGACGCGAGGAACACATACGACGGCGCGAGATCGTCCGGATGCGCCGCCCGCTGGAACGGAGCCTGCAAGCCGAACTTCTCCACCTTCTCCGGCGGGAACGTCGACGGAATCAGCGGTGTCCACACCGGACCCGGCGCGACGCAGTTCACCCGGATCCCGCGGTCGGCCAGCGCCTGCGCCATCGCGTACGTCCAGGCGTGGATCGCGCCCTTCGTCGCCGAGTAGTCGATGAGGCTTTTGTTGCCGCGCAAGCCGTTCACCGAACCGGTGTTGATGATCACGTCGCCGTCGCCGAGATGCGGCAGCGCGGCGGAGGTCACCCGGAAGTAGCTGTGCAGATTCACGTCGAACGTGTGCATCCACTGCTCTTCGGTCAAGTCCTCGGGACGGTCGACCGGCCATTGCGTCGCCGCGTTGTTGACCAGGATGTCCAGTCCGTCCAATTCGGACACCGTGCTGTCGACGATCTCCCGGCAGTGGCTCGCGTCGGCGAGATCACCGGGCAGCAGCAGGCATTCCCGGCCCTCGGCGCGCACCCGGTCCGCGGTGTACTCGGCGTCCTCGTCCTCGTTGAGATAGGAGATCGCGACGTCCGCGCCTTCTTTCGCGAAGGCGATCGCCACGGCGCGGCCGATCCCGGAGTCGCCGCCGGTGATCAGCGCGCGCTGTCCGGCGAGCAGGCCGCGGCCCTCGTAGTCGGTCATCGAATCGCGCGGCCGCGGATCCATCTCCGCCGTGGTGCCCGGCGGGTCCTGCTGCTGCGGCGGTCGGATGCGGTCTGCCACGGGAGTCCTCCCCGGAAAGTCGGTTCTGTTCCTTTCCGGCTACCCGTTGCGTCGCGGTTCAATCGCGGGAAAAGCCGCGCAACCGTCCCCCTGCGACAGTTGCGCGGCCCCTCGCCCCCTGGCCCGCTCTGCGGATGCCCGGCGGTTACCCGGGTCCGCGGCCGGCAAACCGGGGGACGATCAGTAGTCGTGCGAAAGCGCCTCCACCAGCACTCCGGTGTCCGGATTGGGCAGGGCGCGGGCGACGTCCGCCTGTGCGACGACGCCGACCAGGTCGTGGCCGTCGATCACCGGCAGCCGGCGCACCCGGTGCTGCGACATGGTCTGCAGGATCTCGGCGACGTCGTCGTCCGCGCCGATCGTCACCGCTTCCCCCTGCGCGAGCTCGCCGGCGTGCACCGCGCGCGGGTCCTTGCCCTCGGCGATCACCTTTACCACGATGTCGCGGTCGGTCAGCATGCCCTTGAGCCGGTTGTCCTCGCCGCACACCGGCAGCGCGCCCAGTTGCTCGGCCGCCATCCTCTGCGCGGCGTCGTGCACGGTCTCCGACTCGCGCACGCACACCGCGTTCGGCGTCATCAAGTCGCGGGCAGTGGTCATGAGATCGTCTCCCTTCCTCCGGTCACTCTCCGGCTACCCACGTTCGCGGCCGTTACGCCTGCCGAGCTGTTTCTCCTTCGCCGGCCCGGGTAACCGGAGGCTCGTGGAAGGAGCCGACATGCCAGAACCGTTCCCGCCCGACCCGGTCCGCGCGGAGGGCCCGCCGCTGGTCACCGCAGGCCGGTCGGGCGCGCCCCGGCTGGTCGTGCTCGACCCGGCCGGCGCGGCCAAGCACGAAGGCCTGCCCGCCACCTGGCGGCCGCTCGCCGAGAACCACGAAATCCTCTGGTGCCGGATCCCGGTCGAGGGCGCGTGGCGCGAAACCGCCGAAACCCTTGCCTCGCCGGAGCGCAGCGACCTCGTCACGAGCGGCCCGCTCGCCGCCGACGCGCTGCAGCTGGCCGCCGAGCATCCGGCGTCGGTGCGATCCGTCCTTCTCGTAGACCCGGCCGCCGAGGGCTTGCTCAGCCCCGGCGACGCCGCCGTCGCCGACGAAGCCTGGCTGGTCCGGCACGACGCCGAGATCGCCGCGCTGCGCGACTCCGGGGTCGAAGTCCAGGTGCTCGCCCACAGTTCCGACGATCCGCACGACCAGGTCCCGAGCCCGCTGCCGCTGGGCCACGACTGGGTCGTCGACGCGCTCCGCGAGGCCCTCGCCGAGCTGGAATCCGCGGGGCGCTGACCGGTTTCGCCGCGCGCGGGCCGGGTACGCCCCGAAAAGGAAGGGAGGAAGCCGTGCTGGAGGAAATGAACCGGACGCCCGCGCACGAGAAGTCCACCGCGGACCTCGCGGCCGATCTGACCACGTCCATCAAACGCCTGCTCCAAGACGAATTCCGCTTGGCGATGGCCGAACTCCAGACGAAGGGGAAGCGCTTCGGCATCGGGGCCGGGCTCGTCGGATTCGCCGGCGTGCTGGCCCTTCTCGGCGGCGCGACCCTGATCGCCGCGGCTGTGCTCGCCTTGGCGCTCGTCGTGCCTGGCTGGCTGTCGGCGCTGATCGTCGGAGGGGCGCTGCTAGTGGTCGCGGGGCTCGCCGCGCTGATCGGCGGCAAGGAGGCGAGCAGCGCCGCGCCGCCGGTGCCGGAGGAATCCGTGGAAAGGGTGCGCGAGGACGTCGAGACGATGAAGCAGGTGCGGTCATGACCGAACGCAAGGTCGAAGAGGCCCGGGCGGACCGGGACGTCACCCGGGAGGAACTGGCCGAAACGCTGGACGCGCTGGGACAGAAGCTGGACGTCCGCACGCGAGCCGGCGAGAAGGTCGACGCGACGATCGACCGGGCGGCCGAACAGGTCGAGAAGACCGTCTCGGCCCCGGCGGCGGAGAAGGTCCGCGCGGGGGCGGAGGCGGTCCGGAACAACCCGCTTCCGCTGTTCGCGGCGGTGTTCGGCGGCGTAGTCGTGCTCCGCTTCCTGCTCCGCCGCCGGCACGCGCACCGGAAGCAGGGGGGCGCATGCTGACCGATCGGGAACAGCGTGCGCTGAAAGAAATCGAACGCGGTTTGTCCGCCACGGATCCGCGGCTCAGCGCGAAACTGGCCCGCGGATCCGGGCGTCGGCGCCGTCGCCGCTCCGCGCTGGAGATCCTGTCGACGATCACCAGCGTGGTGCTGATCGCCACCGGAGCGTTCGACACGCGGCCGGGCATGATCGTGGCCGGGGTCGTCGGGCTCGCGGTGCTCGGGCGGGCCGTTCGCGGTGCGGCATTGGCAAGCCGGATCCTCGCGATGATCCGCGTTCGCTCGATCCGCTAGGTCCGCAAGATCCGCTAGATCACTGTCAGGAAACCGTCAACGACCGCTCCTCCGGAGGGTCCTGCGGGCCAGCCTGAGCGGGTGACCGCAATTCTGTCCCGCCCGGAAACGCCGCGAGCCGCCGACCGGCACCGGCTTTCCGTCGTCGGCGGCCTCGCCGCGCTGTCCCTCGACGCGATGGCGTCGGTCGCCTACGGACCCGAGGCGATCGTGCTCGTCCTGGCCGTCGCCGGTGGAGCGGGGCTCGGCTTCACGCTGCCTGTCACGGTCGCGATCGCCGTCCTGCTCGCCGTGCTGACCCTGTCGTATCGGCAGGTCATCGCCGCGTTCCCGGACGGCGGCGGGGCCTACGGCGTCAGCCGCGCCCATCTCGGCCGCCGAGCGTCGCTCGTCGCCGCGGCGGCGCTCATCGTCGACTACGTGCTGAATGTCGCGGTGTCAGTCGCCGCCGGGGTCGCGGCCCTGACCTCGGCGTTTCCCTCGTTGCTGCCCGGCAAGCTGTGGCTCTGCCTCGGCGTGCTCGCGCTCATCACCGGCGTCAACCTCCGCGGCATCGCCGAAAGCGCGCGGATGTTCGTCGTGCCGACGGCGGTGTTCGTCGGATCGATCCTCACCGTCGTCGTGGTCGGCCTCTTCCGTGCCGCTCCGGCCGCAGCTGTCTCGACCGGATCAGCCGCAAACCTCCAGACGGTCGGAATCCTGTTGTTGCTCAAAGCTTTCGCGAACGGCTGTGCCGCGCTGACCGGCGTCGAAGCGATCGCCAACGCCGTCCCCTCGTTCCGCGCACCGCGCGTGCGCCGGGCGCAGCGAGCGGAGGTCGCGCTCGGCGGGCTGCTCGCGGTGATGCTGCTCGGGATCGCCGCGCTGATCGGGAAGTTCTCGATCCGCCCCGCCGACGGAGCGACCGTGCTCTCACAGGTGACCGCCGCGTCGCTCGGGAACGGCTTCGGTTACTACGTGGTGCAATTCTCCACCGTGGTCCTGCTGGCGCTGGCCGCGAACACGTCCTTCGGCGGGCTTCCGGTGCTGGCCCAATTGCTCGCGAAACACCACAATCTCCCGCACGTTTTCGCCCTGCCCGCCGAACGCCAGGTGTACCGCTACGGCGTCGGTTTCCTCGCTCTCGCTTCGGCTTTGCTGCTGATCCTCGCGAACGGCGACATGAACACTTTGGTGCCCCTGTTCGCGATCGGCGTGTTCGTCGGGTTCACGTTGTCGCAAACCGGAATGGTGCGGCATTGGTTCCGCACGCGCCCGCGCGGCTGGCGCGGAAAGGCCGCGCTCAACGGTTTCGGCGCACTTCTCACCGGGCTCGCCGCGATCGTGGTCACCACGACGAAGTTCGGCGAAGGCGGCTGGCTGATCGTCGTCGCGCTGCCGGTGCTCGTGCTGCTGATGGAATCGGTCCACCGCACCTACCGCCGCATCGGCGAACGTCTCGAACTCGGGCGCATCCCGCCCCCGCCGAGGCCGAACCGGTCGCTGGTCGTCGTCCCGGTCCACACGGTGTCGCGGCTGACCCGCGACGCGCTCGCCGCCGCCCTCTCGCTCGGCGACCACGTCGAGGCCGTCCACGTGACGCACCCCGAGGAGGAAGCGTCAGCGCGCGAGTTCGTGGAAGCGTGGGAACGATGGCTCCCGGACGTCACGCTGGTCCAGCTGCACGACGAACGCCGCCGTCTCGGCGAGCCGATCGTGGAACACCTCCGCCGCCACGACGGGTGCCATGTCTTCGTTCTCGTCGCCGAGGTCGAGCCGGAGCACGTCTGGCAGCGCGTCCTGCAGAACCGCCGCGGCGCGGTGCTGGCCCGGGCGCTGCGCCGCCGTTCCGACGCCGTGGTCTGCCGGATGCGCTTCCGGATCGGGGCTTAGCGAAGCCCCTTTCGTCCCGTTTCCCCGAATGCCCGGTTTTCCAGGGCAGCCGCCCGAGCTGCCCGCTAGTACTTTCGGCCGATGTCCGCAGGGCGAAAACCCGCCGAAAGGCGTGGGCCATCCCGGGGTTCTTTCCCTCGTCGCGGTTTCCGCGCCCAAGATCGTCTTAGTACTCCAGCTGTAGTTCGTGATCTTGCTGGAGGGGTCGTGTGAGACGGGTGCGGCCGCCACGTGATCATGGTGTTTGTGAGGACAACTCAAGATCATGTGGCGGCCGCGGCTGCCAGCGTAGACCCTGCGCGATGGCAGTCGTTGCTGGGTGAGATGTTCGTGCGGATCGGGCGGCGGTTCGTGCGGGTGGAGTCGCGTCGGCGGGCCGGGCGGTTCGTGCAGGGTCTGTTGTCCGGGCTGGCGCGGGTGAACTGCTGGACCATTGCTGAGCAGGTCGGAGACCGGACCCCGGACGGGATGCAGAACCTGCTCTCGCGCGCGACATGGGACGCGGACGGGGTCCGCGACGACCTGCGCGAGGTCGTGGTCGAGCACCTGGGTGTCGAGGACGCGATGCTGGTCATCGACGAGACCGGTGACCTGAAGAAGGGCGTCGAGTCGGTCGGGGTGCAGCGGCAATACACCGGCACCGCGGGACGGATCGAGAACTCGCAGATGTCGGTGTTCCTGGTGTATTCCACCCCGGCCGGGCACACGTTCATCGACCGCGAGCTCTACCTGCCCGAAAGCTGGGCAGAGGACCAGGCCCGGCGGGACCGGGCCGGAGTGCCCGCGCAGACCCTGTTCACCACGAAATCCCGGCTGGCCTTGGCGATGATCGCTCGTGCGCTGGAGGCGGGAGTCCGGGTGGGGTGGGTGACCGGGGACGAGGCCTACGGCAAAGACGCCGCCGGCCTGCGCGATCCGCTCGAGGCCCGCGAACAGGCCTATGTGCTGGCCGTGGCCTGCGACCACCGCGTTCCCGGTCCGGGCGAGGAGAGCGTGCGGGCCGACGAGCGCGCCGCCGCGCTGCCGAAGCGGGCCTGGCAGAAGCTCTCCGCCGGGGCCGGCGCGAAAGGCCGCCGTTACTACCTGTGGGCCCGGCTGCGGCTGCATCCGGCAGGCAAGACCGGATACCACTGGATCTTGATGCGCCGTAACCGGCGGACCGGGGAAACGGCGTTCTACCGCTGCTACAGCCCCCGCCGGGTCGCGCTGGCCGACCTCGCGCGCGTCGCCGGGCGGCGCTGGACGATCGAGGAGACCTTCCAGACCGGCAAAGAACTCACCGGCCTCGACGAACACCAGGTCCGCACTTGGACCTCCTGGTACCGCTGGACCACCCTGGTCATGTTCGCGCACGCCTTCCTCGCCATCGCCGCGGCTCAGGCTCGCAGCACACCGTCGGCCGAGGACCTGATCCCGTTGACACGCAACGAGATCAGGCACCTCTACGCCCAGCTCATCCTGCAACCAGCACGCAAGATCATCGACATCCTGGCCTGGTCCGCCTGGCGCCGACGACACCAACACCGCTCCCGCCAAAGCCACTACCAGCAGCGACACCAACAACCAGCACCCGATCACGAACTACAGCTGGAGTATTAGGGTTGCGAGTACTTGGTGATCTTGAAACCGGAATGAGGGGCCCATGCGAAAACGGACCAGGATTCTCGGCAGAACGCTCGCCGCGGCGGGCACCCTCGCGGCGCTGACGATGGCCACGGCCGTCCCGGCGACCGCGGCGCCGCAGGCCGGGCCGACGTCGGTCGAGCAGGACATCGCGCAGCTGTACCAGGACGTCGAAGACCTCTACAACGGCCTGCCCGCGAACGCGCTGCGAGGCGTCGACCCGCTGTTCGACTCGCCGGTCAAGCGGCCGGGCCAGCAGGCGCACGCCGCGCAGGGCCCGATCCCGGGCTGCACCGAGGGATCGCTGCTGACGTATGCGAACAAGCTCGCGTCCGCGCTGAGCCCGACCGAGAACAAGGCGCTCAGCGCGCTGAGCGCGATCGGCCAGCTCTACGCCCAGGCCGTCGCCAGCGACAAAACCCCGCAAGTCTTCGGCACCGACGGCCAGTACACGCCGCGCGCCGGCGCGACGATCGACAAGCTGCGCGGTTTCTGGGACATCGAGAGCTGGAACATCCAGCTGGTCGCGTGGAAGGGCACCGACCTCGGCAGCCAGGAACGCACGACGCAGACGTTCAAACTCGGCCTCGACCCGAAGCGGGCGGCCGAGGCGGGCGCGCTCGCGACCAAGGTGCTCTACGAGGTCCCGGCGCTGCAGGGCGGCCGGAACCCGCTGCTGACCCTGAACGCGTTCTCCGCCCCGGCCGACAGCCTCGGCGGCAAGCGCGTCATGCTCGGCGACGGACTGCTCGATGTCGTCAACCACCTGGGCTTCGACGACGTGTCGGTGGAAGCGGTCGTCGGCCACGAGTACGGGCACCAGGTCGACTTCGCGCACGACAACTACCCGCGCAACGAATCCGCCGAGATGGGCCCGGACGCCTACGGCGGCTACTTCGTCGCGCACGCCAAGGGCGAGGCGTGGAACGCCCGCACCCAGCAGGAGGTCACCTACCTCGACGCCTCCATCGGCGACTGCTACCACAGCCACGGCACCCCCGACCAGCGCAAGGCCGCCGGCGCGTGGGGCGAGAAGCAGGCCGTGAACCAGAACAACCCGAACCGGATCATCCCGTCCGCGAAGATGATCGAGCGGTTCCAGAAGGAATACCCGAAGCTGATGCCGCCCGCGACGGCGGCGCTGGCCGCGGCGCACTGAACTGTGCCTGAACGGGCCCCGTCTCCGCTGCTCGGCGAGGCGGGGCTCGTTCGCGCGCTCGGATGGCGACGGCGTCCAGCGGGTCCAGGCCACCTCGAAATACCGGTCCTGGCGCGGAGTTTCGCGCTCGATCAGGAGATCGCCGCCGAAGCCAGCCCCTGAGACTGACCGCAGCCCGCTAGGCGGGCCGGAGCGCCTTCACGGCGACGCCGCCGCCCCTGCCCGAGGCGATGAACCCGCCTACTGGCCGGGCAAAAACCTTCTGCCGCAACGTACTCCGCCCGACCACGCCCGCAGGACGACCGCAACGGCAGAATCGCCCGTCGAGCGCGCCAGGATCACTCCGCGTCGAGCACCGACCGCAACGTCCGCAGCAACGGACCGGCCTCCGCACCGAACATCTCCGTGTCCACCCGCTCCACCGCGGTCACCGCCCGCCCGGCCAGGTCGCGGCCCTTTTCGGTCAGCCGCACCAGTTTCGCGCGCGTGTCGCCCGCGTCGACCGTCCGCGTCACCAGCCCGGCCGCCTCCAGCCGGGCGATCACCTGGGACGTCATCTTGATGTCGGTGCCCGCCTGCGCCGCCAGTTCCTGCTGCCGCGGCGGCGTTCCGTGCGTTTCGAGCCACCAGCAGCACGCGAGCAGCACGAACTGGACGTGCGTGAGGCCCAGCGGTTCGAGCGTCTGCCGGATCCGCCGCTGCCACGCCAAAGTGACGTGCCACAGCAGGAAACCCGGACTGTCCCCCGGACCCGCGAACCGCGTCATCGCGCGGACCGCTCCGCACTGGCCAGCAAATCGCTCATCGCGACCGGAAAGTCCTCGCTGATCCGCGGCCCCAGTTCCGGCCCCGCCTCCCCCTCGATTTCGAGCCGGTGCGTGACGCGCGTGCCGCCGCCGGAAAGCGGGGCAAGCGTGTGCCGGAACCGCAGCACCACCTCGCCGAACCGCGTTTCGTCCTCGTAGACCTCGTTCTCGGTCAGCTCCGTGATGCGCGAACGGAACGTGTCCTGCCCCCGCGGCGTGACCGACAACTCGGTCCCCTTCTCGAACGGCCCGTGCAACTCGAACCGGTCGCTGCGCTCGCTCAACGGCGTGCCGCTGTGCAGGGCGCGCAACGCCGCCCACACCGCCTCCGGGCTCGCCGCGGTGTCGGCGCTGTAGTCAGTGGTCCACATGATCGTTCCTCCCAGTTAGTCTGCGCAGAGACTATCTGCGCGGAGACTAACTGGCAAGAGCCGAACGCCACGGTCAGGCGGACTCGAACCGGAGCACCGCCGCGTCGTACTGGGCGCGCGCGAACCGGAACGGCCCGAACCCGCGGTAATCCCGCGCCGGGCGATGCGGCTGCCCGAACGAATCCCAGACGATCTCGTCCTCGGTCACGGTGATGCGCGCCAGCAGCGGCCAGCAGCCCCAGGACCCGCACGCGCAGGCGAGCACCGGAGTCTTGCGTTCCCCCGCGTCGACACCGTGGAAGTGCTCGGTCATCGTGCCGCTGAAGCAACCCGGGGCGAGACCGCCGTAAGCGCCACCGGCCGGGTTATGCCCGCACCTCACGCAGGGGTTTCGTCCGCCTCCCGGCGCTCGGCCAGGATCTCCCTCACCCGCTCACCGGGCAGCGCGCTCCGCAGCGCCAGCGCCATCACCACCGCGGTCAGCACCAACGACGCGACCGCTCCCAGCGAAAAGTCCAGGACACCCAGGTTTCCGGCGTGCTTGGACGCCTCCGGATACGTGCCCAGGTAGCTGATGACCGCGAGCCCGGCGAACCACACCAGCACCCACCAGCCGTGCCGGAAGTCCAGCTTCGGCGATTTCTTCGCGAAGGCCTGGTGCAGCGCGAGCAGGACGTAGCCGAAGACGATCACCACGAACAGTTTCCAGTTGGTGTCCCAGCCGGTCCAGTAGATGATCAGGTTGGTGGAGAACAAAGCCAGGAACGCGACCGCCCACGTGAAACCGCGCCCGAGCCGGAACGGGCGGGTGTGGCGCGGCAGCTGGCTGCGCATCGCCAGCAGCACCAGCGGCCCGGACCCGAACGACAGCACGGTGCTGTTCGTGACGAACGAAACCAGCTTGTTCCAGCCGGGGAACGGCAGGAAGAAGAAGCAGCCGACGACGAACGCCAGGATCAGGCTCACCCACGGGACGCCCGCGGAGTTCACCTTCGCGAGCCCGGACGGCGCGTTTCCGTTGCGCCCCATGGCATACGAGATGCGCGCGGTGACGCCGGTGTAGATCAACCCGGTGTCGCCGGGCGAGATGATCGCGTCGGCGTACAGCAGCGTCGCCAGCCAGCCGATGCCGAGCACGCTCGAGATCGCGGCGAGCGGGCCGAACGTGGCCAGGACGTCGCTGCCCGCGGTGAAGTTCGCGCCGACGTGCTCCCAGCCCTGTTTGCCGATCGCGTCGGACGGGGCCGCGCCGATGAACGCGAGCTGCAGCAGCACGTACAGGATCCCGGTGAGCACGACCGAACCGATGAGCGTCAGCGGCACGTTGCGTTTCGGATTGGCCGTCTCCCCCGCCAGCTCGACGCCTTGCCGGAAACCGAAGAACGAGAACGCGATGCCGGCGCTCGCGACGGCGGAGAAGATCCCGTGCGTGCCGTACGGAGCGAACCCGCCGTAGTCCGTGAAATGCCCGGTATTGAACGCGGTCACCAGGAACACGACGATCACCAGCGCGATGATGGCGAGTTTCCACCACACGAGCACGTTGTTGATCCGGGAGAACCAGCGCACGCCGAAGAAATTCACCAGCACGAAGACCGCCAGCAGCAGCACCGAGATCCCGGTGCCCGCCGGCGTGAGCACGGCGTTGCGGTCGGCGTCGAGTTTTTCCAGCCAGGGCAGGTAATTCGTGGCGTACTGGACGACCGCGAGGACCTCGATCGGCGACACCGCGGCCGCCGCGATCCAGGTGACCCAGCCCATCGAAAAGCTCGCGAACGACCCGAACGAGTAGTGCGGGAACCGCGCGACGCCGCCCGAATGCGGGAACATCGTGCCCAATTCGGCGTACGTCATCCCGATCAGCACGAACATGACCGCGCCGATCCCCCACGACACGATCGCCGCGGGCCCGGCGAGCTCCGCCGCGTTGAGCGCGCCGAAGAGCCATCCGGACCCGATGATCGACCCCACCGCGGTGAACAGCAGCCCGATCGGGCCGAAGTGCTTCTTGAGCCGTTTGTCGTCGCCCGCGACGACGGCCGGGAAGGGCTGTTCGGTCGTTCCGGCTTCGCTCATGTCACGGCCTCCTGCCGGGTCGGCGGTCCGCTTCCACTGTCCCTCCGCGACGGCGCGCGCAGAATAAGCGGACATAGGATTGTTACCTTGTGCACCATTCGACGCCGGGTCGGGATCCTGCTCGGATTGCCGTTGCCGCACAACGGTATTCGCGAACTATGTCCGACATCGCCGGTTTGCCGCGCCGGACTACCAGGTCGCGCGGAGGATCCCCGTCACGTCCGCCGCCGAGACCTCGCGCGGGGTGTTCGCCAGCACCCCGTCCGCCAGCGTGTCGGCCACCAGATCCGGCAGATCTCCTTCGCCGATCCCGAATTCGCGCAACCGTCCGGACAGCTCGACCTCCGCGACCAGGCGTTCGACCGCCGCGATCGCCGCGTCCGCGTTGTGCGCGGCCGATTCCCGGCCGTCGGCGACCCCCAGCGGCTCCGCCAGGCGCGCCAAGCGGTCTTCCCGCACCGCACGGTTGAACCGCAGGCATTCGGTGAGCACCAAGGCCAACGCCAGGCCGTGCGGCAGGTCGAACCGGCCGCCCAGCGAGTGCCCGATGCCGTGCACCAGGCCGAGCCCGGTCGTCCGCATCGCCAGGCCGGCGGTGTGCGCGGCGAGCATCAGGTTTGCCCGTGCCTCCAGATCTCCGCCGGACGAAACCGCGCGGCGCAGGTTGCCCGCGACCAAACGGACGGCTTGCAGGTCCAGACCATCGGCCCAGGGATTCGGCCGGGCGGAAAGGAAAGACTCCACCGCGTGGGTCAGGCAGTCGATTCCGGCGGCTGCCGTCGCGCTCGGCGGCAGGCTCAGCGTGAGCGCGGGATCGAGAAGTGCGTACCGGGCAAGGCAAGTCGGCCCGCCGAGGTAGCATTTGCGCTGCTGCCGGGGGTCGGTGATGACGCCGAGGTCGTTGCACTCCGACCCGGTGCCGGAAGTCGTCGGGATCGCGACGATCGGCAACGCGGGCACCAGATCCGCCGACGCTTCGGTGCTCCAGCTCAATTCCGCGGCCGGGCGGTCGTTGACGGCGGCCAGCGCGATCGCCTTCGCGGCGTCCAAAGCGGACCCGCCGCCCAGCGAAATCACCGCTTGCGCTTCGGCGGCGCGCACGAAGGCGCCGCCCGCGTCGACGTCGTCGGTCGTGGGATTCGGGTGCACCTCGGAGAAAACTTCGACCGCCAACCCGTCTTGCCGCAACAGCTGGACCGCCCGCTCCGGCAACGGGGTCGCGGCCAGACCGCGGTCGCTGACCAGAACGGCCTTCCGCGCGCCGGTCGTCCGGACCAACCGCGGCAGCTGTTCGACGGCGCCGGCGGCGAAGGTGGCGGCCGGGTACGGGCCGATGTCGATGGCCGGGATCTGAGTCTCTGTCATGGCTTCCTCCCGAACCGTTCCTCGTCGACCGCGATGCCCAGCCCTGGCGCGGACGGCACGTGCAGCAGGCCGTCCGCGTCGATGTCCAGCGGGGCGGCAAGCAGGAAATCGCGGCGTTCCGGCGTCCACACCGGCGGGTCGTAAGGGAATTCGAGGTACGGTCCCCCGCCGACGCCCGCGGTCACGTGCAGGTTCGCGAGCAGGCCGAGGCCATTGGACCAGGTGTGCGGCGTGAAGAGCCGGTTGCGCGCCAGCACCAGCTCGGCGAGCGTGCGGGCGCGCAGCATTCCGGCGGCGAGCGCGACGTCGGGCTGGTAGACGTCGAGGGCGTCGGAGCCGACCAGGTCCAGCAGCTCGCCGAAGGTCCGGACCATTTCTCCCCCGGCGACGCGGATCCCGGTGTCCCGCACCGCGCGCAGACCGGGCCGGTCGTCCAGCGGCAGCGGTTCCTCGAGCCAGAACACGTCCAGTTCGCGCAGCGCCGCCGCGAATCGGCGGACCGCCGCCGGGTCGAGCGAAGGCCGCACGTCGCCGGGCATCCGCCACGCCTGGTTCAGGTCGGCCATCAGCGTCATCTCCGGTCCGACCGCTTCCCGGACCGCCCGCATGGTGCGGATTCCCCCGGCGAAATCGTCCGCGGCCAGCCGGATCTTCGCCGCCGGGAAGCCCTGGTCGCGGATCCCGGCCATCACCTCGGCCCGCTGCTCGGCGGGCAGGATCCGGCCGGTCGACGCGTACGCCGGGATCGCGTCCGCCGCGCCGCCGAACAGCGTCGCGACCGGAACGCCGAGGACCTTCCCGATGACGTCCCACAACGCGATCTCCAACGGCCAGTACCGCCCGGCGTGGAACGCGATGGTCTCCAGCGCCCGGACGTGCCGGCTGATCGCCATCGGATCCTGCCCGAGGAACAGCTCCGCGTACGGCTCGAACCCGGCCATCGTGTCGCCGGAGCCGTAGCCGACCACGCCCTCGTCGGTCACGACCTTGACCACCGTCGCGTCGAAGCGGGTGCGCGGAACCGGATCCCAGGCGGCGTCGAACGGCGGATCGAGCGGCAGCGTCCCGGGCAGCAGCTGGATGTCGGCGATCTTCACTCTCCGGACGGTAACCGCGGATTGACTGCTGCCCAATCGTTGTTGCACAGTCCTCAACATGGCGAACCAGCGCACCTACGGTTCGGGGCTGGTCCGCGACGTCGACCTGCTCGAAGTCCTCGCACTGCCGGAAGCGCGCGACGGACTCGGCGTGTCCCGCATAGCCGAACTGTCCGGCAGGGACAAGGCACAGGTCTCGCGGGCCCTCGCGACGCTCGCCGACGCCGGTCTGGTGTCGCGCGACGAACACACCCGCGCGTACCGGCCGGGCTGGCGGCTGTTCGCCTTGGCCACGCACGCCACCGAAACGCATCTCGCGCACCTGGCCGCGCCATTTCTGCGGACGATCGTGGCGCGGTTGAACGAAACCACGCATCTGTGCGTTCTGCGCGCCGGCCAGGTGTTCACCCTCCGAAGCGAACTCGCGTCCCATGCTTTTCGCGGACTCGGCTGGGAAGGCGTCGGCGTCGACCCGTTCACGACCTCACCCGGACGGGTGTTATTGAGCGAATGGGACGAGGAAACCGTCGGGCAATGGTGGCGGACCTTCGCCGGCGGCGCCGCGCACCCGCTCCCCGACCTGCCCGGCTCGACTCAGGAACCCCCGCCGCTCACCCTCGACCGGCTGGCCGGGAAGCTGGCGGGGATCCGGAAACGCGGCTACGAAACCGTGGACGAGGAGTTCGAGCCGGGACTGGTCGGGGTGTCCGCGCCGGTGTACGGCTTCCGGGGCGACATTGTCGCAGCGGTCAACGTGTCCGCGCCGAAATCGCGTCTCGGCGGACGGCTGCCCGCGGCGGGCCGGTTCACCCGCACCGTCGCCGACCGGATTTCCGCCGCGCTCGGCGCACCGGGATGAACCGCCGCCTCCCGTTCATTTATGCTTCGCCAAACCGTCGTTTGCCCGGCAGGTGGTCGCCATGTACGAAATCCCGCCCACTGCGGCCATGCAACGCTGGTCGGTCTCGGTCGACGGGACGCGCGCGATCTTCGCCTGCGCGCCGTGGCTCGAAGACCACACCGCCGACCGGGTGCTGCCGCGCCTGTGGCCGGGCCGCGGCCTGGGCGTCAGCGACACCGACGCCGCCGGGTTCGCCGCCGCGATCGCCGAGACGATGAAGGCGCCGAGCTACTGGATCGCCAGCCACGCCGCGGCCCGCGCCTGGCAGGACCAGCCGTGGTCCCCCGCCCGCCGCGACCACGACGACGGGTTCGTGTACTTCGCCGGACCGTGCGGGGAATCCGGCACCGCGGTGGGCTACCGCCCGGCCTATCACCTGCCGCTCGCTTTGCGCGACCTGCGCGGGTTGCGGATCCGGCTGGCGGCGTACCTGCGCGGGGCGCGGATTCCGGGCTGAGCCTCCCGCTCGCATCGCTCAGCGGAGATACGGCGCCAGCATCGCCCCGGTCAGCCGGCGCGCGGTCGCCGCCGCGTGGTCGGCATCGCCCTCCACCAGGCCGAGCAGCGGATCCAGCCCCTCGACGTGCGGGGCCAGCGCCAGATGCGGCAAGACCAGCAGCAGCAACGACAACACGATCTCGACGTCGGTGTCCGCACGCAGCTGCCCCGCCGCCACCGCCCGTTCGACCAGCGGCCGCAGCACCGCGAGGTAATGACTGTTGACCGCCTCGCGCACCGGCGTGCGCGCGGTCGGATCGGGTTCGAGGTTGGCCGCGGCGGTCATCGCGCGTTCGAGCGGATGGTCGTAGAAATACCGCACCCACGCGTCGAGCAGCTCGTCGAGCGCACCCGCGAAATCCTCGTCCCACGGGAGCTTCGCGATCTCGGCCTCCATGGCCGTGCGGATCCGCACGCTCGCCAGCTCGGCGAGGTGGACGTACATGTCGGCCTTGTCGGTGAAGTACTGGAAAAGGCTCCCCTTCGACACCCCGGCCTCACGGCAGATCGTGTTGAGGCTGCCGCCGCTGAAACCGCGCGCCGCGAACTCCGCCTCGGCCGCCGCCAGCACCGCCGCCCGCCGTTTCTCCGGCAGCCGCTCCCACGTTCCCGTCGGCACCGCCGACCTCCTCGTCTTGACTCTCCCCTGGCCTCGATCGTACTCTATGACCACCGGTCATATGACCACCGGTCACAAGGAGGAGAGCGCATGTCCGCGAACAGCTTCCGGGTCTGCGTCGTCGGCGCGGGCTCGTCCGGGATCGCCGCCGTCAAGGTGCTCGCCGAGCGCGGCATCGAGGTGGACTGCTGCGAACTGTCCGACCGGGTCGGCGGGAACTGGGTGTGGGGCAACCGCAACGGGGTCTCCGCCGCGTACCGGTCCCTGCACATCAACACCTCGCGGCAGCGGATGGAGTTCAGCGACTTCCCGATGCCGGAGAACCTGCCCGACTTCGCCCGGCACGACCAGATCGCCGACTACTTCGCCGCGTACGTGGGCCACTTCGGCTTCGGCGACCGCATCCGGTTCGGCACCGGCGTCGCACACGTCGAGCCGGAGCCGGACGGCAGTTTCTCCGTGACGCTGTCCACCGGGGACACCGAGCGGTACGACGCGGTGCTCGTCGCGAACGGCCACCATTGGGATCCGCGGATGCCGGAGCCGATGTTCCCCGGCGCCGAAGGATTCCGCGGCGAGATCATGCACTCGCATTCCTACACCGAAGAAGAGCAGCTGGCCGGACGGCGCGTCGTGGTGGTCGGCATGGGCAATTCCGCGATGGACATCGCCGTGGACGCCTCGTATCACGCCGCGGCGACGTATCTTTCCGCGCGGCGCGGGGTGCACGTGATCCCGAAATACGTGTGGGGCAAGCCGTACGACCAGATCGCGGGCAAGGAATGGCTCCCCTCGGCGCTGCGCTGGCCGGTCGCGCGCAAGCTGATGGCGGCGGCGACCGGGCCGATGACCCGGTACGGACTTCCCGAACCGGACCACAAGTTCGCGCAGGCGCATCCGACGATGTCCAGCCGGATCCTCGACCGGCTCGCGCACGGGGCGATCACGCCGGTGCCGAACATCGAGCGGTTCGACGGCGACGAGGTCGTGTTCACCGACGGCCGGCGGGTCGCCGCGGACCTGGTGGTGTTCTGCACCGGGTACAAGATCAGCTTCCCGTTCTTCGACCGGGATTTCCTCGATCCCTCCGGCGACAACGAGATCCGCCTGTACCGGCGCGTTTTCCACCCCGGCGTGCCCGGGTTGTACTTCGTCGGGCTGGTGCAGCCGCTCGGCGCGATCATGCCGATCGCGGAACGCCAGGCGTTGCTGATCGCCGACCATCTGCAGGGCCGCTACCACCTGCCCGGCGCGGCCGAGATGGAGCGCGAAATCGACCGGCACCGGCGACGGATCTCGCGGCGGTACGTCGCTTCCAAACGGCACACCATCCAGGTTGACTACGACGACTACATGCGCGACCTTCGGCTCGAACGCCGGCGCGGGGCGCGTCGTCCGGCGGGCCGCACCCCCGCTGACCGCCCGGTCGCCAGCGCCGCTGCCCGAGAGGAGATCCGCGCGTGAACGTGTCCTTCCCGGTCGAGGATCAGCAGTGCGCGGCAACGCTTTACCTGCCCGTGAACGAGAACCCGCCGGTGATCGTGATGGCGCACGGTCTCGGTGCGGTCCGCGAGATGGGACTCGCCGCGTACGCCGAACGCTTCGCCGCTGCCGGTTATGCGTGTCTCGTGTTCGATTACCGGCATTTCGGCGACAGCGAAGGCACTCCGCGTCACCTGCTGTCGCCGCGGAAACAACTCGCCGATTGGACCGCCGCGATCGCGTACGCTCGCACGCTTCCCCAGGTCGACGGCGACCGGGTGATTGCTTGGGGTACCTCCTTCGGCGGCGGGCACGTGCTCAGCACCGCCGCGAGCCGTCCGGCCGGGCTCGTCGCGGCCATCGCGCAATGCCCGTTCACCGACGGCATCGCGTCCGCGCTGGCGATGCACCCGGCCAGCTCGGTCAAGGCGACCGTCGCCGCCGCCCGGGACGTCGTCGGGCACTGGCTCGGTCGGCCGCCGCACCTGATCGCCACCGCCGGTCCTCCGCGAGGCACCGCGTTGATGACCGCGCCCGACGCCGAGCCGGGGTACCTTGCGCTGGTGCCGCCGGGCAGCGATTTCCGCAACGAGGTCGCGGCTCGGGTGGTGTTCGACATTCTCCGGTACCGGCCGGGGCGCGGGACAGGACGGATCGAGGTGCCGACGTTGTTCGCGGTGTGCGAGAAGGATTCCGTCGCTCCTTCCGGACCGACGCTGCGGTACGCCGCCCGCGCGCCGCGCGGGGAGGTTCGGACTTATCCGGACGGGCATTTCGCGATCTACCAAGGCGATCCGTTCGAACGAGTGGTCGCGGACCAGGTTGACTTCCTCCGTCGGCACGTTCCGGTGGCCGCGGCATGACCGGCCGGATCGTGGTGTTCGGGGCGACCGGTTACACCGGCGGCCTGGTCCTGGAGTCGCTGGTGCGGCGCGGAGTGCGGCCGGTCCTGGCCGGGCGCAACCGGGCCGCGCTGGAGGTTCTCGCGTCGGACCACGGCGACCTCGAAATCGCGGTCGCGGATGTCAACGACCCGGCGAGTCTTCGCTCGCTGGCCGGGCCCGGGGACGTGCTGATCGCCACCGTCGGCCCGTTCGACCGGATCGGGCACGCGGCCGCGCAGGCCGCCGCCGAGGCCGGGGCGCACTACCTTGATTCGACGGGCGAAGTCGGCTTCGTCCGGACTGTGCGGGAGCGGCACCATGAACGAGCAGTCGAAACCGGCGCGGCGATGGTTCCGGCTTTCGGTTACGACTACGTTCCGGGAATCCTCGCCGGGGCGCTGGCCGCCCAGGAAGCGGGCGAGGGCGTGCGCTCGCTGGAGATCGGGTATTTCGCGACCGGACCGTTTTACCGCGGGTTGAGCCAGGGCACCCGGACGACCATGCGGGACGGATTGACCCTGCCGTCGCTGCGGTGGCGAGGCCGGCGGCTGGTCGAGGAACGGACCGGGAGCCGGGTGCGTGCTTTTCCGGTTCGCGGACGGTCCAAGTCGGCTTTTCTGGTTTCCGGGACCGAAGTGCTTTTCCTGCCCCGGAACTTTCCGTCGCTCGACGAGGTGACTGTCTACAATGGATGGTTTCCGGCGCTGAGCCGGGCGATGCCTGCGATTTCCGCACTGGCCACGGTCGCGGGGCCGCTGGTGCGTGCGGTGAGCGGGCCGATGACGGGTCCGCCCGGCGGGCCGGACGCGGCGGCACGGGCGAAAACCGGCGCGCAGGTCGTCGCGGTCGCCGATTCCCGGGTGGAGGTGCGGTTGGAGGGCCCCAACGCGTACACGCTCACCGGGGAATTGCTGGCCTGGGCCGCGCTCCGGTTGAGCACCGAAGGACCGTCGAAGCCGGGGGTGGTGGGGCCGGTCGACGCGTTCGGTCTGGAGCCGCTTCGGGACGGATGCGCGGAACTCGGCCTGGTGCGGCAGAAACCCTGAGCCAGCCGCCGAAAGCCGGAAAGGGCTCCCCGAAGGAATCCGATTCCCTCAAGGAGCCCTTCCCGGACCCACCCCCGGCCTACTCCGACCGCAACGTGTCCAACCTCGTCACCTGGCGCAGCAGCGGCAACGTCAACGCCGTCACCAGCAGCACCGCGGCGACCGCGGCCCCGGCCAGTCCGGCCAGGACCCCGCCGTCCACCATCATCGGCATTTTCGCCAGCCGCAGGATCGGCGCGGTCAAGCCCAGCCCGGCCCCGACCGCCAGCACCACCCCGACGACCACCGGCACCGCGGTCTGCCACAGGGATCCCCTGGCCAGCACCCCGATCGGCACGCCCGCCGCGGACAGCGCCGCGAGCGGACGCCGTCGTTCGCTGATCTGCTCGATCGACAGCATCAGCAGGCTCATCGCGGCCACCGCCAGCACGAAGAGCGACGCGGTGAGCAGCACGGCACGGAAGCTCGCCAGCATCCGGTCGTCGCGGCCGGCGTAGTCGGCCATATAGTCCGTCTTGCTGACTTCCGCCTTCCACGCCAGCGGCCGCACCGCGGTCGCGACCCGGTCGATCAAAGCGTCCACGCTGCCGGTGCCTTCCACGAACAGCAGCGTGCGCTCCGTCGGCGGCTTGACGCCGCCGAGTGCGCTGGGCGTGACCAGCAGGCTGCTGGCCGCCGCCTTCGAGGTGTTGCCCGACGGCACGACCCGGACATTGTCCGGGACTGTCCACTTCGGACCCTGGACCGTCCTGCCGTTCTGGTAGCCGGTCAGCTGGTACTCGCCCTTCGGAGCGGCCTGCGACGACGCGCCCGCCACGTAGAACACGTCCCCGTCAGCGCAGTCGCCGATATTCGCCTGCGTCTTCAGCGCCACGCAGTCCCCAACGGTGCCGTAGACCTCCCGTTCGCCCGCCTGGAGCTGCAGGGATTGGCCGCTGTGCACGCCGGTCACCCCGGCCACTCCGGCCAGCCGCTCGCGGACTTCCGCCTCGTGCGCACTCGTCGTGTCCACCCGCACCGGCGCGGCCGCGACGCCCAGCGGCGTCTCGTACGACCGGGAGGTGCGGTCGGTCATCGACGTGAGCACGCCCTGGATCAGGATCGTCCCGGCCAGCACAACGACCAGCCCGGACACCACCCGGCTGGCGGTGCCGCTGTCGAGCTGCAGCCGGCGCACCGCGAGCTGCCACGACGGCGGACCGCCCCGTAGCCGTTCGACGATCCGTTCCACCAGCCACGGCAGCAGCGCCGCGACGCCCATCAGCAGGAACACGCTGCCCACCGCGAGCGCCAGCGCCGCGGCCTGGTCCCCCGACCCCGGCGAGACGACGAGCGTCCCGAGCAGGAACACGGCACCGACGCCGGTGATCGTCCAGCGCCACCACATCCGCCGCCGCACCGGTTTGCCCTGCCGGACCACCCCGAGCGGTTCGACGATCGTGCGGCGCAGGCCGAACAGCGCCGAGCCGACCGCGAGACCGGGCACGAGCAGCACGATCACCAGCAAGGACACCCACGATGGCGTGAAGTCGTCCGCGAACACGCGGAGGCCGAACGGGAGCCAGTCCCCGATGAACGGCCGCAGCGCGGAGAACAGCGCACCGCCCGCCACGAGCCCGATCACGGCGCCGACCAGCGATTCCGCCGCCGCGACCCGTTTGATCTGCCGGGCGTCCACCCCGATCAGCCGCAGCGCGGCGAGCCGCCGTTCCCGTTGCGCCGCGCCCATTCGCGACGCGGTGGTCACGAAGATCAGCAGCGGCAGCAGCAGCACCGCGGCGATCGGCGCGACGACCATCCACATCACCGCCGACAGCGCGAACCCTTCGGGCGGCTTGCCGTAGGAGTAAACGCTGCTGGCGTTCTCCCCTTCGGCCTTGATCTCCGTGGCGGTCGACCCGTAGTACGCCGTCAGGTCGGCGGCGTCGGCGACGCCCGGTTCGGCGATCTGGCCGACCACGGTCCCCGGCAGCCGTGCCTTGAGCGACGCGCCCTCGGACGAGTTCAGCTTCTCCGCCAACGCGGGCGACACCATCACCTCGCCCGGCGCGGGCAGCCGGGAAAGCCCCGGCGGCACCGGCGAGTTCGGCCCGGTCGGCGCGACCGCGGTCAGCTGGACGTAGTCCGCGCCGACCGACGGGTACCAGCGATAGGTCGCGAGCGGCGCGATCCCCTCCCGCACCGTCGTGTCCTGCTTGATCGCCGCCGCCCGGTCCGCCCGCGCGTTCACCAGGTGGCTCACCGAGGCGGCGGGCAGGAGCACGGCGACCGCGAGCGCGATCCCGAACGCGGTCATCGCGAGCCGCAGGAGCGCCGAACCGGACATCCGGCCGCCCCCGACGGCCAGCCGGAGTCCCAGCAGCAGATCCCGCGTCATGCGACCAGCTCCCGGTCGACCGTGCGCCCGTCCCGGACCACGATCTCGCGGTCGGAGTACGCCGCGACCCGCGGTTCGTGGGTCACCAGCACCACCGCGGCGTGCGTTTCCCGCGCCGCCTGGGTGAGCATCTGCATGACCTTCTCGCCGTTGAGCGAGTCGAGCGCGCCGGTCGGCTCGTCGGCGAAGACGACCTTCGGCCCGGTCACGAGCGCCCGCGCCACCGCGACCCGCTGCGCCTGCCCGCCGGAGACGTCGCCCGGGCGGCGCTTCGCCAGGTTGTCGACCTCCAGCCGGGCGAGCCATTCCCTCGCCTTGCCCTCGGCGGGCCCCCGCTTAGCCCCGGTCAGCCGCAGCGGAAGCGCGACGTTCTCCAGGCAGGTCAGCTCGGGCACGAGCTGGCCGAACTGGAACACGAAGCCGAATTCGGTGCGCCGCAACGCACTCCGGCCCTTGTCGTCCATCACGACCAGGTCGCGCCCGCCGTAGTGGATCGAGCCCGAATCCGGCCGGACGATCCCGGCGAGACAGTGCAAGAGCGTCGATTTCCCCGACCCCGACGCGCCCATGATCGCGAGCACTTCCCCCGCCGAGACGGCCAGCGCCGCCCCGTCGAGCGCCCGCGTCTGGCCGAACGATTTGTGCAGCCCGCTGCCCGCGAGCAACGGAGTTCCCGGCCTGGTCATCAGCGCACCGCCTTCTCGAGTTCGCCGAGCCGGGCGGCGGTGAGCTCCAGCCACCGCAGATCCGCCTCGAGGTGGAAGAGCGCGTGGTCGCAGATCAGCTGATCGGCGAGGTCGCCCTCGTACTTCCGTTTCGTGAGCGAACGCATCACCTTGAGATGCTCGCCGCGCTGGACGTCGAGCACGTCGGTGGCGTCGCGCCCGGACAGCAGCGCGAGGACCACCTTCGTGTACAGCGTGTTCTGCAGATACGGCTCCGGGTTTTCCGGAGTGCTCAGCCACTTCTCGACGTCGGTGATCCCGGCGTCGGTGATCGTGTAGCGCTTCCGCTCCGGCCCTTCGCCGCTCTCGACCCCCGCGACCTCGACCATGCCGTTGCGCAGCAGACGCGACAGCGTCGAGTAGACCTGGCCGTACGCGAGCGGGCGGTCCTGCCCGAACTGCTCGTCGTACGCCCGTTTCAGGTCGTACCCGTGCCTCGGACCCGACTCGAGCAACCCGAGCAAGGTATGTGAAACCGACATTCCCCTGTTCCTCCCTTGACCCCGGAAACCCGGGGGTGAAGATCACTATACAGCAGAGGTATACGCGCCGTGTATACCTCTGCAGAATAGTGCGTTTTCGCAGTTCAGAGCGTTTTTTCGAGGCCATCGGTCCGCAATCACCTTCGCGCGGTGCGGCTCCCGGCCGTTGTCTCTCCTCGATCGGACTACTCCCAGGTTTCACGCCCGGCGGGATGAGGTATCGCTGCAGGCGACGCTATCCGCCAGAGGAGGAACCATGCACGCACAGCGCGGAGACTGGCTGGTCGTGAAGGGAAACCAGGTGGACGTGCCGGAGCACCGGGGCCGCATCGTGGCCGTGGGTTCGCCCGAGGGCGACCCTCCGTTCACCGTCCGCTGGGAGGGCGCGGACCACGAGTCGACGGTCTTCCCGGGCCCGGACGCGATCGTGCTGACCGACGCGGAGCTGGCCGCCCAGGACAAGCACGCCCAGGAACGGGTCGAGGGCCTGGGCGCGCTTCAGCACCATCTCTCGACTGACGCGTAACCGTCCGTGAGGGGAACCCTGGGGGCCCCTGCTCCCCTCTGAACTGGGCCCCGGAAGTTGGACTGGTTATGTAGAGGTTAGGCGGCGAGGGTCTGGGCTCGGTATTCGGCTGGGCTGAGGTCGCCGAGGGTGGTGGAGATGCGGGTGGTGTTGTACCAGTCGATGTAGTCGTGCAGTGCCGTGGTGAACGTGTCGACGGTGTCGAACGTGTTGTGGTGGAAGAGTTCTTCTTTGAGGTGGCCGAAGAAGTTCTCGGCGACGGCGTTGTCCAGGCAGGTGGCGCGGCGGGACATCGACTGGGTCAGGCCGGCGTCGGCGAGCAGGGTGCGCCAGGAGGCGTGCTGGTATTGGAAGCCCTGGTCGGAGTGCACCAGCGGGCGGGCTCCGGCGGGCAGGGTCGCGATCGCGGCGCGCAGCGAGGAGTTCGTCAGCTCCAGCGTCGGGGACGGGCCGCAGGCGTAGGCGACCACGGACCGGTCGAACAGGTCGATCACGGGCGAGAGGTAGAGCTTGCGGTCGCGGATGCGGAACTCGGTCACGTCGGTGACCCATGTGGTGTCCGGGGCGTCGGCGTTGAACTGGCGGTTGAGCAGGTTCGGCGCGGTCGTGCCGGGCCGCCCGGGCCAGGACCGGCACCGGCGCGGCCGCCGGACCTGGCAGGCCAGGCCGAGGGCGTTCATCAGCGTGCGCACGGTTTTCTTCGCCACCCGCCAGCCGTCGCGGGCCAGGACCGCGTGGATCCGCCGGTGCCCGTAGCGGCCGCGGGCGGCCTCGAACGCCTCGGCGATCGCGGCCTTGAGCCCGGCGTGCGGGTCGGGCCGGTCCAGGCGGGCCTGGTGGTAGAAGAACGTCGACCGGGCCAGGCCCGCGACCGCCAGCAGCACCGGCAGCGGATAGTCGGCCTTGAGGGCGGCGACGGCCTGGGTTTTCACCCTCGCCCCTGCTCCCTCAAGGCCCGCAATTTTTTTAGGTAGGCGTTCTCCGCCGACAGCCGCAGGTTCTCCGCCCGCAACCGCTCCAGCTCGCCGGGACCCGGCGAGTCCGCGACACCGGGCGGACGGCCTTTCGGCTTGGGCCGCAACGCGTCCTCGCCCTCGCGCCGATACGCCCGCGCCCAGTTCTCCACGAGTTTGGGCGAGGACAGGCCGTGCTCGCGCGCCAGCTCGGCCGCGGTCGCCTCGCCGCCGACATACCGGCGCACGACCTCCAGCTTGAACTCGAACCCGAACGACCGCCTGCCTGGCTTGTTCATCAGCGCTCCCGCGCTCCGCAGCCTCCAACGATCACGCAAGCGTCGCACGGCACCCGCCGACACCCCCAACCGGGACGCCACGGCCTTCGCGCCATACCCGTCCTCGAACAACGCAACAGCGGACGCCCGCTGCCACTCAGACAACGAACTGCGTGGATGCAACGAACCACTCCCCGGACAGCCGGAACTGGATTCCCAGTCCAACTCCCGGGGCGCAGTTCAGAGGGAATCTGATTCCTTCAGGGTTCCCCTCACGGACAGCAGAAGTCCGGCGTGGGATCAGACGGTGCGGAGTGCGTGCACGGAGCGGCCGTCCAGCGTGGAGCGGCCGCTGAGTGCGGCCAGTTCCAGCACGACTGACACGCCGGTGACCGTCGCGCCTGCGTCTTCCAGCAGTTTGGCGGTCGCGGCGACGGTGCCGCCGGTGGCCAGGACGTCGTCCATGACCGCGATCCGTTGGCCGGGTTTTACGACGTCGGCGGGCAGTTCGACGCTCGCGGTGCCGTACTCCAGGGAGTAGTCCACTCGCCCGGCGACGGACGGCAGCTTGCCGGGTTTCCGGACCAGCACCACGCCCATGCCGCGCGAGTAGCCCACCGCCGCGGCCAGGAGGAAGCCGCGGGCCTCGACCCCGGCAACCAGGTCGGCCGCCGGGTCGAGGGTGTCCGCCAGTGCGTCGGCGACCGCGGCGAAGGCCGGGCCGTCGGCGAACAGCGGGCTGAGATCGCGGAACAGCACGCCCGGTTCCGGGAAATCCGGCACCTCGGCGATCAGGTCCAGTGCCTCGTCGAGCTTCATCGGGTTCAGCGCTTCTTCTTCCCCGACGGACGCTGCTTCGGGTGCCGCGCCGGGACCCCGGCCGCGGCGGCCATCGCCTTCTCCTTGCGGAGTTCGGCAGCCAGCTGCTCCTCGTCCTGGGCGTCGAAGTCGTCGTCGGTGGCTTCTCGCTTCGCGGCCTTCGCCCGGCGGGCGGCCACGCGCTCGGCCTGCTGCTGGTACTTCGGGTCGCGCATCTTGAAGTCGACCAGCAGCGGCGTCGCCAGCGCGACCGACGACAGGACGCCGACCAGCGTACCGGTCAGCTGCACCAGCGCCAGGTCCTGCAGCGTGCCCGAGCCGAGCAGGACGTACCCGACGATCAGCAGGCCCAGGATCGGCAGCAGCGCGATGAACGCCGTGTTGAACGAGCGCATCAGGGTCTGGTTCAGCGCCAGGTTCGCCGCCTCCGCGTACGTGCGCCGCGACAGGCCGAGCAGGCCGCGGGTGTTCTCCCGGACCTTGTCGAACACCACCACGGTGTCGTACAGCGAGAAACCGAGAATCGTCAGCAGGCCGATCACCGTCGCGGGCGTCACCTCGAAGCCCACGAGCGAGTACACGCCCGCGGTGACCACGATGTCGTGCAGCAGCGAGATGAGCGCCGCGAACGCCATCCGGGTGTCGAAGTAGATCGCCAGGAAGATCACGACCGCGACCAGGAACACGGCGAGCGCGATCAGGGCCTGCCGCGAGATCTCGTCGCCCCACGACGCGCTCACCGCGCTGTCGCTGATCGCCTGCTCGCTCGACTTGCCGTTGCTGCCGATCGGGCCCAGGTCCTCGAAAATCTGCTTCTTGACCTTCGCGACCTGGTCCGCGGTGAGTGCCTCGGAACGGGTCTGGATGGTCGACGCGTTGCCGGTGCCGACCGTCTGCGTCTCCGCCGGAGCCTCGCCCAGCGCGGTGTTGAACGACTTGATCACCTGGTCCTGGGTGATCTGGCCGTGCGTGCCGTGCGCGGGCAGCTGGATCTGCGTGCCGCCCTCGAACTCGATGCCGACGTTGAAGCCGCGGAAGATCATCGAGCCGATGCACACCAGGAGCAGCAGCGCGAAGAAGACGTACCAGCGCTTGCGCGCGCCGACGATGTCGACCGCGCCGGTGCCGACGTAGAGCCGGTGGAAGAAGCTTTCCTTCTTGCCGGGCTTCGCTCCGGAGGCCGAGTTGTTCGAGCCCTCCGTGCTGTCCGGCGTGACGCCTGCGGTTTCGTCGCTCACGTCAGGCCTCCTTCACGTTCGCGCGGCGGCCGGGAGCGGGGCGCGCGGCCTTGCGCTGCGAGCCGAGCTTCTGGACGGCGCCGAGGCCGAGATTCCGGGGATTGGACAGGAACTTCGACTTCGAGGTCGACACCATCGCCACGAGCGGATGCGTGACCAGGTAGACGACCACCAGGTCGAGCACCGTCGACATGCCGAGGGTGAACGCGAAGCCCTGCACGTCGCCGACCGCGATGATGTACAGGATCGCGGCGGCGAGGAAGCTGACCGCGTCCGAGGCCAGGATCGTGCGCCGCGCCCTCGCCCAGCCGCGCGGCACCGCGGACCGGAAGGTCCGGCCCTCCCGGATCTCGTCCTTCAGCCGTTCGAAGTAGATGACGAACGAGTCCGCCGTGATGCCGATCGCGATGATCAGGCCGGCCACGCCCGCGAGGTCGAGCGTGTACCCGATCCAGCGGCCGAGCAGCACCAGCACCGCGTACACAAGCAGGCCGGACAGCACCAGCGACCAGATCGTGAGGATGCCGAGCAGCCGGTAGTAGAACAGGCAGTAGACGAACACGACAGCGAGGCCGATCGCGCCGGCGATCAGGCCGGCCTGCAGCGAGGCGTAGCCGAGCGTCGCCGACACCGTGGTGGCGTCGGACGAGTCGAAGGACAGCGGCAGCGAACCGTACTTGAGGATGTCCGCCAGGTTCTTCGCGTCGGTCTGGGTGAACTTGCCGGTGATCTGCGTGTTGCCGCCGAGGATGGCGTTCTGCACGGTCGGCGCGGACACCACGTCCGTGTCCAGCACGAACGCCGCCTGCTTGCCGACGTTGGCCGACGTGAAGTCGCCCCAGGTCTTGCCGCCCGCGCTCTTGAAGCTCAGGTCGACGATCCACTGGCCGCGCTGCTGGTCGTAGCCGGAGTTGGCGTTCGCGATCTCGGTGCCGGGGATGATCTCCGGCCCGAGCACGTATTTGGTGGCGTCCTTGTCGCCGCAGGTGACCAGCGGCTGGTTCGGCAGGTCGTTGCCCTCCAGCGGGTCCGCGACGTTCGGCGCGCAGGTGAGCGCGGCGAGCGCCTTCTGCTGCGCGGCCTGCGCGGCGGCGGCCTCCTGCTGGTTCTTCGGGTCCTTCGGCATCAGCGCGGGAGCCTGGCGCACGGCGCGGGCTTCCTCGATCGGGTTCTTGCCCGCGTTCTGGCCGCCGGCCGGGGCCGAGGGGGTCGTGCTCGGCGGCTGCTGCGCCGGGGCGCCCGCCGCTCCCCCGCCGCCGGCGGGCTTGCTCGGCGCGGTCGCCGGGGCGCTCGGGGCTCCGGAAGCGGGAGCCGACGGCGGCGCGGCCGGGGTGTTCGGGACCGAGGTGATCACCTCGCGGATCCCGAGCTTCGCGGTCCGGCCGAGGTTCTTCGCCTCGTCGCCCTGCTCGCCCGGGACGGTGATCACGATGTTGTTGCCGTCGAGCACCACCTCGGTGCCGCCGACGCCGATCCCGTTGACGCGGGTCTCGATGATCTGGCGCGCCTGGTTCAGCGAATCGCGGGTGGGCTGGCCGCCGTCGGGCGTGCGCGCGGTGAGCGTGACCCGGGTGCCGCCCTGCAGGTCGATGCCGAGTTTCGGCGTCGCTTTGCCGCTGCCGGTGAAGAACACCAAGGCGTACAGCACGACCACGATCAGGGCGAAGAAGGCGAGATAGCGTCCCGGGCGGAGATGCCCGGCCGATGGTGCCACTGTGCTTCGGTCTCCTCGAACTGGCACGGACTGGATGGACCCCAAGTGGTTCGGGTGCGCGAGCCGGAAGGGGGCCCCGGACGCGGCTGGGCGTGAACTATGACGGCGGACACGCACGCAGCACCGAGACAGTACTCGGTGCTGCGTGAGCCCGGCGTTCGCCCGTACCGACTTTCGTAGGCTGTGGGCGGATCACTGCCCGGTGAAGCGCGGAGGCTACTTCTTCCCGTGCTCGAGCGGGGGCGCCACCTGCGCACCGGAGGTCTGCTTGTCCTCGGCGGAGATCGACTCCTGAGCCGGGGCCTCCGAAGAGGACGCCGAGGTTTCCGGGGCCGACTCGACGTCGGCGACCTCGGTCTCGGCCGCGCCCTCGTTCTCCTCGCCCTCGACGGTCGGCTCGACCTTCTCGCGGACGGCGAGCCGCAGCCAGGTGGTGACGACGCCCGGCGCGATCTCGATGTCGATCGTGGTCTCGCTGCTCGTGTCGGCGACCGTGCCGTACAGGCCCGACGTGGTCATCACGCGGTCACCGGGGGCGATGCTGTTCTGCATCTCCTGCTGAGCCGCCTGCTGCTTCTTCTGCTTGCGGGTGCCCATGACGAGCGGCACGGCCACCACGAGCAGCAGCAGCAACGGCAGCAGTAAATTGTTCATGACTCTCCTCGACGGACGCCCTTCTCGGCTGCCCGCGTCCGGTTTCGACGGATGTGCTGTGTTCGAGTGTGCCAGGTACCGGCGGAAACGCCACCACCCGGGCCGCTGTCCGCCCTTGTCAGGCCTGGTCGAACAGCGTCGGACCGCCCTGGTCGGGACGTCCCGCTTCCGGGGGCGGCACCAGTCCGAGGTGCTGCCACGCGGCCGCGGTCGCGACCCGGCCGCGCGGAGTGCGGGCGAGCATACCGGCCCGGACCAGGTAGGGCTCGCACACCTCCTCGACGGTGGTGGCCTCCTCGCCGACGGCGACGGCGAGCGTCGAAATGCCCACCGGTCCCCCGCCGAACGAGCGGGTCAGCGCGCCGAGCACGGCCCGGTCCAGCCGGTCGAGGCCCAGCTCGTCGACGTCGTAGACCTTCAGCGCGGCCTGCGCGACCTCCAGGGTCACCTTGCCGTCGGCGCGCACCTCGGCGTAGTCGCGGACCCGGCGCAGCAGCCGGTTGGCGATGCGCGGGGTGCCGCGCGACCGGCCGGCGATCTCGGCGCAGCCGTCGCGGTCGATCTCGATGCCGAGGATCGTCGCCGCGCGGCGGACGACCAGCTCCAGTTCGGCCGCGGAGTAGAACTCCATCTGGCCGGTGAAGCCGAACCGGTCGCGCAGCGGCCCGGTCAGCGATCCGGACCGGGTGGTGGCCCCGACCAGCGTGAACGGCGCGATTTCCAGCGGGATGCTGGTCGCGCCGGGTCCCTTGCCGACGACGACGTCGACCCGGAAGTCCTCCATCGCGAGGTACAGCATTTCCTCGGCCGGCCGGGCGATGCGGTGGATCTCGTCGATGAACAGGACGTCGCCGGGCGCGAGGTTGGACAGCATCGCGGCCAGGTCGCCGGCGCGTTCCAGGGCGGGCCCGGAGGTGATCCGGATGGCCGCGCCCAGTTCGGCGGCGACGATCATCGCCATGCTCGTCTTGCCGAGGCCGGGCGGGCCGGACAGCAGCACGTGGTCCGGCGGCACGTCGCGCCGCCGGGCGCTCTCCAGCACCAGTTCCAGCTGCTCGCGGACGCGTTCCTGGCCGACGAACTCGTCGAGTTTGCGCGGCCGGAGCGACGTTTCCAGGTCGCGTTCGCCGGTCTGCGCGAGCGCGGACAGCGTTTCGTCGCCGGCCTCGTAACCGCCTGAGCCGCCGGTGTCGAACTCGGTCACTTCGTGGTTCATCGGCGGCTACCGCTTGCGACCGAGCAGGGCCAGCGCCGAGCGCAGCACGGACGAAGTGGTGTGCCCGTCGCCTTCGGACAGCACCTTGTCCACCGCCTGCTCGGCTTGTTTGGCCGGGAAACCCAGCCCGGCCAGCGCTTCGACCACCTCGCCGCGCAGCGCGCCGGGCGCGGTCACGACCGGGGCGTCGCTGGCGCCGCCGAGCGCGGTCACCTTGTCCCGCAGTTCGAGGCTGAGCCGCTCGGCTCCCTTGCGGCCGATGCCGGGGACCTGGGTCAGCACGGTGATGTTGCCTTCGACGAGCGCCGCGCGCAGTTTGTCCGGCTCCAGCACGGCCAGCGTCGCCAGCGCGAGCCGCGGCCCGATCCCGGACACCGTCTGGAGCAGGCCGAACAGCTCGCGCGCGTCCTCCTCGGCGAAGCCGAAAAGGGTCAGCGAGTCCTCGCGCACGACCAGCGCGGTGTGCAGCCGCGTCTGCTCGCCGCGGCGCAGCGTGGCCAGCGTCGCCGGAGTGGCCTGCACGGCGAGGCCGACGCCGCCGACCTCGACCACCACGTGGTCGAGGCCTACGGACAGCACTTCGCCGCGTACCGAGGAGATCATCGTCGTGCTCCTGTTTCGTTCTTCGTGGTGGTTCCGGCCGCCTTGGCCGCGGCCGCCAGCCGGGCCTTGTGGGCGCGGACCAGTTCGGCCGCGCGGGCCTCGGCCTCGGCGAGGCGGACCCGCATCGGTTCGCGCCACAGGTGGCAGATGGCGAGCGCGAGCGCGTCGGCCGCGTCCGCCGGATGCGGTTTGACCTCGAGCCCGAGCAGCCGCATCACCATTGTGGTGACCTGCGCCTTGTCCGCGCGGCCGGACCCGGTGACCGCGGCCTTGACCTCGCTGGGCGTGTGGAAGACGACCGGCAGCCCGCGCCGCGCGGCCGCCAGCGCCACGACGCCGCCCGCCTGCGCGGTGCCCATCGCGGTGCGCACGTTGTGCTGCGCGAAAACCCGCTCGACGGCCACCGCTTCGGGCCGGTACCGGTCGAGCCAGCGCTCCACCTCGTCGGCGATGCCGAGCAGCCGCTCCGCGAGATCCTGGTCGGCGGGCGTGCGCACGACCCCGACCGCGACCGGGCGCACCGACCGGCCCTTGCCGCCGTCGACCACGCCGAGGCCGCACCTGGTCAGACCGGGGTCGACCCCGAGCACCCGCACCGTTTCTCCTCCGCCCGCGCGAACATCCGTTCGACGTGCAGGCTAACGGTCGCGACGCGCCGCCCGGCGGACGGACACGCCTTAACGGCGACCGACGTGGACGATCGCCCTGCCTCGCGAGCAGGATGGGGACATGCCGGGACCGGAAGACTTCGTCGCGCACCTGGGTCTGGAGCCGTTGCCGGTGGAGGGCGGCCGGTTCGCGCAGAGCTGGCGCGCGGACGAGGGTTCGGCCATCTATTACCTGCTCACGGCACCGGAGATCTCCGCGCCGCACCGCCTCGACCGGGTCGAGGTGTTCGTGCACCACGCGGGCTCGCCCGCCCGGATGCTCTTGCTGCACGCCGATGGAGAGGTGACCCGCCCGGTGCTGGGGAGCGACGTGGCCGCCGGAGAGCGCCCGCAGGTGGTCGTGCCCGCGGGAACGTGGCAGGCGACGGTGCCGCTGGGCCCGTGGAGCCTGCTCGGCACCGTGGTGGTGCCGCCTTATGCCGACGACTGCGTGGAGTTCGCGGATCCGGCGACGCTCGCCGCGAGTTTTCCGGATGCTGCCGCCGACCTGGCCGCGCTAGGGCGCGCTTAGCCAGGTCAGGGGCCGTCGACCCCGGGCGTCCAGCTTTCCGGGTCCCCGCTTTCGGTGAGCACCGGCTGCCATTCGGCGAAGCCCTCGGGCGCGTCGGCGTGCCAGGGGAAATGCCCGTCCGGCGTCGCGACGATCATCTGCAGCGCCGGGAAGTCGCCGTCCGGGTAGACGAGGAACGCGGATCCGAAGTACTCCGGGTAGTGGCCCTTCGCGACGCGTTCGAAGACCACCGGCGCGCCCTCGAAGAAGTCTTCGTAGCGTTTGCCGACCTCGAAGATCTCGCCGTTGGCGGAACGGTCGACGTACGCGTCCAGCAGCACCGGGGCCATGTGGTCGGGCAGGCCGATCACGACCGCCTCGGGCACGTTGTGCAACGCCCACGCGCACGCGGTGAAGCAGTAGCCGGCCCCTTGGTCGTCGGCGGGCACGGCGATGACCGCGTTGCCCCGTTCCCTTGCCTGGTTCTCGATCCAGGCGATGAGGCTCTGCTCTTGCTCGGTGAGGGCGGAGATCGTCACGGCGGACATTCTGCCCCACCCGCGCACCGGAAGCACAGTCCCCGCGCCGGTCATTTTCCCGACGTCCCAAGGATTTTCGCGCTTTCCGTTGCGCGGCAAGGGAAAACCCGGACGAAAACGGCCGCGCCCCGGAGTTCCCGGGGGCGCGGCCGTGTCGCGTGCGATTGGATCAGTCCACTGCGGCCATGACCTCGTCGGACACGTCGAAGTTGGCATAGACGTTCTGCACGTCGTCGCAGTCCTCGAGCGCGTCGATCAGCTTGAAGACCTTCTTCGCGCCCTCGACGTCGAGCGGCACGCTCACCGACGGCAGGAAGGTCAGCTCGGCCGATTCGTACTCGAACCCGGCCTCCTGCAGCGCCTTGCGCACCGGCACCAGGTCGGTGCCCTCGGAGACGATCTCGAAGTTCTCGTCGAGGTCGTTGACCTCCTCGGCGCCCGCGTCCAGGACCGCCATGAGGACGTCGTCCTCGGTCGCGTCGCCCTTGGGCATGATCACGACGCCCTTGCGGTTGAACATGTAGGCGACCGAGCCCGGGTCGGCGAGCGAGCCGTTGTTGCGCGTGAGCGCGGTGCGGACCTCCATCGCGGCGCGGTTCTTGTTGTCGGTGAGGCACTCGATCAGCACCGCGACGCCGTTGGGGCCGTAGCCCTCGTACGTGATGGTCTGCCAGTCGGCGCCGCCCGCCTCCTCGCCGGCGCCGCGCTTGCGCGCGCGCTCGATGTTGTCCTGCGGGACGGAGTTCTTCTTCGCCTTCTGGATGGCGTCGTACAGCGTGGGGTTGCCGTCCGGGTCCCCTCCGCCGGTCCCGGTGCGGGCGGCGACCTCGATGTTCTTGATCAGCCGCGCGAAGAGCTTGCCCCGCTTGGCGTCGAGGTTCGCCTTCTTGTGCTTCGTCGTGGCCCACTTGGAGTGGCCGCTCATCTTTCCTCCATCTGTTCCCGCGGCCGCGTAGCCTCCCGGCGCGGCCGCCGCAATCCTTGCTCAGGCTTTCCGCACGAGCTCGACGAACAGCCGGTGCACGCGCTCGTCCCGGGTGATCTCCGGGTGGAACGCCGTGGCCACCACCGCCCCCTGCCGGACGGCGACGATCCTATCCGCCCTCGGCCCGTCGGGCGGGTCGTCCGGGTCGGGCACGGTGGCCAGCACCTCGACCCCGTCCCCCGCCTTCTCGACCCACGGGGCGCGGATGAAGACCGCGTGCAGCGGCCCGCCGGGCAGGCCGGCGAACGGGAGGTCGGCCTCGAACGAGTCGACCTGCCTGCCGAACGCGTTGCGCCGCACGACCACGTCGAGCCCGCCGAGCTGCTGCTGGTCCGGACGCCCGTCGAGGACCTGGCGGGCCAGCAGGATCATCCCGGCGCACGAGCCGAACGCCGGCAGGCCGCCGGCGATCCGCTCGCGCAGCGGTTCGAGCAGCTCGAAGGTCTCGAGCAGGCGCGACATCGTGGTGGACTCCCCGCCGGGCAGCACCAGGCCGTCCACGTGGGACAGCTCGGAGGGGCGGCGCACCGGAACCGCGCGGGCACCCGCGCTCTCCAGCATCGCGACGTGCTCGCGCACGGCGCCTTGCAAGGCGAGCACGCCGACCGCCGGCCGTGCTCCCGTAGCTGTCGCCACCCGACCTCCCTGAGACGTTCACTCCAGCTTAGGGGGACCGCCCGGAACGCTTCCGGCCAGGTCAGGCGGGCAGCGCCGGGGCCGCCGCCCACCCGGAGGGCGCTCCGGCGGCCGGTTCCGCGCCGGCGTGAAGTGGACTGCTGAAATCTGTCGCCAGTGGCCACCTCGAAGGTGGTCTCCACTGGTGCCGGGCCGACCCGTCCGATGCGGGCCGCTCCCGTCTTCCATGGTAGGCCGACCAGGAAGGCCCAGGTCAACGCTCCCCGGCGGAAAAGTGAGCGAGCCCAAGTGGATCTCTCCGCGCGAAAAGTGGCCTTCCGAGATAGCCGCGCAATGGCCTGCCTCAGCGGTCCACCGGCGGCTTACGCTGGAGGAGAAGACCACTTCCGCTCCCCCGAGAAAGGCCCGCAAGGTGTCGCAGCAGCAGAACGCCGAACCCCAGACCGTCACCGGCACCGCGAAGGTGAAGCGCGGCATGGCGGAGATGCTCAAGGGCGGCGTGATCATGGACGTCGTGACCGCCGACCAGGCGAAGATCGCCGAGGACGCGGGCGCGGTCGCCGTCATGGCGCTGGAGCGCGTCCCCGCGGACATCCGCGCGCAGGGCGGCGTCGCCCGGATGAGCGACCCGGACCTGATCGACGGCATCATCGAAGCGGTGTCGATCCCGGTGATGGCGAAGGCGCGGATCGGGCACTTCGTCGAAGCCCAGGTGCTCCAGTCGCTCGGCGTCGACTACATCGACGAGTCCGAGGTGCTCACCCCGGCCGACTACGCGAACCACATCGACAAGTGGGCGTTCACCGTGCCGTTCGTCTGCGGCGCGACCAACCTCGGCGAAGCGCTGCGCCGGATCACCGAGGGCGCGGCGATGATCCGCTCCAAGGGCGAGGCCGGCACCGGCGACGTCTCCAACGCGACCACGCACATGCGCAAGATCCGCGCCGAGATCCGCCGCCTGCAGTCCCTGCCCGAGGACGAACTGTTCGTCGCGGCCAAGGAACTGCAGGCGCCGTACGAGCTGGTTCGCGAAGTGGCCGAAGCAGGCAAGCTGCCGGTGGTGCTGTTCACCGCGGGCGGCATCGCGACCCCGGCCGACGCCGCGATGATGATGCAGCTGGGCGCTGAGGGCGTGTTCGTGGGTTCGGGCATCTTCAAGTCCGGAAACCCGGCGCAGCGCGCGGAGGCGATCGTGAAGGCGACCACCTTCCACGACGACCCGGACGTGCTGGCGAAGGTGTCGCGCGGCCTCGGCGAAGCGATGGTGGGCATCAACGTCGAGGACGTGCCGGAACCGCACCGTCTCGCCGAGCGCGGCTGGTGACGATTCGCCGGTCGCTCGGTTTCGCTTGATACACCTGCGCGAACGGTGAGGGGTGCCCGCCCTTCGCCGTTCGCGCGGCCATTTGGACGGCGGCAGTGCCGGGACTTCAGGCGGCACGACGGTGGCGGCCGAGGTCGAAGGTCCGCACGGACAGCAAGAACCAGTCAAATCGTGCCGAGTGGGGCATTTCGCGGAGCTCGATGTCCTTTGTGGACGCTCAGCAGCCGGCGAGGCCTAGGGTCGGCGCAGCTCGCGCACCGGGACACGAGGAATACGGGACCGATTCCTGGCTCCGCACGGACGAGACGACCCCGAGCGCTCAGACCATGATTCCTGGCGGATCAGGCCGGTGCCGTGTACCGGCGTCAACGGGCGGGTAGGCCGTCCGCATGCCTGCACAACGGACGAGCCAGCGTGCGGTGCTGTCGCCGGCGCTGGTGGCGGTGTGCCTGGGTTACTTCATGGTCATCCTGGACAGCACGATCGTGAACGTGGCGTTGCCCGCGTTGCGAGCCGAGTTCCGCGCCGGGGTGAGCGGGCTGCAGTGGGTGGTCGACAGCTATCTGCTGGTCTTGGCGGCCGGATTGCTGTCCGCGGGCGCGCTGGCTGACCGATGGGGCGCCCGCCGGGTCTTCCAGGGCGGGCTCGGAGTGTTCCTGGCGGCTTCGGCCGAGTGCGGCCTGGCACCGGACCTCGCGGTGCTGATCGCCGCCCGCGTCGTCCAGGGACTCGGCGCGGCGTTGGCGGTGCCGGCGTCGCTGGCGCTGCTGCGAGCGGCCTACACCGACCAACGGGCCCGTGCGCGAGCGGTGGGCGTGTGGGGCGGCATCGCGGGCTTGGCCGCGGCCGCCGGGCCCATCCTGGGCGGGCTGCTGGTCAGCACGATCGGCTGGCGGTGGGTGTTCTTCGTCAACGTCCCGATCGCGCTGGCGGCCATGGCCCTCACGGCACGGTTCGTCCCCGCCCCGCCCGGGCGGCCCCGCCAGGTAGATCCTGGGGGCCAGTCCACCGCGATACTCGCGTTGGTGGCGCTGTCGGTGGCCCTGATCGACGGCGGCCGCGGCGGGCTGACCGGCACGGTGCTGGCCGCGGGGATCGTGTGCGTGCTCGCGGTGGCCGGGTTCGTGTTCATCGAACGGCGTGCTCGTGCGCCGATGCTGCCGCTGGCGTTGTTCAGGAACAGAACGCTGATGGCGGCGACCGTCGTCGGCTTGCTGATCAACCTGGGGTTCTACGGCGAACTGTTCGTGATCAACCTGTACTTCCAGCAGGTGCGCCACTACTCCGCTCTCGTGGCCGGGCTCGCGTTGCTGCCGCAGATGGGCGTAGTCGCCGCGGGATCGGCGGTCTCCGGCCGGTTCACCGCTCGCTCCGGCGGCCCGCGCCCGACGATGCTGATCGGCCTGGCGGCCGGGAGCGCCGGGCTGCTCGCGCTGGCGCTCACCGCCGCCGACTCCGCCTACGCGGTGCTGGCGGGTCCCCTGGTCGCGGCCGGGTTCGGCATGTCGTTCACCATGCCCGCCGCGACCACCGCGGTCACCGACAACGCCCCGCCCGAGCACGCGGGCCTGGCCTCGGGCGTGATCAACGCGGCGCGCCAGGTCGGCAGCGTGATCGGCGTCGCCGTGCTGGGTTCGCTCGTCGGCGGCGAAACGGACCTGGTCACCGGCCTGCACGCCGCGCTGATCGCCGCCGGTCTCGCCTTCCTGCTCGGTTTCGCTCTCATCGCCGCAGTCCGGCCCGGGCACGGTTCGTGACCGGCCAGGTCGCCTGTGGCGAGTTCAGTCGTCCACGTTGACGAGTTCGGCGAGCAACCGGCGGCGGGAGCTGAGTTCGGCGAGCATGCTGTCGACGAGGTCCAGGGCTGTGCCGGGCCGGCCCTCGTGCAGTTCGGCCGCGACCTGCCGGGCGGTGTCGGCCAGCCGTTCGGGCAGGCTGTCCCACGACCGGTCGGCAGCGTGGCCTTGGCGGGATTCGTGGTGGTTCATACCGCATTGCCTTTGTCGTGCTTGGGTGTTTCCGCTTGGCGGACGCCGCGAGGGCACCGTCCTCGACATGATCTGGCTCGGTGGCAGCGACATCCGGGCGGAGCGCGGCGGCGGACTTGCGTTGCCATAGCTTCACTTCCCCGCGCTTGCCGTCTCGCGTTCGAACAGCTCGGTGATCTGTTCGACCGAATGCCCCTTCGTTTCGGGCAGGTAGCGGTTGACGAAGACGACGGCGAGGACGCACAGCGCGGCGAAGCAGACCATGACCCAGTCCAGTCCGATCGCGGCCTCCCAGACGGGCAGCACCATGATGACCGCGAAGTTCGCGAGCCAGTCCACGGTGGCTCCGGCGGCGGCCGCCTGCCCGCGCACGTCGGTCGGGAAGACCTCGCCCTGGATGAGCCAGCCGGTGCCGCCGACGCCGAGGGCGAAGCAGGCGATGAACAGGCACAACCCGACGGTGGTCACCACGAGGCGGGCAGTGCCGCCGAACATGCCCAGTCCCGCGGCGGCGATCAGTGCCGAGACGGCCATGCCGGTGAAGCCGCCGATGGCCAGGGTGCGCCGCCCGAGCCGGTCGATGTAGCGGAACGCGAGGTAGGTGGCGGCGACGTTGACCACGGTCATGATCGCGGTGACCTCGACGCCGGCGATCGTCGAATCGAGCGTGCTGTTGCCGCCCTGGAACAGCGGGCCGAGCAGGTGCGGCCCGTAATAGAGCGGCACGTTGATGCCGGTGAGCTGCTGGAACGCGAAGAACACGCACACCACGACCAGGGCTCGGCGGACGCCGGCGGTCCAGCCGCCCCGGCGGCCGGCAGTGCTCGCCGGGGACTCCAGGACGCGCGCGGTGTGCTCGACGTCGGACCGGGACACCTCGACGCCGAAGCGGGCCAGCGCGTCCCGCACGCGGTCGTACTGGCCTTTGCGCAGCAGCCAGCGCGGCGATTCGGGCATCCGGGCGCGCAGCACCAGCGCGACGAGGGCGGGGATCGCCCCGAGCCCGAAGACGAGCCGCCAGTCCAACGTGCTCGCGCTGCCCGGCAGGACGAGGAAGATGACGAGGGCGACCAGGTACGAGATCAGGATCCCGACGGTGATCATCCACTGCTGCAGGATGCCGAGCGATCCCCTCCGGCCGCGGGGCGCGTACTCGGCGATGTAGGCGGTGGCGATGGCGGAGTCGGCGCCGATGGCCAGTCCGATCAGGGTGCGGGCGACGACGAGCACCGCCGCGTTCGGGGTGAACGCGGCCAGCAACGCCCCGGCCGCGTAGATGACGGCGTCGGCGACCAGCAGAGATTTGCGGCCCAAGCGGTCGGTCAGCGGTCCGGCCAGGATCGCGCCGGCCGCCGCGCCCAGCGAGGTCCCGGACACCAGGTGCCCGAGCGCGAGCCCGGACAGCGGGTAGGGCACGAAATTCAGGGCGGAGCCGATGTTCGCGGTGTCGTACCCGAACAGGAATCCGCCGACCGTCGCCAGCAGGGTCAGCGACCAGTAGAACCTCGTCGGCGCCCGCTGGTCGAGCAGTTCGAGCACGTTCGCGTTGCCGGGAGTTGAATCCGCCATTTCCTCGACCTCTGGCTCCAGATGCGCTTTCGGCGTCGCGTACCCGGTGGGCGGGAGCCGAAACCGGCGTCCCGATCCGGGTCACGCGGCACGCGGTGGCGCAGGTCGGTCCCGTTGCCGTCAGCCGTAGCGTTCGTGCAGAGCTCGCACCCCCGCGGCGAGGAACTGCCGGACCGCGTCGCGCGTGGCCTCGTAGTCGGGCGAGACGACTTCGAACTCGCTCGACCACTGCACGGTGCTGCCGCCTTCTCCGTCCGGACGCACGCGGAACTCGGCGAAGCAGTCCCGCACCGGCAGCGCCCCGGATTCCATCTCGTAGCGGTAGAACCAATTCTCCGGATCGATCTCGGTGAGCCGTTCGACCTGCTGCTCGCCGTCCGAGGTCGTCGCCGTCCGCCGGGCACCGGGGCTTTCGCCTTCGCCGGAGACCTCCGCGAGCATCGGATGCCAGTCCCCGATGCGCTGAAACGATCCGACCTCGCCCCACAGCTCGTCCGGCGGGACCGGCAGGTCGGACGTTGCTTCCACGCGGGTCATGTCCGCCGCCTCGACCCGATGGACGGTCCGGCGTCGTCCGGGCGCCCGCCCGTGAGACGGACCTTGCCGATGGACTCGTCAGGCCGCATGAACTCCTCCCTTCCGTCCGAATCCCTCCCCTACCCGGCGACACGGCCCCTTACACCTCCGAGGACCGGACTCGGGCGCGGCCGGCCGGCCGAAGGGTCCGTTCAGGAGGTCTCGCGCACCACGAGGCGATGCGGAGCGACGATCGACGCGGGCGGCTGCCCTTGCGTCAGCCGGTCGAGAGCCAGTTCGGCGATACGGTCCTTGTCCGGAGACACCGTGGTGAGCGCCGGCACGCTGAACCGCCCGTCTTCGATGTCGTCGAACCCGACCAGCGCCACGTCCGACGGCACCGCGACGCCACGATCGGCCGCCGCGCGCAACGCGCCCAAGGCGATCTCGTCGGTGAAGCAGAACAACGCGTCCGGCGGCTGCGGAAGCTCGAGCAGCGCCTGCATGGCGCGGTACCCGTCAGCGCGATGCAGGCGCTGCACCGGCACTTCCAGGTCTGGGTCGCTCGCCAGGCCCGCAGCCGCCAGTGCTTCCCGGTACCCGGCGAGGCGCTGGCGCGCGGTCGCGTTCAGCGACGCGGGCTGCAGCCCCACCGCGGCGATGCGCCGCCTACCGGTCCGCACGAGGTGTTCGGTGGCTTCGCGCGCAGCTGCGACATTGTCGATCGCGACGTGGTCGACGATGTCCGCGCCGTCGTGCTCCCCCAGCAGCACCAGCGGCACGGAGTCGGTGCGCGCGGCCAATTCCGCGGGAGCGACGGCCCAGGGACTGAACAGGACGCCGTCGACCAGTTGACTGCGTTTACCTTGCAGCAGCGCCTTCTCGCGTTCGGCATCGCCGCCGGTCTGGTCGATGAGCAAGGTCAGCCCGCGTGCCTCGGCGAGCGCGGATGTCCGGGCGGCGAGTTCGGCGAAATACGGCGAGTCGATCTCCGGGACGACGAGCGCGATCAGCCCCGTGCGGCCGCGGCGCAGCGTCCGAGCGGCCAGGTTCGGCCGGTAGCCCAGCGCGTCGATGCTCGCCTGCACCCGCTCCCGGGTCGCCGAGGAGACGTACTGGAAGCCGTTGACCACGTTGGACACCGTGCGCACGGACACCCCGGCGTGTTCCGCCACGTCTCGCAGCTTCGCGTTCACCCCGGCAGCATAACTCTTGCAACGTGGCATGCCACGTTGCAAACTCGAAGGGCACGCCGTCTGCCGCATCGGAGGCCACGATGACCGCACCCCGTACCGCACCAGCACCCCTGCCCGCCGCCGAGCTCACGCGCCTGACCGACCGTCTGCACCACGACGGCATCGTCGGTCTCCCCCAGGCGTTCACCCGCGATTGGGTCCGCGAATTAGGCGAGGATATCGACACCGCGTTCGCCGAGGCCCGCGCCCGCCCCGGCGGGGCCGTCGGCCGCGGTCCCCACCGCTATTACGTCGAAATCCACCCGGAACAACTGCGCGGTTTCACCGAGCTGGCCGCCCATCCGTGGATCACCGCGGTCGCCGAAGCCGTGCTGGGCCCGGAATACCGGATCGTCGAGGTCGGCTTCGACGTTCCGCTCCCCGAAGCCGTCGACCAGCCGTGGCACCGAGATTTCCCGATGCCCGAGGAAACCGCGCGCGACCGGCGGCTCACCTCTTTGGCGGTGAACGTGACCGCCGTCGACACCGAAGAAGACATGGGACCGTTCGAAATCGCGCCCGGCACCCACTGGGACGATGGAAGCACCTTCGCCCATGGCATGTTCCCGCCGCGCGAGGACTATCCGCGCTACCGCGACCTCGCCGTCCGGAAATATCCGAAGATGGGCGACATCTCCATCCGCTCGGCGCTGACGATCCACCGCGGCACCGCGAACCGCTCCGCCAAATCCCGCCCCGTGCTGGTGCTCGGCCTCGACGCGCCGGGCGCGGGCAACGACGAACGCCACGACACCGCGGTCACCCGCGAGTTCTGGGAATCGCTGCCCGACGCGGTGCGGTCGCACCTCCGGTGCCCTGTTGTCGAGAAATTGCGTCCCATCACGCAGAAGCACACGATCGAAGGGCTTGTCATGGGCGAAGCCGAATCCTGACTCTTCACGCCCGGCACGGCCAGCTCCGAAACGTGCTGCGCGAGAGGCGACAGCTCGACCGTCCACTGTGGATGGTCTTTGCGTGCTGTACGCGTCGCTACGCCGTTTCGCTCAAGCGCGGGAACAATCGGGTGCCGTTGCGAGTGGTGAGTTCTCGCCACGTCGTGCCCGGCGGCTGGGGTGCGGCGTCGACGGTGGCGAGCTGAGCGTCGACTAGGGCGGACGGGGTCCAGCAGTAGTCGCTGCCGTACAGCAGCCGCTCGGTGCCGAAGGCGCGTTCGAATGCCGGAACCTGGTGTGGGAACGGTGTTCCCGCGATGTCGAACCACAGGTCCCTGATCTGGCCGGGAACCGTCGGGCCGCTGGCGTCGCCGCCCGCGAACCCGGTGCGGAACAGTTCCAGGCGTTCGGCGACCAGCGGCAGGACACCGCCGCCGTGGGTGAAGATCCACGGGATGCCCGGGTGCCGCGACAAGGTCCCGCTGAGGACGAGGTCGCTGACTGCGCGGCCGGTGTCGTACAGAAATTCGAGCATCGGCCGCGGACGGCCCAGTGCGGTCGCCGCGGCATGCGGGGGCGAGGTCGGGTGCACGAACACCGGTGTCCCGCGGTGCGCCAGCTCTGTCCACAGTGGATCGAAGGCGGGGTCGCCGAGGTAGCGCCCGCCGGCATTGGTCTCGACCGCGACGCCGTCGGCGCCCAGTTCGTCGAGCGCGTAGGCGAGTTCGGCGAGCGCGCCGTCCACATCGGGCAGCGGAAGGGACGCGAAGTGCCCGAACCGGCCGGGGTGGGCACGTCGGATGTCGGCGCCGGTGTCGTTGACGTGCCGGGCGAGTGTGCGTGCCGCGGCGTCGTCGCCGAAGTGCACGCCGGGAGAGGAGATCGACAGCAGCGAGGTCGCCACGCCCCAGCGGTCCATCAGGTCGAGATGCTGGGCGACGTCCCAGCTCGGCCAGCCGGGCATGCCGTCCGGCGATCCGTGCCCGGCCGCGATCGCGGCCTCGACGTACTGCGGGGTGAGGAAGTGCGCGTGGACGTCGATGAGCCCGTTCACCGGACCGCCTCTCCCTCGGCCCAGACGCGGCGGATCTTGGCGGTCGCGGCGATCTCGCGGGTCGGGTCGCCGTCGACGAGCACCAGGTCCGCGCGCAGCCCAGCCCGGACGGCGCCGCGGTCGGGGAAGCCGAAGTGCCGGGCGGGGAGTTCGGTCGCCGCGCGCAGCGCCTCGCACTCGGTCAGCCCCGCCTCGACCAGCAGGGCCAGTTCTCGGTGAAGGCTCGATCCCTGGAGGACTGGGACCGGTAGCAGCGGCGCGGAAAACGCGTCGGTGCCCGCGAGGATCGGCACCCCGGCCGCACGGAGCGCCGTGACCGAGTCCCGGCTGAAGGCGTAGCCGTCCGCGCCGAGCTTGGTGGTGAGTGCCTCCATCATCGCCAGCGTGGGCACGGCGACCTGGCTCTGGCCGGCCATCTGGGCCACTGTGTCGGCGTCGAGGACGCCGTCCCTCGGGACGTGCGTGACGACGTCCGCTCCGGCTCGGACTGCGCGCCGGTACGCGTCGACCGACGAAGCGTGCGCGACAGTGAGCTTGCCGTGGGCCTTTCCCGCGGCGACCACGGCGTCGATCGTGGGCTGGTCGAGCAGATCCCCTTCAATGACGACCTTGAGGTAGTCCGATCCTTCGGCCACCCGGCGGGCGACGAACGGCGCGGCCTGCTCCGGTCCGGTCAGGATCGCTTCGCCGGGCATGCCGGGCATCTTCGCGTGGTTGCCGCCCGGCCCGATGGCGGGCAGGCCCGCGCTGCGGATGTCCGGCACCTGGCCGCGAAAGGAGTCAACACGCTCCCGGGGCCAGCACGCCATGTCCAGCGCGGTGGTGACGCCGTGGGCGGCAAGGGCATGCAAGTCGTCCGGAGCGAGCAGGTGGACGTGGGCGTCGAACAGGCCGGGCAGCACGGTCGCGCCGGTGCAGTCGAGCACCTCGGCACCGGTTGCGTCGGTGCCGATCAGCGGACCGTCGATCACGACGGTGGCGGGTTCGGTGAGTCCGGTGCCGTCGAAGACGCGGACGCCGGTCAGGGCGGTCTTGGTCATGAGTCCTTCCGGGAAAGCCAGGCGTAGAGGGTGGTGTAGAGGTCGGCGACCTCGCCGGGGCGATCGTCGCCGTAGAGGTCGTCGGCGATCGGGTAACCCCGGGTGCCGAGTACCTGCGCCAGGAAGCGGTAGGACGGCCGCAGTCCTTCGAGCGAACCCAGGGGCACCGGAGTGCCCGGGACGACCGGAGCGAGCACATCGCGTTCGTAGACCGGGTCCAGGGACGTGATCAGCCACCGCCCGCTCCGGTGTTCAGCCCGGTAGAGCAGGCGCGTGTAGGAGGTGAGGTCGACCTCGACGCCGCCGAGTTCGGTCCGCACCTCGATCGCGGCAGGCACTTCGGCGACCGCCCGCGGCCCGTCGACGTCCACGACCGGAGGGCCGAGCCGGTGCCGGGCGACATCGCCGTGCCCGGTCATCTCCCGCGACCGGGCGACGAATTCCTCGCCGCTGCCGCGAAACCAGCTCAACCGCACGATCGCGTCCGGCGCATAGCAGGCGCGCATCCGGTCCCACCAGCCACGATCGCGACCCTGCCGCTCGCGCAGGATCAGCTCCGCTATTTCCGTGGTGCTCATCAGGCGCGCTCGGCGCTGAAACTGCACTCCATCAGGATTTCCCGCGTGCGGTTGACGTGCTCTTCGAATCGAGCGACGGCCAGGTCCGCGTCGTGGGCCAGCGCGGCGTCCGCCAGGGCCTGGTGCTCGCCCGCTACGTCGCGATGCCGCTGCTCGCCCGGATGGCCGGACCACGCGCGGTAAAGCTCCGCCGCGTCGGAAAGCCGGGTGCAGATGTCGAGCAGCACCTCGTTGCCGCAGGCCTTGATCAGCGTGTGATGGAACTCCAGATGCGCGCGGGCCCACTCCTCGTTGCGGCGCACCTGCGTTCCGGGGAGGATCATCGGCTGCGCGGCCAGCCGGTGGTGCGCGGCCAGCACCTCGGACTCCCACGTCACGCCGCCGCGCTGCACTGACAGCCGCAGGGCCGAGCCTTCGTTGACCACGCGGGCTTCGGTGAGGTCCGTCAGCGCTCGCAGCGACAGCGGCGTGACCCGGAACTCCCGGTTGCGGTCGACCTGAACCAAGTCCTTGGCCGCCAGCAGGCCCAGCGCCTCGCGCACGACACTGAGGCTGACCTCGAACTCCGCGCTCAGTTCGGCGGCCTTGAGACGCTCGCCCGGAGGCAGCTCCCCGTTGAGGATCGCCGATCGCAGCCGCAGGTACACCGACACGGCCAGGCTCTCGCCGCCCGCTCTCTTCGCCATGCCGAGACGATAACATACTCTTCGAGAGAGAATCGATTCTTACCTTGACAGTCGACTACACCGGGTTCACGATGAGCTGACCGGCGCACCTCGTCGCCCCAGATCCGGGACGCGACCGAGCGGTTCACGGCGCCGGGGCTCATCGACCGAAAGGCATCTCGATGCGGATCGCCAATCTCGCCGGACGGCTCGTCCTCCTCACCGACGACGGCGCCGTCGACGTCGAGCGCGCCAGCGGGCAGCGCTTCCCCGCCGACCCCCATGCGGTGTATGCCCGCTGGGAAGAGTTCACGACCTGGGCAGCCGATCTCGCGGCTGCCGAAGCCGAAGCCTTCGACGAAGCCGCCCTGCAGGCCCCTTCTCCCGCTCCCAATCAGGTCTTCGGGGTCGGGCTCAACTACCGGGACCACGCCGCCGAAGCCGGGCTCGACCTGCCGGACTCGCCCACGGTGTTCACCAAGTTCCCCAGTTGCCTCACCGGGCCGTCCGGCGAAATCGCGCTCACCGGTCCCACCGTGGACTGGGAGGTCGAACTCGTCGCCGTGATCGGCAGGGCCGCCCACCGGGTTCCCGTCGAACACGGCTGGGACCACGTCGCCGGCCTGACCGTCGGGCAGGACCTCTCCGACCGGACGCTGCAGCTGGCCGGGCCCGCTCCGCAGTTCAGCCTCGGCAAGTCCGCGCCCGGCTTCGGGCCGACCGGTCCGTGGCTGGTTACTCCGGACGAGTTCGCCGACCCCGACAACCTCGCGCTGAGCTGCGAGGTCAACGGCGAATCGGTGCAGAAGAGCCGGACCAGCGAGCTGGTCTTCTCCGTGCCCGAACTCGTCGCGCGGCTGTCGGCGATCCTGCCGCTGCTGCCCGGCGACCTGATCTTCACCGGCACCCCCGCCGGGGTCGGCATGGCCCGCACCCCGCAGCGGTTCCTCGCCGCGGGCGACGAGCTGGTCAGTGCCGTCGAAGGCATCGGCACGATGCACCACCGGTTCACGGAGCCGTCATGACCGCCGTCGACGGACACCGGTTCCGCGCGGTGATGGCCGCGGTCTGCGCGCCGGTCACGATCGTCACCACGACCAGCGCGGCGGGCGACCCGCGCGGCGCGACGGTCAGCTCCTTCACCTCGCTGTCGCTGGATCCGCCGCTGGTCAGCGTCGCCTTCGACCGGCGTTCGGCGCTGCTCGCCGAAATCCAGGCGGCCGGCCGGTTCGGCGTCAACCTGCTCGGCCACGGCCAGGACGACCTGGCCCTGCGGTTCGCCACCCGGGGCGCCGACCGGTTCGGCGGCGACACCGCGTGGTTCGCCGACGACGGGCTGCCCCGGTTGCGCGACGCCGCCGGCTGGGTGGCCTGCGACCTGGAACGGACCGTCGAAGCCGGCGACCACCTCCTGATCTTCGGGCTGGTCACCGCACTCGGCCGCACCGAACTGCCGCCCCTGGTCTACGCACACCGCACCTTCGGCACCCACTCCCGGTTCGCCGACCGGCCCCGCCCGCCCATCACCGACCAGATCGCCGCCTGCGCCCGCTGACCCGACACAGAAGGTAGGACAACGCCGTCATGACCCTCGCCACCGCACACCCCGCCGACACCACGGTCGAGCACGTCCTGGCCCGCATCGCCGAGATCCAGCCGCTGCTGGAACGCAACGCCGCCCAGGGCGAAGCCGACCGGCGCGTCGTCGAAGAAAGCATCGCCGCGCTGACCGGCGCCGGCGCGTTCAAGATCGCACAGCCCCGCCGTTACGGCGGCTACGGACTCCCGGTCCGCGCGATGCTCGACGTCTCCGCGGCCGTCGCCGAGGCTGACGGCGGCACCGCCTGGGTCGTCGCGCTGAGCAACGTCTGCGCGTGGCTCGCCGGGCTGTTCAGCCGCCAGGCCCAGGACGACGTCTGGGGCGACAACCCGGACGCGAAGGTGTCCGGCGTCCTCGCCACCACGGCCGAAACGTCCAAAGTGGACGGCGGCTACCGGGTCACCGGCCGCTGGTACTACAACTCCGGCTCCTGGCACGCCGACTGGGCCGGGCTCGGCATCCCCCTGACCGACGAGTCCGGGGAGGTCGTCGACCAGGGGATGGCGCTCGTTCCCCGCACCGACCTCGGGTTCGAAGACACCTGGTTCGTCGCCGGGATGCGCTCGTCCGGGTCCAACTGCCTGATCGCCGACGACGTCTTCGTGCCGGAGCACCGGGTGATGTCCGTGCCGCCGGCGATCGGCGGCCAGTACGCCGTCGAGCACCCCGAGGAGGATCTCTTCCGGGCCGCGCTCGTGCCCGTGCTCACGCTGGTGCTGGCCGGCCCGCAGCTCGGCCTCGGCCGCAAGGCCCTGCAGCTGGTCAAGGAGAAGGCCGCCCGCAAGCCGATCTCCTACACGACTTACGCGGCCCAGTCCGATTCCGTCGCCTTCCAGCTCCAGCTGGCCGAGGCGGCGATGCGGATCGACTCCGCCCACCTGCACGTCTACCGTGCCGCCGACGACATCGACTCCGCTGCGGCCAACGGAAACTACCCGGACGTTCAGGAGCGCGCCCGCGTGCGCGCCGACACCGGCTGGGCCGTCGACAACATCACCCGCGCGATCGACCTCCTGCTCTCCGCGCACGGCGCGGGCAGCTTCGCCGAGGTCAACCCGCTGCAGCGGATCTGGCGCGACTCCGCGGTCGCCGCCCGGCACGCGATCGTGCTTCCCGCGGTCAACTACGAGGTCTACGGCAAGGCGCTGCTCGGGCGCGACGACCAGATCACCCCGCTCATCTGACCTCGGAGGAACCCGATCATGAGCCTGCACCGCCTGACCAAGATCGCCATCGGCGTCCCGGACGTCGACGAAACCGCCAAGTACTACACCGAGTTCGGCCTCACCCCGACCGCGTCCGGCTTCGCCACCGCCGACGGCGGCGAGCAGCTCGAACTGCGGCAGACCCCGCACCGCCGCCTGCTCACCCTCGGCATCGGCGCGGACGATCCCGACGATCTCGGCCGCATCACCGCCTCGCTGGCCCGCCTCGGCGTCGAGAGCCGCATCGAGGGCGACGCGCTGTACACGAAGGATCCGGTGACCGGCCTCGACGTCGTCGTGTCCGTCGCGCCCCGCCTGACACAGGACCCGCCGGAAACCGCGGTCTACAACCAGCCCGGCTCCGTCCAGCGGGCCAACCTCCGCGCGCCCGGCATCGACCGGGAACAACCGGTGCGGCCGCGCAAGCTCGGGCACGTCGTGTTCGGCTCGACCGATCAGGCCGCGACACAGCGGTTCTTCACCGAGGGCCTCGGGTTCAAGGTCAGCGACGAAGCCCCCGGCCTGGCTTCCTTCATGCGCTGTTCCACCGACCACCACAACGTGCTCGTGCAGCAGGCGCCGGTGAGCTTCCTGCACCACACATCCTGGGAGGTCGACGACGTCGACGAGGTCGGCCGCGGCGCCACCGCGATGCTCGAAGGCCACCCGGAACGGCACACCTGGGGCCTGGGCAGGCACTACATCGGCTCGAACTTCTTCTGGTATCTGCGCGACCCCGCGGGCAACTTCTCCGAGTACTACTCCGACATCGACTGCATCCTCGAGGACCAGCTCTGGGAACCCCGCGTCATCGCCGGCGAAAAAAGCCTCTACGCGTGGGGGCCGCCGCCCCCGCCGTCGTTCCTCGCACCGCAAGACCTGGCCGAGCTGATGACCGACGCCCACGACGGCGCATGACCGAACCGGACGTCTTCGGCCGCGGATTCGGTTCCTGCGAGGAGCTGTAGCGCTGGCCGGTCGCCGACCTCGAAGGGTTCCGGGCGAAGGTCTGGGACCATTTCGAGGTTTGCGGCACGTGCGCTCGCGTCCTCGGCCAGGCGCTGCCCGATGGTCCTAGCGCCCGAGGTTGCGCACTTTCTCCCGCAGCGACCCCAGCAAACCCGGCGACGGGCGGCGCGCGGCATCGGACGCGAGCGGCACGTCCGGCATCGCCTCCCGCATCGCCGCCTGCACCTGGCGCACGCTCGGATTCACCAGGCCCTGACCGCCGACGACCACCGTCGGCACGGTTTCGTCACCCCGCGCCCTCCCGAACCGCCGAACGTTGTACGCGCACCCAACACCCCGGTCGACGCACCACGACAGTCCTGCCCTTCAGGCGAAGCGAAGGTCCCATCCGGTGTCGCATCCCTAGGGAAGGTGACGGTCGATCCAGCGCAGCACGGCGCCCAGCGCGCCGCGCCGGTGCCAGCCTTTGCGGATCACCGCGGCCCGCACGCCCTGGACCGCGCCACGCACCCGCGCCGCCGGCGAGGGATGCCGCTCGTCGAAGCGCTGAACGGCGCGGCGCCGCAGCCACCGTGCGCACCGCAGGCACACCCCGACCTCCGGATGATTCCCCAACCGGACCAGCTCCGCCTCCGGGAACGTGCCGCCGCAACACCAGCACCCTGCCTCCGAGACCCGCTCCCGCTCAGGCTGCACCGACATCGGGACCACCTCCACACGACGACCGAGGATGCGCCGCACCTCAGCATCCCACGTCCGTGACTGGCCAGCCCCGGCCGCGACCTCCACAATGGCCTCGACCCGGCCCCGGCACCCGGCACCGCCCGGACGTCCTGCTCCGCCACCTGGAAAGGACCCATCGTCGATGCTGTCTTGGGGAGAAATCGCCTACGGGGCCGCGCTGTCCGCCGTCCTGTCCGTGGTGCTGGTGCTCGCCGCGGCACGCGAACGCCGACCCGGCACGCTCGCCGCCGTCGCCGCCGGCGCGATCCTCGGGCCGGTCGCCTGGAACGCCGTCCTGCGCGCCACCAACGCCAGCCAGTTCTTCACCGACGCCCCGATCCCGTTCTTCCCGATCAGCTGGCAAGACACGGGATCCGGCGTCTTCGCCCTCGCCGCCCTCACCCTCCTCCTCGGCTTCGGCCCGCTCCGCGCCGCACCCGGCCGCCGTCTCGCACTCGTGGCCACTGTCGGCGCCCTGGGCGCACTGCTGGTCGACATTTACCTCTACTGACCCGATTCCGGCGGCACTCCATCGCCGGTCGTGCGGGCTTACCTCCACAGTGGACAAAAGGCACCCCTATCGCACCCCCTGAACGCCGGAACCACCGGTATCCGGTCAATTACCAGCGGTAACGTCGGCCGCATGAAAATCGGACTCAACATCGGATATTGGGGCACCGGCAACGATTCGACGAACCTCGAACTGGCTCGCGAGGCCGACCGGCTCGGGTTTTCGGTCGTGTGGGTGGCCGAGGCCTACGGGTCGGACGCCGCGACGGTCCTGGGCTGGCTCGCCGCTCGCACCGAGCGCATCGACCTCGGCAGCGCGATCCTGCAGATCCCGGCCCGCCGCCCGACGATGACGGCGGCGACCCTCGACAACCTCTCCGACGGCAGATTCCGGCTCGGACTGGGCGTTTCCGGACCACAGGTGTCCGAGGGCTGGTACGGCGTCCCGTTCGGAAAACCCGTGCAGCGCACCCGCGAGTACGTCGACATCATCGGCAAAGCGCTGCGTTACGAACGGGTCCGGCACCGCGGCACGCACTTCCAGCTCCCCCTCCCCGGCGGGCCCGGCAAGGCGCTGCCGCTCGCCGTGCCGCCCGTCCGCGAGCACATCCCGCTCTACCTCGCCTCCCTCGGTCCGAACAACCTCGAACTCACCGGCGAAATCGCGGACGGCTGGCTCGGCCTGTTCTTCTCCCCCGAACACGGCGGCGAATCCCTCGACCGGATCCGCGCCGGCCGCGCGAAAATCGGCGCCACCCTCGACGGATTCGACGTGGTGACGACAGTCCCGCTCGCCGTCGGCGACGACTGGCGGTCCGCGGCCGACTACGCCCGCCCCTACGTCGCCGGGTTCATCGGCGGAGCGGGCAGCCGCAAGAAGAACTTCTACCGCGACCTCGTCGCCCGGATGGGCTACGAGGCCGCCGCCGAAGAGGTCCGGGACCGGTACCTGACCATGGACTACGACGGCGCCATGGCCGCGATCCCCGCGGACTTCCTGGACGCGACCTCGCTTCTCGGCCCGAAGGAACGGATCGCCGAACGGATGCGCGCCCTCGCCGAAGCCGGGTCACCACTCTCGCGCTCTCGCCCACGCACCCGGATCCCGAAGCCAGCAAGGCCGCCCTGCGCGTCGCGGCCGAAGCTCTCGAAGCGTCCGGTGTGGGCGACTGAGCATCGCGCAGCGTGGTCGGTTTCGGGGCTTCGGTCGTTCCACAGTGGACACAGCACGAGCGCAGCGCCTGCCTCCGCGATCTGAGTGGGTGGCCGGGCACCCTGAAACAGGCACGGAAACTGACCCCAGACGATGAACGGTGGCCGAGCAGCACGCCATCCTGCGCGACTTCTACGCGCAAGCCGCGCGTCGTCTGCTGTGGCCGGGCTGACCGGTCACAGACCCTTCAGCACCCGGCCCAGCGCCGCCCGGCCGGCAGGTCCCCAGTGCGGTTTGCCGCCGGGCAGGCTGCGGTCCCCGTTCTGTCCCATGAGGATCAGGAAGAGGCTCTTCATCGCGGCCAGCCCGCGGGCACGCCGGATCGCCGGCTCGTCCGCCCGCGCGTACCTCGCGAAGAACCGTGCCGCCATGCCCGCGGGCAGCAACACCCAGGCGGCGGCGAGGTCCCACGCCGGATCTCCCGCGAACAGATCGCCGAAGTCCACGATTCCCGAGAGCGTTCCGTCCGAGACAACGACATTCGCGGGATGGAGGTCGCCATGCACCCACACCGGAGGACCCTGCCACGCGCGGGCCGCGACGGCGTCGTCCCAGACGGCCCGGACGTCGGCCGCCAGGTCGTTGAGGGCAACCGCCTCGAGGAAGTGATCGAAGCCGTCCGTGCAGTCCTTGGGATGGGCACCGCGATCCGTGGCGATCGGTGCGTCGGCGGGAGCCTCCGTGTGGAGTGCCCGGAGGAAGTCCGCGAGAGCGTCGGCCGCGTGGGCGCCGCGGCTGATCGTGCCGTGGTCGAGCGGTTCGCCCGGAACCCAGGTCATCACGGTCCAGTGCCGGGGAAAACGCTCGGACGGTTCGCCGGACCGCACCGGCGTCGGCACTGGGAGCGGCAGGCGCGGGGCGAGCACCGGCAGCCACCGCCGTTCCTTGAACTGCAGCTGCGGGGTCGGATCCCTGCGCTGCATGCGCACGGCCAGCTCGTCCCCGAGCCGCCACATCTGGTTGCCCCAGCCGCCCGGCACCTCGCTGATCGCCAGCCCGGCGAGGTCTGGATGCTGCTCCCGGAGCAGATCGCGGACCAGGTCCGCGGTGATCACGATCTCGGCGCCGGTCATGGGAAGCGACAGTACCGAGGCGGCGGAACGCGGTTCGCACCCGTCGTGGCCCGCATTTGTGCTGCGGCACAAGCGAATGCCGAGCGTGGCCTCGTCAGCGGTCGCGTTCGTCGAGCCGCGCGCGGAGGCCGCTGATGGTGTCGTGGGCGTCGGCGAGTTCGTCCTCGAGGTCGACGATCCGGGCGGCCGACGCGAGGGAGTGGCCCTCGTCCAGTTGTTCGCGCAGCCGCACCACCTGGGTCAGCTGGCGGCGGGAGTAGCGGCGGTGCCCGCCGCCGGATCGTTCGGGCCGCACCACGGCCGCGGAGTCCAGGCTGCGCAGCTCAAGATTATCTCGACTCACTGCTTGACACAATCTACAGTCCGCGCTATAGAAATTTCTAGACGCGATAACTGACCTGGGTGCCGAGAGAGACGTAGCCGGGGAGTGATCGACGATGCCGGACACCGCCAGCCGCCACGACGCGGCCGCCTGCGAGTTCGCGGAGTTGATCTGCGCCGATTCCGCCTGGCTGTGTGCCGAGTTCGAGGTGATCGTGACCACGGGCTTCGGCGCCGCTCCGGCACTCCCGCCGCAACACGCCGACGACTCCCGCCCGCAGCGCACAGGACAGCCAGCCGAGCGGCGAGTCGGGACGAGCGTGTGGCGGACCTGGCCGCCGCGACACCGGGAGCGTTCCCCTCCGTTGCCGAGCGACAACACGACAGCCGTGATATCGCTGGGGAGGTGATAAAACGGCGCACCGGCCCGAAACGGGGAGGCCTGCCACGACGCCCGGCCGAGGAGGCTCGCGCAGCCCCGGCATCGCGTCTCGTGACGTGATCCCGCGGCCACCCCCACTCGCCCGACGGCGCCGACTCGCACAGAGATCAGCACGGTTGCTTCTCACCCGAACTGGTTCCGGCCCCGCCCGCAGTGCCCGGCGGGGCCGGATCTCCGCGACAACTACCAATCCACCAGTCCCAAGTCCAGAAAACCTACAGTCGCGGGAACAGAAATACCGAGCGAGTCGTTAGCACAGTGGAGAACAGCGAGCGCCCGCCTCCGCCGGCGGGCATCAGGGAAGGAGAAAGGGAGGCGCATGGTCATGTTGATGCGAACTGACCCGTTCCGGGAGCTCGATCGGCTGACCCAGCAGTTCTTCGGCGGCAACGGCACGGCGACCCGTCCGGCATTGATGCCGATGGACGCCTACCGGTCCGGCAACGACTACGTGGTGCAGTTCGACCTGCCCGGCGTCGCGCCGGAGTCGATCGACCTGGACGTCGAGCGCAACGTGCTGACCGTGAAGGCCGAGCGCAGGCCCGAGTACGGCGAGGACGCGGAGGTCCAGGTCTCCGAGCGTCCGCGCGGGGTGTTCTCCCGGCAGCTGTTCCTGGGCGACACCCTCGACACCGACAGCATCAAAGCCGACTACGACGCGGGTGTGCTCACCCTGCGGGTGCCGATCGCCGAACAGGCCAAGCCGCGCAAGATCGCGATCGGCAGCAGCGGCGAAGCCAAGCAGATCCGCGCCTGACCGAATGCTGGCCCCGCCCCCGGCGGGCGGGGCCTCGAACCGCCGGGAAGGCGGGGCAGGGCTGGCGGCTCATCCGGATCTCCGGTGTGCCGCGCGGGCCACAAGATCGCCCACCGCACCGGCTCCCACGAACCCATACTGCTGATCACGCCCGGTCGCGCGGCCACGGAGTCGCCGCGCTGGAACGCGACGTGTTGCTACTGCTCGACCCAGGACTGTCCAATCGCGACATCGCCGCCGAGCTGGGGCTGGCCGAACGCGCAGCGACGGTCATCTCGGCAATCTGCTCACGAAGTTTCATGCGGAGAACCGGACGCCGGCGGTCCCGCTGGCCAAAGAAATCCTCGGAACCCGCTCGGACGGGGGCCAGCCTGCCGGGCCGGTTCGGCCTCGGGCCAGCAGCTGTCGCGCCGCCATCCGGGACAAAGCGCAGGAGCAGCAATACCTTTCCAGCCACCCTTCGCGCATGACGCTGCCAGTCAACCATCCTGGGCACTTCGCACTGCCGTCGTCGGCATAAATCCCGCTATCGACGACCCAATATCCGACGACCGTTTCTGCGCTGGGCGGCAATTCTCAACGGAGGTCGTACTGGATGTCGATCCCCGCGCCCGGACCCCCGTTGCTGTTGACCGTCAGCCATCCGTGGTCGTACACGTCTGCCAGCTTGTATTCGAATCCGAAGTCGTACTTCTTGTCCCGGCCGAACGTCCCTGGCATTTCTCCCAATTGCATAGCTCCGTGCGGCGACTTGCTCTCGCCGCTGTCCGGATCGGTCACATAGACGACCGGGCCCAACGCCAGGCTCAAGTCGTTGTTGAGCTCGGAGTCGGTGCCGGTCTCCACATGCAGCATCACGACCATGGCCTGTTCGGAGCCGTACTTCGACCGTTGCTTCGCGATCTTGGTGACCGCGAACGACGGATCCGTCGGCGCAGCAGCCGAAGACCGCGAGAATCGCACGACCTCGCCCACCTTCTTCACCGGGTTGCCACGCGGGCCCGTCGATCCTGCGGCCTGTGCCGCCTCGGACGTCGGCGGCGCAGAGGACGACGCCTCCGCGGTGACGGTCACCGTGACCGTCGTCGGCGCACTCGTCGCAGCGGCATCACCGTTTCCAGCGCAGCCAGCGGAAAGCACCGCTACAGTCGTCACCGCGCAGAGCAACAACGGCGAACTCGTTCGCATCAAGCAACTCCTGATCAATCAGCATCACGATGCGATCTCACCGAATGCACCGTGCGCCAGCCAGGCAGGCCACACTTGCCGCGGGTTCTTCTTGATCGCAACAGCCATGTCGTTTCGACCTAATCGACCGTTACGGCACCAACCTCGCAACTCGAACACCGAGACCATCTCGTCACCAATCGGCCGCTTGCTTCTGATGCCAGCGCATGACCGAAACCACCCTGCACAAGCCGTCGACGATTACAGCGGAAACGGCCCCGAGTGTCCTTCACGGACGAAAGCTGTCCACACCAGACGGAAGCCATCCGCTCGCCATGGCCGACACACACCTGAACGTGGGTCCGCTGGCCGCCTCCGGTCGGCGGTAGCGCTCCCGTCCCGTCTCCGCCACGCTGGGCAGTCGAGGACGGGAGGTCGCGGTGAAGGTCGTCATCGTCGGAGCGGGCATCGGCGGGCTGACCACGGCCCTGCGGCTGCATCGCGAAGGCATCGAATGCGCGGTGTACGAACAGAGCAGCCGGATCGGCGAGCTCGGCGTCGGGATCAACGCGTTGCCGCACGCGGTCAAGGAACTCGCCGCGCTCGGGCTGCTCGACCGGCTGGACGAGATCGGGATCCGCACCCGCGAGCTGTTCTACACCCACCGGCTCGGGCAGGTGATCCTGCGCAAGCCGTGCGGGCTGGACGCCGGATTCACCCTCCCCCAGTACTGCCTGCACCGCGGCAGGCTGCAGAACATGCTGCTGCAAGCCGTCGAAACCCGGCTGGGTCCCGACGCGGTGCGGACCGGGCACCGGCTGACCGGGTTCGATCAGGACCCCCGCGGCGTCCGGGTGCGGTTCGTCGAGCGGGACAGCGGCGAGACGGTCACCGTGGCCGGGGACGTCCTGGTGGCGGCCGACGGAATCCACTCGGCCGCGCGGTCCCTGCTGTTCCCCGAGGAGGGCCCGCCGCGCTGGAACGGGGTCCTGATGTGGCGCGGCGCCACCGACTGGCCGGAATTCGGCGGCGGCGCTTCGATGATCGTCTCCGGCGGCACCGCGGCCAAGCTGGTGGTCTACCCGATCGGGCCGGGCCGGACGGCGGGCGCCAGGCTCACGAACTGGGCGGTCTGCGTCCGGACCGGACAGCCCGGCACCCCTCCGCCGGAGCGCCAGGACTGGGCCAAACCCGGCGACCGGGCGGAGCTGGCCCGGCACGTCGGGCGGTTCCGGTGCCCGGCGGTCGACCACGCCGCGATGATCGAGGCCACCGAGGAGATCTTCGAATTCCCGATGTGCGACCGGGATCCGCTGCCCGCATGGTCCCACGGGCGCGTGACGCTGCTGGGCGACGCCGCCCATCCGATGTACCCGATGGGTTCCAACGGCGCCGGCCAGGCGATTCTCGACGCGTCCAGCCTCGCCTCGCATCTGACGCGGCACGCCGACCCCGCCGAGGCGCTGCGCGCGTACGAAGCCGACCGGCTGGCGGCCACCAGCGAGATCGTGCTGCGCAACCGCCTGGGCGGCCCGGAGAACGTCATCGACGAGGTCGAACGGCGCGCGCCGGACGGCTTCGCCCGCCTCGAAGACGTCATCGACGCGGCCGCGCTCGAGGCGATCGTCAGCGGCTACGCCCGCGTTTCCGGGGCGTCCCCGCAGCAGGTGAACCGCGCCTGAGCCGGTTCAGGCGCCTTCCACCGCACCGGGCGGCAAGAAGTCGACGTCGTGCAGCGCCGACACCCGGACCACCTCAGCCGGGTCCGTCAGGTTGTGCAGTTTGTCGAACAGCGCCGCCAGCTTTCCGGCCGGGCTCACCCAGAACAGGCCCCGGGTCATGCCCTCGCTCCGGTTGTAATAGGCGTGCGGGAGCCCCTTCGGCATCCGCACGGTGTCGCCGGGGCCGGCGGTCTCCCATTTGCCGTCGAGGTAGAGGGTGAACACGCCCTCCAGGATGTAGATGTGCTCGTCCTGGGTCGGATGGACGTGCGGCGGCACCCCGGTGCCGGGCGGGTCGAGGGTCTCGAAGGCGAAGCTCGACTCGCTGGCCGCCTTCATCGAATAGGTGTGGCCGAGCACGTTCCACACTTTGCCGCGCATGCCCTCGCGGGCGGGCGTGATCCCCTTGGGCAGGGGACCGAGCACGATTTCCTCGCCGGTCATCACACCTCCTGGCCGATGGTTTCTCCGCCAGGGACTCTGCGCTATCCGGTCGCGTGTGTACAGCCGCCAGTCCGCCGACATCGCGGGAACGACCGGGCCAGCGGAACCGAGGTCAGTTGTATTCGGAGATCTCCACGCCGAATGTCCCCGGCTCCAGCGCCTCGAAGATGTGCGGGACGTCCCCCGGGTAGCAGATGTAGTCCCCGGGCAGCATCTCCACCGGATCGTCCATGATCCCGATCCGCGCGCGGCCCGCGCACAGCACGGTGTGTTCCACCACGCCGCTCATGTGCGGATCCGACCGCCGCGGGGTGCCCGGTTCCGCGCTGACCAGGTAGATGTCCCGGCGCGCCGCGGACGGGCACGCCGACAGCAGCGTGCACGCGTAATCGGCGTGTTCGGCGAACACTGTCGGACCTTTGCCCGCGCGGATCACCTTCACCTCCTGCCGCTCCGGTTCGACCAGCCGGGAAAACGGCACGTCCAGCGCGACACCGAGGGCCCACAGCGTCTCCACGCTCGGGTTGCCGGACCCCGATTCCAGCTGCGACAACGTGGATTTCGCCAGGCCCGCGCGGCGCGCGACCTCGGTCAGGGAGAGGCCGGCGCGGGCCCGCTCGCGGCGCAGCGACGCCGCGATGACGTCCAGCGGCGCGCCGGTGCTCTCGTTCGGCATATGTGTTCGCTCCATCAGTCTTCGCGTTCGCCTTGACGAACAGGGCCGGACATGTTCAGCATAGGACACTATGCGTTCGATTTGGCGAACACTCGATCGCGGCCTCGCCCGCGACATCGGCCTCGTGTGCGTGGCCGACACCCTCGTGGGTGTCTCCTACGGCGCCATCACGGTGGGCTCCGGCCTCCCGCTGTGGGCGCCGATGTTGTTGTCCCTGCTGGTCTTCGCCGGCGCGTCCCAGTTCATGTTCGTCGGCATCGTGGCTTCGGGCGGCAATCCGCTCGCCGCGGTCGCCGCCGGGCTGCTGGTGAACGCGCGGCACGTGCCGTTCGGGTTCGCGGTCGGCGACGCGCTCGGGCACGGCCTGCTCGGACGGCTCGCCGGAAGCCACCTGATGATCGACGAATCGGTGGCGTTCGCGCTGGCCCAGCGGGACGCGGACCGGCGGCGGGCGGCGTACTGGGCGTGCGGCATCGGGCTGTTCGTGTGCTGGAACCTCGGGGTCGTGGCCGGCGCGTTCGCCGGGTCCGCGATCAGCGACACCGACGCGTTCGGCCTGGACGCCGCCTTCCCGGCAGTGCTGCTGGCGCTGGTGCTGCCGTCGCTGAAGGACCGGGCCTCGCGGCTGCCGGTGCTGATCGGCGTGGTCGTCGCGCTCGCCGCCACTCCCCTGCTCCCGGCCGGTCTGCCGGTGCTGCTGGCGCTGGTCGGGGTGGTCGCCGGCGCCGCGGCGAAAGAGCCGAAGCCGCTGGAAGGAGCGCACTGATGGACGGCGCGGAACTGATCATCGCGACGCTCGTGCTGGCGGCCGGGACGTTCGCGTTCCGGCTGGCCGGGCCGATGCTGCGCACGAAAGTGCGGCTGTCCCCGCGGGCCGAGCGGCTGATGACGCTGTCGGCGGTCGTGCTGCTCGCCGCGCTGGTCGCGACCAGCGCGTTGACCCAGGGCCCCGAATTCGCCGGGATCGCCCGGCCGGCCGGAGTGCTGGTGGGCGGGGTCCTCGCGTGGCGGAAGGCGCCGTTCGTGGCGGTGGTGATCGCCGCGGCGGCGACCGCAGCGTTGCTCCGGCTCGCCGGAGTGCCGTAACCGTTTCCGGGGAAATTGTGCCGGACGGCATTTTCCATCATCGAAGAAGGGCGCATTTTCTCGCCCTGGAAAGGCACTCGTGATCGGGAGGGAGAGACGAATGCTGGCCTCTCCCTCCCGCCGGTGGGGAAATCAGTTTCGGTTCATCGAGCGGCAATCGCCCGCGAACCGGTCGCGCCGATAGCGCCGCACGTCGGCTCGTCCGGCTGAGCGGGAACGCTCACCCCGTCCCAAGCCGCCTTCACCGTGTTGAACTCGGTGCAGCCGTTCGGGAAGAGGCTCTTCGCCGCGGTCAGCGTCCAGGTGCGGTAGCTCTGGTAGGAGCTGGCGCTGGTCTTGAGCAACATCGCGTTGTAGAAGATCTTCACTGCGGTCTGGATGCCGAGTCCGGTGACCGTGGAGTTGTTGCAGGTCGGGCTCGTCGGCTGGCCGTTGGTCGGGTTCGTTCCCTCGGCGACGAGGTAGAACCAGTGGTTGCCAGGGCCGGCCGCGGCGTGCACCTCGGTGCCCGGGATCGAATCGTCGTAGCAGTTCGCGTGGCCAAGCTGCGACGGGTCGTACATGTTGCGGATCGGGCCGCTGCCGGTGAGGTTCACCTGGTTGCCGACGAGGAAGTCGGGGACCGCGTACGGCGCGGGCTCGTTGGCGAACCATTCGGACGAGGCCCCGAAGACGTCCGCGACGAATTCCTGGGTGCCGCCGCCGGACATGCTGCCCGGCGTGTGGTCGTCGATGCCGTGGCCGAACTCGTGCCCGATCACGTCGAGCGAGCCGATCCACTGGCCCGCGGTGTTGTTCCCGACCTGGACCTGGGTGCCGTCGTAGTAGGCGTTCTGCTCGTTGAGCCCGACGCGGATCGGCCAGGCGCCGCCGTTGCCGTCGAAGCTGTTGCGGCCCAGCCATTGCGACAGCATCTTGTTCTCTTGCTGGATGCCGTAGAGGGCGTCCGCGCAGCCGGTTTCCTTGTCGGTCTCGTCGCCGTTGCCCCAGCTGTCGGTGGACTTGGTGAAGGTCTGCTGGGTGGCGGCGTCCTGGCAGCTGAGGTTCGCGATGGTCGGGTCGGTCATCGAATAGCCGCCGGCGCCGTCCGGGGAAGTGTCGAGGTGCAGCGGTTCCGGTCCGTTCCACACTCCCTGCGCGTCACCGTAGGCCACGTGCTCCTGCGTGTGCAGCACCTTGCCGGTCATCGCGTCGACGACGACGTCCAGCTTGCTCGGCCCTTCCGCGTTCCGTCCGGTCACCCGGGTCGTCCAGGCGAGCTTCGGGCTGCTGAGCGCGTATGTGGCGAGCCGCGCGGGCTGCACACTGTCCACAGTGGGCACTTGGGTGCGGGCGATCGCTTCGGCCTGCTTCGCGGTCAGCTTCGGCGCCGTGCTGGGCAGGTTGATCGCGGCGGTCTGCGCGACCGAGGTGGCGAGCACCTGCCCGGCGGAGTTGGTGGCCACGACGAAATCGCCGCCGATGACCGGCAGGCCCCGGTAGGTGCGGTCGTACGGCACGTACTTCAGCCCGTTCGTCGACGAGATCACCTTGTGCTGCTGGAAAACGTCGTCCTTGCTGGCGTGCAGCGCGGCGGGCCGGGAAGCGACCAGCGCCTGTGCGGCATTGGCTGCCATGGCTCCGGCGGCCTGGGGGCTCTGTGGTTCGAGCGGTTGCGCGTGGGCGGCGGTGGCCGTGGTGACGGCCCCGGCCAGCACCCCGGCTGCGAGCAGCACGAGCGGTCGGCGCGATTTCATCGGCGGTGTTCTCCTCCGGACAGGCCGGATCAGGCCCGGGGGTGGGGGCCGGATTCGGAAGTGGAATGGGATCGAACCCCGCCAAGAGTCGGGTTTTTTCCCACTCTGGACAACCGACGAAGGTCGCTAAGTTATCAACTTCGGCGCCTGCGCTCCGATTTCCGGTTCCCGCTTTTCCGGATTTCCCCTTTTCGCCCGCGAAACGCCATACGCCCATTCCGGCACCAGTCCGGCTTTCCGGATGAATCCGGCGGCATCGGGTCGTGCGATCCTTTGTGGACAGTCCGGCCGGTGCCGTCCACAGTGGAATCGAGCGATCCGGGACGCCCGGGCCCGCGGCAAGCGAACGGCTGGTCCCGGGCCGTCCGCCTTGCCTCCCGGCGGGTCGCGGGTGTGTGATCGGAGACACAGTTCTTCCATCCGCCGTCGCTGAGGAGGCCGTCATGGCCGACAAGCAGAACAGGAGTGCCGACCCCGGGGCCGCCGTCGCTGTGGACGACCCCGCCAAGGTGCGCAACGTCGTCCTCGTCGGGCCGTCCGGGTCCGGCAAGACCACGCTCACCGAGGCCTTGCTCGCCGCGTCCGGCACGGTGCCGCGCGCCGGTTCGGTCGTGGAGGGCACCACGGTGTGCGACCACGACCCCGCGGCCGTGCGCCAGCAGCGCTCGGTCGGGCTTTCCGTCGCCCCGGTGCTGCACGCCGGGCACAAAATCAACCTCATCGACACCCCGGGGTACGCCGATTTCGTGGGCGAGCTGCGCGCCGGGCTGCGGGCCGCGGACGCCGCGCTGTTCGTCGTCTGCGCCGCAGAGGGCGTGGACGCCGCCACCATCGCGGTGTGGGAGGAATGCGCGTCGGTCGGCATGCCGCGCGCCGTCGTCGTGTCGCGGCTCGACCACCACCGCGCCGACCCGCTCGCCGAGATCGCCGCCTGCCAAGCCGCCTTCGGCGCGGGCGTGCTGCCGCTGTACCTCCCCGTGCCGGACGGCCTCGTCGGGCTCGTCACCCAGCGGCGCTACGACTATTCCGCCGGCTATCCGCCGCGCGTGAGCGACCCGGACCCCGCCGTTTCCGACGAGTTCGCCGACGCCCGCAACGAGCTGATCGAGGGCATCATCGCCGAGAGCGAGGACGAAACCCTCATGGACCGCTACCTCGGCGGCGAGGAGATCGCCGAGGACGTGCTGATCGCCGACCTCGAGACGGCCGTCGCGCGCGGGTCGTTCCACCCGGTCATCCCGGTCTGCGCGACCAGCGGGGTCGGGCTCGCCGAGGTGCTCGACGGCATCGTGCGGGCCTTCCCCTCGCCGCTGGAGCACACCCCGCCCGGCGTGACCAGCCCCGACGGCACCGAGCACGCCGCGCTGTCCGCCGATCCGGCCGGGCCGCTCGCCGCCGAGGTCGTGCGCACCGCGGTTGACTCGTACGTGGGACGAGTTTCGCTCGTCCGGGTGTTTTCCGGGACGCTGCGCCCGGAGAACCCCGTGCACGTCTCGGGTCACGGCCTCACCGAACGCGGCCACGAAGACCACGACGCTGACGAACGCGTCGCCCACCTCTACTCTCCGCTCGGCGCGAACCTCCGCGAGGTGCCGTTCTGTGTCGCGGGCGATCTGTGCGCGCTCACCAAAGTGGGTTCCGCCGAAACCGGCGACACGGTGTCGTCGCCGGAGGATCCGCTGCTGATCAAACCCTGGCGGATGCCCGAACCGCTGCTGCCGGTCGCCGTGGTCGCGAAGTCTCGCAGCGACGAGGACACGTTGTCCCGCAACCTATCCCGGCTCGTGGCGGGCGATCCGACCCTGCGCCTGGAGCGCAACGCGGAAACCGGGCAGCTCGTGCTGTGGTGCATGGGCGAGGCGCACGCGGAAGTCGTCCTGTCGCGGCTGCGCGCGGGAGGCGCGGACGTCGGCACCGAGCCGGTGCGGATCAGCCTGCGGTCCACGTTCGCGAAACCCGCGCGCGGCCACGGACGGCATGTGAAGCAGTCCGGCGGGCACGGGCAGTTCGCGGTGTGCGACATCGAGGTCGAGCCGCTGCCGCGCGGCAGCGGGTTCGAGTTCGTGGACAAGGTGGTCGGCGGCGCGGTGCCGCACCAGTTCATCCCGAGCGTCGAGAAGGGCGTGCGAGCGCAACTCGAACGCGGCGTCCAGGACGGCTACCCGGTGGTGGACGTACGCGTGACGCTGACCGACGGGAAGGCGCACAGCGTCGACTCGTCCGACGCGGCGTTCCAGACCGCCGGCGCGCTGGCCCTGCGGGAAGCCGCGGCGGCCAGCCGGATCACGCTGCTGGAGCCGCTGGACACGGTCGAGGTGAGCCTGCCGGACGAACACCTGGGCACCGTGCTGGGCGACCTGTCGTCGCGCCGCGGCCGGGTGCTGGGCACGGAATCCGGCGAGGGCGGGCACACGGTCGTGCACGCCGAGGTGCCCGCGGCGGAACTCCTGCGGTACGCGGTGGATCTGCGGTCGCTGACGTCAGGGACGGCCACGTTCACGCGCCGGCACGCCCGGTTCGAGCCGATGCCGGAGGGGGCGGTCGTTCCGACCTGACCCGGGGCGGGGAGGCGGGCGGTTGTCTGCCTCCCCAGGGTTCCGCACCGGATCTGCTTGGCACCGTGCGAATCGCGCCGTCTCGCGAGCGGTCACCGGTCTCGAAAACGGGGCGCGACGGTCAGAACTCGAACCCGCCCGGTCGCCCGTTCCGGTCCGCCACCAGCCCGGCCAGGGTCGCCACCGCGATTTCCGCCGGGGTGCGCGAGCCGATGTTCAGCCCGACCGGCCGGTGCACCCGGGCGATGTCCGGTTCCGGCACGCCCAGCGCGCGCAGGGCTTCCACGTGCGGGCCCGGATGGCGCGGGTTGCCCAGCACGCCCACCCATCGCGTCGGCGTCGCCAGTACGGCTTGCAGGACCGTCCCGAGCTCCGGCCGATGATGGTCGGTCACCACGACGTCCGCGTCCGGACCGGGCGAGGGCGAGGTCGTACGGACGTCGACGCCCTCGGGAGCATCGCTGGCCCGCGCCTCGTCCGGTTCGAACAGCACGGCTCGGTAGCCCAGGTCGGCCGCGTAGCGCAGCAGGTACCGGGAGACCGGCGAGGCGAACACGGCCACCAGGGTCCGTTCGGCGGGAGCCTCTTCGACCTCGCCGTGTGCGACGGCGCAGGCATCGGGTTCGGTCGTCATGCGCCTCAGTCTGCCTCAGAGGTCCGGCTCGGCGAATTCGAAGTACTCCGGCAACGGCGCGGTCCCGGCCAGTTTGAAGTACCGCACCTTCCGGCGCCGCCGCAGCGCCAGCGTGTCCCGCACCGCGTCGTTGTGCACCCGGCGCGCGATGACGACCCGGTGTTCGGCGTCGGTCAGCTCCTCGGAGAGCACCACCGGCAACTGGGACCGGTCGACCCGCGCCAGGACCAGCGTCAGCTCGTTCTCCGCGGCCTCGCGATCCGGCCGCGCGGCAGCCTCGGCTCGCGCGGCCGCGGCATGCAGGTCGGTGCCGTCGTGCAGCACGGCGGCGACGGCTCGCGCCACCACGGCGCGGCGGGCCAGAGCTGCTTCCAGCGCGGCCCAGCCGGCGTCGGTCCGGACGTGCAGGCGGTCGAGCCGGTTCGCCGTCGCGACCAGGAACAGCCCGCCGAGCACCACGACCGCGGCCGCCGCCACGAGCAGCCACACCAGCACCGTCACGCCAGCTCCCGCTCCCCCGCCACGACCAGCCGGGGATCCGCCGCGATGGCCGTCTCGTACACGCGCAGGACCTGCGTGACCACGACCGCCCAGTCGTACGCCGTCACCCGCTCGCCCGCCGCGGCCGCGAGCGACGCCCGGTGCGCCGGGTCGCCCAGCAGTTCGCGCAGCCCGTCGGCCAGCGACGCCGGGTCGCCGGTGGTGGTGAGCATTCCGGCGCGGCCGTCGTCGAGAACGCGGCGGAACGAGTCGAGACCGCTGGCGAGCACCGGAGTGCCCGCGGCCATCGCCTCGGTGAGGATCATCCCGAAGCTCTCGCCGCCGGTGTTGGGCGCGCAGTAGACGTCCACGCTGCGCAGCGCCCGCGCCTTCGTCTCGTCGTCGACCTGGCCCAGCAGGTCGATGTGCGGCCACAGCTCCGGACCGGCCATCCGCCGCAGCTGGTCCGGCTCGCCGCGGCCGACCACCAGCAGCCGCAGGTCCTCGAACTCCGGCAGCAGCCGCCGCGCGGCCTCCAGCAGCACGTCCATGCCCTTGCGCGGTTCGGTGAACCGTCCAACGAACCCGATCGTCCCGCCCGCGCGCGGATAGCCGTCCAGCGGCGTGGCCCGGGAGAAGAACTCGACGTCGACGCCGTTCGGGATCTCGACCGCGTCGCCGCCCGCGTGCTCCACCTGGACCCGCCGGGCCAGCGCGGACACCGCGATCCGCGCGGTGATCTTCTCCAGCAGCGGACGCAGCACCGGCTGGAACGCCGAAAGCGTCCGCGAGCGCGTCGTCGCGGTGTGGAAGGTGGCCACGATCGGACCGTCCGCGACCTTCAGCGCCAGCAGCGACAGACTCGGCGCGGCCGGTTCGTGCAGGTGCAGCACGTCGAAGCCGTTGTCCCGGATCCACCGCCGCACCCGGGCGTACGAAACCGGCCCGAACTGCAGCCGCGCGACCGAGCCGTTGTACGGAATCCCCAGTGCTTTGCCCGCCGGGTGCACGAAATCCGGCAGCTGCGCGTCCTCGTCCGCCGGAGCCAGCACCGACACCCGGTGCCCGCGCTCGAGCAGCGCCTTCGCCAGGTCGATCACGTGCCCCTGGACCCCGCCGGGAACATCGAACGAGTACGGGCACACGATCCCGATCTTCAACCCGCGCGCCACCCGGGTCAGCTCGCTTCTTCCAGCGTCGGCGCCGCCGCGTCGGCGGGCCAGAACGGCTGCAGCATGTGCCAGTCGGCCGGATGCGCGGCGATGTCGCCGGCGAACACGTCGGCCAGCGCCTGCGTCGCCGCGGGCACCTCGGCCCGCTGCGTGACGCGGATGCGCGGGTGGATCCGGATCTCCCAGCCGTCCTCGGTGAACCAGCAGCCGGTCGGCAGCAGCGCGGCCCCGGTGGTGGCGGCGAGCCGCGCCGGGCCGGGCGGCAGATGCGTTTTCTCGCCGAAGAACCGCACCGGGATGCCGGACGACGTCAGATCCCGGTCACCCAGCAGGACCACCAGCTTGTTCTCGCGCAGCCGCCGCAGCAGCAGCCGCATCGCCGCGCTGTCGCCGGTCAGCGGCACGATCTCGAAGCCGAGCGATTCCCGGAACGACACGAACCGGCGGTACAGCGACTCGGGCTTGAGCCGCTCCGCGACGGTGGTGAAAGTGCCCGCGTAACTGGCGAGCCAGACTCCCGCGATGTCCCAGTTCCCGCTGTGCGGCAGCGTCATCACCGCGCCGTTGCCCTCGGCGAGCGCGGCGTCGATGTTCTCCGCGCCGGTCACCGTCACCTGCTTCGCGACCGCCGCGTGGTCCATCGCCGGGAGCCGGAAGGTCTCGTACCAGTACCGCGCGTACGACCGCATCGCGCGCCGGACCAGCTCGTCCAGCTCCGCCTCCCCGGCCTGCGGGACCACCCGGGCGAGGTTGGCGCGCAGCTGCCGCACTCCCCCGCCGCCGCGCCGCGCGGCCATGTCGGCGCCGAAGGCGAAGGTCGCCGCCCCGAACGACCGCGGCAGCCGGCGGACGAGCCGCCAGCCCGTCGCGTAGCCGAGCTCGCTGAGCCGCTGGGACAGTGTGCTCACGGTTGCGCCCCGCCTGCTGAGGAGTCGGCCTGTTTCGCCGCGGCCGCTCGCGCCGCGCTCGCCACCGCCGCCGCCCGCTGCAGCAGCGTGATCACCGACAGCACGGCGAGCAGCCACAGCGTGATCTCGACGGTGTAGGGCACGCCCAAGCCGTGCAGCCCGGTGCCGACGAGGGCGATGATGAGCCGCTCCGCGCGTTCCACCAGCCCGCCGTCGGCTTCGAGGCCGGAGGCTTCGGCGCGCGCCTTGACGTAGGAAATGACCTGGGCCAGCACGAGACAGATCAGTGCGGCGGCCGCGGCCCGGTTGTTGTGGTCCTGGACGAAGCACCACCACGCGATCGCGGCGAACAGCGCGCCGTCGACCAGGCGGTCGCAGGTCGCGTCGAGCACCGCGCCGAAGGGCGTGCCGTACCCGCGGGCGCGCGCCATCGCTCCGTCGAGCAGGTCGAGCATGGCGAAGCCCCACACGGTGAACGTGCCCCACAGCAGCATCCCCTGCGGGAAGAACGCCAGCGCGCACGCGACGGCGCCCGCGGTGCCGAGCACGGTCATCGCGTTCGGGGTCAGTCCGGCCCGGACCAGGGCGGCGCCGATCGGGTCCGTCACGCGGGAGACCGAGGCACGGGCGAAAATGTTGAGCATCTTCCTCGTCTGTGCACCTGATTCGGGGGCGGGTGGGCGACGAAAGCCTATCGACCCCGCTGTCCGAACCGGACCCGCCCGCCCGCGACCCGCCGGAACGTCAGCCGGATTTCGGCAGTTCGACGACGGGCGCGGCGAATTCCGCCGCTTCCTCTGCCTCCCGGACGGCCTGGCATTTAGGCCGCAGCCCGGCCAGGATCGCCTCGGAAATCTCGCCGAGCTGGCGCACCTGCTCGGCTGTCAGCTGGTCGAACAGCGATTCCCGCACCGCCTCGACGTGCCCCGGGGCCGCCTCCTTCAGCGCGGCGAACCCGGCGTCGGTGAGCACCGCCCACGACCCGCGCTTGTCGGTGGGGCACGACTCGCGCCGCACCCAGCCCTTGGCCTCCAGCCGCGCCACCGCGTGCGACAGCCTGCTGCGCGACGAGGCGCGCACCGACGCGAGTTCGCTCATCCGCAGCCGCCGTCCGTCCGCTTCGGACAACGCGACGAGCACCTCGTAGTACGCGTGCGGCATGCCCGATTCGCGCTGCAGCTGGCCTTCGAGGTGTGCCTGCAGCAGCGAGCTGGCCTGCGCGTAGGCGCGCCAGACCCGCTGCTCGTCGTCGGTCAGCCAGCGTGGTTCGGACATATCGCCATCATACGCTGGTTGAGCACTCAATTACCGCGGCGCGACCGGCCTCACCACGCGCCCGCCAGCAGGTCGCGGGTTTCGCCGAGCAGCTGCGGCAGCACCTTCGTGTGCCCGATCACCGGCATGAAGTTCGCGTCGCCGCCCCAGCGCGGCACCAGGTGCTGGTGCAGATGCGCGGCGATGCCCGCCCCGGCGATCACGCCCTGGTTCATCCCGATGTTGAACCCGTGCGCCGCCGAGACCGCCCGGATCACGCCCATCGCGTGCTGGGTGAACTCGGCCAGCTCGCGCGTCTCCTCGGCGGTGAGGTCGGGGTAGTCCGCGACGTGCCGGTACGGGACCACCATCAGGTGCCCCGGGTTGTACGGGTACAGGTTCAGCACCGCGAACACCGTCTCGCCGCGGGCGACGATCAGGGCGCGCTTGTCGTCGCCGAGACCGGGCAGGCGGCAGAACGGGCAGCCGGCGGACTCGTCGTCGTCCGGCTTGTCCTGGCCGCGGATGTAGGCCATCCGGTGCGGGGTCCACAGCCGCTGCAGCGCGTCCGGGACCCCGACCCCGTCCTGTTCGACGAGTTCCGGCTCGGTCACTTCAGGATCTTCTCCACGGCCTCGGCCGACGGCGACGCGTTCTCCCGGCGCGCGACCCATTCGGCGATCGCCTCGACGGCCTGGTCCACCGGGACCCCGTTGATCTGGCCGCCGTCGCGGAACCGGAACGACACCGCGCCCGCCTCCGCGTCCTTCGCGCCGGCCAGCAGCAGGAACGGCACCTTCTGCGTGGTGTGGGTGCGGATCTTCTTCTGCATCCGGTCGTCGCTCGCGTCGACCTCGACGCGGATCCCCTTGGCGCGCAACGCCTTCTCCACGCCGTGCAGGTACTCGACCTGGTCCGCGGTGATCGGGATGGCGACCGTCTGCACCGGCGACAGCCACGCCGGGAACGCGCCCGCGTAGTGCTCGGTCAGCACGCCGAAGAACCGTTCGATCGACCCGAACAGCGCGCGGTGGATCATGATCGGCCGCTGGCGGCTGCCGTCGGGCGCGGTGTACTCCAGCCCGAACCGCTTGTTCTGGTTGAAGTCGAGCTGGATGGTCGACATCTGCCAGGTGCGGCCGATGGCGTCCTTGGCCTGCACCGAGATCTTCGGGCCGTAGAAGGCCGCGCCGCCCGGGTCCGGCACCAGTTCGAGGCCGGAGTCGACGGCGGCCTGCCGCAGCGTCTCGGTGGCCTCCTCCCACTCCCAGTCCTCGCCGATGAACTTGTCCGAGTCCCCGCGCGTGGACAGTTCGAGGTAGAAGTCGGACAGGCCGTAGTCGGCGAGCAGGTCCAGCACGAACTTGAGCAGCGACCGCAGCTCGCCCGGCATCTGCTCCTTGGTGCAGTAGATGTGCGAATCGTCCATCGTCAGGCCGCGCACGCGGGTGAGGCCGTGCACGACGCCGGACTTCTCGTAGCGGTAGACGGTGCCGAATTCGAACAGCCGCAGCGGCAGTTCGCGGTAGGACCGCCCGCGCGAGCGGAAGATCAGGTTGTGCATCGGGCAGTTCATGGCCTTGAGGTAGTAGTCCTCTTCCTCGAACTGCACCGGCGGGAACATGGTGTCCGCGTAGTACGGGAGGTGCCCGGAGGTGTGGAACAGGTCGCCCTTGGAGATGTGCGGCGTGTTCACGAATTCGTAGCCGGCTTCCTCGTGCCTGCGGCGCGAGTAGTTCTCCAGCTCGCGGCGGATGATGCCGCCCTTGGGGTGGAACACCGGGAGGCCGGAGCCGATCTCCTCGGGGAAGGAGAACAAGTCCAGTTCGGCGCCGAGCTTGCGGTGGTCGCGGCGTTCGGCCTCGGCGAGGCGTTCGAGGTGGGCGTCCTGCGCCTCGGCAGATTCCCACGCGGTGCCGTAGATCCGTTGCAGCTGCTGGTTTTTCTCGTTGCCGCGCCAGTACGCGGCGGCCACCCGGGTGAGCTTGAAGGCCGGGATGAACTTGGTGGTGGGCACGTGCGGGCCGCGGCAGAGGTCGCTCCACACGCGTTCCTTGGTGCGCGGGTCGAGGTTGTCGTAGATGGTCAGCTCGCCGCCGCCGACCTCCATGACCTCGGTCGTGTCCACATCGGACTTCAGGTCGACGAGCTCGAGCTTGAACGGCTCGTCCTTCAGCTCTTCCTTCGCCTCGTCGACGGAGTCGAAGACGCGGCGCGAGAACTGCTGCGCGCCCTTGACGATCTGCTTCATCCGCTTCTCGAGCTTCTGCAGATCCTCGGGCGTGAACGGCTTTTCGACCGCGAAGTCGTAGTAGAAGCCGTCGCGCACCGGCGGGCCGATGCCGAGCTTGGCGTCCGGGAATTCCTGCTGCACGGCCTGCGCGAGCACGTGCGCGGCGGAGTGCCGGATCACGCTGCGGCCGTCCTCGGTGTTCGCCGCGACGGCTTCGACCTGGGCCTGCGCTTCCGGGGTCCACGCGAGGTCGCGCAGTTTCCCGTCGACGTCGCGGACGACGACGATCGTGTCCGGGCCCTTGGTGGGCAGCCCGGCTTCGCGCACCGCGGCGCCCGCCGTAGTGCCCGCCGGCACCACCACGCGCGGGGCGGGTACGGCGGCAGCTGACGACGGTTGGGACACGATCGGGCTCCTTTGGGAGAAGTGACTGAAACGGCTCCCGCTGATGCTAGTCGGAGGGCCTGTCGCGATATCTCGCGGTATCGCGCGGCGGCCGCGACCCGCTGCCGCGGCGAACGCCGGAAGGCCGCCCCGGGCGTGCGGGGCGGCCTCTCGGCGACAGCGGAAGGGTCAGAGCGTTTCGACGACCTGGTCGAAGTCGAGCCGCGGCAGGCGGTCGAACCACGGGTTCTCGCCCGGCTTGCCGACGTTCACCACGACGAGCGAACGCCAGTTGTTGCCGGAGAAGAACTCCTTGTCCACGCCGGCGGCGTCGAAGCCGGTCATCGGGCCCGCGGCCAGTCCGGCGGCGCGCACGCCGATGATGAAGTAGCCGACCTGCAGCAGCGAGTTCAGCTTGGAGAACTCGACACGGCCGGACTCGTCGGCGAAGTTGTCCTTCACGCCCGGGTTGTGCGGGAAGACCTGCGGGATGTTCTCGTGGAAGTCGACGTCCGCGGCCAGGATCACGGTCAGCGGCGCGGCTTCGGTCTTGGCGCGGTTGCCCTCGGCCAGGTGCGGCAGCAGGCGCTGCTTCGCCTCGTCGCTGCGGATCACCAGCGCGCGCAGCGGCTGGGTGTTCATCGACGTCGGGGCCCATTTGACGAGGTCGTAGATCGCGCGGACCTGCTCGTCGGTCACCGGCTCCGAGCTGAAGCTGTTGGCCGTGCGGGCCTCGCGGAACAGGAGGTCCTGCACCTCGGCGGGCACCTGCAGCTGCTCGGACTCTGCGAAAGTAGTCATCGGATCCTTCGTTCCTTCCGTGCGGTCGCCTACGCACGGCACCAACATGGTTGAACGCTTGACTATTTCGCGTCCCGCGCGGTTGTGACCCAGCGCACGGAAACGGCCGCCGGTCCACGCGGACCGGCGGCCGTCGTCGGCGCGATTCTCTCAGGTCAGTAGGCGCCCTGCCCGGCGAGCACGGCCCGGAAGGTCTTCCAGAGGATCACCAGGTCCAGCGCCAGCGACCAGTCCTCGACGTAGCGCAGGTCGAGCCGGATGCTCTCGTCCCAGGAAAGATCGCTGCGCCCGCTCACCTGCCACAGCCCGGTCAGGCCCGGTTTCACGAGCAGCCTGCGGCGCGCGGCCGGAGCGTACGTCGCCGTCTCTTCCGGCAGCGGCGGCCGGGGCCCGACCAGCGACATCCGCCCGGCGACGACGTTGAACAGCTGCGGCAGCTCGTCGAGCGAGTACCGCCGCAGCAGCCCGCCGACCTTGGTGACCCGGGGGTCCTTCTTCATCTTGAACAGCGGCCCCGCGCCTTCGTTCGCTTTCTCCAAGTCGCGCCGGATCAGATGCGCGTCGACGACCATGGTGCGGAATTTGAGCATGGTGAACGCTTCGCCGTCCTTGCCGATGCGCCGCTGCCGGTAGACCACCGGCCCGCGGTCGCCCGCCTTCACCGCTACCGCGATCGCCAGCAACAGCGGCGAGAACAGCGCGAGCAGCAACGCCGCGCCGCATCGGTCGACGACTTCTTTGACCAGCCGGCGTCCGCCGGTGAACGCGGGCGCGGTCACCCGCAGCAGCGGCATGCCCAGGACTCCGCTGACGTTCAGCCGGGGTCCGGCGACCTCCATCAGCACCGGCGCGACGACCATTTCCGACGACGTGCCTTCGAGATCCCAGGCGAGCCGCTGCAGCCGCTCCGGATTCCAGTACTGGTCGGCCGTGATCGCGACGACCCGGTACCCGCCGCGGCGCACGTGCCGGGAAAGCTCCTCGAGCCGCCCGACGACCGGAACCCCTTCGATCTCCCCGGTCCCGGTGGACGTGCAGACCGCCTCGACCCGCCACCCGACGTGCGCTTCGGTCCGGGTCCGCTTGATCAGGTCCTCGACAGTCTCCGCGCTGCCCGCGGCCATCACCGGAAGCAGGCACAGCCCGCGCCGCCGTTTCCGGTGCAGAATCTGCCGGAGCACATACCGCTGGGGAAACAGCACCAATGCGACGGCGGGCACTACGAAAAACACCCACGGCTGCACTTCGAGCGCACCGAACAACAGCCCGCCGAACGCGACCAGCACCGCCGCGGTGATCAACGCCCGGCCCAGCGTGCGGTACTCCTCGGGGCCCTCTCCCAGCACCCGCGCGCTCCACGCCCGGCTGACCGGGAGCGCGCAGAGGATCGCGAACGCGGTGCCGAACGCGTGCATGTCGTGCGGGGCGAGCCGGTCGATGACGAACGCGCTGATCGCGATCACCACGCACGCCGCGACGAGATCCGCCGCGATCACGGTCCTGCGGTAGCGCTTTTCCCACTCCGCGGCGTGGGTTTTCGGCGGATCGCCTTCCGCCGGGCAGACCGTGGCCGGGTCGAGCCGGTCTTCGGCGGCACGGCCGGGCGGCGGCACCGCCACGTCGACCGGCGGCGCGGGCACCGCCCGGAGGTCGACCCTCGGCAGCGAAACACCGTCCGCGGGCCATGACCGCAACGGTTCTTCCATCAGTCCTCCCGCGCTGCGCAAGCTCCCCGGACCTGATCGCCACCGGCACGGTGAGTCAGGACTGATGATCACAATCCGTGATCAGGGGGACGGTCCTGCCCGCCTCGCCGAACGTGTGACACTCGCCAAGGTATCGGGTGGTCAGCGGGCGGTGTTACAGAGATTTTCCGGCCACGGCCTGCGGGTCTTTCCGGTCAGGAAGCACCGGGAAGATAACGGGGGCATCACGATGGGTCACGCTGACCCGGCAACCGGAATTACCCGCGGTAGTCAAGTTTCCCACTACCTACCCCGAACGGCCCAGCAGGCCCGCAGCCGAATCGGCTCCCCCGCGCGGGTCAGCGGCGGCGGCCGCACCCGCCCCAACCGCCGTTCGGGCACAAGCTCTCCGCCGACTCGCCGATTTCCCTTGCGCACAGCGCGATCCGCGCCGGAATGCGCGGCGGCGCCCGCTTTCCGGCTGTTTGGGTGGACTGAACCACTCCCCCGCTGCCGGAAGCGGACCTCCGCCGCACATTTCTCGCGGACTAGCCCGTGCGCGGGTCCACACTGGACACTGGACCCAAGGCTCAAGCCGTCGGCGGTGCCGCGGCCGTCGCGTTGAGCGCGGTCACCACGGCTTGCTCCTCGAAGGCGAAGTGCGCCTCCAGTTCCCCGGCGAGCCGCTCCAGTTCGGTCCGCAGCCTCCCCGGGTCGGATGCGCCCGGAACGAAACCGTCGACCAGTTCCCGGATCGAGTCCTGCAGCCGCGCTGCCACCTGATGCTGCTCGGCAAGCTGCGCGATGGCCGGGGCGAGCGCCGGGAATTGCTCCGCCAGCGAGGGGAACACCACCGAGTCCTCGCCGACGTGATGCCGGCGCAGCGCGGTGCAGAAGCTGAGGCAGTGCGTGCGCATCTCCTGAGCCAAGTCCGGTTTCGGCCGGACGATCGCGGTCCCGCTGCCGTTGGCCAGGTGGTCCGCGTGCTCCCGCAGCGCCTGCAACTCGGCGCGAAACCATTAGTGCACTTCGACGAGCCAATCCCCCATGCCTTTGACACGTGCATCGATCCGATGCAATACGACCACCGGAATCTCGCGGGACGTCTTCGCCTGATAATCGCCGTAGCCCGGTGCTTCCGAGACCACTCGCGCGAAAAGCTTCTCGTACGCGATCCCCTGCGGAATAGCCGCCATTGCCTGATACGTGTCGCTGCCGGTCTCGACGGTCACCCTCGGATTCCGCCGGATGTTGTGGTACCAGGCGGGATTGCGCTCCGCTCCGTTCGCCGACGCGACGACCACCCCGTTGCCGTCGATCTGCAGGTAGCCGAGCAATACTTCCCGGCTGAGACCGGTCTTCGCGCCGATCGTCGTCAGCACGGCCAGCGACCAGCCCTCGAACATGCCGCTCAGCGCTCCGCGGTTCGCGCGGAACTCGGCGATGAGCCGGCGGTGGAAATCGTTGCTCACACAATTCCTTTCGGTTGTTTCCGGAAAGGAGGCGTCGAGCACAGGAAGGGACGCGAAAGACCCCGCAGGCACAGGCATGGCGCAGCGATCCGGCTGACGGATCCGCGGAACTGCGAGAGACGGAGAGCCCGATCTCTGTGCTGGCTGGTTAGCCGCTACCTCCATGCGTAGGCCCATACGGGGCGCACGGCTAAGTTAGCACAGCCGCCGCTCTTCGTGCGGCTGAATCCTTTCGCCGGGCCGGCCGCTCTTATGGACGTGCGGCCACGAGGCCGACGCGTCGAAGGAGGTTCGATGACCGTAGTCATTGTCGCGGTGGTGGTCGTGGCGGTTCTGGTGTGCAGCTGCGTGGTGTTCCTGCGAGCGCGCGGAAGGTCGAAGCGTGGCTGAGCCCTGGCCGGCCGACCAGCTCGTCGCGGCAGCGCAGCGCGGAGACGAGGCGTCGATCGCCGTGCTGGTCTCCGGCGCGTACCCGCACGTCCGGCGGTTCGCGTTCTCGTTGTGCGCGAGCAGCCAGGACGCCGAAGACGCGGCACAGGAGGCGATGATCGTCCTGTTCCGCAAGATCGGAACGCTGCGGGCAACGGCCGCGCTGGCGTCGTGGATGTTCCGGATCGTGCGCAACGAGTGCCTGCGCCGGGCGCGTGCCCTCGTGCAGCGCGACGAGCCGATCCCGGAAGCCGCGGGTCCGTCCGCCGAGGACGACGTGCTGGGCAGGCTGGAGGTCGAGCGCCTTTCCGCCGCCATCGCGTCGCTGCCCGGCGATCAGCGCGGCGTGCTGATCATGCGCGACATACAGGGTCTGCCGGGAAAGACCGTCGCCAAGTCGCTCGGCCTGAGCCCGGCGGCGATGAAGTCGCGGCTGCACCGCGCCCGCGCCGCCGTGCGCGCCCGCCTGGATCTCCCGGAGGAAGACCGATGAGCACGTCGTACGCCAGCAAGTCCCTGACGGTGCACCTCGCCCGCGGAATCGTCGGGTTCGGACTGATCGCGGCGTCGATCGCGCTGGCCCCGGTGATCGGATGGGCAAGCCTGGTGGCCCTGCCCGTGGGCGTGCTGGCGCTGCGGGGATGCCCGACGTGCTGGGTGGCCGGGCTGGTGCAGACCCTGTCGCGGGGCCGCCTGGAGAGGACGTGCGCGGACGGGCAGTGCGGCGTGTCGAGGACGGGCTCCTGAAACGCCGATGGCCTGCCGGCGGAGATCGTCGGCAGGCCATCGGAGAAGTGCTGGTGGGCGATACTGGGATCGAACCAGTGACCTCTTCGGTGTGAACGAAGCGCTCTCCCGCTGAGCTAATCGCCCGCTCGCGGTGCGAAACCAGCCTACCCCACGACTTTCGGGGGCCTGCAAACGGGTGGTTTGATCTGATTACCGCCCGTCTGCCTGCGAATACCGTCCGAACAACCCCGAGCTAACCGAGGCCCTGCACGGGCGGGGGCGCGTGCGGGCGTCCGCGACATCCGTGCGACGGTGCTATCGCACAGCGGCCGAACCGCGCAAGATGTACCGGTGGCTCCCCACCGGGCGCCCGCTGAAGGCTGCGCGGCACGGACGGCGACGGACCGGACGGACCTCGGGGCAGACGGTCTCGAACGGGTGATCTCGAGCGCACCCGCGACGGATCCGGGCTCCTGGTGCGTCTCACCGTCGTCCTCGGTCGTCCGGGCCGGGAAGGGAGACGAAGGGTAGGACGATGCGCAACGATCACGTGACGCTCCGCTCGACGGCGGTCTTCGACCTGCTGGCGCCGCGGACCCCGGCGGTTCCGGTGAAGGTGGAGCTGCGCTACGACACCCGCGACCCGTACGCCGTCGTCGCCGCCTTCCGCACCGGGCGGGCGGGCTGGGTCGAATGGGTCTACGCGCGCGACCTGCTCGCCGACGGCCTGCTCGCCGACGCCGGCGACGGGGACGTCCGCATCCGGCCTTCGGTGGAGGACCCGGAGTCGGTCCTGATCGAGCTGAACTCCCCGTCCGGGCACGCCATGTTCGAGGCGTCCGCGCAGGAGCTGGCCGATTTCCTGGATCGCACGTACGACGTCGTGCTGCCGGGCAACGAGCACCTGTGGGTCGACGTCGACGACGCGCTCACCCACCTGATCCCGAACGATCTGGCCTGATCACCGGCCCGCGGGCGGGCCAACAACCCCCCGGTGCCGGGACGGTCGCCGGGATCGGCTATGGTTTCTTCACACCACGGCGACGGGGTGCGAGCCGGAATCGCGAGATTCCCGGTGCCGCCTCGGAGCCACAGGTAGTGCGGACGTAGCGCAGCTGGTAGCGCATCACCTTGCCAAGGTGAGGGTCGCGGGTTCGAATCCCGTCGTCCGCTCGGAGGGCTCAAGCCCCATGCGGTGGAGTGGCCGAGAGGCGAGGCAACGGCCTGCAAAGCCGTGTACACGGGTTCGAATCCCGTCTCCACCTCGCGCGATTAGCTCAGCGGGAGAGCGCTTCCCTGACACGGAAGAGGTCACTGGTTCAATCCCAGTATCGCGCACCATCGTGTTTCGCAGTTCGGAGGCCCTGCTTCTCCTCGGAGAGGCGGGGCTTTTTCCGTTCCCCAGGGCATCCGCTCACGACGGGAACAAGGTCGAGCCCAGCGGCCGGCGCTCGTCGAAGCCGGGGAGGATCAGGAAGGTCCCGCTCGCGGTGGTGGTCGTGAACGGCAGCAGCGCGTCCGCGGTCTCCATGCTGGCCAGGGTGGCGGTGAACGTGTGCAGGTCGTTCTGGAAGCTCACGAAGAGGAGGCCGGGCGCCGGCGTGTCGATGCTGTAGCTGCGGCGCAGCATGAGCCCGGCCCCGACGACGTTCGCGTGGGCTCGGCGGATGTGCGCTTCGGCGGGGACGAGATAGCGGCCGTCCGGGGTTTTGGCGCCCAGATCCGGCCCGTCGGCGATCGCGCCGCCCGACAGCGGGATCCCAGTGTCTCTCCGGCGGCCGAAGACCGCCTCCTGTTCCGCGAGCGGCAATGCGGCGAACCGCGCGACGTCCAGCGCCATCCGCCGGACGACGGCGAGCGTGCCGCCCGCGACCGGAGCCGGGCCGGCGAGCCACAGATCCCGCTGCTGCTCGGCGGGAGTGCGCGGGCCGATGATGCCGTCGACGAAACCCACGACGTTCCGCGGCGCGGTCTGCCCGTCCGAGACCGGGACGCGCGGCCCGCGTCCGCCTGACTGACGCCAGCGCTCGCGCACACCCGGCCTCGCCAGGAGCGCGGACGCGGCGACGGGCGGGACGAGCGAGTCGCTCGCGCAGATCTGTAGCAGCAGATCGCCGCCGCGGTCGGACGGAGCGATCGCCTCGTGCGCGGCCGGAGAGAGGTCCTTCGCGCCGGGCAGGTGCGGATCGCTGGACTGGACCAACCGGGGACCGATGCCGACCGTCACGGTCAGGTCGCCTGGGGGCAAGCCCAGCAGCCGTGCGTCGGTTCCCGCGGCCATGGCCAGAATGTGGCTGCCTAATTCGGCCAGAAGGGGCCCCGGCGCAACGGAAACATCTGCGGCGACGACTAATAGGTGCGGTTGCGGTTGTTGCGGGGTGGTGATCCCGGCTTGGTGAGGGCCGGTGTGCTGGATCGGGCCCGGCCGGGTGTCGGCATCCGGCGCGGAGGCCGCGTGACACCCGGCGGCAAGTCCGGCGGTCACCGCCGCCCCGAGAAATGCGCGACGGGAAGGGCGGCGCTCAGCGGAATTCACGTCGGGCAGCGTGACAGATCCCGGTGCCTGAGGCGAATTCGGCTCGGCGTGATGCCTGGTTCGATGGCGACCGCCCCCTCACTGCCCCGGCGACTGCGTCCGACAAACCGGCCTGATGAGCTCACGCCGATTCGCCTGGGTTGCCACGGCGGGCTTGGCTGCGAGATTGCTGATTCCGCGGGGATGGTTCCCGCACGAGGCGACCGCCAACCCAGCCAGCGATCCCAGCCCTCCTGGCGAACTCGTCTCGCAGTCCGGCCCCGCCACCGCGCCTCGGCGAATCCAGCGGCCAACCAAGTGCATGTCCGTCCGCGCGGCGAGCGATCCCGCGCCCTCGCGGCGAATTCACCTCCCAGGCCCCGCCACCGCGCCTCGCCGAATCCCCCGGCGCAGCAGCCAACCAAGCGCACGTCCGCCAACCGGCCAACAATCACTCCAACGGTATCCGGCGCTCGTGCCAGACTGGGCGTATGCGTTTTCTCGCCATCGTGGCGATCCTGGGGTTGTCCGCGGCATTGGTCAGCGGATGTGGTTCTTCCTCCGCCGAGGGGCATCGGCCGGACGGGGCGGGCGTGACGATCCGCGTTCCCGCCGACGCGCCGACCATTTCCGCCGCTGTTTCCCTGGCTCAGGCGGGAGATCTCGTGCTCGTCGCGCCGGGCGAGTACCACGAAACGGTGAAGATCGCGACGCCGCGGGTCACGCTGCGCGGCGAAGTGCGGGAGAAGGTCGTCGTCGACGGGCAGCTGAAGCGGGACAACGGCGTCGTCGTGTCCGCGCCGGGGGTTGCGGTCGAGAACCTGACAGTCCGGAATCACACGCAGAACGGCGTGCTCGTGACCGGTTCGGTGAAGGCCGCGTCGGGGCTGCCGGGGCACGGAGGCGGTTACGACACCGGCGACGAGCCGATCCGTTTCCTCACTTCGTTCCTGGTCTCGCACGTCACCGCCACCCGCAACGGTCTCTACGGAATCTATGCGTTTTCCGCACAGAACGGAGTGATCGAGCAGTCTTACACGTCCGGCGGCGCTGATTCCGGAATCTATGTCGGCCAATGCAAACCGTGCCGGACGGTGGTGCGGGACAACGTCGCGGAGCTCAACGCGGTCGGCTACGAGGGCACGAACGCCAGCGGCGACATGTACGTCGCCGGGAACCGGTTCAGCGGGAACCGCGTCGGGCTCACCACCAACTCCGACCATCAGGAAAAGCTGTTGCCGCAGCGGGATTCGGTGGTCGCCGGCAATCTGGTCGCGGCCAACGGCCAGGCGGCGACCCCGGAGCAGGCCGACGGCGGCTGGGGCATCGGGATCGGCATCGACGGCGGCAGCGGCAACCAGGTGCTGCGCAACCGGATCGCCGGGAACGCGAACGCCGGGCTCGTCCTCACCGCGACCCAGGACGTGCCGCCGAAGGACAACCAGATCGTCGGCGACGTCTTCGCGGCGAACGGCATCGACGTCGGCTGGACCTTCCCCGGCACCACGAAGGGCAGCGGAAACTGTCTTGATTCCGGCGTGCCGCACACGATTCCGGAGGGATTGGTGACAAGTGCTGCGTGTCCCGCGGCAGGTGCTGCCTCGCCCTCGGGAGCGTGGACGAGGGCGAAACCGCCTGCGGGCATCCCGTTTACGGACGTCGCGGCGCCGCCGTCGCAGCCCCAGTTCCCGGACGCGCGCACGGCCGGACCTACCGTCGTCCCGGCCGTGCCGGAATTTCCGGACGTCGCGAAAATCCAGGCACCCGCGGCCTCGTTGCTGGCAGACCGGGCTTCCGTGGCCGCCGCTTGAGGACAGCGGACACTCACCAGGCATCCGGTTGTGCGGCGGCAGCAAGGGCTTCCGGAAACGCGGGCGTTCGCCGCATGCTGGTTGACAGAGCGAGACAAGGCACCATCATGCCGAACCCGCAGTCGGCTCAGCGAAACTTTCGAACGAAACCCAGGCAGCAGCGCCATGCTGGCTGGCGAAACGAGGCTAGGCGATTTCGGCGGCGTTCAGCACGAAGCCGACGACGACCACGAGGAGCCCGCACGCGAGGCCGATGCGGAGGTCGCGGCCACCAGACCTCCGCAACCGTCGAATGCGCGAGCCGCGACCGTCCTCGAATCTCGCGTGTTCTGGATGCTGCCAGACCTCTCCCCCGGCCGCCCGCACCTGAAAGGAAACGATCCCAGTTGCGGGCCACGGAAATCCAGCCATGGCCGTCTCCCCTGCTGCGGTCGCCACACCCTCACGCAACTCAGCGCGCGAGCGGCACCGCAGTGGATTCGTGGGTGTCGAAGGAAATGACGACCGGTTTCGCCTCCCCCGGGATCGCGGTCTGGACCCGGAACATGACGCCGTCCGCGTCGAGCCAGTACCGGACGGATTCCGCCGTGCCGGGCCGCTCTCGCGAATCCGGGCCGGTGAAGACGTCGACCGGATGTCCGTTCACCTGATCGGCCGCTACCCATTCGGCGCCGTTCTGCGGCAGCAATTGCGCGTTGTCCGGCCGGTCGTTGCCGAGTCCGAGAACAATGGCCAGCGCGCGGTCCAGTGCGCCCGCGGTCGGGTCGAGCGGACGGGCGAACCAGCCGTCCGCCGGCGGTTTTTCCGGAGGGAACTCGGGGACGGCGGACAGCGGGTGCAGTTCGATCCGGCTGGCCGTCCACCGGATCAGACCATTGCCGGAGTCGTTGCGCCCCTTGCCTTTCAGCACTCCGTAGCCGGCCTTGGCGCGGTAATCGGCCGAACCGGTGATCTCGAGTTCGCCCGCCGCGCCGGGCACACTGATCGCCACCGCGCGGACTTGCTTCTGGTAATTGCGGAACCGCGCGATCGCGAGCCGGCTCGCCTCGTCCGCGGTGACCGCGCGCGGGCCTGAATCGGCGGAACCGTCGGAGGCATACCAGAATATTCCCGCGCCGAGCGCGAGCGTCACTGCCGCGGCGAGGACGACCCAGCGGCGCGCGATCCGTTTGACAGGCACAGCGAGTGACCGTAGCAGGGTTTTGATTCACCCGGTCCTGTATCCGAGTGCCGTACCCGGCAAGACCGTTTTCTGCTTCACTGTTACAACTTTGCGGCACGCCGCGCGAAAATTCCGCGCAAAGAACGGAGATCCCGCAGTCATGACCCGAGGTGGCAGAAGAACGAGCGGCAGATTCAGGCTGACCCGAGCAGCGGCCGCTGCCCTCTTGCTGGGCGGCAGCGCGATCACGGTCACCGGCGGCACAGCCGCGGCCGCCGGGGACGGCACGCTGACCGTCCAGGTGCTCCGGGATTTCTTCGGCACCGGAATCGTCAACGCCACTATGGACACCCCGCAACCGGGGATGTCCGTGCTGGTCACCGACCCCGCCGGACATCAGGTGCGCGGGCGGACGGACGCGGCGGGAAAGGTCGTCGTGGACCCCTCCGCCCCGCTCGCCGGCGGCCGGTACCGGGTCGACGTTTCCGTTCCGGATCCGTATCGCGCGTATTTGCGGGCCGCGCCCGCGTCGACGGAGAAAAACCACTTCGACAGTTTCACGACGTTCGTGGATCTGCGGGAGAGCAAAGACGTTTCGGTGATCACCGGCGTCTGGAACCCGGCCGACCACACGCTGCCCGACGCCCGCTATTACGTGCCGGTGCAAAGCCCGGCGGTCAACAGCGACGGCAGCGCGCCCGACCCGAACAGCCGCGCCCTGGTCGCGTTCGACCGTACCTTCCGCGGCACCTGCCCGGCCGACTCGGCCTGCCCGACCGTGCTGAACACCCAGGCGCAAGTCGGCACCACATGGGGATTGGCGTACGACAAATACCGCGAGCGCATTTTCCAGTCAGCGTTCGCGAAACGCTTTACCACCTACGGTCCCGAAGGCGGCGGCGCGATTTACACGACGCCGCTGGGCGGCGGCGCGCCCCAGCTGTTCGCGAAAGTGCCGGACGCCGCGGTCACCGAGCACGGCGCGGTCGACCTGCGCAAGGACGAGCATTTCGTGGACGTGCCCGGTAAGGAAAGCCTCGGCGGGATCGCGCTCACCGAAGACGGGAAGACGCTCTACGCGGTCAGCCTGGCGACGCGGAGCCTGGTCAGTTTCGACGCGACGGGAGCCACCGCGGAACCGGACAGGACCGTCCCCATTCCGGCTCCGGAGTGCGCCGTGCCCAACGACTGGCGGCCGTTCGCGGTCGCCGCACACGACGCGAAACTGTACGTCGGCGGCATCTGCTCGGCGGAAAGCACGAAGCGGCGCGAGGATCTGAAGGCCGTGGTCTACACCTACGACGGCACGAAGTTCACGCCGGTGCTCGAGCACCGCCTCGACTATCTCCGCGGGTACGTCATCGCGGGATACCAGGAGGAGGACACCGACCACTGGAACCCGTGGGACACCTCGTTCTCTTCGTGGGACAAGTTCACCCACCACGGGCCCAGCCCGGCCCCGGGGCCGGGCATCAACCCGCAGCCCGAGCTGGCGAGCATGGCCTTCACCCGCGACGGCTCGATGATCCTCGGCTTCCGGGACCGGTTCATGGACGTCTTCGGCTCCGGCATCGACCCGCGACCGGACCACAACGAGGCGTCGACCGGCATGTCCGGCGGCGACATCACCATGGCCTGCGCGGCTCCCGGCGGCGGATACGACTGGGAAGGCACCGGCGCCTGTCCGAACCACGGCAAGCCCGAGACGAACGGCAACGAGACGCCGGGCGTCGTCGAGTACTTCCCCGGCGACTTCTTCGACCCGAGCCGATCCGGCAACGGCTTGCACCAGGAGTCCGCGCAGGGTTCGGTCGCCTACATCCCGCAGCAGCAGTGGGCGATCAGCACCCAGATGGATCCGGCGCAGAACGTCAGCTCCGACGGCGTCGGCTACTACGACGTCAGCACCGGCATCGGGCCGGGGCAGGACAATCCGAAGCACGGGTACGCGTTCGTGGGCCCGGCCAACAGCTTCGGCAAGGCGGGCGGGCTCGGCGACATCGCCTACCAGGCAGCGAACGCGCCGATCCAGATCGGCAACCTCGTCTGGTTCGACGGCGACCACAACGGCATCCAGGACCCGAACCGCACGGACGAGGTCCCGCTCGCGAAGGCGACGGTGAACCTGCTCGACGCCGACGGCAAGAAGGTCGCCAGCACCCAGACCGACAAGGCGGGCGAGTACTACTTCGGCGGCGTCGGGGCGGAGTACCAGCTGAAGCCGGGCGAGAAGTACACGGTGCAGTTCGACGTCTGCACCGCCGCGACGGACAACGTGCCCGGGACGCCGCCCGCGACCGACCTGCGGTTCACGCTCCCCACCGCCGGTCCGGACCGGGCGCACGATTCGAACGTCGTGCCGCCAGCGACCGGACGGCTCTGCAACGGCTACGCGCCGGTGACCGCCCCCGCACAGGCAGGCGGGGTCGACCACACCATCGACGCGGGCGTCTACCTTCCGCCGCCGCCCAGCCCGCCCACGTCGTCGGCGCCTCCGGCGACGAGCCCGAACCCCGCTCCCCCGGCAGCCCAGCCCCCGGCGCCGGGCGCGGCGACGGGCACGGATTCGCTGGCCTCGACCGGGATTCCGCTGCTGCCGATGCTGCTGATCCTCGGCGGAGCCCTCGTCGTCGGAGGCACGGCGTTCCTGGTGGCGAGCCGGAGAAAGCGGTTCAGGCAAGAGTGATCGCCCGGTGATCGAGGCTCGCGCATCATGGGCGGGCTTCGATCACCGTTGTCGTGTCGGCCAATCCGCGATGTCGGCCACGATTGCCGGGGCGACCTGGCGCGGTTTCCGGTGACTGTCCGGAGTGGACGGACCGTCCGCACGGCCGCGACCGCTGGCTCGGCGACCGCGACGAGCGCGATGATCGACGGCATACGGAAAACCCCCGCCCAGCCGGAGCCGGACGGGGGTTCGTTTCCCGAGATCCGTCAGGACAGCGCGCGCAGCCGCGGCAGCACGTCCTCGGCGAACTGGCTCAGGTACCGTTCCTGGTCGTGGCCGGGGCCGTGGAAGACCAGGTGGTTCAGGCCGGCGTCGAGGTACGGCTTGATCTGCGCGACCGCCTCGTCCGGGTCGGAGGCGACGATCCACCGCTTCGCGACCTGCTCGATCGGCAGCTCGTCGGCCAGCCGCTCCATCTCCTCCGCCGAGGAAACGGTGTGCTTCTGCTCCGCGCTCAGCGACAGCGGGGCCCAGAACCGGGTGTTGGCCAGCGCCTTCTCCGGGTCGCGGTCGTACGACATCTTGATCTCGATCATCCGGTCCACCCCGGACGCGTCGCGCTCAGCCGCGGCCGCGCCCTCGGCCATCGCCGGCATCAGCTTGTCGGTGTAGAGCTCCATGCCCTTGCCGGACGTGCAGATCATGCCGTCGCCCGCACGGCCCGCGTACTTCGCCACGACCGGGCCGCCCGCCGCGATGTACACCGGCACCGGACGCTCCGGACGGTCGTAGATCTTCGCGTTGACCAGCTGGTAGTAGTCGCCCTCGAAGTCGACGTTGTCCTTGCTCCACAGCTCGCGCATGAGCCGCACCGACTCGCGCAGCCGCGCGAACCGCTCCTTGAACTCCGGCCATTCCCGGCCCGACACCGCGATCTCGTTCAGCGCCTCGCCGGTGCCCGCGCCGAGGATCACGCGGTCGCCCGACAGCAGCGCCATCGTCGCGAACGCCTGCGCGATCACCGCGGGGTTGTACCGGAATGTCGGCGTCAGCACGCTGGTCCCGATCAGCACCCGGCTGGTCCGCTCCGCCACCGCGGGCATCCACGCCAGCGCCCACGGCGCGTGGCCGCCCTCGTGGCGCCACGGCAGGAAATGGTCCGACACCCACACCGAGTCGAGCCCCAGCTCCTCGGCCCGCACCGCGAACTCCACCAGCTCGCGAGGCCCGAACTGTTCCGCCGACGCCTTGTACCCGACCTTCAGCTCCACGATCGCCCTTCCCCGTCCGCATGAACCACGCAGGATTCCGTGGCACCGTCAACCGTACCCGGATGGGCCTTGCGAAGGCGGGTGTGCTGTCGGTCACTAACGGGGCTAGTAGGTCGCGTTCATCAGCGCGAGCGCGGCGGCCTGGCAGCCCTGCCCCTTGCCCGCGCTGGAGGACCACGAGCGCGAATACTGGTCGAAGTCGTTGCGGGAGTGCGCGTAGGCGGAATCTGCCTGTCTGGTCAGGAAATCCCGGTAGGGCATGTCGGACGTCGCGGCGTCCAGTTCGGACAGACCGCGGACGAGTCCGGCTTTGAAGTACGACCCGTCGTCGGTGCAGCTGGCGCCCTCGCCCGGGTCGTGGACGATGCCGTCGTCCCCGGTGAAGAACGACCCGGTGCGGGTCGTGGAGTCGGCGACCGAACGCGCGGTGCCGATCAAGCTCTGGTCTCCGGTCACCTTGGACAGCGCGGTGAGGCCGGAGACGAAAACGCCCTGGTTGTAGGTGTAGCGCTGGCCGACCGCGGCGCAGCTCGTGCCGTCGATGCCGTCCACCACCAGGCCGTCCGAGCCGATGAGCCCCTTGCCGCGGAACCACTCCCAGCCTTGCTGCGCCCGGCTCCGGTAGGTCGCGTCGCCGGTGCGGTCCGCGAGGGTGGCGTTGACCTGGATGTACAGGCTGTTGGAGATGGACGCCTTGTACGTCAGGCCTTCTTTCCACCGGATGCCGCCGCCGCAGTCGCCGGTCCAGAAGGTCTGCATGTGGTCGGCGTCAGCCTTCGCGGTCGCGAGGTAGCGCTGCTCGCCGGTGCGGTCGTAGGCGTCGAGCCACGCCATCGCCCACCAGCCGGTGTCGTCGGAGAACTCGTTGCGGAACTGACCGCGGCCGGCGTTGACGTTCTTGTCGTACGTCGTGGCCATCGCGTAGTCGTAGCTGGCCATCCGGCTGACCGACGCGTTGCGGATCACCGCCGCCAGCGACACCGCTGTTCCCCAGCCGCCGCCCTCGCGGAAGTAGCCGGTGCCGTTGTCGTACAGGGCCATCATCGCGGTCGCCGCCGCTTGCGCGCGGTTCGCGGCGTTCCAGCGGGTGCGTGCCCAAGGCGTGCAAGCGATCCGTCCAGTGTCGACCGTGCCGCCGCACGCGCGCAGAGCGCCGACGCCGCGGTTGTGCCAGTCGTCGTTGTTGTACATCTGGGTGCGCCAGCCGCCGACCCCGGACGGGGCGGTCGTCAGGCCCAGTTGTGCGCCGCCGTCCCAGGTCGCGCCGCCGTCGAAGGACCGGTCGAGCCACACCCGGTCGCCCGGACGCGAATGGTCGATGACGGCCCAGCCCATCGGGTCGCTGTCGGCGAAGTGCAGCTGGAGGACGCGGTCGTCGAGCGGCGCGGTGACCGCGATCCGGTCGCTGGACGCCTGGTCGGCGGCGCGGTCGTCGCAGTATTTGTCGCACACCACGAGGTTCGCCGCCGGTTGCGGCGCGGGTGTCCTGGCCTGGACCGGCATCAGTGCTGACATCGTTGTCAAGACCACCGTGAGCATGACCCGCACCGCTGCCTCCTCGGATCCCCGCCCTGTCCCCCAGGACGAAGATCCGCTCGCGGCGCGGCGCGGGTCAACTCATGACAAAGACTTGGCGCGCGAATGCGGCCGAATGCCCGGTGCGCTGGGCTATTTCCCCGCCAGGTCCGGGAGGTCGGCGAACTCCACGACCTGGCGGACCTCGACCTCGATCTCGTCGAACAGGTCCGCGTACTGGCTCGCGTACTCGACGGCCTGGGCCCGGTTCTCGGCGTTGACCAGGGCGAATCCGCCGATGACCTCCTTGGCCTCGGTGAACGGCCCGTCCGTCGCCGTCGGCGTCGCGCCGCGGGGTTTGCGGACGATCGCGCCCTTCGCCGAGGGGTGCACGCCCTCGGCGGTGATCAGGATGCCGCGTTCGGTCCAGTCCTGGATGAACGCGCCCATTTTCTCCATGAATTCCGGGGTGGGGTTCCAGGCCTCGGGGGCGTTCTCGTCAAGCCGGTGCATCATCAGGAAACGCATGGACCGCTCCTCGGGTCGGGGCTGGCATCGTCCAGCCGTCACATCCTCGTCGAACGGCCTCGCGCGGAATCGACACCCTGCTTCAACAACGATGCGAGGGGGACTTTCGCGGCCGGGTCAGCCACGCCGCGACGCCCGCGGCGACGGTCGCCGACGTCACCGCGACGCCCGCGATCGGGCTGTCCATCAGCACGAGACCGGCGAGGAACGCGGTTCCAGCGAGGACGAGCAACGCCATCCGGAGCGCGGCGGCCCAGGCGACGACGAAATCCGCGGCTCGGGAGGTCCAGGGGTCGCGGGTGTCGGGCTTGCGGTGCCGGCCGCGCTTGCGGCGGTCCAGAACACGGTGCGCGGAAGCGACCATCTCGTCCCGCGTGGCGACGCGCCGAGGCGGCCGGGAGAAGGGCTCCCAGTCGACCACGACGCGGACCCGGGCGGGATGCTGGGGATCAGGGTGGAGCGAGTCCGCGGGACGGTTCGGTTCGACTGACTGCGGCGTGGTGTTTGCGGCATCGGTGCCGCTCGCCGCGATATCTCCGGCTGCGCTGGCGGCAGCCGGATCCGCTGGCTGCGGCACCGTGCTTGCCGCATCATTGCCGCTCGCCGCGACACCTCCAGCCGCGCTGGCCGCCGAACCGGCCGAGTGCGACGCGGAGCATGCAGAATTGGTGCCGCTCGCCACAGCACCCACGGCCACACCCGCACCGGCTAACTGCGACGCGGCGCTCGCAGGATCGGTGTCGCTCGCCGCAGCATTTCCGGCTGCGCTGGCGGCAGCCGGATCCGCTGGCTGCGGCACCGTGCTTGCCGCATCATTGCCGCTCGCCGCGGCGCCTCCGGCTGGGCTGACCGCGGCCGCATCGGCTGACTGAGCGGGATCGACTGAGCTGGGTTCAACCGGGTCGACATTGGCCGTGCCGCTTGCCTCTGGTTCCCGGGCCGCCTCGGCAGTGGAGGCTGCATCGTCCGCATCTCCCGACCGGGACGCCTCTGCAGCCGGGGCCAGTCTCTCCGGCTTCGCCACACCGCGCGGACAGGGCGCTGAGTCCGGCTTGCCCCGGCGGTTCGGCTGGGGCTCCCGGACCGGCGCCGCGCTTTCGGGCGGCTCGCCGGTCTGGCGCGGCTGCCCGGCTCGGCGCGGCGGGTCGGCGAGGCAGGGAACCACCGTCATGAGGTCGTCATCCCTTTCTCTTCCGGCCGGCGGACCGGTTCCGACGGCTCCCCGGACCCCGGCGGTCGTGCGGCGCGGGCCCCGGATGCGCTCATCCTGGCGAAAACGGTGCGTCACCGACCAGTTCTACTGGCAGTGTCGCGGTGAACGGTCCCTCAGCGTCGCCCAACGGTTCGAGTGACGGTTTTGGCTACTCTTCGCGGTCGCTGGTCCGACCTCCGACGGCCACTCCGGCGACGATTTGTCCAGACCTCTCGGCGAGTCCGTCAACTGCGAATAACCGGCTCTGACACGGGAAGATGCACGTTCATTCGCACAGTCGCCATACGGAGAAACTCGGGTCCAGCGCACGCACTCTCAAACGGTAATACACAGAGCGTCACCCCATGCGAGGTTATTGAGCAGTCAACCGTCACCCACATAGGTGACACGGAGAGTGAGTGCCGGAAGAACGCGACACTCGGCGGAGTGGCCCGAACGGACGCATCCGAACTAGGCGAGGCGTACGCACAGCTGCAGCCACTGCAAGTTTCGGCCCGCCCCGTCCTGTCGCAGCACCGGCACTGCGGGTCCGTTAGAACAGCCGTCCGGCGTCGTTCGCGGGCGGTTCTTCCAGGTGCAGCAGGAACCGTTTCCGGTCGACGCCGCCCGCATACCCGGTGAGACCGCCGCTGCTCCCGACCACCCGGTGACAGGGCACGACGATGCTCAGCGGATTCCAGCCGTTCGCGTTGCCGACCGCTTGTGCCGCGCCGGGTTCGCCCAGTTCGACGGCCAGATCGCGGTAGGTGCGGGTCTCGCCGTAGGGGATGCGAGTCAACAGTTGCCACACGCGGCGCTCGAATTCGGAGCCGCGCAGGTCGAGTTCGAGGTCGAAGGTTCGCCTCTGACCGGCGAAGTACTCGTCGAGCTGCTGGGTCACAGCGGCGAAACCGTCGTCGGTGCGCGGGCCGAAGTCCGGGAAGCGCGGGGTCCGGCTGTGGCCGTCGAAATAGACGGCGACCAGCGCGCTGCCGTCGGCGACCAGGGTGAGGTCGCCGACCGGTGATGCGACGACGGTGTGCCGGAAAGCCATCTGTCCTCCGTGATCGGTGCCACGGAACGGTATCCGGCCGGGCCGCGCGTGAGAGCATCGCCGTCCATGGACGACGGTTTCGCCGACATCCCGACCACGACGCTCGCCGACTTGCTCGGCCGCGGCCAGGTGCTCGACTACGGCGTGCGCCCCTTGTGGGGGCCGGTGCCGCGGATCGCCGGGCCCGCGTACCCGGTGCGATGCCCGCCGGGCGACAATCTGATGCTGCACGCGGCCATCCATCGCGCGCCCGCCGGAGCGGTGATCGTCGCGGAATCCGGCGACGTCGACTACGCACTCGCCGGCGGCAATGTCTGCGCGACCGCCCAGCGCCGCGGCATCGCGGGCTTCGTTCTCGATGGCGTGATCCGCGACCTGCAGGAAGTCCGCGAGGCGCGCTTCCCGGTGTTCGCGCGCGGCGTGATCCCGATCCCCGGCACGAAAGCCGCGGTGACGCCGCTGGGCGAGCCCGCTCGGTGCGGCGGGGTGACGGTGCACGCCGGGGACATCGTCGTGGCGGACGAGGAAGGCGTGGTCGTGGTGCCGGGGCCCGAGGCGTCGCAGGTATTGGCGGACGCGCGGGCGAAGCTGGCCAAGGAGGAGGCGCAGACGCTCGACGAGTGGGCGGAGGCGCACCGCGCGAAGGTGGACGCGGCGCTGGAGGCTGGCGGGTTTCGCGGCTGAATCGCATGGCCGGGCGGGTGGCGCTGCGGAGTGTTCAGTCCGCTAGCACTGGTCAGCGGCGGTGCTAGCGGGCGGTTCTCTCCCGAGAACGCGGTTGGCAGCGAGTCGGCTTCCCGGGCCACCGGAGTCTGGGCAGTTCCGGAACCCTCATTCCGGCCGGACTGTCCACAAGGGACCGGCCACCGCCAGTTCGGGGCCGGGTTCCGATTCCGGCGGGAGCGGTTCGGGGTCGGGCAGCGGACGATCCGGTCCCGGCGTCACCGGATCGGGCTCCACCGGACCGGGCGGGACGGGCTCGGGCGGGGCGGGCGGCGCGGTCGAGCGGGGGCGAAGCATCGCGGACTCCTTTCTGTCCCTGATGGGCTACCGCACACCGGCGGCGGCGAAACATCCGCCCGCCCGCGCGAGGTCGGCTAGGGTCGAAGGCGGAGCCGACAACTGGGAAGAGGCGAGACGATGAGCGCGGACAAGCCCGGCGAGCAGCAGCCGCTCGACGCGGAGATCGTGGAGAGCCCCGGCACGCCGCCCGCCGATCTCCCCGAACCCGACTACAGCGACAACGGCGCGCCGTCGTTCGACTTCGTGCGGGACCGGATCGAGAAGCGGTACACCACCTCGGTCGGCGCACAGGAGCTGGCGGGAATCGGCGGGCCGGAGGACCTGCAGTCGCTGGACAAGAAAATCGCCGACCGCAAGGAGGCGGCCAAGGACAAGCTGGCCGAGATCCGCCGGTCGATGGGCAAGGAGTAACACCGTTTCCCGGCGCGGGTGACGCCTGCGCCGGGCGGAGCTAGTTCAGACTGGCGAGGGTGCCGGGCGATCCGGCTTCGCCCGGACCGGGCGCGACGGCGGAAAGCTGGGCAGGCGGTTGCCGCGCAGACCCGCAGGTTAAGGGCTCCGCGCCTGGCGGGTGACGTGTAGCGCCTTCCCGAGCAACCAGTACCGGCACCAGGCGTTCCATGCATAACCGCAGAGCGCCCGCTCCATCGGCATCGCGCCCCGCGGCCCGGTAAACAACCAGGCATTCGACGCACAAGCCTGGCGGAGCCGCACACCCTGCTGGCCGGAGGCGGCTCCGGCGGGGTCGTCGATGTCGGCGAAGAGCAGGCGGGTACCGTCGCGCGACATCAGCGAGGCGGCGGCTTCCTCGAAACCAGCAAGGCCGGTGGCGCGCGCCGCACGTTAAGCCACGTCGACGTGGAACACCTGCCCGCGTTGCCGCGTCAATGCGCACCTTCGCCACTTCACGACCGCAGGCCAGCGAAGGCCGCTTCAGAACAACACTCGCCCTGACTGTCCACAGTAGACAAGATCCGCCAATTTCCGTGGCCTCCCCCACGCCCGTTCTGGTTGAATCGCCCCTATGGCAACCACCGTGCGCGTTCCCGGCCTGGTGCTCACCGAGCACGAGTTCTCCGTTCCCCTCGACCATTCCCGTACCGACGGCGCGGAGATCACCGTCTTCGCGCGGGAGGTCGCCGATCCAGACGGGCTCGACCGGCCGTTTCTCGTTTATCTCCAAGGAGGTCCCGGGCACGAAGCGCCGCGGCCGTCGCGGGGAACGCCGAGCTGGCTGCCGCGGGCGTTGCGCGAGTACCGGGTTCTGATGCTCGACCAGCGCGGGACCGGACGCTCCACGCCGGTCGGCACGCTGCCCGGCACGCCGGCCGAGCAGGCCGAATACCTCACGCACTTCCGCGCGGACGCGATCGTGCGCGACGCGGAGTTCGTGCGACGGCAGCTGGGCGTCGAGAAGTGGAGCGTGCTCGGGCAGTCGTTCGGCGGGTTTTGCACGCTCGCCTACCTTTCCCAGGCTCCCGACGGCCTGGCCGAGGCGTTCTTCACCGGCGGGCTGCCGCCGATCGGGCGGCATCCGGACGACGTTTACACCGCGACGTTCGCCAATCTGCTCGAGCGCAACCGCCAGTACTACCGCCGCTACCCCGGCGATCGCGACCGCGTCGAGGCGTTGCTGCCGTTGCTCGACGACGGGGCCGTGACCCTGCCCGACGGCAGTCCGCTCACCGTGCGGCTGTTCCGGCAGCTCGGCAACGTCCTCGGCACGAGCGGCGGCGAGGAGACGCTGCATTACCTGCTCGAACGCGACCCGAGGTCCCCCGCTTTCGCGCACGACGTCGCCAGCTCGCTCCCGTTCACCGGGCGCAATCCGCTGTACTCGGTCATCCACGAATCGTCCTACTCCGACGGGTTCGCCACCCGCTGGTCCGCCGAGCGCGTGCTGCCGGACGAGTTCCGCACCGACCGGACGCTCTTCACCGGCGAGCACGTGTTCCCTTGGCTCTTCGACGATTTCCAGAGCCTCCGGCCGATGAAGGAGACCGCCGAACTGCTCGCCGCGCACGAATGGCCGCGGCTGTACGACGCCGACGTGCTGCGCGAGTGCACGGTCCCGGCCGCCGCCGCGATCTACGCCAAGGACATGTACGTCGAGCGGGTGTTCTCCGAGGAAACGGCGCGGTTGATCCCGACGCTCCGGCCGTGGATCACCAGCGAGTACGAGCACAACGGCCTGCGCGCGTCGGGCGATCACGTGCTCGGGCGGTTGATCGACCTGGTGCGCGGACGCGTCTGACCTGCCGTGCGGGGGACCCTGAGGGACTCTGCCCTGGGGCTCCCGCACGGACAGAGTCAGGCGACCGTCACTCCGCCTTCGACGGAATCGGTGGAGAGGGTCAGGTCCTGCCAGGCGTCGAAGTCCTCCTGGACGCGCCGGCGTCCGGCGGTGACCAGGCGCAGCGCGTCCGAGCCGAGCAGGAGGTGCACGGGCGGGTTTTCCTCGTCCAGGAGCGAGAGGATCGCGTCGCCTGCGCGGTCCGGGTCGCCGATGCCCTGGCCGGCGAGGGCTTGGCGGCGGGTCCGGATCGGGTCGAACAGGGCGTCGTAGTCGGCGATGCTGCGCGGGGCGCGGACCAGCGACCGGCCCGCCCAGTCGGTTTTGAAAGCGCCGGGAGCGACGGCGGTGACCCGCACGCCGAACTGCGCGACCTCTTGCGCGAGGGTGTCGGTGATGCCTTCCAGGGCGTGTTTGCTGCCCTCGTAGAACGCCAGTCCCGGGAAGGTGGTGTGCCCGCCCATCGAGGTGATGACGAAGATCTGGCCGTCGCGCCGTTCGCGCATGCCGGGCAGGACCGCTTTGATCGTCGCGACCGTGCCGAAGACGTTGACCTCGAACTGACGGCGCAAGTCGTCCATTGAGGACTCTTCGAAGGTGCCTTCGAGCCCGTATCCGGCGTTGGCCACGAGCACGTCGATCGGGCCCAGTTCCGCTTCGGCCGCTCGCGCCGTGGGCTCGATCCGGTCCGCGTCGGTCAGGTCGAGGACGAAGGCCCGGGCGCGTTCGGGGTCCAGTGCGCGGAAATCGGCGGCGTGTTGTTCAGTGCGGACGGTGCCCGCGACCTGGTGTCCGGCGGCGAGGGCTCGCCGGGCGACGGCCCGTCCGAGGCCGGTGCTGACGCCGGTGATCAGGAACGTTTTGCTCACAGCGGAGTGTCCTTTCGTGGTGAGTGGGCAGGACGGCATGGACCCCGCGGGTTCGGCGGGGCCTGGGTGAGAGCGAAGATCAGGACTCGGCGGGGTCCCGTTCAGCGGCGGGTTCGCGGCCCCAGCTGGCCAGCAGCCGCAGCCGTTCTTGCGAGGGCGAACCGGCCGGTGCGCTGTAGACGACCATCGACTGGCCCGGATCGGCGACCGACGCGAAGATCTCGTACTGCAATTCCAGATCGCCAGCGACCGGATGGCGCAAGCGTTTCAGGCCGCTGCTGCGTTCCTGGACGCGGTGTTCCGACCACCACGCCGGGAACTCGGGCGAACGCATCATCAGCTCGCCGATCAGGTTGGCGATGTGCTGGTTCCGCGGCTGCGCGGCCGCGGCCAGCCGCAACCCGTGCACGTAGTCGCGGGCGACGCGCTCCCAGTCCCGCCACACCAGGCGGGCCCGCGGGTCCAGCAACGTCCAGCGCGCCATGCTGCGTTCCCGCCGCGGAAGCGCGGCCACGTCGGGAAACAGCAACGCCCACAACGCGTTCCCGCCGACGACGGTGAGGTTCCGGTCGCTGACGAAAGCCGACGCCAGCTCCATCGAGTCCAGCACCTGCCGCAGCGCCGGACGCAGCCGGGACGAATGCTCGGCCCGGTCCGTGCGCTCGGCGGTGGCTCCCGCGAGAGCGAACAGGTGCCGCCGCTCGATGTCGTCGAACCGCAGCGCGTCGCCGAGGGCGTGCAGCACCTGCTCGGACGGCTGCCGGGCCCGGCCTTGTTCCAGCCGGGTGTAGTACTCGGTGCTCACCCCGGCCAGCTGCGCGACCTCGCTGCGCCGCAGGCCGGAGACCCGCCGTCCGGCGCCGGGTCCGGCCGGAAGACCGATCTCGTCCGGCGTCAGCCCGCCGCGGCGGGCCCGCAGGAAATCGCCCAGGTCGTTCTTGCCCATGCCCCGAGTCTGCCTTCCGCCCAGGCGATCACCAAGGCGGTAGCTGGCCCTGCCGGTACTACTCAGCGGGCCGGGCGAGGATCACCGCGCGGGCGGCCAGATGCAGGGCCAGCCGTTCGTCCGGCCGGGACAGGTCGACGTGCAGCAGCTGCTCGATCCGGCTGATCCGCGCGGCGACGGTGTTCCGGTGGATTCCCAGCACAGTCGCGGTTTCGGCGAGCGAAGACTCGGCGTCGAGGTACGCCGCGAGAGTGCGGATCAGGTCGCCGGGCACCGAGACCAGCGGGGCGAGCAACGCACGCGCGGCGGGCTCGAAGGTGTCCGTGCGGGTCCATTCCAGAAGCAGCTGGGCCATGCCGAGCTGGTCGACGTGCAGGAAATGCCCGGTCTCCGGGCGGGTTGCGGCGAGGCGAGCGGCGTCAGTGGCTTCGGCGACTGTCGCGGTGAGGCCGTCGGCGTGCGGGCGGCCAACACCCAGGTGCGCATCGAACGTGCGACGAAGGCTGCGGTGCACGGCGCGGAGCCGCGCGGACAGTGCCCGCACCCGTTCCGCGGTCGGCTCCTGTTCGAAGGTGACCCAGCCGGTCCAACCCTCGCCGTGTTCGACAGTGACGGCGTCGATCGATTCCGCCCGGAGCGCACGCACGACTTCCTGCGTGCGGGAGACCGTGTCGACGTCTGCGGGCACGCCGATGCGCAGGCCGACGTGCCAGCCGCCGAGTCGCCAGCCCGCATCCGCCGCACGTCGGCGCAGGTCGGCACCGGGTTCGGTGTCTTGGCGCAGCAGGTCGCCCAGCAGGGCGGACCGGGAACGGGCATCGCGTTCCAGTTCCAGGCGGTGGGCCAGCAGCCAGCGCTGCACCGCGCCGGCGGCGACGGCCAGCGTCGCGGCGACGACGTCCGCGCGTGGGGACTTCGCTCCGGTCAGCTCGGCGGCAAGCCACACCGACGATTCGGCCGGGTGTGCGAGCAGAACCCCGTCCGCGAGGGCGACGCGTTGCGGGACTGGCTCGTGCACTCGCACGCGGGCGGCCTCAGCGAGTTCTCCGGCGAGCACCTCGCCGCGGCCGTCGAGGACAGCGACGGGGGCATCCAGCAATCGCCGCAGCACGGTCACGATCTCCTCGGGCGGCCGCAACCGCTCCCCCAGCGCCCGGTGCGCGGCGAGCACTGCCTCGGCGCGGTCGATGTCCGGGGCGGCCAGCGCGAGGCGGGCGTCCACGAGCAGGTCGAGCGGATCGGCGGACGTCACCAGCAGCGGCACCGACAGCCGTTCGGCCAGAAGACGTGACGCGGCAAGGGGTTCGGTTCCGGGGAGCAGGACCCCGGCGGCTTGGGAGTCAGCGCAGCGGCGCAGGAGTGCGTCGATCTGCCAGTCGGAACCGAGCGGGCGGACGACCACCACCAGCTCTCCGGACGCGGGGGCACCGGACGCGTCCAACGCGGCTTTGACTGTCTTGAGTGGACGGTCCAAACCGGACTCCCCGGAGCACACCCGGACCGAGCCGGCCCACGAGGGCAGGGCGAGCAACTGGCGGAGAATCACGGGGCTACCACCGGATCGCAGTCAATTCCGTACGCGCGCGGCTCCAGCAGCGGGCGGCGGCGCGGATCGGTCCAGAACGGCGACGCGGCGAGGCACACGACGTCCACCTCCACCCCGGCGCGGATCGCGTCGCACTGCAGGGGGACGCCGGTGCGGCGGTCGAGCACCGACAGCACGTCCGGAGTGGACGCCACCGGCAGGCCGTCCCGCAGCGCCAGCAGGTACTCGTTCTCCATTTCCAGCCGCAGCAACGCGCCGTCGCGATGATCGGTCAAGGTCGCCGAGCCGCGCCCGAAGCCGGGGTGGCCGTGCTGTCCGGGGCCGATGTGCCGCGACACCTCCAGCACCCGGCCGCGGGCGAGTACCTGGCCGTCGAGGGCGGTTTCCAGCACGGCGAGGTCCGGGCTCTCCCCCGCCGCGAGCACGCGGGCGCCGAGGGCGAGCGCCTCGCTCGTCGTGTCGAGGACGGCGTGGTCGGCCAGTTCGCCGGCCGGGATCGGGGCGAGCGCGATCGCCGCCCAGCCGCCGGAGCTGGACAGGAAGGCGCGGACCCCGTTCTCGACCACCGAGTCGGCCGCCGCGGCCAGCACCACCACCCGGCCGCCGGGTTCGGCCATCGCCGCCGGAGCGACCCCGCGGCCGGTCGCGGCGACCGAGAACTGGTCGAGCCGCGGCAGGCCGCGTCCGGAGAGGTCCGCGTCCACATAGGCCAGACCCAGCTCCTGGGCGACGACCAGCGGAAGCAGGCCGTTGAGACCGCCGATCTCGATGGTCATCAGCGCCTGCGCGCGCTGCCCCGTCCAGCGTTCGATCGCCGCGATCGCCGAAGCGAATTCGTCTCCGCTGGGCAGCTTCTCGGCGAAGGCGGCGGTCGCGCCGACGATCCCGGTCGGCACCACCAGGGTGTCCGGCAGCAGGTCGGCGATCCGGTGCACGACGGGTTCGCGGCCGGATTCGGTCAGCCGCCGCAACAGCACCGCCGCGGTGACAGTGTCGCCGCCCCCGCCGGACCCGAGCAGCGCGACGCCGCGTTCGAGTGCCGGCACGTCCGCGGCGGTGATGCGCATGGCTGGTCAGCGTATCAGCGGAAGCTGTAGCCGCCGTCCGGATACAGCGTCGAGCCGGTGGTGTAAGTGCTGGTGAACAGGTACAGCACGGCATCGGCCACTTCGGACTCCCGTCCGACGCGGTGCAGCAGGGTGTCCGCGCGGTACTGCGCGAAGCTCGCCTCCCTCGCAGCCGCCGGACGCCCGGCCCACAGGTTCCCGTCGATCGTGCCCGGCGAGACGACGTTCACCCGTACCGGTGCCAGTTCCACCGCGAGGCCACGGCCGAGCCCTTCGATCGCCGCGTTGCACGCCACGTACGCCGGGGCCGCGGCTGGCGGACGCACACTCGCCACTCCGGACATCAGCACTACCGAAGCGTCGTCCGACAGCTTCGGTGCGGCGTGTTTCACCGCGTGGTACTGGCCCCAGAACTTCGTGACGAACGGGCTTTCCGCCTCCGCGTCGGTCAAGTTCCGCATCGGGCCGACGGTGTAGGACGCGGCGGGCGTGAACAGGTGGTCCACCCGGTCGAGCGCGCCGAAGAACTCCGCCAGCGACTCCTGGTCGGTGGTGTCGACCGCCTGCCAGGTCACGGTGGGGCCCAGCTCCGCCGCGGCGGCCCGCAGTTTGTCGCCGGTCCGGCCGCCGAGGCGGACGAGCGCGCCCGCCGCCGTCGCGCGCCGGGCGACCTCCAGGCCGATCCCGGAACCGCCGCCGAGCACCACGACCACCCGGCCCTGGAGCGAGCTCACGAAACCACCTCCACCGGCACGAAGTCGTGCGCCAGCCCGAAGGCCGCCGGGCCGAACGTGGCCAGCGCCTCCGGGGTGCGCATCAGCGGCGGCGTCGAGATCCCGACCACGGTGACCCGCTGCCCGTAGCGCAGCGTTTCGGTGGTGATCGGCTCGGCGGATTCCGCCTCCAGCACGCAGATCAGGTCGGGGACCAGGCAACGCACCTCGCCGTCGACGAGCGCCACCAGGTTTTCGTTCTGGAACAGGATTTCCAGCTTGTGCTCGCCGTCGAAGGACACGACCGCGGCACGTCCGCGAGCGAACCCCTCTTCGGTTCGCCGCTCCACGTCGGACACTTTGCCGCGGAACAACACCCGCAGATGCGAGTACAGCGTGTCTCTGAGCGCGGTCGCCAACGCCGCCACTGGGTCGGCATTCTCCTCGCGGGCAAGGCGAATCGCCCGGCCGACGCTCAGCGCGAGCGAAAGCGTCCGCGGCACGGCCGTGCGTTTCACGTCCGCGCCGCTCATCGCGTACTCGGCGATGTGCGCGACGCCGCCGAGCCGGATGGTGATCCCGCGGGCGAGCCATTCCATCCGCCGGTTGTCGGCGCCGGTGTCGATCACCGTGGTTTCGCCGCGTTCCCCGGCGATGCCCATCGGCGAACCGGGGACGCCGTAGACGCCGAACGTCTCCATCTGCAGTTCCGGGAACGCCCGGCCCATCCCGTCGGCGTCGACCACCGGCAGCCCGAGGCGCGCGCCGACCACGAGCGGGATCATCGAGTTGATCCCGCCGCATTCGATCGGCATCGTCGCGCCGGCCTTCGCGCCGAGGTGTTTTTCCAGCGCCCGCAAGGCAAGTTCGGGCTCCGCGCCGTTCGGGAGCTTTTCGTGCACGACGGTCGGCGCACCCATCTGCGCGGTCGGGATCACGAGGGCGTCGTCGTCCAGGTCGTCCGGGTCGAGCACGGTGACGGGTCCGTGTTCGCGGATCGCCTCGCGCACCAGCAGCCGCCCGACGTACGGGTCGCCGCCGCCACCGGTGCCGAGGACGGCCGCGCCGCGGGCGAGGTCTTCGAGGTGGTCTTCGGTCAGAATCCAGCTCATGCCCACACCGCCGAAAAAGGAGCTACGCCAATGACATTCGCGGCGGCGCAAGCATCAGTGCCGATGTTTCGCTCGCAAACTTCGCTCATCCTGCAACCCCGATCGGGTCCAAGTCATAGCCGAAGTACCGGGGACCGGCCAGCGCGATGCCTTCCGGGGAGTGCCAGCGCGGGTCCGCCGGGGCCGCGATCACCGTCACCCGCTGGCCGTAGCGCAGGCCTTCGGTGGTGACGGCCTCGCCGGATTCACGGTCGAGCGTGCAAATGAGGTCCGGCACCGAAGCGCGCACCTCGCCGTCGACCTCGGCCACCAGGTGCTCATTCTGGAAGCGCAGCACCATCTCCGAACCGGTGTCACCGTCCATTCCGGACAATCGAGCCTCGCCGCGGGCGAACCCGGTGACGGTGCGACGGGCGACGTCGACGACCTTGCCGCTGAACAGCGTCCGGCCGCGCAGCCGCGCCACGACGCGGTCCACCGGGTTCTCGTGCGCTTCGCGGGCCTGCCGCACGAGCGCGCCGAGTTCCGCGCAGAGGGTCAGCGTGCCCGGCACCATCGATTCGCGCGCTTGCGCACCGGACATCGCGTAGTTGCTGATCATCGCCGAGCACCCCATGTCGATGGTCGCCGACCGGGCCAGCCGCTCCGCCCAATGATTGTCCACAGTGTCCAGAACACCGCGGTTGCCCTTCTCGTCCGCAATGGACATCGGCGTCGCGCGGATTCCGTACAGCGTCGGCAAAACCATCTGCAGTTCCGGGAACGCGCGGCCCATGCCGTCCGCGTCCACCAGCGGCAGCCCGAGTTGCGCCGCCGCGACGACCGGGATCAGCGAGTTGACGCCGCCCGCTTCGGCGCAGGCGATGTGCGTGAGTTCCTTGCCCAGGTAGGTGGCCAGCGTCCGGGCGGCGAGTCCGACCTGTTCGGCCGACGGCAGTTTTTCCACCATCACCGTCGGTGCGCCCATCATCGCGACCGGCAGCACCACCGCGTCATCGTCCAAATCGGACATTTTCGCCAACGGCACCGAACCGTGCTCGCGGACCGCGGAATGCGCCAGCAGCCGTCCGATGTACGGGTCTCCCCCGCCGCCGGTGCCGAGAATCGCCGCGCCGCGCGCGATGTCGTCCAGGTCGTGTTCAGTGATCTCGGTCTTGATCTCCGGCATCGTTCACGCCCCCAGCTGCAGGTCGCCGACCGCCTTGACCCGGATCCGGGTGGCGTTGCCGGGCAGGTACGGGATCGGCACCTCGTCGAAGTCGACGATGCCGACGGACGCCGGGCTCGCGCCGGCGGCCACCGCGCGGTCGACCGCTTCCTGCTTCGCCTCGTCCACCACGGCTTCGCGACGGCCGGGCTCGATCACGTACACCCGGTCGACCTCGCCGCCGATCTGCGCGATCGCCGCGCCGATGGCGTTGGCCACCGCGTAGTGGTCCGGCCGGCGGACCTCGCCCGAACCCGCCAGCTCGTCCGGCAGCAGCACCGAACCACCGCCGACGGCGACCACCGGAAGCGGCTCGGACGACGTGCGCATCCGGTCCACGACGTCGGAAACATCCGCCGCGATCCGGTCCAGCGCCGCCTTCACGAAGTCCCGGTCGAGGTGCGCGACCAGCGACGGGTCGCCGATTTCGGCCCGGCCGGCCGCGACCGCGATGTCCGTGGCGGTCAAGGTGTCCCCGCCGAAGACGAGCGCCTTCGAGGTCAGCTCGTAGCCCACCGAATCCGGGCCGACGGTCACGCCGGACGCGTCGCCGCGGACCCGGCTGCCGCCGCCGATGCCGATCGAAAGGACGTCCGGCATCCGGAAGTTCGTGCGGATCCCGGCCACGCTCACGTCCGTGGTCGCTTCGCGCGGGAAACCCTGCCGCAGCACGCCGACGTCGCTCGTCGTGCCGCCGACGTCGACCACCGCGCAAGTGTCCAAACCGGACAGCACCGCCGCGCCGCGCATCGAGTTGGTCGGGCCGGACGCGAAGGTCGCCACCGGGTAGCGGCGCGCGAAATCGACGTCCATCAGCGTGCCGTCGTTCTGGCTCAGGTACAGCGGCGCGGAGATGCCCGCACCGGTCACCGACGCGGCCAGACCGTCCACGATGTGCGCCGCCAACTCGCGCAGCGCGGCATTGATGACGGTCGCGTTTTCCCGCTCCAGCAAGCCGATCCGGCCGATTTCGTGGGACAGCGAGACCGCGACGTCCGGCAGCTGCGAAGAGATGATCTCCGCCGCCCGCGCCTCGAACTCCGCGTTCACCGGCGAGAACACCGACGTGATCGCGACGCTGCGGACCCCGGCCGCACCCATGTCCTCGGCGGCCTTGCGCAGTTCGCTCTCGTCCAGTTCGGCGATGTGCCGTCCGTCGAACTCGTGGCCGCCGTGCACCAGATAGCTGCGCCCGGACACCGCGTCGACCAGCCGCTGCGGCCAGTCCACCATCGGCGGCAGCGACGCGCCGGCGGGCAGGCTGAGCCGCACCGCCGCCGTCGGGGCCAGCCGGTGCGCCTCGACCAGCGCGTTGATGAAGTGCGTCGTGCCGATCATCACCGCCCGCACCGCGGCCGGGTCGAACGCCCGCTGCCGCTGCAGCCCGTCGATCGCGGCGACGATGCCCGAGGTGACGTCCTCGGTGGTGCTGGTCTTGATCGAGGCGAGCACCTCGCGGCCGTCCAGCAGGACCGCGTCGGTGTTGGTGCCGCCGACGTCGATGCCGATGCGCACGAAAACTCCTTCCAGGTGTCGGGAGCGGCGATCCCCGTTCTCACCGGGATCGCCGCCCACGAGGGCTTAGGCGGCCGGGGCCGGTTCGGCGTCCGCGGTGCGGCTCTTGCCGACCCCGCGGACCAGGCCGAGCTTCCCGGCGGCCACGTACAGAACGAAAGCGACGACGAGCGAGTTGATGCTGGGCAGGCCCCAGTCCACGAACTCGCCGAAGAGCGCGGCGGCGATCCAGACGACGATCGTCGCGGGCACCCACACCGGGGCGTCGGTGGGCACCGCGCCCCGGGCGCGAGCCTCCTCCAGGTCGCCGCGCCACTGCTTCACCACGAAGTACTCCGCGACCATGATCCCGGCGATGGGCGGGAACGCGACCCCGAGCACGGTCAGGAAATCGGTGAACTTCGACAGGATCCCGGCCGCGGCGAGCACGCTGCCCACCACGCCGAGCACGGCGGTGACCAGGCCACGGTGCGCCCGTTTGCCGGACACGGTGCCGATGAAGTTCACGACGCCGAGCCCGGACGAGTACAGGTTCCAGTCGTTGATCTTCATCGTGCCCGCGATGACGATCAGCAGCCCGACCCAGCCGACCGACGACGTGACGATCGTGGTGATCTGCGCCGTGCCGACCGCGTGCGCGAGCAGCACGCCGGCCAGGCCGATCACGTACTCGCCGAGCGTGACGCCGACGAGCGTCTGCTTGACGACGTCGGCGGTGGTGCGGTTGAACCGGGTCATGTCCGGCGTGATCACCGCGCCGACGATGAACCCGCCCGCGACCAGCGTCGTGCCCTGCAGCAGGCTCAGCTGCGGGCCCGGCGGCGCGGACGCCACGAGCGCGCCGAGGTCGTGCCGGGTCAGTTCGGAGACCACCGACCAGCCGACCAGGATCAGGAACGCGGGCACCATCAGGTACGCCGTCCACGCCATCGAGTGGAAGCCGCGGACCACGATCGCGGTCACCACCAGGCCGAACACGAGTGCCCAGCCCCATTCCGGCAGCCCGCCGACCAGCGCGGCGAGACCTTGCGCGGACACCGCGGACTGGATGCCGAACCAGCCGATCAGGCTGATCCCGATGGCCAGCCCGATGAGCGCGGAGCCGCCGCGGCCGAAGCCGGTCCAGCGCGCGATCATCGAGGTGGCGAGGCCCTCGCGGACGCCGATCACGCCGACGAGGACGGTGATCAGTTCGAGGATGACCGAACCGAACGTGAACGCCAGCACGGCGTTCCCGAAGGTCATCCCGAAGCCGATCGTGGCGCCGAGCAGGAACTGGGACAACGCGGAAACCTGGCCGAACCGCTGCACAGCGACCGACCACCACGAATAACGGGCGGAATCGGGCACCCTGGTCAGCGCGTAATCGTCGACACCGACAGCCGAGGCCATGGCGACCTCCTAATCCGGGAGGGGAACGGTTCCCAGCACCGTAAGCAGCGGCTCCGGCGAGGTCACCGTGCGATCCGCACAACCCGGGCAGTCCGGCAGTGCGAATCGCACCCTTACCCGGCCAAGGCGTGGACAGCCTCGTACGCGAACGCTGCCGCGCCGACGCCCGCCGCGATGCTGACGACCACGTTCGCCGCCGCGACGAAGTACGCCCGGCGCTCGACCAGCCGGACGGTTTCGTAGCTGAACGTGCTGTATGTCGTCAGCGCGCCGCAGAATCCGGTGCCGAGGAGCGAATAGACCGCCGCGGGCAGCGCAGTCCCGGCACCGGCGAGCCCGCCGAGCAGGACACAGCCGATCAGGTTGACGGTGAACGTGCCCCACGGGAACAGGCTCTGGTGCCGGGACTGGACGGCCCGGTCGGTCAGGTACCGCATCGGTGCTCCGACCGCGGCGCCGAGGAAGACGAGGAGGACAGTCATCAGACAGCCACCTCCACCGGGACCAGCTTGCGGGTGATCGCGTGTCCCAGCAGGACGGCGAGCAGCGCGGCGGCGAGCGTTCCGCCGAGATAAGCGAAGGCCAGCGGCACGGTGTCCGGCCGGAGCAGGTTGCGCGCTTCGACCGCGTACGTGGAGAACGTGGTGAAGCCGCCGAGCACGCCGACGCCGAGGAACGGCCGCACCAGCCGGTGCGCCGACCACGCCTCGGTGACCAGCACCATCAGCACGCCGATGAGGAAGCACCCCGCGACGTTCGTCCAGAAGGTCGCCCACGGGAACCCGCCGGGCTCGGCGGGAAGGGCCTGCGCGAGGCCGTAGCGGGCCAGCGCGCCGAGGCCCCCGCCGAGCGCGATCACGCCGAGCACCGACACATGGTGCCGGACGAGTTCGCGCTGCTGCGCGGGATCCCGGAGGTCGACGTCCGGGTCGAGAGGTTCTTCAGGCACAGTCTTCTCCCTACTCCACGGGCACGGATCACCGTTCGAGCAGGGACTGTTGGCGGCCTCGGCCGCGGTTGTCCGGGCGATCCCGGAGCGGCGAGCCCCACCGCCGCGCGGACGCGAGCTTACCCGATCAGTTCCCCGTCTCCCGCAACGCGGTCAGCGCCGGACCGAACATAGTGGACTTGATCGCTCCGAGCGTGCCGCGGTCCTTTCCGGCCAGCGGAGCGACTCGGTCGATCGCCGCGGTGCGCAGGTCGTCCAGCGCGGCGGTCGCGTCGACCAGGCCGAGCGCTTTCGCTTGCGGACCGCCGAACCGGCTCCCGGTGGTCATCGACGCGACCGCGGCGGCCGGGGTGAGCTTCGCCTGGACCAGGGCGGCCATGCCCGGGGTGAACGGGAGGTTGAGGTCGGCCTCGGGGAAGCAGAAGTAGCCGCGGTCCTCGCGCATGATGCGGAAATCGTGGGCCATGGCGAGCATCGCGCCGCCGCCGAAGGCGTGCCCGTTGACCGCGGCGATCGTCGGGACCGGCAGCGCGAGCACGCGGGCGAACAGGTCGTGGATGCCGGCGACGTACTTGCCGGCGTCGCCTGGGTGGCTGGTGAGCCAGTCGAGGTCGAGGCCGTTGGAGTAGTACTTGCCGCTGCCGATCGTGACGAGCGCGGCGGGTTCCTTGCCCGCGGCGACCGTGTCGAGATGCGCGTGGACTTCGTCCAGCCACGGTGGGGCGAAACGGTTTTCGTCCGCGCCGAAGTCGAGCACGTGAACCGGGCCGGTGGCGGTGAGGGTGGGCATGTGCGGTCAGTCCTTTCTGGACTTTTTCGGTGGTTCCAGGGCGAGGACGGCACGGACCGCCGCGGCCAGCCGTGCGCGACTGTCCGCGCTGGCGGGTCCGGTGGCGAGTTCGCGGCGCAGCAGGGCGGTCGGGAGGTCGACGACGCAGGCGGTGATGACCTCGACAGCCGGGCCGTCGCCGCGGTTCCAGAGCTGACGCGCGAGGCGGACGAGGAGCCGGACCAGGCGTTTGTCCAAGGCGTGCAAGGCTTCCGCGAGTTCGTCGGGCAATTGCGGGCCCAGCACGCGCTTGGACGGGACGGCGATCATCATCCGCGCGGCGTCCGGACGGGCGTCGGCGACCACGGCGGGCGTGTCGGCGGCCGCGACTACCGCTTCGACCGGGTCGGAGGCTTCGTGGACCAGCCGCTCTTGTTCGTCGAGGAAGAAGGTGGCGGCGCGGAGCCAGGTCCGGCCGATCAGGGCGGGAAGGTTGGCGAAGGCGTGGTAGATCGTGCTGTTCGGGACGCCCGCTTCGTGCGCGAGCCGCCGGACGGTGAGCGCCTCGGGACCCGAGTCGGCGATGAGACGCTCGGCGGTGTCGAGGATCAGCTCGGGATCGTGGATCCGGGGGCGGGGCATGGGGGAATAGTAATGGAGCTCATGCTCCAAAACTAGGGCGGGGTGATGCGGAACGCAGAAGACGGTCGGGCTTCCGCCGGGGAGAACCGGAGTTCGCGCTCGCGAGACGCCGGGGATTCGCCGCCGGAACACGGTGCGGGAGCGGGAACTTGGCGGGTTGCCGCCTGGTTTTCGCTGGTCCCGCCAGCGGCCGGTCGACGCCTCGCCGGTCAGGGGCCTTTCGGAGCGAGCGCTCGCCGCCGGGAACCCGACCGGTCGCGCTGGCTGCCTGAGCCAGACTGCCGCTCGGCAGCGCACCAGTCGTCAGCCAAGGCACTGCCCAAAAAGAGCCTGCCGCCGCGAACCCGACCCGGCCGCGCTCATCGCCTGATCCCGGCGCCCTCGGCACCACGGCAGTTGACTGCCAGCCAAGGTGCTGCCCCGCGCGGGGCTCATCGCCCGAAAACCGACCCGGCCGCACACTGGCTGCCAGATCCGGACCGCCCCTCGGCACCGCACCAGTTGCCAGACAGCCAAAGCGCTGCCCCGCGCGAGGGCCTGTCGCCGCGCCTGCCGGGCCACGCAGTTCGCCCGATCCGGGCTGGTCCCTTGGCACCGTCACCGAGTGCCTGCCAGCCAAAGTGCCGCCCCGAGCGAGCGCTCGCCGCCGGGAACCCGATCCGGCCGAGCCGCTTCCCGAGTCCAGGCCGCCCCTCGGCGCGACGCCCAGCCGACGTTCGCCGCACAGGAGGAATTCCGCCACGTTCCCGTGAGCCGGGCCGCCTCCCCGCAGACTGAACCTCGCCGGCCCGGGGAGACTGCGGCAGTCCGGGTCAGTCCGCGATGTAGAGGCAGTCCAGCCCGTCGCGGGCGGTCGCGTCCGGGTCGTCCAGCCAGCGGCCGCCTTCGGCCAGGTAGCGGAAGCGCAGCCGCGCCCCCGGCGGGACTTCCACCGCGGCCGAGCGCGTGCCGTTCGAGCGTTTGCGGAGTTCGTGGCGGCCGGGCTGCCAGTCGTTGAAGTCGCCGACCACGCTCACCGGTCCGGGCGGGGTGTCGAGCGGCAGGACGAACGTCACCCGCCGGGCCCCGGAGCCGTTCTTGCGGCTGGTCTTGATCACGGCGTTTCCCTTTCCCGTTCCGGCGAATCGGTCGTTCTGAATCGTTCCATGACCGCCGCCGGAAGCCCGGACGCGGCGGGTGCCGCGTCCGGGTGAAAACCGGGGGTCAGGTGGTGGAAACGTCGTCCAGTTGCTCGGCCGCCGGGCGCACCGGGAACAGGTCGCCGCCGGGCGGGACCGGGATGCGGCCGATCGCGGCCCGGGCTTTCCAGTCCCCCGCGTCGGCGGCGGCGTGGACGCTGTCGAGGGCCGCGTACTGCGTGAAATGGATGTCCGGCAAGGGCCACGGCGAAGCACCGGTGGCCGCCGGGAGCAGGTGGTCGACCGCGGCGAAAATGCTGCCGCCCTGAGGATTCCGGTACGACCACAGGTCCACGCCCAGGTGCCGGCCCAGCTGCGCGAGCCGGGTCAGCGCGACCAGGTTGAACGTGTGGTAGTGGTACGTCCGCGTGCGGGTGGATTCCTCGGGCTGGCTGCCGTCCGCGGCGATCTGGTGGTCGATGCGGGCCTTGCCGGAGTCGCGGATGATCCGGCGGGCCAGGTCGCGCTGGCCGACGTAACTCGCGGTCGCCGCGGTGAGCAGGTCGTAGAACGTGCCGTGGTTGTTGGTCGCCTTGGCCTCGTCGGTGCCGTTCTTGCTGGTGCGCAGCCAGGTCAGGAAGTCCGAGGACCAGCCGCGGAACGCCTTCCCGTCGGCCTTGGTCCAGCCGGGCGCGCCCGCTTCGAGGATCCGGGCGGCGTCGAGGACCTGGGTGAAGGTGTAGGAGAACTCGATGATGCCGATCCCCCGCCCGTCGGTCTTGCACGGGATGCCCTGCGCGAAGTTCAGGTTCGGGTTCATTTTCGTGGCCGCGTCGAGGAACCAGGTGCGCAGGTCGAGCTCGGCGCGCTGGGCGTATTCGGCCTTGCCGGTGTAGTACCAGGCGAGCGAAAGCTGGTAGATCGAGTTGAACGCGACGAGCCGCTCGGCCTTGTCCGGCACGTTCTTCATCTCCGGATTGACCTCGCCGTCGCGGTCCACGTACGGGCAGCCCTGCGGGTTCTCCGGCGTTTTCGGCTGGCTCGGCCAGTAGTACGGGGCGAGGCTCAGGTAGTCGTGCTTGTCGCCGCTCGGCGGGACGCGCTCCTTGTCGACGACCGTCCACGGGCCCTTGGTCAGCGCGTCGTCGGCCTGTTTCAGCAGGTTCGACAGCGACGTGCGCAGCGTCGGATTCCCGACCCTCAGGCCGATTTTGTTGCCTGCCAGGTGCACACCGTCGAGCACCACCGTGTCCGGCACGCAGACGAACGAACACGACCTGGGCGCGGGCGCGGCGGTCGCCGCTCCGGCAGTGGCCGCGAGCAGGCCCGCGACCGTCGCGAGAACCGCCGCGAGACGACGCGGACGGGAAGACCGGGAAGGAGGCAGCACCGCAACTCCATTCAAGAATATGAACACTCCACAGATATGTGAACTGAGATTGGATAACCGAACGCGCCTCGCCGCGTCAAGAGGAAGTCAGGCGGACCGGCCGCGCCGAACCGGGTTCCGGAGGGTGCCGAGGCCCTCGATCATGATGGTGACCTCGTCGTCTGCCTCGAGCGTGACGTCCGGGCCGGGAACAGCGGATGTCCCGGTGGCCAGGACGGCGCCGCGCGGGAAAACGTCGCCGCGATAGAGCCACGAGACCAGATCCGTGAACCGGCGGTGCAGCCGCGCGGTGGACGTCTCCCCGGTCCAGAGCAGTTCCCCGGCGCGGTGGATCGTCACGGTGATGCCGAGCGCGTACGGGTCGGGGATCTCCTGCGCGGGCACGATCCACGGCCCGGCCGCGCACGAGCCGCGGTACATCTTGGCCTGCGGCAGGTACAGCGGGTTCTCGCCTTCGATGCTGCGCGAACTCACGTCGTTGACGATCGTGTAGCCGACGATCTCCCCGCTTGTGTTGCACACCAACGCCAATTCGGGTTCCGGAACGTCCCACGAGGAATCTTCGCGCACGCCGATCGGCTCGCCCGGCCCGCGCACGCGATGCCCCACGCTCTTGAAGAACAGCTCCGGCCGCTCCGCGTCGTAGACCCGCGCGTAGACGTCGGCGTCGCGGCTCTCCTCCATCCGCGCCTCGCGGGACACCTCGTAGGTGACTCCGGCGGCCCATACCTCGGTGTCGTCGTCGACCGGCGCTCGCAGCTCCCCCGGCTCTCCTGGCGTCAACTCGATCGCCAGCGCTTCGGCGAACTCGTCGGCGGACAAGGCCAGCAGGGCGCCGAGCGTTGTCCCGGGCGGGAGCGCGCCGACGGACTCGCCGTCGGTGACCTTCCAGCCCGCGACGGTCTTCACGAGGCGGCGCATCAGTGCGAATCCCTCGGCACGGCCGAACCGCGAGTGCCGTGCAGGAAATCGAAGTCCGCACCGAGGTGGGCCTGGGTGACGTGCTCACGGTAGAGCCAGGTGTAGCCGCTGCGGTAAGGGCTTTCCGGCGGCGTCCACGCTGCGCGACGGGCGGCGAGTTCGTCGTCGGGCACGTGCAGGGTCAGCTGGCGCGCCGGGGTGTCGAGCGTGATCCGGTCGCCGGTGCGGACGAGCGCGAGCGGGCCGCCGACCGCCGATTCCGGGCTCACGTGCAGCACGACCGTGCCGTAGCCGGTGCCGGACATCCGGCCGTCGCAAATCCGCACCACGTCGGTGATTCCCCGCTCGATCAGCTTCTTCGGCACCGGGACGTTCGCGACCTCCGGCATGCCCGGGTAACCCTTCGGGCCCGCGCCGCGGATCACGAGGACCGTGTCCGGAGTGACCGGCAGTCCCGGATCGTCGGCGACGCGGTGGTAGTCCTCCGCGGTGTCGAAGACCAGCGCCGGACCGGTGTGCGTGAGCAGCTCCGGCGACGCGGCCGACTGCTTCAGCACCGCGCCCTCCGGGGCGAGATTCCCGGTGAGCACAGCGGTTCCGGTGCCGGGCGGCTGGAACGGCGCCTCGACTGTCGTGATCACCTCGTCGTTCCAGCACTCCGCGGGTTCCCGGGGTTTGCCGGTTACCGTGCGGACGTCGGTGTGCAGAAGTCCGGCTTCGGCGAGCCTCGTCAGCACCACGGGAACTCCCCCGGCGTAACAGAAATCCTCCATGAGGAACCGGCCTGAGGGCATCAGGTTCACCAGCGTGGGGACGGCTCGGCCCAGTTCGTCGAAGTCGCGCATCGCGAGCGGGACGCCGACGCGGCCAGCCAGCGCGAGCAGGTGCACGATCGCGTTGGTGGACCCGCCGATCGCCGCGTTGACGCGGATCGCGTTCTCGAATGCCGCGCGGGTAAGGATCCGCGACGGCCGCAGGTCTTCCCCCACCATCGCGACAATGCGCTGACCGGCTGCCTGCGCGGTCTCGAAGCGGCGCGCGTCGACCGCGGGCCAGGTGGCCGAACCGGGCAGCTGCATGCCGAGCGCTTCGGCGAGGCAGGCCATCGTCGAGGCGGTGCCCATGGTCATGCAGTGGCCGTTCGAACGGGCCATGCAGCCTTCGGCGAAGAAGCACTCCTCCTCGGTCATCCGGCCGGCCTTCAGTTCTTCCTCGAACTTCCAGACGTGCGTGCCCGAGCCGACGTCGCCGCCGCGGAACTTCCCGTTGAGCATCGGGCCGCCGGTGACCATCACCGCGGGCAGGTCGACGCTCGCCGCGCCCATCAGCATCGCCGGGGTCGTCTTGTCGCAGCCGGACAGGAGGACGACGCCGTCGAGCGGGTTGGCGCGGATCAGCTCCTCGACCTCCATCGCCATCAGGTTGCGGTAGAGCATCGCGGTGGGACGCATGAGCGTCTCGCCGGTCGCCATCGTCGGGAAGGCGAGCGGGAAGCCGCCCGCCTGCCAGACGCCGCGCTTGACCGCTTCGGCGACGCGGTCGAGGTGGACGTTGCACGGGGCCAGCTCGGAGGCGCTCACCGCGATGCCGATCACCGGGCGGCCGTCGAACACCTCCGGGCCGAAGCCCTGGGACCGCATCCACGACCGGTGGATCATCCCCGCCCGGCCGGACGCCCCGAACCACGCCGCACTGCGCACCCGCCGACTCCCTTCTCCGGAACCTCCTCGATACCCGATCGGGCGGATCCTGGCAATCGGCTGAGAATTCCGGTGAACCGGACACTTCGCGGGGCTGCCGAGCGTTGGAGGGGTGAGAACGTCCCCGGAAACGCGAGGTGTGCGATGAGCCTGATCGGGACCCTGGTCGGGTACGTCCTGACCGTGTTCATCGTGGTGCTGGTGGTGCGGATGGTCCTGGACTGGACCCGCCTGGTCGCGACCGGGCCCGCGTGGCTCGGCCAGGCGCGCCGGATCAGCCACCGGGCGACCGAACCGGTGCTCGCCCCGGTGCGGCGGGTGCTGCCGCCGGTGCGGGCCGGCGGGGTGGCGTTCGATCTGGCGTTCACGGTCGTGTTCGTGGCGGCGTTGGTGGTGCGGTCCATCGCGTTTGCGTTGTGAGCAGCCGCCGGTTTGCCTGCCGCTGCGAGGTGGAGCTCTGGTTCACCAGGCGGTCGAAGCCGCGCACGGTTGACCGGCTTGTGCCGGACCGGTCGGGCGGGTTCCGGCGCGCTGGTTCGGGCTGACGAGGCGCTGAGCGTCAGCCGGGCTTTCCCGCGGTGACCGGGGTCGGTTCGTCGTCGGGGCGTCGACGGGAGGCCCAGGAGTCGTAGCCGCGCATGAGAAAGCGGTGGGCGGGCCGTTCGACCAGGCGGGTGAGGGCCCAGCCGAGAAGGACGCCGGTGGCGATCATGGCGGCGGTTTGCAGCAGCGGGTCGGCGCCGAGGCCGGACAGCCAGTGCAGCACGAGGTAGCCGATGGCCTGGTGGATCAGGAAGACGCCGTAGGAGATGCCGGCGAACCACGTGATCGCGCGCTGGGCGAACGACGGCAGGACCCGGTTCCAGTCCGGGCCGGCCGCGGCGAGCGAGATCACCGCGATCCCGGCCGCGATGCCGAGCGTCGAGCCCCATTCGACGTCGATTCCGGCTGGGGTGACCGCCGCGCCGTGCAGGGCGTGCGCGGTGACGCAGAGGACTTCCAGCAGCACGAATTCCGTCGTGGACATCCGTTTCTTCGTCCAGAGCCAGACCGCGACGCCGGCGACGAAGAGGTGCCAGCGGTGGAATCCGAAACCGTCGACGATCACGCGGTACCACTCGGGCGGGCCGGCGATGCGCAGCGGCCATTGCGCGAGCGGGACGAGCAGGGCGGTCCACATCAGGACGCGGAACTTGCGGCCGTGGCCCCAGCTGCCGCGGTAGAGCAGCGCGGCGAACGTGAACGCCATGAGCTGCAGGGGAATCGTCCAGTGGGAGCCGTCGAGGAAGGGGAAGTCGGCGGGCTTCCAGTTCCAGAGCATCAGGAGATTGCCGACGAGGTCCCCGAACCGCGGGCTGAACCAGCCGGGCGGCGACAGGTACCGCAGCGCGAAGTAGATCGCCACGACGGCCGCGAGGAACGGCGGCAGCAACCGCGCGATCCGCCCCCACCAGTACCGGCCGAGCGACCCGCGCCCGATCGTGACGGCGGCGAAGTACGCGGAAATCACGAGCAGCAGGCTCGCCCCGATCTGATGCGGGAACACGAACCGCCGCGGCCCCAGTTCCGGATGCACGACGACGCTCATGAAGGTCGCGTGGTACAGCAGCACCAGCACGACGCACCCACCGCGCACGAGGTCCCAGCTGATCCGCCGGTTCCCCGAAGACATGCTCACCGGACGGAACGAGGACACGCGAGTCACCGTAGCTGGTGGGGTTCGCGCGACGCGGAGGGACCCTGGGGCGTGTCGGGAGCGGCATTTCCGGTACAGGGCGCGGGTTCGCGGCTCCGGGGAGACGAGCGTTCCGGGGAAAGCCGTGGTGGCAGAGGGATTTCCGCCTGGAGGGTTCGTCGCGCGTGCGGTCGTTTGCTGCTGTGGGCTGCGGTGAGCGAGGGGTTTTAGCTTGGGGCGTGGAGGATTCCCCCGTTGGTTGTGACGATCGAATGCTTGCTTGGTTGCGCTGGACGGGTGCGGTTCGCGGAGTGCGGAGAGTGATCCGAGTTGCGGCTGGATCGATCTTGGGGGGGTCGTGGTCCGGCTGCGCTGCGCGCTCCGCGGCGGGCGGGTATGGATGGGTCTCGGGGGTGGGCCTGGTCCGGCCGCGCTGCGCGCTCCGCGGCGGGCAGGTATGGATGGGCGCCGGGGGCCGTGGGCGCACGACGGTTGGGGCCCGGGCGGCCAAGTGTGTGGAGGCGTTGCTGGGAAGGTGCGGCGTCGCCATCCGGAATCGCCGCGAGGGGGCTCCGACTCGGGTCCCGGCGGACTCGTGCCGACGACGCCGCTCCTGCTCGCTGAACCTTCCCCGGCCGATCGCCGACGTGCTGCGGAGCGACTCGGCGGGTCCCGGGCAGGGCGGGAGCGGCGGCGGAGGCTGCGCGTGGACGCGAGGTCGAGAATGCGCAGCGGGCCTCGCTCGCCTCATGCAGCTTTCCAGCCCACGGCTCGGCCTGGCTCGACACCGCCGCTCCAGCCCCGCCCGCCTCCGGAACGCAGCCCGACCGCTGCAGCTCCGCCTGGCTCCGGAACGCGGCCCGACCGCGCTGGCCCAGCCCGGTTCCAGGCTCCAGGCTCCAGGCTCCAGGCTCCAGGCTCCAGGCTCCAGGCTCCAGGCTCCAGGCTCCAGGCTCCAGGCTCCAGGCTCCAGGCTCCAGGCGACGGTCTCACACGCCGGGCGAGGCGTCCCCCTGCGGCCGCGAGACGTCGCACACGCGGGAGCGGCCCCTCTCACGCACCCGGTTTGAAGGCGACCTCCTTCGTGGTGACCGTGCCCGCGGTCCGACCTGGTGCGGCCTGGTGGGTCCAGTACAGGTTCGTGTGCGCGATGACCTGCGCGGGCGGCGGCGCGCCCCACGTGGTGCGGTCTCCCGTCGTGTGGGCGTCGCTCACCAGGGTCGCGTCGTAGCCTCGCGCGAAGGCGCCGTGCAGGGTGGAGCGGATGCAGGCGTCCGTCTCGGCTCCGCTCACCACCAGGTGCCCCACTCCCCGGTCGGCGAGGACTGACTCCAGGGTGGTGTCTTCGAAGGAGTCGCCGTAGGACTTCTCCACCAGCGGTTCCGACGGCGCGGGCTTCAGCTCCGGGACCAGTTCCCATTCGGAGCTGCCCTTTTCCAAACCCTCGTCGTTGTGCTGGACCCACACGACGGGGACCCCGGCCTCCCGGGCTTTGTCCACCAGCGCGGCCACGTTCGCCACGACGCCGTCCCGCTCGTGCGCGTCCGCGACGACGCCGTTCTGCACGTCGACGACCAGCAGTGCGGTGTTCGGCCGGTCTTTGAGAGTGGTCATGATCTTCCCTCCAGTCTGATACCGCTCACGCTAGCGCCGACCACCGACAAAAACCGGCGAAGTCACTCCGGGCGGAGGGCGTCGTGCGGGGAGGACGGGCCGAACTCAGCCTCGAAGCGGGTCAGCAGGCGGGACAGGAGACCGTTCAAGCCATCCAGCTCATCCTCACCCAGCACGGACCGGAACAGCGCCTGCTCTCGTTCGGTGCGTTTCCGAGTCGCGGCGGCCCAGCGGGCGCGGCCTTTGCGGGTCAGGCGGATCGGGCGGCTCCGGCCGTCCGAGGACGCGGCGACGCGTTCCACCAAACCCGCTCGTTCCAGGCGGTCGATCCGGACGGTGACGGTGCCGGAGGTGACGCCCAGCCGGTCGCCCAGTTCTTTCGGGGTGAGCACCGCCGCGCGGCCCGAGCGGTGCAACGCCGACAGCGCTTGCCAGTCCCCCGTGCTGAAGCCGTATTCCTCCGCGACTCCGCGCAGCACCTGCTCGAACTGCCGCGACAGCCGGCCGATCCGCTGCCGGGCCGCTTCGACCTGCTCGTCCACGCCGTCCGGCATCGCGGCCAGCCACGCGGCCAGGCCTGCCCCCACTGAGTCCAACTGGACACTCCCTCGAAGCTCAAGGTAGTTTGGTTTGAGTATCAAGGTACCTGGTCCTGGGGAGGTCCGCATGTCCGGACGCGTCTGGTTCATCACGGGAGCGAGCAGCGGGTTCGGCCGCGTGCTCGCCGAAACTGTGCTGGCGCGGGGAGAAAAGGTCGTGGCCACGGCTCGCGACACGAGTGCGCTCGAAGGCTTGAAGACGTTCACCGCCCGGCTGGACGTCACGGATCCGGCGTCGGTGGAAGCCGCAGTGAGCGCGGCGATCGCTGAGTACGGGCGGATCGACGTCCTGGTCAACAACGCCGGGCGCGGGCTGGTCGGCGCGCTCGAAGAACTGACCGACGAACAGGCTCGGCAAGTGCTCGAGACCAACGTGTTCGGCGTCCTGAACGTCACGCGCGCGGTGCTGCCGCATCTGCGGGCGCAGCGCAGCGGGCACATCGTGCAGCTGTCGTCGGTCGGCGGGGTGGTCGGGAATCCCGGGCACGCGTTGTACGCGACGTCGAAGTTCGCGCTGGAAGGGATGTCCGAGGCGCTCGCCGGGGAGGTCGCGCCGCTGGGGATCCGGGTGAGCCTGGTGGAACCAGGGCCGTTCCGGACGGACTTCGCCGGGAGGTCGATGACGTTTTCCGAACCTATCGACGACTACCGCGACACCCCGGCGGGCGTTATGCGCCAACGGTTTTCCGCGCAGGACGGCGTGCAGCCGAACGATCCGGCGAAGGCCGCGGAGGCCATCGTCACACTCGTCGACACTCCGGACGCGCCGCTGCGGCTGCCGCTCGGGCCCGAGGCGGTGTCCCGGATCCGGGCGAAGCTCGAGCAGCAGCTCGCCGATCTCGCGGCGTGGGAGGAGGTCTCGCTGGACACGCGTTATCCGGACGACTGAACGCTCAGCCGCCCGGATGACGCGGAGAGTCAGCCCACGGGGCCTTCGGCGGGCACGACCGTGACGTTCTGCTGCTGACCGGTCTGGTCGACGACGGTCACGGTGAGCTTGTCGCCGGGGTGGTGCTGGTCCATCAGGGTGGTCAGCGCGGTGGGCGAGTCGACCGCTTTGCCGTCCACCGCGGTGATCACGTCTCCAGCGACGAGACCCGCTTTGGCCGCCGCGCCGTCGGGGACGACCTCTTGGATAGCGGCGCCCGTGCCGGTTCCGCTCTGCTGTTGCTGCTGCTGTCCGGCGTCGCTGACGGTCACGCCCAGGAACGCGCTCTTCCCGATGTGAACCGTGTCGGAGCCGGTGCCGCCGACGATCTGGTGCGCGATGGAGATCGCCTGGTTGATCGGGATCGCGTAGCCCTCGTTCCCGCTGGAACCCTGCGAGCCGTCACCCTGCGAGCCGTCGCCCTGGGAGTTGTCGCCGGGGAAGCCGTTGCCGAGCCCGCCGTGGCCGCGTCGTCCGCCGCCGTTGAACTGGTACCCGGCCGAGGCCGCGGTGTCCATGCCGACGACCTGGCCCTGCCCGTTCACGAGCGGGCCGCCGGAATCGCCGGACTGGATGTTGGCGTCGACCTGGATCAGGTCCTTGAGCTTCTCGGACGAGCTGTTCGATTCGTCGGACGCGGTGATCGACTGGTTCAGCGCGGTCACCCGACCGCCCGCCGGGATCGGCGCTCCCCCGGCTCCGCCCGCGTTGCCCAGCCCGACGACCGCGTCGCCGACCTTGACCGACGAGGAATCGCCGAGCGTCTCCGTCGCCAGCCCGGACGCGTCAGCGAGCTTGAGCACCGCGACGTCGTGGCTGCGGTCGTAGCCGAGCACCGAAGCGGTGTACGTCTGGCCGTTGCCGATGTCGGTGACCTTGATGCTGGTCGCGCCCTCGACGACGTGGTTGTTCGTGAGCACCTCGCCGTCGGGGGTGAGCACGATGCCGGTGCCCGCCGCGGCCGCGCCCTGATAGCCCAGCTCGGTGTTGACGTTGACGATTCCCGGGCTGGCCTTCTTCGCGATCGCCTGCGGGTCGATCGCCGTGTTCGACGGGTTGGTCTGGTTGCCGATCGAACCGAAGTTCTGGTTCCCGGAAACGCCGGACGGCGCGGACGGCGTCCACACGAAGTGCCCGACCCCGAGCCCGACGGCGACCGACAGCGCGACCGCGCCGGCGGTCAGGGCCGCCGTCCGCAACGGATGGCGGGACCGCTGGTGGTGCGGCGCGGCGAACTGCTGGGTCGGGTACGGCTGGCCGCCGGGCTGAGGACCGTACGCACCCGGCGGCGGAGTGCCCCAGTGGCCCCAGCCGTGCTGGGATGGCTGTCCGGCCCCCGGCGAGTAGGGGTACGCCTGTCCGTAACCGGGCTGTCCCTGGCCGTGCCCGCTGCGCTCCTGCTCGTTCATGGTCCGCTCCTGCGTCTCGTGACCCTCCGCCAGCTCAGGAAACACCTGCTACCTGAGATTTTCCTTGACGTCGTCCGTGCGAAACCTGTGTACCCGGGCCGCGGCACGGAAAAGCCCCGCCCGGCTCGGGAAAGAGCCGGACGGGGCCCGCGGAGACCGCGCCTTCTCCGCGCCGCCGGGGTTCCGGCGGCGAGGGTGGTCAGCTCACGTGCACGTAGTCGACCACCAGCTGTTGCGGGAACTGGGTGCCGCCGTCCGGGTCGCCCGGCCAGTCGCCGCCCACCGCGAGGTTCAAGATCAGGTAAAATGGGTGGTCGTACACCCATTTCTTGCCGTTGAGGTCCGCCGGAGTGCGGGTTTCGTAGGCCTGGCCGTCGACCAGCCAGACGATCTTGTCCGGCGACCAGTCGACCGCGTAGGTGTGGAAGTCGTCGGAGAAGTTGGGGCCGGTGAACGCCGCGCCGATGCCGCCCGCTCCCGAGTAGCCGGGGCCGTGGATGGTGCCGTGCACGGTGTTCGGCTCCTTGCCGATGTTTTCCATCACGTCGATCTCGCCGTCGTCCGGCCACTGCCCGCCGCCCAGCATCCAGAACGCCGGCCACATCCCTTGCCCGCGCGGCAGCTTCATCCGGACTTCCATGTGCCCGTACGCCTGGCTGAACTTGCCGGACGTGTTCAGCCGCGCCGACGTGTACTGGCACGCGCCGTACCAGCAGGCGTTGCCGGAGTTCTCTTTCTTCGCGGTGATCACGAGGTGGCCCTGGCCGTCGAGCGCGGCGTTCGCCGCGCCCGAGGTGTACCACTGCCGTTCGTGGTTGTTGCCGTTGTTGTCGCCGGTTTCGTAGTTCCACTTGCTCCCGTCGGCGGGAGAGCCGGCCGGGCCGTCGAAATCGTCGGAGAACCCGGCGGCCGGAGCGGCGGCGGGCGCGGCGTTCCCGGCGGGCGTCAGCGCGACCGCGCCGGCGAGGACGAGCGCCGCGGGGACCGCGAGCAGCCGCCAGCGAGAGGGGGTGTGCGTGGACGTCATTGTCATCCCTCGATCACTCGAGGGGCGGCCTGGCGGCGCCACCCCGGGTTTGTTGTGGATGGCAACAAAGTATGCCGACCAGCGGCTCCACCGGCAAGACGCTCCGTGGGTCATTTTCCGACCGGAGCCGGGAAACGACGCTTGCCAGAGGAATTCCGGGCAGCACCGGAGGACCGGAGGGGCAATCCGGAGGGGCAATACGGCAGGAAGGCCGTGAGGGAACCCGATGGACTCGGGGTTCCCTCCCGGCCTGGGAAGCGAAAGCGGTGGACAGGTCAGTCTTCGGCGGGGCGTTCCTCCAGCAACCACAGCACCCCGCTCGGCGGCAGTTGCAGCACCGCCGACGCGGGCTGTCCGTGCCACGGTTCCTCCGTCGCTTCCACCGCGCCCAGGTTCCCGACTCCGGAGCCGCCGTACGCTTCCGCGTCCGTGTTCAGCACCTCGGTCCACCGGCCGGCGGACGGGAGCCCCACCCGGTAGTCGTGGTGCGGGACTCCGGCGAAGTTCGCGATGCAGGCCAGCCGCGAACCGTCCGCGCCCAGGCGCAGGAAGCTCAGCACGTTCCCGGCCGAGTCGTTCGCGTCGATCCAGCGGAAGCCTTCCGGCCGGACGTCGCCGCTGAACAGCGCGGCGGTGTCCCGGTAGACCGCGTTCAGCTGCCGGACCAGGTCGCGCACGCCGCGGTGCAGCGGGGTTTCCAGCAGGGGCCAGTCCAGCGGCCGCGACTCCGACCATTCGCGCGGCTGGCCGAATTCGCCGCCCATGAACAGCAATTGCTTGCCCGGATGCGCCCACATGAACGCCAGCAGCGCGCGCAGCCCGGCCGCCTTGTTCCAGTCGTCGCCCGGCATCCGTTCCCACAGCGAACCCTTGCCGTGCACCACTTCGTCGTGCGACAGCGGCAGGACGAAGTTCTCGCTCCACGCGTACACGAGCGAGAAGGTCATCTCGTTGTGGTGGTACGCCCGGTGGATCGGCTCGTGCGACAGGTAACGGAGCGTGTCGTGCATCCAGCCCATGTTCCACTTGAAGCCGAATCCGAGACCGCCCAGATGCGTCGGGCGGGTGACGCCGGGCCACGCGGTGGACTCCTCGGCCACCATCACCACACCCGGGTGTCGCTTGTAGACAGTCGCGTTCAGTTCCTGCAGAAACCGTACGGCGTCAAGGTTTTCCCGGCCGCCGTACTCGTTCGGCAGCCACTCCCCTTCCTTGCGGGAGTAGTCGAGGTACAGCATCGACGCGACCGCGTCCACGCGCAGGCCGTCGAGGTGGTACTCCTCCAGCCAGAACAGTGCGTTCGCGACCAGGAAGTTGCGCACCTCGTTGCGGCCGAAGTTGAACACGAGCGTGCCCCAGTCCGGCTGCTCGCCGCGGCGCGGGTCCTCGTGCTCGTACAGCGGGCTGCCGTCGAACCGCGCCAGCGCCCAGATGTCGCGCGGGAAATGCGCGGGCACCCAGTCCACGAGCACGCCGATGCCGCGCTGGTGCAGATGGTCGACCAGGTACCGGAAGTCGTCCGGCGAGCCGAACCGCGACGTCGGCGCGTAGTACGAGGTGACCTGGTAGCCCCACGAGCCGCCGAACGGATGCTCGGCCACCGGCAGGAACTCGACGTGGGTGAAGCCGGTTTCCTCGACGTAGTCGGCCAGCTGGTCGGCCAGTTCGCGGTAGCCGAGCCCGGGCCGCCACGAGCCGAGGTGCACCTCGTACACGCTCATCGGCGCGTCCGCCCAGTCGGTCGCCTCGCGCCGGGCGACCCAGTCGCCGTCGCCCCAGGTGTACTCGGATTCGGTCACCTTCGACGCGGTCGCGGGCGGCACCTCGGTGGCGAACGCCATCGGGTCGGCCTTCTCGTGCCAGTGCCCGTCCGCGCCGAGGATGCGGAACTTGTAGCAGCTGCCGACGGAAACGCCGGGCACGAACAGCTCCCACACGCCGGACGACCCGAGCGAGCGCATCGGATGGCCGCGGCCCTCCCACGCGTTGAAGTCGCCGATCACCCGGACGCCGCGCGCGGTCGGCGCCCACACCGCGAAAGACACGCCTTCGACGACTCCGTTCGGGGTGTCGTACCGGCGCACGTGCGCGCCGAGGACGTCCCACAGCCGCTCGTGCCGTCCTTCGCCGATGAGGTGCTGGTCCAGCTCCCCCACCGTCGGCAGCCAGCGGTACGGGTCGTCGGTGACGACCGTCTGGTTGTCGTAGCCGACTTCGATCCGGTAGTCGCCGGGGTGTTCCGGCAGCGTCGCGGCGAACAGCGCGTCCGCCACGCGATCCAGCGGGACGCGTCGCTCTCCGGCGACGACCGACACCGACGTCGCGCCCGGGCGCAGCGCGCGCACGACGATGTCGCTGCCGACGGTGTGCACGCCGAGCACCGAATGCGGGTCGTGGTGCTCGCCTGCCAGCAGCCGGTCGATGTCGATCGGTGACGGCGCCGCCGAGGGCAGATCCGCGGGGACAGCGTTCACAGGGGTCACTCGCTTCCGTCGGTGCTGCGGGCGATCGCCGCCAGGGGCACGCTCAGCCAGTCCGGCCGGTTCGCGTGCTCGTAGGCGACCTCGTACACCGCTTTGTCCAGTTCAAAGGCGCGGAGCAGGTCCGCGTGCTCCCGCGGGTCGCCGACCGGGCCGCCGGCGCGGGCGTACCCGGCGCAGAACGCGGCGCGGTTGCGCCGGGCCCATTCCATCGCGTGCCGGGTCACGTCCGCGTTCTCGGGCTGCCCGACGAGCCGCTGGTGCGCCGCGTAGTCGAACGACCGCAGCATGCCCGCGACGTCGCGCAGCGGCGAGCGCAGCGCGTGCCGTTCCGCGACCGGGGCGGCCGGTTCGCCTTCGAAGTCCAGCAGCAGCCATCCGTTGACGGTACGCAGCACCTGGCCCAAGTGCAGATCGCCGTGGATGTACTGCAGCGAGATCGGCGCCTCGTGCGCGCGCACCGCTTCGAACACTTCGCGCAGCGCGGGCGCGTACACGGCCAGCTCCGGGACCGCCTCGGACACCTGGTCGAGACGCTCGGTCATCGCGCGCACCGTGCGGTCCAGCTCGTCGCTGTCCGCGGGCTCGGTGCCGAGCGCGGTCGCGAGGTCCGCGTGCACCTCGGCCACCGCGGCGCCCAGCCGCTCGGCCTCGCCGGCGAAGTCGCCGCCCGCTTCCTCCGCCGACTGGTCCGGTTCGGCCAGCAGGTCCCGCACGCTCGTGGTCGCCATCGCCCACCCGTCGACCGCGTCCGGCAGGAACTCCTGCAGCATCCCCATCGTCGCCGGTTCGCCGTGCAGTTCGCCGGAGATCGAGCCGACCACGCGCGCCACGTGCTTGCACCCGGCTTTCTGCAGCGCGCGGTGCAGCAGCAGGTCTTTGTTCATGCCCGGGCTGAGCTTGCGGAACAGCTTGAGGATGTACTGCCCGCCGTACACCAGCGAGGTGTTGCTCTGCTCCGCGGTGATCGGCCGCGAACGCAGCCCGCGCTCGAGCGTCGCGTCCGGTTCCGCCGCGAACCGCAGCGGCCCGACGGACTCGCCCGCCGCCATCCGGTCGAGAAGCCCGGCGGCGAGGTCCGCGTCGCCGCTCGCCTCGTAAAGCCGGTCGCCGAGCAGCGCCGCCGACGCGACCTCGGGAATCCCGGACCGGCGGCCGATCAGCAGCTGGTAGGGCTCGGTGCGGTCGCCCTGCACCACGTCGACGACCGCGTGCACCAGCAGCGGATCCGGGCCGTCCAGCACGGTGAGGCCGGCCGGGCGGACCTCGTCGACCGGCCGGTCCTTGCCCGCGAACCAGCGCTGCGCGGGCAGCCAGTCCGGCAGCAGGGCGGCCAGCGCCCCGGACAGCTCGGACAGTTCGGACGGGGGACCGTGGTGCGACAGCGGACTCACCTCATTCTTCCGGCTCGAGCAGCTGGAACCAGTAGAACCCGTGCCCGGGCAGCGTGAGCAGGTACGGCAGCTCGCCGATGTCCGGGAAGCGCACGCCGCCGGTCAGCTCGACCGGCGTCGCGCCCTGGTGCGCGGACAGGTCCAGTTCCACCGGCTGCGGGAAACGGGACAGGTTGTTGACGCACAGCACGACGTCCTCGCGGCCGTCCGGGCGCAGCCACCGGCGCTGGTAGGCGAGCACGCTCGGGTTCGAGCCGCCGAGGTCGGTGAAATCGCCCTGGCCGAACGCGTGGTGCTGCTTGCGGACCTCGATCATCCGGCGCGTCCAGTTCAGCAGCGACGCCGCGTTGTCGGCCTGCGCCTCGACGTTAAGCGCCTGGTGCCCGTACACCGGGTCCATGATCACCGGCAGGTAGATCCGGCCCGGGTCGCAGGTGGAGAACCCGGCGTTGCGGTCGGGCGTCCACTGCATCGGCGTGCGGACGGCGTCGCGGTCGCCGAGCCAGATGTTGTCGCCCATGCCGATCTCGTCGCCGTAGTACAGCACCGGCGACCCGGGCAGCGACAGCAGCAGCGCGGTGAACAGCTCCTGCTGGTTGCGGTCGTTGTCCAGCAGCGGGGCCAGCCGCCGGCGGATGCCGATGTTGGCCTTCATCCGCGGGTCCTTGGCGTACTCGGAGTACATGTAGTCGCGCTCTTCGTCGCTGACCATCTCGAGCGTCAGCTCGTCGTGGTTGCGCAGGAAGATGCCCCACTGCGTGCCGGACGGGATCTGCGGCGTCTGCAGCAGGATCTCCGAGATCGGGAACCGCGACTCCCGGCGCACGGCCATGAAGATCCGCGGCATCAGCGGGAAGTGGAACGCCATGTGGCATTCGTCGCCGCCGGACTCCGCGTCGCCGAAGTACTCGACCACGTCGGTCGGCCACTGGTTCGCCTCGGCCAGCAGGATCCGGCCGGGGTACTCGTCGTCGACCACTTTCCGGCAGCGCTTGAGGAAATCGTGCGTGCGCGGCAGGTTCTCGCAGTTGGTGCCCTCCTGTTCGAACAGGTAGGGCACCGCGTCCAGGCGGAAGCCGTCGATGCCGATGTCCAGCCAGAATCGCAGCACGTCGATCATCGCGTCCTGCACGGCCGGGTTCTCGTAGTTCAGGTCCGGCTGGTGGGAGAAGAACCGGTGCCAGTAGAACTGGCCGCGCACCGGGTCGTAGGTCCAGTTCGACGTTTCGGTGTCGACGAAGATGATCCGCGCGTCGGCGTAGCGGGAATCGTCGTCGCTCCACACGTAGTAGTCGCCGTACGGGCCGTCCGGGTCCGAGCGCGACTGCTGGAACCACGGATGCGCGTCCGACGTGTGGTTCAGCACCAGGTCGGTGATCACCCGGATGCCGCGCCGGTGCGCCTCGTCGAGCAGGTACACGAAGTCCTCGACGCTGCCGAATTCCGGCAGCACGGCACGGAAATCGCTGATGTCGTACCCGCCGTCGCGCAGCGGCGAGGCGTAGAACGGCGGCAGCCACAGGCAGTCCACGCCGAGCCAGGCGAGGTAGTCGAGCCGGCCGGCCAGCCCGCGCAGGTCGCCGGTGCCGTCGCCGTTCGAATCGGCGAACGCGCGCACCAGCACCTCGTAGAACACCGCGCTCTTGAACCATTCCGGGTCCTTCGGCGCCGCGTGCGCGTGCGCGAAGTCGTCCGCCTGCGGCTCGACCAGCATGCCGTCGGCGGTCATCGCCTCCCCGGTGTGCGGCACGTCCGCCAGTCCCGCCGCGGCGCCGGGCCGGCTCTCCTCGTCCATCCGTTCCACCTTGTCGTGAGTTTGCCGGTGCTGAATACGGTTATCCCGATCCGCTCCGGGATAACCACTCGTGTCGAAGAAGCCGTCAGGCCGCGAGCCTGCGGCGCAGCGCCACGATGTGCGCGACCGCCCGCCACGGTTCGAGCCGGACGAAGTTCGCCTGGCCCCAGTCCCACGTCTCGCCGGTGACCTCGTCGTGCGCGATGAGCCGTTCGGACCAGTCGAAGCCGAGCGACGGCAGGTCGAGCCAGAGCGTGCCCTCCTGCGCGTTGTGCGGGTCGAGGTTCACCACCGCGACGACCGTGTCCCCGGTCGCCGGGTCCTGTTTGGAGTAGGCGAGCAGCGCGTCGTTGTCGATGTGGTGGAAGCGCAGCGACCGCATGCCCTGCAGCGCCGGGTGCGCGCGGCGGACGGCGTTGAGCCGGGTCAGCCACGGTTCCAGCGAACGGCCCTCGGCGAGCGCGCGGGCGAAATCGCGCGGGCGCAGCTGGTACTTCTCCGAGTCGAGGTACTCCTCGCTGCCCGGCCGCACCGCCTCGGATTCGAACAGTTCGTAGCCGGAGTACACGCCCCAGGTCGGCGACATCGTCGCGGCGAGCGCGGCGCGCAGCGCGAACATGCCCGGACCGCCGTGCTGCAGCGATTCGTGCAGGATGTCCGGAGTGTTGACGAACAGGTTCGGCCGTCCGTGGTCCCAGTGCGCGACGAGGTCCGTGCCGAACTCGATCAGCTCTTCTTTCGTCGTGCGCCAGGTGAAGTACGTGTAGCTCTGCGTGAAGCCGAGTTTCGCCAGCCCCCACAGCCGGGCCGGACGGGTGAACGCCTCGGCGAGGAACAGCACGTCCGGATGCGCGTCCTTCACCGACTGGATCAGCCACGCCCAGAAGTCCGGCGGCTTGGTGTGCGGGTTGTCGACCCGGAAGATCCGCACCCCGTGCGACACCCAGTGCAGCACGACGCGCAGCACCTCGTCGTAGATGCCGCGCGGGTCGTTGTCGAAGTTGACCGGGTAGATGTCCTGGTACTTCTTCGGCGGGTTCTCCGCGTACGCAATGGTGCCGTCCGGGCGGGTGGTGAAGAACTCCGGGTACTTGACCACCCACGGGTGGTCCGGCGCGGCCTGCAGCGCGAGGTCGAGCGCGACCTCGAGGCCGAGTTCCTCCGCGCGCGCCACGAACGAGTCGAAGTCCTCGATCGTGCCCAGCTGCGGGTGGATCGCGTCGTGCCCGCCCTCGTCGGCTCCGATCGCCCACGGCGAGCCGACGTCGTCCGGCGTCGCGTCCAGAGTGTTGTTGGGGCCCTTGCGGTTCACCCGTCCGATGGGGTGCACCGGCGGCAAGTAGACGACGTCGAAGCCCATGCCCGCGATGCGGTCCAGCTCGCGCTCGGCGGTGGCGAAGGTGCCGTGCACCGCGCGGCCCTGCGCGTCGACCCCGCCGGTGGAGCGGGGGAAGAATTCGTACCAGGAACCGAAAGCCGCGCGCTTGCGGTCGACCCACAGCTTCAGCGTGCGGCCCTTGGTGATCAGCTCGCGCACCGGGAAGTCGTGCATGAGCTGGCGGACCTCGGGCGAGAGCGCCGGTCCGACGCGCTCGGCGAGATCGCGCTCCTCGTCGCGCAGCGCGGCCGCGGCCCCGGCGAGCAGCGGGCGCTCGGCCCGGCGCTCCGGGCGGCGCGACACGCGGTCGAGCAGCCGCGCCCCGCTCTCGAGGTCGTTGGCCAGCTCCCCCGGCCCCTGCCCGGCGGCGATCTTCACCTCGACCGCGTGCTCCCAGGTGGCCCACGGATCGCTCCACGCGTCCACGCGATAGGTCCACATGCCCTCGGCGTCGGGCACGATCACCGCGCCGAACCGGTCGAGCCCGCGGCCCTGTTCGGCCATCCGGGTCTGGCGCGCGGCGCGGTCGCCGGGACCGCGCCAGGCGACCGTCGCGGCGACCGCGTCGTGGCCCTCCCGCCAGACCGTGGCGGTGACGGGGAAATGTTCGCCTGCAACGGCTTTGGCCGGATGCCGGCCGCAGCTGACAATGGGTGCGACGTCGTCGATCCCGAGCCTGCCGGTCATGGCAATGCCCCTTTTTCACGGTGGGTGGGAGGGTGGTCGGAGTGTGCTTTCGCGAGCACGGTCAGTGTGCCTGATTCCTCCAAAGCCGTTGACAGCGGGGCCTTTTTCTGCAATTCCCGCCACCCGGTCGGGCGAAACGCGCCCATTCGGCGGAACTCCCGGACGCATTCCGGACCCCCGTCCGCAACACGCGCGCCGAATTGCGTTAACAATCGGCGGCGCGTTCCGGTGATTACCCGTGAGTATCGGGGCGGAAGTCCGGAGCGTGCGTTGCCGTCCGTGAAGGACTCCTTGGGGGAATCCGATTCCGGCAAGGAGTCCTTCACGGACCTCTGCCGGGGCGGGTTACAGCTGCGGGATCTCGACCGTGTCCCGCGGCGCGCGCAGCAACAGCAGCGACCGCGCCTCGACCGTGATCCGCGTCTTCGGCTCGAGCACGCCGGGATGGGCCGGGGTGCCGTCGGCGGTGCTGGTGTCCAAAGTGGGCTTGAAGGTCTCGCCGTACTCCGGGCCGGGCAGGACGATCTCGGCCGGTTCCGCGCCCGCGTGCAGCACCAGCAGCCACGAGTGGTCGGTGACGAGCTCGCCCTCGCGGTTGCGCGCCTGGCTGTTCGACCCGTCGATCCACATGCAGAGCGTGCGGCGGTCCTCGTCGAACCAGTCGATCTCGTCGAACTCCTCGCCGTCCGGGCGGAACCAGACGAGGTCGGGCTTGCCGGTGACCGTCGTGCGGCCCTCGAAGAACTCCGGCTGCCGCAGCGCCGGGCTGTGCGCGCGCAGCCGGATCACGCGGCGGGCGAAGTCGAGCATCGGCTCCGAGGCCTCGGTCGGGGTCCAGTCGATCCACGACGTCTCGTCGTCGAGGCAGTAGGCGTTGTTGTTGCCGTACTGGGTCCGCCACATCTCGTCGCCCGCGGCGAACATCGGCGTGCCGGTGGACAGCAGCAGCGTCGCGAACAGGTTGCGCGCCTGGCGGGTGCGCAGCGCGACGATCGCCGGGTCGTCGGTCTCGCCCTCGGCACCGTGGTTCCACGACCGGTTGTCGTTCGTGCCGTCGCGGTTGTCCTCGCCGTTGGCCTCGTTGTGCTTTTCGTTGTAGGACACCAGATCCCGCAACGTGAAGCCGTCGTGCGCGGTGACGAAGTTGATCGACTGCCACGGACGGCGCAGGTTGTGGTCGTACAGATCCGACGAGCCGGACAACCGGTACGCGAGGTCCCGCACGCCGGTCGCGCCGCGCCAGAAGTCGCGGACGGTGTCGCGGTAGCGGCCGTTCCACTCGGCCCACTGCGCGCCGAAGTCGCCGACGCGGTAGCCCTCGCCGGTCGCGTCCCACGGTTCGGCGATCAGCTTGCAGCGCGACAGCACCGGGTCGGTCGTGATCGCGGTGAGCATCGTGGATTCGCGGTCGAACATCTCGCCGCGCGGGCGGCCGAGCGTGCTCGCCAGGTCGAAGCGGAACCCGTCGACGCCCATCTCCTGCGTCCAGTACCGCAGCGAGTCGGTGACCAGCCGGACGACCGTCGGCGAACCGGCGTCGAGGGTGTTGCCGCAGCCGGTGAGGTCGGCCATGTGGCCGCGGCGGGTGTGCAGGTAGTACGCCGGGGCGTCGAGGCCGCGCAGCGAGAGCGTCGGACCGTCCGGGCCGCCTTCGCAGGTGTGGTTGAAGACGACGTCGAGCAGCACCTCGATGCCGGCCGCGTGCAGTGCCGCCACCATCGTGCGGAACTCCTCGACCTCGCGGCCCGGCTCGCTCGCGTACCCGGCGTGCGGCGCGAAGTAGCCCAGCGGCGAGTAGCCCCAGTAGTTGTGCCGTCCCGAGCGGATCAGCGCGGGCTCGTCGGCGAACGAGTGCACCGGCAGCAGTTCGACGGTCGTCACGCCGAGCCGGGTCAGATGCTCGATCGCGACCGGGTGCGCGAGGCCGAGGTACGTGCCGCGCAGCGCCTCCGGGATGAACGGATGCTGCTGGGTGAACCCCTTCACGTGCAGCTCGCAGATCACCGACTCCTCGAACGGGACCTCGGGCTTGATCCCGGTGTCCTGTCCGCCCGGCGAGGTGACGACCGACAGCGGCACGGCGCCCAATGAGTCCACAGTGGACATCGGACCGCGCTCCGGGTCGCCGGTGAAGCCCTGTGCGGCGTGCAGGCTGACGAGCTTCCCGTCGATCCGGCGCGCGTACGGGTCGACGAGGAGCTTGGCCGGGTTGCACCGGTAGCCGTGCGCCGGGTCGTACGGACCGTGCACGCGGTAGCCGTAGCGCTGCCCGACCGTGACGCCCGGGACGAGGCCGTGCCAGACGCCGAACGTGCGTTCGGTCAGTTCGATCCGCCGCTCGGACCCGTCGTCTCCGATGAGGCACACCTCGACCGCGTCGGCGACGGCGGACGTCACCGCGAACCGGACGCCGCCCGCCTCCGGGTGGGCGCCGAGCGGGAACGGGCGTCCGGCGAGAACCTGGTTGTCGGATGCGGGTCGTTGTGCCATGCGCCGATCTTTTCAAACCCGGGGCGGCGGCGGGCTCCGGCGCTTGGCTGAACTTGCCCAGGCAGGGGTGATGACCTGGGCCGACGACGCCGCCGGCAGGGGTTCCGACCCGGGCGTGCCCCGAAGCGACCCGCGACCTCGGGTTGAGGGTTTCGGGACAGTCGCTCTCCGCCGCTGCCCCGAGGTCACCCGGTAGCGACCAGGACGAACGACTCAGCGGGCAACGCCGTCGCAGCACCGCCGACTTCGGGATTCCCCCACGAAGCCAGCACCTCCCCCGCCACCGGAAGCTCGACCGGCTCCGGCCCGAAGTTGCACGCCAGCCGCAGCGCGCCCCGGTGCAGGACCAGCCACGCGTCGTCCGGCGCGGTGTCCACGACGACCCGGTCCAGCCGCGGGTCGGCGAGATCCGGGTGCTCGCGGCGAAGCCGGATCAGCGTCCGGTACAGGCCGAGGATCTCCCGGTGGCCCGGTTTGGCCGGTTCGGTCCAGTCGAGCCGCGAGCGGGCGACGGTGGCCGGGTCCATCGGGTCCGGGACGTCCGTTTCGCCCCAGCCGTGCCGGGCGAATTCGCGGCGGCGGCCGGTGCGGACGGCCTCGGCCAGCTCCGGGTCCGGGAACGACGCGAAGAACTGCCACGGCGTCTCCGCGGCCCACTCCTCGCCCATGAACAGCATCGGCGTGAACGGCGAGCAGAACACCACCGCGGCGCCGCAGGCCAGCAGGCCGGGCGAAACGGTCGCGGACAGCCGGTCGCCGGTCGCGCGGTTGCCGATCTGGTCGTGGTCCTGCAGGTAGGCCAGGAACCGGTGGCCGGGGGCGACGCGCCGGTCGAGCGGGCGGCCGTGCGTGCGCTCGCGGAACGACGACCACGTGTCGGCGTGGAAGAACGCCTCCCGGAGGGTGGTGGCCAGCGCGCCGCGCTCGGCGAAATCGGTGTAGTAACCGGTGGTTTCGCCGGTGAGCCGGACGTGCAGCGCGTGGTGCAGGTCGTCGGACCACTGCGCGTGCAGGCCGTAGCCGCCGGCGTCGCGGGTGGTGACGAGCTTCGGGTCGTTCTGGTCGGACTCCGCGATCAACGTCAGCGGGCGGTTCAGCGCGGCTGACAGCGCGTCGACCTCGGCGGACAGCTCCTCCAGCAGGTGCACGGCGCGTTTGTCGACCAGGGCGTGCACGGCGTCGAGGCGCAGGCCGTCGACGTGGAAGTCGCGCAGCCAGCCGAGGGCGTTGTCGATGACGTAACGGCGGACTTCGTCGGAACCGGGACCGTCGAGGTTCAGGCCGGCGCCCCAGTCGGTGCGGCCGGCGAAGTACGGGCCGAACCGGTCGAGGTACGCGCCGGACGGGCCGAGATGGTTGTAGACGACGTCGAGCACGACCGCGAGCCCGCGCGCGTGACAGGCGTCGACCAGGCGTTTCAGCCCGTCCGGGCCGCCGTAGGGTTCGTGCGCCGCGCCCCAGAGGACGCCGTCGTAGCCCCAGCCTGCGGTGCCGTCGAAGGAGTTCACCGGCAGCAGTTCGACGTGCGTGACGCCGAGGTCGACGAGGTGCCCGAGCCGGTCGATGACCGCGTCGAACGTGCCTGCCTCGGTGAAGGTGCCGACGTGCAGTTCGTAGACCACCCCGCCGGGCAGCTGCCGTCCGGTCCACGACTGGTCGGTCCAGGCGAAGGCGGAATGGTCGTAGACGCGCGAGGCTTCGTGCACGCCGTTCGGCTGGCGCAGCGAGCGCGGGTCCGGCAGCGGACGGTCGTCGTCGCCGAGCAGGAACGCGTAGTCCGTGCCGGTGACGTCGGCCTGCCACCAGCCGTTGCCGGCGGCGGTCATCTCGTGATCGGTGCCGTCCACGCGGACGCGGACGCGCTCGGCGGACGGGGCCCATACGCGGAACATCAGGAGTCCTCCCGCACCAGCAACGCGACCGGGTACTGGTCGAACAACGCGGACGCCTGCGGGGCGTCGCCTACTCCGCGTCCGGTCAGCACGTCGGTCCATTCGCCAGCGCGCAGCGGCAGAACGGTGTCGCGCCAGCCGCCCGCACGCTCCAGTCCCAGCGGCAGCCGCGTGACCGCCACGGTCAGGCCGGCACCGCGTTCGAAGGCCAGAAGGTGTTCCGCCGCAACGCCTTCGGCGTGCAACGGCCGGTATCCGGTGAAGAGCTCCGGCCGGTCCCGGCGCAGGGTCAGCGCATGGTGCACCACCAGGAGTTTCGCCGCGCCGGTCTCGTCGATCTCCGGCTGTTCGCCCGCTTGGACGCGTTCGAGCAAGGAGCGCCGGACGTCGTAGTCGACCTTGCGGCGGTTGTCCGGGTCGACCAGCGAGTAGTCCCACAGTTCGGTGCCCTGGTAGACGTCCGGCACGCCAGGTCCGGCCAGCTGCACCAGCTTCTGCCCGAGCGAATTCGCCCAGCCCGCGCCGCGCACCCGGTTGACGAACGCCTCGACGTCCGCCGCCAGCGAAGCGTCGCCCAGCACCGCGGACGGCCACTCGGCGACGGCACGTTCGAAGTCCTCGTCGTGGTCCGTCCAGGAGGTGCGGAGTTTCGCTTCCTTCGCGGCTTTGTCGAGGTAGTCGCGGAGCCGCTCCGGCGAGATCGGCCACGCGCCCACGAGCGTCTGCCACGCCAGGAGATTCAGCGCCGGCTCGTCGATGCCGCGCGCGGCGGTCCAGCGGCGGACCGCGACGGCGAACTCGTCCGCGACCTCCGACAGCGCGGCCATCCGGGCCCGGGTGTCCTCGGACCGCTTCGTGTCGTGAGTGGTCAGCGTGGTCATCGTGGCCGGGGCCGCGGCCGCCCGGCCCGCGGCCAGGGTGTGGAATTCCCCGGCGCTCAGCCCGAAACGGTCCGGATTGCCGCCGACCTCGTTCAGCGCGGCGAACCGGGTGAACCGGTAGAACGTCGTGTCCTCGGTGCCCTTCGCGACGACCATGCCGGACGTCTGCTGGATCCGCGTCGCCAGCTCGCCGTCCGGCTCGCCGCGCACCTGGCTGTCCAGCGCGTCGAGCGCGGGGGCCAGCTCGGGCCGCCGCTTGCGCGCCCGCGCGACAGCGGTCGCCCAGTGCCCGGCCCCCTCAGGGAGGTACGAGCGGTAGACCGGGAACGCGATCATCACCTCGGCCACGGCGGCGCGGGCCGCGTCGGCGTCCACGCCCTGGAGCAGCGCGGCGATCCGGTGCACCTCGGCGACCAGGATGCCGTCGGTCACCAACCTCCGCGCGCCTTCTTCGACCGCGTGGTAGTCGGTGCGCACGCCTTGTTCGGCGGCGAGCCGGGTGAAGACCGGCGCGGCGGCCGGGTCCACGAAAACACCGGTGATCTCGCGCAGCGCGTCGTATCCGGTGGTCCCGTCGACCGGCCAGCTCTGCGGCAGCGCCTCGCCCGGGTGCAGGATCTTCTCCGCCACCAGCCACGCCCCCGGCGCGCCCTCGCGGAGCCGCCGGAAGTAGCCGCCCGGGTCGGCGAGCCCGTCCGGATGGTCCACGCGCAGGCCGGTGACGTCGCCGTCGGACACCCAGCGCAGCACCTCGCCGTGCGTTTCGGCGAACACCTCCGGCCGCTCCACGGTGACCGCGGCCAGGTTCGTGATGTCGAAGAACCGCCGGTAGTTCAGCTCCCGGTTGCCGCGCCGCCAGCCGACGAGTTCGTAATGCTGGCGCGCGTGCACTTCCCGCGGCGTGCCCTCGCCGGTGCCGGGCGCGATCGGGAACCGGTGGTCGTAGTAGACCAGTTCGTCCCCTTCGACAGTCACCTCGTCGCTGTCGTCGCCGAGCACCGGCAGCAGCAGCCTTCCCCGGCTCCAGTCGATGTCGAAAAACGGCGCGTACGGCGAATCCTGGCCATTCCGCAGCACATCCCACCACCACGAGTTCGCCTTAGGCACCTCGACCGACATGTGGTTCGGCACGATGTCCACCACAAACCCGAGCCCGGCGTCTTTCAGCCGCGCCGACAACGCCTTTCGCGCTTCCTCGCCGCCCAGTTCGCCCCGGGCGCGCGTCGGGTTGGTGACGTCGTAACCGTGCGTGGACCCGGGCGTCGCGTCGAGCATCGGCGAGCCGTACAACGCGCCGATGCCCAGCTCGTGCAAGTAGTCCATGATCGCGGCGGCGTCGGCGAAACCGAACTCCGGCCGCAGCTGTACGCGATAGGTCGAGGACGGCGTGCTCATTCGCCCTCCTTGGCGGTGCGCTGGAGCACCACGAGGGAACGCGCGGCGAGCGTGAACTTGCCGCCGCCTTCGACCGGCTCGACGTCGCTGTGCCCGACCGTGCCGGTCGCGGTGTCGACGACGACTGTCCATTCGCGACCGTAGCCGTTGCCGGGCAGAGTCATCGCGATGTCCTCCCAGTGCGCGTTGAACGCGAGCAGGAACGAATCGTCCTCCACCGGCATCCCGCGCGGGTCGAGGTCCGGAATCCCTTCCCCGTTCAGGAAAATCACCACGGACTTGCCGAACGCGTCGTCCCAGTTCTGCTCGGTCATCTCCTCGCCGGCGGGGGTGAACCAGGCGATGTCGCCCAGCTCCTCCCCCTTGCGCACCGGTTTGCCCTGGAAGAACCGGCGGCGGCGGAACACCGGATGCGCCTTGCGGAACGCGGTCAGCGCGGCGGTGAACTCGACCAGGTCCGAGTTCTCCGCGGCGAGTTCCCAGTCCATCCAGGACAGTTCGGTGTCCTGGCAGTAGGCGTTGTTGTTGCCCTGCTGGGTGCGGCCGAGTTCATCGCCGTGCAGCAGCATCGGCACGCCTTGCGACAGCAGGAGCGTGGCGAGCAGGTTCCGGCGCTGCCGTGCGCGCAGCGCGAGGACCTCTTTGTCGTCGGTCGGGCCTTCGACGCCGCAGTTCCACGACCGGTTGTCGTCCGCGCCGTCGCGGTTGTCCTCGCCGTTGGCCTCGTTGTGCTTTTCGTTGTAGGACACCAGGTCGGTGAGCGTGAAACCGTCGTGCGCGGTGACGAAGTTGATCGACGCGAACGGGCGGCGGCCGTCGTCCTGGTACAGATCCGACGAACCGGTGATCCGCGACGCGAACTCGCCCAGCGTGGACGGTTCGCCGCGCCAGAAATCGCGCACCGTGTCGCGGTACTGCCCGTTCCATTCGGTCCACAGCGGAGGGAAGTTGCCGACCTGGTAGCCGCCGGGCCCGACGTCCCACGGTTCGGCGATCAGCTTGACCTGGCTCACGATCGGGTCCTGCTGCACGAGGTCGAAGAACGTCGACAGCCGGTCGACGTCGTAGAACTCGCGGGCCAGCGCCGAGGCGAGGTCGAACCGGAAGCCGTCCACGTGCATTTCGGTCACCCAGTACCGCAGCGAGTCCATGATCAGCTGCAGCGTGTGCGGGCTGCGCACGTTGAGCGAGTTCCCGGTGCCGGTGTAGTCCATGTAGTACTGCGGATCGTCCTCGACCAGGCGGTAGTACGCCTCGTTGTCGATGCCGCGCATGGACAGCGTCGGGCCGAGGTGGTTGCCCTCGGCGGTGTGGTTGTAGACCACGTCGAGGATCACCTCGATGCCGGCCTCGTGCAGGGCACGGACCATGCCCTTGAACTCCTGGACCTGCCCGCCCTGGCCCTGCATCGCGGCGTACGCGTCGTGCGGCGCGAAGTAGCCGATCGTGTTGTAGCCCCAGTAGTTGCGCAGGCCCTTTTCGTCGAGGCCGTGGTCGGTGACGAACTGGTGCACCGGCATCAGCTCCACCGTGGTCACGCCGAGCTTCTGCAGGTGCTCGACGATCGCCGGGTGCGCCAGCCCGGCGTACGTGCCGCGCAGCCGCTCGGGCACGAACGGATGCGTCATCGTCATGCCGCGCACGTGCGTTTCGTAAATGACCGTTTCGTGGTACGGCACCCCGGGAGCCCGGTCGTTGGCCCAGTCGAAGAACGGGCTCACCACGAGCGAATACGGAACGTGGCCCGCCGAATCGTCCTCGTTGAACTGCTCCGGGTCGTCGAAGCGGTAGCTGAACAGCGCCTCGGACCAGTCGACGCCGCGGGACAGCGCCTTGGCGTACGGGTCGATCAGCAGCTTGCTCGGATTGCAGCGCTGGCCGCGGCTCGGGTCGTACGGTCCGTGCACGCGGAATCCGTACCGCTGTCCGGGGCCGACGCCGAGCAGGTAGCCGTGGTGGACGAAGCCGTCGACTTCCTCCAGCCGCGAGCGGGTCTCGTTGCCCTCCTCGTCGAACAGGCAGAGATCGACGTGCTCGGCGACCTCGGAGAACAGCGCGAAGTTCGTCCCCACGCCGTCGTAGGTCGCGCCGAGCGGGTAGGGCTTTCCGGGCCAGGGCCGCACAGGGCTTCTCCTTGGGCATCGGTTTTCGTTGTCCGGACGGGCTTTTCGAGCGTTCAGCGCAGCGGGCGCGCGGCGGCGAGCGGGGCGATCGCCGCCCGCACCCGCGGGTCGGCGAAGAACCCGTCGACGGTGACGGGAAGGGGGATGCGCCAGTTAGGGTACTCATCCACCGTGCCCGGCAGGTTCGGCTGGCGCCGTTCGCCGACGACGTCCGCGGGGGCGGTGAGCACGAGCCGCGACGCCGCCGAGGCGAGCAGCGCGTGCAAGGCGACCACCAAGTCGTCGTCCGGAATTCCTTCGCCGGCAACCAGTTCGAGCAGCGCCTTCCGCTCCGCCGCCGCCTCGGCGTACTCCTGCTCCGCCGGACGGTCGAGCTGGCCGAGCTCGGCGCGGACCCGGACGTGCTCGGCCTCGAGCCAGCCGGAGACGGTCGGCAGGTCGTGCGTCGAAATGCTGGCCATCGCGTCCGGATCCCAGCGGTCCGGGCGGACGAACGGCGTGCCGGGCGCGTCCCAGTCGCGCTGGAACCACAGCACCGCGGAGCTGAGCAGGCCGCGTTCGTGCATGGTTTCGGTGACGGTGTCCTCGACGGTGCCGAGGTCCTCCCCCACCACGACCGCGCCCGCGCGGTGCGCTTCCAGCGCGAGCACGCCGAGCATCGCTTCGGCGTCGTAGTGCACGTACGTGCCGCGACCAGCCGGTTCGCCCGGCGGAATCCACCACAATCGCCACATCCCGGCGACGTGGTCCACCCGGATGCCGTCGGCGTGCTTCACCACTCCGCGCACGACGTCGCGGAACGGCGCGTACCCGGCTTCGGCGAGCCGGTCCGGCCGCCACGGCGGCAGATTCCAGTCCTGGCCCTGCTGGTTGAACGCGTCCGGCGGCGCGCCGACCCGCACCTGCGCGGCGAACACGTCCCGCAGCGCCCAGGTGTCCGCGCCGCCGGGATGCACCCCGACCGGCAGATCGTGCACGACACCGACCGGCATGCCCGCTTCGCGCGCGGCGCGGCGGACGTTGTCGAGCTGCTCGTGACAGAGCTGCTGCAGCCAGCCGTGGAACTCGATCCGCTCGGCCAGCTCCTCGCGAGCGGCGGCCACCTCGGCGCTGCCGGGATCGCGCAACGGCTCGGGCCACTCGCGCCAGTCGCTGCCGTGCACCTCGGCGAGCGCGCCGAACGCGGCGAAATCGCGAAGGTCGTCGTCCAGTTCGACCGGGCGCGGATGGTGCGGGCGCAGCAGGTCGAGCGCGGCGCGTTTGGCGGTCCACACGGCGTCGTAGTCGATCAGCTCGCCGATCGGATCCGGCGCGAGCGCCCGCACCCGCCGCTGGGTGTCTTCGTCGGCGCGGGCGAACGCTTCGGTGTCGGTCACCCGCAGGTACAGCGGGTTCGCGAACCGGCGGCTGGACGGCGAATACGGCGACCGCTCGACCGGATGCGCCGGGCTGATCGCTTGCACCGGGTTGACGAGCAGCACGCCCGCGCCCAGTTCGGCGGCCGACCGGGACGCCATTTCGGCGAGATCGCCGAAATCGCCCATCCCCCACGACTCGCCGGAGTGCAGCGCGTAGAGCTGCAGCATCCAGCCCCACGCGGGCGGCACCGCGGGCAGCCGCTCCGGGACAACAGCCAGCGTGACCTGTTGCTCAGCGGTCACGATCCGGTGCCAGCCCAGCGGAAGGTCAGCCGGAAGTGTGGTGCCGACGTCACGCACGGTGCCGTCTTCGAGTTCGACGGTGGCGGCTCGGCCGAGTTCGCGCTCTTGCCCGGCACGCACCACGACAGTCGGCGGGAGCGCTTGCGACGCGCGGGCTTCTCGCACCGCGGCCAATTCGCGCTGAATTGCTTGCGGAGTACTGGCGTCGACGTCGAGCTGCGCCAATACCGCGATCACGACGTCAGGATCGACCTGCACTTCGACGTGGTCGGCGTTTTCGTAGCGGGTGGCGACTCCGTGGGCGGCGGCCAGTTCGGCCAGCTCCGGGGTCACGCTTCGGTCCGGGGAACGGGAATGCGCACCGGACCAGTGTCCCGGGCGGTGCCGCGCGGCGCCATTCGCCTCGCCGCCGCAGACGGGCGAAGCGGTGACCGGCCGGTCGGGGGGCGTGCCGGCCGGTCACCGCCACACGAAACAAGAGGGAAGGCGTTCGCCGGAATGACGCGCGACGGCCGAGTTCACCCGTTCAGGCGCTCTTCGCTCTTTCAGCGCGCGGTCCCCGCCGGAAGGAGGTAGCGCTGTCCGAAGTGGACGCCGCTCAGGTCCCGGCCAGCTGCCCGAGCTTCCCGGCGAGCCGGTCCAGCCACGCTTCGACCTCGCTCGGGGAGCGGTCCGGCAGGCCGAACACGACCTCGGTCACGCCCGCCTCCTCGAGCCGGGCCAGCCCTTCCGGATCCGGGCGCGGGCCGAGCGCGATCACCTCCGGCTCGCCCTCGCGGCCTTCCTCGCGCCAGATCTCGCGCAGCTGCGCGACTTTCGCGGCGATGTCGCCTTCGGCCGGCGTGGTGAGCCAGCCGTCGCCGTGGCGCGCGATCCAGCGGAACGTGCGCTCCGTGCCGCCCGCGCCGACGACCACCGGCACCTTGGCCTGCACCGGTTTCGGCCACGCCCAGCTCGGCCCGAACTCCACGAACTCGCCCGCGTAGCTCGCCTCTTCCTCGGTCCACAGCGCGCGCATCGCCTCGAGGTACTCGCGCAGGGCCGTCCGCCGCCGCTTCCCCGGCACGCCGTGGTCGGCGAGTTCGTCGGTGTTCCAGCCGAAGCCGACGCCGAGCGTGACCCGGCCGCCGGACAGGTGGTCCAGCGTCGCGACGGTCTTGGCGAGCGTGATCGGGTCGCTTTCCACCGGCAGCGCCACCGCGGTCGCCAGCCGGATCGTCGAGGTCACCGGCACCGCGCTGGCCAGCGCGACCCACGGGTCGAGCGTGCGCAGATAGCGGTCGTCCGGCAGCGAAGAGTCGCCGGTCCGCGGATGCGGGGCGTCGCGCCGGACCGGGATGTGGGTGTGTTCGGGCACGTAGAACGTCGCGAATCCGGCCTCTTCCGCGGCCTGCGCGGCCGCCGCCGGGGAGATGCCCCGGTCGCTGGTGAACAGCACGATCCCGTATCTCACCCGGGCGACATTATTAGAACGTGTTTCAGTTTGCAACGGCCGCCGCGCGCGGGCGATTAATCCTGGGAAAACCCGGGCTTGACGGCGCCCCTGGCCGGGTACTCCACTGGTACTTGCGATCACCGGCCCGTCCTGCCCGAGGAGGGGATCATGCTGCCCTATCGCGACCGCAGCGCCCTGCGGAAGATCGAAGAGGAACTCGCCGCGAGCGACCCCGTGTTCGCCGCGACGCTGAGCCAAGGCGTGCCGCCCGCGGAATCCCGGCGGTGGCAGAAGATCCTCGTCCTCGCCGAGGTCACCGTCGCGCTGATGCTGGTGTTCGGCCTGATGGGCGGCGAGACGGGCTGGTTCCTGTGGGGCCTGCTCGCCGCGCCGCTGCTGGTCTGGACGCACCGGACCATGCTGCGGAGCCGTCGCGAGGGCGCGGCTGACGACCAGCCGTGACGCTCAGCGCCCGGCAGCGCGCTCGAGCAGCGGAGTGAGCCGGTACGGCACCATTTCGCGCATGACGAGCGCGTTGTTGGTGCGCTCGACGCCGGGGATTTCCAGGATTTCCCCGGCGATCCGGTACAGGTCGTCGGCGTCGGTCGCCACCACGTGCACCAGAAGGTCCTGCGCGCCGGTCAATCCGCGCACCTGCAGCACCTCCGGCACCGCGGCGAGCGCGCGGCCGACTTCGTCCAGCAACCGCTGCCGTGCCTGCACCGTCACGAACGCGGTGAGCGGGTAGCCGAGCGCGGCCGGGTCGATCCGGTGTTCGGGCGAGCGCAGCGCGTCGCCCTGTTCGAGGCGGGCGAGCCGGCTCTGCACGGTGTTGCGGGACAGGCCGAGTTCGTCGGCGAGCGCGACCGCGGTGGCGCGCGGGGCACGGCCGAGCGCGAGCAGGATCCGGGCGTCGGTGGCGTCGAGCCGCTGAGTGCTGGGCATGCTGCGCAATCCTCTCCGCACCGCGCGGTGCTGACTTGGGCGTTCTGCGCAATGTCGAACGCGCTTGTTGTGCACTCTACCCAGCTCTGCTGGACTGGCCTGAACTTTCCGCCCAAGAAAGGTCCGATCCTTCGTGAGCAGCGCCGCCCCCGAACGCCTTCCGGACAACGACACGGTGACCGTCCTGCGCGAGGTGCAGGACCGGGTGCTGTGGCTGTCGACCGCGATCATCGACCACGCGAACCGGGTGCGGCCCAATCCGACCGGGCTCAAGGTCGGCGGGCACCAGGCCTCCAGCGCCTCGATGGTGTCGATCATGACCGCGCTGTGGTTCGCCCGGCTGCGCGCGCAGGACCGGGTTTCGGTGAAGCCGCACGCCTCCCCGTGCTGCACGCGATCAACTACTTGCTCGGCGACCTCGACGAGAAGTACCTGACGACGCTGCGCGAGTTCGGCGGCCTGCAGAGCTACCCGTCGCGCTCGAAGGACCCGGACCAGGTCGACTACTCGACCGGTTCGGTCGGCATCGGCGCGACCGCGCCGATCTGGGGCGCGCTGGCGCGGCGCTACGTCGAATCGCACGGCGGCGGCGCGGGCACCGGACGGCAGTACTCCCTGGTCGGCGACGCGGAACTGGACGAGGGCGCGTGCTGGGAAGCGATTCTCGACCCGAACGTGGCCGAACTGGGCGAGGTCGTGTGGATCGTCGACCTGAACCGGCAGTCGCTCGACCGCGTGGTCCCGAACATCGGCGCGACCCGGCTGCGGGGCATGTTCGAGGCGGCCGGCTGGCAGGTGCTGACCGTGAAGTACGGACGGCTGCTGCAGGAACTGTTCGAACGGCCGGGCGGCTCGGCGCTGCGCGGGCGCATCGACGAAATGCCGAACCCGGAGTACCAGCGGCTGCTCCGCTGCACCCCAGCCCAGCTGCGCGAACGCCTGACGACGCCGGAACTGGCTCCGCTGCTGGACACGCTTGACGACGAAACGCTGCACGCCGCCATCCGCAACCTCGGCGGCCACGACCTGTCCGCGCTGCTGGACACGTTCGACGCCATCGACGACCACCGGCCGACTGTCGTTTTCGCCTACACCGTCAAGGGATTCGGCCTCGCCAGCGAAGGTCATCCGCAGAACCACTCGTCGCTGCTGACCGCCGAGCAGCTGGGTGCGCTGGCCGAACGCGTCGGGATCTCGCCGGACAACCCGTGGCAGAAGTTCCCCGAAGGCTCTGCCGCTGCCCAGCTGTGCGCTTCGACCGCCGCCCGCTTGGAACGAGAACCCGTTGAGCTGCAACCGGTTCCGGCACTGCCGTCCGACATCGGCCGCACGCCGTCCGGCCGCACCACGACGCAGGCCGCGCTCGGCCGCGCGCTGCTCGACCTGACCCGCGAAGCGCCCGAAGCCGCGGAACTCGTGGTGACGTTGTGCCCGGACGTCTCGTCCAGCACTAACCTCGGCGGCTGGGTCAACAAGGTCGGCGTGTGGTCGCCGCAGGAGCGCGTCGACTGGTTCGCCGACGACCCGGAGACGATCCTGCACTGGCGCGAGCGGCCCAGCGGACAGCATCTGGAACTGGGCATCGCCGAGGTGAACCTGGTGAGCGCGCTCGGCGAACTGGGCACGACGTGGTCGCGCTGGGGCCGTCCCCTGCTGCCGATCGGGGTGCTTTACGACCCGTTCGTGGAGCGCGCGCTGGAACCGTGGTCGTTCGGCATCTACGGCGGCGGACAGTCCATTTTGGTCGGCACGCCGTCGGGCGTCACGCTCGCGCCCGAGGGCGGTGCGCACCAGTCGGTGACCACGCCGTCGGTCGGGCTGGAACAGCCGGGTTGCGTGACGTACGAACCCGCGTTCGCGTTGGACGTCGAGTGGACCCTGCTCGCGTCGCTGGCCCGGCTCGGTCGCCCCGATGGGACTTCCGCGTACCTGCGCCTGTCGACCCGTCCGGTGGACCAGAGCCTGGCCGCGGTGCCTTCTGATCCGGCCGCGCGAGAACGCCGCCGCCGTCAGGTCGTGGCGGGCGCGTACCCGATCCGCACCGCCGCGGTGGCGCGTCCGGACGTCACGCTGGTGACGATGGGCGCGATGGTCACCGAGGCGCTGGAAGCCGCCGACCGGCTGGACGCGCTGGGCAAGCACGCCGACGTCGTGTGCGTGACGAGCCCCGGCCTGCTGTTCCGCGCCGTGCAGGCGCGAGCGGGTCAGGACACCGCCGACACGTGGATCCTGGAATCGGCATTGCCGTCCGAACGGTCCGCGCCGATGGTGACGGTCCTCGACGGGCACCCGCACACGCTGGCCTTCCTGGCGAACGTCCACCGCGTGCGGGCAGCCCACCTGGGCGTGACGCGGTTCGGGCAGTCAGGCGATCTGGAGAGCGTGTACCGGCACCACGGGATCGACGCGGACAGCATCATCCAGGCCGCGCTGGACGTGGCGGACTGATCGAAGCGGCCGGGACTCCGGGTCCCGGCCGTTTCTCAGTCACCGATCCGGATCAGCGAACGAGCACCTTCGCCGCGCCGCATCCGGTCGAACGCCTCGCCGACCTCGTCGAGCGAAATCCGGTGCGTCACCAAGGTTTCCAAGTCCAACGCGCCAGAACGGACCTCGTCGGCGAGAACCGGGATGTCGAGATCCGGGTCGGACGCGCCGTAGACGGTGCTGGTGAGCGTGCGGGCGAAGTGGAAGATCTCCAGCGGGTTCAGCACGACCTGCTGGTCCTTCCGCCCGACGCCGACCACCGTGCACTGCCCGCCGCGGCGCACCGAACTCCACGCGGCGCGGATCGTCGCCGCCGCACCGACGCATTCGAAGGCGTGGTCCGCGCCGCGCCCCTCGGTCAGCCCGCGCACCTGCTTGGCGAGTTTGTCGTCGCTCACCAGGAAATCCGTCGCACCGGCCGCGCGGGCGAGCGCTTCCTTCTCCGGTGCCAGATCGGCCGCGATGATCTGCCCGGCACCCGCGAGCTTCGCCCCGAGCACCACGCACAACCCGATCCCGCCGAGACCGAGCACGAGCACGCTCTGTCCTTTTCGGACCTTCGCGGTGTTGCGCACCGCGCCGACCCCGGTGAGCACCGCGCAGCCCATCAACGCGGCCAGATCGAGCGGCACGCCGTCCGGCAGCGGCACGACGGATCGCCCGGGCAGCACGGTTTCCTCGGCGAATCCGCCGACGCCCAGCAGCACATTGAGCGGCTGCCCGTCCAGCTCCCCGCGCGGCAGCGTGGTCACGCCCTCGATCGCCGAACACAGCCAGGGCTCCCCGGCCAGGCAGAACCAGCATTCCCGGCACGCGGCGGCCCAGTTCAGGACCACCCGGTCCCCCGGCCGCACGTGCGCGACTTCGCTGCCGACCTCCGCCACCACGCCGGACGCCTCGTGTCCCGGCACGAACGGGTACTGCGGGCGCAGCGTTCCGTCCACCATGGACAGATCGGAATGGCACACCCCGGCGGCCGCGACCCGTACCCGCACGTCCTCCGGCCCGACCGGAGGCAGCACGATGTCGCAGACTTCCGGACGCCCGCCCTGCTCGCGCACGACCACGGCTTTGACCACGATGTCTTCTCCTCGATGCCGGGCTAGAGCTGGATGGATTTGAGTTCGGTGAACTCGTCGAGCGCGGCCCGGCCCATCTCGCGGCCGACACCGGACTGCTTGTAGCCGCCGAACGGGGCCAGCGGGTTGAAAGCCCCGCCGTTCACGTCGATCTGCCCGGTCCGGACCTTGCGCGCGAAAGCCAGCGCGCGGTCCCGGTCCGCCGACCACACCGCGCCGTGCAGGCCGTAGCGGGAGTTGTTCGCGATCCGCAGCGCGTCCTCCTCGTCGTCGAACGGGATGATCGACAGGACCGGGCCGAAGATCTCCTCCTGCGCGATCGTCGAATCCGGGTCGACGCCCGCGAAAACCGTCGGTGCGACGAAGTACCCTGTGTCAGCAGGAGCTTCGACGCCGCCAGTCACCAGAGTCGCGCCTTCGGCGATGCCCTTTTCGATGTAGCCGCGCACCCGGTCGCGCTGCGCCGCCGAGACGAGCGGGCCGAGTTTCGTCTTGGGGTCCAACGGATCGCCCGTCGTGAACCCTTCGGCGAACGTCTTCGCGAGCGCAGCCGCTTCGTCGTGCTTTTCGCGCGGGACAAGCATGCGCGTCCACGCCGTGCAGGTCTGGCCGCCGTTGAGGAACGCGTTGGAGACACCGACCTTGACGGCCGTCGCCAGGTCCGCGTCGTCGAGGATCACGTTGGCGGACTTGCCGCCCAGCTCCAGCGTGACGCGCTTGACCGTGCGCGCCGCCAGCTCCGCGACGCGGGTTCCGGCCCGCACTGACCCGGTGAACGACACGACGTCGACCTCCGGATGCGTCGCCAGCGCCTCGCCGACCTCCGGCCCGAACCCGGTGACCAGGTTGACCACGCCCGGCGGAAAACCGGCCTCGTGGATCGCGTCGAACAGCTGGTAGGCGCAGAGCGGCGCGACCTCGCTCGGTTTCACCACGACCGTGCACCCCGCTGCCAGCGCGGGCGCGATCTTGCAGGTGATCTGGTGCAGCGGGTAGTTCCACGGCGTGATCGCCGCGACCACCCCCGCCGGTTCCCGCACGATCAGCGAGTTGCCGACCTTCTCCTCGGGTTCCTCCTGGCCGAGCAGATCGACGTACGTCCGCACGTCGGTTTGCGGCAGCGCGGCCTGGATCCGCGACGCGATCCGCAGCGGCGTGCCGACGTCCTTCGCGATCGTCTCGCCGATCTCGTCGGCTCGCTTCGCCAGCCCGTCGACGAGTTTGCGCAGCAGCTCAGCGCGCTCCGCCCGGGTGGTTTCGGCCCACGCGGGAAACGCCTCGCGCGCCGCCCGGACCGCCCGGTCCACGTCGCTGGCCGTGCCCTCCGGGATGTGCGCCTGCACCCGCTCGGTGGCCGGATTTTCCACCGGGATCGTGGCTCCGCCGTCCGAACGGACCCATTCGCCGCCGATGTACAGCACGTCGCGCTCAGCCACCGAGTCTCCTTCGACCTGGGGTCACTCCTCGCGGCGGATTCTATAGAAAACGCGGCGGCTGTCTAGTGCTCCGCGAGCACGCCCTGCGCCGCGAGGAAGTCGACCAGCAGGTCCCCCGCCTCGCGGATGTGCGCCGCCATCGCTTCCCCCGCCGCTTCCGGTTTGCGCTCGTTCAGCGCGGCAAGCACCCGATCGTGGTCGTCACGGGCGAGGATCGGCCAGCCGGGGATGTCGGCGTACGCCGAGAAGGGCACGTACCGGAGCGTCAACGACAGCATCCAGGTGAACTTCGGCGCTGCGGCAGCGTGATTGACCATGCGGTGCAACGCGAAATCGGCCCGCTCGGTCGCGTCGAGGTCGCCGTCGCGGACCGTTTTCTCGATCTCGCGCTGGAGGTCGTCCAGCCGCGCCAGCCCCGCCGGATCGAAAGCTTCCGCCGCGCGCGCGGCCAGCTCGCCGGAGACGTAGGCCTGCATCGCGTAGACGTCCACGACGTCCCGGCGCGTCACCGGGATCACCCGGAATCCTCGCCCTGGGCGGAAATCCACCATGCCCTCGCCCGCGAGCGCCATCAACGCCTCGCGGACCGGGGTCGCGCTGACGCCGAGCCGCTCGGCCAGATGCTCGGTGCGCAGCCGCTCGCCGCCGCGGACCGCGCCGGTCAGGATCAGGTCGCGCACCTGCTTCGCGACCCGCGGACTCAGCCGTTCGCGCGCTTCTCCGGCCACTGTCACGAAAACTCCCCGCCAGCGTTGGATTTCCCGTCATCGTAGCCGCTCTTCGCTGCTGTGACCCCGGTCACTTTTCGTGCTGGAGAGAACCCGCGGCGGGGGTCGCCTCGACTACCCGGACGAACCCAAGCACGGGTGAACCGCAGAGTGTCCTCAGTGGACACCTCGAGGGAGGGAAACGGAATGTCAGTGAAGTCTTCGGTTCTGCGCCACGGCCGCCTGGTCGCGGGCGCGGCACTCGCCGCGGCCGTCATCGCGGGCGGAACGATCGGAGTCGCGGCGGCGGCCACCGGCGATCATCCGGCGGCACCGGTCGCCGCTGCCGCTCAGCCGCCCGCCTCCGAACAGCCCCCGGAAGGCGCCCGAGCCGTCGTGAAGGTCGACCCGAACCCGGCCACCCCCGGCGGAGAGGTCACGATCACCGGCAACTGCGGCGGCGGGAAGGGCCTGAAGAAGGTGATCGGCGGATACCCGGGTCATCAGATTCTCAAGGACGTCAAGATCGTCGACGCGAACCCGGAAGCCTTCAAGGCGACAGCGAAGTTGACGACGAAGATCGGCGACGGAGTGGGCCCGGTGATGGTCGACTGCGACGGCGAAGCAGGCGTCACCCTGCTGGTGACCCACACCCCGGCGGGCGGGTGACGATGACGAAGATCCGCGGCACCCGGGTGACCCGCCGCGGTTCGGAGGTGGTCTCCGCCAGGTAGACGTGCTTTGACGCTTGCCCGGCGCCGTCGGTTCGATGCCGTCGGTTCGATGCCGTCGGTCCGGTCGATCCCACCGGCCGGACCGACGGCAGCCGCCGACTCGTCCCGGCGACGTCAACGACCGCTCAGGCAGCCGCCGCCTCCATCCGGGAGACGACCTCGTCGGCTGTGCAACCTACTCCGCCAACGCCGAGGCGCGCCGCTTTGGCTCCGGGGGCGTAGCTCGGCTGGTCGCGCAGCAAAGAGCCCAAGCCAGTCCCGCGGGACTGACTGCCGCTGCTCCCGCCGACCCGAACCGTCGTCACCTCGGGTTCAGCGACGTCGCTCGCGCTGACCGCACAGCAAACAGCCCACGCCAGTCACCCGGGCTGGCCACCCCGACACCCGCCAACACGCACCGTCGCCACCTCGGGCTCGGAGACCGCGCTCGGGCCGACCGCACGGCAAACAGCCCAAGCCGGTCCCACGGGAATGTCCGCCACCGCAGCCGGGTCGCAGGCTCGGCCGACGGCACCCGCCGGGCTGCCCGCACAGCAGGCAGGTGACCGGCCAGTCCCCAGGCTGACCGGTCGCGCCCCGCCGCCTGATGCGGAGGCGGAGCACCGGGAGACACCTCCCGGCTCACCCGCCGACGAGCCGCGCACCCACCCCCGCGCGGGTGGAAAATCTCGGGTGCACGGGATCCAGATCCCCTGCTGTGAGCCGATGTGCAAGCGCTGTGAGGTTGCTGTGCATCCGGCCGTATGGGGTGCCTCGCGGGCGTCGGCATGGTCATCTTGAAGTGTGAGAGTCAACGTTTCCCGGACAGCGCTGGTCGTCTGCGCGGCGGCGGCGATCGTCGCGACCGGCGGCGCCAACGCCGTCGTCGACACCGCTGACGTCGCCGGCGCGGCCAGCCAGCCGAGCGGCACGGGCACCCCGGCCGTCTCGACCGGCGGTGATTCCCGCAGCACGGGGACGACCAACTCCTCCAGCACCCCGACGACCGGGACGACAAGCCCCACAGTCGGCGCGTTGTTCTCCGGCGGCAACCACTTCTGCTCGGCCAGCGTGGTGCACAGCCCCACCGGCGACCTGCTCCTCACCGCCGCGCACTGCGTCAGCGGCGACGTCTCCGGCATCACCTTCAAGCCCGGCTACCACGACGGCATCGCCCCGTACGGCACCTGGCAGGTCACCGCCGCGACGGTCGCCGACGGCTGGAAGTCCTCGTCCGATCAGGACCTCGACTTCGCGTTCCTCAAGGTCGCCCAGCCCGGTTCCGCAAGCCTCGAAAGCATCACCGGCGCCAACCAGCTCGGCACGAACCAAGGCTTCTCGCACACGATCACCCTCACCGGGTACCCCGACGGCACCGAACAACCCGTCGTCTGCACTGGCGTCACGACCCAGTCCGACACCTACCAGCAACGCGTCGCCTGCCCCGGCTTCCCCGACGGCACCAGCGGCGGCCCGTGGGTGATCAACCAGGACCCGAACACCGGAACCGGCACCGTCATCGGCACCATCGGCGGCTACCAAACCGGCGGCGACACCCCGGACGTCTCCTACAGCGCCTACTTCGACGACGACATCACGCAGCTCTACAACTCAGCGATCAGCTGAACCACGGCCGCGAACAGCGCTGGCCGCCGAGGGACGAAGGTCTCTCCTGACAGCACCGCAGGAACAGCGAATCCCATCGCCGGAACTGCTTCTTCATGTCGAAAGGCGGCGAGCCCTGGCCCCTCGCCGAGCGTGCTGACCGATGGCACGAGGCGGCCGCGAGGAAACGGAAGCTGACCTGAGCGCGGGACACGGCAGTACCCGGTGAGTTCTCGGTATTCTGACGTCGGCATTGCCTGGATCGAGCGTTCCCGCTGCTGCGAATACAGGCGGTCCGGCCGCTGCGGGGACGGTATCCCCATCGGCGCCAAGCCGTCCGACTGTTACCGGTGACGGCCGAAGGGGTTAGATTCTGCACAGCGCGGCGTGGTGTCGTGCCCTGAATCTGCCGCTGGCCGCCGCGCGCTGGCCGTCCGGGGAAACGGGCTTCTACACCGCCGTCTCGCGCCGGACAGGAGTCGTTCCGCCTGTCCGCCGTCGGACCGGGTACATCCTGGTTCGCAGGCTGTCGATGTTTCGTCCCCAGGAAATTCGAGCCGCAAGACGGCCGCGACGTCCAGGACGGGTGCGGCCATCCCACCATGCCTCTCGTCGGCTGCCCCAGCTGTTGCGCTACACGCAAGCACCGATGTGCCACCGCCCACCGGGGTCGTGGCCTGGCAACTTCCCGAAGATCTCGCGCGACGGCCGCGGCGGCGAGCCGTCCATCACCGACTCCCGCGGCGGCAGCGGCGACGCCATCGGCGGTTTCGACGACGGCAAGGCCAAGCGACGCCGAATCCTCCAGCCTGCTTTCGGCTAGCCCTGCTTTCGGCTAGCCCTGCTTTCGGCGCGGACGGGAACTGACGAGGCCGCCGTCTCAGGTTCTGCTCCACCGGGCCCGCGGGCCGATTGCCGCCTCCTGGGTGTGGCGGCAGCCTGACCACGGCTCGCGTTGTCCGCTGCCGTCAGCCCCAGAGCGGCACGGCGTGGTCTGCCGCGCGAACGATGGCGTTGCCGTCGAGGGTGGCGGAGGTCAGGTCGATGCCCAGGTCAGGCCACTCCGCGACGAACTCGAAGTCGACGGGCGGCGGGAGCGGCCAGAGCCAGAGCCGCTGATGGCTGTCGTAGTACTGGTCGCCGCTGGAGGACTCGCCACCGGCCTCGACGAGCATCGGGCTTTCCGGCCGGTCGGCGGGATGGGCCCAGCCGGGGAAGGCGTGTTCGACGGTGGTCGCCTTCGAGCCGTCGGGGAAACGGACGCCGAACTTCAAGCCTCCGCCGGACGCCTCGAGGCCGGAGAGGTAGCCGAAGTCGTTTCCCGTCAGGCTTTGCCAGGCCGAGCCGTCCAGCGAGCCGCGCCGGATCGCCACGTGCAGAGCGAGCACACAGCCCCCGGGAAAGGCGACCGCGTAATGCAGCGCAGCGGCGACACGGTCGGTTCGGGCGACGAACTGCTGGATCGGCACTACCTGCCCCAGGACCTCCCTGGGCGGTTGCTGCCAGGAAACGGAATCCATGCCAAGCATTTTAGCAGTCTCGGCAAGGTCAGGGGAAGCGAAAAAAGCCGACCCGACAGAAGAGATGGCACGTTTCCCGGAATTCCCGGGCAACGTGCCATCGGCGAACTTCAGAGGTAGATCGAGACGCTGGGATTGCCGGAATTGCAGATGGTGCCGTCGATCAGCGTCGCGCCGCCCTTGGCGACGCGGTCGAAGGTAAATCCGAACTGGTTCAAGCCAGTCCAGACCCGCGCGGCCTTGTCGTCGAAAATCGCTCCGCTGTAGGTCTGGTGCGAAGTCCCGTTCCGGTCGCTGAGCGAGACGTCCCAGGACCAGAAGAACGCGGTAGCGGGAGTGTTGCTGAACCCGCTGGCGACCGCGACCTGGTTGACGCCGGTTTGGCCGACGCGAATCCAGGAACGACCGCAGTTTCCCCACACCTCCGCGTAGTCGGTGTTGGCCGCGGGTCTCGCCCGTCCGCCGGGCTGGACGGCCGGTCGCGGGTGCACGATCACGCTCTTGGGCAGGTTCGACCGCGGGTCGATCGGAACCGACTGCTGGTCGCCGTTGGCATAAGTGACGATCTGGTAGCCATGCGCCTTGGCGACCGCCGCGTCGAATCCCACGGCGTGCATCCCGAGCTGCGTCTCCTGGTTCGTGCCCGAGGCCGGCGCGGCGACCGCGGCCGAGGTGCCGCCGAGCACGGCCAGCACCACGGCGAGCGACGACCCGACGACCACGGCCAGCCGAGACGAAATCCTGCCCGGTTTCCGGTTTTTGGTCATTTTTCAGCACACCTTTCCTGCGATTTTCGGCGAAATGAGCACTCGACAGCACTCGGCCATTTCACGAGGCGAGCAGACGCAAGGGAATAATTCGACACAGGCCGTGATGCCGGTCGACGATTACTGCCACCCCAAAGAGAGGAAGCATCCCCAGTGCTTTCCCCCATTTCAAGCAGTATCGAGCCTAGAGCAGGATGTTCGCGACCGTCAACCTATGTTTTTTCGGCATGGTTATCGACGATTTTCGCCAGCGAAGAAATCGCAGAAATGTCGGCCCCCGTTGGCCGGATCCGGTCGAACAAGAGCTGAAGGCAGCGGATTCGACCGATCCGGCGGGATGTCACCGGGCACCCATGATCCACAGTGGACGGATCTTCGACGGGCGGTGGCCCGCCTCCGCACCGGATCCGCCGTTCCGCGTGCTCGACGCCACCCTGGCGGGACGAAATCGGGCGCGAACCGCACCGCCCGCAGCAGGCCCGGCCCGCCGATCAGCCCGGGCTGGGCCGCGCAGCCAGCGCGCCTCATGCGGCGAGCGATCCCGCACACCCGGCACGCTGTCCAAGGCTGCCGGGCCGCACAAGGCAGCGCTGCCCGATCAGCCGGAACTGGGCGGCGCGACCGGTGCCTGATGCAGCGAGAGATTCTGTCCCGCCTGCTCATCCGCGGCCCACGCGCCCGACTCAGCCGTCCACGTCTGGCCCGCGAAGCTCACCCGGTCCACGCCCAGCTTCGCCGCGCGAGCCACCAGCCAGCTCGCGATCCGCCAGCCTTCCGCGGCCGGGTGGGCGCCGCTCAAGCGCGCGGTGCCCAGTTCGGCGTTCGCGACGGTCACCAGGTTCGCCGGCGGGTTCAGCGTCAGGTTCCGGCAGGTCAGCGCCGCCGGGTACTGGCCGGTCAGCGCGCCGGTCAGCGCGGTGGCTTCGTCTTCCCACTGGGCGTACGCCTCGGGGGCACCGGAGCGCTGCACCGCCTGCGCGGCCTCGGTGACGGGGATCGTCTGCCAGTTGTCGAGTTTCACGAGCTTCTTGTAGAACTCCGTCGCCGAATACACCGGGTCCTGGAGCTGGTCAGGAGTGCCCCAGCCTTGGCTCGGGCGCTGCTGGAACAGGCCGATCGAATCCCGGTCGCCGCCGCTCAGGTTGCGGAGTTTCGACTCCTGCAGGGCGGTCGCGAGGGCGACCGTGACGGCGTGCGAGGGCAGGCCCTGCTTGATGCCGACGGCAGCGATGATCGCGGCGTTGTTCATGGGTTCCGGTTGCAGCGTGTACTGCGGCGCGGAGGCGTCGTTCGGGCCCTTTGGCAGCGCGACCGTGCAGCCGGGGGTCTTCACCTCGTTATTGCTCGAGAACATGACCACCACGACGACCACCGCCGCGAGGGCCACGACGACCGCCAGGATCGCCGCCCGCACGCCACACCCGCGCACCCGTGCCCGCCCTTCCCCACTGCCCACTTCGAGTGCACAGTCTGCCCGGGCGTCCCGGCCGCGAGACGGTCGGGTCGGCTCAGCCGGCGTCCGGAGCGCCCAGGAAGATCGGGTTCGACATGGCGACCATGGCGTTCGGCGTCGTCGTCTTCGGGCCGCCCGACGGACGCCGCACCTCGACCCGGACCCAGCGGCTGTAGCGCGGGTATGTCGTCCACGCCACGGTCGCGGTGCCGGACTCCGGAACGGTTTCGCTGTGCTCCGGACCGAGCTGGTCGAGGAACGTCAAGGTCGTGCCCGGCACTCCGCGAACGACCGCGCGCACCTCGATCGGCGTGCCGGTGTCCGCGACGAGCCGTCCGCCGATGCCCGCGGTGCGGCCCGCGCCGGAGACGGAGAAGTCGAGCTGCACGTCCTTCGATTCGGCGAGCCACGACCGGCCCGCTTTGAGCCCGGCGAGCAGTTCCGCCCGGCCGAGCCGGTCCGCCTGGACGACGGTGTGCGGGAGCGCCACGGTGTGGTCCGGGTTGTGCGCGTCGGAATCGCCGATCGCCGGGATCCACCGGCCGCCGCGCAGCAGGCCGTCCCAGTGCGTGACGCTCGATTCGTCGTCCGCGGTCCACGGGCCGTTCCAGACCTCGACGAGGTCGGCGATCTCGTACGCGAACTCGTAGGTGCAGCCGAAGCAGTTCGCGAACGGGTGCGCCGCGGTGACCAAGCCGCCCACGCGGTGCACCTGGTCGGTGAACCGCCGGAAGTCGCGCGGATCGGAAGCGCGGTAGCGCCAGTCGATCCACGTGCCGGCCGGGACGCCGATCGCGGGCCAGTGCCCGGACCGCGTGGTGACTTCCTCGCCGTTCAGGATCAGCAGGTCGTCGGTGGCGTAGTTGCCCCACACCAGCTGCGAACTGGACGTGTTGTGGTCGGTGGACACGATGAAGTCCAGACCGGCTGCCCGTGCGTCCGCCACCAGCTGCTCGGGCGTGCGCTTGCCGTCGGAGTGGACGGTGTGCAGGTGGGAGTCGCCGCGGTACCAGGACCGGCCGCGGTCGCGCGCGGGCGCGGTCTCCGGGGCCGGATTCGGCCGGAACGGCTTCGAGGTGTCCTGGCCGAACGTCAGCGTGATGTCGACGCGGTAGTTCAGGCCCTGCGGCGCGACCGTGTACGGGCCGAGGATGACGTGCCAGCGTCCGGGCGTGATCGGTCCGGCGAGGTAGCCGGGCGTCGCTTCGGAAGCGCTGATCGAGAACCGGTCGCGGAAACCGCCGGACCAGCCGCGGAAGCCGCGCCGGGTGCCCAGTTCGTGCCCTTCCGGGCCGAACATCCCGATGTCGCAAGCATTTCCGCGAGTCCCGGACGGCACCGACGGCCGGTCGTAGGAATAGACGACGTCGATCTGCTTCACGCCGGGCGGCACGTCGACCGGGAGGTAGTACCAGTCGGGCACGTCCGGACGGAAAGTGCCGGTGACGGTCTTCGTCTGCTGCCCGGCGCCGGGCGCGGACTCCGCGAACGAGACGCCCGGCAGCATGCTCATCGCCGCCCCCGCCGCCACGACGCCTCCGGCCCGGAACAGGTTGCGCCGGTTCAGTTCCCCAGTGGACATGCCTACCTCCGCAGCAAAGAAGTCGCGCCGACGCTAACCGCCGGGCCCACCCCCTTCAACGACGCTGCGGTGAACACTCGGCGACTCGCCTTGCCCAGCACCGGCCCTCCGCGGCTCAGCAGGCTCGACAACGCGCGAGGCTGGCGCGGGATCGCCTGCTCCGCACGGAATCACGGCATGGGACTCTGCCCCGCTGCCGTCATCGGACAGCGAGCCATGATCGGCGGGCACGCTCGGCTGCGACGCTCCAGTCGGACGACGCCGCCAATCGGGCACCAGACAGCGACTCCCGGCCGCCGCGCCGACAACAACGATGACCGGCACTCGCCCGCCGCCGACCCCGGCCGGTCTCGAGGGCACGCGAATCGGCTGCCAGGCACGAACTCGCGCTGCCACACCGATCGCACGGCGCCTCAGCTCACCGATCACGAACCGAGTCGCTCAGGCCGAAGTCAGCCCGCGCGGGTCCAGCTCCCGGGCGGGGATTCTCGTGGCTCGCAAGGCAAGCAACGCCAGCGAACTGCCGCGACACTCCGGTCGAGAACTGCGGCTGCCCAGATCCGGCGCTCGCGATCGCATCTCACCCCCTCACCGATCGCCCACCGCCAGAGCCCGACCGCCGACGCCTGCGAGCCCTGGTTCCGCGCACGAGCCAAGCGCCGGGCACGGCCTCTCGCCGCCTCGCAGATCGAGCAGCATCAGGCACTCACCGACCAAGCCTCCTCGCCTTCGCACCACCGAGCCGCGAAGATCAGCCCGAGCCAACCGGCGCACGGCACCACGTAAAGCAGCAATCCGCCCGCTGCCCGCACAAACCGCCCGGCACCCGGCAACCTCACTCCACCGCATCACTCTCCTCCGCGACCCGGTCCAGCCATTCCTCCATCAGCGCCTCGAACAACACCGGCTGCTCGAACTGCAGGTTGTGCCCCGCCCGGTCGAGCACCGCGTAGCTCGCCCGCGGATAGTGCCCCAGCAAGCCGTACAGCTCCGCGAATCCCGTGGACGCGTCCTGCCGGCCGCACACGATCAGCGCCGGTTTCCGGTACACCGGACCGCTTTCCGGATCGGCCGACAACCTCCACCCCGCCAGCATCCGCTGCAGCGCGGCCCGGTCGGCGACCGCCAGGCCCGGCGCGACGTCCGCCCGGAAACGCGCCAGCGTCTCCGCGGACTGGACCACCGCCACCTCCCCGTACTCCTCCGCCTCCGCCGGATCGAGACCCGCCATCAGGTCCGGGTCGGCGCGCAGCACCTCGTGGTCCGGCACGTCCCTCTCCAGCACCGGCACCGGACGGCCGACCGGGCACACCAGCGCCAGCCCGGCGACCTGCGCGGGTCGCGCGCGCGTCAGCCCGCGCGCCAGATAACCGCCGTACGACTCGCCGACCAGCAGGAACGGCTCGTCGCCGATCAGGTCGTCGACCAGGTCCTCCAGCGCCGCGAGGAGGTCGTCCGACCCGCGCGCGGACCCGGCCGGCGACTCGCCCATTCCGGGCAGATCCGGATAGATCCGCCGGAATCCGGGCCGCCGCGCGAAGACCGGTTCGAGACAGCCGGTCATCAGGCGGTGGTCCGGCATCCAGCCGTGGACGGCCAGCACCGGCGTGCCCGAACCGTGCTCGACGTAATGCATCGTTCCCTCCCTGTTCGCCGGCCACCGTTGTACCGCACGGCGCCGACAATTCCGGGACCCGGCGGCCGGGAGGAGGGCAGCCGGGCGCAGGGGCGGCAATTTCCGGGAGAATTCCCGGAAAGTCAGCCGCGGGAACTGATCAATTCTCTTTCGGGCGCCGGCCGCCCCGCGGCGGGACGGCGCGGAACGCAAGCCAGCAGAAGGAAACCCGCCACGACGCCCAGGAGCACGTGGCCGGTGACGGCGCACAATCCGCACAATGCGGTCCATAGGACGATCTTCATCCACCGAGTGTAGGACCGCGAAGAATCGCCGTCGGCGGACTTGGGGAAGACTTAGGGTTCGGTCAAGCGGAATTCCCCGAAAGAAGCAGAAGGGAAAGGGTTGCCTTTCCTTTCCGGTGCGAGAGGCCCCTTCCGGTGCGGCGGCGAGGGCGGTCCGGCAGGATCGGGGCCGTGCCCACGCCCGGAACCAGCGCGCTCGTCGTCACGCTCCCGTCCGCCGCCGTCCTGCTCGAAGCCGCCGCGGCCGTCGACCCCGGACTCGTCCGTCCCGGCCTTCCGCCGCACGTCACGGCGCTGTACCCGTTCCTGCCCGCCGACCGGCTCACCGATCGGACCGACGCCGACGTCAGCCAGCTCGCCGCGAACTTCCCGGCGACGGAAGTGCAGCTGACCGACCTGGTCCTCGCGCCCGGATTCGTCGCCGCGGCCGCACCCGCCCTCCAGCCCCTCGCCGACGCCGTGTGCGATCACTGGCCCGACACGCCCCCGTACGGCGGCCGCTTCGGGGCGCACCCGCCAGCGCACCTGACGATCGCCCTCGGCGGCACCGACGACCAGCGCGCCGAGGTCGCCGAACGAGCAAGGGCAGCGCTGCCGGTCGCCGCCCGCGCGGAAACGCTGCACCTCGTCGTCCTCACGGAGCAGGGTTGGCGGCTCCGGCTGTCGGCTCCGCTCGGAACGCCTGCGCGATAGCCCGCAGCCGGGCCACATCGGCCGCGAAGGCGGTCTCTTGGGGCAGCGCCGACGGTTCCGCGGCCTCGTCCGGCACCGTCGCGGCCGAGCTGCGCAGCACCCGCGCCGCCGCGCTCGGCGACAGCTCGGGACCGACGCCGGACAGCAGCAGCCCGTCGTTGATCTCGCTCATCATCGTCAGCAACCGCTCCCGTCCGGTTCCCGACGCGTCGTCGAGACGGACGACGTCCGGGTACCGCGAAGCCAGGTGCTGCCGCAGTGGCCGCAGCACCGCCCGCGTCCGCGCGTCGCGCACCGCCCGTCCCAGTGCGGGCAACGCCGGCACCGTCAGCCCCACCACGATCAGCAGCACCGAAATCGCCGGAAAGCCGACCGCGAGCGTGCACCGAACCGTCGAAAACACGCCGCGGCACAGCTTCGTGACCGGATGCTCGGCGGTCAGATCGCTGAGCAGATCGACGATCTTGCCGATCAGATAAGCGAAAGCGAAGACACAGGCCACGAGCATGATGCCGAGACCGGCCCGCAGCGCACCCGTGCCCGCGCGCACCGCTCCGGCCGACACCACGGCGATGTCCACCACGGCCAAGCCCAGGTACAGCGTGTAGACGGCGATGTACACAACCAGTGTCGGATTCGACCGGTACAGCTCGTCGAAGAGTCCAACGCCCGTATGAAGCCCGCTCGTCGCGAAGAACGACGCGGTGAGCACGACCAGCGCGACAATCAACGCGACGAGCCGCGCGCGCCGTCGACGCTCTGCCACGCCACCGATCTCCGCGACAGTCACTTCGATGCCGTACGCAGCCACCATGGTCGAGAGGTTCGACAGCAGCCGCCCAAGGCTCGGGTACAGCTGGCTCTCGATCGCCTGCGCACTGTCGGCGAGCAAGCACAACGCGACGCCGAGCGCGATCAGGCTGGTCGCGAGCCCCGCCCCAGCGCCAGTCCGCCGCGCTCGCACCGCGCGCCAGATCCCAGCCGCGAGGGCGAGCAGGCCGACCCCGAAGAAAAGAGCGTCGATCATCCGCGCGCTACCCCAGCAGTGACGCGAAGCGCCGCGCGCGGTCCGCTGCCCGTCCGGACGCGCCCGGCCGCAACTGGGCGTTGTCCGCCGTGGCGGCGCTCATCAGGAACACGGCGATGAGCTCGGCTTCGTACTCGTCGGAATTCGTGGTGACGCGAGTGAGCAGATGCGACAGCAGGTGCGCGCTGAGATCCGGCGCGAGCGTCGCCGCTTCGGCGTCGCTGAGCACGCACTCGCCGCGGTGCTCGCACAGCAGGTGCGCGATTTCGTGGGCGATGATGTGGTCCTGGTGCAGCGACGACGTGCCCGCCGCGTAGGCGATGAGGTCGAAGTCGTCGTGCCGCTGCCACGCGCCGGAGGGCTGGCCGGGCGCGTAGTCGACCGCGAGCAGGTCGATGTCGCGGCCGCGGTGCCGTTCCAGCCGGTCGATCCACGCGTTCATCGACCACGGCCGCGGGGCGGGCACGTGCGCCAGCAGGTCGCGCACCCGGTCGCGGGCGCGCGCTCGCACGGTCGGGTCGATGTCCCCTCCCGAGGCGATCGGCGGCTGGACCAGCCGGGTGCACCAGGGGGTCCCCGGCGCTCCGGCCGTCGCCAGCATAGCCGCCCTGATCACTCGGGCTTGCGCCCGCGCCGGGTCCGGTCCCGGTCCTCGGCGTAGCTGCCGAGCTGGTCCATCAGGGCGGATACGGTCTGCCGGTCGCGCTCGGACAGCCGCATCGCGCGCTGCGCCAGCTCGCGGGCTTGGGTGTCGCGCCAGGCGACGACGTCGGCGACCTGCGCGTCGACCCGGCCGGCCACCTCGTCGTCGAAGAAGTAGGTGACCGGCACGCCGAAGAACCGCGCGAGAGCCTGGATGTGCGACCGCTTCGGGTCGCGCCGCGCGCCGACGGCCAGCTGCTGGACATGCGTGGCCGACATGGTCACGCCGGTGACGTCGGCGACGCCCTGGGCGATCTCGCGGTAGGAGTAAGGCTTGCGGTCCGGCGGATGCACGGTCGCGATCAGGTGCGCCAGCCGCTCCGCGAAGCTGCGCTCCTGTTCCTGCTCGGCCATGCCGCCCCCATCACCGTTCCGTCTCCGTAACAGCGCCCAGCATAACCGTCCCGAAAACTTGACACCAGCCGTCCCGTTCCGGATACACTCGCCCCGCGCATCGTTTAGAAAACTAAACACCGGGATCCGCGTGCGGTCGCTGGGGGTGCCCGCACGCGGTCCCGCGCTCGTCGGTGCCTGTCCGAAAGACGTGCCCGTCCGAGACGAGCGAGGGACGCACAAGTGGCGCACAGACTGCGACGGTAGGTTGTGCGCCATGACGCTCCCCCATAGTCCCGAAAGGACACCCGTCGTCGTCACCGGCGGCAGCGGCTTCATCGGCCGCGCTGTCGTGCGCGCGTTCCGTGAGCGCGGTTATCCGGTCACTGTCGTGGACCGCGTGCGCTACGAGACGACGGACGAGGGAGTGCGCGTCGTCGTCGGCGATCTGCGCGACGCCGAAACCCGCGAAGCAGCTGTCGAAGCAGGTGTCGGCGGGATCGTGCACCTCGCCGCGCTGACGTCCGTGTTGAAGTCCGTAGAGCTGCCGCGCGACACGTACGCGGAGAACGTGGCGGTGACACAAGAACTTCTCGAACTGTGTCGCGTACGCGAGGTGCCGCGCTTCATTCTCGCGTCCACGAACGCAGTGATCGGCGATGTCGGCACTAACACCATCACCGTCGACCTGCCCACGAAGCCGCTTACGCCGTACGGTGCCACGAAAGCCGCTTGCGAGATGCTGCTGTCGGGCTACGCGGGCGCGTACGGCATCACGACGTGCGCGCTGCGGTTCACCAACGTGTACGGGCCCGGCATGTCGCACAAAGACAGCTTCGTCCCGCGAATGATGCGCGCCGCGTTGAATAATGAAGGCGTGCGGGTCTATGGCACCGGCGAGCAGCGTCGCGACCTCGTGCACGTAGACGACGTCGTGCGCGCGATCGCGCTCGCGTACGAGAGCGGCTACACCGGCCGCGCGATCGTCGGTGCCGGACATTCGGTGTCAGTGCTGGAAATGGTCGAGACCGTGCGCGCGGTGACCGGGGCCGAGCTGCCGGTCGAGCACGTGCCCGCGCCGGCCGGCGAGATGCCCGCGGTGGTCGTGGACGTCTCGGCGAGCGCGGAAACCATCGGCTACCGCCCGGAAATCGCCCTCGCCGACGGACTCGCCACGGCCTGGAAGTACTTCTCCGGACTGGACCGGGCCGAGGCGCCGTGACCGGATTCCTCCGCCGCCACGCGTTCCTCCTGGTGCTCCTCGCCGCGGGAACCACGCTGCGGGTGCTGTCGTGGATCGCCTACCGGCCCGCGCTGCTGTACATCGATTCCTTCCGGTACCTGGACAATCTGCACGGCCTGCGCGCCGACGGGATCAACCCGGTCGGCTACGACCTGCTGCTGCGGCCGCTGCTCGCGGTCGGCGGACTGTCGTTCGTCGCCGCGGTGCAGCATCTGGGCGGACTGGCGATCGCGGTCGGGATCTACGCGCTCGCCCGGCGGCTCGGCGCGCGCAATTGGGTGGGCGCGCTGGCCGCCGCACCGCTGCTGCTCGACGCCTACCAGGTGCAGATCGAGCAGAACATCATGGCCGAGGTGCTGTTCGAAGCGCTGCTGTTCGGCCTGCTGTGGCTGGTGCTGGCCAAGGGAAAACCGAACTGGCGGCGGATCGCGCTGGCCGGGCTCGTGGTCGGGTTCGGCGTGCTGGTGCGGTTGATCGGCGTAGCGATCGCCGCGCCGTTCCTGCTGTACGTGCTCGCCGCGGGCAGCGCGTGGCGTTCGTGGCGCGGCTGGCGCGACGCCGGGATCGGGCTGCTCGGGATCCTCGTCGTCGTGGTCCCGTACGCGGCGCAAGTCAAGGCGGAGACCGGAAACTGGGGGCTGAGCGGGCCGTCCGGCAGCATGCTCTACGGCCGCACCGCCGCGGTCGCGGACTGCGCGAAACTGCAGCTGGACCCGGTCGTACGGCAGTTCTGCCCCACCGAACCGGTCGAGAACCGGCTGGTCGACAACTACACGCACGCCGATCTCGACCCGGCGTGGCCCGGACCGCTGCCGCCCGGCGCGGACAAGGGCGCGCTGGCGCACGAATTCGCGGTGACCGCGCTGAAAGCGCAGTGGTGGGACGTCGCGACGGCGATCCTCGGCGACTTCGGCAAGAGCTTCCAGTTCACCCGCTACACCGCGCCCACCGACGTGCCGATCGACCGGTGGCAGTTCCAGCTGACCTATCCGGAGTTCGCCGAGCCCGCCGCGCTCAAAGCGGTCACGCAGCAGTACGACGGCACGGACCCGCAGGTCGACGAGCCGATCGCGGTGTTCCTGCGCGACTACCAGATCAACGGCGGGTTCGTGCCCGGCGCGGTGCTCGGGTTCTTCGCGCTGCTCGGCCTGCTCACCGTGCTGCGGCGCAAGAAACCGCGCCACCCGGCTCGAAGCGGCGCGTTGTTCGCCGCGGGCACCGGATTGTTCCTGCTGTTCGCCTCCGCGGTGTTCGAGTTTTCCTGGCGCTACCAGCTTCCCGCACTCGTGCTGTTGCCGGTCGCCGGAGCGCTCGGGTTCACCACGCTCACCGTCGCCAGCCGTCGTCGTCTCGGCAGTTATCCGGACGCTGTCGACGAAGGCGCGATCGCGGACTTCCACGACCGGCATCCCGGCGCGAAGCTGTCCGAGCTGACCGTGGTGATCGCCGCGTACAACGAAGCCGGCGGAATCGGCCAGGTGCTGGAGAAGATGCCGGACGAATGTCTCGGGCTGCCAGCGGACGTCCTGGTGGTCGTAGACGGCGGTACGGACAACACTGCGGCCATCGCGGAGGACCATGGCGCGTACGTGTGCGTCGCGCCGACTAACCGCGGCCAGGGCGCCGCGCTGCGCCTCGGTTATCACCTCGCTGCCGAGAACGGCGCTAAGTACATCGTCACGACTGACGGCGACGGCCAGTACGACAACAGCGAAATGGCCGAACTCGTCGCGCCGTTGCTGGACGGCACCGCGGACTTCGTGACCGGCTCGCGGCGGTTGGGCCACGAAGAGGCCGACAGCCGGATGCGCTGGGTCGGCGTGCGCGTGTTCGCGTGGCTCGCGTCGGTGCTCACCTGGCGGCGGATCACCGACACGTCGTTCGGATTCCGTTCGCTGCGCGCGGAACTCGCGTGCGCGATCCCGCTGAACGAACCGCAGTACCAGTCATCGGAACTGCTGCTGGGCGCGACCGCGCAAGGGGCGCGCGTGCTCGAACGGCCGATGAGCATGCGGCTGCGCAAGGCGGGCAAGAGCAAAAAGGGCGGCAGCGTCGTGTACGGCGCGAACTACGCGCGGGTCATGACGGGGACGTGGTGGCGGGGGTACGTGCTGCGTCGCGGCCGAAAACGAACCGGTCGAGCATCGTGAACTTGGCGACGAACACCAGCGCGTAGCTGAGCACGTACGCCGCGTCAAGCAGCACGACCCACCAGAAGTGCGGCAGGTGCAACGGCGCGAGCAGGTGGCCGGCGAGCGTGGTCAGCCCGACGGAGGCGAGGCCGCCGAGCGAGATGACGAGCACGTAGGGCAGCAGCTCGCGGCCCAGTTCGGGACGGCCGCGGCGGCCCCACACCCAGCGCCGGGTGAGGAAGAAGTTCAGCACCGCCCCGGCCGCGAACGCGCAGGTGCTCGCCAGCCACGGAGCCCCGTCCGCGGCGAGCACCGCGATCAGCGTGGCCTGGCTGAGCAGCGTCGCGGCCACCGAACTGGCGGCCGCGCGGACGAACCGGACCAGGCCGCGGCGGCGCGGCTTGGGCGATTCTTCCGTCGTGCGCGGGTTCGCCGGGTTGGTTACCGTCGTCATGTCCCCAGTCTCCCCTCGGGCCGCCGGCTCCGCCGCGCGACCCCCCGGCCCACAGCGGATTCACAGCTGACTGCCAGCCGAACATCAGCGGCGGGCGATTAGGTTCGGATCTGCCACCGCGACACCGGGCGTCGTGTACAACGAAAGGCCGTGCCTGTCGCGAAAACGAAAGGAAAGGGTGCTCGGATGCGAGTGCTGGTTCTCGGCGGTGACGGCTACCTGGGCTGGCCCACCGCGCTCCACCTGTCGGACAAAGGCCACGAAGTGGCTGTTCTGGACAACTTCGCGCGGCGGCAGTACGACGTCGAGCTCGGAGCCGAGAGCCTCGTCCCGATCGAAGACCTGAGCACCCGGACCGACGCGTGGCACGAGGTGTCCGGAAAGCGCATCGCGCGCTACGAAGGCGACCTGCTCGACGCGGAATTCCTGTTCGGCGCGGTGCGGGATTTCCGGCCGTCGGCGATCGTGCACTTCGCCGAGCAGCGGTCCGCGCCGTACTCGATGATCGACCGCGAGCACGCGGTCTACACGCAGCACAACAACGTGGTCGGCAACCTCAACCTGCTGTACGCGATCGCCGAGATCGACCCCGACATCCACCTGGTCAAACTGGGCACGATGGGCGAGTACGGGACCCCGAACATCGACATCGAGGAAGGCTGGCTCGAGGTCGAGCACAACGGCCGCCGCGACCGGATGCTGTACCCGAAGAAGCCGGGCTCGTTCTACCACCTGTCGAAGGTGCACGATTCGCACAACATCGAGTTCGCCTGCCGGATCTGGGACCTGCGCGCGACCGACCTCAACCAGGGCGTCGTGTACGGCCAGCAGACGCCGCAGACCGCGCTCGACCCGCGCCTGGCCACCCGGTTCGACTACGACGCGGTGTTCGGCACGGTGCTCAACCGGTTCGTCATCCAGGCCGTGCTGGGGCAGCCGCTCACGGTGTACGGCAAGGGCGGGCAGACGCGCGGCCTGATCGACATCCGCGACACCGTCGAGTGCATCCGGCTGGCCGTGGAGAATCCGGCCGGGCGCGGCGAGTTCCGGGTGTTCAACCAGATGACCGAGAGCATGTCGGTGCGGGAGATCGCCGAACTCGTCGCCGACCGCTTCCCCGGGCCGGTGCAGATCGAGAACCTCGACAATCCGCGGGTCGAGCAGCCGGAGCACTACTACAACGTCAAGCACACCGGGCTCGTCGGGCTGGGGCTGAAGCCGCACCTGCTGTCGGACACGCTGATCGAGTCGATGTTCGACATCGTGGGCGCGAACAAGCACCGGGTGAACGACGAGCGGCTGCGCCCGACGGTGCGCTGGCGCGGAGCGGTCGAAACCTCCTGATTCCGCTGCGCTGCCCGCCGAAGGCACGTCGGGACCAGCGCGGCACGCGTCGGCGCGGCGCGGAAAGCAGCGCTCCGTTCCGCCTCCGTCGCGGAAATTGTCGGTGGCGGGTGGGATGCTCTTCCAGTCAGCCCCTGAAGGGGACGGAACTGGAAGAGCGGCAAGGGAAACGTGGGGGACGAAGCAGCGGCGCGGTGGAGCCCGGAACGGGTGCTCGAACTCGCGCCGGACGCCGCGTCGGCGAAGGCCGGGCGCGGGCAGGCCGCACCGGCCAAATGGTCGGGCGCGGGCGCGTCGGGCCGTGCCGTCTGGGGTGCCTGCCAGGGCAGCGGGAAGCGGCCGTACCAGACGGCCGTGGAAACGGCCGGGCCCGCGTTCCGGTGCACCTGCCCGAGCCGGAAGTTCCCGTGCAAGCACGCGCTGGGATTGCTGCTGCTCTGGTCGGAAGGTCAGCTCCCCCGCGAGGAGGAGCCCGGATGGGTGCGGGCGTGGCTGGACGAACGGGCCGCGCGGACGGAGCGAGCCGAGAAGAAGACGGACGCGCCAAAGGATCTCGAAGCGGCGGCGAAACGGGCGCAGGAACGGCTCGCGCGCGTCACCGCCGGGGCCGCTGAGCTGCGCGGATGGCTCGCCGACCGGGTGTCCGCCGGGTTCGCGACGTTCGAGCGCGGCGGTGCCGACGAGCTGTACACGGTCGCCTCGCGCATGGTCGACGCGCAAGCTCCCGGGTTGGCGAACGGCCTGCGCCGAGCGGCGGCATCGGTCGGCCGCGGCCGCGACTGGCCGGATCGGCTGCTGGCCGAGTTGTCGCTGGTCTACGTGCTCGCGGACGCGGCGAACAGGCTGGAGTCGCTGGCGGCCGCGCTCGCGGACACCGTGCGGACCCGGCTCGGATTCTCGGTGAGCAACGCGCAGGTGCTGGAGTCCGGCGAGCGGGTGCCGGACCAATGGCTGGTCACCGGCGCGATCGACGAGGAGCAGGACTCGCTGCGCAGCAGACGCACCTGGCTGCGGGGCAAACGCAGCGGCCGGGACGCACTGGTGCTGTCGTTCGCTCCGCCCGGACGTCCGCTGGACAGTTCGCTGCCGCCGGGGTTCGTCGTAGCGGGAGAGCTGGTGTTCTACCCGGGAGCGGTGCCGCTGCGGGCGGTGTTCGATCATCGCGAGGAACCGGTGGCCCCGGAAAGCGGACCGGTGGGCAGCACGTTCGCTTCGGCGCTCGCCGACCATGCTGCCGCGCTCGCGGCCGATCCGTGGCTGGACCGATGGCCCGTGTTGCTGTCCGGCCTCCGCCCGGCCCGGCACGGGGACGGCTGGGCACTGTCTGATGTGGACGGTGCGGCGCTGCCGCTGGCGCCGGCGGTGGATCCGTGGCCGCTGCTGGCCCTCGCGGCCGAGCGCCCGGTGACGGTGGCCGCGGAGTGGACGACGGCGGGGTTGCGTCCGCTGAGCTGCTGGCATCGCGACGGGATGGTGCGGCTGTGACTGCGTTGAACAACTTCGTCCACGGCTGCCAAGGGAGCGCCGGTTTCCTTTCTGAAGCAAGGAAAGTCGCCTCGCCAACCCTCGCCACCGCAGACCGTCGCCCCGTCGCTTCCCCAGCGGTGTGTGCCGAACTGCTCCACGACCGGACGGTGCGGCCGTGACCGCCTGGAACGACCTGGTCAGCACCGTCCTGCTCGGCACCCGCCGCAGGACCCTCGACCCCGCCGGTTTACCGCACGGGATAAGGGAAATCGCCGAACAACGCGCCGAACCCGCCGAACAAGCGCTCGTCGCCGCGGCGGCGTACACCGGCTACCGGCGCGCCGGGCAGCGACCGCTCACCGGGGTCGATCCCGAACCTGCCGCGGCGGAGGACAACCGGCCGCTCATCCCGGCCGTGGCGCGGGCGCGGCTCGTGCACCTGCTCTCCGCCAACCGTCCGGAACTGGTCGAGGAATGGCTCGCCACGGTGGCGGACAAGGGATTCCGCGTCCCCGCCGAGCGGCTCCCCGCGCTGGCCGACGCGGCACGGACCCGCGTGTCGCTGCGGGCGCCGCTCGCCGCCGTCGCCGGGCCGGTCGGGGCCTGGCTCGGCGAACGGAACCCGGACTGGGCGTTCCTGGTCGCCGCCGCGGACGACACCAGCGACGACGCCTGGCAGTTCGGCACCGCCGCTCGTCGGCAGGCCTGGCTGGAACGCGTGCTCGTCGCCGATCCCGCCCGAGCGCGGGAAGCGCTCGCCGCGGCCTGGAGCACCGAGCCGGCCGACGTCCGCGCGACGTTCCTGGCCCTGCTCGGCGAGCATCTCACCGACGAGGACGAGCCGTTCGTCGAAGCCGCGCTCGGCGACCGGGCGGCCGGGGTGCGCGAGGTCGCGCTGCGGCTGATCGGCCGGTACCCCGATTCGGCCTCCGGCGAGCGGATGATCGAACGGCTGCGCGCCTGCGTCACTGTCCGCAGCCGCGCGCTCCGGGCCGACGTCCTTGAATTCACCCCGCCGGAACCAGACGACAGCCTGATCCGAGACGGCATCCGCGTCCCGCCCGGGCCTGGACAGGGCACGGCCCGGCTGCGCGCGATCATCGCCGCCGCTCCCCTGCGGTTCTGGGCCGAACTCGGCACCCCGGGCGAGCTGGCCGGGATGCTCGTCGAAGGCCCGCCGCTGAACGTGGTGCGCGAAAGCTGGGCCACCGCCGCGCTTCGGCAGGGCAACGAACAATGGGCCCAAGCACTCGTGGAAGCCGAACCGAGCGGACGCAGTACCGCGGCGCTCATCGGCGTGCTGTCGCCCGAACAGCAGGCCGCCACGGTCGCGAAGCTGACTCGCGGGCTGCCGATCGAAGCCCTCACCAGGCTCATCCTCGACCTGCCGCAGCCGTGGCCCGCCGAGCTCGGCACGGTGCTGCTCGACTGGGTCGCCGGGCAGCGCGACCACCGGCTCGTCGCGCACGCGGCCGCGCTGATCGCGAAAGCCGTGCCCGTCGCCTGCCTCGGCCACCCGCTGGCCGAAATCCCGCTTCCCGGCGAAGCCGCCCCGTGGCGGCGCGCAGTCGCCGAAACCCTGTCCTTCCGCCGTGAAATGCACAAGGAGCTCGCATGACGTCCCCCGTCCTCCGGCCGCACGCCGAACAGGAATACGCCGGCGAACTGGCCGCTCTCGCCGCGGCCGACGACCGGGCGAAACCGCCGTCGTGGCGGCTTTCCCCGTGGGCGGTGGTCACCTACCTGCTCGGCGGGACACTCGACGACGGCACCGAGATCAGCCCGAAATACGTCGGACCGCGCCGGCTGATCGAAGTCGCGGTCGCCACCCTCGCCACCGACCGCGCGCTGCTGCTGCTCGGCGTTCCGGGCACGGCGAAGACCTGGGTGTCCGAGCACCTCGCGGCGGCGATCAGCGGGGACTCCACGCTGCTCGTCCAAGGCACCGCGGGCACCGCCGAGGAGCAGATCCGCTACGGCTGGAACTACGCGCGCCTCATCGCCGAAGGGCCGAGCGACCAGGCACTGGTCGAAAGCCCGATCCTGCGCGCGATGCGCGACGGCAAGGTCGCCCGGCTCGAGGAGCTCACCCGCATCCCGGCGGAGGTGCAGGACTCTCTGATCACCATCCTGTCCGAGAAGACGCTGCCGATCCCCGAACTGGGCACCGAAGTGCAAGCGCGGCCCGGGTTCACGATGGTGGCCACGGCGAACAACCGGGACAAGGGCGTCAACGAGCTGTCGAGCGCGCTGCGGCGGCGGTTCAACACCGTAGTGCTGCCGCTGCCGGACACCGCCGAAGCCGAGGTGGACATCGTCCGGCGGCGGGTCGGTCAGCTGGGCGCCGCGCTTTCGCTGCCGGCCGAAGCCGCTGATCTCGCCGAAATCCGCCGCGTGGTCACGGTTTTCCGCGAGTTGCGGGCCGGCCGCACCGAAGACGGCCGCACCGCGGTGAAGACCCCGTCGGGGACGCTGTCCACGGCCGAAGCGATCAGCGTGCTCACCGGCGGCCTCGCACTGGCGGCGCACTTCGGCGACGGCGTCTTGCGCGCGCAGGACGTCGCGGCCGGAATTCACGGTGCGGTCGTGAAGGATCCGGTAGCCGACAGCGCGATCTGGACCGAGTACCTGGAGACCGTGGTGCGCGAGCGGGAAGGCTGGGCCGACTTCTACCGGGCAGGCCAGGAGATCGCCGGATGACCACTCATCTCCTCGGGATCCGGCACCACGGTCCCGGTTCGGCGCGGGCGGTCGCCGCCCGGCTCGCCGAGCTGGAACCGGACGTGGTGCTGATCGAGGGACCGCCGGAAGCGGACCAGCTCGTCGACCTCGCCGCGGACGACGACATGCGGCCGCCGGTGGCGCTGCTGGCGTACGCGTCCGACGACGTGTCGCGCGCGGCGTTCTGGCCGTTCGCGGTGTTCAGCCCGGAATGGCAGGCCCTGCGGTACGCCGCCGCGGCCGGCGTTCCGGTGAAGTTCTGCGATCTCCCGGCAGCGCACCAGTTCGCGCTCGGCGAGGAACGGACCGCGCCCCGCGCCGACCCGCTCGCGGAACTGGCCGCGGCAGGCGGATACGACGATCCGGAACGCTGGTGGGACGACTTCGTCGAGTCCCGCCGCGGCGAGGAATCGCCGTTCGAGGTGATCGCCGACGCGATGACCGCGCTGCGCGAGGGCGAGCGGCCGGAAGATCCGCACGAGCAGCGGCGCGAGGCGTACATGCGGAACGTGCTGCGCAAGACGCGGAAGGAAGGCTACGAGCGGATCGCCGTGGTCTGCGGGGCCTGGCACGTGCCCGCGCTGGCCGATCCGCTGCCGCCCGCGTCCCGGGACCAGGCTGTCCTCAAAGGACTCCCGAAGCGGAAGGTCGTGTGCACGTGGGTGCCGTGGACGCACGGCAGGCTCGCGTCGGTCACCGGCTACGGCGCGGGCGTCCGCTCCCCCGGCTGGTATCACCACCTGTTCAGCACCTCCGGCGATGTCACCACCCGCTGGCTCACCGCGGTCGCAGGAGTGCTGCGCGAGGAAGATCTGCCCGTTTCCACCGCGCACGTGATCGAAGCAGTACGGCTGGCCGACACTCTCGCCGCGCTGCGCGGCCGGTCGTCCGCCGGGCTGGCCGAGGTCGACGCCGCCACCCGCGCGGTCCTGTGCGGAGGCGACGACGTGCAGGCCGACCTGGTCACGCGGCGGCTGGTGGTCGGCGAACTGCTCGGCGAGGTCCCGGACACCGTTCCGCAAGCGCCGCTGGCCGCCGACCTGGTCGCCACCGCCCGGCGGCTCCGGCTCAAACGCGAGCCGCAAGCCCGGGAACTGGATCTGGACCTGCGCACCCCCAGCGGGCTGGACCGATCCCGTTTGCTGCACCGCCTGCAGATTCTCGGCATCCCCTGGGGCGAGCCGGAACTCTCCTCGGTGCGTACCAAAGGCACCTTCCGCGAAACCTGGACCCTGTGCTGGGAACCGGGTTTCGAAGTCGACCTGGTCGCGGCCTCGGTGCACGGAACCACCGTGCCCGCCGCCGCCACCGCGGTCGTGCGCGAAGCCGTCGCCGACTCTCCCGCGCTCGCCGACATCACCGCCGCGGTAGAAGGCTGTCTCCTGGCCGACCTGGGCGACGCCCTGCCGGAAACCCTCGCCGCCCTGGACACCCGCGCCGCCGCCGACGCGGACGTCGCGCACCTCATGACCGCTCTGCCTCCGCTGGCCCGGGCGACCCGGTACGGCGACGTACGCGGCACCGACACTGCGCAGCTGCAGGAAGTCGCCGACCGGATCCTCACCCGGGTCTGTGCCGGGCTGCCGCCCGCCGTGCACGGCATCGACGAGGAAGCCGCCGCACAGTTCTGCGAACTGATCGACAACGTCCACGAAGCCACCGATCTGCTGGGCGACGCCGCGCGCGACCGCTGGTTCACCGCCCTGGCCCGCCTGTCGACCCGCGACACGCTTCCGCCGCTGCTCGCGGGCCGCATCGTGCGTCTTCTGCACGACGCCGACCTGCTCGACGCCGCAGAGGTCGAACTCCGGCTGGGCCGCGCGCTCACCCCCGGCATCGCACCGACGGACGGCGCGAGTTACGTCGAAGGCTTCTTCTCCGGCGGTGCCCTCCTCCTGGTCCACGACGAACGCATGCTGCGCGTCGTCGACACTTGGCTGGCCTCGATCCCGCCGGACGTCTTCACCGAGGTGCTTCCCTTGCTGCGCCGTACCTTCGGTGCCTTCGCCGGTCCGGAGAAACGCGCCATCGGCGAACGCGCCGCCACCCTGTCCGGCGCCCGCCGGGCCGAACCGACGCTCGCCGAAGACTTGGACGAGATCCGCGCCGCGGCCGCCTTGCCGGTTTTCGCCACCCTCCTGGGAGCCGCCCCGTGACCACCGATCCCGAACGCCTCCGCCGCTGGCGCCTCGTGCTGGGCGGAGATTCCGACGGCACCGGCCACGCACTGTCCGAAGGGGACGCTGGCGTCGACAACGTGCTGGCCGCCCTTTACGACGAGCGGCCCAAGAACCCGCGCGGCAGCGGTGACCGCAGCGGCGGCCTGCAAGCCTCCGCGCCGAGGGTCGCTCGCTGGCTGGGCGACATCCGGAGGTACTTCCCCGGCTCGGTCGTCCAGGTCATGCAACGCGACGCCGTGGACCGGCTGGGCATCACCCGGATGCTGCTGGAACCGGAACTGCTCAGCGCCGTGGAGCCGGATGTCCACCTGGTCGGCACCCTGTTGTCCCTCAACAACGTCCTGCCCGAAGAGACGAAGGAAACCGCCCGCACCGTGGTGCGCAAGGTGGTCACCGAGCTGGAAGAACGCCTGGCCGAACGCACCCGAGCGGCGGTGCGCGGCGCACTGGACCGCGCGGCGCGCACCCAACGTCCCCGGGGCGCGGACATCGACTGGAACCGCACCGTCCGCCGGAATCTGAAGCACTACTCTCCCGAGCTGAAAACCGTTGTGCCGGAACAGCTATTCGGCTTCGGCCGCCGGGAACAAAGCGTCCGAAGGGACGTGATCCTGGCTGTCGACCAGTCCGGCTCGATGGCAGAATCCGTGGTGTACTCAGGCGTTTTCGGTGCGGCTCTCGCCTCGATGCGTGCGCTGAGCACGAAATTCGTCGCGTTCGACACCGCGGTCGCTGATTTGTCCGACCACCTGGACGACCCCGTCGACGTCCTGTTCGGCACCCAACTCGGCGGGGGCACCGACATCAACCGTGCATTGGCGTACTGCCAAGGACTGGTGGAGCGCCCGGAGCAGACCCTCTTGGTGCTGATCAGCGACCTCTACGAAGGCGGAGTGCGAGACGACTTGCTGCGCCGGGTAGCGGACCTAGTGGGGTCCGGGGTGCAAGTCGTCACGCTGCTGGCCCTGTCCGATTCCGGGGCGCCGTTCTACGACCACGAGAACGCCGCCGCGCTCAGCGAACTGGGGGTGCCCGCTTTCGCCTGCACGCCGGACCTTTTCCCGGACCTGATGGCCGCCGCGCTCCGAAGGGAGGACTTGAGCCGCTGGGCCGCCTCGGCCACGGCACAGTGACTGCCAGCCGCTGAACCCCGCACCGCCGAAGAACACGGCTCCGGCCCGGCCGGGCGAGCCGCGCGGTCGGGCCGGAAGGATTTCGGCGACCCTCCACCGTTCCCTTTCAGGTCGCGAGGAAGCCGATCAGGCTAGCCCGGCGAGTGTGTCAACCGGACCACGACGGCTCTCTCCTTGCCGCTGCGGAAGCCGAGCCGAGGCACAAAACAGCAGCTCAAGCGCTGCGCCGCGACGCCGCCCTCCCGAACCGCAGCACGCCGTCGTCCACTCGGCTCAGGCGCAGGTCCGCCGCGTCCAGCAGGTAGTTCTGCCGCATCAGCCACGGCCGCCGGTCTCCCTGCCTCGGGAGCACTGAGGCGGCACGGGTCAGGTAGCCCGACGTCAGGTTCATGATCGGCCGGCGCCGGGCCGCCGGGATCGGGGCCGGGCGGGGCACGCACAGGTCGAAACCGTTGCGGGACAGATGGTTCAGCAACCGGCAGACATAGCGGGAGACGAGGTCCGACCGGAGAGTCCAGGAAGCGTTCACGTACCCGACGCACCACGCGAGGTTCGGCACCCCGCCGAGCATCATTCCCTTGTACACCAGTTGTTCCGACGGCTCGATCACCTCGCCGTCCACGCTCAGCTCGATTCCGCCGAACGCGATCACCCGCAGGCCGGTCGCGGTGACGACCACGTCCGCGGGCAGCTGCTCGCCCGATTCCAGCGTGATGCCGTCGGGCGTGAAGCGGTCGATCCGGTCGGTGACGATGTCCGCTTTCCCGCTGCGGAGCGCCCGGAAGAAATCCGCCCCGGGCGTCAGGCACAGCCGCTGGTCCCACGGCCGGTACCGCGGGGAGAAATGCGGATCGACCGGAATCGAGGCGGGCAACTGCTTCGCGGCCGCGTCCCGCAGGAACGCCGCCGCGCGGTCGGGCTGTCGTCGCGAGAACTGGTAGAGCAGCGTCGTCACCAGGACGTTCTTCGTCCGCACCACGTGGTAGGCGAGCCGGGAAGGCAGGATTCGGCGCACCCGGCGGGCGAGCGAATCCGTCCACGGACGGGACAGGACGTAGCTCGGCGAGCGTTGCAGCATGGTCACCGACTCCGCGGCGGAAGCCAGTTCCGGCACCAGGGTGACCGCGGTGGCGCCGCTGCCGATCACGACGACTCGTTTGCCGGACAGGTCCAGGTCGTCGGGCCAGAACTGCGGGTGCACGATCTCGCCGGAGAACGAGTCGCGGCCGGGGAAATCGACGACGTGGCCGTTCTCGTAGCTGTAGTAGCCGCTGCACAAGTACAGGAAAGAACAGGTGAAGGTGACGGTCGCGCCGTCCCGCGCGGCTTCCACTGTCCAGCGGGCCGAGGCTGAGGACCAGCTCGCGCGGATCACCCGGTGCCCGAACCGGATGTGCCGGGAAATCCCGTAGTGCGCGGCGGTCTCGCGAATGTACGACAGGATCTCGGGGCCGGACGCGATCGCCTGTTCCTTGGGCCACGGCCGGAACGGGTAGCCGAGCGTGAACATGTCCGAGTCCGAGCGCACGCCCGGGTACCGGAAGAGGTCCCAGGTTCCGCCGATCGTGTCTCGTGCTTCGAGGACGGCGTACGTCCGGTCCGGCGCCTGCTGCTGCAGCCGGCAGGCCGCGCCGATGCCGGACAGCCCGGCTCCGACTATCAGGACATCGAAATGCGCCACAATTCCTCCCCGCGCGAAGCGACTCCGCCCACCATAAGGCCGAGGCCGCTCCAGGTGGGGCCCCGCCGGACCGGGCCGGGAACCACCGGCCCGGCGGGGAAAACCGGGTTCACCGCAGGGAAATCACCTTGGTGGCGCCGAAGGACTCCTTGAGCGGGACTTCCACCGTGCGCCGCCGCACCGTCACGCGGACGCTGTCCTGCAGCTGCGTCGGGTCGGAAACAGCGAGAGTGTTCCGGCCGAGCGCCACCGAAGCAGGTCCTGAGACTGATACTTCGTCTACGGTACCCGCACTGTAGAAGTTTGCGAGCAGTGTGTTATCCCACAGTCGCAAGGCCTGGACAACGGGCGTATTGGCCCGAACGCGCCACGCGAGCACCGACGCGACCGTCGCCACCACTGACGCGCCCGGCAGGACCGCGTACGCGTACGTCGCGTCCACCGGCTTCGCGCCGTGCTCGATAATGAGCTTCTGGTACCGCCGCGTGTTCGGCGTCGTGGTGCCCTTCGTGTTGGCGCCGGTGTCGATGTCGCGCCACGCGCCGGTCCGGTCTTCGCGCAGTGCGGTGACCTCGGCGTTGTCGAGCAGGACGTACCCGCCCACCTGGTCGAGGTGCAGCCAGCGCGGCCGGTGCAGCGTGCTCGAATCGCCGACCGCGCGCGCGTCGGCCAGCAGCGTGCCGCGTCCGTTTTCGCCGAGGTTGCGGTTTTCGATCGTCGTCCGGACCGCCTGCCCGGACGTGTCGGCGATCCCCGCGCCGAGGCAGACGATGCCCGCCGGAGTGAAGAACCAGGACTTCTTCGCGGATAAAGAACCGTCCTCCGAGACGAAATCCATCGCGTACGCACCATGCCGGGCGTCCCAGCGCACGCCGCCGACGTGCGCTTTCGTCGTCAACGGCGTCGCCGCCAGCGGTCCGGGCGGACCGGCCTTCGCGGTGGTGCCGGGCAGCAGGGCCGGATCGACAGTCGGCCAATAGGCGTCGGAGTAATGGCCTTTCGCGTGGGGAAGGAACAAATACAGCACCCCGTCGCCGACATGCCAGCCGTGCTGGTTCATCCCGTTGATCGACTCATAGCGCGAGATCCGCGTGGAGCCGACGCCGAGCGACGCGGACCAGCCCTCGGTCACGTGCGCCATCCGGTCCTGCTGGCCGAAGATCCGGTGCGTCGCGACCATCGGCGCGGGCCGCACGCCTCCGGCGAGCATCTCCTGCGCGAACTCGATGCCCGGCGTCGCGACGAGGTCCGGGCCGGGTGCGAACCGCTCGGGATCGGGGATTTCCAGGAACGGCGCGTAGGTGCCTTCCTTGATCCACTTGGCGGCCAGCCCGGACAGCTCGGTCTTCGCCGTCCCGGTCGCCGACCGCGCGAGGACCAAAGTCGCGACAGTCAGCTGGTGTCCGATGTCGTGCGCGGTTTCGCCCTGCCGCGACAGCATCCGCCCGCGCACCGGCTCCATCAGCGCACCCGCGTACACGAACGGCGCGAACGTGTCGCCGACCAGCGCGTACACCTTCTGTTTCAGCTCGTCCGGCAGCGCGCACTCGGTGCCTTCGGTGACGTGGATCGTCCCGGCGAGCGCGGTCAGCAGGACGATGCCGTAGTGGCCGGGGTACGGGATGGTGTCGTGCTGGATGAACGAGCCGTCGGTGTGGAAGCCGTCGCCCGCCGCGCGGTTCAGCTTCGCCAGGACGCTGGCCGCTCCCCCGCCGGCGACGTCGGTGATCGCGTCGATGCCGGTGCGGATCCACGCGGTGTCGCCGATCAGCGCGCCGGAGACGATCGAGATCAGCGCCTTGTCCGCCCGGTTCGCGCCGGTTTCGACGATCTTCGGGTTGTTCGCGCGCAGGTTCGGGTTGCCGACGAACCGCTTGATCGGGCTGACGTACCGCGCCAGCTCGTCGGCGGTCAGCTGGTCGGCGACCGTGACGAGGGTGTGCAGCAGGTAATACGGCACGCCGATCTCGTAGGTGTACCAGTTGCCGATCTCGCCGACCTGCGGGTTGTACTGGCTGGCGTAGATCAGCTCCAGCGCCTTCTTGATCCCGTCGAGCACCTTCGGATCGCCGGAAAGCGTGCTGCCCGGAGTCCCCCAGTCGACTGCGATCGCGCGCAGCCGGGCGTACATCGACGTGGTGTAGTCGCTGCCCGGACCGAGCGGCAGGTCAGTCCACAGTGGACCATTGCCGGAGACCGACATGCTGTCGTAGTACGACTTCGCGACCCGGCCGAGGTTCTTCAGCGCGGCCGTGCGCTCCAGCGACGGACGGTTGATGCCCGTCTGCAGCTCGCGGTAGCCAGCCACGATCGATTTCAACGGATCCGGGGCCGGCGCGGCGAAGGCCGGGCGCGCGGTGGCGAGGAGCGCGGCCGACGCGGCGGCGACGGCACCGCCACGCAGTGCGGTTCTGCGGTTCACGGGCATGACGGTGCCTCCCAGTGGGGTTGGATGTGCGTGGCCAGCCCGAGCTGGCCACGCACGAAGAGGGGTCTGCTCAGCGCGCTCCGTCGACACGGCGCGGCAGTTGCCAGGGGTTCGCCTCCCGCAGGGCTTCCGGCAGCAGCGCGTCCGGGAAGCCCTGCCACGCCACCGGGCGCAGGAAACGTTCGATGGCGGCGGTGCCGACCGACGTCGTGGTCGGCGCGGTCGTCGCCGGGTACGGGCCGCCGTGCTGCTGCGCCCAGCTGACCGTGACGCCGGTCGGCCAGTCGTTCCACAGCAGCCGTCCGGCGAGCCGGGTCAGCGACGGCAGCAGCGGACGCACGAAGCCGGCGTCGCTCTCCTCGCCCTGGATCGTCGCGGTGAGACCGGGTTCGAGGCTGTCCAGCACCTCGATCAGTTCCGCCTGGCCGGAGTAGGTGACGATCAGCGACGCGGGTCCGAAATGCTCCTCGCGGACAGCCTCGCCGCCCGCCAGGAACTCCTTCGCGGTAGTCGCGAGCAGCGACGGAGTGAACGCGTCGCCGTCCTGCGTGCCTTCCACGACCGGCTGCACGCCCGACACCGCACGCAGGTCCGCGAGCTTCCGCGCGAACCCGGCCGCGATGCGGTCGTTCAGCATTTCCTGCTGAGCCACCGCGCTGACCGCCTCGCGCAGGGTGTCGTCCAACCCGTGCCCCTCGGGCAGGAACAGCAGACCCGGTTTCGTGCAGAACTGGCCCGCTCCGAGGCTGAACGACCCGGCGTAGCCCTTCGCCACCGCCTCGCCGCGCGCGGCGACCGCACCCGGCGTGACGACGACCGGGTTGACGCTGCCCAGCTCGCCGTAGAACGGAATCGGCACCGGCCGCGAGACCGCGATGTCGAACAGCGCCCGCCCGCCCGGCACGGAACCGGTGAACGAGGCGGCGGAAATCCGCGGGTCCTTGAGCGCCGTGACGCCCTGCTCGACTCCGTGGATCACCGCGAACGCCCCCTCCGGCGCACCGGCGGCGGTCAACGCTCGCGCGACGATCTCGCCGGTCCGCGTCGAGAGTTCTTCGTGGCCGGGGTGCGCCTTGAGCACCACCGGACACCCCGCGGCCAGCGCGGAAGCGGTGTCGCCGCCCGCGACGCTGAACGCGAACGGGAAATTGCTCGCGGCGAACACGAGCACCGGACCGATCGGCACCAGCACGCGGCGCAGGTCCGGCCGGGCGCCCATCGGCCAGGCCGGGTCGGCGTGATCGACGGTCGCGCCCAGGAATTCGCCGTCGCGCAGCACTTCGCCGAACAGCCGCAGCTGGAACGTGGTGCGCGCGAGTTCGCCCTTCAGCCGCGGCGCGGCCGGAAGGCGGGTTTCCTGGTGCGCCAACGGGATCAGTTCCTCGGCGGCGGCGTCGAGCGCGTCCGCGGCGGCGGCCAGCCACTCAGCCCGTTCGGCAGGGGTGCTTTCGGCGAACGGCCGGGCGGCGGACGCGGCTGCGGCCAGCACGCTTTCCAGGTCCGTGGCGGAAGTTTCGCGGCTCAATGGATCTCCTCGTCAAACAGAGTCAGGACGCCGAGTGCGCGGCGGCGGTGGCGGCGTGCAGGTCCGGCCAGCGCGCGGGCCCGGCGAGGCCCAAGTGGTAGAGGTGCAGTTCGGTCGCTCCGGCTTTCGCCAGTTCGGCTACGTACGCCTCGATGTCCGGCACCGGGCTCGCCGCGACCGCGGTGATATAGCTGCCGATCACGACCCGTTCCGGCAACGCCCGCCGTGCGGCCGCGACCGCGTCGACGCTGGCCTGGCCCGGTGCCCAGTTCTGCAGCACCACTGTTTCCGCGTCGTCCGCGGCCGTCGGGGTCAGCCCGGGCAGCGCGCCGGTGACCCACGGGTCGAGCGCGCCGTGCAGCACGATCCGCGTACCAGGCTCCAGCACGGCCAGAACCGCGGCGCGCAACGCGTCGGTCGCCTGCTGCCGACTGGAAAGCAGCGTTTCCTTCAATCCAGCCGGAAGCCTGTCCTCGGCCGCCGACAAATCCGCGGTCGCGATCAGCCGCTGCACCTCAGCGCGCAACTTCTCCCGGACGTCCGCCGGGTCGAACCCGGTCCAGCCCTCCGCACAAGCGGCGCAGCAACAGATCGACAACAGCCGCGCAGTCGCCGCAGCCCACACGCCGTCGGTTTTCTCGTGCTGGTGCTGATGCACGGCCCCGAGCGGACCGCACGCCTCCAGCACCACCGACGAAAGCTTCAGTCCCGCAACCGATTCCGCGGTCAGCGTCGCCGCGTACTCGCGTACGGCAGGCTGCGCCGGGCACAGCGCCCAAGGGTACGTCTCGCCGAAGCAGTTGCGCACGGCGTACAGCGGGAATTCGGCGCCCAGCTGCGAGTTGTGCGTGAGCACAATCCACGCGGCCGCCGGGACTCCGGCCTCGGTGAGCCGCCGGACCGCGTCACCGCCGCTGTCCTCCGCGGAGACCCAGTCCGGGGTGGCCGGGACGAGATCCCGGCCTTCCCACGCTTCCGCGCGCACCGGCCGGTAAAGCGCGGCGGTCCGGGCGACCACCGACGTCCGCTCGGTCGACCACGGCGTCGCGGCCCGGGCGCTGTGATAGGCCAGCGCCACCGCGACCTCGTCCACGCCGAGGTCCTGCGCCCGCTCGACGAACGCGGTGTCGCCGAGCACGTCCCACGGATACGCGTATCCGGTCGCCTTCACCCGCTCACCACCTCGCCGTGTTCGGTTCGAAGCCGGGCGTGTACTTGCGCATGTACGTCACATCGTCCCGTTTGGTCAGTCCACATCGGACATAGTCCTCGTGCGCCCTGGCGAGCGCGTCCTGGTCGAGCGTGATCCCGAGCCCGGGCCGGTCCGGCACCGCGACGGCTCCGTCCACGAAGTTCAGCACGCCCGGCTCGATCACGTCGGCCGTCTTCCACGGCCAATGCGTGTCGCAGGCATACGTCAGATGCGGCGTCGCCGCCGCGACGTGCACCATCGCGGCGAGGCTGATCCCGAGGTGGCTGTTGGAGTGCATGGACAGCCCGACGCCGAAGCTCTCGCAGGCCACCGACAGCGCCTGCGTGTCGCGCATACCGCCCCAGAAGTGGTGATCGGACAGGAGAACGCCGATCGCCCGCGCCCGGAAAGCCGGCTCCAGGTCACCGAAATTGACCACGCACATGTTGGTGGCCAAGGGCATGCTCGCCTCGCGCGCGACCTCGGCCATGCCCTCGATCCCGGGCGTCGGGTCTTCGAGGTACTCCAGCACGCCGTCGAGTTCTGCCGCCACGCGAATGCTCGTCGCTGGTGTCCACGCCGCGTTCGGATCGATGCGCAGCGGGTGCCCGGGGAAGGCTTCGGCGAGCGCGCGAACGCCCTCGATTTCTTGCTCCGGCGCGAAAACCCCGCCCTTGAGCTTGATCGAGCGGAACCCGTACTCGTCGACCATCCGCTTCGCCGAGCCGACCAGTGCTTCCGGCGTCAGGATCTCGCCCCAGCTGTCCTCTTCCGCACCGAGGTGCGCGCCGTACTTGTAGAACAGGTACGCGGAGAAGTCGACGGCGTCGCGGGCTTTCCCGCCGAGCAGGTCGGCGACCGGACGGCCGAGGAACTGCCCTTGCGCGTCCAGGCACGCGACCTCGAACAGCGAGTACACGCTGGCGATCGTCTTGCGGATGGAGAACCCGCCGATCAGGCCGTGCTCGTCGGTCAGCACGGTGCCGGCCAGTGCGCGCGCGATGATCCGCTTGAGGCCCGGCAGGTCGAAAATGTCGTGTCCGGCCAGTTCCGGCAGCACCTTGCGCACCTCGCCGAGGAACGCCGCGTCGCCGTACGATTCGCCGAGGCCGCCCACGCCGTCGTCGCACACCACCTGGACGACGCCGCGCAGCGCGAACGGCTCGTGCACGCCCATCACATTGAGCAGCGGCGCGTCCGCGAACGCGACCGGGGTCAGCACCACGTCCCGGATCTTCATCAGAGGCCTTTCAGCACGGCGAAACCGTTGTCGACGACCTTGCCGAGCCGGTCGATCTGCTCGGGCGTCGGCTCGATCAGCGGCGGCCGGACGGTGCCGACCTTGTCCCCGCGCAGCCGGGCGGCGGCCTTGACCAGCGACACGGCGAAGCCGGGCGTCTCGTCGCGCAACGCCACCAGCGGCAGGTAGAACCCGGCGAGCAGCGCGTCCATCGTCGCGTTGTCGTCCTCGGCGAGCGCGCGGTGGAACCGGTGCGCGATCTCCGGCGCGAAGCAGTGCACCGCCGAGGAGTAGCGCGCGACGCCGATCGCCGCGTACGCCTTCGCGGAGACCTCCGCGGTCGGCAAACCGTTGAAGAACAAGAAGTCCGCGGAACGCCGCGTCCCGAGCGCGCGGATCGTGGTGACGATCCGGGTCATCGTTTCGACGTCGCCGTAGCCGTCCTTGATCCCGACCACCGACGGGATGTCCAGCAGCTTCGCCGCGGCCGGCGCGGTGAACACGCCGGTGCTGCGGTGGTAGACGATCACCGGCACCGAGGTGTCGCCGACTGCGTAGCGCACGTAGTCGACCAGCCCGTCCTGCGGCCCGGTGACCAGATACGGCGGAAGCAGCAGCACCCCGTCGGCGTTCCCCACCCGCGCCGCCGCGACGCCCGCGCGCGCACCGGCCGCGCCGCCGCCCGCGCCGACCCACACGGGCACGCGGCCGTTCGCCACCTCGCGCGCCTTGGCCAGCAGCGCGGCGACCTCGTCGACCGACAGCGAGCTGAACTCCCCGGTGCCGCACGCGACGAACAGCGCGCCCGCACCGGCGGCGATGTGGCTCTCCACGTTTTCCGCGAACCCGTCGAGGTTGATCTCGAGGTCTTCGGTGAACGGGGTCAGCGGGAACGCCAGCAAGCCGTCCAGCTCGATCTCGGTCTGTGCCATCAGTTTCTGCTCCAATGTTCACATTCTTGAATGGAGTCTGTTATCGTGACTATGTTCACCCACAAGAACGCTGTTCGGGACGCTAATATGGCCGGACTCACAAGTCAACGGCCCGGTTGGAGGACGCGCATGGCGCAGAAGACGGACCCCGCCACCGCTCCCGCGGAGTCCGCGGGCGTGAAGTCGGCGCGGCGCGCCATCGACCTGATCGAGACGTTCGCCGCGAACGACGTGTGGCTTTCGCTGTCGGATCTCCATGCGCGCACCGGGTTCCCTCGCTCCAGTCTGCACGGTTTGCTGCGCACTCTGCTCGACGCGGGCTGGCTGGAGGCCGACGCGAACTCCGCGCGCTACCGGCTCGGCGTGCGCGCGCTGATCTGCGGCACCGCGTACCTCGACCGCGATGCGATCGTCCCCTACGCCACCGAAGCGCTGGAGCGCATCCGCGAAAAGACCGGCTTCACCGCGCATTTCGCGCGCCGCAACGGCACCGAGGTCGTCTACTTGGAGACGCGCGAGTCGCAGCACTCCACGCACCTGATCTCGCGCGTCGGCCGCACCCTCCCGGCGCACGCGACCGCGCTGGGCAAGGCCTTGCTCGCCGAGCTGACCCACGAAGAGGTCGAGGCGCTCATGCCCGAGGAGCTGGTCGCGCTCACCCCGAACACGATCACCACGCTCGACGCGCTGCACGCCGACCTCGCGCGCACCCGGGAACGCGGGTACGCCGCCGAGATCGAAGAGGGCACGCTCGGCGTGCGCTGCGTCGCCGCGGTGATCCCGTACCGCATTCCCGGCACCGACGCGATGAGCTGCTCGATGCCGCTGGGCAAGGTCACCGACGCCGACGCCGAACGCGTCGGCGAGCTGCTGGCCGAGACCACCGCCGAGCTCGGCCAGCAACTGCGCCGCGCCGGAATCCGCTGACCGCCGCCACCGTGTCGCCCGCCCGCGGGCTTTCGTGAGAGGAAATCCATGCCAGACCAGCGTGTGCTGATCACCGGATCGGCCGGCGTCGTCGGCACCCTGATGCGGCCGCGACTGCGCCGTGAAGGCCGGGTGCTGCGGCTGCTCGACCTCGCCGACCAGCCCGCCGCCGAGGACGGCGAAGCGGTCGAGATCATGACCGGCTCGGTCACCGACCCCGACGCGATGGCTGCCGCCTGCGCGGGCGCGGACGCCCTGATCCACCTGGGCGGGCTCAGCCGCGAGGCCTCGTGGGACGCCACGCTCGACGTCAACATCAACGGCACGCACACCGTCCTCGAAGCCGCGCGCGAAGCCGGGATCCGCCGGGTCGTGCTCGCGTCGAGCAACCACGCCGTCGGCTTCCGCCGGAACGACGAAGCGGGCGAGAGCGGTCATCCCGCCGACTCCAGCCCGCGGCCGGACACTTATTACGGCGTAAGCAAAGCCGCCATTGAAGCGCTGGGCAGCCTGTACGCGTCGCGCTTCGACATGGACGTGATCGTCATCCGCATCGGCTCCTGCTTCGAGACGCCGCTGCCGCTCGGCCCGCGCGGACTGGCGACCTGGCTGTCGCCGGACGACGGGGCGCGGCTGTTCGAGGCGTGCCTCAGCGCGCCGTCGCCGGGCTACCGGCTGATCTGGGGCGTCTCGGACAACACCCGCCGCGTCTACTCGCTCGCCGAGGCCGAGGCGCTGGGCTACAAGTCCCACGACAACGCCGAAGTCTACGCCGACCAGCTGGCTGGCCAGCCCGGCCCGACCGGCGCCGCCGCCGAACACCTGGGCGGGCCGTTCTGCACCGCGCCGCTGGGCGTGTTCAACCCGCTCTGAGAGGTACTCTCGCCCACGGGACCCTCGAGGAGGAGGACGCCGTGGGCGAGCTCGGGCCTGCCGACACGAACGGCATCCTTTCCCTGCCGTGGATCTGCCCGGAACGCACCAGCGCGGGTCTCGGCTGGGACCGGATCTACCTGTCCAAACAGCGCGAACGGCCGTACCGCGCGGAGTTCGGGCCCGCCAGCACGCACCAGCTGATCCTGCACCTCGCCGGTCCGGTCACAGTCCGCCGCGGCATCGGGTCGGCGCACGAGCGCAGCAGGCGCATCCCGGCGGGCGGGCTCTTCCTCCAGCCTTCGCACCAGGAACTGTCGGTGGAACTCGGCGGCGAACTGGACACGGTGCACGTGTACGTGCCGGATTCGGCCGTGCAGGAGGCCGCCGGATCGGACGGTCCGGTCCGGCTGGCCGACGAACTCGGCAGCGTCGATCCGCTGCTCGAACAGCTGGTCCTCGCGCTCGACCGCGTCGTACGGGAGTGGGAGCCGGGCGCTCGCGCGTATGCGGACCAGCTCGGCACGCTCGTCGCCGCGCAGCTCGCGCGTCAGCACCGGGCGGGTCGGTGCGTTCCCGCGGCGGCGCGGCCGGTCGAGGCGCTGACGGACCGGCAGTTCGCCCAGGTTCGCGAGCTGATGGACGAACGCCTGGCCGAGCCGCTCGGGCTGGCCGAACTCGCCGCGGCGGCCGGGTTGAGCGTCAGCCGGTTCACCCGGCGGTTCAAAGCGCGCACCGGGCTGCCGCCGCACCGCTATCTGCTGCGGCTGCGCGTGGAGCAAGCCGGGTTGCTGCTGCGCACCGGCACCGAACCGATCGCGGACATCGCCGTGCGCTGCGGTTTCTCCCACCAGGAACACCTCACCCGGGTGCTGCGCACCCACCTGGGCACCACGCCCGCCGCGCTTCGCCGGGACGGCTGACGCGCGCGTTTCGTGCAGCCGGCTCAGCACGTCTGTGCAGGCGCGGCTTCTCCCTCGCCCGGATACTCGACGTACCCGCGTGGAAGGACCGTCGATGTTCACCTACACCGCCAACCCGGCCCGGGTCGTGTTCGGCAGCGGCACGCTCGCCGTCGTCCCCGACGAGGTGCGGCGGCTCAACGCGAGCCGCGTGCTGCTGGTGGCCGGGAAGTCCGCGACCGCGGCAGCCGACCGGACCGCCGAGGCGCTCGGCCCGCAGCTCGCCGCCCGCTTCGGCGAACCCGCCATGCACACGCCGGTCGAGGTCACCGAACGCGCGCTCGGCCTGGTCACCGAGCGCTCCGCGGACTGTGTGGTCGCGATCGGCGGCGGATCCGCGACCGGGCTGGCCAAGGCGCTCGCGCTGCGCACCGACCTCCCGCAGATCATCGTGCCGACCACCTATGCCGGGTCCGAGATGACGCCGGTTGTCGGCGAAACGGAAAACGGCCGCAAGACCACCCAGTCGTCGCCGAAGGTGCTGCCCGAGGTGGTCGTCTACGACGTCGACCTCACCCTCGGCCTGCCCGTGCCGACCTCGCTGACCAGCGGTGTCAACGCGATGGCGCACGCGGTCGAGGCTCTCTATTCGGCGCAGGCGAACCCGATCGTCGACCAGTTCGCCCTGGAGGCGATCCGGCTGCTCGCCGCCGCGCTGCCGCGGATCGCCGCCGATCCGTCCGATGTGGACGCTCGGACCGACGCGTTGCGTGCCGCGTGGCTGGCCGGTTCGTGCCTGGGTTCGGTCGGGATGGGCTTGCACCACAAGCTGTGCCACACCCTCGGCGGCAGTTTCGGGCTGCCGCACGCGGAAACGCACACGATCGTCCTGCCGCACGCCATGGCTTACAACGCGCCGAACGCCGCCGACGCGATGCGCCGGATCGCCGAAGCACTCGGCGCACCGGACGCGCCGACCGCCGTGTTCGATCTGATCGCGAGCCTGCCGGTGCCGCATTCGCTCGCCGAAATCGGTCTTGCCGAAGGCGATCTCGCCAAGGCCGCCGAACTGGCCGCCGCCGCGCCGTACCCGAATCCTCGCGAACTCACCCGCGACGGCATCGAAGACCTGCTGCGGCACGCGTGGGCGGGCACCCGTCCGGCCCCCGCGGCGGGCACACCGCCGGATCTGCGCGGGCTCACGCAGGAGGTCGTGGACAGCTTCGCCGAAACACCGGACCCGAGGCTGCGCGAACTGCTGACCGAGCTGGTCCGGACGCTGCATTCGTACGTCGTGCGCACCGACCTCACGCAGGCGGAATGGGAGTGCGCGATCGGCTTCCTCACCCGCACCGGGCAGATCAGCTCGGACACCCGGCAGGAGTTCATCCTGCTGTCGGACACCCTCGGCGTTTCGAGCGTGGTCGACGTGCTCACGAACTCGCGAACGCCGGACACGACGCCGTCGGCCGTGCTGGGCCCGTTCTATGTCGAAGGCCCGCCGGAAACCGAACAGGGCGCGGATCTCGCCGAAGGACTGCCGGGGACTCCGCTGTGGACCGATGTCCGGGTGACCGAGCCGGACGGAACGCCGGTGCCGGACGCCGTCGTCGACATCTGGCAGTCCAATGAGGACGGTTTCTACGACGTCCAGCTGCCCGATCTCGACGGTCCGGTGCTGCGCGCCCGGTTCCGCACCGACGCCGAAGGCAGGCTGCGCTTCTGGACCATCGTGCCGTCCGCGTATCCGATCCCGGACGACGGCCCGGTCGGCAGCATGCTGGCCGCGACCGAACGGCATCCGTACCGCGCGCCGCACGTGCATTTCATGATCGCCAAACCCGGCTACCGCACGCTGGTCACCCAGCTGTTTGTGCGCGGCGGCGACTACCTCGATTCCGACACCGTGTTCGGCGTGAAGGACGGCCTGATCGTCGACTTCGCCGAGCAGACCGGCCCCGCGCCGGACGGGCGCGAACCCTGGCGCCGACTCGGCTTCACCTTCCGCATCTCCCCCGCCTGAACCCCTGGGAACCCACCATGACCAGTTACGACACCGATGTCCTCGTGGTCGGCAGCGGCCCGGCGGGCGGTTCCGCCGCGCTGCTGCTCGCGACGTACGGCGTCCGCACCGTGCTCGCGACCAAATACGGCTGGATGGCGCACACCCCCCGCGCGCACATCACCAACCAGCGGACGATGGAAGTCCTGCGCGACCTCGGCATCGAAGACCAGGCGCTCGCGCAAGGCACTCCCCCGGACCTGATGGGCGACACCGTGCTGTGCACGTCGCTCGCCGGCGACGAGATCGGCCGCATCGCCAGCTGGGGCACCGCCGACCGGTCGGCAACCGAGTACGGCGCGGCGAGCCCGTGCCACATGATCGACCTTCCGCAAACGTACCTGGAACCGATCCTGGCCACGAACGCCGCCGCGCGCGGAGCGAAACTGCGTCTCGACACGGAATTCCTCGACTTCACCCAGGATGCGGACGGCGTGACCGCCCGGCTGCGAGACCGGGTCCGCGGCGACGAGTTCACGCTCCGCGCCCGGTACCTGATCGGCGCGGACGGCGCCCGCAGCCGCGTCGCCGAGCAGGCCGGGCTGCCGATCGACGGCCAGTCCGGCAAGGCCGGCAGCATGAACATCACCTTCACCGCCGATCTTTCCGCCTACGTCGCGCACCGGCCGAGCGTGCTGTACTGGGTGATGCGGCCGGGCGCGCATCTCGGCGGCATCGGCATGGGCCTGGTGCGCATGGTCCGGCCGTGGAACGAATGGCTGCTGACCTGGGGCTACGACATCGCACAGCCACCGCCTGAAGTGGACGGCGCGGAGGCGACCCGGATCGTCCGCGACCTCGTCGGAGATCCCGGCCTGCCAGTGGAAATCACCTCGACTTCGCTGTGGACGGTCAACCACAGCTACGCCACGCAGTACTCGTCCGGCCGCGTTTTCTGCGCGGGCGACGCGGTGCACCGGCATCCGCCGTCGAACGGGCTCGGGTCCAACACGTCGGTGCAGGACGCGTACAACCTCGCGTGGAAGCTCGCGATGGTCGTCCGCGGCGAGGCGGGCGAAGGACTTCTCGACAGCTACAGCGCCGAGCGAGCCCCGGTCGGCAAGCAGATCGTGGACCGCGCGAACCTCAGCCGCGACCAGTTCGGGCCGATCTTCGCCGCGCTCGGCATCGACGGAGACACCGATTCGGACGCCATCGCCGCCGGTCTCGCCGCCTGCACCGCTCCGACCGAGGAGGGAGCCCTGCGGCGGAAGCAATTGCAGGCGGCGATCGAGCTGAAGAACTACGAGTTCAACGCGCACGGCGTCGAGATGGACCAGCGGTACGTGTCGAACGCGGTGCTCCCGGATGGCGCCGAGTCCGCGGCTGTACGGGATCCCGAGCTGTACCACCGGCCTACGACCACGCCGGGCGCGAAGCTGCCGCACGTCTGGCTCGTCGGCCCGGACGGTCGGCGGCTGTCCACGCTGGACCTCGTCGGCCGCGGCCGGTGGACTGTCCTCACCGGACTCACCGGCGGCGCCTGGCGGGACGCCGCCGCGAAAGCCGGCGCGGACCTCGGTCTGGACCTGCGGGTCGTGACCATCGGGTCGCCCGAGGCGCGCGATTCCTACGGCGACTGGGCCCGGATCAGCGGCATCGAGGAGGACGGCTGCCTCCTGATCCGGCCGGACGGCTACGTCGCCTGGCGTCGTACCGCTGCCGGAACCGGTCTGCTGGAAGCACTTCGCAGCCTCCTCGACCGCTAGGTCACGGCATCCCCACGGGTCGCTCGCCCCGCCCGGCGCGGCCGGCCGGACCGTGAAGTCCGGCCGGTCGCCGCGACGGTACACATATGCGTCCTGACCGGGTCCGAGGTCGACCTGCACGTCGCCGTTCGCTAACCGCCGCCAGCGGCGCGGACGGCCGTGCGCGTCCGTCACCGTGAGCTCGCCGTCGATCCCCGGCCGCAGGACACACGGCGCACCGGCCTCGCTGTCCACCTTCAGCCAGCGCGTTTTCCCGCCGGACCGGGAGGCGCTGAGCAGGAACGCGCCTTCGGTCCGGAAGTCGCGCAGCGCGATGTCGCCCCACGCCTCCGGCACCGCCGGGAACAGCCGGAGGACGCCACCCCAGCTCTGCACCAGCATGTCCTGCATGGATTTCGCCGCCGACAACGGCGTTTCGATGACTGGACCGGATTCCATGTACATCGTGTTCGGCTGGATATACCGCCTTTGCAGTTCCCCGAGGTAGTACGCGGCCTTCTCGCCGCGCAGCATCTGCGCGGAGATCGACGCGGCGCCGGTGAACGTGTAGCCCTGCAACGCGCCTTCGAAGCCGACCCAGTGGTTGAGCGAAGTCTCGATGACCTGCCGATGCTCCGGCTGTTCCCAGGTGATTTCGTAGAGCGGGTAGATCTGCAGCAGATGCGAGTAATGCCGGTGCGATTTCGCGAACGGTACTCCCGCGCCGATCATGTAGCCGTTCTCGTCGGCCGGATAGTCGGTGAGCGTGGCGAGCACCTGCTGCCACTTCCCCGCCAGCGGATCGGCGATGCGCAGCTCGCGCGCGGCGTCCAGCAATGTCTTGCAGCCCCAGCGAATCAGGGCAAGGTCATAGTTGGTGTCCGGCGCGTTCACACCGTACTCCGGCGAAAAGGTCGCCGGGAGATGCAGGCGCCCGTCCGGTCCGGGGGCGAGGAAGTGGAGGTAGTAGTTGATCGCCTTGCGCAGCAACGGGAAGAGCGTGTCCCGCAGCAGCTGGCGGTCCATCGTGTGCCGGTAGCTCAGCCAGACGTTGTGCAGCGCCCAGGTGAGATTGCCGACCTCGGGCGTCGGGGTGTCCAGGCCGGGAATGCCGACCGGGTAACCGCTGGTGGAATCGGCGAGACCGTTGAGGAGCGTCATGTCGGTGGTGCGCGGGATGCCCGCGGAATCGGCCTGGTACGGCTTCGCGACTTGGCTGGTGAGCCGGTCCCGGTACTTGCCGAGCGCGTAGCTGACCGCGTCGAGTTCGAGATGGTTGGAACCCTGGATGAGCCAGTACTCCAGCTGCACGTTGAGGTTCCACCACGTCGCGGGCCACGGCGTGTTTTCCAGCCACGGCCCGGAAGTCGCCATCACCGGCGCTTCGCGGCGCGCGGCCGACGCGACCTTGTACAGCTGGATCCAGTAGAAACTCTGCAGCCGGGTGTCCGGAATGGACAGGAAGCTGCGCTGGTAGTACTCGTGCCACCAGCGGCGGTGGTCCCAGGTCAGCACGTCCAGCGCGGTCGCCCGCCGGACCGTCTGCAGCGCACGGACCACCGAGGTCTTCTCCGGATGCGACCACGCAACCGACGTGTACAGCGTTCGCGCGCTGCCTCTGGTGACCTCGCGCCAGGCCGTCACGTGCTCGCCGCCCGCCAGCAGCGGCTGTACCGCGAGGTGCGCGTCGCCCGCCTGCTGCAATTGGACGGGCGGGTTCTCCACGTATCCGTCCGGCGGCGGCTTTTTCCACACCGGGTCAGCGCGCGAGCTGATCGCCTTCGCCGGATGGAACACCCACTGGAAGTCGCGTTCGCCCTCCGAGGGCCACACCTCCACCGCGAGCAACGACTGCCCGGTGTGGACGATCGCGCGCAGCTGCAGGCTGCCCGCCGCGGTGGTGATCGTGCCGGTCAGCTCGGCGTTCCAGAGGTCGAGCCGCCAGTCGAGGCCGGTGATCGCGCCGACCGGTTCCAGCGTGAAGTACCCGATCGGCAGCCGCGCCAGGCCGAACAGCGACCCGAACTGCGGCCGGTGGTCCTGAACCTGGCTGTGCTGGACGTTGAACCGCACGGCGTTGCGTTCCGGTTCGGCGTAGATGCCAGAGCCGAGGAAACCGTTGCCCAGGAACGGTCCCTCGTACCACGTCTTCGGCATCCGTCGCCAGCGCAGGTCCGCGGTCGCCAGGAACTCCGCCCAGTCGATGCCGTCCCGGCCCAGTTCCGCAGCACTGGCCGGAGACAGCCCAGCCGGGGACAGTCCGGCCGCTCCGGCGGCGATCCCGGCGAGCGCTCCGCCGAGCACTGTCCGGCGCGAGATGTCCATGTCCGCCAACCTCCTCGTTGAAGCCGGTTTCTAAGCAGGCAAACCCCAGGCCGGCACGGTGCCGAGCGAAGGAACGTCACGCGGCCCGAAGTCCGGCCGGGCGCCGCGCGAGGTGACGGTGACCGTGTTCCCCCGCCGCAATTCCAGCGTGATCCGCCGCGGTCCCACCTGCCGCCACGGCAACCGGCGGCCCCCTTGATCACGAACGTCGATCTCGCCGTCGATCCCGTGGTCGAGCACCAGCGGCGCACCGGCTTCGCTATGCACCCGCACGAATTCCGTCGCGCCCCGCCGCCGCGAGGCGTCTACCAGGAACGCACCTTCGGTGCGCAGTCCGGCGATCGACGCGTCCGGCCATTTCGCCGACACCGACGGGAACGCCTTCACCACTCCCCCGGAACCCTGCAGCAGCATGTCCACAACGGACTGTGCCGCGGTGATCGGGCTTTCGATGGCGAAGTTCGAGCCCTCGCGGTACATCGTGTTCGCGGTCAGCTCGGTGTCCGCGACAATGTTCCGGTCAAGGAAGAACTTCAGGTACCGCAAGGCTTCCTCGGGTTGGTCCATCACCGAGTTCATCGACGACGCGGCCGCGTAGCTGTAGCCGTGCCAGGCCGACTGGTCCGCCGCCCAATGCCGGAAGGTGCGCGTGATGATGTCCCGGTCGGCAGGCCGTTCCCAATTCCGTTCCCGCAGCGGGTACAGCCAGAGCAGATGCGAGAAGTGCCGATGCGAATCGGCGAGCCGGACGCCGTCGCCGATCAGCACGCCGTCGGCCGGATCCTCGTGGTACGGAACGAGTTTCGCGGCGATCTCCTGCCACATCGGCACGCGCGGCTCGTTCAGCCGCAGGAGCCGCGCGGAGTCGGCCAACGTCGTGGCGGCCCAGCGGATCAACGACAGGTCATACGTGCAGTCGGCCGCGTCCGCGTACTCCGGCGACCGGGTCAGAGGCAGGTGCAACAGCCCGTCCGGGCCGGTGAAGAGGAAGTGGCGGTAAAAGTTGAGCGCCTTGGCCAGCGTCGGGTACAGCACGTCGCGCAGTACCGACTGATCGAGGTGATGGCGGTACGCGAGCCAGACGTTGTGCAAGCCCCACAACAGGTTCCCGGTCTGGTCCGTTTTGGACGTCGTCCCCGGAACGCCGACCGTCCGGACGCCGCCAGGCCGCAGCCGCCAGTCCCCCGGATGCGACAGGGCGTACGTGTCGCCGTCGCGGTAAGCGGGCGGAACCGACACCTCCAGGTTCGCGTGATCGCGGCGGAACGTTTCGGTGACCGCGTCCAGCTCCGGATGGTTGGTGCTGTTCACGATCGGATACGTGACCTGGACGTTGAGGTTCCACCACACCGCCGTCCAGCTGTTGCCGACCTCCGGGAACCACGGCCCCCACTCGGCCGTCACCGGACCTTCCCGGCGGGTCGCCGAGGCGATCTTGTAGAGCTGGATCCAGGAGAACCGCTGGACCTGCTTGTCCGGCACCGACACGAAACTGCGCTGATGGAAGCTGTTCCACCAGCGGCGATGCCGGGCGAGCAGCAGATCCGGGTTCATCGCGAGCGTCCGGCCGACCAGCGACACGGCGTCGCGAGTATGCGTGTCCTGCGGGAACGAGTACGCGACCGCCGCCGCGAACAACCTCTTCGTCCCGACCCGCTTCTCCCGCCACGCCGTCGTGTACCCGCCGCCAGCGGTCAACGGCTGCGCGCAGTGCCCATCGGCCTGCTCGGGTTCGGGATTCGCGGTGTACTCCGGCGGCTTGCGCACTGTTCTCGTCGTCGCCGAGACGAGCGGCGCGAAGCCCCAGGTGGCCCCGGACTCGCCCGCGCTCGGGTCGAGCGAGACGAGCAGCACGCCAAGATCGTTGTGCACGACGGCGGAGAACGCGACCTGCCCGCGCGTGGTGGTGATGGTTCCGCCGAGCTCGGCGTTGTAGAGGTCGAGCGTCCAGTCGACGCCGGTGATCGCTCCCGCGAAGGTGAGCGTGATCGCGCCGATCGGCAACCGCGACAGCCCGATTCCCGCTTCCCACTGGATGCGCTGGTCCTGAACCTGGGTGTGGCTGAGCATGAACTTCAGCACCTGCGGCGTCTGCCCGGCGTAGGCCTGCACGCCGAGATAGCCGTTGGCCAGGAACGGCGCTTCCTGCCAGTTCTTGGGCAACCGCCGCCAGAGCATCCGCGCATCCATCGCGACATCCCGGTGCGCACTACGCCCCGAAGCCAACCCCGGCGGCGCACCCTCCGCCCAAAGCCCGCCCAACGCCGCTGCCCCGGCGGCGATCGATACGGATCGGAGCACCGTCCGTCGTGACACTCCGACCATGACGTCCTCCGGATTCATATTACGTTTCGCCCTCACTGGCGCGGGATGAGCGGAATATATCCAGACAGAGCAGGCGAAAGCCAGGGTTGTTCACCCGGAAAGCCGCACAAACATCCGATGACTGGGACCTGGCGGGCGCGTATTCAGATACGTGAAGTTCCGTGAGGGAACCTTGAAAGAATCAGCGCCCCCACGGCCCACCGCCCCCGTCCCGTGAGGGGCCCTTCACGTACTTAGATTCCCTCAAAGGACCCTTCACGGACCGCCGCGGCCCGCCGCCGTCGCACTGCACTCAGCGCCACATCGTGCGCCAACCGCAGCCCGCAAACCCCACGCGACCACCCACCCGAGCCGCGCACCCACCCAACAAACCGCACCCGCGCACCCACCCCCCCAGCACCCACACCACCCCCGCACCCCGATACGAAGCCAAAAACACGGCGCGGGGGTGCTTGTCAAGGCATCTTTCCCGCCTTGACAAGCACCCCCGCGCCGTAGTCACACTCAACTTCGGGGTGCCCCCACGCAACCCACCAACCGCAATGTCGCCCCCAGGCGACGAGCCGCCCACACCATCACAACGGCGGCAACGCAACCCGCTCCAACCACGCCGCGAAGAACTCCCCCAAAGGCCGCCCCGCGTAAGACTCCGCCAGCGACACGAACTGCTCCGTAGTCACCGCCGCGTGCCGGTTCTCCACCGCCCATGCCTTCACCAGCGCGAAAAACGCCGGATCCCCCATCTCGCCGCGCAGCGCGTGCAGCGTCAGCCCGCCTCGCTTGTACACCCGCTCGTCGAACATCCGCGCCACGCCGGGATCGCCGATCGTCACGTCCGCGGGCTTCGCTCGCATCCGCTCGTACCACGCTCGGGCCAACGCCTCCGCCGACTCGCCGCCGGAAACCTCGGACCACAGCCACTCGGTGTAAGTAGCGAAGCCCTCGTTGAGCCAAATGTGCTGCCAGTCCGCGACTGTCAGGCTGTTCCCGAACCACTGATGCGCCAGTTCGTGCACTACCAGCCGCTCGTGCGTGCGCCTGCCGTCCACGTGGTTGGCCCCGAAGATCGCCATGCCCTGCGCCTCGATCGGGTCGTCGAGGTCGTCATCGGTCACGACCACCACGTACTCGCCGAACGGGTACGGCCCGAACCACTCCTCCAGCGCTTCCATCATCCGGCCCTGACGGCCGAAGTCCCGCTCGAACGCCCGCCGCAGCCGCGGCGGCACGGCGGCTCGCTGCACGATGCCGGCCGGACGGTCGGCCGTGCGCTCCGGAACCCAGGCGCCGTCGGACAATTCGAGGTCTTCGTACCGGCCGATCTGGACGCTCATCAGGTAGGTCGAGGTCGGCTCCGGCCGTTCGAACACCCACTTCGTCGTGCTCGCCGACTGGTAGCGCGACACGAGATTCCCCGTCGCCGCAACGAGGTACGGCGACGCCGTGGCCACCGCGAGCCGGTAGCTCGCCTTGTCCGCCGGATGGTCGTTGCACGGGAACCACGACGGCGCCCCCACCGGCTGGCTCGCCACCAGCGCGCCGTCGGTCAGTTCGTCCCAGCCGATGTCTCCCCACCGGCTGCGGACCGGCTGGGGATTGCCCGCGTAGCGGATCTCCACCTGGAACTCGGTCCCGGCCGGCAGCGATCGCGCCGGTTTGACCTGCAGTTTCAGCCCGCGCCGCACGTACTTCGCCGGTTTGCCCTCGACCAGGACGCGCGACACCCGGAACTCGCCGAAGTCGAGCGTCAGCCGGGAAAGCGCCTGGGTGGCCTCGCAGGTCAGCACCGCGGTGGCGGACAACCGGTTCGGGCCGATCCGGTAGTCCAGATCGAGGTCGTAGTGCCTTACCCGATAGCCGCCGTTCCCGTGCTCGGGGAGGTACCCGTCGCCCGAGGTGTCCGCTCCGGGCGCGGCCGCTTTCCCGTTCACCCGCACCGAAACCCGCCTTCGCCCGCCGCCGTGATCTTTTCCAGGATGAGGCGCCGGGGCGGGGTCCGCAACGCTTCCGCCCTCACCGCCGCCAGGCCGAGATCGGATTGCCGAGCCAGCGGCTGTCCGCGGGGACCGCGTCGCCGCGCGTCACGAGCGAGCCGGGGCCCACCGTGGTGCGCGCGCCGATGCTCGCGCCCGGAAGCACGATCCCGTGCGGGCCGAGCGTCGCGCCCTCGGCGAGGGTCACCCGCGACATCGTCATGATCCGGTCGTGGAACAGGTGCGTCTGCACCACGCAGCCGCGGTTGATCGTCGCGCCGTCGCCCAGTTCGACCAGGTCGGACTCCGGCAGCCAGTAGGTGTCGAGCCAGACGCCGCGGCCGATCTTGACGCCCATCGTGCGCAGCCACGCGGGCAGCAGCGGCGTGCCGCCGAGCGACCCGATCAGCCACGGCACCGCGAGCGCCTCGACGAACGTGTCGGCCAGCTCGTTGCGCCACACGAACGAACTCCACAACGGGTGGTCGATCTCGCGGAACTTGCCGACCAGCAGCCACTTCGCCGCGGTCGCGGTGAGCGCCGCGACGATCCCGGCGGCCAGCAGCACCGGCCCGGCCAGCAGCGCGGCGACCCAGAAGCCGCCCCGCGCCGCCAGCGCCAGCAGCGAAACCGCGACGCCGACGGTGAGCGCGACCGCGCACATCACCGGCAGGATCCGGCACAGCTCGACCAGCGCCCGCGCCGCCTTGAGGTGCAGCGGCGGCGTGTACGTCCGGCTGGTGTCGCTCTCCTCCACCGCGCGGCGCACCGGCAGCGGCGGCATGCCCAGGTACGACGAGCCCTTCTTCGCCTTCGCCGGCGTCGAGGAGAGCACCCCGACCAGCCCGCGCTTCGGCACCGAACGGCCCGGCGCGGTCATCCCCGAGTTGCCGAGGAACGCCTGCTTGCCGATCCGCGCCGGGGCGGCGTGCAGCCAGCCGTGGCCCAGTTCGTAGGTGGCGACCATGGTGTCGTCGGCCAGGAACGCGCCACTGTCCACTTTGGTCATCTTGGGCAGCGCGAGGACGGTCGACGCCTCCACGTTGCGGCCGACCTTCGCGCCCAGCAGCCGCAGCCACACCGGCGTGAACAGGCTGGCGTACAACGGGAACAGGCCTTCGCGGGCCATCCCCATCAGCCGCTCGGTCGCCCAGACCTGCCACGCGACGCGGCCGTGCACCGGGTGGTAGCCCTCGACCATGCCGACGCCGAGCGCGCGGACACCGGCCAGCACGAGCAGCGCGTAGGTCAGGAAGTAGGCGACGGTGGCGACCGGCACGAACAGCAGCGCCTGGCCCAGCGCAGCGCCCCAGTCAGGGGTGCCGACGACCGCGTACCCGATCACCGCGACGCCCGGCAGCGCGGCGATCCCGGGCAGCAGCCCGAGGAACACCGAGGTCGCGCCGTACACCGAGGCCCAGAACCGCGACCGCGGCGGACGGCTCGACGGCCACTTCAGCGCGTCCTTGACGTCCGAGCGCACCGCGGGCGAACCGGCCCAGCGCTGGCCCGCCGGAACCGCGCCGCGCACGGTCGACCCGGCGGCGATCTCCGCGCCCTTGCCGATCCGGGCGCCGGGGAACAGCGTGCTGCGCGAGCCGACCCGGGCCTCGGCCCCGATGCGCACCTTGCCGATGTGCACGACGTCGCCGTCGACCCAGTGGCCGGACAGATCGACCTCGGGCTCCACCGCCGCGCCACGGCCCAGCTTGAGGAAACCGGTGACCGGCGGCGGCGAGTGCAGGTCCACGTCCTTGCCGATGCGCGCGCCGAGCGCCTTCGCGTACGTCGTCATCCACGACGCGCCCGCGACGCTGTCCGCGCCGCTGAACTCGGCCAGCTTCTCGGCGGTCCACAGTCGCAAGTGGACGCTCCCGCCGCGCGGGTAGCTGCCGGGGCGGACCCCGGACAGCAGCACGCGCGCACCGCCTGCGGCGAGGGCGATGCGGCCCGCCGGGGTGAACAGCACCAGGTAGGCGAGCACCAGCCACGCCCAGTTCAGCGTCGGCGCCCAGGAGACGCCCAGCAGCGCCAGCACGTTCGAGCAGGCGGCGGCGAGCGTCGTCCAGCGCAGCCCGACGAGGCCCATCAGCGGGACCATCAGCAGGGACTGCACGAGCCCGGCGCGGCGCGGCGTCGGCGCGATCTCGCGGCGCTCGGTCTCCTCGCCGCGCAGCGCGTCCAGTTTCGCGGCCAGCGCCCCGAGCTTCGGGTTCTGGTAGATGTCGCTGACCGACACCTCGGGGTGGCGGGTGCGGATGCGCGCGATCAGCTGCGCCGCGGTCAGGCTGCCGCCGCCGTTGGTGAAGAAGTCGGCTCCGGCGTTGCTCACCGACACGCCGAGGATCTCGCTCCAGCCTTCCGCCAGCCACGCCTCGGTGGGCGACAATCCGGCCGCGCTGGCGTCCACAGTGGACAGCGGCCACGGCAGTGCGGCGCGGTCGACTTTGCCGGACGTGCGGGTCGGCAGGTCGCCGATCGTCGCGAGCAGCGGCACCAGCGCGGCGGGCAGCTGTGCGCGCAGCCGGGTCGCGGCGTCGTCCGTGTCGAGGGTTTCGCCGTCCTCCGGGACGATGTAGCCGACCAGGACCTGGTTGCCCGCCTTGGTGCGGCGCACGGCCGCGGCCGCACCGCGCACGCCGGGCAGCGCCTGCAGCGCCGCGTCGACCTCGCCCAGTTCGATCCGGCGGCCGCCGAGCTTGATCTGCTCGTCGAGCCGGCCGAGGAACAGCAGGCCTTCCGGCTCCGCGCGGACCATGTCGCCGCTGCGGTAGGCGCGCTCCCAGCCCATCGACGGCAGCGGCGCGAACTTCTGCGCGTCCTTCTCCGCGTCGAGGTAGCGGGCGAGCCCGGCCCCGCCGATGACCAGTTCGCCGGTCTCGCCCATGGCGACTGGCTCGCCCTCTTCGTTCACCACGACGAGCTGCCAGCCGACCAGCGGCAGGCCGATCCGCACCGGGCCCTCGCCGGTCATCTGCGCGGCGCAGGCGACGACGGTCGCCTCGGTCGGGCCGTAGGTGTTCCACACTTCGCGGCCTTCGACGGCCACGCGCTCGGCCAGCTCCGGCGGGCAGGCTTCGCCGCCGAAGATGAGCAGCCGCACGTCTTCCAGCGCGTCCGCCGGCCACAGCGCGGCCAGCGTCGGCACCGTCGAGACGACCGTGATGCCCTGCGCGACCAGCCACGGGCCGAGGTCGACGCCGGTGCGCACCAGCGCGCGCGGCGCGGGCACCAGGCACGCGCCGTGCCGCCAGGCCAGCCACATTTCTTCGCAGGAGGCGTCGAACGCGACGCTCAGCCCGGCCAGCACCCGGTCGCCGGGGCCGATCGGCTCGTCGGTCAGGAAAAGCTGCGCTTCGGCGTCCACGAAGGCCGCCGCCGAAGCGTGCGTGACCGCGACGCCCTTGGGCTTGCCGGTCGAGCCGGAGGTGAAGATGATCCACGCGTCGTCGCCCGGGCCGGGGCGGCCGGTGGCGCCGCTCGGCGTCCCGGCGACGGTGATTTCGCCGTCGGTGGCGATCGCCGCGACGCCGGCCTCGCCGAACACCAGCTCGGCTCGCTCGTCGGGGTCGTCCGCGTCGACCGGCACGTACGCCGCGCCGACCGACAGGGTCGCCAGGATCGCGACGTACAGCTCGGCGGTGCCGGAGGAGATCCGGATGCCGACGCGGTCGCCGAGGCCGACGCCGTGCTCGCGCAGCTTGCGGGCGTACGCGTCGATCTCTTCCATCAGCCTGCGATAGCTCAGCGGGCCCGTGCCGTCGTCGAGCGCGGCGGCGTTCGGGTGCTTCTCCGCCGTCGCGGCGAGGATGTCCAGAAGGGTGCGTTCGGCGGCGGGCGCCGCGGTCTCGAACAGGGCCGGCGAGAGCGCGGCCTCGACGGCGATAGTCAGGGCGTCGGCACTGCCGGAATCGGCGGTCAGCGTCACCGGGCCACCTCGGCGGCCGGGCGCGTTCCGGTATTCCGGAACGACGGGAACAGGATCGAACTCTGGGCGCGCAAGCCCATCACTCACCTTTCGCGAGCGTCATTCGGGCTGGCCATCCGAATGAGGCGCCCGTAGCGACCGTCTACCTTACGCGGCAATGAAGCCAAGGTCGCGTCAGGGTAACGGCCGCGTGTCGGACGTCACCGTCCGCAGGTCCGGCAAGGGAATTCCCCGAAACCCGAGGCGGCGGGAATTCCCTTGCCGGGAAAGGAATCAGCGGTTGCGGGCCGCTTTTCCGCCCGCCTTCGGCTTCTGCTTCTTTTCGCGGACGCGCACATTCACCCGGACGGGACTGCCCGCGAAGCCGAACTGCTCGCGGAATTTCCGCTCGATGAACCGGCGATAACCGGCCTCGAGGAACCCGGTGGTGAACAGCACCAGCGTCGGCGGCCGGATGCCCGCCTGCGTCGCGAACAGCACCTTCGGCTGCTTGCCGCCGCGCACCGGCGGCGGGGTGGCCGCGATGAGGTCGGACAGCCAGCCGTTGAGCTGACCGGTCGACACGCGCTGGTCCCACGACGACAGCGCCGTGCGCAGGGCGGGCGCGAGCTTGCGCACCGCGCGCCCGGTGAGCGCGGAGATGTTGACCTTCTCCGCCCACGGCACCCGCACGAGGCCGCGGTCCAGCTCGCGCACCATGGCGTGCCGGCGGTCCTCGTCGACCAGGTCCCATTTGTTGAACGCGAGCACGCACGCGCGGCCCGCCTCGACCACCATCGTCAGCACCCGCAGGTCCTGTTCGGTCAGCGGTTCGGAGGCGTCCAGCAGCACGATCGCGACCTCGGCCGCGTCGATCGCGGTCTTGGTGCGCAGCGAGGCGTAGTACTCCGCGCCGTCGGCGAAGTTGACGCGCTTGCGCAGGCCCGCGGTGTCCACGAACCGCCAGACCTCGCCGTCCAGCTCGACCAGCGAGTCGACCGGGTCAACCGTGGTGCCCGCGACCGAGTCGACCACCGAGCGCTGCTCGCCGGAAAGCCGGTTGAGCAGGCTGGACTTGCCGACGTTCGGCTTGCCGACCAGCGCGACGCGGCGCGGCCCGGCGGTCACCGTGCCGGCTTCGCGCGGCGCTTCGGGCAGCGCGGCCATGACGGAGTCGAGCAGGTCGCCCGAGCTGCGCCCGTGCAGCGCGCTGACCGGGTGCGGCTCGCCGAGGCCCAGCGACCACAGCGACGCGGTGTCGGCCAGCAGCCGGTCGTCGTCCACCTTGTTCGCCGCCAGCAGGACCGGCTTCTTCGAACGGCGCAGCACGCGCGCGACGGCCTCGTCGGTGGCGGTGGCCCCGACCGTCGCGTCGACGACCAGCAGCACCGCGTCCGCGGTCTGCATGGCCATCTCGGCCTGCGCCGCGACCGAGGCCTGCAGGCCGGTGGCGTCGGGCTCCCAGCCGCCGGTGTCGACGAGCGTGAAGCGGCGCCCGGCCCAGAACGCGTCGTAGGCGACCCGGTCGCGGGTCACGCCCGGCACGTCCTGCACGACCGCTTCCCGGCGGCCGAGGATGCGGTTGACCAGCGTGGACTTGCCCACGTTCGGCCGGCCGACGACGGCGAGCACCGGCTGCGCGGCGGCCGCCCGGCCCTCGGCCTCGTCGGCCTCGATCCGTGCGTCGAGCGCGGCGAACTCGGACTCGTCGGCCCACGTCCCGTCGATCTCGCCGAGACCGTCCACCGCACTGTCGGCGGCGTCAAACCCTGTCATTGTTTCCCACTTCACCTACGGCGTGGCGAACCCGTGTTCGCCGCGCCAGTCGTCCAAAGCCTGTACGAGCGCCGCGAGCTGCGCGCGCAGCTCTTCGGTGCCCTGGTCGAGCCCTTTCCGGCCCGGACCGACCTTCAGCGCGAACGGCTCCCCGAAGAGGAGGTCCACGCGCGGCCGCCACCGCCGCTTGCCGTCGGCGGGCTTGCGCGTCCCGCGGATCGCGATCGGCAGCACGGTGGCTCCCGAAGCGCGCACGAGCCACGCCGCGCCGCGTTCGGCGGCCCCGACGTCGCCCTCGCCGCGAGTGCCTTCGGGGAAGATCCCGACCGCACCGCCCGCCTTGAGCACGCCGACCGCCGTGGTCAGCGGCGTCCGGTCGATCTCGCCCCGGCGGACCGGGATCTGGCCGATCGCCCGCAGGAACCGGCCGCCGATCCCCGTGAACAACTCCGCCTTGGCCAGGAACGCGCTGCGCCGCGGAAGCATTCCGATCACCAGCTGCGGATCGACGTTCGAGCTGTGGTTCGCGATCACGACGAGCGGGCCGTCGGCGGGCACCCGGTCGCGGCCGTGCACCCGGATCCGGAACGCCGGACGCAGATAATACCGGCCCGCCGTCCGCCCGATGTCGAGCAGGAGGCCGTTCGCCCCCTCGGGGAGGGCGCCGCTCACCGGCTGACCCCGGCCTCGGCGGCGGCCGGTGCGGCCGGGCAGTCGCCGAGCAGCCCCCGCCCGCGGGCGAGTTCGGCCAGCGCGACGATCACCTGGTCGATCGTCAGCTCGGACGTGTCCACCTGGACCGCGTCCCCGGCCGCGCGCAGCGGCGAGGCGGCGCGGGTGGAGTCGATCCGGTCGCGGCGCTCCACCGATTCCCGGGCGGACTCGACGCTCGAGGCCCGTCCCGCCGCGGAGTCCTGGGTGTTCCGGCGCGCGGCGCGGACCTCGGCCGAGGCGGTGAGGTAGATCTTGAGCGGCGCGTCCGGCGCGACGGTGGTGCCGATGTCGCGGCCCTCCACGACGATCCCGCCGTCGTCCTCGACCGCGTCGGCGATCATCCGGCGCTGGCGGGCGACCAGCACCTCGCGCACCTGCGGCACGGCCGACACCGGCGACACCGCGCCGGTCACCTCGGGGCCGCGGATCTCGGCGGCCACGTCCTCGCCGGCCAGCCGGACGTCCGGCCGGTCCGGGTCGGTGCCGAGCGAGAAGTCGACGTCGTGCGCGAGCGCGCCGACCGCGTGTTCGTCGGCGAGATCGACCCCGGCCCGCAGCGCGGCCAGCGTGACGACGCGGTACATCGCTCCGGTGTCGAGGTAGCGGGCGCTCAGCCGTCCGGCGAGCTTGCGCGCCACCGTGGTCTTGCCGGTTCCCGACGGGCCGTCCAGCGCGACCACCCCACGTAGGGCTCCCGTCACCGATGCTCTCCTCACGTTCGTCCCGCACACCCGGTCCGGCTCATTCTGCCCGTAGCCGGTCCCGGCGCCTCAGGCGGTGCCCGCAGCGAAAGGTCAGGCACTGCTAGACAACCTAGCGCCGCTAGTCTAGCGTTGCGCTTGTTCCTAGCACTGCTAACTCACTGGGGTTCCCATGCTGATCACCGCTTACGTCCTCGCCTGCATCCCCGTTCTCGGCATCATCTACGTCGGGTTCACCTACCTGCTCGCTCCGGCGAAGACCGCCGCGACCTTCGGCCTCCGCGAGATCCCGACCGGATCGACGGCGTTCTTCGAAATCAAGGGAGACCGCGACCTCGGCGCCGGGCTGATCCTCGGCGTCGCGATGCTGGCGGGCAGCCCGCACCTGGTCGGCTGGCTGCTGCTGGCCGCGACCGTCATGCCGCTCTGCGACATGCTGATCATCCTGCGGCACCAGGGCAAGAAGGGGATCGCCTACGGCGTGCACGGCGCGACCGCCGCGTTCATGGCCGCCACCTCGGTTCTGTTCCTGCTGGGCTGAACTCCGCGAATCGGACAATGGGTTCAATGGGTTACCGTGGCGACCGTGAACGTCGAAGTCACCCCCCTTCCCGGAATCGGTGTCCGCAAGGACTTCGCCACCCGCGCGGGACGGCGCATCGGCGTCGTCACCCAGCGGGACGGCAAGATCGAGCTGATCGTGTCCAAATCGGACGACCCGGACGCCTGCCTCGCGTCGCTGCCGCTGACCGCGGACGAGGCGGGCGCGCTCTCGAACCTCCTGGGCGCGCCGCAGCTGGTGGCACAGCTGAACGAGGAGCACCGCGAGCTGCCGGGCATCAACACGAAGCAGCTGCCGATCACCGCGGACAGCCCGTTCGACGGCCGTTCGCTCGGCGACACCGCGATGCGCACGCGCACCGGCGTCTCGATCGTCGCGGTGATGCGGGCCGGGCAGGTGCACCCGTCGCCGACGCCGGACTTCCTGTTCACCGCGGGCGACCTGCTCGTCGTCGTCGGCACGTCCGAGGGACTGGAAGCCGCCGCCAAGATCCTCAAGCACGGCTGATGGACCACACCGCACTGTCGCTGGTCGAACTCGGCGCGGTCTTCTTCGTGCTCGGCGCGCTGGGCAGGCTCGCCGGCCGGATCGGCCTCTCCCCCATCCCCCTGTACCTGCTCGGCGGCCTGTGCTTCGGCTCCGGCGGCCTGATCCCGCTCGCCGACATCGGCGATTTCGCCCACCTCGCCAGCGAAATCGGCGTGGTGCTGCTGCTTCTGCTGCTCGGCCTGGAGTACTCCGCGGCCGAACTGTTCACCGGCATGCGGCGGTCGTGGACCGCGGGCCTCGTGGACATCGTGCTCAACGCCGCGCCCGGCGCGGCGGTCGCGCTGATCCTCGGCTGGGGCCCGATCGGCGCGACTGTCATGGCGGGCGTCACGTACATCTCGTCGTCCGGCATCATCGCGAAGGTCCTCGGCGACCTCGGCCGGCTCGGCAACCGGGAAACGCCGGTGGTCCTGTCGATCCTCGTGTTCGAGGACCTCGTGATGGCGCTGTACCTGCCGATCCTCACCGCGATCCTCGGCGGGGTCAGCCTGCTCGGCGGGCTGGAAGCGGTCGGCATCTCGCTGCTGGTGATCACCGTGGTGCTGGTGATCGCGCTCAAGTTCGGCCGGTACGTCTCGGCGCTGGTGGACAGCGACGACCGGGAAGTGTTCCTGCTCAAGATCCTCGGCGCGGCGCTGCTGGTGGCCGGGATCGCGTCGGCGCTGCAGGTGTCCGCGGCGGTCGGGGCGTTCCTGCTCGGCATCGCGGTGTCCGGGTCGACCGCGCACAACGCGACCCGGCTGCTGGAGCCGTTGCGCGACTTGTTCGCCGCGATGTTCTTCGTGGTGTTCGGGCTGAACACCAACCCGTCGTCGATCCCGCCGGTGCTCGGCTGGGCCGCGGTGCTCGCGGTGGTGACGACGCTGACGAAGGTGGCCACCGGATGGTGGGCCGCGCGGCGGCAGAAGATCGGGCGGCTCGGCCGAGCCCGCGCCGGTGCGGCTCTGGTCGCGCGGGGCGAGTTTTCGATCGTCATCGCCGGGCTGGCCGTCACCGCCGGGGCGGTCGACGGCGAACTGGCCGCGCTCGCGACGGCTTATGTGCTGCTGATGGCGATCCTCGGCCCGACTGCGGCGCGAGTGGTCGAGCCGATCGCGAAAGCCTTGCAGCGCAAGGCCGCCGCCAAGGAAACCGTCACCGCCAGCTGACGTCCGTGAAGGGCCCGTTGAGGGAATCTGATTCCTTCGAGGGGCCCTTCACGGCTTTCAGCGCAAGTCGAAGCGCGCCGGAACCGCGCCGACCAACGGAACCTGAGCCGAGGTCTTGGCCAGGTCGATGGTCAACTTCGGCGGATTCGCCGGTCCAGTGATGAAGTCGGCGTCCGTGCCGCCGATCACCAGCGCCAGCCGGTGCCCGGCCGGGACGATGTGGTCCGTGCTCGCCAGCCGGAACGTCATCGTGTACGCCTTGCCCGGCGTGAGCCGCGCTTCCCGGCTCAACGACTGGTAATTCGCCAGATCCGCCCAGCCGCGGCTGATGATCGTGTAGTCCACGTTCTTCGTGTCCGCGCTCGTCACCTTGTAGCAAGCGCTGTCGCCGTCGGTGCTCGAACCCCAGCACGTGCGGTCCGTGCCGGTCACGATTCCTTCGCCGGAGCCGGAGAAATTGCGGATCGTCGCCGGGCCGTAGTCCACCAGCATCGCCGACAGCCGCGCGGTCGACGTGCTCGGCGTGGCCGTCACGGTGATCGACGAGGTGCCCGAGACCTGCACCGGCGAAGCGAGCGCACCAGTGCTGTACAGGACGCGATTCGCCGACGTGGCCGACGGATTCGCCGCCCACGCGTTCTCCCCCGCGTTCGGGTCGTCGGTGAACGACGCGGTGCCCCGGCCGCCCGAGGTGCCAAGCGTGCCGACGCCCGGCGTACGACCGGGTTGCGGCCGCAGGACAGTGGCTTTCGCGCCGGGCGCGGGGTAGGCCGCTTCGTCGACCCACTGGTCCGGCTGCCGCTCGACGGTCGCCATCGGTTCCTTGTCGATGCCGTTGTCCATGCCCATCAGGTAGTGGTCGAACCATCGGTGCAAGGTGTCGACCCACTCGGCGCGGCGGTAGTCGAACGGGTCGACGTGACCGGTCTGCGCGAGCCAGATCTTGCGCTGCACGCCCTTCGCGGCGAGCGCGTCCCACCATTGGCCGTAGTTGATCGGCATGACGTTCAGGTCGTTCACGCCGTGCGAGATGAACACGCTGGCACGCACGTTCTTCGCGTTCGCCACGTAGTCGCGCTCCGCCCACAGCGGCCCGTAGTCGCCGTTCTCGGTCGCGCCCTCGGCGAGTTTCCGGTTCTGCGCCGAGCAATCCTGGCCGCCGTTGCGCCGCTCGACGGTTTGCGCGAGCCCGTCCGGGTTGAAGCCGAACGACGCGCCGTCCGAGCGGTAGTAGTCGTACCAGGAGCTGATCGCGGAGATCGGCACGATGGTCTTGAGCCCCTCGACGCCGGTCGAGGCGACGCCGTTGGCGATGGTGCCGTCGTAGGACTTGCCGATCATCCCGACGCCGCCGTCGCTCCAGTTCGCCGACATCGTCGTGCCGCCGGTTTTCGCGGTGTAGCCGGTCGCGCGGCCGTTGAGCCAGTCGACGACCTTCTTGGCCGACTGGACGTCCGAGTTCCCGCCGACGTCCACGCAGCCGGTCGACCGGTTGGTGCCCGCCAGGTCCACGAGCACCACCGCGTACCCGCGCGGCACGAAATAGTTGTCGTAGAACAACGGGAAGCCGACCGGGCGGCCCTGCGCGTCGTACGTCTTGAACTGGGTCTCGTTGCCCCGCCCCACCGAGGAGTAGTACGGGCTGGCGTCCATGATCACCGGGATCTTCTTGCCCGCCTCGGCCGGTTCCTTCGGCCGCACGATGTCCGCGGCGACGCGGTCCGGCACGCCGTCGCCGTCGCCGTCCCGGCCGAGGTCGACCCACACCGTTTCGCGGATCGCCCCGGCGTAGTCGTACCGCGGTTCGGTCGCCGTTCCCGCCGGGGCGGCCGTCGCGGCCGCCGGCGCCACCACTCCCGCGGCCAGCACCGCGGCGGCGCACAGCCCTGTCAGCACACGCATTCCCGTCGCCCTCCAGAGTCGTCGTCGGGTGCCGACAACTCTGGCCGGGCGCCGATGCCCGGCAGCAGGGCCGAAAGTGGGGAACCGGTCAGAGTCCCACGGTGCGGTACAGCGTGCCGACCTCGCCGCGGTTGAGCCTGCGGATGGTGCCCGGGCGCTGGTTGCCCAGCTGGACGTCGCCGACCGCGGTGCGGACCAGCTTGCGCACCGGATGCCCGGTGGCCGCCATCAGCCTGCGCACGATGTGCTTGCGTCCCTCGTGGATCACCAGCTCGATCATGCTGCGTCCGGAATGCATGTCCTTGACCCGGAACTGGTCGACCTTCACGATCCCGTCCGGCAGTTCCCAGCCCGCGCGCAGCTCCTTGCCCAGCCCGCGCGGCACCAGGCCCTCGACCTCCGCGAAGTAGGTCTTGAGCACCCGGTACGACGGGTGCATCAGCCGGTGCCCGAGGTCGCCGTCGTTGGTCAGCAGCAGCAGGCCCTCGGTGTTCTCGTCGAGCCGCCCGACGTGCACGACGCCCGGGGTCTCCTCCCACCGGCCGCGCAGGTAGTCGCCGACGCACGGGCGGCCCCGGTCGTCCGACATCGTCGAGTGCACGCCCTTGGGCTTGTTGAACGCGAGGTACACGAGGTCGTCGCGGAGGTTGACCCGCGTCCCGTCGACGTGGATCACCGCCTCGTCCGGGTGCACGCGGCGGCCCAGCTCGGTGACGACCTCGCCGTCCACCTCCACCCGGCCGGCCGCGATCAGGTCCTCGGCCGCCCGGCGCGACGCCACGCCGGCCTGCGACAGGACCTTCTGCAGGCGGATGCCGTCGGGGTGTTCGTCAGATGTCATCGATGGTGTCCACTTCGGGTAGCAGCGGAGCGATCGGGGGCAGGTCGTTCAGCGACGACAGCCCCAGTCGCTCCAGGAACAGCTCGGTCGTCACGTACAGCGTGCCCGTGGTCTCCGGGTCGGTGCCCATCTCCTCGATGAGCCCCCGCGCCAGCAGGGTCCGGATCACGCCGTCCACGTTCACCCCGCGCACCGCCGCGACCCGGGCCCGGGTGACCGGCTGCCGGTACGCGATCACGGCGAGGCTCTCCAGCGCGGCCCTGGTCAGCTTCGACCGCTGGCCGTCCAGCAGGAGCTTCTCCACGAACGGGGCGTAGGTGTCCCTAGTGTAGAACCGCCACCCTTCGCCGACGCGCCGCAGGTCGATCCCGCTGGCCCGCTCGGTGAACTTCTGCGCCATCGTCCGCAGCGCGACGGTCACCCTGGCGACCGGCTGGTCCAGCGTTTCGGCGAGGGAATCCTCCGCGATCGGCGAATCCACGACGAGCAGCAGCGCTTCGAGAGCGGCTTCCAGCGCCTCGTCGTCCTCGACGCTGGGCAGGCCGCTGTCCACGGCGACCAGGCCTTCGTCGTCGGCTGGCGCGGGCTCCGGTTCGGGGGCGCCGTCGGACTCCGGCACGGCTTCAGCTTCCGGCTCGGCGTCGGCAGCCTCCGCGGCCGATGCCTCGCCGGGCTCGACGGCTTCCGCGGAGTCCGGTTCGACGGCGTCGACGGACTCCGGCTCGGCCTCGTTTTCCGGCTGCGGCGCGGTTTCCGGCTCCGTCTGCCCGGCCGGTTCCTGCTCTCCGACCGGCTCGGCCGCGGCCTGTTCGGCCTCGACCTGAGCCTCTTCCGCCGGAGCGTCCGGCGCGGCCGGAGTCTCCTCCCGCTCCGGTGCGCGGTCGTCTTCGGTGCTCACCCGTATTCCTCCTCCTCGGCCGCCGCGCGGTCCTGCTCGGCGGCGGCGGACGCCTCGGCCACGCTGCCGCCGGTCCAGCGGACGTGCAGTTCCGCCAGCGCCTCCAGCTGGTCGAACTGCACCGACGATTCGCGGTAGAGCTCCAGCAGCGCGAGGAACCGGGCCACGATCTCCACCGTGTGCTCGCAGTCCGAGGTCAGTTCCTTGAACGTCGCCTGCCCGGCCTCGGCGAGCTTCAGCCGCAGCAGAGCGGCGTGCTCGCGCACGGACACGCGGCCCATGTGGATGTGCGCGATCGACACCTGCGGCGGCGGTTTCGGCCGGAACACCGCGACCGCGATCTCCGCGAACCGCTCCGGCGTGACGCCCAGCATCACCTCCGGCAGCAGCCCGAGGTACCGCTCCTCCAGTGCCACCGACCGCGGGTACCGCCGCAGCGCGCCTTCCTCCAGCTCGCCGAACAGCGCGGCCACCTGCTTGTACGCGCGGTATTGCAGCATCCGCGCGAACAGCACGTCGCGGGCTTCCAGCAACGCCAAGTCGTCCTCGTTCTCGACCTCGGCCGCGGGCAGCAGCCGGGCGGCCTTGAGGTCGAGCAGGGTCGCCGCGATCACCAGGAACTCGGTGGTCTCGTCGAGGTTCCAGTCCGGGCCGAGCGCACGGGTGTAGGCGATGAAGTCGTCGGTGACCGTGTGCAGGGCGACCTCGGTGACGTCCAGCTGGTGCTGCGAGATCAGCTGCAGCAGCAGGTCGAACGGGCCCTCGAAGTTCTGCAGCCGCACCTTGAACTTCGAGGAGCCTTCCTCGGCGGCGGCGTATCCCTCGGGGATGGTGCCGCCGTGCACCGTCTCGTGCTCCGCCGGAGCGCGCTCGGCGTCGGCGGGAGTCGCCGCGGAGTCCGCGGCCGCGTCCTCCGGGACTTCCTCGCCTGCCGCGCTTTCCGGGTTCGGAGTGCTGTCCGAGACTGCCGCTTCCGGCTCCGGCAGCTCGGCCGATGCCGGTTCGTCCATCAGCCCTCGGTTCCGCCGTCCTCGCTGCCCGCCCGCAATCGCTGCACCAGTACGGAATCCTCGCCGCGCTGGTCGAAGTCGGCGAGCAGCACGGCGACCGCCTCGCGGACCAGCCTGCCGCGGTCGACGACCAGGTCGTGCTTGGCGCGCAGGTTCAGCCGGGCCTGCTCCATCGCGAGCAGTTCCTCGCCGGAGACGTACACGGTGATCTTCGCGTCGTGCTTGGTGCGCCCGGACCCGCTGCGCGCCGCGTTGCGGGCCAGCTGGTCGGCTTCCGCGCCGCCCGCGGGCTTGCCGCCGCGTTGCACCGGTTCCGCGGGAGCGGGCACGGCGGGGCGTTCGAGCGCGGGGGTCGCCGGACTGGAGGTGAGGCGGAAAAGCTCCGACGCTCCGGGCAGGGAAGCGCGCCTGCTCACCGAGCGATCACCTCGCGGGCCAGCGCGCGGTAGGCCGCGGCGCCGGCGGACTTGGGGGCCCAGGTCGTGATGGGTTCGCCCGCGACCGTCGTCTCGGGGAACCGGACGGTGCGGTTGATCACCGTGTCGAACACGGTGTCGCCGAATGCCTCGACCACGCGAGCCATGACCTCCTTCGAGTGCAGGGTTCTCGGGTCGTACATCGTGGCGAGAATCCCCGTGATGTCCAGTTTGGGGTTGAGGCGTTCCTGCACCTTCTCGATCGTGTCGATCAGGAGCGCGACGCCTCGCAGACTGAAGAACTCGCACTCCAGGGGGATGATCACACCGTCCGCGGCGGTCAATGCGTTCACCGTCAACAGGCCGAGCGAGGGCTGGCAGTCGACAAGAACATAGTCGTAGTCGTTCATCACCGGACGAAGGACCCGTAACAACGTGTGCTCGCGCCCTACCTCCGCGACGAGCTGGACCTCCGCCGCGGACAGGTCGATGTTGCTCGGCAGCAGGTCAACGCCGTCGACACGGGTTTTGCGGAGCACATCCTCGATCTGCACCGAGCGCTCCATGATGACGTTGTAGACCGTCTGGTCCAGTTCGTGCGGCTGGATGCCGAGCCCGACCGACAGCGCGCCCTGCGGGTCGAAGTCGACCAGCAGCACCCGGCGGCCGCATTCGGCGAGCGCGGCCCCGAGGTTGATCGTGGACGTGGTCTTGCCGACCCCGCCCTTCTGGTTGCACATGGCGAGCACCTTCGCCGGTCCGTGCCGCTCCAGCGGCGGCGGCTCGGGGATCTCGCGCAGCGGGCGCCCGGTGGGCCCGATCCCGCTCTCCGCGCGCTCCTTCGCCCGCATCCGGGCGCGTTCGGCGCGGGTCGCCGGCCGCTGCGGCTCGTCGCCCTCGTGGTCCGCCGGGGCGGCGATCCGCGCGTGCTCGAGGCTCGCCGCGGCCGAACCGGCGGACCCGGAGGACCCGGCTGGCCCTGCGGACGCTGCCGGGTCCTCCGGCTGGTTCGGTGTCGGTGTCGACATGGCGCGAAAGCTCCTTGCTCGGCGGGGTCTCCGGCAGCCTATGCGGGATTCCGGAGCCCCGGCAAAGCGCCGCGCCGGGCCGCACGGGCCGAGTCACCGCAGCGTGGGAAGGCTCTTGGCCGCGTCGAGGGTTCAGCCGAGCGCGCGCGGATGCGCGGTGGCGTAGACCTCTCGCAGCGTCGTGACCGTGACGAGCGTGTACACCTGGGTCGTCGTCACCGAGGCGTGGCCGAGCAGTTCCTGCACGACCCGGACGTCCGCGCCGCCCTCCAGGAGGTGGGTCGCGAACGAGTGGCGAAGGGTGTGCGGCGACACCGCGGCGGTGATCCCGGCCCGCTCGGCGGTGTCCTTGAGCACCTGCCACGCGCTTTGCCGGGAAAGCCGGCTGCCGCGGGCGTTGAGGAAGATCGCCGACGTGCCCCGGCCGTTCGCGGCGAGCGCCGGGCGGGCGCGGACCAGGTACGCGCCGAGTGCTTCCAGCGCGGGACGGCCGATCGGCACGAGCCGTTGCTTGCCGCCCTTGCCGTCGAGCAGGACGGTGCGCTCGTTGTCGTCCACATCGTCGACATCGAGCCCGACCGCCTCGGAGATCCGGGCACCGGTCGAGTAGAGCAGCTCCAGCAGCGCACGGTCGCGCAAGGCGCGTTCGCCGTCCGGCGGCGGAGTGTCGAGCAGCTTCAAGACGTCCGCGACCGGCAGCGCCTTGGGCAGCCGTTTCGCCGCGGCCGGCGGACGGACGTCGCGGGCCGGGTCGTGTTCGGTGAGACCGTCGGCGTGCGCGAACTTGTGCAGCCCTCGCACCGCGACGAGCGCCCGAGCGGCCGACGACGCCGCCAGCGGCTGGTGCTCCTCGTCGCCCTCGCGCAGAGCGGCCCCGAACGACGTGACATGCGCGGGAGTGACCTCGGTGAGCCGCGCGACCCCCGCCGCTTCCAGATGGGCGGCGTAGCGGCGGAGGTCGCGGGAGTAGCTGTCGAGGGTGTTGCGGGCAGTGCCGCGTTCGACGACGAGGTGGTCGAGGTACGTGGCGATCGCGGCCCGCACCTCGACACCCGCATCGTTCACGCCGCCACTCTAGGACGGCACACCGACAGAATCCGGAAACTCAGCCCTCGGCCAGTCGGCGGGCGAACCGCGAAGGCCGGTCCTGCCACGGCGCGTCGGCCGGCCGGGTCTCCGCCGCCCCGGTCACGACCGCGTGCGCCGACAGCACCCCGGACACCGTCGCGCCGTTGACCAGCTCGCCGGCCAGCGCCATCCGGACCGCCTCGGCGAGCGGGAACTTCCGCACCACCAGGTCGGCCTCCTCGTCGCCGAGCACCTCGCGGTCCACTTCGGACAGATCGCGGGCGAGGAAGACGCGCACCACCTCGTCGGTGAACCCGGGCGACGCCGCGACGTCGACCAGCGTCTCCCAGCGGGCCGCCGCCAGACCGGCCTCCTCGGCCAGCTCGCGCCGGGCCGTGTCGACCGGGTCCTCCCCCGGCTTGTCGATCAGCCCGGCGGGCAGCTCCCACAGCCTGCGCCCGAGCGGATGCCGGTACTGGTGGACGAGCGTGACGTTGTCCTCGCTGTCCAGCGCCGCGATCACCACCGCGCCGAGGTGCTCGACCACCTCGCGCTTGGCGGTCTGCCCGCCGGGCATCACGACGTCGTCGATCCGGAGGCCGACGACGCGTCCCACGTGGACGACCGTCGTGCCGGCGACGGAGAACTCGTGCGTGCCGGGCGCGCTCACCGAGCCGCCACGGGCGTCTCGGGCAGCTCGACCGGGAGCCGCTCGGCGACCTTGCGGTCCACGACGGCCTTCACGAACGCGCTGAACAGCGGGTGCGGCCGGGTCGGACGGCTCTTCAGCTCGGGGTGCGCCTGGGTGCCCACGAAGAACGGGTGCACGTCCGCGGGCAGTTCGACGAACTCGACGAGCCGGTCGTCCGGCGAGGTGCCGGAGAACACCAGGCCCGCGTCGCCGATCTGCTTGCGGTAGGCGTTGTTCACCTCGTAGCGGTGCCGGTGCCGTTCGGACACCTCGGTGGTGCCGTACGCCTTCGCCACCTGCGAGCCCGGCTTGAGCTTCGCCGGATACGCGCCGAGCCGCATCGTGCCGCCCATGTCCCGCTCGCCCGCCACGACGTCGCGCTGGTCGGCCATCGTCGAGATCACCGGGTGCCGGGTGGACTCGTCGAACTCGGCCGAGTTGGCGCCCTCGATGCCGGCCAGGTTCCGGGCGCTTTCGATCACCATGCACTGCAGGCCGAGGCACAGCCCGAGCAGCGGCACGCCGTGCGTGCGCGCGTAGTGGATCGCACCGACCTTGCCCTCGATGCCGCGGATGCCGAACCCGCCCGGGATCAGCACACCGTCCACATCGGACAGCACGGACGCCGCGCCGGATTCGGTCTGCGCGTCGTCCGAGGCGACCCACACCATCTCGACCTTGGCGCGGTGCGCGAACCCGCCCGCGCGCAGCGCCTCGGTGACCGAGAGGTACGCGTCCGGCAGGTCGATGTACTTGCCCACCACCGCGACCCGGACGATCTCGCTCGGGTTGTGCACGCGGTCGAGCAGGTCGCCCCACACCGTCCAGTCGACGTCGCGGAACGGCAGGCCCAGCCGGCGCACGACGTACGCGTCGAGAGCTTCGCCGTGCAGCACCTTCGGGATGTCGTAGATCGAGCGCGCGTCCGGGCAGGCGATGACCGCCTCGGTGTCGACGTCGCACATCAGGCCGATCTTGCGCTTGAGGTCGTCCGGGATCTCCCGGTCCGCGCGGCACACCAGCGCGTCCGGCTGGATGCCGATGTTGCGCAGCGCGGCGACCGAGTGCTGGGTCGGCTTGGTCTTGAGCTCGCCTGAGGGGGCGAGGTACGGCACCAGCGACACGTGCAGGAAGAAGCACTGGTCGCGGCCGACGTCGTGGCGCACCTGGCGGCACGCCTCGAGGAACGGCAGCGACTCGATGTCGCCGACCGTGCCGCCGACCTCGGTGATCACCACGTCCGGCGCGACGCCGTTCTCGTCCGGCCCGGCCGCGGCGGTGATCCGCGCCTTGATCTCGTCGGTGATGTGCGGGATCACCTGGACGGTGTCGCCGAGGTACTCGCCGCGGCGTTCCTTGGCGATCACCTCCGAGTACACCTGGCCGGTGGTGACGTTCGCCTTGCCGTCGAGAGAGCGGTCGAGGAAGCGCTCGTAGTGCCCGATGTCGAGATCGGTCTCGGCGCCGTCGTCGGTGACGAACACCTCGCCGTGCTGGAACGGGTTCATCGTCCCGGGGTCGACATTAAGGTACGGGTCGAGCTTCTGCATCGTGACGCGAAGTCCGCGCGCGGTGAGGAGCTGTCCGAGGCTGGACGCCGTCAGACCCTTACCCAGAGAGGAGGCAACGCCTCCGGTGACAAAGACATACTTGGTAGCCCGCGACTGAAGTCCCACGGGCCGCCAGCATATCCCACTCCGGGCAGATCGCTCGCCGACGCCTCTTCCCGGCGCGGCGGAATCGGTTCACCCGCTTCGCGCTAGGCTTCGCGGCGTGCCGAACCTCCGCGATGACCACTGGACCGCCCCGGTCGCGGGCGCCTCGCTGGACGCCGCGGTGCGCGTCCCCGGATCGAAGTCGATCACCAACCGGGCCTATGTGCTCGCCGCGCTCGCGAGCGCCCCCACCCGGGTGCGCCATCCGCTCGATTCGCGCGACACCCGCCTGATGCTGGCCGCGCTCGCCTCGCTGGGCGCGCTTTCCGAAGAGACCATCGACGGCTTCCTCGTCCACCCGCTCGGCACCATCGGCGGCCGCGGCGACGCGACGACCGTCACCCTCGGCAACGCCGGGACCGTCGCCCGCTTCACGCCCGCGCTCGCCACTCTCGGCGACGCCTCCGTGCTGTTCGACGGCGACGAGGCGATCCGCCGCCGTCCGATCGGCCCGCTGCTGGACGCGCTGCGCAGGCTCGGCGCGCGGATCGACGACGGCGGACGCGGCGCGCCGCCGTTCACCGTGCACGGCACCGGCGGGCTGCGCGGCGGCCGGGTGGACCTCGATTCGTCGGCCTCCAGCCAGTTCCTGTCCGCGCTGCTGCTCGCCGGTCCGGCGTTCGGGCAGGGCGTGACGGTGCGGCTGGTCGGCGGCGCCCCGCCGAGCGAACCGCACATCGCGATGACGCTCGACATGCTGCGCCGGTTCGGGGCCACAGTGGACCGTTCCGGCACGGAATTCCGCGTGGAGCCGGCGAAACTGTCCTGCCCGGAGTACGTCGTGGAGCCGGATCTGTCCACCGCGGCCCCGTTCGTGGCCGCCGCGGTGGTCGGCGGCGGGACGGTCCGGGTGCACGGCTGGCCGAAGCAGACCACGCAGCCGGGCGACTGGCTGCGCGGCCTGGTGGCCGAACTGGGCGCGAAAGCGACGCTGGACGACGACGGCCTGGTCGTCACCGGCGGCGGCGCGTTCCCCGGCATCGACCTCGACCTGCACGAGGTCGGCGAGCTGACGCCGGTCATCGCGGCGATGCTGTGCTTCGCCGAGGGCCCGTCGAGCATCACCGGCGTCGCGCACCTGCGCGGCCACGAGACCGACCGGCTCACCGCGCTGGCGACCGAGCTGTCCGGTCTGGGCGCGCGCGTCACCGAACTCGAGGACGGCCTGGAAATCACCCCGGCCCCGATGCACGGCGGCGTCTTCCACACCTACGAGGACCACCGGCTGGTGATGGCCGCGGCGGTGCTGGGGCTGCGCGTGCCCGGCGTGCTCGTCGAGAACCCGGAGACGGTCGGCAAGACGTTCCCGAAGTTCGTCGAGACGTGGAGCGACGTCGTCAGCTGAGCGATCCGCGCCCGGCGAGTGCTGCTGCTCCCCGGGCTGAACGCTCACGACGCACCGTTCAGCCCGCCGGACGCTCGTCCTGCTCGTCGTCCCCGAACAGGTCGCGCAGGGTGACCTCGCGGTTGACCCGGACGTGCTCGGCGGCGTACTCGCGCGCCCGCTCCACCTCGCCGGACCCGATCGCCTCCACCAGGCGGCGGTGCTCCTCCAGCAGTTCGTCCCAATGCTCGTTCTGGCTGGTCAGCCACCGCAGCTGACCTTCGAGCGGATGCAGCATCGTCGTGAGCAGGCGGTTGCCCGCGATGGCGATGATCTCGTCGTGCAGCCTGCTGTTGACCTCGGAGATCCGCGCGCCGTCGCCGCCCTTGGTGACCCGCGCGGACTCGGCGAGGAGCCGCTCCAGCCGGCGCATCTCCGGTTTCCCGGCCCGCTCGGCGGCGCGCGCGGCGGCGAGGCTCTCCAGCGCCTCGCGGACGTCGAACAGCTCCTCGACGTCCGTCCGCGCCAGCTGCCGCACCACCACCCGCCGGGGCGAGGGCACGACCACGAACCCCTCGGCTTCCAGGCTGCGGATCGCCTCGCGCACCGGCACCCGCGACACCCCGAGATCCTCGGCCAATTCGCGCTCGACCAGCCGGTCTCCCGGCTTCAGCCGCCCAGTCAGGATCCGCTCCCGCAGTTCGTCGAGCACCCGGCGGCGCGTCGCCGCGAGCGGCTGCCGCTGCTGCGTGGCGTCCACCTGTCCCCCTCTCGCCGGTACCGGACAATCGCCGAGTTTATCGGCAAGAGGGTTGACTCAGCAGCCGCGCGGGGCGATATTTGGGATTCCAAGTTTGGGATACCAAAGCTGCCGGCACGTCGACCGGAGGTCTGCAATGACGCACGCCCCGTCCACCGAAACCAGCGCAACCGTCCAGCGGGAACCCGACCCGCGGCTGTGGAACGAGGACCTCGCGCCCGCGAAGGAGCGGCGCTGGAAGGTCTACGACATCTTCGCGCTCTGGATGTCGGACGTGCACAACCTCGGCAACTACACCTTCGCCGCCGGGCTGTTCGTGCTCGGGCTGTCGGCCTGGCAGGTGTTCACCGCGCTGCTGTTCGGGTTCGTGATCATCTTCTTCGGGATGAACCTGATGGGCCGGATCGGGCAGCGCACCGGCGTCCCGTTCCCGGTGGTCGCGCGGATCAGCTTCGGCACGTTCGGCGCGAACCTGCCCGCGCTGATCCGCGCGGTGATCGCGATCTTCTGGTACGGCATCCAGACCTATCTCGCCAGCGTCGCCATCACACTGCTCGTGCTGGCGATCGACCCCGGCCTGAAACCGTTGACCGAGCACAGTTTCCTCGGCCTGCACGCGCTCGGCTGGATCTGTTTCGTGGCACTGTGGCTGGTGCAGGCGCTCGTGCTCACCCGCGGCATGGAGGCGGTGCGGAAGTTCCAGGACTGGTGCGGCCCGCTGATCTGGATCGTGATGATCGCGCTCGCGGTGTGGATCCTCGCGGCGAGCCACTGGCACATCTCGTTCACCAGCAGCCCGCGGCACCTGTCCGGCGGCGAGCAGGTGCGGCAGTGGTTCGGCGCGGCCGGGCTGATCCTGTCCACCTACGGCACGCTGATGCTCAACTTCTGCGATTTCTCCCGCAACGCCCCCGACCAGAAAACGGTGCGGCGCGGCAACTTCTGGGGCCTTCCGGTGAACTCGACAGCGTTCGCGCTGCTGTCGGTGATCGTCACCGCGGGCAGCCTGCAGGTGTTCGGCGAGGCGATCACCGACCCGGCCGAGCTGCTCGCCCGCGTGCACAACACCCCGGTGCTGATCATCGGCGCGCTGACCTTCGCCATCGCCACCATGGGCGTGAACATCGTCGCGAACTTCGTCTCCCCCGCCTACGACCTGGCCAACATCTGGCCCAAGCGGATCTCGTTCACCGTCGGCGGCATGATCAGCGCCGTCGCCGCGCTGTGCGTGCTGCCGTGGAAGCTCTACTCGTCGCCGGTGGTGGTCAACTATTTCCTCGGCGGGCTCGGCGCGTTCCTCGGGCCGCTGTTCGGGATCATGATCGTCGACTACTACCTGATCCGCCGCGGCAAGGTCGACGTCGAGCAGCTGTTCGTCCGCGACGGCAAGTACCCCAAGGTGAATCCGCGCGCGATGGCGGCCTTCTTCCCGTGCGCCGTGCTGTCCGCGGTAGTAGCGCTGGTGCCGTTCTTCGCGCCGGCCGCGCCGTACTCCTGGTTCCTCGGCACCGCCAGCGCCGGGCTGCTCTACTACGCCGTTTCGTACCGCCAGCGGAGGGCTTGATGCGGATCCTCGTCACCAACTGCAACACCACCGAGGCCATGACGAAGGAGATCGAGACCGGGGCACGGGCGGCGGCCAGCCCCGGCACCGAGATCGTCGCCCGGACGCCGAAGTGGGGCCCGGAATCGGCCGAGGGCTGGCTGGACAGCTTCCTGTCCGCCGCGGCGGTGCTGGACCTGTTGCGCACCACCGAGGAAACGTTCGACGCGGTCGTGCTCGCCGGGTTCGGCGAGCACGGCCGAGAGGGCGCGCGGGAACTGCTGGACGTGCCGGTCGTCGACATCACCGAGGCCGCGGCGCATCTGGCCGGGCTGCTCGGCCGCCGGTACGGAGTGGTGACGACGCTCGACCGCACCTGCGGACTGATCGAGGACAGCCTGCACTCCGCCGGAGTGGACCGGAACTGCGTCGCGGTCGTCGGGACCGGGCTGAGCGTGCTGGAGCTGCGCGACGAGGAACGAACCGAATCCGCGCTGCTCACCGCCGGGTTGCGGGCCCGCGACGCCGGAGCCGAGGTGCTCGTGCTCGGCTGCGCCGGGATGACCGGACTGGACCGCAAGATGTCCGCGATGCTCGACGTTCCGGTGGTCGACGGCGTCGCGGCCGCGGTCCGGCTCGCGGAATCGCTGGTGGCGCTGGGATTGCGCACCAGCCGGGCCGGGTCCTACGCCCGTCCGCTCGAGAAACACCGGGCCTGGCCCGGCGCATGACCGTTCAGGCGCGCACCGGGACCCGGGCGCGCCCGGTCAGCGCCTTGCTCCACGGCAGCCGCCTCAGCACCTCGACGATCCCGAAGGTCAGCGCCACTGTCGCCGGGTACGCCGCCAGCGTCGTCCACGGCGCGCCGTACCGGTCGCCGACGAAGACGAACAACGGGTCCAGCAGCGCGATCGCGATCGGGTGGGTCAGGAACACCGCGAACGACCGGTTCACCGCCCAGGACACGAACCGCCCGCCGCGCTGCCTGCCCTCCGCCCAGCGCGCGCCCGCGAGGTAAATCCCGGCGATCACCGCGACGAACCACGGGATCAGGTACGGGCGGAAGGCGTCCGACGCCATCTCCGGCCACTCTCCGAAATGGACGCTCACGAAATAGCCGGTCTCCGCGACAGCCAGCCCGCCCGCCATCGCCAGCAGCACCCAGCGCGAATGCGTGCGCAGCCAAGCGTGCATCGCCTCGAAGTGCACCGCCGCCGCGGTGCCGAGCAGCATGTAGAACTGGTAGACGACGAAGGTCGCGAAGAACTTGCTGACGAAGCCGTAGCCCAGCGCGGCGGGCGGATAGCTCATGAAGACCGCCACCGCCGCCTGAAGCGCGCCGGAGCACGCCAGCACGGTCCACGGACGGCGGCGGATCAGGCCGATCAGCTTCACCAGCAGCGGGAACAGCAGGTACACCTGCAGCGTCACCAGCATGAAATACATGTGGTACCAGGCGTTCCCGGTGAGCAGGTCCAGCCCGAGCGTGCGCACTTGCGCGCTGATCGACCCGAACGGCTGGTCCGAGGTGATCAGCGAATAGACGCGGTAGATCACCGTCCACACCACGTACGGAACGGCGACCAGCGGGAACCGCCTGCGCCAGAACTTCCCGGGCTGCACCGGCCGGTCGCGGTACTGGAACACAAGCACGAACGCGGTCAGCGCGAAGAAGGCTTCGCGGGTCAGGTGCAGCGGCGTCTGGAACGCGTCGGCGACGACGTCCTGCGGGAAGGTCGTGGAGCCGATCACGTGGATGAGAATGACCAGGGCGAAGGTGATCACCCGGTACAGATCGAGCTGACGCAGGTGCGGCGATCTGGCGGGCGCCGGCTCGTCCGCGCGGACGAGCGGGATCTCGGTAGTGGTCATCGTTCGGCCGTGCTCCCGGGGTCGTTGGCGCTCATGGTGCCAGGCTCTCGTCCGCGGCTGTGAGCCACCCATGATCTTCCTGAGACCCGGCTGATGCCGTGCGGCGCGGATGTCGGGTCAGCCACACCCGTCCGGGTGAACCTGTGGTCCGGACCACTGGCCCCGCCTGGAACAGGCCGTTCGTCGGGCCTTTCCGGACACTTCACCACAATTCGCCCACGCCGGGAAATTGGTCTAGTCCACAGTATTGACTCCGGCTGTGCCCTGGTTCACATTCGAACCCGGGCCGGCCCCCGCTCCTGCAGTGATCACCCGACGTCCGACGCTTGCCGCGCATTCCGGTGCGGCGAGCGGACTTCGCTTGTGCGAGGGAGAAACGCTCATGCCCCACCGGACCTTGAGACCGCTGGCCGTGGCCTGCGCCGCCCTGGCCGCCGTGGTCGTGGCCGGTCTCGCCATCCTGGCCCGGCCCGCCCCGGCCACCGCGACGCCCGCGCCCTCCTCGGGAGGGACGCGCATCGCCTACTTCGACCAATGGAGCATCTACCAGAACGCGTACTACCTGAAGAACGTCGACAAGATCGCCGACAACATCGACTACCTGCTCTACGACTTCGAGAACATCGACCCGAACAACCTCACCTGCTTCGAGACGACCAAGGCCACGACGCCGGACCCGGGCGGCGAGGACGACCCGAACGCCGGCGACGGCGCGGGCGACCAGTTCGCCGATTACCAGAAGTCGTTCGGCTCGGACATCAGCGTCGACGGCACCGCGGACACCTACACCATGCCGATCGTCGGCAACTTCCACCAGCTGCAGGAACTCAAGGCGCGGCACCCGAACCTGAAGGTGCTGCTGTCGCTCGGCGGCTGGACCTACTCGAAGTACTTCTCCGACGCCGCGGCCACGGACGCCTCGCGCAAGAAGTTCGTCAGCTCCTGCATCGACATGTTCGTCAAGGGCAACATCCCGGCCGCGGGCGGCTTCGGCGGCCCCGGCACCGCGGCGAACATCTTCGACGGGTTCGACATCGACTGGGAGTACCCGGCGCACCCCGGCGGGCACACGGGCAACCACTACAGCCCGAACGACACCCAGAACTTCACCGCGCTGCTCGCCGAGTTCCGCGGCCAGCTGGACGCGCTGGGCAAGCACTACGCGCTCTCGGCCGCCCTGCCCGGCGGCCAGGACAAGATCGCGAAGATCCAGACCGACAAGATCCACCAGTACCTGGACTTCGCCGACCCGATGACCTACGACATGCACGGCGCGTGGGACAAGACCGGCCCGACGAACTTCCAGGACCCGCTCTACCCCTCGCCGAACGACCCGTCCTCGAACGTCCCGCCGGGCACCGAAAAGTACACCATCGACCAGGTGATGAAGGCGTACACGCAAGGCGATCCGGCGTACGGCATCCCCGGCGGGTTCCCGGCGTCGAAGCTGACGCTGGGCATCCCGTTCTACTACCGCGGCTGGACCGGTGTGCCCGCCGGCTCGAACCACGGGCTGTACCAAACCGCGACCGGTCCGTCCGCTCCGCATCCCTTGAGCGGCAACGTGCCCGGCGTCGCGATGTACAAGGAACTCTCCGGCGTGGTCGACAACCCGGCGGACACGTTCTGGGACCCCACAACGCAATCCGCGTGGTTCTACGACGGGACGAGTTTCTACGGCGGTTCGTCGAAACAGTCGATCAAGGCGCGGACGGATTACATCCACTGCAACGGCCTCGGCGGCGCGATGATGTTCTCGCTCTACGACCTTGATCCCGACTCGACGCTGTTCCACGCCGTGGTGGACGGGCTCGCCGCGCCGACGGAGGGCTGCTCCGGCCCGCCGCCGACGACGCCAACCACGCCGACGACGCCCACGACCCCGACCACTCCGACGACCCCGACCACGCCCACCGCTCCCACGACTCCGCCGGGCGGCCAGTGCACGGCAGCGGCCTGGGACTCCGGCAAGGCGTACAACGGCGGCGCGGTCGTGTCGTACGACAACCACACCTGGACGGCGAAGTGGTGGACGCAGGGCGAGCAGCCCGGCACCTCGGACGTCTGGACGGACAACGGAGCCTGCTCCGGCGGCGGCGGTCCGACGACCGCGTGCCCGGCAGCATGGAGCGCCTCCCAGTCCTACAACGGCGGCGCGGTGGTGTCCTACAACGGCCACCGCTGGTCCGCCAAGTGGTGGACGCGGGGCGAAACGCCCGGCAGCGCGGCGGTCTGGGCCGACAACGGCACCTGCTGACCCCCGCGGCAGGCGCGTGAATACCGGCGGCGGCACCGGAATCCCACCCCGAGGGACCCGGTGCCGCCGTCGAGCTGTTCCCGCCAACGCCAGCACGGTCGCCGATCTGCGTCGTCCACAACGGACAGAACCGACGGGCACCATGGTCACGCCGCCCACGACGCACACAAGCCGGCGGCGGTACCGGATTCCCTCACCCACGAAGGGAATCCGGTGCCGCCGCCGGCTGTTGTGCGGGAGGCGAAAAGTCTCAGTTCCTCGGCGCGGCGACACCCGGCGCGATCGACTGTGCGTTGCCCGCGATGCCGTAGCGGCCCGATCCGCCGTTGAGCTGTTCCTGCAGCGCCAGAATGGTCGCCACCCGGCCCGCCGCCGAATCCGCGTTGTCCACAGTGGACAGAATCGATGTCGCCGACGTGTCCGCGCGCACCACGCCGATCGGACCGGTGCCCTCGGCCGAACCGGGGTCCCCGGCGAGCACGGTGCCCGCGCCGGAACGGTCCATCTGCGCGGCGAACCGGGCGATCGTCGCGGCCCGGTCCCCCGCGCCGTCGCCGGTCTGCTGGGCTCCGGTCAGGACGATCGCCAGCTGCGCGGGCTGCACGCCCTGGCTCGGCTTCACGAAACCGCCGTCGGTCAGCCCGCCGAGCGCGGCGGCGAGTTCGTCGCCGCTCGACTGCGGTTTCGCGCTCGCTTTGTCCAGCAGCAGCACCGAACCGAGCAGCGCGCCGGCGAGCGTGCCGGAATCGCCCGCGGTCGGGAACTTCGCCCCGGCCGGCTGCAGCCGCGTGACGACGTCGCGCAACTGGTCGGCCTTGGCCGGGTCGGTGAAGGCGTTGGTGAGCTGCAGTTCGCCGGTGACCGAGGCCCCGGACTGGCCGACGAGCTTCTTGAGCGCGTCGCGGTCGGCCGGGCGCGCGTCCTGCGTGGTGACGATGACGACGCTGCGCTTGTCGAGTGCGCCCGCGACGACCTTCGGGCCCATCGTCCCGGCGAACGCGTCCGCGTCGGACAGCCGCGCGTTGAGCGCGTTGCGCTGCGCCTCGAGGTCGGACACCTGGGTGCCGAGGTCTTTCTTCTGGTCCGCGAGCCCGGACAGCAGCGAACCGTTGAGCGCGGTCGAGCCCAGCACCACGCCGACGGCCAGCGCCAGGAAGCACGCGGTGATGGAAACGATGTGGTACCGCAGGGAAATCACGTGAAGAGACCCTTCACCCAGGCGACGAACGTGGACCAGGTGTGCTGGATCCACTCGAGATAGACGGAGCCGACGTCGGAGACGAGCAGCGCGGCGATGACGACGACGATGGCGGCGAGGACGAGCAGCGCGACCGCGCCGAGCGACACCCGGGCCCGGTGCAGCGTCGCGACGGCCTTGCCGTCGACCAGCTTCGTGCCGAGCTTGAGCCGCGTGAGGAACGTGGACGGGTTCGACCCGGACCGGCCGTGGTCGAGGAATTCCCGCAGCGTGGCCTGGAATCCGACGGTGACCACCAGGCTCGCGCCGTGCGCGTCGGCCAGCAGCAGGGCGAGGTCCTCGGCGTTGCCCGACGCGGGGAAGGTGACCGCGCCGATGCCGAGGTCCTGGATCCGCTCGACGCCCGGCGCGTGCCCGTCCGGCTGCGCGGGGACGACGACCTCGCCGCCGCTGCGCAGCGTCGCGGTGCCGATCCCGGTCGGGTCGCCGACCATGACGTCGGGCTGGTAGCCCTGCGCGCGCAGGGTGTCGGCGCCGGCGTCGACGCCGATCAGCACCGGCCGGTGCTCGCCGATGTACTTCTTGAGCTTCTTGAGGTCCTCGGCGTGCCCGTTCCCGGCGGCGACGACCAGCACGTGCCGGTCGCGCACCGGGACCTTCAGCTCCGGCACGCCGACGCCGTCGAGGATCAGCGTCCGCTCGCGGCGGAGGAACTCGATCGTGTTGGCGGAGAAGGCTTCCAGCTGGGTCGACATCCCGGCCTTGGCCTCGATCATCTGGTCGGCGACGCTTTCGGAGGTCTGCTCGACCCCGGTCGCCAGCTGCCGCTCCCCCAGGTAGACCGCGCCCTCGTGCACGCGCAGCTTCGTGCCGTCCTTGACGGTGCGCAGCAGTTCGCCGCCGACCGAGTCGACCAGCGGGATGCCCGCCGCCACCAGGATTTCCGGGCCGAGGTTGGGGAACCGGCCGGAGATCGACGGGGACGCGTTGACCACCGCGGCGACCTCGGCGGCGACCAGCGCGTCGGCCGTGGCCCGGTCGAGGTCGAGCTGGTCGAGCACGACGATGTCGCCCGGGCTGACCCGGCGCAGCAGCTCCCGCGTGCGCCGGTCGACCCGCGCGACACCGATGACGCCGGGGAGGGCTTCTTGGTTCCGCGCGAGAAGACCAGTGAGCTTCATGTGGCTGATGGTGACAAATTTGTGCGTGGGTACGGAGCCGACGCGCCGAAGCGGACATGACTCGTTGTGGTGAGCCGTGTCGCGCGGCGCGGCGAGCCGGGGTTAACTGTGCGGTCCGCCCGCCTCGAAATCGAGGGTCGACCAGGGGCTCGCGGGATCGTTCAGCAGCCGGTGCCGGACCCGGGCGGCCGAAGCGTATTCCGGCCCGAATTCCTCGCCGTCGAGCGCGAGCAGCCTGCCCAGCACGTAGCCGGTGGACAATTCCGCCCACGAACCGTGGTAGCGGCGGGCGATCGCGCCGGCCTCCAGCACCATCAGCTCCGCGGTGAGCGCGTCGCAGTACCCGACCGCGAGGCCCCAGCGGGCGAGTTCGACCGCGCGCCCGACGTCCCAGCCGATGATGCTGTCCACCACTCCGTCCGGCGCGAGCAGGCCGTCGGCGCGGAACCGCTGCTCGTACCGGACGATCCGGCGCACCGCGTCGACGAGCGGCCCGACCTGGTCGTCGGCGCCGTTTTCGGCGCACCACTGCCGGACCAGGCCGACCCACGCGTACACGTCGAGCGCCAGCCCGCTGCGGGCGCGCAGCACGAGCACGAGGTTTCCGGTGGTGAGCTGGTAGGAATCGCCGAGCAGCCGGTCCATCGCGGCCCGCCAGCCCGCCGCGTCCGCGACGCCCCACCAGTCGCGCAGGCCGCGGACCTCGGCGACGTAATCGTGATAGCGCGCGTCGAGGACGTTCCACGGTTCGGCCGACAGCACCGCCTGATGCGCGCCGCACGCGAGCGCGTGCGCGACCGGACCGTCGAGAACTCCGTACCGGGCCGTGTAAAGCCGCTCGACCTGTTGCTCCACCGCGGTGACCCGGTGCGGGTTCGCGTCGACCCAGGGCAGCACGTCCGCCGCGCTCACCCGCCATTCGCCGAGGGTGCCGCGGTTGAACACGACCTGCTCCCCTGGCCAGAGACCGTGCGTGGCCCAGTCGAGGTCGCCGCTGAGGAACACCACGTCCGCGCCGAAATCCGGCAGCGCGCCGCGGGTGAACACCTGCAACGAGGGTTCGCCGTCGTGCGCGCAGCAGACTTTCGCGGGCGACCAGGTCCGCTCCCGCGCGAGCCGCTGCGCCTCGTCCCGGTGGATCGGCACGAACAGCTCCTCGTCGCCGAGGAGTTCGAGGAAACGGTCGAGATCGTCCTCCCGCCGCGCGCGGGCGAGTTCGGCTTCGACATCGGCCAGCGTGGCCCAGGTCATCGGATCCGCCTCAGCCCTTCTTCGCGCGCTTGCGCTTCGCACCGGCGTTCTTCGCTTTGTCTTTCTCCGCCGTGGCAAGCAGTTCCTCGGCGTGCGCGCGGCCGGTCTCGGTGCCGTCCATGCCCGCGAGCATCCGGGCCAGCTCGCGCACCCGGTCGTTCTGGTCGAGCGTCTTCACACCGCTGCGCGTGACGCCGCCGCTGGTTCCCTTGTCCACCACCAGATGCTGGTCGGCGAACGCGGCGACCTGCGGCAGGTGCGTGACCACCAGGACCTGGTGGGTGCGCGCGAGCCGCGCCAGCCGCCGTCCGATCTCCACCGCGGCCCTGCCGCCGACGCCCGCGTCGACCTCGTCGAACACCAGCGTCTGCACGGTGTCCGCGTGCGCCAGCACGACCTCGATCGCCAGCATCACGCGCGACAGCTCGCCGCCCGAAGCCGCCTTGTGCACCGGCAGCGGCGGCGCTCCGTTGTGCGCGCGCAGCAGCAGTTCCACGTCGTCCACGCCGTCCGGGCCCGCGTGCACCGCGTGTCCGTCGATCGCGAGCGCCTGCCGGTCGCCGTGCTCGGCCGGACGCTGTTCGACGGTGATCTCCAGCTCCGCCTGGCCCATCGCGAGGCCGGACAGTTCCTTGGTGATCGCCGTGGCGAGTTCGGCGGCCGCCTTGCCGCGTGCGGCGGAAACCTCAGTGGCGTGCGCGACCAGCTGCACGGCCAGCTCGTCGCGGCGCAACGCCAGCGCGGCCAAGGCTTCTTCGGAGGTGTCCATCGATTCGAGCCGCCGCCGCGCGTCCTCGGCCCACGCCAGCACCCCGTCGACGTCCGCGGCGTACTTGCGGGTGAGCCGTTTGAGATCGGCCTGGCGCGCGAGCACCTTCTCCAGCAGCGCCGGGTCGGCGTCCAGATTCTCGACGTAGCTGCCCAGCTCCGCGCCGACGTCGCTCAGCAGCGTGGAGGCTTCCTCCAGCCGCGGCACGAGGTCCCGCAGCGCGGAGTCCTCCGCCGACACCAGCCGCCGCACCGCCTCGCCGACCAGGCCGAGCGCGCCCGGCGCGTCCGGATCGCCGTCCTGCGCGCCCGACACCGCCGCGTGCGCTTCGGTCGCCATCGCGCGGAGTTCGTCGACCGCGGCGAGCCGCTTGATCTGCTCGGTGAGCTCGACGTCCTCGCCGGGTTCGGGCGCGACCGCGTCGATCTCGTTCAGCCCGTGTTTCAGCAGGTCCGCCTGCTGCGCCATCTCGCGGGAGCGGTTGGACCGCTCGCTCAGCTCGGTGAGGACGGCCAGCCATTCCTCGCGGACCTGGCGGTACGCCGCGAGCGGCCGCCCGACGTCCTCGCCGGCGAACCGGTCGATCACCGCGCGCTGCTCGGCCGGGCGCAGCAGCCGCAGCTGGTCGTTCTGCCCGTGCACGGCGATCACCTGCTCGGACAGCTCGGACAGCACCCCGACCGGCACCGACCGGCCGCCGAGGTGCGCCCGCGAGCGCCCGTCGGCCGCGACCGTGCGCAGGGCGATGACGCTCCCGTCCTCGTCGACGTCGGCTCCCGCGTCGGTGACGATGCGGGCGGCCGCGTCGTCGTCGCCCACGGTGAACCGGCCCTCGACGAATGCCTTCAGCATCCCGTTCCGGACCTTCGACGCTTCGGCCCGTCCGCCGGACAGCAAGTGCAGCCCGGTGACGACCATGGTCTTGCCCGCACCCGTCTCACCGGTGACAACGGTGAAGCCCGGGTGCAGTTCCAGCAGGGCTTCCTCGATGACTCCGAGGCCCTGGATGCGCATCTCGGCCAGCACGACGCATACGGTAGCGGCCCGCACCGACGTTCTGTGCGTTCGAGGTCCGCTAACTCTTCTTTTCGCTGGTCGAACACTTGTGCGGGCGCGTCGCGCTCAGCGGTCTCCCGAGCGCCGGTCGCGCCAGCTGCGCACGGGCAGGCCGAACTTGTACACCAGCCGGTCGGTGAACACGCCGTCCCACAGCCGCACCAGCCGGACCGGCCGCTTGCCGCACACCACGCGCACCAGCGCACCCGGCGGCAGATCGAACGTCCGCAGTCCGTCGCAGGTCAGCGCCGCTTTCGGACCGGTCGGGTCGATGCCGACGGTGATCACCGACTCGGGTGACACGACCAGCGGCCGGGAGAACATCGCGTGCGCGTTGCTCGGCACGACGAGCAACGCCTCGACGTCCGGCCACAGCACCGGCCCGCCCGCGGAGAAGGCGTACGCGGTGGAGCCGGTCGGCGTCGCGCAGAGCACGCCGTCGCAGCCGAAGGACGACACCGGGCGGCCGTCGACCTCGATCAGCGCGTCGAGCACCCGCTCGCGGCTGAACTTCTCGACGCTGGCTTCGTTGAGCGCCCACGTCCGGTAGATCTCCGCGCCGTCGGCGGTGACCGTGACGTCGACCGTCATCCGGTCCTCGACGTGGTACTCGCGGTCGACCACGCGCTGCACGGCGTCGGCGAGCGCGTCCGAATCGGCCTCGGCGAGGAAGCCGACGCGGCCGAGGTTCACGCCGAGCACCGGGACTTCGGCCGGACGGGCGAGTTCCGCCGCGCGCAGCAGGGTTCCGTCGCCGCCGAGCACGAACACGAGCTCGGCCCCCTCGGCCGGATTGCGCTCGGGCGCGACGACGGTGCACGGCATGGCCATGCAGCCGTCCGGGTCGATCAACCGGAGCACGTCCTCGTCGAGCACGCGCAGCCGGATCCCGGCCTTCGCGAACCGCTGGGACACCTCGCGGGCAGCCTCCCGGGTGGTGTCCCGGTCGGGGTGCACCACGAGGAGCACTTCACGTTCGGCGGTCACTGGGGTCCTTCCTGGACTGCGGCGCGCACGAGCGGTTCGGCGTCCCCGGCGGCTTCACTGCCCGCTTCCTCCGGCCCCGTTTTGCGGAGCCACACGAAGTATTCGACGTTCCCGGACGGCCCGGGCAGCGGGCTCGCCACGACCCCGCGCAGCGACAGGCCGAGCTTCGCGGCTTCGGCGAGCACGCCCAGCACGGATTCGACGCGCAGTTCGGGATCGCGCACGACGCCGCCGCTGCCGAGCCGGTCCTTGCCGACCTCGAACTGCGGTTTGACCATCGGCAGCAGATCCGCGCCTTCGCGCGCGCATTCCGCGAGGGCGGGCAGCACGAGCTTGAGCGAGATGAAGGAGAGGTCGCCGACGACGAGGTCGACCTGGCCGCCCAGGACGTCCGGGGTCAGGTTGCGGACGTTCGTGCGGTCCAGGACCACGACGCGGTCGTCGGTCTGCAGCTTCCAGTCGAGCAGCCCACGGCCGACGTCGGCGGCGATGACCTTGTCCGCGCCGCCCCGCAGCAGCACGTCGGTGAACCCGCCGGTGGACGCGCCCGCGTCGAGGCAGCGGCGGCCTTCGACGGTCAGCCCTTCGGGACCGAAACGGTCAAGCGCGCCAAGGAGTTTGTGCGCGCCGCGCGACGCCCAGCCCGGGTCGTCCTCGTCCTTCACGACGATCGGCGCGTCGTTTTCCACGCCGGTGGCGGGTTTCGTCGCGACCATGCCGCGCACGGTGACTTTTCCGCCGGTGATGAGCGCGGAGGCTTGTTCGCGGGAGCGGGCGAGTCCGCGCCGCACGAGTTCCGCGTCGAGCCTGGCCCGTTTGGCCACGCCGGTCAGACCTTGTCGATGCTGGACAGGGCCACGGTCAGCTCGGTGTGCACGGCCTCGAAGCGGTCCACGTGCTCGGCGGGCGGCAGCGTGTCGAGGTCGTCGAGCCCGGCGACGGCCTCGTCGATGCCGGCCCGCGGGTCAGTCTGCTGGGGGCCGGGTCCGGGGATCGGCGGGGGTCCGGGAACCGGCCGCGGAACGTTCGGGTGCACAGCCCCAAACTACCAGTCAGGCCAGCCCGAGCCCGGCTACCGCCGTCGCGGCCGCGTCGCCGTCCGCGCGCACCTGCGCGACCCCGGTGCGCCACGCCGAATCGCACAGCGCACGCAGCAGGTCGAACTTGTCGCCCTCGCCGCGGACGGTCAGCGTGTCTCCCTCGCTGATCTCCCAGCCGGACCGCTTTCCGACGCGCAGTTCGTCGATCGGCTGCGCCAGCGCGGTGAGGTCGGCGCCAAGATGCGTGGGCCGTTCCGCCGGAATCGCGGTGAGCAGCGTCGCCGGAGTCGCGATGCCGGTGAGGACGCACAGGGAGTCGAGCCCCGCCGCGACCGCACCGGCGATGTCGGTGTCGAGCCGGTCCCCGACCACCAGCGGACGCTTCGCCTCCGCCGACCGCGCGGCCGTCTCGAACAACAACGGCTGCGGTTTTCCCGCGACGACCGGCTCGGCGTCCGTGGCGATCCGCAGCGCCCCGACCATGGATCCGTTGCCCGGCATCAGCCCGCGCTCGGTGGGCAGCGTGCTGTCGGTGTTCGTGGCGACCCACAGCCCGCCCGCCCGGATGACGATGCTCGCCTCGGCGAGGTCCGCCCATCCGGTTTCCGGCGAATGTCCTTGCACCACCGCGGAAACGTCGTCGCCCGCGGTCCGCACCGGTTCCAGCCCGACCGCGGCGATCTGGTCGCCGAGCGCGGCGGTGCCGACGATGAGCACCTTCGCCCCGGCGGGCAGCCGGTCCTGAAGGAGCGCGGCTGCCGCCTGAGCGCTCGTGTGCACCTCTTCGGTGTCCGCGGAGATCCCGAGGTCCCGCAGGTGTTCCGCGACCGCCGACGGGGCCTTGGACGCGTTGTTGGTCACGAACCGGACCGCCGTGCCCTGCTCGCGCACGGCGGTCACGGTTTCCGCGGCGCCCTCGATCACCTGCGGCCCGTGGTACACGGTGCCGTCGAGATCGAACAACAGCGCGTCGTAGGCCATGTCAGTCATCCGACTCGTTCGGCTCGCTGGAACCATTCGCCCCGTTCGCTTCGTTCGCCAGCTCCGCGGCCCGCTCGGCGGCGTCGGTCTCGTCCTCGGCGTCGGCTTCAGCGGCGTTGAGGAACCACTGCACGGCCTCTTCCTTGCGTCCGGCAGCCTCGAGGTTGTCGGCGTACGCGTAGAACAGGCGCGCGCTCCACGGGTCGCGTTTGCCCGCCTGGAGGTCCGGCCCCTGCAGCGACACGACCGCCGCGTCCAGCTGCCCGAGATCGCGCCGCGCACCGGCCGCGACGATCGCCAGCTCGACCTGGGTCGCCTTGGTGAGCCGTTCCTTGTCGGTCTCCTTGGCCAGATCCAGGGCTCGCTCCGGACGGCCGAGCGCGCGCTCGGCGTCCGCGATGATCGCGATGTGCTCGTCGCTGCGCGTCATCCGCCGGACGGCGCGCAGTTCGGACAGCGCTTCCTGCCAGTTGCCCGCGTGGTAGGCGACCAGCCCGAGCCCTTCGCGGACGATCGGCACGCGCGACGCCTTGGTCTTCGCGTACCGGGCGTGCTCGAGCGCGGCCTCCGGGTCGTCGTCGATCAGCCCGCCGGCGGCGACCAGGTGCTTCCCGACGGTCTCCGCGAGCCCCTTCGGCAGGGTCCGCAGCTCCCGGCGGACCTCCTCGTCGAGGTCGGAGAACTCGATGTCCTCAGGCAGTTCCGGCGCTTCGAGCAGCTCGCGGGCGAGGGCAGCGTCCTGTTCCTCGACGGTCACCGGCCGCTTGCCGCGGGGACGGTCGTCCCTGCGCTCGCGACGGTCGCCACGGCTGTCCCGGCTGTCCCGGCCGCCACGGTCGCCGCGGCTGTCGCGGTCACCGCGATCGCCACGGTCGTCGCGCTGCCGACGCTCTTCCCGCTCAGCGCGCTCGCCACTCGGGTCGCGTGGTTCCTGGCCCTGAGCGGCCTCGACGCTCGCGTCCTGCCCGGCCTGGTCCCCCGCCGACTGGACGTCAGCGACGCCCTGCTCGGCGCCCGCAGTCGCTTCTTCGACTACCGCGGATTCCTCGACCGCAGCCGCCGAAGTCTCCTCGACCTCGGCACGCCGCCCGCGGAAACCCTCGTCCTGCCGGTCGTTCCGGAAACCACCGTCGCGCTGGTCCTTCCGGAACCCGCCCGAACGCTCGTCCCGACGGTCCCCGCCAGGCCGCTTTCCGCCGGACCGGTCGTCCCGCCGGTCGCCCCGGTAGCCGCCCTCATCGCGACGCTCGTTGCGGAACCCGCCAGAGCGGTCGTCCCTGCGATCCCCGCGGTAACCGCCCTCGTCCCGGCGGTCGTTGCGGAATCCGCCTGAACGGTCATCGCGACGCTCGTTGCGGAACCCACCGGAACGGTCATCCCGACGGTCCCCGCGGTAACCGCCCTCGTCGCGACGCTCGCCACGGAACCCGCCCGACCGCTCGTCGCGACGGTTGTCACGGAACCCACCGGAGCGGTCGTCCCTGCGATCCCCGCGGTAACCGCCCTCGTCCCGGCGGTCGTTGCGGAACCCGCCCGGACGGTTGCCCCCGCGCTCGTCGCGGTCGTTGCGGAACCCGCGGTCGTCGCGCCGCTCTCCCCGGTTCGCACCGGACCGATCGTCGCGGAATCCGCCGGAACCCCGGTTCCCGCCACGGAATCCGCCCTCGCGCGGACCGCGGTCGTCACGGTCCCGGTATCCGCCGGGCTTGCCGCCGCGCGCATCGCGATCGCCGGGCTTGCCGCCGCGGTTGTCGCGGTCGCCGTAACCGCCGCGGCGGTCGTTGTCGCGGAATCCTCCGGACCCGCGCCGATCGTCGCGGAATCCGCCGCCTTGGGAGTCCTTGCCGCGATATCCGCCCGATCCGCGCCGGTCGTCGCCGCCCGAGTAACCGCCACGACGGTCGTCGCCGCCGCGTCGATCGTCGTTCCAGCGTCCGCCGGAGCGCTCGCCGTAAGACGATCGCCCTTCCGAACGGTCACCGTAGGACGAGCGTCCCTCGGGGCGCCCGGAGCGGTCCCCGTAGGACTTGCCGCCGGGTCCGCCGGAACGGTCGCCGTAAGATTTGCCTTGGGGCCGGTCGAAATCGCGCTTGCCACGAGGGCGGAAGTCGCGGTCGCCGTCGCGTTTCCCGGCGTATCCGCGGTTCTCGCGGGGGCCGTCGCCGCGGTCGGGGCGGCCGGCGAATCCGCCGGTCCCGCGTGCGCCGCGGTCGTCCCGCCGTGGCCGGCCCTGGTGGCCGCTGTCCCGACCGCCGCGGTCCTGCCGCGCGCCGCGCCGGTCTCCCCGGGGCGCGTCGGACCTGCCGCCGCGGGAGTCCTGGTCGCGGCGAGCCGACCGACCGGACCCCTCATCCGCTGAGTCTCGTCGACCGAACTCGGACACCTGGCCTCCTGCCATAGACAACTGTGTAATTCTGAGGACGGCCCTCCGTACGAGGGCCGATTGACTATCCTACGGGCCCGTTCGGAGCAACCTCGCGCGGGCGGACCTCAGCGGTCCCCGCGCGGCTCGAGCGGACGCGAACATGAGTCTGGGCCCCGGGAGAACCACCAAGGGTTCTCGGACCGGGGCCCAGACCTATCCAAAGTAAGTTCGGCGGTGTCCTACTCTCCCACAACCCTTCGGTTGCAGTACCATCGGCGCAGTCAGGCTTAGCTTCCGGGTTCGGAATGGGACCGGGCGTTTCCCTGACGCTAAAACCACCGAAACACTCCGAAACAACACACGCACCAGCGTGGTGTTTCAGAACCGTAGAGTGGATGCGCAACATCTTCGTAGGCAAGTCCTCGGCCTATTAGTACCAGTCAACTCGACAACACATTACTGTGCTTCCATTTCTGGCCTATCAACCCAATCGTCTCTTGGGGGCCTTAACCCACAAAGGGGTGGGATACCTCATCTTGGAACAGGCTTCCCGCTTAGATGCCTTCAGCGGTTATCCCTTCCGAACATAGCCAACCAGCCATGCCACTGGCGTGACAACTGGCACACCAGAGGTCCGTCCGTCCCGGTCCTCTCGTACTAGGGACAGCCTTCCTCAAGTATCCTGCGCGCGCGGCGGATAGGGACCGAACTGTCTCACGACGTTCTAAACCCAGCTCGCGTGCCGCTTTAATGGGCGAACAGCCCAACCCTTGGGACCTACTCCGGCCCCAGGATGCGACGAGCCGACATCGAGGTGCCAAACCATGCCGTCGATATGGACTCTTGGGCAAGATCAGCCTGTTATCCCCGGGGTACCTTTTATCCGTTGAGCGACACCCCTTCCACCAGGAGGTGCCGGATCACTAGTCCCGACTTTCGTCCCTGCTCGACATGTCTGTCTCACAGTCAAGCTCCCTTGTGCACTTGCACTCGACACCTGATTGCCAACCAGGCTGAGGGAACCTTTGGGCGCCTCCGTTACCCTTTAGGAGGCAACCGCCCCAGTTAAACTACCCATCAGGCACTGTCCCTGAACCAGATCATGGTCCGAGGTTCAGATTCCCAATCCGACCAGAGTGGTATTTCAACAACGACTCCACACCCACTAGCGTGAGCGCTTCACAGTCTCCCACCTATCCTACACAAGCCGAACCGAAAACCAATACCAAACTATAGTAAAGGTCCCGGGGTCTTTCCGTCCTGCCGCGCGTAACGAGCATCTTTACTCGTAATGCAATTTCGCCGGGCCTGTGGTCGAGACAGCCGGAAAGTCGTTACGCCATTCGTGCAGGTCGGAACTTACCCGACAAGGAATTTCGCTACCTTAGGATGGTTATAGTTACCACCGCCGTTTACTGGCGCTTAAATTCTCAGCTTCACCCCCGAAGGAGTTAACCGGTCCTCTTAACGTTCCAGCACCGGGCAGGCGTCAGTCCATATACATCGTCTTGCGACTTCGCATGGACCTGTGTTTTTAGTAAACAGTCGCTTTCCGCTGGTCTCTGCGGCCAACCACCGCTCCACCCGCGAAGGGCTTCACAGTGCTTGGCCCCCCTTCTCCCGAAGTTACGGGGGCATTTTGCCGAGTTCCTTAACCACAGTTCACCCGATCGCCTTGGTATTCTCTACCTGACCACCTGTGTTGGTTTGGGGTACGGGCCGTGCATGCACTCACTAGAGGCTTTTCTCGACAGCATAGGATCACCCGCTTCGCCTCAAACGGCTACGCATCACGTCTCAGCCTCAACGGAACACGGATTTGCCTATGTCCCGGCCTACACGCTTACACCAGGACAACCATCGCCTGGCGGAGCTACCTTCCTGCGTCACCCCATCGCTTGACTACTACGGAATCAGGTCCCACGCTCCACACACAGACTCCGTCCGAAGACATTGCCTGCGGCTTCGGGTGGTTAGTGTCAACCGCCTCGCCATGGGCGCACATGCTCGGGTACGGGAATATCAACCCGTTGTCCATCGACTACGCCTGTCGGCCTCGCCTTAGGTCCCGACTTACCCTGGGCGGATTAGCCTGGCCCAGGAACCCTTGGTCATCCGGCGGCAGAGTTTCTCACTCTGCATTCGCTACTCATGCCTGCATTCTCACTCCCGCACCCTCCACGACTCGCTTCCGCGGCCGCTTCCCTGGATGCAGGACGCTCCCCTACCCATCAACACGACTGCACAAGAGCCCGAAAGCCCCTGCGGATCTATTGTGTCAATGACACAGCTTCGGCGGTGTGCTTAAGCCCCGCTACATTGTCGGCGCAGGACCACTTGACCAGTGAGCTATTACGCACTCTTTCAAGGGTGGCTGCTTCTAAGCCAACCTCCTGGTTGTCTGGGCAATCCCACATCCTTTCCCACTGAGCACACACTTAGGGGCCTTAGCTGGTGTTCTGGGCTGTTTCCCTCTCGACGACGAAGCTTATCCCCCGCCGTCTCACTGCCGCGCTCTCACTAACCGGTATTCGGAGTTTGGTTGATTTCGGTAACCCGGTAAGGCCCCTAGACCATCCAGTAGCTCTACCCCCGGCAAGAAACACGCGACGCTGCACCTAAATGCATTTCGGGGAGAACCAGCTATCACGGAGTTTGATTGGCCTTTCACCCCTACCCACAGCTCATCCCCTCAGTTTTCAACCTAAGTGGGTTCGGGCCTCCACGACGTCTTACCGTCGCTTCACCCTGGCCATGGGTAGATCACTCCGCTTCGGGTCTAGACCACGCGACTCAAACGCCCTGTTCGGACTCGCTTTCGCTACGGCTACCCCACCCGGGTTAACCTCGCCACGCAGCACTAACTCGCAGGCTCATTCTTCAAAAGGCACGCCATCACGCCGAAACGCTCTGACGGCTTGTAGGCACACGGTTTCAGGTACTCTTTCACTCCCCTCCCGGGGTACTTTTCATCTTTCCCTCACGGTACTCGTCCGCTATCGGTCTCCAGGAAGTATTTAGGCTTACCGGGTGGTCCCGGCAGATTCACAGCAAATTCCACGAGCTCGCTGCTACTCGGGAACACCACCAAGACCTACGACGACAGCTTTCGCGTACGGGGCTCTCACCCGCTCCGGCCGCCCGTCCCAAGGCGTTCCGCTAACCATCGCGTACATCCGGAGAAATGTCAGTCTCTCCAAGGTGGGTCCCACGACCCCGCCCGCACAACGCCTGACAGCTTGACATGCAAACGGTTTAGCCTCATCCGCTTTCGCTCGCCACTACTCACGGAATCACTTTTGTTTTCTCTTCCTGCGGGTACTGAGATGTTTCACTTCCCCGCGTTCCCTCCACACCGGCTATATATTCACCGGCGGGTAACACCACATCACTGGTGCTGGGTTTCCCCATTCGGAAATCCTCGGATCACAGCTCGGTTGACAGCTCCCCGAGGCATATCGCAGCCTCCCACGTCCTTCATCGGCTCCTGAAGCCAAGACATCCACCATGTGCCCTTAACAACTTGACCACAAAGATGCTCGCATCCACTCTACAGTTCTCAAACACCACACCAGAAACAACGTGTGTTGCCTCAGGACCCAACAGCGCGCCAGCAAACAAGAACCCGCCCGGATCCGCGGCCGCCGTTCCACACGGAGCACGCTCCGCAGTACTAAGTCGGCGGCATCACCACCGCGAGAACCCTTAACCAGTAGTTCCACAATTCCTTGAGCAACCCGCACAGACCTGCATTCGAGGCCTAAGCACGGGCCACTCCCAGCACGATGACTGGGATGTGTTGTGCTCCTTAGAAAGGAGGTGATCCAGCCGCACCTTCCGGTACGGCTACCTTGTTACGACTTCGTCCCAATCGCCAGTCCCACCTTCGACCACTCCCTCCCTTGCGGGTTGGGCCATGGGCTTCGGGTGTTACCGACTTTCATGACGTGACGGGCGGTGTGTACAAGGCCCGGGAACGTATTCACCGCAGCGTTGCTGATCTGCGATTACTAGCGACTCCGACTTCACGCAGTCGAGTTGCAGACTGCGATCCGAACTGAGACCGGCTTTAAGGGATTCGCTCCACCTCGCGGTATCGCAGCCCTCTGTACCAGCCATTGTAGCATGTGTGAAGCCCTGGACATAAGGGGCATGATGACTTGACGTCATCCCCACCTTCCTCCGAGTTGACCCCGGCAGTCTCCCACGAGTCCCCGCCATGACGCGCTGGCAACGTAGGATAAGGGTTGCGCTCGTTGCGGGACTTAACCCAACATCTCACGACACGAGCTGACGACAGCCATGCACCACCTGTACACCAACCACAAGGGAAGCCCCATCTCTGGGGATGTCTGGCGCATGTCAAGCCCAGGTAAGGTTCTTCGCGTTGCATCGAATTAATCCACATGCTCCGCCGCTTGTGCGGGCCCCCGTCAATTCCTTTGAGTTTTAGCCTTGCGGCCGTACTCCCCAGGCGGGGCGCTTAATGCGTTAGCTACGGCACGGACAACGTGGAATGTCGCCCACACCTAGCGCCCAACGTTTACAGCGTGGACTACCAGGGTATCTAATCCTGTTCGCTCCCCACGCTTTCGCTCCTCAGCGTCAGTATCGGCCCAGAGACCCGCCTTCGCCACCGGTGTTCCTCCTGATATCTGCGCATTTCACCGCTACACCAGGAATTCCAGTCTCCCCTGCCGAACTCAAGTCTGCCCGTATCGACCGCACGCTCCACGTTAAGCGTGGAGATTTCACGGCCGACGCGACAAACCGCCTACGAGCTCTTTACGCCCAATAATTCCGGACAACGCTCGCACCCTACGTATTACCGCGGCTGCTGGCACGTAGTTAGCCGGTGCTTCTTATCCAGGTACCGTCACTTGCGCTTCGTCCCTGGCGAAAGAGGTTTACAACCCGAAGGCCGTCATCCCTCACGCGGCGTCGCTGCATCAGGCTTGCGCCCATTGTGCAATATTCCCCACTGCTGCCTCCCGTAGGAGTCTGGGCCGTGTCTCAGTCCCAGTGTGGCCGGTCACCCTCTCAGGCCGGCTACCCGTCGTCGCCTTGGTAGGCCATTACCCCACCAACAAGCTGATAGGCCGCGGGTTCATCCCATACCGCCGGAACTTTCCACACCCCAAGATGCCTTGAAGTGTCCTATCCGGTATTAGACCCAGTTTCCCAGGCTTATCCCAGAGTACAGGGCAGATTACCCACGTGTTACTCACCCGTTCGCCACTCATCCCCGGCCGAAACCGGTTCAGCGTTCGACTTGCATGTGTTAAGCACGCCGCCAGCGTTCGTCCTGAGCCAGGATCAAACTCTCCAACAATGAACAGTCCGATCGAGACTACTTCTCAATCAATCTCAAAGGAAACCCCGACGAGGGGGTTTCAAATAAGCTCTACTGGCTTAGTTCACTAGCACACTGTTGAGTTCTCAAGCAACACACCCCGCATCAACCCCACCCCCGCAAGGGCGAGCCTGACCGAAGCGGTCATTCCTAGCAGTTTATGGTGGGACACCCACTCAATCACCCTAGAGGCGAGAGCTTGGTTCGTGTCCCGGCGGCCGCCCGGTCTCCCTGGCGACCTGGAGAACTTTACACGCCCTCCCAGGGCCCGAAACAGGGGGGTCCCTTAACTGCGTTCCCGCAGGTCAGAGCCCTGTTTCGGGCCTTGGGCGGAGATCAGTCCCCGACGCGGACGCCAGCGACCGTACGCTTGCCCTTGCGGACCACGAGCCAGCGGCCGTGGAGCGCGTCGGAAGCCGAGGGCTTCCACTCCTCGTCGGCGATCTTCACGTTGTTCACGTACGCGCCGCCCTCCTTCACGGTCCGCCGGGCCGCGCCCTTGCTGTCCACCAGTCCCCCGGCGAGCAGCAGGTCGACGATCGTCGCGTCGCCGGCCGGCTCGACCTTGCCGTTCGGGACCTCGGCCATCGCCGCGTCGAGCGTCGGCGCGTCCAGGTCGGTCAGCTCGCCGCGGCCGAACAGCGCCTGGCTCGCCGCGATGACCTGGCGCGTCTGGTTCTCGCCGTGCACCAGGTTCGTGAACTCCTCGGCCAGCCGCTTCTGCGCGGTGCGCAGGTGCGGACGCTCCTCGGTGTCCTTCGCCAGCGCGTCGATCTCCTCCCGGTCGAGGAAGGTGAACAGGCGCAGGTAGCGGACGACGTCAGCGTCGCCGACGTTCACGAAGTACTGGTACCAGGCGTACGGCGAGGTCAGCTCCGGGTCGAGCCACACGTTGCCGCCGCCGGTGGACTTGCCGAACTTGCGTCCCTCGGCGTCGGTGACCAGCGGCGCGGTCAGCGCGTGCGCCGTCCCGCGGTCGACCTTGCGGATCAGGTCGACACCGCCGACGAGGTTGCCCCACTGGTCCGAGCCGCCGACCTGCAGCTTGCAGCCGTGCTTGCGGTACAGCTGCAGGTAGTCCTGCGACTGCAGCAGCAGGTAGCTGAACTCGGTGTAGGACATGCCGTCGCCCTCGAGCCGCCGCTTGACCGTCTCCCGGTTCAGCATCACGTTCACCGAGAAGTGCTTGCCGACGTCCCGGAGGAACTCCAGCGTGTTCTGCTTCCCGGTCCAGTCGAGGTTGTTCTCCACGATCGCGCCGGTCGGCGAATCGTCGAAGTCCACGAACCGCTCCAGCTGCCCGCGGATCCGCCCGGCCCAGTCGGCGACGACGTCGAGAGTGTTCAGCGTGCGCTCCCCGTTGTCGCGGGGGTCGCCGATCATCCCGGTGGCGCCGCCGGCCAGCACGATCGGACGGTGCCCGGCGCGCTGGAACCGCTTGAGCATCAGCAGCGGGACGAGGTTGCCGGCGTGCAGGCTGGGCGCGGTCGGGTCGAAGCCGCAATAGAGCGTGAGCGGGCCGTGGTCGAGTTCTCGGCGCAGGGCGTCGATATCGGTGGATTGCGCGATCAGGCCGCGCCAGGACAACTCGTCAAGGATGTGCTCACTCACACCTGTAGATGATCCCCCACCAGGTCAAACGACTATCCCGCGGGTCGCACCTGCCGGCGTTTCCCGCCGCGGCGGTAGGTCGACACGGCTGGTGAGCCGTCGATCCAGAACCGCCACGGCGTGTCCATCGCCATCGCGACGCCGACGCGCGGGCCGCTGCGCACGTTGTCCGCGGGCACGCGCTCGCCGACGAGCAGCCGGACGGGCGACTCGGGGTCGGTGAGGTCGGCGCCGTTCTGCTCCCGGGCAAGGCCCAGCACCGAGGTGAGGATGGCCGGGCCCTTGGCCAGTTCGCCGTTGCCGCGCGCGTTCGGCCGCCGCTTCCGCACGATGTCCGCGCCTTCGACGACCTCGCCTGCGCGCAGCAGCACCGCGCCCGGCTGCCCGTCCTCGGTGCCGACGACGTTCGCGCAGAAGTGCATGCCGTAGACGAAATACACGTAGAGATGCCCGGCCGGACCCCACATCACCGCGTTGCGCGGCGTTTTCCCGCGGTAGCAATGCGAAGCGGGATCGTCGAGCCCGCGATAGGCCTCGACCTCGACGAGCCGCACCCCGACCAGGCCGTCGGGCGTGTCGGCCTCGAGGACGGCACCGAGCAGCAGCCGAGCCAGGTCGACCGGGTCCAGTGCCAGTTCTTCGCGCCGGAACAACCGGTCCACACTCACTCCCCTCGTCAGGCCGCCAGCCTAACCAGCGGCCCGACGACAGATCATTTCAGCCACTGCCGATGCGCCGCGACACGCTCCGCCAGGCGTTCCCGTTGCTCGGCGACGCGGTCCGGCGCGGTCCCGCCCCGTGCGTCGCGCGAACGGACCGAGCCTTCGACGGTCAAGACTTCGCGCACCGCCGGGGTGAGCGCCGGGTTGATGGCCCGGAATTCCTCGTCGGTCAGCTCGTCGAGCCCGACCCCGCGCGCCTCCGCGACCCGCACGCTCTCCCCCGCCGCCTCGTGCGCGACGCGGAACGGCACGCCCTGGCGCACCAGCCATTCGGCGATGTCGGTGGCCAGCGTGAACCCGGCGGGAGCCAGTTCGGCGAGCCGGTCGGTGTGGAAGGTGAGCGTGCCGAGCATCCCCGCGATCGCCGGGAACAGCAGCTCCAGCTGTTCGACCGAGTCGAAGACCGGTTCCTTGTCCTCCTGCAGGTCGCGGTTGTACGCGAGCGGCTGCGCCTTGAGCGTGGCGAGCAGGCCGGTGAGGTTGCCGATCAGCCTGCCCGCCTTGCCGCGGGTCAGCTCCGCGACGTCCGGGTTCTTCTTCTGCGGCATGATCGAGCTGCCGGTGGCCCACGCGTCGTCCAGCGTGACGTAGCCGAACTCGGCGGTGTTCCAGATGATCACCTCTTCGGCGATCCGCGACAGGTTCACCGCGAGCATCGCGACGGCGAACGCGAACTCGGCGACGAAATCGCGCGAGGCGGTGCCGTCGATCGAGTTCTCCACGCTGGTGTCGAAGCCCAGTTCGGCGGCCACCGCTTCGGGGTCGAGGCCGAGCGACGAACCGGCGAGCGCGCCCGAGCCGTACGGCGACTCCGCGGTGCGAGCGTCCCAGTCGCGCAGGCGGGACACATCGCGCAGGAGCGACTGGCCGTGGGCCATCAGGTGGTGCGCCAGCAGAACCGGCTGCGCGTGCTGCAGGTGGGTGCGGCCCGGCAGGATCGCGTCCGGGTGCCGGGACGCCTGCGACACCAGCGCGTCGATCACGTCGAGAGTGCCCGCGACCACCCGGCGCGCGGCGTCGCGCAGCCACATCCGGAACAGCGTCGCGACCTGGTCGTTGCGGGAACGGCCGGCACGCAGCTTGCCGCCCAGTTCGGCGCCGGCGCGTTCCAGCAGACCGCGTTCGAGCGCGGTGTGCACGTCCTCGTCGGCGACCGTCGGAGTGAACGCGCCGGACGCGACGTCCTGCGCCAGCGTGTCGAGCGCGTCCAGCATCCCGGCCAGTTCCGCTTCGGTGAGCAGACCCGCCTTGTTGAGCACGCGGGCGTGCGCTCGCGATCCGGCGATGTCGTAGGGCGCCAGGCGCCAGTCGAAGTGGGTCGAGGCGCTCAGCGCCGCCATCGCCTCGGCCGGCCCGCTGGCGAACCGGCCGCCCCACAGCTGCACCGGCTGGTCTTTCCCGCTCACGTTCTGCCTCTCTCGTCCGGCGTCTCAGGACGCCTGGGTGCTCGGATGCTGGGTGCTCCCCAGCGGAGTCTGCCCGGTCGCGCTGCGGAGCCGCCGTCCGACCGGGCGAAGCCGCCTCCCGGGGAGGCCGGCGACGGTCGCGCTGCCCGCGTGCAGCACCAGCCGCACCTCGCCGGACACGCGCTCCTGCGCCCGCCGGACGAACGCGTCCAGCGGCTCGCGCAGCGGCGAGAACCACAATCCGTCGTGGACCAGCTCCGCCCACCGGCGGTCGACGCCGCGTTTGAACCTCGCCAGATCCCGGTCGAGGGTGACTGATTCCAGCTCTTGATGCGCGGCGATCAGCACCGCCGCACCGGGTGCGTCGTAGCTGTCCGCCAGATCGAAACGGCCGATCCCGTGCGCCCCGGCCCGATGCCCGAGCCGCTGCACCGCCTCGGCCACGCTGACCGTCTCGCCGTCGACCGCGACCGGCACCCCCTGGTCGAACGTGACGACGACCTCGTCCGGCATGCCGAGGTTCGCCACGGCGTCCTTGGTGCAGCGGTAGCCGGAAGTCGCGGCCCGGCCCCACAAGGTCCGGCTCGTCGACAATTCCGGCTCGCCCCAGCCGCCGAGTTCGACGATCTCGAGGTCCGGCGCGAGGGTCGCGATCAGGCCGGACAACGCCTCTCCGCCGCCGTGCGCGACAGCCGACGCGTTCCGGTCTCCCGCGGTCGCGACGAGCTGGCTCGCCAGCAACGGCCGGGCCAGCGCCTCGACCAGCGGATGCCGGTCGAGGATCAGCGCATTCGCTTGCAGCGCAAGCAAACAGTAGTCGTTCGCGAATTCCTCGCGGAGGTCCGCGACCACGACCTCGGCGGCTCCGTCCGCAGCCGCCTGCCGCCGGAGCGCGCACAAATCGACGTCGCCCGCGCCGAACTCCGCCGCGAGCGCGACCACTTCGCTTTGTCCCGCAAGAAGATTCAGCGCGGCTGAGGAGCCGTGCCCGCCCGGATAGGCGAGCACGACCCGCCGGGTCACGGCTCCTCCCCTTCCGCCGAACCTTGCGCGAGCGCGGTGAACCGTTCGGCGAGGTCGCGTCCGGTGAGCGGTTCGCGCGCGATGACGGCGACGGTGTCGTCGCCCGCGATGGACCCGACGACCTCCTCCAGCGCGGCCCGGTCGATCGCGCTCGCGAGGAACTGCGCGGCGCCCGGCGGCGTGCGCAGCACCGTGAGGTTGCCCGAGGAATCCGCCGACACCAGCAGTTCGGCGAGCAGCCGGGACAGCCGCGAGGTGCCCCCTTGCACGCCGCGGACGGGACTGCCGTCCTCGGGGATGACGTAGACCGGCGCGCCCGAGTCGGCACCGCGCAGCTTGACCGCGCCGAGTTCGTCGAGGTCGCGCGACAGCGTTGCCTGGGTGACCTCGATTCCCTCGGCGGCCAGCAGCCGCGCGAGCTCCGTCTGGCTGCGGATGGCCATCGTGGACACCAGTTCGGTGATCCGCGCCTGGCGCCCGACCCGGCTGCTGGTCATCGGCCGTTCTGCCCGAACAGCCAGACCAGCAGGGCTTTCTGCGCGTGCAGCCGGTTCTCCGCCTCGTCCCAGACCGCGCTTGCCGGGCCGTCGAGCACCTCGTCGGTGATCTCCCAGCCGCGGTGCGCGGGCAGGCAGTGCAGCACGATCGCCTCGTCGGCGGCGAGCTTCAGCAGCTCGGTGTTGATCTGCAGAGCGCGGAACGGGCCGACCCGGTCGAGGCCGTCGTTCTCCTGCCCCATCGACGTCCAGGTGTCGGTGACCAGCACGTCCGAACCCTCGACGGCTTCGCGCGCGTCGGTGAAAACGGTCGCGCTGCCGCCGGTTTCCTCGCCGCGTTTCTTGGCGTCCAGCATCACCTGCTGGTCGGGCTGGAAGCCCTCCGGCGACACGACGCGCACGTGCATCCCGGCCGTGGTGCCGCCGAGCAGCAGCGAATGCGCCATGTTGTTGGCGCCGTCGCCGAGGTAGGTGAGCGTGAGCCCGGTGAGCTTGCCCTTGCGCTCGCGGATGGTCATCAGATCCGTCAGCACCTGGCACGGGTGGAACTCGTCGGTGAGCGCGTTGACGATCGGAATCGACGCGACCGACGCCATCGAGTCGATGCGCTTCTGCGCGAAGGTGCGCCACACGACCGCGTCGACGTAGCGCGACAGCACGCGCGAGGTGTCCTCGATGGTCTCCTCGCGGCCGAGCTGCATCGAGCGGCCGTCCACGATCACCGGATGCCCGCCGAGCTGGCTGATGCCGACCTCGAACGAGAACCGGGTGCGGGTGGAGTTCTTCTCGAAGATCGCGGCCACCGTCTTGCCGGCGAGAGCCTTCGTGCCGAGCGGATCGGCTTTCAGCTGGTCGGCCAGGTCGAGCAGGGCGGCCTGCTCGACCGGGGTGACGTCGTCGTCGCGGAGGAAGTGGCGAGGCATCAGTCGGATTCCTTCGTGGTGGTGGAGTCGAGCGCGCCCGGGAGCGCGGAGAGGAAGCCGTGCGCCTGCTGCTCGTCGAGCACGAGCGGCGGGGCCAGCCGGACGGTGTCCGGGGCGACCGGGTTGACGAGGTAGCCCGCGTCCTGCGCGGCCTTCGCGACAGCCGCGGAAACCGGTTCCCGCAGGCCGATGCCGAGCAGCAGCCCCGCACCGCGGACGCCGGAGACGAGCGGGTGGCCGAGCGCCTCGACACCGGCCGCGATGTCCTTGCCGAGCGCCGAAACGTGGCCGAGCAGGTCGTCCCGGACGATCGTGCGCAGCACGGCCAGTCCGGCCGCGCAGCACACCGGGTTGCCGCCGAAGGTCGTGCCGTGCTGGCCGGGCTTGAGCAGGTCTCCCGCCGCGCCGACGCCGATCACCGCGCCGAGCGGAAGCCCGCCGCCGAGGCCCTTCGCGAGCGTGATCACGTCCGGCACGACCCCGGCCTGCTGGAAGCCGAACCAGGTGCCGAGACGGCCGATCCCGGTCTGCACCTCGTCGAGCACGAGGAGCGCACCGGCGGCCTTGGTGATCTCGCGCGCGGCCTGGAGGTAACCGTCCGGAGCCGGAATCACGCCGGCTTCGCCGAGCACCGGCTCGAGGAAGACAGCTGCCGTCTCGCCGTCCACGGCGGCCCGCAACGCTTCGACATCGCCGTACGGGACATGCGTTACGCCCGGAACCAGCGGTTCGAACGCCTCGCGCTTCGACGGCTGTCCGGTCAGCGACAGCGCGCCCATGGTGCGGCCGTGGAACGCGCCCTCCGCCGCGACGACCTTGCTGCGTCCGGTGAGCCGGGTGATCTTCAGCGCGGCCTCGTTCGCCTCCGCGCCGGAGTTGACGAACAGGACTTTGCCTTGTCCGTTCAGGCCCGCGACGTCGAGCAGGGTCTCGGCCAGTTCGACCGCGACCGGGTTCACGTACAGGTTCGACGTGTGCCCCAGCTTCGAGATCTGTTCGGTGACCGCGCGCACCACCTCGGGATGGGCGTGGCCGAGCGCGTTCACCGCGATGCCGCCGACCAGGTCGACGTACTCGGCGCCGTCCGCGTCCCACACTCGCGCGCCTTCGCCGCGCACCAGCGTCAGGCCGGGGGTTCCGTAGTTGTCCATGACGGCCGACTGCCAGTGCTGCTGACCGTCCGCATTGGACTTGAGGATAGTCACGCGTGCTCCGTTCCGGAGGGCGCTGCCTCGGGCAGCACCATGGTCCCGATGCCGCGCGAGGTGAAGACCTCGAGCAGCACCGAATGGGCGAGCCTGCCGTCGATGACGTGGGCGCCGCGCACGCCGCCGCGCACCGCGCGCACGCACGCCTCCATCTTCGGGATCATGCCGCTGGCCAGGCCGGGCAGCATGCGTTCGAGACGGTCGACGGGGATCCGGTCGATCAGCGACGACCGGTCCGGCCAGTTGGCGTAAAGACCTTCGACATCGGTGAGCACCACGAGCTTTTCCGCGCCGAGCGCCGCGGCGAGCGCGCCCGCGGCGGTGTCGGCGTTGACGTTGTGCACCACGCCGTCGACGTCGGGAGCCACCGTGGACACCACCGGGATACGACCGGCGTTCACGATGTCGAGCACCGCGTCCGGGTTGACTTCGGCGACCTCGCCGACGAGACCGATGTCGACCTGCTCACCGTCCACAGTGGCCTGTTTGCGCTCCGCGGTGAACAGCCGCGCGTCCTCGCCGGAGATGCCGACCGCGTACGGGCCGTGCGCGTTGATCAGGCCGACCAGCTCGCGGCTGACCTGCCCGACCAGCACCATCCGCACAATGTCCATGGTCTCCGGCGTGGTGACGCGCAGCCCGCCCTTGAACTCCCCCGGCACGCCGAGCCGGGACAGCATCGCGCTGATCTGCGGGCCGCCGCCGTGCACGACCACCGGGCGCAGGCCGGCCAGCCGCAGGAACACCATGTCCTCGGCGAACGCGGCCTTCAGCTGGTCGTCGATCATCGCGTTGCCGCCGTACTTGATGACGACGGTCGCGCCGTGGAACCGCTGCAGCCACGGCAGCGCTTCGATCAGCACCCCGGCCTTCTCGGCCGCGCTGGCGAGCCGTTCGTCGGCGGAGACGAGCCTTCCGGTATCCGTCATGACGAGTACGCGCTGTTCTCTTCGACGTAGGCGTGCGAGAGGTCCGTGGTGTAGATCGTGGCCTCGGCTGAACCGACCCCGAGATCCACGACGACGTCGATGGCCCGCCCGGACAGGTCGGCGGCCGACCGGTCCTCGGCCGTCGTGCCGCCCGCGAACAACGTGACGCCGTTGATGGCGATCGACACCGTCTCCGGATCGATCCGCGCCGGTGCGCGACCGAGAGCCATCGCGATCCGGCCCCAGTTGGGATCGGACCCGAACAAGGCGGTCTTGACGAGGTTGTCCTCGGCGATCGTCCGAGCCACCACGATCGCGTCAGCTTCGGACGCGGCGCCCTTCACCGTGACGTCGACATCCTTGGTGGCGCCTTCGGAATCAGCCCGCAACTGGAGCACGAGGTCGTGGCTGACCTGGGTGAGCAGCTCGGTCAGCTCGGCTTCGCTCGGCTCCGCGCCGCTCGCACCGGAGGCGAGCACGAGCACCGTGTCGTTGGTCGACGTCCCGCCGTCCACGTCGAGCCGATCGAACGTGACGTGCGTGGCGGCGCGCAGCGCGCGGTCGAGAGTTTCCTTGCCCACCACGGCGTCCGTGGTCAGGACGGACAGCATCGTCGCCAGATTCGGCGCGAGCATCCCCGCGCCCTTGGCGAACCCGCCGACGCTCCACCCGGATTCGTGCCGGGCGAACGCCTGCTTCGGCTTGCTGTCGGTGGTCATGACGCCGGTGGCCGCGTTGAGAGCCGCTTCCGGACTGGCGTCCAGCGCCTTGACCGCACTGTCCACACCGGACAGAACCGCGGCCATCGGCAGCCGCTCGCCGATCAGCCCGGTGGAACACACCGCGACCTCGATCGCCCCGGTGCCCAGGACTTCGGCGACCTTCTCCGCCGTGGCGTGCGTGTCCTGGAACCCGCCCGGCCCGGTGGCCGCGTTCGCGCCGCCGGAGTTGAGCACGACGGCCTTCAGCTTCTGCTGCTTCAGCACTTCCTGCGACCACAGCACGGGCGCGGCCTTGATTACGTTCCGGGTGAACACGCCCGCCGCGACGTCGAGCGGGCCGTCGTTGACGACCAGCGTGAGGTCGAGCGCGCCCGAGGCTTTGATCCCGGCGGCGACGCCGGCGGCGCGGAAACCCTTCGGTCCGGTGACGGTCACGGTGCCACTCCCACGGTGGAAAGTCCGGTGGCCTCGGGGAAACCGAGCGCCAGGTTCATCGACTGGACGGCACCGCCCGCGGTGCCCTTGGTGAGGTTGTCGATCGACGTGACGACGACCAGCCTGCCCGCGTCGGCGTCGATCCCGAGCTGGAGCTGGACGTTGTTCGAACCGACCGTGGCGGCGGTCGTCGGCCAGGTCCCTTCGGGCAGGACCTGGACGAACGGCTCAGCGCCGTAAGCCTTCTCGTACACCGCGCGCACGGCGGCCTCGTCGACGTCTTGGAGGAGTTGAGCACTCGCGGTCGTGAGAATGCCGCGCGGCATCGGCGCGAGCACCGGCGTGAACGAAACAGTCACCGGCTTGCCCGCCGCCGCCGACAGGTTCTGCACGAACTCCGGCGTGTGCCGATGCGCCCCAGCGACGCCGTACGCACTCGCGTTGCCCATGACCTCGGACCCGAGCAGGTTCGGTTTCAGGCTCTTGCCCGCCCCGGACGTCCCCGTCACCGACACCACGGTCACCGCGGGCTCGATCAGCCCCGCCGCCAACGCTGGCGCCAACGCCAGAGACCCGCCGGTCGGGAAGCAGCCAGGAACCGCGATCCGCTTGGTTCCCACCAGCTTTTCGCGCGCCCCCGGCAGCTCGGGCATCCCGTACGGCCACTGCCCCGCGTGCTCGCCGGAGTACCACCGTCGCCAGTCCGCCGCGTCCGCGAGCCGATGATCGGCCCCCAGGTCGACCACGAGCACGTCCGGCCCGAGCTGCGCCGCGATCTCGGCCGAGTGGCCGTGCGGCAGGGCCAGGAACACGACGTCATGGCCCGCGAGCGTCTCCGCGTTCGTTTCGAGCAGCACGCGACCGGCAAGCGGAACAAGGTGGGGCTGGTGCGTGCCCAGCGTCGTCCCCGCGCTGCTCGCCGCCGTGAGCGCGCCGATCTCGACCTCGGGATGGGTCAGGAGCAGGCGCAGCAGTTCGCCGCCGGCGTACCCGCTGGCACCGGCCACCGCGATCTTCACCGTCATACGAATGATTATGCACGAGCGTGCAAGCTCAAACAAAGAGGGTTTGCTCACCCTGGTCGTCCCCTCCCCAGGACTTCCGTGGATTCCGTACGCTCTCCAGGCGTTTTCCCGCCGCAGCAGGTCGGATCAGCCCGAGCGGCGACGTTGGTGGCGCATGACGGCAGGGACCAAACGCCGAGCTGTCCGGGCGCGGGCAACGGACTCTCGGACCGCGCGAACCCGCCGCCGAGTCGCTCCGCCGTCCGAGTCATCCGCGCCGCCCAGCGACAGGCCGCCCTGACGATGAGGATCGCTCGACCACCCGGCGCTCTCACCGCCGCCAGCCGTCTGGCCGTCACGCAGCCCGCCTCGCCCGGCGCGCACGGCGGCCCGCCACGACACCCAGGCCGCCAGCCCCGCACCTGCTGCTAGCCCGCGCCCAACCGTTAGCCCGACACCAAACGCTCGCCTGCCGCAAAACCGCCAGTCCAGCACCGCGTACTCACCCAGCACGCAACCGCACCCAGGCACGCAGCCGCCACTCCGGCACACGGCCACCGCCACGCCGGGCCCGCCTCGGGACGCGAACCCGGCGGGCACTCGTCAGTCCACTCCCTCCTCCGCTTCGCGGAGACTCGGCGGTGTCGGCAGATGGTTTCCCGGATGCTCCGGATCGCAGCCGACCCGGGGCAAGCGCGCCCGGATCCCGCCCGGTGTCCGCGCGAAATGCCGGGCCAGCTCGGCCACCGAGTCCCCGGCGAGCCAGCGGGCCTCCAGATCCGCGTCCATCTCGTCGGTCCACGGCCGCCCCTGCTGGGCCGGGCGTCCGCGCGATCTTCGCCGCGCCCCGCCGCCCGCGAAGGTGCGCAGGCTCGTGTCGAGCAGCTCCGCGACGGTCGCCACGGACGTCACGTCGAGTTCGAGTCTGCCCTCGACGACGGGTTCGCCGTCCGGCCGTTCTCCGCCGACCGTGACGGTGACTCGCTCCGGCTCGCCGTCCTCGCTGCGGGTGACGACGGCGACCTGGTACTGGACATCTCCTGACCGGACCTCGGTCCGGTGCTCCTGAATGATCGTCATGGCCGCGAAGGTATCCGCGACCCCCGACAATTTTCGATCACTTAACGCGATCGGGTGACTGCGGTCCGAAATTGTCAGACCCCCGCCGTAGCGTCCCCGGCGACCCGAAAACACCCGAGGGGGATCGGTGGACCAGCGGAAAAGAACAATGCCCCGGTCTGGCAGGCCAGACCGGGGCACCGAGCACAACACCTCAGAAACGCAGCAACCCGGCGAGCAGGCCCTGCTTCTCCTCCGCCGCGGCTTTCGCCTGGGCATCCGCCTTCTGCTGCGCGCCGGAGGCGACCGGAGACGGAACCGGCTGCGGCACCGGAGCGCATTGGACGTCGGAGTGGTCGCCGCGCACCCGCTTCGGCAGGGCGCCGGTGGCGAGGTAATCAGCGACCTTGTCGTCCACGCACGAAACTCCGGACAGCGATCCGGCGTGCGTCGTCCCGCCGGGCGCGCTGATGAGGCTCGAACGCGGGTAGCGCTTGCGCACTTCGAGGCTGCCCGAGTACGGCGTGGCCGCGTCGAGCTCCTCGCTGATCAACAGCGCGCCGCTCGCCTTGGACCCGTCGATGTCCACCGGCTTGCCCGCCTTCGCCGGCCAGTTCAGGCAGGTCGCGTTGTACCAGGTGTTGCTCCAGGTCTCGAAGGGCGCGCGGGTGTGGGTGGCCCAGGCGTCGCGGCGCCAGCGGTCCCAGTCCTGCGGCCACTGGGCATCAGTGCACTGCACCGCGTTGTAAACCGCGTAGCCGTTGTCGTCGCCGGGCGCGTTCGACTTCTCGTACAACGCTTTCAGCGTCTGCCAGTCGCCGCGGTGCACCCATCCGTCGAACGCCTTCGCCATGTCTTCCCAGCCGAACACGTAGTAGCCGGCCTGCAGGAAGATGTCGGTCCACTCGTCGCCGCCGATCACGCCGCCGGCCGGGTCGCGGTCGAGCTTCCGCTGCTGCGCGTACCAGAGCTGCTCGACGGCCGAGCCGGTTTTGCCGAGGTGGTAGACGTTGTCGTACTTCGCGAGCCAGTCGAAGTAGATCCTGATGTTGCGGTCGAAGGCGACGTCCTGGTCCAGGTTGGCGTCGTACCAGACCTTGCGCGGGTCGACGTTCCCGTCGAGCACCATCCGGCGCATGCGGTCCGGGTACAGCGTGCTGTACACCTGCCCGAGGTAGGTGCCGTAAGAGAAGCCGTAATAGTTGATCTGCTGCTGGCCCAGCGCCTTGCGCAGGCTGTCCATGTCGTGCGCGACGTCGGTGGTCTTGATGTGCTGGAGCAGCGGGCCGTTCTTCGCGCAGGCCTCGGCGTAGCCCTTCGTGCGGGCACGCCAGGTGCTCTCCAGCTGCGGCGTCTTCGGCACGTAAGCCGGACGGCCGGGCGCGAAGTAGCTCCCGTCGCACGTGAGAGCCGGTTTGCTGGAGCCGACGCCGCGGGGATCGAAGCCGATCCAGTCGTAGCTGTCGCCGGCGTGCTGGGGCACGTTCCGGCCGAGCACCGAAAGACCGAGTCCGGAACCGCCGGGGCCGCCTGGGTTCACCAGAAGCACCCCCTGGTACTTCGCGGTCTTGTGCTTCACCCGGGAGACGGCGATCTGCACCGTCGGGCCCGACGGCTGCGCGTAATCCATCGGGACCACCAGGAATCCGCATTCGGCTCCCGCCTTGGCGAGACCTGGTGCGGAACACGGTCCCCACTTGATCGGCGGCGGCGCGTAGTCCGGCCCTTGGGGCTGCACCGCGGTGGCGGCGGGTGCGACAGCCAGCGTTCCGGCCGCGACAGCGGCGGCGGCCAGTGCGGTGACGATTTTCCTCACAGTGGTCCTTTGCGTCCGACGGCAACCAGGGCTCGTCGAAGCTACCGGCTGCACGGCAGAATCTCGTTTCCCGACACGAGCCGCGCTGTCCCCCGATCGTCGGGATCCGAGACGACGGAGGTGGTCCTCAATGGACGCGAGCGAAGCGTTGCTCACGGCGGTGCGAACCGGGCTCGCCGAGCTTGCCGACCCGGTCAAAGCAGCGGAAATGCAGGCGTACATGAAATCCGAGATGCCGTTTCGCGGCGTGCCGAAGCCACCGCGCGGCAAGCTCATGAAGACGGTCCTGGCCGAGCATGTTCTGCCCGATCGAGTGACATACGCCGAGACCGTGCTCGCGTTATGGCGGGAGGCGGAGTTTCGCGAGGAGCGGTACGCGGCGATCGATCTTTCCGGGCACCGCGCCTATCGGCAGTGGCAAGACCCGGAACTGCTGGAGATGTACGACGAGCTGATCGTCGCCGGGGCGTGGTGGGACTACGTCGACGAGGTCGCGATCCGCCGCGTCGGGCCGATCCTGCGCGAGCACCGGGCGGCGGTCACGCCGGTTCTGCGTCGCTGGATGACAGACGCTGATCGCTGGCGCCGGCGAACGGCGGTCATCTGTCAGGTCAGCGCGAAGGGCGACGTGGACCAGAAGCTGCTCGCCGACGCGATCGAGGCGAACCTGGGCGATCGAGATTTCTTTCTGCGCAAGGGAATCGGCTGGGCGTTGCGAGACCATGCGCGCGTCGAGCCGGAGTGGGTCCGCGCGTTCGTCCGCGCGCACCCGGGATTGTCCCCGCTGTCTGTTCGGGAGGCGATGAAGCACCTCGGCTGACGTGAACCGTTTACGGCAAAGAAAGGAGGAATGCCATGACACCAGCGCTCCCCCGCCCCGGCTGACCGGCCGGTGGCCGGAGCGCGGGGCGGGGACAGCGTCGGATCAGGCGCGGAGCGTCGCTCCGAAGCGCTCGCCGGCTGCGGCGACCGCGGCGTCGCGGGCCTTGGTGGCCTCGTCGACGGTGAGGGTGCGATCCGCGGCGCGGAAGCGGAGCTTGTACGCCAGGGAACGCTTGCCTTCGCCGAGCTGCTCGCCGGTGTAGACGTCGAAGAGGGTGATCTCCTCGAGCAGTTCGCCGGCGCCTTCGCGGAGCACGTCGGCGAGGTCGGCGGACGGGACGTCCGTGCCGGCGACCAGGGCGACGTCCAGCAGCACCGGCGGGTAGGCCGAGATGCTGGGCGCCGGACGGGTGTCGGGCAGCGGGATCGCGTCCAGGTCGAGTTCCATGGCGACCGTGCGCGGCGGCAGGCCGAGGGCCTCGACGACCTTCGGGTGCAGTTCGCCCGCGTGGCCGACCGGCCAGTCGCCTACGCGCAGCTGGGCGCAGCGGCCCGGATGCCACGGCAGCAGGTCGGCGGCCTGCACCGTGAGCTGCACGCCGGAGGCCTCGGCCACCAGGCGCGCGGCCTGCACGGCATCGGCCCAGCCCGCCTGGCCGCCCTTGCCCCACCAGCCGGCGCGCGGGCGCTGGCCGCTGAGGACGACGGCGACGTGCACCGGCTGCGCGGGCACGGCGGCCTCCAGCACGGCGAGGTCCTCGTCGCTCGGGCGGTGCTCGACGCCGAGGTCGGGGACCTTGAGCTGATTCGGCTTCGGCAGCACGACCTGGCCGATGTGGAACAGCGACACGTCCTTCAAGCCGCGGGAAACGTTGCGCTGCAACGTTTCCAACAGGCCTGGCAGGAGGGTGGTCGCCATCCGGTCGTGGTCGGCTTCGAGCGGGTTCCGCACGCGCACGGTGGTGCGGCGGATGTCGTCCTCGGGCAGGCCGAAGGCGTCCCACACTGCGTCGCCGACGAACGGGAACGGGCGCACCTCGACGTAGCCCGCCTCGGCGAGCGCGCCGGACACCGCGCGGCGGCGGCGCTGCGCGTCGGTGAGACCGCGGCCCGCGGGCGCGGCGGGCAGGACCGACGGGATGCTGTCGTAGCCCTCGAGCCGCAGGACCTCCTCGACGAGGTCAGCGGGCTGCACGAGGTCGCCGCGCCAGCTCGGCGGGGTCGCGGTGACCAGGCCGACGCCCTGGTCGCTCGTGCTGAGCTGGACCTTGCAGCCGATCTGGCCGAGCCGACGCACCGTGACGCCGCGTTCGTAGCGGACGCCGGCGACCTGGTCGGGCAGGTTGATCGGCATGGTCACCGGGGCGTGCGGGGCGACGCCGCCGACGTCGGTGCGGCCCGGGCGGATCGCGCCGTCGCCGTACTGGCGCAGCAGCCGCGCGGCGAGTTCCACCGCGGCCGCGCACAGCGCCGGGTCGGTGTAGCGCTCGAAACGCTTCGCCGCCTCGGAGAACAGCTTGTGCCGGCGCGCGGTGCGGCTGATCGACGCCGGGTTCCAGTGCGCTGCCTCGAGAAGCACGTCCGTGCTCTCCGGGGTGATCTCCGTGCTGGCGCCGCCCATCGTGCCGGCGAGGGAGATGACGCCGCTGTCGTCGGCGATCACGATGTCGTCCGCGTCGAGGGTGCGCTCCACGTCGTCGAGCGTGGTGAGCTTCTCCCCCGCCTTCGCGCGGCGCACCACCAGGTCGCCCTGGATCGAGCTGGTCGCGAACGCGTGCAGCGGGTGGCCCAGCTCGAGCATCACGTAGTTGGTGACGTCGACCGCGAGCGAGATGGACCGGATGCCGGCCAGCATCAGCCGGCGGCGGATCCGCCACGGCGTCGGCGCGGTCGCGTCGAGGCCGGTGACCCGGCGCAGCACGAACCGCGGGCAGCCCTCGGGGTCCTCGACCCGGACCGGCCACGCCTCGCCCTCGGCTTCCGGGAAGTTGTCGAGCATCGCCGGGTCGCCGAACGGCACGTCGAGCGCGTTCGACAGTTCGCGCGCCAGGCCGCGGATCGACAGCGCGTAGCCGCGGTCCGGGGTCGGCGTGACCTCGATGACGGTGTCGTCGAGGCCGAGCAGGTCCTTGGCGTCGTCGCCCGGGCTCGCCGTGCCCGGCGGGAGCACGAGGATGCCGCTGTGGTCGTCGCCGAGGCCGAGTTCGGCCGCCGAGCAGATCATGCCGTCGCTGACCTTGCCGTAGGTCTTGCGCGCGGCGATCTCGAAATCGCCCGGCAGGACCACGCCCGGCAGCGCGACCACGACGAGGTCGCCCTCGGCGAAGTTGCGCGCGCCGCAGACGATGCCGCGCGTCTTGATGCCGTGCGGGCCCTCGTTCTCGAGCGGGCCGTCGTCCTCGTCTTCGTCCTCTTCGGACAGTTCCGCGTCGTCCGGCTCCGGGTCGGGTTCCTCGCCGACCTCGACGCGGCAGAACCGCACCGGCTTCTTGAAGCCGGTCAGCTCCTCGATCTCCGCGACGCGCCCGACCACGAGCGGGCCGGTCACCGGGCCGAGCTCGCTCAGCTCGTCGACCTCGATCCCGATCCGCACGAAGGCGTCGGCCAGGTCTTGCGGCGTGACGTCGGCATCCACCTCGAGATGCTCGGTCAGCCAGCTCACCGGGACTCGCACTACGCCTCCGTTCCGAAGGGAAGGGTGAACCGGACGTCGCCTTCGACCATGTCGCGCATGTCCGGGATGCCGTTGCGGAACTGCAGGGTCCGCTCGATGCCCATGCCGAACGCGAAGCCGGAGTACACCTCCGGGTCGACGCCGCACGCGCGCAGCACGTTCGGGTTGACCATGCCGCAGCCGCCCCATTCGACCCAGCCGGGGCCGCCCTTCTTCTCCTCGAACCAGACGTCGACCTCCGCCGACGGCTCGGTGAACGGGAAGAAGTGCGGGCGCAGCCGCGTCGTGGAGCTCTCGCCGAACATCGCGCGGGCGAACGCGTCGAGCGTGCCCTTGAGGTGCGCCATGGTGAGGCCCTTGTCGACGGCGAGGCCCTCGACCTGGGTGAACACCGGCGTGTGCGTGGAGTCGAGCTCGTCGGTGCGGTAGGTGCGGCCAGGGCACACGACGTACACCGGCAGATCGCGGTGCAGCAGGCTGCGGGCCTGCACCGGCGAGGTGTGCGTGCGCAGCACCAGGCCGGAGCCTTCGTCGCCAACGTAGAACGTGTCCTGCAGCTGGCGTGCCGGGTGGTCCTTGCCGAAGTTGAGCGCGTCGAAGTTGAACCACTCCGCCTCGAGCTCGGGTCCTTCGGCGACCTCGTAGCCCATGGCGACGAAAACGTCGGCGATGCGCTCGGACAGCGTGCTGATCGGGTGCCGGGCGCCGCGCGGGACCTGATCCCACGGCAACGTGACGTCGACGGCCTCCTCGCGGAGCACCCGCTCGTCGCGCTCGGCCTGCAATGCCGCACGGCGCGCGTCGAACGCGGACTGCACCGCCTGGCGGGCCTCGTTGACGCGCTTGCCCGCGTCGGCCTTCTCTTGCTTCGGCAGCGCGGCGATCTCCCGGCGCGCGAGCAGCACCGGCGACTGGTCCCCGAGATGGGCCGGTTTGACGGCGGCGAGCGCGTCCAGGTCGGCCGCGCCGGCGAAGGCGTCCTCGGCCGCCTTGATCGCCGCGCGCAGGGTTTCCGGTGCGAGCACGTCGACCGGCTTTTCTGTGGCTCCGGACATGACTCCTCGGCGTCCGCTGGGACTGGTGTTGTCGGCGGCACGCGGGCATGCCGCCGCACGTGCACATCGGGCAGCTCAGTCTAGGGGATCGGGCACGGGGCCCAGCCGCTCACCCTCCGCTTCCGGAGCGGCCGCGCCGGATCCGCCCCGTGATCACGACCGACCGTCGCCGCGGACCCGAACGGAGGTCAGCGAATCGGGTGAGGACCGCCCGTCGACCGGCTTGCCGCGGACATCTTCCCGGCGGGCTGGGGGCGGAGTTTCGGAGGTGGTCGGAAAGAGGACCGCGAGTCTGGACGTGGGATCGGCACCGGGGAGCGCGATGCGGCTCGTGCCGACGACCGAGTATGGCGGGAGACGCGGCCGGAGCCGTGACAAAGCTCTCGGCAGGATTCCAGCCGGTGGCGAGAGAGGACCTCAACGACGGCGAGTACAGCTGCGACGCGGCAGTCTCGGACTCGGCAGACACGCGGCAAGCCCGCAGTCAGCGGACGGATGACGACATGGCAGGACAATGCGGCTGGCGGCAATGAGCTGGCGACACGTCCAGCGACAGAGCTTCCCGCCGCAACGCGGAAACCGCCGGGTCAAAGGCGGAAGGCAGTCGTCACCTGGCGGAAAAGCTCGTCTTCCGTCATCGTGGTGTCGACCTCGATCGCTCGCACTCCGAGCCGCTCGGTTTCCTCCCGGAGGCGGCTCGTGAACAGGCGGTCCCGTTCGGCCAGGTTGCGAGCAGCCCGCGCCGGATCGCTGGTCTGCCAGACAAAACCCTCCCCCGGTGCGCTCCGGCCCTCGATCGCCGCGTGGCGGAACTCCGGCGTCGGCAGCAGCCAGACGGCCTGGTCCGCAACATCCAGCAGGGGCTTCACAAGGTGCGGCAGCAGCCGGAGCCCTTCGGCGACGCACGGTTCCGGCGGCAGGCGGAGGAGATCTTCGACGATCAGCCCGAAACCCTCGCCCCGGAACCAGTGGAACGTCTCCAGCATGACGTCCGGGGACCGCCGGACCCAGCGTTCGTCCATGTCCATGGCGAGGAACGCGTGCAGCATCGGAGCGGTGGAAGGGGTCGTGCGGGCGGCGTGGGCGCGCATGACGTCGTCGGTGGCGTAGTGGCGCCAGCCGTGGCGGGCGGCGAGGCGGCGGGCGATCGTCGATTTGCCCGCGCCGGGCGCGCCGCCGATCCAGTAGACGTGCCGGAGATCCCGCACGGTCAGCGGTGCGCGGCCATCGCTGCGGTGTAGACGCAGACTGCGGCGGCGGTGGCGAGGTTGAGGCTTTCCGCCTTGCCGTACAACGGGATCCGGACTGCTTCGTCGACCGCGGCCAGAACGTGCTCGGACAGGCCGTGTGCCTCGTTGCCGAAGATCCACGCCACCGGATCTCCGAAGTGGACAGTCTCCAGCGAAGTGGCGGCGTAACCGTGCGCGGCCAGCGTCCGGAGGCCGGCCGAGCGCAGTGCGGTCAGGACCGACGGGATATCGCGGGCTCGGGCCAGCGGGACCTGGAACGTGGACCCGGCGGCGGCGCGGACGCTCTTTCCGTTGTGCGGGTCGACGGTATCGCCAGCCAGGACGACGGCATCGGCGCCGGCGGCGTCGGCTACGCGGATCACGGTGCCTGCGTTGCCGGGTTCGGCGACATCCACGAGGACCACTACCAGCCGGGCCGAGTCCAGGACTGTCTCCAGTGGACGGTCGACGAGCGAGCAGACCGCGATGATTCCTTGCGGCGTCACGGTTTCCGACAGGCCCGCGGCCGCGCGGTCGGTGATCGGCGACACGCGCGGGGCGGCGGCGACCAGCTCAGGATGCGCGGCGGCGGCGCGTTCGGTGACGAACAGTTCGTGCACGGTCCCGTGGGACAGCGCCGACGTGACCGCGTTGACCCCTTCGGCCAGGAAGCGGCCGGTTTTCTCGCGTTCCGCGCGCCGGGTCAGTTTGCGCGCAGCAACGACCCGGGGGGTCCGTTCGGTGAACGGATCCGCCCCGGGCCGGAAAATGCTGCCGGTCAGGCCGACTTCGCTTCGCCGGTCGTGACGTTCGCCTTGGCGAGCTCGGCGAGCGCGGTGAAGGCGGCGGCGTCGTTGACCGCGAGGTCCGCGAGGATCTTGCGGTCCACCTCGACACCGGCGGCCTTCAGGCCCTGGATGAACCGGTTGTAGGTGACGCCGTTGGCGCGAGCGGCCGCGTTGATGCGGGTGATCCACAGCTGGCGGAAGTCACCCTTGCGCGCGCGGCGGTCGCGGTAGGCGTAGTTGAGCGAGTGGAGCGTCTGCTCCTTGGCCTTGCGGTACAGCCGCGAACGCTGGCCGCGGTAACCGCTGGCCAGTTCGAGAGTCGCGCGACGCTTCTTCTGGGCGTTGACCGCCCGCTTGACGCGTGCCACTGGTCCATCCTGTCGAATTCGGGGGGTGCGGGGACCCCGGGGTGGTCGGGAAAGGGTGCGGGCCTCAGCGGCCGAGCAGGCGCTTCACGCGGCTGACGTCGTTCTGGGCGACGTCCGTGGTGCCCTCGAGGCGCCGGGTGAGGCGGCTGGACTTCTTCTCCATCAGGTGGCGGCGGCCGGCCTTCTGGCGACGCAGCTTGCCCGAACCGGTGATGCGGACCCGCTTCGACGTGCCCTTGTGCGTCTTCATCTTCGGCATGGTTGTTCGTCCTCTTCCGTGCGGCGGCACACCGGAAAACCCGGTGTGCCGCTGACTGTGCTGGTCGGCGCCGGGGCGCGCTACGCCTCGGGAGCCGGTTCGGCCTTGACGGCCTTCGGCTTCACGTTCTTGTGCGGGGCCAGCACCATGATCATGTTGCGTCCGTCCTGCTTCGGCGACGATTCCACGAAGCCGAGCTCGGTGACGTCGTCGGCGAGCTTCTGCAGGAGCCGGAAACCGAGCTCCGGCCGGGACTGCTCGCGGCCGCGGAACATGATCGTGACCTTGACCTTGTTGCCCGCCGCCAGGAACCGCGACACGTGACCCTTCTTGGTCTCGTAGTCGTGCTGGTCGATCTTCGGACGCAGCTTCTGTTCCTTGATGACGGTGAGCTGCTGGTTGCGGCGGGACTCGCGGGCCTTCTGGGCGCTCTCGTACTTGAACTTGCCGAAGTCCATGAGCTTGGCCACGGGCGGGCGGGCCTGCGGGGCCACCTCGACGAGGTCGAGATCCGCCTCCTGCGCAAGCCGCAGCGCATCCTCGATCCGGACGATGCCGACCTGCTCGCCGTTGGGACCGACAAGCCGGACTTCCGGCACCCGGATGCGTTCGTTGATGCGTGTCTCGGAGCTGATGGGGCCTCCTTGGTCCGAGTGATGTTTTCTCGTTCGACCTGGTGCCCACACGATTCAGGCCCCGTCGCCGGCTGCTGCCGGTGCACGGGGCCCGCTCTGTCTCCGATCGCGCCCGGCCGGACGGCCGAACGCTTCGCCTCCGCAGTACGCTGCCTGAACGGCATGCACCACTTCGGCGAGACCGGACCCGGACACCTGAGGCGGTGACGCGGGTGGGAGCGGGGCTCCACTTGCCGCCCCCGATCGCTCGGGAGCTGGTCGCACGTGGAAGGGTACCAGACGTGTCTGAACAACCATCGCCACCGCCCCCGTATTCCCCCGACGACCGCGGGCTCGAGGAGATCCCGAGCGTCGAGGTGATCAGCCGCGCCGCGGTGATGCTGCTGTCCGCGGGCGCCGAGCGCCTCGGCCTCGCCGACGCCGACCCGGAGAACTCGCCGCACCGCGACCTCGACGAGGCGCGCCGCCTCATCACCGCGCTCGCCGGGCTCGTGACCGCCTCCGCGGAGTACCTCGGCCTGCACGCCGGACCGCTGCGCGACGGACTGCAGTCTCTGCAGAAGGCGTTCCGCGAGGCGTCGGTCGTGCCGGACCCGCCGGGCCAGGGACCGGGCGAGAAGTACACCGGGCCGGTTTACTGAGCCGGACCCCCTCTGCGCAAGAAGCACGAAGACCCGCCTCGCGGCATCGCCGGGCGGGTCTTCGCCGTTTCCGGCCTTGGACGGGCAGCGCCGGGGGCCTGTGACAGATGGCCGGTGGTCGACGGCGGGCGGGCAGGGGCGGGTGGCGATGGGCTAGGGGCGACGGCGGCTGGCCGAGGACGGTCGGCGGGCGGAAGCCAGGGCGTTCGACACGTCAGCCACTAGGGCGACGGCGCGTAGAGCGGTGCGGCATCAGGCCGCGCGACCGGCTGCCCGGCGGCTGTGCCACACCAGCCGCATGACTCGGCGCCCCAGCTGCCCAATCCCGCCGAATGCTCGACACCACCGCGCGAGCAGCGCTCGGCTATGCCACACCACGCCGCGCGGCCCCGCGACCCAACTGCCCGACCCGGGAACCGGATGCCCGGAACCACCGCGCGACCAGCGCCCCGGCTGCATGCCCCCAGAACCAGAGCCCCCGCCGCACCAGGTCGCGCCCGGCACCCGGCGATCCCCCGTCGTCCCGGGCCATTGCATCCATCGTGAGCAACATCTAACATGTTAGATGTGAGTGCACTCCCCAAGGTCTCCCGGCCGCTGCTGCGCGACGAGGCGTACGAGCGCATCCGGCACGCCATCATCGACGGCAGTCTTCCGCCGGGCACTCCGCTGCGCGACGCGGACCTCGCCGAACAGCTCGGGCTTTCCCGCGCCCCTGTCCGGCAGGCGCTGCTGCGGCTGGCCGAGGACCGGCTGGTCGTGTCGAAGCCGCAGAGTTACACGAGGGTCGCCGAGTTCGTCGCCGACGATGTCCGCGACGCGGTCCGGCTCGTGCGGGCGCTGCATGAGCTGGCCGTGCGCGAAGCGCTCCCCCGGCTCGGCACACAGCAGATCGCGGAAATGCGGGAAGCCAACGACCGGTTTCGCGCGGCCGTCGCGGCAGGGGACGTCGGCAGGGCGATCGAAGCGGACGACGAGCTGCACGACATTCCGGTGCGCGCGTGCGGGAACCGGGCGGTCGCGGCGACGCTCGACCGGTACACGCCGTTGCTGCGCCGTCTCGAATACGCGCGGTTCAGCTCGCTGCCCGCGCATCGCTCGGTCACCCGGCACGAAGAACTCATCGCCGCGCTGGAAGGCGGCGACGAAGCGGCCGCCGCGCGGCTCACTTCAACGATTTGGACCGACCTCGAAGCCCTCCTGGAGGACGCGTGAGCCTGGCTGATTTCCCCCGTTTCCCGTTGCTCGTCGGACCTTCGCCGGTGCACCGGCTGGACCGGCTGACCGAACACCTCGGCGGCGCGACCGTCTGGGCCAAGCGCGAGGACCTCAACTCCGGCCTCGCCTACGGCGGCAACAAGACGCGCAAGCTCGAATACCTCGTCGCCGACGCGCTGGCCCAAGGCGCGGACACGCTCGTCTCGATCGGTGGCGTCCAGTCGAACCACACCCGGCAGGTCGCGGCCTCGGCGGCGCGGGCCGGAATGAAAGCCGTGCTGGTGCAGGAAAGCTGGGTCGACTGGCACGATCCGCTGCACGACAAGGTCGGCAACATCCAGCTCTCGCGGATCCTCGGCGCGGACGTCCGGCTCGTCGACGCCGGGTTCGGCATCGGCTTCAAGGAGAGCTGGGAGCGGGCGCTGGCGGAGGTCGAGGCGAACGGCGGCACGCCGTACGCGATCCCGGCCGGAGCCTCGGACCACCGGCTCGGCGGGCTCGGCTTCGCGAACTGGGTGCTGGAACTGGAAGAGCAGGAACGCGAACTCGGCGTTTTCTTCGACACCGTCGTGGTGTGCTCGGTCACCGGCAGCACGCAGGCGGGGATGATCGCCGGAGCGGCCGTGAGCGGGAAGCCTCGGCGGATTCTGGGGATCGACGCGTCGGCGAAGCCGGACGAGACGCGCGAGCAGATCGGCCGGATCGCCAAGAGCACGGCGGAGCTGATCGGGGCCGGGCAGGTCGAAGAACCAGAACTCGACGAGCGTTATCACGCGGGCGTCTACGGCATTCCGGACGAGCGGACGCTCGACGCGATCCGGACCGCCGCGCGGCTGGAAGGCATGATCACCGACCCGGTGTACGAGGGGAAGTCGATGGCCGGGCTGATCGATCTCGTGCGCACCGGCGAAATCGCGAAGGATTCGAACGTGCTCTACGCGCATCTCGGCGGGCAGCCCGCGATCAACGCGTACACGAGCGTGCTCGGCTGAACCGGCTGCCCGGCCGCGGCCGGGCACCCGTGCGGCTCAGTCCAGGACGGCGAGCACGTCGATCTCGACCAGGAGACCGGCGGGCAGCCCGACGTACACCGTGGTGCGGGCCGCGTACGGGGCTTCGCCGATCAGCTCGTTGTAGACCTCGTTGAACGCGGCGAAGTGGCTGGTGTCGGTGAGGTACACGCGCACCATCACCGCGTCCGCGAAGCTCGAGCCCGCTTCTTCGAGCAGCGCGGTGAGGTTCTTGAACACCTGCCGGGTCTGGCTCACCACGTCGTCGCCGACGATCTCGCCGGTGGCCGGGTCGAACGCGACCGCGCCGGCGACCTGCAGGATGTTCCCCTTGCGGACGGCCTGCGAGAAGTTCGCCGGCGGCTTCGGCGCGTTCTCGCTGGTGATCGCCGTCTTGCCCATCATTGCCCCTTTCCGTTCCCCGTCCATCCACTGTGGACGGAAGCTTCCTCGGCGGCGGCCAGCAGCTCGGGCACGAGCGCCAGCAGCCCCTCGTAGTCCAGCAGGACCTTCGGCACCGACATCGACGCCGCGGCGAGCACCTCTCCGCCCGCGCCGCGCACCGGCGCGGATATGCAGTGGATGAAGTCCTCGTGCTCGGCATTGTCCACGGCGTACCCGCGCTCAGCGACCTGGTCGAGTTCGGCCAGGTACGCCTCGGGCGTGGTGATCGTGTTGGCGGTGAGCACGACGTAGTCGATCGAGCGGGCGATCTCCTCGCGTTTCGCCCTCGGCATCGCCGCGACGAGCACCTTGCCGACCGCGGTGCAGTGCAGCGGCGCGCGTTTGCCGACCCGCGAGTACATCCGGACCGCGTGGTGTCCCTCGAATTTGTCGATGTACACCACCTCGCCGTCCTCATAGGACGCCAGGTGCACGGTGTGCCCGGTGCGCGAGTTCAGCGCGGCGAGCGCGTCGTGCGAACTGCGCCGGACGTCGCGGTCCTCCAGTGCCTGGTTGGCGAGGTCGAAAAGCGCGCTGCCGAGCCGGTAGTGCCGGGCTCCTTCGCGCCGCACGAAATGGTGCGATTCGAGGGTGCGCAGCAGCCGCAGCACGGTCGTCTTGTGCACGCCGATCTCTTCGGCCAGCTCGTCGAGCGTCTTGCCGCCGCGGGCGAGACCGCTCAGCAGGGTCAGCGCGCGGTCGAGACTTTGGCTCACGTGACCACCACTCCCTCTCCGGTGAGCCGGAACGAACCCCAGCTGTCGGCGTCCGCCCGCACCAGTTTCGTCACGACGGCCTCGGCCAGCGGCACGCCGACGTCGTCCTGAGTCAACAGTGTGGCCGCAGCTTGCAGGTGGCCACGCCGGAGCCTGGTCAGGGGGTCAGCTCCGCGCAGGGTGGCGGCCAGGAACCCGGCGGCGAAGGCGTCTCCGGCACCGACCGGCTCGACCACGTCGACGCGAAGCGCGGGCGCGAACAGCGGTTCGGCCGAGCCCTCGACAAGCGTCGCACCGCGTTCCCCGTGCTTGACCACCAGCGTGCGCGGGCCGGGCAGAAGCGCGCGCAGCCGCGCCGGATCGCCGGTGCCCCACACGCGCTCCGCCTCGTCGTCGCCGGTCAGCACAAGATCGGCCTTCCCGGCCAGTTCGGCGAGGACGGACTGGTCGCGTCCGGCCCACAGCGCGGGGCGGTGATTGACGTCGAACGACACGAGCAGGTCGCCGCGCGGACGGTCGAGCAAGGCGCGGACGAGCGCGAGGCAGCTGTCCGAAAGCGCGGGCGTGATCCCGGAAAGGTGCAGTACGCGAACGCCGGAGAAGTCCAGCCGGGACACCAGTTCCGGACCCATGCCGGACGCGGCGGATCCCGAGCGGTAGTAGCGGACCGGACTGCCGCCCGCGCCGCTTTCCTTCACGTACAGCCCGGTCGGGCGGGTCGGGTCGACCACGACGCCGCGGACGTCCACGCCGGCCGACGCGATCTCGCGGACGAGCGCGCGGCCGAACGGGTCGTCGCCGACCGCGCTGACCCATCCGCTCGGCACGCCGAGGGCGGGCAGGTGGCACGCGACGTTCGACTCCGCGCCGCCGATGGTGCGCAGCCAGGTGCGCACCTCGTCCGGCGGGCCGGGTTCGGCGGGCACGAACAACGCCATCGATTCGCCGATGCAGAGCACTTCGGGCGACCCGGTCGGACTGCTGGTCACTGACGTTCCTTCCCCGTTGACCTGTGGCCACCCGGATGCTACACCTAGGCAACGCATTTTGCGCAACGTCCGTTGCAAGATACGCAACCGAGGTCCCAGATGAACAGCAACGCCGCTCTCACCGCCGCCGTCCGAGCCGGGCGCGGCGAACGGATCGACTGGCGCTTCCGCGCTCTCCCCCCGGCACTGTCCGGGCTCACTCTCGACGAAGCCGCGGCCCGCCGCGCGAAGCTCTTCGACGACGGCTTCTTCGGTCCGTTCGTGGCGCTCGACGCCGACGCCATGGAGCACAACCTCGCCACCATGGCCCGCTGGTGCGCCAAACGCGGCATCGCGCTCGCGCCGCACGGCAAGACGACGATGGCTCCGCAGCTGTTCGCCCGGCAGCTGGACCACGGCTCGTGGGGCATCACCGCGGCGAACGCCGGGCACATGCGGATCTACCGCGCGTTCGGCGTGGCGCGGATCCTGCTCGCGAATCAGCTCGTGGACCCGTCCGCGCTGCGCTGGCTGGCCGGCGAGCTGGCGGCGGATCCGGATTTCGAGTTCGTCTGCTGGGTCGACTCGGTGCGCAGTGTCGAGTTGATGACCGAGGCGCTCGCGGGTGCCGAACGGCCGGTCGATGTGCTGGTGGAGCTGGGCGGAGAAGGCGGCCGCACCGGGGTCCGTGACGCGGCGACCGCGCTCGCTGTCGCCGAAGCGGCGGCGAAGAGCCCGGTGCTGCGCCTGCGAGGCACGGGAGGGTACGAGGGCGCGCTGTCGCACCACACCGACGAAGCCGCGCTGGCGAAGATCAGTTCCTATGTGGACAGTCTGCGGGACGCGACGATCACCTTCGCGGAGAAGGGTTTGCTCGCCGACGGTCCGGTGTACGTCACCGCGGGCGGCAGCGCGTACTTCGACCGCGTCGTGGACGAGCTGACCAAGCCGTGGCCGGACGGTCTCGAAGTGGTCCCGATCCTGCGCAGCGGCGCGTACCTGACCCACGACGACGGCTTCTACCGCGAAATCTCGCCGCTCGGCGAACACCGGCGCATCACTGGCGTCGACAGCTTCCGTCCGGCGCTGCACGCATGGGCGCAGGTCACGTCGAAGCCGACACCGGAGCTGGCTCTGCTCACCGCGGGCAAGCGCGACCTGCCGTACGACGAGGGCATGCCCGAACCGCAGCTGCTGCGCAAGAACGGCGTGGTCACCGAACTAACCGGGCACAGCGTTCCGAAGCTCAACGACCAGCACGCGTTCCTCGAGCTTCCCGAAGGATCGCCGGTCGAGGTCGGCGACTGGGTGCGGCTCGGTCTCTCGCACCCGTGCACGACTTTCGACAAGTGGTCGTTGCTCCCGGTTGTCGACACTGACGGTGAGACAGTGGTCGACTTCGTGCGGACGTGGTTCTGATGGACACCGTGATCCGCGGCGCACGAGTCGCCGACGGAACCGGGGCCCCGCTGGAAATCCGCGACGTCGGGATCACCGGCGACCGCATCGCCGACGTCGCCGCGCCGGGAGAACTGACCGCGCCGCGCGTGCTCGACGCGACCGGGCAGGTCCTCTCCCCCGGCTTCATCGACATGCACTCGCATTCCGACCTGCAGGTGCTCGCCAACCCGGACCACCTCGCGAAAATCAGCCAGGGCGTGACCACCGAGGTGCTCGGCCAGGACGGTCTGTCCTACGCGCCGGTCAACGACGAAGTGCTCGCGAGCCTGCGCCAGCAGCTCGCCGGATGGAACGACGACCCGGCGGGCTTCGACTGGAACTGGCGCTCGGTCGGCGAGTACCTCGACCGGCTCGACCAGGGCATCGCGACGAACGCCGCGTACCTGGTCCCGCAGGGCACGGTGCGGATGCTGGTGGTGGGCTGGGAAGACCGGCCCGCCACCGACGCCGAACTGGCCCGGATGCGGGAACTGATCGCGACCGGTCTGGAGGAAGGCGCGTTCGGTCTGTCGTCCGGGCTCACCTACACCCCCGGGATGTACGCGACCACCGAGGAACTGGTCGAGCTGTGCCGCGTGGTCGGCGAGCGCGGCGGTTACTACAGCCCGCACCACCGCAGCTACGGCGCGGGCGCGCTGGAAGCGTTCGCGGAGATGGTCGACGTCTCCCGCCGCTCCGGCTGCCCGCTGCACCTCGCGCACGCGACGATGAACTTCTCCGTCAACAAGGGCAAAGCCCCGGATTTGCTGCGCCTGCTGGACAACGCGCTCGACGACGGCTGCGACATCACCCTCGACACGTACCCGTACCTGCCCGGCGCGACCTACCTGTCCGCGCTGCTGCCCAGCTGGTCCACCGAAGGCGGGCTGGAACCGACGCTCGCCCGGCTGTCCGATCCGGACACTCGCGAACGCATCCGGGCGGAGATCGAAGAGTCCGGTTCGGACGGTGCGCACGGCGTGCCGATCGACTGGGACGCCATCGAAATCAACGGCGTCCGCCGCGAGGAGAACGCCGCACTGGTGGGGCACAGCGTCCTCGCGTCCGCGCGCAAGAACGGGAAACCCCCGGCGGAGCTGTATTTCGACACGCTGATCGACGAAAAGCTCGGCACCTCCTGCCTCATGCACGTCGGGCACGAGGAGAACGTGCAGGCGATCATGCGGCACCGCACGCACACCGGCGGCTCGGACGGCCTGCTGGTCGGCGCGCGGCCGCATCCCCGCGCGTGGGGCACCTTCCCGCGGTATCTCGCCCGCTACGTCCGCGAACTGGGCGTTCTCGAACTGGCCGACTGCGTCGCGCACCTCACCGGGCGCGCGGCACGACGGCTGGGGCTGCCGGACCGGGGCCTCGTCCGGCCCGGTTACGCGGCCGATCTGGTGCTCTTCGACCCGGACACGGTCGCCGACACCGCGACGTTCGACAATCCGCGGCAGCCCGCCGCGGGCCTCTCCCACGTCTTCGTCAACGGCGTCGCCGCCCTCGAAGACGGAACCCCCACCGGCGCGCTCGCCGGGCATTCCCTCCGCCATCCCGGGAGTCGACGATGATTCACTGGCTGCAGACCAGCACGGCCGGTCTGCTCACGCTCGCCGCGGTGTCCATCGCGGTGCTGCTTTTCCTCATCATCAAGGTCAAGGTCGAACCGTTCATCGCCTTGATCGTGGTGGGCCTGCTCACCGCGCTGGCCGCGGGCGTGCCGGTCGGCACCCTGGTCGGCACCGCGCAGAAGACGTCGGATTCGCTGCTGGAGAAGGGCTTCGGCAGCATTCTCGGGCACATCGCGGCGATCATCGGGCTCGGCACGCTGCTCGGCTCGATCCTGGAGAAATCCGGCGGCGCGCGCGTGCTGACCGCGGCGTTGCTGCGGACGTTCGGCGAGAAACGCGCTCCGCTCGCGATGGGCCTGTCCGGTCTCATCTTCGGCATCCCGGTGTTCTTCGACATCGGCATTTTCGTGCTCGCGCCGCTGGTTTACGCCGCGGCGAAGCAGGGCGGCCGCTCCATCGTGCTGTACGCGATGCCGTTGCTGGCCGGGCTTTCCATCACGCACGCCTTCATCCCGCCGCACCCGGGGCCGGTCGCCGCGGCCGGGCTGCTGCACGTCGATCTCGGCTGGCTGATCCTGATGGGCGCGGTCTGCGGCATCCCGGCCTGGTTCATCGGCGGCATCCTGTACTCGACGTGGATCGGCAAGCGGGTGAATGTGCCGCTGGCCGAGGATTTCGCGAAACTCGCCGGGGAGGACGGCGAGCAGGAGGGTCCCGCGCCGTCGCTCAAGCTGGTCGGCGGGATCATCGCGGTGCCGCTGGTGCTGATCCTCGTCGGCACGTTCGGCAGCATCCTGCTGCCCAAGGGATCCACTGGCGCGGGCATCGCGGCGTTCCTCGGCACCCCGGCCATCGCGCTGACGATCGCGACCCTGCTCGCGTCGTGGCTGCTCGGCCACCGCCGCGGGATGAGCGGCGCGGATCTCGCCCAGCTGTCGGCCACCGCACTGCGCCCGGTCGCGATGATCCTTCTCGTGGTCGGCGCGGGTTCGTTCTTCGGCGCGGTGCTGTCCGCGACCGGCATCGGCAAGGCGGTGGCCGGTTCCCTCGGCGACGCCGGGCTTCCGGTGCTGCTGGCCGCGTACATCATCAGCTGCGGCATGCGCATCGCGCAGGGTTCCGCGACCGTCGCGATCGTGACCACGAGCGGCATCGTCGCGCCGACGGTGATGGAACTGCATTATTCGCAAGCACAATTGGCGCTGCTCGTGGTCGCGATCTCGGCCGGGTCGATCATCGCCTCGCACGTGAACGACGGCGGATTCTGGATCGTGTCGCGGTATTTCGGGCTCACCGTGACCCAGACGCTGAAAACCTGGACGGCTTTGGAAACAGTCCTTTCCTTGAGCGGTTTCGGTGTGGCAGCATTGGTGATGGCATTGGTCTGAACCACATCGGCACAGGTTCCGGGGGTATTCGATGACCGCGATTTCCCGCCGCACGTTCGTCGGAGCAGTCGGCGCGGCCGGGGCCGCCGCCGTGGTGGGCGCACAGCTCGCCACGGCAGCGTCCCGGCCGCGCGCGGCCACGACGGTGTACGTCGGCAGCTACACCACCAGCTCACCGTCCGGCCACGGGCTCGACGTCACCCAGCGAGCCGCGGGAAGCCCCGCGCTCACGCCGGTGCGCACGGTTCCGAAGCTGACCGACGTCTCCTGGTTCGACCGGACTCGCGACGGCCGGATCCTGTACGTCACCAACGAAAACGAGGGTGCCGAGACCGGAACGGTGTCCGCGCTGGACATCTCCGACCCGACCCGGCCGAAGCCGCTCGGGTCGGTGTCCTCGCAGGGCGGTTCGCCCACGCACCTTTCGGTGCACCCGAGCCAGAAGTACGTGCTGGCCGCCAATTACGACTCCGGCAGCGTCGTGGTGCTGCCGATCAAGTCCGGCGGCAACCTCGGCGCGGCGACTGATCTGCAGCAGCACCAAGGCAAAGAGCCGCACGCGCACCAGGTGGTCACCGACCCGTCCGGGAAGTGGGTGCTCACGGTCGACCTGGGCACCGACTCGGTGTACGTCTATTCGTTCGACACCGGCAAGGGAAAGCTGAAGCTGCACCAGCAGATCACCCTTCCCGCCGGTGCGGGACCGCGGCACCTCGCGTTCCACCCGAACGGCGAATTCGCTTACGTCGCCCAGGAACTGCGGCCGGAGATCACCGTCGCCAGCTGGGACGCCGCCACCGGCACGTTCAAGCCGATCGCCGTGGTGCCCGCGGTGCCGCCGGGCAGCACCGGCGACCTGTTCCCCGGCGAGATCGCCGTGTCGCGCGACGGAAAGTTCGTCTACGCCACCGTGCGCGGCCCGAACACCATCGACACGTTCACTGTCGCCGACGGCGGAGCGAAGCTCACCCTGGTCTCCTCAGCGCCGTCGGGCGGCAACTGGCCGCGGCACCTCGCGCTGGACCCGGGCGAAAACTGGTTCTACGTTTCCAACCAGCGCTCCGGCACTGTCACCTGGCTGCCGCGCGACCCGGCCACCGGCCTGCCCGGCAAGTCCGCGGGCTCGCTCGCGATCCCGAACGTCAACTCTGTCTTCTTCGTCTGAGAAAACCGGGGCTGTCACGCCGCATAGCCCCGTCTTTTCCGGTCTCCGACCGGTCCCCGCGACAGGAGTCACCGATGAAGCTGCGCTCTGTCCTGCCCGCTGTCGCCGCGCTGGCGTTGCTCGCCGCGTGCGCACCCGCTCAATCCGGTCCGGCCGGCGCCGGCGGAAACCAGACCGACGGCACGCTCCGGGTCTGGCTGTTCGACGAAGCGAACCGTGCGCCGAAGGAGGCCGCGGTCAAGGAAGCGAGCACCGAATTCGAGGCCAGCCACGCCGGCGTCAAGGTCGACGTGCAGTGGGTCCCGGTCGAAGGCCGGGCGGACAAGTTCTCCGGCGCGTTCAACGACCCGGCCAACGCCCCCGACGTCGCCGAATTCGGCAACACCGACGTCGCCAGCTACGCGCAGACCGGCGCGTTGTCCGATCTCGCCAAGGACATCTCGAACTGGTCAGACGGCAAAGACCTGCTTCCGTCCGTGGTGGACGCCGCGAAGGCCAACGGCAAGATCTACGGCATTCCCTGGTACACCGGCATCCGCGCGTTGTACTACCGTACCGACGTCTTCGCCGAACTCGGCCTCAAGCCGCCCACGACGCTCGCCGAACTAACGGACGACGCGCGCAAGATCCGCGCCGCCAAACCGGATCTGTACGGCATCGCCACCGGCGGCAAGTACACCTACGCGATGCTTCCGTTCATCTGGGCCAACGGCGGCGATCTGGCCAAACAGGACAATGGCAAGTGGACGTCCACTGTGGACTCCCCGCAGGCCGAGGCCGGCGTCACCGCGTACGCGAACCTGATCAAGGACGACATCTGCCCGCCCGCTGCCTGCGCCAACCTCACCGGCACGCAGAGCGTGACGGCGTTCGCCGGCGGCAAGGCCGGCATGGTGATCGGCGGCGACTTCAACCGCAAGGCCGTAGAAAAGGGCGCGGTCAAGGGCAAGTACGCAATCATGCCGCTGCCCGGCACCACGCCGAACTCGGTCGCGCCCGCGTTCGCCGGCGGCAACCTGCTCGGCGTGTTCGGCGCGAGCCAGCGACACGGCCTCGCGGTGCAGTTCGCCGAACTGCTGGCCGGCATCAAGTACCAGGAGAAGATGTACGCTGCGATGGGCAACCTGCCCACCCTCGCGTCGGTGCAGAAGAAGCTCGCCGCCAGCGACCCGACGCTGAAGGCGTTCGTGGACACCCTCGCCGCGGGCACGAAGTTCGTGCCCAGCACCCCGGCGTGGTCCAAGATCGACAGCCAGAACGTCCTGCCCACCGCGGTGCAGCAGATCGCGACCGGCGGCAAGGACGCGAACGCCGCGCTGGCCGACGCGGCCGCGGCGATGAACAAGAACTTCGGCTGACCCGTGGCCGCAGTCCGTTCCGCGACCGTCCGCCGCGACGGCCGCGCGGCCCTGAGGTACCTGCTGCCGGCGGGCATCCTGCTCGGCGCGCTGCTGGTGTACCCGATCTACCAGCTGGTCGTGATCTCGCTCTACGACTACGGCCAGCCGCAGGCGGCGGGCGCGGCGCCGCTGGTGTTCCTCGGCCTCGACAACTACGCGAACCTGCTCGCCGACGCCCAGTTCTGGACGGTTCTCGGCAAGACGGTCGGGTTCGCGGCCGCCTGCGTGCTCGGCAGCCTGGTCGTCGGCACGGCGCTCGCCGTACTGGCGAGCCGGGTCCGCGCGCTGCCGCGCACGCTGCTGTTCCTGGCGGCGCTCGGCGCGTGGGCGACCCCGGCGATCGCCGGCTCGTACGTCTGGCTGTTCCTCTTCGACACCGACTTCGGCCTGGTCAACGAGGTGCTCTCGGGCATCGGCTTCAGCGGGATGGCGCACCACTCCTGGACGTTCGGCACCTTCGGCACGTTCGGGCTGGTCGCCGCCGAGGTGATCTGGTGCTCGTTCCCGTTCGTGATGGTCACGATGTACGCCGGGATCAGCGGGGTGCCGAAGGAGACGCTGGAGGCGGCGGCGCTCGACGGCGCGTCGGTCTGGCGCACCTCGTGGTCGGTCGTCCTGCCCGCGGTGCGGCCGCTGCTGACCATCGCGACCGTGCAGTCGATCATCTGGGACTTCAAGGTGTTCACCCAGATCTACGTGATGACCAACGGCGGCGGTATCGCCGGCCGGAACCTGATCTTGAACGTCTACGCCTATCAGCAGGCGTTCGCCGGGCAGGAGTACGGGCTCGGCTCGGCGATCGGGGTCGTGATGACCTTGCTGCTGCTGTCGATCACCGGGCTCTACGTCCGGTCCCAGCGCCGGAGTGCCGCATGGCTGTGAAAGTGCGCCGCCCGGCGCGGCTCGTCGCTGAAATCGTCACCGTGGTGATCGCCGGGATCGTCGCGTTCCCGCTGTACTGGATGGTGCTCTCGGCGTTCAAACCGGCTGGCGAAATCCAGTCGGCGCATCCGAAACCGTGGACGTTCGCTCCGTCGCTGGACAGTTTCCAGCGCGTGCTCACGGTTTCCGGATTCGGCCGGTACTTCCTCAACAGCCTCGTGGTCGCGGTGGTCGTCGTGCTGCTGTCCCTGGTGCTGTCGTTCCTTTCCGCGGTGGCGCTCACGCGGTTCCGGTTCCGCGGCCGCGGAGTGCTGCTGGTGATGCTGCTGGTGGCGCAAATGGTTCCGGTGGAAGCGCTGACCATTCCGCTGTTCTTCCTGATGCGCTCGGTCGGCGGCACGGTGCCGGCGTTCGGGCTCAACGAACTGGGCTCGCTCGTGCTGGTGCACCTGGCGTTCAGCCTGCCGTTCGCGATCTGGATGCTGCGCGGGTTCGTCGCCGCGGTGCCCGCCGAACTGGAGGAAGCGGCCACTTTGGACGGTGCGTCGCGGATGCGGTTCACCTGGCAGATCCTGTTCCCGCTCGTCGCGCCCGGGCTCGTGGCGGTGAGCGTGCTGGCGTTCATCCACGCGTGGAACGACTTCCTGTTCGCCAAGACGTTCATCATCTCCAAGACCGAAAACCAGACTCTGCCGCAGGCGATCCTGGTGTTCTTCAAACCGGAGGACACCGACTGGGGCGCCGTGATGGCCTCGTCCACCCTGATGACGATTCCCGTGCTGGTGTTTTTCGTGCTGGTGCAACGGAGACTCGTCGGCGGGACGGCCGGGGCGGTGAAGGGATGACCATGTCCGGTTTCGACGCTCTCCTCCCCCGTCCGGTGTCCGCGGAGCCGGGGCCCGGCAGCTGTCCGTGGCCCGCGCCAGTGGAGGTGCGGACAGCCTGGGGTCTCCCCGCCGAGGGCTACCGGCTCACGATCGCTCCCGACGGCGTCACGCTCGAAGCAGCCGACGCCGCGGGCGAGTTCTACGGCCGCCAGACCCTGCGTCAGCTGGCCGGTCCGGACGCGTTCCGTGCCGCGTCGATCCGCCATGGACCGGTCGAGCTGCCGTGCGGGACGATCACCGACCATCCGCGCTTCGCCTGGCGCGGCTGCCTTTACGACGTGGCCCGGCACTTCCGGACGAAGGCCGAGGTGCTGCGGTTCGTCGACCTGCTGGCCGCGCACAAGCTGAACGTCCTGAACCTGCATCTCACCGACGACCAGGGCTGGCGGATCGAAACGCCGGAGTTCCCCCGGCTCGCGTCCGTCGGCGGCTGGCGGACATCGTCGATGGTCGGCAGGCACGACGGCCCGGAACGCGACGGCCGACCGCACGGCGGTTACTACACTGTGGACGATCTGCGCGAGATCGTCGCCTACGCCGCCGCGCGAGCCGTCACCGTGGTGCCCGAAGTGGACATTCCCGGACACGCCCGAGCCGCTATCGCCGCGTACCCCGAGCTCGGTCCGGCCACCGAAACCCCTTGGGAGGTCTGGACTTCCTGGGGCATCAGCACGTCGTTGCTGGACCCGTCGGAGTCCACTCTGGACTTCTTCCGTGCGGTCTTCGACCACGTGCTGGACATCTTCCCGTCCCCGGTGATCGCGCTCGGCGGCGACGAGGTGCCCGGTGCCACCGAGGCGCACCACCGGTTCGTCCGGGCGATCGCCGGCCACCTTGTCGCCCGTGGCCGCACGCCGATGGGCTGGGACGAGGTCCTCGACGGCGGCGACCTGCCGCCGATGGTGATCGGCGTGTGGCAGGACCGCGAACGCGCCTCGCTGGCGGCGAAGGCCGGGCACGACGTGGTGCTCTGCCCCGAGGACGGGGTGTACCTGGACCACCGGCAAAGCGACCACCCGGACGAACCGATCCCGGTCGGGTACTTGCAGGATCTCGAGCACTTCTACGGCTTCGAGCCCGAATCCGGACCGCACGTGCGCGGGATCCAGGCGCAGCTGTGGTCCGAACACCTGGACACCGTGCGGCGGACGGACTACGCGGCCTTTCCGCGGCTGTCCGCGTTCGCCGAGGTCGCGTGGAGCAGCGGACCGCGCGACTACGCGGAATTCCTGCCCCGGCTGCGGGACCACCACCTGCCGCGCTTGGACGCGCTCGGCGTCGAATACCGGCCGCTGGATGGACCGCGTCCGTGGCAGACCCGGCCGGACGCCCCGGGACGACCCCGCTGACCGCACTCCCGGCCGGAAGTGCGGTCCTCCTTGACCTGCTTTCGACTTCGCCAGGACGAGGATGGTCTCGCGCGCCGCGATGAAATCCTCAGCGAAGCCGTATAGGTCGTTATACGCCAGCCGGGCCGAGGAACATCCCGCCGGTCGCGTCGATGACCTGTCCGGTGACCCACCGCGAGTCCGCCGAGGCCAGGAACGCCACCACGTCGGCGATATCAGCCGGTTCAGCGACCCGCCGGAGCGCGGACGCCGCCGCCGTCCCCGCGCGCATCCGCTCGTCAGCGAACATAGGCGCGGTGCGGTCGGTCGGCGTCGGGCCGGGAGCCACGCCGTTCACCGTGATCCCCCGCTGGCCGAGTTCCTGCGCCAGGCTGCGGGTGAACACGTCGAGCGCGCCCTTCGTCATGCTGTAGGCCAGCTCGAACGGCAGCGCGATCCGCGTGTCCGCCGACGAGATGTTGACGATCCGGCCGCCGTCCCGCAACACCGGCAACAGGCGCTGCACCAAGAAGAACGGTGCTTTCACGTTCACCGCGAACACCCGGTCGAAGTCCTCCGTAGTCGCCGTCGTGATCGAACCGGCGCCGGTCGCCGCGTTGTTGACCAGGATGTCGAGCGCGACCTCGCCGGTGCGTTCGCGCAGCTCCGACGCGAGCCGGTCGAGCAGCGTCGCCGCGTCGCCGTCGGTGCCCAGCGTCGCCTGCACCGCGAACGCCTGCCCACCGTTCGCTTCAATCGCCGAGACAGTCTCCTTGGCCGCCGCTTCGTCGCTGCCGTAGTGCACGGCGACCAGCGCGCCGTCGTGCGCCAGCCGCGTCGCGATGGCCCGGCCGATGCCCTTGCTGCCGCCGGTGACCAGTGCGATCTTCTGCGTCATTTCTTGCTCCCCTGAGCGGTGTGAACTTCGATGTCCACACCTTCGGGGAGCCCGCTTACCGTCCGCGCACGAAGCGCTGACGGGCTCAGCCAGGCTTCAGGCGGTACCAGACTTCCGGCCGCCCGACCTGCCCGTATCGCGGTTCGCGCTGGGCCAGCCCGTTGTCCGCCAAGTACTCCAGGTACCGCCGCGCGGTGACCCGGGACGCGCCGATCGCACTGGCCGCACCACCGGCGGACAGTCCTTCGCCGGCCCCGGCGAGCGCGTCGGTGATCGCGTCCAGCGTCTCGGCGCTCATGCCCTTCGGCAGCGGCGCGGCCTCGGTGGTGCGCAGGGTGCCGAGCGCGCGATCGATCTCCGCCTGCCCGGTGACCTCGCCGGACGCCTCGCGGAAAGACGCGTAGCGCTCCAGTTTGTCCCGCAACGACGCGAACGTGAACGGCTTCAGCAGGTACTGCACGACCCCGACCGAGACGGCTGCCTTGACCAGCGCGAGATCGCGCGCGGACGTCACCGCGATGACGTCGATCGGCAGCCCGGCCGCACGCAGCGAACGGCAGACGGCGAGGCCGTGCGTGTCCGGCAGGTAGAAGTCCAGCAGGACCAGGTCGACGGGTTCGCGCTCGCAGAACCGCAACGCCTCCCCGCCGGAATGCACCACACCGGCGACGACGAACCCCGGCATCCGCTCGACGTACAGCCGGTGCGCCTCGGCCGCCACCGGCTCGTCTTCCACCACCAGCACCCGGATCACGCCGGCACCTCCTGCCTCGGCAACCGCACGGTGAACACCGCGCCGCCGTCCCGGCCGACGTCGATGGTGCCGCCGTAGCGCCGGACCGCCTGCACCACCAACGCCAGCCCGAGCCCGTGGCCGTCCCCGGCCTTCGTCGACCAGCCGCGGCGGAACATCTCACCCACCGCTTCCTCGGGCACGCCCGGACCGTTGTCCGCGACGCGCAGCAGCAAACCGTCCTCTTCGGACCGCGCGGTGACCACCACCGAGGGCCGCGCGCCGGATTCCCGCACCACAGCGTCGATTCCGTTGTCGATCAGGTTGCCGAGGATCGTCACCAGGTCGCGCCCGGCGACGCCGGGGCCGAGGTCGTCGATCATCGTGTCCGGCGTGATCGTGAATTCCACGCCGCGTTCGCTCGCCTCCGCGGCTTTGCCGAGCAGCAGCGCGGCCAGCACCGGTTCGGCGACCGCGGTCATCACGCGGTCGGTGAGTTCCTGCGCCAGCGCGAGTTCGGCGGTCGCGAACTCCACGGCGTCCTCGGGGCGGCCCAGTTCCACCAGCGACACGACCGTGTGCAAGCGGTTCGCGGCTTCGTGCGCCTGCGACCGCAGCGCTTCGGCGAGGCTGCGCGCGGTGGTCAGCTCGCCGGTGAGCGTCTGGAGTTCGGTGTGGTCGCGCAGGATCACGACGGTGCCCTGCGCGCGACCGCCGGAGCTGACGAGCGTCGTGCTCACGACCAGCACCCGCGAGTCCGTCAGGTGCAGTTCCTCGGTGCGGTTTTCCGGCGCGGTGAACGCCGCCGTCAGCTCGGGCGACAACCCCAGCTCGGCGAGCGGCTTCCCGGCCGGGTCGCCGGTCAGCCCGAGGAGCGTGCGGGCGCCGTCGTTGCACAGCCCGACCCGGCCGTCGCGGCCGACCAGCAGCACGCCCTCGCGAACCGAATGCAGCACGGCTTCGTGATACTCGAACAAATTGCTCAGCTCGGCCGGCGCGATGCCGCGCGTCTGCCGCTTCAGCCGCGCGCTCACCAGCCAGCCCCCGCAGGCGCCCACCAGCAATACCGCCGCCGCGACGCCGAGCAGCGGCCAGACGCGGTCCTGCAGCTCGGCCGAGATCGCCGCGATCGTGATGCCCACCGCGACGAGCGCGACGACCCGGTGGTTCGCGTCGAACACCGGCACCACCACGCGCACCGACGGACCGAGCGAACCGGTGTAGGTCTCGGACACGACGCCGCCCCGCTGCGCCGCTTCGATGTGCCCGAGGAACCGCTGCCCGATCAACGCCGGATTCGGGTGCGTGTAACGGATTCCCTGTGGCGACATGATCGTCACGAAGTCCACGCGCGTGTCCGCGAGCACCCGCTGCGCGTAGGGCTGCAGCGTCGCGGTCGGGTCGGCGGTCGCCGCCGCCCGCGCGACGTCCGGCGCGTCGGCGATGGAACGGGCCACCGCGAGCGACTGCTCCCCGGCCCGGTCGGTCGTAGTGCGCCGGGCGTCCAGATAGGCAATAGTGATCCCGCCGGACACGAGCACGAGCAGGATCGCCAGCTGCAGCACCAGCAGCTGCCGGGCCAGGCTCCAGCGGCTCGTCCGGATCCGAGGTGTCGGGGGCACCCGCCCATACCAGCACACGCGCGGGCCCGGCAACACTCCGGCGCCGCTCCCGGCAAGTCCACACCGGACAGTTCCGCCGCGAACTCAATGAACACAACGGTGACGCCGGTCATATCCGCCCCGCATAGTGACCCGCGTTCCCCCCACCGAGCTGGAGGCAACGGTGCCTACACCGACCCCCGAGCCGGTCGCGCCCAAGCGCGACCGCACGCGTTACCTGTACCTGGCCGTGATCGCCGCCGTCGTGCTCGGCGTCGCGGTCGGGCTGCTCTGGCCGTCCGCCGGCAAAAGCCTCGCCCCGCTGGGCACCGGCTTCGTCAACCTGATCAAGATGATGATCTCGCCGATCATCTTCTGCACCATCGTGCTGGGCATCGGCTCGGTCGCGAAGGCGGCGAAGGTCGGCAAGGTCGGCGTCACCGCGCTGGTCTACTTCATCGTGATGTCGACGTTCGCGCTCGCGATCGGGCTCGTCGTCGGCAACCTGCTGCACCCGGGCAGCGGCCTGCACCTCAACCCGGCCGACGTGTCCAAGGTGCACCAGCAGGCGAAGGGCGGCGAGGGCGGCGTCGACTTCCTGCTCGGCATCATCCCGAAGACCTTCGTGTCCGCGTTCACCGAGGGCCAGGTGCTGCAGACGCTGCTCGTGGCGCTGCTCGCCGGGTTCGCGCTGCAGAAGCTCGGCAAGCGCGGCGAGCCGATCCTGCGCGGCATCGAGCACATCCAGCGGCTCGTGTTCCGCATCCTGTCGATGATCATGTGGGCCGCCCCGGTGGGCGCGTTCGGCGCGATCGCCGCGGTGGTCGGCGCGACCGGCTGGGGCGCGCTGCGCAGCCTGCTGGTGATCATGCTCGGCTTCTACCTGACGTGCCTGGTGTTCGTGTTCGGCGTCCTCGGCGCGGTGCTGTGGCTCGGCGCGCGGGTCAACATCTTCAGCCTGCTGCGGTATCTCGGCCGCGAATTCCTGCTGATCCTCTCGACGTCCTCGTCGGAGTCCGCGCTGCCGCGGCTCATCGCGAAGATGGAGCACCTCGGCGTCAGCAAGCCGGTCGTCGGCATCACGGTGCCCACCGGGTACTCGTTCAACCTCGACGGCACGGCGATCTACCTGACGATGGCGACGCTGTTCATCGCCACCGCACAGGACCAGCCGCTCGCGCTCGGCGAGCAGATCACGTTGCTGCTGTTCATGGTCATCGCGTCGAAGGGCGCGGCGGGCGTCAGCGGCGCCGGCATCGCGACCCTGGCCAGCGGCCTGCAGTCGCACCGGCCGGACCTCGTCGACGGCGTCGGGTTCATCCTCGGCATCGACCGGTTCATGTCCGAGGCGCGGGCGCTGACGAACTTCGCCGGCAACGCGGTCGCGACCGTCCTCATCGGATCGTGGATGAAGGAATTCGACCGCGACCGCTCGCGGCAGGTGTTCAGCGGCCAGGCGCCGTTCGACGAAGCGACCCTGCTCGACGAGACACCGGCGGAACCCGCTCCACGGGTCCCGGCGAAGGTCTGAGACCCGGTCCGCGCCCGGGCCCCTTCCCTCCGGGTGCGGACTGTTCGGCGCCGCGGCCGTGCGCGTCCCCCGTGCGCACGGCCGCGGTGCTTTTCCCGTTCAGCAAGCGGTGCGGCCGTCGTAGCCCTGCCGCGAAACGGCGATCGCCTCGCGGTGCCGCTCCGCCCAGTCGACGAGCCCGGACAGCGAGTCGTAGAGCTCGCGCGCCATCTCGGTCGCCTCGTACTCGACCCGCGGCGGCACCGTCGGGTAGACCGTGCGCGTCAGCAGGCCGTCGCGCTCCAGGTTCCGCAGGGTGAGCGTGAGCATGCGGCGGCTGATCCCCTGCACCGAGCGTTCGAGTTCGGTGAACCGCACCGGACCGCGCGTCGCCTCCAGCAGGATGCCGATCACCCATTTCCCGCTGATCCGGTTCACGACCTCCATCACCGTGCACACCGCGAGTTTCGCCGGGTCGAAGTCCGTGGCCTCGTCGGTCACAGCGATGTTCCCCTGGGACATGAAAGTGCCTCCTTCCGCACCGCCTCATGGTCACACATGATGGGCACTGTAACAAGAGATGCCCTGGCTGCGACCAGCGGAAACTCTCCCCTGTGCTGGTACTGGAGGACCTTGTCATGCCCGAAACCGCTCGGCATCGCGGCGCGGCGCTCGCCGTGCTGTCCGCCGCCTCGCTGATGGTGGTGCTCGACAGCTCGATCGTCGCGGTCGCCCTGCCGGTGATCCAGACCGACCTGGCGTTCAGCGCGCCCGGGCTGGCCTGGGTCGTCAACGCCTACCTCGTCGCGTTCGGCGGCCTGCTCCTGCTGTCCGGCCGTCTCGGCGACCTGGTCGGCCGGCGGCGGGTGTTCCTCGTCGGCCTAGTCGTCTTCACCGCCGCTTCGCTGGCAGCCGGCCTTTCGCCGAACGCCACCACGCTGGTGATCGCGCGCTTCGTGCAAGGTGTCGGCGGCGCGCTGACGTCAGCGGTCGTCTTGGGAATGATCGTGACGCTTTATCCCGAGCCGCGCGCCCGAGTCCGCGCGATCGGCGTTTACAGCTTCACCCAAGCCGCGGGCGCGTCGATCGGCATGGTCGCGGGCGGCGCGCTCACCCAGGGCCTCGACTGGCACTGGACCTTCTACATCAACCTGCCCATCGGCGTCGCGGCTCTCGTCCTGACGCCGCTGGTCGTCGCCTCCGACCGCGGTCTCGGCCTCCGCACCGGCGTCGACGTGCTGGGCGCGCTCCTGGTCACCGCCGGGGTGATGCTCCTGGTGCTGGGCATCGTGCAGGCAGGCGAGGCGGGCTGGACCTTCCTGACGATCGGCACTCTGGTCCTGGCGGTCGTCCTGCTCCTGCTGTTCCTGCTGCGCCAAGCCCGGACGCGAACCCCGTTGCTGCCGCTGCGCTTGCTCCGGGTGCGCGCGATCAGCGGCGCCAACCTGACCATGGTCGTGATGGTCGCCGGCTTCCTGGGATTCCAGTTCGTCACCGCGCTGTACCTGCAGCAGGTCCTCGGTTTCGACGCTCTCGCCACGGGTTTCGCCTTCGTCCCGACGCCGGTCATGATCGCCGCTTTCTCGCTCGGCCTGGCCGACTGGCTGAACACCCGTTTCTCCCCGCGCTCAGTCCTGGTCGCCGGTCTGCTGACGACGTCGGTCGCTTTCCTGTACCTCACCCAAGTCCAGACCTCGGGCGGCTACGCCCTGCACGTGCTGCCGTCGCTGATCCTGATGGGCGCCGGGGCGGGCATGGCGATCCCGGCGCTGATGGGCTTGGCGATGTCCGCCGCGACCCCTGAGGACTCCGGCGTGACGTCGGGTTTGATCACCACGACCCAGCAGGTCGGCGGCGCGCTGGGAACCGCCGTGCTGGCCACCGCCGCGGCGACCCGGACCGCCGGATTGCTGGGCGGGGGTGTTCCGGAGAAAGAGGCGCTGGCGTCGGGATTCCGGGTGGCGTACAGCTTCAGCGCCGGGTTGACGGCTCTCGCCGCGATCCTCGCCGCGGTGATCCTCGGCCGCCGGGCCGCCGCTCCTGCCGCCGCGCCCGAACCGGTCGCCCGCTGAGACGCTCGCCCTGGCTGGTTACCTCGAACTCGCGAGGTAACCAGCCAGGCCGTGGTGGCCCCGCCGCATCATCCACGCGTGATTGGCGCGAAAGAACGGCCGCGCGACGACGTCGAGCCTGCGCAGCAAGGGTTTCCGCACCTGGACGTGCTGCGTGATCTCCAGCCGGGAACCCGCGCCCTCGGCGTGGATCGCCCCGGCGAGCACTCCGTCGAGATCCCCGCTCAGCCGGACGCGCACCCGCAGGCCGGCCGCGTCCTGCTGCTCCCGGTGCATCGCGATGACGATCCGGTACGGCAACCGGGACCGGCAGACGATCCGGGCGGTGTCGTCGTCGACCTGGCTCACCGACTGGACGTCCGGCCACCACCGCGGATAGGACTCGAGGTCGACGATCGCGTCGAACACCCGTCCCGGCAGGGTGGGCAGCCACCAGTCATTCCGGAACGAATACTCGGCGTTCGTTCTCTTCTCGAGGACCACAGTCCGCCCCTCTCTCCCGAGTGCCGATCAGCGGAACGCGCGCTTGTCGATCTTGGCCGCCGTTTCCTAGGCTGGCCACCCCTTGGGTACGCCGCCGCCTGAACCGTCAAGGAGGCTTGCCGTGCCACCAGCCGCCCGGACCGCCCTCGCCGCGGTGCTGGCCGCGACGCTCGTCAGCTGCGGCCCGCCTCCGGCCCCGCCCGCGCCCGCCTTCACCGCGACCCTCACCTCGCCCACGAACGTCGTCCTGCACTGGCCCTCCGACCCGGCCGCGGCGGGATACCTCCTCGAATACGCCAACGCCGCCGCCGGCCCGTGGACCGCGCTCCAGTACCTCCCGCCCGGCCAGACCGCTTATACCCACCCGAACCTGATCCCGGAAACGCCGTTCTACTACCGAATCCGGTCTTTCGCTGGCCCGGTGTCGGCGACCGTCACGGCGGGCAACGCTTCCGCGTCCGCTGTTCCGCCGGCTGCCGGCGCCCCGGTCTCGGTGCGACAACCCGAGGCGGCCCCGGCCAACCTCACCGCGACCCCCGCCCCAGACCAGAGCCTGCACTTCGCCTGGACCGACCGCTCGACCGACGAAGCCGGTTTCCTCCTGGAAATCCGCCGCCCGGGCGCCTCGGACTTCGCGCCGGTCGAGGTAACCGATCCCCACACCACGCACTGCGCGCTGTCGCTTTTGCCCGGCGAACAGGGCTCGGCTTTCCGCATCCGCGCCTTGTCCTACGGCCCGCTCTCCCCCGTCGTCGAACGCACCACGGGAAAGGACTGAGCCTTCCGGCGCGCAGCGAAGAGCCGCCCGGTACCGGGACCGGGCGGCTCTGTCAGGCTCGAAGCACCGCGACGTGGCTGGGCGCGGCCCGCCACGGGTCAGGCCGGGTTGAGCACCTGCGTGAGGAACTCGCCGGTGTAGCTTCCCTCGGTCGCCGCGACCTGTTCGGGCGTTCCCTCGGCGACCACCATTCCGCCGCCGGAGCCGCCTTCCGGGCCCATGTCGATGATCCAGTCGGACGTCTTGATCACGTCGAGGTTGTGCTCGATCACGATCACCGTGTTGCCCTTGTCCACCAGGCCGTTGATCACGCCGATCAGCTTGCTGATGTCCTCGAAGTGCAGGCCGGTGGTCGGCTCGTCGAGGATGTAGACGGTCTTGCCGGTGGAGCGCTTCTGCAGTTCGCTCGCCAGCTTGACGCGCTGCGCCTCGCCGCCGGACAGCGTCGGGGCGGGCTGGCCGAGGCGGACGTAGCCGAGGCCGACGTCGACCAGGGTCTGCAGGTGCCGGTGGATCGCCTTGATCGGCTCGAAGAACTCGGCCGCCTCCTCGATCGGCATGTCCAGCACGTCGGACACCGTCTTGCCCTTGTAGTGCACCTCCAGCGTTTCCCGGTTGTACCGGGCGCCCTTGCACACCTCGCACGGGACGTAGACGTCCGGCAGGAAGTTCATCTCGATCTTGATCGTGCCGTCGCCCGCGCACGCCTCGCAGCGGCCGCCCTTGACGTTGAACGAGAAGCGGCCCTGCTGGTACCCGCGGACCTTCGCCTCGGTGGTGGCCGCGAACAGCTTGCGCACGTGGTCCCACACGCCGGTGTAGGTGGCCGGGTTCGACCGCGGCGTGCGGCCGATCGGCGACTGGTCGACGCGCACCAGCTTGTCGACGTTGCCGAGGCCGTTGACCCGGGTGTGCCTGCCCGGGACCTGGCGCGCGCCGTTGAGCTTGTTCGCCAGCACCTGCGCGAGGATGTCGTTGACCAGCGTCGATTTGCCCGACCCGGACACGCCGGTGATCGCCACGAGGCAGCCGAGCGGGAACGACACGTCGATGCCGCGCAGGTTGTGCTCGCGCGCGCCGACGACGGTGAGCTGCCGCTTCTTGTCGACCGGCCGCCGGATCGCCGGCACCTCGATCTGGCGCCGCCCGGACAGGTAAGCCCCGGTGATCGAGTCCTTGTTCTTCAGGATCTTCTTGTACGGGCCGCTGTGCACGATGTGCCCGCCGTGCTCGCCCGCGCCCGGGCCGATGTCGACCACCCAGTCGCTGGCCCGGATGGTGTCCTCGTCGTGCTCGACCACGATCAGCGTGTTGCCGAGGTTGCGCAGCCGGGTGAGCGTCTCGATCAGCCGGTGGTTGTCCCGCTGGTGCAGGCCGATCGACGGCTCGTCCAGCACGTACAGGACGCCGACCAGGCCGGAGCCGATCTGCGTCGCCAGCCGGATGCGCTGCGCCTCGCCGCCGGACAGGGTGCCGGACGCGCGGTCGAGCGACAGGTAGGTGAGGCCGACGTCGAGCAGGAAGCGCAGCCGCGCCTGGATTTCCTTCAGCACCGCGCCCGCGATCATCGCCTCGCGCGGGCCGAGCACCAGCTCGTCGAGGAACTCCGAGGCCTCCGCGATGGACAGCGCGCAGACCTCGGCGATCGACCGGTCGCCCTGCGTCGCGTGCTCGAGCGTGACCGCGAGGATCTCCGGCTTGAGCCGGGTGCCCTGGCAGGCCGGGCACGGCACCTCGCGCATGTAGCCCTCGTACCGCTCGCGCATGTACTCCGAGTCGGTCTGCTCGAGGCGCCGCTCCAGGAACGGGATGACGCCCTCGAAGGCCGCGTAGTACGAGCGCTGCCTGCCGTACCGGTTGCGGTAGCGGACGTGCACCTGCTCGTCGACGCCGTGCAGCACCGCCTTCTGCACCCGGGCGGGCAGCCGCCGCCACGGCGTGTCCATGCGGAACCCGACCGCCTCCGACAGCGATTCGAGCAGCCGCAGGAAGTAGTCGGCGCTCTGGCCGCCCGCCCACGGCGCGATGGCGCCCTCGGCCAGCGACAGCTCGTCGTCGGGCACCACCAGTTCCGGGTCGACCTCCTTGCGGATGCCGATGCCGGTGCACTCGGGGCACGCGCCGTAGGGCGAGTTGAACGAGAACGACCGGGGTTCGAGATCCTCGATCGCCAGCGGGTGGCCGTTGGGGCAGGCCAGGTTCTCGGAGAAGCCGCGCACGCGGTGCGGATCGTTCTCGTCGAGGTCGACGAAGTCGAGTTCGACCAGGCCGTCGGCCAGCCGCAGCGCCGTTTCCACCGAGTCGGTGAGCCGCTGCCGCGCGCTGGTCTTGACCGTGAGCCGGTCGACCACCACGCCGATCTGGTGCTTTTCCTGCTTCTTCAGCTTCGGCGGGTCGGTGAGCGGATGCACCGTGCCGTCGACCACCACGCGCGCGTAGCCCTGCTGCTGCAGGTTCTGGAACAGGTCGAGGTACTCGCCCTTGCGCCCGCGCACGACCGGCGCGAGCACCTGGAACTTGGTGCCCTCGGGCATCTCCAGCACCTGGTCGACGATCTGCTGCGGCGTCTGCTTGCTGATCGCCTCGCCGCATTTCGGGCAGTGCGCCTTGCCCGCGCGGGCGTAGAGCAGCCGCAGGTAGTCGTACACCTCGGTGATCGTGCCGACGGTCGACCGCGGGTTGCGCGAGGTCGACTTCTGGTCGATCGACACCGCGGGCGAGAGGCCCTCGATGAAGTCGACGTCCGGCTTGTCCATCTGCCCGAGGAACTGCCGCGCGTACGCCGACAGCGACTCCACGTACCGCCGCTGCCCCTCGGCGAAGATCGTGTCGAAGGCAAGGCTCGACTTGCCCGACCCGGACAGGCCGGTGAACACGATCATGCTGTCGCGGGGCAGATCGAGATCCACGCCGCGGAGGTTGTGCTCGCGCGCTCCGCGAACAACGAGGCGATCAGCCACGCCTTCGTCCCTTCCATCGTTCTGCTCGGTGGCCCGCCGGGAGATCCGGCTCCGGCGGACGTGCCCAGGGTAGGGACGACCACCGACAAAAACCGGACCGCACGTGTTCTGCCTGGGGTTTTCCGCTCTCCGGGGGCCGGGGGAAGCGGCCCGCGGCGGGGTCGCCGGACGCTGTCGGAGGCCCCGCGCGGCAGAGCGGATGCGCGGGCTGGCCCGGTTCCACGATACAGGTCGGCGAAGGCCGCCCGGCCTCGGTGCGCGGCCCCCGGGAACCGGCCCCGGACAGGGCCTTCCGGCGGGTTTTCCGGACAGCGCCGCCCGCTGCCGATACGTTCGGGGGGTGGGGAACGACGAAGCCGGGGCAGTGCGGATCTACGCGGCGGGAAAGGGCGGTGACGCCCCGGGACCGGGCGGCTGGGCCGCGCTGCTGGCCTACGGCGACCATCGGAAAACCCTCTCCGGCGGGGCCGCGGAGACGACTGCGGAGCGCATGGCGCTGACGGCGGCGGTCGAAGCGCTCGAAAGCTTGAAAAGGCCGGTCCGCGTGCACCTCTACAGCGACAGCGAGCATCTCCGCGCCGCGCTGGACGGCCGCGGCTCCGGCGACCTCCTCCCCCGGCTTCGCGCCTGCGCCGCTCGCCACCGGATCACCTGGCGCGCGGCCGAGGATCCCGCGGCCCGCGCCCAGCTCGCCGAACTGGCCGACCTCGCGACCGCCGCCCGCCCCGCCGGACGACCGGCCGCGCCGCCGGAAGACGACGAGTGCCGGCACGGCATGACGAAGGCATACTGCGCCGACTGCCGGCAACTCGACGCGGGAGTCCTCCCCACCGGGTACCGCACGAGGGGCGGCAGCGCCTACCACAACGACGCCGACTGCTACTGGCTGCGCAGGGGCCAGCAGCGGCAGGAGCGGATGGGCCGCGACACCCACGAGATCGTCCGGATCGCGTGGGCGTCGGTGATCCCGGGCGAACTCGAACCGTGCGAGCACTGCTGCACGACGGAATGGCTGAAGCGGCATCGGCGCTGATTCGTCAGCCGGACTGCATGACGCACCGGACCCGGTCGAACCGGCCCGCGGCGAGGTCGTCGTCGCGGATCAGCCAGTACAGAACGCCGGCGTCGCCCCACATCAGGCCCGCGTCGCCGTCGCTGTCGATCTGGGCGAGCAAGGCCCAGCGCAGCGCCTCGTCGGCGAGGTCCGACTCGCTCGCGTCCTCCGGCAGGACCGCCGCGGCGACCTCGTCCTCCGGCGGGCCCTGGACCGGCCAGGAACAGCCGCCGATCTGGTGGTACGGCGCGGCCGGCGATTCCCGGAGCCGGTCGAAGAACTCCTCGGACCAGTTCTCCGGGTCGGAGAGCGGAAGCCCGTCGCGGGCGAGCGTGCGGCGCAGCACCTCCTGCTGGGAGTTCGGGAAGGTTCCGGTGATGTCCGCGGACACCTCCAGCCGCGGATAGGCCTCGACTCCCTCCGGCGCGGGCCGCTCCGAGGTCTCGGTTCCGGCCGGGACGACCACGACCCCGCCGAGGGACGTCAGGTCGAACGGCCCCTCGGCCTCGAACCAGTCGTCGCAGTAGAAGAACAGCAACGAACCCGACGCGGGCAGCTCGAGCCCGCCGGGCACCCGGGGCAGCGCCGCGCAGTCCACGGAGGCGACGAAGTTCATCGGCAGCTCGCCGCGCCAGACGGGCCATTCCACCTCCGCGGGCAGCGCCGGGCTCCCGCCGAGACAGCCGACACGCGAGCCGCTCCCGCCGGCGGTCAGCCGCACCGCGGGCCGGAACACGGTTTCCCACGCCTGCGCCACGTCCGGCGGCAGGTGCTCGCGCGCCAGCTCGGCGAGCGGGTCGATCCAAGAGGTCATGGGGAGATCTTGACAGGAGGCGCCGACAAAAACGGCCGCGTGGCCGACGCGCGGGTGATCCGGCTACGGTGGGGACTCGTGAACATCGCCGACACGTACACCGGACACGTCGAACCGGGCGGCGACGCCGCCCGCCGGACGCTGGACGGGCTCACCATCACCAAGCTCTCCGTTGGCCCGATGGACAACAACGCGTACCTGCTCGTGTGCCGCGAGGAGAACGAAGCGCTGCTGATCGACGCTGCCAACGACCCGGAGCGCATCTCCGACCTGATCGGCCACGGCCCCGACCGGCCCGCGCTGCGCACCGTCGTGACGACCCACCAGCACCCCGACCACTGGCAGGCGCTGGGCGCGGTGGCCGGAGCGAACGGCGCGAACACCGCGGCGCACCCGCTGGACGCGGAACCGCTGCCGGTCCCCCCGGACTTCCTGGTGGAGCACGGCGACACCCTGAAGGTCGGCGCGGCGACGCTGGAGGTGATCCACCTGCGCGGCCACACGCCCGGGTCGATCGCGCTGCTGTACCGGGACCCGAAGGGGCACGGGCATCTGTTCACCGGGGACTCGCTGTTCCCGGGCGGGGTCGGCAAGACCTCGTCGCCGGAGGACTTCAAGTCCCTGCTGGACGACGTGTCGGCGCGGATCTTCGACGAACTGCCGGACGACACGTGGTTCTACCCGGGACACGGGGACGACTCGACGCTGGGCGAGCAGCGTCCGCACCTGGCCGAGTGGCGCGAACGCGGCTGGTGAACCCGGTTGTCCAGCAACTCCTGACGCTGGCCGCGGTGCTCCTGGGCGCCGCGGCCTCGTTCACCGCGACGACGCTGGTCGAGCGCGGCAAATGGCGACGCCAGTATTCGACGCGGTGGGACGACAAACGGCTCAGCGCCTACGCCGAGTACGCCACCGCGCTGAAATCGTGCGCGCAGTTGTCGTATCGAATCGCCGCGACCCGCGGCTATCCGGCAGGCGCGCTGCCCATCGACCTCGAAGAGGGTTTGGCCGCCCTCGCCCAGGCGGAGAACGAGCGTGCGACCACCTGGGAATCCGTGCTGCTCCTCGGTTCCCCGGCGGCGGTCGACGCGGGACGCCGCTGGCACGAGACGGTCTGGAAGCTCAGCTGGGTCGCCCGCGGCACGGCGATGAGCCACGACGAGTTCATCGGTCTCTATCACGCCATCGGCGCCAAACGGGACGAGTTCTACGCGCACGCCCGGGCCGACCTGGACGTGCGCAGCGGACGCTTGCCCCAGCCCGATCGCGACTGGCTTCCGCCCGCGGACCGCGATCTCGCCGGACAAGGACCTGTCGTTTCGTCCCCTCTGGACCGGAACGGTCCCTAAATCCCAAGCCCGCCAAGGGAATTGCGCGACAACCGTGCGCGGCATGTTGCCCATCCGGCCTCCAGCGAGTACGCAAGCGAAGGTCAACTTTCGCGGCAGGGGATTCGGGGAGCGGCATGACGGCGCAGTTGTGGTCACGGCGGACGGTGCTGGGCGGCGCGGCGGGCAGCGCGGCGCTGCTCATCACCAGCTGCGCGTCGAAACAAGCCAAGGCGACCGCTGCGGCTCTGCCGCCCGCTCAACCCGGCGGCGCGCGCGTGATGATCATCCGGCACGCCGAGAAACCGTCCGGGTCCGGCGGGCCGCAAGGCATCGACGTGAACGGCAGCCCCGATTCCCACTCGCTGACCGTCCGCGGCTGGACCCGGGCCGGTGCGCTGGTGGAGTTGTTCGCGCCGGCGACGGGGTCGCCGCGGGAGGGGCTCGCCCGGCCGACCGCGGTCTACGCGGCGGGCGGCAGCGGCGGCGAGGGCACCCGGCCGCGCGAAACTGCCGAGCCGGTGGCGGAACGGCTCGGCAAGACCGTCCTGACCACTTACGCCAAGGGCGGCGAAAGCGCGCTCGCCGCGGAGGTCGCCCGGCGGACGGAGCCGACGTTGATCAGTTGGCAGCACGAGGAGATTCCCGCGCTGGCGGCCGCGTTCGGGGTGGCCGCACCGCAGAAGTGGCCGGACGACCGGTTCGACGTCGTCTGGGTGCTGACCCCGGCCGGATCTGGCTGGACCTTCGCTCAGGTGCCGCAGTTGCTCCTGGCCGGGGACAGCGCCGAGCCGATCAAGTGACGCCTCACCGCCTCTCGTAAGGAATCTTCTCCCCCGCCTCCACCGCGAACGGCAGGTGATTCCCCTCGGGCGGCAACGGGCACGTCGCGAAGTCCGTGAACGCGCACGGCAAGTTCACCGCCCGGTTGAAGTCCAGCGTCACGGTCCCGTCGGCCGCGGCTTCGCCGACCGGCAGGGAACGGTTGGCGGCATAAGTAGTCACGCCGCTGGTCGCGTCTGTGAAAAGAATGTTGTACCCGCCGGTCTTCCCATTGAACGCAGTGAGTGCGTACTCGGTCCCATCGCGTTCGAAGACCACCCGGCCAGGCGCGGTGTAGACATGCGACAGCCCTTCCACGACCGCACCCACAGTCGTCGGCTGCGGCTCGTCGAACGGCTCGAACCGGCCAGTCAGCACCCAAGCCGGGTCGGGTTCGTACGCGGGGACGCCGTGGAAGGCTTGCAGCACAGGCGCTTTCGGGTCGTGCACGCGGATCAAATAGCCCGACCGGCGCGCGATCTCGATTTCCACCGAACCGGCCGTCACCCGGGTGCCCGCGCCGCTGTTCACCAGCTCGAACCGGCGGACATCAGTCAGCAGAGTGCCTTCATGCCGCAACTCCCCGCCAGCGGGATCGACGTAAGCGGCTTCGGCGTCCTGCCACCATCGGCCGGGAATCCCGGGGTACGTCCGCGGCGCGTTCTCGAGCCAGTCGAGCGACACCAGCGCCAGCCAGCCGTACGGATCGGCCAGCGTCTTTTCCCGCTCCGCCTTCCAGTCCCGCCACGCCTGCGCGAACTCCACCGCCATGTCCGGCTCCCTTCCGTCCGTGTCCTCCGCACAACACCCGGCCCGGCAGGGCATTCCGGCTCCCAGCACGTGAGAACGGTAAGGTCGCCCGGGTGGCGGAGCAGACCGAACAAGCGGTGGAGATCTACACCGACGGCGCGTGCAGCGGCAACCCCGGACCGGGCGGCTGGGGCGCGCTGCTGCGCTACGGCAAGCACGAGCGCGAGCTGTACGGAGCCGAGGACACCGTCACCACCAACAACCGCATGGAGCTGATGGCTCCGATCCGCGCGCTGGAAAGCCTCACCCGCACGTCCGTGGTGCGGATCTACACCGACAGCACCTACGTCCGCAACGGCATCCTCCAGTGGATGCCCCGCTGGAAGAAGAACGGCTGGCAGACGCAGGCGAAGCAGCCGGTCAAGAACGCCGACCTCTGGCAGCGCCTCGACACCGCCTGCCAGCAGCACGAGGTCGAGTGGCTGTGGGTCAAGGGCCACGCCGGGCTTCCGGAGAACGAGCGCGCGGACAAGCTCGCGGTCAAGGGATCGCAGGAAGCCGCCGCGGCCGGGGTGCGCCGGGCGCGCGGCTGAGCCGTGCGGAGAAGTTCGGCGTGAAGCCGGGCAGAGCCGAGGACGCCGGGCAGATCGCCGCCTGGGTGCGGCGGGCTCTCGCGCTGGAGACAGAATCAGCGGCGTGACGAACCCTTGCCCGTGCGGGCTGCCCGAGCCCTACGCCGACTGCTGCGGCCGGTTCCACCGCGGCGACCAGCACGCCCCGACGGCCGAGCGGCTGATGCGGTCCCGGTACTGCGCGTTCGCCGTCGGAGAGCCCGGCTACCTGCTCGAGACCTGGCATCCGGACACCCGGCCGAAGCGGCTGCGGCTCGATCCCGCGCAGGAATGGACCCGGCTGGAGATCCTCGGCCGGACCGGCGGCTCGCTGCTGCAGAACGAGGGCACCGTCGAGTTCCGCGCGCATTACCGCTGCCGGGGCCGGGACGACTCGCAGCACGAGAACAGCCGGTTCGTCCGCGAGGACGGGCGCTGGTACTACGTCGACGCCCTCTAGCCGGAACCACCGGGAAAAATCGGGCGAAAAGACCCCGTCGAGGTCTGTTCCCGGACGCTCCGGGCGGCTACGATCACCGGCAATCGTTAAGGAACTTTACTAACAATCGCCGCCGCCAGGAGCCCGAGGAGGACCGCTCGTGACCCCACGCCGGCCAAGAATGCCCGGACGGCTGTTCGCAGTCGCCGCCCTGACCGCGGCGCTGATCCCCGGCGTCGCCGGAGCCGCTTCGGCCGGGCCGGAGCCCGGCCAGGCCGCGATCCCCGGTTATCTCATCCAGTCCTCGGCCAAGGTGCCCGACGACGCCTCGGTGTCGAAGCCCGGCTTCGACGCGAAGGGCTGGTACCCGGTCGGCTCGCAGTCGACGGTGTACGCCGGGCTGCTCGCCAACGGCCGCTACTCCGACCCGTTCTACTCCACGAACATGAAGAACGTGCCGGCCGGCGACTTCAAGGTTCCGTGGTGGTACCGCGCCGACATCAAGGTCGCGGACCCGGCGCAGCGCACCTATCTCGACGTCAGCGGCGTGCTGTCCAAGGCCGACGTCTGGGTCAACGGGACGCGCGTCGCGACCAAGGACGAGGTCAACGGGCCCTACACCCGGCATGACCTCGACGTCACCAAGCAGGTCCACGCGGGCGTCAACAGCGTCGCGTTCAAGGTCTACCCGAACGACCCGAACAACGACCTGTCGATGGGCTGGATCGACTGGGCGCAGACCCCGCCGGACCAGAACATGGGCCTCGCCCGCGAGGTCGTCGTCCGGCACAGCGGGCCGGTGGCGCTCCGCGGCGCGCACGTCGTCACGAAGCTGAACGTGCCCGCGCTCGACCACGCCGACCTCACGGCGAAGGCCGACGTCCGCAACGACTCCGACGCGCCGGTCCGCACGACAGTGTCCGGCACCGTCGCGGGCAAGCCGGTGAGCCAGGACGTTTCCCTTGCCGCGCACGAAAAGAAGACCGTCACCTTCCCGGTGATCGGCATCGACCAGCCGCCGGTGTGGTGGCCGGCCGGAATGGGCGGGCAGCCGATGCAGCAGCTGGACCTGACCGCGAGCGTCGGCGGGACCACGTCGGACGCGAGCCACTCCAGCTTCGGCATCCGGGACGTCAAGGCTCCGCTCAACTCCAGCGGCGGGCGGCAGTACGTCGTCAACGGCAAGCCGCTGATGATCAAGGGCGGCGGCTGGTCCCCCGACCTGCTGCTGCGCTGGGACGCGGGCCGGGCGGCGGACAAGCTCGCCTACGTCAAGAACCTCGGCCTCAACACGGTGCGGCTCGAGGGCCACATCGAGCCCGACGCGTTCTTCGACCTCGCGGACCGGATGGGCGTGCTGACCATGCCCGGCTGGGAATGCTGCGACAAGTGGGAAGGCCAGGTCAACGGCGACGAAAAGGGTGAGCCCTGGACCGAGGCGGACTACCCGATCGCCAGGGCTTCGATGACCGCGGAGGCGCAGCGGCTGCGCGACCACCCGAGCGTGCTGTCCTTCCACATCGGCAGCGACTTCGCGCCGGACGCGCGGATCGAAAAGGGTTACCTCGACGCGCTGTCGGCGGCGGACTGGCCCGCGGCGGTGATCTCCGCGGCCTCGGCCAAGGCGTCGCCGAAGCTCGGCCCGTCCGGGATGAAGATGAACGGCCCGTACGACTACGTCCCGCCGAACTACTGGTACGACAAGGCGCACAAGGACGCGGGCGGCGCGTGGAACTTCAACTCCGAGACGAGCGCCGGGCCGGACATCCCGACGATGGACACGCTCAAGCGGATGATGACGCCCGCCGAGCTGGACACGCTCTGGAAGAACCCGGCCGCGCCGCAGTACCACCGCTCCGAATCGGAGACGTTCGCCAACCTGAAGATCTTCGGCGACGCGCTGGCCGGCCGCTACGGCAAGCCGGCGAGCCTGGACGATTTCGTCCGCAAGGCGCAGCTGGCGCAGTACGAGAACGTCCGCGCGGAGTTCGAATCGCACTCCCGCAACTTCACCGACGCGAAGGATCCGTCGACCGGGCTCATCTACTGGATGCTCAACAGCGGCTGGACGTCGCTGCACTGGCAGCTGTTCGACGCCTATCTCGACCAGAACGGCTCCTACTTCGGCGCCAAGAAGGCGAACGAGCCGCTGCACATCCAGTACTCGTACGACACCCGCTCGGCCGAGGTGGTCAACTCCACCACGACTAAAGCGTCCGGCCTGACCGCCACCGTCGAGCTGTACAACACCGACGGAACGAAGAAGTTCTCGAAGACCAAGAAGGACCTGTCGGTCAACGGCGGCGGCGCGCACGCGAAGGCGCTCGACATCGGTTCGGTCGGCGGGCTTTCGTCCACTTACCTGGCGAAGCTGGTGCTCACCGATTCGGCGGGCAAGGAGGTCAGCCGGAACGTGTACTGGCTGTCCACCAAGGACGACAAGCTCGACTGGAGCAAGTCGGACTGGTACTACACGCCGACCTCCTCGTACGCCGACCTGTCCGGGCTGTCGAAGCTGGGCGCGGCGAAGGTGGCCACCGCGGCGACCTCCGCACCGGGTCCGGACGGCACGACAGTCACCACGGTGAAGCTCACCAACACCTCGTCGGGCAAGACCCCGGCGTTCATGGTGGACACGCACGTGGTGGACAGCGCGGGCACGCCGGTCCTTCCGGTGTCCTGGTCGGACAATCAGGTCAGCCTGTGGCCGGGCGAATCGGTGACGCTCACCGCCGCCTACCGCACGGCCGACCTGCACGGTTCGGCTCCGTCGGTGCGGGTCGCGGGCTGGAACACCGGCACGCAGACCGTCCGCGGCTGAGCAGGCGGGACCAGCGGGCCCGGCCCGCTAGTCCCACAGCCGCCGCTGCTTCCGATCCGGATCGGACACGGTCGTGCTGACGTCGTCGAACAGCCGGGTCACCCGGTCTTCCGGCGCGTACGGGTCCCAGCCCGGATCGCCGGTCGCCACGAACCGGACCCACGTTTCGAACATCTCCTTCGCCATCGCCCGCAGCCGCTCCGGATCGGGGCGGGCGATGGCGAACAGGAAACGCCAGTTCGGGTTGCGGACATCGTCGAACACGAACGGCAGGTCGACCCCGTGCGCCGCGCCGAGGCCCCGCCCGCGCGGCGCGATCCGCCAGTCCAGCCGGTACATCCAGGCCGTGCCGCCCGCCGCGTGCTGGGCCTCGGCGAGCCGGATCGCCGGCAGCCACCAGTCCCCCGCCGTGCGGACGCGGTTCACCAGCTGGTCGTCCGGCCAGTCCGGCAGCAGGTCCCGGTACGCCTCGGTCATCCGGGCGATGTCGTCCGGTTCGAGCATCGTCGAGCCGGCGCCGAGCAGTTTCGCGCCGCCGGTTTGCAGCCAGGAGAACAGATCCTGCTCATCCGCGGTGGTTCCGGCGAGGATCCGGACCTCCCGCGCGCCGCCGTCCGCCACCGCTTCGCCGGGCCGCCGCGGCAGAAGATCCCCGTCGACCACCACCCGGTACGGCACGAGCGTGCCGAGCTGAGCCGTGACCCGTTGCTGCGCGGTCAGAATCTCCGTGACCGGCAGCCTGGACAGATCCGCGTTTCCCAGCTCGGCCAGCACCGCCTCGCCGACAGCTTCCGCCTCGGCAGGGGTGTGCACGACGGAACCCACGCCGGTGCCGCTCTGCACGATCGCCTGGCTGAACAGCCCGCGCGCGGCGGGAACCGCCAGCAACGTCCCCACGGTGCGGCCGCCATTGGACTGTCCGGCGAGCGTGACGCGGCGAGGGTCGCCGCCGAACGCAGCCACGTTGTCGCGGACCCATTCCAGCGCCAGCACTTGGTCGTGCAGCGAGAGATTCCCGTCGGAAACCCCGGGCAGCCGGAGCAGGCCGAGCACCCCGAGCCGATACCCGACGGTCACGACGACCACGCCGTTGCGGGCGTACGCGGACGCGTCGAACTGATGCGGAGCGCCCATCACCCCGCCGCCGCCGTGGATCCACACGAGCACCGGGTACGAGCCGGGCGCTTCGGGTGCGTAGACGTTGACGTACAGGCAGTCCTCGTCGCCGACGAAGCGTTTCCCGGTCACGTCGGGCTGCGGAGCTTTGCCCGCGAACTCCGTCGCGTCGCGCACCCCGGTCCAGGAAGCGACCGGCACCGGCGGCCGGAACCGCAACTCCCCCACCGGCGGCTCCGCGAACGGGACCCCCAGGAAAAACCCGACTCCGTCCCGCACCTCGCCGCGGACGGCACCGGCCCGCGTCTCCACCGTCGTCACGACCGCAGCCTAACGCCGGTCCGTGCGCACGCTCCGAGGCCGCGGGTGATGATTGTGCGGTGGAAATCGCAGCGGAACTGGTGGCGCTGGTCCTGACGGTCCTCCTGGTGACCGTCGTCGCGCGCCGGATGGACTGGTCCGCGCCGCTGTGCCTGGTCGCGGTCGGCGTCGCGGTGTCGTTCGTCCCCGGAGTGCCGCAGTACGAACTGGACCCGGAAGTCGTCCTCATCGGACTCCTGCCGCCGTTGCTGTACTCGGCGTCGATCCAGACGTCGCTGATCGCGTTCCGCAAGCTTCGCGGGCCGATCGCGCTGCTGTCGGTCGGGCTCGTCGTGTTCACGGCGTTCGGCGTCGGGCTGGTCGCCTGGCTGGTCGTGCCGGGATTGCCGCTGGCCGCCGGGATCGCGCTGGGCGCGATCGTCGCGCCGCCGGACGCGGTGGCGGCGAGCGTGGTCGCGCGGCGGGTCGGGATGCCGCGCAAGCTCGTCCGGCTGCTGGAGGGCGAAAGCCTCTTCAACGACGCCGCCGCGCTCGTCGCGCTGCGCACCGCGATCGCGGCGATCGCCGGAGCGGTCAGCCTCTGGCAGGTCGGTCTCGACTTCCTCCTCGCGGCCGTCGGCGGGATCGTCGTCGGCTTCCTCGTCGGGCTGATCGTCACGTACGTGCGGGCGAAGCTGGAGGACACGATCACCGACACCGCGCTGTCGTTCGCGGTGCCCTTCGCGGCGTACCTGCTCGCTGAAGCGGTGCACGGATCCGGTGTGCTGGCGGTGGTCGTCACCGGGCTCATCCAGGGGCACCAGACGCCGCGGATCCAGTCCGGGCCGTCGCGGCTGGCGAGCAGGCTGAACTGGGAGACCGTCCAGTTCCTGCTGGAGAACATGGTCTTCCTGCTGATCGGCCTGCAGGTGCGGAGAATCCTGCACGAGGTCGGCAAGAGCGGGCTGACGCTGTGGCAGCTCGCCGGGATCTGCGCCGCGGTGCTCGCCGCGACGATCCTGACCCGCATGCTGTGGATGGCCGGGATCGGCGTGGTGAAACGCGTCCTGAAGACGCTGGGCTTCCAGCGAGGCAAGGTGTGGCCGTGGCGCTATTCGGCGGTGATCGCGTGGGCCGGGATGCGCGGCGTGGTCACGCTCGCCGCGGCGTTCGTGCTGCCCGCGGACACCCCGCAGCGCGCGGTGCTCGTGCTGGCCGCCTTCGTGGTGGTGGCCGGGACGCTCGTGGTGCAGGGCATGACGCTGCCGCCGCTGATCCGGCGGCTGCGGCTGCCCCGTCCGGACCCGGCGGAGGACGCGCTGCAGGAAGCCGCCGTGCTGCACGACATGACCCGGGCCGCGCTCGCGAAACTCGAGGAACTGCGCCGTCCGGAAGATCCGCCCGAGGTGATCGAGCGGCTGCGCGACCGGTTGCAGGGCCGCTCCGACGCCGCGTGGGAACAGCTCGGCAGGCAGAGCACGCTCGCCGAAACCCCGAGCGACGCCTACCGCCGGCTTCGCGTCCAGCTACTGGAAACCGAACGCGAACAGTTCCTGAGCGCGCGCGACCGGGGAACCGCCGACGACGCGGTGCTGCGCCGCGTGCTCGCCCGGCTCGACATCGAAGAGTCGATGCTCGACCGCGACGACGAGGAACCGCCGGTGGCCGAACGCGAGCTCAGCACCCCCGCCGCCACGGCCGGTTCGTGCAAGCACCTCGACCACGAATGGCCGGCGCAGGAGCCCAGTTCCCGGGACTCCTGCGCCGAATGCCTCGAGGCCGGGCTGACCTGGGTGCACCTGCGGATGTGCCTCAAGTGCGGGCACGTCGCCTGCTGCGACTCGTCGCCGGGCAAGCACGCCTCGCAGCATTTCCACGAGACCCGGCATCCGGTGATGCGCAGCTTCGAGCCGGGCGAGACGTGGCGGTGGTGCTTCGTGGACAAGCAACTCGGGTGAGCCGACCGGTTAGGGTCGGGGCATGAGCACGCCCGAACAGGAAGTCGAGTACCGCCAGCACCGCTTCAGCCCGCCTTCGGGCGCCACGGAAATTTTCCTGGTGCGCCACGGGGAATCGATGCCGCAACGGCTCAGCGAGCCGTTCGATCTCGTCGACGGCCAGGCCGACCCGGACCTCGCGCCGGAAGGCCGCGACCACGCCGCGCGCGTGGGCGAGCGGCTGGCGTCGGAACGCATCGAAGCGCTGTACGTGACCACATTGCGGCGCACCGCGCAGACCGCGGCGCCGCTGGCGGAAAAGCTCGGCCTCACCCCGGTCGTCGAGCCGGATCTGCGCGAGATCCACCTCGGCGAATGGGAAAACGGGCTGTTCCGCAAGCACACCGCCGAGGGGCATCCGCTGGCCCAGAAGCTGTGGGAAGAACAGCGGTGGGACGTCCTGCCCGGCGCGGAATCCGACGAAGCGTTCGGCCGGCGGATCCGGGCCGCGCTCACGCGCATCGCCGCGGCGCATCCGGACCAGCGAGTCGCGGTGTTCACCCACGGCGGCGTGATCGGCGAGGCGTTCGCCCAGGCGAGCCGCGCGCTGGAACGGTTCGCGTTCCTCGGCGCGGACAACGGATCGATCTCCCACCTCGTGGTGCACGGCGACAACTGGCTGATCCGCGGCTTCAACGACCGCTCTCACCTGGCCGCCCCGCTCGGCTGAGCCGGCTCGTCGCGGCGGATCGATCCCGCCGCGACGAGCTGCACCGTCACCAGCACGGCGATCGCCTCCGCGGCCAGGAGGCCGATCAGCACCAGCACCTGCGTCGTACCGGCCTGAAGCGGGCTCGCCCCGCCCAGCAGGACGCCGACGTACGCGCCCGGCAAGGTCACCAGGCCGACCGTCCGGGTCTGGTCGAGCGCTGGGATCAACGCGTGTCCCGCCGACGGACGGCAGATCTCCAGCGCGGCGTGCCTCGGCAGAAATCCCAGCGCGAGCGCGGCTTCGTACTCGCCGCGGCGTTGCTTGAGTTCGTCGAGCGCGCGGCGGGCCGCCTGCGAGGTCGCGGTCATCGACCCGCCGATCACGATTCCCGCGACCGGCACGACGGAGATCGGCTTCGCCGGAACGACGCCGGAACCGAGCACCAGCCCCAGCACCGGGACAACGCCGGACGCCAGCGACAGCGCGACCCACCCGATCCGCCGCGGCACCCCGATCCGGCTGGCGGACGTCGCGGCGGCGATGGAGAACATCGCGAGGACGAACAGTCCGGTCAGCCAGTCCGAACGCAGGATGACCGTGATGACCAGGGAGACGAGCGCGAGCTGAGCGACGGCGCGGACGGCCGCGACGACCACCGCCCGGCCCTGCCCGAGCTGCCCGAACCGGACGACGGCCGCCCCCGCGAGCGTCAGCACCGCGAGCACGGCGATCAGCGCGGGCCCGAATCCGATCGCACCGTTCACGGTGGTGATCCTGCCGCAGGCAGGGACTCGGCGCGGTGAGCCGGGCCCTCCTCCGTGCCCAGCGCTGAGGTTTTCTCTGCGGGCAGGCGTGCGATGCCTCGAGAGCGGAGCCCATGCGGGCCCGCCTCTTCAGCCAGTGCTCCGCACCGACCCGGCGAGCAGCACGACAGCGAATCCGCCGCTAACGCGCTGCTGAGAACCCACGCGCGGCTTTGGATGCGGCGCTGGAGGGGCGCCCAGGTCAGGCGCTGCAGCTGAGCTGCCGCCCCTCCCCCGCCACCGATTTCTCGGCGACCACGTGCCCGTCCACCCGGATCCGGCACAGCAGCGCCCCGGTGCTCTGCGCGACCAGGCTGCTGAACACCGGCTGCTCGGCGGCGGTCGTCCGCTGCACCGTCACCGACCAGGGCAGCCGCACCTCGGCCTGTTGTTCGAGGTCGCCGCCGGCCGCGACGTAGGTGAGGTTGCGCGCCACGTCCTCGCCGGTCAGTTCGTAGACGACCGTGCGGGTCACCTCGCGCGCGATCGCCGGTTCGACGGTCACCGACGGCACCGACGCGGCCGGAGCGGGCCGGTCCGGGGTCGCTTTCGGCATGACGTACCACGCGACGGCGACCGCGACGGCGATGACGCCGACCACGACCACCCCGCTTCCGAGCGGCCGCAGCCTGCCCGGTTCCCCCCGAACCGCCGTGGGCCGGGTCGCGCCAGGAACACCCATGGAGAGGTCTTCTCTTCTCGAGCGCACTTCCCGCGAGTGCGACGTCTGGTTCTTCGCCGGACCGTTACACGGCGTTAGCCAACCCGAGAAAATTGACTTCTTTTCACCCTGACGGGGGTAACCGGCGTTCGCTCACGGGCACGGTCACCACGCACGATGGCGACGACGCTCGCGCACGCCCCAGGTGACGCAGGGTGATCAGTCGACGAGCCCCGCTTCGGACAGCATCCGCAGCACGCGCTGTCCGGCGGGCGGGCAGGCGGCGGCGTCCGCGGCGCGCAGCCAGGCGGCCTCGGCGATCTCCGCCGACGGCTCCGGTTCGCCGGTGTGGTCGGCGGTGTAGCAGGTCATCCGGACGCGGCGGCCGTCGGCGAAACCGTCGGCCTGCTCGTCGAGGAGCGCGAAGAACCGGAAGCTGAGCGGGTCGAGCGCGACGCCCAGTTCCTCGCGGATCTCCCGGCACAAACCCTCGACGTCGCCCTCGCCGGGTTCGCGCTTGCCGCCGGGGAGATAGAACTTTTCCTTGCCGGTCGTGCGGACGGACAGCAGCCGACGGTCCCGTACGTGGACCCAGGCCAAGGCATCGATCGGGGTCATGGAGGCATTCTGTCGTACCCGCGAGGCATGATCGCGGGGTGTACTCGGAAAGCCCGCCGCCGCACTCGCTGCGCCGCCTCGTGCGGTGCCGCTGGGAATCGGCGGAGCCCGGCCCGAAGCGGATCGTCCCCGACGGGTGCGTGGACCTCGTCGCCGATGCCGGCCAGGTGTTCGTGGCCGGGCCGGACACGACGGCGTGGACGTCGGTCTTCCCGCCCGGCACGCGGCTGCGCGGCCTGCGCTTCCAGCCGGGAGCGGCAGCGGCGATGCTCGGCGTGGGCGCGGACGAACTGCGCGACAGCCGGGTCTCGCTGACGGACCTCTGGAACCACCGCGGCGCGACCCTCGCCGACGAGATCCTCAGCGGCCGCGATCTCGCCGACGCGATGGCCGACGTCGCGGCGGCCCGGGCGGCTGCCGCGGACCCGGTAGTGGAGCGGATGCTGGCGCAGTTAGCCGCCGAGATTCCCGTCCGAGGGGAGTCTCGTTCTCCCCGGCAACCGGCGCGCTCGGGCACGCAAGCCGCAGCGCGTTCGGCCGCACTGGACGTGCGACCGGCACGGCGTCAGGCCAACGCCGACGGCCCCTCGGCGTGGCATCCGGCAAAAGCAGACCGAAGCGAACGCCAGGCGCGCCGCTTGTTCACCCTCGCGGTCGGCTACGGACCGGCCACCTACCGCCGCGTCCTGCGCTTCCAACGAGCCGTCGCACTGGCACCCGCCACGGCGACGCTCGCCGACCTGGCCGTCGCCGCGGGGTACGCCGATCAACCGCACCTCACCCGCGAATGCCGGGCCCTCACCGGCCTCACCCCGGGCGCCTACTTCGCCCGGTAACTCATTCCGCCGCCAAATCTTGTTGTCGCGCAAGGAAATGCGCGACGTCGATCGTCGCCGGATACAGCGCACGGTAGTGCTCGTAGAACTCGTCGTACCGATCCGCCCGGGCCGGATCCGGCTCGATCACCTCGGCCACCGGGTTCCACGCCTCGATGTCCGGCTCCAGCCCGACCGCCACCGCCGCCAAATACGCGTCCCCGAAGCACGCGCCCACCGTTTCCGTCGGGAGATGCTGCGGCGTGCGCGTCACGTCGCTCACGATCCCCGTCCACACCCGCCCCTGGGTGCCGCCGCCGACCGCGACCAACCGGCGCGCGGGCGCACCCATCGCGGAGAGGTTGTGCCGCACCCCGTAAGCCGTTCCTTCCAACGCCGCGCGGTACAGCTCCGCCCGGCCGTGCGAGGTGGTCAGCCCGGCGATCACCCCGCGTGCCAACGGATCCGGCAGCGGAGTCCGCTCGCCCGCGAAGTACGGCAGCATCACAAGTCCGCGGCTTCCGGCCGGAACCTGACCGGCCGAGGCGACGAGTTCGGCGAAGTCGCCGTCGAAGAGTTCCCGCAGCCAGTCGGTGATCGCGCCGGACGTCGCCATTCCCGCGGCCAGCGAGTAGCTGCCCGGCACCACCCCGCGCGTCGCCCACAATCCGGGCACCGGGCGAGCCTCGGCGACAGCCTGGACGAGGAACATCGTGGTGCCGTACATGACCATCGTGTCGCCGGGGTCGCGCACTCCGGCGCTGGTCGCTTCGGCCCACGCGTCGATCGTGCCGCAGGTGACCGGCAATCCGGCCGGCAGTCCGGTTTCAGCGGCGGCCTGAGCGGTGACCGTCCCGGCCACCTCGGTCGGCCAGGCGAGCCGCGGCAAATCGATCCCGGGCGCGACGAGCGCGGCCCAGTCCTCCGCCCAGCCGCCCGCGCGCAGGTCGTACATCGGGTCGCACTGGCTGGCCGAATGGTGGTCGAGCACGTATTCGCCGGTCAGCCGCCGCACGAGGTACGAACTCGCCATCAGGAACTGGCGGGCCCGCGCGGCGACGTCCGGCTCGTGCCGGTACAGCCACCGCCACTTCGGGCCGACCGCCTGGCTCGACAGCGCGCTCCCGCAGCGCTCCACAATGGACTCTTCGCCGAGTTCGGCGGTCAGCTCGGCGATTTCCGCGCCGGCCCGGGTGTCCACGCCGTACAGGATCGCCGGGCGCAGCGGGCGGCCGTCGGCGTCGGCGGGCAGCAGCACCGGGCCGATGCCGCTCACCGCGAGACCGGCGGGTTTCCGCCCGCCGGCCAGCAATTCGCGCACCAGCTCGGCGAACGCGGCCCACCACACCGTTTCGGCGTCGTGCTCGAACCAGCCGGGCCGCGGGCGGGAGGTGCTGTGCGGGCGGGCGGCGCGCGCCAGTACAGTGCCGTCCGCACCCACGAGGACGCCTTTAGAGCTGGACGTGCCGATGTCGATGCCGAGCAACGGGCCCGGTTGCATCGCCGCACCCCCGGTAAGCTGACGGTAAACGATTACCCGGGACGGTATTCTGCGGTCTCCGGGGTGTCAAGGAAGCCAGGACGAGGAGGCTCGGTGGCCACGATCAGCGACGTCGCCGCCAGGGCAGGCGTCTCGACCGCCACGGTGTCGCGGACCCTGAACGGGAAGTCCACAGTGGACCCCGAGCTGGCCGCCCGGGTGCTCGAGGCGGCCGAGGAACTCGGCTACCACCCGAACGGACTGGCCCGCAATCTGCGCCGCCAGGAGACCGCGGTGCTCGCGCTGATCATCTCCGACGTCGAGAACCCGTTCTTCACCTCGATCGCGCGCGGGGTCGAGGATCTCGCGCAGGTGTCGGGGTATTCGGTGGTGCTCTGCAATTCCGACGAGAACGAGGACAAGGAACGCCGGTACCTCGACGTCGCGCTGCAGGAACGCGTCGCGGGCGTGCTGCTGTCCCCCACCGGCCCGGCCACGAACGTCACCCGGCTGCGCCGGCTCGGCACGCCGGTGGTCGCGGTCGACCGGCCGCTTCCCGGCACCGACTGCGACCAGGTGCTCGTCGACACCCGCCGCGCCGCCCGGCAGGCGACCCGCCATCTCGTCGCGAACGGCTACCGGCGGGTGGCGTGCCTGAGCGGGCCGTCCGGCGTGCGCACCGCCGACGACCGGCTGTCCGGCTACCTCGACGCGGTCGGCGAGGAGAACGCGATCTACCGCCGCGCCGAATACCGCGCGGAAGGCGCGCGCCGCGCCGCCGGGGACCTGCTGGACCAGCCGGCGCCGCCGGACGCGCTGCTGGTCGCCAACAGCACGATGGCGATCGGGGTCCTGGAGGCGCTCGCGGCGCGGAAGCTGCGGGCCGGGCGCGACATCGGCATCGTCTCGTTCGACGACGCCCCGTGGACGACCTTGATCGACCCGCCGCTGACCGTCGTGGCGCAGCCGGCGTACGAGATCGGCCGGGTCGCCGCGCAACTGCTGCTGGCCCGCATCGCCGACAGCACCCGCGAGCCGGTCACCACGACTCTCGACGCGCAGCTGATCGACCGGCAGAGCTCGCACCGCTGAAGCCCGCGCGCGGCGAGATCCGGCGCGCACGCCGGGTGCGGAGGGAAACGACGTGCCTGGCGGCCCGGCGGAGATCCGCCGGGCCGCCAGGCACGCCCCACCCCCTGTCCCCCCAGCGTCCGCCGCGGACGACGGAGCACGGGCCGCACCCGAGGGCGGGAAACCGATTACTCGCTCGCAACGTAAATCGGCGGCCCGGGAGTGTCAAGCACTCGAAAGCCTGGACAAGCCACCCGGTGCGGGGCAGACTGTCCCGAACTCGCCTACAGCGCGTGTTGACTTCTGTGCGATGCGTGTCGATCTTTGGTGAATTCACCCACAAAAAGGCGAGAAACCGCACGAACCCGCACACACGCGCTAGTCTGAGCGTATGTCGATAGCGCTGGAGAACGTTCTCGCAAGAGCCGGCCTCAAAGCCGACGCGAACGAGTTTCTCACGCTCGTGGAGGACGCGGCCCGCAGGCTGTCGCCGCCCAACCCCGACCCCTCGCACTACTTCTCCCCCGACCAGCGGGCCGCGCTCACCGACGCGGGCCTCGACCTGAGCCCGCGCGACGAAAGCGAACCGGACTTCCGCGCGCGCACCGTCGCCGCGCACGCCGTGCTCGCCGATTCCGCGCTGTCGGTCGGCCAGGCCGCCGAGATGCTCAACGTCGACGACAGCCGGATCCGGCACCGCCTCAAGGAAGGCAGGCTCACCGGCTGGAAGGATCAGGGCTGGCGGCTGCCCGCGTGGCAGTTCAACGGCGCGGGCGTGCTGCCCGGTCTCGAAACCGTGCTGCGCGCCGTTCCCGAGGACCAGCCGGCGCTGGTCGTCGCCGCGTTCATGAACACCCCGCAGTCCGACCTGGTGATCAGCGACCGGCCGGCCACGCCGCGGCAGTGGCTGCTCGCCGGCGGCGACCCCGAGCAGGTGGCCCGGCTCGTCGCCACCCTCGGCTCGCCGTTCTGACCCGCTGACCTTCCCGCCTGCGCACCGCCGCGCCCGCCGCGGCGCAGGCCCGCCCCCTGCCCCGACACAGGACGGACAACCTCCCCCGCATGGCCCGGCTCCCCTCGCCTCCGGCGCGGTCGGCTCTGGTCAAGGGGCTGGACCGCAGCCACGACGTGGTTTCGGTGCAGCCCGAGACCCGGCTGGTCCGCATCTTCACCGCGCACGGCAACCATCCGCAGCAGTGGAACACCTTCCGCTACACCGGCCCGCTCCCGCACGGCCGGTTCGACCAGCAGACGCCCGGCCGGGGCGGCCGTCCGGTCACCGACCCGGGCAACGGCGTGCTCTATTTCGGGCTGACCGTGCGCACGAGCGTCGCCGAGGTGTTCCAGACGACCTCGACGGTGGACCGCACGACGCGCGGGCCCCGGCTGGTCGTGGTGCGCCCGACGCGGGTGCTGCGGCTGCTCGACCTCACCGGGCTGTGGCCGACCCGGGTCGGCGCGTCGCAGGAGATCTCCAGCGGCCCGAAGAAGATCACCCAGGCGTGGGCGCGGGCGATCCGCGGCGCGATGCCGGACCTCGACGGGCTCTGGTACCGCTCGTCCATGGACGCGGGCAAGCCCTCGGTGTGCCTGTGGGACCCGCCCGCGGGCGCGGCGCTGCCGATCGCCCCGGACGTCCTGCTTCCGCTGGACCATCCGGGGCTCGACGTGCCGCTCGGGCGCGTGTGCGAGGAGCTGAACTACACGCTGCTCAGCTGAGGTGCCGGGTCCACCAGGCCAGCGCCGCCTCGAACCGCTGCACCCGGTGCCGCGGCTTGCCCGAGCGCGTCAGCTCGTGTCCTTCGCCGGGGAACAGCAGGAATTCCGTCTCGACGCCGGCCTGGCGCAGCGCCACGAACTGCCGCTGCGCCTGCTCCAGCGGGCACCGCCAGTCCTGTTCGGAATGCACGACGGCGAACGGGATCCGCACGTCCGCGGCGTAGCTGAGCGGGCTGCGGCGACGCTGTTCCTCCGGGTCCGCACCGACGTAGCCCTCGGTGAAGTAGTAGCCGATGTCGGAGCTGCCGGCGAAGGAATCCCACGCGTTCACGGCGCGCTCGCTCCACGCCGCGCGGAACCGGTCCGGGTGTTTCGCGGCGACCCAGCTCGTCATGAACCCGCCGTAGGAACCGCCCATGATCCCGGTCCGCGACGAGTCGAGATCCGGCCGCTCCAGCGCCTTGTCGAGCAGCGCGAGCACGTCGTCGACATCGACGGTGCCCAGGTTGTGCACGACGGAAGTGCCGTGCGATTGCCCGTATCCGGCCGAACCGCGCGGGTTGCCGAGCACGACCGCGAAACCGGCTGACGCGTACACCTGCGCCTCGTCGAACACCGTCCATTCCTGCTGGGCGAACGGTCCGCCGTGCACTACGCGCAGCACCGGATGCGGCCCTTCGCCCTCCGGAAGCACGAGCCAGCCGTGCACCGGGTAGCCGTCCGGCGCGGTCGTTTCGAGTTCCACGACCTCGCAAAGACCCTTGTCCCGCAACGGCTTCGAGTAATCGGTGAGCACGCGCGGACCGTCGGAGCCCAGGACCACCAACTCGCCCGCGGTGTCCAAACCGGCCACTACCGCGACGACGGTTTCGCCGTCCGCCGCGAATCCGTGGACCGCCGAGTGCCCCGCGTGCAGCACGCGCAAGTCGTCGAGTTTCGCGCCTTCGGCGTCCGCCGGGATCGCCCGCAGCTCCACCGCACCGCGGTTGCGCACGGCGACCAGGACCTCGTCGCCGAGCGGAATCGCCGGGCCGGAGCCGGGCTCGAGGTCCACCGTCTCGACATCGGTCAGCCGCCGCGGTTTCCCGTCCGGCACGACTGCGTACAGACCGGCGTTGGAAGCGACGACCACACCGTCCTCATGGGACGTGCCGATGAAGTACAGCGTGCCGTCCGGCGCGTACACCGGCTGATCGGCGTAACCGGCGCACGCGGCGAGCACTTCGGGTTCGCCGCCGTCGACCGGGAACGCGACGAGGTCGTGCTCGCGCGTTTCCGTCCGGTCGAAGTCATGCGGCACGGTCACGACGACGCGCTCGCCGTCCGGCGTCCAGACCGGCTGGCTGACGCTGTAGTCGCGCGGGGTCACCGCCTCCGGCTCGCTGTCTTCGAACGTGTCGAGCACGAACAGCCGCTTCGGCCGGTCGCGCAGGAAGCCGATGTTGTCGATCCGGTAGTCGAGCCGCTTGATCAACCGCGGCGCTTCGGCGGCGGGCTCCGGTGTGCGCTCGTCGGCGTCCTCGGTGCCGTAGCGGCCCGGCTCGGGGTCCCGCGCGGTGAAGGCGAGCCAGCGCGAATCCGGGGCCCACACCGGCGCGTCCGCGCCGAGGTGCAGCGAGGTGAGCCTCCGGGATTCGCCGCCGCCGACCGGCATCACGTGCACCTGCGGGCTGCCCTCGGCACCCTTGCCGTCGCCCGCGCGCAGGAACGCGACCCACCGGCCGTCCGGCGAGATCGCCGGCGAGGAGTCGCGCGGACCGTGCGTCCACGGCGTTTCGCCGCCGGAGAGCGAGATCCGCCGGATCGTGCTGCGGTACTGGTCGGTTTCCAGGTCGGGACTGCTCACCGCGGCGAGCAGGAGGTCACCGCGCAGCGCGGGACGGCCGGGGACGGCGAGGACTTCGATGTCGGCAGGACGCATGCCGACGACCGTACCCGATCCTTAGCAAGGCAAACGACCTATTTGGCCTCGACCGCCCGCCGTTCGTCGCGCTTGGCCTTGGCCAGGCTCAGCACCGTGGTGACGGTCAGGACCACGACGATGACCCCGAGGGACATCCAGTTGCTGATGTCGAGCCAGTCCGGCGCGAGGTGGTACTCGTGCAGCGCGTGCACCACCAGTTTCGCGCCGATGAAGGCGAGGATCACCGCGAGGCCGTAGCTGAGGTACACGAGCTTCGTGACCAGCCCGCCGAGCAGGAAGTACAGCTGCCGCAGGCCCATCAGCGCGAACGCGTTGGCGGTGAAGACGAGGAACGCCTCCTGGGTGATGCCGAAGATCGCCGGGATGGAGTCCACCGCGAACAGCAGGTCGGCCGAGCCGATCGCGACGATCACCAGCAGCATCGGCGTGATCTTCCGCTTGCCGCCTTCCTTCACCAGGTACTTGTGGCCGCGGTAGTCGTCGGTGACCGGGAACAGCTTGCGCACCCAGCGGGTGAGCGCGTTCTCGTGGTACTCCTCCTCGCCGCCGCCGTTGCCGCGCAGCATGCTGATCGCGGTCCAGACCAGCACCGCGCCGAAGACGAAGAACACCCACACGAACTGGTTGATCAGCGCCGCGCCGACCGCGATGAACACGCTGCGCATGCCGAGCGCGAGCAGGATGCCGACCAGCAGCACGCGGTGCTGGTGGATCGCGGGCACCTTGAACGAGGCCATGACGACCATGAAGATGAAGAGGTTGTCGACGCTCAGCGAGTACTCGGTGATGTACCCGGTGAAGAACTGGACCCCGGGATCGTGCCCGGCGAAGATCCAGACGCCGGCTCCGAACAGGACGGCGCACGCGATGTAGAAGATCACCCAGCGCGCGGCCTCGCCGGTGGTCACCTCGTGCGGCTTGTGGTCGACGATCATCAGGTCCACGGCGATCAGCGCGAGCAGCCCGCCGACTGTCGCGAACCACAGCCACAGGGGGACAGTCATCTCAGAAACCTCCGGATAGTGCGCAGCAGCAACTAACCGGAGGTCTCTCCCGCCGGTGCGAAACCGGCCGACGGTGCCGGGGACCTCGGCGAATGACTCACCGGATCACCGTGCTGACGACACCGCCGCGAAGGAATACTCCCCTCACAGCGCGTTCAGTCTGCCGGTTACGGGCTGCGAACGCCAGCCGAGGTTGCTCAAGTCACCGTATTGATGGCGTCGGCTCCGCCGCCGCGCGCGGGATCGCTTTCAGCCGATCCCGCGGTGCTGGTTCCGGTGCGAGAGAACCACCACCATCAAATCCATGTGAGGTCGTGTGCGCGTTCTCAGCGAAACCGTCATAACGTCGCGTCGTGCCCCGAATCCCGCTTCCCCGCACCCGCGGCTCCCGGCTCGCCGCCGTCGCCGCCGTGGTGCTGGTCGCCGCGGCCGCGGCGACCGTCTGGGCGACCCGCGACCGCGGTCCCGCACCGGTCCGGACCCAGGACGCCTTCGTCTCGATGCCCGCCGGACCCGGTTCCCCCGATCAGGTCCGGATCGACACCACGACCTACTACCCCGAACACACGCCCGCGCCCGCGGTGCTGCTCGCGCACGGCTTCGGCGGCGACAAGTCCAGTGTGGACCCGCAGGCGCGCGAGCTGGCCCAGCGCGGGTTCGTGGTGCTCGCCTGGTCCGCGCGCGGATTCGGGCGCAGCACCGGCAAAATCGGGCTGAACGATCCCGACGGCGAGGTCGCCGACGCGCGCCGGCTGGTCGACCGGCTGGCCGCGAGCCACGACGTGGCGACCGGCTCCGACGGCGCGCCCGAGATCGGAGTGACCGGGGCGTCCTACGGCGGTTCGCTGTCGCTGCTGCTCGCCGGGACCGATCACCGGGTGCGCGCGCTCGCGCCGGTGATCACCTACAACGACCTCGGCCAGGCTCTCGTGCCGAACGCCGCGGCCGCGACCGCTCCGTCGGCGAAAACTCCGGCGGCCGGCGCGTTCTCCCCGGACGGCGTCTTCAAGAAGAGCTGGGCGGGCATCTTCTTCTCCGCCGGTTCGGGTGCGGCCGCGGCGAGCACGCCCTCTACCGAAGCACCCGAGGCGGGGCAGCCCACCAGCGACACCGGCGGCACGGCCGGGAACAGCGGAGGCACCGCACCGCAAGCCGCCGCGCCGTCAGCCGCGGCACGGGCTGAGCGGCCGTCGGCGGATCCGTGCGGCCGGTTCACCGCGGCGGTGTGCAAGGCGTACGAGGAACTCGCGACCACCGGCAAGGCCAGCCCGGAGACGGTCGCGCTCCTGCACCGCGTCTCCCCCTCGTCGGTCACCGGCAAGATCACCGCGCCGACGCTGCTCGTGCAGGGCGAGAGCGACACGTTGTTCGGGCTCGACCAATCCGACGCCACCGCGCGGCAGATCACCGCGGCGGGCGGCTCGGTGCGCACGATCTGGTACACCGGCGGCCACGACGGCGGCGTCCCCGGACCGCAGCTGCGCGCGAAGATCGGCGACTTCCTGTGGTCGTCGCTCACCGGCCAGGGCGACCCCGGCCACGGATTCAGCTACGACGTCCAGGGAACGTTGCGCGCCAACGGAACCCCGTCGGTGCGGACGGTCAACGCCGCCGCGTACCCCGGGCTCGCCGGTGCCGGAACCGAGCGGAAACAGGTGGCCCTCACCGGTCCGGCGCAGCCGATCGTCCGGCCCGCCGGAGCGAATCCGGCCGCGGTGAGCGGGATTCCCGGGCTCAACGGCCTCGCGTCCGGCACCTCCCGGCTGGCTCCCCTGTTCTCCAGCGACCCGCCTGGGCAGGCCGCGCAATTCGGCACCGCCCCGTTCGACAGCCAGCTCGTCCTGTCCGGTTCGAGCACGGTCCGGCTGCAGGTCGCGACCGACCCGGCGCATCCGCAGCCGGAAGCGGTGCTGTTCGCGAAGCTGTACGACGTCGGCCAGGACGGCACCCGCGTGCTGCCCGCGAACACGGTTGCGCCGTTCCGGGTCACCGGGCTGCCCGCGGACGGCATGCCGGTCGACGTCACGGTGACGCTGCCGGGTGTCGTGCGGCCGATCGACTCCGGGCATTCGCTGCGGCTCGTTGTGGGCACGACGGACCAGGCGTACTCGGTGCCGACGCAGCCTGCGGTGTTCCGGGTCGGGCTCGCGCCCGGCGCCGCGCTCGCCGTTCCGGTGGTGCCCGGCGCGTCGGTCGGCGCTCCCCTGCCGGTCGGGCAGCTGATCGGCATCGGCGCGACGCTGCTGGTCGCGATCGCGGTCGTCGTGATCGCGGCGATCCGGCGCCGCCGGGCACACGACGTCGACCCGGAACTCGCCGGCACCCCGCTGGTGATCAAGGGACTGCGCAAGCAGTACGCGGGCGGGTTCACCGCCGTGGCGGACCTGTCGTTCCGCGTCGAACCGGGGCAGGTGCTCGGCCTGCTCGGCCCCAACGGCGCGGGCAAGACGACCACGCTGCGGATGCTGATGGGCCTGATCACGCCGACCGCGGGCGAGATCCGCGTGTTCGGTCACCGGATCACGCCGGGCGCGCCGGTGCTGTCGCGGATCGGGTCGTTCGTCGAGGGCTCCGGCTTCCTGCCGCATCTGTCCGGCAAGGCGAACCTCGAGCTGTACTGGGCGGCGACCGGGCGGCCGGCCGAGAAGGCGCATTTCACCGAGGCGCTGGAGATCGCCGGGCTCGGCGACGCCGTGCACCGGCGGGTGAAGACCTACAGCCAGGGCATGCGGCAGCGGCTCGCGATCGCGCAGGCGATGCTCGGGCTGCCGGAGCTGATGGTGCTCGACGAACCGACCAACGGGCTCGACCCGCCGCAGATCCACCAGATGCGGGAAGTCCTGCAGCGCTACGCCGCCACCGGGCGCACCGTCGTCGTCTCGAGCCACCTCCTGGCCGAGGTCGAGCAGACGTGTTCGCACGTGGTGGTCATGCACCGCGGAAGGCTCGTGGCCTCGGGCGAGGTCGGCGAACTGGCGGCCTCGAGCGGCGAGGCCACGTTCCGGGTCGGCGACCCGGCGGCGGCCGCGGCGACGCTCAAGAGCGTCGGCGGGGTGTCGGACGTCGAGACCGAGGGCGACCTGGTGCACGCGAATCTCGACGGGCTTCCGCGCGCCGACGCGGTCGCGGCGCTCGTGCGCGCCGGGGTCGCGGTGGAGCAGGCCGGGCCGCGCCGCCGGCTCGAAGACGCGTTCCTGCAGCTGGTGGGAGAGGATTCATGAGCGAGGGCAACGGTTCCGGCGGGGTGCACACCGATCCGGCCGCACTGCAGGAACTGAGCGACCTGGCCACCGCGGAACCGGCCGAGGTCGGTCCGGACGGCGCGGTCGCGGGCTACCGGGCCGACCGGACGCTGCGGCTGGGCGTGGAGCTGAAACGGCAGCTGCGCCGCAGGCGGACCCAGCTGGTGCTGGCGTTCGTCGCGGTGCTGCCGTTCATCCTGGTGGTGGCGTTCCAGATCGGGCAGTCCAGTCCGAACCGCCGCTCCGGCGGGTTCGTGGACCTGGCGACGGCGAGCGCGCCGAACTTCGTGGTGCTCGCGTTCTTCGTGTCCGGCACGTTCCTGCTGCCGATGATCGTCGCGCTGTTCTTCGGCGACACGATCGCGAGCGAATCGTCGTGGTCGAGCCTGAAGTACCTGCTGGCGATCCCGGTGCCGCGGCACCGGCTGCTGCGGCAGAAGGCCGCGGTGTCCGGGCTGCTGTCAATCGCCGCGCTGGTGCTGCTGCCGGTGGTTTCGCTGCTGGTCGGCATCATCTGGTACGGCGCGGGCGACGCGATCAGCCCGACCGGCGACGCGGTCGGCTTCGGCGACAGCCTGCTCGCGCTGCTGATGTCCACTGTGTACATCGTGGTGCAGCTGGCCTGGGTCGCCGGGCTCGCGCTGCTGCTGAGCGTGTCGACGGACGCGCCGCTGGGCGCGGTCGGCGGGACGGTGCTGGTGGCGATCCTGTCGCAGATCCTCGACCAGATCACCGCGCTGGGCGGGTTGCGGAACTACCTGCCGACGCACTACTCGTTCGCCTGGCTCGACTTGATCTCCACCGACATCGACTGGACGAACCTGGCCAGCGGGGTGCTGTCGTCGGTCCTCTACACGACGGTCTTCCTGCTGCTGGCCGGCCGCCGGTTCGCACGCAAGGACGTCACCAGCTGAGCCCGGATGTCCGGTACGGTTCGGGGCGTGACGATCCACCTGGAACTCGATGACGGCGTCGCACTCGTGACCCTCGACCACGGGCGCGGCAACACCCTCGACACCGACACCTGCAAAGAGCTGGTGATCAGACTCGAAGAGGCCGACGCGGCCGGGGCGCGCGCGGTCGTGCTCACCGGGTCCGGCGACATGTTCTGCGCCGGAGTGGACTTGCTGGCTCTCGACGAGGGCGGCGCGCGCTACGTCGGCGATTTCCTGCCCGCGCTGTCGGACGCGTTCCTGGCCGTTTTCGGCTTCCCGCGCCCGGTGGTGGCGGCGGTCAACGGCCACGCCATCGCGGGCGGCATGGTCCTGGCCGCGGCGTGCGACCACCGGATCGCCGCGGACGGACCGGGCCGCATCGGCGTGACCGAGCTGCTGGTGGGCGTGCCGTTCCCGTTGTCGGCGCTGGAGATCATGCGCTGCACCTACGGGACGACGCCGCTGCCGTCCCTGATCTACAGCGGCGCGACGGTCACCATGGCCGACGCGCTCCCCCGCGGCCTGGTCGACGAGGTCGTGCCGGGCGAGGACGTGCTCAGCCGGGCACGCGAACTCGCCACCCGGCTCGGCGAACTGCCCGCGGAGGCGTTCGCGCACACGAAGCAGCAGCTGCGCCAGCCCTACCACCAGCGGATCGCGGAAAACCGCGTGTCCGACGACGCGCAAGTGGAACGGATGTGGCGGTCGGAACCGGCGCTGGCGGCAGTGAAGGCGTACGTGGAGAAGGTGCTGAAGCACTGACCTCTTCCGGCGCGTTCGCCTGGGACGAGAGACTTTCTTGCCTCAGTTCTGCCCTCGCACCCATTGCCACGGCCGCATGTTTCTGTGAAAGTCGAAGCGAGGGTCCGGGAACCGGGGGTGCCTCAGTCTGGAGCGCACCCCCGGCCAGGGGCTTCGTTCCTGCCGGGTGCCGTCAGTTCTCCTCCAGCTTGACCAGTTCGAGGTCGGTGTGCGGGAAGTCGTCGCCGATGCAGAGGAGCGGTTCGCCAGCGACCATCGCGGCCGCGTAGGTGAGGCAGTCGCCGAAGTTCAGCGCGGCGGAATGCCTGCCTTTGCCATACCGCAGGAACGCGGTCTGCGCGGTCCGCCAGTGCGCTTCGCCGAACGTGAGGATGTCGAACCGGCGCCGTTGCAGGAACGAAGCCAGCAGCGTGGCGCCTCGCTCGCCTTCCTTGTGCGTCAGCACGATCGAGGTCTCCGCCAGGGTCGGTGCCCCGATCCGGCATTCCTCAGCGCCGCCGATCGCTCGGGCGATCGGCACTGCCATCGGTTCGTCCATGAGCACCGCCACGATCGCGGAACTGTCGATGATCACACGCCACCCGGCCCGTATCCGAGGATTTCCTCACGCTCGGCTTTGCTGATCGGCTTCCCCCGGTTCTCCGGGGAAACCTGCGGCCAGATCTCCTCCCGCAGGAAGCGCACGAACTCGTCCGCGTTCTGCTCCGCACGCCGTTGCGCAACCAGCCGGTCCCGCATCATGCGCAGCGATTCGCGAACCGCACCCGTCTTCGTGGTGCCGGTCAGCTCGGCTACCTCGGCCGCCAGACGCTCCGCGTCCGGATCCTTGATGTTCATCGCCATGGTGTAATGGTATCGGAGATGGTGTAACTACTTGATTCCGGCCGCGTCCATTCCCCGCAGTTCCTTCTTCAGGTCGGCGACCTCGTCGCGCAGCCGGGCGGCCAGTTCGAACTGCAGGTCGCGGGCGGCCTGCATCATCTGGTCGGTCATCTGCTGGATCAGGTCGGCCAGTTCGGCGCGCGGCATCCCCGACACGTTCTTGTCGGTGAGCATGCCCGAGCTGCGGACGCGGTCGCCCTGCTCGGGCTTCTTGCCGCGGGAGGCGTTGCGGCCCGAGCCGCCGACCGCGACCGACTCCTCCGAGTCCTCCGCCTCGGTGTAGACGCGGTCGAGGATGTCGGCGATCTTCTTGCGCAGCGGCTGCGGATCGAGGCCGCGTTCCTCGTTGTAGGCGATCTGCTTGGCGCGGCGGCGGTCGGTCTCGTCGATCGCGTACTGCATCGAATCGGTGATCTTGTCCGCGTACATGTGGACCTCGCCGGACACGTTCCGCGCGGCGCGGCCGATGGTCTGGATCAGCGACGTGCCGCTGCGCAGGAAGCCTTCCTTGTCCGCGTCGAGGATCGCGACCAGCGACACCTCGGGCAGGTCGAGGCCCTCGCGCAGCAGGTTGATGCCGACCAGGACGTCGTAGTCGCCCGCCCGGAGCTGGCGCAGCAGCTCGACCCGGCGCAGCGTGTCGACCTCCGAGTGCAGGTACCGGACCCGGATGCCCAGCTCCAGCAGGTAGTCGGTGAGGTCCTCGGCCATCTTCTTGGTGAGCGTGGTGACCAGGACGCGCTCGTCCTTGTCCGCGCGCTCGCGGATCTCGTGCACCAGGTCGTCGATCTGCCCCTCGGTGGGCTTCACGACCACCTTCGGGTCGACCAGGCCGGTGGGCCGGATGACCTGCTCGACGAACTCGCCGCCGGTCTGCCCCATCTCGTACGGGCCCGGCGTCGCCGAGAGGTACACCGTCTGCCCGATCCGGTCGGAGAATTCCTCCCAGGTCAGCGGGCGGTTGTCGACGGCGCTCGGCAGCCGGAAACCGTAGTCGACGAGGTTGCGCTTGCGGCTCATGTCGCCCTCGTACATGCCGCCGATCTGCGGCACCGTCTGGTGCGATTCGTCGATGACCAGCAGGAAGTCTTCCGGGAAGTAGTCGATCAGCGTGGCGGGCGCCGATCCCGGGCCGCGGCCGTCGATGTGCCGCGAGTAGTTCTCGATGCCGGAGCAGAAGCCGACCTGGCGCATCATCTCGATGTCGTAGGCGGTGCGCATCCGCAGCCGCTGGGCTTCCAGCAGCTTGCCCTGCTTCTCCAGCTCGGCCAGCCGCTCCTCCAGCTCGGCCTCGATGCCGCGGATCGCCTTCTCCATCCGCTCCGGCCCGGCGACGTAGTGCGTGGCCGGGAAGATCCGGACCTCGTCGACCTCGCGCACGATGTCGCCGGTGAGCGGGTGCAGGTAGTACAGCTTGTCGATCTCGTCGCCGAAGAACTCGACGCGGATCGCCAGCTCCTCGTACGCCGGGATGATCTCCACCGTGTCCCCTCGGACGCGGAACGTGCCGCGCGCGAAGGCGATGTCGTTGCGCGAGTACTGCACGTCGACCAGCGCGCGCAGCAGCACGTCGCGTTCCACCGTGCCGCCGACCTCCAGCTTGGTGGACCGGTCGAGGTACGACTGCGGCGTGCCCAGGCCGTAGATGCAGGACACCGAGGCGACCACGATGACGTCGCGCCGCGAGAGCAGGTTCATCGTGGCGGAGTGGCGCAGCCGCTCGACGTCGTCGTTGATCGACGAGTCCTTCTCGATGTAGGTGTCCGTCTGCGCGATGTACGCCTCGGGCTGGTAGTAGTCGTAGTAGCTGACGAAGTATTCGACCGCGTTGTGCGGGAACAGCTCGCGCAGCTCGTTGGCCAGCTGCGCGGCCAGCGTCTTGTTCGGCGCCATCACCAGCGTGGGCCGCTGGACGCGTTCGATCAGCCACGCGGTGGTGGCCGATTTGCCGGTGCCGGTGGCGCCGAGCAGCACGACGTCTTTCTCGCCCGCCTTGATCCGGCGTTCGAGCTCGTCGATCGCCGCGGGCTGGTCGCCCGCGGGCTGGTACTCGCTGACGACCTCGAACCGGCCGCCGGCGCGAGGCACCTCGGAGACGGGGCGGAAGTCGGACTGGGCGAGGACGGGGTGTTCGGTTGCGAAAGCCACGAGAACCAGGGTAGGCCGGGGCACCGACAATTTCCGCTACGGCCCGTCTGAGCTGGGGATCCGGCACCGGTTGCCCGCGGAGGCGGCGGCGCGGCGGGCTGGCCCCCACAGCCAGCCTGTCCCTGCGGCATCCTTCGACCTGGGACAGACACGCCTCAGCCGCGCCCGTCGCGGCGCTTTGAGTTCCTGGCACTCAGCTTCCCTCGCGGGCCTCCGGTGCCGGTGCGGTCAGAACTTCAGCAGTCGCAGCAGTCGCATCCGTCGCAGCAGCTGCAGCAGTCTCCGCAATCGCAGCAGTCGCAATCGCAGCTGCCGTTAGGTTCTCCGCTCCAGGGGCCCGGGTACGGATCGCGGCAGCAGAACTGGCAGGAGCAGCACATGTACGTCGCGATCGCGCAGCCCGCGAAGAAGTTGCGGCGTTTCGGCGGGACCGCGAACTTCGGCGCCCAGCAACCGCCGCCCTTGCCGCCCAGCGAGCCGCGGCCCTCCGGCGGTTCGGGGCCGTCCGGACCGCCCGGTCCGCCGGGACCGCCGGGACCGGGCATTCCAGCAGTTCCGTACCCCGGCACCGGAGCCCCGTAACCCGGCTGCGGCCCGTACCCGGGCACCCCCGGCTGCCCGGGCCCCGGCCCGCCGATCCCGGGCCCGTACGGCGACTGCTGCGGCGTCGGCCCCGGCCCGATCCACCCGGGCGGCGGCTGCTGGCCGTGCAGGTGGTGATGCCCGAACGCCCGCCGCACCGCCTGTCGCAGCTCGTGCACCAGCAGCGCGTGCACCAGCGCCGAATCGGCGAACTCCGCCTCGCGCAGCGCCAGCTCGACCCCGAGCACCGCGTCCGAGCACAGCCGGTGGGCCTCGTCCAGCGCGGTTCCCGTTGCCAGCAGCGGGTTCCAGGAACCGGACGCGGCATCCGAAGCGAGGTCCTCGACCGCGTCGAGCAGGTGCGCCACCCGGCCGAACAGCCGCCCGGCCTCGGCGAGCGGCGCGCGGTTGCCGAGGCGTCCGGCCAGCACCGCGGTCTGCGCGAACGCCGCGGACGACGCCAGCTCTGCCGGTTCGGTCACGAGCAAAGGCGAGTCCCCGGCACGGACAGCACGTTCCAGCTCTCCCTGCCGGCCGACCGCTTCGGTCAGCACCGCGGTGTCGAAACCGATGCCAGCACCTGTCCGACCGCCTTGCGCGGCCCAGCGTCGCGCGACGAGCCGCGCCGCTCCGGCGACCGGACGCCGGGCGAATGCGCCGTCCCGGTCGGCGACGTGGTCGTCGACCTTCGCGGAAGCCAGGACCAGCGACACCGCCGCGGCGAGCCGCGCACCGTCACCGACCGCGACCGACGCCGAGCGCATCGACCGCAGCGGGCACGGCCCCGCGGCACGCCGGGGTCCGCTCGGCGTCTGGGCTTCGACCAGCGCCGACACGATCAGCGCGTCGTAGTTCGTCACGACCCGGGCGAACTGCCCGTGCTGGTCGCGCAGCGCGAGGCACAGGCCGCACAGGTGCGCCATCCAGTCCGCGTGAAGCCGCCCGGCCAGCCGGTGCCGGCAGGGCCTGATGATCCCGAACAACCGCGTGTCCCCCCAAGAGAACCCAATGACCCGGGAACTCTAGCTCGCCGCCCGGGCCCTCAAGCGGCGTTTCGGAGATTCTCGCCGAGGGCGCGGGCAGGCAGGATGGGCGGATGACCGATCTGCACCCGCCGAAGGTCGAGACGTTCGACCCGGCCGCTCGCGTGAACATCGACAACAAGGGCATCCGCCGCGACGTGGAGGAGTTCCGCGAGGAGCCGTTCGGCCTGTACCTGGCGCGGCCGGCGCCGGGGCGGGCGCAGTTCCACTACCTCGAGTCCTGGCTGCTGCCGGAGCTGGGCCTGCGGATCACCGACTTCTGGTTCAGCCCCGGCCACGAGCGCGACCAGGACTTCTACCTCGACGTGGTGCGCGTGCACCGCGACGGACCGCGCTGGATCGCCACCGACCTCTACCTCGACCTCGTGCTCAAGGACAAGATCTCGGTCCGGGTGATCGACACCGACGAACTGCTCGCCGCCGTCGCCGGGAACCTGCTGTCGGAGAAGGAAGGCGAATACGCGCTCGAAGTCGCCTACGCTGCCGTCGAGGGCCTCGCCGCGCACGGCTACGACCTGGACGCCTGGCTGTCCACAAAGGACATGACACTCGGCTGGCGCAGGCATCCCTAACCGGGAACGGGGGAATTCCCCACCCCCGCCCGGCGGTCAGCCGGATTACCCGGGGCGGCTCGCCCGGCCACGATCAGCGGCATGGAACGAACCGCACACCAGGTGACGCTCGATCTCGTCTGCTCGCTCTATCGCGAGCACGCCGAAGCATTGCGCGCCGCGAAGGACGCCCAGCGTGCGCACCGCCGCGCGCATCCGACGATGAAGACGCAACTGGACGACGTCGAGGCGGAGACCACCTACCTGCTCTTGCGGCACCTTCGCCCGGACAAAGTCGTGGAGATCGGTTCGCTGCACGGCTGGTCCACGAGCTGGATCCTGCGCGCGCTCGCGGACAACGGCACCGGCAGCCTGACCACGGTCGACCTCATCGGGAACGCCACCACCACCGTTCCGCACACGCTGGCCAAGGGCCGCTGGGAGTTCCGCCAGGGCGACGCGCGCACCCTCGCCGGCGATTGGCTGTCCGATGTGGACTATCTCTTCATCGACGCTGATCACGGCGCGCGCTTCGCGAGGTGGTACCTCTCCGACGTCTTCCCGAACATCGACGCCGCGGTGAGCGTGCACGACGTGTTCCATCGCGCCACCCCGCTGCCGTTCACCGAAGGCACCGAAGTGGTGCGCTGGCTGGAAAAAACGCGGACTCCGTACTTCACGGCGGCGCGTGCCCGGGCGAAACACGCGTACGCTTGCCTCAACGAACTGAGGCGCGAGCTCGGCCTCGACGCCGTCGTGCACACCGGCCGCGACAACCCGATGATCTACTTCCGCATCCACCGATCGGTGGATGCGCGGCTTACCGCCGGTGGATCGGAAGTCGCGCCGTTCCGCTGATCCGATCGGCCCCTCCAGCCGGAATTCTCGAAGGCAGCAACCGCTGCGATTCGAGAGGGGACTCCCAGCCCATGCCGGTCATCGAGGTGCGGAACCTCCATAAACGCTATCGCCGGAAGACGGCGGTCGAAGACGTTTCGTTCACCGTGGAGCAAGGCGAGATCTTCGGGATCCTGGGACCCAACGGCGCGGGCAAGACCACCACGGTGGAATGCGTCGAGGGCCTGCGCTCCCCCGACGGCGGCACCGTTTCGGTGCTCGGGCTCGACCCGCGGCGCGACGTCCGCGAACTGCGCCAGAGCCTCGGCGTCCAGCTTCAGGAAAGCCGGCTGCCCGACCGACTGCGCGTCGCGGAGGTGCTCGACCTGTTCGCCGCGATGTACCGCACGCCGGCCGATCCCGCACGGCTGATGGGGCTGCTCGGGCTCACCGAGCAGCGGAACACCTTCTACCGCAAGCTTTCCGGCGGCCAGCAGCAGCGCGTGTCGATCGCGCTCGCGCTGATCGGCAGCCCTGAGGTGGTGGTGCTCGACGAGCTGACCACCGGTCTCGACCCGCAGGCCCGCCGCGACACCTGGGACCTCGTCGAAGCCGTCCGCGCGGAGGGCGTGACGGTCGTGCTCGTCACGCACTTCATGGAGGAAGCGGAACGGCTGTGCGACCGGATCGCGGTGATCGACGCCGGGCGCGTCGTCGCGATCGACACCCCGGCGGGGCTGGTCGGGCGGGTCGGCGGGGAGCAGCGCATCCGGTTTCGCCCGTCCGCGCCGGTCGATCCGGGGGAGCTGACCGGGCTCCCGGGCGTGCTCACCGCCGAGCGGAACGGCGCGCACCTGGTGGTGACCGGGGGCTCCGGCGCACTGCAGGCGGTGACGTCGTTCCTCGCTCGGGCCGACGTCGTGGCGGGCGATCTGCGGGTGGACCAGGCCAGCCTCGACGACGCCTTCGTCGCGCTGACCGGCCGGAAACTGGACTGAGGGGAACCGGAAATGCTGTCGAAGCTCACCGTCGCCGAGGCGAAGGTGTTCCTGCGCGATCCGGGCGCGCCCGCCGTGGTGCTCGGGGTCCCGCTGGCGTTGCTGCTGGTGTTCGGGCTGATGCCGGGGTCGCGCGAACCGAGCCCCGAGCTCGGCGGCCAGACGACCCTGGCCACTCTCATCGCGCCGATGGCGGTAGCACTCCTGCTCGGGATTCTCGCGGTGTACATGCTGCCCGGCGCGATGGCCGCGCATCGGGAGAAGGGGGTGCTGAAGCGGCTGGCGGCGAGCCCAATGCCGCCGTCGCGGCTGCTGGCCGCGCAACTGCTGGTGAACCTCGCCGTCGCGGCTGTCGCGATCGTGCTCGTCGTGGGGGTGGGCACGATCGCGCTCGGCATGGCTCTGCCGAAGAACCCGGGCGGGTTCCTCGCGGTCGCAGTGCTCGGCGCGGTATCGCTGTTCTCGGTGGGCACCCTGCTCGCCGCCTTCGTGCCGAGCAGCCGCGCGGCGAACGGGATCGGCGCGGCCGTGTTCTTCCCGATGCTCGCGCTCGGCGGCGTGTGGGTGCCGAAAGAACAGCTCCCGCCAGTGTTGCAGCACGTCGCCGACGTCCTGCCGCTCGGCGCGACGCTCGGCAGCCTGCGCGAGACCGCGGCCGGACACGCGCCGCAGTGGCTCCCGCTCGTGGCGCTCGCGGTGGTCGCCGTCGTGTGTTCGACGCTCGCCGCCCGATTCTTCCGGTGGGAGTGATCGCGATGACCACGACACAGGAAGAAACCACGACGTCCCGCTCGGTCGCGCCGTTCGCCCGGAAGCCCGTGGTCGGCATCGCCGCGTTGCTCGCGGTGCCGTTGGCGCTCACCGCGAACAGCTACGGATACTTCGGCGACGAGCTGTACTTCCTCGCCGCCGGACGGCATCTCGCCTGGGGTTACGTGGACCAGCCGCCGCTGCTGCCGCTGCTCGCCCGCGCGATGGACACGATCGCACCCGGTTCGCTGTTCGTCCTGCGGATCCCGGCGATGCTGGCGATGCTCGCCGGCGTCGTGTTCGCGGCGCTCATCGCCCGCGAACTCGGCGGCCGCACCCGCGCACAGGCGATCACCGCCGCGACCTTCGCCGCCTGCACGCAGTTCGTCGCCAGCGGCCACTACCTGGCGACGTCGACCCTCGACCCGTTCCTCTGGACCGTCCTGCTCTGGCTGGTGGTCCGCTGGATCCGCACCCGGCGCGACGGTCTGCTGTTGTGGGCCGGAGTCGTCACCGCACTCGCGTTGTACGTGAAGTTCCTGATCGGCGGCTTCTGGATCGTCGCCGGGATCGCGCTGCTGATCTGCGGTCCGCGCGAACTGCTGCGCCGTCCGCTGCTGTGGGCCGGCTCCGCGATCGCCGCGCTGGCGCTGGTCCCGACGCTCGTGTGGCAGGCGCGGCACGGCTGGCCGCAGCTCAGCATGGGCGCGGCGATCTCGAACGAGGTCGGCGAAACCTGGGGCGGACGGCTGTCCTGGCTCCCGCAGGTGCTGCTGCTCGCGGGCGTCCCGGTCGGGGTCGTGCTGCTCGGTTACGGCCTGTGGCGGCTGCTGCGTTCGCCCCGGCTGCGGTCCTACCGCTTCCTCGCCTGGACCACGCTCGCGCTCGCGGCGGTCTTCATCGCGGTGAACGGCCGGTCGTACTACATCGCGGGCATGTTCGCGCCGTGCTGGGCGGTCGCGGCGGTGGAACTCGAGAACGGACAGGCGTCACGGTGGTGGCGCTGGATCCCGACGTGGCCGGTCTACGTGCTGTCCGCGCTGCTGATGCTGCCCGCCGCGCTGCCAGTGTGGCCGCATTCCTGGCTCGCCAGGAACCCGGCACTGCCGACACCGGCCTTCTCGTTCGCTGAGGTCGGCTGGCCGGAAGGGGCGCAGTCGGTCGCCAAGGCGTTCCGTCGCCTGCCCGACCCGGCGCACACCGCGATCGTGGGCGAGAGCTACTGGACGGCGAGCGCGCTCGACCGCTACGGCCCGGCTCTGGGCCTGCCCGAGCCGGCCAGCCCCAACCGCGGGTACGCGCCGCTGGTCGTTCCGCCCGATTCGGCCCGCGACGTGCTGTTCGTCGGGGCCGATCCCCGGCCGCTGCTCGGGCACTTCGCCCATCTGGAGCCGATCGGCACGGTGACGACCGGGGACGCGAAGCCGAGTGTGCTCGACGGCACTCCGATGTGGCTGGCCACCGCGAGGCGGCAGCCGTGGCCGGAAATCTGGCCCGAGCTGGCGAACACCGGAGCCTGACCGGCGGCACCCGCAGTACGGCGGCGCCAGGCCTCGCCCGTAGGGTGCCGGGCGAGGCCAGCCCCCCGATTGCCGACAGGGAGCAGGATGGACGCCGTGACCACGGCCACCGCACCGAGCACGCCCGACCGCGCGCTCGCCGAGTTCGCTCGGCGGCCGGTCTTCCTGCTCGCCGCGGGCACCGCCGCCGTACTCCTCGCCACCGCCGGCCGCTACGGCTACTTCGGCGACGAGCTGTACTTCCTCGCCGCGGGCAAACACCTCGCCTGGGGCTACGTGGACCAGCCGCCGGTGCTGCCGTTCCTCGCCTGGCTGGCGAATTCGCTCGCGCCGGGCTCGCTCGTCGCGTTCCGGATCCCGGCGATCCTCGCGACCGCCGCGGGCGTGGTCTTCACCGCGCTCATCGCCCGCGAAATGGGCGGCGAACGCAAGGCGCAGACCCGCGCCGCCGCGGCGTACGCGATCTGCGGGCAGTTCGTCGGCAGCGGCCACTACCTCGCGACGTCCACTGTGGACCCTCTGCTGTGGACGATCGTGCTGTGGCTGCTGGTGCGCTGGATCCGCACCCGGGACGACAACCTGCTGCTGTGGCTCGGCGTCGCGACGGCGGTCGGGCTGAACGTGAAGTTCCTGCTCGGCGGATTCTGGGCGGTCACCGCGCTCACCTCGCTCGTGTTCGGACCGCGAGACCTGGTGCGCCGCCCGAAACTGTGGGCTGGCGCGGCGATCGCCGCTGTCGCGTGCGTACCGACCTTGCTCTGGCAAGCCGCGAACGGCTGGCCGCAGCTCGGCATGGGCGACGCGGTCTCGCGCGAGGTCGAGGAAGCGGGGGGCCGGGCGATGTTCGTGCCCGCGCTGCTCGCCGGAGCCGGTCTGGTCATCGGTGCGCTGGGCGTGCTGTACGGACTGGCCGTGCTGCTCGGCAGCGCTCGGCTGCGCGAGTACCGGTTCCTCGGCTGGACCGCGATCGGCGTCTTCGCGATCTTCCTGATCGGCAACGGCCGGTTCTATTACGCCGCGGGCACTTTCGGCGTGTTGTGGGCAGCCGCCGCGGTGCATCTGCAGGACCGGCGGCCCGCGTTGTGGTGGCGCTGGGTGCCGACGTGGCCGATGTTCGTCCTCTCCGCGCTCTACAGCCTCCCCTACGCACTCCCGGTGTGGCCGGTGCAGTGGCTGGTCGAGCATCCGACCGCGCCGCGGCCGGCGTACGCGGTGGAGGAGTACGGCTGGCCGGACCTGGCCGCGTCCGTCGCCACGCAGTACCGCGCGTTGCCGCCGGAGGAACGGACGCGCACCGCCCTCGTCACCGGCGGGTACTGGCAGGCCGGCGCGCTCGACCGGTACGGGCCCGATCAGGGCTTGCCCGAGGCGTACAGCGCCAGCCGCGGATTCTGGTACTTCGGGCGCCCGAACGACAACGCCGACACCGTGCTGTTCGTCGGCCGCGAACCGGCGAAGCTGGCGGCGCACTTCCGGTCCGCGCGCGTCGTCGGCGAGGTCGACAACCGCCTCGGCGTCCCGAATGCCAGTCAGCACATGCCGATCTGGCTGCTCGACGGCCGCATCGGCAGCTGGGCCGAGATCTGGCCCCAGCTCAAGGACCTCAAGGCGTGAGACTCGAGGACGTCCGGGACGTCAAACTCGACTGGCGGGGTTCGCTGCTGCCGCCGGCCACCCCCGACCCGGACGATCCGCCGGTGCGCTGGCACCGATGGTTCACCTGGATCGAAACCACGGTCGCGTGGATCCTGCTGCTCGTCCCGACCCTGCTGAGCGCGCTGAGCGGCGACGAGACCGCCGGTGCCCGGAACACCACTCTGCTGCTCGCCGCCGGCGCGGCGGTGTGGTTGGGGCTGACGACCGTCGCGCTGAGTGTGAAACTGCGCGACCACCCGGTGGCCGCGGCCGCGTTGTTCGCCGGGGTGGTCACCTTCGGCGCGATTCTCCAGTCCCGCGAGACCTACTTCGTCATCTTCATGATCTACGGGTTCTTCGCGGCGATGCGGATGAAGCCGATGCCGGTCGCGGTGCTCGGCGTCGGCATCACCTCGCTGCTGATCAACACCATGACGCTCGGCGGGCCGATCCACGCGCTGTCGGTGTCGCCGGGGATCTGGGGCACGGTGGTGGTCGTGCAGACCACGGCGATCGGCGGTGGCGGCGCGCTCTTCGCCGCGGTGGGCAGGCAGAACCAGGAACGCAAACGAGCACTAGAGCGCCTGGCCGCGGCCGAGGCGGAAAACCGCGGGCTCCAGCGCCAGCTGCTCACGCAGGCGCGCGAGGCGGGCGTGCTCGACGAGCGGCAGCGGCTGAGCCAGGAAATCCACGACACGCTCGCGCAGGGGTTCACCGGGATCATCACCCAGCTCGAAGCCGCCGCGCAGGCCCGCGACGACGCGGCGGAATGGGAACGCCACCTCGCCGCGGCGACCCAGCTGGCCCGGGAAAACCTCACCGCCGCCCGACGTTCGGTCGCCGCGCTGCACCCGGAACCGCTCGAAGCCGCGACGCTGCCCGAAGCGCTCTCCGAGGTCGTCCGGCTGTGGAGCGAACGCACCGGCGTGCCCGCGGAGTTCTCGACCACCGGGACCGCCGTCCCGCTGCATCCGGAGCTGGAGGCCACCCTGCTGCGGATCACCCAGGAAGCACTGTCCAATGTGGCCAAACACGCGCGGGCCAGCCGGGCCGGGATCACCCTGTCGTACATGGGCGGCGAGGTGACGCTCGACGCGCGAGACGACGGCGTCGGCTTCGGCCCGGCCGACCCGCCCAGCCCGCCGTCGGCGGAAGGCGGGCACGGCATCCCCGGCATGCGACGGCGCGCGGAACGGCTCGCCGGCACCCTGCACGTCGAGTCCGAGCCGGGCGGCGGCACGGCGCTCTCGGCGCGCCTGCCCGCGATCCCGGCTGCGACACTGGATCCGACCGAGGGGGCCTCATGACCATCACGCTGCTCATCGCCGACGACCACCCGATCGTCCGCGACGGACTGCGCGGCATCTTCACCGGCGAGCGCGGCTTCGAGGTGCTGGGCGAGGCCGCGCACGGAGCCGAGGCGGTCACGCTCGCCGAGGCGTTGAAGCCGGACGTCGTGCTGATGGACTTGCGGATGCCCGGCACCGACGGCGTCGCCGCGATCACCGAACTCGCCCGCCTCGGCAACCCGGCGCGCGTGCTCGTGCTGACCACGTACGACACGGATTCCGACGTGCTGCCCGCGATCGAGGCGGGCGCGACCGGCTACCTGCTGAAGGATTCGCCGCGCGAGGAACTGTTCCGCGCCGTCCGCGCCGCCGCCCGCGGCGAGGCGGTCCTCTCCCCCGCCGTCGCGAGCCGGATTCTGGGCCAGATGCGCGCGCCGGCCCAGGAACCGTTGTCGCAGCGGGAGATCGAGGTGCTGAACCTCGTCGCGCGCGGGTCGACGAACAAGGAAGCGGCGAAGAAGCTGTTCATCAGCGAGGCGACGGTGAAGACGCACCTGCTGCACGCGTACGCGAAGCTCGGCGTGAAGGACCGCGCGGCCGCGGTGGCAGTGGCTTTCGAACGCGGCTTGCTCGGGTCATAACTCCGGCTCAGCGAGCGCCCCAAGGTGGCCTTGGGGCGCTTTCAGCTCCACAGAGCGCCGGAACGCGATCCAGCCTGTGCGGCGACCGCGGCCACGAATTCCTTGGCAGGCAAGGGATCCAGCCTGCGACCGTCCCGGAGCCGGGGCGCAACCGAGTCCGCAGCAGCCTCTCGCGAACCGATCACCGCCTGGTACGGCACGAACCGCCGGTCGCGGATGCGAGCGCCCAGGCTGCCCCGGTCCGCCGGGACGACCTCGGCGCGCAGCCCGGCGTCCATGGCCTGCTCCGCCACCGCCGACGCGGCCGGAAGTTCCCCATCGCCCACCGGAAGCACCGCCACCTGCACCGGGGCCAGCCACGGCGGGAACGCGCCGCCGTGTTCCTCGATCAGCTGTGCCAGCACCCGTTCCAGGCTGCCGAGCACCGCGCGATGCACCAGCACCGGCCGGTGCGCGCGGCCGTCGGGTCCGATGTACTCGAGCCCGAACTGCTCCGGCTGGTGGAGGTCGATCTGCACGGTGGACAGGCTCGACTCGCGGCCGGAACTGTCGGCGATCTGGACATCGATCTTCGGGCCGTAGAACGCGGCTTTGCCCGGACCGCGTTCGTACTCGAGGCCGTCGAGCGCGTTGACGAGCACGTCAGCCGCACGCTCCCACGCTTCGGCCGCACCGGCGTACTTGCCGCGGTTGTCCGGCAAGGAAAGGCGGTACCGCGCCGGTTTCAGGCCAAGATCGCCGCACACGCCGCGGATCAGCGCGAGCGCACCCCGCACCTCCGCGCCGACCTGCTCGGGACGACAGAAAATGTGCGCGTCGTTCAACTGGATCGCCCGCACCCGGCTGAGCCCGCCGAGGACGCCGGACAGTTCGGCCCGGTACATCCCGCCGAGTTCGGCCAGCCGCAGCGGCAGTTCGCGGTGGCTGCGGGCGCGGGAACGGTAGATCAGCGCGTGGTGCGGGCACAGGCTCGGCCGCAGCACGACCTGCTCGCCGCCGAGATCCATCGGCGGGAACATGTCGTCGCGGTAATGCGCCCAGTGGCCGGAAAGCTCGTACAGCTCGCGTTTCCCCAGCACCGGCGACGACACGTGCCGGTAGCCGGCGCGGCGTTCGACCTCGCGGACGTACTCCTCCAGCACGTGCCGCACGGCGGCGCCGTCGGGCAGCAGAGACGGCAGTCCGGCCCCGATCAGCGGGTCGCTGCCGAACAGGCCGAGTTCCCGGCCGAGTTTGCGGTGGTCAGGCATGGCGGTCTCCTCACGGAAGGCGAGGCGAGCGCACAGACGAGCCCGGGGCGCTCGCCCCGGGCTCGATGGCATTCTTCAGCGCGCCGGGACGGGATCCGGCGTCGTCGTGGACTGGGCGCGCTTCATGCCGCGAACGGTAACCCCGCGCCCGACGGGACCGCACCTGGTTTTCCGGATCAGGGTTTCCAGCCGCTTTCTCCGGCCCACTTCTCCGCGCGCACGAACGCCGCGTTGACCCAGCCCTGCTTCTCCTCCGCGTACTGCTCGACCGTGCCGTCCGCGGAATGCTTGCGCGCCAGCTCTTCCTTCACCGCGGCGTAGCTGTCGCGCTCTTCCGGGTGCGCGCGGATCCAGTCGCGGAACAGCAGCGCGAGCCGCCACGCCGGGGTTTCGGTGGACCGGACGTGCAGGTTCACCGGCCGCTTCGGGTCCGCGCTCTGGTGGAACCGCTTGAGCCACTTCCCGTCACCGTCCTGCGGATCGTCCCACCATTCGCCTTCGCGGCGCGGGAAACCGGCGTCGGCGAGAGCCTCGGCGAGCGCGTCCGCATCGTCCAAAGAGGACACTGTGAGCTGGAGGTCGAGGACGTCCTTGGCGGGCAGCCCGGGCACCGCGGTGGACCCGATGTGGTCCGCGCGCACCAGCCGCGAACCCGCGATCTGCCGCAGCCGCGCGAGCCGGCGTTCGGCCTGCAGCGGCCAGCTCGTGTCGTACGGCGAGATCACCGGCGAGGCCGGCGGACGCGGTTTGCGGAGCCGGAGGTTCGCCTCGAACGGCACCAGCCGGTCCGCCCACAACGCGTCCACTTCGGCGAGCACGACGTCCGGGGTGCCGCCGTTGTCAAGCCAGACGTCCGCGACGGCGCGACGCTGTTCCTCCGCCGCCTGCGCGCGGATCCGCGCCCGCGCGTCGGCCTCGGGCATGCCGCGCACCTCGACGAGCCGCCGCACCCGCACCTCCACCGGCGCGTCGACCACCAGGACGAGGTGATACGCGGGCGCCAGGTCGTTCTCCACGAGCAGCGGCACATCGTGCACCACCACCGCGTCGTCCGCGGCCGCGGCCATCAGCTCGCCGGTGCGCTGCCCCACCAGCGGATGCACGATCGAGTTCAGCCGCTTGCGCGATTCGTCGTCGGCGAACGCGCGCGCGGCGAGCGCGGGCCGGTCGAGCGAACCGTCCTCGGCGAGGATTTCCTCGCCGAACGCCTCGGTCAATGCCGCCAGCCCGGGCGTGCCGGGCTCCACGACCTCGCGCGCGATGCGGTCCGAATCGATCACGACAGCTCCGTGTTCGGCCAGCCGGTTCGCCACCGTCGACTTCCCCGCACCGATCCCGCCCGTCAGGCCCACTCGCAGCATGGCCACACCTTAACGAGCACCGTCGTCACCCGCTCAGGCGACACCGGGGGCCCTGCACGTGCAAGCGCACAGGTACCCGCACACCCTCCGCGTAAACGCAAGCACATTTTCGGGCGTAGCCGAACTGATGTGGGTGACACGCCGCGCGCCTGCGCTGTTTTCGCGGGTCGAGTGCGTACCGTGCGCGGCGGAAGGGTCGCCCACACGGAGGAACAATGGCGGAGAAGCACGTCGGGAAGCACCGGCTCGGCACCCCGGGCCTGGTGCACTGCGTCGCCTATCGCCAGGTCTCGGAAGCACTCGCGGAGTACCGGCGCACGTGGTTCAGCGCGCTGCTCGTGCCCGCGAAGCACAGCCTGGCCGGTCTCCGCCGCCGCGCCCGGGAAGCCGCCCTGGAACACGCCTGGGTGCCTTCGGTTTCGCTGGAACGCGCCTGACCTTCCGCGGTCCGCCTCCGCACGCCGCCACCCGGCCCGGTTCAGGCCTCCCGGGTTTCGATCGCGATCTCGTGGCTCAGCGTGCGGTGCACCGGGCATTTGTCCGCGATCTCCAGCAGCCGCGCGCGCTGAGCGTCGTCTAGGTCGCCTTCCAGCGAGATCTCCCGGGTGATCCGGCTGATCATCCCGACTTCGGTTTCGCAGCGCTCGCAGTCGCGGGCGTGGACGCGGTCGTGCCGGAGCCGGACGGTCGTGCGGGTCAGCGGGATTCCCTTGCGGTCGGCGTACATCCGCAGCGTCATCGAGGTGCAGGTGCCGAGCGCGGACAGCAACAGGTCGTACGGCGTGGGACCGGCGTCCGCGCCGCCCACGCTCTCCGGTTCGTCGGCGAGGAATTCGTGGCCCGCGGTCGTGACGCGCTGGGTGTAGCGGCCGCTCCCGGCATCGGTGACGACGACAGTGCCGGGTTCCGGCTGGGTCATGAGAACGGATTCCTTCTGCTCGGGGAAGACCTGCTCAGTGCGGGCGGTCGCTTGTGGACGGTCCGGGCGCACCGGAACGACGTTCCCAAGAAGCCGTGAATATCGTATCTTCTGCTTGCGAGACGCGGACGCGCTTCCCGCGGAGCACGGGCAAAGGGGGTGGGAGATGGCCACCCGGCATCTCTCGACACGGCCGGCGGAGCAGCACAACCGCGGCCGGTTCCTCGATGCGGCGCTGACCGTCCTCTCCGAGCGCGGCGTCGCCGGATTGACCGTGCGGGCGGTAGCGGAACAGGCCGGGGCGTCCACGATCACCGTGTATACGCGCTTCGGCGGCCGCACCGGCCTGCTGGACGCGTTGTACGAACGGGCTTTCGACCTGCTGGGCGAGGACCTGCGCGCGGTTCCGCAGTCCGACGGCGACGGGATCGCCGATCTGGTCGAGGTCGCGCTCGCCTATCGCCGGTTCGCCCTGGAGAGCCCGGCTCGCTACGGCCTGATGTTCGAGCGTTCGGTGCACGACTACGACCCGGACCCGGCGTTGCGGTCGGGAGTGCTGCGCACGAGTTTCGCCGAGTTCGTCGCCAAGATCGACCGGGTCTGCCCGCGGGGCGTCGTCGCGGAGGAATGCGGCTACCTGCTCTGGACGTCGATGCACGGCCTGGTCAGCGTCGAACTGACGATCCGCTCGCAAAGCCCGCTCGACGACTGGTTCCTCGGCGCGGACGAATCCGCGCACGAAATGATGTACCGCCGCGGCGTCCGCGCGACCATCGACGGGCTGGGCCTGCGCAACTGACCGGGGCGCGCAGCACCGGAGAAACCGGCTCGCGACCCCTGCCGCTTGAGAAAACAGATCGGCCCCGGTCCGTGTGGACCGGGGCCGATCTTGTCAGAGACTCAGCGAGTCAGACGCTCACGCGCCGCCCGACAGCTTCTCGCGCAGGGCCGCGAGCTGCTCGTCGCTGGCGAGCGTGCCGCCGCTCTTCGCCTCGACCGGAGCGGACGAGGTGTAGCTCTGGTCCCCGCCCTCGATGCCGGTGGCGGCGTCGGCAGCGGCTTCGGCGTCGGCCTCGGCGGCCTTCTTGACCTGGGCCATGTGCTGCTCGTAGCGGGTGTGGGCCTCGGCGTACTGCCGCTCCCACTCCTCGCGCTGCTTGTCGAAGCCTTCCTGCCACTCCTGCGTGTCCGGGTCGAAGCCCTCGGGGTAGATGTAGTTCCCCTCGGCGTCGTACTCGGCGGCCATGCCGTACTGGGTGGGGTCGAACTCGGTCTCCGGCGTGACGCCCTCGTTCGCCTGCTTCAGCGACAGCGAGATGCGACGGCGCTCGAGGTCGATGTCGATGACCTTGACCATGACGTCGCCGTTGACCTGGACGACCTGCTCCGGGATCTCCACGTGGCGCTCGGCCAGCTCGGAGATGTGCACCAGGCCCTCGATGCCCTCCTCGACGCGGACGAACGCGCCGAACGGGACGAGCTTGGTGACCTTGCCCGGCACGATCTGGCCGATCGCGTGGGTGCGGGCGAACTGGCGCCACGGGTCTTCCTGGGTCGCCTTCAGCGACAGCGAGACGCGCTCGCGGTCCATGTCGACGTCCAGGACCTCGACCGTGACCTCCTGGCCGACCTCGACGACCTCGGACGGGTGGTCGATGTGCTTCCACGACAGCTCGGAGACGTGCACCAGGCCGTCGACGCCGCCCAGGTCCACGAAGGCGCCGAAGTTGACGATGGAGGACACGACGCCCTTGCGGACCTGGCCCTTGGCGAGCGCGTTGAGGAACTCGCTGCGCACCTCGGACTGGGTCTGCTCCAGGTAGGCGCGGCGGGACAGGACCACGTTGTTGCGGTTCTTGTCCAGCTCGATGATCTTCGCCTCGAGCTCGCGGCCGACGTAGGGCTGCAGGTCGCGCACGCGGCGCATCTCGACCAGCGACGCGGGCAGGAAGCCGCGCAGGCCGATGTCCAGGATGAGGCCGCCCTTGACGACCTCGATGACGGTGCCCTTGACGGGCTCGTCCTTCTCCTTGAGCTCCTCGATCGTGCCCCAGGCGCGCTCGTACTGCGCGCGCTTCTTGGACAGGATCAGCCGGCCTTCCTTGTCCTCCTTCTGGAGGACGAGGGCTTCGACCTCGTCGCCGACGGCGACAACCTCTGCCGGGTCGACATCGTGCTTGATGGACAGCTCGCGCGAGGGGATGACGCCCTCGGTCTTGTACCCGATGTCGAGCAGGACCTCGTCGCGGTCGACCTTGACGATGGTGCCTTCGACGATGTCCCCATCGTTGAAGTACTTGATCGTCTTGTCGATAGCCGCGAGGAAGTCTTCCTCCGACCCGATGTCGTTGATGGCGACCTGCGGGGCCCCGGTCGGGGCGGTCGGGGCGGTGGCGGTGTCGGTGGTCATTAGGCGGGTTGCTCCGGTGGATGGGTGTCGTAGGTGGATGTGAAGTTGGCTACCGGCGGTGCACGCGGCGGGCCCCGCAGTCATGGCATGCGGCGACCCTGCTCAAACGTCCGGCGACCAAACGTTCCACCAGTGAACGACCGCGGCATGACCCGCTGACGATGCGCGGCCCCGGTGGGTAGTCACCCAGGCAGCGCGAACCCCACTGCGCTAACACGTATCGTACGCGGGCCCCTCCGGGGGACACAATCAGGGTCGCCCTCGGCTCCCGGTACCTTCCGGACAACGTTTCCGCCGGTCCGGGCATTCCCCGCGCCCAGCCGGCGCCACCGGGAGAGGAGACCGGCATGCCCGAGCCCGCAGCGGCCCCGGCGGCCCTGTCCGGCGACCGCCGCGCGAGCGCCGAAGAACGGCTCGGCACCGTCGGCGTCGCGCACCGCGAGGTCGGCCGGAACGAGGCGGAAGCGGCGAATCTGGCCTGGTGGGACGCGGATGCCGACGATTACCAGGCTGCCCACGGCGGATTCCTCGGCGACGCCGATTTCGTCTGGTGCCCGGAGGGCGTGCGCGAGGAGGACGCGCGCCTGCTCGGCGACGTGCGCGGCAAGCGAGTGCTCGAAGTCGGGTGCGGGCAGGCCGCGTGCTCGCGCTGGCTCGCGTCCGCCGGAGCCGAGCCCGTCGCCACCGACCTGTCCGGCGGCATGCTCCGGCACGCCCGCGAGGGGAACGCCCGCACCGGCGCGACGGTCCCCCTCGTGCAGGCGAACGCCGAGCGGCTGCCGTTCGCCGCGGCCAGTTTCGACATCGCGTGCTCCGCGTTCGGCGCGCTCCCCTTCGTTCCGTCGCTGGAGACTGTGTTCGGCGAAGTGCGCCGGGTGCTGCGCCCGGGCGCGCCGTGGGTCTTCTCGGTGACCCACCCGATGCGGTGGATCTTCCCGGACGATCCCGGACCGCAGGGACTCACCGCGACCCAGCCGTACTTCGACCGCACGCCGTACGTCGAAGTGGACGACGACGGCACGGCGACTTACGTCGAATACCACCGCACGCTCGGCGACTACGTGCGCGCGCTCGCCGCCGCGGGCTTCGCGCTGGAGGACCTCGTCGAGCCGGAATGGCCGCCGGGCCACACGCGCACCTGGGGCCAGTGGAGCCCGCTGCGCGGCAGGCTGTTCCCCGGCACCGCGATTTTCCGCACGCGCCGCGACTGACCGGCTACGCTGCGCCGGTGAGCTCCGCAGGCCGATTCGCCGAACTCGACCCGCTCCTGCCGCCGCCCGTCCCGCTCGCGAGCGGCGACCGGCTGCGCGCGGTGACCGCGTCCGGCGCGCAGGTGTCCGCGATGCTCCAGCGCTACCGGCACGGTCCGGGCGACGCTCCCCTGCTGTGGTCGGCGGCCGAGGTGTGGCAGCTGTTCCCGGATCCGGAGACGGCGGGCACCGAAGCGTTCGACGCGCTGCTCGGCGCGCTGCGGTCCCAAGTGGACACTGAAACGCCTGGCGCGGACTCGGCGTGCGTCATCACCTGGCCGAGCCGCGACGCCGAAGCCATCCGGGCTTTTCTCGACCACGGGCTGGTTCCGTTGTCCGCATTGGCCGTTCGGCTCGCCGTCGCACCGGAAGAAATCGCCGCGGACGCGTCGATCCGCCTCGCCGGGCCGGACGACTACCCCGCGGCGCTGGCGTTGTGCACGGCGACGTTCGACTACACCGGCCTTGTGGCGCACCGGAAACGCGAGCAGACCGCGGAACTGCTCGGACCGGCGCTGCGGCGCGCGCTCGGCGAGAAGGCGACCTGGCTCGCCGAGGCCGACGGCGAAGTCGCCGCGCTCGCGCAATGCGACTGGGTGGAATCCGCACCCGGGAACGAAGCCGCCGAACTGCTCCCGACCGGACGCTGGGGGTACGTGAACAACGTCGTCACCGCCCCGGCCAGCCGCGGCCGCGGGATCGGCCGCGCGCTGATGGCCCGCGCGCACCGCGAACTGCTGAACCAGGGCGCGACCGGCACCTACCTCTACTACAACCCGACCAATCCCCTGTCGTCGGTGTTCTGGCACCGGCAGGGCTACCGGCCGCTGTGGACGTCCTGGGAGGCGCACCCCGCGTGGGCCTTGCGCTGAACGGGCCGCTCTTTGGTGTGACGTGCGGCGAGCCGCCTTGCCGACCGCCCCGCGTCAGGTCTAGCTTTTGAACTGACTGGTCAGTTCAAATCCGTGGAGTGTGTCCTGTGCAGGTCCGTGCCGACCGGGTGTCCCTGAAGGGTCCCCACGGCCCCTTGTTGCCGCCGACTTCGCTCACCGTCGAGGAGGGCTGCCTCACCGTCGTGCACGGCGAACCGGGCGTAGGCATCACCGCGCTGGCGCTGGCGCTCGCCGGACGGCTGAAGCCGACCACCGGCACCGTGACCGCCGATCCGGAGGGCGACCTGCGGCGGCTCGTCGCCGTGGTGGACTCGCCGGGGGTCAGCGAACCCGACGAGGCCTTGCCGCTGCGTGTCGTGACCGGCGAGGAGCTGGCGCTCGCACACCGTCCTTCCAGCAAGGACGCTGTCACAGCTTGGCTCTCCCAGCACGACGCTGCTCCGTACGCCGACAGCCGGTTCGAGAACCTCGAGCCCGCGTTGCGCATCCGGTTGCTCACCGCGCTGGCCGCTGAACGCGAGGGCGTGCGCGTGCTCGTCCTCGACGTGCCCGACCGGCACACCAGCGACGTCGAGCTCTGGGCCGCGGTCGCGAGGGAGCACGCCGCCCGCGGGTTCGCGGTGGCCGTGCTGGCCGCGACGACGCCGGAGTCGGCACTCCCCTGCCCGCCCGCCAAGGTCGGCGAGGTCGAGCAACCGGACCCGGTCCGGCTGTACGCCCCGCCGGAACCCGCGGAAGCCGAGCAGACCCAGCAGCTCCCGGAAACCGCCGAACTGACCGCCGAAACCGAGAACTCCGAGGGAGACCGGGCATGACCACCCCCCACAAGCGGGCCGGCGGACTGAACGCGTTCCGGATCGCGGGCAACGAGCTGCGCAGGCTGTCCACCGGGACGCTGCCGAAGCTCGCCATGTTCGCGCTCGTGATGGTGCCGCTGCTGTACGCGTCGTTCTACCTCTACGCGAACTACGATCCGTACGGCCGGCTCGACAAGCTGCCCGCCGCGGTGTTCACCGAGGACGCGGGCGCGAAGGACTCCAGCGGCGCCGAACGCAACGTCGGCCGCGAGGTCACCGACGAACTGGTGAAGTCCGGCACCTTCCAGTGGCATCAGGTGTCCGAAAAGGACGCTCGGGACGGCGTGCGGGACGACAAGTACTCGTTCGCCATCGGCATCCCGCACGACTTCTCGAAGGCGCTGCTGTCGTCCGGCAATTTCGAGCCGCAGCAGGCGACCATCACGCTCACCACCAACGACGCCAACAACTATCTGGCCGGCACCATCGCGAAACAGGTGGCCGACCAGGTCCGCAAGACGATCGCGGAGAAGGTGGGCAGCGAGGCCGCGGACAAGTTCCTCGTCGGCTTCTCCACCATCTACGGCAAGATCTCCGAAGCGACCGACGGCGCGACGAAGCTCGCCGACGGGGCGGCGAAACTCCAGACCGGGCAGCATCAGCTGGCCGACGGGGCGAGCCAGCTCGCGTCCGGGTCGGCCAGCCTCGCCACCGGGCTCGGCACGCTGAAATCGAGCACCGCGCAGCTGCCGAGCCAGACCCAGAAGCTCGCCGACGGGGCCGGCCAGGTGGCCGACGGCAACCAGAAGATCGCGGACGCCGCGTCGGTGGCCGCTTCCGCGTCCGGCGATCTGCAGGGCCGTCTCGACAGCTACCGCGCCCAGCTGAACACCCAGCTGCACGACGCCGGGCTCTCCGACAGCCAGGTGAACGACATCCTGTCCCGCCTCGATCAGCTGCGCACCCCGGTCAACGACGCGAACGGGAAGATCCAATCCGCCAACGGCGACGTGCAGAAGCTGGCCAGCGGCGCACGGCAGGTGTCCGACGGGGCGCACCAGCTGGCTTCGGCCTCGCCGCAGCTGGCCAACGGGATCGCGCAGGCGTCCGACGGAGCGAACCAGCTGCGCGACGGTTCGGCGAAGCTCAACGACGGCGAGAAGACGGCGGTCACCGGAACCGACCAGCTCGCCGACGGTTCGGCGAAGCTCCGCGACGGACTGGCCGCCGGGCTGAAGCAGATCCCGAACCCGGACGACCCGACCCGGACCGCCACGGCGAACACGATCGCCGACCCGGTCGCGGTCACGTCGAACGGGGTCGCGTCGGCGGGCACCTACGGCGCCGGGCTCGCGCCGTTCTTCATTTCGCTGGCCACCTGGATCGGCGCGTTCGTGCTGTTCCTGCTGATCCGCCCGCTGTCGACGCGCGCGCTCACCGCCGGCGCGTCGCCGCTGCGGGTCGCGCTCGGCGGCTGGATGTCCTCGGCCGTGCTGGGGCTGGGGCAGGTGATCGTGCTGTTCGCCGCGGTGACCTGGCTGGTCGGCATCCACGTGGCGCATCCGCTGGGCGCGATCGGCTTCGCGTGTCTGGTGTCGCTGGCCTTCACGTCGATCGTGCACGCGCTGAACGCGCTCTTCGGCGCGGTCGGCAAGTTCCTCGGGCTCGTGCTGCTGGTGCTGCAGCTGGTGAGCGCGGGCGGCACGTTCCCCTGGCAGACGATCCCGGACGCGCTCTATCCGCTGCACATAGTGCTGCCCATGGGCTATGCCATCGACGGATTCCGGCACCTGCTGTACACCGGCGCGTCGATGCAGATCCTCGGTGACATCGGGGTGCTGGCGGCGTACCTCGTCGGAGGGATCCTGCTGTCCACTCTCGCGGCGCGCAAACACCGAGTGTGGTCGGTCTCGGCGCTCAAGCCCGAGCTGAGCCTGTGAGAGAGGCGACCAAACGGAAGCTCTTCGAGGCCACCCTGCGGCTTTCGGCCAGCCGCGGCCTCGTCGGGCTGACGGTCGACGACATCGCGGCCGAGGCCGGGGTCGCCAAGGGGACCGTCTACTACAACTTCGGTTCCAAGGACGGGCTCGTCGACGCACTGCTCCGGTTCGGCGTGGATCTGCTCGCCGGGCGGCTGCGCGCGGCCGGGACGGACGACGATCCGCTGGCGGTGATCGAAGCCCAGGTGGACACGACGCTGGAGTTCATCGCGGAGCACCCGGGGTTTTCGCAGATCGTGGTCAGCGAGTTGTGGCATACGCCGGGGCGGTGGCACGACACGCTGGCGTTGCTGCGGGAGGAACTGATCGCGGTGGTGAAGGCGCAGCTGGAACGGCTGGACGCGGCGGGCCGGTTGCCCCCCGGGCTGGACATCGCCACGGCTGCGGCGGGGCTGTTCGGGACGATGCTGGTGGTGGCGCTGGACTGGCAGGTCTTTCATCCGGCGCGGTCCCGGGCCGACGTGCTGGAGTCGGTGATGGTGCTGATCCGCGGGCTGAAGAGGTGACGTGAGGGGGCCCGGCTCCGGTGCCGGGCCCCTGGGTCGGATGCGACGCGGCTAGTGGCAGTTGGCGCAGCAGCCGCAGCCCTTGCCGGTGCAGGCGGAGCAGCATCCGTGCCGCAGGACGGTCTGGAACAGGCGCTTGATCATGCTCGGTCCTTCCGCTTCGATCTACCTCTGCGCATATGACGCTAGGTGCGGGCTCGGGAGCGGGGGTACCGCTGACTGGGCGGGTGAATCTTGACTCGTTGGGGTGTCGTCGGGTGTCGGCTCGTCGGGGGTGTCGGCTCGTCGGGGGTGTCGGGTCGTCGGGGGTGTCGGCTCGTCGAGGGTGTCGGCTCGTCGTGGTGTCTCGTTCGGGGTCGGCTCGTCGCCTGGCGGCGACATTGCGCCTTGTCCTCGGGGGAGGCGGGCACCCCGAAGCTGATTGTGCTGACGGTCTGAGGGTGGTTGTCAAGGCGGGAAAGATGCCTTGACAACCACCCTCAGACCGCAGGGAAGGCTTCGTATCGGGGTGCAGGGCGGGGGCTGGGTGCCTGGATTGTTGGGTGCGTCGGTTGTGGATTGGCGGGGTGCGCGATCGCGTTAACTGTCCACAAGGGACGTTGAGCCATTCTGCGCGCGGGATGCCTTTGTGGGTGTCTTCCGGCCGTCTTGGGAGGGTTTCGGTTGTGGTCTTCGGCAGGAGGTCGGGGGCGTCGAAGCGGACTGGTTTCCTGAGGAGCTTGTCTGCTGGAGGTCGGCGGCAAGACTTGTTCTACCGCGCGCGTACCAGCCAGTGGGCTTCGATGCGGGTCTTCTCCTCGATCTGGTGAAGGCCGCGCTTCGCGCTTTCGGTGCACGCTCCGAGTACGTCGAGGGCACCGCGGACCCGCGACCGGCCCGCCGGATCCGGGTGCGCACGCCGCTGACTCGTGTCCGGCCTAACGGACAGGCCGCCGATCTTGGTCCGAGTGCGATACCCGCGCAATCCTCTGGCCCGGGGCCGGTCGGCGACCCCGGGCCGGGTTTCTCAGCTCAGTGTGCGGCCTCGTTCCACGAACGCCCGTAGCCGACTGACACTTCCAGCGGCACTGTCAGTTCGGCGGCCGAGCCCATGCCTTCGCGGACCAGTTTCTCGACGTCCGCGCGCTCGCCGTCGGCGATTTCCAGGACCAGTTCGTCGTGGACCTGCAGCAGCACGCGGCTGCGGGCGCCTGCTTCGGCGAGGGCGCGGTGCACGTTCAGCATCGCCACCTTGATGATGTCGGCCGCGCTGCCCTGGATCGGGGCGTTCAGCGCCATCCGCTCGGCCATTTCGCGGCGCTGCCGGTTGTCGCTGTTCAAGTCCGGCAGGTAGCGGCGGCGGCCGAAGATCGTCTCGGTGTACCCGCGCTTCGCGGCCTCGCCGACGACCGACTGGAGGTAGTCGCGCACCCCGCCGAACCGCGCGAAGTACGCCTCCATCTGCTCTTTCGCGTCTTCCGTCGAGATCTTCAGCTGCTGCGACAGGCCATACGCCGACAATCCGTACGCCAGCCCGTACGACATCGCCTTGACGCGGTAGCGCTGTTCCGGCGTGATTTCCGCGGCGGGCACGGAAAACGCGCGCGACGCGACGAACGTGTGCAGGTCCTCGCCGCTGTTGAAGGCCTCGATGAGACCCTCGTCCTTCGACAGGTGCGCCATGATCCGCATTTCGATCTGGCTGTAGTCCGCGGTCATCAGCTCGGCGTAGCCGTCGCCGACCACGAACGCGTCGCGGATGCGCCTGCCTTCCTCGGTGCGCACCGGGATGTTCTGCAGGTTCGGCTCGATCGACGACAGCCGTCCGGTGGCCGCGATCGTCTGCTGCAGCGTGGTGTGGATGCGCCCGTCGTCGGCGACCGACTTGATCAGGCCCTCGACCGTGGTGCGCAGCCGCGTCGCGTCGCGGTGTTCCAGCATGTGCTGCAGGAACGGGTGCTCGGTCTTCTCGAACAGCGACTGCAGCGCGTCCGCGTCGGTGGTGTAGCCGGTCTTGGTGCGCTTGGTCTTCGGCATGCCCAGCTCGTCGAACAGCACCACCTGCAGCTGCTTCGGCGAACCGAGGTTGATCTGCTTGCCGATCACCTCGTACGCGGATTCCGCGGCCTGCGTGACCCGGCTGAGATAGTGCGCCTCCAGCTCGGTGAGCTGGTCGACGTCGACCGCGATGCCCGCCGCCTCCAGTTCGGTGATCACTTCGAGCAGCGGCAGTTCCAGCTCGGCCAGCAGCTTCGCGCCGCCGAGCTCCTCCAGCTCGGTGGCGAGCGCGCCGGCCAGCTCGAAGACCGCGCGGGCCTTCACCAGCTCGGCGGAGATTTCCTTCTGCTCCAGCTCGTCCGCGCCGCCGTCGAGCAGCGACAGCTGGCCGTCGCCGTCGCCTGCTTCCGAGCGCAGCTCGCGGTGCAGGTAACGCAGGGCCAGGTCGTCCAGCCCGAACGTGCGCTGTCCCGGCCGGGCGAGGTACGCCGCCAGCGCGGTGTCCATGCTGAGCCCGCCGAACGTCCAGCCGCGGGCGCGCACCGCGTGCAGCGGCACCTTCAGGTCGTGGCCGATCTTGCGGATCTTCGGGTCCGCCAGCCAGGCCGACAGCGCCCGGTCGTCTGCCTCGTCCATCGCGGTGACGTCGATGTACGCGCCCTCGCCGTCCGCCGTCGCGAAGGCGACCGCCTTGAGATCGGAACGGACCGACGAGCCGGTCGTCCGGAACGACAGCGCGACCGGTTCGGCCGCACCGGCGTGCGCTTCGAGCCACGCGCCGAGCGCGCCCGGCGCGAGCGCGGAGCCGGACACCTCGAAGCCCTCGTCGGCCTCCGGTTCGGCGCTGGTCAGGGTTTCGAAAAGCCGGTCGCGCAGAACGCGGAACTCCAGCTCGTCGAAGAGCCGGTGCACCGCCTCGCGATTCCACGGGCGCAGTTCCAGCTGGTCCGGCGCGGACTCCAGCGGCACGTCGCGGACCAGTTCGGTGAGCTGGCGGTTGAGCTGGACCGAGAAGAGGTGCTCGCGCAGCGCGTCGCCGACCTTGCCCTTGACCTCGTCGACCCGGTCGATCAGGTCAGCCAGCGTGCCGAACTGCCGGATCCACTTGGCCGCCGTCTTCTCCCCCACGCCGGGGATGCCGGGCAGGTTGTCCGACGGGTCGCCGCGCAGGGCCGCGAAGTCCGGGTACTGGGTCGGCGTGAGGCCGTATTTCTCCTCCACCGCGTCCGGCGTGAACCGCACGAGGTCGGAGACGCCCCGCTTCGGGTACAAAACGGTCACCCGGTCGGTGACGAGCTGCAACGCGTCGCGGTCGCCGGTGCAGATCAGGACGTCGTAGTCGTCGCCCGCCTGCGTGGTGAGCGTGGCGATGACGTCGTCGGCCTCGTAGTTCTCCTTCGTCAGCGAAGGGATGCCGAGCACGTCGAGCACCTCTTTGACCAGGTCGACCTGGCCGCGGAACTCGTCCGGCGTGGTGCTGCGGTTGGCCTTGTAGTCGGCGTACGTCTCCGACCGGAACGTCTTGCGCGACAGGTCGAACGCCACGGCGAGATGCGTCGGCTTCTCGTCGCGCAGCAGGTTGATGAGCATCGAGGTGAAGCCGAAGACCGCGTTGGTGACCTGCCCGGTCTTCGTGCGGAAATTCTCCGCGGGCAGGGCGAAGAAGGCGCGGTAGGCCATCGAATGGCCGTCGATCAGCAGCAGCCGGGGGCGGTCGTGCGCGGCGGCGGCGGCGCCTGTGGCGTTGGCAACGGTTCGGTTCTCGGTCGGGCTCACGGGGGCGAGTCTAGGGTGAGGGTCTGACACTCTTGCGTGTCGCATACGGTTGAGGAGCAGAGAGTGACCGAGCAGACGGCGGAAATCACGCCGGGCCAGTTCGGGGGCGTCGACCCCGCGGCCGCAGGACAGCAGCTGAACGACAAGATCGGGCTGAAGCTCGTCGAGATGACTCCCGAGCGGGTCGTCGGCACGATCCCCGTCGAAGGCAACCTCCAGCCCTACGGGCTCCTGCACGGCGGCGCGAACGCCACCGTCGCCGAAGCGCTGGGCTCGGTGCTCGCCGCGCTCAACGCGGGCCCGGAACGCGCCGCGATGGGCCTGGAACTGTCCTGCACCCACCACCGCGCGGTCCGCTCCGGCACCGTGACCGGAGTCGCGACCCCGCTGCACGTCGGCCGCGGCACCATCACGTCGGAAATCGTCCTGACCGACGACGAAGGCCGCCGCACCTGCACCGCGAGGCTGACCTGCGTGGTCCGGGACCGCCCGCCCCGTTAATTGCCTCGGCTCCGCCGAGGCGCCGAGATCGCAGTGTTCAATTGCCCCGGCTCCGCCAGGGCACCGAGATCGCAGTGTTCAATTGCCCCGGCTCCGCCGGGGCGCCGAGATCGCCTTCAAGCCGGTCTCTTCCCGCCTGATTCACCCGGCCCCGGGGGCCGAGCGAACCAGGCGTGAAGAAACCGGCGCGATCTCGGGGGTCGGCTGAGTTTCGTTGAGGGGCTTTACGGGTTACCTGCGCAACCGCAGCCAGCGCACCCAACGAACGAGGCACCCACACCTCCCCCGCACCCCGATACGAAGCCAAAAACGCGGCGCGGGGGTGCTTGTCAAGGCATCTTTCCCGCCTTGACAAGCACCCCCGCGCCGTCGTCACAATCGACTTCGGGGTGCCCCACCGCAACATCCCAATGCAATGTCGCCGCCAGGCGACGAGCCGAAACCCGCCGAACCAGACTCATCCCACCCCGAGATAAGCCTCCTTGATACTGGTGTCAGCCAACAACTCCTGCCCAGTACCGGTCTTGGTAATCTGCCCAGTCTCCAGCACATAAGCCCGATGCGCCCGAGACAACGCCTGCTGCGCATTCTGCTCGACCAGCAGCACGGTCGTCCCCTGCCGATTGATCTCCGTAATAATCCGGAAAATCTGCTGAATGAACTGCGGCGCCAGCCCCATCGAAGGCTCGTCCAGCAACAACAACCGAGGCTTGGCCATCAACGCCCGCCCGATCGCGAGCATCTGCTGCTCGCCACCGGACATCGTCCCGCCGACCTGCGTCTTCCGCTCGGCCAGCCGCGGAAACAACTCAAACACCCGGTCGAAATCCGGCTGCAGATTCTTCCGGTCCTTGCGCGCATAAGCGCCCATGTCCAGATTCTCGAGCACCGTCATGCCGGGGAAAATCCCCCGCCCCTCCGGAGCCTGCGAAATCCCGCGGACCACGCGCAAATCGCCGCGCAGCCGCGAAATGTCCTCGCCGTCGAACCGGATGGAGCCGCTGGAGATCGGCCGGATGCCGGAGATCGCCCGCATCGTGGTCGATTTGCCGGCGCCGTTCGCCCCGATGAGGGTGACGATTTCGCCCTCGTTGACCGTGATGGACAGCCCGGACACGGCCTGGATCCGTCCGTAGTGGACGGAAACGTCGGAAAGCTCAAGCAGCGTCATCGTCGGGAACTCCCAGGTAAGCGGCGATCACGGCGGGGTTCTCCCGGATCTCGGAGGGAAGCCCGTCGGCGATCTTCTTGCCGAACTCCAGCACCACGATCCGGTCGGTGACGCCCATGACGAGCTTCATGTCGTGTTCGATCAGCAGGACGGTGAAGCCGTCGTCGCGGATCGTCCGGATCAGCCCCATGAGCTCTTCCTTCTCCGCCGGGTTGAACCCGGCGGCGGGCTCGTCGAGGCAGAGCAGCTTCGGCTCGGTGGCGAGCGCCCGCGCGATCTCCAGCCGCCGCTGATAGCCGTAGGGCAGGTTCTTCGCGCGGTCCGCGGCCCGGTCGGCGATGCCGACGAATTCCAGCAGCGCCATGGCTTTCTCGATCGCCTGCTTCTCCTCGCGGTGGTGCCGCGGGACTCGCAGGAGGGCGCCGAGCAGGCTCGTCTTGTGCCGCGCGTCGGTGCCGACGACCACGTTCTCCAGCGCGGTCATCTCGGAAAACAGCCGGATGTTCTGGAACGTCCGGGCGATGCCGAGCTGGGTGATCCCGTGCCGCGACGTCTTGCCGAGCGGCTTGTCCTCGAGCAGCACCTGCCCCGAGGTCGGCCGGTAGACGCCGGTCATCGCGTTGAAGCAGGTGGTCTTGCCCGCGCCGTTCGGCCCGATCAGGCCGAGGATCTCGCCGCGCCGGATCTCGAAGGACACCGAATCGAGGGCCACCAGGCCGCCGAAGCGGACGGTGACGTCGTCGACCTTCAGCAGCGTCTGCCCGTAATCGGCCCGGATCTCCCGGTCCGGCGCGACGACCTCGGCGACCTCGGCCTCGTGCTCGGCGAGCTCCTCGGCGGTCATGTTCGCGACCTCGGCCACGAGGCCGCCCTCGGCCGGGACCTCGGGTCCGTTTCCGTTGCCAGGGACCGTCATGCCCTCTCCCCCGCGTTGTCCGTGGCCAGCGAACCGTCGCTGCTGACCTGCTCGCCCTTGCCGAGCAGCCGCTGGTACGCCTGCCTGCCGTAGGCGAGCAGCCGCTGCCGCGCGCCGAGCAGGCCCTGCGGGCGAAAGATCATCAGGACGATCAGCGCCAGGCCGAAGATCAGGTACTTGTACTCCGCGATCGCCTGGAACCGCAGCGGCACGTACGCCACGACGATCGCGCCCAGCAGCACGCCGACCTTGTTGCCCGCGCCGCCGAGAATGACCGCGGCCAGGAACAGCATCGACGTGACCACGTCGAACTTCTGGTTGTTCACGAAGCCCAGCTGCCCCGCGTACAGCGCGCCGGAGAGGCCGCCGACCGCGGCGCCGCCGACGAACGCCCAGATCTTGAACTTGAACGTCGGCACGCCCATGATCTCGGCCGCGTCCTCGTCGTCGCGGATCGCGACCCACGCGCGGCCGACGCGGCTGCGCTCCAGGTTCCCGACCACGAACAGGATCACGATGATGATCGTGACGCAGAGCCAGTACCACGGGATTCCGTTGGTGTTGTTGAACAGCGGGCTGCCGTCCGCCTTCGTACCCGGCGGATGCCCGACGCCCTGGAAGCCGCGGTTGCCGCGCAGCGGGTCGATGTTGTCGGCCATCAGCCGCACGATCTCGCCGAAGCCCAGCGTGACGATCGCCAGGTAGTCGCCGCGCAACCGCAGCGTCGGCGTCCCGAGGATCACCCCGAAGATCATCGTGACCACCATCGCGATCGGCAGCACGACGAGGAACGGCAGCTTCGAAAGCGACGAATCCGGGCTCGTGAACAGCGCCATCACGTAGGCGCCGACCGCGAAGAACCCGACGTACCCGAGGTCGAGCAGGCCGGCCTGGCCGACGACGATGTTGAGCCCGATGGCGACCAGCGCGTAGCGGGCCACCTCGAACATCGCGATCGGGAAGTCGTACCCGGGCTGGGTGGTGATCAGCGGCGGGTTCAGCACCGGCAGCAGGTAGACCAGCGCCACCAGCGGGATGAGCACCCCCCACTGCTGGACCCGGGACAGCCTGTTCCACCAGTCCGAGACCGGACGGCGGCGCGCCGTCGCCGGTGCGGCGGGCGGCGTCGTAGTCGTCGTCATACCCGTGCCTTTCCGAGCGATTCGCCGAGAATGCCGGTCGGGCGGAGCATCAGGATCAGCACCAGCAGGACGAACGCGACGACGTCGCGCCACTCCCCGCCGAACAGCGACTGCCCGTAATTCTCCACGACCCCGAGCAGCAGGCCGCCCAGCAGCGCGCCGCGCAGGTTGCCGATGCCGCCGAGCACCGCGGCGGTGAACGCCTTGATGCCGAGGATGAAGCCGCCCTGGTACGAGGCGCCCTGCGGGATCTTCATCATGTAGAACAGCGCCGCCGCGCCGGCCAGCAGGCCGCCGATGAGGAACGTCAGGGTGATGACGCGTTCCTTGTTGACGCCCATCAGCGTGGCCGTGTCCGGGTCCTGCGCCACCGCGCGGATGCCGCGGCCGAACTTGGTCCGGTTGACGAACATGTCCGTGCCGATCATCAGCAGGATCGACGCCACCACGGTGATGATGGTGACGATCGTGACGCTGCCGCCGAAGATCGTGAACACCTCGTCGTTGCGCAGCAGCCGGATGCTGTTCTCCGGGTTGCCGCCGCGCCAGATGAACAGGATCTGCTGCAGCACGAAGGAAGCGCCGATCGCGGTGATCAGGAAGACCAGCCGGGGGGCGTTGCGTTTGCGCAGCGGCCGGTAGGCCACGCGTTCCAGCACCACCGCGGTCCCGCCGGACACCGCCATCGACGCGATCAGCGCGATCAGCAGGAAGCCGATCAGTTCGAAGATCGGCAGATCCGGGGTCGCGCCGGAGCGGAAACCCAGGCCGTAGAAGGTGAACCACGTCGCGAAGGCGCCGTAGATGAACACCTCGGAGTGGGCGAAGTTGATGAGTTTGAGCACGCCGTAGACGAGGGTGTAGCCCAACGCCACGAGCGCGTAGATGCTGCCGTAGGACAGACCGTCGATCGTGTTGTCCCAGAACTGGTTCAGGAACGAATTCACGTCGAAGGTGATCCAGGTGCCGCCGCCCTGCGCGAGGACGAGCGAACTGAGGTCAGGGGTCATCGACACACTAGTTCTCCATGTGGGTCCGGGGTGCGGGCGAGGCGGGATCACGCCGCCTGGCCCGCACCCCGGTACTGGAACCGAAAGCGGTGAGCTACTTGATCTCGGTGTTGCGGACGATCTTCCCGTTCTCCACCTTGTAGGTCCACACGGTGGTGGAGGCGAGCTCGCCGTGGTCGTCCCACTTGAAGTGCTTCGTGATGCCCTGGCCGTCGTAGTTCTTCACGAAGTCCAGCAGGCCGGCGCGGTCCTTCTTGCCGGCGTCGATGCCCTTGAGCAGGATCGTCGCGACGTCGTAGGCCTCGGGCGAGTAGGTGCCCGGGTCGGCGCCGGTCGCCGCCTTGTAGGCGTCGGTGAACTTGGTGAACTGGTCAGCGGGCACGCACGGGCAGGTGAAGTACGCGTTGGCCGCGGCGTCGCCCGCGCCCTTCACGAACAGGTCGTCCTTCACGCCGTCCGGGCCGACGAACTTCGCCTTGACGCCCGCGTCGTTCAGCTGCTGCGCGAACGGAGCGGCTTCCTGGTAGTAGCCCGAGTAGAAGATCGCGTCCGGCTTCTCGCCCTTGATCTTGTTGACCACGGCCGAGAAGTCGGTCTGCTTCGTCTTGACCTTGTCCTGGCAGCTCGCCTTGTCGCCGAGCGCCTTGATGGTCGAGGCGGCGAGACCGGTGCCGTACTCGGAGTCGTCCTCGATCACGCAGACCTTGTTGGCCTTGAGGTCGCCGGTGATGAACTTCGCGGCGGCCGGGCCCTGCGCGTTGTCGTTGCCCAGCGCGCGGAAGAAGGTCTTCCAGCCGTTCTGGGCGAGCGACGGGTTGGTCGCGGACGGCGTCACGGCGACCAGGCCCGCGGAGTTGAAGATGTTGCCCGCGGCCTTCGACTCGCCCGAGAACGGGAGGCCGATGACGCCGATGATGCCCGGGGTGTTGACGATCTGGGTCACGATGCCCGGAGCCTTGTCCGGCGTGCCCTCGGTGTCGAACTCCGCCAGCTTGACCTGGCAGCCCGGGTTGGCCTTGTTGTGCTGGTCGACCGCCAGCTTCGCGCCCTTGAGGATGTTCTGGCCCAGGGCCGCGTTCGCGCCGTTGATCGTGCCGGCGTAGGCGATCGAGGTCGGCGCGCACTGCGCCTTGCCGTCTCCCGCCGGGTCCGCCGCGTTCGCCGCCGCCGACGGGGCCGCGGCCTGCGGCGCGCCGCTGTCGCCGCCCGAGCCACTGCCGGTCCGCGCCGAGCAGGCGCCCAGGGAGATGACTCCCGCCGCGGCCAGCACGATGACCTTAGTGAGTCGTGCTCTCTGCACTCGTTCCTCCAAATGCCACCCGCCACGTCCCGTGGAACGGCGGGTCCCTGCGTGGGACTTCGACTGGGCGCTGAACGTAGCCGCCGGGTGAGGTGTTGCACAGAGTCACAGCGAGTCTTGTATCCACATCGTGACGGTCGTCACGAGAATTAACGGACGATTTACACTCGATCGTCTTATTGCAACGACCGAGTGAATGACTCTTCGTGTCCGAGCACCCCTCGAACGGACCTTGACCAGACGTCCGATCAATGAGTGCAGTCTAAGAACATCCCCTCCGCCATCGTGACCGCCACCACGATTACCCGGCCTCCAAGGTAGCAACCTTGCCCTTTCGCACAGAGCAGATCAACCCGCACGGGTGGGTCAGCCGTCGCCGCGACGGAAGGGTTTTCGCTGGTCAGCGGCCAGGTTCCAGGCGACACGCCGGGCCGGGACGGATCCGGCACAACGGACGGGGTCCCGCTGGACGGAAGCGCACTCCGGCGCTGGACGGTGACTCTCCGGTGTTTTTCCGGCGGCGGAAACGGAAAAAGCGGGCGCGACCCCTGGTCGCACCCGCTTGTCCGGGTGCTGGGCCGGTGCTCAGCCGATGCTTTCCACGACCGCCTCGGCGACGGCTTTCATCGTGGTGCGCCGGTCCATTGCGGTGCGCTGGATCCAGCGGAACGCGTCCGGCTCGGTGAGGCCCTGGCGGCTCATCAGCAGGCCCTTCGCCCGGTCGATGACCTTGCGGGTCTCGAGCCGGTCGGTGAGCCCGGCGACCTCGGCCTCGAGGGCCTGCAGCTCGGAGAACCGGCTGACGGCCAGCTCGATGGCGGGCACGAGGTCGCGTTTGGCGAACGGTTTGACCAGGTACGCCATGGTGCCCGCGTCGCGGGCCCGTTCGACGAGGTCGCGCTGGCTGAACGCGGTGAGAATGACGACGGGCGCGATCCGGTCGCCGGTGATCCGCGCGGCCGCCTCGATGCCGTCGAGCTTGGGCATCTTGACGTCGAGGATCACGAGGTCCGGCTTGAGGTCGGTGGCCAGCGCGATGGCCTCCTCGCCGTCGCCGGCCTCGCCGACGACCTCGTAGCCCTCTTCGCGCAGCATTTCCACCAGGTCGAGCCGGATGAGCGCCTCGTCTTCGGCGACGAGCACCCGTCGCTGCGGCACGCCGGCGGCGGCGCCGTTCGACTCGGCAGCCTGTTCGGTCACCGGTGTCCTCCTGAAGGCTCGGCGGGACGTCTTCGACACGCGGTCACCCGCGAGAGCCCAGCGTACCGGGACCGATCCAGATCCCACGATGGCGTTCACCACGAAGTGGCGGGCGACACCCAGCCCCGGCCCCAAGTCGATCACCGGACCCGGTCGCCGGAGGGGAGGGCGGATCCCGTAAAGTTTCCGGCACTGCGCCCCCGTAGCCCAACTGGCAGAGGCAACGGATTCAAAACCCGTCCAGTGTGAGTTCGAATCTCACCGGGGGCACATCATCCGACCAGCACAAACCGGCCCCGCTACCTGCGAAAACAGGTGCGGGGCCGATCTTGTTGTGTCCAGCCGTGTCCAGCTATATCGAGCCGTTCACCGGTATCCACCCCCAATACGCCCCCAAATTTTCGAACGCACGTGTTCACTCGGATGCATCAGTGCCCTCCTCCCAGTCCAGCGCCCGCTCGATGCGCTGCTGCGCCTCCGACTTGAGGCCCGCGATCACCGCGGCGTAGATCTGATGAAGCACTGCCACCGAGTGCCCAGCCCACTCGGCGCATTGCGTGGACGGCACCCCGGCCGCCAGCCAGGTAGACACACACGCATGCCGCAGGTCGTATGGACGCCTCGCGAGCGGTGAGGCGTACTCGTCTTCCGACAGCGCGGCCTTACGAGCCTTGTCCCACACCCGCGAGATCGTCGATTCGCCGATGTCCCCTCCGGTCAGGTTGCGGAAGAGGCGGCCGTCCGCTGCGAACCCGAATTGCTTCTCGTGCTCATGAAGGATGGCCGTGAGCGGCGGAGGTGATGGCATTGCGCGAATTTCCCCGGTCGCTCGTTATTTCAACTGCCGCCGGTCCCGACGCTCGCCTGAGTCTGTCCAGGCAGCGCCAGTGATCGGCGCGGTTGCCGACAATAGGAGTTCGCCCCACCCCTCCTCAGGAAAAACCAGATCCGGCTTGCACAGCATCGCGGCTTCTTCCGGTCGCAGCGCGGCGTAGTACATGCAGGCGAAGAACGCTTTCAGCATCGGACCGGAGGACCGACGCGGCGCGGTATCTACCTTCTGCGCTTCGACCGCCGCCAGCAGCTCCTTTGCCTGCCGCCGGACTTCGACGCTGACGACGCTGTTCTGCGCTCCTTCCGCGTCACGCTTGACCTCGCCGAACCAGTCACGGTCGGGTCACCGAACTACTGCTCCCACATGCGACGGGCCAACGGCGATTACGACTGGCTGTGCCCAACTCATGGGCCCGCCCACTGCGGCATCCGGGTCTTCCCCGCCCCTTCGAGCGCATCCGAATGTAACCAACTGGGAGCGATAACCGACTACACGGCAAAGTGCCCCCAAGCGAGAGGCCTCCAGTGCAGACAAAGCAGCAACTCGAAGCGCGCGCACTTCAGATAATCGCGCAAGCGAAAACCTCAGGACGCGGAGATGAAGACTCCTTTGTTGAGCTGAAATCAAGCTTCCCCGACGACCACATCAGGACGGCTCGACAAATTGCGGCGCTCTGCAACGCAGCACGCGGCAATGAAGTTATATGGTTAATTGGAATCAATGAAGATAACGGCGAACCGGTCGGCGTTTCAGATAGCGATCTTCAATCATGGTGGCCGCAGGTTGAGAAGTGTTTTGATGAGTTTTCGCCTGATTTTGTCAATCTCAATGTTCCAGTCCAAGACGGGCGCGCTACAGTCGTCGCCCTATTCTTCGCGACCGATAGAGCGCCATATGTCGTGAAGACAAAGAACGGAAGTGGAGTGGATAGGGAAGTTCCATGGCGCTCAGGAACCAGGACAAGGTCCGCGAAGCGAAGCGAACTAATCAGCATACTCCACCCAGAACGAAGGATGCCCGGAATGGAGCTGCTTCGCGCCGAGGGGAGCATCACTTGCCAAAGCAGGCGCGAAGTGGCCAATCCTTACCATAATTCAGGAGGTCGATACACGAAGTCAACACTGCCTCCCAGCGTCTCAGCTTCCTTCCCTGTGGATGTATTCGTTGACGCAACACACCCGATCACATTTCCCACCCATCGTGCCTCAGCCTTGCTATCAATATCATTTCTAAGTGATCCAATTCCGCTGCGCGTAGCATTCGGCCCCCCGAGCTCGACGACGTGGCTGGACGTGAATGACTATGCCGCACTGGTTAAGAACCCTACACTTTTATCCGCGTATCTCAGAGGACCCGTCATTCCGGTTGATTATTCGAAGTCCGCATCAGAACAAGACATGCAGCTGTACAACTTCATTAGCCAACTGACGGCGGAAAACTTTCTAGAGCTAGAAATAGAATTAGTTGCAGCAAAAGATCTAGGATTCTGGAAGTCGTCGACAAAACTGCAGCAGCAACGAGACAAAAACGAACGTTTTCCAGACCACTGCACGATAGTCTGGAAATCGCTATAACCTGCAGTCTCAGTAAGGCTTTCGACTAGGCCAGCAGCACCATCCACTCAGTGCCAGTTGTCAATGAGCTCTTGGCAACGCGGACAGTTCTTCAAGTTCAAACCGCCCGGCCGGTCCGCGAACAGACGATCGAGCACGAGGACCAACTCCGTTTCACACAAGGATTGGCTGGGTTCCTGCCGATCAACCCCATTGGGTAGAACTGCATGGCGGAGGCCGGTTGGCGCGGCTTCGGGTGCCCGCCGATCCCCTCGCGTCCTCATGCTGAGCGGACCAGGTTTCGTACGCTCAAACCCTGCCAGGAATGCCGGAGGATCATCTCCCTCCTCGTGGACGTCACGGCCATGCTTTGCGCTTGCGTCCGCGGCCGACGGTAGCTCAGTCATACACCGGAGTCGCCAAAAGCGCACGCAGCGTTTCACAGTCTCCGCATCTCACTCTTGCGCCGTCATAGCAGGTGACAACTTCGGCTGGGGTCAACTTGGCGTAGCCAGCCGGTCTACGTATCCAGCTACAACGTGCCCCATCGGCTTGCCCGGCAGGCGCTCAGCGGCCGGTAGTCGACCTGAACCACCCCCGTTACCCCCGTTACGCCCCCAAATTCCAGTCGTTGGCTGCTCAACTGCAGGTCAAAGCGCACTCCCTGCCCGGATTCAAAACCCGTCCAGTGTGAATTCGAATCTCACCGGGGCACGGACGACAGCTACACAAGAGAGCGCTCGTCTGAGCGCGCGAATCTTGTGCGTCAGTCATCTGATCGGCGATCCCCTCCGCGAATGCCGTCACCTCCGGGACGTCCCCGGCGGGCAGCGCCTCGACACGATCGTCGCCCAGCAGTCGTACTGCGAGCCGGACTACCTCGAAGAGCCTCCTCGGCAACTCAGGCGCTGCCTCGGCAAGCACGGGCAAAGCCTCCAGTTCGTTGTACGTGCCTCGCAATCCCCGAGCGAACGGATCGTCCGGATCTCCGGCCTGTGCCTGCCGGAGAATCGATTACTGGCGCTTCTCGATCTTGGCGGTGCCGCCTTCCAGCGAGACGCGCTTCCGAGCTCGCTCCTCCGCAGCGACTTTGTCCGCCGACGAAGCCTCGCCGAGCAACAGGCGTACCCGTTCTTGCCCGAACACCCGGTCGGAAAGAAACTGGGCAACCGCCTGCAGCGCGGATACTCCAACTGGCGCGAGACCTCGGTCGGAGTCCGGTCGAGGTGCCGTGCGATCGCACCGGTCGACGCTGGCGGCTGGAGCAGGAAACGGCAGATGCCAAGCCCGTTGGTGTTGTTCAGCGCCGCACCCCGACCGTCGCTTCGTCCACAGTGGCCGGTGATGCGACACCGAACGGGTCGATCGGATACTGGATGATCGAGGGACGCGAACCTCCGTGCTTCACGGCAACAATCGCACCGGCCGAGCACGCTCGGGATGAGCAAGACCGATCCGGGACGCAGCGTGCGCAGGCGGTCAACCTGCGATGGCCCACAGCAGCAAGGCCATGCCGAGTCCCAGAACGCTTACCAGGGTCTGCACGACGGTGTGCGTCTTCGTCGCCTCCGACAGGCTCATCCCGAAAGATTCCTTGACCAGCCAGAAACCGGCGTGGTTGACGTAGTTGAGGCCGATGGATCCGGCGCCGATGGCCACGACGAGGAGCGAAGCCTGCAATCCCCCGCCGGCGGTGGACAGCGGGGCGACGATTCCGGTGGCGGCGACGATCCCCACGGTGGCCGAGCCGGTGGAGGCCGACAGCAGCAGAGCGAGCAGCCAGCCGAGCACGATGAGGTTCAGGTGGGCGCCGGTCGCCGCCGCGGCGACGGCCTTGCCGATGCCGGAGTCCTTGAGCACCTGGTTGAAGGCCCCGCCGCCGGCGATGATCAGCATGATCCCGGCGACCGAGCGGAGGCTGTCGCCGAGCGCCTCCCGGACGTCCACGCCCCGCGCCCGCAGCGGAGACGCGGTGCCGGCGAGCACGAACAGGAAGCCGGCCAGCATCGCCAGCACCGGTTCCCCGGTGAAAGTCAGCAGCTTCCGGACGGGGCTGGCACCGGCGAGCGTGAGCTCGGCGAGGGTGCGCAGCAGCATGAGGGCGACCGGGACGAGCACCGCGGCGAAGGCGAACCCGGCCCCCGGCCCGCGCTTGGCGGTGTCCTCGTCCGACGGGCCTGATCCGGTGCCGACCCGCACCGCGGTCTCGCTCGGGCTCGCCGAGGTGAACTGGTCGACGAGCGCCGCGCTGGGCCGTACGTCCGCCAAGCGCGGTGCGATCCAGCGCGCGTAGACCGGCCCGGCCAGGACGATGGTGGGAATCGCGCAGACCAGTCCGACGCCGATGGTGAGCCCGAGATTCGCGTGCAGCCCGGTCTGGGCGGTCAACGGTCCCGGATGCGGGATCAGCATTCCGTGCAATGTGGACAGTGCGGCGATCGCGGGCAGGCCCAGCAGCAGGTACGCCGACCCGCGCGTGCCGCCTTCGTCCTCCAGCCGGCGAGCGATGCTGAAGATCAGCGGCAGCAACACGATGAGCCCGACTTCGAAGAACATCGGGATCCCGATGACGACGGCCGCTCCGGTCACCAACCAGGGCAGCGAGCGAGGTCCCGACCGGGCGAGCACGGCCCGCGCGACGGCATCGGTCACCCCGGCCTCCGACAGCAACCGCCCCACCATCGCCCCGAGGGCGAGCGGAAGGCCGATGCTGCCGAGCGTGTTCCCGGCGCCGTTCTCGACGGAATCCGGCAGCTTGGCCAGCGGTTCGCCGGCTGCCAGGCCCGCGGCGACGGAGACCACGATCAGCGCGACGAACGGGTGGAACCGCAGCCGGGAGTTGATCAGGACGAGCAGGACCGCGATCGCGGCGGCGAGGTCGAGCAGCAGAAACCAGGTGTGCGCGGTCATCGGGCACCTTCCGGGGAACGGGTCAGCGGGAAACGGTGTGCGGGGCCGCGGTCGACGGGTCGGCCAGGTCGGGCAGCCCGGCTGTGCGTGTCTCCGGCAGGCAGCACGCCGCGACGATGGCCAGGAGGTAGGCGGCTCCGGCGAAGACGGCGATGCTCGCCGCGAGCCCGATCTCCGCGGACAGGAACCCGACCGCGGCGGGGAACGCGGCGCTCACGATGCGGCCGAGGTTGTAGCAGAACCCTTGCCCGGAACCGCGGACTTCGGTCGGGAACAGTTCGGCGAACAACGCGCCGAGGCCGCCGGGCATCCCGGCCGAGAAGAAGCCCAGCGGCGCGCTCGCGACCAGCATGCCCGCGTTGTTCAACGGCAGCAGCAGGAACGGCACCAGGGAAAGCAGGCACAGGACCGCGAACCCGATGATGTTTTTCCGGCGGCCGACCCGGTCGGACATGATCCCCGAGACGACGTATCCGGCGAACGCCGCGGTGATGAACACCGCGAGGTACCCGGTCGTGCTCAGCACGGTGAGTCCGCGGGTCTTGCGCAGGAACGTGGTGAGAGCGTAGTAGCCGCCGTGGCTTCCGAGCCCGAGCAGCGCCCCGAAGATCGTCACCCGCGCCAGCCCGGGGCGGAAGATCCCCGTCCACGACACCGGTTCGCGTTCCCGGCGGTAGACCGGCGGATCGCCCACCCCGCGCCGGATCAGCACGACCAGCAGCGCGGGCAGCACCCCGAGCCAGAACATCACCCGCCACGCCCACGTCGCGGGAAGCAGGCTGAACGCCGCCGAGAAGGCCACGAGCGCGACGCCCCAGCCGACCGCCCAGCCGCTCTGCACGGCGCCGAGCACCCGGCCGCGGTACCGCGTGCTGACGTACTCGCTGATCAGCACGGCGCCCGCCGCCCACTCGCCGCCGAAGCCGAAACCCTGCAGGCAGCGCAAGACCAGAAGAGACTCGAACCCGCCGGCGAAGCCCACCAGCGCGGTCGCGACGGCGTACCAGGCGATCGTGACCTGCAGGACGCGGACGCGACCCCACCGGTCGGAAGCGAAACCGGCCAGCCAGCCGCCGAGCGCCGTGCAGACCAGGGTGGCGGAGGCCAGCAGCCCGGCCTGCCCTTCGCTCAGATGCCACAGCGCCATAAGCGTCGGCAGCACGAGCCCGAAGATCTGCGCGTCGGCCGCTTCGAGCGCCCAGCCGCCGAAGGTCGCTACGAAGGCGCGCCGGCCGCCGGGCGTCGTCGATCGATACCAGCTGTACACGGCCTTCACCTGATTTCGATGCGGTAGCGGAAATCAGCCGCCCGGCCGACCGACCGGCGCCATTCGACCGCGGTCCCGTCGTGGGTGCGCGCGGTCCGTTCGATGAAGACGACCGGATCGCTGCGGCGGCAGCGCAGGAGCAGCGCGTCACCGGCGTTCGCGGTGCCGACGGTCAGGATCTCCTCCGCGGAAGCGACCACAATCCCGCAATGGCGTTCGTAGGCGGGGTACAGCAGGTCGCCCAGGTCGTCCTGGTGGTGGTCGGCGAGTACGGCGAACCGCGGCAGCGGCAGCCAGATGTCTTCGACCAGCACCGGCTCGTCGTCCCGCAGCCGCAGGCGGTGCAGGTGCAGGCTCGCGGCCCCGGGCGGCTCGCCCAGCGCTTCGGCGGCCGTCGCCGGCAGCGCCGCCCGGTCGAAACTGAGGATCCGGCCGGCGGGCGTGCCCGAACGAGGGTCGCCGTAGCGGAAGAAGCGGAACAGCGAGGAGTCCAGCTTCGCCCGGCGGACGAAGGTCCCGCTGCCGTGACGGCGCTCCAGCAAGCCCTGCTCGACCAGTTCGCCGAGCACGCGCCGCATGGTGCCCAGCGCCACCTCGTAGTACTCGGCCAAGGCCGTCTCGGCGGGCAGCGGACGCGCGGGCGTCCACTCCCCCGATTCGACCCGCGCCACCAGCACCTCGCGCAGCCGCGCGTGCAGCGGCAGGCGCGGGTCGAGCCCGTCCAGCGCGGCCCGTCCGGGTCCGGGCATCGTTGCCTCATCAGCCATGGCGGCCACTATGACAGATAGTCCTCTATAGGTCTAGAGGTATGGTGGTCTCGTGATCCTTCCTCCTCGTGCGATCGACGGGCACGCGCACGTCTTCCGGCGCGGGCTCCCCACCGCGGCCGAGCCGCGCTACGTCCCGGACTACGACGCCACGAGCGACGAATACCTGGCACTGCTCGACGAGCACGGGATCGCGGGAGCGTTGCTGGTCCAACCCAGCTTTCTCGGCGTGGACAACGAGTTTCTGCTGGCCTGCCTGCGCCGCTGCCGGGACCGTTTCCGCGCGGTGGTCGTCCTGGACGGGCCCGGGGACCTCGCGCCGCTTTCGGTCGACGGCGTCGCCGGGACGCGCCTCAACCTCATCGACCGGGCCGTTCCCGAGCTGACCGCCCCGGCCTGGCAGCGACTGGGCGCCGAACTCGCCCGCAGCGGCCAGCATCTCGAGGTCCAGGCCAGCGACGAGCATTGGACAGCGCTGGCTCCCGCGCTCCGGCACTGGCCTTCCCCGGTCGTGCTCGACCACCTGGGACTCCCCGGCACTTCCGCCGAAGCCGACCGCGCCGTGCTCGACCTGGCACAGCTGGGCCACGTCTGGATCAAGGCCAGCGCGCCGTACCGCTCGCCCCGCGGAGCCGCCACCACGATGCTCGGCCGCATCCTGGCCGAAGCCGGCCCCCACCGGCTGCTCTGGGGCAGCGACTGGCCGTGGACCCGCCATGAGCACCGCCGAACCTACGCGTCCTGCCTTGCCTGGCTGACAGACCACCTCGACCAGCAGACGCTGCACGCGGTCGTCGCACACAACGCCACCCGGCTCCTGCACTGGTCGCCGGAACCGGTCCCCGCGCCCGCTCCGACGCGAGGAACCCGCACGGCCGAAGCGATGACCGGCGGAACGAACCGCCTATGACGCGGAGGGTCGGGCCGCCTTTCCGCACCAGAGCGAGCCGTCGGGCACCGAGGAAGCGGCTCTCGGATCACCGAGGATCTCGATGTCGGCGAGCGGATCGCCCTCGCACACCGCGAAATCCCCGGTCTTCCCGGCGGAGATCCCTACCCCGGAATCGGTGCGGAGCGCCACCTTGACCCCGCGGCGCACGGCCTCCCCCAGCCGCGTCATCGCCGTTTCGGCCAGACGCTGCTTTTTCGCGTACGCGGCAGGCGCGTACACCCTGGGTGTCGAATGTGGACAGTGTCGGGACGAGGTAGGCCCCGCCCTCGAGCATCAGGTCGATGCCTTCGCCGTTGATCAGGCAACGCATTCCCCGCCGAGCCGAGGCACCGGGACCACTCCGGCGATCCGGTGCGACTAGACGGCACGCCGCACCATCACGCTGCCGGGCCAGTCGAAAGACCGGCCCGGCACGGAGAAAACTCAGGAAAGCAGCTTCCCCCACCGAGGCGCGAGCAACGGAGCACCGGCGAGCTGGAGGCACCGCCACAGCGTCACCGCGACCGAGTCGAGCGCCGCGACGCCGGTGCGGGACTCCAGGTCCTCGACGACCGGCGCCCCGTACAGGTTGGTGCACAAGAACACCAGCGCGTCCGGACGGTCCGCGGCCAGGGTGAGCGAGCCCGGCAGCAGCTCGTCCGGCCGGACGCGGGCGAACGATTCGTTGTCGCTCAGTCCGAGTGCCTGGTGGCCGGCGACGCGGATGCCCTCCTCGGCGTATCGCTCGACCACCTGGAGGTTGACGTCCTCGGTGTACGGCGTCACGAGGCCGATCGTGCGCGTGCCGAACGCGCGGAACGCGTCGAGGTAGGCCAGCGTCGACGTGGTCGCGGGCACGCCGGTGGCCGCGGTGATCTCGCCGGCGATCTCGCGATCGTGCGCCGGGCCGAGCCACGAGCCGGACGTGCCGTTCCACGCGATGACGTCGACGTCCGCCGTCGCCAGCAGTTCCGCCGCGCGGCGCATGCCCTCCACGTCGAACTGCTTGTCCGAGCCCGCGTCGAGCGCGATCCGGATCACCGGGATGCGCGTCGAGTGGATCGTGACGTCGTCGCGCTCGCCGAGGACCCGGTAGCTCATCGGTTCCAGGCACGTGTTCGACGACGGCACGATCATCCCGATCCGAACCGGCCGCTGGGTGTCCGCCATGGTCAGATCCTTTCCGCCGCGGCGAGCCGGACCGCCGGCCGCGGATTGTCGGACGCGGCCTCGCGATACCCGAGCCGCGGCGTGAACCGGCCGACCGGGCCGGGATCGTGGAACCCCTCCTCGTCGAGGACGACGCGGCCGCCGGCGACCACGACCTGCGGCCAGCCGCGCAGTTCCTTGCCGTCGAACGGCGAGAAGTCGGTGCCCATGTGCAGCGCGCCGCCGCTCACCGTCCGGGTCTCGGCGGGGTCGAAGACGACCAGGTCGGCGTCGTAGCCCGGGGCGATGATTCCCTTGCCGGGCACGGCATTGATCCGCGCCGGACCGGTCGAGAACAGCTCGGCGAAATGCTCCAGCAGGCCCGCCGACGGGGTGCCGTGCTCCCCCGCGGCGTCGGCGAGCGCGGTGAACGCCACCGGCATGCGCGTCTCGACCCCGGGAAGTCCGTGCGGCATCTGCCGGACGTCGTCTTTGCGCTCGCGCTTCTGCGTCAGGTCGTAGCACGAATGGTCGCTGGAGACGGTGTGAATCGACCCGTCCGCGAAGCGCCGTCGCAGCGCCGCGACCGTCTCCGGCGAGCGCATCGGCGGGCAGCAGGCGAACCATTCGGGGAAGCGCGAGGAGTACACACCGTCGTCGAGGACCAGGTAGTGCGGGCAGGTCTCGGAGTGGATGTCGAGGCCGCGCGCGCGGGCGGCGGTGACCAGGTCGACGGCGCCGGGCGTCGACTGGTGCACGAAATACACTGGGGCGCCGGTGTATTCGGCCATCGCGAGGACCTCGCGTACCGACGCCTCCTCGACAAGGTTGGGCCGGGTCTCGTGCAGATGCTCGATCCCGATCCGCCCGGCTTCCGCGCTGCGCTCCGTGCAGTCGACGACCATGGCGTCGTGCTCGGCGTGGACGTACGCGAGGCCGTCGAGCCGCACCATTTCGTGCAGCACCTTGAGGACGGTGTCGTTGTCGGCGATCGTGGTGCCGCGATTGGTCATGTACAGCTTGACTGACCGGATGCCGAGCGCCGCGAGTTCCTCCAGCTGCGCGGGAACCGTTTCGTCCCATTGGATGACGGAGCCGTGCAGTGCGACGTCGCACCGGGAGTCCCTCGCCAGCTCGATCTTGTTCTTCGCCGCTTCGAGCGGGGTTTCGCTGGTGTCACGCGGAATTCCGAAGTCGAGGATCGTCGTGGTGCCGCCCCACAGCGCGGCGGTCGAGGTCACCGCGAAGTCGTCGAGCGTGCGGTAGCGGCCGGTGACCTGGGCGACGTGGCAGTGCCCGTCCACCCCGCCCGGGAGGATCGCCCGTCCGGCGGCGTCGACGACCCGCTCCGCGCCGGGCACCGGCTCGGCAGCGTCGACGAGGGCGGCGACCCGGCCGTCGTGCACGACCACATGGGCCTGCCGCGTACCGGACGAGTTGACGACAAGACCGTGCGCAAGAACAAGATCGGCTCTCACTGGGCCCTCCCTTCGATAGTGGCGGCGGAACCGTCGGACGCGCTCGCCGCGGCCTGCGCCGAGACGAGCATGGCGTCGAGTTCGGGACTCAGGCCGGACCGCGCTTTCCGAGGCGGGACAGCGAACGACCCGGCCCGGTGCGGGCCGGACTTCAAGCCCACGAGGGCTTCGGCGAAGCGGATGCCCGCGCCGATGCCGTCCACGACCGGCACCGGAATCTCCCCGGCGACCTCGCGGGCCAGTCCGGCGAGCGGCGCGCCGGCGAGGACGACCACGTCGGCCCCGTCCTCGGCGACCGCGAGCCGTGCCAGTTCGACGAGGGGCGCGCGGAAATCGTTCTGCACGGTCCCGATTCCGCGCAGCGCTTCCTTGATCGACCGGATCGACGCGAGCCGTCCGCCGAATCCGAAGCGCTCGACGCATTCGCGATACCAGGCCGTGATGCGGTCCGAGATGGCGATGACGGAGAACCGCTGCCCCTGCAAGGCCGCGGCGCACAGGGCGGCTTCGGTGATCCCGAGGACCGGTACGTCGGCGAGTTCCTTGAGCGCCGGCATCCCCGGATCGCCGAACGCGGCGACGACGATTCCGTCGACGTCCCGGTGCTCGGCGATGACCTGCGCGACGGCACCCGCCGCGATCAGCGATTCGAAGCGGGTCTCGATGTATTCGACGCCGTACGGGGCGGTCCGGACGACCAGTTCCGTGGTCGGCGCGGCAGACCGTTCCGCCTCCGTCCGGATCAGGGTGGTGACGTCGTCGCTGATGTTCGGGTTGACGACGAGAAGTCTCACGGTGGTCCTCGTTCTCGGGACACCGTCCGGCGCCGGCGACGTCAGACGGTGTCCGGGTATTGGGTTCGGTACTTGCCGATGTGGCGCTCCGACTGGGCGGCCGCCCGCTCCGGGTCGCCGGACGCGATCGCGGCGAGGAGATCGCGGTGCTCCTGCAGGAGCTCGGACAGGTCGAGCACGTGCCGGAAGAGCCAGTGCATCCGGCCCTGCAACGGTTCCAGCGCGGTGCGGAGGAACTGGTTGCCCGCGATGCGGGTGACCTCGTCGTGAAACGCGCTGTTGGCCCGGTGCGCCTCGTTGACGCTGCCGCGCGACAGCGCGTCCGCCGCGTGGTCGAGAAGTTCCTTGAGCCCGGCGAGGTCTTCGTCGCTCGCGCGCTCGGCAGCGAGCCGGCAGGCCAGCACCTCGAGCGAAAGCCGGACCGCGAACAGGTCCTCGACCTCCTGGTCGCTCAGCCCGGCGACCACCGACCCGCGCTGGCCCCGCTCGGCCAGCAGGCCCTCCTGCGCGAGCATCCGCAACGCCTCGCGCACCGGGAGCCGCGAGACTTCGAATTCGGCGGCGAGGTCGCGCTCGACGAGCCGGGTGCCCGGCGGGTAGTAGCCCTCAAAGATCCGGGTCCGGAGCGCGTCGCGGATCGCCTCGCGCCGCGGGCGGTCGCGGTGCGGACCTTCCACTGGCTGTGCCATGGCTTCCCCCTTCGCGTTGGGCCGCGCGACCGCGCGGCGGATCCGGCTTCATTCGACCACATCCGGGGCGGTGCGCCCGCCGGCCGGCAAGCGCGCGGGCGCACCGGCCGCTCACACCGGAAGCCTTTTGCTGTAGTCGAGGGCGAGCACCGCGACGCCCATGATCACCGCCGAGGCCACGAAATAGAGCAGCGCGCCGGTGTAGCTGTGCGTCGCGCCGACGATGAAGCCGACCGCGATCGGCGTCACCATGCCCGCGATGTTGCCCGCCAGGTTCATCGCGCCGCCCAGCACGCCCGCGTTGGTGCGCCCGCCGAGAATCGCTGGCACGGACCAGAAAAGCCCGACCCAGCGCAGGAAGAACAGCACGGTCGAGAGCAGCGCGACCGCGGCCAGCGGGCTCCCGACGATCGTGACGCCGACGAGGCCCAGGGTGACGATCGCGCTCGAGATGCCGAGCAGCGAACGCATGACCGCGTTGGCCCCGTGCCCCTTGGCGCGCAGCCGGTCGGCGAGCAGGCCGCCGAGCAGTTCCCCGACGAAGCCCGCGCCGAAGATCGCGAAGGTCGACCAGCCGATCGACGCCAGCTTGAAGTGCTTCGCCTGCGACAGGTACAGCGGGCCCCAGGTGAGCAGGCCGTAGAACACGCCGTTGAACCCGAGCCAGCCGAGGCACATCGCCCAGAACGAACGGAACTTCAGGTAGGGCAGCAGCGCGCGGCGGGTCGTGGCTCCGGCGGCTGCGGCTTCCTCGTCCTCGGCCCGGTGGGACGCCTCGATGTATTCGGCCTCGGCGTCGTTGACGGAGCGGTGCTGGCGAGGGTGGTCCCGCACGTACCACCACACGGCGATGCCGAGCAGCGCGGTCGCGAGACCCGCGATGAGGAACGACGTCCGCCAGCCGCCGAACAGCGCGATGAGCCCGCTGATCAGGATGCCGCCGACGCCGGCGCCCAGCGGCGCACCCGCGTCGAGGATCGTCGCGCCGCGGCCGCGTTCCTTCGGGTGCATCCAGATGGCGTTGAGCTTGCCGCCCGCCGGCATCACGCCGGCCTCAGCCACCCCGATGCCCATCCGCGCGAGGAACATCGTCAGAAATCCGCCGGTCAAGCCCGACGCCGCGGTCGCCGCGCCCCATCCGACACAGGACGCGGTGAGCACCTTGCGCGGGCCGAACCGGTCGATCAGCCAGCCGACCGGCACCTGCATGAGCGCGTAGGTCCAGAAGAACGCGGACAGCAGCAGGCCGGTGAGCTGGGGAGACAGGCCGAACTCCTGCTGGATGAGCGGCAGCGCCACCGAGATCGAGCCCCGGTCGACGTAGTTGACGGTGACGAGGACGAGCAGCAGGACGAAGAGCATCCAGCGGACGTTCGTGCGCCTGCCGGTCGCGGCACGCGCCTGCTGAGTCGACGCGCCGGCCTGCGGCGACGTCCGACCTTGAAGCGACATCGGTCCTCCTTGACGACGGCGGAGACGGACTGGCCTGCCCGGTGCCGGATCGGCGCGGCCCGTAGTGCGCGACTGCTTCTTGGGATCCCGTATTGGGATCCCAAGAACATAGGCGTGACGTGGAACACGGTCAAGGGCCGATGTCTCCGCTTCGGTCCGCTCACCGGGGTCGCCCGGCCGGGGCCTTCGGGAAGAACCGCTTCTCTTGCTTGCGGAGCGACTCGGGCGACGAGCAGTCCGCGCCGAGGTCGGTGATCTGCTGGTTGCAGAAGACACCGTCGAGCGAGCCGCTAATCGGCAATACCGGGACGTCGATGTTCAGCCGGGTCGCCTCGATGAACAGATAGTTCGCCAGCTCGCTCGTCGCGCTCGATGATGCGCGGGTCGACGCCCTTGCCAGGGGCGCAGTAGAGGCTGCGGTAGGTGCCAGGGCGAACCGGATCCGCTGAACTACGAAGGCAACCTTTGTAGGTTGCCTTCGTACCTGCTACCGTGAAGCCCGTGACCGACACCGCGGACCTGGCCCAGTCGCTGCGCGAGGTTCTCGGCCGAGCCCAGCGGACGCTGCGTGAGCAAGGTGGCCGGAGGGGGTTGACCGCCACTCAGACCGAGGCCTTGGGATACGTCTTGCGCGAGGGCCCGATGACGATCACCGTGCTGGCGAACCGGCAACGCGTGCGGTCCCAGTCCATGGGCGCGACGGTCTGTGTCCTGCGCGAGCGGGGCCTCGTCACGGTCACGCCGGATCCGAGCGACGGCCGCCAGAAGGTCGTCGCCGCCACGGACGAGGCCAGGGCCTTCGTCTCGGAAGCCCGCACCATGCGCGCCGACTGGCTGGCGAAACAGCTTGAGACGCTCTCGCCCGCCGAGCGGCAGACTCTCGCCGCGGCGTACCCGGTGCTCGATCGACTTTTCCCGTAAGGAGCCCGGATGCCCGTCACCGCCCTCGATCCCCCAGCGGTTCTGATCGCCATCGACCTGCGGGCCATCAGTGTTGGCAGCACCGACGACGTCGTCGCGCTGCTCGCCGCGAACTCCCGATGACTTCGTCCGGGACGATTCAGCAGCGCCCCTTCTCGTGGCGGTTCACGACGCCGCTGTACCTCGCCTCAGTCCTCAATCCCGTCAACAGCTCGCTGATCGCCACCGCACTGGTCCCGATCGCGCACGGCATCGGCGTGTCGATCGGACAGACCGCGACCTTGGTGACGGCGCTGTACCTGGCCAGTGCGGTGGCACAGCCCACGGCGGGCAAGGCCGCGGAGGTCTTCGGCCCGCGGCGCGTCCTGATCGCCGGGATCGTGGCCGTGGCGGCGGGCGGGCTGGTCGGAGCGGTCGCGCACGACCTGCTCACTCTCGTGATCAGCCGCGTCCTGATCGGGCTCGGAACCTCGTGCGCCTACCCGACGGCGATGCTGCTGATCCGCGAACGAGCCCGCGAAGCCGGCTTGGACGAGCCGCCCGGTCTCGTGCTCGGCGGGCTCCAGATCGCCGGCGTCGCGACCGCGTCGCTGGGCCTTCCGGCGGGAGGCCTGCTGGTCGGCGCCTTCGGGTGGCGAGCGGTCTTCCTCGTCAACCTCCCGGTCGCGCTCATCACGCTCGTCGCGACCCTGGCCTGGATCCAGGCGGACGGACCACGGGAATGGCGCGGCCTGCGCGACGTCGCCGCGCGGCTGGACCTGATCGGCATCCTCGGTTTCGCCGCCGCGATGCTGGCCCTGCTGGTCTTCCTGTTCGAACTCCCCACGGCGCATTGGTGGATCCTGGCGATCTCGATCGCGCTGTGGATCCTCGACGTGCTCTGGGAATTGCGGGCGGCCAGTCCCTTCCTCGACGTGCGCCTGCTGGCGGCGCGCCCGGCGCTGACCAACACCTACGTGCTGTTCGGGCTGGTCATGCTCTGCCAGTACGTCGTGCTCTACGGAGTCACCCAGTGGATCGAAGCGGTCCGCGGCTACAGCGAATCCGCTTCCGGCTTGCTGCTGTTGCCGATGACCCTGGTGTCCGGGATCGTCATCGCGCTGGTGTCCCGCCGCAACATGGTGCGCGGCCCGGTCATCGCCGCCGCTGTAACCGCCCTGGCCGGCTCCGCGGGCGTGCTGCTGCTCGACTCCAGCGTTTGGATCGGCACCGTCGCCATCCTCACGTTCCTGTTCGGCGCTTCCACGGGTTTCGCTGTCGCCGGCTACCAAACCGCCCTCTACACCCACGCCCCGCCCGAACAGCTCGGCACCGCCTCCGGCCTGCTGCGGACTTTCGGCTACGTCGGCTCCATCGCCTCCTCCGCCATCACCGGCATGGTCTTCCACCACCAGGTCAGCGACCACGGCATCCACCTCATCGCCTGGATCATGATCGGCATCAGCCTCGGCTTGACCGTCCTCACCCTGGCCGACCGAACCCTGCGCACCCGACACCACTCGTAGAGGCCGCGCAGACACCGGCTTCAGGAGGCGGGCATGTGCCGTTCGAACCAGTGCACCACCCGCGTGAGGAAGTCCAGCTGCGCCGGGAAAGCGCGCACGCCGTGGCCCTCCTCCGGGTAGATCGCCAGCGCCGAGGGCACGCCGTGCGCCAGCAACGCTTGGTGGAACTCGCGGGCCTGGCCGGGCGGCGTGCAGTTGTCCCGCGCACCCGCGACGTTCAGACACGGGGTCCGCGCCTTGCTCGCGTGCAGCACCGGACTGCGGGTGTGCGCGAGAGTGCCGGGCTGCTCCGGGTCGACGCCGAGGAAGCGGTTGCCCCACGCCGCGATGTTGCTGGTGAAGCTCTGGCTGTACCAGTTCGTGACCGGCGAAACCGGGACCGCGGCGGCGAACCGGGTGTCCTGGGTGACCAGCCAGGACGACATGAAACCGCCGTAGCTGCCGCCGATCAGGCCGACTCGGCTGCCGTCGACCAGCCCGCGTTCGACCAGCGCGTCGATGCCCGACAGGTAGTCGTGGGTGTCGGCGCCACCCATGTCCCGAACGACGCGCGAGGCGAACTCCTGCCCTCGGCCGGAGCTGCCGCGGGGATTCGGGCTCAGGACGGCGTAGCCCTGCTGGACCAGCAGCGGAACCCACGCGTACCGCATCGACCACGAGTTCTGGTACGCCCAGATCGGACCGCCGTGGATGCTCACCACCAGCGGGAACGGTCCGTCTCCCGCCGGGCGGCAGAGAATGCCGTCGATCTCCAGCCCGTCGGGCGCCGCCCAGGTCACGACCTCCGCCGAACCGGCCGCCGACCGGAGGAACTCGGTTCCCGGATGGGCCGTCGACGTCAGCCGGGAACCGCCCAGCACCAGCTCCGGCGGCACCTCGTAGGAGTCCTGCACGGTCAGGACCCGGCCGTCCGCGGCGAACGCGCCCTGCGGCAGGAACCCGCCACCGGCGCAGGACCGGTCGGTCGACAGCACCTCCTCGGGCGCGCCGTCGGCCGGTTTGACGACCCCGGCCACCGAGTCGAGGCGGCGCAGCCCGACGTAGCCGAGGCGGTCGGCGTCGATCCACTCCAGGTGCGTGACGTCGGTGCCGCGCGTGTCGACCCGCCGCACGGCGCCAGTCGCCGGTTCGACGAGCAGAAGGTCGCCGGCGACGAGCCCGCGGTCGCTGCACACGGCTTCGACGACGGCGACCTGGCTGCCGTCCGGAGCGCCGGCCGGCAGCCCGAGCTGCACGTCGCTGCCGAGCAGCTTGCGCGCGTCCCCGTTGAGATCGATCAGGCTCAGGTGGGCGGTGTACCACCCGTCCTCGCCGGGCGCGTCCGAGGCGACGGCCACGACCTGGTCCGGCCCGCACCACCCGGCTTCCCAGCAGTTCATCCCGGCCGGGGACACGCGCACGAGCTCACCGGTCGCGACGGTGCAGACCCACAGCGTCCGCCACCCGGTGTTCTTCGCCCCGTCGTCCAGTTCCGGGTACCACGACGGCTTTTCCCGCTTCTGCTCGACGTTCGTGCCCGAGCCCTGGCCGCCGGAGAGGTCCGCGCCGAGCCCGGCCACGCCGAGCAGCACCTTGCGCCCATCCGGCGACCAGTGGGCGTACTCGACCGTTCCCGGCACCTCGGGAGCCGGCCGCGCCTCGCCGAGGCGGCCGTTGTCGAGGAGGTACAGCTGGAACTCCCCCGCCGTGCGCCGGTCGGACAGGAAGGCGAGCGTCCGGCCGTCCGGCGAGAATCGTCCCCACCGCGAGGACCCCGTTCCGGTGGTCACCGGCCGGAGTTCCCCGTCTTCCGCCGTGTAGACCGCCGTACGCGGCACGCCTTTCAGCTCGTCGAACACGGCGCCGGTGACGACGACGCGCTCCCCGTCGCGCGTCACGTGGGGCTCGCGAAGCGAGTGCGGGCGGCCGAACGCGGGCTCGTGCAGCGCCCGCAAGAACTCCGTGACTTTCCGCTGGGCCTCGGTGCCCTCCAGGTCTTCCACGTCGTACCTTCCCTTCCTCCTCCGGCCGAACCTCCGGCACCCGACGTGCCTTCATCCTGGACACCGGCGACAACGCGGCGCACCCGACGAACGCCGACCGTCGCCGCGGCCGAGCGCGACAGTTGTCGCGGCGGGCAGGTCCAGGCTTCCCGAGACGAGCGAGGCAAGGTCCGCCGCGGACGGCGACATTTGTCGGCCGAGACGGCACCGACCAGTGACAACCGTCGATGGTGGCACGGCTTTCGCGGCGTCGACACTGGCAACGGGTGACCACGAGCTGCGCCGACGAACGGGAGAAGCCGAACATGGAACCGCGCCCCCTCACGAAGAACGTCGGCGGTGTCACGTTCGACGACCCGTACGCCCACCTGCACGACGACACGCCGGAGGCGCTGGCCTGGCAGTGGGAACAGGACGACATCGCCCGCCGGACGGCCGAGGCGTCGCCGAACTTCGCACCGGTGCGGGACCGGCTGCTGGACCTGGACCCCGGCGACCGGTTCGTCGCCGCACCCCGCCGCGCAGGCGGTACGTGGTTTTCGGTCGGCAAAGACGGCGGCGAGCAAGCGCTTGTCACGCAGGACGATCTCGCCGGGCCGCAGCGGGTGATCGACACGGCCAGCGCGATCGCGGCCCGCGAGGGCGCCAGCCTGGCGTCGTTGTTCGACGCGGCCCCGTCGCCACGAGGTACCTACGTGGCGGCGCCGGTCATGCTGGACGGCGACACGATCGGCCCGTGGATCGTCTACGAGGTGGCTTCGGGCAAGCCGCTGTACGCGACGCCCCCGGCGCCTCACATCCACGCGCAACCCGGCTGGCTCCCGGACGAAAGCGGCTTCTGGATGGCCGATCGCACGTCCGACGGCCGGCATCGGCTGCGGTTCCACCCGGTGGCGCCTGGCACCGCTCCACGACCCGAGGTGGTGCTGTCCGCCGAGCAGGTCGCGGTCCAGCACCCCGCGCTGACGGCGCAGATCTCGCCGGACGGCCGCCGCGCGCTCCTGGTCAGCGAGCCGCACGAGCACGTCGCGCTCGGCATGTTCGATCTGGAAGCACTGACCGTGCAGCCGTTCCTGCCCGACGGGTGGACCGGCGAGTGCGACGGATCCTGGCTGGACGACGAGACCTACGTCGCACGGGTCACCGGGGACGGGTCGCGCGGGCAGGTCGAGGCGATCCCCGTCGCGACCTCCCGGGACCGCACTACCTGGCGGACGCTCGTCCCGGCGGGCGAGGGCTTCCTGAACTGGGCCGGCATCGTCGGCGGCCGGCTGTACGTCGGCGACCTCGTCGACGTTTCCCAGCGGGTGCGGGTGGTCGACCTGGACAGCGGCGCCGCTGCGACCCTGCCGCTCCCGGCGCCGTGCGACTTGCCCAGCATGATGGTCAGCCGCTGCATCCGGCCGACCGAGGCTTTCGCCTTCACGCACACGACTTTCACCCAGTCCACCGCCATGATGTGGCACGACCCGGCAACCGGCGTCCTCTCGTGCGCCCGGCAGCCCGCCGTCGAACTCCCCGACACGGTGGTGGAACGCTGCTTCGCGACCAGCCGCGACGGCACCCGTGTCCCGTACTTTTTGGTGCGGCGCACCGACATTGAGCCGAAGGAGCCGTTGCCGTGCCTCGTGCACGCCTACGGCGGCTTCAACATTTCGCTGCTGCCCCAGTTCCCGCGCGAGTACGTCCCGTTCATCGAGGCCGGCGGAGTTTTCGTGCAGGCCTCCCTGCGAGGCGGCGGCGAGTACGGACGGGCCTGGCACGACGCCGGGCGGCTGGTCCACAAGCAGAACGTTTTCGACGACCTGGCGGCCGTGGCGCAGTCGCTGATCGAGGACGGCGTTTCCTCGCCCGCGCACCTGGCCTTCCAGGGAGAGAGCAACGGCGGCCTTCTGGCCGGGGTCGCCGCCGTCCAGCAGCCGGGCCTCTGGCGCGCCGTAGCCCCGGTTTCCCCGCTGCTGGACCTGATGGAGGCCTTCCCCGACACGGGCGAATCGTCGGTGATGCTCGCGGTGGTGCACGAGGATTACGGCGACGTCTCCGACGCGGAAGACGCCAAGCGGATCTTCGCCTGGTCGCCGTACCACAACATCAAGCCCGGCGTCGTCTATCCCGCCGTGTACCAGGTGTTCGGCGAGAGCGACCCGGCGTGCCGGCCCTTCCACGGCCGCAAGTTCACCGCCCGCCTGCGCGCCGCCGACGCCGGCGGCCGGCCGATCCACTTGCGGGTGTGGCGCAACACCGGCCACACCACTCTCGACCCGGCGCAGGCGTGCGCCTACACCGCCGAATGGTTGTCGTTCCTCATGGACCAGGTCGGCCTGCGCCATCCCGGCGCGACACGAACGGAAGGTTCCGCATGACCGAACCGCTCGAGACCATCGACTTCGTGGCCCACGGCAAGGTGCGCGTCGCGGCCGCCGCAGCGGCGTTCTGACCGCACATCCTTGATCTCAGTGCCTGGCGCGGCGGCCAGCGACCTGATGCGGACGTCACCGTCGCGGAGGGCGCGTTGCGCCAGGAGCATCCGCCAGCGGTTGTTTTCCCGCCGCACCGAGCCGTTTCCGGGGCCAGCGGCCAGTGGCCAGTCGACGTTGACGGCCGAGGCCGCCGGGCCGCACTGATTGCCGTTATTTGTCGCGGTAGACGGGGAATACGCTGGAATCGCCGTAATCCCGTTCGTCCAGGTCCCGCAAGGCTTTCATGTCCTCTTCGGAGATGACGAAGTCGACCTCCGCGTTGGAGCGCATGTGTTCGGGGTTCGCGGTTTTCGGCAGCGACACGGTGCCGAGCTGGAGCGCGTACCGGATGCACAGCTGCGGGACCGACACTCCGTACTTCTCGGCGACTGCCGCGACGGCGGGGTTGTTCAGGATCTCGCCGTGCGCGATGGGCGAGTATGCCTCGACGAGGATGTCCTTGTTCTGGCAGTAGGCGATCAGCTCCGCTGGCGTGTTTCCGGCGTGCACCAGGATCTGGTTGACGTGCGGTGCGACGGTGCCGTTCCGGAGAATGTTCTCCAGGTCGGCCTGGAGGAAGTTGGAGACGCCGATCGAGCGGATCTTCCCTGCCTGATACGCCTTCTCGAGCGCCCGCCACGCGGCGAGGTTGCCCTCGGCGTAGTCGCCGCCGCGGAAGTCGTTCCACGGCTGCGGGGAGTGGATGAGCATGAGGTCGAGGTAGCCGATGTCCATTGTGGACAGCGACTCGTCGATCGCGGCCACGGCCTGGTCGTAGTCCTTGATCTCCGCGGCGAGCTTGCTGGAGACGAACAGTTCCTTGCGGGGAAGACCGCTGGTGCGGACTCCCTCGCCGACGCCGCGTTCGTTGCCGTAGGCCTGCGCGGTGTCGATGTTGCGGTACCCGATCTCGGTCGCGGCGCGCACGGCGTCAGCCGCCTTGTCGTCGTCGATGAACCAGGTGCCGAGCCCGAGCTTGGGGATCTCGATGCCGCCTGTCAGGGGGTAGGTCTCGTTCAGGATGGTCATGCGTTTCCTCCGTTCTTCGGGAGCTTGCGGTATTCCTCGTCAGTGACCGGCTCGAGCCACTCGTTGCTGACGTTGTCACCCGGGGTGATGAAAGCGAGGTGGGAGAACCAGGAGTCGGCCTTCGCGCCGTGCCAGTGCTTCGTGCCGGCCGGGACGCGGATCGCGGTGCCGGGCTCCATGCTGACCGGGTCCTCGCCTTCGGCCTGGTACCAGCCGCTTCCTGCCGTGCACAGCAGGACCTGGTCGCCTCCGCCTCCGGTGCCGTGGTGGATGTGCCAGTTGTTGCGGCAGCCCGGTTCGAAGGAGATGTTGTTGACGGGGACGCTGCCCGGGACGAGCGGGGCGTTGTAACTCTGGCCGGTGAAGTACTGCGCGTAGACGTCGTTCTTCTCGCCGAGCGGGAAGATCTGCTCGAAGTCGTTCGCGGTCATGAATAATCCTCAGGCGTCGTTCTCGATGATGTTCTTCAGCACTGTGGTCGCTCCCATGCCGTTCGGCCACCCGGAGTAGAAGGCCAGGTGCAGGAGGGCTTCTTTCAGTTCCTCGTCGGTGACGCCGTTGCGCCTGGCGTACGCGAGGTGGAACTGCAGCTGGTCCATCTTTCCCAGTGCGGTCAGCGCGGAGATCGTGATCAGGCTGCGGTCGCGTTTGGACAGTGCCTCGCGTTCCCAGACCTCGTCGAAGAGGACCTTGTCGGTGTAGTGCACCAGTCCGGGCGCGAAATCTCCGAAGGCGTTTTGTCCGCCGGTCCAGCCGGTGCTCTGGTTGTCGGTCATGTGCGGGTTCCCTTTCGATCGTAGGGTCAGTGCGGGGCCGAGGCGCGGGGTGGCCCCGGGCCAGGCCAGTTTGGTCATGAGATTTCCTTCGCGGTAGGCAGGAACAGGGCGAGGACCGCGGTCACGGCCAGGACGCCAGCGGCGATCCACAGGCTCGCGCGGACGCCGGGCAGGAACGCTCCGGGTTGGGCCAGCAGCCCGCCGAACACGGCGACGGCCAGCGCGCCGCCGACCTGGCGGCTGGTGTTGAACACCCCGGACGCGACCCCCGCTTGGTCGAGCGGCACGGCATCGAGCAGCACCGCGGTCGCGGGCGGGGACACGGTCGGCCCGCCGAGGCCGACCAGCACCATCAACGCGGCGAACGCCCACAGCGGCGCGGACGCGGGCAGCATCGCGACCGCGGCGAGCCCGACGGTCATGAACACCAGCCCGGCCACGATCAAGGTCCTGCGGCCGAACCGCTCGGCCAGCCGCGCGGAGAACGGAGTCAGGACCAGTCCGATCAGCATCATCGGCAGGAACACGGTCCCCGTGCGGACGGCGGTCAGGCCCCGCTCCTGTTGCAGGAACAGGCTCACCACGAACGGCAGCCCGTAGTAGCCGACCATGAACGCGAACCCGCTGACCACGGTGATCACCACGGTCCGGGAGCGGAACAGGTCCGGCGGCACCATCGGGTGCGCCACGCGCCGCTGCACGAGCACGAACCCGGCCATCGCCACGACAGCCACCGCCAATGCCGTCGCCACGAGCGGGTCGCCGAAGCTTCGGGCTCCCGCCTCGATCACCCCGAACGTCAGCGCCACCATCGCGATCCCCGCGGTGACCTGGCCGAGCACGTCGAACGGCACCACTCGAGGCACCGACCGACGGGCCCGGGACAGCAGCACCAGCGCAACCGCGCCCACCGGCACGTTGAGGAAGAAGATCAGCCGCCAGTCCACCTGGGTCAACGCACCGCCCAGCACCGGCCCGCAGGACGAGGCGACCGCGCCGCCCATCGCCCACACCGCGACCGCCCGCCCGCGAACCCGGGCCTCGGGGTACGCCTCGCGCAGCAGCGCCATCGACGCCGGCATCACCGCCGCCGCGGCCGCGCCCTGCACGAACCGGGCCGCCACCAGCGCCCCCAAGCCCGGAGTGAGCCCGCAGGCGACCGAGGCCAGCACGAACACCGCCAGCCCCACGCCGAACGCCCTTCGGGCGCCCAGGCGGTCCGAGAAGGACCCGGCGGTCAGCAGCAGCGCGGCGAACATCAACGTGTATCCGTCGACCACCCACTGCAGTCCCGCTACGCCGCCGCCCAGCTCCGTCCGGATCGTCGGCAGCGTCACGTTCACCACCACCGCGTCCAGGGTCACCACGAAGAACCCCAGCACGGCCGCGGCCAGCGCCGAGCCGGCGTGCCGGTCGCGGCTCGCCGGGGGATCCAGCACGGCAGCGGCCGGTGCTCCGGTGGACGTCGAGAGGCACGGGTCGTTCACGCAAACCAGCAGACCGCAGATCGCGCGGGCCAGACAGGTTGCGTTATGGGAGCACTACCTCAACCCCCCTCGCGGCGTGCCTCGGGTCGTACCGTGGTCGGCGTGGACAACCGTGAAGAGATCCGGGACTTCCTGGTGACCCGGCGCGCGAAGCTGACCCCGGAGCAGGTCGGCCTGCCCGGCGGCGGGCGGCGGCGCGTGCCCGGGCTGCGCCGCGAGGAGGTCGCCGTCCTGGCCGGGGTCAGCCCGGAGTGGTACACGCGGCTGGAGAAGGGCCACATCGCCGGGGTGTCCGAGGACGTGCTCGACGCCGTCGCCCGCGCCCTGCAACTCAGCGACATCGAACGCCAGCACCTGTTCAACCTCGCCCGAGCCGCCAAACCGGTCCGCACGCCGCCACGGCGCACCACGCCGAAAATCCCGGCCAGCATGCAGCGGGTCCTGGACTCGATGGTCGGCACCGCCGCGTTCGTGCGCACGGGACGCCTCGACATCGTCGCCGCCAACGCTCTCGGCCGAGCCCTGTACTCCCCCGTCCTGGACGAACCCGCACACCGCGCCAACATCGCCCGGTTCGACTTCCTCGACCCTCGCGCCGCCGACTACTACCCCGACCACGACGGCGCCCTGTCCGTCGCCGTCGCGCTGCTGCGCACCGAAGCCGGTCGCAACCCGCACGACCCGGCGCTCACTGAGCTGATCGGCGAACTCGCCACCCGCAGCGAGGCGTTCCGCACCCGTTGGGGAGCTCACGACGTGCGCTCCCACCGAGGCGGCGTCAAGACGTTCAACCACCCCGTCGTCGGGTACCTGGAACTCGCCTACGACTCCATGGAACTCGTCGCCGCACCAGGACTCGTGCTCACCGCCTACACCGCCGAACCCGCCAGCCCCTCAGCCGACAATCTCAACTTGCTCGCTACCTGGGCCGCCACCGAAGCAGCACAGTTGGCCAAGCCGGCGGCGCGGGGCCGCGACGCGGACGCGTTGTCTGACAAGGGCACTGATGAATCCACCTGAACACCGGTAGGCCGACGCTGTTCGTGAGCCGAGTTGACCGCAGCTCGCAAGACTGTGTGCACATCGACGATTTCCTCTGCTGCCGCGCCTGGTCGCGCGGGCAGCCTCAGCCCGGCGCGTTGGGGCCTCTGGCTGGCGGGCGACTGCTTCAGCCGCGTCCCATGGAATAGAATTCGGTGTTCGGGCGCATGTTCGTGACGTTGGCGATGCGGTTGGACAGGCCGAAGAAAGCCGAGATCGCCGCGATGTCCCAGACGTCTTCTTCGGTGAACCCGTGGGATTTCAGCGTGTCGAAGTCGGCTTCGGAGACCTTGTTCGCCTCGTTCGAGACCCGGACCGCGAAGTCGAGCATGGCTTTTTGCCGGTCGGTGATGTCGGCTTTGCGGTAGTTCGCCGCGACCTGGTCGGCGATCAGGGGGTCCTTCGCCCGGATCCGCAGGATCGCACCGTGCGCCACCACGCAGTACTGGCATTGGTTCAGGCTCGACGTGGCGACCACGATCATTTCGCGCTCGGCCTTGGTGAGGTTGCCCGGCTTCTCCATCAGCGCGTCGTGATAGGCGAAAAACGCGCGGAATTCGTCCGGCCGGTGCGCGAGCACGAGGAAGACGTTCGGGATGAATCCGGACTTCTCCTGCACGGCGACAATCCGCTCCCGGATGTCGTCGGGCAGGTCGGCGAGCTCGGGCACGGGAAAGCGGCTGACCGGAGACGTTTCTGCCATCGGTGGTGCACCTCGAATCAATTGTCGGAAACAGGGACGCGGGCCTCGTCGGAGAGGGCTCGCCGATGACGGCGACTCAGACCGGCGGGCGTGCGGTCTTCCCCCCTTGTGTCGCTTGAAGCGTGTCCAGAAACCCGTCGGCGAACGCGTCGAGCGCGTCCGCGCGGCGCTCGAGCTTGGCGCGCAGCACCGCGCCTTCCCAGCCGATCCAGAAGAACCGGGCAAGGCCCGCGCAGTCGCTGTCCTCGCCGATCTCGCCAGCCGCTCGCGCCGCGCGGAGGCAGCGGGCGGTCCGTGCCTCCCAGTCGGCGAACACGGCAGTCAGCCGGTCCCGGAAGACATCGGGCAGCACGCCCATCTCCTGTCCGAGATTTCCGACCAGACAACCCCGCCGGTAGCCGTACCGGGCCATCCCGGCCCGCGCGTCGGCGACGAAATCGCGGAGCCGGTCCAGCGGCGCCCGGTCCTCGTTCCCGAACCAGCGGTCGAGCTTCCGGGCGAAGTAGCCGGCGTACTCGTCGATCAACGCCAGCCCGAACGCGTCCTTGTTCTCGAAGTAGTAATAGAAGGAACCCTTCGGCACGCCCGCAGCGGCGAGGATCTCCTCGATCCCGACCGCGCTGAATCCCTTCTCGGTCAGGATCTCGACGCCCTTGCGCAGCAACCGCGCCCGCGGCGCGTCCGGCTGCGTCTGATCCTTGCGCGGACGGCCCCGGCGGCGCGGCTTCGCGGACGCCTCGGCCAGTTCCATGCGTATTTTCTAGACCGAACGGCTAGTAAAAGTCAATCCGCGGCCCTCAGCTCACCGCGTCCTCTTCCACCACCAGTCCCTTGGCCTTGAGTTTCTCCGTCAGCCCGTGGAGTTCGATCAGGGTTGCCGCGCCCCGGCGGTGCTGTGCGCGCAGCCAGGCTTCGTGTTCTTCACGTTCCCGGCAGGACTCGATGACCGTCTTCGCTTCGGCCGGGTCGACGACGACGATGCCGTCCGCGTCGCCGCGCAGGATGTCGCCGGGGCGCACGATCTGGCCGCCGACGGAGATCGGCTGGTTGATCGGGCCCAGAGTTTCCTTGACCGTTCCTTCGATGCACACCGAGCCGGAGAACACCGGGAACCCCAGCTTCCGCAGTTCCGCGCTGTCGCGGACGCCCGAGTCGGTGACGAAGGCGGTGAGGCCCTTGCTGTGGCACGCGGTCGCCAGTACGTCGCCGAACGAACCCGCCTGGGGAAATTCGCCGCCGGCCACGACGATGACGTCGCCGGGCTGGGCGTAGGTGATGGCGACCTGGACCATGATGTTGTCGCCGGCCTGTGCGGAGACCGTGAAAGCCGGGCCGCAGAAGGACATCGCGGGGTCGACCGGCTTGAGGCGGTGCGACAGGGCGCCTTTGCGGCCCTGCGCCTCGTGGATAGTGGCCGCCGAGTACTCGCTCAGCCCGGAGACGAGTTCCGGGTCCGGGCGGTCGACCTTAGTGCGCACGTGGATCAACGGGGACAGCTCCTCAGGAATCGGGATCCGCGGACAAGCGCAGGATCGTCTTGGCGGACCGGGACGAGTCGGCGGCGCAGGCGAACGCTTCGGCCGTCGAGCCGAGGTCGAATTCGTGGCTGACGACCGCGTCCAGGGCGGGCTCGGCGGCGAGCAGGGCGATCGCCGCGTCGAGTTCGGTGTCGAAGCGCTGCGAACCGAACAGCGCGATTTCCTTGGCGATGAGCGAGGCCATCGGGACCGGGACGCCGCCTCCGGGCAGCATGCCCAGCTGCAGCACCGCGCCGCCGGGGCGGACGGCGGCCAGCGCGGACGCCAGCGAGGCCGCGGCTCCGGCTGCCTCGACGACCACGTCGAACGAACCCGGCTCGCAGGTCTCCCCGTCGGACAGGCGGACGATTTCGGTTGCCCCGACGGATTTCGCGACCTGCAGCGGATACTCCTGCAAGTCCGCGGCGACGACGGTGCGCGCGCCGAGGTGGTTCAGCCCGGTGACGGCCAGCGAGCCGATCGGTCCCGCGCCGCTTACGAGCACCCGCGCGCCGCGGACGCGGTCACCCAGGCGGGCCAAGCCGTGGAGGGCGACGGCCAGAGGTTCGGCGAGAACCGCTCGCCGTAGCGGGAGATTGTCGGGGAGGACCCGCAGCTGACCAACGCCGACCGGGAGCAATTCCGCGAAACCGCCCTGCGTATGGGGACGGGTCGAAGCACTGCCCAGGTAAGTGCCGCCAGGCGTGAGGTGGAGGCCGGTCGGCTCGGCGGCACCCGCCGGGGCGCACGGGACGGCGGGGTGGATCGCGACCCGCGTGCCGATCGGCGGCGCTCCGGACGCGCTTTGCCCGACATCGGCGACGACGCCGACCACCTCGTGCCCGAGGGTCAACGGTTCCTCGACCGGATAAGCACCATTGCGACCGTCTGCGGCGTAATGCAGGTCGGAACCGCAGATGCCTCCGTAGACCACCCGCACGAGCACGCCGTCCGGCTCGGGGACAGCCGCGGGCACCTCGTCGACGCGCAGGTCCTTGGCTCCGTGGACGACTACGGCTTTCATCGGCGCTCCCCCGGTGCCAGCGCCTCGCACGCGCGCCGGATGCGGTCGCACGCCTCCTCAAGAACGTCGGCGGAGGTGGCGAACGAGATCCGGAAGTACCCAGGAGTGCCGTAGGCGGTGCCGTGGATCGCCGCGACCTGCTGGGTTTCCAGCAGGTATGCCAGGAAGTCCTCGTCGGTGGCGAGCACGGCACCCGCGGGCGTGGTCGCACCTAGCAGGTCCCGGCAGTCGACGAAAACGTAGAACCCGCCGTGCGGTGCCTGGCAACGCAGGCCAGGCGTGTCGTTGACGAGCTTCACGACGCGGTCTCGCCGTCCTCGGTAAGCCGCGACACTTTCCCGGACGAAGGTCTGGTCCCCGGTCAGCGCGGCGACGGCGGCAGCCTGGCTGACCGACGACGGGCAGGACGAACTCTGCGACTGCAGTTTGTCGATGGCCGCCACCAGATCCGCCGGCCCGGCGCCGTATCCGATCCGCCAGCCGGTCATCGCGTAGGTCTTCGACACGCCGTTGGTCAGCAGGACCCGGTCGGCGAGCCGGGGTTCGACGGCCAGGAGGGTCGGCATCGGCTCCGGCCCGTAGAAGATCTCGTCGTAGATCTCGTCGGTGAGCACCGCGACCTGAGGGTGGTCCAAGAGGACGTCGGCGAGCGCGCGCAGTTCGGCCGCGGTGTAGGCGACGCCGGCCGGGTTGCTCGGCGTGTTGAGGATCAGCCACCGGGTGGCGGGGGTGATCGCCGAGCGGAGTTGCCCGGGCGTGAGCTTGAAGCCGTTCTCGGCCGCGCATTCGACGACCACCGGCGTCCCGTCGTTGGCCAGCACCATGTCCGGATAGGACACCCAGTACGGCGCTGGCACGATCACCTCCGTTCCGGTGTCCACAGTGGCCGCGAGCGCCAGGTAGATGACCTGCTTCGCGCCGCCGCCGACAGTGATCGACTCGAGTGGGATCTCCAGCCCGTGGCGCTGCCGGAGTTTCGCGGCGATCGCTTCGCGCAGCTGCGGGGTGCCGTTGACCGGCGTGTACTTGGTTTCGCCGCGGACGATCGCGTCGATCGCGGCGAGCTTGACGTGGTCGGGCGTGTCGAAGTCCGGCTCCCCGACGGTGAGGTCCAGGATCCGCGCGCCGGTCGCTTTCAGCTCGCGCACGCGCTGGGCCGCGGCGGTGCTCGGGGACGGTTTGATCCGGGAAACCCGTTGTGCGGTCTGCATTTCAGTCGTTTCGCCGTTCGAAGTTGAGTCCGCCGGGCACCTGGAAGGTCGGCAGGATTTCGATGTGGCCGACGTTCATGTGCCGCGGCGATTCGATGGCGAACTCGATCGCGCTCGCGATGTCCTCGGGCTTGAGGGATTCGTAGCCGTCGTAGAACTCGCGCTGCGCCTTGTCCATGTCGCCGAGCAGGCGGCCGAAGATTTCCGTCTCGACCCGGCCGGGGCAGATTTCGGTGACCCGGATCCGCTTGCCGTAGCCGTCGACGCGCAGCTGCCGCGACAGCGTGTGCACGGCTGCCTTGGTGGCGTGGTAGATCGTGTTCCCGCCGAAGTTGTAGACGCCGGCGATCGAGCTGATGTTGACGATGTGCCCGAGGTCGCGTTCCACCATTCCCGGCATGACCAGCCGGACCAGGTGCAGCACGGCCTGAAGGTTCACCGCGACCTGCTCGTCGATCGCGAATTCGTCGGCGGTCAGGATGTTCCCGGTCCGCGACACTCCGGCGTTGTTGACCAGCACGTCGATCTCGAGGCCGCGGACCAGGTCGGCGAGCGCGTCGGTGGAGGTGATGTCGACGGCGTGCGGGACGCAGCCGGTGGTCCGGGCGAGTTCGGCCAGCCGCTCGCCGTTGCGGGCGACCGCGTGCACCTCGAGGCCCTGCTTGGCGAGCCGTTCGACGATGACCGCTCCGATGCCGGTCGAGGCGCCGGTCACCAGCGCGGTGCGGTAGTCGGAGAAGGGCATTTCCGGGGTCCTTTCTTTCCGGGCTTTCCGGGGTCTTCCGGTGTTTTCCGGGACGGCTCAGGCGTCCCGCAGCGGTTCGTGCGCCCGGTCGATCACCCGCGAAACCGCGATCAGCGTCCCGAGCGCGGTGAGGACGACGTAGAACGCCGGGATGGTGGTGTTGCCGGTCTGTCCGATGAGGAACGTCATCAGCAGCGGCGCGGTGCCGCCGAAGACGGCGGACGACACGTTGTAGCCGAGGCCGTAGGCGGAATAGCGGACCCGGGTGGGGAAGAGTTCCACGAGCAGGATGTGGATGATCGCGGTGTGGCCGGCGAAGACGACCGCCATCACGCTCGCGCCGAGGATGGCCAGCCCGACGTTGCCGGTGGCGATCAGCAGATAGCACGGGACGCCCAGCACCGCCATCGCCGCGGCGGAGCCCGCGATCACCTTCTTGCGGCCAATCCGGTCGGACAGCGCGCCGGCGAACGGGATGGCGATCGAGATCGACACCAGGGCCACGGCCGTCACCAGCAGTCCCTGGACGCTGCTGAAGTGCAGGATCTTGCTCATGAACGTGGGCATGTAGGTGAAGAGCACGTAGTAGCCGGCGCCGTTGAGCAGCGGGATGAACAGGGCCAGCAGGATCGCGCGGCGGTGCCGGGGCGAGGAGAACGCCTCCTTCAGCGGATTGCGGGAAAGGCCGCCTTCCGCGCGGAGCCGGGAGAAGTTCGGGGTGTCGCTGATCCGCCTGCGGATGTAGATGCCGGTGATGCCCAGCGGCACAGCCAGCAGGAACGGGATGCGCCAGCCGAACGCTTCCATCCGCGCCGCGCCGAGTCCGGCGTTCATCCAGGCGGCGATGAGCGTGCCGGTCAGCAGCGAGACGAACGACGCGATCTGCGCGTAGCTGGTGTAGAGGCCGCGTTTGCCCGCCGGGGCGTGCTCGGCGAGGAAGGTCATCGCGCCCGCGGCCTCGCCGCCGACGGAGAATCCCTGCAGCACCCGCAGCAGGATCAGCAGGATCGGCGCCGCGGCGCCGACCGCGGTGTAGGGCGGCAGCACGCCGATCGCCGCGGTCGCGGCGCTGATGAGCAGGATGACGAACACCAGCATCCGCTGCCTGCCGATGCGGTCGCCCAGCTGCCCGCAGACGATGGCGCCCAGCGGCCGGAAGAAGAACGAAATCGCGTACCCGACGAACACCAGCAGCACCGCGTTCTTCGAGTCCGGGAAGAAGACCGTGGCCAGGGTTCCGGCCATGAATCCGAAGATCCCGTTGTCGTAGAGCTCGGCGAAGATGCCGACGCACCCGGCGAGGGTGATCCGGCGGGCAGTCCGCGGGTCCACGACCCCGGACTGCGGCGGTGCGACCGTGTTCATGGCTGTCTCCTTTGGCAGCAGGACGGTTAAGGGATGTCCAAAGCGTCGAATGCGGTCCGGACCCGGTGGCGGACCTCCCGGACGGCCGCGCGCCCGTCGCGGTAAGCGGCGACCGCGTCGGCCACCGTTCGTCGCCGGAACCGCACGGTGTCGCCCGGGCGCGCCTGCCCGAGCGAGGACAGGCTCGCCGACGTCACCACCGCGAGCACCGGGTAGCCGGCGGTGACGCCGCGGCCGCGGTGCAGCACCAGCAGTTCGTCGCCGGCCGGCACCTCGATCGCGCCGATCGGAACCCCGCGCGAGAGCACTTCGCCGTGCACTGCGCGTCGCGGAACCTCGCCTCGCAGCCGAAGGCCCACGTGGTTGCTGCGCGGCGTGACGACGTATTCCGCGGCGAACAGGACGGCGTGGGATTCGCCGAACTCGGCCAGGTCCGGGCCGTCGGTGACGTCGATCGTCCACGGCGAACCGAAGCGCGGGCGCGGTGGACGCAGCCGGAAGAAGGGATGCCGGAACACCGGATGCACGAGCGACGGCCAGTGGCCGGCGAGGGCGAGGTGCTCGCCGGCTCGCAACGTCCGGCCAAAACCGAGGATGGTGTCGGGAGCGCAGCTGCCGAGCAGAAAATCCGCGTCGAACGCGCCGTATGCCGCGAGGTAGACCCGGGCGCCCTGCCGGATCCCCGTGATGGCCAAGACCTGCCCGCCGCGCACCACGAGCGGTTCCCACTGCGGGTGCGGAACGCCGTCCACGGTCACGTCGGCCGGGGCGCCGGTGACGGCGACGAGCAGGTCGGCGGAGGGTTCGCAGGCGAAGTCGAGCATCGTGATCTCGACCAGCGGCGCCGAATCCGCGTTGCCGCACAACACGTTCGCCATCCGGGCCGAGTATTCGTCGAGCGCCCCGTTCGCGGGCAGGCCGGTCCTCGCGCGACCCGGACGTCCGAGGTCCTGCACGGTCGCGTGCCCGCTGCGGTGCACAGTCAGCGTCTCAGCCATCCTCGGCCGCCAGCAGGGCTCCGTCGTGTTCGTCCCACTGCCGCGGTTCGATCGGGACGAACCGCAGCCGGTCTCCCGGGCGGTACGGGGTCAGCGGATCCGCACCGGGGTCCAGCACGCGCAGCGGCGTGCGGCCCAGCAGCGGCCAGCCGCCGGGCGAGCGCATCGGGCAGATCACCGCCTGCCGTCCGGCCACCGCCACCGAACCCGGCGGCACGCTCACGCGGGGGAAGGCAAGCGCGGCACCGGTCCCGGGAAGGCCGGGCCGTCCATCATCGGGGCGCCGACCGGCGCGCCGAGGCAGCGAACGGTCAGCGGCGCCGCGGTGTGCAACTCGATGACCTGCCGCGCGGTGATGCCCAGCTGGCTCGCGACGAGGTCCAGATCCGGGCCGTATTCCCCGCCGTAGACGACGGGCACGAGGAACAACCGCGGCCGCGCAACAGGGCTTTCGCCCGGCCGGATCCCTTGGAGCGCTTGGTCGAGGACGCGCCGCACCGTCTTGTGGTCGGTGCGGTCGGCGTCGAACTCCACCAGCAGCGAGTCGTACGTCGGGACCACCCCGTGCAGGCCGTCGAGACCCGCCTGCTCCACCAGGTCGGCCAGGACGTGGACCATCCGCCAGCGGTCCACCGCGGCGCCGTGGAGAGCACGGACCACGACCGCGGCGTCGCCGCAATCGCTGATCACCGTATGCGGAGTCATGCGCGCACCTGCTTGGCGCGCAACGCGCGGAGGGTGACGCCCGCGCGGACCAGCTCGGCGCGCACCCGGCGAGCCGTCGCGATCGCGTCTGGGCTGTCACCGTGCAGCAGGACCGTGTCGCATTCGACGGGCACGTCGGTTCCGTCCACGGAATCGAGGACGCCCTCCAGCACCATCCGGACCGTCCGCTCGGCGATCTCGGCCGGATCGCGCAGCACCGCACCGGGTTCCGTGCGCGGCACCAGCGTCCCGTCCGACCGGTACGCGCGGTCCGCGATGCCGACGATCGCGACCGCGAGCCCACGAGCCCGGGCCGCGGCGGAGAGTTCGCCGTCTTGGGCCAAAACGATCATCGACGGGTCCAGCGACGCGACCGCGTCGGCGACTGCCTCGGCGTAATCGGCGCGGACGGCCACGAGGTTGCCCAGGCGGCCGTGCGGCGCGACATGCCGGATGCGCGTGCCGTGCGCGGCGGCGAACGCCTGCAGCGCCCCGATCTGGTACAGCACGTCGGTGCGCACCTCTGCCGCGGTGAGGTCCATGGCGCGGCGGCCGAAGCCGGCCAGGTCGGGGAAGCTCGGGTGGGCGCCGACCGACACGCCGCGCGCCGCGCAGGACACGACCGTGGCGTCCATGATCCGCGAGTCGCCGGCGTGGAATCCGCACGCGATGTTGGCGGAGGTGACGATGTCCAGCAGCGCCTCGTCGTCGCCCATCCGGTACGCACCGAAGCCTTCGCCGAGATCGGCGACGAGGTCGACTTCGCGTCCCATGAGGTCCTCCGGAATGTCTCGGCTGTGCCGCGTCCCGGCGGTCGGTGAGAGAGGCGGAACGGCGAGTGCTGGACCTGACCGTAAGCCGCCCCCGGAGAGGCGACAAATACCGTTTCGACCTGGTGCGATCGCGTTTTCTTATGGCTGCGCGACCGGCGCGGACCCGCGTCCGCCGCTTAAGATCGAGGCCCGCGGCGGACCGGAGGAGGCGAGATGGACACCAGGCGCCTCCACTCGTTCGTCAAGATCGTCGACGCGGGCAGCATCACCCGCGCCGCCGACATCCTGCGCATCGCCCAGCCGGCGCTGAGCCAGCACGTCTCCCAGCTGGAACGCGATTTCGGCCATCAGCTGCTGGTTCGCAGCAAACGCGGCGTGGCCCCCACCGAAGCCGGGCGCGCGCTCTACCGGCACGCCCAGCTGATCCTGCGCCAGATCGAACAGGCCCAGGCAGCCGTCGCCGTCTCCGGACAGGCACCGGCCGGCGCGGTGTCCGTCGGGATCGCGCCCTACAGCACCGGTGCCGCCCTCGCCCTGCCGCTGCTGCAGGCGGTGCGCGAGCGGTATCCGAACATCGTGCTGCACATCAACGAGAACTTCGGCGGCGTGATCAGCGAGGCGATCATGACCGGCCGCATGGACATGGCGTTCATCTACGACGCGGGCCCCCTGCGCGGCGTCCGATTCGAACCGATGCGCACCGAAGAGCTGTACCTGATCGCGGGCGCCGGGCTGCCCGGCGCCCTTCCGGACGGCGACGAGGTGCCGGTGGCCGCGCTCGCCGACGTGCCGCTCCTGCTGCCCAGCCGGATCCACACCATCCGCCGGGTCGTCGACGCCGCGTTCGCCCGCGCCGAGCTTTCCCCAGCTGTCACCGGAGAAATCGAATCGGTGCTGACGCTGGTCAGCGCCGTCCGGGCGGGTCTCGGAGCCACCGTGCTGCCCTGGTCGGCGGCGCGCGCGATCCTCGATCTCGAGCAGCTGGCCGTGCACCGGATCGTCAGCCCGGCGATCGAAGTGAAACTGTCGCTGTGCACCTCGGAGCACGAACCGTTGTCCGAGGCCGCGCTCGCGGTGCACGGCGTGTTCCACGAGCTCGTCAACGCGTTCGGGGAATGAGCCATCCGGAATTCCGATCGCGTCACACGGATTCGCTATTTGTCGCCGCTTCCGCGCTCTGGATAGCGTTCCGGGCGAGAAAGTTTCGGCGGCACAAGGAGCAGAGCATGGGACATCGCGTGCTGAGTACGCGCGGGCGGCTTCCGGGCACCGGCCTGGAGCGGCTGGCCTCGCGGGCGGAGCTGGTACGAGGCCCGGACTCGGCGAAACCGGCCGCGGCGGACCTCGAAGCACTCGCCGCAGGAGCGTCCGGCATCTTGTGCCTCGGCAACGACCGGGTGGACGCGGCCCTGCTCGACGCGGCCGGCCCGCAGCTGCGGGTCGTCAGCCTCGCCAGCATGGGATTCGACGCGGTCGACCAGGCCGCGGCCGCCGAACGCGGGATCGTCGTCACGCACACGCCGGGCGTGCTCGCGGAGACCACGGCGGACCTGGCGTGGTCCTTGATCCTCTTCGCACGCCGCCGGCTCGGCGCCGCCCGCGACCAGTTGCACGCCGGCGAGTGGACCGCGTTCCACATGGACGGCAACCTGGGCTTGGACGTCCACGGAGCGACGCTCGGACTCATCGGCTACGGCCAGATCGGACGCGCGGTCGCCCGCCGCGCAGCCGGGTTCGGTGTGCGCGTGCTCTGCCACGACCCGTACTCCGCGCCCGAAGACGGCCTGGCCCAGCCGGTCGACTTCGCCACGCTGCTTTCCGAAGCGGACATCATCTCCCTGCACGTGCCGCTCACTGACGCGACTCGCCACCTGATCGGCGAAGCGGAGCTGCGCGCGATGAAGCAGACCGCGACGCTGGTCAACACCTCGCGCGGCGGCGTCGTCGACGAGAAAGCGCTCCTGGCCGCCCTCCGCGACGGGACTATCCACTCCGCCGGACTGGACGTCTTCGAACGCGAACCCCGCGGTGCCGACGTCGCCGACCTCGTCGCCGAGAGTCGCCTCGTGGCGCTGCCGCACGTCGGGTCCGCGACGGAAGCCACCCGCGCCGCGATGGTGGACCTGGCCGTCGACAACCTCCTCGCCGTGCTCGCCGGCGAACCCGCGCACACCCCGCTGCCCGGCACTCCGGCGGTGCCGCGATGAGCCACCCCGTCTTCGACATCCGCGGCAAAGTAGCGCTGGTCACCGGTTCCAGCCGGGGCATCGGGAATGCACTCGCCCACGGTCTGGCCGAAGCCGGCTGCGTCGTCGTCCTCAATGGACGCGATCCGGCCACAATGGACACAGCCCGCCGCGCGACCGCCGAGCAGACCGGTGCCACGGTGCTCGCCGAAGCGTTCGACGTCACCGATCACGACGCCGTCGCCGCCGGCATCGCCCGGATCGAAGACCGGGCTGGACCGCTCGACATCCTCGTCAACAACGCAGGCATGCAGCACCGCGCGCCCTTCACCGAATTCCGCACCGAGGACTGGAACCGGCTCCTGGAAACCAACCTCAGCAGCGCGTTCCTGGTCGGCCGGGAAACCGCCCGCCGGATGGCCGAACGCGGACGCGGGAAAATCGTGAACATCTGCTCGGTGCAAAGCGCACTCGCTCGCCCCGGCATCACGCCCTACACCGCGACCAAGGGCGGGCTCAAAATGCTCACCAAGGGCATGTGCGCCGACCTGGGCCCTTCCGGAATCCAGGTCAACGGCCTCGCACCGGGCTACTTCGACACCGAACTCAACGCCGCGCTGGTCGCCGACGAGCAGTTCAGTGACTGGATCCGCACCCGCACCCCGGCCGGACGGTGGGGCAAGGTCGAAGACCTCGTCGGGACGCTGCTGTTCCTCTGCTCCCCCGCCTCGGACTTCGTCAACGGCCAAATCGTCTACGTGGACGGCGGGATGACCTCGGTCCTGTGAGCGGGACGGTCCGCTGCCGCTCTCCTAGGCATACCGGGGCCCGCTCGCACAGGCACGGACGCGCGAAGTCGGGCCGCGAACCGGATCCGCGGGCCGCACGAGTTCCGCAACCCCGACGGAAAGCGGCGCCGCGGCGGTAGCCGACCCGCCCGGAGTACCGCACGGTCCGGGCACGTCGACGAACCCTTCCTCGGCATGCCCGGTGCGGCGCACATCACGGCCGCTCCGGCCCGGTCGACGGGCCGGGCCATCCGCACGCTCCCCAGCGGGGACCTTCGCTAGTCCCGCACTGTCCAGGGCAGGACTTTCCCGTGGCGGACGAGCTGGCCGTAGTGTTCGGGCACGACCGGTTCGAGGGCCAGGTCCAGGAGCGCGACCGCGGCCTCGGCCGGGCTGGGCGCGGTGTTGACGTCCCACCACAGACCCGAGGTGGGAGTGTTGATCATGCCCGGGCAGACCGCGGCGAGCAGGATGCCGCGTTCCCGGTCGTCTTCGCGGCGTTCTCCGGCCATGGCGCGCACCGCGGCGACTTGAGCGATTTTGGACGGGATGTTCACGAAACCGGGCCAGGCGCCCGCACGTGCGCTGCCGTCCTTGATCGCGTCGCGCCACGCGGCGACTTGTTCGTCCACTTCGTCCAAAGAGGACAGATCGGCGAAGCGGTCGTGCAGTACCGGGGCGAGATAGTGCAGTGTGCCCAGCGTGCTGGCCACGACGATCAACCGCCCGTTGTCGCGCAGCAGCGGCGCGAAGGCGCGCAGCACGCGGGTGGTGCCGAAGTTGTTCACCTCGGCGTACTCGTCGATGATCGCGCGCGGATCGTCGTCGGGGCCGATCCTCATGACGGCGTTGCCGAAGACGACGTCGACCCCGCCGTGGCGTTCCGCCAGCTGTGCGGCGAGCCGCCCGGCCGCCTGGGGGTCGGCTACGTCGAGGAGGGCGCCGCAGACCTGGGCTCCGCCGCCGGGAAGGGCTTCGACGGCCTGGGTGACGCGGTCGAGGTCGCGGCCGGTCAGGTAGACGGTGTCCTCGGGCGACATCCGGTGGGCGAGCCCTTCCGCCAAGGCCAGGCCGAGGCCCTGAGTGGCACCGGTGACAAGGGCGACTCTGGACGAAGTGGTCATGCGGGTGCTCCGATTTCGGTCAGCAGGTTTCGGAGAGGGCCCAGAGGCGTTCGGCGCCGTCCGGGTCGAGGGCGGGGTGGCACCGCTGCTCTCGCCGCCGGCGTGCGCTGCAGGTCGGTGTAGATCGCGACGGCTGGTGTGGCCAGCAAGCCCACGCCGCCACGTTAGGCCCGAGCGCGGGCATGCCACCAGCGAAATTGTCTCAACCGTGGTATGCGTAAACCTCATGGCCTTCACCGATGCCTCGCTCACCGCGCTGCGAGTCTTTCGCGAGGTGGCCGAGCGCGGCACCCTCACCGCCGCGGCCGCCGCGCTCGGCTACACCCAGTCCGCCGTCTCCCGGCAGATCGCGTCGCTGGAACGCGCCGCGGGCACGCGGCTGCTGGAACGCCACCACGACGGCGTCCGGCTGACTCCTGCCGGACAGCTTGTCGTGCGCCGCGCGGCCGCCGCGGTCGACCAGGTCGACGCTGCCGCCCGGGAACTGGCCGGGTTGCCCGACGACCGCGCCACCGTCCGGCTCGGCTGGTTCGCCAGCGCAGGCGCCGTCTTGGTTCCCCGGGCGTTGGCCGCGCTGGGCCGCACGCACCCGGGCATCACCGTGCTCAGCCGCGAGGGCAGCACGCCGGCTCTGGTGCGTTCGGTCCGCGCGGGCACGCTCGACCTGGCGCTGATCGCCTCCGCGCCGCCGTTCCGTCCGCCGGACACCGAATGCCCCGCGCTGGTCGTGCAAACGCTCACCGAACGCAGCCTGCGGATCGCGCTGCCCGTCGGCCATCCGCTCGCGCGCGGCGAATTCGTCGACGTCGCCGACCTGCACGGGCAGCGCTGGATCGCCGGTTCGGGCCAGGAGCTGGTGATGGGAGTGTGGCCGGGACTCGACGAACGGCCCGAGATCGCCCACACCGCACGCGACTGGCTGGCCAAACTGCAGCTCGTCGCGGCCGGATGCGGCATCACTACCGTGTCCGCCGCATTCGCCGCCGCGGTGCCGCCCGGAGTGCGCGTGCTGCCGGTCCGAGGCGGACCGGCGGAACAGCGTCGCGTTTCGCTTGCTCGACTCCCGCACGCGGTGCCGGAACCCGTCGCCCGCGTCGCGGCCGCCCTCCGCGCCGCCGCAGTGGAATCCGGGACACCGGAGTGATCCGAGGGCACCGGACGGTGGTCAGCCGTTGCCCAGCTGCTCCGCCCAATCCCGCGGGACTCGCCCGGCCGGGCCCGGAACCGGCTGGTCGGCCGGACGGCTCACCGGCGGCGCGAGTTCGGGTCCCGATTCCCGCAGTTCTTCCGTGTCAAAGTTCCAAAACCAGCTCTCGCCCGGCTCGAAGCTGCGGATCACCGGATGGCCGGTCTCCTTCGCGTGCTTGGTGGCGTGCTTCGACGGCGAATCGTCACAACAGCCGATGTGCCCGCAGCGAGCACATCGCCGCAGGTGAATCCACCATCCGCCGGCGGCATCACATTCCAGGCATCCCGTCCCGCTCGGCGGCACGGACGGATCGATCGCGGACTCGAGACTCATGGCTCCTCCTGCGCAGGCTGCGAGTCACGGTACCGGCGCGAGCCCGCATACCGCCTGTTGTGCCCGGGCACCGTGGCGCCCGGGCACAACAGGTCCGGCATCAGTGCGCGGCCTTGACGAACCTGTCGGTGTAGGTCTTCGCGAGGTCGATCTGCTTGCCCTTCACGTCCGGGTTGAACGCCTGCAGCACGGCCAGGTTCGTCTTGGGGCCGTCCGGCGGCATGATCCCCGTCGGGTTGTAGATTCCCTTCTCGTTGTCGAAGGCTTTCGCGTACGCGTCTTTGCCGGGACCGGCGTAGTAGTCGGCAGGCATCACTTCAGCCAGCTGAGCGCCGTTGTGCTCCTGGATCCACTTGAGCGCCTCGACGTACGCGTTGACCAGTTTCTGCACCACGTCCGGGTGGCTGTCCACGTACTTCGTGGTCATGTACAGCGAAGTCGCCGGATACTCGCCGCCCAGCTGCTGTTTCGTGCCCGCCGCCGAGCGCATGTCGAGCAGGATGAACGCGGCGCCCTGGGCCAGCGCGGTCGAGACGGTCGGCTCCGTCGTCATCGCGCAGTCGACGTTGCCGTGCTGCAGGGCGCCGATCAGCGTGGCCCCGGACTGGACGCCGACCCGGTGGATCTTCGCGGGATCGACGCCGTTCTTCTGGGCGAGGTACTGCGTCAGGAAGTCGGTCGAAGACCCGAGGTCGGTCACGCCGAGGTTGCGCCCGGCCCAGTCGGCCGGCGAATGGATCTGCCCCCGCACCTCCGGGCGGCACAGCTCGACCTCGCCGGGGGTGGTGAGCATCGAGACGACGGACTCCAGCGACTGGCCGAGCCCTTGCATGGCGATGGTGTGGTCGTAGAACCCGCCGACGCCGTCGACCTTGCCCGCGATCATGTTGGTCGTCGCGTCGACTCCGGCTCCCTCGTCCTGCAGGGTCACGTTCAGGCCCTGTTTCTGGTAGTAGCCGAGCCGCTGGGCGAGCATGAACGGCAGATAGATCTGCTTGTTCAGCCCGCCGACCATGATGCTCACCGGCGTGCCGGTTCCTCCGGTCGAGCTGGTGCCGGCGTTCTGGCTCGCCGTCGAGGCACAGCCGGCCACGGCGAGCAGCGCCGCCGCGAGAACGGCCGCCAATTTCTTCGCGGACACGGGGATCTCCTTTGTTCGTGCGGAAAAACGGGGGTTCACAGGTCCGGACCGGACAGTTGCGCGGGCCGCCAGCGCAGCAGCCGGCGTTCGAGGCGGGTGATCAGCCATTCGGCGAGGAGCGCGACGATGCCCATGATCACCATCGCCGCCCAGACGCCGCTCGCGTCGAAGGTGCCCTGCGCGTTCTTGATCAGCACGCCGAGACCGGCGTAGCCGCCGAGGAATTCGCCGACGATCGCGCCGATCAGCGCGAACCCGAAGCTGACGTGCAGGCTGGCGATGATCCAGGTGAACGCCGACGGCAGCACGACCTGGCGGGTCACCTGCCAGCGGGAGGCGCCGAGGATGCTGGCGTTGGCGATGAAGGTGCGGTCGACCTCGCGCGTGCCTTGGAAGGCGTTGAAGAACACGCCGAAGAACACCAGCACGATCACCAGCAGGATCTTCGATTCGAGGCCGAGGCCGAACGCCAGGACGAACACCGAGCCGAGCACGATCCGCGGGATCGCGTTGAGCACCTTGATGAACGGCCCGAAGACGTCGGACAGGAACCTGATCCGGCCGAGCGCGATCCCGCAGACGATGCCGAGCACGGTGCCGATCGCGAACCCGATCAGCGCCTCCTCGATCGTGGTCCAGATCTGGCTGCCCAGCGAGCCGATCGCGGTGCCCTCGGTGATCCAGGACCGCAGCCGCTCGTAGATGCCCGAGGGCAGCCCGTACAGCACGATCGCGTGCTGGTCGCCTTGCACGAGCAGCTGCCAGCCGCCCAGGACGACCACGAGCACGGCCGCCTGGGTCGAGTGGACCAGGACGGTGCGCGCGCGGCGCCGCGAACGGCGGGCCGCCGCCGCTTCCGTGCCCGGTTCGGACTTCACTGGCACGTCCGCTTCGGCCGTCATGCCCCTGCCTCCTCGCTGAGCCGGGTGGTCTGCGCGTACGCCCGGTCGACCTCGGTGCGCAACGCCTCCCAGATCTGCTGGTACAAGTCGACGAACTGGCGGTCGAACCGGACTTCCTGCACGACCCGGGGCCGCGGCAGATCGATCGCGAACCGCGCCTTGACCGTGGCCGCCGGCCCAGCGGTCAGCACGATCACCGTGTCCGCGAGCGCGATCGCTTCCTCCAGGTCGTGCGTCACGAACACCACGGCGGGGCGGGTAAGTTCCCACAGCGACAGCAATTCGTCGGACATCTTCGCCCGGGTTTGCACGTCCAGCGCGCCGAACGGCTCGTCCATGAGCAGGATCCGCGGTTCGTTGATGAGGTTCTGCGCGAGCGCGACCCGCTTGCGCATGCCGCCGGAAAGCTGGTGCGGGTACCGGTCTTCGAACCCGGCCAGTCCCACGCGGCGGATCCAGTCCCGCGCCTCGGAAAGCACCGTCCGCTTGGCCACGCCGCGGAACCTCGGGCCCGCGGAAACGTTGTCCAGCACGGTTTTCCACGGCAGGATCGCGTCCGTCTGGAACATGAACCCCACCCCGGGCGTGATCCCGGAGACCTCCTCGCCGTGCACCCGGACCGAACCCGCCGACGGCTGCTCCAGTCCCGCGACGAGCGTCAAGGTCGTCGATTTGCCGCAGCCGGTGGGGCCGACCACCGCGCAGAACTCGCCGGGAGCCACCTCGATGTCCAGGTCGCGAAGAGCGGTGTAGGGCTGCGGTCCTTCGGTGGCGAACTGCTTCGTCACTTCCCGCAAGGCGATGGCGGCTGAGCTGTCACCGCCCGCCGGTCCTGGTCTGGGTGCGTGCACGCTGGCGTCCTCTCTCGTCTGGAGCCTGATTCCGTTCGAGGGAGGCTAAGAAGCGCCGGGCGGCCGCGAAATGTTGCGTGCGATACCAGCGATCAGTGCGCTTTTCTCGGTTTCTGCTCATAAAGTTCAGCGGGGACCGGACGATCCGGGCGTACCGGCCACGGATTCTTGGCATCCGCGCCGTCTCGTGTTCTCATGCGAACGCCCCTATGACGAGTGGCAGAGCGGAGCGGTCATGTGGCGGTCACGTCCCCTCGCTTCGCAGATCCTGGTCGCGGTGCTCGGCATCCTGTTCGTCACCGTCGCCGCCGGCGCTCTGCTCTACGTGAAGCTCGCCGGCCAGACCCTGGACACGCAATACGGCCAGCGCGCGCTGGGCATCGCGAACACCGTCGCCCAGAACCCGGCGGTCCGGGACGCGCTCGCGCGGCACGATCCCGACCACGTCATCCAAGCGGCCGCCGAGCAGGTCCGCCGGGCCTCCGGCGCGTCCTACGTCGTCGTCACCGACCGCTCCGGGCTGCGCTACTCCCACCCCAACCCCGCGCTGATCGGCAAGCGGATCGAGGAACCGGTGGCCGCCCTCGACGGCCAGGGCCACCTGGGCATCGACAACGGGAGCCTCGGCCGCTCCGCCAACGGCCGGGCGCCCGTGCCCGGCCCGGACGGCGGGATCGCCGGGCAGGTGTCCGTCGGCATTCTCGAAGAGCAGGTCACGAGCGAGCTGGTGAGCGACATCCCGTGGGTGATCCTCTACTCCGGACTGGCGCTGGCGCTCGGCGTGGCGGCCTCCTGGCTGCTCGCCCACCGGATCAAGCGCGCGACCTTCGGACTGGAGGTCTCCGAGATCGCGTCGCTCCTGCAGGAACGGGAAGCGATGCTGCACGGCATCCGCGAGGGGATGGTCGGCCTCGACCGGCACGGCCGCGTCGAGGTGATCAACGACGAAGCCCGCCGCCTGCTCGCGATCCCCACGTCCGCCCGCGGCCGCGAGCTGCGCGAACTCGTCCCGCCCGGACGGCTCCGCGACCTGCTCACCGCGCCCGCCGCCGACGACGAGGTCGTCCTCACCGACGAATTCCTGCTGGTGGTCAACAAAATGCCCGTCGTCCTTTCCGGACAGGACGCCGGATCGGTGATCACCTTGCGTGACCGCACGGAAATGGAGGGCCTGGTGCGCGAACTCCACGCAGTCACCGGGCTGACCACCGCGCTGCGCGCGCAGGAACACGAGTTCGCCAACCGGCTGCACGTGCTCTCCGGGCTGCTGGGCCTCGGCGAGGTCGAGGAAGCCGGCCGCTACCTCGCCGAGGTCGCGCACGGCCCCGCCGCGCAGGCCACCGATCTGCGCGCCCGGTTCTCCCCGCCCGAACTCGCCGCGCTGCTGTCCGCGAAGGTCGCGATCGCCGCCGAGCGCGACGTGCGCCTCGAGGTCGACGCCCATTCCCGGCTCGACCTCAGCACCGTCGATCCCGGCACGCTCGTGACGGTTCTCGGCAACCTCATCGACAACGCCGTCGAGGCCGTGGCCGGACAGCGGGGCGAACGCACGGTGCACGTCCTGGTCGGCACTCGCGGCCCGGACGTCCGCGTCGTCGTCTCGGACACCGGACCCGGCATCCCGGCGGACGTGCTGCAAGAGATCTTCGTGGACGGATACAGCACGAAGTCCCCGCGCCCGGGCATGCGCCGCGGCCTCGGCCTCGCCCTCGTGTACCGGCTGGTGCGGCGGTCCGGCGGATCGATCTCCGTGCGGGGGTCCGACGGGGCCCGCTTCGAGGTCCTGCTCCCGAACTCCCCCGCCGGTGCCGCCGTGCTCGAACCCGTGGAGTCCGCATGACGATCAAGACCCTCGTCATCGACGACGACTACCGCGTCGCCGCGATCCACGCCGCCAGCATCGACCGCGTGCCCGGCTTCACCGCCGCCGGTCAGGCCCACACCGCGGAAGAAGCCCGCGCCCGCATCGCCGAACTGCGGCCGGACCTGCTCCTGCTCGACATCTACCTGCCCGACGAAAACGGCCTGTCCCTGCTGCGCGACGTCCGCTCGGCCGATGCCCCGCCCGGATGCATCGTGATCACCGCGTCCCGGGACCTCGACACCGTCCGCTCCGCGATCCGCCTCGGCGCCGCGTACTACCTGGTCAAGCCGTTCGGCTTCGACCAGCTCCGGGAGCAACTGACGGCATATCGGGACTGGTGCGACCGCGCCGCGGGAAGCCGCGAGGTCGATCAGGCCACAGTGGACAGTTTGTACTCCATCCTCCGCGGCTCCGGCAGCGCCCCGCGCACCGACCCGCTCCCCCCGACCATGCGCAAAGTGCTCGACACGCTCCGCCGGGCCGAGCAACCGCTGGGCGCGGAAGCACTCGCCACCGCGCTGGGCATCAGCCGTCCCACCGCGCAACGCCATCTGAGCGAGTTGCACCGCCGCGGATTCATCACCCTCGAACTGGAGTACGGAAGCGCGGGCCGCCCCGCCCACCTCTACGCGGTCGCCACCCGCCGCTGAACGCGTTCGGCACCTTCCCCAAACCGGCCCGACGCACCACGCGGGATCCGGTGGGCGCCCCGGGCCTTGGCGGAACGGCGATTCTGTGCCGTGCAGTCGTTCGCAGCCCGCAAGGGACAGGATTCCGCTGTCAAGCGCGTAGGCGGTGGTCCGGTCAGGAGGTGACGAGGCGTTCAGCCGGGCCGCGGGCGGTGTGCAGGTCCCAATGGATGCGAGCGATCTCGTCCGGCTCCATCAGCGATGCGTCCGCGGGAGCGCCCGGCGTTCCCGCGATCCACGCGCCGAGCGCGACATGGCCGACGTAAACGCCTTTGTCCGCCAGCGCGCCGTTGAGATTGAGGGCCCAGTTGTGCAATGCGGCACCTGCCGCGCCTACAGCGCCAGCCCACGGTGTCGGCACGACCGCGCTCGCTCCCGTGGTGAACAGGACCGTGCCGGTGCCGGCCGCCATCATCGCCGGGAGCACCGCGCGGGTCGCGGCGATCCCGCCGTAGCAGGAGCCTTCGATCTGAGGTCGCAGGGTCTCGACGGTCACGTCCAGCACCCCGGTCATCCAGCTGTCGCCGACCCGCACGTACGGCGCGGAATACTGCAGGACGTCGATTCCGCCGAACCTCGCCGCGGCGCTGTCGAGGGCGGCGACCAGTCCGGGGCGGTCCGCGACGTCGGCGGGAAACGCTGCCGCGTTGACGTCCTCGGCGGCCAGTTTCCCGGTGAGTCCGCCGAGTCGTTCCGCGGAGCGGGCGATCAGGGCGACGTCGAAACCGTGGCTGCCGAAGACCCGGCCGAGCGACAGGCCGAGACGTGTCCCGGCGGCGACGAGAGCTATTGCGGGCATAGCGAGTGTCCCCTCGTGGTCGTGCGCCGGCCGTCCGACCGGCTTCCCCACTCCAGCACCGCCGCGCGCGGCCAGTCCAAGGCCGATCGGGCCGCGATCGATAACCTGAGGTAATGGACCGGGTGGAGACGCGGGAGCTGGCACACTTCCTGGCGGTGGCCGACGAACTGCACTTCGGCCGTGCCGCGGCCTTGCTGGGCATCACGCAACCCGCGCTGTCGAAGACGATCCGGCAGCTGGAGCGTCGGCTGGGCGTCGAACTGTTCACCCGGACCAGCCGCGCGGTCGCGCTCACCCCAGCGGGTCAGGTGCTGGCCCGCGAAGCACGTGCGGCGCTGGACGCGGTCACCGCCGCGACCGCGCGCACCCGGCGCGCCGGCAAACGCGACCCACGCCTGATCCTGGCCATGAAACCCGGCGGCGACGCGGGTTTGCTCCCCGCCGTCCTCGCGGCCTACGAACGCGAACCGGACGTGCTGCCGATCGAGGTGGCCTTCGGCGCCGACCGCGCACGGATGCTGCGCGAAGGGCAGGCCGACGCAGCACTCTTGTACGCGCCGCCCGACGACGTGCGCGGGCTGGACACCGAAACGCTGCTGCGCGAACCGCCGTTCGCCGTGCTGCCTGCGTCCCATCGGCTCGCGCGCCGGGCAGGTCTGTGCATGGCCGACCTCGCGGGCGAAAACTTGCACAAACATCCCGCCGACGCCAACGCCACCGGCACCATCAGCGAACTGATGCACCTCATCGCGTTGGGCCGCACCGTCGCCGTGCTGCCCCGTTCGCTGACGACACCCTTGCGGGACGACCTAGCTGTTGTTCCGGTGACAGACCTTCCGCCCAGCAACCTCCTGCTCGCGTGGCCCGCGCACAGCACGTCCCCCTCTGTCGCGGCCCTGGCCAGGGCCGTCGCGAAGGTCGCGGCTGCACACTGACACGCGGCTGGGTCGGGCACCGCGGACGGACGGGTGCCGAAGCGGACAAGCAGCGTCGCCTGGAGCGTCCACTGTGGACACTGGTGGGGCAGGATTCGTTCCCGCGGCAGCGGATTTGGCCACGGCTGCCGTGCTGCGGGGGCCTGCCAGCAGATTCCGCGCGACAGCGACAGGCGAGACACCGGAGCCGATTGCCTCCCCGGCACGGTCCTGCCGGGGCCGACCTCGGGACAGGCAGCGGAGCGGCGTGGGCGTGACCTCGTCGATACCCGCGCCGAATCCACTCCGCTACCCCTCAGGCAAGCACTTGCCTAGACGGAAAACGCGAGGTACTTTCTCCTCAGGCAAGTACTTGCCTGAGGGGTCTCCCCCCACGAAGGAGGGGCAGCAGTGAACGAACCGGTGAACAAACCGACGCCGGAAGAGGCGGCCGCCGCGCTGCGCACGGCGCGCGAGAGCCGGGAGCGAGTGGCCGCGTCCGCGTTGGGCGCGCGGCGGACTTCGGTCGTCGCCGGTCTGGTCGTGTTCGGCTACACCGTGGCCATCGACCTGGCTCCCGCGACGCGCCCCTGGCTGACCTGGGTCGTGCTGGCCGTCGCGCTGATCCTGGTCGTGGTCCTGCGCACCAGGGTCGGCGGCAGCTGGCTCGGCCAGCAGGTCGCGGTGTCGGACCGGGCCCTGCCTCCCGCGGTCTGGCGCGTCGCGCCCTTCCTCGGCCTGTCGATCATCGCGGCCGTTGCGGTCGCGCTGCTCCGCATCCCGCACGGCACGATCGTCTACGGCGCGCTGGCCGGGCTCTACGTCATCTTTCTCGGCCCCAGGTTCCAGCTGTGGCTGCTTCGCCGGCAAGACAAGGACTGAGCGGTGGCCGAACTCGATCAGCTCCTGGTGGACCCGACGAGGCTGGCGATCATGGCGCTGCTCTCCGCCGCCGAGTGGGCGGAATTCGGATTCGTGCGAGACTCGGTGCGGCTCTCCGATTCCGCACTGTCCAAACAGGTCTCCACACTGTCCAAGAACGACTACGTCGACGTCCGGAAGGGCTACGTCGGCAAGCGGCCGCGCACGTGGCTCAACCTGACCGACATCGGCCGCGACACCCTGGCCGCCCACCTCTCCGCCCTCCAGGACATCGCCGCGAAAGCCCGTTCGGACGGCGCCCGGCAAGCCAGCGACTAGCTCGTCGCCGAGTCCTGGGCGCGGCTCACGACGGGAACAGCAGGCTCGCCAGCAGAACATGCACCGTAGTACCGCCGACGATGCTCAGTACCGCATTGCGGCGCCACAGGTGCAGTCCGATCGTCACGGCCAGCGCGATGGTCGGGGCGAGCGCGCTCGGGGACGTCCACGAAACGTCGCGCAGGCAGTAGACGAGCAGGATCACCATGACGCCCGCCGGCATGCGGGTGCTCAGGTACTGCACGGTCCGGCTGGCGCGCAACGGTGCCAGGACTGCGAACGGGAGCGCGCGCAATCCCCAAGTGACCGCGGCGGACACCGCGACCGCGGCGAGCAGGTAGGCGGGGTCAGGCATCGCGCACGCTCCGTTCGGCGACGAGGCCGCGGACAACCAGTGCCGCCACGAACAGCAGGAACGCCGCCAGAAGCATCTGGCCGGGGAAGACCACGCGGGCCACGACCGCGCTCAGTGCGGCGAGGACGGGAGTCGGCAGGTCGCCCTTGCGGTCGCGGACGGCGTCGAGCGCGAGCACGGCGAACAAGGCTGTCATGGCGAAATCCAGGCCGACGACGCTGCTCGGGATCAGCGAGCCGAGCAGGCCGCCGACCGTCCCTCCGCCGACCCAGAACAGGTGCAGAAACAGTTGCAGCCACAGGATCCGGGCACCGTTCCACTCCCGGGCAGCGTCCGTTGTGGACAGTGCGTAGGCCTCGTCGGTGAGGGCGAAAGTGCTGTACGCACGGGCCGCGCGGCCGCGAACGCGGTGCAACGGGAAGGACAACGCGTAGAAGACGTGCCGGACGTTGACCAGGAACGCCGAGAGCCCGATCGACGCCAGCGGAGTCGCCGCCGCGGCCAGCCCGACGAGCAGGAACTCGAACGAGCCCGCGTAGATGAACGTGGTGAAGACCGTCGCCCACCACCAGGCGAGGCCCGCGTGCGTGAGGAACGCGCCGAACGCGAGTCCGAGCGGCACCAGGCCGATGCCGACGGACCCGCAGTCCTTCAGCGCGGCCAGTGCGGGAGGGCGATGACGAACAGCCAGGTCGGAGACAGTTTCCACGCTTGGAACACTACGTCAGCTCTCGGCTAATTTGGTGTCCGATCATGGCGCTAGAATGAGCTTGTGAGCAACATAGTCAAGCTTGATCCCGTGGATCGGGAAATTTTGTTTCACCTGCGTCAGGACGGCAGGCTGACCAACGTCGAACTCGCCAAGAGGGTCGGGCTCACTCCTCCCCCGTGCCTGCGCCGGGTCAAGCGCCTCGAGGACGCGGGAGTGATCGCCGGATACCGCGCGGTGATCGACCCCCGAACTCTCGGCCGGGGGCTGGAAGCGCTCATCGACCTCGAGGTCTACGCGACCGACCGGGCGACCATCGAGGCGCTCGAGGACACCATCGCCTCCTACGACGAGGTCATCGAGTTCCGCCGGCTCTTCGGCCGTCCGGACTACTTCATCCGCGTCGCGGTCGCCGACCACGCCGCCTACGAGGAGTTCCAGACCCGGAAGCTCTCCGGCCTGCCCGGCGTCCTGCGGGTCACGTCCCATCTCACGATGAAGAAAATCAAGGGCGGCGCGTGACCTTCGCCGACCACAATGGACACTCGACGCGGCCGGTCACTCCATCTGCAGGACGACCTTGCCGAGCTTCCCCGGCGAGCCCAGCCGGACGTAAGCATCCGGTGCCTGCTCCAGCGGATAAACGCTGTCCACCGGGACCGTGAGACGACCCGCCGCGAGCGCGCCGAGCAGCCCTTCTCTCGGGTCGCGAGTGCCGCCTTCTCGACGGTGCTGCGGGCCCGGATGGTCGACCCGAGCACGCGGCCGCGGACCCGCATCAGGTCGAACAGCCGCAGCGACGCCTCCTCTCCCGCGCCGACTCCGATGACCAGGATCCGGCCGTAGGGCTTGAGCCACCGCACCCGTCTCAGGCAGTCCTTGCCGCCGACCAGTTCGGCCACGACGTCGTAGGGGCCGTTTTCCTCTTCCTGGTCGGGAGTCACGACCGTCGCGTCCGGGGCCAGCGCCCGGACGGCCGCATGCGACTCCGCGCGGTGCACGCTCGCGACGACGTCGGCCCCGGCGAGGCCGGCGACCTGGATCATCGCCGTGCCGACCCCGCCGGCTGCGCCGGTGACCAGCACCCGGTCGCCGGGCCGCACCCCGGCTTGATCGACCAGGCCGTCCCAGGCGGTGCTGAACGCCTCGGGAAAACCGGCCGCGCGGAGGTCGTCGAACGAGTCCGGGATCGGCACCAGCAGGCTTGCCGGGACAGCGATGCGTTCGGCGTGGGCGCCGCCGCCCACGACCGCCATGACGCGGTCTCCGGCCGCCCAGCCGCTCGCGGTCCGGGCCGGTTGTTCGACGACACCGGCGATTTCGAGCCCGGGGATGTCGTCCGGCCAGCCTGGCGGGGCGGGGTACGTCCCTCGGGCCTGCTGCAGGTCCGCCGCGTTCAACCCGGCCGCGCGGATCCGGACCACGACCTGGTCGCCGTCCGCGGCCGGCTCGGGCGCCTCGCCGAGTTCGAACCCGCCGTCCCTGATTTTCACCGCGCGCATCTGCGTTCCCCCGCTGCCTCGAGCTTCTCGGCCGTGCCCGGACGACGGTAGCAACCTGAGCCGGGGGGGAACGCCGGATCCCGTCACGACTGCCGGTCCATCGACCCCCAGTCCGCCGGGGCTTCCCGCTCGACCAGCCGCCGCGCTTCGTGCATCACCGCGTCCTCGATCCACGCCAGCGGTTCGGCGTCCACGATCAACGGTTCGTTGTCCGGACCCCGGGCGATTTCCCTGCCCCGCAACAGCCACGGACGCACGCCCGGGCCGCCGCGTTCGCGCAGGTGCTGGTAGTCGTGCAGGCGCCGGGCCAGCCACAGCCGCAGCGACCGTCCGCGCCACCACGGCTGCCGCGCCAGGGAGTTCGCCGACAGCCCGGGCAGCGGCATCCCGGTGAGCCCGTCGCGGCTCTCCTCGCCGGAGCACAGATCCGCGTCCGGGCCGCGCGACCACCGCACATACAGGTCTTCCTCGCCGGCCCGGCGGAACGCCGAGACCAGTTCTTCGAGGTCGCGCACGACGGGCAGCCGGTCGTCCCATTCCGTCATGGGCCGGGGATTACCCACGTCCGCCGGAGGCAATCGCGGCTCAGCGTGCGACGACCCGCACACTGCGCAGCAGCGGATCCACCGGGTCGGGCATGAACATTCCCGCGGCCACGCCGCTTCGCAGGTAGTCGAGCACCGGGCGGGTCAGGACTTCGCCGGGCAGCACGGCCGGGACGCCCGGCGGGTACGGGCTCATCGTTTCCGCGGCGATCCGCCCCGCCGCCTTCTCGACCGGGACCTGTTCGGCCGGACCGAAAAACGCGTCGCGCGGCAGCTGCGCCTGGTCGGGTTCCAGGTCTTCCGGCGCGGGGAGGTCGACCGGTTTGGCGCGGGGAAGCTCGCCCGCGCGGTCGGACAGCGCTTGCAGCGCCTCGACCAGCCGGGCGGCGGTGTCCTCGTCGTCGCCGACGGTCAGCTGGGCGGCGATCCGGCGATGGTCGGACAGCCCGGCGTCGACCCGCTGGTGTTCCCGCAGCCAGTGGTTCGCGTCGTAGCCTGAGCACCCGAGTTCGGACACGTCGATCAGCAGCTTCAGCGGATCCCGGGCGTCCGCGCGGCCGGGGCCGAGGAGTTCGGCGTCTCCCAGCACGGTGATCCCGGCGATTCCGGCCAGCCGCTTCCGGGTGTCCTCGGCCAGCTGCAGCACGGTGTCCAACAGGCCTTCTCCGTGCTCGACCATGTGCCTGCGCCAGCCGTCGAGCCCGGCGTAGATCAGCGACGACGGGCTGGTCGTGTCGAGCAGATCGGCGCGCATCGCGAGCACGTCCGCGTCGACCAGGTCGCCGCGCAGGTGGTAGACCGAGCCTTGTTCCAGGCCCGCGCCCATCTTGTGCACGCTCGTCACGCACAGGTCGGCGCCCGCGTCCATCGCCCACGCCGGCAGGTCCGGGTGGAACGGGAAGTGCGCGCCCCAGGCCTCGTCGACGATCAGCGGCACCCCGCGTTCGTGGCAGATCCGCGCGACGCCGCGGATGTCCGCGCAGGAGCCGTAGTCGGTCGGCGTGATCAGCAGCATTCCCTTCGCCGCCGGGTGTTCCGCGAAGGCCGCCTCGGTTTCCTCCGGGCCGGGCGGATGGGCGAAGTGCCGGTCCCGGTCCCAGCGCGGGGACACCCACACCGGCCGGATGCCGCTCAGGATGAGCCCGGCCACCACGGATTTGTGCGCGTTGCGGGAAATGAGCAGCTCTTCGCCGGGGCCCGCGACCGACAGCATCGAGGATTTGACCGACAGCGAACTGCCGCAGGTCGAGAAGTACGCGCGATCCGCGTGCACCGCGTCCGCCATGAGGTCTTCGGCCTTGGCCAGCACGCCGCGGTTGAGCGCCCGGTCGTCCAGGCCGTTCATCAGGATGATGTCCGAGGCGAACACGTCGCGGCCGACGATCTCCGCCAGTCTCGGGTCTACGCCGCGGCCCTGTTTGTGTCCGGGCGGGAGGAACGACACGTGTCCGGACGCGCGGAACCGCCGGATCGCTTCGAGCACTGGTGCGCGGGAATGATCGGCCACCCGAGCCGCGTACCCAGCCGGGCGGATCTCAAACCCCGGCCCGTTTCAGGGGGCCCGAAAGGGGTAGTCCGAGGTGGTCTTCACCTGGAGACGGAGGAATCATGACTCAGATGACCGAAGAACCGAAGCCGGTCGGCAGTTCCCTCGCGACCCCGCGTCGCACGGGGATCGGCGACCACGACCCGACGGACCAGAACTGGCAGGAGGTCGGCGACGAGATCCAGCTGGCCGCCCAGCGGGCCGGAAGGGCGTGGCAGCAGCCGGAAACCGACTGAAGCGAACCCCGGAAACCGACGACGGCGGAAAGGCCTGACCGGGCGGGCAGGGTTGCCTGAACGTCCACCGGCTTTCGCCGTCGTCGCCTTGTGCGTACGCCCGTCCGCCGTCCCCGCTTCGCCCTCGGCTGTCGAGTCGTCGCGGTTCAGCCTGCCGCGGGCCGGGCAGGTGGCCGATGCCCGGACGAGGTTGCCCGCCGACTGGCCGGAATGGACGGACTCTTCGGCCCGCAGCTCCGGCGGCACGGATCGGCACGGGCGCCAAGCCGCTCCGGCTCCGCGGCTCCAGTCCTTTGTGGACGCGGCGCGGAGCTGCCCGGCCACCGCGCTCGGATGCGTTCGCGGATCCCGCGCCGGGCGCGGAACCGGGACAATCGCCGCCAGGTGCCCGCGCCCGGCGAACCGACTGTCCCGGAACCGGGATCAGGCTCGGGCGCTCTGCAGTTTCAGCGGATTCTTCGGCGCGTCCGGCCGCGCGTCGATCATCCGCTGCCCCAGGTCCCGCAGCTGCTTGCGGCCCATCGCCGAGCGGACCTGCGGGAACCACTCCTCCTCTTCCTCCTCGACGTGGTGGCGGACATTTTCCGTCAGCACCGTCACCTTCGCGGCGAAAGTTTCGTCCTCCGGATTCAAGTCGACCAGTTCCGAGAGCATCCACACGACGAGGTGATGCTCTTCGACGCTCTCCAGGACGTGGTCCTTGGTCTCCGGCACGGCTTCCTTCGCCGCCGGGTAGAAGATCTCTTCTTCGATATAGGCGTGAATGGTCAGCTCTTCGATGATCGAGTCGACGATGCGACGCTTTTTCCGGTGGGCCTTGTCCCCCGCCTTTTCGAACTCCTTGAACAACTTCTCCACCGTCTTGTGGTCGTTCTTGAGCAACACGATCGCGTCGGTCGACATCGGCGTCCTCACAGTGCGGTCCGGGCACGGGCGGCGCGGGACGGGCCGCCCGGCGTTTCCTGGCCGGCGGACTACCCTTTTCCCGGGCGGGAAAACGTCGTTTGCGCGCGGAGCGGTCCGGGTACTCCGATGCCCCCGGACCACAGGAGAAGATCGGTGAACGACCAGACCGGCGACGAGCTGACCTTCGGCATCGAGGAGGAGTTCTTCGTCGTCGACCGGGACGGACACCTGGCCCGGGCGGACGAAGTCGTCGACAACGCGGCGGAAACGGGCAGCGACGACGGAGAGCTGCAGCACGAACTCACCCGGTCGCAGGCCGAGATCGCCACCGACGTCTGCCGGACCCGCGACGAGGCGCTGCGGCGGCTGCGCGAACTGCGCGAGGACTTGGCCGGGGCCGCGCGGCGACGCGACTGCCGCCTGTTGCCCGCGGGCTCGCCGCCGCTGCCGGAGGAGGGCTTGCCGGGGGTCACCCCGAGTCCGCGCTACGAGCGGATCGGCGAGCATTTCGGCGCCACCGCGCAGACGTCGCTGACCTGCGGCTGCCACGTCCACGTCGCGATCCCGGACAAGGAGACCGGCGTCCAGGTGCTCGGGCGCGTCCGGCCGTGGCTGCCGCCGCTGCTGACCGTGACCGCGAATTCCGCCGTCGCCGACGGTTACGACACCGGTTACCGCAGCTGGCGTTACCAGCAATGGAGCCGGTGGCCGTCGGCCGGGCCGCCGCCGCGGTTCGCGTCGTTCGACGAGTACGAAAGCGTCGTCGACGCGTGGCTGCGCTCGGGCGCGATCCTCGACCGCGGGATGGTCTACTGGGACGTCCGGCTCTCCGAGAAACAGCCGACCATCGAATTCCGCATCGGCGACGTCGCCGCGACGCCCGAGGAAGCAGTCTTGCTCGGCGTGCTGGCGCGCGGACTGGTCGCCACCGCGCTGGCGGACGACGATCCGCCGCCGGACCTGCCGAACGAGGTGCTGCGCGCCCAGCTCTGGCGCGCGTCGCGGGACGGCATCAGCGGCTGTTGCCCGCACCCACGCAGCGGCGACCTGGCTCCGGCGAAGGCAGTGCTCGCGGACCTGATCGAGCTGACCGAGCCCGCGCTGGAATCGGCGGGGGACCTGGAATTCGCCCAGGAGGCCACGGCGCGGCTGTGCGCGGAGGGCAGCGGCGCGGACCGGCAACGGCGGAGGTTCGCCGAGCGGCGACGAGGCGAGGACGTCGTGGACCTGCTCGCGGGACCCCCCTGATCGCAGGCCGTGCAGCCAGGGTCTTGAGGCTCATAGCCCAACCGTCCGCGTCGCGTTAACGCCGGTGCGCCCATGCCGCCGCGAGACAATAGACGCCGAACGCCGCCAAGCCACACGCCACCACCGTCAACAACACCGCACCGAACGGCTGAGCAGCGAGAGTCTTGAGGCTGGCATCCAACCCGCCCGCCCGGCTCGCGTCGGCGCGGAACCCGGCGTAGCCCAGCAGAAACGCGGTCAGCGCGAAGACGACGGCCTTGGCCAGGTACCCGGTCGAGCCCAGGCGGCCAACCCAACGGCGGGTTTTACTGGGCAACCCTCCGAGATCGAGGTCTTCGAGGAAGGTCTGCTTCACGCCCTTGACCCCAGCGGCGATGGCGACACCGAGCACCACCGCGGCGACGACCACGACGAGTGCTCGGCCCGCGGGCAATTGCAGCAGCTTCGCGGTGAACTCCTGCTGAGTCTGATCGCTCGAACCGCCCCCTCCGTCGCCCGCGGCGAGACGGAAGGCGGTGCCGCCTATCGCGAGCACGACAATCCCCCGCGCGGCGGCGCCGAACCGTTTGCGCGTCCGCTGCCCGCCGCTGGTCCAGGTGTATCCGGTCGCGGCCATGAGGAACTGCCACAGTCCGAACGCGACCAGACCGGCCGCGAGCACCCACAGCAGAACCTGCCCGAACGCCGTCGACCCGACCTCCTGCAGGGCGCCCTTCTGGTCAGGCTGCCCGCCGGCGCCGAACGCGACCCGCGCGGCGAGGTAGGCCAGGATGAGGTGGACGAGCGCGTAACAGACCATCCCCGCCCGGCCGAGAAGCTGGGCGGTGTCGGTCTTTTCGCCTCGGGCGACCTTGTCAGCGATCCGGTGCATGGGACGCGGATACCCGCTGTGGCGCCCCTTCCACTGGTCCAGGTGGCGCAATCCGCCGCCCCGGCGAGCCCGGACTCACGGAGGGTGAGCCATTGGCTGCCTCGGCTCCTCCCCGCCCGTTCTGCGTCGCGTTCAGCGGGGTTTCATCGGTGCTGTGCGAGACCGAACCGGCACCCCACTGCCACACTCACCGGCGGCGCAGTGCGGTGTTCGGCACCGCGCATCGACGGCGGGGCCGCCAGTACGCGCCGGAGAACTTGTCGACGGCGGCCCGAGAACTCAGCCAGGCGAGCAGTCGAGGATCCTTTGTGGACGGCCGAGTCGCGGAAGCGGGCGTTCCCCGGCCCAAGCCCGCGTACGACATGCCGGAACCCCGGGCGCGATCGGCCCGGGGCTCCCGCGACTCGTCGTCACTTGGCCTTGTTCTTCGCTTCCTTCGCTTTCCCCTTCAGCGAGCCGACGGCGTTCTGCGTGGGCGAGTACGTCCCGTACAGCGCCGGGTCCGGCTTCGGAGCGGTGCCAGGACCGCCGAGCGGTTTCGGATCGGTGAGGTACTCGATGCCTTCCCCGCCGAAGCTCCAGCCCGCCTTGGCCCCGTCCGGGCCGTCCGACAGGTGCCAGACCGTGTTGTTGTGCTCCTGGTTTTCCTCGTCGAACAACGCGGTCGGCGCGATGTCGCTTTCCAGACCGTCGGCCTTGAGCTCTTCGATCGCGGCCAGCCACTGCTTCTGGTGCACGGTGTCGCGCGCGAGGTTGAACTGCAGCATCGCCTTCACGCCGGGATCGTCGGTCATCTGGTACAGCCGCGCGGTCTGCAGCCTGCCCTGTGCCTCGGCCGCCGCGTTCGCGCGGAAGTCGGCGAGGAGATTGCCGGAGGCGACGATGTACTTGCCGTTCCACGGTGTGCCGTTCGAGTCGGCGGGCAGCGCGCCGCCGCCGGCCACGATCGCCTGCTGCGGGTCCATCCCGCCGAGCACCGCCGCCGTCACCGGGTCCTTCGCCGCTTCCGCGGTCGCGGTGGCCGGCGCGCCCTCCAGCAGCCGCGCGACCATCGTGGCGAGCATTTCGACGTGCCCGATCTCCTCGGTCGCGGTGTCCATGATCAGGTCCTTGTACTTGCCCTCGATGCGGCAGTTCCAGCCCTGGAACAGGTACTGCATGGTCACCGTCATCTCGCCGAACGCGCCGCCGATCAGCTCCTGGAGCTTGTGCGCGTACACCGGGTCGGGCTTCTCGGGCTTCGCCTCGAACTGCAGCAGCTTGGTGTGTCGGAACATCAGCGTCCTCTCCCGGGGGTCCGAGCCGGGCGGCGTGCCCGGCAAGTCCGGCAGGAGTGCCCGCGATCACCTGTCCTACACGCGGCGATCCGATTCCTTTTCAGGGATTCCGGCGGGGCAACGGCGCGGTGGCCGGCCCTTCGAGAACGGCGCCGTCGACATCGAACCGCGAACCGTGGCACGGGCAGTCCCAGCTGCGTTCGGCGGCGTTGAACCGCACGAAGCAGCCGAGATGCGTGCAGCGCATGGACACCGCGTGCAATGTGCCTTCACGGTCTCGGTAAACGCCCTTGCGGCCACGCCCGTCCGGCAGCACCTTCGCCTGGTCCACCGCGATGTCCTCGGTGCTCTTCGCGTCGACCTGGGCGAGACGGTCGCCGACGAAGTCCTTTGCCACCTTCGCGTTCTGCTGCACCAGCTTCGACGCCGACCGCAGCGAGATCCGTTGCGGGGAAAAGAGATTCCGATGCGGATTGGCCGAACCGGTTATCCCGTCGGCGACCACGGCCGCCGCGACGGTGCCCATCGCCAGCCCCCATTTGCCGAAGCCCGTCTCGACCCACAGCTTCCGGGCGCCGGGGAAATACGGCCCGGCGACCGGGATGCTGTCGTAGGCCTTCGGGTCCTGCGCGGACCACCGGTGCGTGACCTCGTCGAGGTCGAAGTGGCGCGCCGCGAACTCGCCCAGTTCGGTGTAGCGCGCGAAGTCGACCGGGTCGCCTGCCGGATGGCCTTGGCCGCCGAGGATCAGCCGATCCTCGTAGGAGGCGAAAGACCACAGTGGACTCCCGGCGCTGATCGCCAGCGCCTGCGGCGGCTTGCCGGACTTCAGGGTCGCGGCCACGCAATACGACCGCTGCACCTCCAGCCGGGGGAAGAACAGCCCGCGGTCCAGCATCGGATAATGCGTGGCGACGACGACGTTCTCGGCGTCGAGGGCGCCGCCGTCGGTCGTGATGCGGTACGGCGGTGCCGCACTGACCTGCCGCACCCGACTGTCCTCGAATACGCGGCCGCCCTCGGCCTCGACGGCGTCGGCGAGCCCGCGCACGTAGTCGGCCGGATGGAGCGCGAGCTGTTCGGGCAGGCGCACCGCGCCGTGCACCGGGACCGGCACGTCGAGCGTGGTCGTCCATTCGACCGGCAGACCGGCCTGCTTCGCGGCTTCGTACTCGGCTCGCACGGTGTCCACCTCGTCGGCGTCCATCGCGAACGTCGCGGCTGGCAGCCTCCGGAGCCCGCAGCTAATCGGCTCAGTCAGCTCTGCCACCAGTTCGACGCCGGCCAGCGCAGCATCGGCATAGGCCGTCGCGGTGGCGGCGTCGTGCTCACGCAGGAGTGTCGAGTACACAGTGGACTGCAGTGCGGTGACCTTGGCGGTGTTGTTGCCGCTCGCTCCTTCCGCGACGCGCCCCGATTCGAGGACGGCCACGTTCACGCCACGGCGAGCGAGCAACAACGCGGTGGTCATCCCGGCGATGCCGCCGCCGATGACGGCGACCTCGGCGCGTCCCCGGCCGCTCAGCGAGGAGCGGCTGGTCGCCGAGGCGGTCGCGAGCCACAGGGACTGGTCTGCGGTGGTGGTCATCAGAGGCTCCTCGTCGGCGGCACGCTCGTTCCTCCGGCCAGGCCGGGCCGCGGGGTGCGCCGCGCAACGGCAGAAGTCATGCCCGAGCCCTCCCTGGTTCGCCCGCGCCGGTCCGGCACGGAGTTACCCGGATAACCGGCGAGGCACCGGGCAAAACCTGAGCAGGCGCGAACCGCCGTCCGGCGCGCGACCGGTGTCCGGATTCCGGTTTGAACCGGGCCGCCGCGGGCAACCGCGAGCATGCGGTTACGGCGGAGCGAGCTGTCCTCGCCAGGCATCAGGCGGCAGCGCCGGGGCCGCGGTTTCCGGTACCTCGCGCCGGACGGCTCCCCGGTGACCGACCCGGAGGTCCTCGAGCGCATCCACGACCTGGTCATCCCGCCCGCGTGGCGCCGGGTGTGGATCTGCCCGCACCCCACCGGGCACATCCAGGCCGTCGGGACCGACGACGCGGGCCGCCGCCAGTACCTGTACCACCCCGAATGGCGCCGAGCGCGCGACGAGGAGAAACACGATCGGGTGCTCGCGCTGGCCGGCGAGCTGCCGAGCGTCCGGGCCGCCCTCCGGCAGGACCTGCGCCGACGGAGCCTCGATCGGCTGCGGGTCTCGGCCGCCGTGCTCCGGATGATCGACCGGGGCGTGTTCCGCAGCGGAGGCGAGGAGTACGCCGAGACCAACGGCTCCCACGGCGCGACCACGCTGCTGCGCGAACACGTGAAGATCAGCGGCGACGAACTGACCTTCTGCTACCCCGCCAAAAGCGGCCTCGTCCGGTCGCTGACTCTGCGCGACGGCGAACTCGCCGCCGTCCTCGACTCGCTCCGCCGCTGTCGCACCGGCACCTCGCGCCTGTTCGTCTACCGCACCGGCAACGGCTGGCACGAACTGCACGCCAGCGACGTCAACGAACGGTTCAAGGAACTCGCCGGCGAGGAGTTCACAGTCAAGGACCTGCGCACCTGGCACGCGACGGTGCTCGCCGCGGTCTCCCTGGCCGCCCAGGAAGTGCCCGCGTCGCAGCGCGGGAAGGCGAGGGCCGAGACCGCCGCGATGAAGGAGGTCGCGGAAGAACTCGGCAACACGCCTGCTGTCGCCCGGCGCTCGTACGTCGATCCACGCGTGCTGCGGGAGTTCGAGCGCCGCACCACGATCCGCCGCGCGCTGCGCAAGGCCGACGCGGACGGGCTCGCGGAGGAGGAGCTGCGGGAGCGGATCGAGAAAGCGGTGATCCGGCTGCTGCGGCGAGCCTCCCGCACGTGACCCCGGCGGTGTGACATGAGGATTTGCCTCTTAAATCATACGTATCACTAATGGTATGTTGCGCGCAGGACCGCCCGCGGGCGGCCGACCCCGTTCGCCCACCGAAAGGACCCGGCCATGACTCTCGCCGGAAAGACCGTCCTGATGTCCGGCGGCAGCCGCGGCATCGGCCTGGCCATCGCGACCCGCGCGGCGCGGGACGGGGCGAACGTCGTCCTGCTGGCGAAGACCGCCGAACCGCACCCGAAGCTCGAAGGCACCGTCTACACCGCCGCCAAGGACATCGAAGCCGCGGGCGGGCAGGCGCTGCCGATCGTCGGCGACGTGCGGTCGGAGGACGACGTCTTCGCCGCGGCCGAAGCGGCGGTGAAGCAGTTCGGCGGCATCGACATCGTCGTGAACAACGCCAGCGCGCTCAACCTGTCGCGCACCGAAGAACTCTCGATGAAGCGCTACGACCTCATGCAGAACATCAACACCCGAGGCACGTTCCTGCTCAGCAAAGCGGCGATCCCGCACCTGCGCGAGGCCGCGAACCCGCACATCCTGACGCTGTCGCCGCCGCTGAACCTCTCCCCCGCGTGGATCGGCGCACACCTGGGCTACACGCTCTCCAAGTACGGCATGAGCCTGTGCACAGTCGGCCTCGCGGAAGAGCTGAAAACGGACGGAATCGCCGCGAATTCCCTGTGGCCGCGCACCCTCATCGACACCGCGGCGGTGCGCAACATCATCGGCGGCGCGAGCCAAGCGCGTACGCCGTCGATCATCGCCGACGCCGCGTACGCGATCCTCACCCGGCCGTCGCGCGAGTGCACCGGGAACCTCTTCATCGACGACGAGGTGCTCGCCGCCGAAGGCGTCACGGACCTGTCCGGCTATCAGCGCGGTGACGGCGAACTGGCGCTGGACATCTTCGTCGACCCGGCCTGATCCCGCATCCGGTCGAACTCCCCGGGCAGCACGGCGCCCTCGTTCATCTTGGCCAGCAGCTTGTGCAGGGAATCGTGGGAGCGCTGCGGGAGGTCGCTGAGCGCGTACTGGTCGAGGTCGGCCAGCAGCGCGTTCGCCTTCCGCAGCGTCTTCCGTCCCGCGTCGCTGAGATCCACGACGTAGCGCCGCCGGTCCTCGGGATCGCGGGCGCGCGCGGCGAGCCCGAGCGTCTCCAGGTCGTCCAGGCTGCTGACCATGGTCGCCGGGTCGATCCGCAGGTACGCGCCCAGCGACAGCTGCGACATCGGCCCGTTGTCGGCCAGCGCCTGCAGGACGCTGTAGTGCCGCACCCGCAGGCCCAGCTCGTGCAGCCGGTCCTCGGCGAGCCGGAACACGACCTGGCCGAGCTTGACCAGCAGACAGCTCGTGTGCTCCCCGATCCCGCCCGGCACCAGCGGACCTGACATCGTTTCCCCTGCCCATCGTTAGCGGACCGTACGAATCCGATGATACGGCTATGCCCGCGGGCTGCCGTCCATGGCGGCGAAGGCAACCTCGCTGAGCAGCGCGTCGAGCGGCGCGGCGTCGAAACCACGGCTGGCGGCGCGTATGCCGGGCCAGTGCAAACGCCACCCGGCGGCACCTTGGCGGGTCGCAGCGTTTCCCGCGACCCGCACGCGTTAACCTGGGCTTGAACCGACAGCGCGAGGACCCAGGTGAACCAGACCGGAGCACAGCCGCCAGCCGGAACCCAGGCGATCCGCCGGGCGCTCGGCATCCTGCGGCTGCTGATGGACGAGGACGGGGAGCTCACGCTGTCCGCGATCGCCCGCAAACTGGATCTCACGCCGGGTACGACGCACCGGGTCGTGCGCGCGCTGAGCGCGGACGGGCTCGTCGCGCACAACCCGCGCACCGACAGCTACCACCTCGGCCCCGGCGCGATCCTGCTCGGCCAGGCCGCCCAGCGGGTCCACGGCCTCCAGCTCGCGCTGCCGGTCATCCAGCGGATCAACGCGGACACCGGCGAATCGGTCAACATCACGATCCGCGAAGGCAACGAATCGGTGGTGCTGCTGCGCGCCCAGTCGACGCTCCCGTTGCGGTTCGAGCAGCATCCGGGCGCGCGTTTTCCGTTGTACGCCACGGCTTCCGGCAAGGCGATGCTGGCCAATTCGCTCGACGCGGAGTCCTACCTCGCGAGCCTTCCGGAGCAGTTGCCCGCGCTGACGTCGCACACCCTCGCCACCCGCGACGACCTCGCTCTGGAGCTGGCCGAGACGCGCGACCGCGGGTACAGCATCGACAACGAGGAAAACGTCGCCGGAGTGCGCTGCGTCGGCGCGGGCGTTCTGGACGAACGCGGCCTCGCCCGGGCGGCGGTGGTCATCCAGGTGCCGACCGTCCGGCTTCCCGAGGACCGGATTCCCGAGCTGGGCGCCCTCGCGATCGACGCGGCCAAGGAAATCGCCCCCTTCCTCCCGCCGGATCGGCTCACTCGCTACTGACTCCCAACGCGCGCGCCGTCAGCGACGCGAGATGCGCGGGCCGGTGCTCAGACAACTGCCGGATCTGAGTCCGGCAGCTGAAACCGTCCGCGTGCACCACCGTGCCCTCCGGAGCCGCGCGCAACGCGGGCATCAGCTGGTGCTCGGCGACAGCGACGGAAACGTCGTAATGGCCCCGTTGGAAACCGAAGTTCCCGGCCAAACCGCAGCATCCCTCGCGCAGCACTTGCGAATGCTCGGACAACCGGCCGAGCAGTTGCGCGTCGGCGTCATAGCCGAGATCGGCGTGCTGGTGGCAGTGGACCTGAGTGAGCACCGGGGCCTCGGACTTCTTCAGTGCGGGAAGCTCGCTCTCGCCGACGTGTTCGGCGAAAGTCCGCACCTGGCGCTTCAGCAAGGCAGTCCGCGGGTCCTCCGGCAGCAGCTCTGAGCCGTCCTCCCGCAGGGTCGCGGTGCAGCTCGGTTCGAGGCCGATCACCGGAATCCCCTGCCGCAGCCACGGATCGAGCGCGTCCAGCGAACGGCGCAGGACCCGGCGGGCCGCGGGCAGCTGGCCGGTGCTGTGCCAGGTCAGTCCACAACAGACAGTCCGGTCCGGGATGAGCACCTCGTGCCCGAGCGCCTCCAGCACCGCCACCGCGTCGCGGCCGACCTGCGGGTCGAAGAAGTTCGTGAAGGTGTCGGTCCACAGCACGACCTTCGACGACGAGGCCCGCTGTTCCCGGCGACGGAACCACGAAACGAAAGTCGGCGAAGCGAGCCGCGGCAGTTCGCGTTCGGCGGCGATTCCGCCCAGCCGGTTCAGAGCTGGTCGAAGCGGGCCCGACGCCACGGTGTTGATCGCCCGCGCGAAGGGCGCGCCCAGCCGGAGCCATCGCGGCAACGCACCCATGGTGTAGTGCGACATCGGCCGGATCCGCCGCTCGTAGTGGCGGCTGAGGAATTCGGCCCGGTACGACGCCATGTCCACGCCGACCGGGCAATCGGATTTGCACGCCTTGCAGCCGAGGCAGAAGTCGAGCGCGTCGCGGACCTCGGGCGAACGCCAGCCGTCCTCGATGACGTCCCCGGCGAGCATTTCGAACAACAGCCGCGCCCGGCCGCGGGTCGAATGTTCCTCCTTGCCGGTGGCGCGGTAGCTCGGGCACATCATCCCGCCGGACGCGGAGACGCACTTGCCCACCCCGACGCACCGACGGGACGCCGCGGCCAGATCGCCGTCGTCGGCGTGCAGGGCGAGCCGCGCGCGGGTCGGCAGCACTGGAGGGGCGATGACTGTGCGCAAATCGGCGTCCAGCGGTGCGGGATCGACGACCCGGCCAGGGTTCATGCCGTTCGAAGGGTCGAAGGCGGCCTTGAAATCGGCGAAGGCCCGCATCAGCCGGGGCGGGAACATGAGCGGGAGAAGTTCGGCGCGCGCTTGGCCGTCGCCGTGTTCGCCGGACAGCGAGCCGCCGTGGGAGACGACAAGTTCCGCCGCCTCGACCATGAACGACCGATACGCTTCCTTCGCTTCCGGGGCGGCCATCGGGAAATCGATCCGCACGTGCAGACAGCCGTCGCCGAAATGGCCGTAGACCACGCCCTTGCGGCCGTGCTTGGCCAGCAGCAGGTCGAATTCGCGCAGGTACGCGCCGAGCCGGTCCGGCGGGACCGCGGAGTCTTCCCAGCCGGACCACGCCTCGGATCCGTCGGCGAGCCGGGTCGCGAGACCTGCGCCTTCCTCGCGGATCCGCCAGAGCTTCCGTTGGGCCGCGGGATCTTGCACTACCAAAGCACTAGCGCCGACCTGCGGGGCTCGGGCAGCAACCTGTTGTGCGGCAGCAACAGCCTCCGCTGCGTTATCGCCGCCGGTTTCCAGGTACAGCCATGCCGATCCGTCCGGCAACGTGCTGCGGTCACCCGGCTTCCGGGCGTCGAGAGCGGCGACGAGACCGGCTTCGATGCCTTCCATGGTCAGCACCGGAAGATCAAGCAGCGACGGAACCGCGTCGGCGGCGGCGATGCTGTTCTCGAAGCCCAGCACGGCGAGGGCGCGGGTCGCCGGGATCGGGGCCAGGTCGACGACCGCGCTGAGCATGGTCGCGCACGTGCCCTCGGAGCCGACCAAGGCCTTGGCGACGTCGAAACCGTTCTCCGGCAACAGGTATTCGAGGTTGTACCCGGAGACGCGCCGCGGCAGTTTCGGGTAGCCGAGCCGGATGTCGGCCAGGTATTCGTCGCGCAGGTCCCGCAGGCGGCGGTACAGCGCGCCGACCGGATCCTCGCGCGCACAGAACTCTTCCAGCTCGGCCGGCGAGGTCGGGCCGACCTCGAGCCGCGTCCCGTCGAGGAGGGCGATTTCCAGCGCGCGCACGTTGTCGACCGTCTTCCCCCACGCCACCGAATGCGAACCGCAGGCGTTGTTGCCGATCATGCCGCCGATCGTGCAGCGGCTGTGCGTCGACGGATCGGGCCCGAAGGTGAGCCCGTGCTCGGCGGCCCGTTCGCGCAACCGGTCGAGCACCAGTCCCGGTTCGACGCGCGCGGTGCGGGCGGCGGGGTCGAGGTCCAGCACGCGGTTGAGATGCCGCGTGAAGTCCAGGATCACCGCGCGGTTCGCGGCCTGCCCGCCGATGCTGGTCGCCGCGCCGCGCGGGAGGACGGGCGCGCCGTGCTCCGCGCACACCTTCAGCGCGGCCACCACGTCGTCGGCGCCGCGCGGCCGCACCACGAGCAACGGGACATGCCGGTAGTTCGACGCGTCGGTGGAGTGCGTGGCGAGCGTGGCCGGGTCGCCGGCGACCTCGCCGGACACCGCCCGCGCGAGTGCTTCCTGCAGTGCCGAAGGCGGACGGTCTCGGGCCGGCATGGGCGTCTCCTGGGAAATCGGGGGTTCACAGCGCCGCGGTCCCCGGGCTACCGTGAAGGCTCGCCACATAGTGGATACAGCTTCCACATGTTGTCAACTTCGCCGTGAGGAGTGGTCTCCTTGACCGACATGCCCCGCAACGAAAGCGTCTTCACCTGGGCCGCGCCCCCGTTGAAGTTCGGCGCCGGAGCGCTCGACGAGCTGGGCGCGGAGGTGGCCGCCCGGCAGGCCCGGTCGTGCCTGATCCTCACCGACCCCGGCGTCCGCGGCACCGGCATCCCGGACCGGGCACTCGACTCGATCCGCGCGGCCGGGGTGAAGAGCGAGATCTTCGACGGCGTCGGCGTCGAACCGACCGACGCCAGCATCGACGAGGCGGTCGCCTACGCCCGGCAGCAGGAATGGGACTGCTTCGTCGCGATCGGCGGCGGTTCGGCGATCGACACCGCCAAGGCCGTCAACCTGCTGACCACCCACCCCGGCGAACTGCTCGACTTCGTGACTCCACCCATTGGATCCGGCAAGGCGCCGTGGCTGCCGCTGAAGCCGCTGATCGCCGTGCCGACCACCGCGGGCACCGGGTCCGAATCGACCACGATCTGCGTCGTCGACCTGCTCGGCCTGCACCTCAAGGCCGGGGTGAGCCACCCGTCGCTGCGCCCGTCGCTGGCGGTCGTCGACCCGCGCACGACGATCAGCCTGCCCTCCGCGGTGACCGCGGCCAGCGGCATGGACGTGCTCTCGCACGCGCTGGAGAGCTACACGAGCGTCGCGTTCGACGCGAAACCCGCGCCGGAAGACCCGATGAAACGACCGGCGTTCTGCGGCTCCAACCCGATCAGCGACGTCTGGTGCGAGATGGCGTTGACGTTGGTGGGCAAGCATTTGCGCGCCGCTGTCCTCAATGGACGCGACCTCACCGCGCGCACCCAGATGGCGCTCGCGTCCACCTACGCCGGAACCGGTTTCGGCAACGCCGGCACCCACCTGCCGCACGCCAACGCGTACCCGATCGCCGGTGCGGTGAAGCAGTACCGCGCCGAGGGCTACCCGGAAATGCCGATGGTCCCGCACGGCCAGGCCGTGTCCGCGACCGCCGCCGAGGTGTTCCGCTGGACCTATCCCGCGTCGCCCGAACGGCATCTGCACGCCGCGCATCTGCTGTCCGGCGGGCAGACGTTCACCGCTGCTGACGGCGCAGACGCTCTCCCGCACGTGCTCACCGAGCTGATGGCCGACATCCAGATGCCGAAGGGCCTGCACGCGTTCGGATACGGCGACGAGGACATCGACACCCTCGTCGACGGCACGCTCAAGCAGACCCGCCAGCTGGCTGTCGTGCCCCGTCCGGTCACCCGGACCGCGCTCGAAGACATCTTCCGTCGTTCGCTCTGACCACCGGGAGTTATCAATGGCGACAACTCCTTCCCCGCGCACCGGCGAGACCGACGTCCGCCTGGTCGTCGCGTCCAGCGTGTTCGGCACGACCGTCGAGTGGTACGACTTCTTCCTGTACGGCACCGCCGCGGGACTCGTCTTCAACAAACTGTATTTCCCCGGCTCCGATCCCCTGGTCGGGACCGTGCTGGCCTTCGCGACCTTCGCGCTCGGTTTCCTCGCCCGCCCGATCGGCGGATTCGTGTTCGGCCATCTCGGCGACCGGGTCGGGCGCAAGAAGATCCTCGTCGCGACGATGCTCATCATGGGCGTCGCGACCTGTCTCATCGGGCTGCTGCCCGACTACCGGATGATCGGACCGGCCGCGCCGATCATCCTCGTCGTCCTCCGGTTGGCCCAAGGCGTCGCGGTCGGCGGCGAATGGGGCGGCGCCGTGCTGATGGCCACCGAATACGCCCCGGCCGGGAAACGCGGTCTCTACGGCAGTTTCCCGCAAATCGGGCTCGCCATCGGGCTCACGCTGGGCACCGGCGTGCTGGCGCTGCTGAACGCGGTCACCAGCGACGAGGCCTTCCTGGTGTGGGGCTGGCGAATCGGCTTCCTGCTCTCCGCCGTGCTGGTGGTGGCGGGCCTGCTGATCCGGGTCAAGGTGATGGAAACCCCGGCCTTCCGCACCATGGCGGCCGAGGAAGGCACCGCCACTGTTCCCGCCGTCGAACTGGTCCGCGACCGGCTCTCCCGGCGGCATCTGCTGCTCGGCATGGGCAGCCGCTTCACCGAGGGCGTGGCTTTCAACGCCTGGGCGGTCTTCGTGATCTCCTACGGCAGCGGAACGCTGAAACTGGACCGGCAGCCGCTGCTGATCGGAGTGATGATCGCGGCCGCGGTGATGGTGGTGTTCATCCCGGTGTTCGGCAGGGTGTCCGACCGGCTCGGCAGGCGGCGGACCTTCACGACCGGAGCCGTGACGACGCTGCTGCTGGCCATCCCCGCGCTGGCGGCCCTGCACAGCGGCAATCCGGTACTGATCACGCTCTCGCTCGTGGCGGTGCTGGGCATCAGCTACCCGGTGATGTACGGCCCGCAGGCGGCGTTCTATGCCGAGCTGTTCCCGATTTCGCGGCGGTGCACCGGGATTTCGGTCGTGTACCAGCTTTCCGGCGTCGTGGCCTCGGGACTCACCCCGCTGGTCCTCGCCTACCTCGCCGGGAGGACCGGGACGACCGGCATCCTCGTGTACCTCGCGGCGACCACCGTGGTGAGCGTCGTCTGCACGCTGGCGATCCGGCAGCGCGATCTGTTCGACGACGAGGTGCGGGCTTCCGCGCCGGCCAAGGAGGCTCCCCGCTTCACCTGAGCGGCCGCGTTCCGGGCGGCTGACCGTCGCCCGGAACGCGAGGCGGAATTGTCGGTGCTCCTGCCTAGGATGCGGAGCATGACACGATATGTCGACGAGGACCTGCACCACGCGGAGTTCCGCGAGTGCGATCTGACCGGGGCGCGCCTGATCGGCGTCGTCATGCAGGACGCCGTGATCGACGGGCTCGTCTCCAACCTGGTGGTGAACGGGGTCGAGGTCACCGGGTACGTCGAGGCGGAGCTCGACCGGCTTCATCCGGTGCGGGTGCTGATCCGCTCTGAGGACCTCGCCGATCTGCGGGAGGCGGCGCGCCAGCTTAATGCCGCCTGGGCCGCCACGGTCGAGCGGATCCGCCGTGCACCCGGCATCGAGCGCCGCAGCGTGAACGACGAATGGTCGGCGATGCAGACGATGCGCCACCTGGTCTTCGTCCACGACTCATGGTTCCGCCGCTGCTGCCTGGGCTCGACGGAGCTGTTCACTCCGATGGGCATCGGGCCGGACGTCGAGCCCTACCGCGAAGCGCACGGACTCGACCGCTCGCTCGATCCGGCCCTCGACGAGGTCGTCAGCGTGCGTGCCGCACAAGCCGCGGAACTCGAGTCCTGGCTCGACGACGTCACTGCGGCCCAGCTCGCCGCACCGGCACCGGTGCCCGAAGACGATGTCTGGCCGCCGTATGCCCGAGGCCGCACGGTGCGCCAGTGCGTCCGCACGGTGCTCAACGAGACCTTCGAGCACCACGGCTTCTGCGTTCGCGACCTCGATTTGATCGAGGCACAAGGCGCTGAGTAGGGCCCTGCGGATCCGGCATCGTGCGGACGCGGACAGCGCGAGTGGTCTGCGCGGTGCCGGAGTTGCTGAGCCTGGCCTAGGTGCTGGCCGGGCGAGCGGCTGTCGGGTGGCGGGCTGGCGGAGGGGTGTCGCCCGGAGACAGGTGATGCGGTCCGGCTTTCGGTGCCCCGACCGATCGGGCGACGCACACCGTCTGCGTGCGCGGTGCCGGAGTTGCCGAGCCGGACCTAGGTGCAGGCCGGGCGAGCAGCCGTCGGCAGGCGAGCTGGCAGAGACGCACCGCCCGGAGACACGCGATGCGGTTTCGGCACCCTGACGGATTGGGCGAAGCACACGGTCTGCGCGGTACCGGAGTTGCTGAGCCGGGCCTAGGTCCTGGCCCGGCGAGCAGCCGTCGCCAGGCAAGCAGGCGAAGTCGCACCGCCCGGAAGCAGACGATGCAGTCCGTCTTCCGGCAACCCGACCGATTAGGCAAAACACACCGTCTGCGCGGTGCCGGAACTCCCAAGCCCGACCTAGGTCCTGGCCGGGCGAGCAGCCGTCGGGTGGCGGGCTGGCGGAGGCGCACCGCCTGGAGACAGGCGATGCGGTTTCGGCACCCCGACCGATCAGGCGAAGCACGCCGTCCGCGGGGCCGATCAAACCGCTGAAGCCACCCGTCCGGTCACCGGCACAACCGCTTTCCTCAAGGCGGGCCTGCCGAGATCACCTCACTCGGCCGAAGACCGAGCCGCCTCGGTGAGCTGTTCTCGCAATGTGCTCAGCGTCCGCGCCAGCAAGCGCGACACCTGCATTTGCGACAGTCCGACCCGTTCGGCGATCTGGCTCTGCGTCAGGTTCGAGAAAAACCGCATGAGGACGATCGCGCGTTCCCGTTCCGGCAAGCTCCGCAAAAGCGGCTTCAGCGTTTCCCGGTCCTCGAGCTTGTCGATTTCGGGATCGTTCTCGCCGAGCGTGTCGGCCAGCGAGATCGAGCCGGCGTCGTCGTGCGCCGGGTAGTCGAGGGACGCGGCCTGGTAGGCGTTCCCGGCGTGCAGGGCTTCGGCGACCTCGTCGACATCGAGGTCGAGATGGTCGGCGAGCTCGCGCGCGGTGGGCGCGCGGCCGAGGCGCTGGCCCAGGTCGGCGGCGGCTTGGCCGATCCTCGCGTGGAGTTCTTTGAGCCGCCGCGGGACCCGGACCGACCAGGTGTGATCGCGGAAGTACCGGCGGACCTCCCCCATCACGGTCGGGACAGCGAACGCGACGAAATCCGTCTGCCGCGCGGGGTCGTAGCGGTCGACGGCGTTGATGAGGCCGATCCGCGCCACCTGAAGGAGATCTTCGGACGGCTGGCCGCGCCGGGCGAAACGCCGCGCGATGTGTTCGGCCAGCGGGAGATGTTCCTCGATGAGGCGGCGGCGCAGCCGGGAGTGCTCGTCGGTGTCCTCGGCGAGGTGGCTGATTTCCTCGAACAGCACCGCGCAGTGCCGGTAGTCGTCGCGCCGGGCGCGGGTCATGGTCGCCGCGGTCATGTAAATCCTCCTGACAGCCGAGGGGAACGTGACTCGGGTAGTGCCATGGTGCGCCTCGCGTTGCCGACGCTCATCATCCTTAGTGGACAGTGCCCGGCACCGCAAGGCGAGATCCTCGCGCTCGCCCGGGTGCCAGCCATCCGAAGCGTCACGATCGGGTGATACCCGTCCGAGGGCAAGATCACTCAGTCGGCCACCCGAACGGGGTCCTCCCAGTAACGTGGCGTACAGCCGGTTCGCTCCCGCCTCACATCTTCAGCCAGCCCGGGCGAGCGCCCTTGCGCAGGGTGCGCCATTCGTCGGCGAACCTGTCCCGCAGCATCTTCGCCGCCGCTTCGTCCCGGCCGTAGAGGAGACCGAAGGTGAACGTGTTCTGGTTCTGGCCGAAGCCGTCGATCGCGAAGTGCCGCAACGTCGTGCGGTCGACCACGGTGTCCTGATGCTTGCCGAGGGTCTGCTGCACCGCCTTGACGTGCTTGCGCCACGTACGCAGCTTCTTGCCGAACACCGGCCGGACGGCGTCCGCGGCATAACGGGCGCGCTTGGCCTTCTTCCGGACGTTGTGCAGAGCCTTCTCCAGTTCTGCACCGGTCAGCCCCTCCGTCGCCGCGGTGGCTCGATAGAGCTTGCGCGCCGTCTTGCGCAGGGGCTTCCGCAACGCTTTCTTGCCCGCCGGGCGCATCGTGGCGAGCAGCGTGGCGATCGAGCCCACCAAGTCCAGGTATCGGGTGCTGGACAACGCTTCCGTCGCGCGGGCCAGTTCCGTTTGGGAGGTGTGGGCGAAGTCGCGGGTAAGGTATTGCCGCAACGGCCCGAAAACCAGCTCCGACGGGACCTCGTCGAGACAGGCTTCAAGGCGGGCTTGGCTGACTTCGGCGTCACGCGCGGGGGCGAGTTCGGCGCCCAGCCACTTCAGCTCCGCCGCCAGCGAATCGGCCTTTTTCTTGCCCACCAAGGATTTGAACGTCTGGAGGGCGCTCCGCAGCTTCCGCGCCGCGACCCGCAACTGGTGCACCGAATCATCCGCCCCGACGCGGAAGCCCACGTCAGCGCGACGCAACCGGTCGAATTGCTCGCTCAGATACGCATGCAGGACATCGTCCGAGCCACGCGCCTTCTCGGTCTCGTCTCCGAGCAGCCGCTGCAGTTTCGACGGCCACCAGGCGTTCTCGGCCCCGCGCTTCCGCAAGGTGCGATCAAGCCGGTCGAGAAGCCCGGGCGCGGAATCATCGGCCAGCTCGACGTCCAGCTCCCGCCAGCGGTCCAGCCGAAGTGCTTGTGCCCCCAGGAATTCACCGGTGACGTGGTCGTCATCCAGCGTCGCGAGCGTCCGGCCGGACGCGTCGGCCAAGCGGTGGGTGAACCGGTCGGTCCGCACCTGCGCGACCGGCCGCAGCTTCCGGTCCAGCGTGTACGCGCGCACCAGCGTCGCGATCGAGTCTGGCACCTTCGGATCCTCATCGAGCGGAAACCGCAGCTCCTCGTCGGAGGGCAGGCTCAGGCACCACCCGGTGTCTCTGCTTCTTCGCAGCGTGATTCCGGCTCTGGACAACCGGAAATCCTTGGTGTCGTAATAAACGGTCTCCAGCGTCCGCTCGGCGGGGGCTTCCTGCGCGATCCCCTTGCCCGCAAGCTGCGGCACCCGGGCTTTCAAGCTCAGCTCGTATTTGCGTCCGGACTCGGCGCTTTTCATTCCCGGCTCCTCGGTCAGTCGTTTTCCGCCGCTCCGGCGACGCCCTCGGCGATCGCGGGCACCAATCCCTCGGCGAAGACGCTGGGCACGATGTGCTCCCGGTCGAAGTCGTCGCCGACGGCGGCGGCCAGCGCGTGCGAGGCGGCGAGCAGCATGCGGGCGGTCACTTTCGCGGCTCCGGAGTCGAGCAGCCCGCGGAACATCCCGGGGAACACGAGGACGTTGTTGATCTGGTTGGGCAGGTCGCTGCGGCCGGTCGCGACGATCTCCGCGTGCTCGTGCGCGGCGTCCGGATCGACCTCCGGGTCCGGATTGGCCAGCGCGAACACGATCGCCCGGTCGGCCATCCGCGCGAGGTCGTCGCCCTTGAGCAGGCCGCCGACGCTCACGCCGATGAAGACGTCCGCGTCCCGCAAGGCGTCCTGCAGGCTCCCGCGGACCGCGTCGCCGCGGTTGGTGTTCTCCGCGAGCCACTGCTTCTCGCCGGTCAGATCGCGCTCGCTGTGCAGGGCGCCTTTGCTGTCGCAGACCACGATCCGCTCCGCGCTGAAGTCCGCCTTCAGCAGCAGCCGGGCGATGGCGGACCCGGCCGCGCCGGCGCCGGAGATCACCACCGAGGTGTCCCCCGGCGTGCGGTCGGTCAGCTTCAGCGCGTTGTGCAGCGCGGCCAGCACGGCTACCGCGGTCCCGTGCTGGTCGTCGTGGAAAACCGGCACGTCCAGCTCGTCGTGCAGCTGCCGCTCGATGGTGAAGCACCGCGGCGCGGCGATGTCCTCCAGGTTGATCGCACCGAAGGACGTCGCGAGGTCCTTGGCGGTGCGGACCAGGTCTTCCGGCTCGCGGCTGACGGGGCAGATCGGCCAGGCGTCGACGTCGGCGAACCGCTTCAGCAGCGCCGCTTTGCCCTCCATCACCGGCAGCGCGGCGGCCGGGCCCTGGTCGCCGAGCCCGAGCAGCGCGGAACCGTCGGACACGATCGCGACGGAATTGCTGCGCACGGTTTCCCGCGCCAGCACCGACGGGTCCTCGGCGACGCGCTTGGCCAGCTCGGCGACACCAGGCGTGTAATGCTCGGCGAGGTCGTCGGGATCGTCGAGCCGCACTCGGGTGGTGACTTGGATCTTTCCGCGACTGCTCATGGCGGCCGGGTACCCGGCCGTGCCGCGGAGGAACCGTGCTCAGCCGAGCACGAGCGCCGATCTTGTCCGCGTGGGGATCTCCGCGGGACTCCGACTCCATGCCAGGGATTTCAGCGGCACGGCCACCGCCCGCTGACCGTCCACAAAGGACGCCAAGTTGCGAGAAATACCCGATTATCCACTCTCTGACTGTTTCTCGGTGCTCGTGAGGAACCTCCTGGAGGAATTTGACTCCCTCACGACGCGCCCGTGCTCAGTCGAGCACGAGCGCCGCGTCCGGTTCGGTCACCCGGAAGCTGAAGCTCTCCTCGAGGTACAGCGTGAGCGTCTCGGCGTCGTGGTGCCGGTAGCCGACCGAAAGGTCCTGGCCGAGTTCCAGGACGAAGTCCCCGCCCGACAGGCTCAGCACGACCGCGCCGGTCAGGCCTGGCGTCCGCTTCACCCGGCCTCCGCCGAGCGCGCGGCGGAGGTGGTCGAGCACGAGAAGGCCGCCGTGTTCGGTGCTCTCCACGATCGAGGTGTAGCCCTCGGGGTTGATCGCCAGCGCGTACGGTCCCTTGATTCCGTTGCACCGCAATGTGTTCACCGCGTTGGCCACCACGTGCGGATAGCGTTCCGGGTCGGTGCCCAGCGTGCCGTGGTCGTACGGGCTCGCCTCGACGATCCCGGTGATCCCCGCGTCCGGCCAGCCGTGGAACACCGCGCGGTTCTCCAGCAGGCCCACCTGGGCGGCGGCCTGGTCGAGGTCGTCGAACTCCAGGTCGTCGGCGCCGCGTTCGGCGTCCTCGAGTTCCTTTCGTTCGACGGTGAACGGCACGCGCACCTCCACCAGCGGCAGCACGCGGCGCCGCTGCACGAGCGTTTCGCGGTCCCGGGCGCTTTCCGGCGGATCGATGCGCTGGGTCCGGCCGAGCGACGTGGCCGAATGCGACCAGCCGTGCGGGCCCTCGACGTCGACCATCTTGCGCGCCGCGAGGTGCGTCGCCAGCCGCTCCCGCGCCTCGTCGTCGATCTGCCTCCAGCCCTCAGCCGGGATCGGCGCGAGCTCGCGCATCAAGTGGTTCATGGTGCTCCCCTCTCGCTGGAGTCCTTCAGCCCGCCGATGCCCAGCGAACCGTCGCCGGACGGTTTCTTCCCGGCTTTCCGCTCCTGCTCGGCGACGTAGCGCTCGGGGTCGACGTCCCCGGTGTCGATGTCTTTGGCACCCTCGTGCTCGGCCTTGAACGCGAGGAACTTCCGGCCGAGTTCCTCGCGCAGGCCCGGATCGGCGTGCTTGCGGAAGTCGGCGAGCGCGTCGTCCTCCTCCTCGGCCATGTGCTCGCTGTTGGCGGTGCGGGCCTGCCGGACCGCCGCGTGCCAGGCCGCGCTGCCCGCCGGGTGCCTGCGGGCTTCGGCGACGGCGTCGCGGATGTCGTTGTGATCGCCGACCGCGTCGAGCGTTTCGTCCTCGGCGTCGGCGCCGCGCTGGATCAGCTCGGGATAGAAGACCGCTTCCTCGGCCGCCGCGTGCCGGTCCAGCAGGTCGGCGAGCGGCTCCCACACCCGCGCCAGCTCGTCCGGCCGCTCGAGGTCGTCCAGTTCCGCGAACGCCCGCCGGAACCGCTCGTGATCGTCGAGGATCAAGCTGGTGATGTCGGTCATGGCCCCCGACGGTAGCTCTCCCGGCGGCGGCGCGCTCGTCGTGTTTGCGCGAGGCTGCTTGCGGGTAAAGAAATCCGATGGTCGCGCGTCAGGAACCGGGAGCCGAACCGCCGGACACCACGAGCCTCGACAAGCTCCGTGATGCAGCCCGCGATTGCCGCGGGTGCGGCCTGTACCGCGACGCCACGGCAACCGTATTCGGCGTGGGCGCCAAGGGGGCCGAGATCTTCGCCCTCGGCGAGCAGCCGGGCGATCAGGAGGACCGGCGCGGCGAACCGTTCGTCGGCCCGGCGGGTCGGCTGCTGGACCGCGCGCTCGCCGACGCGGGTCTGGACCGGGATTCGCTGTACGTGACCAACGCGGTCAAGCACTTCAAGTTCAAGCTCCGCGGCAAACGGCGGATCCACGAAAAGCCGGCGCGGTCCGAGATCGTCGCGTGCCGGCCGTGGCTGATCGCCGAACTCCAGGCCGTTCAGCCGCGGCTCGTGCTGCTGCTGGGCGCGACGGCGGCGCAATCGGTGTACGGCAGCAGCTTCCGGCTGACCCAGCATCGCGGCGAACCGCTGGATCCGCCGGAAGAGTTCGACGGCATGTTCGCCTCGGCGGTCGCCACCGTGCATCCGTCCGCGGTGCTGCGCGCTCCCGACCGGGACACCGCGTACGACGAGTTCGTCGCCGATCTGCGCGGCCTCTGACCTGCGGACGTTTGCCCGCCCCGGCGAGGGGAATCCGGCCGCCATGAAAGCAGTGACCTGGCACGGCAAGCGGGACGTGCGAGTCGACGACGTCCCGGACCCGAAGATCGAGGAGCCGACCGACGCCGTCGTGCGGGTGACCTCCACCGGCATCTGCGGTTCGGACCTGCACCTGTACGAGGTCCTCGGCCCGTTCATGACCGAGGGCGACATCCTCGGCCACGAGCCGATGGGGATCGTCGAGGAAGTGGGCAGCGCCGTGAGCTCGCTGAAACCCGGCGACCGCGTGGTGGTGCCGTTCAACATCTCCTGCGGCCGTTGCTGGATGTGCGAACGCGGGCTGCAGTCGCAATGCGAGGTCACCCAGGTCAAGGACCAGGAAAAGGGCGCCGCGCTGTTCGGCTACACGAAGCTGTACGGCCAGGTGCCCGGCGGGCAGGCCGAATACCTCCGGGTCCCGCAGGCGCAGTACGGGCCGATCAAGGTGCCCGACGGCCCGCCGGACGAACGGTTCGTCTACCTGTCCGACGTGGTCCCGACGGCGTGGCAGGCCGTGGAGTACGCGGACATTCCCGACGGCGGCTCCGTCGTGGTCTTCGGGCTCGGCCCGATCGGCCAGATGGCGGCCCGGGTCGCGCTGCACCAGGGCGCGGGCGAGGTGATCGGCGTCGATCTGGTGCCGAAACGCCTGGCGCGGGCCCGCGCGCACGGCGCGACCACCCTGGACCTGCGCGACCATCGGCGGATCGGCGACGCGATCCGCGACCTCACCGGCGGCCGCGGCGCGGATTCGGTGATCGACGCGGTCGGCATGGAAGCGCACGGCGCGCCGATCGGGAAACTCGCGCACAACCTGGTCGCGCTGCTGCCGCAGACGCTGGGCGCGAAGGTGACGGAGAAGGCCGGGATCGACCGGCTGAGCGTGCTGTACGCCGCCATCGACAGTGTCCGCCGCGGCGGCACGATCTCGCTGTCCGGCGTGTACGGCGGGATGGCCGACCCGATCCCGATGATGGAATTGTTCGACAAGCAGATCCGGCTGCACACCGGACAGGCGAACGTCCGCCGGTGGATCGACGACGTCCTGCCCGTGCTCACCGCGGACGGCGATCCCTTGGGCGTCGAGGGTTTCGCGACGCACAAACTTCCGCTGGCGGACGCGCCGCGGGCGTACGAGATGTTCCAGAAGAAGCTCGACGGGGTGCAGAAGATCCTGCTGGAACCGGCGGCGTAGGCGTAGGAGTTACCCGCGCGTCCGGGCCGAGCGTCAGCGGCCCGGACGCTTCTCCGCGCGCCTCGCAAGCCGTTCCCGCTGCGGGACCACGACGTACTTCGGGTCCTTTGTGGACTCCACACCCGCCGCGTAAACCCCGAACCGGGTGCACAACCCGGACGCCAGGTAAGCCGCCCCCGCGGCGATCCCCGCCGCGCGGTTCTTCCGTGCCGCCAACGACAACGTCGCACCCGCCGCGGTAAGCACCTTGGCCGCCTTCAACAACCGCCCCGCCCGACCGGTCCGGTAAGGCTCCGAAGCCAACCCCAGACCGGTCTCCAGATGGTGTTCCGCCGCCAGTTCCGCGGCGGCACCAGCGAGCCCGGCGCGCACCACCGGCCCGTTTTCCTTCCGCGGCACCGCAATCAGCGCGATTCCCGCCCCGCTCGTCACCGCGCTGCCCGCGAACAGCACCGGCAGGGTCCCGTGCGCTTCGTGCCAGGAAGGCGTCGCCGTGTCGGCCAGCAGCACCGCGGTGTACGTGCACATGGCCGGGCCCAGCACGCCCGCGCCCGCCCCGGCCAACCGGCCAAGCCGCGGGAACCGCCCGGTCAGCGTTGAGAAAGCAGCCCCGGCGGCGAGACCGGAGAACGGCGACAGGATCCACGACCCCACCGAGAGCGGCGAAGTCGGCTTGAGCACGCGCAGCATGTTCAGGAACCGCGTCGGCTTGCCGAGGTCGTGGATCAGCGCGACCACGCTGGCGATCGATCCGCCGGAAGCGGCCAGCCGACCCACCTTCGCCAGTTCCGGCCGCCCGGTCGCGTCGGCTAGCGCGGCCAGCGACGCCGACGCACCGGCCGCGCCGCCGAGGAACAGGTACAGCGGGACGTCCGGTTGCTTCCAGGCAGGTTCCTTGAGGATCGGCCTGCCGTAGTAGGAGCGGAATTCGGCGGGCTCGACCATCTCCCGTTCGCGGCGGGGGCTCATCGGTGCCGTCCCAGGAACGACACGACCAGCGCCGCGGCTACCCCGGCGGCGGTCGTCGCGGCCCGCTTCCACATCCGCGGCAGGTCGCGCGTCGTCACGACCGGGTCCGGAGGGAAGCCGTAGACCTCGGGTTCGTCCAGCAGCAGGAAAAACGCGCCGTCGCCGCCGACTCCGTCCTCGGGATCGTGCCCGTAGAGCCGCGCCTCGGGCACGCCCGCGTCGTGCAGCGTCGACACCCGCGCGGCGGCGCGTTCGCGGAGTTCGTCCAACTCGCCGAACTGGATGGAGTCGGTCGGGCAAGCCTTCGCGCACGCGGGTTCCATCCCCGCGCCGAGCCGGTCGTAGCAGAGAGTGCACTTGAACGCGCGTCCGTCGCTCTCGCGTTTTTCGATCACCCCGTACGGACACGCGGGAACGCAATAACCACAACCATTGCAAATGTCCTGCTGGACCACGACCGTGTCGAACTCGGTGCGGAACAACGCGCCGGTCGGGCAGACGTCGAGGCAGGCCGCGTGCGTGCAGTGCTTGCAGACGTCGCTGGACATCAGCCAGCGCACGCCCGGTTCTTCCGGTTCCTGATCCGGCGCCCCGACCGCCGGCATCCCGAGGTCCACCGCGGGTTTCCGCTGTTCGATGAACGCCACGTGCCGCCAGGTGTTCGAGCCGAGGTCGCCGGTGTTGTCGTACGACAGGCCGAGCAGGTCCTCCCCGCCCGCCTCCGGGACGCCGTTCCACTCCTTGCACGCGACCTCGCACGCCTTGCACCCGATGCACACCGACGTGTCGGTGAAAAACCCCATCCGGGGCTGGGCGCCGTACTCAGCCATGGGCTCGCCTCCGGTACTCCGCCACGAAGTCCAGCAGCGCCGGCCCGCGCGGCCGCCGTCCGGGACGGATGTCGCAGGTGGCCGCTTTGGCCTCCTGGATGTGCACGTTCGGGTCCAGCACGATCGACAGCAGGTCGTTGGCCGCGTCGCCGCGGGACAGACCGTTCGGGCCCCAGTGGTACGGCAGCCCGACCTGGTGGACGGTGCGGCCGCGCACCTTGAGCGGTTTGACGCGGTCGGTGACCAGCACGCGGGCCTCGATCGCCGTCCGGGCCGAGACGATGGTCGCCCAGCCGAGGTGCGCCAGCCCGCGTTCGGCCGCCAGCGCGGGCGAGACTTCGCAGAAGAACTCCGGCTGCAGTTCGGACAGGTACGGCAGCGTCCGGCTCATCCCGCCCGCCGTGTGGTGCTCGGTGAGCCGGTAGGTGGTGAACACGTATGGGTAAACGTCGCTGCGCGCCGGGTTGTACTGGTTCACCGGGCTGTCCAGCGTCTGCCGCACCGGCGAGGACTGCTGGCCGTACAGCGCGTTGTCGACCGGGCTTTCGAACGGTTCGTAGTGCGTGGGCAGCGGACCGTCGGCCAGCCCGGCGGGGACGTACAGCCACGCTTTGCCGTCGGTCTGCATGATGAACGGATCGCGGCCGCTCAACGCGTCCTGTGCGCGTGCGCCGGCGGGCGGGACGTAGTCCGGAGGCTTGGTGGCTTCGAAATCCGGGACGTCCGGGCCGGTCCACTGGGACTCCGAAGCGTCCCAGTAGATCAGCTTTTTGCGTTCGCTCCACGGTTTCCCGTCCGGGTCCGCCGAGGCGCGGTTGTACAGGATCCGCCGGTTCGCCGGCCACGCCCAGGCCCAGCCGTTCGCGATCCAGTCCTGTTCGGAGCCCGGCTGCCGGTTCGCGGCGTGGTTGTGGCCGTCGGCGCGGACGCCGCAGTAGATCCAGCAGCCGCAGGACGTCGAGCCGTCGTCCTTCAGCTGGGTGTAGGAGGAAAGCGGGCCGTCCGGGCCGTGGCCGTTGATCTCGGCGAGCACGGATTCCGCGCTCGGCTCGTCCGTCGGCCCCTCGGTCGGATAACTCCAGGTGAGGTCGCGGAGCGGGGCGTCGCGGTCGTCGGCGCCGGCGCGCTCCCGGAGCAGCCTGCCCAGGTGGTAGTAGAACCACAGGTCGCTGCGGGCGTCGCCGGGCGGTTCGACCGCTTTATGGTGCCATTGCAGCAGCCGCTGGGTGTTGGTGAAGCTGCCGTCCTTTTCCGTGTGCGCGGCGGCGGGCAGGAAGAAGACCTCGGTGCCGATCTCCTCGGGCTTGAGCTCGCCGGTCTCGATCTCCGGGCCGTTCTTCCAGAACGTCGCGCTCTCGATCAGCTGCAGGTCGCGGACCACCAGCCAGTCGAGATTCGCCAGCCCGAGCCGCTGGAACTTGCCGTTGGCCGAGCCGACCGCCGGGTTCTCGCCGACCAGGAAGTACCCCTTGCACTCCCCCGCGATCTGCTTCTGGACCGTCGCGTACGTCCCGTGGTCGCCGGTCAGCCGCGGCAGGTAGTCGAAGCGGAAGTCGTTGTGCGGCTGGGCGGCCTCGCCCCAGTACGCCTTGAGCAGGCTGACCGTGTACGAGCGCATGTTGCCCCAGAAGCCGGTCTTGCCCGCGTCGGCTTGGACGAAACCGTCGAGGTCCAGGTGCTGGTGCGCGTGCGGCATCGGGATGTAGCCGGGCAGCAGGTTGAACAGCGTCGGGATGTCGGTGGAGCCCTGGATGCTGGCGTGCCCGCGCAGCGCGAGGATGCCGCCGCCCGGACGGCCGATGTTGCCGAGCAGCGTCTGCAGGATCGAGGCGGTGCGGATGTACTGCGCGCCGACCGTGTGGTGCGTCCAGCCGACCGAATACACCCAGGCCGTGGTGCGGTCGCGGCCGGAGTTCGCGGTGATCGCCTCGGCGATTTCGGTGAGCTGCTCGACCGGCAGGCCGCAGACGTCGGCGACCACTTCGGGCGTGTACCGCGAGAAATGCCGCTTGAGGACTTGGTAAACGCACCGCGGATGCCGCAGCGTCTCGTCGGTCCTGGGCTTCGTTTCGATCGCCGCGCCGCCGCTGCCGTACGACTCGGCGCGCGCGGAGGTCTGGTGCTGCTCGCCGCTGTGGTGCCCGCCCGGCTGCCCCGGGTCGCGGGCACCGGCGGCCGGTGCCGCCTCAGCGTCCTCGTACGCCCAGGTCGAGTTGTCGTACTGGCGGTTTTCCGGGTCGAAGCCGGAGAACAGGCCGTCGAGGTCCTCGGTGTCGGCGAACTCCTCGGTCAGGATCGCCGCGGCGTTCGTGTAGGCCACGACGTACTCGCGGAAGTCCAGCTCGTGCTGCAGGACGTAGTTGATCAGCCCGCCGAGGAACGCGATGTCCGAACCGGCCCGCACCGACGCGTGGACGTGCGCGACCGCGCTCGTGCGGGTGAACCGCGGGTCGACGTGGATGATCTTCGCGCCGCGGGCCTTGGCCTCCATCACCCACTGGAACCCGACCGGATGGCATTCGGCCATGTTCGAGCCCTGGACGACGATGCAGTCGGCGTTGGCGAGGTCTTGCTGGAACGTCGTGGCGCCTCCACGACCGAAGGAGGTCCCCAGACCGGGAACCGTGGCGGAGTGTCAAATACGGGCCTGATTTTCGATCTGTATCGCGCCGAGCGCGGTGTACAGCTTCTTCATCAGGTAGTTCTCTTCGTTGTCCAGGGTCGCGCCGCCGAGGCTCGCGAAGCCGAGCGTGCGGTTGAGCTTGCGGCCCTGGTCGTCGACGTCCTGCCACGTTTCGGCGCGCGTCTTCATAACGCGGTCGGCGATCATGTCCATCGCCTGGTCGAGGGACAACCGCTCCCAGTCGGTGCCGTACGGCCGGCGGTAAAGGACTTCGGTGACGCGGCTCGGGCTGGTCACGAGCTGCTTGCTGGCCGACCCCTTCGGGCACAGCCTGCCGCGGGAAATCGGCGAATCCGGGTCGCCTTCGATCTGGGTGACCGCGCCGTCCTTGACGTACACCTTCTGCCCGCAGCCGACCGCGCAATACGGACAGACCGAACGGACTACCTTGTCGGCGTCCTCGGTGCGGGCGTGCCATTCCTCCGAACCGCGGGATTTCGCCGCCGAGGCGCGCGCGGTGCGGTCGGGACCGGCCAGCTGCCGGTACACCGGCCAGCTCTCGATCCACTGCCGCATGCCCACGCTGTCACGGTAATCCGTTCTCCGAGCGCCCGCAGCATGTCCGGCGGGTCCCGTCGCCGAGCGGTTCGGTGAGCCCGGCGGCGTCGAGGTGCTCCAGCAGCGGGATCATCACCCGGCGGGTGCTGTCCAGCGCCCGCCGCGCCCGCGACACGGTGAACGGCTCGCCGAGCGCGGCCAGCACCTCCACCGCGCGCCGCGGCGCGTCCGGACCCAGCACCACTCCGTCGGCGATCGCCCGCAACCGGCCTACGCGGACGGCGGCGGCCAATTCCCGTTTGCCCAGACCGAGTTCACGCAGCTCGTCCGCTTCCGGCGCGCGGAACGGATGCTCGGCGAACCGCTCTTCGAGGACGTCGACGGCCCTGGCCACTTCGGGGGTCAGCCGTGCGCCGGGCTTGCGGACGAGCCCGTCCTTGAGGACCAGCCCGTCGCCGAGGACCGCCGGGACGAGTTCCGCGGCCGGCAGGCCGAGCCGTTGCCGGAGTGCCTCGACCGGAATTCCCGCGGCCAGCGGATGTTCGCGAGCCCAGTCCGCGACCACCTCGCCGACCTCCGCTCGCAACCGGCTGAGGTGTGCCGGGTCGGCGTGCCAGCCGCCGAGCCGCTCGCCCACCGCCGGCAGCCCCAGTGCGCGAAAGTCCTCATGGCGCACGAAACCCTCGCGGCGAAGGTAATCCCAGCCGGGTTCCAGGACGCTCAGCTCTTCGCCTCGGGCTCGCGCGGCGCCGCGGCGCGCGAGGGGCGGCGGCCGGACGTCCACCACGTCGAACCCGGCGGGAATCCGGTGCTCCCCCGGGTCGCGCAACAGCCCCCGATCCCCGGCCCGGAGCGGTAGAGGGTGCGCTAGCAGCAGCCGCGCAGTGTCCGGCCCGAGCGGACGAACGCGGGTCGGCACTGCGGCGGATCCGAAGTGCAGCACGAGGTTTCGGTGCAGCTCGCCGGACGGTGCACCCCGCAATCGGACGTCGACTTCCGTCGCCGGACGCCAAGCGCCCGGAGTCAGCAGAACGTCGCCTCGTCCCACGGAATCCTTGGGCACACCGCGCACGTTCACCGCGACCCGAGCGACCGCGGACACCCTTTCGCGCGGTTCGCCGAGTGCCTGCAAGCCGCGGATCTGCACCCGGTTCGAGCCGAGCGTCAACTCGTCGCCGACCCGCAGGGTTCCGCCGCCGAGAGTTCCGGTGACGACGGTGCCCGCGCCCTTGATCGTGAACGCCCGGTCGATCCAGAGCCGGACGTCCGCCGCCAGATCCGGCGGCGGCAACCTGCCGGCCAGCTTGGCAAGCTGGGCGCGCAGTTCTTCGAGCCCTTCGCCGGTCGTGCCGCTGACGCTGGCCGCGGGCACCTCGCCGAGCGCCGTCGCCGCGATCTCCGCGAGGGCCGCCTCCGTCGCCGGGCCTGGGTCGGCGCGGTCGGATTTGGTGACGGCGAGCAGACCGTGCCGGACCCCGAACGCGTCAAGCGCCGCCAGGTGCTCAGCCGACTGCGGCATCCACCCCTCGTCCGCGGCCACGACGAACAACGCGGCCGGGACGGGCCCGACACCCGCCAGCATGTTGGGGACGAATCGCTGATGCCCGGGGACGTCCACGAAGGCGATTTCCTCGCCGCCCAGCCGGGTCCAGGCGAAGCCGAGGTCGAGGGTCAGGCCGCGGCGGCGTTCCTCGGCCCACCGGTCCGGCTCCATGCCGGTGAGCCGGCGGATCAGCGTGGATTTCCCGTGGTCGACGTGGCCGGCGGTGGCGATCACCCGCATCGGCGGACCGCCTCCCGCAGCGTCGCGTCGTCCGCCGGGGGAACCGTCCTGAGGTCGAGCAGGCACCGGTCCCGCACGATCCGGCCGACGACAGCGGGCTCGCCCGACCGCAAGGCCTCCGCGTACCGGGCGGGCACCGCGACCGCGGCGCTGGGCAATTCGACACCGGGAGCGCCACCGCCGCCCACGACCGCGGTCGAGTCCACCGCCTCAGCGTCCACCCCGGCCGAACGCAGCGACGCGGCCAACGTTTCGGCCCGCTTCTGAAGGTCGCCGACCTCGGCCGAAAGCGCCGCCCGCACCGGTGTTTCCGGGCCGCGAAGAGTGGCTTCGAGCGCGGCGAGCGTCAGCTTGTCGACCCGCAGCGCGCGGGCTGCGGGATGCCGACGCAACCGTTGCACCAGCTCGGCGTCTCCGAACAGCAAGCCCGCCTGCGGACCGCCGAGAAGCTTGTCGCCGCTCGCGGTCACGAGACTCGCGCCATCGGCCAGCGCGGTCGTGACGTCCGGTTCGTCCGGCAGCAACGGGTGCGGCGCGAGCAGTCCGGAACCCACGTCGGCGACCACCGGCACGCCGAGCCCCGTCAACTCGGCGACGCCCGCTTCCGAGGTGAACCCGGTGACCCGGTAGTTCGACGGGTGGATTTTGAGCACGAATCCGGTGTCCGGGCCGATGGCCGCCGCGTAATCCCTCGCCGAAGTCCGGTTGGTAGTGCCGACTTCGCGCAACCGGGCACCGGTCGAGGCGAGCAGGTCCGGGATGCGGAACCCGTCGCCGATCTCGACCAGTTCGCCGCGGCTGACGACGATTTCCTTGCCGGGAGCCAAGGTCAGCGCGCACAGCAGCAAGGCCGCCGCGTTGTTGTTGACCACGTGCACCGCCGCCGCGCGCGGCACCGCCTCCGCCAGCGCGGCCAGAGTGCCGCGGCCGCGTTTCGCCCGTTCCCCGGTTTCGAGCGAGAACTCGACGTCGGTGGCGCCGCCCGCCGCGACGATCGCGTCCAGCGCGGCAGCGGACAGCGGCGCGCGGCCGAGGTTGGTGTGCACGAGGACGCCGGTCGCGTTGAGCACCGGCCGCAGCGACGACACCGTCGCGGGCAGCCGGGCCACCACCTCCGCGACGACCTCGCCGGGTTCGATCTCCCCGGCCCGTGCCCGCTGCTGCGCCGCCGCGACCAGCGATTTCACCAGGTCGCGGCCAAGAGTCTCGGCGGCTTTCGCGATCCGCGGCTCGGCGAGCACGGCGTCGGTGCGCGGGATCGCCCGGCGCGGGTCACCCATGGCGGAGGCGGACGGGAATCGAACCCGCCAGCGGCAGGACCTGCCGCTCAACGGTGTTGAAGACCGCGCCGGTCACCAGGCCGGATACGCCTCCCTGGGGCATTCCGCCATCCTGCCAAGAGCACCGCGCCCGCGCATCATGAACAGCATGAGCGTCCGGCTGACCCAGTACGCCCACGGCGGCGGCTGCGCGTGCAAAATCCCGCCCGGAGAGCTGGAAACGATCGTCCGCGGCCTGTCCGGAGCCGCGCCGCAGGACCCGCCCGGCGAGCTCCTGGTCGGCCTCGACGACGGCGACGACGCGGCGGCCGTCCGCATCTCCGGGAACGTCGCCCTGATCGCGACCACGGACTTCTTCACCCCGGTCGTCGACGACCCGTACGACTGGGGCCGGATCGCCGCCGCGAACGCGCTGTCCGACGTCTACGCGATGGGCGGCGTGCCGGTGGTCGCGGTCAATCTCCTCGGCTGGCCTCGCGAGGTGCTGCCGTTCGACCTGGCCGCGGAGGTGCTGCGCGGCGGCCTGGACGTCTGCGCGGGAGCCGGATGCCATCTGGCCGGCGGGCACAGCGTCGACGACCCGGAGCCCAAGTACGGCCTCGCGGTCACCGGCACCGCGGACCCGGAACGCTTGCTGCGCAACGATTCAGGCAAGCCGGGCACGCCGCTGACGCTGACCAAGCCGCTGGGGATCGGCGTGCTGAACTCGCGGCACAAGGCCACCGGCGAACGCTCCGAGGAAGCGATCGCCGCGATGACCACGCTCAACCGCGCCGCGTCGGCCGCCGCGCTGGAGGCGGGCGCGGTGTGCGCGACCGACGTCACCGGGTTCGGTTTGCTCGGCCACCTGCACAAACTCGCCCGGGCGAGCGGGGTCACCGCGATGCTGGACCCTTCAGCTGTCCCGTATCTCGACGGTGCGCGGGAGGCGCTGCGCGACGGCTACGTCAGCGGCGGCACTCGCCGCAACCTCGAGTGGGTCCGGCCGCACGCCGACCTGTCGCGGATCTCCGAGGACGAGGCCCTGTTGCTGGCCGACGCGCAGACGTCCGGCGGATTGCTCGTGGCGGGCGAGCTGTCGGGGTATCCGGTGGTCGGCGAGCTGGTGCCGCGCGGTGAGCACACCATCGTCGTGGGCTGACGTCCCTCAGGGTTCCATTCGGGGACGCCCAGGCCGCCGCCATGTGGCTGAGGTGCGGCTGCCCGAGGTCGAAGGAGCTTGCGGGCCCGGACTGGCTGTCGGCCGGTCGGCCCGGTGCCCGGCCCGGCGGATTGGCCGGTGTCCGAAGTGGGTAGCCACTGCCCGAGGTGAGACATGCGCGCTGCGACCGAGATTCTGCTGTGGTGGCTTGCCCTGACCGGGCTGTGGACCCTCACGCTGTCCACCCCGGCGGTGCCGGAACTGCTCGCCGGCGCCGGTGCCGCCGCGGTCTGCGCGATCGCCGCCCGCACCGCGCGCCGGGCGATGAACGGTTCGTGGCGATTCCCCACGAGCTGGCTAGCGTGGCTGGCCCCGCTGCCCAAGGCCGCCGTCAGCGAGTCCGTCGCCGCATTGCGCACCGTTTTCCGCCACCCGTCCGCCGGGAAGTGCGAAAAAGTCACCGTTCCCCGGGCACCGCGTGCGGAACACGAAGCGCGGCTCGCCGTCGCGACGGTGGTCGTCGGATGCACTCCCGGCGCGATGGTCGTCGCGAGCCCGCCGGACCGCACGGACGTCGTCGTCCACCGGCTGCTCCCCGGCTCCCCGGCTCTCGATCGGGTGACGCGATGACCTGGCTGCTCCTCGCCGCGCTGCTCCTGATGGCAGGCGGTCTCGGCACCGCGTTGTGGCTGGCCGCCCGGGGCACCGCGATCGAACGCCTCGCCGGAATGCAGTTCGCCGGCACCGTCACGGTCCTGACGCTCCTGCTGCTCGTCCAGGCGTACGGACCGTCCAGCGCCATCATCCTCCCCTTGACGCTGACCGTGCTCACATTCGCCGGAACGCTCGTCTTCGCACGGCTCCTGGGGACCCGATGACGGTCGCCGCACAGATCCTCGTGTTCGCCGGGGTGTTCGTCATCCTCGCCTCCTCCGCGGGTTTGGTGCGCGCCAAGGACCTGCTGACCCGCCTGCACCTCCTCTCCCCGGCGACCACGCTCGGCGCGCCGCTCATCGGCGTCGGGCTCGTCCTGGTCAACGGCGTCCAGCTCGGCTCCGGCGCGATCCTCGCGACGGTCGTGCTGCTGGCGGTCACCGGCCCGATCCTCCAATCGGCCACCGCCCGGCTCGAAGCCCGCCACCGCGGCGAGGCCGACGAGGATCTCCCGTCATGACCGCCGTGGTGCTGTTCGTCGCCCTCGCGCTCGTCGCGGCGGCCGGTTTCGCCGTGGTCACGACGCACGATCCGAAACGGCAAGCGATCACGCTCTCGGTGTTTTCCTTGTGCCTGACGGTGCTTTTCGTGGTGGTCCAAGCCCCGGACGTCGCGTTGTCCGAACTCGCCGTCGGCGCGGCCGTCGTCCCGCTCCTCGTCCTGCTGACCCTCCGGAAGACGGGCAAGCGATGAGGACCCGCGACGTCGTCGGCGCCGCCGGGCTGGCCGGGGTCGCCGCCCTGTTCATCGCCGCGTTCACCCGGATGCCGGCCGCCGGGTCCGGCAGCCACGTCTATCGCGATCTGGTGCTGCCGGTGGGTTTCCGGGAGGTCACGCCGAACCTGGTGTCCTCCATCAACTTCGACCTCCGCGCCCTCGACACCCTCGGCGAGGAAACGATCGTCGCCGCCGCGGTGGTCGGCACGCTCGCGCTGCTGCAGCCGCCCGAGAAGGAGCCGGAAACGGACGGGACCGGCTACGTCCTGCCCGCCGTGAAGCTCGCCGGTTTCCTGCTGCTGCCGGTCTCGGTGCTGCTGGGCATCGACATCGTCGTGCACGGGCACCTGACGCCGGGCGGCGGTTTCCAGGGCGGCGTCGTCCTCGCGACCGGCTGGCACCTGCTCTACCTCTCCGGCAGCTACCGCGCGCTGGCCCGGCTGCGCCCGATCGACTGGTGCGAATACGCCGAAGCGTCGGCCACCGGCCTGTACGTCGTCACAGGCCTTTTGGGGCTGGCCCTGGGCGGGTCATTCCTCGCGAACGTGCTGCCGCTCGGCCAATTCGGCTCGCTGCTCTCCTCGGGCACCGTTCCGGTGCTGAGCGTGCTGATCGGCATCGAGGTCGCCGCCGGGTTCGTCGTCCTGCTGTCGCGCTTCTTCGTGCACGGGCTGGAGGAACAGTGATGGTGTCCGCGGCTTGCTACGGCGTGGCGGCGTGGCTGTTGCTGCTCGGCAGCGCCGGGATCATGCGCAGCCGGCACCTCGTGCACACCGTGGTTTCGCTGTCGGTCGCGCAATCCGGCACCTACGTGCTGCTGCTGGCGATCGGTTACCAGGACACGGCCGGCGCGCCGATCGTGTCCCAAGGGCAGGCACAGCCGGTGGTCGACCCGATGGTGCAGGCCATGACGCTCACCGACATCGTCGTCTCGGCGACCATCACCGCGGTCCTGCTCGCCCTGACCTTGCAGATCTCCCGCCGGCACGGCACGGTCGACCCCGACGAACTGCGTGCGCTGCGCGGCTGACTATGACGACCCTGCCCGCACTCGCCATCGCCGTCCCGCTGCTGGCCGCCTGCCTGCTGCTCGGGCTCGGCGGCAAGCTCCCCCGCGTCGTCGTCGACGTGACGGCCACGGTGACCGCGGCGGCGACGTGCGTACTGTGCGTAGTCCTGCTGACCGCGGCGAGCCACGAGCGAGTGGTCGACTGGCTCGGCCGGCAGGGTCCGGAAGGCACCCGTTCGGTCGGCATCGTGCTCGTCGCGGACGGGCTGAACACGACCTTCGCCGCGCTGGCCGCGTTCCTGACGGTCTGCGCGCTGCTCTACAGCTGGCATTACTTCGAAGCCGTCGAAGCCCGCTACCACGCGATGATGCTGCTCTTCCTCACCGGCATGACCGGCTTCCTGTTCACCGGCGACCTGTTCACGCTGTTCGTCTTCTTCGAGCTGATGAGCGGCGTCGCCTACGCGCTGACCGGATACCGCATCGAGGAGGCGGACTCGGTGCAGGGCGCGCTGAACTTCGGCGTGGTGAACTCCCTCGGCGCGTACTTCACGCTGATGGGCATCGGCCTGCTCTACGCCCGCGGCGGCCAGCTCGGCCTCGCGCAGCTGGGAGTCGCGCTGGACGGCCGTCCGGCGGACGCGCTCGTCATCGCCGCGTTCGTCCTGGTGTGCACCGGATTGCTGGTCAAAGCCGCGACCGTGCCGTTCCATTTCTGGCTCGCCGACGCGCACGCCGTCGCGCCGACGCCGGTGTGCGTGCTGTTTTCCGGCGTCATGGTCGAACTCGGTCTCTACGGCATGATCCGGGTCCGCACGACGGTGTTCGGGACGGTACTGGACGACGCCACCGTCAGCCGGATCTACCTCACCGCCGGAATCGCCAGCGCGGTGCTCGGCGCCGTGCTGTGCTTCACCCAGCGGCATCTCAAACGTTTGCTGGCTTACTCGACCATCGCCCACATTGGACTGTTCCTGTGCGGACTGGCCGCCACCGGCGGCGACGCGACGGCCGCGTTCGTGCTCTCGGTGCTCGGGCACGCCGGAGCGAAAGGCTCGCTGTTCCTCCTGACCGGCGTGTTGAAGGACCGCTACGGCAGTGTCGACGAGGACGATCTCTTCGGCCGCGCAACGCATTCCCGGACAGAGGCGGTGCTGTTCGTCGTCGCGGCAGCGGCACTTGCCGGGCTGCCGCCGTTCGGCCTGGCCTTGGGCAAAGACGCCGCCGAACACGCCGGCCCGGAGTGGCTGACGGTCGTGTTCGCGGTGGTTTCCGCGCTGACCGCCGCGGCGGTGCTGCGCGCCGGGCTGCGGGTCTACTTCGGAGTCGGCAGGCCGCCCGCCGACGATTCCGCGGACACGACGACCGGTTCCGGCGAGGAACCCGAGACCGAGCGGCCGATCGAACGCACCCCGATCCCCATGCTCGCGGCCATTGTCGTCCTGCTCGGTTTCGCGCTGGCCGCCGGAATCGTGCCGTGGATCCGCGACGTCGCCGCGGCCGCCGGGACCCAGGCCGTCGACCGCGCGGGCTACCTCCACGACGTGCTGCCGACGCTGCCGACGCCCCTCCCGCCGACCGGATCCGAGCTGACCTGGACCGGCCCTGGCCTGCTGTCCGCGGCGGTGACCGCTGTCCTCACGCTCGGCGCAGCGGCGCTCGCGCTGTGGTCGCGGCACCGGACCCCGAAACCAGTGCACGAAGCCCTGACCGTGCTGCACCGCGCGCACTCCGGCCAGGTCGGCGACTACGTGGCGTGGCTGCTCGCGGGCGTCGCCGTCCTCGCCGGGCTGGTCTGGCTCTGACCTCGCCGGGTTTACCCGCCGATCAGCCGGGTTACCCGCAGAACGGCCCGTGACGCCGACCGTGAGGAGTTGCCGTGCCCGCTCGCACCGCCGACGGCCCGAAGCTGCTGCCCGAAACCGAAGAGCTGGCCACCGGCAAGAACTTCGCCGCGGTGACCACGGTGCTGCCGAGCGGCCGGCTGCAGACGCAGACGATCTGGGTGCACGTCGAGAACGGCCGGATCGTGCTCAACACCGAGACCCACCGGGCGAAATACCGCAACGTCGTGCGCGACGACCGGATCACCGTCCTGATCCGCGACGAGCAGGACCCGTACCGCTACGCGGAGGTCCGCGGCCGCGTGACCGGCGTCGAGACCGGCGAACGGGCCCGGCTGCAGGTCGACGAGCTGGCCCGCAAGTACACCGGCGGGGACTATCCGCCCGACGCGATCAAGTCCGAACGCGTCATCCTCCAGGTGACCCCGGAGCGGCAGACGTTCATCGACCAGAAGAAGGGCGTCGCCGACTGATGCGCGACGCTCTCCGCCGCTACCGCCGGGCCTGCGACTACCTGGCCGCGGCGATGATCTACCTCAAGGACAACGTCCTGCTCGCCGAGCCGCTGCGGCCCGAACACCTGAAACCGCGTCCGCTCGGCCACTGGGGCACCTGCCCCGGACTGACCCTCGTCTACACCGCGCTGAACCGGTTCGTCGCCGAAACGCGGCAGCGCACCCTGCTCGTCACCGGGCCGGGCCACGGCGCCCCGGCGATCCACGCCAACCTGTGGCTCGAAGGCACCCACGCCGAATACGACCCGCAGCTGTCCCTCGACGGCTCCGGCCTCGCCGAACTCGTCCGCCGGTTCTCCTGGCCGGGCGGCTTCCCCAGCCACCTTTCCCCCGAGGTCCCCGGCGTCATCCACGAAGGCGGCGAACTCGGCTACGCCCTCGCGACCGCGTTCGGCGCGGCCTTCGACGATCCCGACCTGCTGGTCGCGTGCGTCATCGGCGACGGCGAGGCCGAAACCGGCCCGACCGCGGCGGCGTGGCACAGTCCGAAGTTCACCAATCCGGGCGACGGCCGGGTGCTGCCGATCCTGCACCTCAACGGGTACAAGATCGCGTCGCCGACCGTCTATGAAGCGATGTCGGACGACGAACTCACCGCGTACTTCACCGGCTGCGGCTGGACCCCGCTGCTCGTGGACGTCCGCGACACCGGCGATCCCGACACCCCGCTCGCCGAAGCGCTCGCGCGGGCGCACCGCCAGGACACCGGTCCGCCGCCGATGATCGTCCTGCGCAACACGAAGGGCCTGGGCCTGCCTTCGACCTCCCCGGACGGCACCCCGCTCGAAGGCACCTTCCACGCGCACCAGGTCCCGCTCGACCCGGACCAGCTCGAGTCGCTGGAGCAGTGGCTGCGGTCCTACCGGCCGGAAGAACTTTTCGACGCCGACGGCGTTCCCGCACCGGATCTGCTCGCCGTGCCGCCGGAACCGGCGCTTCGGCTCGGACGGGTCCCGCAGGCCAACGGCGGTCGGCTTCGGCAGGACCTGCCGTTGCCGGACGTCGGGAAATTCGCCGCTGACCGCTCGCGTCAGGAAAGCCCGACGGAAGTCCTCGGCGGCTGGCTCGCCGAAGTGGTGCGCCGGGCTCCGGACACCTTCCGCGTCGTCTGCCCGGACGAACTGCAGTCGAACAAACTCGGCGCGCTGCTGGACGTCACCGACCGGCAGTTCGACCGCGCGGTTCCCGGTCACACCGAGCATCTCGGCCGCCGCGGGCGGGTGCTGGAAGTGCTGTCCGAACACCTGTGCCAAGGCTGGCTGCAGGGCTACCTGCTCACCGGACGGCACGGTCTCTTCCCCTGCTACGAGGCGTTCGTGTCCATTGTGGACAGCATGGTGAACCAGTACGCCAAGTTCCTCAAGATGTCCGGCGAAGTCGGCTGGCGGGCGCCGGTGGCGAGCCTGAACTACCTGCTCACGAGCGACGGCTGGCGGCAGGAACACAACGGCTACAGCCACCAGGGCCCGGGGTTCATCAACCAGATGCTCACGAAGAAGGCCCACACCACGCGGATTTTCTTCCCGCCGGACGCCAACACGCTCCTGGAAACCATGCACCGGTGCCTGTCCTCGACCGACCTGATCAACGTCGTCGTCGCCGGGAAGCAAAGCAGTCCAGTCTGGCTGTCCCCCGAGGAAGCCCGCGCCCATTGCCGCGCCGGGACGTCCGTCTGGCACTGGGCGAGCCAGGAGGGTTCGCCGGACGTCGTACTCGCCTGCGCCGGGACCACCCCGACCGTCGAAACCCTCGCCGCTGTGCAGCTGTTGGCCGACGCGGCTCCGGAACTGCGCGTGCGAGTGGTGAACGTGGTCGACCTGCTCTCGCTCTGTCCGCCCGACCGTCACCCGAACGGCCTCTCCGACGAAGCGTTCGTCGAGTGCTTCGGCGAGGACGTCCCGGTGATCTTCGCCTTCCACGGCTACCCGTCCGCCGTGCACGAGGTACTGCACGGACGCCCTGCGACGCAACGCTTTCACGTGCACGGCTACCTGGAAGAAGGCACCACGACCACGCCGTTCGACCTGCTGGCCAGCAACCGGATGACCCGCCACGACCTGGCCGCCGACGCCGTCCGCCGGGCCCGTGGCTGGTCCTCCCTCGGCGGCGATCTGGCCCGCGACTTCCAGCGGCACCGAGACGAACTCCTCGCCGCCGCCTACCGTGACGGCGAAGACCCCGCCGAGATCACCGGCTGGCGGTGGCAGCGGTGAACGTCCTGACCGTCAACCCAGGCTCCGGCAGCCTGCGCGTGCATCTCGTGCGCACCGAAGACTACGAGGTCCTGGATTCCGCCTCGACCGACGACCTTGCCTCCTTTGTGGACAAACAATCCTCGATCTCGGTCGTAGCGCACCGGCTGGTGCACGGCGGCCCGGACCTGGTCCAGCCGGCCGAAGCAACCGCGAGCGTCCGGGCGAAGATCGCGGACGCCCGTTCGCTCGCCCCGGAACACGTGCCGAAAACCGAGGCCCTGCTGGACCAGCTCACCGAACTTCTCCCGGACGCGAAGCACGTCGTCTGCCCGGACACGGCCTTCCACCAGACGCTCCCGTCGGTCGCCCGGACCTATCCGCTGCCCGTCCGCTGGCGCTCCCGCTGGGATTTGCGCCGTTACGGCTTCCACGGCTGGTCCTTCAGCTGGGCGACCCGTCGCGCCGCCGAACTCCTGCACCAGCCGCCCCGTGAGCTGAACCTGCTCATCGCGCACCTGTCCGGCGGCTGTTCGGTCTGCGCGGTGTCTCACGGACGCAGCGTTGACACGTCAATGGGGTTCACACCGCTCGAAGGCGCGATGATGACCAAACGCTCCGGCTCGGTGGATCCCGGCATGCTGCTGTGGCTGTTGCGGGAGGGAAAGCTGACCGTCGAAGAGCTGGAAGACGGCCTCTACCACCACTCCGGCCTGCTGGGCTTGTCCGGCATCTCCGACGACACCCGGGACCTGGTGCGCGACGGATCCGTCGAAGCCCGGTTCGCGCTGGCCGTCTTCGAACACCGCGTCCGCCGGGAACTGGCCGCGGCCGCCGCGAGCCTGGACCGGCTCGACGCCCTGGTGTTCACCGGCGACATCGGCTGGGACCAGCCCGAAACCGCCGAGGCGGTCGCCGGCGGCCTCGGTGTCCTGGGCATCGCCGGCGGACTGTCGCGGACCAGGGACCACGATGCGGTGATCAGCCCGCCGGGGGCGAAGGTGCCGGTGCTGACGCTGCGCTCCCGGGAAGAACTCGAACTCGCCAGGGCAGCGGCCGAGGCGGTCCGCTGACCCTCACGAATGCGGGTCGACGTCGTCGCCGAGCAGCCGGTTCACCGCGTCCAGGTTCTCGTACCGCTGCTCGGGCAGCTTGCCGAGATGGCCGATCACGTCGTCGCCCGCGCCTTTCGCGGCCGCCCGGCGGAGGAGCTCGTCGCGCTCGCACGGGTACTCGACTTCCGTTAAATACTCGCGGACGTCAGGCATGACGCTCCCTTCCTCGGGTTTCTTTCCCCCGCATACCCGCCCGGTCCCGGTTCAATGCGGGTTACGCTCGACTCGTGGACGACTCCCCGGAGCGTCCTGCACCCGGTCGCCGACGTCAGCGCAGCCGTGCGGTTCTACCAGCGAACTCTCCTTCGACCGGACCGATCCGCTGCGGACTGGCGGTCTCGCCGCCCCGGGTGTCTGAACGGCGCGCGGATCGTCAATTCCCGGCCATCAGCCAGTTTCACCGGGAAACGCGGATCCGGGGACTTCCGGCGATCCTCGAACATCTGAGAGTCCGTGATCACTAACAACCCGGAAAAATACCGCGGAATCGGCGAATACGGACTCCGGACTGCGAGGCACGCGCGGCCGAAACTCCGCAGAATCTGCGTTACCTCCGCACGAAAACGCGACCGGATGGGCCACAGCTTCGGCGCGTTGGCCGATCCCGTTCCGGAGCGGACCACTTCCTCACTCCGGTTCCTCGCGGCGGAGCCGGCCCGCCGCGTATTGTCTCCGGCGACCAGCCACAGTGGACTCCTGTTATGGTCTGCGGTGACCACGTCCCGTTTCCAGGAGGAGCCGCCGCGATGGCACAGAAAGTCCTCGTCGAGATGATCGACGACCTCGACGGGTCCGAAGCCGGGCAGACCGTCCCCTTCGGACTCGACGGCGTCCAGTACGAAATCGACCTGTCCGACGAAAACGCCGCCGCCATGCGCGAGGAGCTCGCGACGTTCATCGCCGCCGCCCGCCGCACCGGCGGACGCAAGACGACCGTGCGCGCCTCGGCCGCGCCGACCGCCGAGGAACGCGAACGCTCGAAGGCGATCCGCACCTGGGCCCTCGACAACAACTGGGCCATCGCCGAACGCGGCCGCATCCCGCGCGAAGTGATCGCCGCCTACGAGGAAAGCCAGAAGCCGGCGCCGAAAGCCCGTAAGCGCACCGCGAAAAAGCGCGCGGCGAAATAGGCCGCGGCCCCGGCAGGTTTCCGGATTGATCATTTCCGGAAACGCCGGGCAAGGCGTCCGGTCCCCCGCCGGAGTTTCAGCGCCGGGCGGACCGGAACAGTTCGCGCCCTCCGCTCTGGACGGAAAGGCCGCCCGGCCGCAGGCAAATGCCTCCGGCCGGGCGGTCTTTTCCCTTCGATCAGGATCCGGGCGAGAACTTTCCGGCTCCGCACACCCGCAAGATCGGCGGCCGCGGAAAGGCCTGCCTGGACCGAGGGAGTCGCCGAGCGGGGTGGGGCGGGCAGCGGCGCTGTCGATACCAGCCCGGGCAGGCGTTCGCGCCCTCGACCTCGTGGCTCACTCCCGTGCAGCCCGGCCACGAAGCACGTGACCACCGCCGTTCGCCCGAAACGGCCGCCTCGTTCCTAATCCCCTTGGCCGCGGTCTGTTGCCGTGGCCGCCCGCACAGCGCACGACCACCACCCGTTCGTCCGCACCCGCCGTCCCCGTCCCCACCCGCTTTGCCGCGGCCTGCTCCTAGTTGTTCGCGCAGCGCACGACCGCCGCCCCCGCGCTCTTCTGCACCCGCTGCCTCGCCCGCGGCCGCAGTCTGCTCCCCGTCCTCGACAGCCCCACCCGCACCAGCGAGCGCGCCCCCGGAACTGACCCGCGCACCGGCACCAAGGAATTCCGAACCGCGGCGACGGCCGTGCAGTTCACCAGGGACGGCCGTGCCTCGACCGCGTCGCTCCTCTCCCGGTCGAGCCGCAAACGGCAAACCACACCCCCGAAACCCGCTACAGTGGCCCGGAAGAACGTTCTCCGAGGGGGCACCGATGGAGTTTCAGGAAGTCGTCCGGCGCAGGCGGATGGTGCGCAAGTTCACCGACGAGCCCGTGTCCGAGGACAGCCTCCGCCGGATCATGCGCAACGCCTTGCGCGGGCCGTCCGCCGGGTTCTCGCAGGGGCAGGCGTTCCTGGTGCTGCAGGGCGACGACGTGCGCCGCTTCGCCGACACTCTCGAATCCTGGACGCTGAACGACGGTCTCAAGGCCGCGCCGGTCATCGTCATCCCGTTTTCGGTGAAGGACGCTTACCTCGACCGCTACGCCCAGCCGGACAAGGGCTGGACCGACCGCAGCGAGGACCACTGGCCGGTGCCGTTCTGGTACATCGACACCGGCATGGCCGTCCTGCTGATCCTGCAGACCGTCGTAGACGAAGGACTCGGCGCGGTGTATTTCGGCATCGGCGCGGAGGATTTCGACAAGCTGCGTGCCGAATTCGGCGTGCCCGCCAGCCACGAGCCGATCGGCGCGATCGCCATCGGCCACGACGCCGACGACCAGATCTCCGCGGGTGCTTCCCCGGCTGTCCGCAAGCGAAAGCCGGAGAGCGAAACCGTCCACTTCGGACAGTGGTAGGCCGCGACATCTTCTGACCGCGAGCCCCTTCGGCATCCACATGGTGCCGCCGGGGCCCGCGGCCTCCCCTGCGCCGCCGAGACAGAGGGTGAAGACGCGCTCAATGGCCGCTCGTTCGCCGAGCAGCACCGGTCGGAGGCGCGTTCCCGTAACGCTTCGACAATGCGTCCCCTGGCTCGCGGAGGCAGCAGATCCCCGGACCGGCGACACTGATTTCCGCGGCCGGTACCTGCCACCGCTCGGCCCAGTGAACTGCCGTTCTCGGCGTCGAGATCGCCCCCCGTTACCTTTTTCGTAGCTCCTGATCAAGGAGTTCGTGGTCGCCAGGCCCGGCATGACTGAGTCCCCCAGTCGCGTTCATGATCCGGGGGGTGGTGTCACCGGGTTTGGTGGCATCGAGGGACCGCTGATAGGGACACGGCCGCCCGCTGGGTAGGTCTCGTCGTAACGTGGCTGCCGGCCTTTGATGCTCGACTGGTGACCATGCACGACAAGACGGAAGATACCTTCGATGACCAGCGAATACGCCGTGTTCCTCGGCTTGGACGTCGGCAAGGGCGAGCATCACGCGGTCGGTCTGGATCCGGCCGGGAAACGGCTGCACGACGCTCCGCTGCCCAACAGTGAGCCGAAGTTGCGGGCGATGTTCGACAAACTCACTGTTCACGGCCCAGTCCTGGTCGTGGTGGACCAGCCCGCCACGATCGGCGCACTGCCCGTGGCGGTGGCCCGCGCCTGCGGGCACGAGGTGGCCTACCTGCCAGGGCTGGCGATGCGCCGCATCGCCGACCTCTACCCGGGCAACGCCAAAACCGACGCCCGCGACGCCTATGTCATCGCCGACGCCGCCCGCACCCTGCCCCACACCCTGCGCCGGCTCAACGTCGACGACGAAGCCCTGGCCGAGCTGGACGTGCTCGTCGGATTCGACGACGACCTCGCCGCCGAAGCGACCCGGGTCAGCAACCGCATCCGCGGCCTGCTCACCGGCATCCACCCCGCCCTCGAACGCGTCCTCGGCCCCAAAATCAGTCACTCTGCCGTGCTGGAAATCCTGTCCCGCTGCGGCGGCCCTATCGGGATCCGCAAGGCCGGTTGCCGCAAACTCGCGGCGATCGCCACCACCCACGCCCCACGCATGGGCACAAAACTGGTCGAGGACATCCTCGCCGCACTGGACGAGCAGACCGTCACCGTCGCGGGCACCGCCGCCGCGGACAAGATCCTGCCCAGACTCGCCGACAGCCTGAAAACCGTGCTGCAGCAACGGAAAACCGTCGCCGCCGAAGTCGAGGAGATACTCGATGCACACCCTCTTGCCCAGGTCCTGACATCGATGCCCGGCATCGGCGTCAGGACCGCCGCCCGCATCCTCCTCGAAATCGGCGACGCCTCCGGTTTCAAAACCTCCGGACACCTCGCCGCCTACGCCGGCATCGCCCCGGTCACCCACCGCTCCGGAACCTCGATCAAGGGCGAACACCCCGCCAGAACAGGCAACCGCAGACTCAAACGCGCCTTCTTCCTCGCCGCTTTCGCAGCCCTGTCCGACCCCACCAGCCGGACCTACTACGACCGGAAGAGAGCCGAGGGCAAGAAACACAACGCCGCGCTGATCTGCCTCGCCCGCCGCCGCTGCGACGTCCTGTTCGCCATGCTCCGCAGCCGCACCAACTACCGGCACCCCGAACCGACCAGTACCCCCGCTGCCGCTTGACAACAACATAGGGACACCCCCCGATGCGGGCGAGGGCGCTGCCACTGGCGGCGTCCGGACGATCCGCCGCGGTCATCGTTGTCACCGGAGACGTAACCAGGGACAACGCGAAAATGTTTCAAGAAGGCCGGAAAACCGCGAGAAGCGCCACGATTCCCGCCGCTTCGCTTCAACCGGCCCACCAGGCGCGAAAATACCCGCACTGGCCGTTTCCTCCCGGGCGAGATTCTGCGCGTTGGGGCCGCAGCAGCCACGTCCGCGAAGAACACACGGCGGAGCAGTCCGAAGTCGGCCGAACAGCGCAATGACACCAGCCGTCCGCCGCACGCCTCACCTGGATGGCATAAACCGGGGACGAGACGGAAATTCTCTCGAAAGTGCCATCAATCCCCGGAAACAGCACTTGCATATTCCAACTCGACGCACAATGTCACCGTATTCGAGGACCACCGAATCTTGACGGCCGCAGCAAGGCGATCCTGACCGGGCCGCGCAGCCGCGTGACACGCTCCGCACAGCGACCGCCCGGCCGCGGATTTCATCTCAGCAGAGCAGTTCCGCCTCGCCAACAGGGGAATCCTGACCCCAAAAGAGGGGAAATCCTGGTAGCATCGCCCGTGCGGAGGATCCGTTTGCGGTAAATGCACGACGACGATCATACTTCGCCGGAACCCTTCGCCGGACCGTCACGGTTCCGTCGACAGCCGCCACTGGCTGTTGAAAAATAAACGGTATTAGCGGCGTTAGACCTCTTTGCCAGAATAATGGTCTTTCAGGTGGTCTAGACCTCAATCTTCGCCCGTGCCGTATTTGTCAGCCGCGAGGCGCATCGAACAGGTCACGAAATTGTCAACACCGACGTCCGTCGGTTACGCCGGCGTTACATGAACCGATGATGAGGAATATGGATCTCACCGAGTACCCGGCCGCCCGCTCCGGCCCGGCGCCCGACACCGAGGAAGCATTCGCCCAGGTGATGGCCGAGGTCACCGGGCAGGACACCGTGTCGGTCGACAGCGACTTCTTCGCCGATCTCGGGGCCAACTCGCTCGTGATGGCACAGTTCTGCGCGCGAGTGCGCAAACGTGCCGATCTGCCCTCCGTCTCCATCAAGGACATTTACCGGAACCCGACCATCGCCCGTCTCGTCTCCGCGTTGGCCGAAACGGAGGAAGTCCCCGCCGAGGAGCCGGATCCCGCACCCGCGGAGCCGCCGAGACGGGCGAGCAGGCTCGAATACTTCGGCTGCGGAATCCTGCAGGCGACGATCTTCCTCGCCTATTCCTTCCTGGTGGCCCAGGTGCTCGGCGCGGGAACCGACTGGATCTTGGCCGGCACCGGACTGCTCGGCTACTACCTGCGGGCGGTCGGTTTCGGCGCGGTGGTGCTGATCATTCTGTGCACCCTTCCGATCGCGCTCAAATGGATCCTCGTCGGCCGCTGGAAGCCGGCGGAAATCCGCGTGTGGACCCTCGGCTACGTGCGATTCTGGGTCGTCAAGACGCTCGTCCAGCGGAACCTGCTGGTCCCGCTGTTCGTCGGCTCCCCGCTCTATTCGCTGTACCTGCGCGCGCTCGGCGCGAACATCGGCAAGGGCGTGACGATCTTCTCGCGCTTCGTCCCGGTGTGCACCGATCTGCTGACCATCGGAGAAGGCACGGTGGTCTGCAAGGACACCTACTTCACCACCTATCGCGCGCAGCACGGGTTGATCCGGACCGGACCGGTCGTGCTGGGCGCGCACTCCTACGTCGGCGAGATGTCCGTCCTCGACATCGAGACCCGGATCGGCGACAACGCCCAGCTCGGACACTCCTCGTCCCTGCACGCCGGGCAAGCGGTTCCGCGCGGGCAGAGCTGGCACGGCGTGCCCGCCGTCCCCGCCGACGTGCACTACCGGCGAGTCGAGCCGCGGGCCTGCGGCACCGTCCGGCGGGCGTTCTTCGCCGTGCGCCAGACGCTGACCGCGGTCTTCTTCCTGGCTCCGCTGGTGCTCGGCCTGGTCGCCTTCGTGCTGACCACGCTGCCGAACCTCAGCCCGGCGATGGGACTCGGCTCGGCCGTCCTCGACTTCACCTCCCCGCAGTTCTACGGGAAGGCCCTCGTCCTCTCCTTCGTCCTGTACTTCGGCCTGCGCCTCGCCGGGTTGCTGATCGTCACCCTGGTGCCGCGGCTGCTGAACCTCGCGCTCAAGCCCGGCGAGGTCTACCGCCTCTACACCCTCCGCTACACCGCGCACCGCGCCATCCGCGCGCTCACCAACCTGCGGTTCTTCAAAACGCTCCTCGGCGACAGCTCGGCGATCGTGCACTACCTGCGTGCGCTCGGATGCAAGGTCTCCAAGAAGGAACAGACCGGGTCCAATTTCGGGCTCGAGGAGAAATACGAGAACCCGTACCTGTTCGAGGCCGGGGCGGGCACGATGGTCGCCGACGGGCTGTCGGTGGTCAACGCCGAGTACACCAGCACCTCCTTCCGGCTTTCCCGGGTGCGCGTCGGGGCGCGGAACTTCCTCGGCAACCACGTCGTCTATCCCGCCGGGGCGAGGACCGGGGACAACTGCCTGCTCGCCACCAAAGTCCTGGTGCCGCTCGACGGCCCGGTGCGCGAGGGCGTCGGGCTGCTCGGCTCCCCCAGCTTCGAGATCCCGCGCTCGGTGGAGCGCGACAGCCAGTTCGACCATCCGAAGACCCCGGAGGAATTCCGGCGCAGGCTGGCCGCCAAGACGCGGCACAACGCCGGGGGCATGCTGCTGTACTGCCTGGCCCAGTGGCTGTTCTTCTACGGGATGCTGCTGCTGACGTGGGCCTCGGACGTCTACTACGACCTGATCGGCCCGCCGCTGTTCGCGGTCGACACCGTGGTTTTCCTGCTGTACGGCATCGGCTATTTCGTCGCGCTGGAACGGATCACGGTCCTCGTCCGGCCGTTGCGCCCGGTGTCGTGCTCGATCTACGACCGGCGGTTCTGGCGGCAGGAACGGTTCTGGAAAGCGGCCGCGACCAACGCCCACCTGCAAGCGCTCAACGGCACCCCGTTCAAGAGCGTGCTGTGGCGGATGCTGGGCATCAAGGTCGGCAAGCGCCTGTTCGACGACGGCGCGGGCATCATCGAAAAAACGTTGGTGCGCATAGGAGACGACGTCACCCTCAACGCCGGGTCCGTCGTCCAGTGCCATTCGCAGGAGGACGGCGGTTTCAAGATGGACCGCATCTGCCTCGGCAGCGGGTGCACGGTCGGCGTCGGAGCGCTCGTGCATTACGGCGTGACGATGGGCGAGGGCTCGACGCTCGCCCCCGATTCCTTCCTCATGAAGGGCACTGAGGTCCCGGACGGAGCGCACTGGGGCGGGAACCCCGCGCACGAAATCCGGGCCGGCCGCCGTCAGCTGGCGGGGAAATCGTGACGGAGCACAGACAACCACGGGAAGGACAGCCCATGAGAACCGGACTGGGAGCGGTTCGCGAGCACTGGCGCGAAGTACTCGCCGCGGGCGGCCGCACCAGCGTCCCGCGCTGGACGCTGGAGGCCGGCACCGCGATCGGCGACCACGAAACGCCGGTCCCCCGGGGCCTCGCGGCCGCCCTGCGGCTGCTCGCCGACCAGCTGCGGGTGCCGCTGACTTCGGTGCTGCTCGCCGCGCACGCCAAGGTGCTCGCCGCGTTGTCCGGCGAAGCCGAGGTGTGCACCGGCTACGTGGCCGAGCCGGGCGGCGCGCCACTGCCGTGCCGGCTCAGCACCGAAGCCGAGACCTGGCGCGACCTGATCGAGCACACCGCGCGGATCGACGCGGAGACCCGGGAGTTCCGGGACTTCCCGGTCGACGAGCTGCGCGCCGAACTCGGTCTCGCCGAGCCGCCGTTCGAGACGGTCTTCGACCCGACCGGCACTGCTGGGGATCTCGCCGCGGACACCGTGCTGCGGCTGGACGTTTCGCCTGAACTGGAGAAGCTCCGGCTGCGCTTCCGCACCGAGGTGCTGGATTCCGAAGCCGCCGAGCGGATCCTCGGCTACCACCTGAGCGCGCTCACGCTCATCCGCACCGACGTCGCCGCGCCGCACCGCGAAACGACACTGCTCTCGGCGGCGGAACTCAAACTGCAGCTGGAAGGGCTCGCCGGGCCGCACGTCGAAGTGCCGGACCTGCGCTGCCACGAGCTGTTCCAGCGCAGCGTCGCCCGGCATCCGGACGCGATCGCCGCGGTGCACGGCGACCGGCAGTGGACGTACCGGGAGCTCAATGGGCGCGCCAACCGCCTGGCGAGGGCACTGGTCGCGCGCGGGCTGCGGCGCGAGGGCGTCGTCGCGGTGGTGACCGAACGCAATCTGGACTGGATGGCCGCCGTGCTCGCGGTGTTCAAGGCAGGCGGCGTCTACCTGCCCATCGAGCCGCATTTCCCGACCGACCGCATCGCGACCACGCTGCGCCGGGCCGACTGCGAACTGGTGCTGACCGAACCGGGCAGCACCGCCACACTGCGGAAGGCGGTCGAATCGCTGCCCGGCGTGCGCACCTTGTTCGTGGACGCCGCGTACGAGGAGGACCACTCCGAAGACGATCTCGACCTCGCCGTCGACGCCGGCCAGCTCGCCTACATCTACTTCACCTCGGGCTCCACCGGCGAGCCGAAGGGCGCGATGTGCGAGCACGCCGGAATGGTCAACCATCTCTACGCCAAGATCAACGACCTCGGCATCACCCAGGATTCGGTGGTGGCGCAGGTCGCGCCGCAGTGCTTCGACATCTCCTTGTGGCAGCTGGTTTCCGCGCTGCTGGTCGGCGGGACCACGCTGCTGATCGAACAGGACGTGATCCTCGACGCCGACCGGTTCGTGGCCAAACTCGCCCGCGGCCGGGTCTCCGTACTGCAGGTCGTGCCCTCGTATCTCGAGGTCGTCCTGTCCGCGGTGGACCGGAACCCGGTCGCGCTGCCGGATCTGCGCTGTGTGTCGGTGACCGGCGAGGCGCTCAAGACCGAGCTGGCGCAACGCTGGTTCGCCGCGATGCCGGACGTCAAGCTGGTCAACGCCTACGGCCTCACCGAAACCTCGGACGACACCAACCACGAGGTGATGGACCGCGCGCCGACGCGGGAGCGGGTGCCGCTCGGGCCGCCGGTGCAGAACGTGCGCGTGTACGTCGTCGACGAGCGGCTCGACCCGGTCCCGCTCGGCGCGCCCGGCGAGATCGTGTTCTCCGGGGTGTGCGTCGGCCGCGGTTATGTCAACGACCCGGAACGCACGGCGCGGGCGTTCACCACCGACCCGCACCGTCCGGACTCGCGGCTCTACCGCAGCGGCGACCACGGCCGCTGGCTTCCGGACGGCAAGCTGGAATTCCTCGGCCGACGCGATTCGCAGGTCAAAATCCGCGGTTTCCGGATCGAGATCGGCGAAATCGAGAACACGCTGCTGCGAGTGCCCGGGGTGCGCGACGGTGCCGTGGTCGTGGCCGATCGCGGCGGGCAAGGCAAACAGCTCGTCGCGTTCTACTCCGGCCGGGAACCGCTCGACCACGAACTGATGCGGGAGCACCTCGGGGCCGCGCTGCCGGAGTACATGCTCCCCTCGGCGTTCCATTGGCGGGAGCACTTGCCGCTGACCGGCAACGGAAAGATCGACAAGAAGAACCTCGCCGCGCTGGCCGTCGGCCTCGACGCCGCGGAAGAGGACCACGACGAACCGGTCACCGGCGCCGAACAGCGGCTCGCCGCGGCCTGGGCGCAGGTGCTCGGCCTCCGGCCCGGCCAGATCGGCCGCCGGGACCATTTCTTCGACCGGGGCGGCACCTCGCTGTCCGCGGTGAAACTGGCGATCGCGCTCGACCGCGCGGTCTCGATCAAGGACGTCGCCGCGCACCCGGTGCTCGCCGACCTGGCCGCGCTGCTCGACAGCCGGTCCCGCCTCTCCTGACCCTCTCCCGCCACGGAAATCGGAAGGATCGCCCGATGTCGTTGTCCAAATTCCTGCCGAAGACTTCTCCGCCCGAGCCGGATTTCCGTCCCGGCCTCCCCGCGGTGCTGCGGGCCGAGGCGGGCGGCGACCCGGCCGGCTGGGCGAGCACGCACCGGGAGACGGTGCGAAGACTTGTCGCCGAACACGGCGCGGTGCTCGTCCGAGGTCTCGGGCTCGCCGACCAGACCGCCGTCGCGGCCGTGTTCGGGAGGCTGACCGACCTGCTGATGACCGAGCGGGAGGCCTTCGCGCCCCGCACGGCGTACCCCGGCGGGGTGCACTCCTCGACCGAATGGCCGCCGAACCAGCCGATGTGCATGCACCACGAACTCAGCTACGCCCTCGAATTCCCAGGCCTGATGCTCTTCGCCTGCGTCAGCCCGCCGTCCTCCGGAGGGGTCACCGGAGTCAGCGATTCGACCGCCGTCCTGGCCTCGCTGCCCGCCGATCTGCGCGCGCGGTTCGAGCGCGACGGCTGGCTGCTCACCCGCAGCTTCAACGACGAGATCGGAGCCTCGGTCGCCGAAGCGTTCGGCACCGACGACCGTTCCGCGATCGAGAATTACTGCCGGGCCAACCGGATCGAGTTCGCCTGGCAAGCGGACGGCGGCCTGCGCACCCGGCAGCGCCGCGACGCGATCGTCGGGCATCCGGTCACCGGCCGGCCCTGCTGGTTCAACCAGATCGCCTTCCTCAACGAGTGGACGATGGCCCCCGAGGTGCGCGAGTACCTCGTCGACATCTACGGAGCGGACGGGCTTCCGTTCACCACCCGCTTCGGCAACGGCGACCCGATCGGCGAGGACGTCGTGCAGCTGCTCAACGAGGTGTACGAGGAACACACCGTGCGCGAACCGTGGCAGGCGGGAGATCTGCTGCTGGTCGACAACGTCCGCACCGCGCACAGCCGGGACGCCTACGAGGGCCCGCGCGAGGTGCTCGTCGGGCTCGCCGACCCGGTGCGGCTTTCCGACTGCTCGCTGCGTTCCGAGGGGGAAAACCAGTGACCGCACACTCTTTCACCGCCGAATCCGCGTCCGCGGACCCGGTCGCCGTGCCGCCGTTCGCGGTGATCTCCGGCGCCCAGGTCCAGCGGGCGCTGTCCGGGCGCGAACGCGAGATCGTCGACCTCGTCGAGACCGCCTACCGGGTGCACGGCTCGGGCGATTCGGTCAACCCGCCGTCCTGTTTCCTGCGCTTCCCCGACCGCCCGGCCGACCGGATCATCGCCCTGCCCGCCTCGCTCGGCGGCACGACGAACGTCGCGGGCCTGAAGTGGATTTCGAGCTTCCCGGGCAACGTGGCCGCGGGGATCCCGAGGGCGTCGGCGGTGCTGATCCTGAACGACCTCGCGACCGGTTATCCGTTCGCCTGCCTGGAAAGCTCCATCATCAGCGCTACCAGGACCGCCGCCTCCGCCGCGCTCGCCGCGGACTGGCTCAGCCGGACCCGCGGCCGTCCCCGGCGAGCCGGATTCTTCGGCGTCGGCCTGATCGCCCGCTACATCCACACCTTCCTCGCCGGGACCGGCTGGGAGTTCGACGAAATCAACGTGCACGACCTGCATCCGGACAGCGCCGCCGGATTCCGCGGCTACCTGGAGCAGTCCGGGTTCGCCGGCGAGATCAGCGTCCACGAGACCGCCGAGGGTCTGGTCCGCGACAGCGATCTGGTGGTCTTCGCGACCATCGCCGGCGAACCGCACGTGCACGATCCCTCGTGGTTCTCGCACAATCCGCTGGTCCTGCACGTGTCCTTGCGCGACCTCGCGCCGGAAGTCCTGCTGGCTTCGGCGAACATCGTCGACGACGTCGACCACTGCCTCAAGGCCAACACCTCGCCGCACCTGGTCGAACAACGCACCGGCAGCCGGGATTTCCTGCTCGGCACCCTCGACGACGTGCTGTCCGGCCGGGTCAGACCGCCCGCCGGCCAGCCGTTGATCTTCTCCCCGTTCGGGCTCGGCGTCCTCGACCTCGCGGTCGGGGCCTTTGTCCACGAGAGAGTGTCCGACGCCGGCGGACTGCACGTCATCGAGGACTTTTTCCACGAGCTGCGCCGGTATGGCTGAGCGCCGTCCGCCACTGAGCTTTGCCTGACGAGGAGACCACTGTGCCAGTCATCACCGTTCCCGAAGCTTTCAACGAGGAGGCGCTGTATGTCGACCTCCGCTGGAGTTTCGGCTATTCGCTCTACCTCAAGTGCGAGGGGTTCAACTTCGCCGGCTCCATCAAGCTGAAGGCCGCGACCGAGATGGTCGACGCGGCCGAACGCGACGGCCTGCTGCGGCCGGGCTCGATCATCGTCGAGTCGTCCTCGGGCAACCTCGGCGTAGCGCTGAGCGCGATCGCGGCCAGCCGGGGGTACAAATTCCTGTGCGTCACCGATTCGCGCTGCAATCTGGCGACGCGCCGCGCCATCGAGGCGCTCGGCAACGAGGTGCACATCGTCACCGAACCCACTCCCGAAGGCGGTTTCCTCGGGGCGCGCATCGACCACGTGCGCATGCTGTGCGATTCCGACGAGCGCTACGTCTGGCTCAACCAGTACACCAACCCGGACAACTGGGGAGCGCATTTCCACCGCACCGGACCGGAAATCGCCGCCGCGTTCCCGAATCTCGACGTGCTGTTCGTCGGCGCGGGCACCACGGGCACCCTGATGGGCTGCGCGCGGTTCTTCCGGCAGTGGCAGCGGCCGGTGCGGATCGTCGCGATCGACAGCGTCGGCTCGGTGACCTTCGGCGGCCCGGCGGGCAGGCGGATGCTGCCGGGACTGGGCACCAGCGTGCGCCCGCCGATCCTCGACGAGTCCTATGTGGACGACGTGGTCCTGGTCGAGGAACCGGACGCGGTCCGGGCGTGCCACCGGCTGGCGCGCAACGGCTTCCTGTTCGGCGGCTCGACCGGGACGGTGGTCAGCGGGGCCACCGGCTGGCTGTCCGAACACGACGCGCACCATCTGACCGCGGTGGCCGTCGCCCCGGACCTCGGCGAGCGCTACCTCGACACGATCTACCAGACCAACTGGCTGCGGGGCATCTACGGAGAGGACGTGCTTTCTCCGCGGCCCCGGCAGTCCGTCTGATCCGCGCGCGGCGGCGCATCGGCACCCCCGGTGCGCCGCTGCCCGGGGTGGATCAGACCTTCTTCTGCCATTCCTCCCAGCTGAAGCGCCAGTCGGTCCAGCCGTCGCCGGGTTTGACGTCCACTCCGGTGTCGGTCACGACAACGACGTCCCCGCGATGGGAGTTCTCGTAAAACCACCTCGCGTTCTCGACGCTGACGTTCAGGCAGCCGTGCGAGGTGTTGGTACGCCCCTGCTGCCGGACCGACCAGGGCGCGGAGTGCAGGAACTGGCCCGAGTTGGTGAGCCGCAGCGCGTATTTGACCGTGGTGCGGTAGCCGCCCGGCGAGTCGGTGGGGACGCCGTACGTGCTGGAGTCCATTGTGTACGGCGACTGCACGGTCATGATCAGCATCGTGCCGGAGACGCTGCGCGCCGACGGCTTGCCGAGGCTGACCGGAGACGTCAGGACGAGCTGGCCGTCCTTGTACGTCCGCATCTGCTTTTCGTGGTCGGACACCTTCGAGATGATCGACGGCCCGGTCTTGAAGGTGATCTTGCGGTCGGCCTTGCCGAACACCCCGTTGCCGAGCGCGCGGCCGGCGATCTTGATGTCGAGGGTGATCGTCGAGTATGCGGGCCAGTACTCCTTGGTGCGGTAATGCACCTCGTCGTCGCCGAACCAGCGCCACGCCCCGGTGGCGGGCTTGTCCGAGGTGACGGTGAGCATCTTCTCGGCGGCGGCCTTGTCCGTGACCGGCGCGGAGAACTTGACCGTGATCGGCATGCCGACCCCGGTGGTCTCGCCGTCGAGCGGGATCACCGACGGATACGCCCGCGCCCGGGCGGTCGCGGTGGCGAAGGTGCTGGTGCGGGTCACCGGCTTGCCGTCCGCGCCGGCCGAGCGTGCAGTGAGCGTGTACTTCGTGCCGTATTCGAGGGGCTTGCTGGTAGTCCAGCGCTGCTTCGCCGGGTCCATCTCGCCGGGAACCGCGGCGCCGTCCGCGGCCGCGAGGGTGACCTCGCTCAGCGTCCCCCCGCCGGCTACCGCGGTGACGGGTTCGCCGGGCGCCACGTCTTTCGCGCCGTCCTTCGGCCCGAGGTCGAGGGTCGCGGGCACCGTCGCGGCGCTCGTCTTCTGGTCGGCGGCGGGGCCGGGATCCGGTGTGGCCGTGCACCCCGCCGTCAACGCCAGCCCGGCAAGGATCCCCGCGATGATCTGCGTTTTTCGCCCCAGCACCTGATTCGCCCCCATTCGCCTTACTACCGGACATAGTAGTCATACCGGTCAGGCGTGGAGCAGGGCGGGAGCAGCCGTCCCGGCTCCGGCGACGATCAGGGTCGCGGCCATGCTGACGGGGAGCAACGCTGCCGCGGCGAGGGCCAGAAGGCCGTCCGCTGTCGCGGTGTCGTGGCTGCGGGCGAGGTGCTCCAGCCTCAGTGCGGTGACCGCCGAACGCGCTGGATGCATCCGTGCCAGCGCAGCACGGACCGTCGCCGGTCCGCGCCGACGGCCAGCCGCGGCATCCGCGCTCAGCGGGACGAACGGCAGTGCCGCCGCCACCGCGTGCGCGAACCCGACCAGCCAGTGATGGCGTCCACGCAGATGGGACCGTTCGTGGTCGACCACCGCCGCGAACGCCCCGGCCGCGCCCGCCACGAGCAGCGCGCCCGATCCGCCGACCACCTCGTCCAGATGCAGCACCTCGCGGTGGGGCAAGACGTCGAGACGCGGCCGCGCGACCAACCGCCGCGCCACCTCGTGTCCCGCTCCGAACGCCGCCGCAACCGCACCTGTTCCGGCGGCGATCATGCTGCCCAGCAACAGAATCCACGCGGCAAGGCGAACCGGCGCAGGCATCCGCGCCCGCAATGCCCAGCGCAGCAACAACGGTCCGCAGCAGCCCGCCATCGCCGCGGTCAAGACGAGCGCCGCGGAGACGATCACGCGCGCTTCCGCAGCCCGCGCCGCAACGCTTCCCGCTCCCCCTCGGACGCCGACTGCGCGAAATGCAGCAGCACCCCATCGGGATCGCCGACGTCGGCGAGCAGGTTCCGCATCGCGCGCGCCGCGGCTTCTTCTCGCGAGCGGGTCGGCGTGTAGCAGTAGGCGCGGCTGCGTTTTTCGCGTGCCACCCAGCCTTTGCGGTGCAAATGATCGAGCACGGTGAGGACGGTGGTGTAGGCGAGGTCGCGGTTCAGCTCGTCCAGCACTTCGCGGACCGTGCGCGCTTCGCCCGCGCGCCACAAGACGTCCATCGCCGCGGATTCCAGCTCGCCCAGTCCGTGCACGCTCCGCATCCTAGGGTTCGCTCGCGGAATCAGCGCCGTCCGGTGAACCGGTAAGTCGGCCCGTGCGACCGCTCGCAATGCTCCGCCCGGTCCTCGTCCACGTGGTCCACCTGCAACGTCGTGTGGTCGAGCCGATGCCGGGACCGCATGATCTCCTCGATCCCGGCGCGCACCGCGTGGCAGTCGGCGGCGGGCCGCACCAGCACGTGCGCGGACAGCGCGGGCTCGCCCGAGGTGATCTGCCAGATGTGCAGGTCGTGCACCTGCACCACGTCCGGGACGCACGCCACCTGGTCCCCGACCGTCTCCGGATCGATCCCCGCGGGCGCGGCCTCCAGGAAGATCCGGCCCGATTCGCGGACCAGCCCCCACCCCGCCTTCGCCATCAGGGCGGCGACCACGAGCGCGGCGATCGCGTCCGCGCGAGCGAAGCCCGTCGCCCACACGACCGCGCCGGCGACCGCGGTCGCGATGAACGCGTACAGGTCGTTGAGGATGTGCTGGAACGCGCCCTCGACGTTCAGGCTCGACCGGTTCGCCCGGCTGATGCACCAGCTGGCCGCGACGCTCACGACGATCCCGGCCAGTGCCGTGAAGAGCACGAGCGCGCCCTGGACTTCCGGCGGTGCGATCAGCCGGGTCACCGACTCGTAGAGGAACCACGCGGTCAGCAGCAGCAAGGTGATCCCGTTGGCCTGCGCGGACAGGATTTCCGCACGCTTGAGCCCGTAGGTGAACCCGCCCTTCGCCGGACGCGCGGCCAGCCGGATCGCGACCAGGGCGAGAACGATCGACGCGGCGTCGGTCAGCATGTGGCCCGCGTCCGTGATCAGCGCGAGCGACCCGGCGAGCACGCCGACGACCAGCTCGACGGCCATGAACCCGACGATCAGCACCAAAGCCCGCACCAGCCACGCGCGGTCCGCTCCCGCCGCGACCCCGTGGCCGTGTCCGTGCCCCGTGTTGTGCTCGCTCACCCCGCACCGTCCTGACATATAGCGAAACGTGCATGCATTGTCCCGCACGCCCCGTCCGCACGTCCACCCGAGGTCACCCGCGCGGTCCGATCCGGACGCCGAGCCCGCGCGGCCAGCGCAGCGGATCGGTCCTGCGCTCGCCGGCCGACCAGGCCTCGAGATGCAGATGCGGCCCGGTCGACTGGCCCCGCTTGCCCGCCTCGGCGATGACCTGCCCTGCTGCCGCCCGCTGCCCGACGGAGACCGGATAGCGGTTGAGGTGGCCGCACCCGGTGACGGTCCCGTCCTCGTGCCGGACGCGGACCCAAAGCCCGAACCCGCTCGCCGGACCGGCCTCGATCACCGTCCCGGCGAGCGGTGTCCGGACCGGAGCGCCGATGGCGTTCGCGACGTCCAGGCCGTCGTGGGTCGTTCCCGAGCGGGCGCCGTAGTTCGAGGTGATCGTGCCGGTCACCGGGGCGTATGCACGGGCTTTCTGCCGTGTCCGCGCTTCTCGCTGCAGCCGTTCGAACGCCGCCTGCGGGCACCCACCACGGTGCTCCTCTCACCGGACCTTGGGCCAGTTACTACGGCGGATAGGAGATGATGCCGGGATCAGTGCGCGGTGAGCCCGCCGTCGACCACCAGTTCGGTTCCGGTGACGAACGAGGACTCGTCGCTGGCCAGGAAAAGCATCGCGTGCGCGACCTCGGCGGGGCTGCCCGCGCGGCGCATCGGCGTGCGGACGATGTCGGGCTGCCGGTCGCCCTGCTCGTCGAGCAGGTCCTGGATCATCGGCGTGGCGATGACGCCCGGATGCACCGAATTGACCCGGACCCCGCGCGTCGCGTATTCGACGGCGGCGGTCTTGGTCAGCAACCGCACCGCGCCCTTCGACGCCTGGTACGCGGCGGCCGCGCCGCTGCCGACCAGGCCCAGCACCGAGGAAGTGTTGACCACCGATCCGTTGCCGGAGGCGCGCAACAGGGGCATGGCCGTCCTCATCCCGAGCCAGGTACCGGTCTGATTGACCGCGATCACCCGGTCCCAGGCGTCCGGCGTGGTTTCTTCGACGCCCGGCCAGTCCACGATCCCGGCGATGTTGACGAGAATGTCGAGCCGGCCGAAACGCTGCCGGGTCCGTTCGACGGTTTCGCGCCAGTTTTCCGGCGACGACACATCCAACCGGTCGGCCAGCACGTCGGTTTCCAGCCTCGCCGCGAGCTTTTCCACGGCTTCCCGGTCGACATCGGTGACGACCAGGCTGGCGCCTTCGCGGGCGAACAGTTCCGCCGTGGCTTGTCCGATACCGCCGGTCGCTCCGGTGAGCAACGCGACCTTTCCGTTGAGCCGCATGGGGTATTCCTTTCGTCGGAGGGAAATCACGCCGCGGTGTAGCCGCCGTCGGCCGCGACGACGGCGCCGGTGACGAACGCGGACCGCGGCGAAGCCAAAAAGCCGATCACCTCGGCGATTTCTTCGGGTTGCGCGACCCGGCCGAGAGGGTGAGCGTCGCCGAAGGACCGCAGATACGCCCGGCTGTCGGCGCGGAAGGTGTCCAGCAGGTCTGTCTCGATCACGCCTGGGGCAACAACATTCGCGCGGATTCCGTGCGGAGCGCCTTCCAGCGCAAGCACTTTTGTCAACTGCGCCAGCGCTCCTTTGGACGCGCTGTACGCCGCTGCCTCGGCCAGCCCGACCGTGCTGGCGAACGAGCCGACCGTGACGATCGCGCCCCCGCCGTGGTCGCGCATCACCCGAAACGCCTCTCGCGCGTGCAGAAACGCGCCGCGGGCGTTGACGGACATCACCTCGTCCCAGTCCGCCGCGGTCGTCTCGGTGACTGGTTTGTTCACCGAACGACCGGCGTTGGCGACCAGGATGTCGAGACCGCCGAACCGTTCGAGCGCCGTCGCCGCCGACCGCACCGCGACGTCCTCTTCGGACACATCGCCGACCAGCGTCGCCACGCAGTCGAACCGGTCGGCGAGTTCCCGCACCGCGGGCCGGACATCGGTCGCCAGCACATTTGCCCCGTGCTCATGCAGCCAAGCGACCGTCGCCGCGCCCACCCCGCGCGCGGCCCCCGTGACCAGCGCGGTCTTTCCCGCCAATTCCTTCGTCATGCCGACCAGTCTCAGCGGCTACGGATCTTGGTGACAGGACGTGCCACACCCACCCAGCCGCCGCCTACCCTGGTTCGCATGGGCAGTACGGAACTGGGCGACTTCCTGCGCGCACGCCGCGCACAACGCACCCCGGAGGACGCCGACGTGCGCTACTCCGGCAGGCGCAAGGTCAACGGGCTGCGCCGCGAGGAAGTCGCCGTGCTGGCCGGGGTGAACGTCGACTACTACGCGCGGTTGGAACAGGGCCGCGAAACCCGGCCGTCACCGCAGGTGCTCGACGCCCTCAGCCGCGCCTTGGACCTGGACCCCGACGCGCGCGAACACCTGTACCGCCTCGCCGGCACCGCCCCGCCCGACGTGCCTTCCCCAGCGCCCCGCACGGTGAGCCCCGAACTCCGGCAGCTCATGGACAGCCATCCGCACGCGCCCGCGTTCGTGCTCAACCGCGTCCTGGACATCCTGGCCGCGAACGCCCTCGCCGACGCGCTGTTCTCCCCCTTCAGCGCAGCGGACAACCTGGCGCGAATGACGTTCCTCGACCCGGCGGGGCGCGAGTTCTACGCCCGCTGGGACTGGACCGCCCAAGCCACCGTGGCGAACCTCCGCGCGGCAGCCGGAGACCCCGCCCAGCCGCGGTTGGTCGCGGAACTCAGCGAGGGCAGCGAGGAATTCCGTGCGCTGTGGGAAACCCATCAGGTGCGCGGAAAGACTCACGAGCCGAAGCACCTCGTGCATCCGGCGGTCGGGCCGCTGACGCTGACCTATCAGGCGTTCGACGTGCGCAGTGCGCCTGGGCAGCAGTTGATCATTTATCAGGCTGAGCCGGGCAGTGCGAGTGCTGATGCGCTCTCGTTGCTGCGGACTATTCCGCTGCGAGTGCGCACTTAGCAACAAATCGGCGGCCGCGCGCCGTGTCAAGTTTCGGAGGCAGGGGCGGTCGCGCAGGCGGCGTCGGCCAAGTGCGCGTCGGCTGGCCTGGCGAATCCAGAGCGTCGGCCTCGGCGGGACAAACCCGCGCCGCCGACCCTCGTTGGCGTTCGCAGGCAGACTCGATCCCGCAATCACCGCTGACCAAACGCGCGTCCGCGGGTCTGGCGGGAGCCGGGTAACTCCGGCGCGTCGGCCTCGGCGAGACAAACCCGCGCCATCAACCATCGCTGGCGTTATGCGCCCTCGATGCAGGGCGTGCGGCGCGGACCGGCCCGTGTTCCCACGATGCGGGCCCGTTCGCCCCGCACGCCGGCCGCCGGGGCGCGCGTCGGTGCCCGAGCGCACTTGGGCGCGCGTGCACCGGCGGCCTCCGGCCGGGGTCGTGCCGCCCGGGGGAAAGCGGCGCGGGCCCGGCCGGGGCCTCGGCGGGTTACTTCGTGACGATCTTCTGGCCGACCAGGATCAGGTTGGCGTCGGGGATGTACTTCGCGTTCAGCTGCTGCAGGTGCTGCCATCCGCCGTCGACGTCGAGGTTCTTCGCGATGCCGGACAGGGTGTCGCCGGCGACGACGGTGTAGCTGCCGTCCGGGTTCGAGGCAGGCGCGGCGTGCTTCGGCGCGGACTTGACCGTCGCCTCGGCCTTGACCTCGACCTTCGGCGTCGCGGCCGCGGCCTCGACCTCGGCGGAACCGCCGGAGGTGTCGCCGCCGAAGTCCGCGTAGCTCGCCGGGCCGGAACCGCCGCGGCACTGCCACGGGGCGGAGCCCTGCTTCGCGTAGATCCGGTCCGCGACGATCTGCTGCTGCGCGGGCGTGGCCTTGTCGGCCGTCGGGGCGAACTGGCCGCCGCCGTTCGCCAGCCACGTCTTCGTGACGATCTGGAACAGGCCGGCGGGGCGGCCCGCGCGCTGGCCCGCCGCGGTGTTGTTGACCGCGGTCGGGTTGCCGCTGCTCTCGCACTTGACGATGCCGGCCTGCCCCGGGAAGGCGTTGGCCGTGCCGGCCCCGGCGAGGCCGATGCCGCCGAGGGTGGCGCCCGCGAGAGCCGCGGTCGCACCGGTGCGCTGGAGAACTGTTTTCGTTTTGCTGGGTTTGCTGTGCCGTCCCACGGTGGGTGGGCTCCTTCGCTGTCCACGCCGCACCACCGTCCTCGCGCCCGATCTGGGCAGCGAGCCGCGACGGTGCGCGGCGGCTTCCGGGTCGCTGATCCTCGGGGTAGATCGCAGGTCACCGCGAAAGCTCGAGAAGATTACGAAACGGAAACAGCAGGTGTACAGAGTCAGTGGGATCGGCCACAGATCGCCTCGGCGCGTAGCAGTCAGGCGACGGTGCGTCATGCCTGTGACGGGCCACTTGGTGAGTCAATCACGGCTCAACCGCAACGTTCCTTCACTAGACCAATGCGTGAATCAAGGCAAAACCAGCACCATTGGTAATTTTCCTTCTATAAGTATAGTTAGGCATCTTCATGCATTATCGTTATTACGGTCTAGATCAACGCGCCTCCGCGGATCTCGTTCACCCCCATTACGAGCCTCGATCCGGCCGCGCAGATTCCGCCAGACCAGGCCCGCTCCCCCGGACGCACCCGCGCCCGCCATCCGCCGCCGCCGCGGTCTGGACCACCGCCGCCGCCGCCGTCCCGCCGAACCCGGCCACTGAAACCGCCGTCCGCCGCCCGTCCTCGACGGAAACAGCATCCGCACCCCAACCTCGACGGCGAAAAGGCCGGAAACCTCGGCATTTTCCTCATCCGCCATATCCCGCGGCCACCCAGAAACCATCGCGTCCCGCGATCCTCCTCCCCTGATTCACACACCGGAAACGGAAGGTGAATATTCACGTCCCGTTTCGCGTCACCGCGAACACCGTTGCCGATTCAGTCCATCAGCCCAGCACGGCGAACTCCGCGAAATCGCCGCGTTCACTCTCCTGGCGCATTGCCTTGCCTCATCCCGGCCGATTCTTTCCTTTCCGGAACCGGGTGCCGTCCGCCGCCGGACAACGCGTCGTTCCGCCAACGACGGCTGCGCTACGCTGTGCCCCCCGGTATTCCAGGAAGGCGACCCCGGGGAGGGCCGCGCCGAACGCGACCCTCTCCTGCCTCTGCCCGCACCCGCCGTTTTCCTCGCCGCCGTCCCTTTTCCGACGGTGCGCGAATCCCTGCGAAAAGGAGGAGAAGCGCATGACGGACGCTCCGCGCGCCGTCCGCGGAACGCATCTCCGGACCGGAACCGGAGCATTCTGCCCCGGGCAAGGAAAAGCGAGAACCACTGCTCCGTTTGTTCGGGAAAAAGTGCGCCCGGTGGCCCCCGCCGGCACCGAGCGGGAACGGTCCATCCCGAACGCCCTTTTCGGAGGAAAGACCGCCGCGGACCGGGGCGGTCTCCCGGCGGCCGGGTCCGGCCGCGCCACCACCACTGCCAGGGGAGAACAGGCCAGATGACCATCCTCGCGCATCCCGCGCCGCTCACCGGTCCCGCTGTCCACTGCGATCTGCCCGGCCCGCGCTCGGCCGAATACCTCGCCCGGCAGGACCGCCGGGAACCGAACGCCCGCGGCGGCCCGCGGCGGCTGCCGATCGCGATCACCGAGGGTTCGGGCAGTTTCGTGCGCGACGCCGACGGCAACGTCTTCATCGACTTCCTCGCCGGGGCGGGCGTGCTCTCCCTCGGGCACAACCATCCCGAACTGGTCGCGGCGATGACCGCGCAGCTGAGCAAGCTGACCCACGCGCTCGACTTCGCGACCCCGGTCAAGGACGAGTTCTCCGAAGCCCAGTTCGCGATGCTGCCCGAGGCGCTGCGCTCGAGGATGAAACTGCACTTCTGCGGGCCGGCCGGGACCAACGCGGTCGAGGCCGCGCTGAAGCTGTGCAAGACCGCGACCGGACGCGGCGGCGTCGTGTCCTTCCAGGGCCGGTTCCACCGCAGCGCGCACGCCGCGCTCGGCCTGACCGGGCCGGCCGGACGGCGGCCTCGCCCGGGCGCGCTGCCCGGCACCCAGTACCCGCCGTACTCCTCGTGCCCCCGCTGCCCGGCCGGACCCGATGCCGACACCTGCGCGGCGACCTGCCCGGACCTGATCGAACGCTCGCTGCACGAATCCGGCGACGGCCTCCCGCTGCCCGCCGCGGTACTGCTCGAACTGGTGCAGGGCGAGGGCGGCGTGGTCCCGGCCCGGGCGGATTTCGTGCACCGGGTGCGCGAGCTGACCCGGGAACTGGGCATCCCGCTGATCGTCGACGAACTGCGGACCGGCTGCGGCCGGACCGGGACCTGGTTCGCCTTCGAGCGCTACGGCATCGAACCCGACGTGATCGTCGCGTCCAAAGCACTCAGCGGAATCGGCTCGCCAGTCTCGCTGATCATCTACGACGAACGCCTCGACAACTGGGCCCCTCGCGCGCACGGCACCCCCCTCGGCAATCAGCTCGCCTTCGCCGCGGGCGCGCGGGCGATCGAGGTCGTCAACCGCGACAGCGTGCTGGACAACGTCGTCGAACGCGGACACCAGTTCGAAGAGCTGCTTTCCCCGCTGGCCAGCCACCCGTGGGTGACGGACGTGCGCGGCACCGGGCTGATGTGGGGCATCGAACTCGCCGACCCGCGCACCGGCGCGCCCGCGTCGGAACTCGCGCTGGCCGTGCGAAACCACGCGTTGCGGCGCGGGCTCATCGTCGAAGTGGGCGGACGCGGCGACAGCGTGGTGCGGTTGCTGCCACCGCTCAACGTCACCGCGGACGTCGTGCGGACGGCCGCCGGAATCCTGTTGGCCGCGCTCGACACCGCGACCCGCGAGGCGCGCTGATACTCGGTCGACAGGGCCTTTCCTGGCGCGCAAGATCACCAGACGTGACCGACCTCGCCGCCATGCCGCTCGCCGGTGCCCAGCTGTCCGAAGCCCAGCCCGCCGACGCCGCTGAACTCCTGGTGCTGCAACGGTGCTGCTGGGTCCCGGAGGCGATCCTCAATGACACCTTCGATGTCCCCGCCCTGCACGAGGACCTCGACACCGTGCGCGGCTGGATCGAGGCCAGTCGCGTGTGGACAGTCCGGGTCGGCGGACGGCTCGTCGCGGCGGTGCGCGCCCACCTGGAGGAGGACCGCTGGGAGATCAGCCGCCTGATGGTGGCTCCGGATCTCACTGGACAGGGCGTCGGACGGTGGTTGCTGAGCTACGCCGAGCAGCAGGCCCCGCCCGAGGCCACGAGTCTGGTGCTGTACACCGGAGCGGGCAGCGAGCGGAACCTGACGATGTACCGCCGCGCCGGGTACGAAGTGGCCGAACCGCCCGCGAACACGCTCGGGAAGCACATTCGCGGGGCGGTTTTCCTGACGAAGAAGACTTAAGGTTTCGCTTTACGCAGCAACGCAACCCCGCCGATCGCCGTCCATCCCGCCGCGCCCGGCAACGGAATCGAGGCCAGGGACCGCGACCTCAAACGGTCCGCACCGGGAAACCGTGTCGTCGCGCGACCAGGACCACCGTCAGCACCGGCACCATCAGCACCAGCACTGCCCACGGAAACGACGCGCTGCCCGCCGCGTCGAGCAGCACCCCTCCGACGACGCCGCCGGCGGCCATTGCGGCGTTCCACAGCGTCACGAGCATTGCCTGGACCGGGTCCGCAGACTCGCCGCCCGCGTCTCCGGCCGCAGTTTGCAGCAGGGTCGGCACTCCGCCCCAGCCGAGGCCCCACAGCGCGGCGGCCGCGTACACCAGCGCGGGCTCGGTCGCGAGCAGTGCCGCGGCGACGGCGACCAGCAGTGAGCTGACGACCATCAACAGCCTCAGCCGCCGGTGGATCTGCGCGCCGACGATCCAGATGCTCGCGATCGAGGCGAGCCCGAAGGTCAGCAGGACCAGGCCGGTGTCGTCGCCCATGCCCAGGCCGGTGAGGAAGGTGGCGAGGTAGGCGTACAACACGGTGTGCGCCAGCACGAACACCAGAGTGACGAACAGGACCGCCGCGACTCCGGGGATCCGCAGCGCGGGCAGCATCTTCGGGCGCGCTCCCCCGGGCTGTCCGGGGAAGTCCGGCACGGCCGCGCCGATCCAGGCCAGCAACACCAGCGTGAGCACGGTCATGGCGAGGAACGCGGTACGCCAGCAGGCGAGCTGGCCGACGAACGTCCCGGCGGGCACGCCGAGGCACAACGCGACGGGGATACCCGCCATGGCGATCGCGATCGCACGGCCCTGCAAAGCGGGAGCGACGAGGCGTCGGGCGTACCCGGCCAGCAGCGCCCACGCGAGACCGGCCGCGACCCCGGCGACGAACCGCGCGACCATCGTCAGGCTGTACTCCGACGAGACGGCCGTGACGGTGTTGGCCAGGGCGAATCCGGCCATCGAGGTCAGCAGCAACCGTTTGCGCCGCCAGCCGGAGGTGGCCGCGGAGAGCGGGATCGCGGTCAGCACGGTGCCCAGCGCGTAGACCGTGACGGTCTGCCCGGTCGCGGATTCGCTGACGCCGAGCGAGCCGCTCATCGCGGGCAGCAGACCGGCGGGCAGCGTCTCGGTGAGGCTGGTGATGAACACCGCGGTGGCGAGGGACAGGAGCGCGAAAAGCGGAAGCCGCCCGGTGGGAGCGACGGTGGCTGAGGTGGAGCTCATGCGCCCACAGTGCGGACCGGGCCTTCGGGAATGCTTACGATCGACTGACGGTGGCCTGATGACGCGACGGGAGCGACGCATGCGGTTCGGCGTACTCGGCCCGCTCGCCGTCTGGGATGAGACAGGCGCTCCGGCCACCGTGCCCGAAGCAAAAGTGCGCGCGCTGCTCGCGACGCTCCTGGCCAACGACGGCGGACCGGTCACCGCGGACCGTCTCATCGAAGATCTCTGGGGCGATCACCCGCCCGGCAAACCGGCGGGCGCGTTGCAGGCCAAGGTGTCGCAACTGCGCCGGATCGTCGGCCGAGACGGCGTCGAGCGGCAACCGGCGGGCTACCGGCTGCGGATCGACCACTCCGATGCCGCCCAGTTCCGCGACCTGGTCACGCAGGCACGCGCGACGGCGGACCCCCGAACGCGGGCGGCGCGCCTCGCCGAAGCCCTGGACCTGTGGCGCGGCGAGGCGTTCGCCGACTTCGCCGACGAGGAGTTCGCGCGATCGGCCGCCCACCGGTTGTCCGAACTACGCCTGGCCGCGGTGGAAGAACGAGCCAAAGCCCAGGTCGAAGCCGGTGACTACTCCCCCGCGGACGATCTGGCGGACGTCATCGCGCAGCATCCGCTCCGGGAAGGCCTGCGAGCAGCGCGGATGCGCGCGCTGTACTTGCGCGGACGGCAGAGCGAAGCCCTTGCGTCCTATACGGATCTCCGCACCCGGCTCGCCGAGGAACTGGGCGTCGACCCGAGCCCGGAGCTGCGCGCGCTGTACGAATCTCTGCTTCGCCAGGACCCCGGCCTGGCTGCGGAGCCACGCGGCAATCTGCCCCGGCCGTTGACCCCGTTGATCGGCCGGGAAGACGCGCTCGCCCGGTTAGCGGGACTGTCGGCCAGGCTGGTGACGCTGACCGGGCCGGGCGGGGTCGGCAAGTCGCGGCTGGCGATTGCCGCGGCCGGACTCGGCGAGTTCCCGGACGGCGTGTGGCTGGTCGAATTCGCGGGCGTGCGCGGCTCCGCCGCCGACCTCGCCGAAGCAGTCGCCGCCGTGCTCGGAATCCGTGACTCGGCCGACTCCGCCTCGCCGATCCACCGGCTCGCCGCCGCCCTGCGCGACCGGCGGACGCTGCTCGTCCTGGACAATTGCGAGCACGTCGTCGAAGCCGCCGCCGAACTCGCCGAAACGCTCCTCCGTACCACCCGTGACCTGCGTATTCTCGCGACCAGCCAGGAACCCCTCGGGCTGCCGGGCGAGACCGTGTTCGCAGTGGAACCGCTGCCGCCCGCGGACGCGGTGCGGCTGTTCACCGAACGCGCCGCCGCGTCCGCCCCGGATTTCGCCGGCGATCCCGACGCGATCGCCGAAATCTGCCGTCGCCTGGACGGCCTTCCGCTCGCGCTGGAACTCGCGGCCACCCGGGTACGCGGCTTGGGCGTGCGAGAGCTGGCGGCCCGGCTCAACGACCGGTTCGCCGTCCTGACCCGGGGGTCGCGCGGCGCTCCGGCGCGGCAGCAGACCTTGCGCGCGGTACTCGACTGGAGCTGGGACCTGCTCAGCGAGCCGGAGCGGACCGTCCTCAGCAGACTGGCCGTCCACCGCGACAGTTTCGACCTCGCCGCCGCCGAAGCCGTCTGCGCGGGAGACGGCGACGTGGTCGACCTCGTGCTCCGGCTGGTCGACCGGTCGCTGGTGTCCGTCACGCACGGGCCGACCGGGGTCCGGTATCGGCTGCTGGAATCCGTTGCCGCGTATGCCGTCGAACGGCTCGCGGATCCTGCCGCCACGCGCAGCCGGCACCTGCGCCACTACCTGGAAATCGCCGAGAACGCCCGATTGCACGGTGCCGAGCAACGGGCTTGGCTCATCCGGCTGGATGCCGAAGCGGGCAACCTGCGCGCGGCATTGGACGAGGCGATCTGCCGGTCGTCCCCCGAGGCGGTGCGGCTCGCGACCGCGCTGTCCTGGTGGTGGCTGCTGCGCGGCAGGCTCACCGAAGGCCGCCGGATGCTGTCCGCTGTTTCCCGGGTCGCCGGACCGGATCCGGACCTCACTGTCCTCAATGGATCGTTCGCCCTGCTGACCGGCGGACAACCGCCGCCCGATTCCCCGGACACCGTCCGTGCGCTGTGGCTGCGCGCCTACAGTCTGTTCAGCGTCGGCGATCTCGCCGCCAGTCACGAGGTGAACGCACGTGCCCTCGCCCTCGCGACCGCCGAGGACGACGAATGGGGCGTCGCCGCCGCGCTCGGCCTCCGCGCGATGCTCGGCCTGGTCCGCGGGGACCTCGCCGGACTCGGCCGGGACGGTCTGCGCAGCGCCGGGATCTTCCGCCGCCTCGGCGACCGCTGGGGCGAAATGCAGACCATCCCGCCGCTGGCCGCGCTCGCCGAAATCAAGGGCGACTACGCCGAAGCCGCGCGCCGCCAGCATGAAGGACTCGCCATCGCGCGCGAACTGGACCTGCAGGCGGAAGTCTCGGCGAGGCTGTCCGGCCTCGGCCGCCTGGCGCTGCTCGAACGCGACTGGCCGCGAGCCCGCGACCTGCACGAACAAGCCCTCCGCATCGCGGCCGACCACGGCTATACCTACGGCCGGATCCACGCCGAAATGGGCCTCGCGCTGGGTGCCCGCCGCTCCGGCGATCTCGACGCCGCCGAACAGCGCCTCACGCGCATCCGCGACGAATACCGCGGCTTGTCCTCGACGGCGGGCGACCATTTGCTGTACGCGGAACTCGGTTTCGTCGCCGAACTCCGGGGTGACGTGGTTCAGGCGAGGAAATATCACCTGCAGGGCTTGGAATACGCGCGGATGCTTGACGAGCCGCGTGCGTTCGCGCTGTCGCTGGAGGGGCTGGCGGGCACGGTGGCTCCGGAATCCGCCGCGCTGCTGCTCGGTGCCGCGGACGCGGCGCGGCGCAGTGTCGACGCGCCCCTTCCCGCCGCGGAACGAGGTGACGTGGACCGGATTACCGAAGCGGCACAAGCGGTTCTCGGCTCCGGCTTCGCCAGCATATTCGAGCGCGGTGCCCGGTTGTCGGTCGAAGACGCAATCAGACTGGTCTCCTGAGCGAGATGTCCACATAGGACCACCCCAGCCTGGTGCCGTCGTCACCAGGACAACCGCCGCCTAGCTCCCCGGCCCGCGCCGCCGCACTCTGGGCACCAGGGCCGCACCATGGCGGCCGGACTGGAGCGAATCCCGTGAAAGCACTGCACATCACCGCCTTCGGCACCGAAGCCACCCTCGCGGACCTCCCGGCCCCCGTGCCCAGGCCCGGCCAGGTCGTGGTCGATGTCGTGGCGGCGGCGGCCAACCCGCTCGACCTCAAAATCGCGTCCTGAGCCATGCACGACTACTTTCCCGCCGCCCTCCCATACATCCTCGGCACCGATTTCTCCGGACGCGTCGCCACTCCAGGCACCGGCTGGCAGCTCGGCGATCCGGTCATCGGCCGTCTCGATCCCGTCGACGGCGGCGCGTTCGCCGAGCAGCTCGTGATCGACGCGGCGGACCTGGTCCCCGCGCCGTCCGGCATCGGCCTGGAAACCGCGGCCGGGATCCCCACCGCCGCCGCGACCGCGTGGCAGGCGCTGGTCGAGGTCGCGAACGTCCGCCGAGGACAGACCGTTCTCGTGCACGCCGCGGCCGGAGGCGTGGGCAGCTTCGCGGTCCAGATCGCCCGGCGGCTCGGCGCGCGGGTCGTCGCGACCGCGTCCGGTGACGGCGTCGCCATCGCGGAGAAGCTCGGCGCGGACCAGGTTCTCGACTACCGCGAGGTCGCCTTCGACAGCCGGCTCGACGGAATCGACGTCGTGCTCGACACCGTCGGCGGCGAGGTCAGGGCCCGATCGCAGCAGGTCCTGAAGCCAGGCGGGCTGCTCGTGACCACGCCCGCCCCGGCGGAGGGCGCGACCTTCGTCTTCCACAGCTCGGACGCGGCCCGGCTGGCGAAGGTGGCGGAACTAGGGGTCGAGGTGCTCGTCGACCGCACGTATCCGCTGGCAGACGGCGCGCAGGCGCTCGCCTACCTCGGCGAAGGCCACGCCCGGGGCAAGGTCCTGCTCAGCGTCGCTTGAGTGGTGCTGACGACGCCTGGCTGCGGCCGATCACGCGGAGGCATAGTGACGGTATGGACCTGCGCGAACTAGGCGGCTACCTCAAATCGCGGCGAGACCGGATCAGCCCGGCGGACGTCGGCCTCTCCGCCGGGCCGCGCCGCCGGGTGGCCGGGCTGCGCCGCGACGAAGTCGCCACCCTGGCGCGCGCTTCGGTGGACTACTACGTGCAGCTGGAGCAGGGCCGCGGCACCCAGCCGTCCGAGCAGATGCTCGCCGCGCTGGCCCGCGCGCTGCGGCTGACCAGCGACGAACGCGACCACCTCTACCATCTGGCGGGCCGCCCGCTCCCGCCCGCGTCAAGCGGCAACGCGCACGTCCAGCCCGCCCTGCTCAGCCTCCTCGAACAGCTGACCGCGACGCCGGCGCAGGTCATGACCGACCTCAGCGTCCCGCTCGTGCAGAACCGGCTCGCCGAGGCGCTGCTCGGCGCCGCGGCGCCCGGGGACGGCGTCCAGGCCAGCTTCGTCTACCAGTGGTTCACGGATCCCGCCGCCCGCGAGCGGTACCACCCGGACGAACACGAGCACCAATCGCGCGTCTTCGTCGCCGACCTGCGCGCCGCGATCGCCAAACGCGGCCGCGACGCGCTGGCCGACGAACTCCTCACGACGCTGCTGGCCCGCAGCGAGGAATTCGCGCACCTCTGGGACCAACGCGAGGTCGCCGTCCGGCGCGCGGACCGCAAACGGCTCGTGCACCCGGCGCTCGGCGTCCTCGAACTCGACTGCATGAACCTGCTCAGCGAGGACGGCGGCCAGCGCCTCCTGTGGTTCACCGCCCCGCCGGGCAGCGACCACCTGGAGCTGCTGGCCGCCGTCGGCACCCAGGACCTCGCACCCCGCTAGTCCACTATGGACGCACGGCCAGGACGAGCTTCCCCATCGCCTTGCGGTTTTCGATGGCCTCCAACGCCTCGCGTACCTCGGCCAGCGGGTAACTCCCGCCCAGCGGCGGCACAATCGCGCCCTCCGCCAGCTTCGGCAGCAGTTCCGCCCACTGCCCCTGCAGGTATCCCGGCCGCGGCAGCGCGTACGCGCCCCACCCGACGCCCACGACGTCCAAGTTGTTGAGCAGCAACCGGTTCACCTTCACCTCGGGGATCGACCCGCCGGTGAATCCGATGACCAGCATCCGCCCGTCCGCGGCGAGGCAGCGCAGGGAATCGGTGAACCGGTCGCCGCCGACGACGTCCGCGATCACGTCGACGCCGCGGCCGCCGGTCGACGCTTTCACCGCGTCCTTGAAGCCGTCCGCCAGCACGTATTCGTCCGCCCCTGCCGCGACCGCCGTCTCGCCCTTCTCCGGCGTCGACACCACGCCGAGCACCTTGCCCGCGCCGAACGCCTTCGCGACCTGGATGACCGCCGTCCCCACGCCGCCGGCCGCGCCGTGCACGAGCACGGTCTCGCCCGCTGCCATCCGGCCGCGCCGGCACAGCGCGAAATGCGCGGTCAGGTAGTTGAACGGAATCGCCGCGGCCTGGTCGAAGCCGAGGTCGTCCGGAATCGGGAACACCGCGTCCGCCGCGCACGCGACCTGCTCCGCGAACCCGCCCAGGAACGGCAGCGCCGCGACCCGGTCCCCGGCCTTGACCGCCGCGCCGTCCGGAGCCTGCGCCACGATCCCCGCGACCTCCGCGCCCGGGATGAACGGCAGCTCCGGTTTCACCTGGTACAGCCCGCGCGTCTGCAGCAGATCCGGGAACGCCACCCCGGCCGCGTGCACGTCGATCAGCACCTGGTCGTGCGCGCGCGAAGGCGCGCCGGCCTCGACCACGGAAACGGTCGACGGGCCTTCGAGATCCTTGATGTGTACGGCTTTCATGCGTTTCTCCTGGTTCACAGCGCGGAGAGGATGTCGTTGACCCGGTCCTTGGCGTCGCCGAAGAGCATCGCCGAGTTCTCGCGGAAGAACAGCGGGTTCTGCACGCCCGCGTACCCGGAGGCCATGGAACGCTTGAAGACCACGACGTTCTCCGCTTCCCACACCGTCAGCACCGGCATGCCCGCGATCGGGCTGCCCGGGTCTTCGGCGGCGGCCGGGTTGACGGTGTCGTTGGCGCCGATCACCAAAACGACGTCGGTGTCGGCGAAATCGTCGTTGATCTCGTCCAGCTCGAGCACGATGTCGTAGGGCACCTTCGCCTCGGCCAGCAGCACGTTCATGTGGCCGGGCAGGCGTCCGGCGACCGGGTGGATGCCGAAGCGGACGTCGATGCCCTTGTCGCGCAGTTTCCGGGTCAGCTCCGCCACCCCGTACTGCGCCTGCGCGACCGCCATCCCGTACCCCGGCGTGATGATCACCTTCGAAGCGGCCGTCAGCAGTTCCGCCGCGCCTTCCGCGGTGATTTCCCGGTGCTCGCCGTAATCCTTGTCCCCCGACGGCCCGGCCTCGATCCCGAACCCGCCCGCGATCACCGAGATGAACGACCGGTTCATCGCCTTGCACATGATGTAGGAGAGGTACGCACCGGACGAGCCGACGAGCGCGCCGGTGATGATCAGGAGGTCGTTCTCCAGCAGGAACCCCGACGCCGCCGCGGCCCAGCCGCTGTAGCTGTTCAGCATCGACACGACCACCGGCATGTCCCCGCCGCCGATCGAGGCGACCAGATGCCACCCCAGCGCCAGCGCGAGCACGGTGACCACGACCAGCAGCCACAGGTGCGGGCTGACGACGAACCACGCGGTGAACGCGACGAACAGCACCAAAGCGCCGAGGTTCAGGAAGTTCTTGCCCGGCAGCATCAACGGCGCGGATTTCATCTTCGCCGACAGCTTCAGGTTCGCCACGATCGACCCGGTGAACGTCACCGCGCCGATGAACACGCCGATGAACACCTCGGCGTGGTGGATCCCCAGCGTCCCCAGCGTTTCCAGGTGCCGCGACTCGACGCCGGAGGGGTCGCATTCCACCTGCAGGTAGCCGTTCCAGCCCACCAGCACCGCGGCGAGACCGACGAACGAATGCAGCAGGGCGATCAGCTCGGGCATCCCGGTCATCTCGACCACCGCCGCCCGGCGCAACCCGATCCCGGCGCCGATCACCATCGCGATGATCAGCAACGCGATCGAGGTGCCGGTGATCTCCCCGGACACCGCCTGCGCGATGGTCGCGATCAGCGCGACGACCATCCCGGCCATGCCGAAGTAGTTTCCGACCCGCGCGGTCTCGTGCCGGGACAGCCCGGCCAGCGCGAGAATGAACAACAGCCCGGCCACGATGTAGGCGGCCTGGCTCGCAGTGTGCACAGTCATCTGAAGGAGGCCTCTCGGGTCAGCTGCGGGAGAACATGGCGAGCATCCGGCGCGTCACCGCGAACCCGCCGAAAATGTTGATCGTCGCCAGCAATGTCGCCACCGCCGCCAGCACGACCACCACCGTGTTGCCGCTGACCAGGTTCAGCAGAGCCCCCACGACGATGATCCCGGAAATCGCGTTCGTCACCGACATCAACGGCGTGTGCAGCGCGTGGTGCACGTGCCCGATCACGTAGTAGCCGATCACGATCGCGAGCGCGAACACCGTCAGATGCGGCAGCAGCGCCGCCGGGGCCAGCGCCGCCAGCAGCAGGAACACCGCCGCGATCCCCAGCACGATCCCGAGCCTGCGGCCCGAGGACATCGGCTGTTTCTCCGGCTCTTCCTTCTTCTCCGGCGCCGCCGCGGGTTTCTGCGGGGCGGCGGAGACTTGCACCGGCGGTGGCGGCCACGTCAGCTCGCCGTTGCGCACCACCGTGATCGACCGGACCACCACGTCGTCGAAGTCGACCACGAGCCGGCCGTCCTTCTCCGGCGTCATCAGCTTCATCAGGTTCACCAGGTTGGTGCCGTAGAGCTGGGAGGCCTGCGCCGGAAGGCGGCCCGCGAGGTCGGTGTAGCCGAGAATCGTGACCCCGTTTTCGGTGACGATTTTTTCCCCGGCGACCGAGCCCTCGACGTTGCCGCCGTTCGCCGCGGCCATGTCCACGATGACCGAGCCCGCCTTCATCGACGCGACCATCTCCGCGGTGATGATCCGCGGCGCCGGACGGCCCGGGATCAACGCCGTCGTGACGATGATGTCGACCTCGCGGCACTGCGTCGCGTACAGCTCCTTCTCGCGCGCCTTGTAGTCCTCGCCCATCTCCTTCGCGTACCCCGTCGCCGAAACCTCGGCGTTCGGGTCCTCGATGGACAGATACTCCCCGCCCAGGCTCTTGACCTGATCTGCGACCTCCGGACGCGGGTCCGTCGCCCGCACGATCGCACCGAGGCTTCCCGCCGCGCCGATCGCGGCCAGCCCGGCCACACCCGCGCCCACGACCAGGACCTTCGCCGGAGCGACCTTCCCCGCCGCGGTCACCTGCCCGGTGAAGAACCGCCCGAACGTGTGCGCCGCCTCCACCACCGCGCGATACCCGGCGATGTTCGCCATCGAACTCAAGACGTCCAGCGACTGCGCGCGGCTGATCCGCGGCACCGCGTCCATCGCCAGCGCCGTGATCGGCCGCTTCGCCAGATCCTCGACCAGTTCCGGCTTCAACGCCGGAGCCAGCAGGCTCACCACGGTCGCCCCCGGCTTCACCGCGTCCAGCTGCTCCGACGAAGGAGCGTTCACCCCGAACACGATCTCCGCATCCGCGATCGGCCCGACCGTCGCGCCTGCCTCCGCGAAGGCCTCGTCGAAGAATCCCGACGCCAGCCCCGCGCCCGGCTCGACCGCCACCTCGTAACCCAGCCCGCGCAGCTTGCCCACCGTTTCCGGGGTCGCCGCGACGCGCGTCTCCCCCGGTTGGGCCTCCTTGAGCACCCCGATCAGCATGCCGCCTCCTTCCCGCTCGTTCGCGGAAGATCCGCCGGCCGGGCCCTGACGGCGTTTTGGGTCGCCACCTGGTCCGACTTCGCCCGCTTCAGGTACAGATGCGCTGGATACTCCCATGCCGCCCGGCCTCCGGCAGCCAACCGGAGGCCCTTTTTCGGCAGCGAGTGCGACGAGATCACGGTCATAGCCCTGGACGGCCGCGGCGGCCGGGTCGCGCGCACCGGCTCCCGGGCGACGGCACTGGGCCGGGAAACCGCCGACTACCCGGTTGAACCGCTTCGCCGGTCCCGGGCCTTCGTCGCCCCGGACGTGGCCACGGGGGCCGCTGCCGGATCGATCACGACGTCCATCGTGATGTCCGCCACTTGACAAGCGGACGCACCGGGTCAGCCGACTGGGCGGCGCACAGCCGGCTGCTCCGCTCGGAGCCCGCGGTCGCATAGCGGGTCAGCATGGCCGTCAGCTCGTCCTCGAACGCGGGCAGATCCAGCGGGTGATCAGCTTGTGCAGGAGCAGTTCCAGCGTGTTCCCCATGATCCGCGCCGCCAAGTCCACATGGGACACGTTCGTTTCCGGGGACCGCTCGATCAGCTCCGTCGAGCGCGGGGCCTTCTCGGTGTCGCCGCAGGGTTTCCGCGATTTTCGGCGAAACAGCAGCCATTCTTCGCTTCCCGGCCGAATACGACGGGATCCCCGCCGTCCGCACGGGAGTGCTTGCACTTCGCTATCACTTGTGGTCTCCTGGAAGCGCTTGCAGATGACAACCACTTCGAAGGGGAAGTCATGATCCGCCGAGTACTCGCCCAGTGCACCGTCTCCGAGCTCAAGCGCGCCGAGGAGTGGTACTCCGCGCTGTTCGATCGAGGTCCGGACGCCCGGCCGATGCCCGGCCTGCTGGAATGGCACCTCGGCGACACGTTCGGGCTGCAGGTGTGGTCCGAACCCGACCGCGCCGGGCGATCGACGGTCGTCTTCGAGGAGACGGATCTCGACGCGGCCGCCGCGCGGGCAACGAAGGCGGGCGTCCCCCATGACGGACCGCAACCCGGTGGCGGCGCGCGCATTCTGCCGCTGGCCGACCCGGACGGAAACCGCGTCGTCTTCAGCGGCAAGTGATCCGCTTCCCCTGCGGCCCGGGTTGACCGGCCGGACCGGACCGGCCTAGTCTCGCGACTAGAATGATCGCTCTAGTCGTGAGACCCGAGGAGGCCCGATGCCGCGCGTGGAGCTCTCCGCAGGGCCGATCGACTACACCGACACCGGCGGCGCCGGCCCGGTCCTGGTGTTCGGGCACGGTTTCCCGATGTCCCGCACGCAATGGCGCAAGGTCGTCCCGCTGCTCGACGGCTACCGCTGCCTCCTGCCCACGCTGCCGCTCGGCGCGCACCTCGCCCCGATGCGTCCCGACGCGGACCTGAGCCAGTTCGGCGTCGCGCGGCTGCTCGGCGAATTCCTCGCCGCACTCGACCTGCACGAAGCGACCATCGTGCTCAACGACTGGGGCGGCGGCCAATTCCTCGTCGCCGACGGGCTGGCACCGGCCGAGCACGCCGCCCGGGTCGGACGGCTCGCGCTCGTCGCCTGCGAGGCGTTCGACAACTTCCCGCCCAAACCCGCGCGGCCGGTCGTGAACCTGCTCCGGCTGCCCGGCGGGCCGTGGCTGCACGCCCAAGCCACCCGGACGTCGTTCTACCGGCACGCCAAGGCCGCGTACGGCGCGATGTGCGAAAGCCGTGTCCCAGACGACATTCTCGAAGGCTGGTTCGCCCCGGCGTTGCGGGACAAGGAAATTCGCCGGGACATGGTCAAATTCGCCACCGGAACCCCGCCGCGTCGGGTGCTGCTCGAATGGACCGAGCGGCTGCGGTCGTTCGACCGGCCGGTTCTGGTCGTCTGGACGGGCAAGGACCGGATGATGCCCGCCGACCACGGACGCAGGCTCGTCGACCTGTTCCCCGACAGCCGGTTGGTCGAGATCCCGGACAGCGGCACGCTGATCCCGGAAGACCAGCCGGAACGACTGGCCAAGGAACTGACCGCGTTTCTGACCGAAACCGGTGCGGTTCCGGGATAACCGGTCAGGCCGGAACAGCCAGCGGGAAGCGCACCCCGGTCAACTCCTCGGAGACCGTCCACAAACGACGCGCCACCTCGCCGTCCCGCGCTTTCGCCGACCGCCCCACGAGTTTCGGTTCCTCGCGGCTCGGCAGGAAACCGCGCGGGCCCGCGTAGCTGTTGCCGGGAAGGTCGGCCAGCGCGGCGTAAAGCGTCGGCAGAGCGCCTTGCGCGGGAGTTCGAGCGACCAGGCGAGTGACGAATTTCGCCAGCGAGGACACCACCGGCGTGTTGACCTTCAGGAGGTTCGTCGCCGCCGCGCCGGGATGCGCGGCGGTCGCCAGCACCGGAGAACCGGCTTCGGTCAGCCGCCGCTGGAGTTCGGCGGTGAACAGCAGATTCGCGAGTTTCGACTGCCCGTAGGCCGCCACCGCGTTGTACCGCCTGCGTTCCCAGTTCAGGTCGGCGAAATCGATCGAACCCGCGCGGTGCCCATTCGACGAAACCGTCACCACGCGGCCGCGGATCTGCCGCAGAAGCAGGTTCGTCAGCGCGAAATGACCGAGATGATTGGTCCCGAACTGCGATTCGAAGCCGTCCGCGGTGCGCGACAGCGGCGGGATCATGATGCCGGCGTTGTTGATCAGCAGATCGATCGGCTCGGTGAACTCCGCGGCGAACGCGCGGACCGACGCCAGGTCGGCGAGGTCGAGCCGGCGCACTTCGACGTCGCCGGGAAGCTGGTCGGCGACCTCGCGGCCGCTGCGCGGATTGCGCACCGCGAGCACCACCCGCGCGCCCTTGGCGGCCAGCACCGCGGCTGTCTCGCGGCCTAGTCCGCTGTTCGCACCGGTGATCACGGCGGTGCGGCCGTTCTGGTTTTCCACCTGAAGGTCCATGCCTTCAAAGTAGACAGCGACAACAATGTTGTCAACGGAAACATGCTGCTAGACTCGGCGGGTGCCCGACCAGCCCGAAGACCGCCCCTACCACCACGGCAGCCTCCGCACCGCCCTGCTCGACGCGGCCGAACGCGGATTGCGCGCGCACGGGGCCGATCAGTTGTCGCTGCGCGACCTGGCCAGGGAGATCGGCGTCAGCCACGCCGCGCCGCGCCGGCACTTCCCGGACCGGCAGGCGTTGCTCGACGCCCTCGCCGAAGCCGGGTTCGCCCGGCTGGACAACGCGCTGCGCACGGCATTGAAAACCGCGGACGATTTCCCGGGCCGCGTGCGCGCGGCAGCGAAGGCGTACACCCGCTTCGCCACCGACAACTCGGCGCTGCTCGAACTGATGTACACCAGCAAGCACCGCCCCGGCGCGCACCGGATCGTGCAGGCTGCCGAAGCGCCGTTCGGGCTGATGAACGACCTGGTGGTCGAAGGACAGGAGCAGGGCGCGTTGCAGGAGGGGCCGCCGGAGCGGATCGGGGTGGTGCTGTTCGCGACGCTGCAGGGAATCGCGACGCTGCGCAACGGCAACCTCGTTCCGCCGGAATTGCTCGACGGACTTGTGGACACCGCCGTCGAACAGTTCCTGCGCGGCGCTCGTCCGTAACGAAAACCGGTTGGCCGCGCGAATGCGGCGGACAATTGGATACCGTGGTCGGCATGGCTGACCAACGACCGCTCGGCTTGCGAGAACGCAAGAAGCTCGACACGCGCAAAGCGCTGAGCGATGCCGCAGTGGCGCTGATGTACGAGAGAGGTCCAGACAAAGTCGTCCGCGAGGACATCGCGGAGCGGGCCGGGGTGTCGCTGCGGACGTTCAGCAACTACTTCGCCACGAAATACGACGCGGTCGCCTACCGGCAGGAGCACCGGATCCGGCTCAGCGCGGAACTGCTGCGCCAGCGCCCCGCGGACGAACCGCTGTGGACCGCACTCGCCGAAGCGCTCATCGAACCGCTGCGCGTCGACGGAGTGCCGTACGGACAGCCCGCGTCCGACCAGCTCAGCGCGGTGCAGGCGTGGAGTGCGACGCCGGAAATGCGCACCGCATTGGCGCGCGTGGAAACCGACGATCTGGTCAAGGCGATCGCCGAACGCACCGGCACGCGGGCCGGCGAACTGTATCCGCAACTGGTGTCCGACGTCGCGATCGCGGCGATGACCACGGTGCTGAACCGGTTTCTGGACGAAAGCCTGGACAAGAACGTTCCGGCGACGTTGCGCGAGGTGTTCGCCGGAATCGCGCGGGGCCTGCCGCCACAGTGATCAGCGCCGGGACACCGCGGGCAGCAAGTTCTCCCTGCCGTGCGCGGCAAACTCGGCCCGCAGCCCGCGTCGGTCCTCAGCGGTGAGCAGCCGGTACGGACTGCTCCGGCTCGGCGCGTACCAGACCCGGTCGCCCTCCCAGCCCAGCGCGCGCAGGGGTGCCTTGTCCGCCTTGCCGCTGCCGGTGACCGGAACCTCGTCGATGATCCGCACGAACGTCGGACGCCATTTCGTACCGAGATCCGGTTGCTCGACAAGGAATTCGTCGAAATCGACCGGGTCGAACGCGGCATCCTCAGCGAGAACCACCGCCGCCATGAGTAAGTCGCCCGTCCGCGGGTCCGGCACGCCGTAGCAGTGCGCCGCCGCGAACGGCGGGTAGCGGCCCAGAATCCGCTCGACCGCGATGGTGCCGAAGTTCTCGCCGTCCACGCGGAGCCAATCCGCCGCCCGGCCCGCGAAGTACAGGTAGCCGTCGCGGTCGCGGTAGCCGAGGTCGCCGGTCCAGAAGTCCTCGCCGCCGAATTTCAGCCGTTCGGCCATCGCGGCGGGATTGCGGTAGTAGCCCTCGAACGTTTTCCCGCGCCCCACCGCGACGATCTCGCCGGTCGCTTCCTCGGCGTTCAGCAGCAGGCCGTTCTCGTCGAATTCCGCGAGCGGGCATTCCCGGTTGTCCTGATCGCGGATTTCCGCGCGCATTCCGGGCGCGGGCCTGCCCAGCGCGTTCGGCGGCCCGTCCGGGTCCGGCACGATGCGGATTCCGCCCTCGCTCGATCCGTAGCCTTCCCGCACTTCGCAGCCGAATCGACGGCCGAATTCGGCAGCCTCGCCCGGCGCGGCTTCCGAGCCGAAGGCGACCTCCAGCCGGGGGTCAGCGTCGGTCGGCTGCTCCGGCTGCGCGACGAGGTAGCTCAGCACCCGGCCGACGTAGTTGAAGTACGTCACGCCGTGCGCGCGCAGATCCGGGACGAACTGCGCCGCGGAGAACTTCCGCACCAGCACGATCGTCGCGCCGACCTTCGCCGCCGCGGCGAGGTTCATCATGATCGCGTGGCCGTGGAACAGCGGCAAGCACAGGTAGGTGACCGATTCGCGGTGCAGCGAGACGCGCTCGGCCAGCGCGTCCGTCAACCGGCCGAGACGGCCGTTGCCGCAGATCACCGCCTTGGGCGTACCGGTCGAGCCGGAGCTGAACAGCAGCAGGAGGATCGCCGCCGGATCCGGAATGTACGCGGGCAGGTCCGCGCCCGCGTGCTCGGCCAGCAGGTCCCGGTACTCCGCCGACTCCACGTCGAGAACCCGACGGACGGTCGGCAGCTCGAGACTCGCGACTTCCGCCCCGTAGAGCGGTTCGGTGAGCAGCACGTCGACGTCCGTGTGGCTGATGTCGGCCGCCAGTTCCGCGCCGCGCCGGGTGGAGTTGATGCCGACCAGGACGTCGCCGGTCACCGCGGCGGCGAGGATCCAGAACACGAAATCCGGGAGATTCTCCAGGAGCACCCCGACGTGCCGCTGCGTCCGGCCGGGCCCGGGATCGAAGGTGCGCAGCAGCGACGCCCGCACGGCGGCCTCGCGGACGATTTCGTCCCACGTCCAGCTTCGGCCCTCGAACCGCAGTCCTTCGTGCGCGTCCCCGCGCCGGGACCGGACGACTTCCGCGAACGTTTCCATCGGCTCCTCCTCCGGTCAGCAGCCGGGCCCCTGCTCCCACCGCACCAGCCGCCGCACGACTTTCCCCGTCGCGTTGCGCGGCAACGGGTCCCGGGTCAGGAACCAGGCCGTCGGCACCTTGTACCGGGCGAGCCGTTCGCCGAGATAACCCCGCAACTCGTCAGCGTCCACTTCGGACCCCGCCCGGACCACGACCTTCGCGGCGACGATCTGGCCGTAGTCCGCGTCCGGCAGCCCGGCCACGATGCACTCGGCCACTGCTGGGTGTCCGGCGAGCTGTTCCTCCACCTCCGCCGGGTAAATGTTCTCCGCCCCGCGCAAGATCAGGTCGCTGCGCCTGCTCAGCACGAACAGCGCACCGTCGCGCAGCTGGCCGAGGTCGCCGGTCCGGAACCAGCCGTCCTCGGTGAACGCGGCCTCGGTCGCGGCCGGGTCGTTGAAGTAGCCGAGCATCACCTGCGGGCCGCGGAGGTAGATCTCGCCGTCGGTGCCGTCCGGGACGGGACGGCCTTCGGTGTCTCGGATCTGCACTTCCATGTTCGGCACGGGGCGGCCCGCGGTGTCCGGGTCGGCGAGGACTTCGGCGGGGGTCGCGAGGGTGGCCGCGGTCGAGGACTCGGTCAGGCCGTAGTTCGTGCTGAGCGAGGCGGCGGCGCTGGGCAAAGCGTCTCGCAATTGGTCTTTCAGCTCGACAGTCGACGGCGCGCTGCTGACCGAGACTGACGTGAGCGTGCTGAGGTCGTAGCCGGAGAGATCGGCTTCGACCAGGCGGGACAGCATCGTCGGGACCGCGCCCCAGTTGGTGATCCGCTCGTTGTGCACGAGGTCCAGCACTCGGTGAATGTCGAATTTTCCTTGGTACAGCACGGCGGTGTCGCCCACCGCGAGCCGTACGACGGCCAGGTTGTGCAGGGCGGCGATGTGGAACAGCGGCGTGGCCAGGAGGAATCGGCGATCCCGCGCCGGATGGCCGAATTCGGCGGCGAGCGCGTCGTTGAACAGGTGGAACCAGACCGCGGCGAGCACGTTGCGGTGCGAATGGGTCGCGCCCTTCGGACGGCCGGAAGTCCCGCTCGTGAAGAGGACGACGGCCGGGTCGTCCTCGTCGACCGGCACCGGCTTCAGCTGCGTGCCCGCACGGCGGTCGAGGAGGTCCCGGTATTCGGGGCTGCCGAACTCCAGCACCGGGCACCGGTCCGCGACCAGCGGCTTCCGGGCCGCGTCGGTCAGCACGACCTTCGGCGTCGTCAGGTCGAGGCCGTGCGCGACCTCCGGCGCGACCCACATCGAGTTCAGCCCGACCGCGATCGCGCCGAGCGAAACCGCCGCCCAGAATCCGACTATCCACTCCGGACAGTTCGCCGCGCACAACGCGACCCGATCCCCGCGCCCGACCCCGTATTCGACCCGCAACACCGCTGCGAGAGCGGCAACTTGGTCGTAGTGCTGGGCAAAGGTAAGCCGACTGTCCACAGTGACCAGATACTCGCGGTCGCCGAATGCGCGCGAGGCTTCCAGCAATTCGGTGAGGCACCGGTGCCGCCGCGCGAACACCGTCGCCGGACGTCCCGCGGCCGGTTCCGACCGGATCTCGAACTCCGCGCCCGGCGCGGTCAGCCGAGCGATGATGTCGTCGCGATCGGTCATCGGTCGACTCCCCTTGCGTGGTGTGCGTTCCTCTATCCGAAGCGGACCCGTCCGCCGTCGACCACCGGGCCGCGTTCCGACGTGATCCGCAGTCCGCCGTCGGACCAGCCTTCCACCCGCAGCTCCTCGCCAGGGAACACCGGTGCGGCGAAACGTCCTTCCAACTCCGTCAGGTCCGCCGGATGCGCGCCGACCTGCCGGGCCGCGACCAGCGCACCCGCGCCCAGGGTGGCCAAGCCGTGCAAGATCGGGCGTGGCTGGCCGATTCCGGCCGCCGCCGCGGGGTTGACGTGAATGTGGTGCCGGTCCCCCAGCAGCCGGTAGAGCAGGGCTTGATTGTCCGCAGTGGACAGTCCCGCAGTCCAGTGACCTCGGAAACGCGGGCCCGCAGGGAAATCTCGCCCGCAGCCGGCAATGGCTTCACTACCTGCAACAGTTGCGAACCGTGCACGGCGTTGCCGACGTCGAACGCACCGGCGGAGCCGAGGACGTCCGGGGCCCATTGGGCGAGCGTCAGCGCGAACGGCGGCAGCACCCGAAGCCGGTCCTCGAACACCAAGTCGAGTTCGTCCGGCCGGGCGCCGATGGCGAGCGCGTAGAGGATCGGGTCGCGGTCGGGGTAGGCGACAGTGCGTTCGCCGAGGACGCGGCCTTTCCACTCGGCGGGGCTGGTCACTGCGCCCCGTAAACCGGTTCGGGCTCGGGAGCTTCCTTCAGCAGTTCGCGCACGGCCGGACCGACTTCGGCGGCGGTCCAGCGCCGGTCCAGTTCGCGGGACGGGCCGTGGCTCCAGCCGTTCTCCACGCAGATCCGGCCGCCCTCGACCTCGATCACGCGGCCGGTGACGTCCGCGGCGTCCTCGCTGGCGAGCCACGCGACGACCGGCGACACGTTGCCCGGGTGCATCGCGTCGAACCCGCTGTCCGGCGCGGCCATCTGAGCCGCGAACGGGCCCTCGGTCATCCGGGTGCGCGCGGCCGGGGCCAGCGCGTTCACCGTGATCCCGTACCTGCCGAGTTCCGCGGCTCCGACCAGGGTCAACGCGGCGATTCCGGCCTTGGCGGCGCTGTAGCTGCCCTGGCCGACGCTGCCCTGCAGACCCGCGCCGGAGGTGGTGTTGACGATCCGCGCCGCCCGCGTACGCCCGGCTTTCGCCTCCGCGCGCCAGTACCCCGCGGCGTGGTGCATCAGCGCGAAATGCCCCTTGAGATGGACCGCGACGACCGCGTCCCACTCCTGCTCACTGGTTGTCACGATCATCCGGTCGCGCACGAAGCCGGCGTTGTTCACGACGATGTCCAGTCCGCCGAACTCGTCGACCGCCTGCTGTACCAACGCTTCCGTGGCCGCGAAGTTCGCGACGTCGGCACCGTTGGCCACCGCTTCGCCGCCCAGCGCGCGGATCGCTTCGACGACTTCCCCGGCCGGACCGTCGGACGCTCCCTCGCCCGCGCCTGACGTGCCGAGGTCGTTGACCACGACGCGCGCGCCCTGGCGGGCGAGTTCCAGCGCGTGCTCGCGCCCGAGTCCGCGGCCGGCCCCGGTCACGATCGCGACCCGGCCCTCCAAGATCCCGCTCACATCATCTCCGTTCGTCGACCGGTCCGGAGCGGTTCCCCGTAAACCAAGCAAGTGTTAGGCTACCAAGCAATCGCTAGGTTAGGAACGCACGTGACGATTTCCACGCAGCTCCACGACAACGGCACCTTCGTGGTCACCATGGACTACCCGCCGGTGAACGCCCTGCCGGTCGCCGGATGGTTCCGTCTCGCCGAAGCCGTGCGGGAGGCGGGCGAGGACCCGGCGGTGCACGTCGTCCTGCTCCGCGCCGAGGGCCGCGGCTTCAACGCCGGCGTCGACATCAAGGAAATGCAGCGCACCGCCGGTCACGACGCTCTCGTCGGCGCGAACCGCGGCTGCTACCTGGCGTTCAAGGCGATCTACGAATGCGCCGTGCCGGTGATCGCCGCGGTGAACGGCTTCTGCCTCGGCGGCGGCGTCGGACTGGTCGGCAACTGCGACACGATCATCGCCGCCGACGACGCGTACTTCGGCGTCCCCGAGGTAGACCGCGGCGCGCTGGGCGCGGCGACCCACCTCGCCCGCCTGGTCCCCCAGCACCTGATGCGCACGCTGTACTTCACCAGCCGCACCATCGCGGCCAACGACCTGGTGCAACACGGTTCGGTGCTGGAAACCGTACCGGCTGCCGACCTCCACGACGCCGCGCTCGCGCTGGCCGCCGAGGTAGCCGCGAAGGACCCGCGCGTCATCCGGGCCGCCAAAGCCGCGCTCAACGGCATCGACCCGATCGACGTCAACCGCAGCTACCGGTACGAACAGGGCTACACCTTCGAACTCAACCTCATCGGAGCCGCCGACGAACACCGCGACGCCTTCGTCGCGACCGGCCGCCCGCTGACCGACTGACCCTCGAGGAGACCCGTGCCTCTCCGCACCCCGCTCACCGAGCTGACCGGCGTCGCCCACCCGATCGTGCAAACCGGCATGGGCTGGGTCGCCGGCCCGCGCCTGGTCTCCGCGACCGCCAACGCCGGAGCCCTGGGCATCCTCGCCTCCGCGACGATGACCTACGACGAGCTCGACCGCGCCATCAAGGAAGTCAAGCAGCGCACGGACAAACCCTTCGGCGTAAACCTGCGTGCCGACGCCGGGGACGCGACGGAACGCGCCGAATTGCTGATCCATCACGGCGTCAAGGTGGCATCTTTCGCACTGGCGCCCAAAAAAGACCTGATCGCCCGTCTCAAGGACCACGGCGTGGTCGTCATGCCCACCGTCGGCGCCGCCCGCCACGCCGAAAAGGTCGCCTCGTGGGGCGCGGACCTGGTGATGATGCAAGGCGGCGAAGGCGGCGGTCATACCGGTCCGACCGCCACCACCCTGCTGCTGCCCTCCGTACTGGACGCAGTTGACATCCCAGTAGTCGCCGCCGGAGGCTTCTTCGACGGCCGTGGCCTGGCAGCAGCACTCTCCTACGGTGCGGCCGGAATCGGCATGGGCACGCGGTTCCTGCTCACCAGCGACAGCGCGGTGCCGGATGAAATCAAGCGCACCTACCTGAGCTTCGGCCTGGACGGCACCGTCGTGACCACCAAAGCCGACGGCATGCCGCATCGGTTGCTGCGCACGCCGTTCATCGAGAGCCTCACGAAGGAAGGCTTCGTGCAACGAATGGCCCGGACGCTGCGCCGGACAAAGGACTTCAAGCGGTTGAGCGGCCAGTCCTGGCCCTCCCTGCTCGCCGACGGCCTCCGCATGAAGCGCGGCAGCGACCGGACGTGGACGCAAACGATGCTGGCCGCGAACACCCCCATGCTGCTCAAGGCCGGTCTGGTGGAAGGCGACACGCGAGCCGGAATGCTGGCGGCAGGACAGGTCGTCGGAGTGATCGAAGACCTGCCAAGCTGCGCGGAACTGGTCACCCGAATCGTGGACGGCGCACAGGAACGCCTGAAAGCCACCAGCGCACTGCTGGACTGAGGGGTGGCCCGTGAATGAACTGGGCCCCGGAAGTTGGACTGGTTATGTAGAGGTTAGGCGGCGAGGGTCTGGGCTCGGTATTCGGCTGGGCTGAGGTCGCCGAGGGTGGTGGAGATGCGGGTGGTGTTGTACCAGTCGATGTAGTCGTGCAGTGCCGTGGTGAACGTGTCGACGGTGTCGAACGTGTTGTGGTGGAAGAGTTCTTCTTTGAGGTGGCCGAAGAAGTTCTCGGCGACGGCGTTGTCCAGGCAGGTGGCGCGGCGGGACATCGACTGGGTCAGGCCGGCGTCGGCGAGCAGGGTGCGCCAGGAGGCGTGCTGGTATTGGAAGCCCTGGATGCTCTCCTGTTTGTCAACCGTGGGGTGGCTGGCTCCTTCGCCTGTGATGGTGTGCCGGTGCTCGGCGCGGTCAAGGTCGTTCATCCGGTGGGGTGCTCCATCGTGACCGCGCCTGCGCTCCGGCGGTTGCGGCGGCGACGGAGGAGCCGGCAGAGTTTGGGGTCAGGTGGCCGTGTGGCGGCGGTAGGGGCGGCGGGCGATCCGTTGTTGGCCGGGGTTGAGGAGGTAGTAGACCTCGCGGGCGAGATAGCGCTTCAGACAACGGATGATCTCGAGCTTCGAGTGGCCTTCGGCGGTCTTGCGCGCGAGGTAGGCCTGGGTTCTCGGGTCCAGGCGGATGCGGCTGACGACAGCCAGGTGCAGGGCGCGGTTGGCTTGCCTGTCCCCGCCGCGGTTGAGCCGGTGGCGCTGGGTCGTCCCGGATGACGCGGGCAGCGGCGCGACGCCGCAGAGCATCGCGAACCCTGCCTCCGACGTCATCCTGTCGGGGTTGTCGCCAGCGGTGACGAGCAGCTGTCCGGCGATCTCGACGCCGATGCCAAGCCGCGCGAGCAGCTGCGGCGCGAGTGCCTCGACCAGCGGGTTGATCAGGTCGTCGAGGTCGGCGATCTCGTCGGTCAGTTCGAGGTAGCGACGTGCCATCGACTTGAGCGCGACCCGGTAGGCGCCGATCGGGTCGGCGGCGTTCGACACGTCCGGACGCCAGGCGGCGACCACCCGGATCAGCTGCATGCGGGTGAGGTTGCGGATCTGGTCACGCACCTCGTCCGGTGCTGAGACGATCGTCATTCGCAGCAGTTGCAAGGCGTTTCGCCGCTCGCGGACCGCTTGGGCTCGTGCCGTCCGCAGGACCCGCAGCGCCTCGACGGCCCCGTCCTTGGACTTCGGGATCGCGGTCCGCCGGTTGTGCAGCACCGCCCGGGCGGCGCTGATCGCGTCCAGGTCGTCGTCCTTGCCCCTGCGGCGGCGATCGGAGCGGTCCGGCCGGTCGACCTCGAGAACGGTCGCACCGGCCTTCGCCAGGTGCCGGGTCAGCCCGGCGCCGTAGGAGCCGGTCCCTTCGACGCCGATGCGGGCCAGCCGGCCGTGTTCGCCGATCCAGGCCGTCAGAGCCCGATAGCCAGCGCGGGTGGTGGAGAAACTGTGCGTGCCCAGTACTGTCCCGCCGTCGTCGACGACCGCCGCCACGTGCAGCTCCTTGTGCGTGTCCACGCCGGCGTACACGGTCTTCCCGGATGCTGCCGACTCCCGGGTCTGGCCCGTTCGCGCAGCATGCGCAATGCTGGTCATGTCGTCCTCTCCGATCCGCTCGATGGGCAGGGCGGCGCCGCGCATCGACCGAACCGGCGGACAAGACAGTGATGAGCGCCTGGTGGCGCAGGCTCTCCTTAGGTCACCCCGACGGCGAGGCGTAGCGCCTCGCCGGGCGCTCCCAGAGCAACCGACAGATCCGAGGAAAGACAACACTTCGTCGATCGGAGTGAGGGTCAGGAAGCTCTCGGAGCGCCCGGCACCAGCATCCTCCCGCGTCCGTCCCTCTCGCGGGCCGGGAAACCCGGGGCAACACCGGCAGAAACAGTCTCACTGTCGGAGTGCACCAGCGGGCGGGCTCCGGCGGGCAGGGTCGCGATCGCGGCGCGCAGCGAGGAGTTCGTCAGCTCCAGCGTCGGGGACGGGCCGCAGGCGTAGGCGACCACGGACCGGTCGAACAGGTCGATCACGGGCGAGAGGTAGAGCTTGCGGTCGCGGATGCGGAACTCGGTCACGTCGGTGACCCATGTGGTGTCCGGGGCGTCGGCGTTGAACTGGCGGTTGAGCAGGTTCGGCGCGGTCGTGCCGGGCCGCCCGGGCCAGGACCGGCACCGGCGCGGCCGCCGGACCTGGCAGGCCAGGCCGAGGGCGTTCATCAGCGTGCGCACGGTTTTCTTCGCCACCCGCCAGCCGTCGCGGGCCAGGACCGCGTGGATCCGCCGGTGCCCGTAGCGGCCGCGGGCGGCCTCGAACGCCTCGGCGATCGCGGCCTTGAGCCCGGCGTGCGGGTCGGGCCGGTCCAGGCGGGCCTGGTGGTAGAAGAACGTCGACCGGGCCAGGCCCGCGACCGCCAGCAGCACCGGCAGCGGATAGTCGGCCTTGAGGGCGGCGACGGCCTGGGTTTTCACCCTCGCCCCTGCTCCCTCAAGGCCCGCAATTTTTTTAGGTAGGCGTTCTCCGCCGACAGCCGCAGGTTCTCCGCCCGCAACCGCTCCAGCTCGCCGGGACCCGGCGAGTCCGCGACACCGGGCGGACGGCCTTTCGGCTTGGGCCGCAACGCGTCCTCGCCCTCGCGCCGATACGCCCGCGCCCAGTTCTCCACGAGTTTGGGCGAGGACAGGCCGTGCTCGCGCGCCAGCTCGGCCGCGGTCGCCTCGCCGCCGACATACCGGCGCACGACCTCCAGCTTGAACTCGAACCCGAACGACCGCCTGCCTGGCTTGTTCATCAGCGCTCCCGCGCTCCGCAGCCTCCAACGATCACGCAAGCGTCGCACGGCACCCGCCGACACCCCCAACCGGGACGCCACGGCCTTCGCGCCATACCCGTCCTCGAACAACGCAACAGCGGACGCCCGCTGCCACTCAGACAACGAACTGCGTGGATGCAACGAACCACTCCCCGGACAGCCGGAACTGGATTCCCAGTCCAACTCCCGGGGCGCAGTTCAGAACCGCCGCCGCCCGCGAGGAACCCCTCACCGCCTTGCTCCCCTCAAGGGCACCTTCACGGACCACCCCACGCCGCACCCACCAAACCGCCGCCCACGCACCCAACTCACCCAGCACCCACACCACCCCCGCACCCCGACACGAAGCCAAAACACGGCGCGGGAGTGCTTGTCAAGGCATCTTTCCCGCCTAGACAAGCACCCCCGCGCCGTAGTCACACTCAGCTTCGGGGTGCCCCCACGCAATCACCAACCGCAATGTCGCCGCCAGGCGACGAGCCGAACCCGGGGCCCCGCAAACCACAGCCTAAACCCGCTCCAACACAGTCACATTGGCCTGCCCGCCCCCCTCACACATCACCTGCAGCCCATACCTCCCCCCAGACCGCTCCAACTCGTGCAGCAACGTAGTCATCAACCGAGCCCCAGTAGCCCCAATAGGATGCCCCAACGCGATCCCGCCGCCATTCACATTGACCTTCTCATGCGGCACCCCAACCTCCCGCATCCAAGCCAGCACGACCGGCGCGAACGCCTCGTTGCACTCGAACAGATCGATGTCCTCCACCGACATCCCAGTCTTCTCCAACGCCCGCTGCGTAGCCGGAATAGGCGCGGTCAACATCCACACCGGATCCGCCCCGTACACACTGATGTGATGCACCCGGGCCCGAGGCGTCAACCCATGCTCGGCCACCGCCCGTTCGGACGCGATCAGCAAAGCCCCAGCACCGTCGCTGATCTGCGAAGCCACCGCAGCGGTAAGCGGACTGCCCTCCTCCAACGGCTTGAGCCCAGCCATCTTCTCCAGCGAAGTATCCCGCCGCGGCCCCTCGTCCACCGAAAACGTCCCCACCGGCGAGATCTCCCGCGCGAACCTGCCGCCATCGATCGCCGCCAGCGCCCGGCGGTGGCTCTCGAACGCGAACTCTTCCAGCGAGGAACGGGAAAGTTCCCACTTCTCGGCAATCATCTGCGCCGACCGGAACTGCGAAACTTCCTGGTCCCCGTACCGAGCCTGCCACCCCGGCGACTCCGCGAACGGCGTGCTGAACCCGAACTGCTGCCCCACCACCATCGCCGACGAAATCGGAATAGCAGACATATTCTGCACTCCCCCGGCGACAATCAGATCCGCGGTCCCGGACAGCACCCCCTGCACAGCAAAATTCACTGCCTGCTGCGACGAACCGCACTGCCGGTCCACGGTCACCCCCGGCACGTGGTCCGGAAATCCCGCCACGAGCCAGGCAGTCCGCGCGATATCCCCGGCCTGCGACCCGATCGTGTCGCAGCAACCGAAAATGACATCGTCCACCGCACCGGGATCGATGCCCGTCCGCTGCACGAGCGCACTGATCGCGTGCGCGCCCAAATCCGCCGAATGCACTCCGGCGAGCGAACCGCCACGACGGCCGACCGGCGTGCGGACCGCGTCGACCACATATGCCTCGGGCACGAAATCCTCCTGCGGGATCAGGGATGCTGACTGCTCACCGAGACGACTTCACCGGTGAGATACGACGAATACGCACTCGCGAGAAACACCATCACATTGGCGACTTCCCAAGGCTCCGCAGCGCGCCCGAACGCCTCGCGCCCCTTCAGTTCCGTGAGCAGCTCAGCGGTAGTGACCTTCTCCAGGAACGGATGCATCGCCAAACTAGGCGACACCGCGTTGACCCGGATGCCGGACGGGGCCAGATCCATCGCCGCGGACCGGGTCAACGCCATCACCCCGGCCTTGGCAGCCGCGTAATGCGCCTGCCCTTCCTGCGCCCGCCAGCCGATGACCGAAGCGTTGTTCACGATCACCCCGCGGATACCGCGAGCGATCATCCGCCGCGAAGCCGCCCGAATGCATCGGAAAGTCCCGGTAAGCGTCACATCCAGCACCAACGACCACTGCTCGTCGGTCATCTCGGTGATCGACGCCGTGCCCCCGAGACCGGCGTTGTTCACCATGACCTCGACCCCGCCGAACGCTTCGGCCGCGTCGAGCAACGCCGCGATCTGATCCTCGTCGGTCACATCACACACCACCGACGCGACCCGTTCGGCACCGAACTCCGCCGCCAGCTTGGAAGCCGCCTCGGCAAGCCGCCGCTCGTGCGTGTCCCCGATGACGACAGCCCGAGCGCCCTCCTCCAAACACCGCCGGGCAACCGCCGCACCGATGCCCGCGCCAGCCGCTGCTGTCACGACGACCACGCGTTCGGCCAGCAATCCGTGGCCCGGCACGTAATCAGGCGCGGGCTGTTCTGGTTTAACGCTCACGGTCGCGGCTCCCTGGGCAGGCCGAGCACCCGCTCGGCAATGATATTGCGCTGGATTTCGTCCGAACCGCCATAAATCGTGTCGGCCCGGCTGAAGAGAAAAAGCGTCTGCTGCGCGTCAAGATCGTAAGAACCGGTCGCGGTCAGCGCGGAACCCCCGCGGACATCCATCGCCAGCTCCCCGAGCTCCCGATGCCACCGAGCCCACAGCAGCTTCGAAACCGAAGCCTCCGGCCCCTGCGACCCGGCCTCGTACGCACTGAGCGTCCGCAATGCATGCACCCGCAACACTTCAAGCCCCACAAAGGCTTGAGCCAATCGGTCCCGCAGAATCGGATCGTCATAGCGCCCGTTCGCCTTGGCTGTCGCGACCACGCCCGCCAGCTCCCGGGCGAACCCGACCTGCTGCCCGATAGTCGACACCCCGCGCTCGAACCCGAGCGTCGCCATCGCTACCCGCCAGCCGTCCCCGGGCGCGCCGACCACCAAGGACTCCTCAGTCCGAGCCCCGTCGAAAAAGACCTCGTTGAACTCGCTGGTCCCGGTCAGCTGCCGGATCGGCCGCACCTCGACCCCGGCCTGATCCATCGGCACCAGCAAATACGACAGCCCGGCGTGCCGCCGAGACCCCGGCTCGGTCCGCACCACCGCGAAACACCACTGCGCGTGCTGGGCGAGCGACGTCCAGATCTTCTGCCCGTCGATCACCCACTCGCCGCCCTCCAGCCGAGCCCGCGTGCGCACCCCGGCCAGATCGGACCCGGCCCCAGGCTCGGAATAGCCCTGACACCACAGCTCCGTGACCCCGGCGATCCCCGGAAGGAACCGCCGCCGCTGCTCCTCCGTGCCGTGCGCGATCAAGGTAGGCCCGAGCAGCTCCTCGCCCAGGTGGTTGACCCGCGCCGGAGCGTTGGACCGGGCGTACTCCTCGTGGAAGATCACCTGCCGCAGCAGGTTCAGCCCGCGCCCGCCGTATTCGACCGGCCAGCCGAGGCACGTCCAGCCGTGCGCGGCCAGATGCTGGTTCCACGCCTGCCGCTCCTGCGGCGCCTCGTGCTCGCGCCCGGATCCGCCGAGGCCCTTCAGTGCGGCGAACTCGCCCGCCAGGTGGTCGCTGAGCCATTCGCGCACCTCGGCGCGGAACTGCTCGTCCTCGGGGGTGTAGCGAAGATCCACCCGTCCTCCCGGTCCGCCGGCGCCTGGTCCCGCCACGCTACCAAACCAAGCACTTGTTTGGTAGCATCGCCGCCGAACCGAGAAGGAGTGATGCGCGGTGAGCGGAACCGAGGAAAGCACCGACGAACAGGTCGTGACCTACGAGGTGCGCGGTCCGGTCGCGGTCGTCACGCTGAACCGGCCGCAGTACCGCAACGCCCAGAACTCGAAGATGACCTACGCACTGGACGCCGCGTTCACGAAGGCGGTGGACGACCCGGACGTCAAGGCGATCGTGCTGGCGGGCAACGGCAAGCACTTCTGCGCCGGGCACGACATCGGCACCCCGGGCCGCGACGTCGACCAGAGCTTCGAGCGCAAAGCGGTCATCTGGTGGGACCACACCGACCGCGCGGGCGTCGATTCCCGGTTCGCCCGCGAATCGGAGGTCTACCTCGGCATGTGCCGGCGGTGGCGGGAGATCCCGAAGCCGGTGATCGCGATGGTGCAGGGCGCGTGCATCGCGGGCGGCCTGATGCTCGCGTGGTCGTGCGATTTCATCGTGGCCTCCGACGACGCGTTCTTCTCCGACCCGGTCGTGCGGATGGGCATCCCGGGCGTCGAATACTTCGCCCATCCGTGGGTGATGAACCCGCGCGCGGCGAAGGAATTCCTCTACACCGGCGACCGGTTCGGAGCCGACCGCGCGCAGGCGCTCGGCATGGTCAACCACGTCGTGCCGCGCGCCGAACTCGAAGACGCGACGTTCGCGATCGCCGAGCGGATCGCGCAAATGCCGCAGCTGGGTCTCGCGCTCACCAAGAAGGCGGTCAACCAGGCGGAAGACCTGATGGGCATGCGGTCCGGAATGGACTCGGTGTTCGGCCTGCACCACGCCGCGCACGCGCACAACGCCGAACTGGACGCCGATTCGCTCGCCGGGCTCGACGCGCGTTCGATGGCGAAGGCCAACAAGAAGGCCGCGGGAGAGTCATGAGCCCAGAATTCACCGCCGCGGAAGAGGAGTTCCGCGCGGAGGCCCGAGCCTGGCTGGCGGAGAACAGCCCCGGCCCGCTGCCGTCGATGGACACCGAGGATGGGGCCCGCGCGCATCGCGAGTGGGAAGCGAAGCTCGCCGAGGGCCGGTGGTCCGTGGTCACCTGGCCCGCCGAGTACGGCGGCCGCGACGCGACGTTGACCGAGTGGGTGCTTTTCGAGGAGGAGTACTACCTCAGCGGCGCACCGACGCGGATCGCGCAGAACGGCATCTCGCTGCTGGCCCCGATCATCTTCGAGCACGGCACGGACAACCAGCGCCGGCAGCACCTCCCGTTGACCGCGAACGGCGCCCGGATCTGGGCGCAGGCCTGGTCCGAGCCCGAAGCGGGCAGCGACCTCGCCGGGATCCGGAGCACGGCCGTGCGCGACGACGAGCGCGGCGGCTGGGTCCTCAACGGACAGAAGATCTGGAGTTCCCGCGCTCCGTTCGCGGACTGGGGTTTCGGCCTTTTCCGCTCGGATCCGGACGCCGAACGGCACCGCGGCCTCACGTACTTCCTGTTCCCGCTGGATTCGGACGGCGTCACCGTCCGGCCGATCGCCCAGCTCGACGGCGACTGCGGGTTCGCTGAGATCTTCTTCGACGACGTCTTCGTGCCTGATCAGGACGTGCTCGGCGGGGTCGGCGACGGCTGGCGTGTCGCGATGAGCACCGCGGGCAACGAACGCGGCCTCTCGCTGCGTTCGCCCGGGCGGTTCCTCGCGGCGGCGGACCGGCTGCTGGACCTCTGGGCCGAGCGCGGGGCCGAAGCGCCGCACCTGCGGGACCGCGTGACCGACGCGTGGATCAAGGCCGAGGCCTACCGGCTCTACACGTGGGACACCGTCGACCACGTCCAAAACGGCGGCGACGTCGGCGCGGCGGGCAGCGTGAACAAGCTCTTCTGGACCGGGCTCGACCTCGGCATCCACGAAACGGCGCTGGACCTGCTCGGCGCGGATCAGGAAGTGCGCGGACGCTGGATGGAGGACTACCTGTTCGCCCTTGGCGGCCCGATCTACGCCGGCACCAACGAAATCCAGCGCAACATCGTCGCGGAACGGCTGCTCGGCCTCCCCCGCGGGGAACGCGGGAAGGCACAGGCATGAAGTTCCGGCTGTCCGCCGAACAGCGCGCGTTCGCCGAAGCGCTGGACGCCCTGCTGGGCGCGGCCGACGTCCCCGGCGTCAACCGGTCCTGGGCGGCCCAGCGGCCGGAACCCGGGCTGCTGTTGTGGAAGCAGCTCGCCGAGCTGGGCGTCACCGCGCTCGGTGTGCCCGAGGAACACGGCGGCGCCGGCGGGACCCCGGTCGATCTGATCGTGGCCTTCGAGCGGCTCGGGTACCACGGCGTGCCCGGTCCGGTGATCGAGTCGATCGCGGCCGCGCCCGCGCTGGTCACCGACGCGTCGTTGCTGTCGTCACTGGCTTCCGGGGATGCCGTGGTGACCTTCGCAGCCGCGCCGGACGCTCCGTACGCACTGGACGCTGACGTCGCGACGGACGTCTTCGTGGTAGGAGATTCCTTGGCCCGGGCGGAAATCGGCCGCGCACTGCAGTCGGTCGATCCTTCCCGGCATCTGTTCGAAGTCACCGCAGCTGCCGAGGTTCAACCGGTGTCCCCGGAGACGCGACAGAAAGCACTCGACCTCGCCAGCCTCGCCTGCGCGGCGGAGTTGCTGGGCTGCGGCGAACGGATGCTCGCCGACACCGTGGCCTACCTGGGCCAACGACGGCAATTCGGCCGCGTGATCGGTGAATACCAAGCGCTCAAGCACGCTGTCGCCGACGTCCGGGTCGCCCTCGACTTCGCCCGTCCGCTGCTGCTCGGCGCGGCGCGCGAACCCCACGCCCGCTCCATCTCGGCGGCGAAGGTCGCGACGTCGGACGCGGCGCAGCTCGCCGCACGCACCGGACTGCAGTTGCACGGCGCGATCGGCTACACGCTCGAATGCGATCTGAGTCTGTGGCTGTTGCGCGTCCGGGCGCTCGTGGGCTGCTGGGGCACGCCGGCCGTGCACCGCGCGCGGGTGCTGGAGAGCCTGATGAGGGGCCGCTGATGCACTTCGCGCTGACCGACGAGCAGCGGGAACTCGCCGCCGCTGTCCGCGGGATGGTCACCCGGCGGGCCGCGAAGACCGACCTGCGGGCGGCGATCGACTCGCCGTCCGGGTACGACACCGAGCTGTGGTCCGCGTTGTGCGAGCAGATCGGGGTCGCGGCGCTGGCCATTCCCGAGGAGTACGGCGGAGCCGGGTTCAGCCTGTTCGAAACGCATGTCGTGCTGGAGGAACTGGGCGCGAGCCTGACGCCTTCACCGCTGTTGGGTTCGGGAGTGCTTGCGGCGCAAGCATTACTGGCCGCGGACGCGCCTGAGTTGCTCCCCGAGATCGCGGCGGGCGGCGTCGTCGCGCTGGCCTGGGCGGATCGTGCCGGACGCCATCGAACCGACGGTTCGGACGTGGTCGCCTCGGCCGGAACCCTGAACGGAACCGCGACGCTGGTACTGGACGGCGCGCAGGCGTCGCACCTGCTGGTGGTCGCGATGGCCGACGGACGCCCCGCGCTGTTCCAGGCCGACGTCGCCGCGGAAGCCACCCCAGCGGTCGACCAAACGCTCAGATTCGCCCAGGTCGAGTTCCGCGACACCCCGGCGACACTGCTCGCCGCCGACTTCACCGAAGCGCTCCCCCGGCTGCACGCCATCGCGGCGATCGCTTGCACCGCACTGCAGGTCGGCGGCGCACAGTCCTGTTTGGACCGGACCGTAGCGCACCTCAAGGAACGCGAACAGTTCGGCCGTCCGCTCGGTTCGTTCCAGGCGTTGAAACACCGGGTCGCGGACATGCTGGTACAGGTCGAAACCGCGCGCTCGATCTCGTGGGCGGCCGGATTCGCGGCGAGCAACGGCGACGATCTCGTCCAGCAGGCGGCGTACGCGAAATCCTGGTGCAGCGAGGCCTTCACCGCGGTCGCGGCCGAGACTGTCCAGCTGCACGGCGGAATCGCGATCACCTGGGAGCACGACGCCCAGCTGTATTTCAAACGGGCGCACGCGCTGGCGCACCTCTTCGGCGACGCCCGGGAACACCGGGCCCGGCTCCGGACCGGCGCGTGATCCGGGCCGAGCCCGCCTGAGCGGAAACACAATGGAGGAACGAATGGGCGGCAAGTCCATGACCCTGGACGGCGTCACCGAATACGTCCGGTCCGGGATGACCGTCGGGATCGGCGGCTGGGGGTCGCGGCGCAAGCCGATGGCGATGGTGCGCGAACTGCTGCGCAGCGACGTCGAAGACCTCACGCTGGTCACCTTCGGCGGGCCCGAGGTCGGGCTGCTGTGCGCGGCGGGCAAGGTGCGCCGGGTGATCTACGGGTTCGTCTCGCTCGACACGATCCCGCTCGACCCGCATTTCCGCGCCGCGCGCGAGGGCGGCCGGGTCGAGACCACCGAGTACGACGAGGGCATGTTCGTCGCCGCGCTCCGGGCGGGCGCCAACCGGCTGTCGTTCCTGCCGACGCGGGCCGGGCTGGAAAGCGACGTGCTGCTGATGAACCCGGAACTGAAAACCGTCGCCTCGCCGTATGACGACGACGTGTACATCGCGGTGCCCGCAGTGCGCCCGGACGTCTCGCTGCTCCACCTCAACCGCGGCGACGCTCTCGGCAACGGCCAGTTCCTCGGGCCTGATCCGTACTTCGACGACCTGTTCGCGATGGCCTCGGACAAGACGCTGCTGAGCGTCGAGAAGGTCGTGGACACCAAGGACCTCACCGCCACTGAGCGGTCGACGTCGCTGCTGATCAGCCGGATGTTCGTGAACGGCGTGATCGAGGCCCCGAACGGCGCGCACTTCACCTCGTGCGACCCGGACTACGGCCGCGACGAGGCGTTCCAGCGGCATTACGCCCAGTCGGCGCAGGACGAGGAAGCGTGGCAGCGGTTCCGCGAGACCTACCTGACCGGCGACGAGGCCAGCTACCACGAGGCGGTGCGCGCCTTCCACCGCGCGACTGAGAAGGAGTCCGCATGAGTGCCCCCGCGACCCGCGCCGAAGTCTGCATCGCCGCGTGCTCCGACGCGTGGCACGGCTCCGGCGAGGTGCTGGCCCACGCGGTCGGCACGGTCCCGGCGATCAGCGCACGGCTGGCCCGCCTCACCCACTCCCCCGAGCTGGTGCTGTCCGACGGCGAATGCCACCTCATGGCCGACCCGCCGCCGCTGGGCAAAACCGCCGCGGCCGGCGGCACCGTCGAGGGCTGGGCCCCGTTCGGGCGGATCTTCGACATCCTCAACACCGGGCGGCGGCATTCGATGATGGGAGCGAGCCAGCTCGACCGGTTCGGCAACCAGAACATCTCGCTGATCGGCGACTGGCGAAAGCCGAAACGCCAGCTGATCGGCATGCGCGGCGCGCCGGGCAACACGGTCAACCACCGCACCGACTACTGGGTGAGCCGGCATTCGAGCCGGGTGTTCGTGGACCGGGTCGACGTCGTGTCCGGCGTCGGCAACGACCGGGCCCGCGCGCATCCGTCGACGGCGCTGCGGTTCCACGACCTCGGCGTCGTGGTGACCGACCTGGCGGTGCTCGACTACGACGAGGACGGACGACTGAAGGTGCGTTCGCTGCACCCGGGCGTCACCGCGGACGAGGTGCGCGCCAACACCGGCTTCGACCTGGACTTCAGCGGCGCCGGGGTGTCGCGGGTGCCGGACGAGCGCGAACTGGAGCTGATCCGCACCGTGCTCGACCCGCGCGGGGCGCGGGACCGCGAGGTCAAGGAGCGAGAAGGCAAGGAGTCGCGGCCCTGAACCGCTCAGCCGGCGAGCAGACCGCCGTACAGCATCGCAAGGTACTGCTCCGCCACGACATCGTGGCGGAGCTTTCCGCGCGGGTTGTACCAGCGGACCGACGACCAGACGGTGTCCCGGATGAACCGGTACACCAGGCTCGTCTCCAGGTCGTCGCGGAATTCGCCGGTCTCGCGGCCCGCCTGGAGCACGCTGAGCCACAGTTTCTCGATCTTCAGCGACGTCTTCCCGACGAAGTCGAAATCGGCGAGGCTGCCGACGACGGCCGATTCGTTCTGGTACAGCGCCACCGCGAACGGCCGCTCGTGAATCGTCGCGAAGGACGTGTGCACCAGCGCGTCGAACCGCTCGCGCGGCGTGCCGTCCTTCCCGGCGATCTCGGTGAACGCGGCCAGCAGGTCGTCCATGAACTCCTTGAGGATCTCGCGGAGCATGTCCTCCTTGGACGCGAAGTGGTGGTACAGGCTGCCGGACAGGATGCCCGCCTCGTCGGCGATGTCGCGGACGGTGGTCTGGGAGTAGCCCCGGGTCGCGAACAGCTGAGCGGCGATGCCCAGCAGCTCGCCGCGCCGGGTGCCGCCGTTCTTGACCGGAGCCCGGCCGGTTCGCGGAGTCATCGCATGGATCCCTTCCTGCCCGCTGCTTTCCCCTATGCTACCGAACAAGCACTTGTTCAGTGAGGAGACCCGCGTGTCGACACCTCGCACGATGCCCGCCTTGCTCGACGAAGCCGCCCGCCGCCACGGCGACGCTCCGGCCGTGGTCGACGGTACGACACAGCTGTCCTGGACCGGATTGCGGGAGCGGGCGCGCACCGTTGCCCGGGCGCTGGCGGCGGCCGGCGTCCGGTCCGGCGACCGGGTCGCGGTGTGGTCCCCGAACCGGGTCGAATTCATCCTGACGTTCCTGGGCGCGCAGTGCCTCGGCGCGGCGCTCGTGCCGATCAACACCCGGTACCGCGGCGAGGAAGCCCGAGTGGTGCTGGAGCGGTCCGGCGCCTCGGTGCTGGTGCTGTGCAACGGATTCCTGGGGAACGACTATCTCGGGATGCTCACCGAGGCCGCGGCCCGCGTCGGCGGTTCCGGTGCGATACCCGGGCTTCCGCGGCTGCACACCGTGATCGACCTCGGGCCGGACGGCGTTGCGGTGCCGTGGAACGAATTCCTCGCCGGGGCGGACGCGGCGCCGCCCGTCGACGAAGCCGCGGTAACGCCTTCCACGGTGGCGGACATTCTGTACACCTCAGGCACCACGGGCGTGCCCAAGGGCGTGATGAGCACGCACGCCCAGACGATCGGCGTCGCGGAAGTGTGGGCTAAAGGCGCGTCGCTCACCCCCGCTGACAAGTACGCGATCGTCAATCCGTTCTTTCACTCCTTCGGGTACAAGGCCGGGGTCGTCGCGGCGATCACCGCGGGCACGACGATCTACCCGGTGCGGACGTTCGACCCGGTCGCGCTGATGGAGCTGATCCAACGAGTCGGCATCTCAGTGCTGCCCGGTGCGCCCACCATCTTCACCACGCTGATCAACCACCCGCGCCGCACCGAATTCGACCTGTCGTCGTTGCGGTTCGCCATCGCCGGTGCGGCTACGGTGCCGGAGAACCTGTTCTCGGACATGCTGGACATCCTGGGCTTCGAGCAGGTCGCGCAGGCGTACGGGCTCACCGAATGCGTGGTGGCGACCCAGTCGCGGCCGAACGAGGACCCACGGCACGTCGCGCAGACGACCGGCCCGGCGGTGCCCGGACTGGAAATCCGGACGGTCGACGAGAAGGGCAAGGACCTGCCGGTCGGCGCCGACGGCGAAATCCTGATCCGGGGCGAGTTCGTGATGCTCGGCTACTTCGACGACCCCGACGCGACCGCGGCGGCGATCGACGCCGACGGTTGGCTGCACACCGGCGACGTCGGGCGATTGGACGAGCACGGCTGCGTCAAGATCACCGGGCGGCTCAAGGACATGTTCACCGTCGGCGGGTTCAACGTGTACCCGGCCGAGGTGGAGAACGTGCTGAGCACGCATCCGGACGTCGTGGAGGCCGCGGTGGTCGGCGTGGACGACGAGCGGATGGGCTCGGTCGGCCGCGCTTACGTGACGCTGTGGGCGGGGGTCGAGCTGGACGCGGAGGCGCTGCGCGAGTACTGCCGGGAGCGGCTGGCGAACTTCAAGGTGCCGCGCGAGTTCGTGGCGATCAAGGAGCTGCCGCGGAACGCCAGCGGGAAGATCCTCAAGCGGGAACTGAGGTGACCTCGTGAGCGGTCGCGGCTCAGCTGATCGACGCGGGGCAGCACCTGCGCGGTGAAGGCTTCGTTCGGCCGGCGGACACGATCACGGCTTCGGGCACGCGGGGTCCTCCTCAGGCGTTCGGGGTGTGCTGGAGGAAGGCGGGCCATTCGCCGCCTCCGTCCACATTGAGCACCGCTCCGCTGACGTGGCTCGCGAGCGGCGACGCCAGCAGCAAACAGGCCTGACCGACCTCCTCCGGCGACGCGAACTGTCCACGCGGGATCGTCCGGGCGACCGCGTCGCGCTGTTCCGGATCGCCGTAGTGGTCCTCGGAACCCGGCGTCTCGACCAATCCGCAACTGACCGCGTTGACCCGCACCCGCGGTGCCCATTCCACGGCCAAGCTGGTCGTGAGACTTTCCAGCGCCGCCTTCGCCGCGCCGTACACCGCCGTGCCCGGACTGGGCCGCCGCGCGGAGATGGACGTGACGTTCACCGCCGACGCCCCGGGCGTCTCGCGCAGGAGCGGATGCGCCGCGTGCAGCACGTACGCCGCGGCCAGGAAGTTGAGCTCGTTGATCTTGCGATGAAACCTCGGCGAGGCCCCGGAGAACTGCGCGAACGGCGCGCCGCCCGCGTTGTTGACCACGACGTCGAGCCGCCCGTGCCGCTCGCCGATCTCTTCCAGCCACTTCTGGACCTGCTCCGGCTCCCGCACGTCGACCTGCGCGAACCGCGGCTCGCGGCCGTCCGCCTCGCGCAGCTTCTCCGGTTCCGTGCGCCCGCAGATCTCGACCTCGGCACCCGCTTCGAGGAATGTCGCGACGATGCCGTCCCCGACGCCGCGCGCTCCGCCGGTGACGAGTACGACGCGACCGGTCAGGTCGAAGCTGACAGGCATGCTGCTCCCTTCTTGCCGGGAGCGATCAGTCTACCAAACAAGTGCTAGGTTGAGACCGCGAGCGTTTCCCTGGCACAGGAGGCACTCCGGCGAGCCAGGATCGACCGGGAACACTGGGGGTCGACGGGGCGACCAGCCGCCGTCTCGCCGCGCGCGGGGATCGCCAGCCGGTGGCTCCTGCGGCACCGTCGCCGCGGACGGCGTGGCCGGGGGCGTGCACAGCAGCAGACCTCGGCTGCGCGAAGCCGTCGCCGCGGGCATCCGCTCCTCAACCCACGTAACCCGCGGGCTGGCCCCAATCCGCACCCCGGGTCGTAGTCCGGTCCACTAGCACACACCGCGTCCCGGTGAAGTTCGTCGGCATGCACTTGTTGCAGTGGACGCACAACGACGGCGTTTCCGGTTCCGCCGAGATCCGGTTCACCAGATCCGGCTCGCGCAGCAACGCCCGGCCCATCGCGACATACTGGAATCCCTCCCGCATCGCCAGCTCCATCGACGCGCGGTCGGTGATGCCGCCGAGCAGCACCATCGGCAGCTTCACCGCGGCCCGGATCTGCCGCGCGTCTTCGAGCAGGAACGCGTCCCGGTAAGGGTATTCGCGAATGAAACGCTTCCCGATCATCCGCACGCCCAGCCTGAGCGGCCGCGGCAGCACCGCCGCGAATTCGCGGACCGGTGCGTCCCCTCTGAAGAGGTACATCGGGTTCAGCAGCGAAGAACCGGCTGTCATCTCGAGCGCGTCGCAGGTACCGTCGGCTTCGAGCCACTGCGCCACCGGGATCGCCTCGTCGAGCCAGAAACCGCCGGGCACGCCGTCGTCCATGTTCAATTTCACGATCACCGCGATCCGGTCGCCGACCGCGTCGCGCACCGCGCGCATCGTGTCGCGCGCGAGCCGGGCACGGTTTTCGAGCGAGCCGCCGTATTCGTCGGTGCGGCGGTTGAGCTTCTGGCTCAAGAAGGAACTGATCAGATAGTTGTGTCCTAAGTGGACTTCTATGGCGTCGAACCCGCACTCGATGGCGGTTTTGGCCGCGTCGGCATGAGCGCGTTTGACGCGCTCGATCCCAGCGTGGTCGATTTCCTTCGCGAAGCCGAGCGTCGCCCGGTGGAAATACCGGCTCGGGGCGAGCGCGGGCCGCCCGTTGCCCTTCGGATCCGCGACCGGCCCGGCGTGCCCGATCTGCGCCGAGATCGCCGCGCCCTCGGCGTGCACCGCTTCGGTGAGCACGCGCAGTCCCGGCAGCGCCTCGTCGGTCCAGTGAATCTGATGCCGGTCAGTGCGACCTTCCTTCGCGACCGCGCAATAGGCGACCGTCGTCATCCCGACGCCGCCCTTCGCGTAGCCGACGTGGAAATCGACCAGATCCCGGGTGACCCGGCCGCGATGGCTCAGTCCCTCGTAAGTCGCCGCTTTGACGACGCGATTGCGCAACCGCACCGGCCCGAGCCGCGCGGGCGCCAGCGGATCGGGCGGGCCGGGAGTCGTGGAAGTCACCTGGCCACGCTAGGAAACGGAGAGCCTGGCCCGCTCCGGCGATCCCGGTGACCGGGAGGCAAGCCAACCGACGGAGGGCCCCGGTCGCGGTAACGCTCCGCCCGGACCCCGCGCTGTCGCCGGGCGGCTCGAAGAAGCGTCCGAGACGGACGGCGGCTGCTCGGCCGGTTCCTCAGTAGCGACAGACGGGCGACCCGCTGCCCTCTTCCAGCCGCGCCGCCAGCACCCAGGTCCCCGACGAACCGCACCTCCGGCGGCAGCCGCGGATTCGCTTGCTCGATGCTGACGATCACGGCCGGATACGGGGCCGTCCTCGGCCGGTTCAGCCGAAATAGGCTTGGCCGCCGTCGAGCGGCACGGTGGCTCCGGTCAGGTAGCGCAGATCGGGGCCGACCAGCGCGACGACGGCGCGGCCGATGTCCTGTTCGCATTCCCCGATCCGGCCCAGGGGAATGGTCGAGACGAATTCGGCGGCCTCTTCGGGATTGTGCTCGGTCCACCATTTCAGCCCCGGCGAAAGCGCGTGCGGCGCGATCGCGTTGACCCGGATCCCGTCGCGGGCCCATTCCACCGCGGCGGTGCGCGACAGCGAGCGCAGGGCTTGTTTCGCCGCCGCGTAAGCACCATAAGCGGTGGGATCCCAGCGCACCATCGCCGAGGTGACCAGATTGACGATCGAACCGTCGCCGGTGGCCTTCAAATGCGGATGAGCGGCCTTCATGAACGCGAACGCGGCGAACGGGCCGGCCTCGAAACCGCGGGCGAAGTCCTCATCGCTCATGGTGAGCAACGGTCCGAATGCGCCGGAGTACGCGTTATTGACCAGGATGTCCAGCCGGCCGAACCGCGCGACGACCGCGTCGACAACGCCGGGGACCGACTCGGTGTCCGCGACATCGCACTCGAACGGTTCCGCGGCGGCGCCCCGCTCCCGCACGAGGCGACAGGTCTCGTCCAGTTTGCCCCGGGTGCGCCCGAGGACCGCAACCGACACCCCCTCCCCCGCCAGCGCCAGCGCGATTCCTTGCCCGACGCCTTGTCCGGCGCCGGTCACCAGGGCCACCCGGCCCGCGAGCGTGTTCATCGGCCTCCTTCGTCCTGCGCGACCGGACGCGCGACGTGTCCCGCCACGAAAATCCCGTCCGCGGAAACGCATACCCGGCCGCCGGCGAGAATTTCGCCGGTCGTGCGGATCCGGCGGCCCTCGCTGGATTCCTGCCGCGCGCGGATCGTCAATTCCTCGAACAGCGGAGCCGTCCGGTGGTACCGGACGCTGAGCGTGCCGGTCATCCCGTCCGGCCCAGGCCCCCAGCTGTTGGCGACGCCGAGCGCGTGATCCAGCAACAGCGCGGAAATCCCGCCGTGCACGCAGCCCGGCGGGCCCTGATACGGCAGGCCGAGCGTCACCGTGCCGGTCACCGAACCGTCCGGCAGTCCGTGCAGGCGCACCGGCGGCGCGAGCGCGTTTTCCGGGCCGGTGACCGGATCGTGGCGCGGTCTCCCTGCCCACATGCCGATGACGCGCTCCTGCCGTTCCGGCGCGTGCTCTTCGAGCTGGTCGGCGATCCGGTCGAGGTCGCGGGCGATGTCCGCCATTGGCGCGCCGCCGTCCGCACCCACGTGCAAGAGCGCGCTGACCACCCGCCGGGCCGCCGCGGCAGCAACGTCAATACCGTCGTCACGGGGGACAGGCGACACGGGGACGCCCGGGCTTCCGGCGTAAGTCGTCATCAGCAGAGCGCCGCCGGACGGAGGGTCGCTTCGGCACCGCCGTCGACGTAGACGACCTGGCCGGTGATGTGCGTGGTCGCGGCGTCGGCGAAATACGCCAGAACTCGCGCGACGTCTTCGGCGGCCGCGTAACCGTGCAACGGCATCGGAACAGCCTGGTCCATCACCGCTTTCCTCTTCGGGTCCGCGAAAAGCCCGGCGGTCATCGGCGTCCGGACCACGCCGGGCGCGACCACGTTGACCGCGATTCCCGCGTCCGCCCAGCCTTCCGAGACCGAGGTTCGGCGGGCCCACTGCGCGATCGCGGCCTTCGAGGACGGGTACAACTGGAACGCCCGATGGTCCGCGATCGCCTCGCGGACAGCGGTCAACGCGGCTTGCTCGTCGCCGCGCAGGCAAGTCTCGACCACCGCGGGGTCGTTCGGCTGGGTGCCGGAGATCGAGCCGACCAGGACGACGCGGGGAGCCTCGGATTTCGCGAGCAACGGCCGCAGGGCTTCGACGAACTCGGTGCTGCCGAAGTAGTTCACCGTGACCATCGCTTCGCCTGGGTCCGACGTTCCGGCGCACGTGATCACCGCGTCGACGTGCCCGGTGCGCTTGCCGACTTCCTCGGCCGCATCGGCGCGGCCTCGCGGCGTGGAAAGGTCCGCGTCGAGGTCGCTGCCCGCGAGGTCGACGCCGAGGACCTGGTCGCCGCGCTCGGCGAGAAGACCGCGGAGCGCGGCCCCAATCCCCGAACTCGCTCCGGTGACGACGACGGTGCGCGGCATGACGGCCTCCTGCGGTGGATACCGGGAACGGCCGCGAGGCTACGGGGACTCCTCCGCGCTCGACGGGCTGATCCCGGTCACCGGGAGAACCTGTCCGGGTCGGTCACCGAGCAGGACGGTTCGGCGAGCGCGACCGGAACGTCGGGGCCTCGACCGCTGTGCAACGCCTCTCGCTGAGATCTCACCGTGCCGGGGCGGATACCGCACCGCGGCCGTCTAGCCGACGCGGCAGCCCTGGCTCAGGTCAGCTCGGCAGTCCCGCTGCCGCGTCGGCTGAGATGCCAACCCGCCGCACTCCGACGCCGCAACCGCTCCGTCACCGCGCAGGCGGCCTCAGCTCGGCCAACAGCAACCGGCACGCCAGCACCGTGTCCGCCTCCGCTTCCTCCGCGGTGATGTGCCCGGTCAGCTGAGACGTCAGCACGCCGTACCAGGTCTGCTCGATCAACCGCACCAGGCGGCGCTCGTGCTCGCCGGCCTCGGTCACCCCGGCGACGCGCAGGATCAGATCGGCGAATTCGACCGCCGCGGACAGGTTCGGCGATTCTCCGGCGACTGTCGCGTTGTTCGACTGCAGCATCGCCTGCGCGAGCCGCGGCCGTGCCAGCAGGCCGCGGCCGGCATCGACCAGCAAGCGCGCGACCGCCTCGGCCGGTTCCTGGCCGGGTTTCACCGGGACGCTGTTGCGGTCCAGCTGCTGGATCTGGCTGTGCAGCAACGCGGTGAACAGGACCGTTTTGGACGGGAAGTAGCGGTAGAGCGTGGCGATGGCTACGCCGGCGTCGCGGGCGACGTCGAGCATCTGGATCCGGTCGAGGCCGTGCTCCGCGCCGTGGTCCGCGGCCGCCCGCAGGATGCGCCGGTAGCGCTCCTGCTGCGCGGGCGAGCTCGGCGTGGCAGGCACCCGGTTCTCGGCGACTCTCGGCACCGCGACTCCTCCGCTCGTGATCAGGCCAGTCTCGCGCACGATCCTCCCATCGGACGCCGCCGCGACCGGTGAGTGGGACAGCCGGGGCGCGACGGCTTGGCGGACCCGGGACATTCGAGAACTAGTTCGACGTGGTGGTGGCTGGGTCCGGCGCGGGCGCGTACCTTTCTGCCCGGGCCGGATTTCGGCCGCGGCGAAGACGAATACGCGCGGCATTTCGCGAATCCGGTGCTGGTTCCTGTGGATCACCCGCGCGCGTGGCGCTGTGCGATCTGGGCAAGGCTATGGCTTTCGCCGCTCGAGCCGTCGACGAATGGGTGGCACGGGCCGGAAAATGACCTGCGCGCCGGTGATCGAGTCGGTTACCTTTTCCGGCGTGGAGGACTACTTCGGGGAAAGTGTCGCTGCGAAATACGACGAATCGTCAGCCGAAATGTTCGCCCCGCAAGCGGTGGATCCGGTGGTCGAGGTCCTGGCCGGGCTCGCCGGTGCCGGTCGCGCGCTGGAGCTGGGTATCGGCACCGGCCGGATCGCGCTGCCGCTTGCCGCGCGGGGGGTGCCGGTTTCCGGGATCGACCTGTCGTCCGCGATGGCCGCCCGGTTGCGCGCCAAACCGGGCGGCGACGCCATCGACGTGACGATCGGCGACTTCGCGACGGCTCGGGTCGCCGGGGCGTTTTCGGTGGTCTATCTGGTGTACAACACGATCGGCAACCTGACGTCCCAGGAAGCGCAGGTGGCATGTTTCCGCACGGCCGCGGCCCATCTCGAACCGGGCGGGTGCTTCGTGGTCGAGGTCGGGGTGCCGGAACTGCGGAAGCTGCCTCCGGGGCAGACCGTCGTGCCGTTCGACCTGAGCGCGACGCATTGGGGATTCGACCGGTACGACGTCTCGACGCAGTCGATGAGTTCCTACCACGCGCGGGTGGCCGACGGCCGCGGCGAGTTCCGGGCGATTCCGTTCCGGTACGTGTGGCCCGCCGAGCTGGATCTGATGGCGCAATTGGCGGGGTTGCGGCTGCGGTCGCGGTGGGAGAACTGGGACGGGAAGCCGTTCACCCACGATAGCGAGCAGCACGTCTCGATCTGGGAGAAGCCGCTCGGCTGACCCCGTCCGGGGAGGAACAGCACGGCGGAGGCGGACAGCTGGTCGAGCCGGACCGTGCCCCCAGCACCCGTCCGGCGCGATCTCCTTCGCTGTGCACAACCGCTCGCCCGCCAGCGTTCCCCACAGCCGCCGGGCGGACACGAGCGGGTTCTCCCGCTGATCGGGAGCCGTGCCGCCGTCGTCGCCCGTCGCGTGTTGACGCCGTACGCGGACACCGTGCTATCGTCCGAACTAGAAATGATTTCAGTTCGTCCGCGAGGGGCACGGCATGGCGGTGGTCGCGATCGAAACGGACTCTCCCGGCACGGACGCCTCGCGAGACCGCGCGCTGCCGCCCTCGATGGTCGAGCGGATGACGCTGATCCTCGACGCCTTCGACGCGCCGAGCACCCGGCTCACCCTCGAACAGGTCACGCGCACGACCCGTCTCCCCCGTTCGACCGCGCACCGCATCCTCGACCAGCTCGTGCGGTTGCGGTGGCTGTCGCATTCGTCGTCCGGCTACGCGCTCGGCACCCGGGCGCTGAATCTCGGCGGCACCGGCGGCAGCCACCTCGAACTGCGCGAGGCGGCCGCGGCAGTGCTGCACGAGCTGCAGGTGCGGACCGGGATGGTCGCGCATCTGGCGATCCTCGACGGCGCCGACGTCCGGTATCTCGACAAGATCGGCGGCCGGTTCGCGGCGACCGTCCCGTCGCGCGTCGGCGGTCGCGCGCCCGCGCAGTGCACCGCCCTCGGCAAGGCGATGCTCGCGTGGCTGCCCGCCGAACAGGTCGAAGACCGGATCATGCCGACGCTCGGCCGCCAGACCAGCCGGACGATCTGCGACCTGGTGGCCTTGCACCGCGAACTCGGCCGGATCCGCGAGCGCAACGGCCTCGCCTTCGAACGCGGCGAGTGTTTTTCCGAGATCTCCTGTGTCGCCGTCGCCATCCGCGGCCCGGAAGGTCCCGAAGCAGCGATCTCCCTGGTCGGCGACGCGCACACCGCGCTGGAGCGGGTCGCGCCGCTGGTCGCGGCCGCCGCGCGGCAGGTCACCCGGGAACTGTATCCGATGGTGCGGCTGCGCACGGCCGAACCCGCCTGAAAAATTGACTGTCCACAGAGGACTCCGAGCGGCGGAGACATCACCGGGCTCGGACGCCACCCGTCGTTACGCGTTCCCCATCGGCCGAGCGGACCAGCCGCATCCGGCTCCTCATCCCGCCGATGGTTCGGTTTCCCACGACCGACCAGGACTTTCCCCGCGCATTCGCAGTTGGCACCACTGACCGCACGACGATCTTCCGCCGCGGCTGGTCGAAGCCCGAACAGAACGGGCTATCCGTTCCACGGAGGGGCCGAACCCCAGCCCCAGCGGGGCACCGGCTGGTCGCCCGGCGGTCCGGCGTCCGGCGCGGAGAACATCACCGCGAGCCTGCTGCCCCATTCGAGATATCCCGCGAGCGCGGCGCGGAACTCCGGGTCCGCGGGCAGCCCGACGTCGTCGGCGGTGGCCAGCAGCAGCGAGACCCAGCGCCGCCGCTGCGGCTCGGTGATCGCGCGTCCGGCATGCCTGCAGACCATGTGCTCGTGCCCGCCGTGCCGCGCGGTGTACGCGGCCGGGCCGCCGAACACCTCGCCGAGCCACACCGCTACGTGCGCGGGGTGCTCCGGGCTCATCCCGGCGAACACGTCGGCGAGCAGATCGTCCTCGCCCACCTTCACGTAGAACGCCTCGGTCAGCCTGGCCAGCGCGGCTGCTCCCCCTGCCCACTCGTAGAGCGTCGGCACCGCGCCGCCCGGGCCGGCGACCTCGGTGCGTTCGTAATGCCGCATCTCCTCGATCTGCTCGGCATAGGGCCGGATCTCGGCGAAGAACGCGGCGAAATGGGGTCCGCCCCGGAAACCTTGGAGGTGCGCGTCGGCCGAGGTCCAGACGATGCGCAGGAGATAGCAGCCCGGCTCGTCGGCGGCGCGCGCGAGTTCATAGTCGAGACCCTGTTCCGCGGCGGCCAGCGACTTGGCCGCGCGCCGGTAGGCGGCTTCGAAGTCCGCGTGGCCGCCGTCCGGAACGCGGTACCGGATGTACTCGAGGATCACCGGATCACCCAAGCACGCGCCGGGCAGGCCGCCTAGTACGCACTTGCCGGTGCGTACCAGCGGCAGGCGATGATGGAGGGATGAAAGCGCGCTACTCGTGTGCGGTCGAACTGGCTGTCGACATCATGGGCGGGAAGTGGAAGCCGGTGATCCTGGCGCGGCTCAAGGAAGGCCCGCACCGGTACGGCCAGCTGCGCCGCGCCATTCCGTCCATCACCGAGAAGGTGCTCACCGCGCAGCTGCGGGAGCTGGCCGCGGCCGGGCTGGTGAACCGGACCGAGGTGGACGGCCGGGTGCCGACGGTCGAGTACCGGCTGACCCCGGAAGGCGACGAGCTGCGCCCGGCGCTGACCGCGCTGTACGAATGGGGCAGCCGGTATGCCGAGCGCAACGGCATTCCGGTCGGCGCTTCCTGACCGACGGCTAGGAGGAGCGAAGCAGATCGGCCAGCACCGCCGCTTCGCTGATATCGCTGCGTTTGGTCGCCGTCAGCAGGGTCAGCGGGCCCTTTTTGGCCAGTGCCCGCAAGTGGTCCAGCGCTTGTGCGCGTTCCGGTTCTTCGAGTTCCGCGCGGTAGCGTTTCGCGAATTCGCCGTAGCGGTCCGGGTCGTGGGCGTACCACTTGCGCAGTTCCGTCGACGGGGAGATCTGCTTGAGCCAGTCGTCCAGGTGGGCGCGGTCCTTGCTCAGCCCGCGCGGCCACAGCCGGTCGACCAGGACCCGCGAGCCGTCGGCGGATTCCGGCGCGTCGTAGACCCGGCGTACGCGGACTTGGCGTTTGCTCATCGGGACAGCGGCTCCTTTCCGCGTGCGGGGCTCTCGTGCCAGCGTCCGCCGGCGGCCGCCGGGGCGCAAACCACGGGGGTATAACCCCAGGGTATGGAACTGCGTCAGCTGCGGTACTTCGTCGCCGTGTTCACCGAGGGGTCGATCAGCCGGGCGGCCGCGTCGCTGGTGATGTCGCAGCCCGCGCTGACCCGGCAGATCCGCGTCCTCGAACGCGAACTCGGGACGCCGTTGTTCGATCGGGTGCCGACCGGCGTGCAGGCGACGGTGGCCGGACGGGCGTTGCACGAGCACGCGCGGCAACTCCTGCGGCTCGCCGACGCGACGCGCGAGGTCACGCGGTCGGCGGCGCCGGTGAAGGAGCAGGTCGAGATCGCTGAAGTCGCCCCCGTTGCCGGTGCACTGGGTCCACCAGCTGGCGGCCGTGTAGATCACCGGCCAGCGCGACGTCTTCGCGTGGTACTCGTCGCTGAACGCCTTGATCCACGACACCATCGCGGACTGGCTCAGTCCGTAGCAGGCGGAGCTGGGCCCCCATTCGATGTCGAGCGTGCCGGGCAGGGTCTTGCCGTCCTGCGACCAGCCGCCGCCGTGCGCGACGAAGTAGTCGGCCTGCGCCGCGCCGCCGGAGAGATCAGGACGGCCGTAGTGGTATGCGCCGCGGATCATGCCGACGCTGTACGAGCCGTTGTACTGCTGGCTGAAGTCGGGGTTCTGGTAGCCCGTGCCCTCGGTCGCCTTCACGTAGGCGAACCGCTTGCCCTGGTTCCAGTAGGACTGCCAGTCGACCGCTCCCTGGTAGCTGCTCACGTCGATGCCCGGCGTGGTCGTCTCGACCGACGCCGGCGCGACCGCCGGGCCGCCGGGTTCGTGCGCCCGAATGGAGGCGCCCATCTGATGGTTGTCCGGCGTCTCGGCCGAGGTGCTCGCGGCCGCGGCCGGTGCGGCCGAGGCGTTCGGCGCGGTCGCCACGAGCAGGGCGGCAGCCGCGGCGAACACCGCTCCGGCCAGGCGGCGGCGCGCCCTCCCGGCGGGTCCCCAGTGGTGAGTGGTCATTGACAGGTCCTTTCGGATGCCCTCGCGACATGCCACCCGATCAGGTGGCACGAGGACCTGATTCTGTTACTGGATGTGATGCACTGTCACTGCTCCAAGTGAACTAATTTCCACTTGACCGGACAATGAGAAAGACATTCTCAGTAGGCCGTTGCGGTCGAGTTCCCTGAAAACGCCGCCGGCCCGCCGAGCTCGCCTTACTCTCCTGCGCCATGTCGACATCTCGAAGAACCCGGACGATCCTCCAGCTCCTGGCTGTGCTCCTCGCCCTGGCCGCGACCGGCACCGCCACCGCGCAGGCGGACGAACCGGACCTGCTGCGCTTCAACCACTCCTACGGCGTCCTGGACCGCGAGACCGCCGACGCCATCGAGCATTCGGCCTATCTCAAGGACTTCGCGAACTTCCAGGTCCGCACCACGACCGGCTCAGGCGGCGAAAAATGGACCGGCCGGTACCTGATGGGCCGGGAAACCTACCTGGAACTGTTCGGTGTCGGCGACGTCCCCGGCAAGGACGGCAACCTCGGTTCGGCGGGCCTGGGAGTCTCGGTCGAACACACCGGCCAGCTGTCCACAGTGGTCCGGCACCTGCGCGACGCGGGCATCGCGAACCCGGTGGAATTCCTGCAAACCCGCGATTTCGGCGACGGCAAGCCGGTACCGTGGTTCGACGGAGTCCAAACCACCGACCAGTACGACACCTTCGGCGCCTGGGGCATGGAATACCGCGCGGAGTACTTCGCCGACCCGCGCAGCAACACCGGTCCCGCGCAGTACCCCGGCGACGTCAGCCGCAACCGGTACCTGCCCGACGACTACCGCAACCACCAGATGCGCGACGTCACCGGCATCCGCCTGGGCATCACCGCGCGCGACCTCGGCAACACGCTGCCGCTGCTGCGCGCCGGAGGAATGACGGTGTGCGAGCTCCCCACCGGAGCCCTCGCGTCCGACGGCATGACGACCATCCGCTTCGACACCGTCCCAGCGGACCAGGTCGGCCTGCGCCAGATCGACCTGGCCCTCAACCAGCCCGCCGGAACGAGGCACGTCGAACAACTGGGCCACTCGACGCTCGTCGTCGGTCCCGGCGCGCACGCGCGGTGGACTTTCGATATCCGCGGCTGATCCCGTCCGCCGAGGAAGGGCTCCTTGCGGGGACTGATTCCCGCGAGGAGACCATCCCGGCTCCGGTCCCGAAAGAGCCGGGAAATCCGGTGGTCCCCGCCGGTAGGTTGATCGATATCTCGGTGCACCGGGAACGACGACCCGGCACACCGGGTCCGGTACGAGGGGAATCAGATGCACAAGAGTTCTGCCCTGCCCATCGGCCGTTCGGCCGCGGCGGTCGCCGCGGTCGCCGCGCTGGCGGCGTGTTCGGCGGAAACCACCGCGGCGCCGGCCGCGACCTCCGCCGCTTCCGCCGAGGTCTTCGGCGCGGCCGGTTACCGCGGCATCGCCCCGGGGATGGCCAAGGAAGCGGCGCTCGCCACCGGAAAACTCGCCACCGCGCCGGTGTCCGTGCTGGACGGCTGCACGGACCTGAGCTGGCAGGGCGGACCCGCGCCGGACCCGGCCCGGCTCGCTGCCGAGGCCGAGGCGCAGCGCAAGGCCGACGACCTCAACGCCAAGGCGGACGCGGCGGACCAGGCCGCGAAGCACCCTTCCGGCAAGTCCGCCGCCGAGCTTGCCCAAGCCGCCGCCAAGGACGCGGAAGCCGCGCAACTGGCGGCAGACGCGGCGCAGGCGAGTGTCGGCCTGGCAGGCAAGCGAGAGGAGCGGGACAAGGCGTTCGCCGCGGCCGGTGGCGCCTCGTTCGGCAAGAACGGCCTGCACGAGCTGGGCGCCCCGCCCGGGGCCAAGACCGCGGAGGGCATCGGCGCCGGATCCTCGCTGGCCGACCTGCACAAGGCGTACGACGCGCGCGGCTTGAAGCCCGGCGCGGCCGGACGGTTCGAGCTGCCCATCGCGGAAAAGCCGGGCTGGCGCTTCGAATTCGCCCCGGCCGCCGACGGCAGCACGGTCGGCGGAGTGTCGATCGTCGAAACCGCGAAGTGCCGTTGACGCCGCGTGTGCTGAATCCATAGTGGACGAACGAAGGCCTCCTCTCCATCGCGGCGAGGAGGCCTTCGTTCTCACTCCTCTCCGGACCGCAACACCGCCAGCTCGGTCCGCCCCCGAATCCCCAACTTCGCGTAAATCCGCGTCAAGTGGTACTGCACGGTCTTCACCGACAAAAACAACTCCGCGGCCACTTCCCGGTTAGACCGCCCCTGAGCCACCATCCGCGCCACCGCCTCCTCCTGCGGCGTCAGCAGATCCACGCCGCTCCGCGGCACATGCACGCCCCCGGCCCGCAATTCCCGCTCACACCGAGCCACATAAGTCACCGCCCCCATCGAAGCGAATCCGTCCCGAGCGATACCCAGCTGCGTATCCGCCCGAGCCCGCCGCCCCAACCGGCGTAACGTCTGTCCATACGCGAACGCGATCCGAGCCTGGTCATATCGCAACGGCAAGCCCGCGATCATCTCCACCGCGGCATCAAACGCCGCCACCGCTCCGACATGATCGTTCCGCGCCCCCAGCAACCGCCCCCGGGCAGCCGCCAGCCGAGCCCGGGCCGAAAGGTGCTCCCGTTTCCCCGCAGCCCGTTCATGCGGAGCCAGAAACGCATCCGCCTCCTCGGTCCGTCCACTAAGGACCAAGGCATGCGCGTACAGGTCATGCCAAGGCCAATGCCCAGGCTCGTCCACCGAAGTCGGCAACGACAACCGCGTCAACGGATGCAACGCCCGCAACACCCCCGCGGAATCAGCGGCAGCCTCCGCGACCTGCGCCCGGGCCAGCAACGCGGGAACCCGCATGATCTCGTAATCCTGCGGTCCCGAAGCACAAGCCAGCAACGCCTCTTCCGCTCGCGCCTGATCCCCGCGCAGCGCATGCACCGCGGCCGAAGTCCACTGCAGCAACGGCGCGGTAAGCACAATCCCGGTCCGGTCCACCAGCACGAGCGCTTCCCGAACCACCCGCAACGCGTCGTCCCATTCCCCGCTCAGGAACAACGTCCGCGCCAGCCACGCTTGTGCCCACAAGGAAATCCGTGCCGACCCGCCCAAATAGCTAGTGGGCACCGCACTTTCCAAATCCACGCGGGCGTCGTCGATCCGATCGGTGAGCAGATTCAGCCATCCCCGTGCCATCACCACGCGCTGCGCCTGCGCACCATGGCGAATCCGCTCGGCCAGCTGCGCGTAATCCCGCCGCGCCTGCTTGGCCCGGCCCGAAGCAGCGAGCCCGAGCCCCCGGATCGCCGCAGCTTCCACCGCCGCCGGAGTCTCCGGCACAGCCAGCTCGATCGCCCGGTCCGCCCACCGCACGAGATCCTCCGCGGAGTACCGGCAAAGCGCGTCAAGCACATACCGTTGACAGATCAACGCGGCTGTCTCCGGATCCCTCGACGCGTTGACGATATCCCAGGCCCGGCTCAGCCGTCCGCCAGCTTCAGCGGCCCGGCCGCGCACCACCGCGAGGTAACCGAGCACCGCGTCCCGCAACGGCGTCTCGCGCACGCTCTCGACTTCCGGGGCAAGCGCAGCAGCCCGGAACACATCGCCCGCACCGATCAACGCATCGACAGCCCGGGTGATCCGGGCCTGCCGCAGCTCAGCGTCTTCGGTGAGCCGCCCGGCATCGTTGAGCAGCACCGCGGCCGTCCCCCACGCCCCCGCCGCAGCGCGCTCGACCGCCAGCGCGTCAAGCCGGTCCGCGACGCTGGCATCCGGCACCGGACTGGCCGCGACCAGCAGCCGAAGGCTCCGCGCCGGATCCTCGACCAGCACCGCCGCCCGCCGCTGAAGCTTCGAGCGTCGCTCCGGCCCCAATCCGGCGAGCACGGCCGCGCGAACCATCGGATCCGGCGGTCCCACCTCGGCGAGCCCGCGCGGCGCGAGTTCGACCAGCCGCGCCGCGCACGCCTCGTCCAGCACCGGCAACGGATCGCCGTCGAGATCAGCCAGCGAAGCCACCGACCGCACCGCCGCACCAGAGCCGAGCACCGCGGCAGCCGCGACAAACCGTTCCGCCGCAGAGGAAAGCTGAGAGATCCGTTCGCGGACCGAAGCGGTGACCGCGGCTGGTGCGGGCAGATTCGGATCGAACCGGGCCCAGGTGGCACGCGGGACCTCGGTCAGCAATTGCACGACGTAGCGCGGTCGGCCGAGAGTGTGCCGGCACAAGCGTTCGGCCATCGTCGGATGAAGGGCGATACCGCGCGCTGAGGCCATTTCGGACACTTCCGCGGCCTCAAGCGGCGGAACGCGCACCTCATCGTCGGACATCCGCGCGAGCAGTTCCAGAACGTCCGCGCGAGCGCGAGGATCGCCGGTCGCGGCGGTGAGCAGCAAAGTCGCCCGCGCCGCCGGGTGGTGGCGCAGCAGCGACGACAACGTCCGCACCGAGTCCACATCGGCCAGATGCGCGTCGTCGACCACCAGCAACGTCCCCGGGACCAGCTCCGCCGCGATCCGTCCCGCGACCGGCAGGGGGCCGTCTTCCGTCGACACCGTCGGGAACAGCTGCCGCAGCACGGCGAACGCGCTGCCGCTCTCCCATTCGGCCGCGGTCGCCTGGAGCACGGGGCCGGGGAACTCGTCGGCGGCCCGCCGCGCGAGCGTGGTGCGCCCGCATCCGGCCGGACCGCACAGCAGTACCGCGCGGCCCGCCCGGGACAGCAGGCCGGCCAGCTCCTCCGCCGATCCGGTCACGGTCCTCCCCGCTTCGCCGAACGCCTCCGTCAGCCGAGATCGCCCCCGGCGACGGGCAGGACGGTGCCGGTGACGTACGAGGCCTCGTCCGAGGCCAGGAACGCGATCGCCGCGGCCTGCTCGTCCAGGGTGCCGTACCGCTTCAGCAATGACGACCCGACAGTCTGGTCGATGTGCGCCTGGAACCACTCCCGCTCCTGGTCAGTGACCGGATCGGGGCCGCCGCGCGGGATCCGCCGCGGCGGCGCTTCGGTGCCGCCCGGCGCGGTCGCGACCACGCGGATGCCGGCGTCGGCGTACTCGAAGGCCAGCGACGCGGTCAGCGCGTTGATCCCGCCCTTCGCCGCCGAGTACGGGATCCGGTGGATGCCGCGAGTGGCCGCCGACGAGACGTTCACGATCACCCCGCTGCCCCGTTGCGCCATCGACGGCAGTGCGGCCCGGCAGGAGAGCAACGTGGTGAGCAGGGACCGGCGGAGTTCGGCCTCGATCTCGTCCGGGCTGAACTCGGTGAACGGCTTGAACCGCAGCGCGCCGCCGACGTTGTTGACCAGCACGTCGATCCGGCCGTACCGGGCCACCGCGGCTTCCGCGACCGCCTGCGCGCCCGGCCACGTCTCCAGGTCGGCGACCACCGCCGCGGCCTCGGGGAGCTCGTCGGCCAGGCCGCCGACCAGGCCGGACCGGTCGGCGAGCACCAGCGCGCCGCCCTCCGCGGCGATCCGCCGGGCCGTCGCCTCGCCGATCCCCTGCGCGGCGCCGGTGACCACCACGACCTTGCCCGCGAACCGTCCTGGCGACAGGAATTTCGGTCCCTCCGCCGCGCCGCCCATGGCCCGCCGGGTGGTGATCTTCGACCGTTCCGCGTGCTCGGCGATCAGCCGTCGCGCGGTCGCCCGGTCTCCGGACTCGAAAGCGGCGACCAGGTCCAGGTGGTCTTGGGTGCAGCGCGGATGGCACCAGGTCGCGTTGCGCAGCGTCTCGGCCATGTGGCCTTTCACGCCGAGCGCCTGATATGCCTGCAGGAGATGCTCGTTGCCGGTGAGCGTGAACAGGTAGTCGTGGAACGCCGCGTTGGTTTCGGTGTAGGCAGCGGCGTCCAGGAACCGGTCACCGTCCACATAGGGCACTGTCGACTCGGCCAGCAACCGGTATCCGGCGAGCTGACCCGAGGTCAGCCGTCCGATGGTCAATTCGAGCGCACCGAGTTCGAGGGCTTGACGGGCCTCGAACACCGCGTCCGATTCGTGCACCGACGGGTGTTCCTCGCCGATTTCGTACTCGCCCGGCGTTTCCTCCGGTGGGGGAAGCATTTCCTGACCCGCGATCGTGCGCGCCACTCGCGCTTCCTCCGCCGCGGACAACGCCGCTCCGGCCCGCAGCGGGACCAGGTCGACCGTCGGGAACAGTTCCTGCCCGGCCAGCGCCCGGCTCGCGACGAATTCCAGCTCCGGCTCGGGTTCCGGATCTGCTGCCACCGGCTGCACCGGGATTTCCGGTGCGCGCACCGGCGCGGCGAGCGCGAACTTCTCGTAGTAGAAGCCGGTCGGCTCGAATCCGGCCGACGCGAAGTGTCCCCGCACCGCCTCCACCATCGGCGGCGGACCGCAGAGGTACACCGCGACATCGCCGCCGTGCAGGTGCTCGTCCCGGATCAGCGTGGTCACGTACCCCTTGTTCGGAGCGGCGCTCCTCGGATCCGAAACGCAGTAGTCCCAGGTCAGACCGGGAACCTCGACCGCGAGCTTCTCCAGCGTCGCCGTCTCCACCAGGTCGTCGTCGGTGCTCACGCCGTACACCAGATGCGCTGGCCTGGGCACGCCGGAATCGCGCATAGTGCGCACAATGGACAGAATCGGCGCGAGCCCCGTGCCACCGGCCAGCAGCAGCACCGGACGATCCGTCTCGCGCAGGAAGAAGCTCCCGTGCGGCCCGGTGAACGTCAGCTCGTCACCGGATTTCGCCCGCCCGGTCAGGTAATCCGACATGACACCACCGGGCGTGAGCTTCACGAGGAAAGTCAGCCGTTCGTCGCCGGGCGCGTTGCTGAACGAATACGACCGCGTCACGTCGGTCCCCGGAACGGTGATGTTCACGTACTGCCCCGGCAGGAACGCGAGCCGATCCCGATCGCGCATCTCCACCGTCAGCGACATCGTCGTGGGCGAAAGCCGTTCCAGCGCAACGAGAGTGCCGTGATGCTCCGCGGCCTGCGTCTTCGCGACCGCCGACGTGCTCGCGATCTGCAACACCAGATCGGACTTCGGTTTCATACTGCACGGCAGCACATAACCGCGCTCAGCCTCGTCCGCGCTCAGCGCGTCTTCGAGATAAGACCCGCCCTCGTATTCCCCCGATTCGCAGAACGCCTTGCAGGTTCCGCACGCACCGTCGCGGCAATCGAGCGGAATGTTGATGCGCTGCCGGTACGACGCGTCCGCGACAGTCTGATCCGGCGCGCACGTGACGAAGCGGGTGACACCGTCCTCGAAGGACAGAGCGATCCGGTGGTTCATGACCGCCTCCGCTCAGAAGTGGTACACGTCGACGACGTGATGGATGTAGTCGTTCTTGAGCACCACCGTCTTCCGCCGGATCAGCGGCGAAGGACCGGAGAAATCGATGGTGTAGAACGAAGTCCCGTAGTACGGGTCGACAGTGTGGTACCGGAAGTACATCGTGTGCCAGTTGAACCGCACGTCCACCAGATCCCCGTGCCGTTCGATCAGCTCGACATTCGTGATGTTGTGGCTGGTCCGGGGTTCCGGAAGGGACGTCGCGCTCGACCGTTCGGTGCGGATCCGGAACACCCGGTCCTCGAGCCCGCCCTTGTTCGGGTAGTAGATCAGCGAAATGTCGCGCTGCGGATCCTCGGTGAGCAGATCGTCGTCGCCCCAGGAAGGCATCCAGTAGACGACATCGTCGGCGTAGCACTCCAGCCACTTCTCGAACTCGCGGTCGTCCAGATACCGCGCCTCGCGATAGAGGAACTGCTCGACGTCGTGCTGGGTGATGGTCTTCTCGGCGGCGGCGGTCATCGGGCTTCTCCTCGAACGGCCTGCTCGCGAGCGATCGCCGCGCGCAGGGTTTCCTGCCAATACCCGTGCTGCACCGGATAAAGGCCCTCGTCCTCGTTCTTCTGCCCGGACGACACGACACCGTCGAGCCCGAGCGAAGAAGCGACCTCGTCCGGCCCGGTGAGCCAATGCTGAGCACCACGGCTCATGTCGTTCCACGGTGCGGCCGTCGCGCGGAAAGTGAGCTGGCAGGACCGGAATTCCTCCAGGTCGTCCGGCGTCGCCATGCCCGAGGCATTGAAGAAATCCTCGTACTGCCGGATCCGCCACGCCCGCGCTTCGGCGCTTTCGCCCTTCGGCGCGATGCAGTAGATGGTGACCTCGGTCTTGTCCGGCGCGATCGGCCGGAAATGCCGGATCTGCGTCGAAAACTGGTCCATCAGGTACACGTTGGGATACACGCACAGGTTGCGGGACCCGCGCACCATGAACTCGCCCTTGGCGTCGCCGTACTTCTCCTTCAGCTCCGCCATCCGCGGCCACAACGGACGGTCCTGCGGATTGCCCGCCCAGGTCCACAGGCACAGGTGCCCGTGCGGGAACGACCAGTAGCCGCCGCCGGACTTGCCCCACGACCCCGCGTCGAGGGTCTTGGTGTCGTTCGCCGATTCGCCGGTGTTGCGCCGGGCCGTCGTGGCCGCGTAATTCCAGTGCGTCGCGGTGACGTGGTAGCCGTCCGCGCCGTTCTCCGCCTGGACCTTCCAGTTGCCGTCGTAGGTGTACGTGGACGCCCCGCGCAGTACTTCAAGTCCATCCGGCGACTGGTCCACCAGCATGTCGATCACCTTCGTGGCGTCGCCGAGGTGCTCGGTCAGCGGCAGCACGTCCGGGTTGAGGCTGCCGAACAGAAAGCCTCGGTAGGACTCGAAGCGCGCGACCTTCGTCAGGTCGTGGGAGCCGTCGGTGTCGAACGACTCCGGGTAGCCCGCGCCGTCCGGGTCCTTGACCTTGAGCAGCTTGCCGTCGTTGCGGAAGGTCCAGCCGTGGAACGGGCAGGTCAGCGTCGGCCGGTTGTCGCGTTTGCGCCGGCAGATCATCGCGCCGCGGTGCGCGCAGGCGTTGATCAGGCAGTGCAGCTCGCCGGCCTTGTCGCGAGTGATCACCACCGGCTGGCGGCCGATCGTCGTGGTGAAGTAGTCGCCGGGGTTCGGCAGCTGGCTCTCGTGCGCGAGGTAGATCCAGTTGCCCTCGAAGATGTGCTTCATCTCGAGTTCGAAGATCTCCTCGTCGGTGAAGATCCGGCGGTTCGCGCGGTAGACGCCCGCCTCCGGGTCCTCCACCACCGCGTCCGCGACAACGGCGGCGGCGTGGTCCAGCGTCTCGGTCATGACTCCTCCAACGGGCCTGGCGATCTGCACTGATCGGCTCCCCAGCAGGGGGTTTCCCGCACTGTGCCACCCCGTGGCGGCAGTCACCCCAGGGCAAGACCCAGTCCTGACCTAGGGTGTGATTATTCGATGTCGTTTATCAATCGCACGCAAACCGCTCCTTGTCTTCACTCAATACCGGAACTTACGGTGAGCGGGACCACGCGAGGAGCCGGTGAGGAGGCAGCCCGATGGAACTGCGCCACCTGCGGTACTTCGCCGCCGTCGCCGAGACCTGCCACTTCGGCCGCGCCGCCGAACGCCTGCACCTCGCCCAGCCCGCGCTTTCGCACGCGATCCGGCAGCTGGAGGACGAGCTGGGCGTCGCCCTGCTCAGCCGCACGACGCGGCAGGTGCAGGTCACCCCGGCCGGCCGGTTCTTCCTCGCCGAGGCGCAACGGATCCTGGACGCCGTCGAGGCGGGCGCACGCGGAGCCCGGCGCATCGCCGACGGCCGCCGCGGCCTCGCCCGGATCGGCTTCACCGGCACCGCCGCGCTCTCGCACCTGCCGCGGGTCGCCCGCGCGCTGCAGCACCGGCTGCCCGACGTCGAACTCGAAGTGCACGCCGACCTGCTCACCGGCGAGCAGTGCGAGCAGCTGCGCGACGGCACGCTGGACATCGGCGTGCTGCGCCCGCCGGTCACCGGCGGCGACCTCGACCTGCACGTCATCGAAACCGAGCCGCTGGTGCTCGCCGTCCCGGCCGACCACCGGCTCGCGGTCGAACCGGTGGTGGCGATGAGCGATTTGCGCGCCGAAGCGTTCGTCACCTATCCCGCCAGCTATTCCGTCGTCAACGAAGCGGTTCTGCGCAGTTGCCGCGACGCCGGGTTCACCCCGCAGCGCGAGCACGAAGCGGCCGGTACCGCGGTGCTGCTCGCGCTGGTCGCCGGAGGTCTCGGCGTCGGCGTCGTCCCCGCGTCCGCGCGGGCGCTGCCGCTGGCCGGGGTCGTGTTCCGCGACCTCGCCGGGGCCGCCACCGTCCAGCTCGCACTCGCCTGGCACCGCGAACGGGCCTCGGCACTGGTCCCGGCCGTGCTCGACGCGCTCGGCGAACTGTTCCCCGTCGAAGTGCCCGTGTCAGGGAGGACACGATGAAGATCACCCGGGTGGAGGCGATCCCGTTCGCCATCCCCTACCGCAAACCGCTGCGTTTCGCGTCCGGCGAGGTGCACACGGCCGAGCATGTGCTGGTCCGCGTGCACACCGACGACGGCGTGGTCGGGGTCGCCGAAGCGCCGCCGCGGCCGTTCACCTACGGCGAGACGCAAGCCGGGATCGTGGCCGTGCTGGAAACCGTGTTCGCGCCGCAGGTCGTGGGGTTGAGCCTGCTCGAACGCGAGACGGTGCACGCCCGGCTCTCCCGCACCGTCGGCAATCCGGCCGCGAAGTCCGCTTTGGACATGGCGATCTGGGACGCGCTCGGGCAAAGCCTCGACGTTTCGGTCACCGAATTGCTCGGCGGTTACACCGACCGCATGAAGGTGTCGCACATGCTCGGCTTCGACGAGCCTGCCGCGATGGTCGCCGAGGCGGAGCGGATTCGCGACAGCTACGGCGTCACGACGTTCAAGGTGAAGGTCGGCCGCCGGCCGATTTCCCTTGACACCGCAGTGGTTCGCGCGCTGCGGGAGCGGTTCGGCTCCGAGGTCGACCTGTACGTGGACGGCAACCGAGGCTGGACGGCCGCGGAATCCGCCCGCGCGATGCGGGAAATGGCCGATCTCGACCTGCTGTTCGCCGAGGAACTGTGCCCCGCCGACGACGTGCTGGGCCGCCGCTGGCTCGTGTCGCGTTTGGACGTTCCGTTCATCGCCGACGAATCCGCGGTGACCGCGGCCGACGTGACCCGCGAGATCCTCGGCGGCTCGGCGACCGCGATCAGCATCAAGACCGCCCGCACCGGCTTCACCCGCTCGCAGCGCACGCACCATCTCGCGGAGGGGCTCGGGCTGGAAGTGGTGATGGGCAACCAGATCGACGGCCAGCTCGGTTCACTGTGCACTGTCGCTTTCGGATCCGCCTTCGAACTGACGTCGCGCCGCCCCGGAGAACTGTCCAACTTCCTCGACATGACCGACGACCTGCTCGCCGAACCGCTGTGCATCGCGGACGGCGAACTGGCCATCCGCCCCGGCGCCGGGCTCGGCGCCGAACTCGACCCCGGCAAGCTCCGGCACTACCGGCAAGACCGCTAGCCGGAAACCCCCGATGGATCAAGGAGGATTCATGACTGCCACGCATTCCCCCACCGCCGCCGCGTCCGGAGCCAACGCCACCGAACGGTTCAAGAGCGACAAGCTCGCCGGCGTCGCGGACACCCCGAAGGAACGGGTCAGCCTGCTCGCCCGCGAGGTGCTGGAGGCCGTGCACGCGACGATCCGCAAGCACAAGGTGACCTACGACGAGTACAACGCGCTCAAATCGTGGCTGATCAGCGTCGGCGAGGACGGAGAATGGCCGCTGTTCCTGGACGTCTGGGTCGAGCACGTCGTCGAAGAAGTCGCCACCGAGCACCGCAAGGGCAACAAGGGCACCATCGAAGGCCCCTACTACGTGCCGGACGCCCCCGAACAAGGCGCGCGCGGTTCGATCCCGACGCGGGAGAACGAGCCGGGCACCCCGCTCACCTGGACCGGCCAGGTCACCTCGACCACCGGCGCGGTGCTCGGCGGCGCGAAGGTCGAACTGTGGCACGCGGACGCGGACGGGCTGTACTCGCAGTTCGCGCCGGGCATCCCGGAGTGGAACCTGCGCGGGACCTTCACCACCGACGACGAAGGCCGCTTCGAAATCCACACCGTGCGGCCCGCGCCGTACCAGATCCCGACCGACGGCGCGTGCGGCAAACTGATCGCGGCGGCGGGCTGGCACGCCTGGCGTCCGGCGCACCTGCACGTCAAGGTGTCCGCGCCGGGGCACGAGCTGCTCACCGCGCAGCTGTACTTCCCGGGCGACGAGCACAACGACGACGACATCGCCTCCGCGGTGAAGCCGGAACTGCTGCTCGACCCCCGCCCGGCTGGCGACGGCGAGACCATCGAGTACAACTTCGTCCTCGACCCGGCCTGATTTCGATCGGAGAACCATGCTTTACCACGTGCGGATGGACGTCCGCCTTCCCCCGGACCTGGACCCGGCGGTCCGCGACGCCCTCATCGCGCGCGAAAAGGAGTACAGCCAGCAGCTTCAGCGCAGCGGGAAATGGCCGCACATCTGGCGGATCGCGGGCGAGTACGCGAACTATTCGGTACTGGACGTCGCCGACCACGACGAACTGCACCAGATCCTGTCGAACCTGCCGCTGTTCCCGTACATGGACATCCAGGTGACCGCACTCGCGCGGCATCCGTCCAAAGTGGACTGACTGGCACGTCGAAAATCCGTGAGGGGAACCCGGAGGGAATCTGATTTCCCTGGGTTCCCCTCACGGACGTTCACGGCAGCTACTTAGCCTGCCAAACCGGCGCGCGTTTCTCGACGAACGCCGTCGTCCCCTCGCGGACGTCCTCGCTCGTCATGACCCCGACCGCGTTTTCACGGGTGCTGTCCCAGTCGCTGTCCTCCGCGGAGATCGCACCGTCCACAATGCCCAGTGCGACGCGTTTGCTGGCCTGCACTGCCAACGGCGCGTTCGCGGCGATCTTCTCCGCCAGAGCCAGCGCTTCGGTGAGCACATCGGCGTCGGCGACCACGTGGTTCACCAGCCCCAGCGTCGCCGCGCGGGCCGCGTCGAGCGGTTCGCCGGTGAACATCATCTCCATCGCGATCTTCTGCGGAATCTGCCGCGGCAGCCGGAACACGCCGCCCGCCGCGGCGAAGAGGCCGCGTTTCACCTCGGGCAGCCCGAATTTCGCCGACTCGGCCGCGACCACCAGGTCGCTGGCCAGCGCGAGTTCGGTGCCGCCGCCGAGCGCGAAGCCGTTGACCGCGGCGATCGTCGGCTTCGAGATCGGATGCCGCACGTATCCGGCGAATCCCCAGTCCTCGTGGCCCGGCGCGGCGAGCGATTCGCCCCGCGACACGGCTTTCAGGTCGGCTCCGGCGCAGAACGCCCGCTCCCCCGCGCCGGTCAGAACGACGACGCGCGTTTCCGGGTCCTGTTCGGCCCGGTCCAGCGCCGTGCCGACGAGTTCGCTCAGCTCGGCGTTGACCGCGTTCATCGCGTGCGGCCGGTTGAGCGTGATCACCAGGACGTGCCCGCGCTGGTCGACGAGCGCGGCCGGGGCGTCGTCAGGCATGGCCGGCCTCCTCCGCCGGTGCGAAGACCGGCACTTTCTCGTGGTCGGGATCGGGGCCGGAGGGCACGAACACCGCCCGCACCGGCAGCTGCCAGAGGTCCGCGTCCGGGGCGGCGTCGAGCCGGCACCACCACCACGGTCCCTCGGCCAGCTCCACGATGCCGACGACGACGCGCTCCGGCTCGCCGCCGTCGCGCGCCCGCTTGTGCACCACCGACCACGACACCACCGTGCCGGTTCCCGCGGCGGCCGTCCACTCGAGGTCGTCGTCGGGGTCCGGGACCGTGCGCGGGTCCAGGTATTCGCCGGTGGAGCGCCGTCGCAACAGCCGGAACTCGCCGATCGCGGCGCCGTCGAAGAACGCCGCGGACTCGTCGTCGCGGGCGACTGGGTTGATACGCATTGCCGTCCCTCCGCTCACGCCGCGCCGAGCACGAGCGTGCTGTGGTGGTCCAGGATGCCGCCGTTGCCGGAGACCAGCACGGTGTCGTGCTTCGGCACCTGGCGCTCGCCGCCCTGGCCGCGGGCCTGGATGATCGCCTCGGACAGCGGCGTCATGCCCCACAGGTAGTAGGACGACAGCTGGCCGCCGCCGGTGTTCACCGCGAGCTTGCCGTCCGGGCCGAGCATGCCCGGCGTCGCGACGAACTCGCCCCCTTCGCCCTTGCCGCAGAACCCGTAGTCCTCCAGGGTGAGCAGCGCGGTGAAGGTGTAGCAGTCGTAGATCTCGGCGACGTCGATGTCCTCGATCGTCACACCGGCCATCTCCATCGCCGCCGGCCCGGACTGCGCCGCGCCGCTCACGAGGCCGAAATTGTCGTTGCGGCGGAAGGAATTCCCCGGGTGCGCCTGGCCCCAGCCGAGCACCTGCACGGCGGGCTGGGCCAGAGAAGCCGCGCGTTCCGCGGAGGTCACGATCACCGCCGCGCCGCCGTTCGAAACCAGACAGCAGTCCAGCAGGTGGAACGGCTCCGCGATGAACCGCGACGCTTGATGGTCGGCCAGGGTGATCGGGTCGCGCAGCTGCGCCAGCGGGTTCTTCGCCGCCCACGCTCGTTGGGCGACCGCGATCGCGCCGAGTTGCTCGCTCGTGGTGCCGTAAGTCTTCATGTGCCGTCGCGCGGCGAGTGCGTAGAACGAGTTCGGTCCGGCGAAACCGCTGGAGCCCAAGAGGCTTCCCCAGCCGGTCGGGGTCGTGCGCCGGCCGCCGTAGGCCGCGCCGGTCGCTTTGCCCTGCTGCAGCGGCGCGTCCGCGAATACGCACGCGACGGTGTCGGCCATGCCCGCTTCGACCGCCATCGCGGCGTACTGCACCATCGCGCCCGCCGTCGAGCCGAATGCCTGCATTTGAGTGAACAGGCGCAGGTCCCGCAGGCCTAAGTCGACTTGCAGGCTGAGGTCCACTCCGGGCGTCGTGCCGGCGGACACCAGCAGCCCGTCGATGTCGGACAGCCCGATCCCGGCGTCGGCGGCCGCCCGCCGGACGGCCTGCGCGGCGAACTGCCGCGCGCTCGGACCGTAGACTTTCCCCAGCTCAGTGAGCCCGAGACCGGCGATTGCCGCCCTCCGGCGCGCCGGGGTCTCCCGCCTGCTCGTCATCATCGCACTCCGTTCCCGGCCGGTGGCCGCACCTCCACGTTCGCATCCCGCTGACGCGGCGTAAACGACCGGTCGGGACACCGGCAGATGAGCGCCCGCGACACGTGCGCCGATGTCGCTCCCGGAAACCTGCCGGTGTCGGAATCCGTGATGTACATCGCGGATTTCCGCACCCAGCATGGGAATCGGGACCCGACGACGGGAAAGGCGGTCCGGCGATGGCGATCAGCGCCGCGGAAACCGAACAGCTGCGGGAGGCGGTGCGCGACCTGCTCGCGGACCGCTGCACGGAGGCGGACGTGCGCCGGACAATGGCGACCGAGTCCGGTCACGACCCCGAGCTGTGGAAACAACTGGCCGAGCTGGGATTGCCCGGTCTGGTGATCGGGACCGACTACGGCGGGGTCGGCCTGGGCGCGGAAGAACTCGAAGCGGTTTCGGAGGAAATCGGGGCGGCGCTGGTGCCGTCGCCGTTCCTGTCCAGCTCAGTGCTGACCGCGACGCTCATCGACGCAGCCGGGACTGAAGAGGACAAACACCGTCTTCTGCCCGCGCTCGCCGACGGGTCTTCGATCGGAACCGTTGCCGTCACGGGCCCTGCCGGAAGCTGGACGCCCGAAGGCGTTGCCGTGCAAGCAAACGGAACCCTCACCGGCACCGCTTCTTACGTCACCTTCGGCCAGCTCGCCGACGTCATCCTCGTGGTGGCTCGCACTGGCGACGACATCGGCGTCTTCGAGGTCGCCCCGGACGCGTCCGGTTTCCAGCGGACCGCGGCGGAGGTATTCGACCCGACCGTGCGGTTGTCCCAATTCGCCTTCGCTGATACGCCAGCGCGGCGAATTGGTACTGCGGGCTGGGAGGCCGTGCAGAAGGCCCTGGATCTCAGCACCATCGCGCTGGCCGGGGAGCAGGCAGGCGGAGCTCGCAAGATCTTCGAGACGACTGTCGAGTATCTCAAGACCCGCGTTCAATTCGGCCGTGCGATCGGCAGTTTCCAGGCGATGAAACACCTCGCCGCGGACCGCCTCCTGGACGTCGAATCCGCGACCTCCGCCGCCCGGCACGCCGCTGCCGACGGCAGCCCGGGCGCGATCGCGCTCGCCGGATTCGCCTGCGCGGAAGCGTACGAAACCGTTGCCCTGTCCGCGATTCAGATGCACGGAGGGATCGGCTTCACCTGGGAACACCCGGCGCACCTGTACCTGCGCCGCGCCCGCGCCGGCGCACAGCTGTTCGGCGGCTCGCGGCTGCACCGGGAGCGCTACCTCGTCTCGAAGGGGGCTTGAGCATGACCACCGCTTTGCCCAGCGCGGAGCAGCTCCGCGAAGAAGTCCGCGCATGGCTCGCGGCGGAATGGACCGGACTCGCCCCGGGGTCCGACAGCTGGAGCACCACCCCGGAACGCGTGGCGTGGCTGGAAAAAGTCGTCGCCGCCGGATACGCCGTGCCGACCTGGCCGGTCGACTGGTTCGGCCGCGGCTACCCGGCCGAACTGGCCGACACGATCGCGGCCGAGTTCGACGCCGTCGACGCGCCCGGCGCCCGACAGGACAAATACAGCATCCCGGCCAACACCGTCCTCGCGTTCGGCACCGAAAAACTCAAGAACGACCTCCTGCACGACGTCCTCACCGAACGGTCCCGGACCTGCCTGTTCTACAGCGAACCCGGCGCGGGCTCGGACCTCGCCGGCGTGCGCACGACCGCGGTCCGCGACGGCGACCGCTGGATCGTCAACGGCCAGAAGGTCTGGACGTCCGGCGCGAAAACCGCGGACTACGCGCTGCTCATCGCGCGCACCGACTGGGATGTGCCGAAGCACAAGGGCCTCAGCTACTTCGTCGTGCCGATGCACCAGCCCGGCGTCGACATCCGGCCGCTGGTGCAGATCACCGGCGAAGCGCACTTCAACGAGGTCTTCCTGACCGACGTCGAAATCCCGGCGGACTACCTGGTCGGCGACGAGGGCAAGGGCTGGCGGGTGCTGCAGACCGCGCTGGCGTACGAGCGCTCGATCATGGGCGACGGCGCGCGGGCGTCGCGGCACGGATCGATCGCCGACGACCTCGTCGGCCTCGCCCGGGAACGCGGCCGCCTCGCCGACCCGGTCATCCGCGACGACCTGGCCACCGTGCTCGCGTTGCGCGAACTGAACGCGTTGAACAACGCCCGGGCGAAAGCCGCCGCCGAACCAGGCACGTCGAGTTCGGTGATGTCGCTCGGGAAACTCGCGATGTCCGGGATCCTGCACGCCGAAGGGCGGCTGCGCACGGCCATCGCCGGTCCGGAAACGCTGCTCGCCGGGGACGAGAATCCGGTCGCCGACGACGTGAACTTCCTGGCGCTCAACGCCTTCTTCACCTCCATCGGCGGCGGCACCGACCAGATCCAGCGCACGATCATCGCCGAACGCGTCCTCGGCCTTCCCAAGGAACCCGAGGTCGACCGCGACCTGCCCTTCCGCGCCGTCCGCCGCAGCTGAGCCTCGAGGAGGCTGGTTCCCTTGCCCGACACCTCCCCCGCCGCCGACGCCTGCGACCCGCCGCTGTCCGGGGTCCGCGTGCTCGATCTGTCCTCCGGCCCGATGACCGCGACCGGGCGGCTGCTGGCCGATCTCGGCGCGCGCGTCACCCGCGTCGTCCTGCCCGGCGTCACCGACGAACAGACCACCGGCCCGGTCGTCGACGGCGTCGCGATCGGCACCGCCGTCGACCGGCACGGCTTCGCCCACGCCACCGCCGAACCCGGCTCGCACGGTTGGCACCAGCTGCTGGCCGACGCCGACCTGCTGATCGAGACCACCCCGCCGGGTTCGCCCGCCGAAGAACTGCTCGACGTCCCCGGCCTGCGCACCCGGCATCCCGCGCTGGTCGTCCTGTCGATCAGCGATTTCGGCCGCGCCACGACCCGGCGGCACTGGCAGGCCACCACTCCGGTGTTCCACGCGCTGACCGGCGAACTCTCCCGCTCCGGCATTCCCGGCCGCGCTCCGCTGCTGCCGCCCGGCGAGCTGCCGTACCACGTCGCCGCCGCGCAAGCCGCGTTCCAGGCGGTGAGCCTGTACCTGGACCGGCTGCGCACCGGACGCGGCGACCGCATCGACTTCTCCGTCCTCGACGGGGCAATGCAGGCGCTGGACCCGGCGTTCGGCATGGTCGGCAGCGCGGCCGCCGGGATTCCGCTGAGCGACCTGCCCCGCGGACGCACCGAAGAACGCCACCGGTACCCGATTTTCCCTTGCCAGGACGGGTACATCCGGATCTGCCTGCTGTCGCGGCGGCAGTGGCGCGGGATGTTCGAGTGGATGGGCAGCCCGGCCGCCTTCGCCGATCCGAAGTACGACCAGCTGCGGGAACGCTACGCGTCGCCGGACCTGCTGCCCGCGATCGGCCGGTTCTTCGCCGAACGCACCCGCGCCGAGCTGGAGTGCGAGGGCCAGCGTCACGGCGTGCCCACCGCCGCGGTGCTCACGCTCGCCGAAGCCCTGCACACGGACCAGCTCGCCGCCCGCGGCTTCTTCCGCGACACCGAACTGTCGGCCGGGCTGGTCGCGCCGGTCCCGGCCGGGATCGCCGAAATCGACGGACACCGCGCCGTCGCCGGTCCGGACACCGGCGCGCGAGTCACCTCAGCGCCGATCCTGGCCGCTCGCCCCCGGCGCGGCGAAGGACGCCCGCTGGAGGGAATCCGGGTCCTGGACCTCGGCGTGATCGTCGTCGGCGGCGACACCGGACGGCTCTTCGGCGACCTCGGCGCGGATGTCATCAAGATCGAGAACTCCGCTTTCCCGGACGGTTCCCGCGCCGCGCTGCCCGGCCTGATGTCGCACGGATTCGCCGCCGGGCACCGCAACAAACGGGCCATCGGCGTCAATCTGCGCGATCCCGAGGGCCAAGCCCTGGTGCGGCGGCTCGTCGCGCAGTCGGACGTCGTGCTGTCCAACTTCAAACCCGGCGTCCTCGCCTCCCTGAAGCTCGACCGGGCCGCGCTGTCCGAGGTGAACCCGGGCATCGTCGTGGTGGACAGCTCGGCGTTCGGCCCGACCGGTCCGTGGGCGAAACGGCTCGGCTACGGTCCGCTCGTGCGCGCCGCGACGGGGCTCACCAGCGAGTGGATCTATCCGGGCGAACCGGGCACGTTCAGCGACGCCGTCACGGTCTACCCGGACCACGTATGCGCCCGGATCGGCGCGCTGGCCGCGCTGGCGCTCCTCGTCCGGCGAGAACGCAGTGCCGAGGGCGGCGCGGTGAGCGTCGCGCAATCCGAGGTGATGCTCAGTCATTTCGCGGACCGGATCGCCGCCGAAGACCTGGCCCGCCGCGGACATCGCCTGACCGAGCCCGCGCATGACGCGCCTTGGGGCGTCTTCCCGGCCGCCGGGGACGACGAGTGGCTGGCCGTCACCGTCCGGAACGACGCGGATTGGGGTGCGTTGTGCGCGGTGCTGGACCGCCCCGACCTGGCTGCCGACCCCGGGTTGGCCACCCGCTCCGGCCGGGCTGCTTCCCGGGCCCGGATCGACGCGGCGGTGACCGAGTGGACGGAGCGGCGTTCTCCGTTCGCGGCGATGGATCTGCTGCAGGCCGCCGGCGTTCCCGCCGGGGCGATGCTGCGGGCGGGCGACCTGCCGGAATGGGAGCAGTACCGGGAGCGGCGGGCGTTCCGGGAGGAGTTGCATCCGTACGCGGAGGAGCCGTATGTGCTCGAGAACGTCCAGATCCACGCCTCGCACGTCGCTGATCCGCCGGTGGGGCAGGCACCGTTGCTGGGCGAGCAGACGTTCGAGATCGCGGCTGAGCTGTTGGGGCTGGGGGTTGCGGAGACGGCCGGTCTGGTCGCGCGCGGAGTGCTCGAGGCGCCGGACGAGCAAGACGGGAGCGCCGCTCGCGCCGGGTGAGCACCGGGCCTCAGCGCTCCCCCGTGCCGAAGCCGTCCCGACAACCGGCCGAACCCGCCGTATGATCGCCGGAACCCGCCCGCCTCGCTGGACATTGGACGATGGAGATCGATTTCACCCGGCTGAAGTACTTCGTCGCGGTCGCCGACGAACTGCACTTCAAACGCGCGGCGGACCGGCTGCGGATCACGCCTCCGCCGCTCAGCAAGCAGATCAAGCTGCTGGAGCGCGAACTCGGCGGCCCGCTGTTCGAACGGCATTACCACGAGGTCCGGCTCACCCCGCTGGGCCAAGCGCTTCTCGGCCCGGCGCGGGCGATCCTGCGCCAGGTCGAGGGTCTCCGGGACATCGCGGCGGGAGTCCTCGAGGACGGCACGCCGATCCGGATCGGGGCCACCGCGTACGCGCCGTCGGATCTGCTCGAAGACCTCGAAACCGCGGTCGGCGGGCTCGCCGTCCCGGCGACGTTCGAGGTGGCCGGTTCGGCCGCCGAGGTCACCGCGAAACTCGTGTCCGGGCATCTGGAACTCGGGCTGATCCACCTCGCGGTCGAGGACCCGCGGCTGCGCGCCCGCACCGTCGCCGAGTACCAGGGCGCGATCGCGGTCCGCGCGGACGATCCGCTCGCCTGCCGCGACCTGGTGCACATCGAAGAACTCCGCGATCGCGAGGTGGTCATCGACTTCGCCCGGCCGAACCCGCTCATCCTCGCCACGCTGACCCGGCGGCTCGCGAAACGCGGGATCCGCACCATCGTCCGCGCGGTCAGCGGACGCGGCGGCGAACTCGAGATGGCCGCGCAGGTCTTCAACCGGCGGCTGGTCGCCCTCGTGACCTACGCGCCGGCGTCGTTCATCGGCCGGATGTTCTCGCCGCCGGAGTTCAAGCTGGTCCGCATCGACGAGGACGGCTGGGAACCGAGCCGGCTCGCGCTCGCCTGGGCGGCCGACCGCGCCGCCGGACCGCCCCGTCCGGCGGATCTCGCCGAGGAGCTTTCCGAGAAACTGGGCCCGATCCGCCGCGGCTGACCACGACCCGGCGCCCGCACGGCCGCCGACCGTCCACAAGGGACTTTTAGGATTCGACGAACTTGCTCAGCAACCGCGCGAACTCGGCGACGTCGCCGCTGGGCCAGTCCCGCAGCCGCTCTTCGAGCCGTTCCCGTTGCGCCGCACGGGTGACCGCCAGCGCGCGATGCCCGGTTTCGGTCAGCTCGAGCCGCTGCCTGCGCGAATGCCGCGGGTCCGGGCCGCGCACCAGCAGCCCGGCGTTTTCCAGCTCCGCCAGCTGCCTGCTGACGGTCGAGGGGTCGAGCCCGTACTCCTGGGCGAGATCCGCCGCGTGCGCGCAATCCGCGAGATCGATCGAGGACAGCATCGTGTACTGCACGAACCCGAGCCCCTCGTACAGTTCGTTCGAGCGCACCCGTGACCCGCGGGAAAAGAGGATCATCGCGCGGTGGATCGCGTCCAGGGCATCGCCGTCGCGGCCTTCTCCCGGCATGTCCCCGCATGCTAGAGATGCACCATACAACTGTCAACGCGGCCCGGCGGCGATCCCCCGGCGCAACAGCTCGTCCGCGTCGACCCCGGCTTCTTCAAGCAGCGCACGGGTATGCGCGCCGAACGCCGGCACGTCGCCCATCCGCGCCTCGACGTCGGCGAACGTCACCGGCGGCAGCAACGCGTCGACGGTCGCGTGTTCGGTGCCGATCTTTCGCCAGCGGTCGCGGGCGCGCAGCTGCGGATCGGCCACGACGTCGGCCACCTGTTTCACTTGCGCCGCGGGGATTCCCGCTTGAGCGAGGCGCTCGTCCAATTCCACTGTGGACCATCGCGCCGTTTCGGCGGCGACCGCCGCGTCGCATTCCGCGCGGTGCTCCACGCGCAGCACATTCGTGGTGAATCGCGGATCCTCGGCCAGTTGCGGCGCTTCGAGGACCGAGGTGACCAACGTCCGCCAGCCGCTGTCGTTCTGGACCCCGATCAGCATCTGGCCGTCTTTCGTCGGGTACGCGTCATACGGCGCGATCGAGGCATGGCTCAGGCCCATCCGCGCGGGCTGGCGTCCGGAGTACATCTGGCTGTACATCGCGTAACCCATCCACTCGACGGTCGCCTCCAGCATCGACACCTCGACCGTCGCGCCCTGGCCGGTCCGCCAGCGTCGCAAGAGCGCCGCGAGGACCGCCTGCGCGCAGTACATCCCGGAGGCGATGTCGGACGTCGGGATGCCGGTCTTGACCGGCGTGTCCGGCGTGCCGGTGATGCCGATCAGCCCGGCTTCGGCCTGGACCAGCATGTCGTAGGCCTTGCGCTGCTCCTTCGGGCCGCCGGTGCCGTAGCCGGAGAGGTCGACCGCTACGAGTTCCGGGTGCTCGGCCCGCAGTTCGGCCGCGCCGAACCCGAGCCTCGCGGCCGCGCCGGGGGCGAGGTTCTGCACGAAGACGTCGGCGCGGGCGATCAGGCGCTGGACGACGTCGCGGCCTTCCGCGGTTTTCAGGTCCACGGCGAGGGATTCCTTGCCGCGGTTGAGCCAGACGAAATGCGCGCCGGTGCCGTGGACGACGTGGTCGTACTCGCGGGCGAAGTCCCCGCCGTCAGCGCGCTCGACCTTGATGACGCGAGCGCCCAGGTCGGCGAGGGTGCGGGTGGCCAGCGGGGCGGCGACGGCTTGCTCGATGGAGACGACGGTGATGCCGTCCAGCGGGAGCGCGGAGTCTGCGTGCATGGCGCTTACTATTACCCGGATTTCGCGCGGATGCTGTGTTGCGTGGGGCACCCCGAAGCTGGATTGTGCTGACGGGAGGCTTCGTATCGGGGTGCAGGGCGGGGCTGGGTGCCTCGATCGGCGGCGGTTCGGTGGTCCGTGAAGGGGCCGGTGAGGGAATCAGAGCCCCTCACGGAACGATCACGCGCGCGGCTTGAAGGGGTTCCGGCGGGCTTCGCCTTCTCCAGCAGGTCCTGGTACCGGCCTTCGCTGATCTTGATCGTCGCGGTGCCGGAGTCCGCGCTCATCAGGGGCGGGTGGGGCCAGCCGTGGTAGTGGTTCTCCGGCGGTTCGTCGTGGGCGCCGTCGAAACTCACCTTCGACCGCGGGTAGGTCACCTGCGAGGAATGCTGCGTCGTGGTGACGCACTGTTCGACGACTGGTCGATCCAGGAGATCACGTGCTCCCAGTCGTGCCGGTGGTTTTGAGGCCCGGCGCCGGGGGGGGTGGCCTTTCAGCCGGCGAGCACCTCCGCGCCGCGATGCACGCGCAGCAGGTCAGCCCGTACGAGGTCGGCCAGCAGCCGCTCCTCCTCGTCCGCCTCCACCGGACGTGCGGGCAATTCGCCGCTCCCCGCCAACGCGCCCGCCGCCGCCTCCGCGAAGGACGCCATCGTCGGTGACTGCCCGCCCCGTTGCAGCAGCGCGCCCGCCGACGCCGCGAGGCCGCGCAATCCCTCCCCGGCCTCCTCCAAAGCTTCCCGTTGCTCCGACGAAGGCTCCCGGCTGCCGGGCTCGGGACTCAGCAAGTCCTGATGCGTCCGGGCCGCCGCGCGAAACCGGAGCCCGACCTCACGCCGGCCGCCTCGGCCGCGCAACCGCTCCGCCACCGACGCGAGCAGCTCGCCAGTTTCGGAGACGGCGTCGGAAAACCGTTGCGCCACAGACGGTTTCGGCACCCCAGGCACCGCGGCGAAACCGAACAGCAGTCCGATCACCACCGCCAGCGCCACCAGCAGCAGGTACTCCACGAGCACCGACACCGCGTCCAGATGCCGCGTCGTCGCGTTCATCCCGACGCTCATCAGCACCATGCACCCGTTGAACACCATCGGTTTCACCTGCATGAACGGGAAGCCGACGAGGAGCGCGACAATCCCCAGCGGCAGCAACGCACCGGGCGGCAACAGCCACAGCGCGACCGCCAGCACCACGGCCCCGGCCGCCGCACCGGCGGCGCGCTGCCACGCCTTCGCCAGCGTGTCCCGCCATTCCGGCTGCATGAGCGCGAACGTCGTCATCAGGAACGACACCGTGAGCGGGTCGCCCGGGCGGAACGTCGCGATCACCGCCGCGACCAGCATTCCCAGCGCACACCGCACCGCGTGCCGCAACTGCGCGGACCGCCACGAGAACACCCCGGTCGCCTCTCGCCGCAAGGCCTCGCGGACGAGATGCCGCGGGAAGTCCACAATGGACTCGTCGCGGTTCAGCACGGCTTCCCGGATCGCGAACAGCCCAGCCCAGGCTTCGTCCAGCAACGCGGCGGTGTCGCCGGGCAACGCGACGTCCGGGTCGATCCGTTCGATCTCCGGCGGATCCGAAACTGTCTTGGCGCGCACCGCTTCCGCCAGTGCCGCGACCTGTTCGTCCGCGGCGTCGAGCACGCGGGATGCCGCCGCGACCTGCTCGTCGTCGAACGCACGCAGCCGATCCCGCAGCACCGCGGCCGTGCCGTGGTACCGCGCGCCTCCGGCGAGAACCCGCGCCTGCCACGCCCGCGGCCGGTCGGTCACCCAGAGCCGCACCGCCCGCTCCGCGCTGGCGCGATCCGGTCCGGCGAGTGCGTCGGCCAGCGCGGTGCGGGTCGGCTTGCCGGGATCGCTCAAGCCCATCAGCAGCCGCAGCACGAACACGACCCCGACGGCCAGCGCCGGCGCGCAGACGATCTGCACCGGGCTGGCGGCCCCGCTCAGCTGGAAGCCGTAGCCGAACACCGAAGCCATGCCGAGCCCGAGCCCGACCGTCACGTACCGCGGCCCGAGCGCGGGCACCACCGCGGCCGCGAACACCACCAGCACGAGCAGCGCGATCGACGCGACCGGCGACACCTCGCCCAGCAACCGCGGCCCGGCCCCGCCGATCACGACCGCCGGAGCGAACGCCGCGAGCAGCCACAGATCCGGCCGCAACGGCCCGCCGGTGGCGGCGATGAAGCAGAACAGCGCGGTCAGCCCGGCCAGCACCGCCGTCCCGCCGAGCCCGAGTGCCACTCCGAGCCCGGCCGTCCCGCCGACGACCACCAGAATCGCCGCCAGCATCCCGCCGCCGCGCGCAATCGCGTTCATCCCGCCCCGTTCCGTCACCGCGCAATGCCGCCCGGTAGCCTCGCACGCCGCGGCGGCGCGCCGGGCAGCGACTCGCCAGCAGCAGCTCAGACGGTCGCGCGCTCCGGCGGCAGCGTCAGCATGGTGTGCACTTCGGAGCTCGATTCCCCCGGCAGCCCGTCCAACGCGCGCAACGCCGCGTTCCGCGCCGCCGTTTCCGCCTCAGTTCGCGGCGACATCACCGCCGACCCGCCGGCAGCCAACGCCTGGTTAGCCTCCACGAACTCCCGCGACCGCTTCTCGTACGCCGCGAAAGCGACATCGTGCGGAGCGTCAGCCAGCTCGTATGCGAGCAGGTACGCACCGATGATCGCGAGGCTCGAGCCCTGTCCGGACAGGAACGACGTCGCGTGCGCCGCGTCCCCGGCCAGCGCGACGCGGCCCTTCGACCACACCGGCAGATGGATCTGGCTGACCACGTCGAAGAACAGATCGTCGGCGGTGCGCATCGCCTCGACCATCCGCGGCACCTCCCAGCCGTAGCCCTCGAAACGGCTCGCGACCAGGTCGCGCTGCGCGGCCGGGTCGGCGAACGCGGAGAACGGCGCGTCGGCACGGGTGAACACCAGGAACCCGTGCACCTCGTCGCTGTCGCTCGTGGCGTAGAGCGTCGCCATCCGGCCCGCGACCGCCCAGGAAACGCCCTCGTGCGACAGGCCGAGACGGTTCGGCATGGTGAATCCGGCGAAGCAGTAGCCGAGGTAGCGGTGGTACGGCCCCTCCGGCCCGAAGGCCAGCGAGCGGGTCTTCGAGTGCAGCCCGTCCGCGCCGATGACCAGGTCGAACGTCTGGCTCCGGCCGCTGGAGAAGGTCACGTCGACCCCGCTGCCGCGGTCGTCCAGCGCGGCGATCGACTCCGAGAAGCGGAACTCGGCATCGTCGCGGACCGCGTCGTACAACAGGCCGGTGAGGTCTCCGCGCGCCAGTTCGATGTCGTACCCCGCCGCGTCCCCGGTGAGCGCGGCCGGTTCGACGCTGTTCAGGACGTCGCCGTCCGCGTCGAGGAACGTGATCCGCCGGGTCGCGACGTGCTTCGCCCGCGCCTTCTCCTCCAGCCCCATCCTCCGCAGCACCTCGACGGCCGGGCCGCGCATGTCGATCGGATAGCCGCCGCCGCGCACCGCGGGCGCCTTCTCCACCACGGTGACCGCGAAGCCGTACCGGTTCAGCCAGTACGCCAGCGCCGGGCCCGCGATGCTCGCCCCCGAGATCAGCACACTCCTGCTCATGGTTCTCCCCTTCCCTCGGCAGGCGATAGATGCCTACCTTAGGTATCATTTTCGAGACCGGCCGGAACCGCGTCGCGCGATCCCGGTGAGCCCAACTGTATACCTAAGTTAGGTATCTAAACAAGGAGCCCGCGATGTCCTCCGTCCCCTCCCTGCTGCGGGACCTGCTCCCCCGCTTGAACGAGCTGAGCGGGACGCTGCGCCGCGGAAAGCTGTTCGAGCGCGCCGTCGAGGCCACCGGGCTGCCGCTGGAACGGCCGGCGATGAGCGTGCTCGGCATCCTGCACCTCGAGGACGCACCGCTGCGGGTAGGCGAGATCGCGAATCGGATGAACGTCGTCGGCCCGCACGTCACCCGGCAGGTGCAGGGGCTGGAAAGCCGCGGGCTGGTGCGGCGCGTGGCCGACCCGGACGACCAGCGGGCCCGGCTGATCGAGCTGACCCCGGAGGGAAAAGCCGCGACCGAACGCTACGTCGGGGTCATCGAGGGCTGGTTCTCCGACGCGCTCAGCGGCTGGACGGCGGAAGACCGCCAGGCCCTCGACCGGCTGCTGACCCGGCTGGTCGACGACCTGACGGCCCGATTGTCCGATCTGGACTGAACCGCGCTACCGCGACAGCCGCAGGAACTCCCGCTGCTCGCGGTCGTAGCGCTGGGTCAGGCCGTTTCCGTAGCGGTCCCACCAGTTCTGCGTGCGCCCGTTCTGGCGGGTGGTCGTGTCGCCGTAGATTTCCCGGTCGTATTCGATCCGGGCGTCGTGGAACCGCCGCTGGAATTCGTCCGGCGACAGGTCCCGCAGCTGCTGCACGGCGGCCGGGTCGAGGGTGCGCGCGCTCCGCACGATGTCCGCGCCGCCCATGTGGTTCAGGATCGCCCGGACACCGCCCGCGCCGCGCATGTGCGCGCCGGACATGATCGCGGCCTGCGCGCCCGGGTCGGTGAACTCCAGCGCACCGGCGCGGCGCGCGTTCGCCGTCATCAGCTGCGCGACCACCGCGCGTTCCTCGGCACTGCCGATCCCGTACTGCTGGCGGGCGGCCATGATCTGGTCGTAGCCGTTGTGCATGCTCTCCCGGAATCCGTAGGCCTCGCGCACCCCGCCCTGTTCGCCGATCGCGCCCTCCGACCGCATGATCGAATCGACGACGCGGCCGTCCAGCTGCTGCGGTGCGGCGCCCCCAGCAGCCGCACCGCCGCCCCCGCCGCCGTAGCCTCGCGCCACCGCGGTGTCGGCGTCGGCGTAGTTCTGCGCCGCGTGCCGCACCTTGCCGTTGACCTGTTCGATCAGCTTCACGAAATCGCCGAGCGACGACACGAGTTTCGCCTGCAGCAAGGTGTTCGCCGCGGCGACCCCGCTGCCGATGCCCGCGAACGACAAAGCGTCGATCACGAGCGTCTCGAGGTCGCGGACGGCCGAGAACGCCGCGGCGCCGAGGCCCTCCACGTTCTTCACGATCGCCGACACCTCGGCCGGCAGCACCCGGTAGCTTCCCGCTGTCATGGCAGTGACCCTCGCGCACCGGCCCTGGCGCGCCAACGGCCGAATTACCCACTTCCGGCAGGGATCGAATGCCTGCCCGGTGGGTACCTGGGCGGCATGGAGTCCGACGAGGACCGGCACGACCGGACCGACCACGAGATCGAACTGCTCGCCGAGCGGCTCTGGGCCTGGTCCCGCGAACCGGACGGCGACCAGGAGCCGGATCTCGGTCCGCTCGCGCGAGCCGGCTTCGAAATCACCGGCCGCACCGCGCGGTACGGTTCCGGACGTCCGTGCGTCGCTCTGCTGCTTCCGTCCGACCGGCACCGGGAATTCGGGCACAACCTCGTCGCCGCGGCGGTGGCCGGCGCCGCGCTCGCCACCGTCCGGACGCTGGAATCCGGTTCCGTCGTCGTCACCGACCGCCCCGCCGACGGGATCGACGCGGTGCTGACTTTTCAACCCGGCGTGCACACCTGGGCCGCCGCGCCCCTCGCCGCGCGGACCGAACTGCGCGTCACCGTGCACGGGAATTCGGGCCCAGCGCCCGAAGACAGCACCGACGCGGTCGCCGGGCTGGTGCAGGTCTTCACCGCGATCGCCGCGCTGCGGGCCCGGCTGCCGTCCGGCGCGGCGGTACGGGGAATCGTGACGCACGGCGGGGAGTCCACCGACGTGGTGCCCGATTTCGCCGAAGCCCGGTTCGGGGTGCGCGCGCCGGATTCGGAAACGCTCGGCCGGGTCGTCACCGAAGTGACCACGGCCGCCGAGGGCGCCGCGATGGCGACCGGAACCAAGGCGAACGTCGAACGGTTCGGCCCGATTCACGCGCGGTTCCACGACAATCCGGTGCTGTCCGGGCATTTCGCCCGCCATCTCGCGGCGTGCGGGATCCACGCGTCGCCGTCGGGCACCGCGGCGGTCCCCGGCCGGGCCGAGGTGGGCGACCTGAGCGTGCGGATGCCGACGATCCATCCGTCGGTCGCGCTCCACGATCCGGTGCGCGCGGTCGGCAGCCGCGCGTTCGCCGAGGCGACAGGGTCGCTGCGGGCGCGGACGGTGCTGCTCGCGACGGCGTCGGCGCTGGCGCGGACCGCGTCGGACCTGCTCGCGCATCCCGCGCTGGTCCGCCAGGCTTGGGACAATTTCGCCGACCGCGCGCGTCGGGGAGGCTAGAGTCCCCGGCATGGCGACGACTGCCACCGATCTGCCGCTGCCGGACGGCCGGAACCTCCGGGTCCACGACAGTGGCGGCGACGGCCTTCCGGTGGTGTGGCACCACGGGACTCCGCAATCCGGTCGCTTGCTCTCGCCCGTCGTCGAGGCCGCGGCCGCGCGAGGCTTTCGGGTCGTTTCCTATGCCCGGCCCGGATACGCCGAGTCCACTCCGGAGATCGGGAGGACGATGGGGTCGGCCGCTGCGGACGTCCTTCAGGTGGCGGACGCACTGGACCTGCGGCGCTTCGCGGTGATGGGAGCGTCCGGCGGCGGGCCGCACGCCCTGGCTTGCGCCGCGAAGCTGCCGGATCGAGTGGCGGCCGCGGTGTGCCTCGCCAGCTTGGCGCCGTTCTCCGAGGAGTACGACTGGTACGGCGGGATGGCCGACGACAGCTCGCTGCGGGCCGCCCGCGAGGGCCGCGAAACCCGGCTGCGGCACGGAGAAACGCAGGAATTCGACCCGGCGAGCTTCACCGGCGCGGACTGGGCGGCCTTGCGCGGCACGTGGGCGCCGCTGGCTCAAGACGCCGGTGCCGCGTCCGACGTCGCCGCGGAAGCCGACGACGATCTCGCTTACGTCGCGCCGTGGGGCTTTGCTGTTGCCGACGTACGCGTTCCGGTGCTGCTGGTGCACGGCGACGACCGGGTCGTGCCGTTCCGCCACGGCGAATGGCTCCTGCGGAATCTCCCGGACGCGGAACTGTGGTCGCGTCCGCGCGACGGGCACGTCTCGGTGCTCAACGCGCTCCCGACCGCGCTCGACTGGCTCCGCGACCTTGTTCCCCGCTGACCGCCGGTTATCGTGTCCAGCATGAGCAACGTCGAGGCCGACCCGGCCGAACTAGCGTGCGGCGGCGACCCCGTCGCCCCCGGCAAGGTCGAGATCCTCGAGGCCCGCTCCGTCCCGCTCGGCGGGCCACGGGCGATGCCGGTCCGCCGCACGCTGCCGCAACGCCAGCGATCGCTCATCGGCGCGTGGTGCTTCGCCGACCACTACGGCCCCGACGACACCTCCGTCAGCGGCGGCATGTCCGTGGGCCCGCATCCGCACACCGGACTGCAGACGGTGAGCTGGCTGTTCACCGGCGAGATCGAGCACCGCGACAGCCTCGGCTCGCACGCGATGGTCCGGCCCGGAGAGCTGAACCTGATGACCGGCGGGCACGGTATCTGCCACGAAGAGGTGTCGACGCCGGAAACCACCACGCTGCACGGGGTCCAGCTCTGGGTCGCGCTGCCGGACGAGCACCGCCACACCGCCCGCGACTTCCAGCACTACGTCCCGCCGGCCGCCGAACTCGGCGGAGCCACCGCGCGCGTCTTCCTCGGCTCGCTGGCCGGGGAAACCTCGCCGGTGAAGACGTTCACTCCCTTGCTGGGCGCGGAAATCGTCCTCGACCCGGGTGCGAGGATCAGCCTCGACGCGGACCCGTCCTTCGAGCACGGCGTCCTGCTCGACACCGGAGAGTTCGCCTTCGCGGGCACCCCGCTGCGGCAGGCGCAACTCGGCTACCTCGGCATCGGCGCGACCACGCTCGACCTGCACAACCCCGGGCCCGGGCCCGCCCGCGCGATCGTGCTCGGCGGACCGCCGTTCGGCGAGGAAATCCTGATGTGGTGGAACTTCGTCGGCCGCAGCCACGACGAGATCGCCGAGTACCGCGCGGCGTGGGAGGCGAATTCCGACCAGTTCGGCGCGATCGAGCCGTACCCCGGCGGCCCGGCGCGGCTGCCCGCTCCCCCGCTGCCCGCGGTGCGGATCAAACCGCGCCGGAACCCCTCGTGAGCGGCGATCGCGGCTAGCGCCGGGATCAACGCTCACCAGCACACAACCGGTTCCGCGCCCCGGACGGGTCGAAGTTCACCCGCCGGAGTGGTCCGGCGGCCAGCAACACCACCGCCATCGCACTCAACGCCGCGAGCACCAGTGCCGCGATGAACCGGGCGGGCACCGACGTCGCCGACGCGAGCACCGCGTAGCCGCCCAGCACCACCGCGACCGGCCCGAGCAGCGCGACCGCCGTCAGCACCGGCGGAATCCGGCCGCCGTCCGGACGGCGCGCCGAGACGACCGCCGCGCCCGCCGACACGACCGCGGCCACCAGCAGGCACGCGCCCACGGTGTCCGACAGCCGGTGCCAGCTGAGCGCGACGGTCGCCGCGGCCACCCAGGCGACGCCGGGCGCACCCACGACGAGCACCCAGGTCCGGAACCGCGCGGGCAGCACCACGGCCAGTGCCAGCAGCACGGCGGTCGCCGCGCTCACGTGCCCGCTCGGAAAGCTGTTGTGGTGCGGAGCTCCGGCCGAACCGACGTCGGGCCGGTCCAGCAGGTAGATCTTGAGCAGCTGCGCGGCGGCCAGCGGCAGCAAATACAGCACCAGCGCGGTCACGCCGAGCGCGAATCGCTTGCGCAGCACCGCAAGCGCCACGATGACGATTCCGGCCGCCCCGAACACCTCGACCCCGTCGACCCCGGCCAGCGGCCGCGCCCAGTCCACAGTGGACCGCGGAAGGTTCTGCGCGAAGCGGACCACTCCGTCCTCGGCGCGCTGCCCGGCCTCGGTCCGCACGAACAGCAGATAGGCGACGACGAACGCGCCCGCGAACCCGATCGCGGCCGCGACCAGCACGGCGGTCCGCGAACGCCGGCGAGGGGCGAGCGCGTGCCGGGGCGAGGTCGGGCGCGCTTCGGACGTCGGAGGGCGAGTAGGGGGGTGAGGAGTCAGCACTGCCATGCCTTCGAGCCTGGCCGCGGGATTTCGGGATCCCGTCTGGGCTGTGTCATGGTTTCGCTACAAGATCGGCCCGGCTCGCGCGGATCCGCGAACAGTCCGAATAATGGCCCTTGTGGCAGTGGTGTTGGTGATCGAGGACGACGCGTCCGTCCGCGCGGGCATGGAGCTGGCGCTGCGCCGTCAGGGACACACGGTGCACACCGCCGCGACCGGCGAGGACGGCGTGACCCAGCTGCGCGAACGCGCGCCGGAGCTCGTGGTGCTCGACCTGATGCTGCCCGGCATCGACGGATTCGAGACCTGCCGCCGGATCCGCGCGCTCGGCCAGGTGCCGATCATCATGCTCACCGCGCGCAGCGACGATTTCGACGTCGTCGCCGGCCTCGAAGCGGGCGCGGACGACTATGTCGTGAAGCCGATCGAACCGCGTGTGCTCGACGCCCGGATCCGCGCGGTGCTGCGCCGCACCGCCGCCGAACCCGGTGCCGCGGGTCCCGAACAGCACGGCGACCTGGTGATCGACCGGGCCGGGATGCTGGTGTGCAAGCACGGCGAGCAGGTTTCGCTCACGCCGACCGAGCTGAAGCTGCTGCTGGAGATCTCGCGCACGCCGGGCCAGGTGTACAGCCGCAGCCAGCTGCTCGCCTCCGTGTGGGGGCACGACTATCTCGGCGATTCCCGCCTGGTCGACGCGTGCGTGCAGCGGCTGCGCGCGAAGATCGAGGACGTTCCGGCGCGGCCGGACCACGTGCAGACCGTCCGCGGCTTCGGCTACCGGTTCGGTCGCTCGTGAGGGCCGGGTCGTGAAGCGGCTCCGGTCGTGGGCGTCCGGGCTGCGCCTGCGGCTGGTGCTGGCGTTCGCGGCGATGACCCTGGTCGGCGCGGGCGCGGCGGCGGGCGCGAGCTATGTGACCGCGCGCAACACGATCCTGGCCGGCGTGCAGGATCCGGCGATGGTGCAGCTGCGCGACGAGGTCAGGACGTACCTGCCGCAGCTGACGCTCCCGCCCGACCAGCGGCAGCTCGACAACATGGCGAGCTCGCTCAAGGGCATCACGACCGTGGTGTTCGGCTCGCTGCATTCGCGCGTCGGGCTGAATCCGGCGGACATCCCCGCCGGCCTGCGCAGCGAGGTCGCGGCGGGGACCACCATCCAGTTCCAGCGGGTCCTCGAGGGCGGCCGTCCGGTGCTCTACATCGGGATGCCGCTGCTGCGCTACGGCGCGAAGCAGGGCGAACACACCGGCATCGAGGTGTACAAAACGGTCCCGCTCGCCACCCAGCAGACCGCGATCGAGCAGCTGGCGACCCGCGCGTGGCAGATGACCGCGCTGGCCCTGCCGGTCGCGGTCGCGCTGGCGCTGCTGGCCGCGCGGCAGGTGCTGCAGCCGGTGCGCGCGCTGAATTCGGCGGCGCGCAAACTCGGCGACGGACAGCTCGACGTTCGGTTGCCCGCCAAGGGTTCCGACGAGCTGGCCCAGCTGGTCACCACGTTCAACCACACCGCGGCGGAACTGGAGCGCACCGTCGGCTCGCTGCGCGAAATGGAGGCCGACGCGCGCCGGTTCGTCGCGGACGTCTCGCACGAGCTGCGCACCCCGCTGGCCGCGATGAACGTGGTCACCGACGTCCTCGACGAAGACGCCGACCAGTTGCCCGCGGACACCGCGGTGGCGGCACGGCTGGTGTCGGCCGAAACGCGCCGGCTGACGCGGCTCGTGCAGGACCTGGTCGAGATCTCCCGGTTCGACGCCGGACGGGCCGAACTGCGGGTCGAACAGGTCGACCTCGCCGAGGCGGTGGCGAACAGCCTCGCCGCCCGCGGCTGGACCGACTCCGTGGCGGCCGACCTGCCCAGCGTCACCGTGCCCGCCGACCCTCGGCGGCTCGACCTCGTGGTCGCCAACCTCGTCGGCAACGCCCTGCGCCACGGCGCACCGCCGGTCGAAATCCGGGTGACCGCCGACGATGCGACGGTCTCGCTGACGGTCAGCGATCACGGCCCGGGGATCCCCGAGGAGGTGCTGCCGAAGGTGTTCGACCGCTTCGCGAAGGCCGACACCTCGCGGGCCCGTTCCGAAGGCAGCGGCCTCGGGTTGTCGATCGCGCTGGAGAACGCCCGGCTGCACGGCGGCGACATCGAAGCGGCGAACACCGGCGACGGGGCGCGGTTCACGCTCCGGCTGCCCCGCACCGCGCAGGAGGAGCGATGAAACTTCCCCGGCTTGTCTTGGCGCTGATCTCGGTCTTTCTCCTGGCCGGCTGCGGCATCCAGCCGACCGGAGTGATCTCCGCCGGCGAGGCGCCCGGCGGGTTCCAGCTGGGCGAGCCGCGTCCGCAGATCACGCTCTACTTCGTCTACGCGGGACAGATCAGCCCGGTGCAACGCGCCTGGGCGAAGGACGCGACCCCCACGACAGTGCTGACCGAACTGTTCGGCGGTCCGACGCGCCAGGAAGAGCAAGAGGGTTTCAACTCGATGCTCACGCCCGGCCAGCACGTCACAGTCGACGCCTCCAAGCTTCCGGTCACCGTAACCGTCGCGGAATCGATGAAATCGCTCTACCCCATCGGTCTGCAGCAGGTGGTCTGCACTGTGTCCGCGTCAATGGCGGCGACCGGGCAGCCGGTCGGCAAAGGGATCACCGTCGTCGCCTCGGACACCAAACTCGAATCCTTGTACTGCAACTAGTCTTTCGCCTTGGGCACAAACCCGTACACCACCCGCTCGACGATGCCCAGGACGACCTCCGTCGCGCTGTGTCCTTGCGGCACCTGCCGCAACGCCGCTTCCAACGCGCCCAGCACCGCACCCGTCAACGCGGCAGCCTCGACCCGGTCCAGCTGCGGCGCACACGTCTCGTAGAGCTTCTCCGCCCACCGATCGCCTACCGCGGCGTTGCGCAGCAGGTATCCGGCGCGCAACGCGGGCACCCCAGCCAGCAGTCGCGTCCGCACCTCCGTGAGCGGATGGTCCAGGGGAAAACTCCACGCGTCCGCCGTCGCCAGCGCGTGGACGGTTCTGGTCACCAGCTCGGCCACCGGTGCGCCCGGCTCCGCCGCCGCGAAGACCTCGTCCACCACCTCGTCGTAAAGATGCTGGTCAGCGAAGACCACGTCCTCTTTGGCGGCGAAGTAGTTGAAGTAGGTCGCCGGGGACACCCTCGCCCGCGCGGAGATCTCGGCGACGGTCGTGCCGTCGTAGCCCTGCTCGTCGAACAACGTGAGCGCGGCCTCGATCAGCGCCTGGCGGGTCCGCCGTTTCTTCTCTTCCCGCAACCCGGTCATAGCGTGGATCTTAGCGTTACTCTAAACTTAGAGTGTCTCTAAGATTGGAGGTCCCGATGGAGCGGACCGGATGCGTGGTGGCCGGGGGCGGCCCGGCCGGCGTGATGCTGGGCCTGCTGCTGGCGCGGGCCGGGGTCGAGGTGGTGGTGCTGGAAAAACACCGCGACTTCCTGCGGGACTTCCGCGGCGACACCGTGCACCCGTCGACCCTGCGGCTGCTGGACGAACTGGGCCTTGGCGGCCAGTTCGCCGCTCTGTCCCGTTCGGTCCTGGAGCGGATGAAAATGGAGATCGGCGAAGAGACCGTGGTGGCCGCCGATTTCAGCAGACTGCGCGGCCCGCACAAGCACATCGCGATGGTGCCGCAAGCCGAATTCCTGGGCCTGCTGGCCGAAGCCGGTGCGGCCGAACCGAAATTCTCCCTGCGCATGGGCGCTTCCGTCGTTTCCCTGCGCCGCGAAGGCGGCCGCGTGACCGGCGTGAACTACCGCGACGACACCGGTGCCGTTGCCGCACTCGAAGCCCCGCTGACCGTCGGCTGCGACGGACGCTGGTCGACGGTGCGCCGTGAACTCGGCCTCGCACTGCGGGAGTCGGAAGTCCCGATGGACGTTTGGCAGGTCCGGGTGCCGAAAGCCGGACCGGGCGAACCGGGGGTGTTCGCGAGGTTCGGGCCCGGATACGCCTCGGTGACCATGGATCGCGGCGACTACTACCAGACCTCGTACCTCATCCCCCGCGGCCAAGACGCGCGGCTGCGCTCCGGCCTCATCGACGGATTCCGTTCGCGGCTGGGAGAGTTGTTCGGCTGGACGCCCGCGCAGTTGTCCGCCGTCCGTTCGTGGGACGACGTGAAGCTGCTAGAGGTGACCATGGGCCTGCTGCCGCGCTGGCACGCGCCGGGAGCGTTGTGCATCGGCGACGCGGCCCACCCGATGTCGCCGGTGGGCGGCGTCGGCGTGAACCTCGCCGTGCAGGACGCCGTCGCGACCGCCCGGCTGCTCGCGGAACCGTTGCGACGCGGGGAAGTTCCGACGTCCCGCCTGGCCGCGATCCGCCGCCGCCGGCTGCTGCCCACTGTCGCGGTGCAGTCCAGCCAACGGGGCGAACACGCAATGTTGCTGCGCCCGGCTCTCGACAGAACCCTGAACCGCCTGCCCGCGCCGATGCGAATGCTGCAACGATTCCCGGTGCTTTCCGGGATGACCGCTTACCTTGGCGGCGTGGGGATTCGGCCGGAACACGCCCCTGCCTTCGCGCGGCGGTCTGGTGTGGACAGTTACGCCGGGTGAGCTTTGCCTCTGCGGGCACGGTTGATCAGCCGCCACGCAAGCACGGCCCGGCCGGTGCTGTCCGGGAAGGCGGAGACGGCTGGGAGTGTCTCTCGGCCTTCGCCGCTCTTGCAGTGGGAAGCTAGGGCGGGAGAAGCGATGCCGTCGAGAGCACACCGCCCACCTGGGCAAGACCCGCCCGCGCCGACCGTCGCCGCCCCGCCACAGCTACGCCGGGTACGCCCGCATCACTCGCGCCTCCTGCAACGCACGAGCCCACCACTCGAGCTGGTCAAGCAACGCCTTCGCCGCAGTCTCCGCGGCCGGGTCGACCGGTTCGCCGTTCTCCCCGAACCGGCCGTGCGCTCCGTGGAAGCTGACGGTTTCGCGGATGGTGACCGCGTGCAGTTCCGCGAAGACCGGACGGAGGTGTTCGACCGCGCGCAGCCCGCCGGAAATCCCGCCGTAGGAGACGAAAGCGACCGGTTTTGCCTGCCATTCGCCGCGGAACCAGTCGAGGACGTTCTTGAGCGCGGCCGGGTAGCTGTGGTTGTACTCCGGCGTGATCACGACGAACGCGTCCGCCGCTTCGAGCCGGGCGGCGACGGGCTCGGCCCCCTCGCCGTTCATCGCGAGCGGCAACGAGATCTCGGCGACGTCGAGGACGTCGACCGCGAACCCGCCGTGCCGGTCGGCCTGGCGGGCGAACCATCGCGCGACCGTGGGGGCGAACCGCCCTTCCCGGGCACTGCCGACGAGCACAGCGAGCCGGACGGGAGCTTCGGACACGTTTTTCTCCTTTCCCGGGGCGGAACAGGTTTCCCGCCTCCGGAAGCGAGTCTCGAACTTCAAGCTCCCTTTAAGTCAAGCTATGCTGAGCGCATGGCGAAGACGGAGCTGCCCGAACTGACCGTGGGCGAACTCTCCCGCCGGAGCGGCGTACCGGCGTCGGCCCTGCGGTTCTACGAGGACGAAAACCTGATCCGCAGCAGGCGCACCGCGGGCAACCAGCGCCGTTACCGCCGCGACGCCCTGCGGCGGGTCACGTTCATCCGCATGTCGCAGCGGGTGGGCATGCCGCTGGCGCAGATTCGTGACGTGCTGGCCCTCCTGCCGGACGACCGGACCCCGACCCGCGCCGACTGGTCCCGCATCTCGTCCTGCTGGCGCTCCGACCTGGACCACCGCATCCGCCAGCTGGAACAACTCCGGGACCAGCTGAACGACTGCATCGGCTGCGGCTGCATGTCCCTGGCCAAATGCCGCCTCGCCAACCCGAACGACCAACTAGGCCACGACGGCCCCGGCCCACGACGGCTGCCGGACCACCGGGGAACGGAGTACGAATGACGGCGCTCGGCAGCTGAGGTTTCGCGGAGGCTGCGGGTTCCCGCAGGCCGCAGGTTCCCGCAGGCCGCGGGTTCCCGCAGGCCGCAGGTTCCCGCACGCCGCAGGTTCCCGCAGGCCGCAGGTTCCCGCACGCCGCAGGTTCCCGCAGGCCGCAGGTTCCCGCAGTGTGCAGGCTTACGGCACCGAGGTCTCCCGGCCCGGGAGTGCCGCCGCGCGTCACCAGCCAGCCGCGCTCAGCCCGACTCACCGCCCCGCCCCCACCCACCGCCGAAACCTGAGCAGCCCACGGCCTCGCGCCGCCGACCCCGCGCGACAGCCCGCCATACCTGGCACGCGGTCCGCAAGCACTGGACGCGAACAGCCGCACGCAGCACGCCCGCCGTCCCCGGCTACGGACTCACAGGCTTGACGTCCGGATCTGGCGACGCACCACGTGCAAGCCGACGCAGCTAGCCGACCGGTCGGATGCTCCCGCCCCGTCCGACGAATAAGGGCCACTGCCCGCAGGCGACCGCAACCGCCCAGGCCTCGCCGCATGGCGCCTGCAAGGCGAAGCACTCGGCTTACCGACCGATGCCACGCCGCTACGTCTGCCGCACGCAGGCCCCCTATCCCCAGCCGATTGTCGCTCTCCGGGCGGGACCGGTCACTCGCCCAGAGCGTCAGTCACCCCAATGCGGTCATCCCAGCAGCAGCCCCCTCACGTAGGCGGCTTGTCCGGCGTGCTGGAGGTCGTCGGACAGCACGCTGACCAGCCGGACGCCGAGCGTCACCGGTGGGTTCCAGCCTTCGTCGACCACGCGGTCCAGCGCCGCCTCGTCGAGGCTGGTCACCCAGGACACCGTGTGCTCGTGCACGGCGTCGTAGTAGCCGGTGAGCAAATCCGGCGACTGCGGCCGCACCTTGGCGACGTCGTCGCTGCTGTGCCCGTAGCCGATGTCGCCTGCCGGGAACGGCAGGTCGAATTTCTCGCGCCAGTCCTTGGCCGTCCAGAGCTGGTCGGTGCCCGCGACGTCCGCGACGTGGTCGTCCTGCACCCTCGCCAAATGCCAGACCAGCCAGCCGATCGAGTTGGCGTCCGGGCCGGGTCGCGCCGCCAGCTGCTCCGCGGTCAGCCCGTCGACTGCCTGGTGCACCACTTCCCGCACCCGGCCGAATCCGTCCACGAGCAGATCGGCCACATTCATCTCGCGCTCCTCCTCCGTCGTCGTGCGCTTGCCTCGATCATGCCTCGAAGATCCGTCTGTGCCCAGCACTGTGACTCGAGCGGCGCGAGGGGTCCACTCGCACCGGCCAAACCGCTTCAGCAGGGGTAAATCCGCTGACTACCAACGGTGACCGCAACCGTCCACTTCGGACCTGACGGTGGCGTCCGACGTCAGGTAAACTCCGGCACGCAAGCAACCTGCACGCCGACGACGCGAACGGAGGGCCCCGTGGCGATCCCCGCGCCCCGCGCCCTGCCCGGATTCGACAACATCGCCGGTGTCGCGATTCCCACCTGGGCGGGCATGGTGATCACCGCGGCTTGCGCGGTTTCGGCGATAGTGGTTCTGCTGGTGATCCTGCGCAACCGGCGCAAGTAGTCCACGCAGGACATTCGCTTCGATATCCGCCGCGTGCCGAGCGCGGCGGTGCGGAATCGGGCCTGGGAAGATCACTTGTCCGCTCGGGTGAACCGGCTGGTGATCACATGATCCTTGGCTGGTCCGGTCACCACCCACTCCTGTACCCACTGGCGGTCGTCGAGCACGCGGTAAGCCCCGCGATACCAGTCGGCGGCGCACGGATGATCGGCCGTCCACTCCCCGGTCGCCAGGTCCAGGTCGTGGAAGAACCCGCCGTGGTCGAAGTGGACCGCGGCGCGCGAGCCTCCGGCCGGCCGGTAGTGCAGAGTGCGGACAAACGGTCCGCGATGCGCTCCGAGCTGCAGCTCTCCCGACTCGTGGTAGACGAGCACCCCGTCGTCGGAGGTGAACGTCGCGCGGCCGCTCGCCTCGCCCATCGCCGCCCCGTCGACGTCGACGATTTCGCGCGCGAGCAGCCATTCGCCCGAGAAATACCCGGTCAGGTCATCGATCGGAAAAGCCACGGGTCCCATTGTGCGCCTCGGGACCGAATGCGAACGGCACTGGGACTGAAGTCTCGACACCGTCTGTCACGGGGACGTCATGAAGGGTCCCGTCATCCCAACAGCTACCAGTCGCCTTGCTGCTCACCCTGCGCGACCGGGCCCGCTACACCGCCCGAAAACGGCCAGCGCGACGGGGACTCTCGCGCCGGACCCGGCGGGGCAGGCTCGCCCGGACGGCCTCCCGCCCTAGAATCGGCCGCGTGGCGCACCCCGATCTGGCCGAGCAGGCCACCCGTTCCCCCGCTCTCGAGACCCTGCAGCGCGTCTTCGGCTACGACGCGTTCCGCGGCGACCAGGCGGAGATCGTCGAGCACGTGATCTCCGGCGGCGACGCGCTGGTGCTCATGCCCACCGGCGGCGGGAAATCGCTGTGCTACCAGATCCCGGCGCTGGTGCGGCCGGGCGTCGGCGTCGTGATCTCGCCGCTCATCGCGCTGATGCAGGACCAGGTCGACGCGCTGCGCAACGTCGGCGTGCGCGCCGGATTCCTCAACTCCACCCAGGATTTCGCGCAGCGGCAGGAGGTGGAGGAGGCGTTCGTCGCGGGCGAACTGGACCTGCTCTACCTCGCGCCCGAACGGCTGTCGGTCGAATCCACCGTGCGGCTGCTCGACCGCGGCAAGATCGCCCTGTTCGCGATCGACGAGGCGCACTGCGTCTCCCAGTGGGGCCACGATTTCCGGCCCGACTACCTGATGCTGTCGTCGCTGCACGAACGCTGGCCGGACGTGCCCCGGATCGCGCTCACCGCCACCGCGACCGAGGCCACGCACAAGGAAATCTCGCAGCGGCTCGGACTGGACAGCGCGAAGCACTTCGTCGCGAGCTTCGACCGGCCGAACATCCAGTACCGGATCGTGCCGAAGAACTCGCCGCAGAAGCAGCTGCTCGAACTCCTGCGCACCGAGCACCAGGGCGACGCCGGAATCGTCTACTGCCTGTCCCGCGCGTCGGTGGAGAAGACGGCGGATTTCCTGGTGCAGAACGGAATCCCGGCGCTGCCGTACCACGCCGGGCTCGACAAGGCGACCCGCGCGAGGAACCAGTCGAGGTTCCTGCGCGAGGACGGGCTCGTCGTGGTCGCCACGATCGCGTTCGGCATGGGCATCGACAAACCGGACGTGCGGTTCGTCGCACACCTGGACCTGCCGAAGTCCGTCGAAGGCTACTACCAGGAAACCGGCCGCGCGGGCCGTGACGGGCTGCCGTCGACCGCCTGGCTCGCGTACGGGCTGCAAGACGTAGTGCAGCAACGCAAAATGATCGACAACTCCGAGGGCGACGAAATGCACCGCCGCCTGCAGGCCCAGCACCTGCACGCGATGCTGGCGCTGTGCGAGACGGTCGAATGCCGGCGCACGCAGATCCTCGCGTACTTCGGGCAGTCCGGCCAGCCGTGCGGGAACTGCGACACTTGCTTGACTCCGCCGGAACGCTGGGACGGCACCATTCCCGCGCAGAAACTGCTGTCCACAGTGGTCCGGCTGCGCAACGAACGACGGCAGAAGTTCGGTGCGGGCCAGATCATCGACATCCTGCTGGGGAAGACAACCCCGAAGGTCACCCAGTTCCAGCACGACACGCTGAAGGTCTTCGGCATCGGCACCGAACTGCGCGAACCGGAATGGCGCGCGGTGGTGCGGCAACTGCTGGCCCGCAACCTGCTCGCGGTCGAAGGGGATTACGGGTCGCTGGTGCTGACCGAAGGCTCGACGGCGGTGCTGAACGGCTCCCAAGAAGTACTGTTGCGGCGCGAACCGGAACGCCCGGCGCGCGCCCCGCGAACCTCCCGCCGCACGGCGGCGGCTGCTCCGATCGAGATGCCCGAGGAAGCGGCACCGGTGTTCGAGCGCCTGCGTGCCTGGCGCGCGGCAACGGCGAAGGAACAAGGCGTCCCGGCGTACTTCATCTTCCACGACGCCACGCTGCGCCAGATCGCCGCGCTGAAGCCGACGACCCTCGACGCACTGGGCACGGTGAGCGGGATCGGCGAGAGCAAGCTGACGAAGTACGGGGAGGGCGTGCTCGCGGCGCTGGCTGAGGAGTGACGTTTCCGGGTGAAGCCCCGGTACAGCTACTCACGGTCGCCGCCTGAGACAGTCGACACATAGCGTAGCTACGCGATGCGTCGCGATCCGAAAACTCGGCGAAGGAACCGCATTTGCCAAGAGCGGTGCGGGCTTCGGCACCGATCGCGAGCAGCTCGCATCCGTCCTCGAGGTCTTGTTCGGCAACGCATGAGCGAGTCGAGCAGAACCACGCCTCCATGTCGGTCCCGATACTCGTCGAACACGGGCATTAGGCTGGTCTGATGGGGTGGGGGCTGAGCGAGCTCATCGCGAAGTACGACGTACCAGGCGCACAGGTCGCTGTGCTGGCCGACGGTGAGATCCGCGATGAGGCCGCAGGGCTGCTGAGCCTGCGTACGCAAGTCGAGGTCACGACCGGCTCGGTGTTCAAGATCGGATCGATCACCAAGGTCTGGACAGCCACGTTGATCCAGCAACTGGTGAGCGACGGTCTGCTGGATCTCGATCGTCCCGTTCGCGACTACGTGCCCGGTTTCCGGTTGAACGGCCCGGAGGCCACTGCCCGCCTGACCGCTCGCCATCTGCTCACCCACACCGGCGGCATCGACGGCAATCACTTCACCGACACAGGCCTCAACGACGACGCGATCGAGAAGTTCGTCGCCACGCTCGCCGACGCAGACCATCTCTTCGCTCCGGGCACCGTCTTCTCGTACTCCAACAGCGGGTACGTGGTGCTCGGCAGACTGCTGGAGATACTGCGCGGCAAGCCTTTCAACCAAGTGCTCCGCGAGCACTTAGTAACGCCATGGGGCCTGTCCGCTGTCGCCACCGACGCGTACGAGGCGATCCTGCACCGCGCCGCGGTCGGCCACGTCGAGTCCGGCGGGAAGCTCACACCCACGAGGAACTGGGCGATCCGCTATTTTTCCACACCCAGCGGCTCGCACTTGGCGGTCAGCGCACGCGACCTTCTCGAATTCGCCCGCCTGCACCTCGTAGACCTCACACTCGCGGGGCTGCGCGAACCCCAGCTCGAATCCGTCCCGGACTTCGGCGGCGGCGTTGTCGGCTGGGGACTCGGCTGGATGCTCTACCGCGACGGCGTGGTAGGCCACACCGGCGTCTCCAAAGGGCAGAAGGCTTTCCTGCGCGTCGTCCCGTCGGCGGGCGTGGCGATGGCCGTGCTGACCAACAGCGTGAGCGGCGATCAGCTGGCCCATGAGCTCTTCAGCACGGTGCTGCGGGATCTTGCGGGCGTCGAGACTGCATCGCGTCCCGTGCCTCCCGCGAACCCGATGCCGATCGACGCGGACCGCATGTGCGGTACCTACCGCACCACCTTGTACGACATCACCCTCGCCGTCGAGAACGACCGAGCCTTCCTCTCCTACCGGCCACGCAACCAAACCGCCGAGTCGCTTCTCGGCAAGTCCCGCAAACGCGTCGAGGTCGTCCGTCTCAGCGACAGCGCCATCATCACCACCGCACCGAACCTCGACGGCCACCAGGTCCTGTCCCTCATCGGCACCGACGGCGACGGCCGCGCTCGCTTCCTGCACAACGGCGCCGCCGCCTACCGAGTCGGCCGATAGTCTTCACAGGCGGAAGGCACCATTCGAGACGGACAGTCAACATGCGACAGCGTCAGGCCAAGACTCACTCGGCCGTCCGGGGGCGGGTCGTCTCCGAGACCTTCCGGACAGCTCCCTCGATCTGCGAGTGATATCGCCCGTTCGTCTTCTCGTCCACGAAGCGCGCCGCCTTGCCTACCGCCTCGTTCACTTTCTCCGGGTTCTTCCGCACGTACGACACCGCGCTCGCGGCACCGGCCAGCACGGTGAGTTTCTTCATCAACGCCATCGCGCAAAGTCCCTTCCCTGCGGAAACTTCCGTCACCTACCCCAACGCCGACCGGTCTCCGAGGGTTCCCGGCGAAACCGGGATGACAGGAGACGCGCGAGGCGGGCATCATCCACGCGTGCGCGATCTTTCGGCCCTTCCCAAGGTGCACCTCCACGTCCACCTCGAGAGCACCATCCGACCCGGCACGCTCAAGGAACTCGCGGTTGCCCACGGGGTCCAGGTGCCGGACAAGCCCGCAGCGTTCGACGGGTTTCGGGCGTTCGCCGATCGCAACAGTCTCACTCGTTCGTGTTTGCGCGAAGGCGCGGACTTCGAGCGGATCGCGCGCGAGTTCTGCGCGGACGAAGCCGCTCAGGGGACCCGGTACGTCGAGGTCACGTTCACCGCTGCCTCGCACGGGGAACGGATCGGGGACTTTGAACTGCCGCTGAACGCAGTCCTCAAAGGACTGTGGGACGGCGGGAAAGAGCATGGGCTGCAATGGCGGTTGATCCTCGACCACTCGCGGCGACGGTCGGTCGAGCGGGCGGAGAAGACGCTGGAGCTGGCCAAGCGGCACGAAGAGATCGTCGCGATCGGGATGGCTGGCGAGGAAAAGCACTCGCTCGCTCCGTTCCGAGAAGTCTTCGTCCGGGCGCGCGAGGCGGGGTTGCACCTCGTTCACCACGCTGGCGAAGACGCCGGACCGGACAGCATCCGCGAGGCGATCGAAATCGGCGGCACCGAGCGGATCGGGCACGGGATCCGCATCCTGGAGGACCCGGAGCTGACCTCTCAGACCGCGGAAGCCGGGATCGCGCTCGAGGTGTGTCCCTCGTCGAACGTCGCGCTCGGGTTGGTGCCGACGCTCCCGGAGCACCCGCTGCCCCAGTTGATCGAGGCGGGGCTCAGCGTCACGCTCAACACCGATGTCCCTGACGTCACGGGCACCACGATCACCGACGAATTCACTCGCGCGAGGGAAGTTTTCGGTTACGACGACGCGACACTCGCCAAGCTGGCGAGCAACGCGGTGCAGGCCTCGTTCGCGCCGGAGGAGACCAAAGCGTTGCTGCGCAAGGAGATTGACGGCTGGCTCAGGTCGGCAGAAGACGCGTGACCAGCACGCCCAGCTGCTGCGCGTTCCGGCATTCGTGCATCTCCACCAGCTCCGCGTAGTCCGGCGCGGCCGAATCGCCGGTCCCCCACAGGGATCGGCGTTCGGGGTTCAGCCAGTGGACATGCCGGGCACGGGAGCGGATCGCGCGGACGGCGTCCAGGTTCGGATCGCCGCCGTTCGTTCGAGCGTCGCCCAGGATGAGGACTGACGTTCTCGGGCCGACGGCGTCCAGCCAGTGCGAAGTGAACTGGCCTAGCGCGCGGCCGTAATCACTGTGGCCGTCCCAGCGGACTACCGCGGCTTCGCTGAGCATTCGCGCGCCCAGCTGTTCGGGATCGGCGGCACCGGTGTCCACGAGGTGCGTTACCTCGTCGGTGCTGTCGACGAAACCGAAAACGCGGATTTTGCTGAACTGGTCCCGCAAAGCTTGCACCAGCAGCATCGTGAAGTTCGCGAAACCCGCCACCGAGCCGGAAAGATCGCACAGCAGGATGATTTCCGGGCGACCGGGGCGTCGGTGCCGGTAAGCTGGGCGCAAGGGCACGCCGCCAGTGGAGAGTGAACGACGCAGCGTTCGGCGCAAGTCGATCTGGCCGCGGGTAGTGCGTTTGCGGCGCGCGGCAAGTCTGGTGGCGAGTTTGCGGGACAGCGGCTGGATCGTGCGCCGCAGCTCGGCCAATTGCGTACGGCTGGCCAGGAGGAAGTCGACGCGGTCGGCTGCAGGAGCGATCGCGTGCTTGGCGATCCGTTCCCGGCCGCGGACTTCGGCGGCCCGGCGGCGCGCCTCGGTACGCACCCGTCCGCGGAAACCCTCGACGCGGCGGCGGATTTCGTCGCGCGTGAGCCGGTCGGTGAACTCGTCCGAAGTACCCGAGGCGCGCATCGCGGCCAGCACCTGGGCGATGAGCGTCTGCGGTTGCAGGCGGTCCAGCGTCTGGTGCGCGGAGTACCCGCCGCCCGGGCCGGTTCCGACGCCGTACTGGCCCAGCAGCTCCACGGCGAGTCCGGCGAGCTGGTCCAACGCCTGGTCGTCGCCCTCGGCCAGGGCGGCGGCGAGCGCTTCCCGCAGTTCCTCCCGGTCCTGCGGGGGGTTTTCGCGCGCCAGCTCCGGGGCGCCGATGCCGGCGGGAAAGTACAGGTCGAACGCGGCGTCGAACACCGACCGCTGCCCGCCCCGGCGGACCAGCGCGGCGGCGAGCCCTTCGCGGACCAGTTCGCGGTCGTCCAGGCCGAGCACTTCCAGCGCGGCCGCCGCGTCGGCCGTCTCGCCCGGACCGGCCGGGATGCCTTGCGCCCGCAGGGCCCGCACGAACTCGGCGAGCCGTCCGGTCAGGCCCGGCGCGGCGGTCATGACGCGTCCAGCACCCGGTCGAGATTCAGCCCGGCCCCGGCCTTCGCGATGTCGTCCTGGTGCTTCAGCACGACGCCGAGGCTTTCGCGCACCACCCGCTCGTCGAGCGCGCCCGCGCCCAGTTCCAGCAGCGTGCGCGCCCAGTCGACGGTCTCCGCCACCGACGGCAGTTTTCGCAGGTCCATCGCCCGCAGCGCGGCGATCACCCGCACCACCGAATCCGCCAGCGCGGCCTCGATGCCGGGCACCTTCAGCCGGACGATCTCGCGTTCGAGGTCCTCGTCCGGGAAATCGATGTGCAGGAACAGGCACCGCCGCCGCAACGCCTCGGACAGCTCGCGCGTCGCGTTCGACGTCAGCACCACGAACGGCTGCTGCGTCGCGGTGATCGTGCCCAGTTCCGGCACGGTCACCTGGAAATCGCCGAGCACCTCCAGCAGCAGGCCCTCGATCTCGACGTCGGCCTTGTCCGTTTCGTCGATCAGCAGCACGGTCGGCTCGGTGCCGGAAATCGCGGTGAGCAGCGGGCGGCGCAGCAGGAATTCCTCGCCGAAGATGTCGGTTCGCGCCTCGTCCCACGTCTCGTCGCGGCCCGCGGTGATCCGCAGCAGCTGCTTCGCGTGGTTCCACTCGTACAGCGCGCGGGCCTCGTCGATGCCCTCGTAGCACTGCAACCGCACCAGCCGCGAGCCGGTGACCTCGGCGACCGCCGTCGCCAGCGCGGTCTTGCCGACCCCGGCCGGGCCCTCGACCAGCAGCGGCTTCCCGAGCCGGTCGGCGAGGAACACCGTGGTCGCGACCGCGGTCGACGCGAGGTACCCGGCCTCGGCCAGCTGCGCCGACACATCGTCGACGGACGAGAAAAACCCGGTGCCCACGTGACCTCCTAAGCGATCGCTCACCTGCACTGTACTGGCTAGTCGCGCTGAACGGAGGACAGCGGGCGAACGTCACGACGGCGCCGAGCGCGCTTGCCAGAGCCGCCACCCGGGCCTCGGGTTCGCGATGTCGAGCACCGGACCCGCTTCACGGCAGGCTGGGCAGGACCTGGTCCACTAATCGTTTCGCGACCGGGCAGGACCCTTCGTTGCCCACCGATCGGTCGAGGTACCAGATGTGCACCGCCGCGTCAGTGCCGGAAATCTGGACCTGATATCGGCATCCGCCGCCGCCTTTCGTGGTGTCCTTCCGGAGTTCATGCCCGCCCTGGGAACTCGGCTCGCTGTGCCCGCTCCAATCCTCCGCCTCGGCCAGGTCCAGAGTCGCGGCCAGGTCGCCGGTCAGCTTGCCGCGCGGCGGGTTCCACTCGGTGCGGCAGCCGCCTACCCCTCCCGTCACGGCCGGGGTGGATTCCGTCAGCTTGTACTCGCTTCGCTGCGGGTCGATCGGCGTGCCCCGCGCTGCAGTTGCCAGCAACTCACAGGCGTTCGTCTTCGCGAACGTCTCCGCCGGACCGCTGCCGCATCCCGCCGCCATGGCAACGACCGCCAGCACCAGCGCGAGCCGACTCAGCATCCTTCTTCGTCGCACTCGCGACCGCCCAGCCATGGCCCCGCATAGTACGGGGCCAAACGGGACATCGCGCGCGAAACCGGATTTGGAAGGCAAGGGAGGTCACCCACCGTGCGCGGAGCTCGGCGACAGCTCGCGGGCTAGCATCGCGGCGTGACTTACGCTGCCGCTGATACCCGGTACGACTCGATGCCCTACCGCCGCTGCGGGCGCAGCGGCCTGAAGCTGCCCGCGATCTCGCTCGGGCTGTGGCACAACTTCGGGGACGATCGGCCCTTCGCTGTCCAGCGCGAGATCGTGCGCCGGGCGTTCGACCTCGGAATCACGCATTTCGACCTGGCCAACAACTACGGCCCGCCCTACGGCAGCGCCGAGCGGAACTTCGGCCGGTTGCTGGCGAGCGACCTGAAGCCGTACCGCGACGAGCTGATCATTTCCACCAAGGCCGGGTACGACATGTGGCCCGGCCCGTACGGCGAGTGGGGTTCGCGGAAGTACCTGCTGGCCAGCCTCGACCAGTCGCTCGGCCGCATGGGGCTGGACTACGTCGACATCTTCTACTCGCACCGGTTCGATCCGGAGACGCCGCTGGAGGAGACCGTCGGGGCGCTCGACCGGGCGGTCCGGTCCGGCAAGGCGCTGTACGTCGGGATCTCGTCCTACAACTCCGCGCGCACCGCGGAGGCCGCACAGCTGCTGCGGGAGCTGGGAACGCCGCTGCTGATCCACCAGCCGTCGTATTCGATGTTCAACCGCTGGACCGAGACCGACGATCTGCTCGGCACCCTGGAGCAGGCCGGGGCCGGGTGCATCGCGTTTTCGCCGCTGGCGCAAGGGCTGCTGACGGACAAGTACCTTTCCGGGGTGCCCTCGGATTCGCGGGCGGCACAAGGGAAGTCGCTGAATCCGGACACGATCACCGAGGAGAAGCTCGGCAAGATCCGCGCGCTGAGCGAAATCGCCGGACGGCGGGGGCAGACGCTGGCGCAGCTCGCGCTGGCGTGGGCGTTGCGGGATCCGCGGATGACGTCGCTCGTGATCGGGGCCAGCAGCGTGAAGCAGCTGGAGGACAACGTGGCCGCGCTGGACAACTTGTCGTTCACCGACGAGGAGCTGGCCGAGATCGACCAGCACGCCACCGAGGAAGACATCAACATCTGGAAGCGGTCTTCCGACGCGTGACACTCGGCCGGAGGCTCGGACTACCCGAGCCTCCGGCCGAACTCGCCGTAGAAAGTCTCCCCGGCCAGCAACGCTCGGTGCGCCAGCGCGATTCGCCGCGCCTTAGAGGGCCGCAATTGCGATTGCGCGACCTCAAGGTCAAGGAACTCGAACCCGCTCAATTCGTCCCCGGCAAGACTGATGGCGCTGATCTGTTCCCGGCTCAGCACGCCGCCGTCGAAGACGAACTGCAGGCTGTCCCGCCAAACGCCGTGCGCGGGCAACCAGTCGACGAGGAGAAGCCGCCCCACCGTCAGGTCGATGCCGAGTTCTTCGCGCACCTCTCGACGGCACGCCGCCAACGGTGACTCGTCGTCTTCGACCAAACCGCCGGGAATCTCCAGGAACGGCTTGTAGGTCGGAGAAACGAACAGAACCTGGTCGTGTTCATCGCGCGCGAGAACGCCCGCGGCCGCGTTCTTCCGCGGCAGCCGGGCGGCGATGCCGGGATTGAACTCGGCCTCCGGCTGGCCCTCGTCCCGAAGGTCGTGCGCGAAAACAGCGTCGTCGCCGCAGTGCCGGACCTGGCTCTCGGTCACGCTCGCTCCCCCACGTCACCCGCGGCGGGCACGGATCGTCTCCGCCGCCCACTCCGCCCAGTCCCGTTCCATCGCCGCGTACCGCTTGCCCCACTCCAGGGCCAGGCGGCCGTAGAGCGACAGATCGCTGTCGTCCCAGTCGACCGAGGCTTCGATCGCCGCCAGTTCTTCGACCAAGCGCTCGGCGGAGGCTCCTTGCCTGCCGAGGAACCCGCGGGCTTCCTCCGGCGTGACTTCGCCCAGGAAGTACACCCGCAGCAGCATTTCGTTTCGCCGCGCCGCCGGCGGCCTCTCCTCCAGCAGCCACTTGCGCAGTTCCTCGCGCCCGGCGTCGGTGATCGCGTACTCCTTGCGGCCGCGCGGGCCCTCCGCGGAGACCTTGATCAGGTCCGCGCTCTCCAGCTTGCCCAGTTCCCCGTACAGCTGGCTCTGCGTGGCCGTCCAGACGCTCGACATCGCCGTTTCGAAGCGTTTCAGCAGGTCGTAGCCGCTTCCGGGGGCGGTGGCGAGCAGCCCGAGCACCGCGTGTCGCAAAGTCATGCACCCAGCCTACCTTCCACTATTGACATGTCCAGTCCGCACGTTCTAGCGTTGACATGTCACTACAGGAACGTGAGCGAGGGGCACCCGATGAACTACCTGAAGAGCTTCCTTCCGTGGATCGCCTTCGCGATCGTGTCCACCCAGGCCGACTGGCGGTGGTCCGGACTGACCGGACTGGTGCTCGCGGGCGGGCTGCTCCTGCTCGAACGCCGGCGCGGCAAGGACTGGGACACCTTGTTCATCGAGGTCTCCGCAGTGGTGTTCTTCGCGGTTCTTTCGGTCTGGTCCTTCAGCGACCCGGCCTCGCCGCTCAGGGATTACGTCGGCGCGCTGACCGATCTTTGGCTGGCGGCGACCGCCTGGGGTTCGATCGCGGCGAAACGGCCGTTCACGCTGGGGATCGCGAAAACCATGGTCCCGCCGGAAATCGCTGCGACGCCGGTGTTTCGCCGGGTGAACGTCGTCATCACCGCCGTGTGGGCAGCCAGCTTCACGCTCGCCGGGATCGCCGAAGCCGTGCTGTTGCACTCCGCACCGCACGCCACCGTCGGGTTGATCATCATCAAGGTCCTCGGCTTCGCGGTTCCGATTTCGTTCACCATTCGCTACCCGCGCATCGTCCGGGCTCGCGCCCAGAAAGCCGCGTGAATCCATGGCCACCACCGATTTCCACCTCAAGGGCCATTACGCCCCGGTCCACGACGAACTCACGGCCTTCGACCTGCCGGTCACCGGCGCGCTGCCGCCCGACCTCAGCGGCTGGTATCTGCGCAACGGGCCGAATCCGCGCCAGGACAGCGCGCATTGGTTCACTGGCGACGGCATGGTGCACGGCGTACGGCTCGAAAACGGCCGCGCGGCTTGGTATCGCAACCGGTGGGTGCGCACCGAAAGCTTCGACGTCCCGAATCCGGTGCTGTACAACGCCGACGGAAGCAGAAATCTCCGGTCCAGCGTCGCCAACACTCACGTCGTCAACCACGCGGGACGCACGCTCGCGCTCGTGGAATCCTCGCTGCCATACGAAATCACCACTGAGCTCGACACCGTCGGGGTCTACGATTTCGACGGCAAGCTCGCCGACGCGATGACCGCGCATCCCAAGATCTGCCCGGAAACCGGCGAGCTGCATTTCTTCGGCTACGGCAGCATCACCGCCCCGCACGTGAGCTACTACCGCGCGAACGCCGCCGGGGAACTCGTGCTGCGGCAACCGATCGACGTGCCCGGGCTGACAATGATGCACGACTTCGCGCTCACCCGGCAGCACGTGGTCTTCTTCGACCTGCCGGTGGTGTTCGACCACGGCACCGACGGCGGCATGCCGTACCGCTGGAGCGACACGTACGGCGCGCGGCTCGGCCTGCTCAGCCGTGACCGTCCCGAGGACGGCGTGCGCTGGTTCGAGCTCGACCCGTGCTACGTCTTCCACACGCTCAACGCACACGACACCGCCGACGGCCGGATCGTGGCGCACGTCGTGCGGTACGAGCACATGTTCCGGCCCGGCGTACCGGATCCGAAGGGCGCACTGTGGCGGTGGACGATCGACCCGCGCGCGGGCACGGTCGCCGAGGATCTGCTCGACGACCGCGACGGCGAGTTCCCCCGCATCGACGACCGGCTCGCCGGGCTCGACGCTCGCTTCGGGCACGTCACCGGACGACAAAGGGCGGACGGGCCGCTCGTGCTCCGCCGCTATGACCTCCACACGAACGTCGCGCGCGAGCATCTGTTCCCGGAAGGACATCTCCCGGGCGAGGCGGTGTTCGTTCCGGCGGACGACCGTCCGGACGGCGCGGGCTGGCTGCTCGCCTACGTCTACGACGGACCGAACGACCGCAGCGACCTGGTGGTGCTCGACGCGCAGGACATCGAAGCGGATCCGGTCGCGACCGTGCATCTGCCCGGCCGCGTGCCCGCGGGGTTCCACGGCAACTGGCTGCCCGACGCCTGAGCGACCTCGACTAGCGGACGGCAAACTCCGCGTGCCCTCCCCGGATCGGGTCCGCCGAGCCCGTATCGTCGGGCCGAGACCTCCGCCTGCCCCTCCGAGCCGGAAGAAAAGAAACTTTCCTGCCAAAGCGGGGCGAATCCGGTTACCGTGGCAGGACGGAAGTCCGAACGGGAAGGAAACTCAGCAGGTGGCAGGGTCGGGTACACCACCGGTCGGCACCCCGGCCGGGATGCGCATGATCAACCAGCGGGCGGTGCTCGACCTGCTGCGCCGCGGCGGGCCCGCGACGCGGCCGCAGGTGGCGAAGGACACCGGGCTGTCGAAGCCGACGGTGAGCCAGGCGCTGCTGGCGCTGGAGGCCGCCGGGCTCGCCCGCGCGACCGGGCACACGTCCACCGGCACCGGCCGTTCGGCGGTGCTCTACGAGGCGGACCCGACCGCGGGATACGTGCTGGGCCTGGACATCGGCCGCGAGCACATCCGGGTCGCGGTCGCCGACCTCGGCCGCACCACGGTCGCCCGGCGCGACGTGCGCAACACGGCCCGCTCCGGCAGCGCGCTGATCTCCGCGCTGGGCGAACTGGCGAAGGACATCGTGGCCGAGGCCGGGCTGACCGACGACGACATCGTGGTCCGCGTGCTCGGCTCCCCCGGCGTCGCGGACCCGGTGAAACGCTGCTTCCGGCACGCGCCGAACCTGCCCGGCTGGGGCCGCCCGGGCCTGCTCGACGACCTGGAGCAGGTGCTCGGGCCGGATCTGGTGGTGGAAAACGACGCGAACCTCACCGCGGTCGGCGAATGGGAAAGCGGCGCCGCGCGCGGAGCTTCGGTGGTCGGCTGCATAACCATCGGCACCGGCGTAGGCATGGGCCTGATGGTGGACGGCCGCGTCTTCCGCGGCGCCACCGGCGCGGCAGGCGAAATCGGCTACCTGCCTTACGGCCGCACACGCGTCACCGACGAACCCGGCGAACCGCCCGCGCGCGGACACCTGGAAGAGGCCACCGCCGCCCAGTCCGTGGTCCGCGGCGCACGCGAACTCGGCCTGGGCACAGCACGATCCGCCCGCGAAGTCTTCCGCCTCGCCCGTGAGGGTGACGAATTGGCCCAGCGCGCGGTATCCGCGGAAGCCGACCGCCTCGCCTACACAGTCGCTTCAGTGGCCGCGGTAATCGACCCCGAACTGATCGTCCTAGGCGGCGGTGTCGGAACAGCGGCAGACCTGCTGCTGGAACCGATCGACCGAGCGCTGCGCTCGTTCACCCCGCTCACCACCACCGTGGTACAAGGCGAACTAGGCGACGACGGCGTCCTCACCGGCGCGATCAGCGTCGGCCTGCGCGCCGCAGAACGCCTGGTCTTCGACCGCCGCGTAGGCGCCGCCTGACGTTCCGTGAAGGACCCCTTCACGGACCTAGATTCCCTCAAGGAGCCCTTCACGGACCACCCACCCGCCCACCCGACCGCACCAGCGCACCCAACAATCGAGGCACCCAGACCCACCCCCGCACCCCGATACGAAGCCTCCCTGCGGTCTGGGGGTGCTTGTCAAGGCATCTTTCCCGCCTTGACAAGCACCCCCAGACCGTCAGCACACTCCGGCTTCGGGGTGCCCCACGCAACCCCCACATGCAATGTCGCCGCCAGGCGACGAGCCGCCACACCCCCATCAACAGCCCGCAAACGACGCCCAAGACAGGTACGTTGCAGGCATGATCGGACTGCCCGACACCATCACCGCCTGCCTCTTCGACCTGGACGGCGTACTGACCGGGACGGCCGTGCTCCACCGCGAGGCGTGGAAACGGACGTTCGACGAATATTTGCGCGGCAAGGACGGCGACGGCTTCCAGGAATTCACCGACGCCGACTACGCGACCTACGTGGACGGCCGCCCGAGGGCCGACGGCGTCCGGGAATTCCTTCGCTCCCGCGGAATCGAACTCCCCGAAGGCAGCCCGGACGACCCCGTGGACGCGCCGACCGTGAACGGCATCGGCAACCGCAAGAACGAACTCGTCCTGAAAATCATCGACGAGCGCGGCGTAAACCCCTACCCGGGTTCCGTGCGCTACCTCGAAGCAGCCAAGCAAGCCGGGCTCAAGATCGCCGTGGTGACCTCGTCGGCTAACGGGGCCAAGGTCCTCGACGCGGCAGACCTGTCCCGCTTCGTGGAAGCCCGCGTCGACGGCCTCGTCATCCGCCGCGACCACCTGAAAGGCAAGCCGGCGCCCGATTCGTTCCTGGCCGGGGCCAAGGCGCTCGGCGTGGACCCGAAGCAGGCCGCGGTGTTCGAGGACGCGCAATCCGGCGTGCAGGCGGGCAAAGCCGGCGGTTTCGGTTTCGTCGTGGGCGTGAACCGGGAAAACCAGGCCGCCGAACTGCGCGAGCACGGTGCCGACGTCGTGGTGGACGACCTCGCCGACCTGCTGGAGGACAAGTGACGGAATCCGGTTACGAATGCGCGCCGTGGGAGCTGCGCTGGCGCGGCCTCGACGTGGATGCGTTGCAGCGCACCGAATCCGCCTTCGCGGTGTCGAACGGGCACATCGGACTGCGCGGCACGCTCGAGGAAGGCGAGCCGCGCGGCCTGCCCGGCACGTACCTCAACGGCTTTTACGAACAGCACGAACTCCCCTACGCCGAAGGCGGTTACGGCTACCCGGAGGAGGGCCAGACCGTCGTCAACGTGACTGACGGCAAGATCATCCGGCTGCTGGTCGAGGACGAGCCGCTGGACATGCGCTACGGCATCGCCACCGCGCACGACCGCGTGCTCGACTTCCGCCGCGGCACCCTGCGCCGTGTCACCGAGTGGTCCTCCCCCACCGGCAGGCGCGTGCGGGTGACCACCGAACGGCTGGTGTCGTTCACCCAGCGCGCGGTCGCCGCGATCCGCTACGAGGTCGAACCGCTCGACGAGGACCTTCAGCTCGTCGTGCAATCCGACCTGCTGGCCAACGAACCGGTCGAGTCCGACACGCACGATCCGCGCGTCGCCGCCGCGCTCGACGCGCCGCTGGTCGGCGAGTTCTGCCACGCCGCGGGCTACCAGGCCGTGCTGGTGCACCAGACCCGGATGTCCGGGCTGCGGGTCGCCGCCGCGATGGACCACAAAATCGAGGTGGACGACGGCCTGCGCACCCGCATCCACGCCGAGGAGGACCTCGCCCGGCTCACCGCGGCGGTCGACGTGCCCAAGGGCGGACGCCTGCGGGTCACCAAATTCCTCGCTTACGGCTGGTCCGCGCAACGGTCCGCCCCGGCTCTGCGCGCGCAGGTCGAGGCCGCGCTCGCGGGCGCCCGGCAGACCGGGTGGAAGGGCCTCGCGGCCGAGCAACGCCAGTTCCTGGACGACTTCTGGGCCACTTCGGACATCGAAATCGACGGCGATCCGGAACTCCAGCAGGCCGTCCGGTTCGCGCTCTTCCACCTGCTGCAGGCCGGTGCCCGCGGCGAAACCCGGGCTATCGCGGGGAAAGGCCTCACCGGTCCGGGATACGACGGGCACGCGTTCTGGGACACCGAGACGTTCGTGCTGCCGGTACTGACCTACACGATGCCGGACGCCGCCCGCGACGCGCTCGGCTGGCGACACTCCACAATAGACAAAGCGAAAGAACGCGCGACCCAGCTCGGCTTGCGCGGCGCGGCTTTCCCGTGGCGGTCCATCAACGGCGCCGAATGCTCCGCGTACTGGCCGGCCGGCACCGCCGCGTTCCACGTCAGCGCGGACATCGCGGACGCCGTCGTGCGGTACGTGAACGCCACTCAGGACAAGCATTTCGAGCGCACCTGCGGCGCGGAACTCCTGCTGGAAACCGCGCGGCTCTGGGCTTCTCTCGGGCATTTCGACCACCACGGGCACTTCCGCATCGACGGCGTCACCGGGCCCGACGAGTACTCCGCGGTGGCGGACAACAACGTCTACACGAACCTGATGGCGCGCAAGAACTTGCTCGCCGCGGCGGACGTGTGCCAGCGGCATCCTGACGTCGCCGAACAGTTCGAAGTGGACACTGCCGAGATCGATTCCTGGCGGGCCGCGGCCGACGCGATGGCGCTGCCGTACGACCAGGAACTCGGCGTGCACCCGCAGTCGGAAGGCTTCCTGGAGCACGACGAGTGGGATTTCGCCGCCACCGACGAGGATTTCTACCCGCTGCTGCTGAACTACCCGTACTTCGACCTCTACCGCAAACAGGTCGTCAAGCAGGCCGACCTCGTGCTCGCCCTGCACCTCTGCGGCGATTCGTTCAGCCCCGAGGAAAAAGCCCGCGACTTCGCCTATTACGAAGCACGGACCGTCCGCGACTCCTCGCTGTCCGCGGGCACGCAGGCCGTCATCGCGGCCGAGGTCGGACACCTTCAGCTGGCGTACGACTATCTCGCCGAAGCCGCGCTGACCGACCTGCACGACGTGCACAACAACGTCCGCAACGGCCTGCACATGGCGTCGCTGGCCGGTGCCTGGCAGGCCACTGTGGCCGGATTCGGCGGGTTCCGCGACTTCGGCGGCCAGCTGTCGTTCGCGCCGCGGCTGCCGGACGAACTCGGCGGCCTCACCTTCCGCCTCGCCTTCCGCGAAACGCGGTTCCAGGTGTCGGTCCAGCACGACGCGGCGACGTACCGGGTGCTCAACGGTCCGCCGCTGGACCTGATCCACCACGGCGAGCGGTTCACCGTGAGCGAGGAGCCGGTGGAGCTGCCGATCCCGAAGCTGGACCCGGGCCCCGCGCCGGTCCAGCCGATCGGCCGGGCCCCCGCGCGACGGGACGCGTCGAAGGTGCGGCAGTTCGACCGAAGCTGACTCGTGCGCGGCGATCCCGGTAAAAACCGGGATTGCCGCTCACGACGGCGTTTCGTCCGTGCCCGGCACCTTCGGCACTTCGTCGGTCCGGGAAGGGCTCAGATCCGGCCCCGGCACGTTCGCCACCTCGCCCGGCAGTTCGTCCGGCTCGGGCAGCTCGCGTTTCCGGCGCGCGGGGAACGGCGTTTCCTCGTCGTCGTCCTCGGACCGGTCACGGGGACGGAACTCGCTGCGCGGGGTCATGTCTCCGGGATACCCGGTTTACCGCCCTCGCACCAGGGAGTTCACGCGGCCGGACGCGAGCGGTGCTTGCCGGTCGCGTCCGTGAGCTGGTCCAGCAGCGTCAGCAGCAGCCCGTCCCGGGTCGACCACGGGCAGATCGTCATCTTCCCGCCCGCGACCGTCAGCAGCGCTTCCGCGACGACCGCGCCGCCGAGCGCCTGCTGTGCCCGCTGCCGCGAAATCCCCGGCAACTGCGCCCGCCGCGCGAACGGCATCGCCGACAGCCGCGGAATCCACGCGCGCACGTCGTCCAGGTGCAGCTCGCGGGCCTTGCCCGGACGGTCGCCCGCCAGCCGGGCCAGCTGCCGCAGCACCTTGGAACAGCCGACCACGCGGTGCTCGGCCAGTTCCGCCTTCACATCGCCCAAGGCCGAGGCGACTTCCTCCAGCACGTGGTCACGCAGCGCACTCACGTGCTTGCTGCGCACCGGCGGTTCGGCGGGCAGCCAGTCGCGCGTGACCGACCGGGCGCCCAGAGGCAGCGAACGCGCGAAAGTGGCCTGTTCGCCGGCCCCGGCGGACAGCTCGACCGTGCCGCCGCCGATGTCGAGCACCAGCAGCGGACCGCCGGCCGCGCCGTACCAGCGGCGCGCGCCGACGTAGGTCAGCTCCGCCTCCCGGCGGCCGGACAAAAACCGCAGTTCGACCCCGGTTTCCCGGGCGACCTCGCGGACCGCTTCCCGCGAGTTCACCGCGTCCCGGATCGACGACGTGGCCAGCGGAAACACGTCCTTGACGCCGTGTTCGCGAGCGCAGTCCATCCCGTTCGCGACGGCCTTCGCGATGGCCGCGATGCCGCATTTGCTGAGCCGTCCGTCGGCGTCGAGTTCGCGGTCGAGCCGCAGCCGGGTCTGGTGCGTGAGGGCCGGGTCGATCGGGGATCCGCCGGGTTCGAGCACGACCAGCCGGGCGCTGAACGACCCTACGTCCAGCACCGCAGCAGCGGGTCCTTCGATTCTGTGCACAGTCCGGCCTACCTCGCTTTCGCCCCGCCTGGATTCCCCGTTGAACCCGTTCTTACTCCCGAATTCGCGTCCCGCGCGGGGAGTTGACGGCATTTCGACGGCGGCATCGACCCGAAGTGCGACTTTTTCACACTCAGTGGTCCGCATCATAGCGGACCTATCCGAGCAGCTCCTTCAGCTTGGCGACGGCGGCCACCCGGGCCTCGCGTCCGGGCTGCAGCGGGTTGACCGCCAGCGTCGTCGCCCCGGCCTCCTTGAACGCCGCCAGCCGCTCCTTGACGTAGCCCGCCGGACCGACCAGCGACGTGGCGCGCAGCAGCTCCGTCGGGACCGCCGCGGCGGCTTCTTCCTTCTTGCCGTCGAGGTACAGGTCCTGGATCTTCTTGGCCTCGGCCTCGTAGCCGTAGTTGCACGCCAGCGTGTTGTAGAAGTTCTTGCCGCGCGCGCCCATCCCGCCGATGTACAGCGCGAACACCGGGCGCACCCAGTCGAGCAGGTGGTCGACGTCGTCGCCGATGGCCAGCGGCGGCGCGGCGAACACGTCCAGTTCGCCCAGCGCCGGGTCGCGCTTGGCCTTGCCCTCGGCCAGCGAGGCGCCCCAGACGTCGGCGGCCTTCTCCGGGTGGAAGAAGATCGGCTGCCAGCCCTCGGCCATCTCGGCGGCGAGCGCCACGTTCTTCGGCCCGAGCGCGGCGAGCACGACCGGGATCCGCTCGCGCACCGGGTGGTTGATCAGCTTGAGCGGTTTGCCGAGACCGGTGCCCTGGTCGGCGGGCAGCGGGATCGTGTAGTGCTTGCCGTCGTGCACGACGCGCTCGCGCCGCCACACCTGGCGGCAGATCTCGATGATCTCGCGCGTGCGGCCGATCGGCGCGTCGTACTTCACGCCGTGGAAACCCTCGATGACCTGCGGTCCGGACGCGCCGAGGCCGAGGGTGAACCGGCCGTCGGACACGAAGTCCAGCCCGGCCGCGGTCATCGCGGTAAGGCTCGGGGTGCGGGTGTAGATCTGGAAAATCCCCGACATCAGGCCGACGCGCTCGGTCTTCGCGGCGAGGAAGCCGAGCTGGCTCACCGCGTCGAAGCTGTAGGCCTCGGGGACGAACACGATGTCGAGCCCGACCCGTTCCAGCTCCACGATGTCCGCGACGCTTTCGGCGAACCCGCCCGAGTAGCTGACGCCGGTGCCGATCCTCATCGATCCCTCATTCCCGTGCCGGTCGACTGTGACTAAGCGTTTGCTCATTATGCGGCCGCTCGGGTGACCACGCTACGGCGTGGGTCACACCACAGCGGGCGCCACCGTGCCGCGCACCTCGCCGAACCCGATCCGGGTACCGCCCGGACCTGGCGCGGAGGCGCTGATGACGACCTCGTCGCCGTCCTCCAGGAACGCCCTGGTCTCTTCGCCAACCGCGAGCGGTTCGCGACCGCCCCAGCTCAGCTCCAGCAGCGAACCGCGCTGGTACTTCGCCGGACCGGTCACCGTGCCGGACGCGTACAGGTCGCCGGTACGCAGGCTCGCACCGTTCACAGTGAGGTGCGCGAGCTGCTGCGCGCCTGTCCAGTACTGCGTCGCGAACGGCGGGCTGGACACGAGATGGCCGTTGATCCGGATCTCCAGCGCCAAGTCCAGGCTCCACGATTCGGCCGAGCGCAAGTACTCGAACGGCTCCGGGTCCTGCACGGGCTGCGGCACGCGAGCGTGCTCCAGCGCGGCGAGCGGGACGAGCCAGGGCGACATCGACGTGGCGAACGATTTGCCGAGGAACGGGCCGAGCGGCTGCGATTCCCAGCCCTGCAGGTCGCGCGCCGACCAGTCGTTGACCAGGCAGACGCCGAAGACGTGGCGCGGGAACTCGTCGATCGGCACCTGCTTGCCCAGTTCGGACGGAGCGCCGACGACGAAACCGACCTCGGCCTCGAAGTCGAGCCGCTTGGCCGCCCCGAACGACGGTTCCGTCGCGCGGCGCTGTTTCCGTTGCCCCGCCGGACGAACCACGGGAGTGCCGGACGCGACGACCGTGCCGGCCCGGCCGTGGTAGCCGATCGGCAGGTGTTTCCAGTTCACCGGCACCAGATCGTCCCCGCCGGTGAAGATCCGGCTGGCGTTGATCGCGTGCTGTTCGCTGGAGTAGAAGTCGACGTAGTCCGCGACCTCCACCGGAAGATGGCTAGTGATGTCCTTGCGGGGCACCAGATGTGGCCGGATCCGGTCGGCGTGCCGCGGTTCGGCGAGCCATTCGCGGACCGTCGCCCGCACCTCGGCCCAGGTGTCCGGGCCCGCGGCGAGCAACGGGTTCAGCACACCCGCGCCGAGCAGGCGGCCGAAGGACTCCCCCTCGGCCGCCGCGGTCAGGTCGAGCACCTGGTCCCCGACCGCGACACCGGCCCGGCGGGTCCGCTCGCCGTGCGAGAAGACGCCGCAGGGCAGGTTGTCGAGGCCGAAGAGGGTGTCCTCCGGAAGGTCGAGCCAGGTCACGCGGACGCCTCCGCGATCCACGCGCCGACCACGGTGTCCAATGCGGACAGCGGGAGAATTCCGTTGCCCAGCACGACGTCGTGGAACGCGCGGATGTCGAACCGGTCGCCCAGCGCCTGTTCCGCCTCGGCGCGAACGCGCTGGATTTCCAGCCGCCCCACCAGGTAGCTCAGCGCCTGGCCCGGATTCGCGACGTACCGGTCGATCTCCGCCTCGATCTCCATCTTCGCCATCGGCGTGTGCTCGACCAGGTAGTCGACCGCCTGCTGGCGGGTCCACCCCAGCGCGTGCAGCCCGGTGTCGACCACGAGCCGTCCCGCCCGCATCGAGTCCTGGACGAGCATGCCGAACCGGGCGACGTCGTCGGAGTACAGGCCCATCTCGTCGGCGAGGCGCTCCGCGTACAGGCCCCAGCCTTCGATGTAGGCGTTGAACGGCGCGATCCGGCGCAGCTGCGGCAGATCGGCGAGTTCCTGCGCGAACGTGAGCTGGAAGTGGTGTCCCGGAACGGCTTCGTGGAACGCGATCGCCTCGCTGGTGAACCGCGGCCGCGAACTCGCCTCGTAGGTGTTCGCGTAGTACGTGCCGGGCCGGGAACCGTCGAACGCGGCCTGCAGGTAGTAGGCGATGGTGCCGCTCGCCGCGTCCGCCTCCGGCACCGGCTCGACCGCGCACTTCGCGTCCGGCACCCGCGAAAACCAGTGCGGGGCGACGGTTTCCGCCCGGGCGATGGCCGTGCGAGCGCCTTCCAGCAGTTCCTCGCCGTCGCGCCAGCGCAGCTCCGGGTCGTTGCGGAGGCGGTCGAAGATCTCCCGCAGATCTCCGGTGCCGAACACGCGGGAGCCCAGTTCGCGGTACTCCTCGGCGAGTTTTTCGCCCATCCGCAGCCCGGTGTCGTGCAGCTCCTGCGCGGTGCGGTCGGTGGTGGTATGCGCGCGGATCAGGCCCTGGTACTTCTCCAGCCCGCCCGGCAGGTGGCTGATGCCCGGCTGGCTGTCCGTCTTCGCGACCGGCAGCACCTCCTCGGCGAGGAAGTTTCGGTAGCGCCGGTACGCGGGCCGCACGACCTCGGCGAGCAGCCGGTCGCGCTCCGCGGCGAAGCCCTCGACCTCCACCGCCGGCGTGACGCGGAACGGGTCGCCCTCCTCGTTCGCGAGGTACCGCTCGACGTACTGGATCCCGATGCGCACCAGGAAGTCCGGCGGCGCGAATCCGTCCGCGACGGTCGTCCGCTGCGCCTCGACCACCGCGTCGAGATAGCCGCCGATCGCCGCCAGCCGCGCGAGGTAGTCACGGGCCTTGTCCGCGTCGTCCGGGGTCAGCGCGGGAAGGATGGTCAGCAGGTTCAGGGCGGGCGAGCTGAACCCGTCGCTCACCGCGAAGCCGGACAGCCGCGAGTCGATCGTGTCGATCGCGCCGCGGGCGTGCGTGCGCACCACTTCGCGGGTGATGACCTCGGACGCGGTCAGCCCGGTCGGGTCGATCGCGTCGGCACGCTCGGCGATCGCGGCGTACCGGGCCCGGTCGCGCTCCGCGGCGGCGAGACTCGGGTCGGCGAGTTTGGTGTGGTCGCCGGGGAGGCCGAGGACGGTGCGCTCCAGCGGTTCCCGCTCGAAGTCCAGTTCGACGAGCTCGTCCGCCAAGCCGGCGACGGTGTCGCCGTGGCCGGCGACCCACTCGGTGACCACGGCGTCCAGCACCGACAACGGCAGGGAGCCGCCGGAGAGGACCGTGTCGTGGAACGCCTTGATGTCGAAGCGGCTGCCGAGCCGCTGTTCGGCCTGCTTGCGCAGCCGCTCGATCTCCAGCCGCCCCACCAGGTATGCCAGCGCCTGCCCGGGGTAGCCGAGGTACCGGTCCACCTCGGACTCGATTTCGACCCGCGCCATCGGCGTGTGCTCCAGCAGGTAGTCGACCGCCTGCTGCCGGCTCCAGCCCAGCGCGTGCAGGCCGGTGTCGACGACCAGCCGTCCGGCCCGCATCGACTCCATCGTCAGCATGCCGAGCAGCGACACGTCGTCGGAGTACAGGCCCATCTCGTCGGCGAGGCGCTCGGTGTAGAGGCCCCAGCCCTCGGCGTACGCGGTGAAGTTGCCGACGCGGCGCAGCAGCGGCAGGTCGGCGAGGTCGAGCGCGGCGCTGAGCTGGAAGTGGTGGCCCGGGATCGCCTCGTGGAACGCGATGACCTCGGCGGTGTGCCGGAACCGCTCGGTGGCCTGGTAGGTGTTCGCGAAGTAGACGCCCGGCCGGGACCCGTCCGCGGCGGGCGGCATGTAGTACGCCGGGGGCGCGCCGGGCGCGGAATCCTCCGGCACCGCCTCGACGGTCCACGGATGCTGCGGGATGCGGCCGAACCAGTTCGGCGCCTCGGCCGCGGCGCGGGAGATGGCCGTGCGGGCGGTCTCGAGGAGGTCCTCGGCGCTCGTCCAGCGGAGCTTCGGGTCGGTGCGCAGCCGCTCGAAGATCTCCGGCAGCTCGCGCGTGCCGAACACGCGCTCGCCGAGGGCCTGGTACTGCTCGACCTGGCCGGCGATCACCGCGAGGCCGGTGTCGTGCAGTTCCTGCGGGGTCCGGTCGCTGGTGGTGTGGGCGCGGGCGAGGCGGGCGTAGATCTCGCCGCCGCCGGGGAGCCAGGAGACGCCGGCCTTGTCGTCCGGGCGGCCGTGCGGGAGGACTTCGGCCTCGAGGAAGTCGCGGTACTCGCGGAAACCGGGCCGGACGATGTCGCGGAGGATCTGCTCGCGACGGGCGGCGAAGTCGTCATCCGGGGCGGGCTGGCGCAGCAGCGGGTCGTTCTCGGGCTCGGCCAGGTAGCGGTCGAGGTGCGCGATCGCGGCCTTGACCAGGCGTTCGATCGGCAGGAGCCCGGCGGCGATGCCGTCGCGGTGCCGTTGCGCGACGACACGGAGGTACTCGGGGATCTCGCTGAGCCTGCCGAGATGCACCTCCGCGGTTTCCGCGGTGACCGTGACCATCGGGAGCGCGGACAGCAGCCCGGAGGCGGGTCCGACGAACAGGTCGGTGACGGTGAAATCGACGACCCGGCTGTCGATCCGGTCGAGGTGGCCGTCGACGGAGCTGAGCACGACATCGCGGGTGACGCGGTCGACCGCGTCGAGCCCGGCCGGGTCGACCGCCTCGGCACGCTCCTTGAGCGCGACCAGCTTCTCGCGGAACGCCGCCTCCGCCGCGGCCGACGGATCGCCGAGGCCCGGCGCGTCCGGCCGGATGCCGAGAATGGCGGCGTCGAGCGGCTCGTGGTCGAACGAAACCTCGACGAGTTCGTCGGCGAGATCGGAAACGACGGTCATCGGCGTGGACCCCCGGGGTAGGTGGAGACGGTGCTGATGCCGACCCTAATCGAGACGGGGGTGCCGACGCCCGTGCCCGGGGCGGCCGGTCCCTCGGCAGGCGTACCGGCGTGCCGTGGGGCGGAACTTGCCGGTGCCTCGGCGTCCGGTGCCGGCGCGGCGTTCGGCCCGGCGAGTACCGGCGACCCATCTGCTGGCTGCGGCGGTCTTCCTTGGGTTTCGCCGCGGTAAAGCGAGGCGTGGGTGGCGCGAGACGCGCTGGCTGGGGCTGAAAAATCTTCCCGACACCGGCTGGCCACCGGTGTTTCCCTGACGTCGCGACGGCGCGGGGCACGCCGGGTGCGGTGGTGCGGCCGGGACGGGCGGGCAAGGCGGTAGCGTTGCGGGAGTGGCCGTGACCGATCCCGCCGACATCCGCCTGCTCGCCGCGCTCGCCGAGCTGGGCAAGGGGGCTGTGCACGAGCTCGCGGCGAAGGTCGGGATGGACCCGCGGGAGGTCGCGTACCGGCTGGTCGCGTTGTCCGGGAGCGGGTTGCCGCTGCTGGTCGGGGTCGAAAGCGACCCCCATGGTCTTCGCGCGGCGATTTCCGGGACTCCGGCTTCGTGGCAGCGTCCGCAGGCTCCGGGGAGCGGGTATCCGGGCGGGCCCGGATCAGTGCCGTTCCCCGCGGCGGGCGGGCAGAATCCGGGCGGGATGCCCGGGGCGATGCCGTCGGGGCCACCGGGATCGATGCCCGCTGGCCCAGGCTCAACCTCGGGGTCGGCGCCGAACGGCCCGGCTTCGGCCGGAGTGCCCGTCCGGGGTGGAGCACAGGCTCCCGGAATGCCGGGCGGAATGTCCGGCGCACCCGGCTCCGGGATGCCCGGCACGTCCGGTCCGCATTCGCCCGGACAGTCCGGGATCCCCGGCCCCGAATCGGCCGGGATGCCGGGGCACTCCGGACCGCACCCGCCTGGGCAGCACGGCATGCCCGGACCCGGAACCTCCGGCGCGTATCCGCCTGGACAGACCGGGCTCCCCGCGGGCCCGGGGCAGCACGGCATGCCTGGGCCGGGGACTTCCGGCGCGTACCCGCCCGCGCAGACCGGGATTCCGGCCACCGGACCGGGCGGGCCCGGACCCTCTGCCCCCTACGGTATTCCCGCCGCCGGTCCGGGGATGTCCGGCGCGTACGCATCCGGACCGGCCGGGATTTCGGGTGCCTATCCCCCCGGCCCGAACGGGAACCCCGCGGTCTCCGGTGCGTACTCCCCCGGACAGACCGGGATGCCGCACCAGGCACCCGCCGCCGCGAATGTCCACAATGGACCGTCCGGGCCGTACCCGGCTCCGGATCCCGCCATCAGCACGTGGGGCGTCCCGCAGACCGCTTCGTGGGCGCGCGGCGACGAACCCCGGCCCGCTGCCGCGCCTGCCAAGCAGGGGCGGATCGGCGAGACGATGCAGTCCCAGGGGCTCGAAGGGGAACAGCTTTCGGTGCAGCTGCTGGAAGTCCAGGATCCCGCCGACTTCCTCTTCGGCGCGGCCGGTTACCGGCTCGAGGAGGGCGAACGCGCGGTCGTCGTGCACACCGAGATCACCAATCGCGGGCCGATCCCGTTCGCGTCGCTGCCCGACAACTACCTCGAACTCGTCACCGACAGCGGCGAGACCATCGCGAAAGCCCCGGTTTCGCTGACGTCCCGGCCGCCGCACAAGATCGGCGTGCAGCCGGGCGAAACGCTCGGCGGGCACACCGTTTACGTCCTTCCCACCGCGACCCGGGTGGTCGCGGTGCGCTGGAGCCCGCGACCCGAGCCGGACGAGCGCACCTTGACCTGGGCCGTCGACTAGCCGACTCGTGAGTGTTTATGCCGGTTAGAACCGGCATAGGCACTCACGAGGCGCTAGTTCCCGTCCCGCAGGATTTCCAGCGCACCCGCCAGGTCGTCCGGATACTCCGCTTCGAACTCGACCCACCGGCCGTCCGCCGGATGCGCGAAACCGAGCGTCCGCGCGTGCAGCCACTGCCGCGTCAGGCCGAGTTTCCGCGCCAGGACCGGGTCCGCTCCGTAGGTCAAGTCGCCCGCGCACGGATGCCGCAGCGCGGAGAAGTGCACCCGGATCTGATGGGTTCGCCCGGTTTCCAGCTTCACGTGCGCCAGCGAAGCCGCCCGGAAAGCCTCGACCACCTCGTAGTGCGTCACGCTCGGCCGTCCGCCCGCGACGACCGCGAACTTGTAGTCGTGCCGCGGATGGCGGTCGATCGGGGCGTCGATGGTGCCGCGCGTCGGGTCGGGATGGCCCTGCACGACGGCGTGGTAGCCCTTCTCGACGGTCCGCTCCTTGAACGCCCGCTTCAGCACGGTGTACGCGTGCTCGCTCTTCGCCACCACCATCACGCCGGTGGTGCCCGCGTCGAGCCGGTGCACGACGCCCTGGCGTTCGGCCGCGCCGGACGTCGAAATGCGCAGCCCGGCCGCGGCGAGGCCGCCGACGACCGTCGGTCCGGTCCAGCCCGGGCTGGGGTGCACGGCGACGCCGACCGGTTTCGAAATCACCACGATGTCGTCGTCATCGTGCAGGATCTTCATGCCTTCGACCGGCTCCGCGACGATTTCCGCCGGACGTTCCGGTTCCGGCAGCGTCACCTCGAGCAGCCCGCCCGCGGACAGCCGGTCCGATTTGCCCGCCGGACGGCCGTCGAGGAGCACGTCGCCCGCGGCGGCGAGGTCCGCGACGGCGGTGCGGGACAGGCCGAGCAGTTTGGCCAGTCCGGCGTCGACGCGCATCCCGTCGAGCCCGTCCGGGACGGGCAGCATGCGCGCGCTCACTCGGATTCCTTTTTCTTGCCGCGGGTGGAGGTGCCGTCGTAGTCCTTGCCGAGCAGGGACAGCAGCACGATGAGCGCGCCGCCGACGCAGATCGCGGAGTCGGCGATGTTGAAGATTGCGAAGCCCTGCCCGTTGGGCACGAACGCGGAGATGAAGTCGACGACGTGCCCGCGCAGCGGTCCGGGCTCGCGGAAGAACCGGTCGGTCAGGTTGCCGAGCGCGCCGGCGAGCACGAGGCCGAGGCCGATCGCCCAGCCGACCGAGCGCAGCCTGCGCGAGATCCACACGATCGCGACCACGACGCCGATCGCGACCAGCGCGAGCACCCACGTCATGCCGGTCGCCATCGAGAACGCGGCACCCGGGTTGCGGGTGACCTGCAGGTAGATCAGCCCGCCGAGGATCGGCTTGGGCTCCTTGCCCTCGAGGTTGGCGACCGCGAGGTTCTTCGTGAGCAGGTCGATCGCCCACAGCAGCGCCGCGACCGCGAACACCACCCAGACCCGCCGCTTGGGCAGCGGAGCTTCGGCCGCGCCCTCCTCGACGGCCCCCCGCTCAGGCGGTTCCGCAGACGGCTCGACCTCGGATTCGGACGGCGAAGGATCGGTGCTCACACCCCCATTGTCCACACCCGCGCCCGAGCAGGTCACAGCGGCAGTGTTTGATGGCGTCGGCTCCGCCGCCGCGTGCGGGATCGCCCTTAAGCCGACGTTTGGGGTGAGCGGCGCGAGGGGCCTTCGGCCTGTCACGCCGCTCACCCCAAACGTCGGCGCGATCCCGCGTTGTGGTCAACAATTCTGCCGCGCTGGCCCTCCGAGACCGCGCATCGTCAACAAAGCCGCATCATCAAGCGCAAAACCCCGGCAGCTCGCGAGTGTCCCCCACCGGTGCCCGGGAAATCCACGACGTGCAGCGAGCGGCCCTGGCCGACTGCCGCACCCCGATCCCCACCGCGACAGACGCGGCCGACGCGGCCTTCACCCACCTGGCGCGAATGCTCCTCAACGGCCACCTCACGGAACGCAACCTCCTGGCCGCCGTGCACACCGTTATCGTCCGCACCGGCTACGCCGACAGCGCCATGAGCCTGCCGCTGGCCCAAATCTGGCTCCTAAACGAAGAGTGGGGCCAGGGCTGGGGCCAGAGTTTGATGGCGTCGGCTCCGCCGCCGCGTGCGGGATCGCCGTTAAGCCGACGTTTGGGGTGAGCGGCGCGAGGGGCCTTCGGCCTGTCACGCCGCTCACCCCAAACGTCGGCGCGATCCCGCGTTGTGGTCAACAATCCTGCCCCGCCGGTCCTCCAAGACCACGCATCGTCAACAAAGCCGCATCATCAAGCGCAAAACCCCGGCAGCTCCCGCGGGTCCCCCACCGGTGCCCACCGGCCGTCGGCCTTTGTGTATTCCCACCGGGCTCCCCGGGCGACGATCTGCCGCAGGGCCAGCAGCAGCCGGTCCACGTGTTCCTCGGTGCTGCCCAGCCCGAGGCTCACCCGAACCGCCTGCTGGCCTTCGCTTCCGGCCTCTCGGATCAACCGCCGGGCGGCCACGTGGGCGCAGAACGCGCCGTCGCGGACCCCGATCCCGTACTCGGCCGACAGCACCGCCGCCAGCCAGCCCGGTTCGAACCCGTCGACCACGAAGCTCACCGTGCCGACCCGGTCCACCGGCGCGTCGAAGAACCGCAGCTCAGCGCACCCGGGCAGGCTAGCGAGCCCCTTGCGCAACCGCTCCAGCAACGCGGCCTCGTGCGAACCCACGGCGTTCCAGTGAGCCGCCAACTGCTCGCAGGCCACCCCGAGCGCATACACGCCAACGGTGTTCGGCGACCCCGCCTCGTGCCGCTCTTCGCCGCTGTTCCACACCACGGCTTCCTCGGTCACCAGCTTCGTGGCGCCACCGCCTGCCAGATACGGCTCGGCGGCGCGCAACCAGTCGCTGCGACCGATCAGCGCCCCGGCGCCAAACGGCGCGTACAGCTTGTGCCCGGACAGCGCGACGTAGTCAACGTCCAGCTCCCGCAACGAAATCCGCCGATGCGGAGCGAGCTGAGCAGCGTCCAGCGCCACCCGGGCGCCGTGTTTCCGAGCCACCGCGGCGATCTCCGCCACCGGCAGCAGCTCGCCAGTCACATTGGACGCCCCGGCAACGACCACCAACCGGGGCCCCTGCGGGCATTCGGCAAGCGCTTCGTCCACAACGGACACCGCGGCGAGCCGAGTCCGCGGCAACTGCACGCGCCGCACATTCGGCCCGCGCCACGGGAGCAGCGCGGCATGGTGCTCGCTGTCGAACACAACGACAGAAGTCTTGCGCGGCAACGCCTTCGCCAGCAGATTGAACGCGTCAGTGGTGTTGCGGGTGAAGATCACCGAGTCGCCGTTACGAGCGTCCACGAAACGACGCAGCACATCCCGGGTCCGCTCGTACAAGCGCGTCGAGACCTGCGAAGCGAAGCCCGCACCGCGATGCACGCTGGCGTACCACGGAAGAAACTCGTCGACCGCCGAACGCACGGCGTCCAGACAGGGCGCGCTCGCCGCGTGGTCGAGGTTGGCGTAGCCGATGTCGCCGCCCGTCACCAGCGGCACCCGCAGCGTCGCACCAGCGACAGCGGGAACGGCGGGAACCGCGGGACCAGCAGAAACAGTGGCGACAGTGCCCGTGGACCGGTCGAGTGCGAGAGTCATGACGGTGCCTCCTCGGCGTTCCGGGGGACCCCCGGCGAGGGGCCCGCGCTTGCCCGTCGCACTGCGCGACCGGCCTGGTCCTCACCCGGGGCACCCCACCGCGGTAGGAGGGTTGCCGGCCAGCAAGCCGGGGCTTCGCGCTGGCACTCATGACCTGGAGCCGACGATAGCGGAAACCCGGCGGCCGAAACCAGCCCCGTCTCGTGATCTGAGACGGCAGTCACCAGAATTGTCCACAAAGGACAGAACAGGTCAGGCTCCGGATTCGCCGTGCCACCGCGCCAGACGGCCGGCCCGGTCGACGGCTCGGATGCGCCGTTCGGTCGCATCGCGGTCGGTGGCGGTCGTGACCACCAGAAGCTGGTCCTCGACCTGCAAGCGGCTGGTTTTCTGCGGCGTGAAGCCCGTCCCGCCGCGGACCACGAGGCTGACCGTCGCCCCGGCGGGCAGGCGCAGTTCCGAGAGGTACACGCCGTGCAGCTTCGACCCCTCCTGGATGCGCACCTGCAGCAGTTCCGCGCCGAGTTCGTCGAGCGGCGCAGAGTCGACCTCGATCTCGTGCGCCTGCGCCGCCTTCGTCAGCCCGAGGATCCGCGCGAGCGGGCTGAGCGTCGCCCCCTGCAGCACGGTGAGCACGATGACGAGCACGAAAACGGCGTCCACGAGCCGCTGCGCACCGGGCACGCCTTCGGACAGCGGGATCATCGCGAGCACGATCGGCACCGCACCGCGCAACCCGGCCCAGGACAGGAACGTCTGCTCTCGCCAGGGCAACCGGAACGGCAGCAGCGACAGGACCACCGAGAGCGGACGGGCGAGCAGCAGCACCACCGCGCCCGCGACCAGACCCGGGATGAGCGCTTCGAGCAACCGGGTCGGCGACGCGAAGAGGCCGAGCAGCACGAACAGCCCGATCTGCGCGAGCCAGCCGAGCCCTTCGGCGAACGACAGGGTGTCCGACCGGTGCGGCAGCTGGGAGTTCCCCAGCACCAGACCGGCGACATAGGTGGCCAGCAGGCCGGAAGCGTGCGCCAGCTGTCCCGAGGAGTACGCGAGAACGCACACCGCGACCGTGGCGAGCGGGTACAGACCGGTCGCCGGGAGCGCGGCCCGGCGGAGTGCCTGCGCGCCCAGCCAGCCGAACGCGAGGCCGAGCGCGAGACCGGTCAGCAGTTCGTAGACCACCAGCAGCGGCAGCGACCAGTCGACCGCCTCGCCGGACGCGAGCACGACGACCGCGATGTAGGCGGGCGCGTCGTTGATGCCGGATTCCAGTTCCAGCGCGCCGACGAGCCGTTTGCCGACCCCGGCCGTGCGCAGGACGGAGAACACCGCCGCGGCGTCGGTGGACGCCAGGACCGCGCCCCACAGCAGCGCGAGCCGCCAGTCGAGGCCGAGCAGCCAGTGCAGGGCCGCGCCGGTGACCGCGATGCTGATCACCACGGCCACTGTGGACAGCAGGATTCCGGGCCCCAGCGAGGGTTTCACCGCGGACCAGCGCGTGGTGAGCCCGCCCTCGGTGAGGATCAGGACGAGCGCGGCGAGCCCGAGGGCCTGGGTGAGCGCCGGATTGTCGAAGCGGATGCCGAACCCGGCTTCGCCGAGGACGACGCCGATCCCGAGATACAGCAGCAGCGACGGGAATCCGAGCCGGATGGACACCCGCACCGCGACGACCGAGACGACCAGAACCAGCGCTCCGACGCCCAGCAGCACGGGAAGCTCGTCCACCCTCCGCCTCCCTCCCGGTCGCCCGCAGGCGTCCAGAATAGTGAGGCAGTGCCCGGTTCCCCTGCGCGCACCACCGGTCCGGGGGACCACGCAGGTGTGTTACGACGCCTTCGCGGCACTCACCGTCGCGAGATCGACACCCAACGCCGCGAACGGACCCCTCGCGCCCGGCAGCACCCGGACCGCGCGGTGCTCGTCCCGGGTCAGCCATCCCGCTTCGAGCGCCCGCTCCAGCACAGCCGCCGGGACCGCGCCGGCCAGGTGCTCGCGCCGCTCTGTCCAATCCAGACAGTCGCGGAGCAACGGCCGCCGCGGCCGATCCGGCACCGCGACGCCGAGATCGGCCAGCACGTCGCGTCCGGTGCCGGTGAGCGCGAGCCCGTCGGACACGTCGATCAGCCCGCGGTCGGCCATTCCGTCCCGCAGGGCGACCCCGAGCGTCCCGGCCAGATGGTCGTAGCAACTGCGCGCGAACGACAATCGCCGCGCCCGCAACGAAGTCCGGAGCCCGGACGGCGTTTTCAGCTCGGCATGCTGCGCCAGATGCTCGATCAGCTCCGCGACCCGCGGATTCGCGAGCCGCACGTAAGCGTGCCGTCCCTGCTTCACCCGGGCGACGAACCCGGCCTCGGCCAGTCGCGTCACGTGCTCGCTGGCCGTCGACACCGCGATCCGCGCCGCGGCGGCCAGTTCGCCGACGGTCCAGGCGCGCCCGTCGAGCAGGGCGAGGCACATGGTCGCGCGGCTCGGATCGGCGAGCACCGCGGCGACTTCGGCCAGTGCGACGGTTTCCATGACCCCACGGTAGAGCGGGGACGCTTCGGCGGCGGCCGAAACGAGGCGCTACAGCGCGTCGAGGAACTTCGCGCCCAGCGAGACAGCCGGTTTGGAGTCGTTGGCCCCTTCCAGGAACACCGCGAACGCCAGGTCGCCTCGGTAGCCGACGAACCAGCCGTGCGCCTCCGCGCCGTCGCCGAACTGCGCGGTGCCGGTTTTGCCGAACACCGAGCCCGAGTGCGACAGCCCGGTCGCCGTGCCGCCGGTCACGACCTCGCGCATCATCCCGCGCAACGCCGACAGCACCGAGGCCGACGGCGGCTGGTAGCCGGTGTTGACCTTGGTGCCGTCCGCCCACAGCCGCGGCACGACCGCGCGCCCGGACGCCGCGGTCGCCGCCATCACCGCCGCTCCCATTGGGCTGACCTGCACCTTTCCCTGGCCGATGCCGTCCTCGACCTGCTCGTCCGCGCTGGCCGCCGGGTCGACGCGGCCCATCTCGGTGGACAGGCCCTCGATCGAGAAATCGGCGTTGAGGCCGAACTGGGTGGCCGCCTTCGCGAGCCCGTCGGCGGGCAGCTGCGACGCGAGCCGGCCGAACGTGGTGTTGCAGGACTTCGCGAACGCCTGGTGCACGGTGGTCGTGCCGAGGTCGAATCCTTCGTTGGAGAGCGTGCGGGTGCCGATCCGGTCGGTCAGCGGGCACGGCACCGAGGAATCCGGCGTGACCAGCCCGGCTTCCAGCGCCGCGGTCGCGGTGACGATCTTGAACGTCGACCCCGGCGCGTACTGGCCGCTGAACGCCGACGAAGCATTGGTCACGCTGCTGTTCTGCGCCACCGCGAGCAAGTCGCCGGAAGACGGCTGGATCGCGACGAGGACGGCCTTGCCGCGGTACCCGTCGACCGCGGCCTGGGCGGCGTTCTGGGTCGCGACGCTGAGCCCGGTAGCGGCCGGTTTGTGGTCGCTTTCGGCCTTGCCGAACAGCGTCTCGAGGTTCTTGCCCGAACTGTCCACGCGCTCGACCGCGAACGCCTCCGACGCCTGCCCGTGCCCGGTGAGCGCCGAACGGAGCAGCGGGAACGCCTTGTCGTCAGCCGGCTTCAGCCCGCCGCCGGCCGAGACCACCAGCGGTTTGCCGTCGCGGTCGACCACCGCCGGAACGTCCGAGGACGCGATCGCCAGCCGCTGCCCCGCTTCGAGCTTGGGGTGCAGCACCGTCGGCGCCCAGTGGACCCGCCACGTGCCCTGCGCCCGGACCAGGCCGAGAGTGCCGGAGTACGTCCAGGTGTGGCCGGGGCCGAGGTTCCACGTGACGCTGTAGGCCGCCGTGGCCTTGTCGCCCTGCGCCGGGCCGACCTCGCCGAGCTTGGCGGTCAGCTCCGTGGGCCGGAGCGCCGCCCACGTGTTCAGCAGCGCGGAAGAGGCCTCCGCCGGTGCGTCGGTGGCCTTGCTGGCGGCGTCGGCGTCCTTGGCCCCGAAGGCGAGCAGGTATTCGCGGGCCGCCGACAGCGGGTAGTTCGAGTCCTCGGCGGTCGACGCTGTGTCCGAATCCGGCGAGGCCGCTGTCGATCCCCCTCCGCTCAGCAGCACGACCGCTGCCGCCACGATCGCGACCACGGCCAGCGCGGCCCCGATCAGCACGCCCTTCTTGCCGGCAGGACTCACCGTCGCATCCCCCTCGCCCACGCGGTCCGCCCGCGTCTCTGGCTCAGCTTGCCCATCGCTGCGCGGGACCGGGCGTTACCTCGGGGAACGCGACAGATTCGTGATCAACGCCGTGCCGTATAGGCCGTTATACATCCTGTTCGGCCGAACGACGCGCGCGTTGCCACCAGATCCCGGCCACGACCAGCACCGCGACGAGCACGCCCGAGCTGATCAGCTGAGTCCTCGCGCTGGCGTCGCCCGCCATCACCGCTAGGATCGCCACCATCGCGGCGAGCGTCGCCCAGGTCAGATACGGGAAGCCCCACATGCGCACGGTGAGGCTGTCCGGCGCGGTGCGCTCCACCTGCCGACGCACCCGCAGCTGAGTGCAGGCGACCAGGATCCACACGATCAGCAGCACCGAGCCGACCGCGTTGAGCAGGTACTGGAAGACGGTGTCCGGCCAGAGCGCGTTGAGCGCCACGGCGACGAATCCGAAGAGCACCGAAGCCGCGACAGCGAAAACCGGCACGCCGTTCCGGTCCACTTTGGTCAGTGCGCGAGGGGCGTGGCCGCGCCGCGCCAGCGAGTACACCATCCGGGCCGCGCCGTACATGTTGGTGTTCAAAGTGGACAGCAAGGCGAACAGCACGACCACGTTCATGATCTGCCCGGTCGCCGGGATCCCGATCCGATCGAGCACCGCGGCGAACGGGCTCTGTCCGGTGTGGACACTCGACCACGGCAGCAGCGAGACGATGACCAGCATGGAACCGATGTAGAACACCGAAATCCGCACAACCGCGTTGCGGACCGCCTTGCCGACGGCGTGCGCGGGATCGTCGGATTCCGCGGCCGCGATGGTCACCACTTCCAGGCCGCCGAAGGTGAAGACCACCGCGAGCAAGCCGGTGCCGACGCCTTGCCATCCATGCGGCAGAAGTCCGCCGTGGCCGAGGAGATTGGCTGTGCCGACGAAGGACGTGCCCGGGAGCACGCCGAGGAACGCGAGCACGCCGAGCACCAGGAAGGCCACGACCGCGACGACCTTGACCAGCGCCAGCCAGAACTCGAGTTCGCCGAAGCGGGACACCGCCGTGAAATTGACCGCGGTCAGCACGGCCATGAAGAGCAAGACCAGCACCCACTGCGGAATGCCGGGCAGCCAGCCGTTGACGATGATGGCGGCCGCGGTGGCCTCGACGGCGAGCACGACGACCAGCGCCGCCCAGTACAGCCAGCCGATCGCGAACCCGGCCCACGGCCCGAAAGCGCGCTCGGCGTGCACGGAAAAGGACCCGCTGGACGGGATCGCGGCGGCCATCTCCGCCATCATGCGCATGACCAGCATCGCGAGCGTGCCCGCGAGCACGAAGGACAGCACGATGCCGGGCCCGGCGAGCTTGATCCCGACGCCGGAGCTGACGAACAATCCCGAACCGATCACGCCGCCCATCGCGAGCATGGCGAGGTGCCGCTGGCGCAAGCCGGCGGAGAGCCCCTCGACGGCCGGTTCGGCGGCGGCTTCTGAAGTCATGGGGAAATCCCTAGCAGACGCTTCCCGCGGCGGAGCAGCTCGGTCGGCCGGGCGGCCCACAGACAGGCGGCCGGGTGGAGACGTTCGCCTCCGCGGGCCGGCGAGTTCGTCAAACGACGCCCGACCAGCCTGGGCGGCCCGGGATCTCGCTCGGGCGCCCACGGAATTATGCGGAAACAGTCTTGCTCCGGGCACCCACGCCCGGAGCAAGACCGCCGCACCTCACGCCTTCGCGACCGCCACGCGCACCTTCACGCCCTCGCCGACCGTGCCGTCGAAGCCCTCGGCCACCTCGCCGTAGGACACCGACGTCGCGAGCGTTTCGGACGCCACGAACTCCTCGTGCTTGCGCACCGCGGCCGTCACCTCGTCAGGGGCGTCCACGGTCAGCGAGATCCGGTCGCCGACGTCGAGACCGGCCTCGCGGCGGGCCTGCTGCACGACGCGGACCAGGTCGCGGGCCAGGCCCTCGGCCGCCAGGTCCTCGGTGACCTCGGTGTCCAGCACGACCAGACCGGCCCCGCCGGGCAGTTCGGCCGCCGCGCCGCCGCCGGAGGCGACCAGCCGCCGGTCGTACTCGCCCTCGACGAGTTCGACGCCCGCCGCCACGACCGCGCCGGACGCGTTCGTCGTCCAGTCGCCCGCCTTGACCGCCTTGATCACCTGCTGCACGGCCTTGCCCAGCCGCGGCCCGGCCGCCCGGGCGTTCACCGCGACCTCGAACGTGCCGTGCGCGGCGACGTCAGCGGTCAGCTCCACCGACTTCACGTTCACCTCGTCCCGCAGGATCTCGGTGAACCCGCGCAGCGCTTCGACGTCCTCGGCCGCGACCACGAGCTTCGCCAGCGGCAGCCGCACCCGCAGCTTGTTCGCCTTGCGCAGCGCCAGCGCCGACGACGCCACCTGCCGCACCTTGTCCATCGCGGTCACCAGCGCCGCGTCGGCGGGCAAGTCGAGCGCGTTCGGCCAGTCGGTCAGATGCACCGAACGGCCGCCGGTCAGCCCGCGCCACACGGTTTCGGTGGTGAGCGGCAGCAGCGGCGCGACGACCCGGCAGGTCACCTCGAGCACCGTGTGCAGCGTGTCGATCGCGTCCTGCTCGCCCGCCCAGAAGCGGTCGCGCGACCGCCGGACGTACCAGTTCGTGAGGACCTCGAGGAAGTCCCGCACGGTCTGGCACGCGCCCGCGATGTCGTAGCTGTCCATCGCGGACTCGACGTCGGTGACGAGTTCGTGCGTCTTCGCCAGCACGTACCGGTCGAGCAGATGCGGGGAATCCGTGCGCCACTGTCCCTGCTTGCCTTCGGCATTCGCGTACAGGGCAAGGAAGTAGTACGAGTTCCACAGCGGCAGCACGGCCTGGCGGACCGCGTCGCGGATCCCTCGGTCGGTCACGATCAGGTTGCCGCCGCGCAGGATCGGGCTCGCCATGAGGTACCACCGCATGGCGTCCGACCCGTCGCGGTCGAAGACCTCGTTGACGTCCGGGTAGTTCCGCAGCGACTTCGACATCTTCTGGCCGTCGGAGCCGAGCACGATGCCGTGCGACACGCAGGTGCGGAACGCCGGCCGGTCGAACAGCGCGGTCGCGAGCACGTGAAGCAGGTAGAACCAGCCGCGGGTCTGCCCGATGTACTCGACGATGAAGTCGCTCGGGTAGTGGTGCTCGAACCAGTCGCGGTTCTCGAACGGGTAGTGCACCTGGGCGTACGGCATCGACCCGGAGTCGAACCACACGTCGAGCACGTCCGGCACGCGGCGCATGGTCGACTTGCCGGTCGGGTCGTCCGGGTTCGGCCGGGTCAGCTCGTCGATGTAGGGCCGGTGCAGGTTGTCCAGCCGCACGCCGAAGTCCGCCTCCAGCTCGTCCAGCGAGCCGTAGACGTCGATCCGGGGGTAGGCCGGGTCGTCCGAGCGCCATACCGGGATCGGCGTGCCGAAGTACCGGTTGCGGGAGATCGACCAGTCGATGGCGTTCTCCAGCCACTTGCCGAACTGGCCGTCCTTGACGTTCTCCGGGTACCAGGTGATCTGCTGGTTCAGCTCGACCATCCGGTCCTTGAACTGCGTCACCGCGACGAACCACGACGACACCGCGCGGTAGATCAGCGGGTTCCGGCAGCGCCAGCAGTGCGGGTACGAGTGGTCGTAGGTCTCGTGCCGCAGCAGCACCGCGCCCTGGCGTTCCGCGCCGCCGGTGCCGTTCTTGAGGTCCCGCACGATGTTCGGGTTCGCGTCGAACACCTGCTGCCCGGCGTAGTCCGGCACGGTGGCGTCGAACTTGCCGTGGTCGTCCACCGGCGTCACCGGGGAGATCCCGGCCGCGTCGGTGACCACCTTGTCCTCGGCGCCGTAAGCGGGAGCGATGTGCACGATGCCGGTGCCGTCGTCGGTGGTGACGTAGTCGGCGGACAGCACGCGGTGCGCGTTCTCCGTGCCCACGAAGTACGGGAACGGCGGCGCGTAACGGGAGCCGAGCAGCTGCTCGCCGGTGTAGCGGGCGACCACGGTCGGCTCCTCGCCGAGCTCGCGGGCGTACGCGGCGACGCGCGCCTCGGCGAGCAGGAACCGCTTCCCGTCGCTTTCCACCACGACGTACTCGACCTCGGGGTGCACCGCGGTGGCGAGGTTGGACGGCAGCGTCCACGGCGTCGTGGTCCAGATCAGCAGGTACGTGCCGTCGAGCTCGTTGTCGTTGCCCTCCAGGCGGAACCCGACCGTGACGGCCGGGTCCTGCCGGTTGCGGTAGACGTCGGCGTCCATGCCCAGCTCATGGTTGGACAGCGGCGTCGCGTCGCGCCAGCAGTAGGGCAGGACGCGGTAGCCCTCGTAGACGAGTCCCTTGTCCCACAACCGCTTGAACGCCCAGAGCACCGACTCCATGTAGGTGACGTCGAGCGTTTTGTAGTCGTTGTCGAAGTCGACCCAGCGGGCCTGGCGCGTCACGTACTCGCGCCATTCGTCGGTGTAGCGCAGCACGGACTCGCGCGAGGCCTCGTTGAACTTCGCGATGCCCATCTCTTCGATCTCGGTCGTCTCGGTGATCCCGAGCTGCCGCATCGCTTCGAGTTCGGCGGGCAGGCCGTGGGTGTCCCAGCCGAACCGCCGGTCGACGTGCTTGCCCTTCATCGTCTGGTAGCGCGGGACGATGTCCTTGACGTACCCGGTGAGCAGGTGCCCGTAGTGCGGGAGGCCGTTGGCGAAGGGCGGGCCGTCGTAGAAGACGTACTCGTTGTCGCCGTTCGTGCCCTCGGGACGGGCGTCGATGGTCGCCTGGAAGGTCCGGTCGCTCTCCCAGTACGCGAGGACGCTCTCCTCCAGCGCGGGGAACGACGGCTGGGACGGGACCGTGGTCTCTCCGCCCGGCGAAGCCTGGGGGTACATCCGGGTGCTCCTTGCGTTCGTCGCTCTCGTACGGGCGACCGGCGGCCGCCCACACGGGGACGAGACGCTCGCGCGTCACGCGGTACCACCCCGCTTGCCCGGCGCACTGCTCCCGGGCCACTCGTTGCACGGCTGTCACGGGCCGCACCCGTCCGGTTCTACTAGGGGCGGCGAACGCCCGGTTCTTCCGGAGGCTCCCCGGTGATGGCCGGATCGACGCCTTGCTGACATCAGATTAACTCGTCGCCGCAACTCGCTTTCTCCCTGCCCCGGCTGTGCACCGTCGCCGCCGCGAGCGCCGCGGCCGCCAGCCACAGCCCGGCCGAGACGAAGCCGAGCAGGTGCAGGCCGTGCACGAACGACGCGTGCGCCGCCGGTTCTCCCGCCACCGCACCGAAAACCGCCACGCCGAGCGCTCCGCCCGCCTGCCGTGCCGCGTTGTTGATCCCGCCCGCGATGCCCGCGCGCTCCCCCGGCGCGTCGGACACGGCCGCGGTCACCACCGCGGCGGTCAGCAGGCCCATCCCGACGCTGAGCACGAGCAGCGTCGGCAACAGCGTGCCGTATCCGCTGCCGGGTCCGATCCGCAGCAGGTTCAGCATCGCCGCCGCGCCGAGCACGAGCCCGGCCAGGATCTGCGGACGCGGGCCGAACTTCGCGGTCAGCCGTCCGGTGACCGGGCCGAGCAGCACCAGCGGGACGAACATCGGCAGCAGCGCGACACCGGCCGCGATCGGGCCCGCTTCGAGCACGTCCTGCAGGTAAAGGGTGAACACCAGCACCGAACCGAGGCCGACGAAGTTCATCGCCGCGGACACCAGGTTCGCGCCCGCCGTCTGCCGAGACCGCAGCAGCGACAGCGGCAGCATCGGTTCGGCAGAGCGCTGTTCCACCGCCACGAACGCCACTGCCGCCGCTACCGCGAGCAACCCGACCCACGGTGTCTTCGCGATCACCGCGTACACGCCGGACCCGAGCGCCAACGCGGCGGTCGCCGCCCCGGGAATGTCCACGCGGCCCGGTTTCCGGACGTCCGGCGGCACCAGCCGGCGAGTCGCGACGGCCGCCGCCGCGACGATCGGGACGTTCAGCCAGAACACCGGCCGCCACCCGGCGGCCTGCACGAGAATCCCGCCCAGCAGGGGCCCGGCGGGCAGCGCGAGCGCCGAAATCCCCGCCCAGATCCCGAGTGCCCGGGCGCGTTCCGTCCGGTCGGGGAACGTCCCGGTGATAACCGCCATCGTGCCCGGCAGCAACAACGCCGCGCCGACGCCCTGCACGGCGCGGCCCGCGACGAGCCAGCCCGCCGACTGGGCCAGCCCGCACGCGGCGGACGCGGCCCCGAACACGGCGAGCCCGGTCAGCACCACGCCGCGGTGCCCGAGGACGTCGCCGAGCGCTCCCCCGGTCAGCAGCAACGCGGCGAGCACGACCGAATAGCCGACCACCACCCACTGCAACTGCGGGACGTCCGCGTGCAGTTCGCTGCCGAGGGTCGGGAGGGCGACGTTGACGACGGTGACGTCGAGCTGCACCAGGAACATCCCGGCGCACATGGTGAACAAGATCGCGGTGCGCATGCGCCCAGCAGACACCGGGAACGCTTCCGTCGCGGCGGAAGTGTGGCGGGGGCATGCTGGAGGCATGGAAGGAGACGCCGACATCGCGCGCACCGCCGCCCTGTTCGCCGATCCGGCTCGGGTCCGCGTGCTGATGGCCCTCGCGGACGGACGGTCGCTGGCCGCGTCCGTGCTGGCCGGCGAAGCGGGTCTGACCGCGCAGGGCGTCAGCGCGCACCTGTCGAAACTGCTGGCCGCGGGGCTGGTGACCGCGGAAAAGTCCGGCCGGCATCGGTTCTACCGCATCGCCGGCGCGGCCCCGGAGTTGCTGGAAGCGCTCGCCCGCCACTCCCCCGCGCGCCCGGTCCGCTCGCTGCGGGAAGGCACGCGCGCGGAAGCCTTGCGCACCGCGAGATTGTGCTACGACCACGTCGCCGGACGGCTCGGCGTGACCGTCACGGCGGCGTTGCTCGATCGCGGCGCACTGGCCACTGTCGACGGCGATCCGACCACCCAGCGGCGTCCCGGAGACCGGATTTCCTCGCAGCTGCAAGAACATCCGTACGTGCTGGGACCTGCCGCCGACGAGGTGTTCGCCGCGTTAGGCGTGGAGGTCGAGGCAGCCGCGAAGAGCCGTCGTCCGCTGCTGCGCTTCTGTCTGGATTGGACTGAGCAGCGCCATCACCTGGCCGGGGCGCTGGGCGCGGCGGTCACCCGGCGGTTCATGGACGCGGGCTGGCTTCGCTCGCGAGCGAAGGCGCATCGAGCGGTGCAGCTCACCGAAACCGGCGCGGCTGTGCTTGAAGAGGTGCTGGGCGTCAGCGGTGAGCAGCTGCCAGCACCGCGTCCGGACCACACCGCGCGCACGGCGTGAAGCCGAGCTGCCGCGCCTCGCCGACGCCGATCGGGATCGTGTCGCGGCCGGACAGCCAGCCGCAGTCCACCAGGTGGTAGCGCGGGTACTCGTCGACGACCACGACCTCGTCCTCGAGGTCCTTGACCACCTCGAGGTCTTCCGGCGAGGTCTCCTCCACGCCGGGCGGCGTGTCGCGCACCGCTTTCGCCTCGGACTGGGGCTCGCTTTCCGAGACGGGCTTCTCGACGTCCGGCTCCGGCACGTCCGCCGGATCGCCGAGTTCGCCCGTCGCCGGGAGCAGCGTGGTCTGTTCGGCGTCCGACTCGGCCGGGGCTGCCTTGTCCTTCTCCTCCGGCTCGGGCTTCTCCTCGTCGGAGTCCGCCTCGGCGCCGGTGTCCGCGTCGCGGTCCGCGCTCTTGCGCCGGCGCAGCCAGTCGACGAGCAGAAGAAGCCCGGCGAGCACGGACAGGCCGATCGAAACCCAGGCCCACAGCGAGCTGCCCGTGATGAGCGCCGTGACGAGCAGCCCGAGAGCCGCCAGCACCAGAACGAGGACGATGTAGAGCACGCTGAATTACAACACGGGCCGTCCGGTTTCCCGACGCGACCCGCCCACGCGGCGTACCCCGCCGATTCCCCACCGTGGCGGCGCCGAATCCGGACACGCCGAAACCCCGCCGGGTCGGAAGGCATCCGGCGGGGTGTACGTACGGCGGTAGGTCAGCCGGCCTCGGCGCGCGGGCCGAACGAGTAGCCCTGACCGCTGCTTCCGGTCGAGGACTGGCTCGAACCGGAGGACGCCGACGCCGGGGCCGCGGAGCCTCGGTCGTCGAGCTCGCGCAGCTGGGACTCGAGGAAGCCGCGCAGCCGGGTGCGGTATTCGCGCTCGATCGTGCGGAGTTCTTCGATCTTCTTGCCCAGAGCGCCCTTCTCGGCGTTCAGGTTGTTCATCGTCTCGGTGTACTTGCGCTGCGACTCGCGTTCCATGGTGGTCGCCTTGTCGCGCGCCTGGCGCTCCAGCGTCTCGGCGCGCGTGCGCGCGTCGTTCAGCATCGTCTCGGCGCGGGTGCGCGCCTCGTTCACCATCGAGTCGGACTTCGCCCGGGCGTCGGACAGCAGCTGCTCGGACTTGGTCCGCGCCTCCGCCAGCATCCCGTCGGACTCGGTCTTGGCCTCGGCGGTGAGCCGGTCGGCCATTTCCTGCGCCAGGCCGAGGACCTTGGCGGCCTGGACGTTCGGCTCGCCGCTGTCGGGGACCATCGAGTGCGCCTGGGTCTGCTCCATCGCCGACGCGGGCGGCGGAACCGGGGCGAGCCGCCGCGACGGCTCGGGGTCGCGGCCCGGCGGCGGGCCGGCGACCTTCGCGTTCTCGAGCTCCGAGCGGGTCGACTCGAGCTCGTTGTCGAGCTGCTCCACCTGCTGCCGCAGCTCGTTGTTGTCCTCGATCAACCGGGCAAGCTCGGTCTCCACCAGGTCGAGGAACGCGTCCACCTCGTCCTCGTTGTAGCCCCTCTTGCCGATGGGCGGCTTGCTGAACGCGACGTTATGCACGTCAGCGGGGGTCAACGACATCAGATCACCTCACGCACTCCATGGCCTGCAGGACACACCCGGGTTTTCCCCGATCACCTGGGTGTCAGTTGCATCGCGAAGAACACAACCAACAGCAGCACCATAATCGACAAGTCCAGTCCTACGCCGCCGATGCGGACCATCGGAATAATCCTGCGGAACAACCGCACCGGCGGGTCGGTCACTGTGTAGATGGTCTCGAGCGTCACCGCAACCCCTCCGGCGGGACGCCATTCCCGTGCGAAAGTCCGCACGAGCTCGACCACGATCCGGGCCGTGAGCAGCAGCCAGAAGGCAAACAGCACGTACCAGATCGCAAGCCACACAGCATTCACGGCGACCACTCTAGCGGGGGACGGCCGGATTGGGCGCTACCAGCCGCCCCGAGGGCGGCATAGTCGACAAAATCACGTCTGGCTGCGCCCAGCGGTCCGGTCGTGTTCACCCGCGCAGGAACAATCCGCCCTCGGCGATCCGCCGGCGGTCCTCGGCGGTCACGTCCACGTCGGGCGGTGAGAGAAGGAACACCTTGTTGGTGACCTTGTCCATCGAGCCCCGCACGGCGAACGCCAGACCCGCCGCGAAGTCGACGATCCGCTTGGCGTCCGCGTTGTCCATCTCGGTGAGGTTGATGATCACCGGGATGCCCTCGCGGTAGTGCTCGCCGATCGCCCGCGCCTCGATGTAGCTCGTCGGGTGCAGCGTGGTGATCCGGCTGAGCGGGTCCCGTGCCGGCGCGGGGGCCGGTTCGGCGACCGGGCGCAGCCGGGCGACCGGCTCCGGCTGGCGGTCCACGGCGAGCGCGCCGTGGGTGGCCGGCTCGGCCGCCATCGCCCGCGACCGGACGCGCGCGGCGGGCTCGTCGTAGCTCTCTTCGACGTCGCGGTAGCGGGCCCGGGACCGGGCAGGCGGCTGGTCGTAGCCGTCGTCGTACTCGTCGTAACCGTCGTCGTAGCCGTCTTCGTCCGCGGGCACCATCCCGAAGTAGGCCTTCAGCTTCTGCAGCGCGCTCATGCCTCTCCCTAGCCCTTGCCGCTCCCGCACCGTTGTGCCCCGCCCGGCCGGACACGAAACGTGACGACCGGGCGGACTCCCTACGGCGAGGCTAAACCGCGCCCGCCGAGCAACGCGGTTCCGACACGCACACACGTCGAGCCGTGCCGGATCGCCTGGTCCAGATCATGGCTCATTCCGGCGGACACGTCAGCCGCTTCGGGATGCCGGGCGCGGACTCTTTCCGCAGCGTGGGCCAGCCGGGCGAAAGCTGTGCCCGGGTCCTGCCCCAACGGGGCCACGGCCATCACGCCGCGCAGTCGCAGCTCCCCCGTGTGGGCGATGCGGTCGGCGAGGGCGTCGACCTCCTCGAGCGGGGTCCCGCCGCGGGCGACGTCGCCGTCGAGGCTCACCTGGACCAGAACGTCGAGCGGTCCGGTCCGCTCGCCGGCCTCCCGCGCGGTGGCGACCGCGCGGGCGAGCGCGTCGGCGAGCCGCGCCGAGTCGACCGACTGGACCTCGGCCGCCCAGCGCACGACCGAGCGCGCCTTGTTCCGCTGCAGCCGCCCGACCATGTGCCACCGCGGCGCGGCCTCCGGGCGCAGCCGCGCGACCTCGGCCGCCTTCGGACCGGCTTCCTGGTCGCGGTTTTCGGCGAGGTCGAGCAGCCCGAGGTCGGTCAGCAGGGCGGCGTCGGCCGCCGGGAAGGTCTTGGTGACGCCCAGCAACCGCACCTCGTCGCGGGCACGACCGGCGGCCGCGCAGGCGTTCGCGATGCGCTCCTCGAGCGCGGCCAGCGACGCCGCCAGCTCCGCCCGCCGCTTCTCTGCCGGGTCCTCGGTCACGCCTTCTCCTCTTCCAGCCAGGTGATGCCGGCGATCCGGCCGGTGGTGCCGTCGCGGCGGAAGCTGAACAGCGTCTTGTCTTCCGCCGTGCACCGCGGATCCGCGCCGACGCGCCCGACGCCCAGATCGGCCAGCTGCTGCCAGAGCCCGGCGCGCAGGTCCAGACCAGCCGTGCCCTTGCGCGTTTTGCAGGCGCTGCCGGGCAGGTGTTTGTCGACGTCCGCGGCCATCGCGGCGGGGACCTCGTAGCAGTCGCCGCAGATCGCCGGGCCCAGCAACGCCTCGACGCGACCCGGTTCGGCACCGAGTTCGCGCATCGCCTCCAGCGCGGCGGGCACGACGCCGACCCGCGCGCCGACTCGCCCGGCGTGCACCGCGGCGACGACGCCTGCTTCGGGGTCCGCCATGAGCACCGGAACGCAGTCGGCGACGAGCACCACGAGCGCGACGCCCGGCCGGTCGGTCACCAGCGCGTCGGTGGCTTCGGCGGCGGAGGTCTCGGTGCCGTCCACGACCGTCACGGTGCGGCCGTGCACCTGCTCCATCCAGGCCAGTTTGTCCTCGGCGAGGCCGAGCTCGGACGCCAGCCGCTTGCGGTTGGCGTAGACGTCGCCCGCGTCGTCGCCGACGTGGTCGCCGAGGTTGAAACTCTCGTACGGCGGCCGGGAAGCCCCGCCCGCCCTGGTCGTGACCACTCGTCGTACTCGCACCCCGCCATCCTGCCAAAAACGGCGGCGGCTGCCCTGCCCGAGCCTCGTGAGCGGCAATCCCGGTGAGAACAGGGATTGCCGCTCACGAAGGCGCGTTGTGCGGCGTGGCTGGCCCCTCACGACGAACGGCCGCCCCGAACGTGTCGGGACGGCCGTTGCTCGTAGGTCCGTGCTTACCGCCGCATGAAGGGCGGCACGTCGACGTCGTCGTCGGTCGGGTCGTCGTGCACCGTCGTCGGACGGCTCGGCAGACCGCCCGTCGCCGAATTCGAACCGATCGGCGAATACCCCCGCGAGCCGCCGCCCGGCTGCGGGAGGCCGCCCGGCGGGGTGCCGGCGCCCGGCTGCGCCAGGCCGGAAGGCGGAGTCCGCGGCGGGGCCACCGGGTAGCCGGAGCTGCCCGCCGGAGGCACCGGGGTGGCCCCGGTCTGCTGCGGGGGCTGCGGGGCCGAACCGCCGCCGACCTGGCCCGCCGAGGCGGACGCGGTGCCGTTGCCCTGTTTGCCGCCGAACGCGGGCGGGTCGAGTTTCTTGTGGGTGGGCGCGCCGGCGTCGAATCCGGCCGCGATCACCGTGACGCGGACCTCGTCGCCGAGGGAGTCGTCGATGATCGTCCCGAAGATGATGTTCGCGTCCGGGTGCGCCGATTCCTGCACGAGCGACGCGGCCTCGTTGATCTCGAACAGCCCGAGGTCCGATCCGCCCGCGATGGACAGCAGCGCGCCGTGCGCCCCGTCCATCGACGCTTCCAGCAGCGGCGAGTTGATCGCCTTCTCCGCGGCCTGTATCGCCCGTCCCTCCCCGCGCGCGGAGCCGATGCCCATCAGCGCGGAGCCCGCGCCGGACATGACGCTCTTGACGTCGGCGAAGTCCAGGTTGATCAGGCCGGGGGTGGTGATCAGGTCGGTGATGCCCTGGACACCGGAGAGGAGCACCTCGTCGGCGGAGCGGAACGCGTCCATCAGGGACACGCCGATGTCGCCGAGCTGCAGCAGCCGGTCGTTCGGGATCACGATCAGCGTGTCGCACTCGTTGCGCAGCTGCTGGATCCCGTCCTCGGCCTGCTTGCCGCGGCGTTTGCCCTCGAAGGTGAACGGCCGGGTCACCACGCCGATCGTGAGCGCGCCGAGCTTGCGGGCGATCTGCGCGACGACCGGCGCGCCGCCGGTGCCGGTGCCGCCGCCCTCGCCCGCGGTCACGAACACCATGTCGGCGCCCTTGATGACCTCTTCGATCTCTTCGCGGTGGTCCTCGGCCGCCTTCTGCCCCACCTCGGGGGCGGCGCCGGCGCCGAGGCCGCGGGTCAGTTCCCGGCCGATGTCGAGCTTGACGTCGGCGTCGGACATGAGCAGTGCCTGCGCGTCGGTGTTCACCGCGATGAACTCGACACCCTTGAGGCCGACCTCGATCATCCGGTTCACGGCGTTCACGCCGCCGCCGCCGATGCCGACGACCTTGATCACCGCAAGGTAGTTGTGCGGGGGCGTCATCGGGTCCGCCTTCCTGATCGTGATGTGCACATGCCGCCCGCCGGGGCCGGAAACCCTCAACCTCAACCCGAGAGTGAGAGTTATGTCAACCACCGGCGTCAAGGCAGGACGGTAGGCGCCGCGCAAGCTCTAATCCAGTAGCCACGCCGTGAGCGGCAAAGGTGTTTTGCCACAAGGCGAAGCCGCCCGCAAGGCCGGAACCCGCCGCGAGACCCCGCGCGGGGTCTGCTATGCGGGCATCGGAGTCACCAGAACGACGTCGTTCGACGGCTTCCCCGACGGCGACCCGCCGGCCTGCTCCACGCTGACCGCGAACTGCTCCGCACCAGCCAATCCGTGCGCCACCACCAGCGAACCCGACGGCCCGCCCGGCAGCAGCCCCGCCGGACGCGGAGCCAGGTCCGGGCCCATCAGCCACGCCTCGTAGACCTGCCCGGACCGGACCGGCGGCAGCCCGGACTGCAGGAACATCACGCGGTCCAGCTTCCGCGAAGCGACCACCGTGCCCCCGCCCCCGCGCGGCGACGCGACGTGCTCGGTCCGCACGTCGGGCGCGGTGAGCAGTTCGGCCACCGGCAGGTAGCGGGCGCGTGCGGCGTCCAATTCGGACTGTGCGGTCGTCAGCTGGCTGCTCGTGTGCAGCGCGATCCCGCCGAACACGCCGGCCAGGGCGAGGCCGATTACGGCGGCCGCGGCGGCGATCAGCATCGGCCAGCGCCGGGGGCCGCGCGGGCGCGGTTCCGCGGAATCGGTCCGCGGCGGCAGCTGGCGGGTCGTGCGCATGTCCGCCAGCACGCGGTCCTTGAGACCGGACGGCGGCTGCTCGTCCATCGCCGCGCCGAGCCGGGCCGCGGTCTCGCGCAGTTCGCGCACTTCTTGTGCACACGAGTCGCACTGGTCGAGGTGGCGGCGGAATTGGGCCCGCTCGACCTCCGACAGCGCGTCGAGCGCGTACGCGCCGGCCAACGTGTGCATGTCGGGACTGCTCACGCCATCACCCCCAGGCAGTCGCGCAGCCGGATCAACCCGTCGCGCAGTCTGGTCTTGACGGTCCCTTGCGGCGTCTCCAGCACGTCGGCGACCTCGCGATAGGTATAGCCCTGGTAGTACGCCAGCAGAACGGACTCCCGCTGCAGTTCAGTGAGCGTCTTCAGGCAGCGCCGCACCTGCGAGCGTTCCAGCCGGGTCGCGACGGATTCGGCGACCTCGTCGAACGGCCGCCCGCGTGCCGCCTCGAAGGTCGCTTTCCGTTCGCGTTCGGTGCTCGCTCGCGCGGACCGGACCCGGTCGACCGCGCGGCGGTGCGCCAGCGTCATCGCCCAGTTCAGGACGCTGCCTTTCCCCGGCGAGTAGCGCGTGGCGGTCTTCCACAGCTCCACAAGCACCTCCTGCGCGACCTCTTCGGACTGCGCGGGGTCCCGCACGATGCGGCGGACGAGCCCGTAGACGGGACCGGCGAGCTGATCGTAGAGCCGTTCGAAGGCGCGTTCGTCCCCCTTGGCGACCAACGCCATCAGGTCCTCGGCACTCGTCGGCGGCACCGCCGAGAGCCGGTCGGCCGGGCGTGCACTCTCATCCATGGAGGGCTCCTGCCGTGTTCTGTCCGGTCCGGGCGGCGAGCGGGGCCTTGCGCCGCCACAGCGCGAGCCCGTGGCGGCGGATCAGTGCGGCGACGCGCTGCGGTTGCAGCGGCCTGCCCAGCAGGAAGCGCGCGAGCGTGCGGATCCCGACCGGACGGCGGACTCCTCGCAGCGTAGCGGTCAGGGCGGCGTCACCGTCGTGGTGCAGGACGACGGTCAGCGCGAGCAGCGCGTCCGGCCGCGGCAGGTGCATCCGGTACTCCCCCGCCATCTCCTGGAACGGCGACACGGAGAACTCCTTGTCGGCCCGCAGGTCGTCTCCTGGCCGGAGCAGATAGGCGTGCCGGCCGCCATAGGTGTTGTGCACCTCGGCGACCACGCAGGCGAGCGCGCCGTCTGGCAGGTGGCACCAGTAGACGGTGATCGGATTGAACACGTACCCGAGAACGCGCGCTGACGCGAGCATCGTCACCGGCCCGCCGCGCAAGTCCACTCCGCGGTGCGCGAGCCAAGCGTCCAGTTTGGACCGGATGTCGCCGGGTTCGTCGCGGTTGAAGTGGTCGCGGCCGTCGAAACGCGCGAACGGCCGGAGCCACCACGGCAGGCGCGGCAGATGGTCCAGGTCGGTCCGCCACAGGTACATCCGGTGCGCGAAGGAGTACGGCGGATCGGCCCGACGGACGTGTGCGACGGTGGCGTCGTAGAGCGCGGTCACCACGTCACCCCGAAACTGGCCGCGGCGCGGACCCCCGACGAACAACCGTCCTCGTGGAATCCCCAGCCTTGATAAGCACCGGCGTAGGCGAGGACGCCGTCGTTTAATTCCGCAATGCGTCTCTGCGCGGCAACGGATTCCGGCGTGTAGACCGGATGCTCGTAAGACATTTTCGCGACCACTGCCTTCGAATCGAGGCTGACGCTCGGGTTGAGGGTGACGGCGTACGTCGTCGCTTCGTCGAGGCCCATCAAGCGATTCAGGTCATAAGTGACTTGGACGGCACGCAGCTCCGCCCCACAGCCAGGTGTCCGGTAATTCCACGAGGACCGGGCAGCGGGCACGGTCGGCAGCACCGTGTGATCGGTGTGCAGCCAGGCTTCGTTGCGCGAGTAACGGAAGGAACCGAGCAGTTTTTCTTCCGCCGCAGTGGGATCCGCCAACAGCCGGAGCGCTTGATCCGCATGCGTCGCGACTACGACCCGGTCGACCCGATGCGCGGTGTCGGCGTCATCGCGCACCTCGACGCCGCGCGCGGTCCGCTGCACCGCGCGGACCGGAGTGGAGAGATGCACCGCGGTCAGCTGTTTGGCCGCCCGCTCGACGTACTCCCGCGAACCGCCGACGACTGTCCGCCAAGTCGGCGAATCACGCACAGAGAGCATTCCGTGGTTGCGCAGGAATTCGAACAGATAGCGCGCCGGATACTGCATGGTGTCACTGCGGTCGGCCGACCACACCGTGGACACGAGCGGCAGCACGAAATGGTCCACGAAGTACCGTGAATACCCGCCGATCGCCAGGAACGCGGCGAGCGGAACGTCGCCGGCGTCGGCGCGGGCCAGCAGCCTTCCGGCGTGCCGATGGAACCGCTTCACCTCGGCCAGCATGAGCAGGTAGCGCGTGGACGCCGCGTTGCTCCGTTGCGCGAACAGGCCGCGCAGGCCTTTCGCCCCGGCGTACTGCAGCCCGCAGCCGTCGCAGCGGATGCTCATCGACATCTCGGTCGCGCGGGTGCGGACGCCGAGTTCGCCGAACAGCCGGAGCAGGGTCGGGTAAGTGCGCTCGTTGTGGACGAGGAACCCGGAGTCGACGGCGACCGTCCCGCCGCGCGCGCTCGGCACGTCGTGGGTGTGGGCGTGGCCGCCGAGCCGGTCGTCGGCCTCGAACAGCAGAACCTCGTAGCGGCGCTGCAGCAGGTACACGGCGGTGAGGCCGGCGACCCCGCTGCCGATGACAGCGATGCGTTGTCCCGTGGTGTGGTGCACGGAGAGGATTCGGAGCCGCGGCCGGAACGGATGGGCGCCAATCCGCGCGGCCTTCCGCTCCGAAGCCCAGGTATGCCGATATCCGCAGCTCACCGACTCGCCGACTTCGCCGAACGTCTCCTCGGCGGCGCGCTGCCGGTCGCCGTCCGCACCTGGGACGGGCACCAGGCCGGACCGGCCGGGCCGACCGTCGTCCTGAAAAACCGCCGCGCGCTCCGCTGGCTCCTGTACTCCCCCGGCGAGCTCGGCTTGGCCCGGGCTTACGTCTCGGGCGACCTGGACGTCGAAGGCGATCTCACCGAGGCCTTCCGGCGGGCCTGGGCTTACCGGCCGCAACTGTCCGCACGAGACTTCGGCGAGGCAGTCCGCCTCGCTGCCCGGCTCGGAGTGTTCGGCCTGCCGCTGAAGCCGCCCGCCGAAGAAGCCCGGCTGCGCGGAAAGCCGCATAGCCTCGGCCGGGACCGTTCGGCCATCTCGCACCACTACGACCTGTCGAACGCCTTCTACCAGCTGCTGCTGGACGATTCGATGGCGTACTCCTCGGGCTACTGGTCCGAATCCGCTGGTCTTGCTCGCGCCCAGCACGACAAGCTCGAGCTGATCTGCCGGAAGCTCGGCCTGCGACCGGGTATGCGGCTCCTCGACGTCGGATGCGGCTGGGGTTCCCTGCTCGTGCACGCGGCGAAGCACCACGGCGTCCAGGCCGTCGGCGTCACGATCTCCGCCGAGCAGGTGCAGCACGTCAAAACCCGGCTGGCGCAGCACAATCTGGACGACCGTGTCGAGGTCCGGAGACAGGACTACCGGGAACTCGCCGGAGAGTCCTTCGACGCTGTCGCGTCGGTCGAGATGGGGGAACACGTCGGCGAGGAGAACTACCCGGCCTACGCCGCCACCTTGTACCGGATGCTCAACCCGACCGGACGGCTGCTAGTGCAGCAAATGTCGCGCGGAGCGGTCGCGCCCGGCGGCGGCGCGTTCATCGAGCGCTACATCGCCCCCGACATGACCATGCGTCCGCTCAGCCGCACGCTCGGCCACCTCGAAACCGCCGGCTTCGAAATCCGCGACGTGCACGCGTTGCGCGAGCACTACGTCCCGACCGTGCGAGCCTGGGCAGCCACCCTGGAACAACACTGGGACGAGGCTGTCGCGTTGATCGGCGAGGCAGGCGCCCGGGTCTGGCGGCTCTATCTGGCGGGTGGCGCACTCGCCTTCGAGGAGAACCGCATGGGCGTGGACCAGATCCTCGCCGTGCGACCGGACGCGAACGGCCGCTCCGGCTTCCCGTGGACAAGGGAGTGGGCATGATCGCGCTGCTCGGCCTCACCACCGGAGTCACCCTGGCCGCAGTGACGCTGACGTTCGGCATAGCCCGCCTGCGCCGCCGCTACGACACCATCGACACCTTCTGGGGCCTGGGTTTCGCCCTCGTCGCCGCGGTCTCGTTCCCCTTCGGCACCGGCCCGCTCGCCCTGCGCCTGACTACCGCCGCACTCACCGTCGTCTGGGGTGTCCGCCTGGCCGTCCACCTGCACCTGCGCAACCGCGGCAAGCCGGAAGACCCGCGCTACCAACAGATAGTCGACCGCGCCGGCGCGAACCCAGGCGTCCGGATCTTCGTGCGGACGTACCTGATGCAAGCCGTGGTCCTGTGGTTCGTCTCGCTGCCCGTGCAATTCGCGATGTCCGGCACGGGTTTCGGCGTCACCGCCTGGCTAGGCGTCGCGGTCTGGCTGGTCGGCTTCGCCATCGAAACTCTCGGCGACGAGCAACTCCGCCGCTTCCGCGCGAACCCGGCGAACCAAGGCCGAGTCCTCGACACCGGCCTCTGGCGCTACACCCGCCACCCGAACTACTTCGGCGACGCCTGCGTCTGGTGGGGCCTCTACCTGCTGGCCTGCTCGACGTGGCCTGGCGCGGCGACGATCCTGTCCCCCGTCGCGATGACCTTCACCCTCGCCCGCGGCACCGGCAAGCCCATGCTGGAGAAAAGCCTGCGGCGAACCCGCCCCGGCTACGCCGACTACATCGCCCGCACCAGCGGATTCTTCCCACTGCCGCCGAAAAAGCTCACTCCCCGATGAGCCCGCGCAGCAACTCGAGATGCCGCGAGGTCTCCTTCACTAAGTACTCGACCACCGATCCCACCGTCACCAACCGATCGCCCTCAAATCCCACCGGATCGTCGAGAGACCGTTCCGCGATGACCTCACGGCACAGCTCCACGTTGTCCCGATAAGCGCCGCGCACGTCCTCGATCGGCAGGTCGAGACCCACCTCGAACGCAGCGTCCCGCCCCGCCTCCAGCCGCTCGGCCCAGCGCTCCGGCTGCCCGGTGACGACGACGTCGTGCAGGGTGTTCTCCACCAACGCGAGGTGCCACAAAATCCCGGCGGCGGTCATCCTCTCTCCGGGCCAGCGAGCCTGTTCGTCGGTGAGCCCGGAGCATTTCCACGCCACGGTCGCGCGCAGCAGTTCGAGGTCGTCGACCAGCTGCGCGCGCTCGAGGCTCACTCCCCGGTGAGACCGTCGGTCAGCTCGCGCAGCAGGTCAAGATGCCCGAGATGGCGCGCGGTCTCCTCGATCATGTGCGTGAGGACCCAACGCACCGTGAGCGGTTTGTCCCCCTTGAACAGCACCGTGTCGTCGAACCCCCTCGCCGCGACGACCGCCCGGCACTTCTCGGCCTCAGCCTCGTAGTCGGCGATGAGCTGCGTCATCGGCAGCTCCAGCGCGAGCCGGAACTCGGCGTCCCGGTCGATTTCGAGCCGATCCGCCCACTCGTCCGGCTGCCCGTCCAGGACGACGCGGAACCAGTAGTTCTCTACGAGGGTGAGATGGCACAGCAGCCCGGCGATCGTGGTCAGCTCGCTGGGCACGTGCGTCCGGCGGGCTTGCTCGTCGGTGAGCCCGGAGCATTTCCACACGACGCTGGCGCGCAGGAAGTCGAGGAAGCCGGTGAGCTGGGTGCGCTCGTCCCCCGCCATGGGCGGGTCGGGACGTTCAGGAGCATCGGTCACCTCTCGCAGTCTGCCGCATCCGGCCACCCGTTTTCGCGATTTACCTTGCGCACAATGTAATTGCGCACTACCGTCATGAGGGACAGTGTTGCCAACCGTTTCAAGGAGACAGCGATGCCCAGCCGCGACGCGACCACCCACTGGACCGGCGGACTGCAGAAAGGCAAGGGCGAGGTCACCTTCGACTCGTCGAACCTGGGCACCTACGAGGTGTCCTTCCCGACCCGCGCCGGCGATCCGGACGGGCAGACCAGCCCCGAAGAACTCATCGCCGCCGCGCACTCGAGCTGCCTGGCGATGAACCTGTCGGGCGTGCTGGAATCCCAGAAACTGGAAGCCGAATACATCGACGTCTCCGCCGAAGTAACCCTCGGCCCAGCCGAAGGCGGCGGCTTCGAAATCAGCGGCATCGCCATCACCCTGCGCGCGAAATTGGACGGCGTCACCGCCGACCAATTCGCCGAACTGGCGGAAACCGCGGAAAAGACCTGCCCGGTCTCCAAGGCCCTCTCCGGCACCACCATCACCCTGGACGCCGCCCTGGCCTGACCCGGATCAGCGAGGGGAACTTTGAGGGAATCTGAGTCCCTCAAGGTTCCCCTCACGTACGACCGCCGTCCGAGACGGGAACTTCACCGACTTAGATTCCGCCGAGATTCCTTTCGCGGACCACAATCCCGCCGCACGCACCCCAATGCGCCGTTCAGTGCATCCCGCACACCCAATGCGCCATTGAGTCGCGAAACCGAACCCGCGAACCCCACGCAACCACCCACCCCACCCGCGCACCACGCACCAAACCGCACCCGCGCACCCAACTCACCAGGCACCCACACCACCCCCGCACCCGCGCACCCATCCCACCCAGCACCCACACCACCCCCGCACCCCGATACGAAGCCTCCTCTGCGGTCTGGGGGTGCTTGTCAAGGCATCTTTCCCGCCTTGACAAGCACCCCCAGACCGTCGGCACAATCAGCTTCGGGGTGCCCCACCGCACCACCGACAAGCAATGTCCCCGCCAGGGCGACGAGCCGAACCCCCTCACTCAAGAAAACGCAGCAACATTCCCCTTAACCCACTCCGCAAAAGAAACCCCACCCCGCCCCAACAACTCCTCAACCACCCCAGTAGGCGCCTGCGGCCGCCGCACAGTCGCCTCGAAATTCTCCAGCAACCACGAAGCGACCCCCTCCGGATACCCAGCCCCGACCCACTCCGCGACCTGCTCCTCCGGCGTCAACTCCACAAACGGCACCGGCTTCCCCAGCACCTCCCCGATCACCGAAGCCATCTCCGCGAGCGAAATCCCCTCCGGCCCGCTCAACCCGTAAATCCGTCCCCCATGGCCCTCCGCAACCAGCACCCGCGCCGCCACCGCAGCGATGTCCGCAAGGTCAATCGGCGTCTGAACAGCCCCGGGATAAGCCGACCGGACCTCCCCGCGCTCCCGAATCGACCCGGCCCACCCCAGCGAATTGAGCATAAAAGCCCCCGGCCGCAAAAACGTCCAGTCAAACCCAGCCGCCTCGACAGCCTTCTCCACCGCAGCGAACCCATGGCCGCTCGAAGCCGGATGCGTATCCCCCACACTGGACCCGGACAACGCAACGACCCGCCGAATCCCGGCCTTCTGCGCCAATTCGCAAAACCGCGAAACCGTCCGCGCATAAGGAGCCAAATACACCGCCTCGACCCCGCCCAACGCGGCAGGCAAGGTCGAAGGCTTGGCCAACGACCCGACCACGACCTCGACCCCATCCGGCAACGCCGCCCGCTCCGGATCCACGGTCAAAGCCCGCACCGGCACCCCGCGAGCCACCAGCTCGTCGACCACCAGCCGCCCGACATTGCCGGTCGCACCCGTCACCAGAACCGTCATGCCCCCACCTTCTCGTATGGCGTACGAACACAATGAGCGTACGGCATACGAGAAACCCTCGCCACTGATTCTGGGGAGCGGCCCGCACCGGGCCGTCAGGAGGTGATGGTCGGCAGCTCCGGCGCGGAGACGTCGTAGATCTTCCCCTGCTGCGTCAGCAGCGCGGCCAGCACCTTCGCCTTGCGATCGGTGTTCTCCGCGTTCCCCCACCGCACCGTCTTGCCGTCCGCCAGCGTGAACTCGACACTCGCCGGCGTCTGCGCGGTGACCGTCTTGGTCTGCTTCAGCAACTGCTCCGGCAGCACCCCGAGCACCGCGGTCACCGCGCGGGTGACCGGATCGTCCACCGACACCTTCGGCAATTTCAGCTCCGGCAACCCGGCCGGCCGGGTCTTCACCGTCTTGAACACGACGCCGCCGCCGTCGACCAGGTGCACCCCGTCGCCGCCGGGACCGCTGTCGAAGAAGGCGATCGGGGTCCGTTCGGTCACCGCGATCTCGAGCGTCGTCGGCCACGACCGGGACACGTCGACCGTCGCGACGCCCGGCATCTGGGCCACCCGGTCGCGGATCGCGTCGACATCCGCGCGCAGCATCGGCTGCCCGGGCGGCACCGCGGCGGTCGCGCGGATCTGGTCGACCGACACCGTTTTCGCGCCCTGCACCTCGATCGTCTTGACCGAGAGCAGCGAGCTGAAGAACAGCAGATACCCCAGTGCCGCCAGGGTGACCACGGTCAGCAGGGCCACCCAGCGGCGGCGGATCTCCTGGCCCCGGGTGGGCCGGTTCTTCCGCGCGGCGGCCCGCGCCGCGCGTCCCGAACGCGCGGAGGTGCGGGCGCGCGTGCGCCGGCGTTCCTCCTCGGTCCGCCGCCCCCGTCGTTCCCGGGCCAGGGCAGCACGCTGCTCCTCGCCCGCACGAGGCGCGGGCGGGCGACGGCGCTGCCGGGTCCCGGTCATGCTCGGTCGGCCCTCCGGTCCAGCTCGGCCAGGATCTCCGGGCCCAGCTGCGTAACGTCGCCCGCGCCCATGGTGATCGCGAGGTCGCCCGGCCGGACGAGGTCGGCGACCAGACCGGCGGCCACGTCGAACGCGGGCTGGTAGTGCACCGGAACAGTCACCCGGTCGGCGATCAGCGCGCCGGTCACGCCCGGCACCGGCTCTTCGCGCGCGCCGAACACGTCGAGCACCACGACCTCGTCGGCCAGCGACAACGCCTCGGCGAACTCCGCGGCGAACGTCTGCGTGCGCGAGTACAGGTGCGGCTGGAACACCACGACGACCCGTCCGCTGCCCGCGGCCGTGCGCACCGCGCGCAGCTGCGCGGCCACCTCGGTCGGGTGGTGCGCGTAGTCGTCGTACACCCGGACGTCGCCCGCGCGGCCCTTGAACTCGAACCGGCGGCGCACCCCGCCGAACGCGGCGAGCCCGGCGGCCATGCCGTCCAGCGGCGCACCCAGTTCGAGCCCGGCGAGCAGCGCGGCGATCGCGTTGAGCGCCATGTGCTCCCCCGGCACCGCGACCCGCAGGTCGTGTTCTTCGCCGTCCAGCGCGATCCGCACGACGCCGCCGTCCGGCGCGGGTGTGTAGTCCAGGACGCGGACGTCGCCTTCACCGGTAGCAGCACGGCCGTAGCGACGCACCCGCACGCCAGCCGCAGCCGCCTCGTCGCCGAGCAGGGACGCGCCCTCGTCGTCGGCGCAGACGATCAGCAGCCCGCCCGGCTCGATCTGGCCGACGAAGTCGCTGAACACCTTCACGTACGCCTCGGCGGTGCCGTGGTGGTCGAGGTGATCAGGCTCGACGTTCGTCACCACCGCCACCGACGGCGTGTAGGTGAGGAAGGAACCGTCGCTCTCGTCGGCCTCCGCGACGAACACGCCGCCCTCGCCGTGGTGTGCGTTGGCCCCGGATTCGTTGAGGTCGCCGCCGATCGCGAACGACGGGTCCAGCCGGCAGTTCTGCAGCGCCACGGTGAGCATCGACGTGGTCGAGGTCTTGCCGTGCGTTCCCGCGATGCACGCGACGCGGTGCCCGGCCATCAGCCCGGCCAGCGCCTGCGCGCGGTGCAGCACCGGGATGCCGCGCTCGCGGGCCGCGGCGAGTTCCGGGTTGGTCTCCTTGATCGCGGTGGACACCACGACGGCCGACGGCGGTTCTGCCAGCTCGTCGAGGTTGTCCGCGGTCTGGCCGACGAACAGCGTCGCGCCCTGCGCACGCAGCGAAAGCAGCGCACGCGATTCCTTGGCGTCCGACCCGGACACGGCCGCGCCGCGGGCGAGCAGGATCCGCGCGATGCCGGACATCCCGGCCCCGCCGATCCCGATCAGGTGCGCCCGGCGCAGCTGTGCGGGCAGTTCGGGCGTGTCAGGCACCGGCGGCCTCCAAAACGATGCGGGCGAGGGTCTCGTCGGCTTCGCGGTGGCCGAGCCCGACCGCGGCCGCGCTCATCGCGGCGACCCGGTCGGCGTCGGTCACCAGCGGGATCACCAGCTCGGCGACCTTCTCCGCGGTGAGGTCGGCGTCGGCGACCATCAGCGCCGCGCCGGCGTCGACCGCGGGCTGGGCGTTGACCGCCTGCTCGCCGTTGCCGTGCGGCAGCGGGACGAACACCGCGGGCAGCCCGACCGCGGACACCTCCGCCGCGGTCATCGCGCCGGACCGGCACACCACGACGTCCGCCGCGGCGTAGGCCAGGTCCATCCGCTCCAGGTACGGCACCGGCACGTACGCCGGGCGGCCGGGAAACTCTTGCACCACCAGGGAATTCTTCGGGCCGTGCGCGTGCAGGACGCCGACGCCGGCCTCGGCGAAGTCCTTGGCCGCGCCGGAAACCGCCGAGTTGATCGACGCCGCGCCCTGCGAACCGCCGAACACCAGCAGCGTCGGCGCGTCCGGGTCCAGCTCGAAATGCGCGCGCGCCTCGGCCCGCAGCGCGGCCCGGTCCAGCGACGTGATCGAGCGGCGCAGCGGAATGCCGACCACCTCGGCCTTCGGCAGCGGCGTGCCCGGCACCGCGACCGCGACGCGAGCGGCGAACCGGGCGCCGACCTTGTTGGCCAGCCCGGCCGACTTGTTCGCCTCGTGCACCACGATCGGCGTGCGGCCGCGCGCGGCGAGGTAGGCCGGCAGCGCGACGTAGCCGCCGAAGCCGACCACGACGTCCGCGTGGACCCGGTCCAGCACCTCGCGGGTGCGGCGGACCGCGTCGCGCACCTTCAGCGGCAGCCGGAGCAGCTCCGGCGTCGGCTTGCGCGGCATCGGGACCGGCGGGATCAGCTCCAGCGGGTAGCCGCGTGCGGGCACGAGCTTGTTCTCCAGGCCGCGTTCCGTGCCGAGGGCGATCACCTCGGCGTCCGGGCGCAGCCGCTTCACGGCGTCCGCCAGCGCGAGCGCGGGCTCGATGTGCCCGGCGGTGCCCCCGCCGGCGACCACGACGACCGGCGCCCGGCCCGCGGCCGGCCGCTGCGTTCCCTTGACGGGCTTGCTCACCAATGACCTCTCCGGTTCGCGGTGCTCCGGGCACCGCGGTTCGCTGTAGTCCGCCGCGCCGACCGGCGGCGTTCCTGTGCCGGTGCGGGCCGGGCCGCACGCGGCGCCGGCCGGGCCGCCTTCGTCCCGTTCCCCGCCGCGCGCGTTCCCTTGCGGGCGGACGGCGGGCGGTACGGATCGGGCGCGGGCAGCCGCAGCAGGCGTCCGAATTTACCCGGCCCGTGCGAGCGCAGCGCGGCCACCGCCTCGGGTTCGTGCCGCGCGGCGTTGGCCAGCACACCCATGATGAGCATGGTGATCACGAGCGACGTGCCGCCGTAGGAGATCAGCGGCAGCGTGACGCCGGTGACCGGCAGCAGCCCGACCACGTAGCCGATGTTGATCGCCGCCTGCGCGACGAGGAACACCGTCAGCGTGCCCGCGACGATCCGGATCCACGGGTCGATGTTGCGGGTGGCGATGCGCAGGCCGACCACGGCCACGCCCGCGAACAGCGCCAGCACGACCGCGCAGCCCACGAAGCCCAGTTCCTCGCCGATCAGCGCGAAGATGAAGTCGTTCTGCACGTTCGGCAGGTAGCCCCAGTTCGACGCGCCCTGCCCGAGCCCCTTGCCGAACAGCCCGCCGTCGGCGAGCGCCAGCTTGGCCTGGTTCGCCTGGAACCCCTCGGCCGAGGTGTCCGCGTCCGGCGACAGGAACGACATCACCCGGGCGAGCCGGTAGGGCGCGATGATCGCCAGCACCAGCACGCCGCTCAGGCCGCCGGCGAGGATCACCCCGAAGAGCCGTTTCGGCGCGCCGGCGAACCACAGCAGGCCGAGCAGCACCACCGCGAGCGTGATCGTGCCGCCGAGGTCGGGCTGCAGCATCACGAGCGCGAACATCAGCAGCGCCACCGGCACCACCGGGACCAGCAGATGCCGCCACTGGTGCAGCACGTTGTACTTGATCACCAGGATGTGCGCGCCCCAGAAGGCCAGCGCCACCTTCGCCGCCTCGACCGGCTGGAAGGTGAACACGCCGAGCTTGAACCAGCCCTGCGAGCCGTTCACCGTCGACCCCAGCGGCGTCAGCACCAGCATCAGCAGCCCGAGGCAGATCACCGTGATGGTCGCCGACATCCTGCGGATCCGCTCGAGCCGGACCCGCAGGCCGAGCCAGAACACGATCCCGCCGATCGCGACGAACATCAGGTGCCGGAAGAACAGCGAGTACACGCCGCTGCCGGTTTTCGGGTTGTAGGAGGCCACCGACGACGCCGACAGCACCATCACCGCGCCGATCACGGTGAGGACGCCGGTCAGCGCGAGGACCAGGTGGAACGACGCCAGCGGCCGGGACAGCCAAGCGGTCAGCGCGGTCCGGAGCGCGACGAACGGGCTGTCGTTGCGGACACGGCGCGGCCTGGCCTGCTTCTCGTCAACGACCGTCATCCGCCGCCCCCGCCGCGCCTTCCGCGAGAGCACGCACCGCGGCTTCGAACGCGTCGCCGCGCGCTCCGTAGCCCGAGAACATGTCCAGCGAGGCGGCGGCGGGCGCGAGAAGCACCACGTCACCAGGACGAGCCAGGGCGCTGGCCGCACTCACCGCCGCAGTCATGGGCTCATCGTCACCCGGAAGGAGGCGGTTGACCGGGACATCCGGCGCGTGTCGCGCAAGAGCGGCTTCGATCACGGGGGAATCGGCGCCCAGCAGCACAGCGGCGCGCAGCCGCCCGCCGACCGCGGCGACGAGTTCGTCCACCGATGCGCCCTTGAGCTGCCCGCCGGCGATCCAGACCACGCTTTCGTGCGCGAGCAGCGAGCCGAGCGCGGCGTGCGGGTTGGTGGCCTTCGAGTCGTTGACGTAGCGGACGCCGCCGACCTCGGCGACCTCCACCGCGCGGTGCGGCGCGGGCTCGTAGGCGCGCAGCCCCTTCCGCACCGCCGCCGGCGGCACCCCGTGCGCGCGGGCCAGCGCGGCCGCGGCGAGCGCGTTCGCGAGGTTGTGCGGCCCGGCCGGGCGGACGTCGGCGATCTCGGCCAGTTCCTCGGCGCTCGTGTCCGGGTCGGCACCGAAAGCGCGGTCCACCAGCAGGTCTTCGACCAGGCCCAGCTCTCCGGCGCGCGGGGTGTCGAGCACGAACCCGATCCGCCGGGCGCCGGCCGGGGCGTGTTCCTCGGCGATCCGCGTGGACCACGGGTCGTCGACGTTGTGCACGACGGCGCGCGACCGCTGGTGCACCCGGCCCTTCGCGGCGGCGTACTCCTCCATCGAGCCGTGCCAGTCGAGGTGGTCCTCGGCGAGGTTCAGCACCACCGAGGCGTCCGGCGCGATCGTGGACGACCAGTGCAGCTGGAAACTGGACAGTTCGACGGCCAGCACCTGATGCCCGCCGCGCACCGCGTCGAGCACCGGATAGCCGACGTTGCCGCAGGCCACCGCGTCCGCGCCGGCCGCGCGCAGGATCGACTCCAGCATCCCGACCGTGGTCGTCTTGCCGTTCGTGCCGGTGATCACCAGCCACGCGGGCGGATGCTCGCGCAGCCGGCCGATCCGCCAGGCCAGCTCGACGTCGCCGATCACCTCGATCCCCGCCTCGGCCGCCGCGACCAGCAGCGGAGACGTCGGCCGCCAGCCCGGGCTGGTCACCACGAGCGCGGTGTCCTCCGGCGGTGCGGCGAGGCCGGGCGCCAGCTCGGCGTCCAGGTCGTTCAGCTCGGCGAGCCGGTCGGCGTTGCCGTCGGTGACCGTGACCCGCGCGCCCAGCTCGCGCAGCACGGGAACGACCGATTTCCCGGTGACGCCCGCGCCCGCGACCAGAACGTGTTTGCCGTCCAACTGCAAGGGTCAGCTCCCGAAGTTGAGCTGCTCGCTGTAGAACAGACCGAGCCCGAACATGCAGCAGATCGCCGAGAGCAGCCAGAACCGGATGATCACCGTGGTTTCCGCCCACCCGGCGAGCTCGAAGTGGTGGTGGAAGGGCGCCATCCGGAACAGCCGCCGCCGCGTCGTGCGGAAGACCGCGATCTGCGTGACCACCGAGATCATCTCGACCATGAACAGGCCGCCGATGACGATGGCGAGCAGCTCGGTGCGGGTCGTCATGGACAGCCCGGCGACGAGACCGCCGAGGGCGAGCGACCCGGTGTCGCCCATGAAGATCTTCGCCGGGGCGGCGTTCCACCACAGGAACCCGATGCAGGCCCCGGTGGCCGCGGCCGCGACGACGGCGAGGTCGAGCGGGTCGCGCACGTCGTAGCAGGCCGGGAGCGGCTGGGTCGAGCAGGAAAGCCGGGCCTGCCAGAACGAGATGACCACGTACGTCGCGAGCACCATCGCCGCCGCGCCGCCGGCCAGGCCGTCGAGGCCGTCGGTGAAGTTCACCGCGTTCGACCAGCCGGAGATGACGATGTAGCAGAAGATCACGAACACGACCGACGGGAACGTGATCAGCGCCAGGTCGCGGACGTAGGACAGGCTCTGCGACGCCGGGGTGAGCCCGTGCGAGTCGGCGAACTGCAGCGACAGCACCGCGAAGAGGACGGTGACCACGAGCTGGCCGACCAGCTTCGCGGTCTTGTTCAGCCCGAGGTTGCGCTGCTTGCGGATCTTGATGAAGTCGTCGAGGAAGCCGACCACGCCGAGCCCGACCGCGAGCATCAGCACCAGAAGGCCGGACGCCGACGGCGCCGCCGAACGCGAGTTGCTGATCCAGGTGATCAGGTGCGCGACGAAATAGCCGACGACCATCGCGATGATGATCGCGACGCCGCCCATGGTCGGCGTGCCGCGCTTCGACTTGTGCCCCTGCGGGCCTTCCTCGCGGATCTCCTGGCCGAAGCCCTGCCGCGAGAAAACCCGGATGAGGTAGGGCGTGAGCAGGATCGAGACCAGCAGACCCGCCGCGGCCGCGATCATGATGTTGATCACGCGTGACCACCGTTCGAGCGTTCGGAGGAGGAAGAGTCGGTCCCGGCTTCCGGATCGGCCAGCAGCGCTTCGGCCACCCGCCAGAGACCGGCGGCCTTGGACGCCTTGACCAGCACCACGTCCCCGGGACGGAGCTGATCATGCAGCACGGCGACCGCGGCCTCGACATCGGGTACCAGCACCGACTCCTCGCCCCAGGAACCCTCCTGCAGCGCGCCCTGGTGCATGGCGGACGCGTCCTGGCCGACCACGACGAGCTTCTCGATGTTGAGCCGGACCACGAGCCGCCCGATCGCGTCGTGCGCGGTCACCGAGTCCTCGCCCAGCTCGCCCATCACGCCGAGGACCGCCCAGGCGCGGCGGCCGGAGCGGGTCATCGAGGCCAGCGCCTTCAGCCCGGCCCGGACCGATTCGGGGTTGGCGTTGTACGAGTCGTTGAGGATCGTGACGCCGTCCGCGCGGGTGACGACCTCCATCCGGCGCTCCGAGCGCCGCTGCAGCGACGAAAGCCGCTGCGCGATTTCCTCGGTGCTCGCGCCCAGTTCGCGCGCGATGGCGGCGGCCGACAGCGCGTTGCCGACGTGGTGCTCGCCGTGCAACGGCAGCGTCACCGGGGCCTCGCCCTCGGGCGTGATCAGCCGGAACGACGGCCGGGCCTGTTCGTCGACCGTGATGTCGGCGGCCCGGACCTGCGCCCCGGCCGACTCCCCCACGCCCACAATGCGAGCCTTCGTGCGGCTCGCCATGGCGGCGACCAGCGGATCGTCGACGTTCAGCACCGCCAGGCCGTCTTCCGGCAGCGCCTCGACCAGTTCGCCCTTGGCCTTCGCGATGCCCTCGCGCGAGCCGAACTCGCCGACGTGCGCGCTGCCGACGTTGAGCACCGCGCCGATCCGCGGCGGCGTCGTCTCGGCGGCCGCGGCGATGTGCCCGATCCCGCGCGCGGACATCTCCAGCACGAGGAACTTGGTCGACGCGTCGGCGCGCAGCGCGGTCCACGGGTGGCCGAGCTCGCTGTTGAACGACCCGGGCGGCGCGACCGTCGGGCCCATCGGCTCGACCAGCTGCGCGATGACGTCCTTGGTCGAGGTCTTGCCGGACGAGCCGGTGACGCCGATGACGGTCAGCCCGCCCGCGGCCAGCCGGTCGACGACGTGCCGGGCCAGCTTGGCGAGCGCCGCCAGCACGGCGGCGCCGGCGCCGTCGGTGTCGCCGGTCAGCGCGACCGACCCGGCGTTGCCCTGCCCCGGCGGCAGCGGCGGCACGACGATCGCCGGTGCGTCGACCTCGCGCGCGGCCAGCACGCCGACCGCGCCGGCCTCGACCGCTTGCGCGGCGAAATCGTGCCCGTCGACGCGTTGGCCGGGCAGGGCGAGGAACAGCCCGCCGGGACCGAGCTCGCGGGTGTCGAATTCGACGCTCCCGGTCACGACAGCGGATCCGTCCGTGCGGTGCAGCCTGCCGCCGACGACGTCGGCGATCTCGGCCAGGCTCAGCTCGATCACGCGGTCACCTCGAGACGCTTGCGGATGGCGGCCTCCAGTTCGTCCCGGTCGGAGAACGGGTGCACGACACCCTGGACCTCCTGGCCGGTCTCGTGGCCCTTGCCTGCGATCAGGACGATGTCCCCCGCCCGGGCGAGCGACACCGCGTGCGCGATCGCCTCGCGCCGGTCGCCGATCTCCAGCACCTCGCCGCCCGCCGCGGGCCCGACGGCGCGGGCCCCGGCCAGCATCGCGGCGCGGATCGCGGCCGGATCCTCCGAACGCGGGTTGTCGTCGGTCACGATCAGCACGTCGCTGCGGCGGACCGCGGCCTCGCCCATCATCGGGCGCTTCGCGGTGTCGCGGTCGCCGCCGCAGCCGAGCACGGTGATGATGCGGCCTTCGGTGCGGGCGCGCAGGGCGTCGAGGCCCTGGGCCACCGCGGCCGGTTTGTGCGCGTAGTCGACCACCGCGGTGAAGTCCTGGCCGAGGTACACCCGCTCCATGCGGCCCGGCACCTCCACCGCGGCGAGCCCGGCGACGATGTCGTCGGCGTCGATGCCCGCGCTGTCCAGGATCGCCGCGGCGAGCACCGCGTTGGCGACGTTGAACGTGCCGGGCAGCGGGATCTTCGCGGCGCGGGTGAGCCCGTCCGGCCCGAGCAGCGTGAAGGTCTGCTCCCCGGCCGGGGTCGCCTCGATGTCGGCGGCCCGCCACAGGGCGTCGGCCCCGGCTTCGATCGAGACGGTCACCGTCTGCGGAGTGAGCAGCGCCTGTCCCCACGCGCTGTCGACCACGACGACCTCGGTGGTCGACCGGCCGTCGAACAGCAGGGACTTGGCGGCGAAGTACTCCTCCATGTCCTTGTGGAAGTCGAGGTGGTCCTGCGACAGGTTGGTGAACGCGCCCACCGCGAACCGGGTGCCGTTGACCCGGCCGAGCGCCAGCGCGTGGCTGGACACCTCCATCGGCACGTGCGTGACGCCGCGCTCCAGCATCACCGCGAGCAGCGCCTGCAGGTCCGGGGCCTCCGGCGTGGTGAACCCGCTGGCGAGGCGCTCGCCGGCGATCCGGGTCTCGACCGTGCCGATCAGGCCGGTGGTGCGCCCGGCGGCGCGCAGGCCCGAGTCGACCAGATAGGAGGTGGTGGTCTTGCCGGAGGTGCCGGTGACGCCGAGCACGGACAGGTTCAGCGACGGCTCTCCGTAGATCCACGCGGCGATCTCGCCGAGCGCGGCGCGCGGGTCCGGGTGCACGAGGACCGGCACCTGCGCGTCGCGCAGCGCGGGCCGGTCGGCTCCGCTCGGGTCGGTCAGGACGGCCGCGGCGCCGGCGGCGAGCGCCTGCTCGCTGAAGTCGGCTCCGTGCGCGCGGGCTCCGGGGAGGCCGGCGAACAGGTCACCCGGAAGCACGTGCTGCGCACGCAGCGTGGTGCCGGTGACGGTGAGGTCGGCGGCCTCGGGGCGGTCGGCGATGAGCCGGGCTCCCGCACGGGCGAGCAGAGTGGCCAGCGGGACCGGGTCGATCCGGGCCGGGCGGGGCGGCGCGGCGGCCGCCTTGGCCGGGCTGTCCGGCAGCGACGCGGCAGCGGGCCCGCTTCGGGGCTGGGACGAGGACACGGACACGCGGGAGAGGTTACCGAGGCCGGATCCGGGTGACCCAACGCGGTACGGCGAACGCGCGCGACCGCCGCGGATATGGTAGGCGGCGCGGTCAAGATCGTTGCGGCGCAACCCTTTCCCCGGCGGCGCACCGGCCCGTGTGGACGAAGAACCGGCCGGACCCCGGTCCTGCCCTGGCTCAGTCCCTTTACGGCCACCGGCGACGGGCCGCCGGACCGCGGAATCCGGTACCGCTGCGACAGGTGCGACGCGGCCGAGTGGAACAGCGGACCAGCGGAATGCCCGGCAGGCAGCGAAGACACCGCAGCGGCGTGGCGAGCTGGACGAGGACACCGGCACACGGAAAGCCACGACCTGTGCTGGTTGTCGCACCCGCCGCGAACACGCTGCCAGAGCGAGGCTTTCGAGGTTCAGTCGCGTGTGGACTCAAAGCGCGGCCGCCATCGCCTTCTTCGGGACGCGACTTCAAGAGATCAAAAGGACTTTGACCTCCTCCGCGATGGGCTCGGCCGTGATCATCCAGAAGGAAGCGGCCACGCCGGACGAGACGTCCGGCTGCCGGGTCCGGCAATGCCGAGGCGGACCGAGCCGCCGCACAGGGGCCGCCCCAGAACCGTTCGCCGCGCCCCCGGCCCCATTCGCTCCTGCCTCGCTTCGGCCGCCCGCTCAGTTCGCAGGCCCGCCGATCCGCGCCGTTGTGGAGTCATCCCGGGACGGAGGGCCGAAGAAAACCGCGCGGCCCACCGCCCCGGTGCTCGACCGAAGAATCAGCGCGTCAACTCAGGAAATCCCACCGGATCCACACATTCGACGGGCCGCCCCACAGATTCCCGTTGGCCCACGTCAAGTCGGGACCACCGGAACGAAATACGTCGAACTTCTGGCCTCTATTGACCTGCCCCAGTGCCGGACAGGTCTCCGGACAGGCCCGGTATCGAACACCGTCGGCATTGACCGTGACAGTGCTGAGAAGCGCCGCCAGACCCGACGGTTTCGCCTGCGAGCCCGCCGCCGGTCGCGACCGCTCAGCGCCCGTCGCTGCTCCGCCGCCGAAAACCGTGGTCAACGCCACCGCTGCGACAGTCGCCGCCAGCACACCCGTCTTTACCCTCATCGCACCCTCTCAAGAAATAGATTTCACCCCATCGCCAATACCCATTCACAATGCGGCACCAGAACCGCAGGAGAAACATCGAATCCGTGCCACGAAATTTATTCGCAGGCGCGACCCGTCCTGCAATCAGCACTGACAAGGGGAATTTTCTCGATTCCCACCCTAGCGATCATGAGATTTCGCGGACAAGCACATACCTCGGCATTCCCTCATATATCGCAACCAGGACACAGCGGACAGTGACCGGAATGGAGGTTTCTCGCGCAGACGAGTGATCATCCCGCACGGGGACAGAGGAGACCGTGAACTTCTCGCTGCGAGTGGCGCGCCAGCGCCAGGCAGCAAGCCGATGTCCCGGACGGTTCGTCCGGGACATCGGCTCAGCTCAGCAGCTGCCCGGAAGCACCGGGCCAACCGGCCAGGTCAGGGCAGGACCAGCGGGACGATCGGGGCCGGGCCGTCCGAAAGCGGGATCTGGTACCGCTGGCTCAGGTACGACGCGATGGAGTGGAACAGCGGACCCGCCGAGTGCCCGAATCCCGACGGCAGCGTGGTGTCCGGCGCGTCGAGCCGGATGCCGACGACGAACCGCGGGTGGTCGGCGGGCAGGATGCCGGCGAAGGTGATGTTCGCCAGGCTCGAGCTGTACGCCTTCGTGCGCGGGTCGATCTGCTGGCCGGTACCGGTCTTGCCGGAGATCTGGTAGCCCTCCAGAGCAGCCGAGGGCGCGGTGCCCGCGTTCGGGCTCTTGGCGTTCTGCACCACCGAGCGCAGCATGTCCCGCACCGTCTTCGCGGTTTCCGGGCTCACCACTTGCTCGGTCTTCGGCGGTGCTTCCGGCGTCACGGTGCCGTCCGGGTTCTTCTTCGCCTTCACGATCCTCGGTTCGACGCGCAGGCCGTCGTTCGCGATCGCCTGGTACATCCCGGCCATCTGCACCACGGTCATCGAAAGGCCCTGCCCGATCGGCAGGTTGCCGAACGTGGACGCGGACCAGTCCTTGCGCGGCGGCACGTAGCCGGAGCTCTCGCCGGGGAGGCCGATGCCGGTCTTCTGCCCGATGCCGAACTTCTTCAGCAGTTCGAGATAGCGGTCCGGGCCGACCTGCTGGGCGAGTTCCAGCGTGCCGACGTTGGAGGACTTCGCGAACACGCCGGTCGTGGTGAACGTCTGCGTGCCGTGCGGCCACGCGTCGTGCACCGTCCGGTCGGCGATCTTGATCGAGCCCGGCACCTCGAGCGTCGAGGTCGGCGTGGCGATCTTGTCGTCGATCGCCGCGGTCGCGGTGATCACCTTGTTCACCGAACCGGGTTCGTAGGGCGTGGTGACCGGCCGGTTGTTGAGCAGGTCCGGCTGGATCGTGGACGGGTCGTTCGGGTTGAACGTGCTGGCGTCGGCCAGCGCGTACACCTCGGCCGTCTTCGCGTCCATGATGACCGCCTGGCCGCCCTTGGCGTTCGCCTTCGAGACGTAGTCGCTCAGCTGGCGCTGCAGTTCGAACTGCAGGTCGGAATCTATGGTCAGCTGGAGATCGGAGCCCGGGACGGCGGCGGTGAGCACGTGCTCGGTGCCCGGCAGGTACAGGTTGTCGTTGCCGTTCTGGGTGTTCACGATCTCGCGGCCGGGCGTGCCCGCCAGGTCCGCGTCGCGCGATTTCTCCAGCCCGATCACGCCGTGCAGATTGTGCTTCGACACGTCGGGGTCGTCCATCCGCCAGTTCGCCAGGCCGACGATGTTCGAAGCGAGCGTGTCGCCCGGGTACTCGCGCTTGGCGCGCTTCTCCACGCTGATCCACGCGTACTTCTTGACGATCTGGTCGGCCACCGAAGGCTCGACGTTGTCGACGAGGTAGGTGAAGGACTGCTGTTTGTGCAGCAGCGCGAGCTGTTCCGCCTCGGTGGTCAGGTGCGGGAGCTTCTGCGCGATCAGCTTCGCCGCGCCGGCGACCTCGGTTTCGAAGTTGCGGCCCTTGTCCGGGTACTTCTTCGCGTACTCGTCCATCGACTTGTGCAGCGCGCGGAGGTTCACCGACAGCGTGCGGGTTTCGACGCTGAACGCCAGCTTCGCCCCGTTGCGGTCCACAATGGATCCGCGCTGCGCCGGGATGTCGATGGTGAGGGTGCGCTGCCGTTCGGCCGCCGCGGAGAGCGTGGGGGCCTCGAACCACTGCACCTGCACCAGTTTCGCGCCCGCCACCACCATCAGCACGACGAGCATGATGCGCACCGCGGAAAACCGGCTGCGCTGTCCGCCGTTGCCCCGTTTCGCGACCGCGCGGCGGGTGCCCGCGGCGTAGGTCCGCCGCGCGCTGCCCGCCGCCCGGGAACGGCTGTTGCCGCCTGCCGCCATCACTGCCCTCCCGCGGTCCCCGCCGGCGTGCCCGACAGGTCGCCTTCGATGCCGCCCTCCGAAGGAGCGGCCGGCTGCGCCGGGGGCGTGGCCGCGTCCTGCTCGTCCGGCTGGGCCTTCTTCGGTTCGCCGACGACGGTCGTCTTGCCGTCCTTGCCGACGACGATGCGCGCCGGGTCGCCGCCGGGCACCATGCCCAGCTGCTTGGCCGCGGGCGCGAGAGACGCCGGGGACTGGGCCTTCGCGACCTCGCGCTCCAGCCGGTCCTTGGTCTCCATGAGCGAAGCGCTGTCCGTGCGCAGCTTTTCGAGCCGGTACGAATCGGCGATCGCCTGCGTGGTGAACCACAGCGTCGCGGCGACCCCGACCGCCAGCAGCCCCATCATCACGAGCACGAACGACGCCCGCGATCGCGGCCAGCGCAGCTTGAACGGCGTGCGCACGGTCTTCGTCTCGACGGTTTCCGGTTCCGCGACAGGCTTTTTCGGCGCGCGCTGGCGCAGCAGGTCGGCCCGCTGCGCCCGCCGGGCGTATGCGCGCTCCGCTGCTGTCGTGCGCCGCCGCGCCGGGGCTTCCGTCTCGGTGACGGTGTTCCGCGGTGCCCGCTCCGCAGCGGTCGACGACGAGCGGCGGGACTTCGTAGGCGCGGTCATCGCGGCTCTCCGATCCGTTGTGCTGCGCGCAGCCGCACCGAGGCGGCCCGCGGGTTCTGCTCGATCTCGCTCTCGCCGGCCTTCTCCGCTCCCCGGGTGAGAAGCTTCAGTTCCGGCCCGTGCCCGGGCAGCTCGACCGGAAGGCCTTCCGGCGTCCGGGATTTCGCCCGTTCCGCGAGCGCCTGCTTGACCAGCCGGTCCTCGAGGGACTGATAGGACTCGACGACGATCCGGCCGTCCATCGCCAGCGTGCCCAGCGCCGCGGGCAGCGCCCGGCGCAGCACTTCCAGCTCGCCGTTGACCTCGATCCGCAACGCCTGGAAGGTGCGCTTCGCCGGATGCCCTCCGGTGCGCCTGCTCGCCGCCGGAACCGCGGAGTAGAGCAGTTCCACCAGCCGGCCGCTGCGGGTGAACGGCTCCTTCTCCCGTTCCGCCACCACGGCGCGGACGATCCGCTGCGCGAAGCGTTCCTCGCCGTAGTCGCGCAGGATCCGGATCAGCTCGCCGGGCGCGTAGGTGTTGAGCACGTCGGCCGCGGTGAACCCGGTGGTCGGGTCCATCCGCATGTCCAGCGGCGCGTCCTGCGAATAGGCGAAACCGCGTTCGGTGCGGTCGAGCTGCATCGACGAGACCCCGAGGTCGAACAGGATTCCGTCCACTGTAGACAGACCCAGTCCGGACACCGCCTCGGGAAGTCCGTCGTAGACAGTGTGGACCAGGTCGACGCGGTCGCCGTGCCGCGCGAGCCGCTCCGCGGAGCGCTCGAGCGCGGCGGGATCGCGGTCCAGCCCGATCAGCCGGAGCCGGGGAAACGCGGCGAGCAGCGCGTCGGAGTGGCCGCCGAGGCCGACGGTCGCGTCGACCAGGACGGCGTCGCGGTCGGCCAGCGCGGGGGCGAACAGCTCGACGATGCGGTCCAGCAGCACCGGAACGTGCTCGGCTGCGTCCGACATGTCTTCCCCCTTTCTGCCGCGTGCGTACCGGGGAAGATGCGGCGGATGCCGTCAGGTCCCTGCCCGCCCGCTTGCTGACCTGGCACCGGGGAAGGTGCGCCAGGGTCAAAGAGCGGACAGAGGCCTCACGGCATCCGCGTCGAACGGCGTACCCGCGTCCCCCGACGACGCAGGTCCGCCCGGGGCGCCTCCTAGAAGACGCCCGGCAGTACTTCCTCCCGAGCCTGTGCGTAGCTGTCCTCGTGTTCGTCCAGGTAGCCCTGCCACGCCTGGGCGTCCCAGATCTCGAGCCGGGTGATCGCGCCGATCACCACGCACTCCTTGTTGAGCCCCGCGTACCGGCGCAGCTCCGGCGCGATGGCTACGCGCCCTTGCCCGTCCGGACGTTGCTCGTCGGTCCCGGCGAACAGGTAGCGCTGGTAGGCCCGCACCGCCTCGTTCGTGAACGGGGCTTCGGCGACCTTCCTGGCCATCTGCTCGAACTCGGCACGGGGGAAGACGAAGAGGCAGTGGTCCTGCCCCTTGGTGACCATCAGCCCGCCGGCCAAGGCTTCGCGGAACTTCGCGGGCAGCGTGAGCCGCCCTTTGTCGTCCAGCTTCGGGGTGTGGGTGCCGAGGAACACCGGCCTCCACCTCCCTACCGGATCCGGTTGGCTCCCCGCCCGGTTCCGGCTCGGGGGCTCCCTTCCGCCCCACTGAGCACCACCGTACCCCACTTTTCACCACAGTCAACGAGTCCCGCAGGCGTGCCACTCCGTCGGGTGGCGCGTTTGCGCAGGTCACGGAGGTGGGTCCAGGTGGGGGGCGGGTGGGGGGACCGTGGCGAAGATCCCCCGCACCGGGGTTTCTCGCAACCTCGGACGGCCTGAAACGTCCGTGTTTCTCCCGGTGCGGGACCGGTGGTGGGGGTTGGTGGGGGAACCGGTGGGGGCTGGTGGGGCGGCAGGTGGAGCGGGGTGGGGAGGCGCGGTCAGGCCCGGTGGAGAGCGCTGCGGGGAGCCGACACCACACCCTGGAGGCGCGCGGTGGGTCTTGGTGGGGGCCGGTGCGTCAAGCCCGGTGGGGTGCCGTGGGGCTGGCCGGGTGGGGCTCGGTGGGGAGAGCCGGGATCCGGCACGGTCCAGTCCCGAGCGCGAGGGTCAGCGGGGTACCAGCTCCATGACCCGCTCAGCCAGCCGAGAGCTGTCCACAGGCGACACCGTCACCCACTCCTGCCCGCCACGCCCCGGCGAGCACACCGCCGAATAGGCCCCGGCGTCCGTGTCGAACCACGTCAGCCCGCCCGCTCTGGCCAGTTTGCCCGCCCGGTCGCGGACGTGGACGGTGAACTGGCCCGCCGCGTACACCGGCCGGGACTGAATCGCCCGCAGCTCCTCCCCCTGCGCGCCGCCGGGCGCCTCCCCCGTCGCGGGCAGCCGGACGCCGTAGCCGGGACCGGCCGACAGTTCGGGCAGCACGTCCACAATCGCCGAGGCCAATTCGCTTTCCCTGATGTCGCGCACGCCGATCGTCCGCGCCGGCTGCACGGCCAGCACCGCGTTCCGTCCCTGAAGCGCGGCGACCGCGCGGAACGGTTCTTCGGCGGTCATGTCGGCGAGCGCCTCGCACTCGACATACCCTTCCGCCGACGCCAGCACACGCAGGCTGTTCTCCAGAGCGGCGTCGAGGCGGCCGTCGAAGAGGCCGCGTTCGCCCAGGTTCCGGTAGACCTCCGCGCGGATCGCGGACCGGTCGGCGTCGGTCTCCCCCACGCTGCGCACCGCGAGCGGCGCGGGCGGGGCGGCGAGGCCGAGGTCGGCCCAGACGATGTCGAACGCGGACGCCGACAGGCTGATCAAGCCGGCCCCGCGCCGAGCGGCGGGACCGCGGGGAACTCGCCTTCGGGCAGGAGCCCGCGCAACGCCGTGTCGCGGGTGCGCAGGACGTCGATCGCCTTCTGCCGCGCGGCCTCGGCTTCGGCGCGCCGTTCGTCCATCGCGGACGACAGCCGGGCCAGCTGCACCATGTTGCCGCTCGCGGCGGCGGAACGGATCATCGCCGCCGGGTCGAAGTCCACCGGCGCGGGCATGTCCGCGCGCGCCCGGGCGGCGACCTCGGCCTGTCTCTGCACGGCCTCGCCGACTTTCGCCGACACCACCGAGGTTTCGGCGAGCCAGCCGGACGCTTTGCCGAGCACCGCCCGCATCGCGTCGCCCGCGTCGCCCTGCCAGGTTTCCTCGCTGCCTGCGGACAGCGCGACGAGCCCGCCGATCGAGTCTTCGAGCCGCTGGGACAGCCCGGCCCACCGCGTGCCCGACTCGCCGGCCGCGGCCGGGTCGTTGCCGTCGACCGCCTGCGCGGCCAGCGCCGCGTGGCTGAACGCTTCGTACCGGGCCGTCGGCTCGGGAACGGCCGGGGTGTCGGTCACGACTTTCCTCCTCGCACGGGGTTCACGGCAGCTTCGGCTCGACCAGTCCGGCCACGTCGCCCGCCCGCGAGCAGGCGAGCGCGGAGTCGGCGAAGTTCGCGTTGTTCACGTCGATCTGGACGCTCTGCCCGCCGCCGACGTCGAGCAGCACGGCGCAGGTGCCGCGGCGGCCGGACACCTGCACCGCCTGGTGCGAGCCGACGTCTTTTTTGGTGCGCTTGCCGTCGGAGAGGTCGAGGTTGGCCAGGCCGTTGGTTTCGTCGAGGGTGACGGTGACGCCGAAGGCCGAGGGCACCGTCCAGTCGCAGGCGCGTGCTTCGCCGATCGTCTTCGGCTTGCCCGGCACAGTGAGCCCGGCCGAGGACCGGTCCTGCGGCGAGAGGAGCGTGCACGGGTCGAGCTTGGCCAGCGAAGGAGCGGAGGACGTCGGAGCCGGCGGGCCTCCGTCCGCGGGCGCGGCGTGCGAGATGCCGGGCATCCGGCCGCACGACACCGGCGCGACGAGCACTGCGAGTCCGGCAAGGGAAAGGAGCGCGGCGCGCGCCGCGGAACGGTCAGCCACCGGTGCAGTCCACGCCCTCGGCGGCTTGCGCGTCCTGGTCGCGGTATTTCTCCAGCGCCCCGCCGATGCGCGTCTTCAGCCCGGCGATTTCCTTCCCGAACGCGGTGAGCTGGTCGACCGCCGACCCGTCGCGGCCGAGGCCGTACTTCGCCATGAACGCGCCGACCTCGCCGGCGTACCCGCCGCCGAGCGGCACCGACCGGCCGAGCACCGCGGCCTCCCGCACCATCTCGCCGACGGCGTCCTGCAGCTCGCCGAGCTTCGCGTACGTCGCGGACGCCAGTTCGGGCGTGACCGCGAACCGGCCGCCGGACAGTCCCGGGACCCCGGCTTTCCGTTCCGCCTCGGCCTCGCTCATGCGCGGGATGCACCTCTTCCGACGTCGAACCGTGGTCGGGCGACTTCGTTTCGGAGCATACGACAGTGCATACGGTCAGCGGGATCACCTGAAAATGCCTCATAATCACCCGTAAGAAGGAGCGCCGAGGTGGCTGGGCGTCACCATGAAACGATCTCGGGGTTCCGCCGCCCAGTTCTCCCGGGTTTGACACACTGGGGAGAACGCTGGACAGGCGCGCATCCCCGCCGGTTCCCGTCCAGCTATTGCGCCACCAGGAGGTCGAGTGACGTCGAGAATCCAGTCCGCTTCCCCTGCCGGACCGCACGGCAACGGGTCCGGACAGCCGCCGTACCCGGCGGTCGAGTCCGCGGACGGGCTGGCACCGGTCCCGGCGGCCGGGCTCGGCGAACTGCACGACACCGCGCGCCGGATCGCCGCGAACGTGGAGCGCGTCCTCGTCGGCAAGCCGGACGTCATCCGGATCGCGCTGGTGACCCTCCTGGCCGAGGGTCACCTGCTCGTCGAGGACGTGCCGGGCGTCGGCAAGACCTCGCTCGCCAAGGCGCTCGCGCGGTCGATCGACTGCACCGTCAGCCGCGTGCAGTTCACGCCCGACCTGCTGCCCAGCGACGTCACCGGCGTCTCCATCTACAACCGGCAGACCGGCGAGTTCGAGTTCCGGCCCGGCCCGGTGTTCGCGAACATCGTGGTCGGCGACGAGATCAACCGGGCCTCGCCGAAAACGCAGTCCGCGCTGCTGGAGTGCATGGAAGAGCACCAGGTCACGGTCGACACCAGCACCTACACGCTCGACGGTCCGTTCATGGTCATCGCGACGCAGAACCCGATCGAGATGGAGGGCACCTACGCGCTGCCCGAGGCCCAGCGCGACCGGTTCACCGCGCGGGTGTCGATCGGCTACCCCGACCAGCAGGCCGAACTGGCCATGGTCGACGAGCATTCCGGCCACAACCCGCTCGCGGACCTGGCCCCGGTGTCCGACCGCGAGACGATCCTGCGGCTGATCGGGACCGTCCGCGGCGTGCACATCGCGCCGGAGGTCCGCCGGTACGCCGTCGACGTCGTCTCGGCGACCCGGCAGGTGCCGGAAATCCGGCTCGGCGCTTCGCCGCGCGCGACGCTGCACCTGGTCCGGGCCGCGCGGGCGCAGGCCGCGCTGTCCGGGCGCGACTACGTGGTGCCCGACGACCTGCACACGGTCGCGGTGCCCGTGCTGGCGCACCGGCTGGTGCTCACCACCGAGGCGCACGCCGCCCGCCGTTCGGCGACCGACGTGGTCCGCGCGGTGCTGCACCGCGTCCCCGTCCCCCAGGGCTCGGCCCGCTGAGGCGCGTCCCGCTATCCGATTAGGGAATCCGCATGCTGCGCGCGCTTTCCGGCCTCACCACCCGAGGCCGCTGCCTCCTCGCCGCCGGGATCGCGGCCGCGGTGTGCTCGCTGGTGCTCAACGAACGGGACCTGCTGCGGATCGCGGTCTTCGTGGTCGCCCTGCCGCTGCTGGTCGCCGCCTACATCTCGGCGACCCGGCTGCGTCTCGGCGCCGCGCGCGCCCTGCGCCCGGACCGGATCGCGGCGGGCTCGACCGGCGAGGTCGACCTGGAACTGTGGCGCAGCGGACGGCTGCCCGGCGGCGAGGTGCTGCTGGAGGACGGCGTGCCGTACGCGCTGGGCTCCCGGCCGCGGTTCGTGGTCGAACGGCTGCCGCACGACCGGCGCGTGCTGCTGCGGTATCCGCTGCGGCCGGGAATGCGCGGGATCCAGCAGGTCGGGCCGCTGCGCGCGACGATCACCGACCCGTTCGGGCTGTGCGAGTTCGAACGGGAGCTGATCGGCCATTCGCGGCTGGTCGTCGTGCCGCGCGTGGTGGCGCTGTGGGGCCTGCCCGGAGGAGCCGGGGCCGGAGCGGGCGACGACGGAAGCGTGCGGCTGCATTCCGGGCAGGGCGAGCCGGACGTGATCGTGCGGCACTACCGCACCGGCGACGACATGCGGAAGGTCCACTGGCGGTCGACCGCGCGGCGCGACGAGATCATGGTCCGCATCGAGGAACGCCCGTGGCGCGGCGGCACGACGGTATTGCTGGACCACCGCGCGGCGGCGCACCACGGGAGCGGCCCGACGGCGAGCCTGGAGTGGGCGGTGTCGTTCGCCGCGTCGGTGTCGCTGCACCTGCGGAGGACCGGGCACCGGGTGCGGCTGGTGACCGAACACGGCATCTCGCTGGCCGACGCCCCCGGCGACGGCGGCGAAGGCTACGACAACCTGGTGCTCGACGCGCTGGCCGCGCTCCAGCCGGCGCACCAGCGAGACGTGACGCTCGGCCACGACCCGGCCGAAGGACAGGAACTGATCGCGATCCTGGGCACGGTGAGCGCGGAATCGGTGCACGAGCTGGCGCGGTACCGGGCGCGCGGAGTCCGCAGCCTCGCCGTCCTTTTGGACACCCCGGCCTGGGCGGGTTCGGCCTCGCCGGACCACCTCGCCGCGGCGACCGGGGAATCGGCGGAGCTGCTGCGCGGGGCCGGATGGGGCGTCGTGGTGGCCGGTCCGCAGACGCCGATGCCCGAGGTGTGGGGGCTGCTGTGCCGCGCGGGCACCCACCGGTCGACCGTGATCGGCGGGACGCGATGAACCCGCTGACTGCCGTCGCGCACGCCTGGTCCCGCCGGAACGGCCCAGCCCGCAGGGGGAACCGATGACCGCCACCGCTCCCCGTCCGTCCAGCGCGCCGCCGATCCCGCACACTCCTACGCCGCAGCCGACCGATCCCCCGCCCGCGTGGCGGAGCAGCGTGCTGCCGCCGGTCGCCGCCGGGCTCGCGACGCTGTGCGCGGCCACGTCGCTGACCAGCGTCGTCTCCGGCTGGGCCTGGTTCGGGTACCTCGTCGTGGCCGTCGTGCTGGTCGCGGGAACCGGGCTGGCGCTGCGGTCGCTGCGCGCGCCGACCGTCGTCGCCGGTTTCGGCCAGCTGCTCGTGCTGCTGTTCCTCATCACCGGGGCGTTCACGACCCAGGGCGTGCTCACGATCTTCCCCGGCCCCACTGCTTTCGGCGAACTGCAGGCCACGCTCACCGCCGCGGCACAGCAGATCCGGACCGGTCTCCCGCCGGTCGACAGCACACAGCCGATCCTGTGCCTGGTCACGATCGCGATCGGCCTGGTCGCGGTGCTGGTCGACACGCTCGCGGTCGCCGCCGCCGCGCCCGCGGCGACCGGGCTCGTGCTGCTCTGTGTGTACGCGGTGCCCGCGGCGCTGTCCGACGAACTGATGCCGTGGTGGACGTTCGTGCTCGGCGCGGGATCTTTCGCCTGCCTGCTCGCGATCGACGGCAACCACCGGCACCGCCGCTGGCGCAACCGCGACGCGCCCGGGTCCGGCGGCACGCTGCGGCTCATGCAGGCCCCGGTCGCGGTGGTCAGCTCGGCGATCGTGCTCGGCCTGCTGGGCGGCGGGATCACCGTGGTCGGCACGGTCGGCAAGATCCCGTTCGGCTCCGGCCCGGGCGGCGACGGCGACGGGACCGGCGGATTCGGCATCGCGCCGTTCACGCAGCTGCGCGGACTGCTCGACCAGGGCCAGAACACCGAACTGTTCCAGGTCCGCGGCCTCGGCTCGGACCGGCGGCTGCTGCGCGCGTTCACTTTGGACACCTACACCCCGAACAAGGGCTGGGGCCTGCGCGCCGGCGGCCAGGCGCAGACCGGCGTGCTCGCGAACAGCACGCTGCCCGCCGCGCCCGGCGACGACGGCACCGGGGTGTCGCGGCAGATCCAGATCCAGCCGACGCGCTGGGTCGACAACTGGCTGCCGATCTACGGCGCCCCCCGCGCGCTCCGGGGCGTGCCGCCGCAGTGGCTGTACGACCGGGTCAGCGGCTCGGTGTTCACCACGACGAGCGAACCCGCACCGTCCTATGTGGAAACCGCGTCGCTCAAGGAGCCGACCGCGGCGGAACTGCGCGACGCGGAGCCGAAGTCCGACGAGATCCCCGCGCTGTACACGCGGATCGGCCAGGTCGACAAGCGAGTCACCGCGCTGACCGAACAGCTGACCGCGGGCAAGACGAACAACTTCGACCGGGCCACCGCGCTGTGGCAGTACTTCAGCGCGCAGAACGGTTTCGTATACGACACGAAGACCGCCGACGCCACCGACGCCGACGCTCTCGCCGACTTCATCCTCAAGGGAAAACGGGGCTACTGCGAGCAATACGCGTCGGCGATGGCGGTGATGCTGCGGGTCGCGCACATCCCCGCGCGCGTCGCGATCGGCTTCACCCCGGGCGTGTCCAAGGGCGACTACCAGTCGATCAGCTCGCAGGACGCGCACGCGTGGGTCGAGGCGTACTTCGGGGACAAGGGATGGGTCAGCTTCGACCCGACCCCGCTCGCCGACGGACGCGGCATCGTCCCGCCGTACCTGCAGCAGAACACCCAGAACCCGCAGCAGCCCAACGCGACCGACGACCTGCCGACGGCCCCGCGCTCCGCCTCGCCGTCCACCGGCGCGTCGACCGACAAGGCCCACGACCAGGCCGCCCCGGCCGCTCCCGCCGACACCACCCCGGACGACAGCTGGCTGGTCTGGCTGGCCTTGGCGCTGGCGGTCCTGGGCGCCGCGGCCGTGGCCACGTCGTACTTCCTGCGCCGCCGCGCTCGTCCCGGCATGGCCCCTTCCGGCGTCCCGCCCGGTGCCACGCCGGACGGGAACGTGCTGGTCAGAAACCCCGTCACCACCCCGACTCCGCTGCATCTGGCCGCCTTGTGGCTGCCGCTGACCGGGGCCGTCCTGCTGGTCGCCGCGCTCGGCCTGCTGGCCGGGACCGTGTCGTGGTGGTTCGCCGCGGTGGTGGTCCTGGTCCTCGCCGCGACGGGCGGCCCCGCCGCGATCCGGGACCTGGTGCGCCGCCGCCACCTGCAGACGATCGCGACGCACTCCACCGGCGCGGCCGACGCGGCCTGGCGCGAACTGAAAGCCGAATGCGCGGACCGGGACCTGCCGATCTCCGACAGCGACACGGTCCGCGTGGCCGGCGGAAAGATCGCCGAACGCCACCGCCTGGACGATTCGGGCCGGGACGCTTTGCGCACTGTGCTGGGCGCGGTGGAACGCAGCTGGTACAGCGATGAGGCGGCACCGGATCCAGCGCTGGAGCCCGCCTTCGGGCAGCTGCGGGAGAGCCTGCGCCGGACTGCTCCGCTGTCGATGCGAGGACGGTTGTTCCCCCGATCAGTGCTTCGCCGACGGCGGTGAGCTTCGGGAGCGGGGATCAGGCCAGATCTCCGGGCAGGTTTGAGCTGCGGCTGGTCAGCGAACACTGACTTGCGGTGGCTTGCCGGAAACCGCCTGCGGCTTGCCGAACTCGCACCACGGAGCCTGCACCGCCCCGGCGGAGTGCCCGACCGGGTGGACTCCGCTCCGGAAGACACCCCGTCGAGGACATCCGACAGCGGCACGTGGCGATCCAGGCCAGCCGGACCTGGCCCCGGTAACCGGGCGGCGGAAGGAGTTCCGGGGCGGCCGCAAGCGCCGGTGCCGCGAGACGCCGTCCGATCCGCTGGGACTTGTCGAACTCGCAACATCGCCGAGGCCGCGACCTGGCAGCGCTACAGCAACGACTGGTGTGTCGGCCGCACGAACTGGGACGTGCGGGTCAGACTCCGGTCGCGCGCCCGCGCCTGCGGAGTGCTTCGCGCACCGTAGCGAGCCGCTTGGCCCGTCCATCGCTTGTGGCCGTGCACCGCTAGACGGTGCAGCCGTGCCCGCGGACGAGAATCCGCGCTCCGCCCCGAGGGGAGAAGCGCGGATTCGCCGACGTGCTATTGGCCTTCGAAGCGCTGGCGGAAACGTTCCTCCATGCGCTGCGTGAAGGAGCTCTTGCGGCCGGATTGCTTCCCCCCGCCGCCTCCGTCGTCATGGCTGTTCGCACCGCCCGCGTCGCTGTGGCGCAGCGACGTCACGGCCATCATGACCCCGAAGAACATCACGAGGAACCCGAGCACGCTGACCACCGGTACGTCGGCGACCCGCAGCACCGGGATCACCACGCCGAGCACCAGCAGCGCGACGCCCACCACGAACAGGGCGATCCCCTGGATGCGCCGACGGCGCGCGGGTCGGCGCAACCGGGTGCCTCGCACCGTGGATGCGAACTTGGGGTCCTCGGCATAGAGCTCGCGCTCGATCTGGTCGAGCAGCCGCTGCTCATGCTCGGAGAGTGGCATCTTTCCTCCTCCGGCACAGCTGTCGCGGGCGCCGGGCCGCGCAACGTCCTGGACCCAACAGCCAACCCCAGGCGGGGTGGCACTGTCCAGGATACGAGCCCCGCGCTCGTCCGACTACCCGATCCCCGATCCGGAAATGATCGAATCGGGGGAAATCCCGCCCCACGCGGGTTGACAGTGCGTCACCGCGACCGAAGTCACCCCCATCGGCGCAGTCCAGGCCCCTTCGTCGCCCCGTCGGCCTCCCCCGCGCGGGGTCCCTCGTGACGGAGAGAAAGCGTCTTCGCGCCGGCCACCCGCCCTGCCGATGCCCCACGCGGGGAGGATCTTCCGCCGATCGATACCGTCCGCCACTCATTCACCTGACCATCACCGAGCTCGGCAATCCCCCACCGCGCGAACACCCCGCAGCCCGATAACTCAGCGCGACCGTCGGACCCCTATTCCAGGCGCGGTCCCACAACCGGGTCCGCACACCGATCGCCGCGCCAGTGCCCATCTACGTGCATTTCGCACGAACCAGTCGAGACGGACGAGTACGGCACCGTCGCCGGTTTCCCAGCGAAGAGGCCGCGCCGCGAGGTGACGCGCAAAACGAGGACGGACGGCACATGGAGATGCCGAGCCCGGTCGCCAACAGGCACGCCGATGGATCAGTGCTCGATCCGGCAGCCATCCGCAGAAAGCTCCAGCCATAGTCTCCTGGCCGAACCGACTCCCGTCTCTCCGGCGAACTCCGACCTCACCGGGAAAGCACAGCCGCACTCGCCCGACCGAACCTGCCCTCGCCTCCCTGGCAAACCCCGGCCGCACCAGAAGGCTCAACCACTACTTCCAGGCCGAACGCATCCTCGTCTCCCCGGCGAGCCCCGGCCGCACCAGAAAGCCCAGCCACTACCGTCTCTCCGGCAAACCTGGTCTCGCAGGGAAAGCACAGCCGCACTCGCCTGACCGGACCCGCCTTCGCCTCCCTGGCAAACCTCGGCCTCGCCAGAAGCCACTCCCTCCTGACTGAACCCACTCCCACCTTTCCGCGCAAACCTGGCCCCGCCCCGAAGCCCAGCCACAACCTCCCGACCAAACCTGCCCTCGCCTCTCCGCCAAACCCCGGCCTCGCCGGAAGGCCCAGCCACTACCTCCGGCTGAACCCCCTCTCCCCTTTCTGCAACCCGGCCCCTCCGGAAGGCCCAGCCACGCCTCCCGACCGAACCCGCCCTGCCCTCCCTGGCGAACCCCGCCCCTCCCAGAAAAGCCCAGCCGCGCAGTGCGGGAAGCCCCTCACTCCTCCCGAGGAGAAAGCAACGATGCGGGCCGGATCGCTGCAGAGCCGAACTTCAGTCTTGCCACGTCCGCGGCTACCTCCGCGTCCCGCCAGCGGGGCTCGTCGTTCGCGAACGACAGCTGCTCCCCCTCGTCGCCGGTGTCCAGGCCTTCCACGCGTACCCCGATCAGCCGGACCGCGCCCGTCGGCGCGTGTTCGGTCAGCAGCTCGACCGCCGTGCGGTGGATGTCGCGGACTACGTCCGTCGCGGAGAGCACGGTGCGCGCCCGGGTGATCGTGCGGAAATCGGCGAACCGCACCTTGATCGACACCGTCCGGCCGCGCAGCCCGCGCGACCGGAGCGTCGCCCCGACCCGTTCGGAGAGGCGCAACAGCTCCAGGCTCAGCTCGTCGCGGTTCAGGACGTCGACATCAAAGGTGTGCTCGGCTCCGATCGACTTCTCCGCCGACTCCGGTTCCACCGCCCGGTCGTCGTGGCCGTTCGCCAGGGCCCACAGGTGATCCCCCACCGCCCGGCCCACCGCGCGCCGCAGCCGGGCGGGCGGGGTGGCGGCGACGTCCGCGATCGTGTGCCAGCCGTGTTGCCGCAGCTGTTCCTCGGTCCGCTTCCCGACGCCCCACAGCGCCGAGACCGGCAGCGGGTGCAGGAATTCCAGCGTCTCGGCGGCGGGGACGATCACCATCCCGTCCGGTTTGGCCATCCCCGAAGCCAGTTTCGCCACGAATTTCACCTTCGCGACACCAACCGAGCACGCGATCCCGTGCTCCACCTGCACTCGTTCCCGAATCCGCGCCCCCAGCGCGCCCGGAGTGGAGCCCAGCCGCCGCAGGGCTCCTCCTACGTCCAGGAACGCCTCGTCCAGGCTCAGCGGCTCGACCAGCGGCGTCAGCTGCCGGAAGATCCCCATGACGCCGCGCGACACCTCGCCGTACAGCCCTGGCGTCGGCTGGATGCAGACCAGCTGCGGGCAGAGCCGCTTGGCCGTGGCGAACGGCATGGCCGAACGGACGCCGAAACGCCGCGCCGGATAGCTCGCCGCGGCGACGACCGAGCGCGGGCCGCCGCCGGACACGACGACCGGCTGGCCCACCAGCTCGGGCCTGGTGCGCAGTTCGCACGACACGAAGAAGGCGTCCATGTCCACGTGCAGAATCGAGCAGCCGGTGTCGTCCGGCAGTTCGGTCGCGCCCGTGGTGACGCGGTAGCGGGCCATCCCGCTCGGCAGTTCGGCGTTTCTCCCCACGCCTGCGGACGCTACCCGTCGCCACCGACAATTCCCGGCGCCTGAGTCCGGGCGACCACGCTTACGGGTGGCTCAGGCCTTCGCCAGGACGGTTACCGCGCGGCGAGGAGCGGATCAGCCGCGCCGGGCGATCGCGTGCAGCCGGCCGGCGACGTCGCGCAGCGCAGGCACGGACGACGCGCTCAGCTCGAACTCGGCCAGTTCGTCCTCGCGGACCTCGCCCGGCACGATGTCCGAGACCACCCGGTCTCCCTGCAGCAGCGTGACCTCCAGGCCGGCCGCCACGAGCGAATCGGTCAGCCCGGCGCTGTCGTACCGGCGCAGCACGGTGTCCCCCGCGACGATGCCGTCCGGACCTTCCATCAGCTGCCGCGCCTCGGAGATCCGTCCGGCGAGTGCTCGATGCAGCACGGCCGCGGTGCGGTTGGCGACCAGCACCGACACGGCGCCGCCCGGCGAAACGGCCGTGGCGAGCGCGTCGAGCACCGCTCGCGGTTCGTCCACGACCTCCAGCAGGCCGTGCGCCAGCACCAGGTCCGCCGACCCGGCCTCGACGTGCGCGGCCAGTGCGTCGGAGTCGTCCGCGATCACCGTGATCCGGCCGGAGACGCCCTCCTCCTCCGCGCGCCGGCGCAGCGTCGCGAGCGCATTCGGGTTCGGTTCCACGACGGTGACCAGGCATCCGGCGGACGCGAACGGCACCGCCCAGCCGCCGCTCCCGCCGCCGACGTCGACGACGACCGGCTGCTCCACGCCGCGGGCGCGGGCGGCCCGCAGTTCGGCCTCGAGCGCCCGGCGAACAGCGCCCGAGCCCCGGGCGGCCACGGTGTCGGTCTTCATGGCCGACAGGGTAATGGCCGCCGGTCACTTGCCGTGACCCGCGTGGGCGCCGCAGCGGCGTTCGCCACCTTCCGGGCTACCGCCCCGGCGCGCGGCCCGTAGGCTGTGTCGAGTGCACACGGTCGCCGTTCTCAGCCTCAAGGGTGGTGTCGGCAAAACGACGGTCGCGCTCGGTATCGCGTCGGCCGCTCTGCGTAGGGGAACCCGCACGCTCGTAGCCGACCTCGACCCGCAGGGCAACGCCACCACCTCGCTCGACCCGCCGTTCACCGACGCGACGCTCGCCGACGTGCTCGAGACGCCCGCGCGGGCCGTCCTCGAACGCGCGATCGCGCCCAGCGTCTGGAGCGAGGAGATCGACGTGCTGGTCGGCGCCGAGGAGCTGGAGTCGCTCAACGAACCCGACTCCGACGGCCGCCGCCTGGAAAACCTCTCCCGCGCGCTCGACGAGCTGCACCAGCATCCGCTGCGCGAGGACCCGTACGAGCTGGCGATCATCGACTGCCCGCCGTCGCTCGGCCGGCTCACCAAATCGGCGCTCGTGGCGGCCGACAGCGCGCTCATTGTGACCGAACCCACAATGTATGCGGTGGCAGGGGCCCAGCGCGCGCTCGAAGCGATCGAACGGATCCGCGAGGACGGCAATCCGGCGCTGCGGCCGATCGGCGTGCTGGTCAACAAACTGCGCGTGCGGTCCTACGAGCACCAGTTCCGGGTCGCGGAGCTGCGCGAGAACTTCGGTTCGCTGGTGATGCCGACGGCGATCCCGGACCGGCTCGCGGTGCAGCAGGCCCAGGGCGCGTGCAGCCCGATCCACGAGTGGCATTCCCCTGGCGCACAAGAGATCGCGCTGACCTTCAACATGGTCCTCGCGAAAATCCTGCGCTCCAACCGCGCCGGACGGCACCGCGTGCGCGCCGAGGAAGAAGCGGCGCAGGCGGAAGTGTCGGAAACCGCGGGCTGAACCGTGCCCGAGGGCGACACCGTATTCCTCGCCGGAAAGCTGCTCGACCGCGCGCTCGCCGGAAAAACGTTGGTGCGCGGGGAGTTCCGGCATCCCGAACTGGCTACTGTGGACCTCGCGGGCCGGGAGGTGCACGGCGTCGGCACCGTCGGCAAGCACCTCTTCACGCGCTTCTCCGGCGACCTGACGCTGCACAGCCATCTGCGGATGGACGGCGAATGGAAGATCCAGCCCGCGGGCGCGAAATGGGCGATGCCCGCTCACCACGCGCGGGTCGTGCTGATGACCGACGACGTCCAGGCGATCGGTTTCCGGTTGCACGACCTGAAACTGGTGCCCACCGCCGAGGAGCACAGCCTCGTCGCGCACCTGGGCCCGGACCTGCTGGATCCACAGTGGACGGACGAGCACGCCGCGCTGGCCGCCGCCAACCTCGCCGCGAAGCCCGACCGCGAACTCGGCGACGCACTGCTGGACCAGCGGGTCATGGCCGGCGTCGGCAACCTGTACAAGTGCGAGATCTCTTTCCTGCTGCGGGTTTCCCCGTGGACGCCGGTGTCCGAAGTGGACCCCGCACGCGCGGTGGCGCTCGCCCGGAAACTGCTCGTCGCCAACGCGTGGCGGCACGAACAGGCCACCACCGGCGACCTCCGCCGCGGACGGCGCACCTGGGTCTACGAACGCACCCGCCAAGGCTGTTTCCGCTGCGGCGGACCGCTGCTGGTGCGCCAGCAGGGCGACGGACCGTACCAGCGGCCGACCTGGTGCTGCCCGCGCTGCCAGCCCGGCCCCGTCCCGGACGATGGACCGCCTCGCAAATGATGTTGCCGTACCGAGAGGTTCGCGGTTAGCGTGGCAGTACACGAGAGAGGAGGTGGTCCTAAGTTGTATTCACACAGGACTCGTGAGGTGGCTGTCCGCTAGCGGATGGCACGTGTTGGGACTTTGAGCAGCGATACAACAAGAGCCACCTTCGGCTCATCGCCTGCTTCACGTGCTGCCTGCTGACGAATACCAGGCAGTCACCGGATTCCCGGGGTTCCCGAGCACCGGTCCGGCTCGGGCCTGGACGCGGACGGCGTCCAGGAGGCGCCCCGGGAATTTCCCTGTCCGCTCCGGTATCGCGGGCGCCCTCCCGCACCCGGCGATCGCCGCGGCGGTTCCTGCGGACCCGCGGAAGTCGCTAGGCTGGGCGGATGCTCAGGCCGGACTATCCGATCAGCACCGAACGCCTGCTCCTCCGCCCGTTCCGGGACGACGATCTCGATGCCCTGAACTCGTTCCAATCCCGCGCGGACGTCGTCCGCTACCTGTACTGGGGGCCGCGCAGCCGCGCGGAATCCGCGGCCGCACTGGCGAAGCGCGTCCACAGTGCGACGCTGTCGGAGGAAGGCCAGTTCCTCGCCGTCGCCGTGGAACTCGCCGAAACCGGGCAGCTCATCGGCGACCTCAACCTCGAATACCTCAGCGCCGAACACCGCCAAGGCGAGATCGGCTTCGTCTTCCACCCCGACCACCACGGAAAAGGCCTGGCCCTGGAAGCAACCCGCGAACTCCTGCGGCTCGGCTTCGAAGACCTGGGACTGCACCGGATCATCGGCCGCTGCGACGGCCGCAACACCGCGTCGGCGGCGTTGATGGAGCGCCTGGGCATGCGCCAGGAAGCGCGCCTGCGGGAAAACGAGATCGTCAAGGGCGAATGGACCGACGAACTGGTCTACGCCATGCTGGAAGACGAGTGGAAAGCCGGGGCCGCCCGGAGAAACTGACCCTGGATGCTCCCGGCCGGATCATCGCCAAGCAGCGGCTAGGCGGGCCGGGAGCTTCAGGCGGAAACCACGGAGATGTCGCGCTGGCGCTGGCCCCGGCCGGGCAGCTGGTGCGGCGTCTGGGCGTGCGAGGTTTGCGCAGCCAGGTTGGTGCCCCATCGATGTCCGTGAGGGGCACCTTGAGGTGAACTGGGCCCCGGAAGTTGGACTGGTTATGTAGAGGTTAGGCGGCGAGGGTCTGGGCTCGGTATTCGGCTGGGCTGAGGTCGCCGAGGGTGGTGGAGATGCGGGTGGTGTTGTACCAGTCGATGTAGTCGTGCAGTGCCGTGGTGAACGTGTCGACGGTGTCGAACGTGTTGTGGTGGAAGAGTTCTTCTTTGAGGTGGCCGAAGAAGTTCTCGGCGACGGCGTTGTCCAGGCAGGTGGCGCGGCGGGACATCGACTGGGTCAGGCCGGCGTCGGCGAGCAGGGTGCGCCAGGAGGCGTGCTGGTATTGGAAGCCCTGGTCGGAGTGCACCAGCGGGCGGGCTCCGGCGGGCAGGGTCGCGATCGCGGCGCGCAGCGAGGAGTTCGTCAGCTCCAGCGTCGGGGACGGGCCGCAGGCGTAGGCGACCACGGACCGGTCGAACAGGTCGATCACGGGCGAGAGGTAGAGCTTGCGGTCGCGGATGCGGAACTCGGTCACGTCGGTGACCCATGTGGTGTCCGGGGCGTCGGCGTTGAACTGGCGGTTGAGCAGGTTCGGCGCGGTCGTGCCGGGCCGCCCGGGCCAGGACCGGCACCGGCGCGGCCGCCGGACCTGGCAGGCCAGGCCGAGGGCGTTCATCAGCGTGCGCACGGTTTTCTTCGCCACCCGCCAGCCGTCGCGGGCCAGGACCGCGTGGATCCGCCGGTGCCCGTAGCGGCCGCGGGCGGCCTCGAACGCCTCGGCGATCGCGGCCTTGAGCCCGGCGTGCGGGTCGGGCCGGTCCAGGCGGGCCTGGTGGTAGAAGAACGTCGACCGGGCCAGGCCCGCGACCGCCAGCAGCACCGGCAGCGGATAGTCGGCCTTGAGGGCGGCGACGGCCTGGGTTTTCACCCTCGCCCCTGCTCCCTCAAGGCCCGCAATTTTTTTAGGTAGGCGTTCTCCGCCGACAGCCGCAGGTTCTCCGCCCGCAACCGCTCCAGCTCGCCGGGACCCGGCGAGTCCGCGACACCGGGCGGACGGCCTTTCGGCTTGGGCCGCAACGCGTCCTCGCCCTCGCGCCGATACGCCCGCGCCCAGTTCTCCACGAGTTTGGGCGAGGACAGGCCGTGCTCGCGCGCCAGCTCGGCCGCGGTCGCCTCGCCGCCGACATACCGGCGCACGACCTCCAGCTTGAACTCGAACCCGAACGACCGCCTGCCTGGCTTGTTCATCAGCGCTCCCGCGCTCCGCAGCCTCCAACGATCACGCAAGCGTCGCACGGCACCCGCCGACACCCCCAACCGGGACGCCACGGCCTTCGCGCCATACCCGTCCTCGAACAACGCAACAGCGGACGCCCGCTGCCACTCAGACAACGAACTGCGTGGATGCAACGAACCACTCCCCGGACAGCCGGAACTGGATTCCCAGTCCAACTCCCGGGGCGCAGTTCACTCCGGGTTCCCCTCACGGACCCGGCCGCCCGATCCGGTTCCCGATCCACCGCCCGATCTCGATCAGCACTACTCCTGCCGCCGCGCAGAGCACCGCGGTCAGCGTGTAGCCGGTGTTGCTCGGGTCCAGCTGGAAGATCTCCCGCGTCCACGGCAGCACGAACATCAGCGCCGAAACGACCGCCATCGTCGCGACCAGTGCGGCCTTCCACCAGGTGTAGGGCCGCGCGACGACCGCGAGCACCCACAGCGCCAGCGCCATCAGCGTCATCAACGCCGTGGTGCTCGCCTGCACCTGCGCGGCCTCGGTGGTCGCGTTGCCGGGGTGGACCAGGATGTACGAGACGAACGACGCGGCCCCGATCACGACCCCGGCCGGGACCGCCATCCGCAGCACGCGGCCGACGAATCCGGGGCGGGCGCGGTCGTTGTTGGGGGCCAGCGACAGCACGAACGCGGGCAGGCCGATGGTGAACCAGCCGACGATCGTGACGTGCCTCGGCAGGAACGGGTACGGCATCGCGTCCAGGCCGATCAGCCCGGGCACGCCGACGATCAGCGCCAGCAGCACCGAGTACACGGTCTTGGTGAGGAACAGGTTCGCGACGCGTTCGATGTTGCCGATCACCCGGCGGCCCTCGCCGACGACGTGCGGCAGGGTCGCGAAAGCGTTGTCCAGCAAGACGATCTGCGCGACGGACCGGGTCGCCGGGCTGCCCGCGCCCATCGCGACGCCGACGTCGGAGTCCTTCAGGGCGAGCACGTCGTTGACACCGTCGCCGGTCATCGCGACCGTGTGCCCACCAGCTTGGAGCGCGGCGACCATCGCCCGCTTCTGCGCGGGCGTCGCCCGGCCGAACACGGCGGTGCTTTCCAGCTGGTCAGCCAGCTTGCCGGGGTCCTCCGACAGCGTCCGCGCGTCGACCGGGGCCTCGCCGCCGGGCAGGGCCAGCGCGCGGGCCACGCCGCCGACCGACACCGCGTTGTCGCCCGAAATCAGTTTCACCGCAACGCCTTGGGCGGCGAAATAGTCCAATGTCTCGCGGGCGTCGCCGCGGATCTTCTGTTCCAGCACGGCCAGCGCCACCGGCGTGACCTTGCCCGGTCCGTCGGGCGCGTCGACCGCGTTCGCCGCCCGGCCGAGCAGCAGCACCCGCAGGCCCTGCGCGCCGATCCGCTCCGCTTCCGCGCGTTCCTCCGATTCGGCGGGCAGCAGCACGTCCGGCGCGCCGAGCACCCAGTCGCCGTGCTCGCCGAACGCCGCGCCGCTCCACTTCCGCGCCGAGGAGAACGGCACCACGGCGGTCGGCGTCCAGTCCGGCGCGGCCGGGCAGCCCTCGGCGATCGCGGCCAGGCTGGCGTTCGGCCGCGGGTCGGCGGCGGCGAGCGCGGCCAGCACGGTCTCCGGAGTTTCCCCCGCTTCGTGCAGCCGCCGCAGCTCGGACAGCCGCATCGCGTTCTCGGTGAGCGTGCCGGTCTTGTCCGCGCAGACGACGTCCACGCGCGCCAGACCCTCGATCGCGGGCAGCTCGTTGACCAGGCACTGCCGACGGCCCAGCCGGATCACGCCGACCGCGAACGCGACCGACGTCAGCAGGATCAGGCCTTCGGGCACCATCGGGACGAGCGCCGCGACCATCCCGCGCAGCGCGGCGGGCAGCGCCTGCGACCCGGACAGCTGGTTGTAGATCGACAGCGCCCCGGCCGGGACGAGCAGGTAGGTGATGACCTTCAGGATCTTGTTGATGCCGTTCCGCAGCTCCGAATCGACCAGGGTGAACCGGCCCGCCTCCTCGGCCAGCTTCGCCGCGTAAGCCTCGGAGCCGACCTTCGTCGCCCGGTACGCGCCGTTCCCGGCCACCACGAAGCTGCCGGACATGATCGGGTCGCCCGCGTGCTTCACCACCGGGTCCGACTCGCCGGTGAGCAGCGATTCGTCGACCTCGAGCGCGTCCGCGGCCAGCACCTCGCCGTCGACCACCACCTGGTCGCCCGCGCCGATCTCGATCACGTCGTCGGCCACGACCTCTTCCGGCGCCAGCTCGCCGCTGGTCCCGTCGCGGCGCACACGCGGCCGCACCTGCCCGACGATGGCGAGCCGGTCCAGCGTCCGCTTGGCGCGCAGCTCCTGCACGATGCCGACGACGCTGTTCGCCACGATCACCCCGGCGAACAGCCCGTCCAGCAGGTAGCCGGTGGAGAAGATGATGACCGCGAGCACCGCGAAGATCGCGTTGATCCGCGTGAAGACATTCGCCCGGACGATCTCCCACGCGCTGCGGCTGGTGCGCGAGGGCACGTCGTTCGTCCGTCCCGCGGCGACCCGCTCGGCCACCTCGGCCGCGGTGAGCCCGCGCGTGCTGTCCTGCGTGAGCAGGCCGTCGTCCCCTGGCATGGCCTCGACCTTACGCAGTTTCCGGGCAAATCCGTCACGTCCTCGCCCCCGACGGGTCCGCCCGTTCGGGTGACTCGGCGCGGGCCACCGGCCAAGACAGGACGCGCGGCCTCCGGCGGACGGTTCAGCTCAGCCACTGCTTAGGCGGCGGGTACACATAACGCGCGATCGTCGTGCTCACCCAGCCGATGCAGAAGCCGCCGAACACCGGCAGCACGATCGCCACCTCGTGTCCGCCGCGGAACAGGCCGACGAACAGCAAGACCAGCGCCCACGCGACGAGCAGCCCGGCGCTGTAGGTCCAGTAGTTGCGGTACCCGCGCATGGCAACCTCCCAAGTCTTCTCTTCCCGAGTGTTCCTGGCGCAGATCTCGATTGCATGCCCAAGGACGGATAAGGCATTCGACCGCACAAAACGGTCTTTCGCGTCCTTTCGACGGGAAACCGAAAGCGCCGGAACGCAGCTATGCTCAATTCCGTGGCGCCGAACAAAACTGTGCTTCCGCACGGCAGCCGCCGGGCGGGCCTGCTGCTCGCGGTGCTCCTCGGCGTCGCAGGCTGCTCGTCCGCGCCGACGCCTCCGCCCCGGCTGTCGCCGCCGCTGCCCGACGCCCCGCTCGACCTCACGCAGTTCACGACCAAACCCTGCGACCTGATGACCCACGACCAACTGGTCACGTTCTTCGTCAGCAGCCCGGGAACGACCGCGACGGCCGGCGGCAAGACCGCCTGCACCTGGATTCCCCGCGACACGAAGGCGTTGAGCTACGTCGCCTCCGTCGACACGACCTCAGGCGGGCTGGAAGCCCTCTACCATCACCGAGCCGCTGTTCCCGGCTTCGCCCCGGTCTCCGTCCACCACTACCCCGGCATCCACCGGGACAACGGGGACGGCCACTGCACCGTCGAAACCGGCGTCGCCGAAGACACGCTTCTCACCGTGACCGTGACCGCGACCGATCCCAAGCTGGACGCCTACAGCGATCCCTGTTACGAGGCCGACCGGTTCGCCGGAAGCATGATCGCCTATCAGGCCAACCGGGCGCCCTGACCGGTCAAATCAGTACGCAATCCCCGCATTTCGGGCCGTTCCGATCCGGTGCCGCCCGATAAAACAAACAACAGCTGCGGCGACGGAACCGTCCATTCTCCCGGGTTCCGGTACCGGTGAGCTCCGGCAATTCCTCCAGCGCGGCAACAATTCGGGCGATCCGGTCAGTCCACTCCGGACGCTCGGAACGCAGTACCGTCACCGCCCCGTTCAGCGCCGACGCCACGTTCCCCCGCCGGACATTCCGCGCCAGCGAGAACTGCGCCATCGCGTCGTCCAACCGCGCCAACGGCCCGCGCAGCACCCGCGAAGCGAACGCACTGACTACATCGGACTCAACCGGCGGATTTTCCTCAAGGGACAACGGAAACGCGCCGCCCAGCTTCGGCTGCCACCAAGCAGTCGAGTAGTCCGGAACCGCGCCTGCGCCGACCGCGAGCCCCAACGCGGGCGAGATGATCCGCGCCGCCAGTCCGAGGTGCGCGATCGACGCCGCGACCCGCGGTTCCACGAAATCGCCGCCGAGCACGGCCCGGTTCTGCGCGACTCGCTCGCGCAGCACCGGGCCGTCGTCGAGGACTTCGGAAAGCGGACGCCACGGCTCGGCCGGTTCGCCCGCCGGATGCGTGTCCACGGCGAAGAACGGGCCCAGTCCGGTCAGCGGGTTCACGCCTCGACGGTAGCCGCGCGCCCGCGGTCCAGCACGCGTTCGGCGAGCGGGCCGAACACGAGCCCGATGGTCGTCCACAGGATCACCTGAGCCAGCACCGAGTAGAGCCGGAATCCCACGAGCGTGTCGGCCGGGAATCCGGGGTACACGATCCGGCCGTCGGGGGCCTTGAGCGGCAGCGGGGTTTCGCTGGCCTGCGGGCCGTACTCGGCGACATTGGAGGCCAGCGAACCCAGCGACGGCAGCAGTGCCATCAGCAGCGCGGACAGCACGACGAACCCGGCGCCCGCGACGAGCGTCGCGTTCCAGTTGCCCAGCCGCGGGGCGAGCCGCTTGCCCACGACGACGGCCGCGACCAGGAAAATCACCGACGCGACCACCATCGCCAGGTACAGCCCGGTGCGCGCGCCGATGGTGGCCTCGTGCCCGATCGCCGGCGGGTTGGCCGGGTATTTCAGGAACGGCACGAGGTACAGCGCCAGGAATCCGGCCCCGGCCACGAGCACCGCCAGCACCCGCGCGCGGATCCGGCCGACGCGGCCCAGCAGCACGGTGTAGGTCACCGCGAACAGCAGGCCCATCGCGACCCCGAAGAGCACCATGCCGAGCCCGATGCCGAGGTTGCCTTGCACGGCACGGCTGAAAACCTCGTGGTCCCCGTGCTCGGTCGGCAGGCCGGCGGCCTGGTCGAGCGCCATCTGCGCCTCGTCGCGGCCGGATTCGTAGTCGATCGCCGCCTGGGTCAGCGGTTCGGCGAAGATCCGGGCGAAGACGAACGCCAGCACTCCGCCCAGCGCTCCGGCGAGGAGGCCGCGCAGAATCAGCTTGTTCTGCATTGTTCGGTTGTCCGTTCCGGGCGCGTCAGTGGCAGGGGAAGCCGAGGAAGTGCCGCGCGTCGTGGACGAACTCGTGCACGTGGGTGTCGCTGCCGAAGATCGAAACCGCGCCCTGGTCGACGCCGATGAAGTAGTACAGCAGCAGCGCGCCGACGACGGTCGCGCCGAGCAGCAAAGCGGCTTTCGACACGGGCAAGACGACGGGGGTGGACCGGTCGGCCGGAATGGTGGCCATGGCTCTCCTTCGGGATGACGCGTCCCTTGCGGGTGGACCTGACGACGGCTCCTCGACCTGACTCGCCCCGGGAGGGGCTCACAGTGGCGCGACCGTGCCGGAATCTCACCGGCTTCGGGAAGCCGTCGCGCGAGCAGCACGGTACGGCGGTGTCCGGCCGGTCGTCAATCGCCCAAGGGTCCGGGCTGTCCGTTATCTCCTGGTTTGCGCGGCCGGTGTGCCCGGGGTCGCACCGAACGGAGCAAGCACGCTCACGCGGGGTCGCGGTAGAAGGCCAGGTGCTCCGGGCAGAGGTAGAGCGTGAGGCCTTCCGGCGTGTCGTAGCGGGACAGGCCGCCCCATTCCTCGTCCGGGTCGAGTTTGCCGAGCATCGCCTTCAGCGCGCGGAAGTCGGCGTCGGTCTTCGCGTGCGACTCCGGGAGGTCCTCCTCCTGCCGGTCCGCACCCGGCAGGAGGCGCTCGCGGTGCAGTTCCTTCGGCAGCTGGGCGGCCAGCTCCTTCATCAGGTCGCAGTCGGATTTCAGCTGCTCGTTCAGCACGCCCGCGGCCACCCCGAGCACCGGTCCGGCCAGCGGCGCGGCGTGTTTCATGACCCGGATGAGGTGCTCCAGGTGCGGCCCGAGCTTGACGAACCATTCCCGCGGCTGCGACACCGAGTACACGCCCTTGTCGCCGTCCAGCCGATGCCAGGCGCCGGGCTCCTCGCAGTAGAGGTGGATCTCGTAGGGCGAGCCGGTGATCCGCCGCCGCCCTGCCGGGACGACCGCGAACACGCTGGGGCAGCGCGCTTCCTGCTGGTGCTGCACGAGCCGTTGCAGGCGCAGGAACATCCGCTGGTGGTAGTCGCTCTGCTCCTCCAGCCGCTCGCCGAACTGCTCCACGGTGCGGGTCAGCCGCTCCATGGACGCGCGCGTCGAGTCCCGCTCGGCCGGGGCGAGGCCGAACAGCAGCTCCGGCACCGAAACCTGCTCGCCGGAGCGGTGGCATTCGATCTCGTGCTTGGGCGGCGTGCGTTCCAGCCGGGCGCGGAGGTTCTCGTAGTCGAACAGCTCCGGGCAGTCCGGTTCGCACCGGCACGGCACGCGGCGCGTGATGTCCAGGCCGGGGAACCGTTCCAGGGTCAGGTTGAGCCCCTCGTCGAGCACCATGAAGAACCCGACCGGCGACGGCCCGCGCACGGTCAGCTCGACGGTGTTGTGCTGGCGGTCCGCACTGACCAGCGCGAGGTGGCGGCCGTCGCGGTGGCCGAGCAGCGCACCAGTGCGCCAGTGCACGTTGCGGCTGAACCGGTGCGACCGCGCGATGAACCACGTCGGGATGCCCGGCGGCATGGTGTTGAGCTGGTAGATCACCTTGATCTGCTGGGCGTTCTCCCGCGCGGCCGCCCACTGCCCCGCGTACTCGGGCGGATTCCACTGCAGCCGCTCGACGACCAGGCTCAGATCTCCCCCGCCGTTCGACTCGACGCGGTAGGACAGGTCGTACTTGTCCATCATGCCGAGGAAATGGTCGCGGATCCCCTTGTCGAGGTCGTACCACAGCGCGGCGAGGTGTTCCCGGGTGAGCAGCCCGTGCCGTTCGGCGACCTCGTCGCTGTCCAGGACGCGGCTGATGTAGTCGTTGACCCAGGAAGGCCGCAGCACGACCGTTTCCTGGAGGTCGGGATCGTCCGGGTAGTACAGGATGTCGCCGAGTTCGTGCAGCGCCCGGGCGATGAACCGGCTCGGCTCCGCGCCGGTGACGCCCGCTTCGGCCATGCTCCGCCACATCCGGCCGACCGTGATGTGGTTCTCCTGGGTCTGCCGCACCGCGTCCGCGGCGGCCAGCCAGGACGTAGGCCATTCCGAACCCATGAGCGGCAGTTCCGCCGCGTGCCGCGCGAGAAGATCGCGCAGTTCCCCGACGCCGTCCCGCGTCGCGTTGTCCACGTGCACGCTCGCGACGATTCTCGGGTATTTCGCCCGCAATTCGGCGAGCGGCAGATCGACCGGACGGCCGTGAATGTGCGTGGCCACGAGAACGATCGGCGATTCCGGCGCGCGGGCGGTGATGATGTCGAGCCAGTAATGCAGTTTTCCCTGTTCCCACCCCAGCCGTGAATTCCACAGCAGGACGAACAGGGAACGGTTGGTGAGGAAGAACTGATGGGTGGCGTGGTAGATCTGCTGGCCGCCGAAATCCCAGGTGGACATCCGCATCCGGACATCTCGTTCCGGGTGGTCGAGTTCGAGATCCCGCACGAGCAGGCCGTGTGTGGAGGGTTCGTCCGGATCGTGCTCGTCCTCGGCGAGAGCGCGGACGAGGGAAGTTTTGCCCACGCCGCCTTCGCCTACGACGAGGAGTTTGGACACCCATTGCGCGGTGCTGCCGCGTTCGCGCTCGCGGAGGAATTCGAGAACGGACTCGGACCCACTGGCGGTGATTTCCGGAGGCGGGCTGATGAAGGGGTTACCGGAGACGCTGAGGGTGGTGAGCTTAGGCAAGTGCGCGAGAGCGGCGGGCAGACTGCGGAGGCGATTGTCGGAGAGGAGAAGGGTGGTGAGGCGGTCCAGGCGGGAGAAGTTTTCGGGGAGCGAGACGAGCTGGTTGCCCCGCAAGTCCAGATTCCGGAGGCTGCCGAGTTCCCCGAAGGATTCGGGCAGCTCGGCAAGGGCGTTCTCGGCCAGGAAAAGCCTGGTCAGGCCCGCGAGCTTGCCGAGGCGTGCGGGCAAGCTCGACAGCTGGTTCACCGACAGGTCGAGGTTGTCGAGATTCACCAGGTCCGCCAAGCTTTCCGGCAGATCCGTGAGGTAGTTCCGGCTCGCGTCGAGCCAGTGGAGACAGACCAGGTCGCCGATGTTTTCCGGCAGCGAGGCGAGGTTGTTGCCGCTCAAGGAGAGACTGACCAAGCAAGGCAAGCTAGCCAGCCACTCGGGGACCGCGGCGAGCTCGTTGTTGGTGAGGAAAAGCCGCCTCAGCGCTCGGAGCCTCGCGACAGTGTCCGGCAGTTCGCCGAGCGAACACCGATTCAGGAACAGAGTCTCCAGCCGGCTCAGCTCGCCGAAGTCGAAGGAGGTCAGGTCGAGCGCGTTCCCCGCGGCGGAAAGGAAGCGCAGACCGCCGAAGCCGGCCAGCCAAGCAGGCAGTTCGACGGTCCCCGTGTCGTCCAAGGCCAGCATCGTGAGATCCACCAGCTCCCGCACCGGGTCCGGCAGGCCGTTCAGCGGATTCCCGCTGATCCACAGCTGGGTCAACCCCTGGCACGAACCCAGCCACCGCGGCAGCTCGCTGAACCGGTTGTTCCGCACCGACAGTGCCGACAGGTGTTTCAGTTCCGCCAATTCCGCGGGGAGTGCGGTCAGCTTGTTGTCGTCCAAGGTCACGTCGGCCAGAGCGGTCAGCTCCGGAAACCAGCCGGGCAGTTCGCGGAGCTGGTTGCCGCTCGCGTTGAGTCTTTCGAGGTGGCTCAGGCCGCGGATCCAGGCAGGCAGCGCGCCGAGCCCACAGCCCACAAGGTCGAGCCCCCGCAACGCGGCGAAGTCGCCGAGCCACTCGGGAACTCCGCTGAACTGGTTGCTCCCCAGGGACAGCTCGCGAAGGTCGGTGAACTCCCGAAGCCAGTCCGGCACTTCCGCGAGCTGGTTGCCGCGGAAAGAGAGAACGCGAAGGCGGGTGAGCGGAGCGAGCTGGGCGGGCAGCTCGGCCAGCCGGTTGTTGTCCAGCCGCAGCTCGACCAAGCCGGTCAGCCGGTCGAAAGAGCCGGGCAGGCCGGACAACCGGTTCGAGGAGGCGTTGAGCAGGTGCAAGGACGTGAGCTCGCCGAGCCACTCCGGCAGGGTTTCCAGCCCGCAGCCGGCGACCCGCAGTTCGGTCAGCTCAGTGCATTCCCGCAGCCACGACGGCACCTCGGACAGAGGCAAGAAGTCCAGGTCCACCCTGGTGAGCTGAGCGAGATCGCCCAGCCAGTCCGGCAGCTCCGCGAGCCGAGTGCCGGACAGCCGGAGCCACTGCAGGTTTTCCGGCCGGACGACCCCGGCAGGCAGCTCGCGCAGAGGGTTGTCGTTCAACGACAGGCTTTCGAGGCCGTCGAGAGCGCTCAGAAACTTCGGCAGTCCGGTCAAGCCGCATCCGCCGGCGCCGAGCGAGCGCAACTCCCTCAAGTCGCCGAGCCAGTCCGGCAGGCCGCGCAACAGGTTGTCGTCCACGTCCAGACGACGAAGCTTTCTCAGGCGACGCATCGACTCCGGCAGCTCCGTCAGCTGGTTGCCGTCGAGCCACAAGGTTTCCAGCTCGGTCAGGTCGCCGAGCCACTCCGGGAGCGCGGTGAGCAGGTTCCGGTCGAGGTGCAGGACGGTCAAGCCGGTGCAGTCGCGGACCCATCCGGGCACCTCGGCCAGTCCGCAGTCGCCGGCCGTCAGCTCGGACAGGCCGGTCAGGGTCGCCAAATGCCCAGGCAGCCCGGTGAACGAGTTCGAGGAGAGCCGCAGTTTTCGGAGGCCGGACGGCAGCTCGGGCAGGTCCCGCAGCCGGTTGTGCGCGACGTCCAGCAGGGTCAGGTGCTCGAGGCCGCCGATCCAGTCCGGCAGGTCGGCGAGCCGGTTGCCGTCCAGGTCGAGTTCCTCGAGACGGTCCAGCCCGGCGATCCACTCCGGGACCTCCGTCAGGCGCAGGCGCGCCAGGCCGAGCTTCGTCAGCCCGGTCATCCCGCCCAGCCAGTCCGGCAGGCCGGTCAAGGGGTTGTCGTGCAGGTGCAGTTCGACGAAGTCCAGGCCGCGCAGGCACTGCGGCACCTCGGTCAGCAAGTTGTCGTAGAGGAACAGCTTCGCCAGTCTGGGGATCTCCCCGAGCCAGTCCGGGAGGGCTGTCAGCCGGTTGCCGTCCAGGTCGAGCCGGACCAGGTTCGGCAGGCCACGCACCCACTCCGGGACCTCCGTCAACCGGCAGGCGGCCACGTCCAACGTCTCCAGACTGGCCATCCCGCCGAGCCAGTCCGGTACTCCCGCCAGGCGGTTGCGGTCGAGGAACAGCTCGGTCAGCCGCAGCCCGGCGAGGGATCGAGGCAGCGCGGCGATCCGGTTCCGGTCCACCGACAGACTGCGGAGGCTAGCCAGCTCGCCGATCCATTCCGGCAGGTTCGCCAGCCTGTTCTTGCTGACGCTCAGCTCCCGCAGCGGCAAGCCCGCCAGCCATTCCGGCAGCTCCCGCAGGAAGTTCTCGTCCAGCACCAGCTTCTCGAGACCGCCGATCTCCGCCACCCGCGGCGGGACCTCCGTCAGGTGCAGGCCCTGCAGATCCAGCGTCGTCTCTCCGGCGGCGAGCACGGCGTCGATGCGGCGATTCGCTTCCTCGGTCCCCATGCGGCCAAGTCAATCAGGTTCGCGCGCGAAGCGTTGCGCGTCCGGCGGGAAAGCTATACCGTTCCTGAACTAGAACAGGTTACAGTTTCGGCGGTGCGCGGGACGAGGAGCGGACATGGCAGCCAGGGTGGCCCGGAGCAACGAAGCCGACTACGTGGTCGTCGGGTCGGGCAGCTCGGGGGCTGCCGTCGCGGGGCGGCTCGCGGAGTCCGGGGCCAGCGTGATCGTGCTCGAGGCGGGCAAGAGCGACAACCAGCTGCTGTTGCGCAAGCCGGGGCTCGTGGCCCCGTTGCACGCCGTGCCCCAGCTGAAGAAGATGAGCGACTGGGGGTTCTACTCAGTCCCGCAGAAACATGTTCTCGATCGGCGCATGCCGGTGCCGCGCGGGAAGGTGCTCGGCGGCTCCAGTTCGGTCAACGGGATGGTCTACGTCCGCGGCAACCGGGCGAATTTCGACTCCTGGGCGGCCGAGGGCAACACCGGCTGGGACGCCGACAGCGTCAACGCCGCGTACAAGCGCATGGAGGACTTCGAGGACGGCGAGAACGCGTTTCGCGGTGCCGGCGGGCCGATCAAGATCACCCGCAACAAGATCCCGCAGGAAGGCACGCTGCAGTTCCTCGACGCGACGGCCGACGCGATCGGCTGCGACATCATCGACGACTACAACGGCGAGTCGCAGGAAGGCGTCAGCCGGATGCAGCAGAACGCCGCCGACGGCCTGCGCTACAGCGCCTCGCGCGGTTACCTGCACCACTTGGCGCCCCGGACGCTCGAGATCCAGTCCCGCGTGTTCGTGCGAAAGGTGGTGATCGAGAACGGCCGCGCGACCGGCGTCGAGGTGACCGACGCCAACGGCACGCGCCGCACAGTCCGGGCGGGCAAGGAGGTCATCCTCTCCGCCGGGTTCGTCGGGTCGCCGCAGCTGCTGATGCTGTCCGGCATCGGGCACGCCGAGCACCTCAAGGAACACGGCATCGAGGTGCTCGCCGATCTGCCGGTCGGCGACAACCTGCACGACCACATGTTCCACGCGCTCACGTTCCAGGTGTCGTCGTGCAAGAACAAGGGCACCGCACCGTATTTCGCCCGCGGGATGGCGCGCGAACTGCTCAAGCCGGGTTCGACGTTCCTCGCGAACTCAGTGTTCGAGGCGCTCGCGTTCCTCAAAACGTCGCAGGCCTCGGAAGTGCCGGACCTGCAGCTGCACCTGCTGCCCTGGGCGTACGTGTCGCCGAACCAGGACGCGCCGATCCGCCATCCGGTCGACAAGCGGCCGGCGCTGACCGTGCTCACCACGCTGATCTACCCGAAGAGCCGCGGCACGATCCGGCTCGCCTCGGCCGATCCGACCGCCGCGCCGCTGATCGACCCCCAGTACCTCTCCGACCCGTCCGACCTCGAAGTGCTCGGCGAGGGGTCGGAGATGGTGCGGGAGATCTTCGCGTCGAAGGCGTTCAAGGGCTCGATCAACGAGGAGATCCACCCGGGCACGCACCTGCGCGGCCAGGAACTGCGCGACGCGATCCTCAACCGCGCGACGTCGGTGTACCACGGCGTCGGCACCTGCCGGATGGGCGTCGACGACCTGGCTGTCGTCGGGCCGGACCTCAAGGTGCGCGGCGTGGACGGGCTGCGGGTGTGCGACGCCTCGATCATGCCGTCGATCACCGGCGGCAACACCAACGCGCCCTGCATCATGATCGGCGAAATGGGCGCGCAGCTGGTTCTTTCCGGCAACTGACGGGAGCGGAAGACCATGACCCTCACCCCGGTCCGGCCCACCCGGCCGGCTTCGGCGACCGACGAATTCCTCCGCCAGCTCGTCGCGCGCGTGCCGGGTTCGGGCGGCGCGGTGTGGCCGCTCACCGAGGTCTACACCGGCGACGTCCTGGTGGACCTGCCGCAGTCGACGCCGTCGGACATCGAACAGGCGTTCGCCGCCGCTCGGGCCGCGCAGGCGAAATGGGCCGCGACGCCGCTCAAACAACGCCTCGCGGTGTTCCGTCGCGCGCATTCGCTTTTCCTCGACCGCGCGCGCACGGTCGCCGACCTGATCCAGGTCGAAAGCGGCAAAAATCGCCGGATGGCGATCGAGGAAACGTGCGATCCGCCGATGATCATGAGCCACTATCTGCGGCGGGCCCCGAAATTGCTGGCCGCGACCCGGCGCGGCGGACCGGTGCCGCTCGTGTCGTCGTCGACCGAGATCCGGGTTCCCAAGGGCGTGGTCGGGATCATCGCGCCGTGGAATTTCCCGTTCGCCACCGGGGTTTCCGACGCCATTCCGGCGTTGATGGCGGGCAATGCGGTGGTGTTGAAGCCGGACAACAAAACCGCGTTGTCACCGCTGTACGGCGTGCGGCTGCTCGAAGAAGCCGGGTTGCCGAAGGGCCTGTTCCAGGTCGTGTGCGGCGAGGGCCCGGACGTCGGCCCGACGCTCATCGACCAGGCCAACTACGTGATGTTCACCGGCTCGACCGCCACCGGGAAGGTGATCGGCGAGCGAGCGGGCCGGAACCTGATCGGCTGCTGTCTCGAACTCGGCGGCAAGAACCCGATGATCGTGCTCCCGGACGCCGATTTCGCCGACGTGGTTCCGGGCGCGGTGTTCGGCGCGTTCGGCAACACCGGGCAGATCTGCATGCACATCGAGCGGATCTACCTGCCGGAGTCGCGTTACGAGGAATTCAAGGAAGCCTTTGTGGCCAAGGCTTCCTCGCTGGATGTGCGGGCGGCTTACGATTTCGGTCCGGAAATGGGTTCGCTGGTTTCAGTGGACCACATGAACCGGGTCAAGTCCCATGTGGACGACGCGGTCGAGAAGGGCGCCACCGTCCTGTGCGGCGGGCGTCCCCGGCCGGACTTGGGGCCAGCGTTCTTCGAGCCGACCGTTCTGGAAGGCGTCACGAAAGACATGCTCTGCGGAGTCACGGAAACGTTCGGCCCGGTGGTGGCCTTGCACCGGTACCGGACGGTCGACGAGGCTGTCGAGCTGGCGAATGACACTGACTACGGGTTGAACGCTTCGGTGTGGGGCAAGGACCTCCGCGCGGCGTCCGCGGTGGCCGCCCGGCTGGAGACGGGCAACGTCAACGTGAACGACAGCCTGGCGACCGCGTACGCCGCCAAGGGAACTCCGTCCGGTGGCGTGAAAACCTCGGGAGTGGGCGCCCGGCACGGGGATCAGGGACTGCTGAAGTACACGGACGTGCAGAACCTGGCGGTGCTGAAGAAGCCGGTGATGAGCCCGCGACCGGGACAGAAGTACGAGAAGTACGTGGAAGGAATGCTGTCCGGACTGAAAATGATGCGTCGGCTCAGGATCCGGTAGCCGCCGTGTCCGCAATCGACTGACGGACTACTCGCGCCACCTGTCCGTCCACTTCGGTCAATCCGTTCAGCCGGTTCCGGCGCGTCAGCAGTCCGCCCAGGACCAGATCGACCAGCTGCGCGCCTACCTGCTCCGCCGACACCGGGCCGGCTGGGTCGAACCACGTCCATGCCCATTGCGCGGAGCCGAAGATCAGCAGGCTCTGCACCTCGACATCGCACGAGCGGAACTCCCCCGACGCGATCCCTTCGGACAAGGTCGCGCGCACCAGGTCGAGGTATTCCGCGCGCATCCGGCGGCCCTCGGCCATCGCCTCGTGGTCGGCTAGCCGGACGACCTCGCGCTGGAACGCGACGGTCGCCTCCCGGTCCACCACCTGGTACAGCACGAACGCGTACAGCAGCCCGGCGAGTTGCCGCGTCGGCGTCGCGAGGCGGTCGCGGATCAGCGCGGCCTCGGCGAGCCTGCGGCGCATGTACGACTCGTGCAGCGCGGCGAGCAGCCGGTCCTTCGTGCCGAAGTGGTGCACGATGGTGCCCTTCGACAGCCCCAGCTCGCCGGCGATGTCGGAGAAGTTCGTGGCGTCGTATCCGCGCTCGGCGACGCGGCGGGTGAACGTCGCCAGGATGTCCCCGGCGCGGCCTTTGGGTGGCATCGGCCCACTGTAGCCGAAGTTTGACCACTGACCGTCCGTACGGTTACCTTCATCGTGGTCCCCGGCGACGAAGGAGTCTCGGCATGGCAGCGAGCTTGGCGCAGTGGATTGTCCGGCGCGGCACGGTCACCCCCGAGTCTGTCGCGCTGGTCGCCGCGGAGACCGGCGAGCGGATTACGTACGCCGAGCTCGAACGCCGGGTCGCGCGGCGGGCGGCGGCGCTGCGCGAACTGGGTGTGCGCAAGGGCGACCGCGTGGCGTTGCTCGGCCTGAATTCCACCGGCTACCTCGAAACTCTCTTCGCGGTCGCCTGGCTCGGCGCGATCACGCTGCCGATCAATTTCCGGCTCGCCGCGGCCGAAATCGAGTACCTCCTCGACGACGCCCGGCCGGTGGTCGTGGTGCACGACGACACCTTCGCCGCGCTCGCGAAGGAGGCTTCCGGCGCACGGACGCTGGTCAACAACCGCGAACTCGGCCAGACCGAGGACCGCGTCGAACCCGAACCGACCGGGCCGGACGAGGTCGCGGTGCTGATGTACACCTCCGGCACCACCGGCCGCCCCAAGGGAGCGATGCTCACCCACGGCAACCTGGAGGCGAACGCGGTCAACGTGCTCACCTCCGGCGAAGGCATTCTCCCGTCGGACATCACGCTTACCGTCGCCCCGCTTTTCCACATCGGCGGGCTGGCGCTGTTCACCCTGCCTTTGCTGTACGCGGGCGGCACCGTGGTGGTCGCCGGCAAGTTCGATCCACAAGAGACACTCGCACTGCTCCAGCGGGAAAAGGTCACCGTCCACTTCATGGTGCCCGCGATGTGGGCGGCGATGACGCAGGTCCCGGACTTCGATTCCTACGACCTGTCGCGGTTGCGGTACCTGTTGTGCGGCGGCGCGCCGTGCCCGCTGCCGGTGATCGAGTTCTACGAAGGCAAGGGACTGACCTTTGTGGAGGGTTTCGGGATGACCGAACTCTCCCCCGCCGCGCTGGTGCTGGAATCGGCGTTCGTGCGCTCGCACGCCGGGTCCGTCGGAAGGCCCTTCCTGCACGTCGAGGCGCGGATCGTGGACGAACGCGACGAGGACGTGCCCACCGGAACGGTCGGCGAACTGGTGCTGCGCGGCCCGAACGTCTTCGCCGGTTACTGGGGCCTGCCCGAAGCCAGCGCCGAAACCATGCGCGGCGGCTGGTTCCACTCCGGCGACCTCGCCCGCTGTGACGCCGACGGTTTCGTGACCTTGGTGGACCGCAAGAAAGACATGATCATTTCCGGCGGCGAGAACGTCTATCCGATCGAGGTCGAGCAGGTGCTGCACCGGCATCCGGACATCGCCGACGTCGCGGTGATCGGCGCGCCGGATCCGCAGTGGGGCGAAACCGTGGTCGCGGTGGTCGTGCCGGCCGGCGACTCGCTCGACGGGGACGCGGTGATCGCCTACTGCCGGGAAAGGATCGCCGCTTTCAAGTGCCCCCGCCGAGTCGAGGTGGTGGACGAGCTTCCCCGCAACGCCACGGGAAAGCTGCTCAAACGCGAACTTCGGGCCCGCTACACCGATTCCGCTGCTTCCGTCTCCCGGTAAGCCGCGAGGGGAACCAGATCCCCTCACGGCACGTCACCGGGTCAGATGAACCGCCACAGATGGTCCGGCGTCCCGTTGTCGTCCCACTGGGTCACCTGTGCACCGTCCGCAGTGGACTGCTGATCGACCGCCATCACCTTTCCGCTGTGGACATTCACCAGTTTCCACCAGCCGCCGCCGGCGTCCACGATGCGCCACAGGTGATCCGGTGTTCCGTTGTCCTGGAACTGCTGCACGTGCGCGCCGTTGTCGAGGCTCTGGTCGTGCACCGCTAGCACCTTGCCGCTGTTGCGGTTCATGATCCGGACGGTCCCGTCGCCGCTGTCCACGACCGTCCACACGTGATCGACCGTGCCGTTGTCTTGCCATTGCGTCACATCGGCAGTGTCCGAAAGCGACATACCCTGCACCGCCAGCAGTTTTCCGGAGCGCTGGTTCTGGATCCGACGCCACGAGGTGGTCGAGGCGGCCGGACGCGGCAGCAGAGCCAAATACCCAGCCGCGACCGGGCGCGCTTGGAAACCGGACTGCCGGGCGTCCGCGACGAAGTACCAGTCCGAGAACGGAACCCGCGAATCGGTGGTGTTGGCGAAACTGTAGACGCCTTCGACCAGCGTCGTGCGGAGGTCGGTGTGGTCGGTCAGCCAGGCGGCCGTCCAGAGTTCCCAGTCGGCTTTCGTGTAGTCGTGGCGCGGATCCAGCGGAACCCCGTTCGCGCCCCGTTGGGACTGGTACCAGGCGGCTTCCCGCGCGGCGGTGCCGAGCGGCACCAGGTCGAGGCCCAGCAACCGGTCCGCGAAACCGTTGTACTTCAGGCTCCACGTTCCCGGCTGGTCATACGCCATCCGCAGGTGCGAGCCGTCGTCGGCCAAAGTCGTCCACTGGCTGATGTACGACCGCGAAATCGACCGGTACCGCAAGGCATCAGCGGAATTGCCGGTGACGTCGGCGAGAACGGCCATCGCGCCGACGCCGATGATTCCCTTCAACGCGAGATTGGCGCTGTGCGCGATCCAGCCGGTGAAGTCGTCGGTCTGGTTCTGGTTGCCCGGGTCGAGCGTGGTGCCCACGAGATATTCGGCCCATTGCCGCAGGATTCCGTAGTGGGCGCCGGCGAACGCTCTCGCCGCCGCGGAATCCAGCCGCTGCGCGACCGCGGCGGACATGATGAGCATGTTGGCCGATTCCTCGACCGGCATGCTCTCCTCGTTGCCGTCGTTGTGCCCGGCCGCGTTCGGATAGGACGCGCCGATGTCGTGTTCCGAGAACGTCATCGGCCAGCCGCCGTGTTCCGCGTAGTCGAGCACCGGCTCCAGCAGCAGCCGCACGAACTCCGGCGACAGATGGAGATAGCCGGGCAGTGCCGGATAGATCACGTCTACTGTGGACACATTGCCGCTGGACGAGATCTCCTTCAGGAACGCCCACGGCGAGCCGTTCCGGTCGACCAGTTCGGTGCCGCCGAACGCCTGGCGCAGCGCGAGCGCGCAGATCGCCGCGTAGTGGTCGCCGGTGCTGCCGCCGCCGGCCGCGGCGGACGCTTCGCTCGCGATCCGCTGGTCCAGCGCGATGCCGGTGCCGAGCGCGGCCGGGTAGTCGGCGTGGAACCACGCGACCATGTCCTGCCACGACGACCAGTAGTGCGTCCACCACGGCGCCAGCTGCGCGCCGAGGTAGCTGACTGCGGGCGTGCGGACGTGCCCGATCGCCACGACCAGCGGATCGACGGCCGCGTCCGGCCGGATGGTGCCCAGGTCTTTGGCGAACGCGAGGACCGGCCAGCGGTCGCTGATCGCCCGCGGCTGGTCCGGATCGCTCGTCCCGGCCAGCGCTCCCCCGTTCGCCGACGTCGCGCGCACGACCGTGTCCTGCCCGATCTGCCAGGTCACCCCGGCCGAAGGCGCCGCGACGACGAGCGAACCCCAGCGCGGCTGGTCGTGCCCGTCCTCGGCGAGCACAGCCGGCGAGGCAGCCTGGACGCTCAACGACGTGATGCCGCCGGATTGCTGTTGTCGCCAGCCGACCGGCGTGCCCGAGTCCCATTGCAGCCATTCGGCCGACGAGTCGAAATGCAGTGAAACGGCATGCGCCCGGCCGTCGGTGCTCGCGGCGGCGACGGCGACATAGCCGAACGGCACGCACTGCCGCTGGAGGTTGCCGGGGTCGACCGGCGAGAAAAAGGTGACGGTGAGGGTCACGCCGCCGCCGGAGAGTTCGTAGATCGAGCGGGTTGCGGTGACCTGCAAGGAGTTCTGCGTCATCGGGGTCAGGCTCGGCCCGGACGGCAGCTGCGGCGCACCGGCGAACACGTACGCGGCGCCGTCGATCCGGGCGATCCCGCACAACGCGGTGATGTGCCCGTTCCAGAACGTCGACCAGGTGCCGGGCAGATTGTCCGCCGCTTGCCAGGTCGAGAGATACGGCGAGCGCACGACGAGCGGCGTCGCGGGCGGGCGCAACGGGTTCAGCGTGCCCGCCGGAGCTGCCGACGCGGTGGACTGGACCAGTTCCGGGGCGCACCAGAGCGCGGCCGCCGCGACCGTGCCGGCACCCGCCCAGCGCAGGGCGTCGCGGCGGCTGACTTCGCGGGGAGATTCGGAGGAGGACATCGACAGCTTCTTTCGGTCAGATGCCGGACACGGGAAAGAAGGAACCGAGCGACCTCAGTGTGGCACCGCGATACAACGTTGTAAATCTGCCGAAAGCACTGACAAACGCTGTCCACTTCCGGACAGGCGGTGTCAATGAGCGCGGCTTTCCCACCCGGCGACCGCATCCGTGCCGGTCCGCGATTCCGCTGCCGCGTTGATGAAGCCGCCGAAAAGCTGACAAGCGCTGTCCGTTTTCAGACAGCGCTTGTCAGTCCAGGTCATCGCCCCGCGGCATATCCCTGCGCCCCGCGCGAATTCGCCGCCGCCGAAAGCACCCCGGTGTCGGGATCCTTCGCCACCGCGCACAACCGGCCCTCCGACCAAGGCTCCCCGACCGTCACGTCGTGGCCCCGGCCTTCCAATGCGGCGATGACATCCGCGCCGATCCGCGATTCCACCGTCACGCTGCCCGCCGCCATGCCGCGCGGGTAGAACGAGCTCGGGAAGCTGTCGGTGTGCCAGTTCGGCGCGTCGATCGCGCCCTGCAGGTCGAGTCCGCCGCGGACCTTTTCGCGCAGCGCCACGGCGAGGAAGAAGTGGAAGTTCCACTGGTCCTGCTGGTCGCCGCCGGGCGTGCCGAACGCCATCACCGGCACGCCGTCGCGCAGGGCGAGCGACGGCGAGAGCGTGGTGCGCGGCCGTTTGCCCGGGGCGAGCGAGTTGGGCAGGCCCGGGTCGAGCCACGCCATCTGCAGCCGCGTGCCGAGAGGGAAGCCCAGCTCCGGCACGACCGGATTGGACTGCAGCCAGCCGCCGCTCGGGGTCGCGGCGATCATGTTGCCCCAGCGGTCGACGACATCGAGGTGGCAGGTGTCGCCCCGGGTCAGGCCGTCCTTCGCGACGGTCGGCTCCCCCGCGCCGATCGCCGACGCGGTGACCCCGCCGCCCGCGACGTACCGCGCGTGCCGGCTCAGCTTCGGCTCCCGGCCTTCGGGGCAGCCCGGACGCAGGTCGAAGGACGCGCGCTCGCCGATCAGCTTGCGCCGGACCTCGGTGTACTCCGGGGAAAGCAGCGCCTCGACGGACACGTCGGCGCTGTCGCCGTACCACGCTTCGCGGTCGGCCATCGCGAGCTTCGTGCCCTCGATGAGCCGGTGGTAGTACTCCGGTGTCGCGTACTCCAGTTCGTCCGGCAGGAGCGCGAGCTGCTGCAGGAAGGCCGGACCTTGGCTCCACAGCCCGGCTTTCGCGACCGTCCAGCCGTTCCAGGTGCTGGTGACCGGGTCCTCGTAGGACGGCCGGAACGCGGCGATGTCGTCGGCGGTGAGCGTGCCCGCGTGCCGTTCGCCGGAAGAGTCCATCACCGGTTTCGCGGCGAACACGGCGAGTGCTTCGGCGACGAACCCTTCGCGCCACGCCTTCCGCGCCGCCTCGATCTGCGCTTCCCGATCGCTCCCGGCCGCCTCCGCTTCCGCGATCAGCCGGCGCCAGGTTTCGGCGAGCGCGGGATTCTTCAGCAGCCCGCCGGGTTTCGGCGCGATCCCGCCGGGCAAGTACAGCTCGGCCGACGTCGTCCATTCGTTCTCGAACAGCTCGCGGACGGTCTCCACCGTCGCGCCGACGCGCTCGACCGCCGGATGGCCGTCTGCCGCGTAGTGAATGGCGTACTTGAGGACTTCGCGCAGCGATTTCGTGCCGTGGTCGTGCAGCAGGAGCAGCCACGCCTCGACCGCGCCGGGCACGGCGGCGGCGAGCGGGCCGGTGCCGGGGACGAGGTCCAGGCCGAGCGACGTGTAGTGCTCGATCGTCGCGCCGGCCGGCGCGGGACCCTGCCCGCACAGCACCTTCGGCGCGCCGCCCGCCGGGGCGAGGATCATCGGCACCTCGCCGCCGGGACCGTTGAGGTGCGGTTCGACGACGTGCAGCACGAACGCACCGGCGACCGCGGCGTCGTAGGCGTTGCCGCCGTCCTCGAGCACCGCCATCGCGGCCGCCGAGGCGAGCCAGTGGGTGGACGACACCATGCCGAAGGTGCCCTGCAACGTCGGGCGCGTCTGGACCATGGGCGTTATCGTCGCGCGCCGGCTGGCGGTACGTCAAAGACATCTGACGCACCAATCCGATAGCGTACCGCTATGGAACGCCGCCAGCTGGAGTACTTCGTCGCGATCGCCGAGCACGGCGGATTCACGCACGCGGCTCGGGCTTTGCGGGTGGCGCAGCCGTCGTTGTCGCGGGCGATCGCGAAGCTGGAACAGGACCTCGGCGTCGAGCTGTTCCACCGGGTCGGGCGCAACGCGGTGCTGTCGAACGCCGGCGAGCTGCTGGCCGAGCGCGCCCGGCTGGTGCTGCGCGACCTCGACGCCCTGCGCGCCGCCGCGCGGATGGCGGGCGACGGCCCGGCCGGGCGCATCGACGTCGCGGCCACGTCGTCGTCCGCGCTGGAGCCGGTGATCAGCATCATCGCCGAGATGCGCACGCGGTATCCCGGCGTTCTGGTGAGCACGTCGGCGGCGTTGTCCGCGGCCGAGGTGGTCGCGATGGTGGTGCAGGGGCGGTGCGAGGCCGGGGTGTGCGGGAGCGCGGAACCCCCGGTCGGGCCGGGTCTGGTCGCGCGGCACCTGCGCGACGAGGAAGTGCTGCTGGTCGCCCCGCCGGGCACGGAGATCGGCTCGGACGGGGCGGTGGAGCGGGCTGAACTCGGCGGCATGCAGTTCGTCGTCACCAGCTCGGCGACCGCGGTGCGCGGGTTTTTCGACCGGCTCGCGGCGACCGTGCCGGACCTGTCGATCGCGGCCGAGGTCGGCGACCGGAGCGTCGTGCTGCCGATGGTGCTGCGCGGGATCGGCGCGAGCCTGATGCCGGACGGCTGGGCGGAGCTGGCCCGCCGAGCCGGTGCGCGGGTCCTCCGGTTCTCGCCGCCGGAGAAGCTCCCGCAGTGGCTGGTCTACCGGTCCGGACCGATGACCGCGGCCACTCAGGCGTTTGTGGACATCACCCTCGCCACCGGCGCGTCGGCCCCGCGCAGCGCGGCGATCATGGACTGAACCGCTGTCCTCCGATGCCTAGCCCGCGCCGTCCGATCGCGTTCAGCTGCGCGGGAGCGAACCTGTCCGGCCAGGACCGCTCGTAATGCTCGGGCGGGAAGTCCGAGGGACTGGAACCGGACTCGAACGCTTCCCGCACCGCCCCGGCGTACGCCTCGTTCCGCGGGCACCACGGCGCGGCCGGGATGTACATGACGTTGCCCCAGCCCCGCTGGTTCTTCACCGGCGCGACACTGTGGATCAGATCGCAGTGCCACCAAACGGAATCGCCGGCCCGCACGTCCGGAATCCCGCTGGAAGCACGCAGCAGCAAGGAATGCCATTTTTCGCTGGCCGGGAACACCTGATTCACCGTGACGCCGCACATGTCGTCCTCGGGCACGTCGGACAGCAGCGGGCGCAGCATCAAGCAGCCCATCGCCTCCGGAATCGGCACGGTGTGCAGCACGCCCTGGTCGTGGTCCATGTCGGAGAGCGCGGTCCAGCCTTGGAAAGTGCGGAACACCGAGCACATTGTCGAACCCTCGAACTGCGGCCCGGCCGTGCGATGCGCGGCGTCCCACGGATCATAGGACTCGACGGTGCCGTCGAAGAGGTGCCGGAACGCCCGCTGGTACGCCTCGGTCATCCAGAGATCCAGCGTCCCGGGGTCGAGATGGGTGCCGAGGCCCCCGGAGTCCGCGCCCGGCGGACGGCGGCGGATGCGGTCCGGGTACAGGGAATCCCGGCCGGGGTCGAACCACCGGACGCCGCCGGATTCGGATTTCCACTGTGCGTTGAGGAACGCCTGCACCCGGGCCATCCGATCGCTTTGCCGCGCCTCCATTTGCGCTGGAGACCAGTAGATCGGGTAAATCTCCGGACGCGAGCCGACGGTGCCGAAGAAATCGTCGCCGGGGCCTCGGTAGTTTTCGAAGAACCGGTTGCCCTCGACGTAGTCGACGATCCCCTTGTCCCACGCCAGCGCCTGCTCGCGCGGAAAATGGCCGCGCACGACCAGGCAACCGCGCTTCCGGAGCCGAGCCAAGTCCTTTTCGGACACTCTGCCCGCCTCGATGTCGGCGTAGTCCAGCACCGGCCAGATCTCCTCGCCGCGTGCTTTCGCCGTCTCGATCTCCTCGACCGCGGCGGCGACGCGAGCCTCGACCACCGCGAAGACCTCTTCCACGGTGCGGCCGGACGCCTCGATCCGCGCCCGCAGCGCGGCTTTGGTCTCGCGGATCGCGGCCGGGAGATCGTCCGGCGCGGTCTCCCAGTGCGGCAACGGGGGCAGCTGCATGGCGCTCGCTCCATTCAGGAAGGGCTCCTTACTGAACCGACCGTAAGGCGCCGGCGCCGATTCAGGCAACACTCCTGACTAAATCGGCTACACTCGCGCCGGTGACCCCGGCCAAGCCCTCCCTCGACCTGCTCCGGTCGCTGACCGACGAGCACGTGCTGCGGGCGCTGCTTGCCGAACGGCAGCTCACGCGCGCGCAAATCGCCGCTCGCACCGGCATTTCCAAGCCCGCGGTCGGCGACAGCGTCGCCCGGCTCGCCGAGGCCGGCCTGCTGCGCGACACCGGCGAACGCACCACCGGACGCGGCCGCGTCGGCACCTATTACGCGCTGGCCGACGATCTCGGCACGGCCCTGGTCGTGAGCATCGGCCACGACGGCGCGGTCGCCGAAGCCGTCGACGTTTTCGGCGAGGTCCTCGCCCGGCACGTCGAAGACCTGGGCCGTCCGGTGCGTCCGCGGAAGGTCTCCCAGGCGTTGCGCAAGGCCGCCGCGCAGGTCGCCGCCGACGCGGGGCCGCTTCGGCTCGCGGTCGTCAGCGCCGCCGATCCGGTCGACCGCGCCACCGGGAAACTGGTCCACCTGCCCGATTCCCCGTTCCTGCTGGGGGAACTCTCCCCCGCCGACGTCCTCGCGCCGCTCGTCGCGGGACCGGTCACCGTGGACAACGACGTCAACTGGGCCGCCCGCACCGAGCAGGCCGCCGACGATTTCGCCTACCTCTTCCTCGGCGAAGGACTCGGCTGCGCTGTCGTCGCCGACGGCGAAGTGCGGCGCGGGCACGCCGGTTTCGCCGGGGAAATCGCGCACGTCCTCACGCGCGGCCCCGGTGGCCAGGCGATCGCCTTCATCGACGTCTTCGCGGATCTCGGTGTGCGGCAACCGGATTCGACCACGATCGACGTCGAGGCCCTGCGGACCGCGATCAAATCCGACGACCTCCTCGACGCCCTCGCCGAAGCGATCTGCGGAGTGCTCCTGGCGTTGGTGACCGTGTCCGACCCGGAACTCATCGTGCTGGGCGGCCCCTGGGGACCCGACGTGCTCGACGCGGTGTCGGACCGTTTCGCGCAGCTGCCGCGCAACGTCCCCCTTCGCGCCCCGCACGCCACGGACTCCCCCGCGCTGGCCGGTGCGCGCGACGAGGCCGTGCGTGCGCTGCGGAGTGCCGTCCTCAGCCCTTGAGCCTCGTGAGCGTTGATCCCGGTTAGAACCGGGACTGCCGCGCACGAGGTGCGCCCCGGTTGACATGTCGGAAACTTCCGACGTAACGTAGCGTCATGCCCGACGACGTCTTCCTCGCTCTCGCCAGTCCCGTCCGGCGGCGGCTGCTGGAGATCCTGGCGGACGGCCCGCGCACGGCGGGCGACCTCGCGGCGCGGTTCGAGCTGAGCCGTCCGGCGGTCGCCGAGCATCTCAAGGTGCTGCGGGACGCCGCGCTGGTCCGCGACGAACCCGTGGGGCGACAACGCTTTTACCACCTGGAAAGCGACCCGCTGGAGCAGGTCGGCGCATGGCTGCACCCGTTCGAACGGTTCTGGCGCGGCCGTCTGCGCAGCATGGCCGACCTGCTGGAAAACGAGGAGGAAACCCCGTGACCTACGCCCGGACCGGCAGTATCTCGGTCGACCAGTTCATCGCCGCCCCGCCGGACAAAGTCTGGCGGGCGCTCACCGACCCCGAACTGCACGCGAAGTGGTGGGCTCCCGGCGACATCGGCCCGGACGTCGGCCACGAATTCCATCTGGAGATGCCCGGGTTCGGCTCGATCCCTTGCCGCGTCCTCGAATCCGTGCCGCCGTCGAAGTTCGTCTACACCTTCAACGGCGACTGGACCCTCACCTGGACGCTCGTCGCCGAGGGCCAGGGCACCCGGCTCCTGCTGAACCACTCCGGCTTCGACCTCGACGACAAACGGCAGGCGAACGCGTGCGAGCGGATGGGCCCGGGCTGGCGCGACGGCGTGCTGCCGCGGCTGGCGAAACTGGACCTCGGCTGACCCGTCAGGCTGGACGGCGAGCGTAGACGACCGCTTGCGGCACCTCGCTGTCCAGCTCCTCCACCCACTCCGCTTCGACGGTGAACCCGGCTTCGCGCAACGATTCCGACACCTGCGCGGGACGACGTCGATAGACGTGCACCCGCATCGGATGACCGCCGTAACCCTGCGTCTTCAACCGGGCCACGTCGCCGACGTGAAAGCCGATCGCGACCGGTGCTCCCGGCCGCAGCACGCGGTGGAACTGCGCCAGCGCGGCCGGCACCTCCGCGTCCGGCACGTGGATCAGCGACCACCACGACAGCAGCCCGGCCACCGAAGCGTCGGGCAGCGGGAGCGCGGTCATCGAGCCGACCGCGAACCGCAGCCCCGGGTGGTCGCGCCTGGCCACCTCGATCATGCCGGGCGAGAGGTCGAGGCCGAACGCGTCCAGGCCAAGGCCGTTCAGGTGCGCGGTGACATGCCCGGTGCCGCAGCCGACGTCGGCCACGGGACCGTCTCCGCGCACTAGCGAGGCGAACAACCCCAAAGTCATGCGCAGCGAAGGACTTTCGGCGATCGAATCGCGCAACCGGTCGGCATAACTGGCGGCGACGGTGTCGTACGAGGTCCGCGTGTCGGTCAGCCACGTCTGCACGACGGCCACGCTAGCCCACCGGCGCGCCGAACCACTGGCGAATCGCTGGTTCGAGACCGTCCGGGGCACCTGCCCACGCGACATATCCGTCCGGGCGGACCAGCATCGCCTCGGTGCCCGTTTCGACGCGGTTCACCCGATCCGCCCACCGCGCCGCGAGCTCCCCGAACCGCCTTCCGGGATCCACGAGAACACCGCGTCCGGCGCGCAGCTCCGGACCGAGGTCGTGCGCGGGTAGTCCCACCAGCGGATGCTCCTCGCTGCCGGGCATGGCGTAGCGGAAACCCATGCCGGACAGCATGTCGTCCAGGAGGTACTGAACTTCGGGCACTTGAACCAGTTCCGCGAACAACGACCGGGCCGCGGCCGAATCCGGGCCGTCGTCGAGAAGCAGCGACTGCGCTTGGACATTGCGCAGCACCGCCGCACCGACCGGATGCCGTTCCGCGTGGTAGCTGTCCAGCAGTCCCTCGGGCGCGGTGCCGCGAACCGCGGCGGCGAGCTTCCAGCCGAGGTTCATCGCGTCCTGGATTCCGGCGTTCATGCCTTGCGCGCCAAGGGGAAGGTGCACGTGCGCGGCGTCGCCGGCGAGAAATACCCGGCCGTGGCGATACTGCGCGGCTTGCAACGCGGCGTTCGTGATCCGGCGCGCGTAACGGAGTTCGACCAGTTCCACCCGGTCGCCGAAGACCGTCTTCAGCCCGGTGCGGATCTCGTCCTCGGTGACCGGGACGTCCCGTTCCAGCGACCAGCCGGGCCCGCCCAGCACAAGACGGCGCAGCGGCCGGCCTTCGGCGTCGACGCCGAGCGGGAACACCTGCGCGCGGTAGCCCTCCGGCGTGATCGTGTGCATCGGGACCTCGGCGCTCAGCCGGACGTCGGCGGCCACCGTGGTCGCCGTCCCGGGACGGCCGGAGAACTCCGCGCCCAGCAGTTTCCGGACCGTGCTCCGCCCGCCGTCGGCGGCGACCAGGTACTGAGCGCGGATCGCGGTGCCGTCGGCGAAGGTTCCGGTGACGCCGTCCGCGTCCTGCCGCAGTCCGACCAGTTCGTGGTTGCGGCGGATGCGGATGCCTTGGGCGGCAAGGTGTTTCTCCAGGAAACCTTCGAGCATCACCTGGGGCAGCGAGCGCCACGGGAACTGGTGCCGCGTGCGGACCAGCGGCAGCAGCGTGCCCGCGAAATGCGCGGTGCTGACCGGATAATCGCCGGTGGCCAGCAACGGTTCGAGCAGCCCGCGCTGATCGAGCGCCTCCTGCGTGCGGGACTGCAGCCCGCCGGCCTTGGACAGTTCGCTGGCCCGCGACAGCCGGTCCGCCAGCACGCAGGACACTCCGGCGAGCCGGAGTTCGTTCGCCATTGTCATCCCCGTCGGACCGGCGCCGACGACGAGCACCTCGGCAGTCATGATCTCTCCCTCGTGGGTCGGTGCGTTCGGAACTGACCCTCTGCCCGGCACCGGTCCGCGAGCCAGAAAGCGACTCAAGGGCGGCGGATTCCGACACCTGTACCCTCAAGAAGGTGGATTTCGACTACGACGATCTCGACCGGCAGCTCGTGCACGCCCTGCAGATCGACCCCCGGGCTTCGTTCAGCGCGATTGCCGAGGCGCTCGGCGTGTCGGATCGCACCGTCGCGCGCCGCTACGCCCGGCTTCGGTCCGCCGGAGCGGTACGGGTCATCGGTGGTGTCAACGAGACCCCTTCCGGTGCGGTGCGCTGGTTCCTGCGCATCCGGTGCGCGCCTGCCGCCGCGGGCGCGGTCGCCGAGGCACTCGCGCGGCGGCCGGACACCGCGTGGGTGAGCCTGACGTCCGGCGGCACGGAAATCACCTGCACAGTCCGCATCGAAAACGAGGCCGACAGCGAAGCGTTGCTGCTGGCCAAACTCCCCCGCACGCCACGGGTCGAAGGTGTCACCGCGCATTCGGTGCTGCACGAGTTCTACGGCGGCTCCGACAGCCTGGTCGCCAAGCTCGGCGTCCTGGATGAAGCCACCGTCACCCAGTTGCGCCCGCCGCCGCTTCCTCGCCGACCGGGCCGAGCGACCCTCGACGAGGGCGACCGCAAGCTCCTCGCCGCACTCGCCGCCGACGGCCGTGCCGGGTTCGAACAACTCGCCGCCGCGACCGGCTGGTCCCCCACCACGGTCCGCCGCCGCATGGCGGAACTGCGCGAACGGGACGTGCTGTATTTCGACCTCGACCTCGACTGGCGGTTGCACGGCAGGGGAATCCGGACCCTGCTGTGGCTTTCGGTCGCCCCGGCGGCGCTGGAAGAAACGGGTGCCGCGCTCGCCGCGCATCCGGAAGTCGCCTACGCCGCCGCGACCACCGGCCCGACCAACCTGTACGCGACAGCGGTGTGTGCCAGCCAGCACGAGCTGTACCGCTACCTCACCACCAGCGTCGCCGCGCTTCCCGCGGTCACCCACGTGGAAACCGCGCCGGTGATCAAAACGGTGAAACAGGCAGCGAACCGGCTGTGACGCAGGACGAACGGGCGCCCTCCCGGTCGGCGGTTGACAGCGCGCGGACCGTCCGTCGATGATTCGTTCGGCCTTTCCCGGTGGGAAATTCCCGAACGCGTCCGCGAACTGTCCCCGCTTTTTCGAGGAGACCTCGATGTCATCGGTCAGCCGTCGCCGGTTCATGCACCTCGCCGCGGCCACCGCCGCCGGCACGGCCTTGCCCGCGAGCATCGCGCGCGCGGCCTCGGTGCCGGCCGCCGTGCGCACCGGCACCCTCGCGGACGTCGAGCACGTAGTCGTGCTGATGCAGGAAAACCGGTCGTTTGACCACTATTTCGGGACCCTCAACGGAGTCCGCGGCTTCGGCGACCCGCGCCCGGTCTCCCTGCCGAACGGGAAATCGGTGTGGCACCAGGCCGACGCGAGCGGCGCCGAGACGCTGCCGTTCCGGCCGGCCGAGGACAACCTCGGCCTCACTTTTATCGAGGACCTCAACCACGACTGGAACGGCACGCACACCGCGTGGAGCACCGGCCGGTGGGACAAGTGGGTCCCGGCGAAAACCCGCACCACCATGGCCTATCTGACGCGCAAGGACATCCCGTTCCACTACACGCTCGCCGACGCGTTCACCATTTGCGACGGTTACCACTGCTCGATGCTGTCCTCGACCGACCCGAACCGGTATTACCTGTACACCGGCTGGACCGGGAACGACGGTTCCGGCAACGGACCGGTGCTGGGCAACGAAGAATCCGGCTACGGCTGGACCAGTTTCCCGGAAATCCTCGAAAAGGCCGGGGTTTCGTGGAAGATCTACCAGGATGTCGGCGAGGGGCTCGACAAGGACCACGGCTGGGGATGGACCAAAGACCCGTACATCGGCAACTACGGCGACAATTCGCTGCTGTACCTGACCCAGTACCAGAAATCGGTCCAGGGCACGCCGCTCTACGACAACGCGCGCACCGGCACCCGCGCCACCGCGGGCGACGGTTTCTTCGACCACCTCGCCGCGGACGTCAAAGCCAACCGACTGCCGCAGGTTTCCTGGATCGTCGCCCCGGAAGCGTACTGCGAACATCCGGCGTGGCCCGCCAATTACGGCGCCTGGTATGTCTCGGGCGTGCTCGACGCGCTCACGTCGAATCCGGAGGTGTGGAGCAAAACCGTTCTGCTGATCACTTACGACGAGAACGACGGGTTCTTCGATCACGTCGTGCCGCCTTATCCGCCGCGCGACGCGAACTGGGGCAAATCGACGGCGAGCGTCGCCGGGGAATGGTACGAAGGCGGCGCGGCCGCGTCGTACACCACCGGAATGCCTTACGGACTCGGCCCGCGCGTGCCGCTGCTGGCCGTCTCGCCGTGGAGCACCGGCGGCTGGGTCTGCTCGCAGACTTTCGACCACACGTCGCTGATTCAGTTCGTGGAAAAGCGATTCGGCGTGCACAACCCGAACATTTCGCCGTGGCGCCGCGCGGTCTGCGGGGACCTCACGTCGGCCTTCGACTTCACCGGAGCCGACAGCGGTGTCCCGCCCCTACCCGGCACCAGCGGCTACCAGCCGCCCGCCGACCACAGCACTCCGCCGACCTACCATCCGGTGCCCCCGTCGAACGGCTCGCTGCCGAAACAGGAACCCGGCACGCGCAAAGCGCGCCCGCTGCCGTACGACCTGGCCGCGGACACCGAGGCCCGGGACGGCCGGATGTACTTCACCTTCACCAACCTCGGCGACGCCGGAGCCGGGTTCCACGTGACGTCCCGGATGCGTTCCGACGGACCGTGGCCCTACACCGTCGAAGGCCACAAGTCGGTCACCGACAGCTGGCGTCTGCCCAGCGGCGCGGGAGACGGGTACCAGTACTCGGTTTTCGGCCCGAACGGCTGGCTCCGCGAACAGGCCGGGACGATTGGCGGCCTGGGCCCGGAAGTCACCGCCCGGCACGACGCCGGGTACGTGACGGTGACGTTCACGAACCCCAGCAGCCGGACGGTCACCTTCACCGGCGTCGACGCTTACGCGGCTTCGGAGGCTTACAAATACACGCTCGCCCCGGGCACTTCACGGGTAGTGCCGAAGTGGGGCGTGGCCAACGGTTGGTACGACATCACGGTGAAGGCGGATCACGACAGCCAATACGTCCGCCGCTTCGCGGGCCATGCGGAGACTGGCCAAGCCTCCACGAGCGACCCGGCCATCGCTACCAGCTGATCAGTCCCTTCACGGCTTCCGGAAGCCAGCCACCGCCAGGCCGACGATCACCAGCACCACGGCCAGCCCGCCGAATCCCGCACCCAGCGTCGCCGCCGACGCGAGCGCGCCGACCAGCAGCGGTCCGCCCGCGTCCCCCAGCTCCCGGCCGACCTCCGCGGCTCCCATCGTCTGTCCCAGCCGTTCCTGGGGCGCGGAACCAGCCAAATGCGCGAACCCGATCGGCGTCGCCACCCCGACCCCGACACCGATCGCCACCGCCGCGGCCACCACCCCCGCGACGCCGGGCACGAGCGCGCCCAACGCCAGCCCGGCCGCGGTCAGCAGGAGCCCGCCGGCCATTCCCCCTCCGTCGGGAATCCGCCCGGCGTCCCGGAGCCGGCCGGCCCACGGCTGCACCAGCGCGGAACACAACGCCAGCACCGACACCACCGCACCGGTCGCCACCGTGCTGAGCCCGCTCGCCGCGCCGGTCACCGGCAGGAATCCGATGCCGACCGCGAGCGCACCCGTCGTTCCGGCCAGCACCGCGGTCGGCCGCAGGAACCCGGGTTCGGCGAGCCGACGGGCGAGGTCGAGGACGGTCTGACGCTGCCGCGGCAACGGCTCCGGCGAGGACACCGCGAACGCGGCCCACCCGGCGACGACGAAGGCCAGCACCGCAAGAGTGCCGAGCAGCAAGGAAAATCCGCCCAGCATGATCAGCACGCCGCCGAGCAACGGGCCCAACGTGTACCCGACGCTCTTCCAGGCACCGTAACCGCCGAATGCCCGGCCCTGCCGTTTCGCCGGCGACAACCGCGCCACCAACGCCCCGGCCGCGGGCGAGAAGGCCGCCGCGGCCGCCCCCTGGCCCAACCGCGCCAGCCCGACCGCGGCCGGATTTCCCGCGACGACAAAGGCCGCCGACGCGAGCGCGAACGCCAGCAGCCCGCCGAGCAGGACCGGCCGCGGCCCGATCCGGTCGGCCAGCGACCCGAACACCGGTTTGAGCACGACCTCGGCCCCGTCGTACACCGCGAGCAGCAGTCCCAGGGTCAGCAAGGAATCGCCGTGCGTGTACGCGCCGAGGCTGGCGGCGATGCTGTGCGCGCCGAACGCGGTGACGAACCCGGCGGCGTACAGCGGACGCAGCTCAGCAGAACGCATGGGAACCCCTCAAAATCCGCAGCACTGTGCCGCCCTCACATCTGGTGCAGGGCTTGGAAAACCTGCTCGGTGTAGTCCGCGAGCCGTTCACCGCAATGCTTCAGCCGCTGCTCGGCCTCCGCCGCCGAAGGCGCGCCGAACACGTCCCGGGCCTTGAGCTCCCGATGCCAGCGCCGCAGCCGCTCGAGGCTCTGCTCTTCCTCTTCGAGCTCCGCCATCGTGAACTTGCCGATCCGGATTTCCTTGTCGATCTCGGCGTCGAACTTCCCGCAGTCGGCGACGAACTCCGTCCACTCCTCTTCCCGCTCGGCGGTGAACAGCTCCGCCAGCCGCGAACCGTCCCGTTCCGCGGCGTCGAGCGTGATCACCTCGCCCTCGCCGCGTTCGGCCAGCTCGGCGACCCGCGCGACGCCGCCGGCGAACCCGGGCACGTCCGGCACCGCCCAGGCGCCCTGCCCGAGCGACAACGCACCGACGCGCCGCAGCTCACGCCATACGGCGACGCGGTGCCGCGACGGTCCGGACGGCACCCGCACCACCAGCACCAGCCATTTACCCTCTGCCACAGTGCTGAATGTAGCACGTGTTACATTCAGCCAGGTAGCGTCGCCAGGAACGGGCCGATCGTCCGGTCCACCAGTGCCCGACGGTCCGGCAACGGCAGCGAGAGGCACTGCAGCGTCACGCCGTCGATCATCGCCAGCACCTGCGCTGCCGCTTCCTCGGACAGCCCGGCGTCGACATACCACTGGCGCAGTTCGCGATCGAGCTTCGCGCTTTCCTTCCGCAGCACGGGATCCACCACGGCCGCCGCCGCGTACGCGAGCCACACCCGGGCACGCCGGGCCCGCGGTTCGTCCAGCGGCAGCCACAGCTCGACGAAACCGGCGATCGATTTCGGTTGCGCCGCTTGGATTTCGGCCAGGAACTGCTCCCGCGCGTACTCGAACCCGGCGCGCACGAGGTCGTTCTTCGTCCGGTAGTAATACTGCACCTGAGCCGGCGAAACACCCGCCGCAGCGGCGACCGTCCGCACGCTGAGCGCACCGATTCCCTGCTCTGCCAGCACATTCAGCACGGCATCGAGCACATGGGCGGCACGCTTCACCGCCGAGACGCCCCCGTGCGCGCCCGCCACGCGACCGCGAGCAGCTCCAGCACGCCCGTCGCGACGTGCCCCCTTGCGCCGGTCATCCGACCCCCTCCTATACGAACGTACAATACGATCGTACAGGACTAGCTGCCCGCCGCGGCGTCCTTCCGTGCGACCAGCCGCTCGACGATCCCGGCCTTGCTCCGCTCCGCCCGCTCGACCTCGAACCCGGCCGCGGCGAGCAACGGCAGCGGCCGGCGGGTCAGGTAATCCCCCAGCCGCCACACGCTCAGCTTCTCCAGCAGCCGCTGGGCGGCAAGCACCATCCGGCGGTCGCTGGCGACGTGGTCCAGCAGCAGAAGCCGCCCATCCGGCCGCAGCACCCGGTGCATCTCCGCGATCGCGCCGCGTTCGTCCGGAACGCCGCACAGCCCCAGCGTGCAGACGACCGTGTCGAACGTGCGGTCCCGGAACGGAAGGGACTGCGCGTCGGCCTCGGTCAGCGTCACCTCGCGCCCGATCTCGGCGGCCCGGCGGCGGGCCAGGTCCAGCATCGACGGGCTGAGGTCGATCCCGGTCAAGCGCACCTCCGGCGGATACAACGGCAGGTTCCGGCCGGTCCCGACGGCGACCTCCAGCACCTCCCCCGCGGCCTGCCCGCACACCCACTCGCGGCCGTCCGCGAGCAGTGCCCGCTCGAACCACGCGATCTCGCGGTCGTACCGCGGCGCGGCCTCGTCCCACGTCCGCCGCAGCCAGTCCGTTCCCCGCTCCGCCATCGTCGCGAACTCCTCTCCGTCGAGGTCCTCCGCCCGCTACCCTCGCACCCCGCGGGGAATCGACCTATCCGGCGCCGACGGGCTGTCACAACCGCCCGGCGGCCGGCGTCCTATGGGCGATCGACCCCGAACGCGAAGGAGCCACCCATGTCAGCGCCCGGCGAAGCGAGCCCGGACCTCGCCACCGAGACCTTCCTCGCCCACCGGAACCTGCTGTTCACCGTGGCCTACGAGATGCTCGGCTCGGCCGCCGACGCCGAGGACGTGCTGCAGGAAACCTGGCTGAAATGGGCTGGCGTCAACCTCGACGATATCCGCGAGCACCGTGCCTACCTGGTCCGGATCACCACCCGCCAAGCCCTGACCCGGCTGCGCACGCTCGGCAGGCGCAAGGAGTCCTACGTCGGCACCTGGCTGCCCGAGCCGCTGCTCACCGCGCCGGACGTGGCCGAGGACGTCGAACTGGCCGACAGCGTGTCGATGGCGATGCTGCTGGTGCTCGAAACGCTGCGGCCGACCGAGCGCGCGGTGTTCGTGCTGCGCGAGGTCTTCGACGTGCCGTACGACGAAATCGCCGAAGCAGTCGGCAAATCCCCGGCCGCGGTGCGGCAGATCGGGCACCGGGCGCGGTCGCACGTGTCCGCCCGCCGTCCGCGCGGCGACGTCACGCCCGCCGAAACCCGCGGCGCGCTCGACGCGTTCCGGAAGGCCGTCGAGACCGGCGACCTGCAGGGCCTGCTCGACCTGCTCGCCCCGGACGTCGTCTTCCTCGGCGACGGCGGCGGCGTGAAGCAGGCGGTGCCGCGGCCGATCGTCGGCGCCGACAAGGTCGCGCGGCTGCTGGCCGCCGGGAGCACTCAGCTCCCCGCGCCGCTGCGCCCGATGCAGGTCAACGGCCACCCGGCGCTGGTGCTCACGCTCGACGGCGAGGTGGACACCGTGCTGACGCTGCGCATCGACGAGGGCAAGATCACCGGTCTGTACGCGGTGCGGAATCCGGCGAAGCTGTCGCATATGGACACGGAGACCGCCCTCCGCCGCTGACTCCGGCCGCCGCTACGCACCGTAGCCCCGGTTCTGGCGCGCGCCACCCGGTCGGCCCATGCCATCCTGGTCCGGCCAGGGGCGGCCCGCCGGGCCGCCGCCGTACCGAGGAGAGGACCGACGTGGGCGTTGTCAGCTGGATCGTGCTGGGCCTGATCGCCGGATTGATCGCGAAGGCCCTCATGCCGGGCAAGGACCCGGGCGGCTGCATCATCACCATCCTGCTCGGGATCGGAGGCGCGTTCGTGGGCGGCTGGATCGGCAAAACGCTGTTCCACACCCAGCTCGGGACGTTCTTCGACCTGCGCACGTGGGGTCTCGCGGTGCTCGGCGCGCTGGTCATCCTGACCGGCTACCGGCTCATCGTGGGCAACCGCCGCCGCGACTGACCCGTGCGGGCGGCCCGCTGCCGGGCGCGGCGGGCCGCCCTCGCTCCGGGAAATCCGAACCGGATTCCGCGCCGCCGCCCGGCGGTCTCCGGCCCGGTCCCGGACTCACCCGGACGGGGCGCCGAATCGGACTCGGCCCCGGATTCCGGCCGCGTTTCGTGGCAGAATCAGCGGAGAAGTCCCGGCAAGGTCGACGGGCGGAGCGGACGATGGCGCTGCGCGACCACGAACAACACCAGCTGGACGAGATCGAACGGTACCTCGCCCAGGAGAATCCGCGCCTGGCCCGCCGCTTCGAGAAATTCCGCCCGATGCCGGTGCTCTCCTTCGCCGCGGCCGCGCTCGGGGTGCTCAGCGTGTTCCTCACCGGCCTGGTCACGCTGGTCGTCGGGTTCGGCATGGGGTCCGCGGCGCCGATCGCGGTGGGCGCGGTGCTCACGACGGCGATTCCGCTCGCGATCGTCTGGTTCTACCGCTGCCGCTGGCGCTGACGGCTCAGGCTGCGACGCGTCCTCGCACGAAACGGCGGTACAGCCCGAATCCCGCGATCGCGGTGACCGTTTCCCAGGCGATCGTCGTGATCACCGACACCGACAGCACGTCGATCCGGTCCGGTGACGAGGGCCGGAGCCGGCCCCGCGCGTCCACGCGGACCCGGGTCAGGCCGCGCGCCGCCGGGTCGGAGCGCAGCGGAATGGCGGCTTCCTCGGTGCCGCCGTCCGGGGCGGTCCACGTGACGCGCCGGGTGTCGGGCACCGCGGCGCCCTCGCTCCCGCGCAGCGCGCCGGATCCGGGCTGGACGGCGGCGACGACAGACTGGCCGGGCGCGCGGCCGATCGCCGCCGAGCCCTGCCGGTGGATCCACAGCCCCAGCCAGACCCCGGCCGCCGCCGAGACCGCGACGGCCGCGGCCAGGACCGGAAGGAGGAACACGCGCCCGCGCACGGCGGACGCGCGGAAACCGCCAGAAGCCATGCTCCGAGAATGCCGCGAAAACCGGGAGAATGGCAGAGTTCGCGGGCAAATGTGCCCAAGTCGCGGAAAAAGCGCCCGCGGCGGGCGCCTCGGAGCGGAACCTCCACCCAAATTCACCCGTTCTTTTCACTCATTCGTGCGTAACGCCACGCAGAGGCAACCCGGCCGCCCCAGTGGCGGTTTCCTCCGAAGCAGGTCGCAGAGCCGGTGATGCGCGGGCGTTCTCTCCCCGCCAAGAAGCCCGGCGGCGATGCAGAGGTCCGTGACGGGCCCCTTGACGGAATCTGATTTCCTCAGTGGCCCCTCACGGACTTCCGCGGGAGAGGAGAGCGGGACGGCACTCGGCAGCCGCCGTGGCCCATTCCGCACGGTGAGGAGCACCCGCGCCCGCCGATTGTCCGCCGCGTTGTTTATTGCCGCCGTCTTCCGCCAGTACGGGGAATTCTCCCGAAACGCACCGGCATTCCCGTCATCCGCCGGATGCGCTCAGCAACGCCAGCCCGGTGGCCGTCACCGCGTGCCGGACGGTGTTCCCGTCCCGTCGGCTCTCCACCAGTCCCGCGCGACGCAGGACCCCCGCGTGCTTGCTCGCCGCGACCGGGGTCACGCCGATCTGCCCGGCCAGTTCGGCCGCGGACAGCGGCACCGCCAGCGCGTGCAGCGCCCGGGCCCGGGTCTCGCCGAGCAGCTCCGGCAGCGGGTCCTGGGCGGCCTCGATCGTGCGCTCCGCGGTCCTGCCGAGCGCTGCCGACGGCTCCGGTTGCGCGACCCGGAAATACGCCGGAATCACGAGCAACCCTCCGAAGCAGACACTGCGGTCCGCGGGCGGTTCGGCGGACAACTCCGGCTTCGCCCAGCGAATCGGCGCGGCACCGGCCCGGATACCGCGGACGGCCGGCGCGAGCGGAGTCTGCCGCGCGATGCCGTACGACGTGAGCGCCGTGCCGAGCAGCCCGCGAGCCCCTTCGGCCAGTTCGCCGGACCAGGACGGCGCGGCCCCGTGCACGAAGAACGTCTGGAGGTCGCCGCGCAACCTCGTCTTCTCCACGTGCACGACGCCGTCCCCGGCGACCGGCCCGATCTCTCGCCGCCGCTCCGCCGGTCTCAGCACCCCCGTGTGCCGGACCGTCGCCTCGCCGCGGCCGGACTGCCCGCCCGGCGGCAGCGCCTTCATGGCCCGGCGGCGCCACTCCAACGCGGGCACCGGACGGGGGTGCGGAAACAGCCCCTCCCGGCGAAGTTGCTTGCGAGCACGGGCGGACCAGACCCGCAGCGCGCCCGCCGGACGGCGGCTCTGCAGCGCGGTGAGGCTCAGCACCAGTTCCCACAGCGGATCGGGGCCGGTGCGCCGCCTCGTCCGGCCGAAATCGTCGTCGGTGAAATGAATGCGCAATGCCATGTGGCTCCCCCTGCCCCCGGCATGGTTGCGCTTCCAGGGTGCCGCGCCGATCCGCCGCTGTCCAGGCGCTTTTTCCGTTCGGGGAAGAATCCGCCGAATGCCGGCGAATCTCGCTGAATCAGGTGGTTCTCGGACAGACGGTCAGCCGCGAGACGAGACAAATCGTCTCACCGGATCCGGGGCCCGCATTCGCCGGACGTGCACGGTGCACGTTCGGATGCACCTGTTTTCCGGCGGTGCGACCGGCTTCCGGGGTGCGCGGGCGGCGCGCCGGGCCAGCGGTCCCGACATTTGCCGCAACGATTTCCCCCACCCGGGCGACTATTTCCGCGGGAATGCGAAACGGGGCCCGGCCGCGTGGGCCGGACCCCGTTTCCGGTGTCGCAGTGCGAGGGCCTCAGCTGAGCAGAAGGCCGTTGCCGCCGGCGACGGCGTTGTCGAAGCGCTTGCTGATCTCGGCCCAGTTGAAGATGTTCCACAGGGCGTTGACGTAGTCCGGCTTCACGTTCTTGTAGTCCAGGTAGAACGCGTGCTCCCACACGTCGACCAGCAGGATCGGCACGGTCGGCAGGATCAGGTTGTTGTGGTGGTCGCGCAGCTGCTGGGTGATCAGCGTCTTGCCGATCGGGTCCCACGACAGCGCGCCCCACCCGTTGCCCTGGATCGTGGTCGACACGGCGGTGAACTGGGCCTTGAACTTGTCGAACGAGCCGAACGCCTCGTCGATCGCCGCGGCCAGCTCGCCGGTCGGCTTGTCCCCGCCTTCGGGCGAGAGGATCTTCCACCACACCACGTGGTTGGCGTGCCCGGCCAGGTTGAACGCCAGCGTCGTCTCCAGGCCCACGATCGACCCGAAGTCGCCCGCCTCCCGCGCGGCGGCGAGCTTGTCCAGCGTGTCGTTCGCGCCCTTCACGTAGGTCGCGTGGTGCTTGCTGTGGTGCAGCTCGTTGATCTCGCCGGAGATGTGCGGCGCGAGAGCACCGTAGTCGTAATCGAGTTCGGGCAGCTCGTACCGGGCCATGGGCCCTCCTTCTGTCTTCGACATCAAGTCTTGCCCCCTCGAACCTAGTAGCACACCCGTGCCCCGGGCGAGCGGGGGCGGCCTCGGCGCCACGGGCTGGAACCTGGTTGAGTGAATGTTCAACTTCCGGTACGGCGGGGATCGCCCGCCACTCAGCGTGACCGTTTCGTCCGCTCCGCCCGTGGCGTCCGGCACCCGGTACGGTTGGCCCATGGCGACGTCCCGGCTCGGCAGCGTGCAGCGGGTGCTGCTGCTGTTCGCGCTCACGCTGGGCATCGCCGTGATGCACCACGTGCCCTCCCCCGGCGCCGGGCATGCGATGACGAGCCAGATGTCCGTCGTCCAGGCACACGACGCCGCCCCGGCCGCCGAATCCGGCATGCCCGCCGGCGAGCATTCGATGCTGCACCTCTGCCTGGCGGTCCTGTACGCGGCCGGCGCGCTCGTCCTCGGTTTGCTGGCCTTCCGCCGCCGCCCCGCCGTGCAGGCGGTTTTCGACGGCACGCGCGGCTCCCCCGCCGCCGACCGGCCGCCCGACAGACGGGGCCGGGCCGTCCTCACTTCTCTCTGCGTGTCGCGGACCTGATCGGTATTCGCTTTCCGGTCTTTCTTCGCAATTTTCCTTTTGGAGAGAAGGTTTTTTCGTGCGCAAAATCTTTTTCAGCGGTGCCGTGCTGGCCGCTTCGCTGCTGCTCGGCGCGTGCGGCGGCCCGGAATCCCCCACTCCCGCCCCCAGTTCGCAGGCGGGGCACAACGCCGCCGACGTCGCGTTCGCCCAGCAGATGATCCCGCACCACCAGCAGGCGCTGGAGATGGCGAAAATGGTGCCGTCGCGCAGCAGCGACCCGAAGGTCGTCGACCTGGCCGGCCGGATCGACCGGGCGCAGGACCCGGAAATCCGGCAGATGCAGGGTTGGCTGAAGGCCTGGGGCGTCGCGGCCACGAGCCATGCCATGCCCGGCGGCCACGAGATGTCCGGCGACCACCCGATGACCGGCATGATGTCCGACGCCGACATGAAAAGCCTGGACGCCGCCAAGGGCCCGGCCTTCGACCGGTCGTGGCTGGACATGATGGTCAAACACCACCAGGGCGCGGTCGAGATGGCGAAGACCGAACTGGCCCAGGGCTCGGATGCCGGGGCCAAGGCGCTAGCGCGGAAGATCATCGAGGCGCAGCAGGCCGAGATCGCTGAGATGCAGGGACTGCTGAAGGGCTGACGCGGTGCGGCGCCGGGGCCGCTGGCGGCCCCGGCGCCTTGCTTCTGGGCTGACGCGCGCCGCGGAATCCGAGCGGAATCTGCGGGAACTACCTGCGAGACAGCAGGGGCCCGCCCCGGCAGCCGAGGCCGCTGGATCCGGTCGTGCCGACCGGATCCAGCGGGGTCTCAGCGCCGCAGTTTCTCCGGTGCTTCGTCGATCAGCCGCAGCAGCCGCACGGCGAGTGCCTGGCAGGCGGCGCCGGTCAGGCCGGTGTCCTCCTCCAGCACGGCTCGAACGGAGGCGATGCGCTGGTCGTATCGCGACACGTAGGTGATTTCGTCGGGCATGATGCGGTCCTCTTTCCTGGCTTTCCTGGTTGTTGCGAGGGTCTCGGAGGAGCACGCACACCGGCGGTGCAAGCCGCCTGACGCGGTCGCGGCGCAGTAGCGGCTCGCGACCGCGTCGTGCAAGTCGTTTCCGTGGGGGCAGACCGCGCAGGCGCCGGAGGGAACGCCGTCGCCGAACAGGGTTTCGGCCGCGCCGGACTCGCCGTCCGCGGTCACTGGGCGCCGTTGACCGCGCGAGATGCCGTCCGGAGCGGACTTCCGACCTGGTGCAAATGCCGCAGGACGTCGGCGTACGTGCGGAACAGCCCGCCCTGGCTGTAGCTGATCCCGCGAGCGAGGCAGAAGTCCCGCACCAGCGGCTGCGCCCTCCCCAGCGTCGCCATCGGGATGCTGGGGAAAAGATGGTGCTCGATCTGGTAGTTCAGCCCGCCGAGCGCGTAGGTCATCCAGCGGCCGCCGCGGACGTTGTGCGACGTCAGCACCTGGCGGCGAAGGAAGTCCAGCCGGTGCCCGGGTTCCAAGTGCGGCATCGCCTTGTGGTTGGGCGCGAACGAGCATCCCATGTAGACACCCCACGCGGCGTGGTGCACGACGATGAACACCACGGCGATTCCGGGCGGCAGCAAGAGAAACACGGCCGTCAGGTAGGCGGCGACGTGGACGGCGAGCAGGACCGCGTCGAGTCTCGGGGACTTCGTCCCGCCGTGGCGCACGGCCTTGATCCCCGACCAGTGCAGGTCGACGCCTTCCAGCAGCAGCAAGGGAAAGAACAGGAAAGCCTGGTATTTCGCCATCCAGCGCAGGAAACCCGCCTTCGCCCGGCCCTGCCGGGTGCTGAACGCCAGCGCGGGAATGTCGATGTCCGGGTCGGAATCCTCGAGGTTCGGGTTCGCGTGGTGGCGCGTGTGCTTGCCGACCCACCAGCCGTAGCTCAGCCCGACCAGCGCGGCCAGCGCCGTGCCCGCCGCGTCGTTCGCGCGGCGGCCGCGGAAGATCTGCTTGTGCCCGGCGTCGTGGCCGAGGAACGAAAGCTGGGTGTAGGCGACGGCCAGCAGCGCCGCCGTGCCGAGCTGCCACCAGCCCGCCGCGACGAGCGCGAGCAGCGCCCACGCCCCGCCGAACGCCAGCAGCGCGATCCCGCCGCGCACCAGGTAGTGCCCCGGGCGGCGGCGGAACAAGCCCGCCTCTTTCACCAGGGCGGAGAGTTCGGCGAACTCGCTTCCGTGCCCTGGCCTGCCCGTCTGTCCGTCCATATTCCAGCTCCGCATCGGATGGTGTGCCGGACGACCGCGGTGGTTCGACAGAGGCGAGGACCCGGTATCGGCGGTGCGGGTAGGTCCCGCTCTCCTCGGCAGCCGTGACGGCTCGATCGCACCGCCGAGGTCCAGGGTCTTGCTTCCCCAAGCCTACACCCGGCGCACGGGCCCGGCCCCGCCCGGCGGAGGGACCTTCTTCCGGGGACGCCGGGCCAGGTCCATTCGAGTGCTCTCGGCGGTTCCGCGCCGCGCCGGGGAATTCCCTTGCGACCACCCGGTCTTCCGCGAAACCGGACTCGTTCGCCGCGGCCGCCGCCCGATGTCCGCGCATCCGGCAGCGCGCCCGGCGCGGTCGAGGGTGTACTCTCGGCGGTGTCCGAGAACATCTCGTGCGCCGACAGTCCCGGTCCCTCGCGGCCTGGGCGAACGCATGCCCTGTCGTCGGGCCCACGGCACACCACCGTCACCCCTCGCGGCCTGTCAGCCGCCGAGCTGCCCTTGCTTCGGCCGCCTCCGCGGCATCAGTCAGTGGCGCCCTCTCGGGACGGCGGTGGTGCGACGTGGACCAGCCGCCCGGTTCCTCTGTTCCGCCGCGGTCTCTTGCCGCTCTGAAAGGAAAACTCATCACTGCCGCAGTCAGTATGCCGCTCTTCAGCCATCCCGTCGCCGAAAGCCCGCGCCCCGGCGCTCTCGTCCGGCCGCAGGACACTCGCTACGGCGGTCTCTTCCGCCAGCCCGCGGTCCCGCCCGCCGAGCGGACCGAATCGCAGCCGCCGCAAGGGCGAGCGCACGCACGGCGACACCGTCGCTGACCCGCGCCCCGTCGCACCGGAGACCGCCGCGCCCGAGTCTCCGGAGAGGAGTGCCGCGATGACGTCAGCCCCGCCCAGCGGCGCCGCGAGCACCGTGATCGAACCCGCCGAGGTCGGCACCCGCTTGCGGCTCAAGCAATCCGGTGCCGTGAAGGGCTGTTTCGACGGCGCGTGGCGGCCGCTCTCCCTTGACCCGGTGACGGAATTCAGCGCGCTGGTCGCCGCCCTCTCCCGCCGTTCCGGACCGGTCGACCGCATCGGCTTCAACCCGGCGGCCTGGGGCCTTGCGCCCGCCCACCTCGCGCACGGGCCGGATCTCGTGCGACTGTCCGGATTTTTCGGTCTCCAGCAGCACACTGTCGTGGTGATCGGGCCTCGTATCCGGCATCTGACGCTCCTGGTGATCCCGCCGGAAACCGGCGACGCCGCCGCCGAACGCGCGCTGGCCGCGGCCTCGGCGTCCGACAGCTTCGGCACCGCCGAAGAAATCCTCCACGGCTGCGGCGTGCTGCTGCCCGATCGGCGGTCGGCCGAGAGCTGACCTTTTCTGGTTCACTCGAGGACATGGCCGAGACTTTCGGAGTCCCCCGACCGGACAAAATCGACTACTACGCCCAGGTCGCCGAAGCCGGGCGCGACTACAAACGGCACGTGCTGGCCGCGCTGGACCTGCGCCCCGGCTTGACCGTGCTGGACGTCGGCTGCGGCCCCGGCACCGATCTGCCCGCCATGGCCGAAGCGGTGGGATCCGCGGGTGCGGTCCTCGGGTGGACACGGAACCGGGAATGGTCGAGGAAGCGGGACGGCGGACCTCCGGGACGCCGCAGATCTCGGTCCGGCTCGGCGATGCGCAAGCGCTTCCGCTGGCCGACGCGAGCGTCGACCGCGCTCGGGCGGACCGGATGGTGCAGCACGTCGCCGATCCCGCCGCGGTTTTCGCTGAACTGCACCGGGTGCTGCGGCCGGGCGGGCTGGCGTGCGTGGCCGAGCCGGACTGGGACAGCCTGGTGGTCGATCCCGGGGAACGCTCGACGAACCGCGCGTTCAACCGGTTCGTATGCTCGACGATGGTGCGGAACGCGACGGTCGGCCGTTCCTTGGCGCGGTTGGCGCTGGAGGCCGGGCTGGAGGTGCTCGACGTCTCGGTCGCCGCACCGGTCTTCCGCGATTTCGGTGCGGCGGACAAGATTCTCGGCTTGAGCCGGAACGCCGAACGCGCGGTGCGGGCGGGTCAGCTGGACCGGGCCGCCGCGGACGCGTGGCTGGCGGCGCTGGCCGCGGGGCCGTTCTTGGCGGCGAGCATGGTGTTCGTCGGAGTCTTCGTCAAGCCTGCCGCTTGACCATCTCCGCGATCCACACCGGCGCGTACGGCGAGGTGCAGTTCGGCGGTGTCGGATAGTCCTTGAGCACTCCCAGCCGCTCCCCGATGCCGATCGCGCGGGCGCGCAGGCTCGGGTTTTCGATGCCGATCTGGGCGAGGCAGTAGTTCATCGCCCACTGCAACCGCTCCGGGGCGGCTTTCATCTCGGCTTCGATGACGTCGAGCAGCCCAGAAAGATCCAGCCCGTCGGGCTTCTTCGCGACGCGGTCCACGGTGAGCGCCCAGCCCGCGCTCGCCACCACCGGGTCGGGGTCCTCGAGCCAGGCCACGCGGAGCTCCTCGGCGTGGCGGCTTTTCTTGACGATGTTCGCGACGAGCCAGTCCTGAACCTTGGGGGTGCCCGCCTCGCGCAGCATCGTGTCGAGGTCATCGCGGTCGAACTGTTTCGGCCGCGCGACGAGGAGCGCGAGCAGGCGGGCGTTGGTGTCCCCGGTCCGCCAGAGTTCGCGGGCCAGCTCGGGCTGGGCTTTGAGCTCTTTGGCGAGGGCGCGGAGCTTGCCGAGGTTGACGCTGTGGTCGTCGCCGTGGTTCTCGTTGACGGCCCGGATTTTGGGGTCGTCAAGCTCCGCGAGCCGGGCGAGGACCCCGGAAAGGGTTGCGTCGGCCACGGAAACCTCCCTGCTCAGGTGCGGACGGGGTCGAGATTACGCGAAACGCGCGGTAACGCTCGCGGGCCGCGGGGCGTCTTTCGACCATGACCCGTCGCGCCGTCGCCGCCATCGCGCTCGCCTTGGCTCTGGCCGGGTGCGCCGGGAATCCGCCTGCCCAGCACGCCGTCGCGGGACCGGCTCCGACGAGCCGGCCCAGTCCGGAACCCGCGCCGTCCACGACAACGACCCCGACCGCGACGACGCCGGCTGCCTCGACCCCGGCCAAGGCAACCAGCACGCCCAAGACCACGGCATCGGAAGCCAAACGGCGCGACCCCGCAACCAGCCCGGGTTGCGGCCAGCGAGCAGTCGACGCGGGCAAGTTCAACCCGCGTTGCAAGGAATACCAGGGTTACCTCGACCCCGGCGGCTCCGGACGTCCGAAGACCTCCGGGGAGATCCAGCACGAATACCTCTGCCAGCAGGGCTACCTGCCCCCGGCGGAATGCTGACCCCCGGCCAGGAACTCCTCCGGAGCGGGGATCGGCACCCGCACCCAGTTGTTCACCCGGGTGAACGTCGCGCCGCCCATCCGGCCGACCGGCTGGTACACGTCCTGGTCCAGCCGTCCGTCCGGGCGCAGCAGCCGGTCGTCCACCGCGACTCCGACCACCTCGCCGAAGACCAGGTGCGCGCCCCGGAACTCCTCGATCTTCACCAGCGTGCACTCCAGGCTCGGGCCCGTCCCGGCCGGATGGGGCACGGCGATCCGCACCCCGGGCGTCCACGACAACCCGACGTGCTCCGCTTCGTCCACCGATGAGTCCACTGTGGACGCGGTGCGCGCGACGAGTTCTTCCTGTCCGCTCAACGCGATCGTGATCGCGAACTCGCCGCTGGCCTCGATATTGGCCAGAGTGTCCTTCGACGCTTCCGAAATCGAGAAGACCACCGTCGGCGGGTCCATCGTGAGCGGCGCGAAGTAGCTGAACGGCGCGAGGTTCCGCACGCCCGCGCCGTCCACTGTGCTCACCCACGCGATCGGCCGCGGGACGACGGCGTTCTTCACCATCCACACGAAAGCGCCGCGATCGGCGTCGGTATTGCTGCTGTACACGAAACCTCACTCTGTCGCCGCACCCGAGCACGTCGAATCCGACCGTACGCTCAGCAACTCCTCATCCGCACCGGTGACCGGATCGTGGGCAAAACCGCCTGGTTGGAGCAGGTTCCCGGGTAACCCTCCGTGTGCTCCAGCCAGTCTGCACCCCGCAGTGGCCGCGCCGGACGCGGCGCAAGCTCAGCCGCGCGCGGCGGTCAACGCGGCGAGCACCCGCTCCCGGCTCGGCACGTCGAGCCGGCAAGCGTCGCCCGCGACCGGGCCGGGCGTTCCCATCACGTCGACGCCGTCGACCAGGATCGTCGGAGAGCGGTAGCGGCCGACGCGTTCGACCACCGACGCGTCCAGACGGCTCTCGGCGAGGCACTCCGCGACCAGCGACCGGGCCGCCTCGGCGTTCGGGCAGTCCGGGGCGGTCAGCAGTTCCACCCGCGTCCCGCGGATCTCCGGCCCGGTCGTGCACATGGACCCAGCCTAGGCCGAAATCGGTCCTTGACAATCCGCTTCCGGAAAAAGCTATGGTGGCCCAGGACGTCGAAAGCCACAGCCCGGTGGGTAGTCCGGGCGGCGCGCCGCGCTCGTACCCGCACCTTCCCGGTGCGTCCAGCACGTCCCCTTGCTCCGTATCCAGAAGGGGAATTCGCTGTGCCCGGAAAACTTCGCGTCCTGATCATCGGCGCCGGCATCGGCGGGCTCGCGCTCGCGCAGGGATTGCACCGCGCCGGGGTTGGCGTCACAGTCTGCGAACGTGACATCTCAGCGGCCGGCCGGCTGCAGGGGTATCGCCTGCGCCTCGACTCGCACGGCCTCGACGCGCTCGACCGGCTGCTTCCTGAACAGCTCAGCCAGGCGGTCTGGGATGCCAGTTCGACGCCGTCGCGTACCAGCTACCTCACGGGGACGCCGCCGAAGGAACCTGTCGAACGAAACGTCTCGATCAACCGGCTCACGCTGCGCGAGATCCTCCTGCACGGGCTGGACGACGTCGTCGAGTTCGGCCGCGAGTGCACCGGATACCGGCTGGATGACGGCGCCACCGCGACGTTCGCCGACGGAACCACCGCGTCTGCTCACCTCCTGGTCGCCGCCGACGGCGTGAACTCCGTGATACGGCGGCAATATCTGCCGCACGCCCGCGTGGTGGACACCGGCGTGCGCATCATGTACGGCCGCTTCCCGCTCACCCGCGAGACCGCCGAACTGATCCCCGACGGGTGGTTCGGGATCTACCGCGGGCTCTTCGGCCCGGACAACCAGCACATCGGCATCGCTCCGGTCCACCCTCGGCGCCCGGCACCGCTGCCAGGCCTCACCGACACCGGCGACTACGTGATGTGCCTGTTCGCCGCCCGCACCGAACTGCTGCCGTACTCCGACGGCGAACTCCGCGCCGCCACCGGGCTTCAGCTTCGGGACCTGACGGTTTCCTTGGCCCGCACGTGGAATCCGAAAGCCAGCGAACTGCTGGCCCTCGCCGATCCCGAGACGTTGTTCCCGATCTTCATGCGCACCAGCGTGCCGATCGAGCCCTGGCCGACCACCTCGGTGACCCTGCTCGGCGACGCGATCCACGCGATGAGCCCAGCGGTCGGCGTCGGTGCCAACACGGCCCTGCGCGACGCCGAACTGCTCGCCGCGAAGCTCGCCGCGGCCGGTGCCGATCCCCTCCCCGCGCTGCGGGAGTACGAGGCCGCGATGATCCGCTACGGCTTCGACGCGGTCCGCACGTCGGCGAAGTTCGGGGCGACGCGCATGGGCCAGCCTCCGCTCACGCAGGCTTGAGCAGCGGCACGTCTCGCGAAATCTCGCGGAACCCGACGCTGTGATACAGCCCGCGCGCCGACGGATGTCCAGGCGCGCCAAGGCAGGCGACCGTCGCGTGGGTGGCTCCGGCCGCCCGCGCGCGGTCCATGCCGTGCAGCAGCATCGCACGGCCCAGCCCGAGCCGCCGGTAGTCCGGATGGGTTCCGACCGGCTCGAACTCGGCGGTCTTGTTCGCCTCGTCGAACCACATGATCGCGGACGCCGCCATCGTCCCGTCCGGTGCTTCGACCAGGAAGTGCAGGTCGCCGCGATACGCCGGGGTCGTGCGGACGCCCTCGTAGCTTTCCCGCGAGTACGCGATGGCGCCCCAGGCGTCGAGATGAGCCTGGACGGCGGCCTCCGGCCCGGCTTCGGCGGCGGTGCGGAAGCGGAATCCGTCCGGCAGCACCGGCTTTTCCAGCACCTCGAGGTCGCGTTCGTTCAGCTGTGTCCAGGATCCGGTGTCGCCGAGGCCGTCCGGATCGGGCCGGTAGCCGTGCGCCGCCCAGCGTTCCAGGCCGAACTTGTCCGCCGCGCCGGGCAGCGCGGTGCGTTCGAGGCCGTCCGCGGTCGCGGCGAACCAGTCGATCACCTCGTCGACCAGTCCGGCGTGGTCGGGATGAACCTGGAAGGCCAGATACGCACCGGTGATGTCTTTGACCGAACCGTCGCTGCGCCGCACGCTCCGCGGCAGCTGCGCCCAGCCCCACGCCACGAGGTCGTCGCCGGCGAACCACAGCCGGCGGACCCAGCTCGCCCCTTGCGCGGCGTGCGCTTTGCCCCAGTTCCAGGCCAGTTCGCCGTAGGAGGCGTCGCTGTTGACGAGCTCCGGCCGCACGGCGGTGATCCGCTGTGCGAGTTCCTGCATGAGCAGCACGTCCGCCGCGGTCAGCAGATCGGTCATGGCCGGACTCTGTCAGCCGGGCGGCCGGGCGTCGACCGGTTTTCCGCCGCAGGCGCGGATCACCGCGTCGGCGAGCAGGTCCGTCGGGTCCAGCACCCCGGTCGCGCTCCTCGCCACCAGCGGAAGTTCCGTGCACGCCAGCACCGACAACGGCGCGTCGACCTCGGCCAGCGCCCGCTCGAAATGCACCGCTCCGCCCGCCAGGTCACCGCGCTTCACCGCCGCGACCGCCGCGTCGACTTCCCGTTGTCCCGACTCGGACGGCACCACCCACTCGACCCCGGGCACTCCCTGTTGGTACAGCCCGGCGGCGATCGTCCCGCGCGTGCCGAGCAGTCCGACCGGCCCCGTCCGTCCGGCGAGGAATTCCGCCGTTTCCGCGACCATGTCCACGAACGGCACCCCGCTGTCCGCCGCCAGCTTGCGCAGGAAGAAATGCGCGGTGTGGCACGGAATGGCGATGACGGTCGCGCCGAGCCCGCGCAGTTTTTCCGCCCCGGCAAGCAAAGCCGGGTACGGATCGGTGCTTCCGTCCAGCACCGCGGCCACCCGGTCCGGCACCGTCGGGTCCGCCCAGATCGCGACCCGCAGATGATCCTGGTCGCGCTCCGCGGCCGTCCGCGCGATGAGCTTCGCGTAGAACTCGGCGGTCGCCGCGGGACCCATGCCGCCGAGGATGCCCGCGATCACTGGAAGGTCGACCGGTAGCCGAACAGCCCGGCGACGCCGCCGGTGTGCACGAACACCACGGTGTCGGTCGCGGCGAACCGGCCCTCCTCGATCGCGCCGAGCAGGCCGGCGAAGCCCTTCCCCGAGTACACCGGGTCCAGCAGGATCCCTTCGGTCTCGGCGAGCAGCCGCACCGCGTCCACCATGGACTGGGTCGGCACGCCGTAGCCCTCGCCGACCCAGCGGTCGTCCACCAGCACGTCGTCGCGGGAAACCTCGGCGTCGATCAGCTCCGCCGTGCGGCCGGCGAGGCCGTGCACCGCGTCGATCTGCCGCGCTTCCGGCTGCCGCACGCTGACGCCGAGCACTCGAGCCGGGCTGTGCACCGCGCGCAACCCGGCGACGAGGCCTGCCTGCGTGCCGGTGCTGCCGGTCGCGTGCACGACCCAGTCGATCGGGACCGGCGCGGTGTCCAGCTCCAGCGCGCACTGGACGTACCCGAGCGCGCCGATCGGATTCGACCCGCCGCCGGGGATCACGTACGGCCGCCGTCCCTCCGCGCGCAGCTTCGCGGCCACGTCTTCCATCGCGGCTGACATATCAGTTCCGGCCGGTACCCGGTCCACGATCTCGGCGCCGAGCAGTTCGTCGAGCAACACGTTGCCGGAGTTTTCGTACTCCTCGTCGCGCACCTGCCGTTGTTCCAGCAGCAGCTTGCAGGCCAGCCCGGCGCGCGCGGCGGCCGCGGCGGTCTGGCGGGCGTGGTTGGACTGCGTCGCGCCCTGGGTGATCAGCGTGTCGGCACCCTGCGCGAGCGCGTCGCCGACGAGGAATTCCAGCTTGCGCGTCTTGTTGCCGCCGGTCGCCAGACCGCTGCAGTCGTCGCGTTTGATCCACAGGTCCGGCACGTCCCGGCGGCGTTCGCGCAGCCGCGCGGTGAGCAGGTCCAGCGGTTCGAGCGGGGTCGGGAAGTGTCCGAGCGGGAAGCGGGCGAAGCGCGTTGTCTGTACCACGGACGCCATCGTGCTTGCCGGACCCGGCCGCTGTCCACCGCGTCCGTCACGGGTGCAGTTCGGCCCGGATCACCTGCGCCGCCTGCGCCAGCCGCGCCCCGATCGCCGAGATGTCGGCCGGACCGGTCAAATACACCACCGCGAGCGCGGCTGGATGCTGCCCGGGCACCGCGAGCGGCACCGCGATCGACGACAGCCCGGGGATGACCTCGTCATGGCTGGTCTCGTACGACGTTTCCTCCCCGCGCAGCTGCCGCAGAATCGCGCGGCCCGGCGCTCCGTCGGTGATCGGATGCCTGCTGCCCGGCCGCTGCGCCACCGCCGCCGTCGCCTGCCGCGGCTCGACGCTGGCCAGCGTGACCACGGAATCCTCGCCGTCGAGCGTCGCCAGGAAGGCCGTCATGCCCAGTTCGTTGGCGAGCACGGTCAGCTCCGGCAGCGCGGTCGACTGCAGATCGCGGGAAACGTTGCGCGCCAACGCCGCCAGCCGCGCTCCCAGCTCCAGCTCGCCGTTCGCGCCGCGCACGACGAGGCCGTGGTCCTCGAGCGTGCGCACGATGCGGTAGGTGATCGACCGGTGCAGCCCGAGCCGCGCCGCCAGCTCGGCGATCGACAGCGGCGCGTCGGCCTCGGCGAGCACTTCCAGCGCGGTGAGCCCGCGCGACAACGTCTGCGACCCGGCCCCTTGCTTGGCTTCCGTCACGACTCGGTCCTTCCCCGCGGGGTCTTGTGCGCCGGAGCGGCCCACCTTAGCATCGACGTACTCCATAATTGAACAACGAGTTCGATTATAGAACACGGTCCCCTGGCTGTCAGTGCTTCACGATGAGGTGAGGAAACTTATGCAGTTCCACCACCACGGCTACGTTTCCGGCGAACCGCGCGTGCTTCCCGCCGCCGGAACCGGGATCGACCGGCCCGAGGAACTGCCGGACGAGGTCGACGTGCTGATCGTGGGCACCGGTCCCGCGGGCATGATCACCGCCGCGCAGCTGTCCCGGTACCCGCGCGTCACCACGCGGATCGTCGAACGCCGCGGCGGACGGCTCGAGGTCGGGCAGGCGGACGGGATCCAGGCGCGCAGCGTCGAAACGTTCCAGGCGTTCGGCTTCGCGAACCGGATCGTCGATGAGGCGTACCGGATCACCACGATGTCGTTCTGGAAGCCCGATCCGGCCGACCCGAAGCGCATCGTCCGCTCGTCGCGCGTGCCCGACGATCCCACCGGGATCAGCGAATTCCCGCACCTCATCGTGAATCAGGCCCGGGTGCAGGACTATTTCGCCGAGTACATGGCCCATTCGCCGAGCCGGATGAAGCCCGATTTCGGCCTGGAATTCCAGTCGCTGACCATCACCGAGGGCGACGAATACCCGGTGGCCGTCACGCTGCGGCACACCACCGGCCCGCGCACCGGCGAGGATCGCGTCGTCCGGGCCAAATACGTGGTCGGCTGCGACGGCGCGCGCAGCGCGGTGCGCGAGTCGATCGGCCGGAGGCTCGTCGGCGACCAGGCTCTGCACGCGTGGGGCGTGATGGACGTCCTCGCCGTCACCGATTTCCCGGACATCCGCACGAAATGCGCCATCCAGTCCCACGACGGCGGCAACATCCTGCTGATCCCGCGCGAGGGCGGCTCGCTGTTCCGGATGTACGTCGACCTGGGCGAGGTGTCCGAGGACGATCGCGGGGCCGTGCGGAAGACGACGATCGACCAGATCATCGCGCGCGCCAACGCGATCATGCGGCCCTACACTCTGGACGTCAAGAACGTGGCCTGGCACAGCGTGTACGAGGTCGGCCACCGTCTCACGGACAAATTCGACGACGTACCCGTCGGCGACACCCGGCTGCCGCGCGTCTTCATCACCGGCGACGCCTGCCACACGCACAGCGCGAAAGCCGGACAGGGCATGAACGTCTCGATGCAGGACGGGTTCAATATCGGCTGGAAACTCGGCCACGTCCTCGACGGCCGCGGTCCCGCTTCGCTGCTGGCCACCTACTCCGCGGAACGCCAGCTGATCGCGAAGAACCTCATCGACTTCGACAAGGAATGGTCGACCCTGATGGCGGCCCGGCCGGAGGACCTCGCCGATCCGGCGGAACTGGAAGAATTCTACGTGAAAACGTTCGAATTCCCGTCCGGTTTCATGACGTGCTACCAGCCGTCGGTGCTCATCGCCGAACCGGACCACCAGCACCTGGCCACCGGCTTCCCGATCGGCAAACGCTTCAAATCAGCTCCGGTCATGCGGGTCTGCGACGCGAACCCGGTCCACTTAGGACACCACGCCCAGGCCGACGGGCGTTGGCGGATCTACGTGTTCGCCTCCGCCGCCGCGGTGGCAGAATTCGCGGACTGGCTGGGGAATTCCCCGGACTCCCCGGTAGTGGCCCACACGCCGAAGAACCTCGACATCGACGCGTGGTTCGACGTGAAGGTGATCTACCCGCAGCCGTACGAGGAGGTCGATCTCGGCGAGGTGCCGGAGATCTTCCTCCCCCGCACTGGCCCCTTCTCCCTGATCGACTACGAAAAGGTCTACGCGGCGGACCCGGCGGAGGACATCTTCGCCGCCCGCGGCATCTCGCCCGACGGTGCGGTCGTGGTGGTCCGGCCGGACCAGTACGTCGCGAACGTCCTTCCCCTCACCGCCACCGCCGAACTGGCCGCGTTCTTCGCCCCGATCTTCACCGCCGACTAGCCGACGTCGCGGCCGACCCCTGCCACGTATCACGCCCGCAGCACGGCGGCGAGCCCTTCCCGCAGGTCCTGGACGAAATACTCCGGCACTTCCAGCGACGGGAAATGCCCGCCCCGTTCCGGCTCCCGCCACCGGACGATCTGCCGGAACCGCTCCTGCGCCCAGGGGCGAGGGGTCTTCTCCGTATCGCGCGGATACATGCTGATCGCCGCCGGAACGTCCACCCGCAGCTCCGGGTCGAGCGAATTGTGGCTCTCGTAGTAGATCCGGGCCGCGGACGCCCCCGAGCGCGTCAGCCAATACAGCGTGACGTCGTCCAGAACGCGATCCCGGGAAATGGTCTCGAAAGGACTGTCCTCGGTATCCGACCACTCCGCGAACTTGTCCACGATCCAGGCAAGCAGCCCGACCGGCGAGTCGACGAGCGAATACCCGATCGTCTGCGGCCGAGTCGCCTGCTGCTTCGCATACGCCGCGCGGTGCCGCCAGAAATGGCGGGTTTCCTCGGTCCACCTGCGCTCGTCCTCCGTCAGGCCGTCCGTCGGCAATCCGGGCGGTCCCTCCGCGAAGAGCGTGTGGACCCCGAGAACCCGCTCCGGGAACCGGCCGGCGAGAACCGTGGTGATGTTCCCGCCCCAATCGCCGCCGTGGGCCAAGAACTTCCGGTATCCGAGCCGGTCCATCAATTCCGCCCACGCGGCCGCGATCTTTTCCGTCCCCCATCCCGTCGTAGCCGGTTTGTCGCTGTACCCGAAGCCCGGCAAGGACGGAGCCACCACATGAAACGCCGGCGCGCTCCGGTCTTCCGGGTCCGCCAATTCGTCCACGATGTCGACGAACTCCGCGACGCTGCCCGGCCATCCGTGCGTCAAGATCAGCGGCGCGGCGTCCGCGCGCGGGGAGCGGCGGTGCAGGAAGTGGATTCCCAGACCGTCGACGACCGTCCGGAACTGGCCGATCCGGTCGAGGCGCTCCTCGAACGGCCGCCAGTCGTACCCGGTGCGCCAGTAGTCCACGAGATCGGCCAGATCGGCGAGCGGAACGCCCTGCTCCCATCGGCGGGGACCGTGCACCGTCTCGGCCTCCGGAAGCCTCGCCGCGGCCAGCCGAGCCCGCAGATCTTCGAGGTCAGCGTCTGTCGCGCGGGCGTGGAACACCTCTACTTCGCTGGTCAGAGCGGTCATGAGTCCTCCTGGTCTGGGTGGAACCGGCTTAGACGGTTCTAGCAGCCGCCCGCGGCCGGGCGCAACCGGCTAAGCTGGTTCCATGCCTGCCGGTTTCCCTGATTTCCGCCTCGGCACCGTGCTCGCGACCAGCTTTACGGCGACGCTGACCGAACGCCGCGGCGACGCCGTCGAGCGCATTCCGACTCCGCAGCGGCTCGCCGATTGGCTGGCGGTGAGCGGCCTCGCGGTGGACTCCTGCACCGCCGAGCAGCTCGAACTCGCCCGGGAACTGCGGGAGTCGATCCACGCCGCCGCGACCGCGGCCGCGCTGCGGGACCCGCTCCCCCAGGCCGCGGTCGAAGTCATCAACGCCCGCAGCGCGCAGGGCCGCGCCGCGGCTGTCCTGACGCCCGACGGCAAACGGCGCTGGCAGCTCAGCTCGGCGACCGCCGTGGAAGACGCCCTCGGAGTGATCGCCGCCGACGCGATCAGCATCATCTCGGGCGAACGAGACGGAAAACTGGCCTTGTGCGCCTCGCCGACCTGCCAAGCCGCGTTCTTCGACACCAGCCAGAGCCGCACCCGCCGATGGTGCGAGATGAACACGTGCGGGAACCGGCACAAGAAGGCGCGCTTCAACGCGAACCACCGCAAGAACCGCGCCGCCGAGTGACCCGCGTTTAGCTCGGGTATTCGGTTTTCCGGCCGCGCGAGAACGGTCTTCGGCGGGGATCGGCCGCGCGCCGCTGGCTGGGCGACGCTTCTCCGGTGGCCGAGTACTGCGGGTGCGGCCCGAATCGGTGAGGGCCGTGGTCGCCGTGTGCCGGACGGGCGGTATCACGCGGAGCGGTGCCCCAGCGGTGCTTTCGATCCGGCGGGATCGAGCACCGAACCGTGGGAAATGGCCGTCGAAAAGGTCAGCGGCGACGGCAGAACCCGGCGACACCCTGCTCGCCGCGGAGTTGCCGACGGGTAGGCGTTGGCCGATGTCAGCTGCCCCGTTCGGAGGTCGTCGTCGGCCGGGAAGACGGCTGACGGCCCGGAATTGTCGGTGCCCGGATTTACCATGGCGGCACATCCGAGGAGGTGTGCACATGCGGGACGCCGTGCTGGAGGCGGCGAGGTTCCTGGCCGCCGGCCGCACCCGGCAGCTCACGCTCGAGGACGTGGCCGACCACGTCCGGTACAGCCCGTTCCACCTGGCGCGCGCGTTCGAGCGGGAGATCGGCCTGCCCCCGGGGAAATTCCTTGCCGCGCAACGCTTCCAGCTCGCCAAGGAGCTGCTGCTGGACACCGGCGAGAAAGTGGTCGACATCTGCCACGAGGTCGGGTTCTCCGCACCGGGCACCTTCACCACGCGGTTCACCGCGGCGGTCGGGGTCAGCCCGCACCGGTTCCGGCAGCTGCCCGGCCTCCTCGCCGAGCACCCGCCGGAACCGGTGCGGGTGCCGGGCCCGGACTGCGCGGGCGGGGCCGTCGTCGGCCGCGCGCTGCTGAGCCCGGCCGCGGTCGCCGCGCTCGGCGGAGCCCCGGCGGTGTACGTCGGGCTGTTCGCGTCGTCGGCGCGCGGGCTACCGGTCAGCGGCTCGCTGCTCGGGCCGGACCTGGAGTTCACGCTCGTCGACGTGCCCGCCGGCACCTACCGGCTGCTGGCCTGCGCGCTGCCGTCGGCGGCCGATCCGCGGGCGCAGCTCGTCCCGAGCGTGCAGGCGGTCGGCTCGGCCGCGCGGCCGGTGCGGATCCGGGCCGGCCCGGTGCCGCTGCGCCAGGACGTCCGGCTGGACGTCGCGCCCGCGTGGTCGCCTCCGGTGCTGGTCGCGCTGCCGCCGCTGGCGTCGGCGGGAGCGCAAGAATGGAGAGGCGGGCCGCGGCTGGCGAGATTAGGTTGAGCCAGGTCACAGGGCCGTTGTCAGGGAGAAGCCATGCCTGGAGTTCGAGTACTGGTCGGCACGCGCAAGGGCGCGTTCATCCTCACCTCGGACGAGGGCCGCACGCGCTGGGAGGTCGACGGTCCGCACTTCGGCGGCTGGGAGGTCTACCACCTCGCCGGCTCGCCCGCGGACCCGGACCGGCTGTACGCGTCGCAGTCCACGTCGTGGTTCGGCCAGCTGATCCAGCGGTCCGACGACGGCGGGAAGACCTGGAACCAGGTCGACCACGACTTCGCCTACGAGGGTGGCGCGGGCGAGCACCTCTGGTACGACGGAACGCCGAAGCCGTGGGAGTTCACCCGGATCTGGCATCTGGAACCGTCGCTGACCGACCCGGACACGGTGTACGCGGGCGCGGAGGACGCGGCGCTGTACCGCAGCACCGACGGCGGGAAGAGCTGGAAGGAGCTGACCGGGCTGCGCAAGCACACGTCCGGGCCGGCCTGGCAGCCGGGCGCGGGCGGGCTGTGCCTGCACACGATCATCCTCGACCCGCGGAACTCGCAGCGGATGTTCACCGCGATCTCGGCCGCGGGCGCGTTCCGCAGCGACGACAGCGGCGAAACCTGGCAGCCGATCAACCACGGCCTGCACTCCGACGGCATCCCGGACCCGGACGCCGAGGTCGGGCACTGCGTGCACCGGATCGCGCTGCATCCGTCGCGGCCGGACGTGCTGTTCATGCAGAAGCACTGGGACGTGATGCGCTCGGACGACGCGGGCGAGCACTGGCGGGAGATCAGCGGCAACCTGCCGAGCGACTTCGGGTTCCCGATCGCGGTGCACCCGCACGAGCCGGAAACGGTGTACGTGGTCCCGATCCACAGCGATTCCGAGCACTACCCGCCGGAGGGCAAGCTGCGCGTGTACCGCAGCCGCACGGGCGGCGACGAATGGGAGCCGCTCACCGCCGGCCTGCCGCAAGAGAACTGCTACGTGAACATCCTGCGCGACGCGATGGCCGTCGACTCCTGCGACGAGGCGGGCATCTACTTCGGCACCACCGGCGGCCAGGTCTACGCGTCGAACGACGCGGGCGACAGCTGGGCCCCGATCGTGCGCGACCTGCCCGCGGTGTGCTCGGTGGAGGTGCAGACCCTGCGATGACGACCGTCGTGCGCGTCAAGCTGCCCACGCACCTGCGCCGCCTGGCGAAGGTCGAGGGCGAGATCCAGCTGCCGGTCGAGGACCCGCCGACCCGGGACGCCCTGCTGGACGCGCTGGAACGCACCTACCCCCAGCTGCGCGGCACGGTCCGCGACACGACCACCGGCAAACGCCGGGCGTTCGTCCGGTTCTTCGCCTGCGAGGAAGACCTGTCGAACACCGCCCCGGACACCGCGCTGCCCGCGCCGGTCCTGTCCGGAGCGGAGCCGTTCCTGATCATCGGAGCCATGGCGGGCGGCTGACCACGAACCACCGGGCCGAGGGGAAGAACCCCGGGCCTCGGTGCGTCCCGGGGGCGCACCGAGGCCGGGGGCTTGCGCAGCTCGGCCGGGTTTCCGGCACCGGAGCGGCTTCCGCGGGGAGGATCGCCGCCAGCGCGAGCCTGCGGCGGGCCATTCGTATGCAGACCCGTCACGCTCGCGCGCGAGCGCGTGGGCCGGGAATCTCGGCGCGCGCTCGTGCCTGCCCACCGGGCACCGAACTGGATTCCGCTGGGCAGGACCCCGTGTCGCGTGGGATGCGTCCCACGCCACCCGGGGTTGCGCGGTATGGCTGCGGGTCTATGCGGTGTGCTGCGGGTTGTATGGCGCAATGCTCGCCCAGTGCGAGGTACTAGCTAAGACGCGATGCCGCGCACATCCGCTCCCGCGGATGTCCGTGAAGGGAGCTTGAAGGACTCTGCATCCCTCACCGGAGGTCGGTGAGGACCTCTGCATCCCTCACCGGCCTCCGCGTCGTGAGAGGAGCCCATCGGCTGGCGAGAAAACGCCCGGCTGTCCCCCACCACTGAGAAGGCCTCTCATAGGGGCGAACCAGCAACGCCAGGTCATCCTCGGCGGTACGCCGAACGCTCTATCCACCCGAGCTGGCGGCCTCAGCAGATCCAGCAGAGCCCGGCCGGATCAGTCCCGGACCGGCTTCACCGGGTCGTGCCCCAGCGACATCAGGCCCTGCCGCCATCCCGCGTCGCCCGCCACGGGTTCCAGGTCGTCGCGGCGCGAGGCGTGCACGCGGTCGACCACGTCCCGCATCACCTCGACGTCGCTCTGGTTCACGTCCGACCTGCGCTTGCCCAGGATCGACAGCACCTTGCGGCCGGTCGCCGGGCCCGCCCGGTCCGGCAGCGGTTCGGTTTCCGGTCCGGCTTCCCGGGTGCGCAGCCAGTCGGCCAGCTCCCGCGAGGTCATGTTCACGACACGGTGGAATTCCGTCCACAGCTCGTCGTCCACGGTCTCGTGCGCGGCCATCTCGATCACCTCCCGGCGTCGTCGTCGGGATTCCGGTTACCCGGACGGCGGGCAGGCAAACCCGGCAGCGTCGAGTCCACATAGGACCGGGCGCGCGCGGCAATCCGAGCCAGCGCGGCACATCCCGGCTCCGGGTCGCCCGCCCGCACGGCCTCCGCGATCGCCCGGTGGTCCTCCCACGACCGGGCGAGGTCGCCGTGATCGGCGAGTTCCTGGAGGAGCCGGTCGGCCATCAGGCGGCGCAGCGGGAGGCGGATCGCGAGCATGCTGCGCAGCAGGATCCGGTTGTGCGCGGCCTCGGCCAGCGCGACGTGGAACTCCGCGTCCGCCTCCAGGAAACGGTCCCGGTCGGCGCGGGCGGCGGCCATCCGGTCGGCCAAGTCCGCCAGAACCGCCAGCTCGGCGGCGGTCCGGCGGCGGGCGGCCAAGGCGATGACGGTCGCCTCGATCGCCTCCCTCGCCTCGACCAGCTCCCGGTACTCCGCCACGTCCGAAGCGCCCAGCTGCCACGGCACGAAGCCGCCGGCCTCGGGTTCCAGCACGAACGTGCCGATCCCCTGGCGCGTCTCGACCCAGCCGCGCGCCTGCAGCGTCCGGACCGCTTCCCGGACGGTCAGCATCGACACCCCGGCCGAGGCCGCGAACTGCCGCAGCGACGGCAGCGCGGTCCCGGGAGGCCATTCGCCGCCGAGGATTTTCCGGGTCATCTCTTCGACCAGCGAGTCCACCACGCTCACGCGCCGCACCCGGGCCAGTCCCGGCGGCGGTCCCCTCCGTCCCGAGGTCATCGGGCCAGCGTACGGATTGACGGCACTGTTTCAAACACCTAGATTCGACCCGGGATGCCCACCGAAACCGACTTGCTCGCCGACCTTCGCGCGAACGTCCGCGGCGAGGTGCACGCCGACGTCCGCCGTCGCGCCGAGTACTCCGCTGACGCGTCCAATTACCGGGTCGTCCCGCAGGTCGTCGTGCTGCCGAAGGACACCGGCGACGTTCTCGCGACCCTCGAAATCGCCCGCCGCCACGGTGTTCCGCTGACCAGTCGCGGCGGGGGCACGTCGGTCGCGGGCAACGCGATCGGACCGGGCGTGGTGATCGACTTTTCGCGGCACCTCACCCGCATTGTCGACTTGGACCCCGAGGCGCGGACCGCGGTCGTGCAGCCCGGCGTCGTTCTCGCCGACCTGCAGCGCGCCGCCGCGCCGCACGGGCTGCGCTTCGGCCCCGACCCGTCCACGCACGCCCGCGCGACGCTCGGCGGCATGATCGGCAACAACGCTTGCGGGCCGCACGCGATCGCCTACGGCCGCACCGCGGACAACGTTCGCGAGCTCAGCGTCGTGGACGGCACCGGACGCCAGTTCACCGCGGGTCCGTCCAGCGCGGTACCGGGCCTCGCCGAGCTGATCGACACCCGGCTCAGCCTGGTGCGCACCGAATTCGGCCGGTTCAGCCGTCAGGTGTCCGGCTACTCGCTCGAACACCTGCTGCCGGAGAACGGCCGGTCGCTGGCCCGCGCGCTGGTCGGCACCGAAGGCACGCTGGCGGTCACGCTGGAAGCGACCGTCGATCTGGTCGACATCTCCCCCGCGCGGCTGCTGGTCGTGCTCGGCTACCCGGACATGGCGACGGCCGGCGACGTCGTGCCCGGGCTGCTGCCGCACCGGCCGCTGGCGGTCGAAGGGCTCGACGCCCGGCTGGTCGACCTGGTGCGCCACCATCGCGGCGCCGTGCCCGCGCTCCCGGACGGCGGCGGCTGGCTGATGATCGAGGTCGGCGGCGAGACGGAAGCGCAGGCCCGGCACAACGCCGAGCGTCTCGTCGCGGATTCCCAGGCGCTCGACCACGTCGTGCTCGCCCAAGGTGCCGCGGCCGCCGCGATGTGGCGGATCCGCGAGGACGGCGCCGGGTTGGCGGGCCGGACTCCGACCGGCGAGCAGGCGTGGCCCGGCTGGGAGGACGCCGCGGTCCCGCCCGAACGGCTCGGCGCGTATCTGCGGGACTTCGACGCGCTCCTCGACGAATTCGGCCTCGAAGGACTCCCCTACGGCCACTTCGGCGACGGCTGCGTGCACGTCCGGCTCGGCCTGCCCCTCGAACGCGACGCGTCGGTGTTCCGCGCGTTCATGACCGCGGCCGCGGAGCTGGTCGTCGGCTACGGCGGCTCGTTCTCCGGCGAGCACGGCGACGGCCGCGCGCGCGGCGAACTGCTGCCGCGGATGTACTCGGCCGAAACGATCGACCTGTTCGGCGCGGTCAAGAATCTCTTCGATCCCGACGACCTCCTCAACCCGGGCGTCCTCGTGCGGCCGCACCCGCTCGACGCCGATCTCCGCCGCCCGCAAGCACCTCCGCTCCCGGTCGTCGCGGGCGGATTCTCCTTCGCACACGACGGCGGCGACTTCACCCGCGCGGTGCACCGTTGCGTCGGCGTCGGGAAATGCCGCGCCGACAACCGTGCGTCCGGCGGATTCATGTGCCCGTCCTATCTCGCCACCCGCGACGAAAAGGACAGCACGCGCGGTCGCGCCCGGGTGCTGCAGGAGGTCGCGAACGGGTCGCTGGTCTCCGGGTGGGCGGACACCGCCGTGCACGAATCGCTTGATCTGTGCTTGTCCTGCAAGGCATGCGGCAGCGACTGTCCGGCCGGAGTGGACCTGGCGCAGTACAAATCCGAGGCCTTGCACCGGAAGTACCGGCACCGGATCCGTCCCGTCTCGCACTACACGCTGGGCCGGTTGCCGGACTGGATCCGCCTGCTGCACCGAGTCCCCGTGCTCGGCCCGCTCGTCGTCAACGCGCTGATGTCGTTCCGTCCGGTCGAGAAGGTCCTGTTAGCACTGTCCGGAGTGGACACTCGTCGCCGCGCACCGAGGTTTGCCCGCCGCCCGTTCACCCGGTCCCGGCGCAGGATCCGCGAGCAGGGTCCGGAGGTGGTGCTGTGGGCGGATTCCTTCTCGGACGGGATGGACACCGAGGTCGCCGAAGCTGTCGCCGCGGTGCTCTCGGACGCCGGATACCGCGTGCTGGTTCCGCCGCGCCGTCCGTGCTGCGGGCTCACCTGGATCACCACCGGCCAGCTCGACACCGCCCGCCGGAAGCTCCGCGATCTCGTGCACACGCTGCGTCCCTACGCGCAGGCCGGACTCCCGATCGTCGGCGTCGAACCGTCGTGCACCGCGGTGCTGCGGTCCGACCTGCTGGACCTGTTCCCCGACGATCCGGACGCCACAACGGTCTCCGCCGCGGTCACCACGCTCGCCGAACTCCTCGCCAAGACCGAAGGCTGGCAAGCGCCCGACCTGTCCGGCGTCACCGTGGTCGCGCAGCCGCACTGCCACCACCATTCGGTGATGGGCTTCGAAGCCGACCGAGCCCTGCTCGCCGCCACCGGCGCGGAACTGCACACTCTCGCCGGATGCTGCGGCCTGGCCGGGAACTTCGGCATGGAACGCGGACACTACGACGTTTCCGTTGCCGTAGCGGAGAATGCGCTGCTTCCGGCCCTGCGCGACAATCCGGACGCCGTGTTCCTCGCCGACGGTTTCTCCTGCCGCACACAGGCCGATCAGCTGGCCGGCGTGCGCGGTGTCCACTTGGCACAGTTGCTGAAGCGGCGCTGACGCCCGGAGTCAGCTGTCCCAGAAGCCTTGTTTCTCCAGCAAAGCGACCGCGCGGTCTCCGCCGTCCGAGAAATGTTTCTCCACAATGGACCGTGCCCGCGACGCCGAGCGGGCGCTGAGCGCGTTCAAGATCTTCCGGTGGTCTTCGTGCGCCTTGCCGGGCCAGTCCTCGTGCGCCTCGTAAAACCCGTGCGTGACCGTTTTCGCCAGGATGCCCAGAATCGAGACCAGCCGGCGGGAATCGGCCGCGTAGTTGATCCTGCGGTGGAACTCGAAGTTCAGCCGTTCCTGTTCGGCACGGTCCGCTCCGGACTCCATCCGGTCCGCGAGATCGTGCAGCGCCTGCAGGCTTTCCGGAGACAGGTTTTTCGCCGCGCGCTCCGCGGCCAGGCCCGACACCAGGCCGAACACGCGGTAGTGGTCCCGGATGTCGTCGCGCGTCATCTGCGCCACGAACGCGCCCCGGCGGGCGATGTGCTCCACCACGCCCTCGTGGTCGAGGGTGATCAGCGCTTCCCGGATCGGCAGCTTGCTGATGCCGAGTTCGTCGGCCAGCGCCTCCTGGTCGATCTTCTCCCCGGCCCGCAGCTGACCGGAGAAGACCCGTCGCCGGATCTCGTGCGCCGCCAGCGCTTTCAGGTTCGCCGGACCGCCGCGGCGCGGTGCCGCGCCCGTGGTTTCGGGCATCGCCTCCCCCTCTGGCGAACGGAACAGGAGACAAAGTATCGCATAAGCCATGTTGCGCGAGTCCCGCTTGGCCTCGCCGTCGCACTCTTCGAGGACCCCTGACTCTGGCGGCAGCGTCCGAACCGATGGCATGGTGGCGCAGGTGATCCGGACGACGGAGGGAAGCTGAATGAGCCGCTACGCGCAGTTCGAGAACCTGCGGATCGACGGACCGGACGAGGACGGCGTCATCGAACTCGTCCTGGACGCCCCGAACCTCAACGCGGTCAGCGACGCCGCGCACGGTGAACTCGCCGACATCTGGCGCGAATTCGACCGCGACCCCGCGGTGAAAGCCGTCCTGCTGCGCGGCGAAGGCAAGGGGTTCTCCGCGGGCGGCTCATTCGACCTGGTCGAGAAGCTCGCGAACGACTTCGAGGCCCGTTCCCGCACCATGCGCGAGGCTCGCGACCTGGTCTACAACGTCATCGACTGCTCCAAACCGACCGTGTCCGCGATCCACGGCCCAGCCGTCGGGGCAGGGCTGGTCGCCGGGCTGCTGTCGGACATCTCCGTGGTCGCCGCCAATGCGAAGATCATCGACGGGCACACCCGGCTCGGCGTCGCGGCGGGCGACCACGCGGCGGTGTGCTGGCCGCTGCTGTGCGGGATGGCCAAAGCCAAGTACTACCTGATGACCTGCCGCCCGATGTCCGGAGCGGAGGCGGAACGGATCGGGCTCGTATCGCTGTGCGTCGAGGAGGAGGCCGACCTGCTGCCCACCGCCCGGGAAATCGCACACGAACTGGCCAATGGCGCGCCGAACGCGATCCGCTGGACCAAACAGAGCCTCAACCTCTGGTACCGGCAGCTCGCGGGCGCGATCTTCGATTCGTCACTGGCGCTGGAGTTCTACGGCTTCGCGGGTCCCGAGGTCCGCGAAGGCCTCGCCTCGCACCGCGAACACCGCAAGCCGGACTTCACCCGAGTGCACGAGTCCTAAGTAGACGGCCGGACTCCTGTTCCTCCCAGCGCATCTCATGCTTCGGCCCGCACCGAACGGTTTCCGCGTCACGCTGGACGCATGACTGCGACAACGCAACGACTCGCACTGATCGCGCTCTGCCTGCCGTTCTTCATCGTCCAACTCGACGCGACGGTGGTGAACGTCGCCGTCGAAGCGATCCGGCACGACCTCGGCGGCGGGCTGGGCGGTGAGCAATGGGCGATCGCCAGCTACACCATCGCGCTGGCCGCGGGCATGCTCACCGCGGGCTCGCTCGGCGACCGGTACGGCTCGCGGCGGGTCTGCGTGCTCGGGACCGTCGTGTTCGGGGTCGGGTCCGCGCTGTGCTCGCTGGCCCCGACGCTTCCGGTGCTGATCGTCGCGCGGACGCTGCAGGGCATCGGCGCGGCGGCGTTGCTGCCGTGTTCGCTCGCGCTGATCGTCCGGCAGTTCCCGGAGCCGCGGGCGCGGGCGCACGCGCTCGGCGTGTGGGGCGGCATCGCGGGCATCGGCCTCGCGACCGGCCCGGTGGCGGGCGGCGTGCTCGTCGCGCTGGTCGACTGGCGGGCGATCTTCTGGGTCAACCTTCCGTTCGCCGCCCTCGCCGTCGTGCTGACCCGCCGGTATGTCGTCGAATCGCCGTCGAGGGACCGCCGCCTCGATCCGTCCGGGTTCGTCCTCGGAACCCTCGCCTTGTCCGCGCTGGCCGGCGGGCTGATCCAGGTCGGCCGCTCCGGCTGGGCCCTCCCGCTGATCGCCGCCGGAGCGCTGACCGGGCTCGGGTTCGTCCTGGCCGAGCGACGCCGCCGCGATCCGATGCTGCCGTTGGCGATCTTCTCGTCGCGTCCGTTCTCCGCCGCGAGCACCGCGGGGCTGCTCTTCAATTTCTGCTTCTACGGCACCCTGCTGTGCCTCTCGCTGTTCCTCCAGGGCCCGCTGCACCAGTCCGCGTTCGCGACCGGCATGCTGACGCTGCCGCTCACCGTCGCGATCGGCATCGGAGCCACCGGCAGCGGACGACTCACCGCCCGCTTCGGCCCCCGCACCCCGATGCTGACCGGTTTCGGCCTCGCCGGTCTCGGCGCGATCCTGCTGGCCGCGGCGGATTCCCTGCCGCTGGTGATGGCAGGCGGCGTGGTGCTGTGCTGCTGCTCGATCGCGATGCCCGCGATGACGTCGGTCGCCATGTCGACGCCTCCCGAAGAGCACACCGGGCTGGCCAGCGGAGTGCTGAACACGGCCCGGCAGACCGGAGGCGCCCTGGGCACCGCGGTGCTCGGCACGCTGCTCACCGCGGGCTCGACGATGTCGCTGAGCGTCCCGATGACAGTGGTCGCCCTCGGCTACGCGGCGGCGGTCGGGTGCACTCTGCTGGCGACCCGCCGACCCGCACTGGTCTCGACGAGTGCGTGAAGGAAACCGCGGTCAGGGCGCGAGCAGCGTCGCCCGGTGCACGAAGGAGTACGGCTTCAGGACCTCGAAATGCGCCGCATACCCAGTGAAAGCCATCCCGCCAGGCCGCGGCGGGCGGGCCACGGCGCGACGGCCGAGCGAGCGGCCCAGAGTGATCAGCAGGGCGCCGAGCAGCACCATCGGACGCCGATCATGAGCACGCGGCCGCAGCAGGGGTTCGGGTGGACGAGCGCAGCCGCTGGTGCTGGGCGCGAAGCTGGAATTCGGGAAACCTGCCCACCGGCGGCACCCTGGCGGTGCTTCGGCTGCCGGAGCGGCCGGTACCACGGCGTGGCTTTCCCGAACGGCGGGCCGGGAACGGCGGGCCGGAAGCTGTCCCGTTGTCGGCCTTCTCAAACCCGCGGCGGGATGACAAGCTGCTCAGCAGCCGGTCGCCTCCGCACCGGCTCGCACGATGACAACGTTGTCAGCCCTGGAGGTAGCGCGTCCATGTGGTCGCAGAAGAGACGGGTGGCCGCGATCGCGGCGGCGGGCTTCGTGGTGGCCGGGCTGGTGTCCGGCACCCCGGCGAGCGCGGCGGCGGCGGATCCGGTGTCGCTGGTCAATCCGTTCGTCGGCACGCAGAACTTCGGCAACACCTTCCCCGGAGCCAGCGCACCCTTCGGCATGGTGCAGGTCAGCCCCGACACCGGCGGCCAAGGCGGCTACGACTACCAGCAGAACACGATCTACGGCTTCAGCCAGACGCACCTCTCCGGCGTCGGCTGCGGCGTGATGGGCGAGCTGCCGGTCATGCCGACCACCGGCGCCGTCGATTCCGTCGACAAGAACGCCTACAAATCCGAGTACAGCCACGACGACGAGAAGGCCGAACCCGGCTACTACCGCGTCGGGCTGAAGAAGTACGGCGTCAATGCCGAGCTGACCGCCACCCCGCGCACCGGCTGGCAGCGGTACACCTTCCCGTCGACCGGCCAGGCCAACGTGCTGTTCAACACCGGCCAGGCGAACCAGTCCGTGAAGGATTCCGAGATCCACGTCGTCGGCGACCGGACCCTCGAGGGTCGCGTGCGCGCGGGCGGCTTCTGCGCCGGGCACGACGAGCACACCGTCTACTTCACCGCCACTTTCGACCGTCCGTTCGCCTCGTACGGCACCTGGCGCGGCACCACCCGCACCGCGGGCAGCCGCGACGCCGCCGGCACCGGCGGCAACGGCGCGTGGGTCAGCTTCGACGCTGCCACTGACCACGATGTCGTCCTGAAAGTAGGCCTCTCGTACACCGGTCTCGCTGGTGCGCGGGACAATCTCGCGAAAGAAACCGGCGACAGCTACGACTTCGACGCCACCCGCGCCGCCCTGCGCAAGCAGTGGGCGGACCGGCTCGGCGCGATCAAGATCAGCGGCGGCACCGTCGAACGGCAGACCGCTTTCTACACCGCGCTCTACCACGCGCAGCTGCATCCGAACCTGGCTGGCGACCTCAGCGGCGACTACGCCGGTTTCGACGGCAAGGTTCACCGCGCTGACGGGTACACGCCGTATCAGAACTTCTCGCTGTGGGACACCTACCGTCCGCAGAACCAGTTGCTCGAAATGCTGGAACCGCAGGTGGCCCGAGACGTCGCGCTCTCGGTCGTAGCGATCGGCCGCGACGGCGGCTGGCTGCCGAGATGGGCGCTGGCGGGCAGCGAAACCAACATCATGACCGGCGACCCGGTGACGCCGTTCCTCGTCGAGGCCTGGTCGAAGGGTTTGCTGGCCGGCCACGAGGACGAGGCGTACGCGCTGCTCAAGAAGAACGCGACCACCACGCCGCCCGCCGATTCGCCGTACAACGGGCGCTCCGGCGTGAATTACTACAACGACCGCGGTTACATCCCGAGCGGACTCACGCTCGGCAAGGACTGCGCGGCCAAGGGCGGCGACAACGACTGCGAGCATCCGACCTCGGCGACCATGGAGTACTCCGCCGCCGACGCCGCGCTCGCGTTGATGGCCAAGGGATTGGGCCATCAGGAAGACGCGCGCATGTTCGCCGACCGCGGCCAGTGGTACCGCAACGTCTGGAACGCCGCGGACAAGCAGTTCCGCCCGCGCACCACTGACGGCACCTGGCTCACGCCGTACAACCCGGTCGACGCCGACCACCAGTTCCACGAAGGCGGCGCCTACCAGTACCAATGGCTCGTCCCGCAGGATCCGGCCGGGCTCGCCGACCTGATGGGCGGCAAGCAGGCGACCGAAAAACGGCTCGACTCCTTCTTCGCCTACGACAACCTGCTCAAGGACCCGGCGGGCACCACGCGCAACGACTGGATCGCCAGCCCGTACGACTACTACGCCAAGGCCACCTACAACCCCAACAACGAGCCCGACCTGCTGTCCCCGTACATGTACAACTGGGTCGGCGCGCCGGCGAAGACCGCGACCGTCGTCCGCGCGGCGATGACGCTGTTCACCACCGGCCCGGACGGCATGACCGGCAACGACGACCTCGGCACGATGTCCGCCTGGTACGTCTTCTCCTCGCTCGGTCTCTACCCGACGATGAGCGGCGCGAACTTCCTCGCGGTGTCCAGTCCCCAGTTCGACTCGGCGACCGTCCAGATCGGACAGTACGAGGGCAGGCAAGGCGGCACGCTCACCGTCACCGCGCCCGGCGCGAGCGACACGAACCGTTACGTACAAAGCGTTTCGCTCAACGGCCGGGACGTCCGGCAGACCTGGCTCGACTGGTCCGCAGTCTCGCACGGCGGCGAACTCGCCTACCAGGTCGGTGCGACACCGTCCTCCTGGGGCACCCAGCCGGGCACGGAACCGCCGTCGGTGAACAAGGCGACCGGCGATCTGCGCCGGCATGTGGACGCGACGCTGCGGCCGAGTTCGGTCGTGCTGCCCCAGCAATCGGCGGCGCAGACTGTCCACTTGAACCTCGACGTGCTCGGCCAGAATCCCGGCGCCCAGCCGGTTTTCGTGACCTCGTCGGCACCGTCCGGCTGGCAGGTGCGGACCGAACCGCTGCAGCTGTTGTGGTCCTCCCAGCTGCCGACGCAGAAGACCGCGCCGGTCACGGTGACCGTTCCGGCCAATACCCCGGTCGGCACGTACTCGGTGCAGCTCAAGGCCTCCGGGCCGGGAGCGAATACTGTCACCCGCACCGCGAGCATCGAAGTCCGCGAACCGACGGTGTGTGCGACGACGTCCGGAACCCAGTGCGCGGTCGATCTCAGCCACGACCGCAACCACGACGGGACCGCGACCGTCGCGGCGTCCACGGAGGGCAACTTCGACGGCAGCGGCTGGAGTTACGACGCTGACCTGATGCCGCCAGCCGGACCTTTCGTCCACAATGGAGTCACCTACGCGGCGCCGGATCCCACTGGCACCGCGGTGAACTTCGTGGAAGCACGCGGGCAATCGCTGCTGCTGCCCGCCGGAAAGCACCAGGCGATGCAGCTGATCGGCTCGTCGCACAACGGCCCGGTGTCCACCTCGCTGACCGTGCACTACAGCGACGGCTCCAGCGCGGATCTTCCGGTGACGTTCGGCGACTGGGCCGGTTCGACGCCGTCCGGCACGACTGTCGTGCTCGACATGCCGCACCGCATCAAGGCGGGCAGCGGTATCGACGGCCCGCCGGTGCGGCTGTTCGGCCTCACCTCCACAGTGGACGGCGCCAAGACCGTCCAGTCGGTGAGCCTGCCGAACGACCCGCGCGTGCAGCTCTACGCGATCACCCTGGCCTGAGCCCGGCCGGGTTCGCCGGTTCCCTCCCCTGCGTCCGGCGAACCCGGCCACCCCCAGTCCCCCGCAAGCCTCAGGCGGCCGCGGGCACCGCCGCGACCCGGCCCATCGCCTCGCCGTAACACGCCTCGAACGAATCCAAACTGGACTCCAGCGCGTGCCCGGCGATCATCTTGCCGCTCGCTGCCCCCATCCGTGCCAACGTCGCCGGGTCGGCGACGACTGCGCGCAGCCGTTCGGCCAGCTCCTCCACGTTGCCCGGTTCGAACAGCCAGCCGTTGTAGCCCGGGCGGCACAAGTGCGGCAGCGCCATCGCGTCCGCGACCACCACCGGCTTCCCCGCCGCCATCGCCTCCATCGTCGCGAGGCTCTGCAGTTCGGCGATGCCCGGCATGCAGAAGACGTCCGCGGCCGCGTAGGCGTCCAGCAAGTCCTCTTCGGACACGAACCCGCGGAACCGCACCCGGTCGGCGATCCCCAGCTCGGCGGTCAGCTTTTCCCACTCCGCCCGGCACGAACCGTCACCGATGAGCTCCGCCCGCAAACCGGGCACGAGCGCGACCGCGCGCAACAGCTCGTCGACGCGCTTCTCTTCGTCGAGCCGACCGACGAACAACACCGTCGGATCGCCGGACGAGCGCGACACGGTACGCGACCGGTAGCGGTCGATGTCGATACCGCACGACACCGGGATCGCACGCTTCGGGAAACCGTTGTCGTGCAACAGTTCCACCGCACGCGGGGTCGGCGCGGTGACGACGCGGGCCGAAGAGAACACGCGCGTCAGGTCGCGCCACGCCCACCGCGAGGCCGCGCCGCGCAGCCATTCCGGCACTCGTACGTGGCCGAACAGGTTTTCCGGCATGAAGTGGTTCGTCGCCACCGCCGGGACGCCCATCGCGGCGGCGTGCTTCAGCACGTACCTGCCGACCACGAAATGCGCCTGGACGTGGACAAGGTCCGGCTGCAACTCCTCCAGCAGCGCAGCGACGTCCTTGCTCACCTCCCAGGGCAGGCCGATCCGGAAGGTCCGGTGGAACGGGGTGCGGTGCGACCGGACGCGGTGCACCACGACGTCGCCGTCTCTTTCGGTGCGCGCCGGGCCCTCCGGGTCGACGCTGATCACGTGGACCTCGTGGCCGCGGCCGGCGAGTCCGGCGGACAGCCGGTACGCGAACTGCGCCGCGCCGTTGACGTCCGGCGGATAGGTTTCGGCGGCGACCACGATGCGCAAAGCCCGGTCGTCGTTCACAGGGTGCTCCGATCTGGTGGAGTGAACAGGAGAAGAACTGCCGCGGCTCAGCACCGCGACGCCGCCGACCGCCAACACGGCCGCGGTCAGCGCGACCGCGGTCGCCATGGGGTCGAGATGGGTGGCTTCGCCGAGCACCCCGGCGCCGAGACCCACCGCGACCAGCGGGTCCACGACGGTCAAGCACGCGACGGCGAGATGCGGCGGGCCGCACCGGTAGGACAGCTGCACGAGCCAGCCGCCGACCACCAGCGCCGTCACCATCGCGGCGACGGACACCGCGGTGCTGAAGTCGACGGTGCCGTCGCGGACTTCGAGGGAAACCGCTCGCATCAATACCGAAACGAAGCCGTAGGCAGCGCCGCCGGCCGCGCCGAAACACAGTCCGCGGATCGACGGACGGGAAGCGAGCGCGCCGACCAGCGTCAGCAGCGCCACGACCCCCAGCACCAGCAATGCCGCCCGCGTTTGCGCGTCGGCGCCGACCGCGGTGCTCGTGGTGCTGCCCGCGGCGACGGTCACGAACGTCCCGACGCCGAGCATCGTGACCGCGACCGCGGGAAGATCCCGCCGCCTCCGGTCGAGAATCGCGGTGATCGCCACGGCGATCACCCCGACCGGCTGCACGACGGTCAGCGGAGCCATCCCCAGCGCGACCGCGTGGACGCCCGCCCCCGAACCGAGCAGGGCCAGCCCGCCGAGCCAGCGCGGCGCCCGGATCAGCTCCCCGAGCCGCGTGCGACCGGCCAGCCCGGTCACCACGCCGTGCTGCAGAAGTGCGCCGGAGGAAAAGAAAACCGCGCCGACCAGGGCAAGCGCAATGGCGAGAATCGTCATGAGGCCACCTCGGCTCGCGCCATCGCGGTGACGGCGAAAAGCTGTGCGTAGAGCAGGGCGTACAGCACTCGTTCGAACAACCCCAGGAATTCGGGCACGGACTGTTCCAGCAATGGCGCGTGCGCCAGCAGAAAGGCGAGCGAAGCGACACCGGAGGCCAGCGAAAGCCAGCGCACCGCCTTCGCTTCCGGCCGGCGGCGTGCCAGCAGCCATCCCGCCAGCGGCAGGCACACGAACATCGCCGCACCGGCATATCGGTGCACCGCACCGGAAAACGACGTCTCGACGCCGGTCGGATCAGTCGGGAAGAACGTCGCGACGACCAATCCGGCCGCCCACAACACGATCAGCACCGACTCCGGGCTGCGGCTCGGCAACCCCTGCTTGAGCAGTGCGTGCCGGACGGCCAGCGACGCGCCGGCCAACCCGAGCGAAGCCGCCGCCAGCAGCACTGCTCCGCCGGGCGGGAAAACGTAGTCGCTGATGACGTCGCGGACCGGGTCGACGACGCCCGCCGCGACCAGGTGCAACAGGAAGATCGGCACCAGCGAGAAAGCCAAGGCCGCGGTGGCGATCACCGGCACCGTCGCCCTGGCTTTCCGCGTTATGAGGGTCACATCGATCAGCATGCTGGCGGTCGTGACCGCCCGGCATCGGGGAACACCCTGAGATGCACCCCGGGAATCCGCAGCCGGTCCAGGGCCTCTCCCGGCCGGATCGGACCGGGCGCGCGCTTCGGGTTCGCCGTCGGCGAGGCCGGACAAACTGCCTCAAACGCGACCCGAATAGGACGTTATACACCGGCCGGCGCGGCGTGATCATACTGTCCTTTGTGGACTTTCGGGTCCCTCACCCGGGTGGATGTTGGTTCCACCGGGTGAGGCCGCGAGCCGCCGCCCTCGCCCTGCTGACGGCGCGAAACCGGGCGGTGGCACGCCGCGTTCGCCGGGCGCGGCGCGGTTGCCGGTGCCCGGGCCCCGTGTTCAGATCCCCGCGAACCCAGCCAAAGGAGCGCAATTCCCATGCAGAGGGCACTCGTCAAGGCGGTCGTCGGGGCCGCAGCCGTCATCGCGCTGGTCAGCGCGTGCGGGTCGGGCGGATCGAACACCTCGTCCGGATCCGGAGCGTCCGGGCAGAACACCGCCCAGTCCAGCGGAGCCGCACAGCCGAGCGGAGCCGCGCAGTCCGGCGAAGCCGGGCAGAACGGCGCGTCCGGCCAGAACGGAGCCCCCGGGCAGAACAGCCCGGCCGCACAAGCGGTCACCGCGGCGATCCAGCAGGCCTCGCAGGCCTCGCCGATCAAGTTCGAGCCGGAGAAGGCGGAACTGACCGGCCAGGCCAAGGAAGGCCTCGCCGCGATCGCGAAAGCCATGCAGGGCAACGACGTCAAGCTGAAGGTCGAGACCCACGCCGGCTACCCGGACGCGGAGAAGGCCAAGAAGCTGTCCGAGCAGCGCGCTGAGGCGATCACCTCCGCGCTCGAGGCCGACGGCGTCGCCAAGGACCGCGTGCAGGCCGAGCCGAGCGGAAGCGAAAAGGCGCAGGGCGACCAGGCGTTGGACACGCAGCTCAGCGTCGCTTCGTGACCCGTGCCCCGTCCCCCCGCCGGCATTACCTGGTCGGGCCGAGCGGCTATCCGAACTTCGGCGACGAACTGATCGCCGCCGCTTGGATCCGCCGCTTGGCCCGCACCGAACCGGACGCCGAAGTCTGGCTCGACACGCATTCTCCGGGACCGGCGCAGCATTTGTTCGGCGACCTGCACCCGCGTTTGCGCTGCACGGACACCTTGTGGCGGCTGTGCGGCGAAGCGCCGTCGGACGATCCGTGGGAAGTCGCGTCCTGGGTGCAGGCCGCGGTGCACGACCCCGGTCGGGCGCCGCGCTGGGACGCGGGCATCGAGCTGCTCGGCCGGCTCGACGTCGTGCACTTGATCGGCGGCGGCTATGTCAACGCGCTGTGGCCCCGGCACCTCGGACTGGTCGCCGGGGCCGCGGCGGCCGCGCAGCGTTCCGGTGCGCGCTCGGCGATGACCGGGCAGGGCTTCATCCCGTTCTCCGCAGGCGCGGCCGGGCTGTTGCGCACGCTCGCCGAGCGGTTCGACGTCGTCGACGTCCGCGACGATCCGTCCGGCGAACTCCTGCACGGCGTCCCGGGCGTCACCCGGACCTGCGACGACGTCTTCCTCGACCCGCATCCGCCGACGACGCCGACGACACGCGAGTTCGTGCTGTGCATGCAGTCGGACATCGGCGCCGAGCAGCCGTCCGTGCTCGCCGCGCAGGTGCTCGACCTGGTGCGCGCGTGGCGGCTCCCGCCGGCCGAACTCGCTGTGGTGGAAGGGATTCCTCGCGTCGACCGCGAGGTTTTCGCGTTGCTGGAGCACGAACTGCCCGGCGCGGAATTCCATCCGTTCCGCGACGTATGGCAGCGCGGCCTTCCGCTCGCGCCAGGGCAGACCTGGATCTCCAGCCGCTTCCACCTGCACCTGGTCGCCGCCGCGGCGGGCGCGACAGGCGTGGCCGTCGACGTTTCGCCGGAGTACTACACCACGAAACACCGGAGTCTCATCGAACTCGGTTCCGGGTGGACGCTCGTGGCCGCCGGCGCCGAGAAGCCGCCGGAACGCCCTTCCGGCACCGGATTTCCGGCGCACGTCCTGCATCACTGCGCGAATCTGAAGCGCTCGGTCGCCGAAGCCGTGTACGGCCCGGAATTGCCGAAGACCCGCACCCGGTGGCCGCGGCTCAGTTGAGCGCGCCGCGGCTCTGATCGGCGAGCGCGCCGAGCCCGATGCACACCGCACCGGCGAGGAACAGGAGCGAAACACCCCAGGTCGCGTGCGTCGCGGAGGCTTCCACGATCGCCAGCGCGGCGAGCGGCGCGAGCCCGCCGGACACCGCTCCCCCGACCTCGCGGCCGGTGCCGAGGCCGGTCGAGCGGACCTCCGCCGGGAACTGTTTGGCCAGGAACGCGCCCTGCGCCGACAGCATCGCCGGAACCACGATGCCGGTCGCCAGCACGAGACCGAGCCAGATGAACCAGCTGGTGCCGGTGTCGAGAAGCCAGAAGAACGGGAACGCCAGCAACCCGGTGGCCACCGCCCCGGCGACCACGACCTTCTTCGCCCCGACGCGGTCGCTGAGCCATCCGGCGATCGGCACCGTCACGATCGCCATCCCGCTCGCGATGCTGATGCCCAGCGCACCGATATTCGCCGGGACACCGCGGAAATTCGTCAGGTAGGCGAGCGAGAAGGTCTTGAACACATAGCTGACGCCGTTGTAGCCGATAGTGATCACCATGACCACCGTCAGCGCGCGCCAGTCGCTGCGGAACAGCTTCACCAGCGGCCGGTTCGCCCACCCGCGAGGGCGATTTTTCTTGCTGCGCACCAGGTTCTCGAACTCCGGGGTTTCCGGCACCCGGCGGCGCACCCACAGGCCGACGCCGACGAGCAGGAAGCTCGCCAGGAACGGGATCCGCCAGCCGAAGCCGTGCAGGAACTCTTTGTCCAAAGTGGTCAGTCCGGCGACGGCGAGCGAGGAGACGAGCAGCCCGACGTTCACGCCCAGCGCGGGCCACGAACCTTGCCGCCCGCGTTTCCGCGGATCAGCGTGCTCGTACGCGACCGCGATCGCGCCGCCGAATTCCGCGCCCGCACCGAGTCCTTGCAGCAGCCGCAGCACGACGAGCAGCACTGGCGCGACAAGGCCGGCGCTCGCGTAACTCGGCAGCAGGCCGATCCCCGCCGAGGAGACGCCCATCAGCACGAACGTCCACGACAGCACCTTTTTGCGGCCGATCCGGTCGCCGAGCGCGCCGAACACGATGCCGCCGACCGGCCGGGCCAGGAACCCGACGGCGAACGTCGCGACCGAGGCCATGGTCGCGGCCGCGTCGTTGCCGGGCGGGAAGAACACGTGGCCGAACACCAGCGCGGCCATCGACGCGTAGAGGTAGAAATCGAACCACTCGAGCGCGGAGCCGACGACCACCGCCGCCCCGACTCCGCGCGGGGCTTTCCGGATCGTTCCGACGCTGTCGTGCACAACACTGGGCATGGTCCTGCTCTCCGGAACTGGGGCACGGGCGAGCGGAAGCCAGCCGGCGCGCGCCGTTGCGTGCGTATTTGAGAACGCTTGATGCGTATATCCGGATGCTAAGAGACCGCGAACACACCGGTCAAGGGTCTTCGGGAATTCGGCTCAGCCCCGGCGCGAGGCTTCCCAGCGCTTCACGACCGCCGACGTGATGTCGGCCAGCGCGTCGCCGATCTCGGGCAGGCGGCCGGAAATCCGGGTGGTCGGGCCCGCGACCGCGATGGCCGCGACGACCTCTCCGTCGACCAGGATCGGCCGCGCCGCGGCGCTTACGTCGGGCAGGGTTTCGCCGCGGTTGAGCGCGACGCCCTTGGCGCGGACGGTGTCGAGTTCGTCCATCGCGGCCTGCACGCGATCCTCGTCCGGGAGCACCGACTTCAGGTACGCCTCACGCCGGCGCGCCGACCAGTACGCGAGGAAAATCTTGCCCGCACTCGGCGGGTACAGCGGCCGCCGGGTGCGCAGCGGCGCGGAGTAGCGGATCGGCTGCTCGGACTCGACGGCGTCCACGTAGATCAGCGAATCGCCGACCGCGGCGCCGAGCATCACCGTCTCGCCGAACCGGCGGCGCAGCTCCTCCAAGGCGGGCCGGGCCGCGGTCGCGATGCCGGGCAGGCCGCCGGTGAGCAGGTTCCCCAGCGCCGGGCCGAGCCGGTAGGTTCCGTCGGTCTCGACCAGATAGCCGGTCGACACCAGGCCTTTGACCAGGCCGAACACCGAGGATTTCGGCGCGTCGAGCGCGACGGCCAGCTCGTGCAGCCGCATCCCGGGCTGCCGTGCGACACACTCGAGGATGCTGGTGACGCGACCGACTGTGCGGTGCGCCTTGGCAGTCGATTCGGTCACGGCAGCCTCCCCTGCGTTCGCAGATACGAACCCTATCGCGGCCACCGCCCCGGACGGCGCTTGACCCGACGCGCGCGCCGTTCTACGTTGAACGTATATCCGAACTTAGCGTTCTCATATACGCACGATGGAGAGCAGCACCGTGGACTTCCAGCTGAGCCAAGACCAGGAGGACATCCGGCGCGCCGTGCGCGAGCTGGCCGCCCGGTTCCCCGACGAGTACTGGGCGCGGCACGACGAACGCGCGGAGTTCCCGCGCGAGTTCTACGACGCGTTCGCCGAGGCGGGCTGGCTCGGCATGGCGATCCCGGAGCAGTACGGCGGCGGCGGGCTCGGCATCCTCGAAGCCGCGCTGCTGCTGGAAGAAGTGGCCGCGTCCGGCGCAGGGATGAACGGGTGCAGCACGATGCACCTGACGATCTTCGGGCTGAACACGATCGTCAAGCACGGCAGCGAGGAAATGCGGCGGGAGATCCTGCCCGGCGCGGTCGACGGTTCGCTGCACGTCTGCTTCGGCGTGACCGAACCGGACGCGGGCACGGACACCACGCGGATCTCCACCTTCGCCCGGCGCGACGGCGATTCCTACATCGTGCACGGCCGGAAGGTCTGGATCACCAAGGCAGGCCAGTCGCAGAAAATGGTGCTGATCGCCCGCACCACGCCGCGCGACGAGGTCGAAAAGCCGACCGACGGCATGTCGCTGTTCGTCGTGGACATCGAGTCCGACGCGGTGCAATTGCGAGCGATCCCCAAGCTCGGACGCAACGCGGTGTCGTCCTACGAGGTGCTGATCGACGGCCTTCGGGTGCCGGAATCCGCGCGCGTCGGCGAGGAGGGCAAGGGCTTCCGGTACCTGCTCGACGGGCTCAACCCGGAGCGCATCCTGCTCGCGCACGAGGCGCTCGGCATCGGCCGGGCGGCACTGCGGCGGGCAGTTCGCTATGCCGGGGAACGGCAGGTGTTCGGCCGTCCGATCGGGCAGAACCAGGGGCTGGCGTTCCCGCTCGCCGAGGCCGCGACGCGGCTCGACGCGGCGGAGCTGATGGCGCGCAACGCCGCCTGGCGCTACGACCGCGGACTGTCCTGCGGCAAGGAGGCGAACATGGCGAAATGGCTGTGCGCGGACGCCGGGTTCCAGGCCGCCGACCAGGCGATCCAGACCCACGGCGGGATGGGGTACGCGCGGGAGTACCACGTCGAGCGTTACTTCCGGGAGGCACGGCTGCTGCGGCTCGCCCCGATCAGCCAGGAAATGGTGCTGAACTACGTGTCCCAGCACGTGCTCGGGCTGCCGAGGTCCTACTGATGGGCGCGCTCGACGGGCTGCGGGTGCTGGACCTTTCGCGGGTGCTGGCCGGGCCGTACTGCACGCAGATGCTGGCCGACCACGGAGCCGAGGTGATCAAGGTCGAATCGCCCTCGGGCGACGAGACGCGCGGGTGGGGGCCGCCGTTCCTCGCCGAGGGGACCAGCGCTTACTACGCGAATCTCAACCGGGGCAAGAAGAACATCGTGCTCGATCTGTCCGGTCCGGACGGTCGCGAACTGCTCGGCACGCTGCTGGCCGGCGCGGACGTGGTGGTGGAGAACTTCAAGGCGGGCACGCTCGCGCGCTGGGGCTGGCCGGACGAGACGATCCGGTCGGCGTATCCGGCACTGATCCATTGCCGGATCACGGGATTCGGCACGGACGGGCCACTCGGCGGACTGCCTGGGTACGACGCGGTGTTGCAGGCTTACGGCGGGCTGATGAGCGTGAACGGCGAAGCTGACGGGCCGCCGCTGCGCATCGGGGTGCCGGTGGTCGACGTCGTGACCGGGGTGCTCGGGTTTTCCGGGATCCTGCTGGCGCTGCACGAACGGGAGCGGTCCGGGCTCGGGCAGCTGGTGGACTGTTCGTTGCTGGACACTGTGATCAGCTTGCTGCATCCACATTCCGCGGCTTGGCTCGCCGACGGCGCGGTGCCGCGGCGGACCGGTTCGGCGCATCCGTCGATCGCGCCGTACGAGACTTTTCCGACTGCGGACGGGCTGTTCTTCGTCGGCGCGGGGAACGACCGGCAGTTCGCCGCGCTGGTCGACGTGCTCGGCGCGCCTGAGCTGGCTTCCGATCCGCGGTTCGCTTCCAATGCCGGCCGGGTCGGCAATGTCACTGCGCTGCGGGCCGAGCTGACTGTCTTGATCGGACAGTACAAACGGGACGCTTTGGCTGAGTTGCTGCTGGCCAAGGGAGTTCCGGCGTCTCCGGTGCACGATATCGCGGAGGCGATGAACGCCCCGCAGGTGCGGCATCGGGAGATGGTGGTGGAGCGGGACGGGTATCGCGGGGTCGGAGTGCCGGTGAAGCTCGGCCGCACGCCGGGCCGCGCCGCCGATTCGCCCCGCCTTCCGGGGGCGGACACGAGGGAAGTTCTTGCGGCGGCTGGCCTGTCTGGCGAAGAGGTGGAGAGGGCGCTGGCGAAGGGGGCGGCGTACACCAGGCTTGCGTAGGTGGCTTGTGAGTGTTTATCCCGGTTCTAACCGGGATAAACACTCACAAGCCCTCACTGCCAGGGACGGACCGGCGTTCCCCGCCACCGGGTGCGCTCCGGGAGCGTCTCCCCCGCCATCACCAGCGAACCCGACCCGACCGTCGCGCCGTCGGAAACCCCGCTGCCCGGCAGCTGGAACGCGCGCGGCCCGAGGGTCGCGCCGGCACCGAGGAGGACCGGGTCGAGCCGCATGACGCGGTCGTGGAACAGGTGCGTCTGCAGCACGCAGCCGCGGTTCACCACGGCGCCGTCGCCGAGGCGGACGAGGTCCGTTTCCGGCAGCCAGTAGCTCTCGCACCAGACACCGCGACCGATCCGGGCGCCGAGGGTCCGCAGCCACCAGTTCAGCACCGGCGTGCCAAGGAACGATCCGGCGAACCACGGAACGGCGAGCGTCTCGACGAACGTGTCGTACAGCTCGTTCCGCCACACGAACGCGCTCCACAGTGGATGGCGTCCCGGCCGGAAGCGGCCCACCAGTGTCCATTTCACCAGCGTCGTGAGCAGCGCGGCGAAGAGACCGGCCGAGACGAACACCGCGGGCGCGAGGGCGGCGGCGACCCAGAAGCCGTCCGCGATGTCCACTCCGGTGAGTACCGCGGTGACCGCGAGTCCGAGCAGGCCCGCGATGAGCAGCGGTGCGATCCGGCAGGACTCGACCAACGCGCGGGCCAGCTTCAACCGGTGCGGCGGCGCGAAAGTGCGGGCCGGGTCGACGGCATCGGCAGTCCGGCGCAGCTCCAACGCCGGCCGGCCGAGCCAGGACGTGCCGTCGGGGACCTCCGTCGGGGTGTCGGACAGAACGCCGACCAGCGAGCCCGAGCCGAGCTTCCTTTCCGGACCGACGACCGCGGAGTTGCCGACGAACGCGCGTTCGCCGACCTCCGAAACGCCCAGCCGGACCCAGCCGCGGTCGAGTTCGTACGGGGCGGCGAGGACGTCGTCGGCGAGGAACGCGCCGTCCCGTACGCGCAGCAGCGACGGCAGACTGAGCACAGTGGACAGTTCGACGTCGCGGCCGATCCGCGCGCCCAGCAGGCGCATCCAGGCCGGAGTCGCGAGCGCGGCGTAGAGCGGGAACAGCTGCCGCCGCGCGATTTCCAGCAGTTCGTGCACGAACCAGGCCGCCCAGCCCGCCCGGCTCAGCACCGGATAAACGCCCGGCCGGACGGCCCGGCCGGCCAGCCGCACGAGCAGGACGATCGTCAAGGCGTACACCACGATTCCGGCGAAGACGAGCAGCGGCGTCCACGGCAGGATCGCCAGCGCGGCGCCGCGCGGATCGTCCGCCGCCGGGATCAGCAGGAGCGCGACCAGCATCAGCGGAACCGCGGACACGACCAGGAACACCGACCGCAGCGTCCCGCCCAGCGCGAACGCCAGCGAGTACCGCTTCGCCCGCGGGGCCGCCTCGGCCGGCCGCGACGGACGTTCGCCCGACGGCCCGGCCGGGGATCCGCCCCAGACCGCGCCGTCCGGCACGCGGGTGTCGAGCGTCGAACCGGGCAGCAGTACCGAGCCGGTGCCGAGATCCGTGCCCGGCAGCAGCGTGCTGCGACCGCCGACCCGGCCGCCGGCCCCGACCCGGACGCGGCCGATCCGCAGCACCGAGCCGTCCAGCCACCACCCGGCGAGGTCCGCCTCGGGCTCGATCGCGCATCCGTCGCCGAAGTCCGCGAGACCGCTCACCGGCGGCGGCGAGTGCAGGTCCACGCCCCGGCCGACCCGATTGCCGAGCAACCGGGCGTACGGCGCGGCGAGCGGCGTACCGGCGACTCCGGGCGGGCCGACCACGGCCGCGAACCGTTCCGCCGTCCACAGTCGCAGGTGGACGATGCCGCCGCGGCGGTACTCCCCTGGCTCGAGCTTTCCGCGCAGTACCCGCACGCCTCCCGCGGCGAGCAGCATCCGGCCCGGCGGGCTCAGCAGCACCAGCCACGCGGGCACGAGGATCCACCACGACATCCGCGGCAGCCACTGCAACGGCAGCACCAGCGAAACCAGCGAGCCGAGCAGCGACACCGAAAGCAGCCACCGCATTCCGGACAAGGCCAGCAAAACCAGCTGCACCCCGGCCTGCCACCACCCGGCGCCGCGCGCCGCGGCGACCCGCGGCTCTTCCGCCGCGGCAGTTTCGACCGGCGCTCCGGCGAGGCGTTCGTACAGCTCGCGCGGCGTCGGGCAGGAGTACACATCGGACACTGCCGCGTTCGGATACCGTTCGCGCAGCACGGAAACGAGCCGCGCGGCGGTCACACTCGATCCGCCGAGATCGAAGAAGTCGTCGTCCGGACCGGCCGCGGTCCCGAGGTGTTCGCTCCAGACCCGCGACAACCACGCCAGTTTCGGATCGGACGGCACCACCGGCGCGGCGACCGGTTCCTCCAGCGGCCACGGCAACGCGTCGCGGTCGAGCTTGCCCGACGCGCGCACCGGCAGGTCCGGCACCAAGGCCAGCCGCGGCACCAAGGCGGCCGGGAGCCGGTCCCGGAGGCGGCTGCGCGCGGCGGCGCGGTCGAGGCCATCGCCCTCCGGCACCACGTAGCCGACCAGCACCTGCGCACCGCTGTCCGTGCGACGCACTACCGTCGCGGCCGCGGCGACACCCGGCAGGGCCCGCAACGCGGCGTCGATCTCGCCCAGCTCGACGCGCCGTCCGCCGATCTTGACCTGTCCGTCCGCGCGGCCGACGAACTCCAGTCCCTCCGGCACCGCGCGCACGAGGTCGCCGCTGCGGTACCCACGGCTCCAGCCCAGCCCCGGCAGCGGCACGAACTTCTGCGCGTCCTTCGCCGCGTCGAGGTACCGGGCGAGCCCGGCGCCGCCGATGACCAGCTCGCCGCTGCGGCCCCACGGCACCGGGATGCCCGCCGGGTCCTCCGGGTCGACGACCGCGAGTTCCCACCCGTCGAGCGGCAGCCCGATCCGCACCGGTTCGCCCGCGCGCAGGCGCTGGGCGCACGCGACGACGGTGGTTTCCGTGGGGCCGTAAGTGTTCCAGATTTCCCGTTTGCCGTCGTCGAAACGCGTCACGACCTCCGGCGGGCACGCTTCGCCGCCGAGGATGAGCAACCGGACGCTGGCCAGCGTGTCCACTGGCCAGAGCGCGGCGAGCGTCGGCACCGTCGACACGACTGTGACGCCGCGCTCGACCAGCCACGGCCCGAGGTCCGCCCCCGCGCGGACGAGCGAGCGCGGAGCCGGGACGAGGCACGCGCCGTGCCGCCACGCCAGCCACATTTCCTCGCACGACGCGTCGAACGCGACACTCAGCCCCGCCAGCACGCGATCGCCCGGACCGAGCGGCCGCGAGGTGCAGAACAACCGCGCTTCAGCGTCCACAAAGGCCGCGGCCGCGCGATGCGTGACGGCGACGCCCTTGGGCTTGCCGGTGGAACCGGAGGTGAAGATGATCCACGCGTCGTCCTGCGGCTGCGGACGGACCCGCGGCCACCGCGGTCCGCGCGCAGGCGGCAATCCCGCATCGCTCAGGACCAGGCTCACTTGTGCTTCGGCCCACACTGTCTCGGCGCGGTCGGCCGGATCGTCTGCGTCGACCGGGACGTAGGCCGCTCCGGTGGAAAGAACGGCGAGAATGCCGCGGTACAGCGCCGCGGTGCCGGAAGTCATCCGGATGCCTACCCGGTCGCCCGGCAGGACCCCGGCGGCACGGAGGCGTCCGGCGAGCTCTTCGACCTGCGCGGCGAACTCGCGGTACGTCGCCCGCTCGGTTCCGTCGTCCAGCGCGAGCGAATCCGGGTGCTTGCGCACCGTTTCGGCGAAAATGTCGTAAAGCGTGCGCGCGGCGGGCGCCGGACCCGCCTGGTAAACCGCCGTCGCCCCATCGGCGAGCCTCTCGGGCGCGACTGTGCGCACCCGATCCGCGTCCAGCGTCACAGGAAAACCTCTTTCCAGGAGAACAGGAGTCACGAAACCGGCCGGACACCACTCAACAATGGGCGGCGTGAGGCCGGGCTGAAGCAGCAGCGCGGTACCCGGGCACTGAAATCGGAACAAGAACAGATATCGGGCAATCCCCCAGCCGCGGCTGTGCGGCTCGTCACTCGGGTCCGGACATTAGCGGACGCAGTGCCGCCCAGGTCACTCAGAAGAGTTAATTTCGGAATTCGTTCTCAACGGGTTCACAGGAACGTTGTGCTTCTCCCGTTCACCGCACGCAGGGCACCCCGCCTCCGGACAATTCGTCGGCGGGCGAAACCGGGGAGACCGGCACCGGGTCCACCTGGTCGGCCTTTTCCCGGAAGTCGGTGCCCAGCACCAGTTTGAGCTCCCCCGCGGCCAGCGCGCCGTCGTAGTCCACGGCGTACCCGCCGCCGAGCGCGGCCACGAGCTTCGCCGCCGACGCGGAATCCCCGCTCCCGTACCGGACCACGGTGCGGTGCGTGTGCCGCGCGCTGGACGTGCGCCCGGTGCGGTATCCCCGCGACGGAAGCGTCTTCAGCACCCGGGCGGCCGCGCCCTCGCGGCCGCTCGCGTTCACCACGTCCACCACCGGCCCGGCAGTCGCGGCGGGCGGCGGCGGGACCGTCCGCCCGAGCAACCGGGCCGCGGCGGCGCGGATTTTCACCGGATCGACAATGTTGACGTCCTCGCCCCGGGCGTCTTTTTCGAACCGTTCGACCGGAAGCGAGGCCAAGGTCAGATCCCCGCCGGCGAACGATTCCGCCTGCCGCGCCAGCGCGTTGAGGTCGAGGCCGGAATCGATCGCGACATTCTCCTTGGCGACCGACACCAGCTGTCCGAGTTTCACCGGGTCACCGAACACCCGGCCTTCGTTCAGCTGATGCGCCAGCGATACGAGAAACGCCTGCTGCCGCCGTTCCCCGTCCAGCTCGGTGAACTCGTGCCGCGGATCGCGCCGCTGCCGCACGAACGCGAGCGCCTGCGCCGCGGAAATCCGCTGCTGCCCGCTCGGGAAATCCGCTCCGGAATAACTGTCCTGCGTGGCGTCGGTCAAACACACCGTGATCGGCTGCACGACCTGGGCCAGCTGGTAGAACGCGACAAGGGTGACTTCGACGAAATGGTCCACCGCGACCCCTCCGAGGAACTGGCGCACCGTCGCGACCACCGCCGCGCGGCCGGCGTCCCGGGACCTCTGTTCGCGAGCCGCCTTCTCGGTGACGCCTTGCGCGGTCAGACGTTTGGACTCCGCGGCGAACGCGTACCCGTAAGCCTCCTTGATCTTGCCCTTGCACACCCCGTCCGGGCAGCCGGCGAGATCGGTGTAGTCGTCGCGCGGGATCGAGATGACCGTCGGATGCCCGCCGTCGGCCGGGACGTGCAGCAGCATCAGGACGTCGGTGTTGTAGCCCCCGACGTGCTGGTCTCCCGCGTGCAGCTGTTCGTACAGGTCGGCGGGCAGCGGTTCGCCCCGCTCGTCGAGCCGCGAATCGAGTCCCATGACGAGGATGTTCGTGTCCCCGCCCGGCCGGGCCTGCCCGCCGAGCGCGGTGGAGGTCGTCACCCCGGACAGCAGCGCGCGCAGCTCGGCCCAGCCGTAGGCGGCCCCGCCCAGCAGGACCGCGACCAGCACGACCACGCCGATCCGCTCGGCCCAGTGCCCGTTCGCGCGCTCCATCGATCACCGCTCCTCCCTCCGGCGCATCCGGGTGTACTCCGGGGTTCCTGTGAGAGCGATGAGAAAGGTGGCCGTCCGGGCAGTCCGCCGAGGTCAGACGGGCTGTCGCGGGCGAAACGGCACACTTTGGAGGGTCGGCGCGCGGAGTCCCGAATCGCCAACGGCAGCAGGAAATGCGACGTGCCCAGACGCGTCTCCGCGCCCAGCGGGAGAACCCGGCGTCGAGGTCGTGCTCCAGCCCACCGGACCGCCCTTGAGCCGCGCCGCCCCAGATGTCGTTGACCGGCAAGCGAAGCCGACCGTATTCGGACCGGACGGAAGACGCCACCCTGCCCGGCCGGGTCGCCCCCGCAACGCGAGGGCGACCCGGCCGGGCAGAGCAGGCGGCACCGGGCCAACGGGGTACCGCCCGCCGGAAGACTCAGCTCGAAGCGGTGCTCAGCTCCCGGCTCCGCAGCGCGAATCGCTGGATCTTGCCGCTCGGCGTCTTCGGCAGTTCCGCCACGAAGTGGATCCGCCGCGGGTAAACGTGGGCGGCCAGGCGGGTTTTGACCGTCTGCTTCAGCTCGTCGACCAGCTCGTCCGATCCCTCGGCGCCGGGGTTCAGCACGACGTAGGCCACCACCAGCTCGCCGCGCAGCTCGTCCGGCGCGCCGATCACCGCGGCTTCCGCGACGGCCTCGTGCTGCGTCAGCGCGCTTTCCACCTCGAACGGGCCGATCCGGTAGCCCGCCATGAGGATGACGTCGTCGTCGCGGGAGCCGAAGGTCAGGTAGCCGTCCCGGTCCCGGGCGGCGATGTCGCCGGTGTAGTACCAGCGGCCGTCGGCGCTGAAGCGTTCCGCGGTCCGTTCGGGGGCGTCGCGGTAGCCGGAGAACGGCATCAGCGGGCTGGCGGACACGTCGATCGCGACGCGGCCGGTCTCGCCGACCTCCGCGATCTCGTCGCTGCCCGCCTTCAGGACCTCGACGGCGAACCCGGGCAGCGGCCGCCCCATCGACCCGGTCTTGACCGGCGCGATGAGGTGCGGATGCCAGGCGTTGCCGACGACCATGCCGGTTTCGGTCTGGCCGTAGTGGTCGCGCACCGGGCAGCCGAGCACCTCCTCGGCCCAGGTCACGACGTCCGGCGTCAGCGGCTCCCCCGCCGACGAGCAGTGCCGCAGCCGCAGGCCGGACGGCACCGGCAGGCCCGAGCTGCGCAGCGCGCGGTACACGGTGGGACCGGCGGTGAAGTTGGTGACGCCGAAGCGTTCGAGGACCTGCCAGGTCAGTTCCGGGCTGAACCCGGCGTGCAGCAGGAGGCTGCGCCGTCCGGTCGCGAGCGGGCCGAGCAACGCGAAGTACAGCCCGTACGCCCAGCCGGGGTCGGCGGCGTTCCAGAAGACGTCCTCGTCGGTCTGGTCGAGGCCGAACTCCTGGTAGGAGTGGATTCCGGCGAGTCCGCGCAGCGGCACCGGCACCGCCTTCGGGGTGCCGGTCGTGCCGGAGGTGAAGATCTCGACCAGCGTGCCGTCGCCGCCGACCGCGACCGGGTCGGACAGCGGGTGCGGCTCGTCCAGCAGCGCCTCGAACGACAGGTCGCCGCCGGACGCCTCGCCGGTCGTCACGATGATCCGCGACGGGTCGGCGGGCAGGTCCTCGCTGGGGTCGAGCTTCGCGCGCTGACCGGCGTCGACCACGACCACGCGCGTGCCGTTGCCGACGATCCGCTGCGCGATCGCGGGCGGCGCGAACGCGGTGAAGAGCGGCACGTGGACCGCGCCGAGCCGCCAGATCGCGAGCAGCGCGGTGACCAGTTCGGCGGACTTGCCCATGAGCGTCGCGACCCGGTCGCCGGGACGCACGCCATGCGCGGCCAGCGCGGCGGCGAACCGGGCGGAAGCGGCCTCGAGCTGGCCGAACGTGAGGTCGCGGCTGCTGAGGTCGGCCTCGACGAGGGTGAACGCGACGGCGTCGGCGGGATGCCGTCCGCACAGCAGATGAGTCGCGTCCGCGTCCGGCGCGGCGTAGGTCTGCAACAGGTCGAACAGGGTGCGTTCAGGGCTCACGGGGCTGCTCCACGGTCATCGTCGGCCGGTGTCGGCACATCGTCGCCGCAGGTCAGCCGGCCGGCCACCCCCGAAGAGGGGTAGTCGGCCCCGGCGGCGCCGAGGAGGCGGCGTCCTGGAATTCACGACCGTCCCGCTGCCGAAACCCCCCGCTGACCTGCGGTTCCGCCCCGGAGGCGGCGACAACCGCGGCACGGCTGGGTAGAATCACCCCTCCTGCCGGAGCCTCCGTGCCGCCGAAGTGGGGTGCCTGCCGTGACGACGTCCGAGACCACCGCCGAAGTGCGCCGCGCCCTGGCCAAGCTCCGCGGCGCGGCGGGCGTGCCGCTGTCGTTCGGCGGGGAGGTCGTGGACGGCAAGCGGCTGCGGATGACCGAACTGCTCGGCACCACCACCACGTCGCTGCTCGGCCTCGTCGTCGCGGAGGGCAAGGGCCTGGGCGGCCGTGCGATCGGCGTGCGGAAACCGGTGGTGCTGCCGGACTACTACACCAGCGACGCGATCAGCCACCACTTCGACCGGGCGGTCCAGGCCGAGGGCGTGCGCTCGGTGATGGCGGTGCCGGTGATCGTGCACCGGACCGTCCGGGCGGTGCTGTACGGAGCGGTCCGCGAGCACGTCCGTTTCGGCGACCGGTCGGTGACCGCGATGGTCGAAGTGGCGCGGGACCTGGAGCAAGAGCTGGCTGTCCGTGCGGAAGTGCGCCGGCGGCTGGACCTGCTCGCCCCGGAGCCGGGAGCCGCGCCGCCGGGGAAACCGGCCGACCTGGAGGCGGTCCGGGAAAGCCACGCGGAGCTTCGCCGCATCGCCGCCGCTATCGAGGATCCGGGCCTGCGCGCCCGTATCGACGCGGTGTGCCAGTCCCTGACCGGCGACGCGGGGCGCGGGCCGCGACCGTCCCTCTCCGCGCGCGAACTGGACGTCCTCGAAGGCGCAGCAGCCGGACAGACCAACGCCGACATCGCGGAGGCGCTCGGATTGGGCCCGGAAACGGTGAAAAGCTACTTGCGCAACGCGATGCGGAAGCTGGACGCGAAGACCCGCCTCCAAGCCGTCAACGCCGCCCGCCGGGCCAACCTCCTGCCTTAGCCCGCTCCTGGCTGGCGACAGCCAGTGATTCCAGCAACGGCACGGTCCGCTCCCAGCCGAGGCAAGGGTCCGTCCGGCTCACCGCCCGGTCAGCGGGCACCCGCTCCGGATCCTGCGCCCCGTCCCGCACATACGACTCGATCATCACCCCGGCCACCGCCGCTCCGCCGCGAATCTGCTCCGCCACGTCAGCGACCACCCCTGGCTGCCGGTTGTGGTCCTTTCCGCTGTTCCCGTGCGAGGCGTCGACCACCGCTCTTCGAGGCAGCCCCGCCTCCCCGAGCACCTTCATCGCCTCCGCGACCGACGCCGCGTCGTAATTCGGCGCCAGACCCCCGCGCAGAACCAGGTGCGCGTCCGGATTTCCGCTGCTGCGCAAGGTTTTCATCCGCCCGTCCGCGCCGAGCCCGGGAAACGCGTGCGCCGCCCCGGCCGCGCGGATCGCGTCCACCGCGGGCCCCAGCCGTCCGGATACGCAGTTCTTCATCCCGACCGGCATCGGCAACCACGACGCCAGCTGCCGGTGCGGCTGGCTGGCCACTGTCCGCGCCCCGATCGCGCCCCAGCTCACGGTGTCCGCGACGTACGGCGCCAGCACCGGATCCACGAACTCGTACGCCAGCGGCAACCCGGTCGCCGCCGCGTCGAGCAGGAACCGCCGGCCCAGCCGAATTCCGTCGGCGAGATCGCCTTTGCCGTCCAGCGTCGGGTCCGGCAGGAACCCGGTCCACCCGGTCACCGACCGCGGTTTCTCCAGGTACGCCCGCAAAACCACCACCAGGTCGTCGGAGTACCGGGCCGCCGCACCGGCCAGCAGCGCGGCGTACTCCAGCGCCGCCGCGGGATCGTGCACCGAGCACGGCCCGACGATCACGAGCAACCGCGGATCGCGCCGGGCCAGCACCGCGGAGACTGTCTCGCGGTGCCGCGCGACGTCCGGCGCGGCACCCGCCGTCACCTCCGCCGGGCTGGGCAACGTGTCCTGCATCTACCGGCTCCTTTCCTTAGGCAGCTTCGCCGCCCCGGCAGCCGCCACCACGACCAGGCCGAGCACCCACCAGAACGTGTCCGCGAAAGCCGCCGCGACCTCGGTGCCTCGTGCGGCCAACCGGTGGTGCAACACCAGCGCGAGCACCGCGGTTCCCACCGAACCGCCCAGCGTGTTCAGCAAATTCAGCGCGCCGGCCGCTTTCGGCAGCTGGGTTTTCTCCAGGCTGCGGTACACCAGTGCCAGCACCGGCGCACTGATCATCGCCGCCCCGAACCCCCGCAGCAGCAACGAAATGGCCAACACGGCGTCCGGAAGTCCCGGACCCAGCTGAGTCAACGCCGCGGTTCCGAGCGCTGCCAAGCCGATTCCGGACACCACCAGCGTCCGCGGAGCCATCCGATCCACCAGGCGATGCACGAGCACCGATCCCGCGGCCGCGCCGATTCCCTGGGGCACCAGCAACAATCCGGTGTCCCACGCACCCGAACCGGCACCGCGCCGCAGATACAACGGCAGCAGAAACATCGTGCCGAACACCGAAGCGCCCAGCACGACCAACGCCAATGCCGCGGCGCCGAATGGCGGCCGAGTGAACAATCGCGGGTCGAGCAACGGCGCCCGCACCTTCGCTCCGTGGCGGACGAACGCCGCCAGCATCAGCAAACCCACCGCGACAGCCGCCGAGGAAAGCCACTTCGGATACCCGTCGGAGAATCCGGTCAGCCCGAACACCATCGCGGCGAGCCCCGGCGAAAGCAAAGCCGCACCGCGGAAATCGAACGGTTCGCGCGGGTCCGCCGGCTGGTCCGCCGCGACATACCGCAGCCCGAGAAGAACCGCGATCACCCCGACCGGCAGGTTGACGTAAAACAGCCACGGCCAGTCCGCGACGGTGAGAATCGCCCCGCTCGCCAGCGGCCCCAGCACCGGTGACAGCAAGGGCACCACGCCGACGACGCTGATCAGCCGTCCGATCCGCTCCGGCCCGGCCGCCCGCGCCAGCAACGCCTGTCCCGTCGGCGGCAGCAAACCGCCCGCCAGCCCCTGCAGCACCCGGAACGCGACCAGCATCGGCAACGAACTCGCCAGCCCGCACAGGAGCGACGCCAGCACGAAGCCGACCACCGCGGTCAGCCAGGTCCGCCGCCCGCCGAACCGCGCGGCGAGCCAGCCGGACGCGGGCACGGCGGTCACCACCGCGAGCAGATACGCCGTGGTGACCCACTGGACCTCGGTGACGGACGCGTCGAACCGCTGCGCCAGCGTTTCCACGCCGACCGAGACGATCGTGCTGTCGAGCGTCGCCATGAACGTGCCCAGCACGAGCACGAACGCGGTCCGCCACAGGTTCACCGCGGCCTCGCGAACTCACCCGCGTCGTCGTCCAACCGGGACGGAAGCTCGCCGAGGAACCGCAGCAGGTCCGCGACCAGCGATCGGGCCTTCGCGGGCGGCAGGATCCCGGCCTGATAACCGAACACGCCGGACCAGCCGCCCGCGAGGCCGGGCACCACCGTGACCGTCATCGGATAGTGCGTGCGCTCGCGGAACCTGGTTCCGGTGATCGTCAGCCCACGGGCCGGTTCGCGGAGCTTCGCCGGGTCCACCGGGTAGTTCTCGAACACGACCAGGCTGTCGAACAACCGGTCCTGCCCGGTCAAGGCAGCTAGTTCAGCGAGGCCGACGTGCTGGTGCGGGAGCAGTTCCTGGTGCCGGGCCTGGGTTTTCCGCAGCGTCTCCGCCACGGTTCCGGCAAACCGGACCCGCACCGGAACCGTGTTGGCGAGCAATCCGAGGATCTCTTCGACACCGTCCACTTCGGACGTCCGGCCGGAAACCATCGCCCCGAACACCACGTCGGCGACCCCGGCCCGGGCCGCGAGCACCGCCGCCCACGCACCCTGCAGCAACGTCCCCGCCGTGACCCCGTGTCGGGCACCGGCTCGAGTCAGCTCGGCGACGAGCGGGGCGTCCACAGTGAACAGTTCCGGCTCAGCGGCCGCTGGTTGTCCACACAGGAGGTCCCGCGACGGCAGATCAGCCAGTTCCGTCCGCCACGCATGCCCGCTGACCGCGTGGTCCCGCGCCGCGAGCCAGCGCGTGTACCGCGACACCGGCACCGCTTCCGGCAGCGATTCCCCGGAGTACCCGGCGAACAACTCGGCCAGGATCCGCGGCGCCGACCAGCCGTCCGACAGCAAGTGATGGCTGGTGAGCACCAAGTCGTGCCGGTCAGGGCCGTACCGGAGCACGGTGACCCGCAGCAACGGCCCCGCACCGAGGTCGAACGGCTCGGTGAGGTCTTCCGCGAGCAGCCGCTCGACGTCCCCGGACACCTCGCGGATCCGGAAGCCGACCTGCGGATCCGTCGGCAGCACCTGCACCTCGTGCCCGGCAGGGAAGACCGCGCCCAGGTTCGGGTGCCGCCGCACCAACGCGCTCGCCGCGGCCTCCAATGCGGCCAGATCCAGCGCTCCGGCCAGCGAAAACGCCGCCTGCACCGGGTACGGATCCTCGTCCGCGGCGCGCGATTCGCGCAGGATCAGCTCCTGCAGCGGAGTCAACGGCAGCAGTTCGCCAGCCGGTACCGCGGCGGCCAGCGCGGCGAGTTCCTTCTGGAACGCCGCTGCCAGCGCCGCGACCTCGTCCGCGCTGAACTCCGAGGACGGCCAGGTGAACCGCGCGGCCAGCCGGTCGTCGCGCACCATCGCGTTCACCATCAGCGCGTGGGCGAGCGGTGCTCCGGCCGAGCCGAGCGGATCGGCGTCCGGCGGCCGCTGCCACGGCGTCTCCTGCCGCGGTGCCGCCTCGAAGCGGCCGAGATAGTTCCAGCTTACGTCCGCTCCGGTCGACGTCCCGCCGAGGATTCCGAACCCGAGCCCGTCGCCGGCGGCGCGGAGCTGATCGCGGACGGCGGCAATAGCGGTCTCGTCGGAAGGCGGCGTGATCCGCGCCGGGTACATCGCGGTGAACCAGCCGACCGTGCGGGACAGATCGACAGTTCCGGCGAAGTCCGGCGTGTGGTCCGGACGGCCGTGGCTTTCCAACGCGACCAGCAGGTCCGCGCCGCGCCAGGCACGGTAAGCGCGAGCGAAAGCGGTGAGCAGCACAGCGTCCGGACCGGTCCGGTACGCGCCCGGCAACGTCGTCAGCACTGCCTGCGTGATCTCTGCCGACACCTCGATCTCGTGGTGCCGCGCAGTTCCGCTGACTGGACGGGCCGATGCGGCAATCCGGTGCCAATGCGGCTTTTCCACCTGCCGTGCGGGCTTGGCCGCGACCAACGCGCGTGCCCAGCCGAGGAACGACGGCCCGCGCGCCGGAAGCTTGCGGCCGAGATAAGCCTGCTCGAGGTCGTCGAGGAGGATCCGCCACGACACCGCGTCCACGACGAGATGGTGTGCGACCAGCGCGAGCCGCCCCGGACGCGCGGGTCCGGCGTCCACCCAGACCGCACGCAGCATCGGCCCCGTCCGCGGGTCCACGGCGGACCGGACAGCCGTGATCTGGTCGTCCAGCAGCACCCGCAGATCCGCGTCCTCGCCCGCCGGGACGACCATCAGCACGTCCGCTCCGGTCACCGCACCAGGCTCCGGAACGCGCAGCACGTCGCCCTCCAGGTGGGAGCGCAGCACATCGTGCCGTTCGAGGACCGCGTCAAGCGCCGCCCGCCACCTCGACCCGTCACCGCCGGACGGGACGCACACCTCGACCCACTGACAGAACCCGTCCGCGTCCGAACCTGCGCGTTCCAGCAGCTCCCGCATGACGGGCGTCAGCGGCGCGTCCCCGACGGCGGGCGTCAGGTCCGGTGCCACCACCGCGGTCTGGTCGCTGCAGCGGGCCGCGATCCCGGCGATCGTGCCGCCTTCGAAAACGTCCCGCGCGGTCAGGTGCAGGCCCTCCCGCCGAGCACGCGCGACCAGCCGGAGCGACGCGATGCTGTCGCCGCCAGCCTCGAGGAATCCGTCGTCGATCGTGACGTCCGGGCCGAGCAGCTCCCGAACCACTTGCAGCAGCACCGTTTCCGCTTCCGTCGCCGATTGCCGAGCCGCGGCGACGTTGCGCGGCCCAGGCGCGGGCAGCGCCGCGCGGTCGAGCTTGCCGCTGGGCCCGAGCGGCAGCCGCTCCAGCACGAGCACCGCCGACGGCACCATGTGCGCAGGCAGCTCGGCGGCCAGATACTCGCGCAGCGCAACGGGATCCGGGTCCGCACCGTCGACCGGCACGACGTAACCGGCCAGCCGCCGGTCCCCCGGCCGGTCTTCGCGCACCAGGACGACCGCGGCGCGCACGTCCGGATGCCGGGCCAGCGCCGACTCGATCTCGCCCGGTTCGATCCGGAACCCGCGCAGTTTCACCTGGTCGTCGGCGCGGCCGAGGAACACCAGCTGCCCGTCCGGCCGCCAGCGCACCAGGTCGCCGGTGCGGTACATCCGCTCGCCGGGCGCGCCGAACGGGTCGGCCACGAACCGCTCCGCGGTCTGCCCCGGCCGGTTCACGTACCCGCGCGCGAGCTTCGGCCCGGCGAGATACAGCTCGCCGGTGACGCCGGTCCCGACCGGTCGCAGCCCCGCGTCGAGCACGCGGGCCCGCACCTGCGGGTCCGGCCGGCCGATCGGCAGCGGACCCGGGTCGTCGGCGGAGTACGCCCAGGTGACGGAGTTGATCGTGACCTCGGTCGGGCCGTAGGCGTTGAAGAGCGCGCGCCGGTCGCCCCAGCGATGCGCCAGCTCCGGGTCGAGCCGTTCGGCGCCGACCACGAAGAACACTTCCGGGTCCACTGTCGCGTCGTCCGGCATCGCGGCCAGGAACGAGGGCAGCAGGTTCAGCCCGGTGACGCGGTGGTCGGCGGCGTAGGCGAGCAGGTCGTCGCCGGACCCGCGGACCTCCTCCGGCGCGATCACCGAGGTGCCGCCGGACAGCAGCGGCAGGAAGAACTGCCAGTACGACACGTCGAAACTCGTGGACGCGAAGTGCAGGTACCGCTCGCCGTGCCGGATCCCGACGACGTCCTCCTGCAGCGCGACCAGACTCGGGATGCCGCGATGGGTGATCGCGACACCCTTCGGCTTTCCGGTGGTGCCGGACGTGTAGATCACGTACGCGAGAGAGTCCGGCGACGGGACCACGTCGTCCCAAATAGACGGTCCATTCAGGACAACCGGGTCGATCACCGGAAGGCCGAAGCCAGGGTCTGAAGTGGACACTACCGCGGCGGGCGCGCTGTCCTTCACCAGATGCGCCAAGCGTTCCGCTGGGTAGGCCGGGTCCATCGGGACGTGCACCGCACCGGCCTTGAGCACGCCGAACAGCGCGACCACCAGCTCGATGTCCCGTTCCAGCAGCACCGCGACCGGGTCCTGCTCCCGCACCCCGGCCGCGCGCAACGCGTGCGCGAGCTGGTTTGCCTTCCGGTCCAGCTCCGCGTAGGTCAGGCGGCGGTCCCGGCACACGACGGCTTCAACGTCCGGCGTTTGCCGCACCCAGCGGGCGAATTCCTCCAGGCAAGTACCGGCAACCCGCCGTGGCTCTGGCCCGGTTCCTTGCCGCAGCAGAGCTGCTTCCTCTTCGGTACCAAGAGAACGCAGGCGAGCCACCGGTTGTTGTGGGTCGGCCACGATCTCGTGCAGCAGCGTCGTCAGCCAGCGACCGTACGCCCGCACGGTCGATTCGTCGAAGGCCTGCGGCTGGTAGCCGAGGCCGATCGAGATCTCGTCGCCGGGCAGCACGATCACGGTCAGCGGGTAATGCGTCGCATCGGTGATGTCGACGCCCGCGAGATCGAGCCCGGGAGCGAGCGGTTCGCGTTCGCGGCTGGAGAGCGGGAAGTTCTCCATCACCAGCATCGTGTCGAACAGATCGCCGACGCCCGCCGCGCGCTGGATCTCCGGCAGGCCGAGGTGATGGTGCTCGGTGAGCCGCGCGTTCTCGTCCTGCACGCGCGCCAGCACCGCCGACGCCGGGTCGGACGGGGCGAACGCCACGCGCACCGGGATGGTCGTGCCGAGCTGGCCGATCATCGCTTCCACGCCCGGAACGTCGGACGGACGGCCGGACACCGGGCAGCCGAACACCACGTCCTGGCGTCCGGTGAGCCGGGCCAGCAGGACGCCCCACGCGGTCTGGAACACCGCCGTCGACGTCACGCCGCGTTCCCGCGCGAAGCCGCGCAGCCGTTCGCTGAACTCCGCGCCGAGTCCCACCCAGATCCGTTGCGGACGGTCCACAGCGGAGTCGGCGGTCGCCGGGGCGAGCCGGGTTCCTTCGTCCAGCCCGGCCAATGCCTTCTGCCAGGCCTCGACCGCCGCGTCGTGATCGCGGGCGGCCAGCACCCGGTGGTACTCGACCAACGGCGGCACGACCGGAGCGGCCGGTCCGCCGTCCAGCTCGGCGTAGGTGGCCAGCAGGGCGCGGCCGACGAGCGGCATCGACCAGCCGTCGAGCAGCGCGTGGTGGATCGTCAGCACCAGCCGGTGTTCGGCCGGGCCGAGAGTGAGCAGCAGGAACCGGATCAGCGGCGGAGCCGCCGGGCCGAACGGCCGGGCCAGCTCGGCGGCGCACTCGTCGTCGGCGCTCTCCGGATGCTCGACGTGCCGCCAGTCCAGGTGCACGTCGGCGGGCACGACCTGCACCACCTCGCCCGCCGCTGTCGTGTGCAGGTGGACGCGCAGCGCCGGGTGCCGGCGCAGCAGCTCCTCGGCGGCGGCTCGCATCCGCGCGGGAGCAAGCTTGCCCTCCAGCCGGGTCACCGCCTGCACGGTGTAGACGTCCGGTCCGCCACGGGTCAGCGTGTGGAACGACAGCCCGGCCTGCAACGGCGTCGCGGGCAGGACGTCGGCGATCGGACCCTGCTGTTCGAGGACGGCAATGTCGTCCTGAGTGAGCGTGACCAGCGGAAGGTCCGACGGAGTGAGCCCACCGGCGGCCTCCCGCGCGTGCGCGGCGAGCGCGGCCAGCGCCGCCGCCCACGCTTCCTGCAGGCGTTCGACCTCCTCCGGCGGCAGAACCCGGCTGGCGGCGGTCCATTCGACAGCGATCCGCGGCACGCCTTCCTCGCGGACAAAGCAATTCAATGCCAGGACCTGCTCCAACGCCTTCGCGGGCGGCTCGATCACGGCGAACGGATCCTCGTCCGGCAGCTGCCAGCCGCCGGACAGCGGGGTGAACCGGCCGAGGTAGTTGAGCAGGACGTCCGGCATGTCCGGCGTGAACTCCACACCGGGATCGAGATAGCGGAGGACGCCGAACCCGACCCCGCCGTCCGGTACCGCGCGCCGTGCTTCCTTGACGGAGCGCAGCAGCCGATCGAGAGTGTCCACACCAGACAGTTCGAGGTGGACCGGGTACTCGGCGGTGAACCAGCCGACGGTTCGGGCGAAATCCAGTCCTTCGCGGCCGTGACTCTCCATCGTGACGGTCAGCGCGTCTTCGTCCCCGCGCAGTGTCAGCACGAGCGCGGCGAGCAGCACCTCGTCCACGCCTGCGCGATAAGCCGCCGGCAGGGTCGTGAGAATCGCCGTGCTTTCCTCTTCGGTGGCGACGGTGACTGAACGATGCGCGGTGGCAACGGTGTCGCGCGTCGGGTCGAGCTTGCTCTTTCGCGGCGACCGCCAGTAGTCGAGCTCGCCGCGCCGCGCACCACTCGCGCCCTGCTCGGCGAGCACCAAGGCGTGCCGTCGCCAGGAATTGCGCACGGTTTCGAGCACCCCGCCCTCACAGGCTGTCTGAAGATCAGGCAGCAGGATGCGCCACGAAACCCCGTCGATCGCCAGATGGTGCACGACAATCACCAGCTGGTCCCCGAGCCGCGCGACCCGCAGCATCGCTCCGGCGCGCGGGTCCAATTCGGACGCCAGCCGCTTCGCCGCTTCAACCGGAGATCCCGTCGCCTCGCTGACCACCGTTGCCGCGTCGACCGCGCCACGCGGCCGGATCACCAATCCGTGGGGTTCGACGCGAAGGCGCAACACGTCGTGATGGTCGAGAATCGTCTGGACGCCTTCGAGCAAACCGGGCACCGGACCGTCCACCCGGAGCACTGTCCACTGTGCATAGCCGGCAATCGCGTCCAGATCCGGATTGAGATCGAACAACGTCCGCACGATCGGCGGTGCCGGAACCTCGCCGATCGGCTCATCCGGCGCACTGTCCGGTTCGGACAGATCCCGGCTCGCCGCCGCCAAGGCCGCGAAACTGCGCCGCGCCAGCAAATCCCGCGGCCGGAGGTCCAGTCCGTGCGCCCGCAACCGGCTGCTCACACTGATCGCGGTGATGCTGTCGCCGCCGAGGGCGAAGAAATCGTCGTCGACGGCGACCCGCTCCACGCCGATGACCTCGGCGATCGCGGCGCACAACAACCGTTCCCGCTCGGTCCGCGGTTCCCGTCCGCCCTCCGCGGCCACGGGCGCGGGCAGGGCGGCACGGTCGAGTTTTCCGTTGCTGGTCACCGGAAGTTCGTCCAGCACCACGACCGCTGCCGGGACCATCGCCTCCGGCAACCGCTGCGCGAGCGTCGCCCGAACGTCTTCCGCCACCAGTCCGGCGCCGACGACATATCCAATCAACCGCGGCCCGCGCACCGCCGCCGCGGCGGCCCGGACGCCGGGAACCGCGCCGAGCACAGCTTCGACCTCCCCCAATTCCACGCGGTGGCCGCGAATCTTGACCTGGCCGTCGCGTCGGCCGAGGTATTCCAGCCCACGCCCGGGCACCCAGCGAACGACGTCGCCGGTCCGGTACATCCGCTCCCCCGGCGGTCCGAACGGATCGGCGACGAACCGCTCCGCTGTCCCGCCCGGGCGGCCGAGGTACCCGCGAGCCAGATGCGGCCCAGCGAGATACAACTCTCCGCGACTGCCCGGCGGCACCGGTCGCAGCGCGGCATCGAGCACGTACGCCCGAGTCCCGGGAACCGCGAACCCGATCACCGGTTCGTCACCGGTGATCGGCGCGCTCGCACCGTCCACAGTGGTCTCGGTCGGGCCGTAAATGTTGCGTGCCCGGACACCGGACGAAGCGATCCGCTGCCACAGCGCGGGAGGCGTCGCCTCGCCACCGAGCACCAGCAACGCCGGATCGAGCGACCCCGCGTCCAGCAACGGCGCCGCCATCGACGGCGTCGTGTCGATGACGTCGATCCGGTCCCGCACGAAAGCGGCGTGCAGCGCATCGACGTCGCGCGCGGTTTCTGTGTCGTAGACGTGCAATTCGTGCCCGCACAGCATCCACAGCAGCTGCTCGATCGCCGAGTCGAAGGCGAACGAGTACGTGTGGGCCACGCGGAGCCGCCGCCCCTGCGCGCTCTCGGCGACCGTGGTCGCGCGGTGGTTCCGCAGCAACGTCTCCAGCCCGCCGGACCGGACCAGCACGCCCTTGGGCTGTCCGGTGGAGCCCGAGGTGAAGATGACGTACGCGAGATGTTCCGGATGACGGTCCACATCGGACAACTCAGCGGCAGAATGCGCGGCGATCTCCTCCCGTACCGCCGGGTCGTCCAACCGGAGCTGCGGTACGTCCGGCAGCAGGTCCGAATCCGTCACGGCGAGCTTCGGGCTCACCTCGGCGGCCAGCGAACGCAGCCGTTCCGCCGGATGGGCGAGGTCCAGCGGCAGGAACGCCGCGCCCGCGTCGAGAACCGCCAGCAGCGCCACCACCAGATCGACCGAGCGGGGCAATGCCAGCGCCACCACGTCGTCCGCGCCGACGCCCCGCGCCCGCAACGCCCGCGCCAGCCGGTGCACCCGGTCCCGCACCTCGTCGCCGGTGAGCCGCTCAGCGCCGCACACCAGCGCGGTCTGACCACCGAGTCCCGCAAGGAGTCCTTCGCCCGCCGAGGACACCGCGGGGGTCGACCATTCGGCGAGCAAAGCAGCGACGTCCGGCACCAGATCCGCACCGCCGACCACCGGCGCATCCGCCCCGGTGAACGCGGAGATCAACGCCTTCAACGCGGTGAGCTGCGCATCGACGCCCGCCTGGTCCTGCGACCGCGCATCGACCTCGAACCCGAGCAACAGCCCGCCGCCAGCGGTCGGCAGCACGCTGAGCCCCATGTCTTCCGGCGGCCCGCCCGCGACGTTCCGCATCGTCCCGCGCGCCTCGCCGAACGCCAGCTCCAGGTCGAACGCCTTCAGGTTGATCCCGCGGCCGTGCAGCAACGCGCCCGCGCCGGGCACCGCCAAGTCCTGCGGCAGGTTCTCTCCCCGGTACCGCTGATGCGCGCGCATTTCCCGCAGTGCCTGCGCGACCCGCGCGGTCAGCTCTTCCGGCCGGTCGCCCGGCTGCACGCGAACCCGCAACGGCAGCACGTTGACCGCCATCGCCGGAGTACGCAACGCCACCCCCGCCCGGCACATCAACGGCACCGCGAACACGACGTCCGACGTCCCGAGCACCCGGTGCAGGAACGCCGCGTAGCACGCGATCAGAGCATCGCCCCAGGTCGTCCCCGCGCGCTTTCCCAGTTCGCCAAGCGCGGCGACCTCGTCCGCGGTGAGTTCGGCGCGCGCGGTGAACGTCGCTTCCGGAGGCCCGGCCGCGCTCGCGTCCTCGGCCAGCTCCGGCATCGGGGTGAACCGGTCGCACCAATACTCGCGGTCCTGCGCGAAACGTTCGCTCATCCGGTACGCGCGGTCGGCTTCGACGAGGTCGGCGAACCGCCCGAAGGTCGAGGGCGGCACGTCTTCGCCCCGCACCGCCGCGGTGTACCGGGCAGCGGTGCGCCGGGCGAGCATCGCCGCGGTGTACCCGTCGAACACCAGGTGGTGGCCGAGCTGCGTGAACCACACTTCGGTATCGGAAAGCCGGAGGATGAGGTGCGAGAACAACGCCCGGTCCAGCATCCCGCGGCACGCCTCGGCCACTCGCTGCCGCTCCGCCGCGACCCTGGCGTGCGCCGCCGCGCGCGGGTCCGGTTCCCCTTGCAGGTCAACGACTTCCGGCAACGGCACCGGCTCGGCGGACACCGCTTGCCGCGGCCCGTCCGGAGTGTCGAGCACCCGCAGCCGCAGGCTTTCGGCCTCTTCGGTGGTGGCCCGGATCGCCTCAGCCAGCGCCGCGACGTCGACCGGATCGCCGCCGGAAATCTCGACTACATCGCCGACCAGGTAGTACGGCGAATCCGGTTCCAGCCGCTGCGCGTTCCAGATGCCCAGCTGGGCGCTGGTCAGCTCAAGCGTGGCAAGTGCGGTGCTCAACTGGTGACTCCCAAGGTCAGAGCGACGGCACGACCATCGGCGTCCCGGTGACCGGATCGGGCACCACGACGCTCGGCAGGTCGAAGACTTCCTTGATCAGCGCGGCGTCCACGACGTCGCCGGGCACGCCCTGCGCCACGACCCGCCCGTCGCGCATGGCGACGACGTGGTCGGCGTAACGGCAGGCCTGGTTGATGTCGTGCAGCACCGCGATCACGGTGCGGCCCTCGTCGCGCAGCCGCTTCAGCAGCTCCAGCACCTGGTACTGGTGCGCGATGTCGAGGAACGACGTCGGCTCGTCGAGCAGCAGGTACGGCGTGCGCTGCGCGAGCACGACCGCGATCCACACGCGCTGCCGCTGTCCGCCGGACAGCTCCTGCACCGGACGGTCGGCCAGCCCGGCGACCCCGGCCGCGGTCATCGCGCTGACGACCGCGCTCTCGTCCTCCTCGGACCACGACGACAGCAGCGACTGATGCGGGAATCGCCCGCGCGCGACCAGCTGCCGGACGCGGACGCCCTCCGGCGCGGACGGATCCTGCGGCAGGAAGCCGAGTTCGCGCGCCAGCGCCTTGGCCGGATACGCTCCGACCTCGCGGCCGTCGAAGGTCACGCCGCCCTCGGCCGGACGCAGCAGCCGGACGAACGCGCGCAGCAATGTCGATTTGCCGCACGCGTTCGGGCCGACCACCGCGGTGAACGCGCGGTCGGGCACGTCGAGCCGCAACCGCGTCGACACGATGCGGTCGCCGTAGCGCAGGGTGAGGTCCCGCGCGGTCAAGCGGGCGGTCACTTCCGCCGCACCTCCTTGGTGAGCAGCCAGATCAGGTAGCAGCCGCCGATCGCCGTGCTGATCACGCCGACCGGCAGCGACACCGGGGCGAGCAGCATCTGCGCGACGAGGTCGGCCCCGGCGAGCAACGCCGCGCCGGTCAGCGCGGCGGGCAGCAGCGGAATGCCGGGCGCGCGGGCGAGCCTGCGGCCGATCTGCGGGGCGGCGAGCGCGACGAACGCGATCGGCCCGGCCACCGCGGTGACCGTCGCCGTGCAGCCGACGCCGAGGACGATCAGCTGCAGCCGCAGGGATTCGTGCCGGACCCCGGTTGTCACCGCGAGTTCCGTGCCGAGCGCCGACTGGTGCAGCGCGGGCGCCCGGGTCAGCAGCACCGCGAACAGCACGGCCAGCACTCCGAACGGCACCGCGACGTCGCTCCAGCCGATGCCGTTGAGCGAACCGGCGCTCCAGCCGACCGCGGCGATCGCCACTTCCAGGTCGGCCCGCAGCACGATCCAGGAGTTCAACGCGGTCAGCATCGCGTTGATCGCGATCCCGATGACGATCAGCCGCAACCCGGACCGGCTGCCGCCCATCGACAGCAGATAGACCGCAGCCGCGGTGACCAGCCCACCGACCACGGACGCGAAGGTCAGCTGCGTGGGCGAGCCGGACAGCACCGTCATCGCGACCAGCGCGCCGGTGTAGGCGCCGGAGTCGAGACCGATCACGTCCGGGCTGCCGAGCGGATTCCGCGTGACGTTCTGGAAAATCGCGCCGGCCAGTCCGAGCGCGGCACCGAACACGAGCCCGGCCGCCACGCGCGGCAGCCGCCATTCGCGAATCACCACGCCCGGTCCGCCGCCCGCCCCGCCGAGCGCGGCGAACACCCGCGCCGGACTCGCCCACGCCGCGCCGTAGCACAGCCCCAGCAGCGCGAGACCGGCGAGAACGACGCCGAGCACGGCGACGAGAACGGCCGTACGGCGCTCGACCCGCAGCGAAACCCGCCCTCGGCGGAACACGAACGCGGTCACAGCGCAGCCGTCCCGTACTTGCGGACCGCCCAGATCAGCACCGGGCCGCCGACGAACGCCGTCACGATCGCGACCGGCACCTCGCCAGTCGGCAGGAGCACGCGCGAGCCGATGTCCGACACCAGCAGCAGAATCGGGCCCAGCACCACCGCGAACGCCGTCAGCCACGGCACCGACGCCCCCGCCGCGCGCCGCGCGAGATGCGGCACGATCAATCCGACGAACAGGATCGGCCCGGCCACCGCGGTCGCGGCTCCGGCCAGCAAGGTGATCAGCACCAGCGTCCCCGCGCGAATCCGGGCCACACGTGCGCCGAGAGTGTGCGCGACGGTGTCGCCCAGCGCGAGCGCGTTCAGCTGACGGCTCAACAGAAACGCCGCGACCACGCTCACCGCGATCACGACCAGCGGAACCGTCAGCGGGGCCTGTTCCCGTCCGGCCAGCGAACCGACCGCCCAGAACCGGTACCGGTCGAAGGTGTCCGGCAGCAACAGCCGCAGCCCAAGCGAAACGCCGCTCAGCACGAACGTCAGCGCGGTGCCGGTCAGCACCATCCGCAACGGCGACCGCCGGCCGACCGCGTAGACCAGCAGGGTCGCCAGCACCGCGCCGAGCACCGCGAACAGCAGCTCCCCGGACGCGGAAACGGCGATGCCCAGCGCGGAACCGATCGTGATGGCGAACCCGGCCCCGGCCGTCACGCCGAGCACGCCGGGTTCGGCCAGCGGGTTGCGCGACAACACCTGGACGAGCACCCCGGCCACCGCCAGCGCAGCGCCAACGCCGACCGCCAGCAGCGCACGCGGCGCCCGGACATCGCGCACCACCGCCTGATCGGCCGGATCGCCGTTTCCGAAAATGGCCCGGAGCACCTCCGCCGGCGCGATGCCGTGCGCGCCGACACCCACGCTGACCACGGCCACCGCCGCCAGCAGGACGACGGCGGCGGCCAGCAGCGCGGTCCGGCTGCGCGCGGTCACTTCTTCAGCAGCGGCGCGAACGCCTGGTCCACCGCGTCCAGCGTCTTCATCGCCGCCCGGTAGGTGGCCGCTTCGGTGTAGCGGAAGGCGAACGTCTTGCCCGCCTTCACCGCGGGAAGTTCCTTCCACAGCGGCGAATCGAGCACGTACTTCACCGCGGGCGGCACCGAACCGTCCGGCTTCACCGAGTAGGTGATCGCGTCCGCCTGCGCGAACGCGGTCGGCAGCTCCTCGATCGACGGGTACTCGCTGACGTCCTTCGAGCCGCCGCCCTTGACCTTCACCTGGCCGAAGTAGTTCGCGCCGATGTCCTGTGCGACGTTGGTGCCCCAGGAATCCTTGAACTCGCGCTGGAAGTTGCCCTTCGCGACCTCGCCGTACGCACCGACGTGGCCCAGTTTCAGCTGCGGCAGAACGGCTTTGTACTTGTCCGCGAGCTGCTTCGCCTTCGCCTCGTACTCCTGGCGCGCGGCGTCGAACCCGGCCAGCGCGCCCGCCGCGTCGGACTGCTTGCGCGAAAGCTCCCGCCACGCCGACGGCACCGAGGGCCCGATCGCCACGACCGGCGCGATCTCCTGCAGCCGCTTGACGTCGATGTCCGCGAGCACCGGCTTCGGCACGCCGATCACGATCAGGTCCGGATCGGCCTGCGCAATCGCTTCGTAGTTCGTCTCGGCGGCCTGCTCGCCCGCGACCTTCGGCAGTTCGTCGTACTTCGTGCGGTCCTCGGTCGTCATCATCGGCAGACCGCGCTTCCACGTCGAGATCCCGACCAGCGGCGCTTTCGCTTCGAGCAGCGCGGGGACGGCGTAGCCGGTCGCGATCACGCGCTTGGGCTTGACCGGGATCTTGATCTGGCCGTTGTCGGCGGCGAACACGCGGGTCGGGCCGTCGCTCGCGCCGCTCTGCGCGTCGCCAGAACCGCAGCCGGCGACGACGGTGAGGGCGACCGCGAGGGCAGCGGCGGCGAGACGGGTGGTTCTGGTGACGGTCATGCGAGGGGTCCTCAGGTAGTGCGGATCGGGGGGTCGTGAGTGTTTATGCCGGTTAGAACCGGCATAAACACTCACGAGGTGTTAGTGGTCGTGCTCGTCGTCGAAGTCCGCGACGCCGCGTTTCCAGTAGCCGGTCACGTCGTAGTCCTCGCGGGCGAGCCCGAGGTCGTCGCGCAGCCACCGGCGCAGCGGCTTGATCGCGCCCGCTTCTCCGGCGACCCACGCGTAAAGCCGTTCGCCGTCGGGCACCTTGACTTCACGGACGGCGTCGGCGAGAAGCTCGACGCTGCCGGGCGGGTTGCCGGGACCGCGGTGCAGCCACTGGACTTCGACACCGTCCGGAGCGTCGAGTTCGATCTCCTCGCTCGTGTCGGCGACCTCGGCGAACGCCCAGCCCTTCGCGGTGCGCGGCAGTTCCTCCAGCCAGCGCGCCAACGCGGGCAGCGCCGTGATGTCGCCGGCGAGCAGGTAGCGGTCGTAGTTGTGCGGCACGATCAGCCCGCCCGGCGGGCCCGCGACGTGCACGGTCTCGCCCGGCCGCACCGCGCGTGCCCAGTCCGAACCGAGACCGCCGTCGTGTAGAGCGACGTCGAGGTCCAGCTCGCCGGACGCCGGGTTGTAGCGGCGAACCGTGTATTCGCGCGAGATCGGCGAAGGCTTCGGCCAGCGGAGGAGGTCGCCGTTCGGCTCTGGCAGCCGGAGCTGGCCATCCGCGTCCGGGAAGAGGATCTTCACGTGTTCGTCCGGCGAATGCGCCTCGAACCCGGCCGTGCCCGGCCCGCCGAGGGTGACGCGCAACAGTCCGGCGCCGACCGCGCTGGTCCGCACGACCTCCGCGCGCCGGATCCGGATGGGGTACGGCACTTTTTCGGCTTTGCGGCCCGCGCGGACCTCGGCGATCCGGGCCGTGTGACGGTGCCGGTGCGCGTCCCGGCTCACTGCGCACCGCCGGTGAGCAGCTTCGTCCAGTGCCCGAGCCGCGGATCTTCGGCGAGGTCGGCGAACTCCAGCTGCGCCGCGCCCGCGCCGCGCCACTTCTCGACCAGGCTCATGATCCGCATCGAATCGAGGCCGAGGTCGGCGAGATCGGTGTCCGGGGTCAGCTCGTCGAGGCCGCAGCCGAGCAGTTCGGCGACATCGGCGTTGACCTGCTCGGCCGTCAGTCCGGGAGTGCTCATCGAGGGGCTCCTGCGGGAATCGGCACCGACAGCGCGGCGAGCGCGTCGGCGGTGGTGGTGACGACGCCGCAGCGTTGCGCGACGTACTCGCACGCCTGGTCGTGCCGGGAGCGGTCGAAGTCCGCGACCGCGTCGCTGATCAGGAACGGCCGGACGTCGCGCATGAACGCCTCGACCGCCGTGGTCTGGCAGCCGATGTGCGCGTAGACGCCGGTGATCAGCAACTGATCGCGGTCGCCGAGCTGCTCGCGGAAAGTGCTGCGCTGGAAGGCGCTGTAACGCCATTTGTCCAGCACGATGTCGCCCGGCCGCGGGGCCAGCTCGTCGACGATGTCCGCGGCGCGCGGGTCGTCGTCGATCGCCGCGCCGATGCCGTCGCCCCAGAACTCGGCAAGCAGGCCGCGATCGGCGGCGGGCTGCTTGCCCGGCTGCGCGGTGTAGAACACCGGCATGCCCCAGCTTCGGGCCTTCTCCGCCAGTTCCGCGATGTTCGCCACCATCTCCGGAATCGGCGAACCCTCGTACGGGGCAAGGAAATACCGCTGGACGTCGTGCACGAGCAGGGCCGCCCGCGCCGGGTCGGGCCGCCACTGCACCCGTCCCGCGGGCAGGTCCGCCGCCGTCGGCAGCGGGTACGCCCGGATCTTCGGCAGGGACACGCCTCACCTCTCCTTCGCCAGGGCGGCCAGCGCCGCCCGCAGTTCGCGTTTGCTGGTCTTGCCCACGCCGGTGACCGGGAACTCCCCGACCACCTCCACCAGGTCCGGCACCTTGAACGCGGCCACGCCGCGCCCGCGCACGAACCGGCGCAGTTCCGAAGCGCTCGGCTGTTTCCCGTCCACCGGAACGACGTACGCGCAGGTCCGCTCGCCGAGGTACTCGTCGGGCACCGCGACGACGGCGGCGTCGAGCACGCCCGGATGCGCCATCAGGTGGTTCTCGACCTCTTCCGCCGCGACCTTCTCGCCGCCGCGGTTGATCTGCTCCTTCGCCCGTCCGACGACTTCGAGATGCCCGGATGCCCTTCGCCGCACCAAATCGCCGGTGCGGTAGAAGCCGTCCTCGGTAAACGCGGTCTTGTTGTGCTCGGCGGCGTTGTAGTAGCCGCGGATCGTGTACGGCCCGCGCGTGAGCAGCGCACCGATTTCGCCCGGCTCGACGAGATCGTCCGACGTCGCCAGCGGATCGTCCGGATTCACGACGCGCACCTCGTCGTCCGGCGAAATCGGGCGGCCCTGCGTGCTCAGGACGAGGTCTTCCGGATCGTCCAGCCGGGTGTAGCAGACGAGTCCCTCGGCCATGCCGAACACCTGCTGCAACCGGCAGCCGAGCGCCGGTCCGATGCGTTCCGCGAGCTCCCGGCCGCACTTCGCCCCGCCGACCAGCAGAACGTCCAAAGAGGACAGGTCCCCTCCGGTCCGCGCCGCCGCCTGCACCCAGGCCGCCGCCAACGGCGGAACGACCCCGCTGATGGTGACGCCTTCGGCCTCGATAAGCCGGAACGCCGTGTCGGCGTCCGGTCGCTGCGCCAGCACTGTGGCCGCGCCCGCGTGCAACGCGCCGAGCAGCCCCGGCGAGCTGAGCGGGAAGTTGTGCGCGACCGGCAAGGCCGCGAGATACACGCTGTCCTTCTTGAGCCCGCAGATCCGCGCGCTCTCCCGCACGCTGTACAGATAATCGTCGTGAGTGCGCGGAATAAGCTTCGGCAACCCCGTGCTTCCGCCGGACAGCTGGAGAAACGCCATGCTCTCCGGATCCGGCTCGGGCAACTCGCGCGGCGCGGCCGCCGCCAGCTCCGCGAACTCCGGCTCGCCGACGACGAAGACTTTCCGGTGCTGCCCGATCTCGCGCGCCATCTTCGCGTGATCGTGCCCAGCGTGCTCTCCGACGGTGAGAATCGCTTTCGCTTCGCTCTGCTCCACAAAATGCCGCAACTCGCTGTCGCGATGCGCAGGCAACGCGAACACCGGCACCGCACCGGCCCGCCACAGCCCGAAAACGACCGACACGAACTCCGGAATGTTCGGCAACTGCACGACCACCCGGTCGCCCTGCCCGATCCCGTTCGCGACGAACCCGGCCGCCAGCCGATGCGCCCGCTCGTCCAACTCGGCGAACGTCCAGCGCTGCTCCTCGCCGACGACCGCCGTCCGGTCCGCGTACGCCTCCTTGAGCAATGTCAGCAGGGCCCCGAAGGTCTGCCCCCGCCAATACCCGCTGGCCCGATACCTGGCCGCGGTCTCTTCCGGCCACAGGCTCACGCGACCCCCTCCGCCCCCAGCGCGCGCAGCAGCGTGCCGAACTTCGCGCTGGTCTCAGCCAATTCCGCCGCCGGATCCGACCCAGCGACAACGCCCGCTCCCGCGAACAGCCGCGCAGTCTTGTCGGACACCTCGGCGCACCGGATCGTGACAACCCATTCGCCGTCCCCCGCGAGATCGGTCCAGCCGACGAGCCCCGCGTAATACCCGCGGTCCTCGGGCTCAAGCCGAGCGATCGTGTCGCGCGCCAGATCGACCGGCACCCCGCACACCGCGGGCGTCGGATGCAACGCCTCAGCCAGCTCCAACGACGACGGCCCACCTGGCCCGACCCGTCCGGTGACCCGGGTCGAAAGGTGCCACATCGCGGGCGTGCCCATCACTTCCGGTTTTTCGGGAACTTCCAGGCCGGTGCAGTACCGGCCCAGCACCTCCGCGACCTGCGCGGCGACGAGGGCGTGTTCGTTGAGGTCCTTTTCGGACACTCGCAACTCGGCAATCGCTTGCGCGTCCCGTGCCGGGTCCCCCGTCCGCCGCCGCGACCCAGCGAGCGGATTCGCGGTCACGACGTTTCCCTTGCGAGACACCAGCAACTCCGGACTGGCCCCGACGAGCGTCCGCGGCGCCGGATCCCCCGGCGCGCTGACGTCGACGGCGAAGGCATGCGCCGCGGGGTCTCTCACGACAAGGTCGCGGAGCAGGTCTCGCACGGAAATGCTGTGCTCCCCCACGAGATCCAGCGCCCGGGCGAGGACGACCTTGCGGAGCTCCCCGTCGGCGATGAGGTCGACCGCCTCGCGGACACTCTCGGCGTAGACCTCGGGGGCTGGGCGAGGAACTACGGTCCAGGGGTTTTGGTTGGCGGGCCGTGGTGTTTCCTCTCGGCCCGGCCGCAGGTCGCCGTCAGTCCAGGAGTCGCCGCCCGGCGCCTCCGCCCGGCGCACCACCGCGGGCACGATCAAGCTGCTCCCGGAGTCCGGCCGGAACCCGATCGCGCCCACCACCACGGGATTCGCGACCCCCGCCAGCACGGCGGCTTCCAACGCCTCGGCAGCCGCCGCGGCCCGGTTGCCCGACGCGCCGCGGACGTGCGCATGCACCCCGTCGGCGAGCAGCACCCCGCGGGCCGACGAGTAGTAGAACGACCCCGGCAGGTACGCGGCCAGGAGATCCGCCGCCCGGTGGACCGGCCGCGGACGGGCCGGAGCAGGTGAGGACACGAGGTGAATTCCCTTTCGCACACGCGCAGGCGGCCGAGCCGCCCCGTCCGTTCCTCGCACAAGGTCCGGACCTTGACTGTTCGGTTAGCCTAACCTAATGGACACTAACGTACCCGGACGAAAAGGAAAAGCCGCCCGGCGGGTCGACCCGGATCACGCGCGAAGCGTGGCGCCGCCGTCGACGTAGAGGTTCTGCATCGTGATATGCCGCGCCCGGTCGGACACGAGGAACAGCACCGCGTCCGCGATGTCCGCCGGATCAGCGATCCGCCCGAGCGGAATCCCGACGCGGAACTGTTCCGGATTTCCCGCGATCACCCGGTTTTCTCCGGCCTCGTCCGTCCACAGTAGACGTTGCATGTCGGTGTCGGTCGACCCCGGCGAGACGATGTTGCACCGGATCCCCGACCCGGCGAGCTCCAGCCCGAGGCAGCGGGTGAGCATCGTCGCCGCCGCTTTCGAAGCCGCGTAGGCAGCCATCCCGGTACGCGGGACACCGGCCGCGTTCGACCCGACAGTGACGAGCGCCCCGCTCCCCCGCGGCTGCATCCGCCGGGAGATTTCGCGCAGCACAGTGAAAACCCCGGTCGAGTTGACCGCGAACGTCGCCGCCCAGTCCTCGTCGCTGGTCTCCCCCACCGACCCGGGCCGCAACACCCCCGCGACAGACACCCCGATCCCGATCGGACCCAGCTCTCGCTCGACGTCCGCCACGACCCGCGCGACCGACCCCGGATCCCCGACATCCGCCACGAACGGCACCACCCGTCCAACCGGCACCTGGGCATTGCGGCTCGGGCGACCCCGCGCCGCATCGCCGCCCGAGAAATCCCTCTCTGACGCGCTTCCCGACGGTTGCACGCCGTAGTCCCGCGCGGCGACCTCTCGCAGCCCCTTCTCGTCGATGTCCACCGCAGCCACCACGGCACCGGCGCGGGCGAGCGCCTCCACGACGGCCGCCCCGATTCCGCGCGCACCGCCGGTCACCAGCGCGATCCGCCCCTCGATCCCGGCTCCCGCGTCCCCCGTCACCGCGCACCTCACCCTCTGTCGCCGACTGATTAGGCAAACCTAACCTAATAGAGCGAGCGTCGGCCAGGGTGATCCCGCCCACCCCGGGCACGACCGCACAGCCACCGCATCCGAGACCCCGCCCCGCACACACCCCAACGGATCACCAGCCGACGTCGCCGGAAGTCCAAGTGACAGAAGAGACCGACGGCATCGTCCGGTCCAAAAAGGACCGCAGCTCGGCGATGCTCGCCCCGGCAGGCAGTGACCGCGTCAGCCCGGCGGCGGAAGAAACCGCACACCCACGGCGATCCACGGAGCCATGCCCGGACCACAGCCGCCCCCAGCGCGCCGCGGACCTCGCCGTCGTGCTGGTTGACGAACACCCCGGCACAGAAGTGCGACCGCAACACCCACGGACGGATCGCCGCCCATCCGGTCGCCGAGGCCCGTCCAGCGCGTGGCTCCTCGTCGATGACGATGGCCATCCCGCTCGCACAGTCCGCCCCGAGGAGTCGGACCGGCGGAGCGCCCGGGTTCCCCAGCCGAGGCGCACGCCCATTCGGGTGCCCCTCGTCAGCGAAGCATTGCTTCTGGCACAGGGTGACAGTATTGTCCTCCTCACATTCGACACCAAGTGTCAAATATCGCCGTACGAGACAAGGGAGTCACGATGAGCGAGACGACAGCCGCTGCCGAGACGAAGGCCGAAGAGGTCGTAGCCGACGAGTTGCTCGTCGAAGAGGTCTCGATCGACGGAATGTGCGGTGTCTACTGAGCGCAGCGCCGCGGCGTTCGATCTGGACGGTGCTTGGGAATTGGACAGCCGGGTCTCCATCCGGCCGGAGCGGTTCGGCGCACTGCTGTACCACTTCGGCACCCGCCGGCTGTCCTTTCTCAAGAGCCGCACCATGCTCGCCGCGGTGCAGGCGCTGACCGACCATCCCTCCGCCCGCGCCGCGTGCGCGCAGGCCGGGGTCGCGCAGGCGGAACTGCCCCGCTACCGCGCCGCCCTCGCCGCCCTCGCCGCGTCGGACATGATCCATCCGAGGAGCGCGTGATGCCGCTTGTCGACGAATTCCAGTTCGGGCTCGACGCGCCGATCTGCCTCACCTGGGAACTCACCTACGCCTGCAACCTGTCGTGCGTGCACTGCCTTTCCTCGTCCGGCCGGCGCGATCCGCGCGAGCTGAGCACCGAGGAGTGCAAGGCGCTGATCGACGAATTCGAGCGCATGCAGGTGTTCTACGTGAACATCGGCGGCGGCGAACCGACCGTCCGGCCCGATTTCTGGGAGCTGGTCGACTACGCGACCGAGCACCACGTCGGCGTCAAATTCTCCACCAACGGCATCAAGATCACCGAGGACGTCGCGAAACGGCTCGCCGGCAGCGATTACGTCGACGTCCAGATCTCCCTCGACGGTGCCACCGAGGAGGTCAACGACCACGTCCGCGGCCCCGGCTCCTACCGCACCGCGATCCGGGCGATGGAGAACCTCGCCGCCGCCGGGTTCGGGAACTTCAAGATTTCCGTCGTGGTGACCCGGCAGAATGCGGGGCAGCTCGACGACTTCAAAGCGATCGCCGACCGCTACGGCGCCCAGCTGCGGCTCACCCGGCTCCGCCCGTCCGGCCGCGGCGCGGACGTCTGGGACGAGCTGCATCCCACCGCCGCCCAGCAGCGGGAACTGTACGACTGGCTGGTCAAGCACGGAGAAAACGTGCTCACCGGCGACTCGTTCTTCCACCTCGCCGGGTACGGCGACGGCGGCCTGCCCGGGCTCAACCTGTGCGGCGCCGGCCGGGTGGTGTGCCTGGTCGACCCGGTCGGCGACGTCTACGCGTGCCCGTTCGCCATCCACGACACCTTCCTCGCCGGGAACATCCGCGGCGAAGGCGGATTCACCCGCGTGTGGCGGGAATCCGAGCTGTTCGCCGAACTGCGCAGCCCGCAGAGCGGCGGGGCCTGCACGTCGTGTTCGGCGTTCGACGCCTGCCGCGGCGGATGCATGGCGGCGAAGTTCTTCACCGGGCTGCCGCTCGACGGCCCGGATCCGGAATGCGTGCGCGGGCACGGCGAACGCGCGCTGGCCGGGGTCGCCGCGGGCAGCGCGCCGAAACCGTCGCTGGACCACTCGCACCGCAAGGTGCCGGTGACCATCGGCATGCGCCGCCCGCCGGACCGGGCCTGCGACGAAAACCCGCTCGCGGGCTTCACTCCGGGCCGTTGAGATGCGCCTGGCCGATCTCTCGTCGCCGGACGTCGCCGCACAGGCGGCGTCCGGCGCGATCCTCGCCGTGCCGCTCGGGGCCACCGAGCAGCACGGTCCGCACCTGCCGTTGAGCACGGACACCGACATCGCGACGGCGTTGTGCGACCGGCTCGCCGCGGAGCGGCCGGATGTGCTGGTCGCTCCCGCGCTGCCGTACGGATCGAGCGGCGAACACGCGGGATTCGCCGGGACGCTGTCGATCGGGCAGGCGGCCACGGAACTCCTGCTCGTGGAACTCGGCCGGTCAGCCTGCGAAACGTTCCGGCGGCTGCTTTTCGTGTCCGCGCACGGAGGCAACGCCGCTTCGGTGACCCGCGCGGTCGCGACCCTGCGCACCGAATCGCGGGACGTCTCGGTGTTCGAGCCGCGCTGGCAAGGAGATCCGCACGCCGGACGGCCGGAAACCGCGCTGCAGCTGGCTCTTCGCCCGGCCAAAGTCCAAATGCAGAAGGCAATACCGGGCGATAACCGTCCGCTCAGCGAGTTGCTTCCCGCCCTGCGCAAGGGCGGCGTACGAGCGGTGACCGACACCGGAATCCTCGGCGATCCCACCGGAGCGACGGCCGACGAAGGCCACGATCTTCTCGACAACCTCACGGCGCAGTTGCGAGCACACGTGCGTGACTGGACTTCCGTGGAGACGCCGTGAAAGCCGCCCTCGTGACCGGCGCGGCGCGCGGCATCGGCGCAGCCACCGCGATCAAACTGGCTGAGCAAGGCTGGGCCGTCCTCGCGGTCGACGTCGCCGAAGACGATCCAGCTCTCCCCTACCCGATGGGCACCGCCGAAGAACTGTCCACAGTGGTCGCCAAGATCCAAGAAAACGGCGGCACCGCTGAGGAATTCCGCGCAGACGTCCGCGATCGCGCGCACCTGGCCGCAGCGGTCGCGGACGCGGAACAACGCTGGGGCGGCCTCGACGCGGCCGTCGCGGCAGCAGGAGTGATCGCGGGCGGAGTGCCGCTCTGGGAAATGCCGCTGGAACAGGAAGACGCGGTCCTCGACGTCAACCTCCGCGGTGTTCTCAACCTCGCCCACGTGGCCATTCCCGCGTTGCTGCGCCGCCCGAAACCCCGCTCCGGCCGCTTCCTGGCCGTCGCGTCCGCCGCCGCCACGCGCGGGTTGCCGATGCTCGCCGCGTACTGCGCGGCGAAAGCCGGAGTCGCCGGGTTGATTCGCGCGCTGGGCACGGAATTGGGCGACTCCGGGGTCACCGCGAACGCGGTCAGCCCGGGCTCGACCGACACGCCGATTCTCGCCGAGAGCGCCCGGCTCTACGACCTTCCGGCGGCGCAAACGTTTGCCACGCAACAACCTCAGCAGCGACTGCTCGATCCCGCCGAGGTCGCTTCCGTCCTGGCGTTCCTCGCCGGGCCGGAAAGCAGCGCGACGACCGGCGCAGTAATCCCGGTGGACGGAGGGCTGGCGCTATGACCACCCCGCTGCCCGCCGGATTCCGCCTCGCCATGGACCCGAGTGTCAAACAACTCTCCGACGGCCTCCTCTTCGGCGGCTCCCCCGCCCGAGTACTGCGCCTTACGAAGGCCGGGCAGACGGCGTGGGCGCGTCTCGCGGACCATCCGGTCGAGTCATCAGCGGAAGGCGTCCTCGCCCGGCTGCTCACCGACGCTGGGTTCGCTCATCCGTTGCCACCAGCCGCAACTGCCGACGCGACCGTCGTCATCCCGGTCCGCGACCGCGCCGAATTGCTGGGCCGCTGCCTCGCCGGGCTCGACGGCCGCTACCCCGCGCTGGTCGTCGACGACGGATCCGCCGACCCCGCGGCTATCGCCGCAGTAGCCTCCGCGCACGGCGCGAAACTCGTCCGCCGCGACGTCAACGGCGGCCCCGGCGCGGCCCGGAACACCGCGCTGGAGCACGTTTCCACCGACCTGGTCGCCTTCCTGGACAGCGATTGCGTCCCGTCGCCGGACTGGATCGACCGGCTGGCCGGGCATTTCGCCGACCCGCTCGTCGCCGCCGTCGCTCCGCGCGTGCGTCCCCTCGCCGGCGACACCTGGGCTGGCCGCTACACCCGCGCCGCCAGCAGCCTCGACCTGGGCACCGCCGCCGCCCGCGTCGCGCCCGGCACGCGACTGTCCTATGTGCCCACTGCCGCACTCCTGGTTCGCCGGGCAGCACTGGAATCCGTGGCCCGGGACGGTGCGGTCTTCGACCCGGCAATGCGCGTCGGCGAGGACGTCGACCTGGGCTGGCGACTTCACGACGCTGGCTTCCGGATCCGCTACGACCCGTCCGCACACGTCGACCATCACGAGCCGGCAACCTGGCGCACATTGCTCAGCCGCCGCGCCAGCTACGGCACTTCCGCCGCACCGCTGGCCCTGCGTCGCCCCGCCGCGATGGCCCCGCTCGTCCTGCATCCCTGGCCGACGCTGACCGTCGCGGCGCTCCTGGCCCGCCGTCCGCTCCCGGCCGCCGCCGCGTTCGCGGGCGCGGTGCTGAGCATGACTCGCGTGCTGCGCCGAAGCGACGTGCCAACACACGGGGTCGGGCAAGCGATGGGCACGGCCGTAGGCCAGACCTGGCTCGGATTCGGCCGCTACAGCACCCAATTCGCCGCTCCCCTGGTTGCCGCGCTCCTGCTGCCGGGCGGGCGAAAACGCTGGGGACGGCGGGCCGCGCTCGCGTCGCTGCTCGCCGGACCGCCGCTGACCGCATGGCTGCGGCAGCGCCCCGACCTCGACCCAATCCGCTACACCGCCGGCGCGGTCGCCGACGACCTCGCGTACGGCGCCGGGGTGTGGGCGGGCTGTCTCAACCACCGGACCGCGGTCCCGCTGCGGCCGCGCGTCACCTGGCGCCCTCTGCGCGTCGACCCGAAGGGAAAACGATGAGCACCACCTGGTTCGAGTCTGTCGCCGAAGCACAGCGGCGGGCGAAGAAACGCCTGCCCGCGTCCGTCTACTCGGCGCTGATCGCCGGTTCGGAAAAAGGCCTGACGCTGCAAGACAATCTCGCCGCGTACGACGAACTGCGGTTCGCCCCACGCACCGCCGGACTGCCCGGCGAACGCGATCTGAGCACGAACGTCCTCGGCCGCGACGTCGCGCTGCCGGTGCTGATCTCGCCCACCGGCGTGCAGGCCGTGCACCCCGACGGCGAGGTCGCGGTCGCTCGCGCCGCCGCCGCGCGCGGGACGTCGATGGGGCTGTCCTCGTTCGCCAGCAAGCCGGTCGAGGAAGTGGTGGCAGCCAACCCGAACACGTACTTCCAGGTGTACTGGACCGGCAGCCGCGACGACATCCTGCGGCGGCTGGACCGCGCCCGGTCCGCCGGCGCGGTCGGGATCATCCTCACGCTCGACTGGTCGTTCTCGCACAGCCGCGACTGGGGCAGCCCGCACATCCCGGACAAGCTGACGCTGCGCGAACTGATCCGGTTCGCCCCCGAAGGCATGATGCATCCGCGCTGGCTGCTCGCCTACGCCCGCACCAAGAAACTGCCCGACCTCAGCGTCCCGAACATGGCCGAACCCGGCACGCCGGTGCCGTCGTTCTTCGGCGCGTACGGCCAGTGGATGCAGACCGCGCCGCCGACCTGGGAGGACGTGAGCTGGCTGCGGAAACAGTGGGACGGGCCGTTCCTGCTGAAGGGCGTGTACCGGGTCGACGAGGCGCGCCGCGCGGTCGACGCCGGGGTCAGCGCGATCTCGGTGTCCAACCACGGCGGCAACAACCTCGACGGCACTCCCGCCACGATCCGCGCGCTGCCCGCGGTCGCGGAGGCGGTCGGGAGCGAGGTCGAAGTGTTGCTGGACGGCGGAATCCGGCGTGGCAGCGACGTCGTGAAGGCACTCGCGCTCGGGGCCCGCGCGGTTCTGATCGGGCGCGCGTACCTGTGGGGCCTCGCCGCGGGCGGACAGTCCGGAGTGGAGAACGTGCTGGACGTCCTGCGCAACGGCATCGACTCGACGCTTCTCGCGCTGGGCCACCGCAGCGTCCAAGACCTCAGCCGCGACGACCTGATCATCCCCGAAGGTTTCGAGCGGCGCGTCGGCGCTTGACGAACTGTCCGTGAGGGGGACTCGGATTCCCCTCACGGACGTCGGTCACAGCGGCCACTGCACGTGCTTCACCTCGAAGAACTCCCGGAAGCCTTCTTCCCCGCCTTCGCGGCCGATCCCGCTGTAACCCGGGCCGCCCCACGGTGCGTCGGTCCGGCGGCCGCCCCCGCCGTTGATCGTGACGGTGCCGGACCGGATCCGCCGCGCCACGGCCAGCGCGTCCGGAGTGGGGCCCCAGACGTTGGCGTTGAGCGCGTACGTGGTGTCGTTCGCGACCCGGATCGCCTCCTCGACGTCGCGGTACGGCAGCACGATCCCCACCGGCGCGAACAGTTCTTCCTGCGCGATCTCGGCGGTGTTCGGCGCGCCGGTGATCAGCGTCGGCGCGAAGAAGAACCCCTCGTCGAGACCAGCCGGACGGCCGCCGCCAGTCACCACCGTCGCGCCTTCGTCCACCGCCCGCGCCACGTACCCGGACACGTTCCGGTGGTGCTCGCCGGTGATCAACGGGCCCACCGCGGTCTTCGGCGAGAACGGATCGCCGACCACGAGATTGCCGAGGAATTCGGCGGAGCGCTCGACGTACTCGTCGAAATCCTTCTCCGGCACCAAAGTCCGCGTCGTGGCCCCGCACGCCTGCCCCGCGTTCCGGCAGAACCGCAGCGACGAGGGAGCGACGACAGAGGCGACGTCGGTGCCCGGAAGCAGGATGTTGGGCGACTTGCCGCCGAGTTCGAGCACCACCTTCTTCAACCCCGGCGCGGCCAGCGCCATGACCTTGCCGCCCACCGCGGGCGACCCGGTGAAGCTCACCAGGTCGACCTCATCGGCCTGCACGACCTGTTCGGTCACCGCGGGCGGGCCGAACACGAGATTGACCGCGCCGGGCGGAAATCCTGCCTCCTCCACCAGTTCCACCAGCGCCGAGTTGCACAGGATCGCCTTGGGCGAGGGCACCAGCACCGTCGTGCAGCCCGCGGCGAGCGCCGGCCCGAGCTTCCACGCGCACAGCATGAGCGGCCCGTTGTAGGCGGTGATCGCCGCGACGACCCCGGCGGGCTCGCGCAGCAGGGTGCTCGCGGACGTCAGCGGATCGTGGTGCAGCGGCAGGGGTTCCTCCCAGCCGTCGCGCGGACCGCGCCGGGCGGCCTCGGCAAACCAGCGGAAGTACGCGATCGGCCCGTCCACGTGCAGTTCGGCGTTGCCGACCGGCGAACCGATCTCGTGCGCGGCCAGGTCGAGCAGCCGGTCCCGGTCCCGTTCCATCAGGTCCGCGAGCCGGTACAGCAGCGCGCTGCGCTCGCGCGGTCCGAGCCTGCTCCACTCGCCGTCGTCGAACGCGTGGCGCGCCGCGGCGACGGCGGCCGCGACCTGGTTCGGGCCCGCGGACGGCGTGGCCGCCAATTCGCGGCCGGTCGACGGGCTGACCGTGCGGATCTCAGGCCCCTCGCCGGTCAGCCATTTCCCTCCGACGTGCAGGGCGGCGTGCAGGTTCGTCATCTAGTCCTCCGGATGCCGGATCGGCCGGGTTTCGCGCGGCTCACCGGAACCGCACGATGCCGCGGATGTTCTTGCCGTCGTGCAGATCGTCGTAGCCCTGGGCGATGTCCTCGAGCGAGTAGGTGCGCGTGATCATCTCGTCGAGTTTGAGCCGGCCGTCGCGGTAGAGCTGGAGCAGGTTCAGCACGTCCCAGTTCCCGTTCGTGGCCCCGAAACAGGTGCCCTGCACGCGTTTCTGGGAAAGCGTCAGCTCGAACAGGTCGAGCGGCACCTCGCTCACTTCGTGCTTGCCGACCGCGGTCGTCACGACGGTTCCCGCCTTGCGCACCGAAGACAGCGCCTGCCGCAAGTATTCCGGCCGCATCACGCCGACGGTCACGATCGTCGCGTCCGCGCCCTGGCCGTTGGTGAACTGCTTCGCCAACTCCGCGGCTTCCTCCATCGACGCGACCGCGTGCGTCGCACCGAACACCGCGGCCTGCTCCCGCTTGAACGGCACCGGATCGACCGCGATCACCTGCGACGCGCCCGCGTGCACCGCACCCTGCAGGGCGCTCACACCGATCCCGCCGATGCCCATCACGATCACCGTGTCGCCCGGTGCGACCTGCGCCGAATGCACCGCGGAACCCCAGCCGGTGCTGACCCCGCAGCCGACCAGGCACGCCTTGTCCAGCGGAATGTCCTTGCCGATCTTCACCACCGAGGCGAGCGAAACCGTCGTGGTTTCGACGAAGGTCGAGATGCCGCACATCTGCCCGACCGGAGTGCCGTCGGGAGTGTGCAGCCGATAGGTGCCGTCGGTGAACCGAGGTCCGGCGAGGATGCCCGCGGCGAGGTCGCAGAGGCTGGCGTGCCCGGTGGCGCACCAGCGGCAGTGCCCGCACGACGGGATCGCGGAGAAAATGACGTGGTCGCCTTCCTCGATGCCCTTGCTGTTCGGGCGGACCTTGGTCACCACGCCCGCGCCCTCATGCCCGAGCGCGAAGGGGTAGCCGCCGACGGGGATGTCGCCGGTGACGTGGTGGTCGTCGGAATGGCACAGGCCGGACGCGACGAGCTGCACCTGCACCTCGTCCTCGTACGGGTCGTCGACCTCGAGCTCGGTCACCTCGAGCCGGCCGGGCGCCTGCCGGATGACTGCTCCCCGAGTGCGCATCGCTCGAACCCCTTCGTTCGATAGATTAAACTTAATATATTAAGCAGCACTGTAACGGAGAGAGCGAGGAAGCGGAATGACCGGAATCCGCAGGGCGTGGGCGCTCGACGCGCCGACGATGACCGCCGACGAGAGTTTCGTGCTCACCGGAGGCGGCAGCGCGCCGGTCGTGATGCCGCTGCCCGCGTTCCTCGTCGAGCACGACCTCGGCCTGGTGCTCTTCGACGCCGGCCTCGCCCCCGAAGCGGCGGGCGACCCGAGCGCGGTCTACGGCCCGCTGGCCGAGGCGTTCCAGGCGGTGTTCCCCGAGGAGTTCCGGCTGGACCGCCAGATCGAGGACCTGGGCTTCCGCACCGAGGACGTCCGGCACGTGGTGTTGTCCCACGCCCACTTCGACCATACCGGCGGCCTGTCGCACTTCCCGCACGCGCAGGGTTTCGCCGGCGCCGGCGAATTGCGGTACGCCCAGCAGCCCGCGACGCATCTGGCCGGGTTCTTCCGCAAGCAGGACCTCGAGGCCGCGGCGCAGATCAGCTGGAACGAACTGCCCGCTGGCTACGATCACGACCTGTTCGGCGACGGCAGCGTCACCCTGCTCTCGCTGCCCGGCCACACCCCCGGGTCGCTCGGGCTTCAGCTGCGCCAGGACGGCCGGACCCTCGTGCTCAGCGGCGACGCCGCGCACGTGCAGCGGAACATCAGCCAGACCACCGGAATCCCGGTGGACGTGGATTCGGTGCGGGCGCTCGATTCGCTGCGCAAGCTGAAACTGCTGGCCGCCCGGCCGGACGTGACGGTGTGGGTGAACCACGACCCGGACGACTGGCAAACGCATCGCGCCGGCGGGAAGCAGATTCTCGGCTAGCCTCGTCCGCTGAGGAAAAACCGCACTGCGGCGGCCGTGAACTCCGGTGCCACCGAGGCACTGTAATGATCGCCGGGTACTTCGGTGAACTCAGCGTTCAGCAGCTGCGCGAGCGGCTCGGCGTCGGTGTGCCCGTGGTCCTCGCTGCCGACCGCGACCAGCGCCGGAGTCGTGAGCGCGGGGAGATCAGGAGTCGGCACGACCGAATGAAGGACGTGCATCAACGTGCGCGGGTCAGCACCGAGACGACGTATCCATTGCGCGGTCATGGCATCGGACGGCTCCACTGTCCGGCCTTCGATCATCGCCGCGAGCACCCGGTGCAGCGGACCGCCCTCGCCGCCCCTCCGCAGGGCGGCAAGTCCTTGCCCGCCAAGGAGTATCCGAGTGGGCCGCGCCCCACGCACGACCATGCGGAACGCGACTCGCGCGCCGAGCGAGTACCCGCCCAGTGCGTACCCGGTCAGGCCGAGCTGCTCGACGAACGCGAGCCCGTCGTCGACGAGGACATCCCGTGGGTAGCGGGCCGGATCGTCCGGCTGCGGGCTCGCGCCGTGCCCGCGGAAATCCGGCAGCAGCACCCGGAATCCGCGCTCGGCGAGCTCCTCGGCCAGCCCGCCGCGCAGCCACGCCTCGCCGGACGAGGTGAAGCCATGCAGGAGCACGACCGGCGTGCCCTCGCCGAGTTCGCGGTAGGCGAGTTCGAGCCCGTCGCGGGCCCGGAAACGGCGGACGGGCATTGCGGTCATGGGGTCCTTCCTGACGGCCGGACCCCACTATCGCACGCGCGGCAACGGATTCTGCTGGAACTGCCCCTGCCAGCTGGCCTGAGCGCCGGAGTCGCCGATCCGCACGATGTCGTAGCTCGCGGCCCCGGCGGCCAGCACCGAAAGGACGATCAACGTCAAGGTGACCGCCTTCGACGCGGGCGCAAGGAAAGTGCGACGACGGCTCGTTCCGGCGGCACCGGTGTCGCCGGCTCCGCCCGTCTGAGCGGCTCCTGCGTGAGCCGCACGGGTCGCGACACTTCCCGCCCCTGCAGCGCTCGGCGCGTCCTCTGCAGCGGCGCCCGCGCCCGCCTGACCATCAGAACCAGCCGCATCAGCGCCCACCGGTGCGTCAAACGCGTCACTGCCAGCACGCGCCGCAGCCGAACCGGCATCACCGCGGCCAGCCGTCACCGCACCCGCGCTCGCCGCAGCCCCACCGGAACCGGCCGCGCCGGCGTCGCCGCCCGCACCGGCCTCCCGCTGCCGCCACCACAGCGCCACAGCCAGCACCGCCACCGGAATCGCCGCCCAGATCGCCGTGTCGCCGAGTTCCGTGTGCGCCCGCACGAGCGGAGTCCGCGCCACGCGTCGTTCCAGCCACTCGCCCGCATCAGTCGTAATGGGCACGAGGACAACCACCAGCACCGACAAAATCGCGTTCGCGCCGGCCAGCCGTCGCCGCACCGGGGCCAGGCACGCGGTCAGCACCAGCACCAGCGCCGACAGCGGCAGCAGCACGACAATCGCGTGCACGAGCAGAATGTGAGCGGGCAACCCGTTGACCGTCGTCATGCAGCCTTTCCCATCCCGAACGGACACCAGCCCTCACTCTGGCCGAACCCCGTGAGCCCCCGGCAAGATCAAGGTGAGAATCAGGTAAGAGCCACTGTGAACCCGACGACCGCGCCTCCCCCGTCGCGCGGCCCGGCGAATACCTCGCCGCCGTGGGAGTGCGCGACCTCCCGCACGATCGACAGTCCCAGCCCTGACCCGGGCAGCGCCCGCGCGCCGTCCGCCCGGTAGAACCGGTCGAACACCCGGCCGGCGTCCTCGGCCGCGATCCCCGGCCCGCGGTCCAGCACCTCGACTTGTCCGTCCCGCACGCGCAGCTCGACCGGGCCGGAGCTGAACTTCACCGCGTTCTCCAGCAGGTTCGTCATCGCCCGCTCCAGCGCTTTCGGGCGACCGGGGACCGTCGTGCTGTCGGCGTCCACGGCTATCGCGCGACCGGACCGGCGGCGCACCCGCGCGGCGGCCCGTTCCGCCGGCTCGCTCAGCTCGACCGGCGCCACCGGCTCGTCGTCGTACTGTCCGGTGGCCAGTTCGACGAGCTCCGTCACCAGGTGCGTCAGCTCCCGGGTCTCGCCGTCGACGTCCGCGAGCAGCCGGTTCCGCGCGTCCGGCGACAGTTCCCCGAACCGCCGCAGGACGCTCGCGTTGGTGCGCAGGCTGGTCAACGGAGTGCGCAGTTCGTGCGCGGCGTCCTGGACCAGCCGCTCCTGGTCTTCGCGGGCGCGGGCGAGCCGGTCGAGCATCCCGGCGAACGAGGCGGTCAGCCTGCCGACCTCGTCGCGGCCGCGGTCCGGGACGCCGAGTCCGGGCCTGCTGCCCGCGCTCACCTCCTCGGTCAGCCGGGTGAGCCGGACCAGCCGCAGGGTGATCTGGCGCGCGAGGAGCCAGCCGGCCAGCGCCGCCCCGGCCAGCACCGCGAGGCTGACCCAGGTCATCCGCTCGGCGAGGTCGCCGAGAACGTGCCGGGTTTCGTCCACGTCGATGCCGAGTTGCAGCGCCCCGCGCCCCGGGCCGAGCGCCACGGTGAGCACGCGATAGTCGTCCGGCCCGACGGTGGCGTCCGCGTACCGGGTGCCAGAGCTGAGTTCCCGGTCGGCCGCGCTGACCGGCAACGCGACCGGACGGCCGCCGACGTGCCGCACGGTTCCGTCCGGCGCGATCGACTGCGCGACCATCGGCTGTGCCTCGTCGTGGTCGTCGTCCCCCGGGCGGCGGGTGAGCGGGCTCGGCGCGAGCAACTGCACCGCGCCCGCCGACACCTGCGCCGCCGTGCTCAGCAGCGAACGGTCGAGTTCCGCGCTGATCCGCTGGGAGGCCGTGTGATATCCCAGCACGCCCACGAGAACCGCCGCGCCGCCGCCGACCGCGGCGAACGCGATCGCCAGCTTCCCGCGCAGATTCATGCCGGCCGCACCACGTAGCCGACGCCGCGCACGGTGTGGATCAGCTCGTCCGCCCCCGCGCTGTCCAGTTTCCGGCGCAAGTATCCGATGTAGACCGCCAGGTTCTTCGATTCCGGGCCGAATTCGTACCCCCAGATCCGCTGGTGGATCGTGCCGCGGTCGAGCACGATCCCGGCGTTGCGCACCAGCAGCTCCAGCAGGTCGAATTCGGTCTTCGACAGCACCACCTCGGTGTCTCGCCACCACACCCGGCGCGCTCCGGTGTCCACCGCCAGCCCGGCCAGCCGCAGCACGCGCTGGGCCTGCTCGCCCGGATCCGCGCTGCGCCGCAGCAACGCGCGCAACCGGGCGAGCAGTTCGTCCAGTTCGAACGGTTTCGGCAGGTAATCGTCGGCTCCCGCGTCCAGCCCGGCGACCCGGTCGGCGGTCTCGACGCGCGCGGTCAGCATCAGCACCGGGGTGCGGTCGCCGCCCGCGCGAAGCACCCGGCACACGCCGAGGCCGTCGACGCCCGGCATCATCACGTCGACGATCAGGACGTCGAACTCCTCGGCCCGCGCGATCGCGAGCGCCTCGGCGCCGTCGCCGACCTCGCTGACCCGGTAGCCCTCCAGTTCGAGCGCGCGGACCAGCGATTCCCGGATCGCCCGGTCGTCGTCCGCCAGCAGAACGCGGTTCGCCATGCCGCCATCATGCCCCTCGGGCGCCCGGGCTCACGGCAGCGGACGCGTCCCCGGCACCACCCATTCCCGGTCCACGCGGCCGTCGACCACGACCATGACCGCCAGTCCGCCGCGCGAGCCGTCCGACCAGGTCCCGGCGATCGTCTGCCGCACCGGATCGAGCACCAGCTCGCCGTGCCACGGGTGTGCGTCCTTGGCCAGCACCCGCAATTCCTCACGGTCCAAGCTGCCTTCGCCGGGTCCGTCCGGCAGCGCCGACTGCCCGTCCGGCGAGGGAATCGTCCAGTTCCGCGCGACCTTTCCGCCGGAGAGCACGCACAGGTCGGCCCCGGTGATGACCACGCCGTCGCGCCGGGTGACGTCCCAGGTGAAGGCGAGCCGTTCGGTGCCGTCGATGACGACAGTGCGCGGGACGAACAGGTTTCCGACGTCGCGCTGGTACTTCGCGATGAACGCCTCGGCGTCCGCCGGGCCGACCAGCGGGTCGAGACCGGGTTTGACGCCGGACCACTGGCGGCCGTCGGCGGTGAGCAGCCGGTGCGCGAGCGAGGCGTCCTCGTTCCACATGCGGCACCAGAGGGCGGGGATTTCTTCGGGGTTCAGTTCGTTTGCCATGCGACGACGATCGCGGCCGCCGGCGACAGCGTCCTGTCGGTGTTTCCCCGCCGCGTGGCGCGGGTCACTCGCCGAGCGGGCGGGCAGAGATCCGCGCGAGTTCGGCGTCGAGGTCGACCTCGCGGCGTTCGACGCGGTCGCCGGTGAGCGCGAGGGCCCGGATCCGGTCCAGCAGAAAGCCGCGGACCGCGTCGCGCAGGCGGCACCAGCCGAGCACGTACCAGCCCGCTGGACCCCACAGCAGTCCCAGCGGCTCGACGTCGCGTTCCGTCTCCCGGCCTTTGCCGTCCACATAGGACAACCGCAGGACGCGCCGGGCGGCGAGAGAGGTGAGGATCAGTCCGCTGTGGACAGCCGGCGGTTCGGGCTCGCCGACCCGGTGCAAGCGCGCGGCGAGGTGCTGTTCGGCGTCGCGGACGTCGGACGGCAGCCGCGCGAGCACCTTGCGCGCCGCCGACTCCGCCGCACGCGCGAAAGGCGAACCGGCAGCCGAACGCAGCGCGACGGTGATCGCGATGGCTTCCTCCGGCGTGAGAGTCAGCGGCGGCAGGGTCCGCTCGCGGTCGAGTCCGTACCCGCCGGTCCGCCCGGTTTCGGTCCAGATAGGGACGCCTGCCTCGCGCAAAGCACCGAGGTCGCGTTCGACCGTGCGCACGCTGACCTCGAACCGGGACGCGAGCCACGCCGCGGTCCGGGTGCGCGGCGCGACCGCCCGGAGCTCCTCGACAAGTGCGTACAGCCGGTCCGTGCGATTCACCCGGCCAGCCTACGGATCTGCCCATCCTCACCCGATCGGGTGGCTTTGCGGACGACCCGCGTCACGAGGGCCGAGCTCCGCTGTTCCGTTCGCGGGAGCCGCGACCGGCGCCGGTCCGTCCTGTGGAGGGCGGCGGACCGGCGAGGTCCCCTCGTTCGTCGGGGGACGAGGGGACCGCCGGGGCGGGTCGGCGCAGGGGGCCGGCCCGTTCCCGGTCCGGAGGGGACACTTGACTCTCACACCGTGTCAGAGCGTGTGCTGGGGAGGTCATGTTCACCGTCGGAGAATTCGCCCGCCACGGCCGGGTGTCGGTCCGCATGCTGCGGCATTACGACGCACTCGGCCTGCTGCGGCCCGCTGAGGTCAACCCGCACACCGGCTACCGGTACTACACCGCCGGGCAGCTGGCCGCGCTGAACCGGATCGTCGCGCTCAAGGAGCTCGGCTTCGGACTCGGCGAGGTCGCCGCGCTGCTGGACGAGCAGATCACGCCCGACCAGGTCCGCGGCATGCTCACGCTGCGCCGGGCGGAACTGGCCGAACGGGTCGCCGCCGACCGGCTCCGGCTGGCCGAGGTCGAGGCGAGACTCCGCACGCTGGAAAGCGAGCACGCCATGCCGGACACCGAAATCATCGTCAAGGACATCCCCGCGACGCGCGTCGTGCGGCTCACCGCGACCGTCGAAAGCTTCTCCCCCGACGCGATCAGCCCCGTCCTGCGCCCGCTGTGCGCGGAACTCGGCCAGCGGCTGGAAGGATCCGACGCCACGCCGTCCGGGCCGCTGATCTGCTACTACGAAAAGCCCGCCGCCGACGACGATCCGGTCGTCGTGCACGCCGCGCTCCCGGTGTCCGGAACCGTCGCCGCGCCGAACGGCCTCGAGGTGGCCGAACTGCCCGCCGCCCGCGCCGCGACGCTGGTCCACCACGGCCCGGCGAGCGGATTCCTCGCCGGCTACCAGGAACTCGCCCGGTGGACCGACGACCACGGCTTCCGCGCGGACGGCTTCCCCTGCGAGGTCTACCTGCACACTTCCGCCGACGAGAGCGAATGGGTCGTCGAACTGCGCGAGCCCTTCGTCGAGCAGCCGCGCTGACCGGCCAAGACCCGACCTTCGACGGTTGCGCCGCCGCCCGTTCCGGACGCGAATGGACGGGGACGACCCGAGGAGGACGCAGGTGTTCTCGACAGGTCCAGCCACCCAGCCGGACCGGCTCGCCGACGCGCTGGCGGACGGCCCGTTCAGCCGCGCGCTGACCCTGGCCATCGACCGCAGCGGGCTCGGCCTCGACCGGCTCCGGGACCGGCTCGCCGCGGCGGGCGCGGCGGTCAGCACCACGACGCTCAGCTACTGGCGGACCGGGCGCACCGTGCCCGCCCGCGCCCGTTCGCGCGTCGCGGTGCGGATCCTCGAGGGCGTGCTCGAGCTGCCGCCGGGTTCGCTGACCAGGCTGATCGAGCAAGCTCCCGAGCCGCCGCCGGTTCCGGTCGTGCGCTGGGAACGGCTGTGGGGGCGGCGGAACGCGGTGCTGCGGATGCTGAACTCGTTCGAGACGGCGTACCGGACGGCGCTGGTGGTGGTCAGCCTCCACGAAGCCGTGCACGTCGGACCGGACCGGCGGCTGCACCGGCTGGAAGTGCGCGAGGTCGTCCGCGCGACCGAGGACGACACGCACATCCGGCTGGTCACCGCGCACGGCGTCGGCCCCGGCTGCCCGCCGCGGCTGGTCCGCACGCGCTACTGCTCGCCGGGGCGCACCGAGAGCCTCGCCGAGGAGGGGTTCACGGTGGCCGAACTCGTCCTCGGCCGCGGCCTGGACCGGGGCGAGACCGCGATCGCCGAGTACGAGTTCGAGTTCACCGACGACCGCCCGGACTGGTCGTACGAGCGCCGGTTCCGCAACGCCGTCCACGAACACCTGCTGGAACTGCACTTCGCGCCCGGCTTCGCGCCGCGCGCCTGCCACGCCTACCGGCTCGACTCCCCGGCCGGACCGGAGACGACCGTCGCCGAACCGCCGATCGCCGAGGGCCTGCCCGTGCACGTCGTGTCGGCCGCGGTCACTCCGGGGATCCTCGGCCTGCGCTGGGAATGGGACGCGCCATGATGGACGCATGGAATCGACGCGGATCGACCGCTGGCTCTGGGCGGTCCGGCTGACCAAGACGCGCGCCGACGCCGCGGCCGCCTGCCGCGGCGGGCACGTGCGCGTGAACGACCGCCCGGCGAAGCCCGCGACGTCGGTGGTGCCCGGCGACGAGGTCCGTGCCCGGATCGGGACGACGACCCGGGTGGTCGAGGTCGTGCAGGTGATCCAGAAACGGGTCGGCGCCGCCGTCGCGGCCACCTGCCTCATCGACCGGACGCCGAAGCCGCCGCCGGAAGCGGCGATCCCGGTCGCCCGCCGCGAGCGCGGCGCGGGGCGTCCGACGAAGCGGGAACGCCGGGTGCTCGACGAGTTCCGGCGGCAGCAGGGCTCACCTGCCCGGGATCAGCTCGGCGGCGCGGTCGCTCCGGTTTTCTCCCGGGACCGCCCGCCCCAGTGGATGTGCTGCTCCTCCCGCATCCGCTCCACCATGTCCGGATAGTGCAGCTCGAAGGCGGGCCGTTCGGACCGGATCCGCGGCAGTTCGGTGAAATTGTGCCGCGGCGGCGGGCTCGACGTGGCCCATTCCAGGGAATTGCCGAAGCCCCACGGGTCGTCCACGTTGACCTTCTCGCCGTAGCGGTAGCTCTTCACCACGTTCCAGATGAACGGCAGCACCGACGCGCCGAGGATGAACGCGCCGATCGTGGAAACCGTGTTCAGCACCGTGAAACCGTCGCTGCGGAGATAATCCGCGTAGCGCCGCGGCATTCCTTCCGCACCGAGCCAGTGCTGTACCAGGAACGTCGTGTGGAAGCCGATGAACGTCGTCCAGAAGTGCCATTTGGCGAGCGGTTCGTCGAGCATCCGGCCGGTCATCTTCGGGAACCAGAAGTAGATTCCGGCGAACGTGGCGAACACGATCGTGCCGAACAGCACGTAATGGAAGTGCGCGACCACGAAATAGGTGTCGGTGATGTGGAAGTCCAGCGCGGGCGAGGCCAGCAGGACCCCGGTCAGACCGCCGAGCAGGAAGGTCACGAGAAATCCGATCGACCACAGCATCGGCGATTCGAACGACACCGTCCCCTTCCACATCGTGCCGATCCAGTTGAAGAACTTGATGCCGGTCGGCACCGCGATGAGGAACGTGAGGATGGAGAAGAACGGCAGCAGCACCGCGCCGGTGGCGAACATGTGGTGCGCCCACACCGTCGCGGACAGGCCGGTGATGCCGACCGTGGCGAACACCATCAGCCGGTAGCCGTAGAGCGGTTTCCGGCTGAACACCGGAATGATCTCGGTGACGATCCCGAAATACGGCAGCGCGACGATGTACACCTCGGGATGGCCGAAGAACCAGAACAGGTGCTGCCAGAGGATCGCGCCCCCGTTGGCCGGGTCGAACACGTGCGCACCGAGCCTCCGGTCGGCCTCCAGCCCGAACAGCGCGGCGGTGAGGATCGGGAACGCGAGGAGCACGAGAATCGCGGTGAAGAGGATGTTCCAGGTGAAAAGCGGCATCCGGAACGGCGTCATTCCCGGCGCGCGCAGACACAGGATCGTCGTGGTCATGTTGACCGCGCCGAGAATGGTTCCCAGACCGGACACGATGAGGCCCATGATCCACAGATCGCCGCCGACGCCGGGGCTGTGCACGGCGTCCGACAACGGCGTGTAGGCGGTCCAGCCGAAGTCCGGGGCGCCAGCGGGCGTGAGGAACGAGCTCAGCACGATCAAGCCGCCGAAAAGGTACAGCCAGTAGGAAAACGCGTTCAGCCGCGGGAAAGCCACGTCCGGCGAGCCGATCTGCAGCGGCAGCACGAAATTGGCGAATCCGAACACATTCGGCGTCGCGTACAGCAGCAGCATGATCGTGCCGTGCATGGTGAACAGCTGGTTGTACTGCTCCTGCGACAGGAATTGCAGGCCGGGCTGAGCGAGTTCGCCGCGCATCAGCAGCGCCATCGCGCCGCCGATGAGAAAGAACGCGAACGAACTGCCGAGGTAGAGCAGCCCGATCTGCTTGTGGTCGGTGGTGCGCAGAAGGCTCAGCAGCACCGAGCCTTTCTTGCCCCGGCGAGGTGCCGCGGCGATCACCGCCGGCCGGGGCTTCAGCTCTGTCATGACCGGTCCTCCCGCGCACCCGACGATTGCCGGGCAGCCGAAGGCCGCCCGGCCTCACCCGGGGCGGGTAACCGGCCGCGGCCCGCGGCAAACCCCGGCGTTCTCACCGCGACGGCAGTTCGCCGTTGATCAGCGCCGCGCCGAAGACGACGGCCGCGCCGATCACCAGGAACACCGCTCCGACGGCGGGCGCGGAGGCCCACCACACCACGCCCGACGCGGCCACCAGCCAGGCCCCGGCAAGCGCCTCCTTCCGGGCCGGCGCCGCCTTGGGCAGCGCACGCAATCCCGCGCTGCCCAAGGCGAGCACGCCGATCGCGAGCACCGCCAGCACCGGCCAGTACATTCTCCTTACTCCCGGAACTCGCCGCGGTGCCTGCGGTACGCGACGGTCACCGAGATGACCGCGAAAATCGCCAGCAGCACGCCGACGATCAGCGAATTCGTGCGGACCGCGTCGCGATGGCCGTCGACCGGGTAGCCGAACGCGAACGGCGCGGCGATGAGCCAGAACCCGATCGCGACGTTGACCAGTCCCAGCCAGCGCGCCCGCTCCGGCAGGCCGAACCGGACCAGCGCGACCGCCGCCACGACGATCCCGCACGCCAGGCTGTTCCAGAACCCGGCCGTCGCGGACAGCGTGAACGAGTAGCTGTACGCGAACGCCGCGATCACCAGCCACGCCCCGGCCAGGAACTCGGCGGTGAGCGGCAGCCTGCTCTCCCGCAGCTTCCGGTCCTGCGGGGTCAACGCGGTGAGTGCCATGCTCATCTTCATTCCGTGGTCACCTCCTCGCCGGGGCTACTGGCCTGCCTTGATCCCCGGCTCGCCGTGGTCGAACTGGATCGCCTGGTGCAACGGCACTGTCGTGGTCCGAGCGGGCCGCGGAGCGCGCAGGCCCATCGGCAGGACCACCCGGTGATGCGCCGCTTCGAGCACCATCGCGCTGCACGCGTACCAGGCGATCACCGCGGACACGAGCAGGAAGTACGCCGAGATGGTGCGCACGACGCCGACGTCGCCGATCAGGCCGATCGCCAGCAGGGTCGCCCCGGCGGCGAGGACCGCGAGGAGCCCGCAGAGCACGAGGCTTTCCGCCAGCGCGGCGAGCGCGCCGGTCCAGGTGATCGCCGCGAGACCGATGAACCAGAAGCCGATCGCGGCCGCCGCGACCGGGCTCGCCGCCGTCGAGGGGAGTCCGCCGAGGCCGACGAACAGCTGGTAGACGCCGTAGCCGATCCAGAACGCGCCCCACGCGCCGTGCACGACCGTGGCGAGCGCGTCGCGAGCCCGGTACGACCACATCCCGGCGAGGAACTGCGCGACCCCGCCGAAGGCGAACGCGAACGGGGCCAGCAGCAGGGGCGTCGTCTTGCTGTCGCCGAACCAGCCGGCCATGTTGGCCGCCACCATGAACGTCGACACCGCGAACCCGGCGAGGCCCAGGATCGACGGTGCGGCCACCGGACTCAGATTGATGTGCGTGTGCTCGCGCCAGAACGAATACTCCGCGCCGTCGCCGCCCGCCGGCATCGCGCGGTCGGCCATGTTCATTTCGCGGGTCATCTGCGGCTCCTTTCCAGCCGACCTCCCCTGTGCGCCGCGCGTACCCCGCCGCCGACCTGCGGAACCCTGCAACTTCTACGCCGAACGAGTGAATTTCGCTGCTCGCCGGGCAACGGGCAGTGTCCTTTTCAGACGCGAGACTCCCCCGGCCGGACGGCGTTCCCGGCGACGGCAGGTCCGATATGCCAGGGTGTGCCCATGGCGAGCGTCCGCGGTCATCTTTTGTCCTGGACCACTTTGCTGCCGTTGGTCGCCCTGGTCCTGCTGGCGCTCACCTGGGGCCGCACGCTGGGTCCGGTGCCGGTCGCGCTGGTGGCGATCGCGCTGGCGGGCACGGTTCTCGCCGCGGTGCACCACGCCGAGGTCGTCGCGCACCGGGTCGGCGAACCGTACGGCTCGCTCGTGCTCGCGGTCGCGGTGACCGTGATCGAAGTCGCGCTGATCGTCACGATGATGGCTTCCGGCGGCGAAAAGGCCGACACCCTGGCGCGCGACACGGTGTTCGCCGCGGTGATGATCACCACGAACGGCATCGTCGGGCTGTCGCTTCTCGTGGGCGCGCGCCGGTACGGGGAAACGCGGTTCCACCCCGAAGGCAGCGGCGCGGCGTTGGCGACGGTCGGCACGCTGGCGACTCTGAGCCTCGTGCTGCCGACGTTCACGACCAGCACCCCGGGGCCGGGTTTTTCCGCGCCCCAGCTGGCTTTCGCGGCCAGTGCGTCACTGGTCCTGTACGCCACGTTCGTGATGACGCAGACCGTCCGCCACCGCGATTTCTTCCTCCCGGTCGACGCCGACGGCGAGACTCGCGAGGAAGAGCACGCGGAACCGCCGAGCGCCCGGACGACTCTGGTGAGCCTCGTTCTGCTGCTGGTCGCCCTGGTCACCGTCGTCGGCCTGGCGAAGGTGGAGTCTCCGGCAATCGAGGCCGGCGTGCGCGCGGCCGGATTGCCGCAGTCGTTCGTGGGCGTGGTGATCGCCCTGCTGATCCTGGCCCCGGAAACGCTCGCGGCGGTCCGCGCGGCCCGGCGCGACCGGATGCAGATCAGCCTCAACCTCGCGTACGGATCCGCGATCGCCAGCATCGGCCTGACGATCCCGGTCATCGCGCTCGCCTCGGTGTGGCTGAAGGGCCCGCTGCTGCTCGGTCTCGGGCCGACGCACATCGTGCTGCTCGCGCTCACGGTGGTGGTCAGCGTGCTGACCGTCGTGCCGGGACGGGCCACACGGCTTCAGGGCGGGGTGCATCTGGTGTTGCTGGCCGGGTTCCTCGTGTTGGCGATGAATCCGTGAGTTCGCCGTCGGGACGCGGCTTCACGGCGGGGCGGCACTTGGCCCGCGAACGAGATTCCTGATTCGCTCAGCACTCTCGCAGGCGGTGATCGGCCGCTGGTCGGACGGCTTTTTCCGCTGCTTCCCGAGGCGCGATCCGGCCTGGCGGCGCGGGCTGCCGGAGGAAAAGGACGCCGGTTTTGTCGGTGCTCATCCGTATCCTGGCCGGGTGAAGATCCAGCAGTCCCCAACCCAGTCCGTTGCGGCCGGTGAAGCCGCGCGCAGAGCTTCCCCCGGCAGCCGTCCGACGTTCTCCAGCCGTCCGTCGGCCGGTTTCGTTCGCGCCGTCGACCTGGCGCCCGTCGTCTTCGCGAGCGCTGCGTTCTCGAGCGCCCGGTTCGCGGACCATGGATTCGTCCACGCGTCCGCTGGCGAGGTGCGCCCATGAGCGGCGTCTCCGCGCCGGTCCCGGAGGCTCCGGTGCGGCCGCCCGCCAAGCCCGGGCTGCTGATCAGCGTGCTCGTGCTGTCGGCGTTCGTGATGATCCTCAACGAGACCATCCTGAGCATCGCGCTGCGCGACCTCACCGTCGATCTCGCCGTGCCGACCACCACAATCCAGTGGCTCACGAGCGGGTTCCTGCTGACGATGGCAGTGGTGATCCCGACGACCGGGTTCCTGCTCGAACGGTTCACGCCGCGGCAGGTGTTCGTCTTCTCGCTGGCCTCGTTCAGCCTGGGCACGCTGCTGTGCGGCGTCGCGCCCGGCTTCGGCCTGCTGATGGCGGGCCGGGTCGTGCAGGCGTGCGGCACCGCGGTGATGATCCCGCTGCTGATGACCACCGTCATGCGGCTCGTGCCGGCCGAGCGCCGCGGCGCGACGATGGGCACGATCAGCATCGTCATCGCGGTCGCGCCCGCGATCGGCCCGACGATCGGCGGCGCGGTGCTGTCGTCGCTCGGCTGGCGGTGGATGTTCTTCATCGTGCTGCCGCTGTCGCTGGCCGCGCTGGTGACCGGAATGCTGCAGCTGCGGATCGACAGCGAAACCCGCGCGGTTCCGCTCGACGTCCTCTCCGTCGTCCTTTCTGCCATCGGTTTCGGCGGAGTCCTGTACGGCCTGTCGTCCGCGGGCGAGTCCGCCGAGACCGCGCTGGCGCCGCCGTGGCTGCCGATCGTCGTCGGCGTGGTTTCGCTGGCGGTGTTCGGCTGGCGGCAACTCCGTCTGCAGCAACGCGATCGCGCCCTGCTCGACCTGCGGCCGTTCACCCACCGCAGTTTCGTTGTCGCACTGGGGCTGAGCGCGCTGCTGTTCATGTGCCTGATCGGCGCGGGCGCGATCCTGCTGCCGCTGTATCTGCAGACCGTCCTGCACAAGTCCACGTTCGTCAGCGGCCTGGCCGTCCTGCCCGGCGGGTTGGTGCTGGGCCTGCTCGGCCGTCCGGTCGGCGCCCTGTTCGACCGGGTCGGCGCGCGTCCGCTGGTGCTGCCCGGCGCGCTCGCGATGGCGGTCTCGCTGTGGCTGTTCTCGTTGCTGGGCCCGGGTTCTCCGCTGATCGCGGTGATCGGCATCCACATCGTCCTGATGGCCGGTCTTGGCCTGATGATGACGCCGCTGATGACCGAGTCGCTGGCAGTGCTGCCCGACCATCTCTATTCGCACGGCAGCGCGATCCTCTCGACGCTCCAACAGGTCGCCGGGGCGCTGGGCACCGCGGTGTTCGTCAGCGTCGCGACCCTCGGCAGCGCCGAGCACGCCGCCGTGAGCCCTGATTCCAGCGGCCTCCAGGTGGCGTTCGTCGTCGCCGGGTGCGTCGGAGCAGTGGCAGTGGCCGGAGCCTGGTTCGTCCGGTCGCCCCGCCCCGCACGAACGGCCGAGGAGGCCTGACGCCCGTGGACCCAGAACGGCTCGACGCCGTCGCCCGCACCTACACCGCGCCGATGACCAGCATCCGCGGCCGTCGCGTGCACCGGCTGGTAACGCGCCGGATGGCCGACTACGACCACGTCCTGCCAGCCGTCACCGCCGACGGCACCCCGGCCCTGCTGGCCCTGTCCGCCGACGGCCGAGCCGCCTTCTGCCACAGCGACGGCCGCGGCGCGTCCGCGGACTTGGTCACCTGCGGCCCGACGCTGGGCGTCACCGTGACGTCCGCGCACGACCTGACGAAGGATTCGCTGCCAGTGCTGAGCTGGACCGTCCGACACCCAGGACTGCTGGACGTCGCGGGCCCGCTGACCATCACGCCCAGCGAGGCGGATAGGGAGGAGATCGAGGCAGCCCTGCGTCCTCGGTAACCGGCCACAGGCATTTCGGCGAGCCAGCAGCTCAGAGTCTGTGCTGACGACCGGTCCTCGGTCACGGCCAGACCCCGAGCCACTCGCTTCGGCCGCTGATGTCGGCAGGCGGGCAGCGACGAAATCGCGACCTCACCCACTAAGCCGGATCGCCGCAGCCAGTTCGCCGGGCACGTCCGGAGCCCCTCGCCGGACATCTACCGCGGCTACCGAGGCACCGTCCGGCCGAGCGGCCTCGCCGCGGCACCTGCGCGCCACCGCGCATCGTCACTAGGGCACTCACCGCACCGAACCGCGCAACCCGGCCGCTACCGCCCGCACACGATCGCTGGGCCTCTCCACGCCAAACCGCGCAACCTGAGCCACCATCCGACTGGGCACCCCGCCGAGGTACTGCCACCGCGCCGGGCCGCCCTCACAGTGCCTCACCACAAACAAGCTGCGCACTCCCAGCTCCATCCAACCGAGCACCCCCGCCACACCAGACCGCGCAACCCGAGCCGCCGTCCAACCGAGCACCCTCACCGAAACGCTTGCACCCCACCAGGCACCCGCCACACCAGACCGCGCAACCCGAACCGCCGTCCAACCGAGCATCCTCACCGAGACATCCGCACTCCCACTAAGCACCGACCGCGGCGTCCGCCGCGCCAAACCTGGCATGCGGAACGGCGCGTCCTTCTGAACAGTCGTCACACCGCGGTCTTCGCCTGACGTCCGGCGGCGACCGCTCCGGTTCGGAGCGCGGCGTCGTGCAGGCCGGAGCCCCAGCCCCACGCGACCGGGCACCCTCGCCGAGCACCGGCATCCACCGGGCCACCCGCACCGGACAAGCGCGGTCGCACCGCACCGCCCTCGCCGAGCCTCGCCCCTTCGAGCCATCCGGTCAAGCAGGCATCCCAGCCTCACCGGCCGAACGCGCGCTCCCACCGTTCGACGTCCCGCAATCCGCCGTCCGGCGCGGACCAGCAGGCCTGGAGCAGGTCGTAGCCGTCGTGGACCAGGGCGGCGTGGGCGGGCCAGTGCTCGGCGGCCCAGCCGGGCTCGTTGTGCACTGAATCCACCCCTGCCCGGGTCGCCCCTTCCAGTTCGAACTGGAGATCCCGGCGCGCGTCGGCACCCGGAGTCGGCGCGCCAGCCAGCACCGCTCGGGCGGCGGAGCGAACGCGAGATCCGGTCCAGTCCAACGTCTTCCGGTGCGCACGCGGCACCACCGCATACTGCACGACCACCGCCGCCACGACCCCGATCGCCGTCTGCGCGAAACGGTCCGCCACCGCGGGCCACACCGGCCCCGGCAGGCTCGCCACCCCGGCGGCCAGCAGCGCGAGCGGCGTGATGACCACTGTCGCCACCGCGTAATTGCGCGGCACCACCAGTTCCACGCAGAACTGCAGCGCCGCCAGGATCAAGATCAGCACGACTCCGGACGGCGCGACCATCATCACCAGCCCGAACACCACGAGCCCCACCGCGGTCCCCGCGAACCGGTGCAGCGCGCGCACATTCGCCCGCCGCCGGTCCAATCCCTGTTGCAGCACCACGAGCGCACTCAGCACTGCCCAATGCGGCCGTCCAAACCCGACGGCCACCGCCAGTTCCCCAGCGACCACGCAACCCACGCCAACACGCAGCGCCGTCACCGCGGCGTGCGAGCGCAGCGGAACCGCCCGCCGCAGCCGGTACCCGACGCTCGGACGCGGCAACGGCAGCTTCCCCGGCGGCAGTTCGACGGCCTCTCCCGGCGAAGCGTCCGCGAACCGCCGGTGGGCGGCAAGCAACGTCGCCACCAGCTCCGGTCGCGTGCCCCGGCGCGGATGTCCCGCGTCATGCAGCGCAGTCCACCCCGCGGACACCGCAGCTCCAGCCGCGTGCCGCCCCTCCGCCGTCTTCCGCTCGGCCGAAAGGAACGCGTCGACCGCCCGCACCGCACGTTCGACAGCCGTCCGCTCCGGCTTGGCCCGATCGGCCAGCACCCCAGCCATCGACACCACGACCGACGACCCGACCCCTGCCGCCGCGCACCCCAGCACCACCCACGGCCGGGCTCCCGCCTCGACCGCCGCTTGCGCGCCCGCGCAAACGAGCGCGAAGAACAACGGACCGGGCGGACCAAGCCGCAACGCGTCGACGACGTACGTCGCGAGCACCGCGACCACCGAAACCACCAGCACCGACACCGGCCCCGCCGGAACCACAGTCCCCACCGAAGCGCCCAACGCGGCCGCCGCGAGCAACCCGGCACCAGCAGTCGCCACGACGCCCGCCCGGACCCGGTAGGGCCGCCCCTCGCCGTACAAGACCGCGAACGTCCCCAACGTGACAAACAACGCCGAGGCCGACGCCCCCGCGAGCACCAGCGCAATCCCCGGCACCGCCACCGCGGCCGCGGCCCGCAACCCGGCCGACCACCTCCGCCCGACCGGCGGCAAAGCGAACATCAGCGCCCGAAACCCCGCTACACGAGGCAACTGCTCAACCGGCTCGGGCGACGATCCCATCCACCCATCCCAACACGCCGCCACCCGCCCCGAAAGCCCGGCCACGGCCGCCAGAGACGGCGAGCACACTCCGAGCTCCCTTCGCTCCCGCCCGACGGCCGAACCACCGCTCGAGGCAACTGTCGACGCAGCGCGAACCGCCACAGTCCCCAACTCAGCCACCACGGTCTGAGCTTCCCCCGGTCGTCCGGACACCTGACCTGAGGTGACCGCCGGTCACCAGGGAGGATGTTCCGATGCCTGCACCACACCCGCCTGAGTTTCGTCAGCGTGCCGTCGAGCTGGCCCGTCTGGGCGACAAACCGGTCGCCGCGCTGGCGAAGGACTTGGGGATCAGCGAGTCCTGCCTGCGCAACTGGATGGCCCAGGCCGACGCCGACGAGAACGGCTCGGCCACGAAGCTGACCAGTGCGGAGAAGAAGGAGCTTGCCGAGCTGCGACGGAAGAACCGGCAGCTCGAGATGGAGAACGAGATCCTGAAACGCGCGGCGGCGTACTTCGCGCGGGAGAACATCCTCCCAAAGTAACCTTCCCGCTGGTCCATGAACTGGCCGCGGACGGTATCGACGTCGCGGTGGCCTGCCGGGTATTGAACGTGTCCCGCTCCGGCTATTACGAATGGCGCGACCGGCCGCTCTCGATCCGTGAGGAGGAGAACGCGGTTTTGCTGAAATACATCGAACAGATCCATGCCGATTCCCGCGGCACCTACGGCTCGCCGCGGGTGCACGCCGAACTCACCCTTGGCCTGGGCTTGCCGGTCAACCTCAAACGCGTCGAGCGGCTCATGCGCGAGGCCGGCATCCAGGGCCTCTACCGGCGCCGGCGCCACCACACCACGGTCCGCGACCCGGCCGGGCAACCCAGTACTGACCTGGTCAACCGCCGTTTCGCCGCCGACGCCCCGGACCGGTTGTGGATCACCGACATCACCGAACACCCCACCGAGGAGGGCCGGATCTACTGCGCCGCGGTGATGGACGCCTACTCGCGGCTCATCATCGGCTGGTCCACCGCCGATCATATGCGCACCGAACTGGTCACCGACGCTCTCGGCATGGCCATTCTCCGCCGCCAACCCGACGGCGGCAAAACCATCCTGCATTCCGACCGCGGTTCGCAATACACCTCATGGGCTTTCGGGCAACGCCTCCGCGCCGCCGGGCTGCTCGCATCCATGGGCACCATTGGTGACTGTTACGACAATGCCATGATGGAATCGTTCTGGGGCACTCTTCAGCTCGAACTTCTCGACTCGAAAACCTGGAAAACCCGCGACGAACTTGCCAACGCGATATTCGAATGGATAGAGTGCTGGTACAACCCGAAACGGAGACACTCCAAGATCGGGATGCGCAGCCCCGCCACGTTTGAGGCCCTCAACCAGCCACCAGACGCGGCGGCCTGACCCCACACCCGCCGTGTCCGGCGAACGGGGGTTCCTCTGTGTTTGTCAAGCGGCTGCGTGAAGTGGTGGTGGTGTTGACGGAGCGTGGCGTTGTTCGTCGCCGATCATGGTGCGCCAGACGTGGTCGGCGAGTCGGCGTTTGAGGCAGCGCATGGCTTCGTTGTGGGTCTTGCCTTCGGCGATCTTGCGGTCGTAGTAGAGGCGTCCCCGGCTGCCGTGCATGCGCACCTGTGTGAGGGCGATGGTGTGCAGGGCGTTGTTCAGTTGGCGATCGCCCTGGCGTGAGAGTCGGTGCCGGGCCTTGTCGGCGCTGGCGATCTCGATGGGTGCGACACCGGTGTAGACCGCGAAAGCTGCGGCTGTCGGGAATCGAGATGCCAGGCTGGTGCGTCCCAGCAGCCGGGCTGCCACGACCGGCCCCACGCCGGCGATGTCGGTCAGGCGGCTATTGGAGTCCTTGATCGCCTCTTCCATGCGTTGTTTGTTCGCTTTCAGCCGGCGATCCAGCGCGCGGATGTCGGTGATCAGCTCCCGGGCGAGGTCCTTGCGGGCTCGTTCAACTGACGATTGCGGTCGGCTTCGGGTCAGAGCGGCGGCGGCCTGGTCGGCGGTGAGGTCGGTGGGCACGCCGCCGGGAAGCAAGTCACGCAGCAGGGCGTGTAACTGGTTGACCGTGCGCGTGCGCTGCTGGGTCAGGTTGAGGCGACGCTCGTCCAACAGCCCCAGCACTGTCGAGGCGCCCTCGGCAGTCACCGGCAGGGCATCGCCTTGCAGGGCGGCCACGCTGGCCGCTGCCGCGGCATCCAGAGCATCGTTTTTGCGGCGCCCGCCTCGGGAAAGCTCCCGGACCCTGGCGGTGGCCGTCGGCGGCACGTCCACCACTGTCTCGCCACGTGCGATCAACCATTGCGCCAGGTGCCGCCCGAGCCCTCGCGCGTTCTCCACCGCCCACCGGCGCTCGGAGAACTGCTTCGCCCACGCCAGCAACCGGCGGTACTCCGGTAACGCCGCGTCGATCCGAACCGTCTCCAGTGGACGGTGGGTCTGCGGATCCAACGCCGACGCCGTGTGGCTGGACTTATGCGGATCAACCCCGATGACGACCATCAACCGCGCTCCTCCATGCGAGATACGGGAAGCCGCGGTCGACATTCCGACTTTCAGCCTGTGACGCTCACACCTCTGTTGAGTCAGACCGCAGCCGGTGCCGAGCCAGGCCACACACCCCCGGCGAGCCAACCCATCCGGGCGGCAGGAACCTCACGAGCGAGCCCAACCCGACACCTCCGGCAGACTACGGCCAGTGATCATCCAACCTGTCCAACCGGTAGCCACATACAAGTCGGGAAGCTCAGTCTGCCCACTCGCCTCGGCAACCAGCCCGGCTCACCTCCCGCACAGCGAACGCCGGAACTGCCCACCCGGCTCAGCACGGCGACCCGAAATACCTGCCCCGGCGAAACCGAACCCACTCGCCGCCCGCGACCCCCTGCGCGATCGCGGCTCGGCCCGGCGACAGGAACCGCGCCCTCAGTCGGACAGCGGGACGAACCGCGGTGGGCACGACCAGGACATCCAGTTCACCGAGCGCTTGCCCCGGCCGCCGACCCCGCAGTGCCGAGAAGGCCTGCGTAGCACCGTCACCAAGGATGTGACGAGCGGCGAGGATGGCGATTCTCTGCACCACGACGTCCGCGATTGCGGACTGGCCCCCGGTCGGTGCCGCTCAGGCTCCGCAAGCCCGGATCGCACGCACTCACCCGCAAACCGAGATCTCAGCGGAACTCAGCCCGCGCAGCCGCCTCCCCCACCGTCACGGGGTCCAGATCCGGATGCGCCGCCTCGGCCCGTTCCCACTGCGACGCGGCCTCCCCCGCAATCCCCTGCGCCGCAGCGACATTCCCCAAACCCAGGTAGGCTCGCGCCGCCTCGTGGGTGCTTTCGCAGGCTTCCGCGCGGGCGGCGGATTCCCGGTAAGCCAACTCCGCCCCCGAGTGATTCCCGGCACGGAATCTCGCCCATCCCAGGCAGTTCAGCCCCATCACGACGTCCAGTTCCAACCCCAGCTCCTCGAACACCGGCAAGGTTTCCTCGACCAGCCGGGCGGCTTCGGCGGACTGCCCGAGGGCCGTCAGGACCAGGGCGATACCCCGGGTCGTGATGGCGCCGCTGCGTTGGTTGCCGGTCAGTTCGTAGAACTCGGCCGCGGCGCGCAAGTCGCGCAGGGCTTGGTCGTGGTTGCCTCGGTAGTGCTCAGCCCAGGCGGAATGCGCCAGCGCGGTCGCTTCGCCGTGGCGGTCGCCGATTTCCCGGTACTCCCGCAGCGCCTGGCGGTAACACCGCGACGCCTCGTCCAGCTCGCCGCGGTCGACGTAGGCGATTCCCAGGTTCGCGGTGGTCGTGGCGGCGGCCCAGCGGTTGCAGACGGCCTCGGCGGCGGCGCGCGCCCAGCGGTGCGTCGCGATCCATGGGTCCCACAGTTTGGTCAGGTAGAAGAATCCACGCAGGAAGTACGCGAGCTGCCAGCACCGCTCGGAGTCCCCCGTCCGGCGGCAAAGCGCGACCAGGTTCGGCCATTCCGCACGGAACCAGGCGATCGCGCTGTCCTGGTCCGGGAACTCCACCTCCGGCAACCCCGGCGGATAGGTCACCTCCGGGCGGTACCGCGGGCCGCTCAGCGTCCGGTCGGCGCGTTCCGCGGTGGCGACGGAGAAATCGGCGAGGCGGCGGAAAGCCTCCTCGTCCGTCCCGCCGGACGCGGCGAAAACCCTTACCAGGTCGTGGAAACCGAACCGGCCCAGTTCCGGCTGGGTGAGCAGGTACGCCTGGTGCAGGCGATCCAGCAGACGCTCCGCCTCGACCGAATCCAGGGAGCCGAGCGCTTGCGCGGCGGTGACGTCGAAGTCCGGGCCGGGGTGCAGGGCGAGCAGGCGGAACAGCCGCGCCTCCGGCTGGTCCAATGGGCGGACGGACAACCGGAAGGCAGCAGCCAGGCTTCGTTCTCCGTCGTCGAGTTCGCCTAGCCGGCGGGTCTCGTCGGCCAGGCGACGCTCCAATTCCGCGACGTCCCACGCCGGGTGGGCGCGAAGGCGGGCCGCGGCGATGCGGATCGCCAGCGGGAGGCGGCCGCAGCGATCGGCGATCCGCAGGGCGGCGTCGGGAGGCGCACCGGTCAATGCGGCGACCAGCGCGGCCGCCGAAGCGGAGGGAAGGACGCCCAGCGAGACGTGCTCGGCTTCGTCCAACGCGGGCAGGCGGGAGCGGCTGGTGATCACGACCCGGCATTTCGGCTCGGCGGGCAGCAGCGGGCGCACTTGCCCGGTGCTGCCCGCGTTGTCCAGCACCAGCAGGAAACTCCGGCCGCGCAGGCGAGTCCGGAAAAGCGCCGCGCGGTCGTCGGGATCGGCCGGGATCCGTTCGGCGGGAACCTCCAGGATCCGCAGCAGACGGTCGTGCGCGTCGGCGGGCGTGACCGGCTCGTCGGCGGTGCCGCGCAGATCGAGAAAGAGGCTGCCGTCGGCGAAGGACGCTTCGAGCCGGTACGCGCATCGCACCGCCAGCGCCGTCTTGCCGGCTCCGCCCATCCCCGAAATGACGCAGACGCCGCCGTCGGACTCGAGAATCTCGCGTACGGCTTGGGATTCCGCCTCGCGGCCGGTGAAGTCGGGGGTCACCGGCGGGAGGCCGGACGGGCGGACGTCCGGCCGGGTCCGGCGTTTTCCGGCTTCCGCGGGAATCAGCGCAGTAAGAGCGCCGGGGATGCCGAATTCGGATTCACACAAGGCGGCGAGTGCGGAATTCGGGGCGGCAAAGCCGGTTTCGACTTTGCTCAGGTACCCCTTGCTGTAGTGCACCCGGCCGGCCAGTTCGGTGAGCGACATCCCGGCCGCGAGGCGCAGCCGCCGCAGTTCCGCCCCGAACGTCGCGCGCGCAGTCATCCGCCTCCACCCTCTCCTCGCTCCCAGTATGACGATCCGGCAGACGCCGGGCCGTGGTTTCGTCACGGTGCGGTCCCCGCCGACACCGGAGGCGCGACCGGCGCGGGGCCGCCCGGATGGCCGAGCGCGAGTCCGGACACGAGCGCGACCCCGGCCAGCCACAACGCGGCCCGGACCAGCAGAGAAAACGAACAGACGACCTTCATGACAAGCTCCTCCAGCGGATTCGTGCCCGCCCGATCGGCGGCTTGTCCCGAGAATGCGGGTTCCCGCGGCAATCGGGGAAGGAGTTTCCTGTTTCCGCCTTAATCGCGTAAACAGGAAACCGCAGGCGACAGCAGAGTCGCATTGCCCGGTCGCTGAGGGCCGCGGCGAAAGACATTCGGCTTCGGCGAGCGAGCCGAGGACCGCCCCGGAGGCCCGGCTTACGAGATCCAATACCGGACCCGCCGACCGGTCGCCAGCACGGCCGAGAACAGTCACCCGCCGTTTCGGGAAGGCGCCATCCGAGCGAATTTCCGGCGCGGATAAACCCGGTCGCACCAACGGGCACGGGAATGGGAAATCGTTCCGGTCACAGTCCGTGCGCCGGTGCCGGGCAAGTCTGGACATCGGCGCCCGCGTTGAGGAACAGTGGCTCCGGGCGGGGAGACGCGAGGGAGGAACGGGTGGAACCGAACGCGGCGGACTTGGTCGCGGAATTGAAAGTTCTCCGGAAGGGGCGCGGCGTATTCACCACTCCGCTCGGGATTCGGGTCGGCCCGGTCCTGCGCGAGGTGTGCGGGATTCCCGACAACGCGGAAAACGTCGAGATCCGCGACCGGCTCGCGCACGTGCTGGAGCCGCTGGCCAAGACGCTCCCGGACGACCTCCGGATCGCCGTGCTCGCGGCGTTCGCGATGCACGAACCGGCCCGCAAGCCGTTCTACCAGGAGCGGGTGCACTGGGCCGCGCGCGAGCTGGACCGCGACGACCGCACGATCCGGCGGCGCATCGACGAGGGCATCGAGCACGTCGCGCACCTCGCGCTGGCCGGCTCGCGCGAAGGCGGAGCCCGGCCCTCGCCCGAGGGAAGCTGGCACACCGAACTGCTGCGCGTCTCCCTCGCGCTGGACCAGGAGCGGCCCGAGGTGTTCGAGTTCCGGCGGATCGTCGCCGACGCCGACGAGATCGCCGAACTGGACCTCGCGCTCACCCTCACCACCACGTCCGCGACCTCCGGGCCGGTGCGGGAAAGCGATCTGGAGGTCGACGTTTTCCACGGCGGCACGCTGGTCCGCCGCGCGATGGAGTCGAACGACCGGGTCGGGCTGGCGCTGCGGCTGGCCGAGCCGCTGCGGCGCGGGAAAACGCACGACCTCGCGCTGCGGTTCCGCGCGGAATTCCGGCATCCGCACTACGTGTGCGTGCCGCGGCATCCGGTCGACCGGTTCGACCTGCACGTGCGCTTCCCGGCCGCGCCGCCGTCCGAAATCGTGCGGCTGGACCGCGTGTTCCAGGACGACGCACGCGATCTGGGCACCCGCGGCGACGTGGTGAGCCCGGACGGTTCGGGCGAGGTGCACCTGCGGTTCGACCATCTCGCGCCCGGCTTCGCCTACGGCATCCGGTGGAGCCCGGCCGGCTGAACCTCACCGGCCGGGCCCGGCGGGCACCGGTCAGTGCGTGATCATCGCGATTCCCCTTCCCGATCGGGATTTCTCCGACCGCACCGGGATCGCGGCCGCCCCGCGCCGCGCGACCGGCGGGGAGAACCTGTCCAAGATCTGTCCAGGTCCGCGCGAATTCCGTTGCCGCGCAACGGACAGAAGCTGGACAACACCTGCGCGATCGCAACGCCTGGGCCCGGGCGGCCGACACCCGGAGCGAGCGGGCGAGACCACCGCGGCCGCCCGTACGAAAGGAACGCCCCCTATGCCCACCGCCACCGTGCCCGAACCGGTCGAAGGCTATGTCCCGCTCGCCGCGCTGCCGCGCCCGTCGGGGTTGGCCGAGCGCCTCGAATCCGTGGTCCGCGCCGCCCGCGCCGGCGTCCCCGGCGCGGCTCCGGAACTGCTGGCGCTGCTGAAACCGGTGATCGCGCGCTACTGCCGCGCCCGCATCGGCGGACGCGACCTGTCGTACCTGTCGGCCGACGACGTCGCGCAGGAAGTGTGCATCGCGGTCCTCCAGGCGGTTCCGGGCTACGAGGACCGCGGCGGATCGTTCCTGCACCTGGTGCGCGCGATCGCGGCGAACAAGGTCGCCGACGCGTTCCGCGCGGTGTCGCGCGACCGTTCGCGGCCGGTGTCCGACGTCCCGGAGAACGCGGATCTGCGCGACGGCCCGGAGTCGCACACGCTGACCGCCGACCTCGGCGCTTCGCTCGGGAGGCTGCTGGCCGGGATGCCGAAGCTGCAACAGGAAATCCTGACACTGCGCGTGGTCGTCGGCCTGACGTCGGCCGAGACCGGGAAGGCGCTGGGGATCTCGCCGGGCAACGTCCGGGTGACGCAATGCCGAGCGCTGGCGAAGCTGCGGGACTCGATCCACGAGCAGGGACTGGCCGAAGCGCTGCTGGCGTGAACTTGCAACATCACCCGCACTGGTCCGGACCACTGGAGAAAAATCTCCGAAGTTCACCCGCTCGGGCCACCTCGCCGGTCCGGACGGCCCCGGAACGCCCGGATCCGGACCGGTTCAGCCCGCGCCGAGCCGCCGTCTCATCCGGCGCAGGAACGCGATCCGGTCGGTCTCCACGCGGACCGCGGTGCGGTCCGGATAGATGTCGAACACCCCGGTCATCCCGGTCTCGGCGAGCCGGCGGCCCGCCGTGTCCGACGGGTGCGCGAGCAGCCGCAGCACCACGCCCTCGGCCGCCGCGCGGTCCTGCGCGGCCCGCAGGACGTGGACGCCCGCGTCGCTCAGCTCGGTCAGCCCGGTCAGGTCCAGCACCAGCGCCATCGGGCGTTTGGCCAGCGCGAACGTCACCGCCCGCACCACCACCAGCGCGGTGCCGGCGTCGAGTTCTCCCGCCAGCAGCAGCGTGAGCACGTCGAGGTCGTCGTAGCGGTACGACGACTTCAGCCGTGCCGATCCCTGTGAGCCGGCTTCCATCCGCGTGCTGCGCTCCCTGTCCAGGCGGGGCCCGTCGCGCCCGCTCGTCCACCCGACACCATTCTGGACCTGGAGGCACAGTGACCGCGCTCACACTCCACGTCCGGGCCGCGCGAGCGAGCTCTGGTCCGCTTGTCCCACGACGAAAGTCGGGAACTGAGCGGGCCCGACCTTCGGCGGGTTCCGTCATTTACCGACATTCACGACGGTGGGTCAGTACCTGACCACTCCTCCCCGCACCCACCGGAGATGATCACCAGTGCGAATCGCGCGTACCGCCTCAGTCCTGTCCGGCCTGGCCTTCGCCGCCGTCGCCGCGGCGGCCCCGGCCACCGCCGCACCCGCTCAGCCCGCCATCATCGACGGCAGCATCGCCGACTCCCCGCACGCCGCGGCCCGGATGTTCGCCGGCGGCCAGGAACTCTGCTCCGCCACGATCATCGCGCCCGACTGGATCCTCACCGCCCGGCACTGCACGCAGGGCGCCGGCGGCAAGCAGATCACCTTCCACGTCGGCAGCCTCGACCAGACCCAGGGCACCGAGGTCTCCGCGACGTCGGTGCACGACTCCCCCGACGCCGACATCTCGCTGGTCCAGATCGACCAGAAGGTCCAGACCGAGTACGCGCCGCTCGGCACCGCGGGCGACGTCAACGTCGGCGACACCGCACAGGTCTACGGCTGGGGCGCGACCTGCACCGACCAGCCGGAGATCAACTGCCAGTCGCGGGTGCTGAAGGTGGCGAACGTCCAGGTCGCCTCGGTCGACTGCCCGGACGGCGCGGCCGGCGTCTCGGTGTGCGCCAACCGCGGCGACGGCATCACCGCGGGCGGCGACTCCGGCGGCCCGATGTACGCGAACGGCAAGCAGGTCGGCGTCGCCTCCACCAGCGACCGCCAGTCCTACACCGCCTACATCAACGTCACGCGGTACCGCGACTGGATCCAGTCGGTCGCCGGAGTGTGAGCCGGGGCGGCCCGGACCCGGACGGATCCCCGGGCCCGGGCCGCTTTTTCATCCCTCCCCCGTTCCCTCCCCGTTCCTGGCCCGCGCGAGCACCTCCTCGAGGCGCAGCGGGCTCGCCGGATGGTGGCTCAGGCACAGCGGCGTCGACACCCGCCGGAACCCGAACGCCTCGCCGGACACGTAGAACTGGGCGCGCTCCAGCCGCGAGATGTCCGCCACCGGAGACCCTTTCGCCCGCGCCATCTCGTTCGCCGCGGCGATCTGCGCCGGGCTGTTGAGCCGTCCGAAGAACTGCGTCGTCGCGTTGCCGGCGATCTGGTTGTGCAGGCCCTTCGGCGCCTGCGTCGCGAACAGCAGCCCCAGCCCGTACTTCCGGGCCTGCGCGGCCAGCACGATCGTGCTGCGCGTGCTGGCGGTGAGCGAACCCGACGCTGCGAGCGTCTGCGCCTCGTCCATCACGAACAGCGCGCCCAGCGGCCGGTCCCCCGCCGGATTCCGCTTGATCCACGCGAACAGCTCCATCTGCAGCTGGTTCACGAAGCTCTGCCGCTGCGCCTCGGACGGCAGCCCGGCGAAGCTGATCACCGAAATCCGCGCCCGCTTGCCGTCCGCCGGGGTGAGCAGCAGCGCCGGATCGACCGGGGTCCCGGCCCCGGCGAACAGCGGGTCGTTCACCATCGCGGCCTTGAGCAGCTCCGCGACCTCGGCCGCGATTTTCCGGCCGCCGTGGAGATTCGTGACGCCTTCGGGCAGGTCTTCGAGGACGCCGATCAGCTCCGGCAGGCTCCGCGACCCGGTGCGCGCGTGGTGCACGATCGTCTGCCGCAACACGGCCAGGCCGATGTCCGCCTTCGCGGTGCTGCCGGTGAGACGGGCCTGCGGCGCGAGAGCGGCTACCGCCACCTCGATGGCCGCGGCGAACTCGTCCTCGTCGTCGAGCACCCCGGCGAAATCCGGCAACGGCTCGAACCCGAGCGGACGTCCGGTGGCACGGCCCGGAGTCCAGACGACGACGTCGGTGCCTTCGAGGTAGCGCTCGGCGAGCGCGGCGTCTTCCGGCCCCCAGCCGCTCGGCGGACTCGGCCAGGCGTCGCCGAGGCGCGCTAGGTCGTTGTTCGGGTCCAGCACGATGGACGACACCCCGAGCAGCGCGCATTCCTCGATGATCCGGCGCAGGAGCACGGTTTTCCCCGACCCGGACCCGGCGAAGACGGCCGCGTGCTTGCGCAGCGCGGAAAGTTCGATGCGGACGGGCTTGCCGGAGCCGGTTTCGGTGCCGAGGGTGAGGGTGCCGTCCGGCGGGGGGTGAGTTCCGTCGGACCGGGGCGCTTGAGCGGCTCCGGTGCGGTTCTCGCGCGGGGCCGCGGAAGGGTTGGCCGGGGCGGGTTTGGCGAAGAGGGTCGGCTGGGCAGCGGGTCCGCGGGTCGCCGGGTTTGCCTGCCGTAGGGGTGCCGGTTTCGGAGTCCCCGAGCGCGGTGCGGTGTCGGGCAGGACGCCGGACAGCAGCTGTGAGCGGCGGGCGGGCCTGCGGTCGATGAGCCACTCGTGGACGTCCGGGCCGCCCTTGACGAACATCTCGTCCAGCGCCCAGAACGTGCGGACGTCCGCTTCGGACATCTTGAGCCGCTTCCCTCCGGCGGCTTCGAAGGCCCGGAGTTCGGCTTGGGTTTTCTCTCCTTTGGACCAGGAGGAGTTGCGGATGAGGATGAGATGGCGGTTGTCCGCTCCTTGGCGCAAGCCGGCGGCCGAGCGCGCCTTGCGGAACCGGTTGAGCACCGCGACCGCGTGGTTCGCGGCGATCGCGCGGAACGCCCAATGCTCCTCGAGATCCGAGGCCTCGTCGATGGTGTGGGTGAGCCAGGCGTGCAGCTCGTCGTCGGTTTTGCGGGTGTCCCACTCCATCTCGTCGTCGCCGACCTCGGTGATCCAGCCGCGCAGCGCGGCCGAGAGCAGCCTCGGCATCACCTCGTCCTCGACCTTGTGGTCGAGCAGCGCCGACGGATCCGCGTCCGCGCGGAGCTGCTCGAACCAGGCGTCCAGTTCCGAAAAACGGTCACGCTTGGGCGCCGGTCGCGCGGGCAGCGCCGCGGGTGCGTCCGGATCGAAGGTGGTCATCTCCACCACTCGTTCCGCCCGGACGCACGCGTCGATGTGCGCGCCGACCCGCTTCAGCATTTCCCTCGGCGTGTACTCGTCCCACGGACCCTCGAACGCCGAGGCGGCCACCGGCCAGGTCGCGTGCGGCGGGGTGAAATCCATTGCCGCGTAAGCGACTCCGAGACGCCGCTCCACCAGACGCCGTCCCACGTCGGCGTCCAGGACGCGCCCGAGCATGCGCGTTTCCTCGAACCGGTCGGGCACGGTGTCGGCGGCCTTGTCCTTGACCAGCTGCCACGTCGCGGGCAGGCAGGCGAGCACGGTCACCGTCCGGCGGGTGACTTCCCGAAGCCCCATCAGCCCGTCGGCGATCTGGGCCACGAGCACGTCGGTTTCCCCGGCTTTCCCGCCGTCCCTGGCCAGCTTGTCCGAACTGGCGACCAGCGTGTCGAACTGGTCGACGCTGATCACCAGCGGCCCGGTGAGCGCCAGCAGCCGCGTGATGTCGTGCACCTGCGCCAGCGCGGATTTCGGTTTCATCCGGATGCCCCACTTGCGGCGGTCGCCGGACTTCGCTTCCTCGAAACGGCCGAGGTAGTCGTTGCCGACCTCGTTGTGAGTCGGGTCGTCCGAGGCGTACAGCACCAGCGCTCGAGCGGTGTCGGCGCACTCGATCGCGACCTGCCGGTCCAGTTTCCGCAATCCCGTCAAGAACGCGTCGAGATGCGACCTGCTCAACCCCTGCCCGCTGAGCACCGCCGCGGCGCTTTCCCACGGCACGTCGCCGCGCTCGCACACCCGCCGCACGAAGCTCCGCACCTGTGGCTCGCCCGAACCGTCCGCCCGCGACAGGCCGTGGCGCAACGCGTCAGCCGCGTCTTCCCAGAACGCGTTGCCCGCGGTGAGGTTGTCGAGAAAGAAGTAGCCGCCGGCCTGATGCGCCGCCCTCCGGACCATGCCGAGCAGATGCGTTTTCCCGACGCCCTTCATGCCCTGCATCACGAGACCGATCGGGCTCGGGCCGTCGCTCGCGGCCGCGCTGCGGATCCTGGCTTCGATCGCGGACATCACGTCGGCGTGCAGGCCGTCGACGTGGTAGGGCGAATCCCGCCACACCTGGTCGGGGGCGTCGACCCAGTCGAAGCGCAGTGTCGCCAGTACCGCCAGATGTTCGATCATGACACCTCGATGGAGAGCAGATGGTTGTCCTCACCGCCAATGCGCACGGCCGCTTCCTTGTCCTCGGCGGTGAGAGCCTTGCGGTTGGACTCGGGCACCAGATGCGCCTGCCCGGTCCGGCTCAGCTGCTTGAGCACCGCGTCGACCTCGGCGACCGCGGCGTCGCCCAGCAACGGCCGCAGGTCCGCCAGGCCGACCCAGTCGCGCGGGGAACGGGCGAGTTTCCGGTACGCGGTCCGGATCAGCTCCTCCAGATCCGCAGCCTGCGGCGCGTCGCCGCCCGCGAACACCTCCTTCAGCGAGACCTTGTGCAGCCGCAGATACTCGAAGAACCCGTGCAGCGCCTGGTAAGCCACCACAGTCAACGTGCTCCGCACCGGTTGCGGCGGAGTCAGCGCGGCCAGTTCCTCCTCGCACCAGTCCCAGCCGTCGTCGGTGAGCTGGTGCACGAACGCGCGGCCCGATTTCTTGCTGCTGACGTAGCGTTCGTTGAGCTTGAGCCGGTCCTTCCCGTCGAGCGCGAAGCCCGCGGTCTTGCGCAGCTCCGGGTTCGCCATCTCCCGGCCGTGCACCATCAGCGCGATCATCGCCGCGGACTGCTTGTGGCTCAGTCGTTCGTGCATCCGCCGTCCTTCCTCGGGGCGTCCCGGACGCGGGCGCGGCCGGGGCTTTTCTGGGATCGGGCGGGTGCGGCTAGCTGCCGTTCACCCGCACGTCGAGCACTTGCTGGGCCCAGGCCAGGGCTTTCCGGACCTGAGGGGGCGGCGGCACCGCGCCGTCGTCGCCGGGGCGTGGGCGCAGCAGCACGGCCAGGTCCGCGCCGAGTTCCTGTGCCCGCACGTTGTCCCCAGCTCCGACTGCGACCGGCAGTTCGCTGGCGAACTCGCCCACGAGGTCCCACAGTGCGGGACGCAGCCGCGTGCGCTCGGCTTTCCGCAGCAGGGAAACCAGGTCCGGCTGGCCGGTGTCGGCCAGGGCCCGTCCGGCGCCGATCTCGTCGGCGAGGCTGCGCGCGACCTTCGCCGGTCCGTTCACCAGCCCGAGGCGCAGGTGCCGCAGGTTGCCGAGGTAGCCGGACAGCTCGCGCGAGTCGGTTCCTTCGGTGAGCACCGGGATCAGCCTGCGGTCCTGGCCGAGCGTGCGGTGCAGGAACAGCTCGACCTCGGCCAGCTGCCACCGGCTCGCCTTGCCGTCGATCACCAGGCACAGGTGCCGGGCGTCGGTTTCCGCGCGGCCGAGCCAGGCCCGGTCGCCCGACAGCGACCGCCCCACCCGGATGCCGAGATTCTCCAGCTCCGCCACCAGATCCTGGGACACTTCGAGACTCGACCGGGGCATGCTGACCTGGACGTCGTAGGCGAAGCTCTGCGTCCGGGTCCGCACCGCCGCCACGTAGGCGTCGCGGTTTTCGGCCAGCAGTTCGGTGCGGTCGAAGGAATGCGCGATCACCGCGGCGACCGTTTCGAGGGCGAAGCCGATCTGGTCCGCGCCCGGGCTTTTCTCCTGCAGCACCGGCAATTGCTCGCCGAAGGTCCAGTACGACACGTACGGCAGCGTGAGGTGGCGCGCGATCACCGCGGGCGGAACGTCCTGGTCCAGCCAGCTGTCGAACAGGCTCCGCGTCTCGTCGAGGCAGATCTGCCGCCAGCTTTCCGACCGGTCGTACTCCTCGCGCGTGTCGAACCGCGACAGCACGGGCAGCACCGGGAGCTGCGGACGGTCGTACGGCAGGGCGTTCCGCGCGACGTTCGCGCGGTGGGCGACGTCGACCGCACCGCGGACGCTCTGCGTGTTCGCGGTGTAGAGCACGACCAGCCGGTCCGGGAGATGCGCGGTGCAGATGCCGCCGACGTCGGAGATTCCCGTGCGGCTGTCGAGCAGGACGTAGTCGTAGTCCGAGGTCCACGCCTCCCGGCAGCGTTCGAGATACTCGCCGAACTCCTCGTCGTACAGGCCTTCCCAGTCGATTCCTTGCACCTGCCCCGGATAGTCGGGGCCGTCGGCGCCCGCGGGAAGGAAATCCAGCGTGCCGGCCACGTTGTCCAGATCGACCGGGAGGATGTGCCGGTCCGGCCGGACGGCGCCTGCCCGGAAGTCGGCGACGAGATCGACTACGCCGCCTACCGGATCGCGGTCCAGCCACGGCCGGAAGTACTCGCGCAGCCCCGGCGCTTCGAGATCCCAGTCGACGCACAGCACGCGACGTCCCCAGCGGGCCAGCAGCACCGCGATGTTGGCCAGCGTGAAGCTGCGCCCGACGCCGCCCTTGTAGGAGTAGAAAGTGATCACGACGCCCGTCATCGCTCAGAGCCTCGGGAACCGGGAAGCGGGCGGCGCGTCCGGCCGGGGAGTGAGCACCGGCCAGTCCGGCCGCCACGCCGGAGCCGCGCTGAGCAGTTCCTCGAGCTCCGTCGCGATGCGGTTCATCTGGTCGTGGAAACCGATGTATTTCGCCGAGACCTGGAATTGCTCGTAAGGATGATTCCATTCGGTCAAGTTCTTCATCCGGCGTTCGTGCGCGTACGGCGGGAAGTTTTTCGAATCGCAGTAGATGACCGGGTAGATCAGGGTGGCCGGTCGGTCGCCTCCGGCCAGTTCTTCGCGGCGTTCCATCGAGGCCCACTCGGCGAGGCACCACTCGTTGTGGAAGTACTTCGGGGAGCACACCGGGACCAGGATCCTCGTGTGCCGCAAGGCGGAGCGCAGTTCGTCCGGCCACTTTCCGCCGACCCGCACCGATTCGTCGAAGAACACCTGGACGTCCCGGTCGAGGTTGCCGTCGAGCAGCTCGCACAAACGGGGGTGGAAATGGTTGCGCACCCACTTGGAGACGGCGTCGGCTCGCCGTTCGTAACTGATGAAAACGTCGTAATGGTACACCTGGGCAGCGCTCCCCGTCGATTTCCGCGTCCTGGCGATCCCGACCTCGGACCACGACGATACCGGCGGCGGAGACGCCGACAAGGGACAGATTCTGGACACTTTGTGGCCGAAAACGCGCGACCGGGCGCCGGACCCGAAACTGGACCGGTCGCTGCCAGCCGGAATTCGAGGAGCCCGATGTCCGCCCCCGCCGCACCCCGGATCTTCATCAGCTACGCCCACGACACCGCCGCCGAGCACTACCGGCTGGTCGGGACCTTCGCCACGTTCCTGCGCGCCCGGATCGGGCTCGACGTCCGGCTGGACCAGTGGGACGACGCCTCCCGGCTCGACTGGTCGGCCTGGGCGATCCGGAACATCCGCGCCGCCGATTTCGTGCTGGTGGTCGCGTCGCCGAACTACAAACGGCGCGCGGACGGCGAGGCGCCCTTCGACGAGGGCCGCGGCTCCCAGTTCGAGGCGCGGCTCATGCGCGACGCGCTCACCCGCGACCTGGAGCGCGAAACCAGCCGCATCCTGCCGGTCGTGCTGCCCGACGCTTCCGTCGAAGACATCCCGGCGTTTCTCACGCCGTATTCCACTACGCATTACCTGATTCCGGAATTCACCGACGACGGCGTCGCCGGGCTGATTTCCGCGATCACCGGACGCAGCCAGAACGAGCGGCCGGTGCGCGGGATCTGGCGCGGGGCACCGGATTCGGCACCCGGTCCCGTGCTGGCGACCGAACTGCCGTGGCGCGAGAAAAGCGCGGACATCACCGCCGGCGCGGCGCGGATCGACGGGATCAGCTACGAGCACAGCGTCGTTTTCCGCACCGCCGGGCCGACTTCCGGGGCATGGGCGTTCGCGGAAATCGACCTCGGCGGCGCCTACGCGCATTTCACCGCGGTCGCCGGAGTGCTCGACGACGCCGAGGACGCGGCTTTCCAGACCGGGCTGTTCTGCGTCCGGCTCGACGGGGAAATCCGCCACCTCGACCATTCCGCTTTCGGCAGCCCCCGGCACACCGAACTCGACGTCACCGGCATCCGGCGGCTGCGGCTGGAGATCCGCCGTCCCGCCGCGGGCGTCTCCCCGGCGGGCCCGGCCGCGCGGACCACCCGACCCGCCGCTCTGGCCTGGGGAAACCCCACCCTCCGCTAGCTGCCCGGCCCCAGTCCGCGAGGGGATCAGAGCCCCTCAGGGTTCCCCTCACGGACATCTCGGCGGCACTGTTTCCTGCTTTCCGAGGAAACAGGAAACCCCTTGTCCGCACTCGTTCCCGGATCGCATTCTGGGTGCACGCCGCTCGTTCCGGGCGGCTCGCCGAGAATCACGGAAACCCGAATCAACCGCGAAACGCACGCATTTCGCGGCAGGGATTTTCCGTGTCTGAATCCGGGAAGGAGGTGCGGGAAATGCAGACGCACGGAATCGTTCTCATCCTCACGCTGCTGGGCCTGGCCTGACGCGGAACCCGGCGGATCCGCCGCGAGGGCGGATCCGGCCGGTCACCCGCGAGCCCGCAGATGGTCCCGCAACGCCCGCGCGACCCGCGCCATCAGGATCTCCGCCTCCGGCTGGATCGCCGCGGGCACCCGGGATTCGGTGAGCGCGGCGACCGCGAACGCCTGCCCGTCCGAGTGCTCCACCACGCCGATCTCGTGCCGCAAGTTCACCAGCGTCCCGGTTTTCGAGGACCACTTCGCGGAATCGGACGCGAAATCCGGCGCCAATCGTTGGCGCAGCAGGTTTTCGCCCATCAGCTGCCGCACGCGCGCGGAGGTGTCCGGGTCTATTTTGGACGGTGTCCACAAAGCAGTGAGCAAGTCGGCGAACGCGCGCGCCGACCCGGAACTCGCCCGCGAAACATCCAGCTGCCGCACCGGATGTCCCCGTCCCTCGGTCACCGCGCCGATCGCCAGCGAATGCGCGAGGTGCGCTTCGGTCGCGTCGAACCGTTCCAGGGGAGTGTCGTTCAGCTCGCTCAGCGAATGCCGCACCGAGATGCCGGTGATGCCCCACTCCCGCACCGTCCGCGCGACCTCCGCGGGCGAGGTGAGGGCGAACAGTGCGTCGGCCGCCGCGCTGTCGCTGATCGCCGAAGCCAGGTACATCAGGTCGTCCAGCGCCACCCGCGCCGGATGCCGGAACCGCGCCAGCCCAGTCGGCCCCGCGTTCTCGGCCCGGCCGGGTTGGACCTCCACCTGCTGCGCGCCGTCGAGTTCGCCGCGCCGGATCCGGTCCTGGGTCACCGCCACGAGCGGGACCTTGACCAGCGACGCGGTCGCGAACTCGAGGTCGGGCTCGATGCCGATCTCGCGGCCGGACCCGAGGTCGCGGACGAGGAACGAGCCCCGCAGCCCGCCTTCGGCGAGTTCGTCGCGCAGCCGCGCCAGCAGCGCCTCCGTGTTCACGGCGTCAGTCTGCCGCAACGCTCGCGCCGAGACAGCGGGCGATCGCCGCGCGCAGGGGCGTCCGCACCCGGTCGACGTCGTCACCGAGCCCGGCCGCCACGTCGTAGCCCCGCGCGAGCCGGACGCCGCCCACCGGACGCCACGCCAGCCCCAGTTCCCGCGCCTGATCCGCCGAGCACAGCAGCAGGTCCGCCGATCCGATCACGCTCGCCGCGGCCGTCGTCAGCGTCCCGGCGACCTCGACCTGCGCCGGCAGCAGCCCGGCCGCGTCCCGCGCGCGGAACATCCGGTCGCGGACGTGCGGCACGTCGTCCTCCGGCTGCATCCACACCCGGCGGCGCGCCCTGGCCGAACGGCCCGCGCGCAGCGTTTCCAGGTGCACCACGGCCTCGTCCGGCTCGGCTTCGCCGGCCAGCCCGAGCGGCACCGTCCACCCCCCGTCCTCCGGCGGCACCGCGACGAGCGCGGCCCGCACCTCCTGGGTCCGCACCAGCTCGGCCCGCTCGGCCGGCCCGGCGACGCGGAATTCCAGGAAGACCTCGACCGTCCGCGCCTGCGCCTCGAGTTCGGCGAGATCGCGAGTGGTCGACGTGTCCGGAACCGCCAGCCGCAATGGCCGCCGACGCGCGCGCTGAGCGTCGTGCTCCATCGCTTCGGCAAGCCGGACCAGGCGTTGCGCGGACGGCAGCAGGTCCCGGCCGAACGGCGTGAGCCGTGCGCGCCGCGTCGACCGGTCGAACAGCCGCTCCCCCAGGTGCTTCTCCAGCGCGGCGATCCGGCGGCTCGCTACTGGCTGCGGAATCCGCGCTATCGCCGCGCCGCCGGTGAAGCTCCCCGCCTCGGTCACGCTCACGAACGCCTTGCAGCAGCCGACCAGGTCCACGACCAGAGCTTATGCCAGATTCGCATCAACTCGCACAGAAGTGTCTTGGACCGCATGAACCGGCCGAGGGCACGCTTCGGAGGAGTTGATCGACTTCGGAGGGAGAACCCCGTGTTCCGCAGGACGGCCCTGGCGGTGTTCGCGTTGGCCACGCTAGCCTCTTGTGCCACACCAGCAACACCGGACGCCCCGGCGGGTTCAGGCGCGCCGGTCGCGGCCAAGACGGTCGCCCAGCCGGATTTCGCCGCGCTGGAGAAGGCTTTCGACGCCCGGCTCGGCGTCGACGCGATCGACACCGGCGACGGCCGCGAGGTCGCCTATCACGCCGACGACCGGTTTGCCTACGCTTCCACGCACAAGGTGTTCAACGCGGCAGCGATCCTGCACCGCGGGGACGATCTGACCCGGACGGTCACGATTCGGCAAAGCGATCTCGTGCCCAATTCCCCGATTACGGAGAAGCACATCGGGGAGCAGATTTCGTTACAGAGCGTCCTCGACGCTGCGCTGCGTTACAGCGACAACACTGCGGATAACCTCATGTTCCGCGAAATCGGCGGTCCCGCCGGGCTGGCCGCGGAGGTCCGCCGGCTGGGGGATACGGTCACCCACGTAGACCGCATCGAGCCCGCTCTCAACGAGACGAGCCCTGGTGACGTCCGGGACACGACCACCCCGCGAGTCTGGGCCAAGGACCTGCGTGCCGTCGCGCTCGACTCGGGACTCCCGGCGGACAAGCAGGCCGTGCTCACCAAGATCATGCGCGCCAACACCACCGGCGCGCACGTGATCCGCGCCGGCGTGCCCGCGGACTGGCAGGTCGCGGACAAGACCGGGACCGCCGATTACGCCACGCGCAACGACATCGCCGTGCTGTGGCCGCCGCACCGCGCGCCGATCGTGCTCGCCGTGCTGTCCGACCGCGCGCACAAAGACGCGAAGACCGACGACAACCTGATCGCGCAGGCCGCTGCCGCGGTCGTGAAGGCGTTGCAGTGACCGGAATCTACCGAGTGATCACCCACGTGCTCGCGGTGCTTTTCGTGCCGGTCGCGTGGGTGGTCGCGCGGGGCCGGGCGCGGCACGTGGCGTGCCAGTGGGCGCTGGCGGCCCGCTATCCGGCCGAAAACCTCGCCGGGCTCACGCCGGGCACGTACGCCGCGTTCACCGCGGCGCGCACCGAAGCCTTGTGGCGGCACGGAATCCTGCTCGGCCTGACCTCCGGCCACCGGGACGCCGCGACGCAGGCCGACCTCTTCCACGCCGAAGTCCAGCGCGCCGGTTCGCACGAACTCGCCCTGCACCTCACGCTCCCGCCCGCGCAATCGCAGCACGTGCAAGGCGTCGCGCTCGACGTGCGGCCGTACGAAGGCGCGCAGTGGCTCGAGGTCCATGGTGGACGGTTCGGCCTGTATCGCGTGTACGACAACGAATGGTGGCACTTCGAGTACCACCCGAACGGCCGCCCGCAACGGCTGCCGCACCCCGGTTACGCCGCGACCCGCGCCGCCAGCTGATCCCGCGCGTCCACTGTGGACCGCGCCGGGAGTCACGACTCCGTGACAAACCGGACAAGCCGTAACGAACCGCCGATCCGGGCGATAAGCGGATGCGCCCGGGAGCGTCCTGGGCCTGTCCGAGCGGAAACCGCATGATTCGCCCGGTCTCGCACCGTCTCCTCCTGCGCTACGGCGCCCTCGCCGCCGCAGCGGCACTCGCGTGCACCTCGTGCTCCGGCTCCGGCGGGAACGCCGCCCAATCGCTGGCCAGCGCGGCCGCGAGTTCGCCGGTCAAGCCGCTCGACGCCCCGCCCGATGCCGCGACCGTCGGCGACACCGTCAAGGCCGCGATGAAGAAGTCGACCGCGGTCCACGTCAAGGGCTCGAAGAGCGAAGACGGCAAGATGAAGGTCGACATGCAGTTCAACAAGGACAGCGTGAGCGGCTCGATCGAGAAGGACGGCGTCGAGGTCCCGGTGCTGCGCGTCGGCGACAAGGTCTGGATGCGGTTCAGCCCGTCGCTGACCAAGGAGGCCGGGATGCCCGCCGAGGCCGCCGCGCTGGTGAACGACAAGTGGGTGTCGCTCGACTCCCCGCTCGCCCAGGGCATGGGCGAGGTGTTCAAGCTGTTCATGGACTTCGACGTCTTCGTCGGCTCGATGGCCGACGACGTCGACAAGCCCGGCTACTCCGCGCCCGAGCCCGCCGACGTGGCGGGCGCTCCGGCGCTGCGGTACCAGAACGGCAGCAGGACGATCTTCCTGGAAGCCGCCGGCTCGCACCGCTTGCTGCGGCTCGAGTCCCCGTCGGAAGGCACGATGGAGTTCAGCGGCTGGGACCAGCCCGTCCCGGTGCAGGCCCCGCCCGCGGCGGAAATCTACTCCGGCCCCGGCTCCTGACCGGACGGCCTCGCGTTCCGTCCGGGAGCGCGAGGCCTTCGTCCACTGTGGACCAGACCGCGCGTCACGAAATCATGACGGAGACCGACAAGCCGTAACAGACCGCCGGAACGGGCGATAAGCGGATGCGCCCGGGAGCGTCCTGGGCCTGTCCGAACGGAAACCGCATGATTCGCCCGGTCTCGCACCGTCTTCTCCTGCGTTACGGCGTCCTGGCGGCCGCCGCCGCGCTCGTCTGCACCTCCTGTTCCGGCTCCGGCGGAAACGCCGCCCAGTCGCTGGCCAGCGCGGCCGCTTCGACGAGCGCGGCCGCGAGCTCGTCGGCGGCGCCGTCCGCCGACCCGCTCGACGCCGCGGCCATCAAGGCCGCGATGAAGAAGGCGACCGCGGTCCACGCCAAAGGCAGCGACGGCGGCACGACGTTCGACATGCAGATCAACCGGGACAGCGTGAGCGGCTCGATCGAGAAGGACGGCGCGGTGGTGCCGCTGGTCCGCGTCGGCGACAAGGTCTGGATCAAGTTCACCCGCGGGATGGCCAAGATCTCCGGACGGCCCGCCGGGGCCCGCTCGCCGCTGGACGACAAGTGGGTGTCGATGGACTCCCCGATGACTCAGGGATTCGGCGAGGAACTCAAGCTCTTCCTGGACTTCGACGTCTTCGTCAGCGGCATGGCCAGCGAAATCGACCAGCCCGGCTTCGGGACGGGTCAGCCCGCCGACGTGGCAGGCACCTTCGCGCTGCGGTACGAGAACGACAGCACCACGGTTTTCATCGAGGCCGTCGAACCGCACCGCGTGCTGCGACTGGAGTCCCCGAAGCAGGGCACGATGGAATTCAGCGGCTGGGACCAGCCCGTCCCGGTGCAGGCCCCGCCCGCCGCGGAAATCTACTCCGGCCCCGGCTCCTGACCCGTGCCCTCGTGTGCACCGCCTGCTCCGAAGGCACTCCCGCCTAGTCGGTGGCCAGCGCGGCCGCGAGTCCGCGGTCAAGCCGTTCGACGCCGCGACAGTCGCCGACACCGTCGCAGACGGGATGAAGAGCTGGGTCGCGATCCACGTCAAGGGCGGCGACGGCGGAGCTCGATCTGCAGCTCGACCACGACAGCGCCGGCGGCACGATCGAGCAGGACGGCGGGACGATGCCGCGGCGGCGCATCGGCGACAAGATCTGGATGAAGTACAACAACGGGCTGGCCAAGGCGGCCGGGCGGTCCGCCTGCGCTGCGGTACCGGAACGGCAACAGGACGATCTGCCTCGAGCGCACCGGTTCGACCTCCTCCCTGCTGCGGTACGGGTCCCCGAAACAAGGCACGCCGGACTTCAGCGGGAGCGGCAGCCCCGAGCCGCTCCCCGCCCCGCCCGCCGCGGAGATCTGCTCCGGCCCCGCCTCCGGAAGTTCTGCCGACTGGGCGAACGAGTGCGACACTGCCCGAGATGATCGGTCTGCTGTATCCCACTCGCGATTGCGCCGAGGACGACTTCACCGCCCTGGCCGGCTGCCTCGACGCCCGGCCCGGCGTCGAGTTCGCCTACGTGCCCTGGGCTCGGCGCACGGTCGACCGGGAGAACGTCCAGACCGCCGTGCGCGAGCTGAGCGAGCCGGACCGGCTGGTCCGGACGGCGGCGACCTTCACGACGTCCCCGCGGGTGGTCAGCTGGGCGTGCTCGAGCTGCAGTTTCCTCGACGGCGTCGCCGTGGCCAAGACCCAGACCGACGCGCTGACGGACGCGCTGGGCGTTCCGGCGAGCAGCACGTCGCTGGCGTTCCTCGCGGCCGCGCGCCAGCTCGGGCTGGAGCGGGTCGCGCTGGCCTCGGTGTACGCGCCGGACATCACCGACGCGTTCGCGGCGTTCCTCGCCGAGGAAGACATCGCCACCGTGCACGCCGTCTCCGCCGACGCCGGTTCGGACCGCGATCTCGCCGCCTGGGACAGCGACCGCATCCGCGGCCTGGTCGATTCCGCCGCCTCCTCGGACGCCCAAGCCGTCCTGGTCCCCGAAACCGCCCTGCACACCGCGCCGCTGCTCGCCGAACTCGAAAACCGCGCGGGAAAACCCGTGCTCACCGCTACTCAAGTGACGCTCTGGCACTGCCTCACCCTGCTCGGGCGACCGGCCGCCGGACCCGGTCTCGGCACGCTTTTCGCCCACCCGCATTGATTGTCCATTCCGGACGGACCGGGCCGCGGGCATAACCGCGGCCGATCGCGGGTAACTCCCCGATCATGAGCAGCCACCTGATCGCCGTCACCGTCGACTGCCGGGACGCCGACGCGCTCGCCGAATTCTGGCGGGAAGCGCTGGGCTACCCGAAGGCCGAGCGGTGGCCGGACAGCCATGGACTCACGTACGTCGAGCTGAAAGCACCGGACCGCCCGTCGCTGCTGTTCCAGCCGGTGCCCGAGGGGAAGACCGTCAAGAACCGGCTGCACCTGGACATCGCGCCGGACACGGTGGAACAGCGCGACGAGGTCGCCCGCCTCGTCACCCTCGGCGCGAAAGTCGTGGAGGATCCGGAAAACGACCACTGGATCGTGCTGAAAGACCCCGAGGACAACGAATTCTGCGTCCTGCCCCGGCGGTCCTGACCCGCGTCCGGCGGAGGGCTACGATCTCCGCCGTGCCCGACTCCGGAATGCCCGCCCGTCCCGATCTCGGGATGCTCGCCGGGCGGTTCCTGTTCGCCGTGCAGCGGGAACTGTTCACCGCACTGGCCGCGGAAGGCTTCGGCGACCTGAGCCCTCGGCACGGCGCGGTGCTCGCCTACCTCGGCCCGGACGGCGCCCGCGCGACCGAGCTGTCCCGGCTGTCCGGACGGCGCAAGCAGGTCATCGGCGCGATGGTCGACGAACTCGAAACGCTCGGCTACGTCGAACGCCGTCCCGACCAGGCCGACCGGCGCGCGAAACTCGTCTGCCCGACCGAGCGCGGACAAGCCATGATCGGGGCCTCGGCCCGCATCCTCGCCGGGATCGAGGACCGGCACGCCCGGCGGCTCGGGCGGAGCGAGTACGAGGAGTTCAAGCGCGTGCTGGCCGAGGTCACGGACGAGCAGCGGCACTTCGCCGGGCAGTGATCACTGGCCCGGCCACCCCTGTTGCGGCGGGCCGGATGCGGGCCACTGCCCCGGCATCGGCTGCCCCGGCATCGGCTGCCCCGGCATCGGCTGCTGCGGATACGGCTGTTGCTGAGGTTGCTGCGGGTACGGCTGCGGCATTCCCGGAGCGCCGTGCTGCTGCGGGTACTGCGGCGGAACTGGACCCTGCTGCGGATACTGCTGCCCCATCGGAACCTGCCCCGGATACTGTGGCATCCCCGGAACCGGTGCGCCGTAAGGCATTCCGTATCCCACGGGCGGAGGCGTCTTCGCCGACACCGCGGGAAGCCACAGCACCACCGCCAAGACCGTCATCACGCCGAACGCGGCGCTGTCCCACCAGGAATGGGCAAGGATCACCCCGGCTAGCGCGCACAGCAGCTGCACCGGCGCGCCCCACAGCAGAATCCGGCCGACCGCTTGCCTCCGCGCGAAAATCATCGCGATGCCGACGAGCACCATGATCGCCAGCACCAGGGTCCCCGAGAACAGGTAATCGGACGGACTGACGTGGCGTCCGCTCACGATATCGGTGACCGACCAGATTCCCCCTCGCACCGCGTAAATCTCCAGCACCGCAAGCACCACCGCCACCGCGATGCCGATCCCCGTCACCTTCGGCCGTATCACCGGCTGAGTCATCCCGGTCCCCTCCGTCACCCTCCGGAGGGAAAAGTCTACCAAGCGCATCCACTATCCACAGTGGAACAACCGAGGGAACACCCGCCCCGGTCCCCGCGACCGGCCCGGACGCCCTCTACGATCGGGCCCGTGACCGCCTACGACGACGTCTTCGACCACCTCGACGCTTCGGCCCTGCCCGAACGGCAGCAGCGCATCCTCGCCACCATCCGGGACTGGGTGGGCAGGCACGGGTATTCGCCGAGCACGCGCGAAATCGGCGAAGCGGTCGGGCTGCGGTCGACGTCGTCGGTGTCGAAGCATCTCGCCGCGCTGGAGGACAAGGGTTTCCTCCGCCGCAGCCCCACCGTCTCCCGCCCGATCGACGTGCGCGCCTTCCTCGGCGACCTTCCCTCGCGCGAGAGCGGCGACTCGGTGCCGGTGCCGGTAGTCGGCGACATCGCGGCCGGCACGCCGATCTCCGCGCAGGAGCACGTGGACGACGTCATGCAGCTGCCGCGCGGGCTCACCGGCCGCGGCACCGTCTTCGGGCTGCGCGTGCGCGGCGATTCGATGGTCGACGCGGCGATCTGCGACGGCGACATCGTGGTGGTGAAGCAGCAGTCCGAGGCGCATTCGGGCCAGATCGTCGCCGCGATGATCGACGAGGAGGCCACGGTGAAGGTCTACCGCCGCCGCGACGGGCACGTCTACCTCGAGCCCCGCAACCCGGCCTACGACGTGATCGACGGCGACCGGGCCACGGTGCTCGGCGTGGTCGTGTCGGTGCTCCGCAGCATGTGACCTGTCGTGCGCGGCGGTGCCGGTGGGAACCGGCACCGCCGCGCACATCTCAGTCGACCGCCACCGGCACCCGTGCGTCGGCCAGCTCGACCGGCTCGGCCACCCGGCCCCGCCACGGCCGCGCGATGAGCCACAGCACCAGCCCGGACGCCACCAGTCCGCCGAACATCACCGTGGCCATCGCGACCGCGTTGTTGCCCAGCAGGCCGACCACCGGCGAGACCGCCGCGCCGACGCCGAACTGCACCGCGCCCAGCAGCGACGCCGCCGTCCCGGCATTGTCGCCGTGCGCGTCGAGCGCGACCGCGGGCGCGTTCGGCAGGATCAGCCCGGCGAAGAACAGCACCACCCACACCGGCACCGCGACGCCGAACATGCCGCCGAACCCGGTCAGCGCGGTCACCAGCAGCACGGCGGCCGACACCGCCGCCGCGACGCTCGCGACCATCAGCACCTGGTGCGGTTCGAACCGGTTCATCAGCCGGGCGTTGACCTGCGTCGCGGCGATCAGCCACACCGCGCTCGCCCCGAACATCAGGCCGAACTGCTGCTGGTCCAGCCCGTACTGCTGCTGGAACACGAACGACCCGCCGCTGACGAACGCGAACAGCCCGGCCATCGCGAACCCGGCCACCAGCACCAGCCCGACGAACGAGCGGTCGGTGAACAGGCTCCGGTAGGACCGCATGGTCGCCCGGAACCGGAACGGCTGCCGCCGCGCGGGCGGCAGGGTCTCCGGCAGGGCGAGCGCCGCCGCGACGCCGCTCGCCAGTCCGATGACGGCGAGCGCCACGAACACCCCGCGCCAGTGCGTCCACGCCAGCAGCGCGCTGCCGAGCGTCGGAGCCAGGACCGGGGAAACACCCATCACCAGGATGAGCTTGGACAGCAGTTTCGCCGCGCCGCGATCGGTGTAGAGATCGCGGACCACGGCCAGCGCCAGCACCGCGCCCGCCGAGGCGCCCAGCCCCTGCAGCACGCGCGCCGCGCTCAGCAGCTCGACCGACGGCGCCACCAGGCACAGCAGCGACGCCAGCACGTGGATCGCGCTTCCCGCGACGAGCGGGATACGCCGCCCCATCGCGTCGGAAAGCGGGCCGGCGATCAGCTGGCCGAGCCCGAGTCCCAGCACCGTTCCGGTGAGGGTGAGCTGGATCGTCGACTCCGTCGTCGACAGTTCGCGGGTGATGTCCGGCAGAGCCGGCAGATACATGTCGATGGACAGCGGCCCCAGTGCCACCAGAACGCCCAGCACGAGCACCAGCTTCAGCTGGCTCCCGGCATTCGGCGCTTCGCGTGTTTCGTTCACGCCACTCCCCTTCGTAGTGAGCACGCCAGTCACTTACGACGAAGAGCGCCGAGAAATTCCGGATCCGCCGAACAGATCACACCGTGGGAATCCTGCTTGACAAACTCAGCCGAGGCCGAGTGCGAAAACGTGGAGGTCCGGATCGGACGGAAGGGTCACCGTCGCGATCTTCTTGCCGGCCGGGATTTCCAGCGGCGAGGTGGCGTAAACCGAGGCGCCGATTCCCTGGCCGCCGGGCTGATTCCGGTGCGCCGTGCGGGCTACGAGCGTATTGCCGAACACTGGTTCGGTATTTCCGCCCGGCAACACCCAGTCACCGAACGAAAGATCGGCGGTCGCCGTCGTGCCGTCGGTGAACGCGACGGTCGCGCTCCCCCGGTGGTCGCCGTTCGTCGCCGAACCGACGAAAAGCAGGCGGGCGGCTGAAGTTCCACCTAGATCGAGCTTCTGCCCGGCGGCGACCGCGTTGTCCGGACGGCCGGACGGCGCGGCGGGCCAGACGAACGTCGTGCCCGCAGCGTGCCCGGTCGCACCCGGAGCGAGACCGGCGTCGGCGAGCGCTTTCCGCGAATAGCTGTTTCCGGCGCCGTCGAAATTGGCCGAACCGGCGTCGCCGTCGTCGGAGATTCCGGCATTGTCGAAGGCGCCAACCAGGCTTCCCTTCGGCGCGACCAGGACAATTATCGAGGAAGAAACTGTATGTCCGGCCCCGCGCAATGTCACCGGAACTTGGTAGTAACCCGCGGGAGTTCCTGCCGCCGCGGTCACGGTCAGTGCGGTTTTCCCGCTCCCGGTCCGGTCGTCGAGCCGCACCGAACGCGGGCCGGACACGGTGATTCCGGCCGGTGCCGACGTCGAAATGTCCAGCGAGCGCAGGTGCCCGCCGAGCCGCTGACCGTTGACCGCGACGGCACCGGAGCCGCCTGGCTCGACGGTGACCTGGTTGGCCACCGAGCCGACGTACGGTTCCTCACCGTCCCGATAGGACGGTGGCTGCGTGTTCGCCGCCCAATTCCGGTCCGGCTGCGCGGACAGCGCGAAGTCGAGCCGCCCGCCGTCTCGTGCCAGGCCCCGCGGAAGCGACGTCCGATCCCACTCGTGCCCGTTCAACGCCAGGCCGTGGACGTACTGTGTGGTCGTCGAGGCCCCCGGCGCGCGGATGTCCAGCGTGCGGCCGCCGGGGAGCGTCAGCACCGCGCGCTCGAACAACGGGCTGTGCACGGTGAGATCCGGCGTGCCCGGAGTCGACGGGTACAGCCCCAGCGCGGCCCAGACGTACCACGAAGATTGCGCGCCGAGGTCGTCGTTGCCGGGCTCGCCGTCCGGCGTCGCGCTGAACAGCGTGGTCGCGATCCGGCGCACCACCTCCTGCGTCTTCCACGGCTGGCCGACGTGGTTGTACAGCCACGGCACGCCGAAGTCCGGCTCGTTGCCCGCCCACATGTACGGTTCGTTCGGTCCGACGTTGAGCTTCTGGAAGAACGTGTCGAGCCGCTGCGACACCGCGGCCGGACCGCCCATCGCGGTCACCAGTCCGGCCGTGTCCTGCGGCACGAGCCAGGTGTACTGCGCGGCGTTGCCCTCGTCGAAGCCGTCCTGGCCGAAGGTGCCGGGCGGGGGCGGCTGGTACGCCGGACCGTCCGGGAACCGGCCGTCCTGGCCGCGCGGCTGGAGGTAGCCGGTGGCCGGGTTGAACAGGTGCTGCCAGTTCTGGCCGCGTTTCGTGAAGTCGCGGGCGACGCCGCGGTCGCCGATCGCGCCCGCGAACTGCGCGATGGCGAAATCGTCGATCGCCCATTCGAGCGTGATCGAGGCCCCGACGCGCGCGTGGTCGCCGCGGGAGGCGTCGTTGTTCGGCAGGTAGCCGCGGGCGAGGTAGTCCGCGATCCCCCGGCGTTCCTGGTAGGCACCGGGCGTCTCGTCCACCGATGTCGCGCCCTTGACCAGGTATTTCAGCGCGGTCTTGACGTCGAAATCGCGCGCTCCGAAGGCGTAGAGGCTCGACAGCAGCGCGACCGAACTGTCGCCGGTCATCTGCCCGGTGTAGCCGTTGGCCATCGGCCAGCGCGGCCACCAGCCGCCCTGGACCGCGTCGTTGGTCAGCGACTGCGCCATGTCGCTGGCTTCCTTCGGGAACAGCATGCCGTGCAAGGGCGCGAGCGAGCGGTAGGTATCCCAGTCGGAGAAGTTGGCATATTGCGAATGCCCCGCCGGGAGCGTGCGGATCTGGTTGTCGAAGCCGATGTAGCGGCCGTCGACGTCGTTGAACGTGTTGGGGTGCATCAGACTGTGGTAGAGCGCGGTGTAGAACGTCTTGAGCTGTGCGGAATCCTTGCCGGCCACGCGAATCCGGCCGAGTGCGTCGCGCCAGGCGTCCCTCGTGTGCCCGCGCACCGCGGCGAAGTCCCAGCCGGGCGCCTCGGCGGCCATGTTGTTCTTCGCGCCCTGAACGTCCACATAGGACATCGAGACTTTCGCGTGGACCACGCCAGCGTCGCCGAACGTCAGGTACGCTCCGCCTTTCGGCGCGTCGACCTGGTCGCTGCCCGGCTGGACGGTGTTGCCGTCCCAGGTGCCGTGCGCGGTGAACGGGCGGTCGAAGGTGATGTCGTAGTACACGGTGTACTTGTTCGATTTCCCGCAGAAATGACCGGTCGTCGCCTGCCCGCTCACCTCGTGGTCGCCGGTGATCCGCAGCCCGGCCGCGGAGTTGCCCGCGAGACTCGCGCCGCCCTTCACGAGCACCTGCGCGTTCTGACCGGCGGGGAAGGTGAACGCCGCCAACCCCGTGCGAGTGGTCGCCGTCAGCTCCGTGCGCACGCCGGAATCGGGGAACGTGACGGCGTAATAACCGGGCTCCGCCTGCTCGCCGTCGTGGGTGAAACGCTCGACGCGGTCCCACGGTTTCGCTCCGACGTCGCCGGTGACCGGCAGGATCGGAACGTCGCCGAACGCGTTGCAGCCCACCGACGCGTGGTCGAGGCTGAAGCCGCGGATCTTGTCGCTGTGGTACTGGTAGCCGGCGTAGGACCCGTCGGTGTCCGGCGAGAACTGCATCATGCCGAACGGCGCGGCCGGGCCCGGGAAGTTGTTGATCTCGCCGACCGAAGTGCCGCCGCGTCCGGTGCCGATGAGCGGATCGACGTACGCCGCCGGATCGCCGACCAGCGCAGCCTGCGGCGCGGCCGCCGCGACGGTCCCCGCTCCGACGACCGCCGCCGTCACCAACGCTGCCACGACTGAGTACCGCACGGCACCTCCCAGACCTCGTGTTGTCCGACCTTTCCGGCTCGCGGGCGGCGAGGTCAACCGAATGACAGAGATCTGGCCGGTTCTGGCCGGACAGACATCCGACCGGCGGCACGGCGGCTGACGTTCCGGGCAACGCACCGCCCTCAGGCGTGCGCCCGGGTCAACCGCCCGATTCCTGGCCAAGAACCGCGTCCGGCGGGCTAACGTTGCCGACCATGACAGAACCCGCCACCCGGGACGTCGAGGGCTACGAGGTCGGCTCCGGCGTCTCCGTCATCCGCGAATACACCACCGAGCCCGGCACCGGGCCGCGCCTGCACCAGCATCCCTACCGCGAAACCTTCGTCGTCCAGCGCGGGCGCGCGCTGTTCACCATCGGCGGCGAGCAGCGCGAAGGCGCCGCCGGGGAGGTGCTCGTCGTGCCTCCGAACACGCCGCACAAGTTCGTTTCGCTCGGTCCCGAACCGTACGAGGCGGTGCACATCCACGAGAACGACCGGTTCGTCACCGAGTGGCTGGAGTGAGGTCAAGCCGCATTTGTACGTCCCGTGTATCCCGCTAGGCGATGCTCGGCCCGGACCGACCAGGACCGGGAGGACACGGATGTTCAGGAAACTCGCAGTGCTCACCGCCGGAGCCGCGGCGGCTGCCACGGTCGCCGTCGCCACTCCGGGCGTGGCCGCCGCGCTGCCGGCGGCGAACATGGAGGCCGTGCTGCTGGCGGCCCAGATCGACCCGCAGCGCGCCGACAGCACGCAGACGCCGGGCGCGCACGACAGCGTCCTGCTGGTCGAGAAGGCGCTGCAGGCCAAGGGGCTGCTGGACGCCAAGTACGTCGACGGCTACTTCGGCACCACCACGATCGACGCCTACGCGAAGTACCAGAAGTCCCTGGGCTACACCGGACTCGACGCGTCCGGCCTGCCCGGCAAGACGTCGCTGGAGAAACTCGGCGCCGGCCGGTACACCGTGTCGAACGTGGTGTCCGCGGGCAGCCACGTGACGTATCACGGCGTCACGCTGAACACGCGCACCAAGGCGATGCTCCAGGCGGCGGAGAAGCTGTTCGGCAAGGAAGTCGGCCTCACCCAGGGTTCGTACAACCCGGGCGGCGTCGGCGCTTCGGCCGGAACGCACGACGGCGGCGGCGCTTTGGACGTATCGGTGGCGAACATGTCGTCGGCGACCCGCGTCGAATTCGCCAAGGACCTGCGGAAAGTCGGATTCGCGGCCTGGGTGCGCACGCCCGCCCAAGGCGACTGGGGCTACCACATCCACGCGATCGCGGTCAACGACCCCGACCTGTCCTCGGGCGCGCAGCACCAGGTCGGCGCCTACTACCTCGGGCAGAACGGCCTCGCCAACCACGGCAAGGACGACGGTCCCGCGGTCAACCCGAAGCTGACCTGGGAGCAGTACCAGCGCGGCTGACTCACCCGGCTGCCGCATTTGCTGGCGCGAGTGCGGCAGCCGTGCTTGTCTGGTGCCATGGCGGGAAAAACATTTCGGTTCGGGGTCGTCGCGGCAGCGCAGGAGGGTGGCGCGAAATGGCGCGAAACCGCCCGCCGCGCCGAGGATCTCGGCTATTCGACCCTGCTGTCGCCGGACAACCTCCACCTCCCTACGCCGACCGCGGCGCTGGCCGTCGCGGCGGCGGTGACGACCGAACTGCGGGTCGGGACGTTCGTCTACGCCAGCCCGTTGCGCACGCCGCGCGCGGCCGCGTGGGAGGCGCACAGCCTCAGCGTGCTCACCGACCGCCGGTTCGAGATGGGGATCGGCACCGGGCTTCCGGCGATGCGCGAGGCTGCCGCCGAACTGGGCCTGCCTTACGGAAACGGCGCGGAACGGCTGACCCAGGTGTCGGACACGATCTCGCACCTGCGCCGGCTCGACGGCGACGCGCACACGCCGGTGATGATCGCCGCGGGCGGGCCGAAAGCCCGTCAGCTGGCAGGCGAACGCGCGGACATCGTCACCCTCGCCGGCAGCGTCCTCGCCAGCCGCGCGGACACCGCCCAGTACGCCGCCGAGATCCGCGCCGCGGCAGGCGGCCGGGAGGTCGAGCTGGCGATGAACATTTTCGTCGTCGGCGAAGAAATCCCGCCGTGGATCCGCGGTTTCATCGGCCACGACATCGAAACGCTCGTCGAGCACGATTCCCTGACGCTGCTGCGCGGCGGCCCGGCCTCGATGGCCGAGGAACTGCAGCGGCGGCGCGAGGAACTCGGGGTGTCCTATTACAGCGTGAACGGCGCTTTCCTCGAGGACTTCGCCCCGGTGGTCGCGCGGCTCAGCGGGCGCTGACCCGCCGCTCGGCGGGCGCCGGGAATAGCCGCGCCCGCCGATGGATTGCACCGAGGGTGAAAGCTGTGACCTACCGCCGGTTCGGCGGCCCGGAAGTGCTGACGTTGTCCGAACTCGCCGTGCCGGAGCCAGGGCCGGGCGAGGTGCGCGTGCGGATCGTCGTGTCCGCGGTGAACCCGACCGACTGGAAGGCCCGCTCCGGCTCCCGATTCTCCACCGAGGCGGAGTTGTCCGTGCCGAACCAGGACGGGGCCGGCGTCGTGGACGCGGTCGGCGCCGGCGTGGACGGCTTCTCCGTGGGCGACCGGGTCTGGCTGCTGCTGGCCGCCGCGCACAAGCCGACGTCCGGGACCGCGCAGGAGTACACCGTGCTTCCGGCGGACCGGCTCGTCCCGCTCCCCGACGAGGTCGGTTTCGACGAGGGCGCCGCTTTCGCGATCCCGGCGCTCACCGCGCACCGGGCGCTCACCGTCGCCGAGGACGGACCGCAGCGGCTCGCACCGAATGCGTTGTCCGGCAAGACGATCCTGGTCAGCGGCGGCGCGGGCGCGGTCGGCAACGCCGCGATCCAGCTGGCGCGCTGGGCCGGGGCGACCGTGATCGCCACAGTCAGCACCGAGGACAAGGCCGCGCTCGCGCGCGCCGCCGGCGCCCAGCATGTCGTGCGGTACACCGAAGGAGACGTCGCCGCGGCGATCAGGGAAATCGCGCCGGACGGGGTCGACGTGATCGTGGAGGTCGCCGTCGGCGTGAACGCTCCCCTGCACACCGCGGTACTCCGCCCGCGCGGGGTGGTGGCGGCCTACGGCGACGACCGCGGCACCGGTACCGTGACTGTCGACTTCGGACAGAACGTTTACCTCAACAGCCGGTACCAATTCCTGGTGCTCTACACCGTCGGCTTCGACCGCCTGCACGCCGGCGCGGAAGACCTGAACGCCGCACTGCGCGACGGCGGACTGCGGCTCGGCCCCGAGCACGGGCTGCCCGTGCACCGGTTCCCGTTGGCGGAAACCGCTCGTGCGCACGAGGCGTCGGAGAAGGGCGTCACCGGGAAGGTGCTGATCGACGTCAGCTGAACACCGGCTCGACTCCGGTCAGCTCCACGCTCGCTGCCCACAACCGAGCAGCGGCCTCGACGTCCGCGTACGGTCCGCGCACCGGCTCCGGCCGAGGCTTCCCCTTGAGGCCGAACACGCGCGGACCCCAGATCTGACCACTGTGGACATCCGGACCGACCGCCGCACGCACCGCCGGCCGCGCGCCGCCGTCCTTGCCCTGCAAGGCAATTCGCGCGAGGCTCAGCTTCTGTTTCGTGCTCCGCACGTGCAGCGGCGGCCGGTCCGGAGTCAGACTGTCCAACGCCCCGCCAGGATGAGCAACGACACTCAGCCTGCCGCTGCCTGCTGCCCTCAGCCGCCGATCCAATTCCAACGCGAAGAGCGTTTGCGCGAGCTTCGACCGCTCGTACGCGGTTTTCGGCTGGTAGTCGCGCTGGCACTCCAGATCGTCGAAATCGAGCTTCGCTGACTTAGCCGCGAAACTGCCCATGGTCACGATCCTCGCTCCCGGCTTCAACCGGTCCTGAAGCGTCGCCGTCAGCGCGAAGTGCCCGAGATGGTTGACCCCGAAGGTCATCTCGTGCCCGTCCTTGGTCTCCCGACGGTCCGGACCTTCGAGGTAGACGCCCGCGTTCAGCACGACCGCCTCGAGCGCCCCGACCTCGATCCCCTTCACCGACGCCAGGTCGGCAAGGTCCAGCCGCGCCCACGTCGCGCGCGCTCCCGGCACCCTCTCGCGGAGTACCTTCAGCGCGACCTCCGCCTTCGCCGCGTCCCGGCTGCCGAGCACCACCTCGATTCCCGCCTCGGCCAGCTGTTCCGCGACGAAGTAGCCGATCCCCGCGTTGCCCCCGGTTACCAGCACCGTCATGACACCCCTCCTAAACCTGAAGTGATTCTGACTTTAGACCCACTTCAGGTTTAGGTAGACTGCGGGTCGTGGTCAACACGGGACGTCGCGAACGCCGCAAGCTCGAAACCCGGCGACGGCTGGACGAGGTCGCGCTGCGGCTGTTCCTGGAGCATGGCTACGACGGGGTGACCGTCGCGCAGATCGCCGAAGAAGCCGACATCTCCGTCGCGACCCTCTTCGCCCACGTCCCGGACGGCAAAGAAGCCCTGATCTTCGACGACGGCTCGGAACGCCTAGCCGGCATCGTCGCCGCGGTCCGGAACCGCTCCCCGGAGGAACCGATCCTCGCGGCCCTGCACCGGTTCTTCGCCTCCCGCGGCCCGTATTCGACGGACCTCCCGCCGGAACACGCCCCGAAACGGGACCTGATCGTGCGAACACCCGCCCTGCGCGAGTACGCGCGCCGCCTGTGGCATTCCTGCGAACCCGACCTAGCCGCCGCCCTAGCCGACGAGAGCGGCCTCCCACCGGACGCCCCGGCGGTACGTGCCTTGGCGCGGTTCGTGCTGGAAATCCCGGACCTCACCGGCACCGCACCGGATCCCGCCGCCGCACTGGGGTCGGTGTTCGCCCTGCTGGAATCCGGCTGGCCGCCGCGTTCCTGACCTCGACCCCGCCCCTCCCCTTGGGGGCTGCCCATGCCCAGCCTGCTGACCCCACCCGACAAAACCAGCCCGCGAAGGGCGAACTGGCCGCTTGCTCCACAACGTGGACGGGATGTGGAGGACCGGGCGAGCGGCAACAGCGAGCAGCGGTACCCCGCCGCCGGGCAACCACACGGAAGAGATCCCGCCGACCACCACGAGAACGGACAGCATCCTCAGCAGGCGCCACTCACCACGCGCACTTCGGCGAGTACTTGCCGTACCAGCGCACCGAACTCCTCGCCCTCACCCCCGAGGATCCACTCGTCGTGGGCGATTTCCCAGGCGAGCGCGCCCAGTTTTCCAGCAACCCGCGCGGTCCTCCCGGCGACTCCGCGGCGTTCGAGAGCTTCGATCATCGAGTCGACGAGGCCGATCCTTTTCCGCGCTTCGCGTTCCGCCAGTTCCGGATTGGCGTCGAGCACGGCCTGCCGACGGGCGCTGAACTCGCGACGGCCCTCGGTGAAGACCTCCTGGCCGAGCACGTCCAAGGCGTGCGCCACCGCCTCGAGCGGTTCGGCGTCGGGCGGTGCCGCGGCGATGGCGTCGACGAGCAGGCCGGTCAGCGCGCTTTCGCCGAAGAGCACCTCGCGCTTGTCCGGGAAGTACCGGAAGAACGTGCTCTTGGTGAGGCCCGCGCGCTCCGCGATCTCGATCACGGTCGTGTTCTCGTAGCCGTGTTCCTCGAACAGGTCGAGGGCCGCGGCGGCGAGCCGCCCTGGTGCGTCCGGTTGCCAGCGTGCCATGGGGAGAAGTCTACGGGACTTTGTCCCATCACTCGGGTACGGTGGTGATGAGACCAAGTCCCATCACTGGCCGAGGAGAAAAGACCGATGAGCAGAGCTGTCCGTTACCGGCAATTCGGCGGACTCGACGTACTCGAACTCCAGGAGGTGCCCGAACCGCACGCCGGACCGGACGAGGTTCGCGTCCGGGTCACGGCTGCCGGGCTGAATCCGATGGACTGGCAGATCGCCGCCAAGCCCGAAATGGCGGCGCGGTTCGGCATCACCCTGCCGGCCGGGTTCGGCAGCGACTTCGCCGGAGTGGTGGACGAGGCGGGAGCCGAAGCCGCCGGATTCAGCGTGGGCGACCGGGTCCACGGGGCTGCGATCGGCCGGTCCGTCGCGGATTTCGTGCTGGTCAAGACCCCCACCACGACGCTGTGGCGCACTCCGGAGAGCATCAGCGACGAGGTGGCGGCCACGCTTCCGGTAGCCGGGCTGACCGCCTCCGCCGCGCTCGCCGCGATCGGGCTCCGCGCCGGGGACGCCGTCCTGATCGGCGGGGCGGCGGGCGGCGTGGGCATTTTCGCCGTACAGCTGGCGAAACTCGCGGGCGCCCGGGTGCTTGGCACCGCTTCCGAGCGCACATTCGGCTTCCTGCGCGAGCTCGGCGCCGAATCCGTGGCGTACGGCCCCGGCCTCCCGGACCGCGTGCGGGCCTTGGCACCCGAAGGGATCACCGCGGCGACCGACCTGTTCGGCCGGGAAGCAGCCGAGGCCGCGCTCGAACTCGGCGTGGCGCCCGAGCGGATCTCCACCGTCGCCGACGGCCCCGCCTTGCCCGGTGTGCACGCGACGGGCGCGGTCGACGCGAAACCGGGCTCCCTCGAACGGATCGCCGACGTGATCCGTTCCGGAGAACTCACCGTGCCGATCGCGGCGACCTTCCCGGTCGAGCAGTTCCGCGAAGCCGTGACAATGCAAGCCGGACGGCACGTCCACGGCAAGATCGTGGTCACGCTCTGAACCGGTAACACGAGCACCGAATCCGAAGACCAGGTCCGGACCTGGTTTTCGGGACGACGGTTCACCCAAAACGGCTTCGGCAGAATCCCGGCGCAGCCTCGCCTCGTCCGGCGCGATCACCGCCAGCAGACGCCGAGAATCCCATTCCCTTCACCGGACCTGCCCCTTCCCCGAACCGGACGCTCTCCCCTTCACCGGCCGTTACCACAACCGGCGGATCGGGCGGAACCTGACTTTCGCAGGTATCGCCGAGACTCCGGTCACCGGTATACCTGACACCGGTCCAAGAAAGGTCTGGACCACTCTGCGGACCGGTACTGGTGTCCGAACGGACGTCGCCGCCGTCCGCCCGAGTCGTCCTATGGGGAGGCAGCATGCACCGGCTGGACGCGGCACGGGATTACGCGCTCGGTTTGTTCCGCATCGTCGTCGGGTTTCTTTTCGCCTGCCACGGCGTGAAAACCCTGTTCGGGGTGCTCGGCGCGCACGACACGGCGCCGGTGGGCGCCTGGCCGGGCTGGTGGGCCGCGCTGATCCAGCTCGTCGCGGGCGGGCTCGTCCTGCTCGGCGTCGGCACCCGGATCGCGGCGCTGATCGGATCCGGGTCGATGGCGTACGCGTACTTCTCCGTCCATGTGCCGCAAGGGCTTTTCCCCATCGAGAACGGCGGCGAAGCGGCCGCGATGTTCTGCTGGGCACTGCTGCTGCTCGCGTTCACCGGCCCCGGCCGGCTCGCGCTCACCGGGGCGCTCTCGGCACTGCGGCCGCGGGGCGCGCGTGTCGGAGCGGTCCCGCACGCTTGAGGAAACACCCGCCTGTCCCCGGGCGCTGCCAGGAACCTGAGCGGCGTGGCCGCACCGGCTGCTGAGCGTCCACAAAGGACGCCAAGCAATGTCCCTAGTCTTCAGACGGCCCGCCGTCAGCCAGCCCGGACCCGCCAAACCCTTCGCCCCGAGGCGGCCGCGCCCGTCGCACCACTGAAGTTCCTGGCATTGCCGTTAAAGACCGAGGCACAGAAACCGCTGTCGACCCAACCAACCGAAGACCCTCGCCGGTTCAGTGCGGCTGCCCCGATTCCGCCAGCGCGTCGATCGCCCCCACCAGTTCGTTCAACGCGGGCACCGCGGCCGCGATCAAATGCCGCCATGCCGGGTGCACGCCGTCCAGCGCCGCGGCCAGGATCGCGGCGTTGTGCCCCTGCCACCGCTCTACCGCGGCGCGGCCGGTGTCGGTGAGTTCGAGCGCGACCGTCCGCCGGTCGTCGCCGCCGCTGGTGCGGGTGACCAGGTCTCGCGCCCGCAGTCCGGTCACCATCGTGGTCACCGAATTCGGCGCGAGCTTCAGCAATTGCGCGATCCGGCTCGGCCGCGCACCCGGGTTCTCGAAGAGGCAGGACAGCAATTCCAGTTGCGCGACCGACAACGTGTTGTCCGGATCGGCCGTGCGCGCGGCCCGCCGCATGGCGCGCCGGAGCCGGGCGACGACGTCGGCGAGGGCGGGTTCGGGTGCCGTCACCGGGCCTGCTCCGGGCGCGCCGCCAGCCCGGTCGCCGCGGCCAGGACTCCGGCTCCGGCCAGCACCGCCAGCGCGGCCGTTTCCCCGCCGGTGTGCAGGCACAGTGTCACCAGCGCCACGCCCAGCGCCGTCCCCAGTCCGCGCGCCATGTTCACCAGTCCTCCTCCGGTGGCCGACATCCGCGCCGGGATCGCGCTCATGACAGCCGAGTTGTTGGCTGGAATGAACACTCCCAGACCGAGCCCGGCCACCACCAGCGACACGCCCACCTCCCAAGGAGCGGACGCCGGTCCCAGCGCCGCGCATCCGGCCGCCGCGACGAGCGCGCCCAGGACGGTGCGTCCGCGGGAGCCGAGCCGCGCCGGCAGCACCCGGTCGGCCAGCACCGCGGCCACCGCGAACCCGGCGGGAAGACAGGTCAGCACCGCGCCGGTTCCGCCCGCCGTGCCGAGGACCTGCGGCAGCAACGTCAGCGGCCCGAACAGCACGAGGTAGCCGCACAGCGCCCCGGCCAGCCCCAGCGACACCACCGGCGGCCGCAGCACCGACAGCTGCAGAATCGGACTGCTCGCCGCCTTCTCCCGCAGCACGAATCCGATCGCCGCGCACACGGTCGCCGCGGCCAGCGCGACGAGCAGCCACCCGGGCATCTCCAGTCCGGACACCCCGGAAATCACCAGCAGCAACGCCGTCGACGCGGTCGCCAGCAGCCCGACGCCTGCCCCGTCGAACCGGCCCAGCGGCGTGCGCTCGCGAGTGCGCGGCAGCAGGTACCGCCCGGCGATCAGCCCGGCCAGCCCGACCGGCGCGTTGACCAGGAAGACCCACCGCCAGCCGACGGTGTCGACCAGCAGCCCGCCCACCGCGGGCCCGAGCGCGAGCCCCAGCGCCTGCGCCGCCGCCTGCACGCCGAGCGCGGCGCGCGCCCGGTCCTCGCGCACGCTGCGCACCACCAGCGCGACGCTGTTGGCCTGCAACATCGCCGCGCCGATCGCCTGCACCACCCGGAACGCGACCAGCCAGCCGAGCGTCGGCGCGAGCCCGCACGCGACCGACGCGACGGTGAACACGCCGAATCCCTGCACGTAGGTGAGCTTCCGCCCGACCGCGTCGGCGACCCGCCCGACCGCGGCCAGCAATCCCACCAGCGCGAGCAGATATGCCAGCGACACCCACTGCACGGCGGCCAGCGGAGCCCCGTATTCGTGCTGCAGCGCGGGGAAGGTGAGCGTGACGATGCTGGCGTCGAGCTGCCCCATGAACGCGCCGAAACACACCGCGCCGACGGCGAACCACCCGGCGTTCGGATGATCCCGCACGACCGCCGGCCGAGCCCGCTCCAGGCCGATCGTCACTGCCGCCTCCCGCTCAAGTAGTTCTGCTACAGAACTACTATAGGGGATGTACGTACATATGCCAGACCCGGTATGGTGACGTTTACCTGATCGGCGGGGTGAGATAGGTCGCCCGCCGAGTTAACTGGAGGCAACGACCGCGACGTCGCCAGCCTCGGCCAGCACCAACTCGTTCGGCAACGCGCTTCAGCGCCGCCGCTCTTCGTACGACGGGATCGCACGCGGCGGGACAGCGCTCAGCGCTCGTCCGCCAGCCGCTGGGCCCGGTCGGTCAGCTCGACTTTCCGGATCTTCCCGGTGGCCGTCATCGGGAACTCCCCGACCACTTCCACCAACGGCACCTTGTACGGCGCCATCGCCGTCTTCGCCCACGCGCGCAGTTCCGCCGCCGACACCGAAGCGTCCGGGGACAGGCTCACGAACGCCACCGGCACCTGTCCCGACTCCGGGTCGGCGGCGGGCACCACGGCGGCCGTGCGGACAGCCGGGTGGCGGGTCAGGAGCAGTTCCACCTCCGCCGGGAACACGCTCATCCCCTTCACCTTGATCAGGTCCTTGTCCCGGCCCAGATAGTGCAGGCAGCCGTCCTCGTCGAGGCGGCCGTTGTCGCCCGTGTGCAGCCAGCCGCGGTCCAGCTGGGCAGCCGTCGCGTCGGGGCGGTTCCAGTAGCCGGTCATCACCGACGGGCTGCGCACCACGATCTCGCCCGCCTCGCCGAGCGGAAGCGGGTGCAGCGTCCCGAATTCCACCACCGCGATGTCCGTCCCCGGCATCGGTACCCCGCAGAACACCGGTTCCGCCAGCAGGTCCTTGTCCCCGGCGGACATCCCGTACGGCGTCGCGTCGAACGTGTGCGTCTCCGTCATCCCGTACGCCGCCTCGCACAGCACCGAGTGCGCACCGACCGCCTCGCGCCACGCCGCGCGCACGTCCTGCGTCAGCTTGCGCACGAACGACACCGCCATCGGCATCTTCAGGGTCGACAGGTCGCGCGCCGGGAGGTCGGGATGCTCCAGCAGCTCGAGGTAGTTCTCCACGGTGCCGACCATCGACGTCACGCCGTGCCGCTCGATCGCCGCCAGCGCGGCCCCGGCGTCCCACCGGGTCATCAGGACCGACGTCCCGCCGAGCACGATCGGGTTCAGGATGCCCAGGTCCTCCCCGGCGATCCAGAAGACCGGCAGGTAGCAGAGCGGCACGTACCCGGTCTCGACGGTGTGCCCGGTCGCCGCGGCGGCGGTGGCCGCGGTGTAGAGCATGTGCCGCTGGGTGTGCTGGCAGCCCTTCGGCAACCCGGTCGTCCCGCCGGTGTAGTTCAGGGCCGCCAGGGCGTCGAGGTCGGCCGGATGTTCCGGCGCGGGTGCGTGCGCGACCGCTTCCGACCACGGCGTGGCGTCCAGGCCGTCCGGCAAGTCCGGCGCGGTGTCGGACAGCGACGTCACGAGGACCCGCCGCACCTGCGTCTCCGGAAGCGCCGCGACGACCACCGGCAGCACGGAGTCGACCGCGACGAGAACCGTCGCCCCGCTGTCGGCCAGCTCGTGGACGAGTTCGGCGTGCTGGAACATCGGGTTCACCGGCACGTGGACCGCCCCGAGCCGCAGGATCGCCAGCATCGCGACGGTGAACTGCGGACAGTTCGGCAGGTCGACCGCGACCCGGTCCCCCGGCCGCACTCCCGCGCCGGCCAGCCAGCCGGCCACGCGTGCGACGAGGCCGGCGAGTTCGGCGTAGCTGATCGCCCGGCCCTCGTGGACGATCGCGGCCTGGCCGGGACGCTCCCGTGCCCAATGGTCGACGTGCCCGGGAATGCTCAGTTCGCCGAGCGGCAGCACGAGGCGGTCGGGCGTGTTCGCGGGCCGTACCCGGGCCTGCCGCGCGCGGACGTCGTCGAGGTAGGTCTCGAGATCCATGTCGTGCTCCTCCGTCACCAGGTGTCGATGCGCTTGCGGGGTCCCGGTTTCCGGTCGCGCGGCAGCGCCCGGACGATCCACCGGCGGGTGTCGGCCGGGTCGATCACGTCGTCCATTTCGAACACGGTCGCGGCGGCCAGTGCTTTGCCCCGCTGGTAGCTCTCGGCAAGCAGCCGGTCGAACTCCCGCTGTTTCTCTTCGTGGTCGGCGATCGCGTCGAGTTCGCGGCGGTAGCCCAGCCGCACCGCGCCCTCCAGGCCCATCCCGCCGACCTCGCCGCTCGGCCAGGCGACCATCGCCTCCGGCACCCGGAACCCGCCGCCGGCCATCGCCATCGCGCCCAGCCCGTACGCCTTGCGCAGCACGACCCCCACCATCGGCACGTCCAGATGCCCGCCCGCCACGAACATCCGGGCGAACCGGCGCACGGTCGCGGTCCGTTCGGCGTCCGGCCCGACCATGAACCCCGGGGTGTCGACGAGCGAGACCACCGGCAGCCCGTGCGCGTCGCACAACTGCAGGAACCGGGCGGCCTTGTCGGCGGCGTCCGCGTCGATCGCGCCGCCGAGGTGCTGGGGATTGTTGGCGAGCAGCCCCATCGGCCTGCCCTCGATCCGCACGAGTGCGGTGACGACACCCGCCCCGAAACCCTTGCGCAGCTCCAGCACCGAATCGTCGTCGGCGAGCAGTTCGATCGCGCGCCGCACGTCGTAGACGCGGACCCGGTTCTCCGGCACCACGTGCCGCAACCGCCGCTGGTCCGGCACCGTCCACTCGCGACGGTCGCCCTGGAAGTACGACAGGTACCGCCGGGCCAGGTCCACCGCCTCGGCCTCGTCCGCGGCGACCAGATCGAGCACTCCGTTGGGCTCCTGCACCGAAACCGGCCCGACCTCCTCCGGCCGGAACACGCCGAGGCCGCCGCCCTCGATCATCGCCGGGCCGCCCATCCCGATCGTGGCGTCCTCGGTCGCGATCACCACGTCGCAGACGCCCAGCAGCGCGGCGTTCCCGGCGAAGCACCGGCCCGCCGCGATGCCGACGGTCGGCACGAGCCCGTTCAGCCTGCCCATCGCGGCGAACGTGTCGAGGTCGAGCCCGCCCGCGGTGACGACGTCGGTGTCGCCCGGCCGCCCGCCGCCGCCTTCGGCGAAGAGCACGAGCGGAAGCCGTTGCCGCGCCGCGAGATCCAGCATCCGGTCGGTCTTCTCGTGGTTCATGAACCCCTGGGTCCCGGCCAGCACGGTGTAGTCGTAGGAGAGCACCACGCAGCGCCCGTCGCCGGCGTGCTCGCCGTTGACGGTGCCGATGCCGGCGACCATGCCGTCGGCCGGGGTGTTGGCGATCAAGTCTTCTTCGGTCCGCCGCGCGCGTTGCGCGGCGACCACGAGCGCGCCGTATTCGAGGAAACTGTCGTCGTCGCACAGGTCCGCGATGTTCTCCCGGGCCGTGCGGTGCCCGGTGCGGCGGCGTTTCGCGACCGCCTCGGGCCGCGCCTCGTCGAGCCCGATCCGGTGGCGGGCCAGGACTTCTTCGAGATCCGGGCGCACGTGGCCGGGATCCGGCTCGGCCCGTCCGGCGCTCGCCCCGCCTCCTCCGGCGTCCGCGGTCAGCTCGACGAGCGGCTGCCCGGCCCGCGCGAGGTCTCCCGGTCCGATGTGGACGGTCCGCACCTCGCCCGCGTGCGGCGCGGCGAGGACGTGCTCCATCTTCATGGCTTCGAGCACCACGACCGGGTCTCCGGCCTCGACCCGGGTGCCGGGCTCGGCCACGAACACCACCGAACCCGCGAAGTCCGCCGCCACCGCGTCGCCGTCCGCTTCCGCCTGCCGGTGTTCCGGGACCAGCTCCGCGACATGCTCGTCCACAAAGGACGTAGTCGCCCGGCCGCGGCGGACCTCCTCGCGGGACAGCAGTTCCCGGAGGAAGTCCACGTTCGTCCCCGGCCCGTCGACCCGGACTTCCGCCACCGCGGACCGGGCGGCGTCGAGCGCCGCGGCCAGGTCCGGCGACGGCACGTGCGTGACGATCTTCGCCAGGAGCGAGTCGTACGTCGTCGTCGCGACCGCCCCGGCGTGCGCGGCGGTGTCGACCCGCACCCCCGGCCCGCCGGGCAGGTCCAGCGCCTCGATCCGCCCGGCCGTCGCGTGCGCGGTGCCGTCCGGCCGCAGCTCTTCGAGATTGACGCGGCACTGCACGGCCGTCCCGCGCACCGGCGGGATCCGGTCCTGCTCCAGCCCGAGTTCCGCCAGCGTGGCGCCGGCCGCGATCCGCAGCTGCGCGGCGACCAGGTCCAGGCCGGTGACCGCCTCCGTGACGGTGTGCTCGACCTGGATCCGCGGGTTCGCCTCCAGGAACGCGAACCGGTCCGGGTCGTCCGCGTCGACCAGGAATTCGACCGTGCACAGCCCGCGATACGACACGGCCGCGGCCATCCGGACCGCCGCGTCGCGCAGCCGCTCGCGGCACCCGTCCGGGACCGTACGCGCGGGCGCGACTTCGACCACCTTCTGGTGACGCCGCTGCAGGCTGCACTCCCGGTCCCACACGTGGCTGACCGCGCCCGTGCCGTCGCCGATGATCTGCACCTCGATGTGCCGAGCACGCGGCAGCAGTTCCTCCATGAAGACGGTGTCGTCGCCGAACGCCCGCAACGCCTCGGACCGGCAACGCTCGATCGCGCCCGGCAGGTCGGCCGGGTCGAGGACCCGCCGCATCCCCCGCCCGCCGCCGCCCGCGACGGCCTTGACCATCACGCCGCGTCCCTCGCCGAGGAACGCTTCCGCGCCCGCTGCGTCCATGCTGGCCCGCAGCACGGGCACGCCGAGTTCGTCGGCGAGCCTCCGCGCATCCGCCTTGTCTCCGAAAGCCCGCAGTACCGCCGCGTCCGGCCCGACGAACCCGACCCCGCGCGTCGCGCACAGCTCGGCCAGCGCGGCGCTTTCGGACAGGAAGCCGTAACCCGGATGGAGCAGTTCACAGCCGGTGCGTTCGGCGGCCGCGACGAGCTGTTCCGCGTCGAGGTACGGACGGTCGCCGGCCAGCACCACGACCTCGTCGGCCAGGCGGTGCACCGGTCCGTCGGCTTCCTCGGCGGCCTTGACCGCCACCGCGCGCCATCCGAGCGAGCGGGCGGCGCGCAGGACGCGGAGGGCGATCTCGCCGCGGTTGGCGATGAGAACGGAAGACAAGGGGCACTCCTCGGGACGGGACGGGCCTTCATCCTGCGTTGACATTGACGTCAACGTCAATAGGTATGCTCGCGTCCATGGCATCCGGAACCTGGGCCGTCCGCGAGAAGCTCGACCGCGCCGACAGCGCCACCCGCCACACCCTGCTGGCGGCCGCGCGCCGTGTCTTCGAGACGAAGGGGTTCGCCCTCGCCACCATCGCGGACATCACCCGCGAGGCCGGGGTCGGGCGCGCGACGTTCTACGTGTACTTCGCCGACAAGGAGGAGGTCTTCGCGGTGCTGGCGCACCAGGTGCGCGACCGGCTGGTCGAGGCGCAGGAGCTGACTGGCCTCGACCCGGACGACCCCTGGGCGGTCGCCGCCGCGACGACCACCGCGTATCTCGACGCGTACGCGGACAACCTGTCGTTCCTCACCGTCCTCGACCACCAGGCGATCGCGGACCCGGCGATGGCCGAACTCCGCGAGGAGATCCACGCCCTGCCGATGAAACGGGGCGGCCGCTACATCCGGCGGCTCGCCGAGCGCGGCCTGGCCGACCCCGCCGCGGACCCGGACACCGTCTCGCTCGGCGGCGGCGGGCTCGTCGCCGCCCTCGCCCCCGTGCTGGCCCGGCACCCCGAGCGGCGGGACCAGATCCGCGCCGATCTCACGCGGATGTACCTGCGGCTGCTCGGGCTGCCGCCGGAGAAGCCAGCCGGCCGGCGCTGACACCCCCGGCGTGAATACCGCGCGCCCAACTCACCCGGATGCACCCGCGGCTGCCCGGCTTCCCACCCGAGAAGCCAGCCGACCAGCGCGGACACCCGGAGCAGACCCCGACACCACAAACCGCGCCCGCCGCCGAGGCTCGAATGCCGCCGCGCAAACCATGTCATTCCGGCTCCTCGGGTGCTAAACAGAACCCTCTGGTTCCACCGCCTTGCCCGGTGTGTCCGGCGGGGGGTCCGGCCGCACCGTCGAGAAAGGGTTGCCATGCATGTGAAGCGCATCTTCACCTCCACAATGGCCGCCGGGCTCGCCGCCGTCTGCGCGCTGGCTTCGGCGCCCGCGGCGTCGGCGCGCCCGGCCCCGCCGAGCACTCCGGTCGCCGACGGGTACGGAGGCGCGGTCGTCTCCGACACCGTCGAGTCCACTCAGGCCGGTATCGACGTCCTGCGTCGCGGAGGCACCGCGGCGGACGCCGCCGTCGCGGTGGCCGCGACGCTCGGCGTGACCGATCCCTACGTCGCCGGCCTCGGCGGCGGCGGGTACTTCGTCTACTACGACGCGGCGACCAAGACCGTGTCCACCATCGACGGCCGCGAAACCACTCCGGCCGGCGACTCCTCGACGATGTTCATCGACCCGGCCACCGGCAAGCCCTACGCCTTCGAGACCGCCGTCGAAAGCGGCCGCTCCGTCGGCGTCCCCGGCATGCTCGCCACCTGGCAGCGGGCGCTGCAACGCTGGGGCAAGTTCAGCCTCGCCGACAACCTCAAGCCCGCCGAGAAGGTCGCGCAGCACGGGTTCGTCGTCACCCCCGAATTCGAGAGCCAGACGCAAGGACTGGCCACGAAACTCGGCCACTTCTCCCCCAGCGCCCAGCTGTTCCTGCCCGGCGGTTCCGCGCCGAAGGCCGGTTCCGTGATGCGCAATCCCGATCTCGCCGCGACCTACCGGCAGATCGAACGCGAGGGCATCGGAGCGTTCTACGGCGGTTCGATCGGCAAGGACCTCGTCGACACGGTGCAGAAGCCGCCCGTCGCGCCCGGTGCGGGAATCACGCCGCTGACCGGTCCGATGCAGGTGTCGGACCTGCGCGCGTACCGTGCGCTCGACACCGCGCCGACGCACGTCAACTACCGGGGTTACGACGTCTACGGCATGGCTCCGTCCTCCAGCGGCGGGATCACTGTCGGCGAGTCGCTCAACATCCTCGGCAACTTCAACCTGTCCACAATGGACCGGGTGCAGGCGCTGCACCACTACCTCGAAGCGACCCGGCTCGCCTTCGCCGACCGCAACCGGTACATCGGCGACCCGCGCTACGTGAACGTGCCGCAGCAGCAGCTCCTGTCGAAGAGCTTCGCCGCGACGCGCGCGTGCAAGATCGACCCGACCAAGGCCGGGGTGAGCCCGGTGGCTCCCGGCGACCCGTACGCCACCGGCCAGGGCTGCGCGACGGCGCCGGCGGCGTCGGCGGACAGCAACGAGCAGCACACGAACCACTTCGTGGTCACCGACCGGCGAGGCAACATCGTGTCCTACACGAACACGATCGAACAGCTCGGCGGCAGCGGGATCACCGTGCCGGGCCGCGGGTTCCTGCTGAACAACGAGCTGACCGACTTCAACTTCGCCCCGACGCAGGGCTCGGCCCCGGACCCGAACCTGCCCGCGCCGGGCAAGCGGCCGCGCTCCAGCATGTCGCCGACGATCGTGCTGCACGACGGCAAGCCGTTCCTCGCGGTCGGTTCGCCGGGCGGCGCGACGATCATCACGACCGTCCTGCAGATCCTCGTCAACCGGATCGACCTCGGGATGACGCTGCCGGACGCGATCGCCGCCCCGCGCGCCTCGCAACGGAACGCGGCCACCACGGACGCTGAACCGGCGTTCCTCGCGCAGCCGACGACGAAGGGCCTGGAGGCGCTGGGCCAGAGCTTCAAGAACGCGGGCAGCATCGGCGTCGCCGCCGGCATCGAGTTCCTGCCGCACGGCGAGCTCCTCGCCGCCGGGGAACCGTCCCGCCGCGGCGGGACCTCCGCCGCCGTGCTCTCCCCAGGGCACTGACGCCGTCCGGCCTGCCGCCTCGCCGGGCGGCAGGCCGGATGTCCCCGGCTCGATCGACCGGAGCCGGACACCAGGCGCGAACCCGGCGAAGGACTCGTTCGGCACACTGCGCGATAACCCGGGCGGCACAACGGGATTCCGTTGGTCTGATCGGGGTTTCGGGTGGCCGCGGCGCCCGCGACGGGCGATCATGCAGCGGAACCGGCCCGCCGGAGAACCCGGCCGAGCCCAGCCGCACGCCGAAAGGGATGCCATGGCCGCCAGCCCGGTCGAGCACATCGTCGTCCTGGTCCAGGAGAACCACACCACCGACAACTATTTCCGGTCCATGGCGGCGTTCGGCGCGAACGTCGCGACCGGCTGGCCGACCTCGCCCAATCCGCCCGCGTCGGACCAGCCGCACGACCGCAAGGCCTACTACCGCTGGTTGACGAAGCAAAGCACCGGCGCCCACGTCCAGTTCGACACCGTCGCCGATCTGCCGTTCTACGCCTGGCTCGCGGCGAGCGGCGCGTTCGTCGAGAACCACTGCGCCGGCTACGGCACCAACTCGACGCCCAACCATCTGCTCATCGTCGGCGGCCAGACGCCCACGCTGCGCAACCCGCCGCGCGGCAAGCCCCAGCCGGTGTGGGACCTGCCGTCGCTGCCCGGACTCGCCGGCGACCACGGCGTGAGCTGGAAGGCCTACACCGGGACCAGCGGCTATCCGGTCGAGTTCTACCAGCAGCTCAAGGGGTCGCCGAACATCGTGCGGTCCGATCAGATCATCGCCGACGCCAAGGCGGGCGCACTGCCGGCGCTGTCCATGGTCTGGCACGACTCGCCGTATGACGAGCACCCGCCCGCGGACGTGAGCCAGGGCGAGGACAAGGTGTGGCAGGTCGTCGACGCGATCGTGCAAGCCGGTCTCTGGAACTCGACGGTCTTCCTGCTGACCTGGGACGACTGGGGCGGCTACGACGACCACGTGGCCACGCCGAACGTCGAGATCACCCCGGACGGCGTCCAGCTCGCCTACGGCCCGCGCGTGCCGCTGCTGATGTTCGGCGGCCGGGTCCGGCCGGGCATCGACCACCGCTGGTCGTGGCATCCGAGCATCCCGAAGACCGTGCTGGACCTGCTGGGCCTGCCGAAACTCGGCGTGCCCCGCGTCGACGACGACCACGGCCTGGCCGACCTCGTCGACGTCTCCGGCAGCGCCAAGCTGAATCCCCCGCCGCCGGCGCACGGCACCGCGATCACCCAGCCCGCGCCGCCGAAACCCACCCCCACGCCAACGCCGGTGCCCCCGCCGCCGGTCGCCAAACCCGCGCCGGTCGGGCCGATCCTGCTCCGCGGCGGCGGCACCCTGCCACCGCCGAACGACGTCCCGCTGACCGTCCACTGAGGACTGATCGCCGCACGCTCGGCTTCCCGCGATTTGCCCGGCGTGCGGCGATTTCCGTCCCTGACTGGCGTTGCTGTCCGGATTCCGCTCAGTCCGCCCGGTCCCATTGCCGTTCGACCAACGCGCCCAGCACCGAGGACGACGCCGCCGAGCCCAACGCGATCGTCCAGCCGACCGGACCCAGCGGGGTACAGCCGAAGAACCCGCTCACCCCCGGAGTCTGGATCACCAGCGCCAGCACCGCCGCCGAGCCCAGCGACGCGGCCAGAATCGTCCGGTTCGCACCTCCGCTCAGGAGCGTCTGGGCCAGCTGCGTACCGACCAGCCCAGCCAGCGCGACGGTGCTCGCGCGGCGGCGACGGCCGGTGAACCGCGCCAGGGTCCACGCCGTCGTCGCGCCGAGAGTGGTCGTGCCAGCACGCAAGCCGATCTGCCTGCGCAGCGCCGAGCCGAGCGAGGTCTCCGGGCCTTCGCTGAGCAGGTCCGCCTCGCCGTCCGGGCGGCGCAGCGCGATCGCCAGCGCCGGAGCCAGATCGGTGAGCAGATTGACCAGCAACAACTGCCGCGCGGTCAGCGGCGACCGGCCGGTGATCGCCGAGCCCAGGACGCTGAACGCGATTTCGCCCAGGTTCCCGCCCAGCAGGACGGCCAGCGCTTCGCGCACCGACGCCCACATCGCGCGGCCCTCGACCAGCGCGGCGATGATCGTCTCGAGCCGGTCGTCGGTCACCACCAGGTCGGCGGCGGCCTTCGCGGCGGGGGCGCCGTGCTCGCCGAGCGCGATCCCGACGTCGGCCAGCCGGATCGCGGGCGCGTCGTTCGCGCCGTCGCCGGTCATCGCCACGGTCCGCCCGAGCCGCTGATAAGCCTTGATGACCCGCACTTTCTGCGCCGGACTGCACCGGGCGATCACGTCGACGTCGCGCAGCGTCTCGGCCAGCTCGTCGTCGTCCAGTTCGTCCAGGTGCGCACCGGTCACCACGGTCAGGTCGGCCCCGTCCTCCGCGACCTCCCCGGCGATCGCCTCGCCGGTGTCCGGGTGGTCGCCGGTGATCATCACGATCTGCACTCCGGCCGCCCGCAGTTCCTCCGCCGCGGGAGCCGCGCTGCCGCGCACCGGATCCGCGATGGCCACGAAACCCCGGAATTCCAGGCCCCGCACCGCGTCATCGTCCATTGTGGACTTGTCCAGCGGACGTTCGGCGACAGCGAGCACGCGCTGCCCGGCGGACGCGAGCTTTTTCATCCGCCGCACCAGATTCTTGCGCTCCGAGGATTCCATCCGGCATTGGGGCAGCACCGCTTCCGGCGCGCCTTTGACGCTGACCCGGTTTCCGCTGTCAGTGCGGCCGAGCACTGCGTGGTAGCCGCGCGAGGGTTCGAACGGCACCGAATCCAGCGGTTCCCAGTTGGTGCGCTCCGCGTGCTCGGCGGACTCCAGCACCGCGCGGTCGGTCGCGTGCGGCAGTTCGGACGGGTCGTCCGCGTGCGGGGTCGCCCGGACCGCGACCGCCAGCACCGCGCGCAGGCTGTCGGTCAGGTCGGGCACGCGACGACGCTCCTTGCCGTCGTCGATTTCGTTGACCGTCAGCTTTCCCTCGGTGAGCGTGCCGGTTTTGTCGAAGCACAGCACGTCCACCCGGCCGAGCGCTTCGATGCTGCGCGGGTTGCGCACCAGCGCATTGTGCTCGGCGAGCCGTCGCGCGGCGGCCAGCTGAGCCGCGTTCACCAGGAACGGCAACCCTTCCGGCACGGACGCCACGGCGAGGTTGACCGCCGCCGACATGCTCTGCCGCAAGGGAACTCCGCGCAGGAGCCCGGCACCGGCGACCGCCACCGCCGACCCCAGCGCCAGCGGCATCGCGTTCCGCGTGAGTTCGGCCAGCCGCGCGTCCACGCCGGTGGTCGGCGCGTTCTCGCGGGCGAGCGCCATGCTTCGGCCCGCTTCCGTGTCGTCCCCGGTCGCGACGACGACCGCCTTTGCCTGCCCGGCCGCGACAGTGGTGCCCTCGAACAGCATCGACGTGCGATCAGCAATATCGGCTGCCACCACCGGGGCAGGATCCTTTTCCACCGGCAGGGATTCTCCGGTCAGCGACGATTCGTCCATTTCCAGTCCGCTCGCCGACAACAGCCGGCAGTCAGCGGGCACCACGTCGCCGGCGTCGAGCGCGACCACGTCGCCGGGCACGAGTTCGCCCGCTTCCACCGTGCGTTCCGTCCCGTCGCGCACGACGACGGCCGTGACGGCGGACTTGCTCAGCAGTTCCGAAAGCTCCCGTTCGGTGCGGACCTGCTGGACGCTGCCGATGAAGGCGGACAGCGCCGTGACACCGGCCACCAGCGCCGCGTCGACCGGCGAGCCGACCGAGGCCGAAAGCGCCGCCCCGCCCAGAAGGACCGGCGTGAGCGGATTCTCTAGTTCGGCCAGGAACGCGCTGGCCAGGCTCGTGCTCCCGGCCGCGGCCTCTCCCCCGCGAACGCGACTGGCGGCTTCCTTCTCGGACAGTCCGCCGTGATCGCTGTTCAACTGGTCGAGCACGATGTCGGCGGGCATGAGATGCCACGGCACTGCTGTCACGCCCATCGCCGGAGCACGAAGCCCGCGCGCACGCCGATGCGCGTTCGCGACCGCGATGGCCGCGCCGCCGTCCACTGCGCGCCGGCTCCGCGCCGTCGGACTCTTCCGGCCCGGCTGCAGCGCCGCGACGGCCCCGACCGCGGTCGCCCCAGCGGCGAGCCGGATGCTCTCCTGGTTGACCTGCCGGGCCACCGCCACCGCCTCGACCAGCAGACCGGCGCTCGTCAGGTCGTCGCCGACGAGCACGTGCGCGCCCCACGGCGGCGGTTCCCCGCCCTGGTGCACCCCGATACCGCAATCGGCGGCGCCGAGCGCGCGGCGGTCGGCCGAGATCAGCAGGACCACGTGCCCGTCGCACTGCAGTTCCCGCACTGAGGCGGCGAGCCGCGCGCCGCCCGGCACGGTCCGGTCGGCCGGGAACGAGGGCTCCTCGCCGTCGGCGGCGACCACCGGCAACCCAGCGCGACGCGCGGCCGAGACGAGTGCGGTCACGCCCGGCGGCGTCTCCCGGCGCAACCCGAGGACCGCCTCCAGCCGGTCACCGTTCATCAGGCCCAGCAACGCGCTTTCGTTCGCGAGTTTTTCCCGTTCCGCCTTGCCCTGCTCGCCCACGTCCAGCTCCCGGACCGGAGCGAGCCGCCATCCGTCGGCGCGCTGGTCCGCACGCGGCTGTTTCGGGTCGAACAACCCCCAGATCCGCTCGGCCGCACCGTGGTCCTCCCCGATCAGGACCAGCTCGTCGGGGACCATCCGCCCGGTGTCCAGAGCCTCTTCGTCGAGCACCACGACATCCGCCTCGCCGATTTGGCGCAGTGCTGCCCGATCCATCACGAGCGCGCCGCGTTTCGCCAGCACCCGTCCGAGATGCGCGCCGAACGCGGCACGACCGGCCTCCGCGGCCTTCGGCAGAGCGGCGAACCCGACCCCCGCCGCCCGCCGCGGCCCGAACGGCGCCATGACCGCGGCAGCCGCCGCCCCTGCCGCGAGCACCTTCCGCTCGTAGCTTTCCACGCTGCCGTCCGGGACCGGGCACGGCCGCTCGACCGCGACCGGGTCCGCGGCCGCGTCGTCTGGCCCGGTGATCAGCTTGTTTTCGGCTTCGCACCAAGCCTTTTCGTGTGCCCGTGCTTCTCGCCACTGTTCGATCCGCTGAGCGGCGTCGAGCATCGTGCCCTCGCCGCCGCCGGACGCGAGCCCCTGCCCGAGCGCCGCGGCGATCGACGTCGCGGAATCCGCCCGCTCGTGGCTGCCCGACCGGGTGGCGGCGAGGGCCCGCAGCTTCGGGTGCAGGTCGATCACGGTGGGCAGCGCGGCTATTTCGTCGGGCAACGGCGCCCACGGCAGCACCTTGGTGATCGCGGACAACCCCAGCCCCGCCGCGTGCCCGGCCAGCGTGGGCAGCAGCCGGGTGCCGTGCACCCCGTCGGCCGGATGGTGCAATTCCTCCTCGGCCGCCTGCTCCTCGGCCTCCTCCGGCATCTTCTCGGCCCGCTCGACGACGGCGACGAGGGCGGCCGGCTCCGGCGCCGGGTCCTCCACCTCGACGATCACCCGGGAGGACGGCGCGTTGACCCGCGCCCAGCGCACCCCCGGTTCCTTCTCCAGCTCCCGCTCGATCCGCCGCGCGACCAGCTGTCCGCCCGCCGCGTGCACTCCGTGGGCCTCGATGTGCAACCTGCCGGGACACGACCACGTCCGGCGCCGCCCCGGCCCGAGAACCAGGCCCGCCGCCCCGCGCACCATCCCCAGGACAGCACCAGCGGTCGACAACGGCCCCGGAACACGCACGTTGAGAATCCTCATGCGCGACGAGATTCCCGGTCCGCGCCGGAACTATGCCTCCCGGAGCCGCGATCCGCCCGCCTCCCTGACACCTCGGCGATCGACGGTTGAGAATCTTCGCGGCGGGGTACTCGGAGCCAGATTGGCCGGGGAACCGGAGCCGCCGACACGGCGAAGACCAGTCACGCGCGCGCAGCAACCCCGGTCCTCCAGCAACGCCGGGCGCGCCGCCTCACTGCCGATAAGGAGCCGCCGCTGATTGGGCTGCGGTGATCAGCGCGCCCTTGTTTTTCGGCCAGAACGTGCTGTCCACGCACGAATACCGCGGCAAGAACCCGCCGCAGCTGCCGCTCTGTGCGCCGACCTCGAAGGTGTAGCTGGCGACCCCCAGCGCGCCGTACGTGAAGTCGTCCGTCGTGCCGCTCGTCGAGTAGCCGACGGTCTCCTCGTTGGTCCCTACCAGGTACCCGTTCGAAGCACTGAACTTCGCACCGAGCTTGCGCAACGCGGCGTCATTCGGCGCGGGGTCGGCGGTGAAGCCCCACGGAACGATGATGTCGTCCCCGTAGCTGTGCAATGTGATCATCGTGCCGCGCGCGGTGTCGGGAGCCGGGTCGTTGTCGTCGCTGCCGCGCTGCTGCGGGTAGATCGCGCGGAAGAATTTCTCCAGCGCCCGCACTTCCGGTTCCGACGCGGCACCCGTGCCCTGATACGTCTCCGCGCACGGCGAGTTCGAGTCCGCGCCCCAGTGGAAGGACGAGTTGCGGTTCAGGTCGATGCCGATGTTCGTCCCGCCGCAATTGCCCCGGCTGGTGTTCGCGTTCTTGCGCTGCAGTTTCGGCGAATTCCCTCCGGACGCGACGATGTCGACGCCGTCCGGATTCGAGATCGGCACCACCCACACCTAGGTGGTGTCCAAAATGGACCTCGCGGTCGCGTCGCTGCCGTACCCGTCGGCGAGGTAGTCGATCCAGCGCCAGGCGAGTTCGCCGGTCGAGATTTCCCTGGCGTGGATCTGCGCCATGAGCACGAATTTCGGCTTCGGGGAGTTCGTCGACAGCGTGCAGTCGCCGTCCTGTTTCTTCGTCAGGCAGATCGCCTTGATGTCGTGGCCGCCCTTGCCCTGGGTCTTCCGCCACGACTGCCCGACCGTGTACTCGGTCGCGAGGTCCGGATGCGCCGCCGCGACTTTCGCGAGGTGCGCTTCCTGCGCGGCAACAGTGCGGTAGCCGCCGTAGAACGTGTCGCCCGCGGCGCGCGTTGTTACTCCTTTGTAGACAGGGTCGAAGAATTCCGGCGCGTAACCCCGGTTCCGCAACTGCCCGGCCACTGCTTGGTTCCCGATCACGTAGGCCACGCCCGGGCTGGTCCCGGCGACGTCGAACCCGGCGCGCGCCAACGAGGCCGCCTCAGCGGGACCAGCAGGTACGCGCCACGACACCGGGTCGTCCGGCGCGGCGGCGGCTGCGGCCGTCGTGGTGCCGCCGAGCGCGGCCAGCACCCCGACGACGCTGAGAGTGAGCCGGATCGAGAACCTGCCCGCCATCGGAGCTCCTCACGCAGCGAAGGAAGACCACCCGTGCGGAGGGTGACCATTCGGCAGCGCACAGTGTGCCCTTCCGGACGAATCCGGCCCACCTCCGAAAGTCGGGTGTCAGCAGGTGACCGAAACCTTCGCGCCGCGCTCGAACGAAACGTGGACGTGGTCGTCATGGTTCGCGGTCTCGCCGCCGCGGTCCTCCATCGCCGACCAGCCGCTGCCGTCGTTGTAGCGCTGCTGCCAGATCACGTACTTCGCGCCGAGCTCGTGCTGATGCGCGAGAACGTAAGCGGCCAAAGCGTTTCCGGTCTTCGTGTCGACCATGAAGTCCAGCGCGAGACCGGCCGGATGGTCGCTCGCCCCGGACCGCCCGGCCCGGCCGCCGACCGAATCCACCGAGAACTTCTCCTTGAGGAAATTGCCCGCCTGGGCCACCGCGGGCTGCGTACCGGCCAAAGTGGACGAACACGCATTCGCCGACGGGGCTTCCGAACTGTGGGAGGTCGTTGTGCTCGTCGGTGAGGGCGAGGACGTCGTCGCGGAAGCAGCGCTGGAAGACGTCGTGGGCGGCGTCAAGGTCGTCGACGGAACGCTGCTCGCCCGCCGTGGCGCGCTGAACGCGTGCATCTCCGCGGCGGCGGCCGGGACCTGCTCCGGTTCCGCCCCGCCCGCGGTCAGCCACACCGGTGCCGCCAGCGCGCCGACGGCCAGCACGCCCGCCGCGGCCGGCAGCCGCCACGACTTCGATCCGTCCCGATGTCTACCGGACACCTCGCACCACCATCTCCTCGTTCGGGTCCGCCAAGCCGCCACGACATTACGAATAGGACACGGCAATGTCACCGACAAGTGACAGCGGGCACAGCCCGAGCGGGACCACCGCAGGTCAGCGCGCGATTACCAGGGGAACGGGCGGCCTGCTCAGGACAGCGGAATCTCCGCCGAATCGCTGAGCCGCAGCTTGCGCCGGGCGCGCTGGTAGAACGTCGTCATGCCGAGCCGGACCACGCGGGCCGCACCGGGGCGGGCGTGCAGGTCGACCTTTTCGCCAGGCCCCACGTAACCCGCGACCTGCCCGTCGACCTCCACCGCCAGCCGCCCGCTCGACGGCAGCACCTCCAGTGTCACGGTGTCCTGCACCGACAACACCACGCCGCGGCTGTACGCCGAATGCGGCGCGGCAGGCGTGACCAGCAGCGCTTCCACGGCGGGGCTTGTGATCGGCCCTCCGGCGGAGAAGCTGTACGCGGTCGAGCCGGTCGGCGTCGCGACCACGACCGCGTCGGCGGCGTAGCTCACGAACTGTTCACCGTTCACCAGCACCGCGACCACCGCGCTTCCGTCGCCGGGCACGCGCACCACCGCGACGTCGTTGAACGCCGTCTCGATCCGGCCGCCGAACCGCGCGTCCACCGCCAGCCGGGGCTCGACGGTGAACTCCTCGCGGTCGATCGCGGACAGCGCGAGCGGCAGGTCGGGCACGTCGACCTCGGCGAGGAAACCGAGCTTCCCGAGATTGACGCCGAGCACCGGCGCGTGCTGCCCGTCGGCGAGCCGCATCGCGCGCAGCATGGTGCCGTCGCCGCCGAGGCTGACCAGCAGATCCGACCGTTTCCCCAGCTCACCGGGCTGGACGCCGGTCGCCGAACAATCGACCCTGGCGATCTCGTCGACGATGCCGAGGATCTCGATCCCGCGCCCGGAGGCCCAGCCCAGCACCGCGTCGACCGCGGCTTTCGAATCGCGGCGCGGGTGCAGCACGAGTCCAGCGGAATGCATGTCGGGTCTCCTCGCCTCAGCCTGTCCCCAGTCTGCCGCGCCGGGGCCGGTTAGGCTTGGCTCTCGTGATCGAAAACTGGGCAGGCAATCTCACCTACGGCGCACGCGAGATCGTCGCCCCGCGCACCCTCGCCGAGGCGCAGGAGCTCGTCGCGCACGCGACCCGGGTCAAGGCCCTCGGCAGCCGGCACAGCTTCAACACCGTCGCCGACAGCCCGGACGGTCTCCAGCTCGACCTCTCCGCCGTCAACCGCACACCGGAAATCGGGGCCGCGAAGGTCGCCATCGGCGGCGCGACCCGCTACGGCGACGTGGTCGCGCAGCTGCACGAGGCCGGGTACGCCCTGGCCAACCTGGCATCCCTCCCCCACATCACCGTCGCCGGCAGCGTCGCGACCGGCACCCACGGCTCCGGACAGCGGCTGCCCGGCCTGGCCGCAGCGGTGTCCGCGGTCGAACTTCTCACCGCCGACGGCTCCCTGCGCACCTTCTCCCGTGCCGACGCGGAGTTCCCCGGAGTGGTGGTGAACGTCGGCGCGCTCGGCGTCCTCACCCGGCTCACCCTCGACCTCGAGCCGACCTTCTCGGTCCGCCAAGACGTCTTCGACGCCCTGCCGTGGTCCGCGGCCTTGGCGCACTTCGACGAAATCCAGGCGGCGGGCTACAGCGTCAGCCTGTTCACGAACTGGGCGCGCGACGTGGTCGACCAGGTCTTGCTCAAGAACCGCGTCCCGGCGGAGATCCCCGATGCGCTGTTCGGCGCCCTTCCCGCCGACGGTCCGCGCCACCCCGCGCACGCAGCGGGCATTTCGGCGGAAAACACCACGGTGCAAGGCGGAGTCCCCGGACCGTGGTACGCCCGGCTGCCGCATTTCCGCCTGGAATTCGCGCCGAGCGTCGGAGCGGAATTGCAGAGCGAGTACTTCGTGCCGCGCGCACACGCGGCCGCGGCGTTCGAGGCGTTGCGCAGCATCGGCGACCGGATCGCGCCGCTGCTGGTGGTGTCGGAAATCCGCACCGTCGCCGGGGACGAACCCTGGCTCAGCCCGGCATACGACGGCGACCGGGTGGCGGTCCATTTCACCTGGCAGCAGCGGCAGCCGGAGGTGGAAGCGGTACTTCCGTTGATCGAGGAGAAGCTGGCTCCCTTCGGCGTCCGCGCCCATTGGGGAAAGCTGTTCCACGGCGCGGTTCTGGATCTGGATCACCAAGGGGTGCGGCAGTTCCGGGAACTCGCGGCTGAACTGGACCCGGCCGGGAAGTTCCGGAACCCGTTCCTGGAACGGCACCTGCTCCGGTAGTCCACAGTAGACAGTCAGTAACAAAGCCGGTACAAAACCTCCTTCCGCACCACCGCGCTCACCATGTGGGAGTCCCAAGAGGACACTCGACAGCCGGGAACCCCGCGGGTCACAGTGGCGATCGCCCTCTCCGCGATCCCCAGGAGCCACTGTGAGTTCTCCTCCCACGCTGCGCGCCGTGCCGGTGCCGTCCGCAGGTCCCGAACCGCCCGGCGAAGCGCGGTTGCGCGAGCTGGCCGCGAAGAAAGTCGCCCCGTTGCGCCGTCCTGGCCGGTGGGTCGCGGCGGCGGTCGTGCTCGCGCTGCTCGCCCAATTGGCGCACGCGCTGATCACCAATCCGGTCTTCCAATGGGACGTTTTCGGCTATTGGTTCTTCCGCCCGGTGATCCTCGACGGGCTGCTGCTCACCCTCGAGCTGACCGGCCTGGCCGCCGTGTTCGGGCTCGTCGGCGGCATCGTGCTCGCGCTGCTGCGGCTGTCGAAAAACCCGCTGCTCCAAGCGGTTTCGTGGGCCTACGTGTGGATCTTCCGCTCGATTCCGCTGATCGTGCTGTTGCTGTTCCTGGCCAACGTGACCGCGCTGTACTCGACGCTCAGCCTCGGCATCCCGTTCGGTCCGTCGTTCATCAGCTTCAGCGCCACCGACGTGCTGAGTTTCTTCGTCGTCGCGGTGCTGGGCCTGAGCTTGAACGAAGCCGCGTACGCCGCGGAAATCGTGCGCGCCGGGGTGCTCTCGGTGGACCAAGGCCAGCTCGAAGCAGCAGCCGCGCTGGGACTTCCGCGCTCCCGGCAATACCGGCGGATCATCCTGCCGCAGGCCACCCGCGCCATCGTGCCCGCCTACGCGAATCAGCTGATCGGCCTGCTCAAAGGCACTTCGGTCGTCTACATCACGTCGCTGCTGGAACTGTTCGGCGTAGTCGAAACCCAGGCCAGCACGAACAGCGGGCAAATCATTCCGCTGCTGCTCGTCGGCACGGTCTGGTACATCATTCTCACCAGCGTCCTGTCAGTGATCCAGTATTACGTCGAACGCTTCTTCTCCCGCGGCGCGCTGCGGACCGTGCCGCCGACGCCGTTTCAGCGGTTCCGCGCCCGGTTGCGCGCGCTGGGGGTTGCCCGATGAGCGCCGAAGTCCGCATCCGCGGCGCGGTCAAGACATACGACGGAATCCGCGTGCTCGACGGCATCGACCTCACCGCGCCCAGCGGGCAGGTGACCGTGGTGCTGGGGCCGTCCGGTTCGGGGAAATCGACCTTGTTGCGGACCGTCAACCATCTGGAACGCCTTGACAGCGGCTACGTCAGCATCGACGGCGAACTCGTCGGCGTGCGCGTGCACGGCGACCGTTTCAAGGAACTGAGCGAGCGCGCCATTCTGCGGCAACGGTCCCGGATCGGGTTCGTGTTCCAGAATTTCAACCTTTTCCCGCATCTCACCATCCTCGACAACGTCGTGGAAGCGCCGCTCGTCACGCAACGGCTGCCCCGCGTCGAAGCGGTAACACGGGCGAAGGAACTGCTCGCGCGCGTTGGCCTCGAGGACAAGGCCGGCGCGTATCCGCGGCAACTGTCCGGAGGTCAGCAGCAGCGCGTCGCGATCGCCAGGGCGCTCGCGCTCGAACCGCGGCTGATCCTGCTCGACGAGCCGACGTCCGCGCTCGACCCGGAACTGGTCGGCGAAGTGCTGGCCGTGATCCGCGAGCTGGCCCGGTCCGGTACGACGATGATCGTGGTGACACACGAGATCGGGTTCGCCCGCGAGATCGCCGACCACGTCGTGTTCCTCGACGAAGGCCGCGTCATCGAAGAAGGACCGCCGTCAGCCGTCCTCGACCGCCCCCGCCACGACCGGACCCGAGCCTTCCTCGGGAAAGTCACCCGCCTCGCAACCCCGGAGAACGCATGAAAACCCGCAAGATCCTGCCCGCCGTCGCCGCGATCGCGCTCCTGGTCGGTGCTTGCGGCGGCAACATCCAGGCGTCGACCAGCGCGAACGGCTCACAGACGGTCTCCGTCGCCGCGAACACCGCGGACGCGCACCCGGTTTCGCTGACCGTGCCCGTCGTCGCCGAGATCCGCGCGCAGCTGCCGAAGAAGTTCCTCGACCGAGGCAAGCTGACGATCGGCGTCGGCGCGCTTCCGTCCGGATTCCCGCCGCTGGCCTACGTCGGCACCGACCAGCGCACCCTCACCGGAGCCGAACCCGACCTCGGCCGTCTCGTCGCCGCGGTGCTGGGCCTCGAACCGGACGTGCAGAACGCTTCGTGGCAGAACCTGTTCGTACGCCTGCAAAGCGGCCAGTTCGACGCCGGATTCTCGAACATCACCGTGACCGAACAACGCAAACAGCAGGGCTTCGACTTCGCCGCCTACCGCGAGGACAACCTCGGTTTCGAGACCAACCGCGCGAACGCGTGGAACTTCGACGGGAACTACGAGGTGCTGGCGGGCAAAACGGTCGCCGTAGACAGCGGAACCAACCAGGAGAAGATCCTGCGGGAATGGCAGCGGAAGCTGACGGCCGAGGGCAAGAAGCTCGACGTGCGCAATTTCGCCGACAAGAACAGCACGTACCTGGCCCTGGCATCCGGCCGGATCGACGCGTACTTCGCACCGAACCCGGGTATCGCCTACCACGTCGCGCAGACGGCGAAAACCCCGAATCCGACGCGCAGCGCGGGCAAGTACTCCGGAGCCGGGGCTACCTTGCAAGGCCTGATCGCCGCGACGACCAAAAAGGACAACGGCCTGGTGAAACCGGTGGCCGCGGCGATCGATTACCTGATCCAGCACGGCCAGTACGCGAAATGGCTCGCCGCGTACGGGCTGGAGAACGAAGCGGTGAAGAAGGCGGAGGTCAATCCGCCGGGCTTGCCGTTGAGTGATTCCTGAAACGACTCGGGTGCCTGCGCCGGCACTCACCGGCGCAGGCACACATGCGTTCAAGCCGCTGCCCGCCAGTCGTCCGGAATACGCACCCGGCCGAACGATGTCCTCCTCCGCAGCCGAAATCCCATCCCCTCGTACCGCCGGATCGCGTTCACATTCGTCGCCGCCGCGTGCAGGAACGGCGTCTCGCCCCGGTCGCGGATCCCCGCGGCCACCGCACGCACCAATCGCCCGGCGAGACCGCGGTCGCGACAAGCCGGATCCGTGCACACCGCGCTGATCTCCGTCCAGCCCGGCGGATGCAGCCGCTCCCCCGCCATCGCGACCAGCGCCCCCTCGTGCCGGATGCCGAGATACGTCCCGAGCAGAACCGTGCGGGGCAAGAACGGGCCTGGCTTCGTCCGAGCGACCAGATCCAGCATCTCCGGCACGTCAGCGACCGTCAGCCGGACCGCCTCCGGATCGGACACGGCGTCGACCCCGGCGTCCACCAGCTGAACCCCGGCCCTCTCCTCCAGCAGCTCCCAGTCCGGCGGAGGCGGTCCGGCCTGCGAAAAGACCGGCACCACCGCGCCCGGACCGGCGAGCGCGGCGACGTCGTTCCACACGTCCGCGGACGGCTCGTCCGGCACCGCGAGAAAGACCGAAACATCCGCCGGGTAGCGCACGGCCTGCCCGGCCCGCTCCGCGAACCCAGCATGGGGTCCGGTCAGCGACGCCCACGCGGCGTTGTCCAAAACAGAGCTGTCCAAAACAGAGCTGCCCGCAACAGAGCTGTCCACACCGCCACTGTCCACACCAGACATCAAGGCCGCCGGGCAGCCCGGGCGATCATCCGGGCCAGGTCCGCCACCAAAGCCGGATCGTCCGGCAACTGCCCCGTCGCCACGCGGATATGCGGAGTCCCCGGATTGCCCGCACGCGTGCCCGACCCGGCGGAAACGCCGTTGGCCGCCAAGGTCATCAATGTCCGCGATTCCTCCGGAACCGGCACCCACAACGTCAGCCCGTCCCGAGCCTGGACCGAAATCCCGTGCTCCCGCAAAGCTTCCGTCAAAGCCGTCCGCCGATGTGCGTACCGATGCCGGGCCCGGTTCAGCAATTCCCCGCTGCCGGGATCAGTCAGCAGAAACGCTTGCGCGTCCTGAAGAATCCGGCTCGACCACACCGACCCCGGGCCGCGCTGCTGCCGCACCCGTTCCACCAGCGCCGCCGAACCGCCGATCACGCAACTGCGCAGTTCAGGCCCGAACGCAGTGCAATACGACCGCACCAGCAATACGCGGCCGGGCAAGTGCGTGCCGAGGCTCAGCGAAGGAGCCGACGCCAACGGCCCGAAATCGTCGTCCTCGATCACCGCGATGTCCTCTTCGGACAGTACCGCGGCGAGTTCCGCGAGGCGGTCCGCCGGAACCGAATGACCCAGCGGCGACTGCGCGCGCGGCTGGTACACAAACGCGACCGGACGATGCTCCAGCGCCGCGGCCAGCGAGGACGGCAGCGGCCCGTCCTCGTCGCAGCGCACCGGCACCACGTGGATCCGCGACCGGCGCAGCAATTCGCGCAGCCACGGCATGGTCGGCGCTTCCAGCGCGATCACGTCGCCCGGCCGCGCGACCGCCTGGCAGGCCAGCACCATCCCGTCCTGCCCGCCGGCCGCGACGGTCCACGATTCGGCGGCGAACGGCCACGTCGGCTTGACCGCGGCGCGCAATTGCGGCGTGATCGAGTTCTTGACCGGACCGCCGAACCGTTCCGAGTGGACTCCGGCCGCGACGGCGTCCTCGAGCGGCGGCAGCAAGCCCGGATCCGGGAGGCCGTGTTCCAGGTCGACCGTCTGCCAGCCGGAAAACGCCCGCTCCGGCGGCGGGCTCGAAGGCGGTTCCAGCACTATCGTGCCGCGCCGCCGGCCAGTGCCGATCAGCCCGGCCGCCCGCAGCTGCGACCACGCCTCGGCGATCGTCGTGGGACTGACCGAAAGCTCCGCGGCCAGCGCCCGCACGGTGGGCAGCCGCGTGCCGGGCGGCACCTCCCCGTCGCGGATCAGGCCGGACACCGTGCCGGCCACGCCCCGCGCCGTGCGCTCGCCGATGCGGGACCCGAGCCAGCCAGCCCCGACCGGCAGCGTCGTCGTCGCGAGTTCGCCCGTGGCCACGCACCGGCTCCCCTCGTCACCCGGAAATCCGAAAACCTCTGACCCGATCAGAAGCTAGAGCGGCAACGGGACGCGGCAAAGGCGTTTCACATCCTGGCGGCCCCGCCCGGTACAAAACGCCCGCTCTCGTCACTCCGGTCCTGGACGACCTCCCGCCGGCGCCCTCTTGCCCTCCGGGACTGGAACAGGCAGGCACCGCCCTGCACGCCGCCGCGACGCGGCCCACAGCTTCGGTACGCACTCGGGAGCGGGCTCGCCGGACTGGAGGCCGCCGCGACAGCACGAGAGTGCAATGACTCACTAAATTGTACCGTTGCACATTTTGCATTGTTCCACTTATGCTGACTCCAGACCACACCGGCACGAGAGGGGACCACCATGAAAGAGACACCACGCATCGCCATCGTCGGAGGCGGCCCGGGCGGGCTGCTCGCCGCGCACGTCCTGCACGGACACGGCATCGCCGCGACTGTGTACGACGCCGACGCCGCCGTGGATTCGCGCGATCCTGGCGGCACGCTCGATCTGCACGCCGACAGCGGGCAGATCGCTTTGGAAGACGCCGGGCTGCTGCCCGCCTTCCGCGCGCTGGCCCGCACCGAGGGCCAAGCCATGACCAGACGCGACCATCGCGGCACCCTGCTGAAGGAGTTCGTCCCCACCGACGACGACACCGCCGCCCCGGAAATCGACCGCGGCCAACTGCGCACCATGCTGTACGAACACCTCGCGCCCGGGACCGTCCGCTGGGGACACAAGCTCACCGAGTTGACCACCGAAAACGGCGTCCACCGCTTGCATTTCGCCCACGGCTCCACAGTGGACGCCGACGTCGTGATCGGCGCGGACGGCACCTGGTCGAAGGTGCGCCGCCGGCTCACCGACGCGATGCCGGACTACCTTGGAGTGTCCTTTTTGGACGTGCGGTACGACGACGTCGAAACCCGGCACCCGGAGGTCGCGGCACTGGTCGGCAACGGGCAGCTGTTCACCACCGACGGCGCGGGCCGGGCGGTGATCGTGCAGCGCAACAGCAACGGGGTGATCCGCGGCTACGTGGCTTTCCGCGCCGAAGAGGACTGGGCCGCGAGGGAAGGCGTCGACCTGGCTGACCGCGCCTCGGTGCGGGGGTTCCTGCTGCGCGAGTTCCGCGGCTGGGGCGCGACAGTGCGTCCGCTGCTGACCGACAACGACGGCGACTACGTGGCGCGCGCGTTCACCGCGCTGCCCGCTCCCCTGACCTGGGAACGGGTCCCGGGCATCACCGTGCTCGGCGACGCCGCGCACGCGATGGCCCCGTTCGGCGGCCACGGCGCGAACCTGGCACTGCTCGACGGTGCCGAGTTGGCGCACGCACTGCACGAGGAGCCGACCGTCGAAGCCGCGTTGGCCCGCTACGAGACAGCGATGTTCGCCCGCACCGGACAGCTCGCCGCCGACGCGAACGAGGCGTTGCGGGGATTCTTCGCCGACCAGCCGGACGGTGCCTCGCGTGACGTGCCCGACCGGGAAGAAGAACTCCGCTCCTACGAGGCCCGAGCCGCCGAGTACCGCGCCTCCCGCACGCCAGCCGCCCGCTAGGCCTTCGGGACCAGCCCGGACTGTCCGTGAAGGACTCCTTGCGGGAATCAGATTCCCTCAAGGAGTCCTTCACGGCTTTCGTCAGGAGCGTTTGCGGCGAACCGCCACTGCCGCCACCAGCGCGCCGCCGATGAGCAGCAACGCAGTGCCCCCGATCAGGTAGCCGCGGAGATCCGTGCCGGTCGAGGCGAGCGGGCCCTGGTCGGACGGACCGGTTCCAGGTGCGACGCCGCCGGAGTTGTCGCTCGTCGTCGTGATCGGCGCCGGGGCCTCGGACGACGAGCTGGACTTCGTCGGGCTCGTGCTGCTTGCCGAGGACGAACTCGTCGGCGCGGTCGAGGAAGACGATTCCGTCGCGCTGGACGACGTCGTGGAGCTGGTCGAGGACGTCGCCGAACTGGACGAGGTCGTGCTGGTCGGCTCAGTCGTGGTGGAGGAAGTCGACGTGGCGCTGGTCGGCGTCGTGGAGGTCGCCGGGGTCGTGCAGTCCGGCAGGTCGCCGGTGAACGGATAGGCGTGGAACTCCTGCCCGCCCGCCGCGCCGTCGGACGTGTGCAGCAGGTTGCCCGCGGTGAAGAACCGGCCGGCCGTGCCCGAGGCGGTGACCGTCGTGTCGCTGGCCGGGTTGCCGACCAGCACGCTGCCCTGGAACTGCGCCTGCCCGGCGATCTTCACCTTCGACGCGTCCGGGAAGTTCCACAGCAGCTTCTCGCGCAGATGGTTGATCGGCTCGCGGTCGGCGAGGTCGCCGCTGTATGTGTTGATCACCCGGCTGCCGCCGACGAGGTTCACGAGAATCGTCGCGCCCGCCGGGATGCCGGCGAACTCCAGGCCCTGCATGCCGCCGCCGGGGCCGGTGAGATCGAAGTCGACGGTGAACACCTGCAGCGCGGACTTCCCGTCGCCGGTGAACAGCGTGCGGTAGCCCTGGTTTTTCGCCGTCCCGGTCGCCGCGGAGTTGCCGTAGCAGGTGCTGGCTTCCCGCAGCTGTGGGCGAAGCTGCTTGTATTGGTCGGCCGCGTTCGGGTCCTGCTTGAGCGTGCCGGTCACGGTCCCGGCAACAGTCCCGCCGTACCGCACGACGCCGCCGTCCGCGAGCAGCCGCTGGTTCGGCGCGACAGTGACGTCCTTGCCGGCGGTGAGGAAATCGGCGCCGTCCGGCGGAGGCACGCGCGAGCCGACGCCCGCGATGCCGACGTTGTAGACCGAGGACGCGCCGGCCCGCTTCGCCAGGTCGAAGCTGCCGAGCACGACGACCCGGCCCTCGGCCTCGGCCGCGCCTTCGCGCACGAGGAAATCGCCGCCGGCGAAGACGTTGATGCCGTTGTCCCGTCCCGCGAACGGCCCGTTGTTGACCGGCGGGTATTTGTCGGGACAGGCGTCGCCGACGCACGGGCCCAACCCGCCGGGCAACGGAGCGGCGCTCGCGCCGGGACCGGCCACGAACGCCACCGCACACACCGCCGCGGCGATCGCTCCGCCCGCGACAGCCATTTTGCTGGCACGCATGCGGCCGATCCTTACCCGGACGAGGCACGATAAGGCGCTCGAAACACCGTAACCCACCCGAACGGGTCAGAAATTCTCACACCCCTTAGACAAGTAGACTAGTGACGCTCCACGCTCGACACCGCGCCGGAAGAATGTCCAGCAGTAGCCTCGCTCCCGAAGCCCCGCCCGACCAGAAAGCCTCCCGATGCCCCCTCTCGTGCACCGGCACCCGCTCGCCGCGCAGGCCGCCGAAGTCCTTCTGGAACGCATTCGCTCCGGCGAATGGGGGCTCGGCCACAAATTGCCCGGGGAAACGACTTTGGCCGCGCAACTGGGCGTCGGCCGTTCGACACTGCGCGAAGCGATCCGCGAATTGGCGGGGAAAGGCGTGCTGGATTCCCGCCAGGGCGCCGGGGTTTTCGTGACCGCGCTGGACGTCGCCGAGGATTGGGACGCGGTGCTGCGCCGCTCCGCCATCGGCGCGGTGATCGAGGCGCGCATCGCCATCGAAGCGGAGGCCGCCGCCCTCGCCGCGCACCGGCGGACGCCGACCGACCTGCGCGCGATCCGCCGCGCGCTCGCCGCCCGCGCGATCGGCGACCCGGACGTGGAACTCCTGGTGGACACCGACACCGCGTTCCACCGCACCGTGCTCGTCGCCGCGCACAACGACGTGCTGATCGAATTGTTCGACAGTTTCGTGCCGCGCATCCACCGCGCGATGACGGACCTGCTGCGCGCCCGGCCGATCACCGCGCCCGAGGAGGACCAAGCCGCACATCTGGCGCTCGTCGAAGCGATCGCCGGCAAAGACGCGTCCGCGGCGGCGGAATTGAGCCGGACGCACCTGACCGCCTTGAAGGAGGCACTTTCGTGAGCGAGGTCGTGCTGCGGCTGACCGACGTCGTGTTCCGCAGGCAGGGCAAGGAAATCCTGCACGGCGTGAACCTGACCGTGCGGGCGGGCGAACACTGGGCGCTGCTCGGCCCGAACGGCGCCGGGAAAAGCACGATCCTCGGCTTCTGCGGAGCGGTCACGCATCCGACCACCGGCACCGTCGACGTCCTCGGCGGACGGCTCGGCCGCGTCGAACTCCAGGCGCTGCGCCGCAGCATCGGACACGTCGACCCGCGGCATCCGCTGCGTTCGCCGCTCACCATCCGGGAAGTCGTGCTGACCGGCGTCACCGGGAGCATCGACACGCCGCCGCGCTGGCAGCCCACCCCGGAGCAGCTCGAGCAGGCCGACGAACTCATCGCTCTGCTCGGCCTGGACGGCAAGGCCGGCGAACGCTGGCCGACACTCTCCCAAGGCGAACGCGGCCGCGCCCTGATCGCCCGCGCGCTGATCAGCGACCCCCGGCTGCTGCTGCTCGACGAACCCTCCACCGGCCTGGACGTCGCGGCGCGCGAGCAGTTGCTCGAAACGATCGACCTGCTCACCCGCACGCATCCCCGGCTCGCCTCCATCGTGGTCACCCACCACCTGGAGGAACTGCCGGAAACGACGACCCACGCGCTGCTGATCGCCGACGGCGCGGTCGTTTCGTCGGGCCCGATCGAGCAAGCGGTGACGACGGCCAGCATCAGCCGGGCATTCGGCCACCCGATCCGCGTGGACCGCCACGACGGCCGGTGGAGCGCCCGCGCCGCCCGCACCCGCAGCACTGAAGTCGCCTGAGCCGAGCGGCCATGGCTTCGCCGGTGCGCCCGCACCGCCGAAGCCATGGCGGCTCAAGCGGCAACCGGCTCAAGCTGTCCGCAGCACCCGCCACGCGGAGAACCCCAGCAGCACCAGCTCCGCGGCCGAGAACCCGACCAGCGCGAGCGGGCTCGGCACCCACAGCAGCGTCATGCCCACCAGCAGCACCGGCACCACCAGACCGGCGTAAGCCGCCAGGAAGATCCCCGCCAGCACCTCGCCGCGGGACAGCGGATCGGCCAGCGCGGCCACCGTCCCGACGGCAGCGCGGAACCCGAGCCCCATCCCGCTCCCGGCGATCACCGAACCGGCCAGGAACAGCGCCAGCGACGGCAGCAACGCGGCCACCGACAGCACCGCCAGCCCGAGCGGCATCAGCACGTACCCCAAGCGGAGCTGGGCCCGCGACGCCATCGGCGCGAAGACCACCTGCGCCACCGCCGCCGCGGCCAGCATCGAGCCCGCGGTGACCCCCGCGAGCATCCGGTTGTGCTCGTGCAGCCCTTCGGCCAGAAGGGTCGGCGCGAGCGACATGAACAGCCCGGTGATCGCGAACGCGGCGAACACCCCGATCGCCGCGCCGACGAACGCCGGCCGCGCCCCGGCGGGCAGCGACACCCGCTGCGGCCGGTACGCCGGACGCTCCTCCCGCCGTTCGACGGTCTCCGGCACCAGGCACACCGCGAACGCGGCTGCCAGCAGCACGATCAGGAACACGACGAACGTGCTGGTCAGCGGACCGCCGATGTACTGCGCGAAGACGCCGCCGACCACCGGGCCGAGCCCGAGGCCGCCCATGTTCACCACGGTGGCGATCAGCCCGGAGCGGCCGAGGTCCTGGTCCGGCCGGGACACCGCCCGCAGCTCCGACAGGTGCGCGGTGGCGGTGGCCGTCAGCGCGCCGATGCCCACGCCGCACACGAACCGCGCGATCAGCAGGCCGGGCACCTCCGGCCAGAGCAGGAACAGAACCGCCGACAGGGCCTCGGCGAGCGTCGAAGCGAGGATCACGCGGCGACGGCCGAGCCAGTCGCTGACGTGCCCGGCGAGGTAGAGGCTGGCCATCACGCCGACCGCGTACGCCGCGAAGATCACGGTGACCAGAAACGTCGGAAACCCGTCCCGCCGCTGGTAAAGCGCGTACAGCGGGGTGGGCACGGTGGAGAACGCGAGGCACGCGGCGAACGCGAAAGCGATGACCCGGAATCCCCAGCCGTGGCTGACGCGCCATCCGGCCGGGGCGGTGGAAGCGGGCGGAGCTGTGGTGACCATGTCGACCTTCCGAGCGGGAACCTACCTCTGCAACGATCCCTCGCCCCACTCATCATGTCCAACGAAAAGTGCTGGTCAGAGTTATCGTGCTTGGCGATAATTAAGACATGGAGACGAGGCAGTTGGAGTACTTCGTGGCGGTCGCCGAGGAGCTGAGCTTCACGCGGGCGGCGCAGCGGCTGTTCGCCACGCAGTCCACGGTCTCGGCGACGATCCGCGCGCTGGAGACCGACCTCGGCGCGACCCTGTTCGACCGGTCTACCCGCCGGGTCGCGCTGTCAACCGCGGGCGCGCTCTTCCTGCCCGAGGCGAAGGCGGCGCTGGAATCGGTGGAGCGGGCCCGCGAGGTGGTGCAGCAGGCGTCCGCCGGTCTCCGCGGGAGCCTCCGGATCGGCACGCTGACCAGCATGAACGCATTCGATCTGCCGGTGCTGCTCGGCGCGTTCCACCGCAGGCACCCGCTGGTCGACCTGCACCTGACGGTGTCCCTCACCGGCTCCACCGGCCTCGCCGACGACGTCCGCCACGGCCGGCTCGACGTCGCGCTTCTCGGCCTGTCCCGGGCAGAACTGGGCGGTCTCGACGCGACGCAGCTGGCCAGCGTGCCGTACTACGCCGTGCTGCCGGACAGCCATCCGCTCGCCGCGCGAGAGTCCGTCACGCTGCCGGAGCTGGACGGCGAACTGTTCGTCGACTGCCCGCGCGGCTTCGGGAACCGGCTGGCGGTCGACCGGGAATTCGCCGCGCGCGGGCTTTCGCGCCGGGTGACCGCCGATATCGCCGACCTGCGGGCGGTGCCGCGCTACGTCGCCGCCGGACTCGGCGTCGCGGTCCTGCCCGGCACTGCCCGGCTGACCATCCCGGGCGTCGTGGCGCTCCCCCTCGCCGAAACCTCGCTGACCTGGCCGCTCTCCGTCGTCGTCTCCGCGAAGCGGCCGGCGTCGCAGGCCCTGCGGACGCTGCTGGAACTGTTCGTCACTGCCGCGGCGGAGGGAGATATTACGGAGTTCTGACCGGGCCCCGGGCGACCGGAATAGCGGCCGGTGCCGCAGCGTCTTCCTGTACACGGATACACCGATGGAGAGCAGGGGAAATGACGGAAAAGGCGATTCTGGCCGGCGGGTGTTTCTGGGGCATGGAGGAGCTGTTCCGCCACCAGCCCGGCGTGACCGCGACCCGCGTCGGCTACAGCGGCGGCGACGTCCCGAACGCCACCTACCGCAACCACGGCACCCACGCCGAAACCATCGAAGTCACCTACGACCCCGACCAGACCGACTTCCGCACCCTCCTCGAATTCTTCTTCCAGGTCCACGACCCCACCACCACAAACCGTCAGGGCAACGACATCGGCACCAGCTACCGCTCCGCCATCTTCTACACCACCGACGAACAGAAACGCATCGCCGAAGACACCATCGCCGACGTCGACGCCTCCGGACTCTGGCCCGGCACCGTCGTCACCGAAGTCACCCCCGCCGGAGACTTCTGGGAAGCCGAACCCGAACACCAGAACTACCTCCAGCGCTACCCCCACGGCTACACCTGCCACTTCCCCCGCCCCGGCTGGAAACTCCCGAAGCGCGGCTGACCGATGACCGATTACCCAGCGGCAGCAGTCCAAACCGGACACGTCGAACCGGTCCCCCGGCGAGTGCGCGGAGTGCTCGCCGGGAAGACCATTGTGGACAGCACGCGGGCCCAATACGTGTGGGAATGGCCCTACTACCCGCAGTTCTACTTCCCGCTCGACGACGTTCTCTCCGGTGTGCTCACGCCGGAGGACGAGATCGACGGCCCGGCCCGACGCCACTCGCTGCGCGTCGGCGAGGTCGAAAAGCCTGCTGCCGCTTGGGTGCACGGCGACGGCGCGGTCCTGCCCGGACACGTCAAGTTCGCTTGGGACGCACTGGACGCCTGGTTCGAAGAGGACGAACAAGTTTTCGTCCACCCGCGCAATCCGTACACGCGGGTGGACGCTTTGCGCTCGACGCGGCACGTCCGCGTGCGGTTGAACGGGGTGACGCTGGCGGAATCGTCGTCGCCGGTGCTGCTGTTCGAAACCGGCCTCCCGACGCGGTATTACTTCAACCGCACCGAAGTCGATTTCACGCACCTCGTCGCCGAACCCGGCATGGCCACCGCCTGCCCGTACAAAGGCGAGACGTCCGGCTACTGGTCCGTCCGCATCGGCGACGTGCTGCACGAACACCTCGCGTGGACGTACGCCTACCCGACCGCGGCGGTCCAGCCCATCGCCGGACTGGTGGCGTTCTACAACGAGATGGTGGACATCGAGGTGGACGGCGAACTTCTGCCCCGCCCGCGCACGCACTTCTCCCAGTGACTACAACCGGCCGAACGCCTCCACGACCGCGGCCGCCAGCCGGTCCCCGCGCGCTTCTTGTCCGGCGGGCACGGTGATGCAGATGGTGAACCGGTCCGCCCACGTCATGATGCCGACCGCGACCGGAACACCGGGAGCCAGCGACAAGACCGGGTACACCGTGCGGACGAGCGCGCCATTGAGCACCACCGGCGACCGCGCGCCGGGCAGCACCGACGCGATGACGCTGAACCACGTGCCGCGGTAGACGAGCTTGGCCGCCCGGCGGTGCAGCGCCGGCGGAAGGATCCCGAGCACGCGCACGACCGCGTTGCCCGCGCGGGGCGCGCCGCGGTCGACTTGGCCGGACAGCATCCGGTCGGTCTTCCGCACCCGCTCCGTCAGCGACATCGCCCCGGTCGGCAGGTCCACGGACGCCGCGCCGGTGTGGTTGCCGAGCTGGCGGAAGGTCCCGGTGTCGCGGACCGACATCGGGATCAGCACCCGGAGCTGCTCCGGCGCGGTCGCGCCCAGTTCGCGGTGCAAGGCCTCGGCGACGAGCGCGAGCACGAGGTTGGTCGTCGGCACCCCCGCTCGCCGCGCTGCCTTCCGGACTTCGGGCGCGGACAGATGCGCCCGCGCGAAATGCCTCCGGGGGCTGTCGATCCGCTTGTCCCAGCGAACCCGGGGCGCGGCCCCGGCCCGCGCGAGGGCCCAGACCCCGCGAGCCAGCTCGGCGGCACCGCCGCGAGGCCCCGCGCCCCGAACCGGCTCCGCCGCACCGCCGCGAGCTCCAGCACCGGATCCGGACTTCGAACGAGCGAACTCGGCGGCGCCGGAACCATCGGCCGATCCCGGCGGCCGTTCAAGCCGGTGCCACCCCGGTCGCGCAAATCGCCCGAGCACCGCGCGCAACGGCCCAGCGACCCGCTCTCCCCACCCCCGCCGCCGAGGTGCCGCCGCGGGCACCAGCGGTTCCTTCCCCCGCGTCTGCCCCACCAGCGCGCTGATCACCGCGATCCCGTCGCTGGCCGCGTGGTGGAGCGCGATCAGCAACGCGCCCTGTTCCCCCTCGATCCCGGTCACCAGCCGCGCTCGCACCGGATGCTCCGGCGACACCGGGTCCGAGAAGAACGCGTCCATCTCCCGCGTCAACGCCTCGTCCAGCGGCGCGTCCGGGCCGACCCGCACCGACGTCAGCACCTCCGCCGACGTGCGCCCGGGATCCTCCTGCCACCGCGCCCGCCACAATCCGCTGCCGGGCAGCAACCGCGTCCGCAAGCCCGGCGTCGCCGCGAGCAAATGCTCGGCGTCCGCGCGGGTGACCGGCGTGCCGTCGGCCTTGGGATCGAACACCAAGACCGCGCCGACCTGCTGCGGCACCTCCGGGGTGGCCACGTGCACGAACAGCGCGTCCTCCGGGCGGAGCCGTTGCGTCGGCGGGTTCAACGGCGCGGACACAAGCGATTCCAGCGCCTCCTCCAGCGGGGTGGCCGTCTCGCAGTGCCGGGCGACCGCCTCCGCCATCTCCTTGAGCCGTTCCGGTTCGGCCAGCAGCCCGCGCACCGTCTCCGCAAGCTCACCGTCCTTTGTGGACACCAGAGCCAGCCCGGCGGCGGCCATCAGCCGGGCGTTGGCCTTGCCGTGCGCGGCGATCGGCTGATGCATCAGCACCGGCCGCCCGCACGCCAGCGCCTCCAGCGAGGTCGCCCCGCCCGCGTTCGTCACCACGACGTCCGCCGCGAGCGTGTACAGCTCCGGCCGGTCCGTCCACCCGACCACGCGCAACCGCGGTTCGTCCAGCGCCCGCAGCCGGGCGGCCACCGCGTCGTTGCGCCCGCAGATCGCGACCGGCACGACCGACGGGTCCGCCGCCAGCAATTCCCGCACCGTGGTCTCGATTTCGCCGAAACCCAGCGACCCGCACGAAACCAGGGGCACGAACGCGTCCGGCGGCAGCTCCAGCTCTTGGCGCGCGGCGGTCTGGTCCCCGGGCCGGAACACCGCGCGCACCGGCGGCGCGGACACCCCGACGTGCGCCGACGGCGACGAGCGCAGCGCGGGCGCGACCGCGACGTCGTGCATCACCATCGTGAGATCCGCCGCGCCGTAAACCCAGAACGGATGCGGCGCGAAGTCCGAAACCCACGCACCGATCGGCACGGACAGTTTTCCCTTGCGGCGCAGCCAGGCCAGCCCCGCCGTGCCCATCGGATACGTCGAGACGACCAGGTCCGGCGCGAATTCGGCGACCGGCTTGGCGAGCCGCCGCCCGCACCACGAGGCGGTGAACCAGCGGGACGCGGCGGCGAACCACGGAATCCGCCAGATCGCGGCGTAAAAGAACTCGTAAAGCCACGGGACGCTTTCCACGTTGGCGACGTAAATCCGCTGGAAAAGACCCTCGAAACCGGGGCCGAGCCGCTCCAGCGCGTTGATCCACCGCACGGTCGCGTCCGGCCAGCGCCGGCGTATCGCGTCCTCGAGCGCGCGCCCCGTGGCGTTGTGCCCCTGCCCCATGTTCGCGGACACGATCAGCACGCGCTCCAACGCTGCCCCCTTTTCGCTAGCAGGCGGTCCCGGCGAGACCGTATCCGTCGTCCGGGCCCGAATCAGGCCGTTCGCCCGATTCTTCCGATGCGGTTTCCTCTTCGGCGGGCGGCATTTCCGATTCCGCCGACAAATGCGACGCGCGCGTGGACAGCAGCGCGATCCCGACCACGATCACCAGCCCGGACAGCGCCTCGCCGAACAGCGCGAGCGGCCTCCCGTCGGCCGACTCGCCCATCCACGACAGCCCGATCGCGACGCCGACCAGCGGATCCAGCGCGGTGATGACCGCGAGCGCGGGCGTCAGGAACCGCCCCTGCTGGAACGTGTTCTGGCTGAGCAGGAAGCCGAGCGGCCCGACGACGCACACGAGGTACAGCGTCCAGTGCCGGAACGGCTCGTCGATCCCCAGCCGGAACTGGCCCGCGACCACCTTCATCAGACCGGCGGTGAGCCCGTACAGCACGCCGGTGGCGACGGCGAGCCCGAGCACCCGCCAAGATCCGGAATTCGTTGACGCGGCAACGACAAGCGAGGCCAGGGTCAGCACGGCGAGCGCGATGCCGAGCGGCAGCAGGGCGCCGCCGCTGACGAGCGTTTCGCTGTTGCCGCTCGGCCGCGCGATCACGAGGAACGCGGCGAGCCCGGCCACGCACAGCAACCCGCCGACACTCATCGTGCGGTCCGGGCGGCGGCGCTCCAGCCGCGCGGACGCCAGCCCGGCGAACATGAGCGACGTCACGAGCAGCGGCTGGACCAGCAGCAACGGCCCGAACGCGAGCGCCACGAGCTGCAGGAGGAGCCCCAGGATGGTGGCGGCGATGCCGATGAGCCACAATGGTCGTCCGACGAGCCGCTTGAAGAGCGTCAGGTCGAGCGGTTTGCCGGTTTCCACCTCTTTGGTCGCCCTGGCCTGCGCTGCGCTCGCGAGTCCCATGCACGCCGCGCCGGCCACGGCGGCGGGGACCGCGACGACCAGCGACATCCCCGTAACTGTCACGGACTCTTCACCTCACACCGTCCCCATCCGCCGTGCTTATGCTCGAACCTTGTCCGAGGCCGAGTCGCCCGGTTGGCACCGGAGGCAGCAGAACCCGCATGCGACACCCCCATACGATCGACCTCCCCTCGTTCCGCAACCTCGTGGTGGGCGGAGGCCGGCACCTGCTCGAATCGACGCTGGTCCCGGCCGGGCTCTTCTACCTCCTGCTGACCCTCGTGAGCTTCGACAGCGGGGTCATCGCCGCGCTCTGCTGGTCGGTCGCGGTGATCGGCACCCGGCTGGTGCTGCGCAAGAAGATCCCCGCGGTGCTGCTGCTGACCTCGGCTCTGCTGGTCGCGCGCACTGTGCTGGGCCTGGCCACCGGCAGCGCGTTCCTGTACTTCCTGCAGCCGACTCTACAGAATTTCCTCGTCGCGAGCCTGTTCCTGGTCTCCGCGCCGTTCAACAAACCGCTGCTCGCGCGGCTGGCCGGCGATTTCTGCGCATTCCCGGAAACGCTGTCCGGGCATCCCGGAATGCGCCGGTTCTTCCAGCGCGTGTCCGTGCTGTGGGGACTCGTCTTCGCGGTGAACGGCAGCGTGACGCTGCTGATGCTCGCGCGGGAAACGGTCGGCAGCTTCCTCATGGTGAGCACCGCGGGCTCGTATTCGGTGATCGGGCTGGCCATCGCCGGTTCGCTGTGGTGGTTCCGGCGTTCGCTGCGCTCGGCGGGAATCACGCTGCGCATGGGCCACCGCCCGGCCGCGCTGCCCGCTGCCTGATGGCCCGTACCGCCCTCGTCACCGGCGCGTCGTCGGGGATCGGCGCCGCCACCGCGCGCAAGCTCGCCCGTTCCGGCGTCCGGGTGCTGCTGCACGGACGGAACGAGGACCGGCTGGCCGCCCTCGCCGCGGAAACCGGCGGCACCGCGCTCGCCGCCGACCTCGCCCGCCCGGAAGCCGCGGCGGATCTCGCCGAACGCGCGCTGGCGATCACCGGATCGGTGGATCTGCTCGTCAACAACGCCGGGCTCGGCTGGGCCGGCCCCCTGCCCGAGCTGTCCGAGGACCAGCTGCGGCACCTGGTCGCGGTGAACCTGACCGCGCCGCTCGACCTGACCCGCGCGCTGCTGCCCGCGATGCTGAAGCGCGACCGCGGGCAGATCGTTTTCGTATCGTCGATCGCCGGACGCACCGGTGTCGCCGGAGAAGCGGTGTACGCCGCGACGAAGTCCGGTGTGGACGCCTTCGCCGACAGTCTCCGGTTCGAGGTGCACGGCACCGGAGTCACCGTCGGAATCGTAGTTCCCGGCGTGGTGCGCACAGAATTCTTCGAGCGCCGCGGCCGTCCGTACACCCGAGGCACGCCCCGGCCGGTCAGTGCCGAACGCGTGGCCGCCGCCGTGCTTCGCGCCGCCGCGCATCCGGGCGACTACTACGTGCCGCGCTGGCTGCGGATCCCCGTCGCGCTGCGCGGCACGGCACCCGGCCTGTACCGGGCGCTCGCGGCGCGCTTCGGCGCCGAAAGCTGACGGGTCCACGCACTCTCCTCCCCTGGTTCCCAGCGAGCGGCCGTACCGGCGAGAACCGGCATACCCGTTCGGGAGCCCCCTACTCATGCCCCGCTGCCGCACTCAACCTAGAGCGGCCACCCCGCTGCCGCATCAGGGAAATTCCCCGATCAGGCGGTTTCGTCCACTTCGCCGGGCGGGCCCCAGGCCAGCGCCAGCACCAGCGTCGCGCGCACGGCCGGATCGTCCAGCGACGGGCCGAACAGGTCGTGCAGACGGCCGAGCCGGTACGACACCGTCTGCGGATGGATGTGCAGATCCTCCGCGACCGCCTTGCGGTCCCCCAGATGCAGCAGCCACGACGTGAGCGTGGTGGACAGGCGTTCGCGCGAGGATTCGTTCAGCTCCTCAAGCGGCGCAAGGGCTTGTCTTCTCAGCACGTCGAGCAGCCGGTCGTCGCGGTGCACGATGATCGCGTCGAGGTGCTCGTCGGCGAACACCGGATCGTCGCTGAGCAGATGGTCGCGGCGCAGGCGCGCGGTCACCTCGGCGATGCGCAGGCTGGCCGGGAGCCGGTCCAGCGGCACCGTCGCGCCGACCACCGCGCCGCCGCCGCGCAGCGCGCGAGCCAGCCACGCGCGCCTGCCCGGACCGCCCGGGTCCGGCACGATCGCCACGACCACGCCGGGCCGGTGCAGCCGCAGGCAGCTGTCTTCGAGGCGGAACACCAACTCCCGGCCCAGTTCGTTGTCGTCCTCCACCAGCACGACCGCGGCGTGCTTCGGCAGCCGCCAGTCCGCGCGCGCCGCGGCGGCGCGCACCGCGGCCTTGTCCGCGCGGTCGGACAGCAGCAGCGCGGTCAGTTCGTCGCGCAGCCGCTCCCGCGCGCGTACCGCGTCCGACTGCTCCTGCAGGTAACCACGCAGTGACGATTCGGAAAGCTGGTCCACCAGAGCGAACACGGTGGTGGCGAGCGAGGCGAACAGCTCGGCGGGCACGTCGAGATCGAGGGCGGCTTCCGAAACGTGCCGCCACGCCACGCGCGCGCCCACCCGGTAAGCCGACAGCAGGCTCGTGACGCGGCGGCCTTGCTGGTATTGCGCCCGCCCGATTTCCTCGAACACCGCCTGCTCGACCCCGGACCCCAGTTCCAGCAGCCGTTCTTCGGGTTCGGCGGCCATGTCGATCAGCCGCCGGACGAACCCCGCGCTGGCGGTGACGAGGTCGGCCAGCTCTTCGGTCAGGAATTCCGCGTAGTCCGGATGCTCGTCCGCGAGCTGGTCGCGGACCTCGTTGAGCATCGCGGGCAGCCGGCGGGTCAGCACCCTCTCCAGTTCGTCAAGCCGGGTCACCTGATCTGGTCCCATGTGTCCGGGAGTCCTTCCGTCGCAGGCCGCGGTCTCGGGTCGCCTCGGAACATCCTGTCCCCACTTTGGCCCCTCGTGCCAAGTCGAAGCCAGCGAAATTCGCTTTCCGGCGGCAGAAGCCGCCCGTCCGGGGGCGCGACACTGGCGGGGATGAGATCAGCCTCGGGTGTCCGTCACGCTCCGGATACGTCCGGCCTGCGAGAGAAACGGCGCGCGGAAAACTTCCCGGTGGCCCTGCGGGTGCTGCCGGAAAGGCTGCGCGCCGACCTGGTCGCGGTCTATGCCGTCGCGCGCACTGTGGACGATCTGGGCGACGAGGCCGAGGGCGACCGGACCGCGCAGCTCAAGGCCTTCTCGGCCGAAGTGTCCGCGGCGTTCGGCAACGGGGAACCGACAGATCCCGCTGTCCGTGGACTTCTTCCCGCGATCCGGGCCGGACGGCTGACCGAGGAACCGTTCCAGCGGCTGGTCGAAGCCAACATCCAAGACCAGCGGGTGCACCGCTATCCGCTCTTCGCGGACTTGCTGGCGTACTGCCGGCTTTCCGCCGACCCGGTCGGCCGCATCGTGCTCGACCTGCTCGGGGTGCGCGACCCGGCCGCGGCCGAGCTGTCCGACCGGATCTGCACCGGGCTCCAGCTGGTGGAGCACTGGCAGGACGTCGGCGAGGACTACCGCAACGGGCGCGTGTACCTGCCGCAGGAGGATCTCGCCGAGTTCGGCGTCGCCGAGGAGGAATTGGGCGCCGCGCACGCGTCGCCCCGGATGAAAGCGCTGATGCGGTGGGAAACCGGCCGCGCCGCCGCCCTGCTGGGCGACGGCGCGGACTTGCTCGGGCACCTGTCCGGCTGGGGCCGGTTCGCGGTGAGCGGCTTCCTCGCCGGCGGGCTCGCGACGGTCGACGCGTTGCGCGCGAGCGGCGGCGACGTGCTGTCCGCGCCGGTCCGGCCGAGCCGGGCCGGACTGCTGAGTTGGCTGGGGTGGCTGCAAGTCGGCACGAGGAGGCGGTCCGGATGACGACAGTGAGCACAGTGGACGAGGCCTACGCGCACTGCGCGGCGGTCACCAAGGAACAAGCGCGCAACTTCTACTACGGAATCCGGTTGCTGCCGCCGGACAAACGTGCGGCGTTGTGCGCGGTGTACGCGCTGGCCCGGATCATCGACGACATCGGCGACGACACCGCGGCGTCCGCCGAGACCAAGCTGCAAGGGCTCGCCGGGGTGCGGAAAGCGCTGGGCGACCTGTCCGCGGCCACCGATCCGGTGTACGTCGCGGTCGCCGACGCGGCGCGCCGGTACCCGATTCCGCTGGGCGCGTTCGAGGAACTGCTCGACGGCGTCGAGATGGACGTGACCGGCCGCGAGTACGTGCGGTTCGACGAACTGGTCGAGTACTGCCGGTGCGTGGCGGGTTCGGTCGGGCGGCTGTGCCTCGGCGTGTTCGGCAGCCGTCCGGAGCCGAACGCGCCGGTGTACGCCGACGAGCTGGGAATCGCCTTGCAGCAGACGAACATCCTGCGCGACATCCGCGAGGACCTGCTGAGCGGCCGGGTGTATCTGCCCAAAGAGGACCTCGACCGGTTCGGCGTCGAACTGTCCGTCGGGCCGGACGGGAAGCTGGCCGACCCTGAAGGCGGGCTCACCGCCCTGATCCACGACAGCGCCGCGCGCGCTCGCGACTGGTACTCCCGCGGCCTTCGCCTCGTGCCCTCTTTGGACGGTCGCAGCGCCGCCTGCTGCACCGCGATGTCGGGCATCTACCGCACCCTGCTGGACCGGATCGACGAACAGCCCGCGCGCGTGTTCGACCGGCGGCTTTCCTTGTCCGGCCGGGAAAAGGCGGTGGTGGCGTTCCGGGCGCTCACCGGGATCGGCCGATGACCGCCCCGGTCGCGGTGGTCGGCGGCGGGCTCGCGGGCATCGCCGCCGCGCTCGCCTGCGCCGACGCCGGGCGGCCGGTGACGCTGTTCGAGGCGCGGCCGCATCTGGGCGGGCTGACGCATTCGTTCGCTCGCGGCGAGCTGCGGGTCGACAATGGACAGCACGTGTTCCTCCGCTGCTGCACCGCTTATCGCGCGCTGCTCGACCGGCTCGGCGTCGCGGACCGGGTGACTCTGCAGCCCCGGCTGGAGATTCCGATCCGGCTGCCGGGCGCGGCCGGGCCGACCTGGCTGCGGCGCGACGACCTGCCCGCGCCGCTGCACCTGGCCGGCTCGCTGCTGCGCTACGACCCGCTGCGCCCGCTCGACCGCGCCCGGTTCGCGATGGCCGCGCTCGCGTTGCGCCGGGTCGACCCGAAGTCCGACCGCACGGATCGCCAGTCCTTCGGGGAATGGCTGCGCCGGCACGGGCAGAGCGCGGCGGCGATCGAAGCGTTGTGGGATTTGGTCGGCGTGGCAACGCTGAACGCGACGGCCGACGACGCGTCGCTCAGTCTCGCCGCGACAGTGTTCCAGGAAGGGCTGCTCACCGATCCGGCCGCGGCCGACATCGGATGGTCGCTGGTGCCGTTGCGGGAACTGCACGGCGACCCCGCGCGGGAGCGGCTGATCGAGGCCGGCGCGGAGGTCCGGGTCGGCACGAAGGTGCGCGCGATCAGCGAAGGCTGGCGGGTCACCACCGACCGCGGCGAGGAGGAGTTCGGCCAGGTCGTCCTCGCCACTCCCCCGCCGGTCACCGAGCAGCTCGCGCCCACCGGGGCGATCGGGCTGCCGCCGGGCTGGTCCGGCGGGCTCGGCAGCTCGCCGATCGTGAACGTGCACGTGGTGCTCGACCGGAAGGTTCTCGACGAACCGTTCGTCGCGGGCGTGCGCACCCCGGTGCAGTGGGTGTTCGACCGAACGCGACAGTCCGGTTTGGACTCCGGGCAGTACCTCGCGATGTCGCTGTCCGCTGCGGACGCGCAGATCGACCTCCCCACCGCGAAACTGCGCGAGCAGCTGCTGCCCGAACTGCTGACTCTGCTGCCCGAGGCGCGCGGCGCCCGGGTGCTCGACTTTTTCGTCACGCGCGAGCGGCACGCGACGTTCCGGCCCGGTCCCGGGACCGCCTCGCTGCGCCCGCCCGCGCGCACCGCCCTGCCCGGGCTGTACCTGGCGGGCGCGTGGACCGCGACCGGATGGCCCGCGACGATGGAAGGTGCCGCGCGCAGTGGCGCAACTGCGGCGGCTGCCCTTCTTCAGCACAACGGTAAGAGGGAGGGAGTCGGAGCATGACCGCCGATGTATTTTCCGCCGCGAAGACGACAACCGTGCGTTCCGCGGTGCCGCCGGTGCTCGGCAGCGCCCGCGACGTCGTGCAACCAGCGTTGCGCGCCGCCGTCGACCGCCTGGACGACACCAGCCGCGCGATCAGCGCCTACCACCTCGGCTGGACCGACCCGAACGGCGTGCCGGTGCAAGGCAACGGCGGCAAGGCCGTGCGTTCGGCGCTCGCCGTCGTCTCCGCGCAGGCCGCGGGCGCGCCGGTGGAAGTCGGCGTGCCCGGTGCCGTCGCGGTGGAACTGGTGCACAATTTCTCGCTCGTCCACGACGATCTGATGGACGGCGACACAGAGCGCCGGCATCGGCCGACGGTGTGGGCGCTGTATGGGTCCGCGAGCGCCATCCTGACCGGGGACGCGATGCTCGCGCTCGCGCAGGAAGTGGTGCTGGACAGCGGTTCCCCGCACGCGGTCTCCGCCGGCCGGCTGCTCACCGAGACCACGCGACGGCTCATCCACGGCCAGTTCCTGGATGTCGCGTTCGAGCAGCGCGACGACGTCAGGCTCACCGAATGCGTGACGATGGCCGCCGGGAAAACCGGTGCGCTGCTGTCCGCGAGCGCCGCGATCGGGGCAGTGCTGGCCGGTGCGCCCGCCGAGGTGGTCGACGCGCTGGCGGTCTTCGGCGAGGAGATCGGCCTGGCGTTCCAGCTCGTCGACGACGTGCTCGGCATCTGGGGCGACCCGGCGGTCACCGGGAAATCGGTGTACTCCGACCTCCGGGCGCGCAAGAAGTCGCTGCCGATCACCTACGCGACCACGCATGGCGGCGCGGCGGGCCGGCGTTTGGCGGAATGGCTCGCCGGGGACGACGACACCGACCTCGCGCGGATCGCCGCGCTGGTGGACGACGCGGGCGGCCGCGAGTGGGCGACCGCGGAAGCGGCGCGGCACGTCGCCACCGCCGAGCAAGCGCTGGCCGTCATCCCGCCGGGCCCGCGCGCCGACCTCGTTTCGATCGCCCGTTTCATCGCCGGAAGGGAAGCGTGATGACCCAGACCGTCCCCCGCACCTCCGCGCCCGCCGCTCGCACCGCCGCCGACACCGTCGCCGCGGCCGTCGAGTTCCTGCGCCGTGAGCAGGACCGCGCCGGATGGTGGAAGGGCGAACTCGCCACCAACGTCACGATGGACGCCGAAGACCTGCTGCTGCGGCATTTCCTCGGAATCCTCACCCCGCAGATCGCCGAAGAGTCCGCGCGCTGGATCCGCTCGCAGCAGCGCGGCGACGGCACCTGGGCGAACTTCCCGGACGGCCCGGCCGACCTGTCCACCACGGTCGAGGCGTGGGTCGCGCTCCGGCTGGCCGGCGATCCGGCGGACGCGCCGTGGCTGTCCTCGGCCGCGGAGTGGATCCGCGGGCACGGCGGGATCGAGGCGACCCGGGTGTTCACCCGGATCTGGCTCGCGCTGGTCGGCCAGTGGTCGTGGGACGAGCTGCCGAGCCTGCCGCCGGAGCTGATCTTCCTGCCGTCGTGGTTCCCGCTCAACGTCTACGACTTCGCCTGCTGGGCGCGGCAGACCATCGTGCCGCTGACCATCGTCGGCACGTTCCGCCCGGTGCGGAAGCTGCCCTTCGACGTCTCCGAACTGCGCACCGGCAAGCGACCGCCGAAGACGCGTGCGCCGTGGACCTGGGACGGTGTGTTCCAGAATCTCGACACCGCGCTGCACGCCTACGCGAAACTGCCGCTCAACCCGGTGCGCAAGCTCGCGATGAAGCAGGCCGCGGAGTGGATTCTGGCGCGGCAGGAGGCCGACGGTTCGTGGGGCGGGATCCAGCCGCCGTGGGTGTACTCGATCCTCGCGCTGCACCTGCTCGGCTATCCGCTCGACCATCCCGCGCTCAAGGCCGGGATCGCCGGGCTCGACGGGTTCACCATCCGCGAGAAGACCGACCAGGGCTGGGTGCGGCGGCTCGAAGCGTGCCAGTCGCCGGTGTGGGACACCGCGCTGGCAATGACCGCGCTGCTCGACGCGGGCGTCTCCCCCGGCGACGAAACCCTGGTCCGCGCCGCGGAGTGGATGCTGGGCGAGGAAATCCGGGTGCCGGGCGACTGGGCGGTGCGGCGGCCCTCGCTGCAGCCGGGCGGCTTCGCGTTCGAATTCGCCAACGACGGCTACCCGGACACCGACGACACCGCCGAGGTGGTGCTCGCGCTGCGGCGGATGGGCAAACCGGACCACCTGCGGATCCGGGAGGCGGTCGACCGGAGCGTCGCGTGGCTGGAGGGGATGCAGTCCAGCGACGGTGGATGGGGTGCCTTCGACGCGGACAACACGCAGGTGCTGACCACCCGCCTGCCGTTCTGCGATTTCGGCGCGGTGATCGACCCGCCGTCGGCGGACGTGACCGCGCACGTGGTCGAAATGCTGGCCGCGGAGGGGAAATCCGGCTCTCGCGAATGCCGTCGGGGAGTGCGGTGGCTGCTGGACAACCAGGAGGAAGACGGCTCGTGGTTCGGCCGATGGGGCGCGAACTACGTGTACGGCACGGGCGCGGTGGTGCCCGCGCTGGTCGCGGCCGGGATTCCGGCGGCGGACCGGCGGATCCGGCACGCGGTGAAGTGGCTGGCCGAGCACCAGAACGAGGACGGCGGATGGGGCGAGGACCTGCGCTCCTACGACGACCGGGCGTGGGCCGGACGCGGTGATTCGACGCCGTCGCAGACCGCGTGGGCGTTGCTGGCGCTGCTCGCCGCCGGAGAACGGGAGTCCGAAGCGGTCGCCCGAGGCGTCGAGTGGCTGTGCGAACGCCAGCGTCCGGACGGCGGCTGGGACGAGGACAAGCACACCGGAACCGGGTTCCCTGGCGACTTCTACCTGTCGTATCACCTGTATCGCGTGGTGTTCCCGCTGTCCGCGCTCGGCCGGTATCTCCGGGGCGGGTCATGACCCCGATCGTCTGCACCCCGTTGCGGATCGAACAGGCCGCGGTGCGCGGCCCCGGTCCGCGGACGGTCCACACCGGACTCGGGCCTCGCCGGGCCGCCGCCGCTGCGGCCCGGCTCCCGTCCGGACCTCGGATCGTCGCGGGGGTCGGCGGAGGGCTCACCCCGGAGGTACGGCCGGGGGACCTGGTGGTCGCCACCGAGGTGCGCGGTCCTTCCGGCGTAGTGCCGGTGCCGTCCGCGCCGTTGCTGGCAGGTGCGTTGCGGGGTCTCGGGCTCACTGTCCATCTCGGACCGGTCGTCGGCAGTTCGCACGTGGTACGCGAGCGGGAACGGGCTTCGCTGGCTTCGAGCGGTGCGCTGGCGGTCGACATGGAGTCCGCGTGGCTTGCCGCGAGCGGTGAGCCGTTCGCCGTGGTTCGGGCCATTGTGGACACTGTCGGCGAGCCGCTGCTGCATCCCTCGACTGTCTCCAATGGACTCGCTGGGCTGCGGAGTCTGCGCCGGGCCGCTCCCGCGCTCACCGCGTGGGCCGAAGCCGTGCGGCCGCGCATGGTTCTGCTGGCCAGTCCGCGTTCGTTCTGCGCCGGGGTGGAGCGAGCGATCGAGATTGTCGAGCGAGCGCTGGAGAAGCACGGCGCACCGGTGTACGTGCGTCGGCAGATCGTGCACAACACTCATGTCGTGCACCGGTTGCAGGAGCGCGGTGCGGTGTTCGTGGACGAGGTGGAGGAAGTTCCGGAAGGCGCGACGCTCGTGTTCGCCGCCCACGGCGTCTCCCCGGCGGTTCGGCGTGCCGCGGCGGATCGCGGGCTGTCCGTAGTGGACGCGACCTGTCCGCTGGTCACCAAGGTGCACAACGAAGTCCGCCGTTACACCGGTCGCGGCGAGACAGTGTTCCTCATTGGACACGCCGAGCACGAGGAAGTCGAAGGCACCGTCGGGGAAGCGCCCGACGACGTGGTGGTCGTCGGCGATGTCGCGGCCGCCCGGACGGTCACCGTGCGCGACCCGGCGCGCACCGCCTACACCATGCAAACCACGCTGGCGCTTGACGAAGCCGAGGAAATCGCGTCCGTGCTCCGCGAACGGTTCCCCGGGCTTTCCGCGCCGCGCAAGGACGACATCTGTTACGCCACCACCAACCGGCAGCAGGCTTTGCGCGCGATCGCCCGCGAAGTGGATCTGGTGCTGGTGGTCGGTTCCGGGAATTCGTCCAACTCGCGCCGGCTGGTGGAAGTCTCCGAACGCGAGGGAACCCCGGCGGCGCTGGTGGACGGCTGCGCCGACGTCGACCTGCGCCTGCTCGCCGGAGCCGGGCGGATCGGGCTCACCGCGGGCGCGTCGGCGCCGCCGCATCTGGTGACCGAAACAGTCGAGGCCCTGCGCGGATTGGGGCCGGTCAGCGTCGCGGAAAACACGCTGACGGAGGAAGAAATGACGTTCACCCTACCTCGGGAGGTGCTCTGAGCGATGGCCATGCCGTTGCGCCAGTCTCTTCGACTGGGCGGTTATCTCATGAAGCAGAAGCTGTTGCGCAAGGAGAAATTCCCGCTCCTGGTCGAGCTGGAACCGCTGTTCGCGTGCAATCTCAAATGCGGCGGCTGCGGCAAGATCGCGCAGCCGCACACCCTGCTGAAACAGCGGATGCCGGTGGAGCAGGCGGTCGGGGCGATCGAGGAGAGCGGCGCGCCGATGGTGTCCATCGCGGGCGGCGAACCGTTGATGCACCCGCAGATCGACGAGATCACCCGGCAGCTGCTCGCCCGCAACAAGATCATTTTCCTCTGCACCAACGCGCTGCTGCTGCCCAAGCACATCCACAAGTTCAAGCCGCACCGCAATTTCGCGTGGATGGTGCACATCGACGGCCTCGAAGAACGGCACGACGCGTCAGTGCGCAAGGAGGGCGGTTTCCAGGCGGCGGTCGACGCGATCAAGCTCGCCAAGGAAAAAGGCTTCCGCGTCATGACGAACACGACGTTCTTCACCGGGGACACCCCGCAGGACGTCATCGACGTGCTCGACTACCTCAACGACCTCGGCGTCGACAACATGCAGATCTCGCCGGGGTACGCGTACGAGAAGGCGCCGGACCAGGACCACTGGCTCGGCGTGCAGCAGACCCGCGAACTGTTCTCCAAGGCCTTCGGCGGCGGCAACCGGAAACGCTGGCGGCTCAACCATTCGCCGGTGTTCCTCGATTTCCTCGAGGGCAAACGCGACCTGGAATGCACCCCGTGGGGCATCCCGTCCTATTCGCTGCTCGGCTGGCAGCGCCCGTGTTACCTGCTGGACGACGGCTACGCGAAGACCTACCAGGAACTCATCGAAACCACCGAATGGGAGAACTTCGGCCGCGGCAAGGACCCGCGCTGCTCGAACTGCATGGCCCACTGCGGCTACGAACCCACCGCGGTGATCGCGACGCTCGGCTCGCTCAAGGAATCCGTCCGGGCCGCCGTCGGACACTGACCTCCGCCGGCCGTGAGGGGAACCTTTGCTCAGGGTTCCCCTCACGGCCGTTTGCTGTCGGTGCTCGCCGTGCCGTGGTCACTGGTCGCCGACACTGCGGCGCGGGCCCATGCCCTGGTGCAGCGGTGGCCTAACTCGGCGAGTACCGGGGCACGGCTGCAGTGAGACAGTCTCAGCCGAGTCCAGATTGGGCGATGACCTTCGCGATGCTGATCCGCACCGCGGTGAATCCACCGTGGACGAACGATTCAGCAAGGTCCACTGCGGACTGACCGGCGTAATAACGCTCGGCGATCCCCGCCGCGACGCGTCTGATCTGGTCCGGTTCGGCAGAAATTCGTGCCTGTCCTTCCACGGTCACGAAGGCGTACGGCTGGTGCCCGTCGCTGATGCAGACGGCGACGCGCCCATCTCGCGCAAGGCTTTTGCCTTTGACGCTTCCCGGTGACAGAGCGAAGGCGAGTTCGTCTCCGTCGAGGACGAAACAGATCGGGGTGACGTGGGGACGTCCGTCGGCCCGGGTGATAGCTAGATGAGCAAGCCTGGTTCCCTCAGTGAGGAAGGCGTGCCATTCGCTGTCGGTCATGGTCGTCATCGGTGTGTTCCCTTCTCGGTTAACTGACCAGCCTGTCGCTCACGAAGTCGTCCAGCGACGGCTTTCTGGGCGAGGAAAAGCAGAATTCCGGCAGCGAAAGCCGCTATGCCCAGCCAAGTTCGGCCCGCCTGCTGCAACAACGCCGTGCCGGCCACCGGACCGAGCACCGCGCCAAGGCTCCACGCGCTCGACGCGACGCCCAGGTATCCGCTGCGGAGATCGGGCGGTGCGAGGGCAGCGAACGTCGCACCGAACTGGACCGCGAACCCGATCTGTCCAAGGCTGATAACGAGGACCGCGACGGCATAACCAGCAATGCTCGACGTCACGGCGGCAAGACCGCCGCCAAGACCGACCAGCAACATCGAAGCAGCGAGCACAGTCCCACGGTCGCGATTCGCCAAGACCGCGACAGCCAAGGGTTGCAGGACAACAATGGCGAACCCATTGAGCGCGAGCACGCTGCCATAGGCGGCGGAACTGAACTGCTGCGCGGTCATCAACAACGGCAATGTCGCGAAAGCCAGCATCAGCACCGTAAAGCAGCCGACGTGAATCAGCGTCATAGTGATCATCAGACGGTCCGTTCGCAACACGGGCAGCAGCGCGCGTCGATCGTGGTTCGCGGCTGAACGGGTCTCGGGCACCGCAGCCACCACGATCAACGCCGCTGCCAGCATCGCGACTGCGTTCAGCCAGAACAGCAGCCCGTAACCGCGGCTCGCCAACACCCCGGCAACCGTCGCGGCGACGGCATATCCGAGATTCGCCGCCCAATAAAGAAGGCTGTACGCCCGCACTCGCTGGTCCGGAGGAAGGTCCGCCACCGCCGCCGAGCCCGCCGGACGGAAGAGCCCGGCAGCGAGGCCGTAGCCCACTGCCGTCACCCAGATTCCCGCAATCGTTTCGGCGGAACCCAAGGCGGCCAACGCGATTGCTGTCCCGAGAAACCCGAGGAGCATCGTCCTCCGCCGCCCGATCCGGTCCCCGAGCCAGCCACCGAGCAGTTGCGACGCGAAGTCGCCGATGCCCACCGCTGCCACCACGGCACCGGCCGCCGTCGGGGTCATCCGCTGTTCCTGCGTCAGGTACAGCACCAACATCGGCTGCACGAACGAGCCGCCCCGGGCGACGAGGTGGCACGCACCGAGCGCCCACGCGAGCGACGGCAGCCCGCGAACGGGAGTTCTCTCCGCGGTGATCGTTGCGACTTTCATGGCAACGACGCTAGGAGCGCGCAGAGATTAAGAAAAGCGATTGTTTATGATCGAATCCATCGTTGTTCGTAATATACTCGCCTCATGGCCGACTTCGACCTGCGGCACCTGACGACGATGCTCGCGATCGCCGAGGAGGGAACGTTCTCCCGGGCGGCGAACCGGCTCGGCTACACGCAGTCGAGCGTGAGCCAGCACATCGCGGCGCTGGAACGCACCCTCGGCGGCGCGGTGTTCGACCGGCCGGGCGGTCCGCGTCCCGTGCGGATCACCCCCCGTGGGCGCGGTGGTGCTCGAACACGGCCGTGCGGTGCTGGCGCAAGCCGAGGCGCTGGGCCAGGCGGTCGACCGCTTCAAAGCCGGTGAAGGCCGCGTCGACGTCGGCACCCTGCAAAGCGTCTCCCACGCGATTCTGCCGACCGTGCTGCGCCTCCTCCGCGAGGAGCACCCGCGCTGCGACATCCGCCTTTCGGAACCCGACGAGCCTCGGCTGGGCGAACTCGACCTGCTGTTCTACGACGGCCTGATCAGCGACGAAACGGAACGCGTCCTGCTGATGGAGGACCCCTACCTGCTAGTCGCGCCTCCCGGCGACCTGCCCGAGGGGCCGGTGTCCGCCCGAAAACTCGACGGCAAACCCATGGTGGCCTGGCCGTCGAGCTGCGACCAGCCCAGGCTGGAGCGGTCGCTGGCGGACGCCGGCGCGCGCCCGCGCATCGTGTTCCGGTCCGCGGGCAGCGAAACGATCTTGTCGATGGTGCGCGCCGGAATGGGTCTCGCCGTCCTGCCCTGGCTGGCGATCCACCAGGTCGTCTGCCGCGATTGCGGCGCGATCCACGGACCCGAGGGCTGGCCGGATCTACGGGTGCACGACCTCGATCCCACCCCGGCGCGCGCGATCTACCTGCACTGGCCGCCCGGCCGCGGCGACGAGTCCCCGCTCGCGGCGCGGACCATCGAGGTGGCTGTCGAGGTGGCGCGGGAGCTGGCTCAGCAGGCTCCGACGGCCCGGAGCTGACCGTGCCGGCGGGCTGCCGCTCCCGCCGAATGGCCGCGGCTTTCCTCGTCGAACGCACTAAAACCGAACCGCCTAGTGCAGCATTACTGGCCGGATCCGTTCAACCCTCCGGAAGTCGGGAATTGCGAAGACCGGGCAGAATCGCTGCACCGGATTACCCTGCTCGACCGCTTTCCGTGCGTCCTCGCAGTTTCGCACAATCCACTGTAGACAGTCCAGGGCGGACGAAATCACGCTCAGTGCCCGCAATCCGCGTTTCGCCACCCGTCCGGCGCAATCCGAGGAATCCCGCCCGGCAAGAACCACAAGCGACAGTGTCCTTGCCTGACAACGTTGACGGATAACCGCGCCCCGCCTTTCTTTGCCAGCTGTTGACCTTTCCTGAGCCTCGGGCGTATGGTCTAGACCAAGAAGCCCACCCCTTCGCTCCACCCCTCGTGCGGGCCGGCTCCCGGAAAGCCGGTGCGTCGCTTTGTCGTACCCGCACCGGGAAACGAGCATTCCCCGAAGGAGCTGCCCATGAAAGCGAACCGGAAACTCGTCGCCGCCGCGGTCGGCACGGCGATCGCGCCGGTGCTCGTGCTGCTCAGCCCGGCGGGCATCGCCAGCGCGCACGGATACGTCAACGCGCCGGCGAGCAGGCAGGCCCAATGCGCGCAGGGAACGGTTTCCTGCGGACAGATCAAGTACGAACCGCAGAGCGTCGAAGGGCCGAAGGGGCTGCACAGCTGCGACGGCGGCAACGCGCAGTTCGCCGAACTGAACGACAACAACAAGGGCTGGAAGGCGACGCCGGTCGGTTCCTCCGTGGCCTTCACGTGGAAGTTCACCGCCCGGCACCGCACCTCCAATTACGAATACTGGATCGGCAACGACAAGATCGCCACCGTGGACGGCGGCGGCCAGCAGCCCCCGGAGACGGTCACCCACAACGTGGATCTCAAGGGGCACACCGGAAGGCAGACGGTGCTCGCCGTCTGGAACATCGCGGACACCGCGAATGCGTTCTACGCCTGCATCGACCTGCAGGTGAGCTGACCGAACCGTCCACATCAGACAGTGAGGCACGGGCCGTGGCGGCGGCCCGTGCCTCCGCGCGCGTCCGGAGACAAAACGCCGGGAATGACAAAACCAGCCAATTTCCCCCGCACGCGTTGACCCGGTTTCCCGTCCGTGGCTAGCGTGCCGGTCACCGGAAAAGGGCACGACTCCAGGAGGCGGTTTTCCTTGATTTCCCGGCGGGCATTCCTCGGCGCATCCGCGGCAGCCGCGACATTTCCACTCTGGAACTCCGCGTTAGCCTCCGCGACCACCCCCGACACCGCGAAGGTCGCTTTCGACGACCAGTCCGGCGCGGGCCAGACGTACGCGTACATCACCGGCACGACACTGGACAACCGGCTCGTCATCCTGAAAGCCGATGGCACGCCTTACTATCCGCCGTCCCCGGGCAGCGACCACACCCCGCTCGCCGAGGACTGCGCGATCCCGCTGAAGTCGCTTTCCCAGGTCACCGTCCCGAAAATGTACGCGGCCCGGATCTATGTCGCACTCGACAGCAAACTGGACTTTTTCGTCAACCAGGGCCCGGCCCTCGTGCACCCGAGCTTCCTCGCCGCCGACGACCCGAACTACAACCGGAACTGGTCGTTCTGCGAATTCACCTTCAACAACGACGTGCTGTTCGCGAACATCAGCTACGTCGACTTCGTCGCGATCCCGCTCGGCCTGCACCTCACCACGACCGGCTCCGGCGACCAGACCGTCCCCGGCCTGCCCGCCCGCTCGCTCGACCTGATCTGCGACGCGCTCAACGCCCAGGGCGGCAAATGGGGCACGCTGATCGAAACCGGCGGCGACGGAAAGCCGCTTCGCGCGTTGTCCGCGCATTACCGCGCCGACCAATTCGGCGGATACCTCGACGGCTACATCGACGAGGTGTGGCAGAAATACACCAGTGAAACGCTCACCGTCGACACTCAGGTGCCCGGCCTGGGCGCGTTCACCGGCAAGGTCGGCGCGGACGGCGTGCTCGCCTTCGACAACGGCGAACGCTTCGACAAGCCCGCGACGCCGGACGTGTGGAGTTGCGACAGCGGGCCGTTCACCATCAAACAAGGCGACAGCGACGCACGCAAAGCAATCATCCCCCGGCTGGCGGCGGCACTGAACCGCACCACTCTGCGCGACAACCCGAAGCAGCCGACCGGCGAGGATCCGGCGAAGTTCTACCAGAACCCGGAGACCAACCACTACGCCCGGATCGTGCACAGCAAACTGCCGGACAATCGCGGTTACGCCTTCCCGTACGACGACGTCTCCCCCGGCCCCGATTTCAGCGGCGCCGTCCAAGCGGGCGACCCGGACACGCTCACCATCACGGTCAACGCCTTGCGCTGACCCGCAACACGGTGCCGCGGTCCTTTTCGGACCGCGGCACCGTCACGCGGCGTTGGGATCAGCCCGCAATTCGACGTCCGGCAGTGCGCTCCGCAGCTCCGAAGAATGCGGACATCGCCGCGAACGTCCCGCGTGCCTTTCAATTTCACCGCCGCGAAGCCGCCCTCCGCGACCACCCTCGTCGCGTGTTCAGCAAACCCTGCGCGAGTTCCTTCCCTTCCGCACCGGTTGCGTCGGCGCGCCTACCCCAGATAGCCATGGAAAAACGGGGCCAGGTGCTGTCGCCGGTGAAAAGCTTCGAGCGCGTCTCGCCCCAGCCCTCGGCCCCGGTGTCCGTGCGCAGCCGCACCACCGTGCGAGTTTCGCCGGTCTTGGTCTCGGACCAGCTGGTAAACGGATTCGTCAACGGCGGATTCGCGAGCTACACGTCGGCGATCTTCATGCCCGCTGTCCCAATGTCGCCGCAACAACCTTCCGAATCGGTTCCAGGTCGACGTTTTCCACCGCCGCCTCAGTCCCGGGCATGTCCTCGATCGCTGGCTCGACCTTCAGCAGCACCCGAAACACCCGCGGCAAGACCGTCCGCCCGGCCAAATCCTCCGCGAGCGCTGCCGCCTCCGGACCGTCCATTTGGTACTGCGCAGCCAGGTACCCGGCGAGCCGCGAGTACATCACCGCGAACATCGCGTCGTAGTACGCCTTCGCGCTGTCCGGCAACCGCTCGGCGGCCGAGATGCAGAGCCGGCACGTCTGCGCCTGAGACTCCCAGGTCAGCAACTGCTGGAACCGACCGCAGAACAGCGCGACCGCCTCGACCGGGTCGTCCGCGTAGGCGTCCGGGGTCATCAGCTTGCCGAGGTACAGCTCGCGGACCAGGTCGAGCACCGCGAGGAACAGCTTGTCCTTGCTCTCGAAGTGCGCGTACAGCGACCGCTTGGACGTCCCCGCGCTGGCCGCGACCGCGTCCATCGACGCGCGCTCGAACCCGGTTTCGAGGAACACGTTCTTCGCCGCCAGCAGGATGTGCTGGCGCAACTCCGCACCCCGCAGCTGCGAACCGCCTTCACGCGCCATCCTTGCCTCCGCCAAAAGTAAACGGTACGGTGGAGTTTACTTCCTGCTCCACCTCTTCGACAGTCTCCTGGAGTGCCCGCATGATCGTCGTCACCGCCCCCACCGGGAACATCGGCAGCCGCGTTCTCGCCGAGATCGCCGACGGCTCGCGCCCCGTCCGCGCGATCGTCCGCAATCCCGCGAAACTGCCCGCTGACCTGCGCGAACGTGTCGAAGTCCACACTGGTTCGCACAGTGATCCCGAGGTGCTCGCCCGAGCCTTCGACGGCGCGGACACCGTCTTCTGGCTAGTCCCGCCCGACCGGCAAGCCGCGAGCGCCGACGAGGCCTACTCCGGCTTCGCCCGCCCCGCCGTCGAGGCAATCCGCACCCATGGCGTCCGCCGAGTGGTGTCGGTCAGCGCATTGGGCCGCGGCACCGCTGTCGCCGAACAGGCCGGACATGTCACCGCCACCCTGGCCATGGACGACCTCATCTCCGACACCGGCGTCGCGTTCCGCGCGCTGGCGAATCCGACCTTTATGGACAATCTGCTGCGTCAAACGTCGGTGATCAAAGAACAAGGCATGTTCTACGACGTCCTGCCCCCGGATTACGCCGCCCCGACCGTCTGCACGCGAGACATCGCCGCGGTCGCTTCCCGGCTGCTGCTCGATCCTTCGTGGACCGGCCGGGAAGAGGTCCCCGTGCTCGGCCCGGAAGACCTGTCGCCGAACCAGGAAGCCGAGATCGTGAGCGAAGTGCTGGGGATTTCGGTGAAGTACCAGCAAATCCCGGTCTCCGCACTGGGGGCGCAGGTTCGCGCGAACGGCCTTTCCGAGGCGATGGCACAGTCCATGATGGACATGGCGACGGCGAAGCTGAACCATTTGGACGACGGTGTTGTGCGCACTCCGCAACATGCCGTGGAAACTCCGACGACTTTCCGGCAATGGTGCGCGGAAGTCCTCAAGCCCGCGGTGGACAAGGCCTGATCCGGGCGGGAGCACGCTTCGGCGCTCCCCACCCGGCGACGCACCCCCTCGGCCACACCCGTGCCCGGCGGACGGACGCGCCCATTCTCCGAACGGGCCGCCGTCTCGCCGGGCAACCCGCCCCCCACCGCAGCACGCTCGAAGCACCTACTCCCAGACCGGGGCACTACCCACCTCGGTGCACTCCCGTCGTTGCCCACGCACGAGGAACCCAATCCCAGAATTCGGTCACCACTGCCGCGATCAGGCCGCAAGCCCACAGCTGCGGCATCCGAGATCAACCAACCGACGCGGGACGGCGACGACAAGAGCCCGCGAGCAGCAGACCGCCGTCAAGCCCGCCTGCGACACCACGCCTGCAACCAGGCCACCGCGCAGCGCTTCGCCCGCACCCACCGATCCGCACGCGGCCCCACTCCCCACCGGGATCGCCGCCTCCGGCACCCCCTCGCCGAGCAGCCCAGCGCACCCACCGATCCGCGCGCGACCCATTCCCTGACCAGGTCGGCGTATTCGGCACCGCCTTGCCGAGCAGCCCAGCGCACCCACCGATCCGCACGCGGCCCCACTCCCCGACCGGGATCGCCGCCTCCGGCACCGCCCCGCCGAGGAGGCCAGCGCGCCCGGCCTTCATCCGCCCACCAGTGGCACTCAGTGCACTTCACTTGCCGAACGGCAAGCGCCTCACCGAGACTCGGCCTCGCGCAGCGCGGCGCCGATCCGGGTCACCACCTCGTGCAACGGCGTCGCCGTGCTGAGCACCGCCACCACCGTGCCCGGCTCCGCCTCCGCTGAGGGCTTTCCGCCGGTCGTCCGGAACGCGTCCGCGACGAGGGTGAACGCCTCCGTCGCCGCGGCCTCGATGTCTTCCCTGCCGCCGCTGCGCAGCCAGCGTCGCAGGACGTGGTTGTTGGCCGCCGCGATGGCTGCAGCGGCTACCGCGGCGCGGAGAGTCGCGGCCTCGTCCCCGGCGGCGGCGAAGCGGTCCTGGAGGTAGCGGGCGAGGACGCGCTGGTAGCGGTCGACCGTCGCGACTTCCTTGTCGCGCAACGACGGCACTGTCCGGGTGAGGGTGAACCGCTTGAGCGAGACGTCCAGCTCCGCGGCGTAGGACTCCAGCACGAGCGACACCGCCGCGGTCGCCACCTCGATCGGGTCGCGCGCCGGGTCGGCGGTCTCGAACACCTGCTCCATCTCGGCGACGATCTCGTCGTGGTTGGCGAAGAGGACGTCGTCCTTGCTGTCGAAGTACCGGAAAAACGTCCGCCGCCCGACACCCGCCGCCGCGGCGATGTCGTCGATGGTCGTCGCCTCGTACCCGTTGGCGGCGAAGAGATCCACGGCCGCCGTCGCGAGCGCACGACGCAACTGCCGCCGCCCGGCAGGCGTGGCCCCGACCCGGGTGCGCGGCGTCTCCGTCATTCCCGGAACGGTAGCAGCCTGGCTTGCTAGTGGCACTGAGTGCCGTTAGCATGGAGGGCACCCCATGCGAGCGGAAGGCGTCGACGATGACTCTCGACCAGCAAGTGCGGCCCGACCAGCACACCGGCCCAGACCCGGCGGACGCGTATTACGGCGGGGTGTTCGGCTGGTCCGTCCGACGGCAAGGCGCGCGCCTGTTCCTGGCCCTGGAAAACGGTCTGTGCGCGGTGACGCTGCCGAAACTCACCTCGGGCCCGGTGCGCCACCACCTGTCCGCCCTCGGCTGCGAAGGCCCTTCCCTGATCCTCCCGACCCAGCACGGCCCCCGCCTGGCAATCCTCGCCGAGACCGACGGCGAACTCCTCCTGCGCGGCTCCCTGCCCGCAGACGTAACCGTCCTGGACAGCGGCGCGCTCCTCCCCCTGCCGACCGGTCAGCAAGCCCCCGGACTGGGTCCGGAATGGCTGACCGCGCCGGACCCGAGGCACCGCTGGTTGCCGAGCGTGAGCGCCGTCCTGGCCGGAGTGCGCCAGCGCCCCTGACTCCCGCTCTCGCATGGGCCTCGGTTGCCGCGAGGCCCGAGACTCTCCCGCCTTGCGGCCATTTCCCTGCACGGACACCGATTCCACTTCGCCGCATTTCGGATTCCGCGAGGGGTCTCTTCACGTGCTCTGAGGAGTCCCCCACGGCCCGCCGCCGTTCGTGAGGGGCCCCTTCACGGACTTAGATTCCCTCAAGGAGCCCTTCACGGACCGGCCCCGTCGCCGCCACGCACCCGATGCGGCGTTCGGTGCGTCGCATGCACCCGTGCCACATCGAGGTTTTCTCAGTAGTGCGCGGGGCCGTCCTCTCCGACAGGCCGGGCGCGCGATGCCAAGGTGCGGGGGAGGAGTCCCCGAGATTCCCCTCACCGACTTCTGCGGGAGCGGAGCCATCCGCCCGTCTCGCCTCAGCCAGTGCTCCGCATCGCCCCCGGCGGGTTGTGGCGGGGATGAGCAGGCGCGCGCGGTTGGGTGGGGGGCCGCCGTTCGGTGGGGGGCCGCCGTTGGGTGGGGGGCCGCCGTTGGGTGGCGGGCGCGCGGTTGGGTGGCGGGGTCGCCGTTGGGTGGCGGGCGCGCCGTTGGGCGATGGGTGCGCGGTCAGGTAGCGGGCGCACCGCAGGGTGGCGAGCGCACCGGCTGGATGGGTCGTCGCGTGGTGCTCGCGGCGTTCGGTCAACGCCACATCCAGCCGTTCTCAGTAGCGCATCGCGTAATGATTTCCGTTTCGCAGCACCCAATCCACCCCGCACCAAACCGCAGCCCGATGCACCCAACGCATCGAGGCACCCAGCCCCTCCCCCGCACCCCGATACGAAGCCTTCTCTGCGGTTCGGGGGTGCTTGTCAAGGCATCTTTCCCGCCTTGACAAGCACCCCCGAACCGTCAGCACAATCAAACTTCGGGGTGCCCCACGCACACACCCACCTGCAATGTCGCCCGCCAGGGCGACGAGCAGCCCCTCAGACAGGAACGCAAACCCCGCCCAACACAGCCGAAGCCTCCCCCACCATCCCGTCCACCTCGGCCACCAACCGCTCAATCTCCCCCCACCACCGCCAATCCCGCCCCGGATCCGGGATCAGCGACGTCCCCACCAGCAACAGCAAAGTGTCGATCTCATACGCCCGATCCGCCAACCGCAACAACGGCACCGGGTCCCCGCCGCCGTTGCCCGCCGCGAACCGGCACGCCGCGTGTCCCAGCCCCCGGCACACCGTCCGCAATCGCTCCCGCACCGCGTCCGCTCGAGGATCCGCCCGCGGACCGCCCGTCCGGATATTCCACGCCACCGAAAGCAGACAGCGTCCGGCATCGTCCATCGACGTGTTCGTCACCGGGCGAGTCTGGAGACACCCTCCCCGCCGCGGGTGACCCGACACGCACAGCTCACCGCATCGAGTGAAGCAACCGCACAGTCGCGTCCAGCGGCAGCCGATCATCCGCGGCACGCGCGAGGAAATCCTTGATCCGCTGCCCGTCCGGCGTCAGCGAATCCACGTCGTTGACCTCCGCGCTCGCCGCCTCCAGCGTGCCCAGCCCGGCGTGGTGATGCGCGTCGCGAACCGCATTCCGCAGCACCGCCAGCTCCGCCGCCGACGGCCCCCGCTTCTCCGCCCGAAGCCGCTCGACGATCCGAAGCACCTGCGGCGACTGCGCGGCCAACGCCTGCCGTCCGGCGAACGACGCCACCATCCGCGGCGTCGCACGCGTCTCAGCCGGCGGCGGTGGCACCTCGACCGCTTCGCCGACCACGCGCAGACTCTCCAACGCCGCGGCACGCCGACGTTCACTCTCGCGCACGCGCGCGAGCGGATCCTTCCTCCGGGACGCCGCGATCGAGCGAGCCTCGGCCCGAGCCCGCTCGCCCGCGTCGGTCAGCCGCGAACGCCGCTGGTACGTGCCCTCGTCAGCGACCTGCTTGCGCCGGTTCGCGAGCCAGGCCTCGAAGGTCTGCCCGCGCCGCGGCGGCTCGCGCACCTCGCTCAGGTCGGCCGCGGACTCGTCGGCGAACCAGGCCTTCATCCGCGAGCGCAGGAAGTCGCCCGGCTTCTCGCCGGACCGCCGCGGCCGCTGGCGCGTCCCGTCCGGCAGCGCGCTCATCGCGATCAGCAGCGCGTCCGGGCAGTACCCGTGGGAGTACCAGAACTCCAGCTGCCGCTCGACGTCGTCGCGTTCCTCCCGGGTCAGCCGCTCGGACACCCAGCCCATGCGGCGGACGAGCACGCCCGTCGCCTGGGCGCGTTCGCGCGCGTCGGCGGGCACGACTGTCGCCGGCCACTCCTGATCCGCGATCCGCACCCCTGCCACACCTCCTTGCCAGCGCCGCCTACGTTATCCCGCCGCACCGACAATTACGCGGCCCGCCGCAGCACCGCCGCCGTGTTCGCCGCCACGATCACCCCGATCGCCGCCCATGCGACCGCGTCCAGCCGCTGGTCCAGCACCACGAGCCCGACGAGCGCGGCCATCACCGGGTTGACGCTCATGAACGCCCCGAAGAACTGCGCCGGAACCCGCCGCAACGCCACCAGATCGACGAGAAACGGCAGTGCCGACGACAGCAGCCCCGCGGCAAGAGCGGCCGCGAGCGCGCCGGGCGTCGGCGGGTGCCGCAGCATCGCGAACACCCCGATCGGCACGTACAGCAGACCGGACACCCCGGCCGCGGCGGCCGAACCCGCCGCCCCGGGCAGACGACGGCCGACGGTCCGGTTCAGCAGGATGTAGCAGGCCCAGCACAACGCGGCGACCAGCGCGAGCCCGATCCCGAGGTAGTCGGTGCTCGGCCGCGGCCGCATCAGCGCGCCGACCGCGACCGCGGCGGCCACCGCGCACGCCAGGTCCGTCCGGCGCCGGGAGCCGGCCAGCGCGATCGCCAGCGGGCCGAGGAATTCGAGCGTCACAGCCAGTCCGAGGCCGATCCGGTCGATCGCGGTGTAGAGCGACAGGTTCATCGTCGCGAACACGGCGGCCAGGCCGAGCACCGGCCGCCATTGCCGTGCGGTGAACGTCCGCAGCCGCGGCCGTCCGACGGCCAGCAGCACCACCGCCGCCACCCACTGGCGGACCGCCACCACGCCCGGCGGGCCGAGCACCGGGAACGCGAGCGCCGCGGTCGCCGCGCCGACCTGGTTCGACAACGCACTTCCGAGCAGCATCGCGGCACCGGCCGCCCGGGCGTCGCCGCGCGTTCGCGGAGCCAGTTCCGTAGTCGCCATGCGGTCGAGCATGCGTCCGGCAGATCCATGCGCAAAATGCATTGACCGCAACACCGATACGCTGGACGCATGGATCTGGAGCTGCGTCAGCTGCGCTGCCTCGTGACGATCGTGGACGCCGGCACGTTCACCGACGCCGCGCTCGAACTCGGCGTCTCGCAGGCGGCCGTGTCCCGGAATCTGGCGTCGCTGGAACGGGTTCTCGGCGTGCGGCTGCTGCACCGCACCAGCCGGAGCCTCGAGCCGACGACCGCCGGCGTCCAGGTCCTCGCCCGCGCCCGGCACCTGCTCGCCGAGGCCGACGATCTCGTCCGCGAAGCGACCACCGGGCACACGCGGCTGCGCATCGGCCACGCGTGGTCGGCGATGGGCCGGCACACCGCGGAGTTCCAGCGCCGTTGGGCCGCTCGGCATCCGGACGTCGAACTGCTGCTCGTGCGCGCCAACACCGCGACCGCCGGATTGGCGGAAGGGCTGGTCGATCTCGCGGTGGTGCGGCACCAGGTGCCGGCGGGCAAGTTCGCGCACGCGACGGTCGGCCACGAGGACCGCTACTGCGCCATGGCCGTCGACGACCCGCTCGCCCGCCGCCGCACCGTCGCGCTCGCCGATCTCGCGTCCCGGCTGCTGGTGGTCGATCCGCGCACTGGCACCACTTCCGCCGAGCTGTGGCCGCCGGAGTCGCGCCCGCGGATCGAGCCGACGCACGACGTCGACGACTGGCTCGCCGCCATCACCACCGGGCGCTGCGTCGGCGTCACTCCGCATTCGACGGTGACGCAGTACCGCCGTGACGGCATCGTGTACCGCCGGGTCCGCGACGCCCCGCCGGTGCCGGTCCGGCTCGCCTGGCGCGCGCACGATCCGCATCCGGCCACGCACGCCGCCGTGGCCTTGCTGGGCGAGCTGTACCGCGCGAAACGGGAAACCGCTTCGGCGCGCCACCGGTAATCCCGGGTAAACGGGATCGATCATTTTCCGTTGACGCGGCGGCGCGGGACGACAATGATGAAGCCGTCCAGCCACGAAAGGATCCACGGAATGCCGCACCGCACCGAATGCATGCGCCTATCGGGCATTCCCGGCTCCGCGCCATGACGTGGCCCGCCACGCCGTGAGCGAGGAGCCGCCCGCCGGAGAACCGGTCGGGCGGCTTTTGCGTTCGCGGCCCGTTTCGCCCGGAAGGAGGTGCCCGTCGCCATGGGAGTCCTGGTTCTCAACGCCGGCTACGAGCCCCTGCACACCGTCTCGCTCCCCCATGCCATCCGGATGCTGGTCCGCGAGGTCGCGGTCGTCCACGAAAGCGACGGGCCGGACCTCGGCGTCTTCCCGCGGCCGAAGGTGGTGCGGTTGCTGCGCTACGTCGTGATGAAATGGCGATATTCCGGGCCGCCGCGCTGGTCCCGTTCCGGCGTGCTGCGGCGCGACCGGCACACGTGCGCCTACTGCGGGCGCCGGGCCACCACGGTCGACCACATCACGCCGGTTTCGCGCGGCGGCGCGCGAACAAGCTGGCTCAACACCGTCGCGGCCTGCGGCGGGTCCGCGCGCAGCTGCAACGCGCGCAAGGCCGACCGCACGCCCGCGGAAGCCGGGCTGACGCTGCGATTCCCGCCGCGCGTCCCGCGGTGGGAGGAGCTGCATCCGCTGACCGGACTGTCCACATGAGACTCGCGGTAGGCTGGACCCCGTGAAGGGCTTGCTGCTGCGGCTTTCGGCGGTCGATTCCGGCGCGGAAACGGCGGTGCGCGTCATCGCGTATTTCGACGAGCTGATCGCCCGCCGAGCGACGCTGCCGGATTTGCTGCGCGCCACGGCGTTCCTCGCGGAATGCGTCGCCGGGATTCGCCGGGTCGACGGAGCGGTGCTTCGGTACCGGCCGACCGGCGAACCCGGCGGCGACGGTCCGGTGCCGCCCGACGCCGTCGTCGTGGACCTCGACGGAGCCGGGCGAGTCTGGCTGGAGCGCGGAGGCGAGGCAGGCCCGCTCGACGTCCTGGTGCTCGAACGGCTCGCGATCTCGGCGAAGGTGCTCAACCCGGTCGAGCCGCCGCCCGCCGCGCCGCACTTGGCGGACCCGGCGTTGGTCGAACTGGTGCTGGGCGAGCAGGCGGCCGACGAGGACCGCGCCCGAGCGCTGACGCTGCTCGGCCTGGACACCACGCGTCCGCTGCGCGTGGTGGCGGTCGCTTCGGGGGCCGAGCGTGACGCCGGTGCGGACGCGGTCGCGCTCGTCGCCCGCGGCAAACCGCTCGGCGCGCGGGTGGCGGTGGTCGGCGGGGTGGCCGCGGTGGTGCTGCAGCCGCGCGAGGGTCCGGATTCGGTCGTATCAACGCTGCGCGAGACATTGGCGTTGCGGGCCAAGGACCGCACACTTCCCGACACCGTCCGGGTAGGTGTCGGCGACGCGGTCAACGGTCTTGAAGCCCGGCACTCCTGGTTGCAAGCCCGCCTGGCCCAACGATTCGCGGCGCCGTCGCGGCCGTTGATCGTGCACGAGGACCTCGGCGCGGTGACGCTGCTGGCGGAGATCCCCGCGGAGCGGCTGCGCGCGCAGCCGGACGTGCTGGCGTTGAACGCGCTCGCCGAGAGCGGTGACCTGGAGACGCTGGAAGCCTTCTGCCGCACGGGTTCCCTGCGCCAGGCAGCGGTGGCGCTGCACCGGCACCACAGTTCGGTGGCGGCGCGGCTGGCTCACGTGGAGGACGCGCTGGGATGGTCGCTGGACGATACGGCCGGACGATTCCGGGCACGGCTGGCGTTGGCGGCGCGGAGGTTGGCGGAATCCGGTTGAGGGGCGGAGGCCCCGCGTACGGCGCGGCCCGGCGGGGATCACGGAGGCAAACGACCGAGGGCCGGAGCGCACTTCCCGTGCCGACGCGGACGGTCGTGAAGGCAGGCGGGTCCGCAAGCAACCGCAGGAGGGCCGTCTACCCGGTGTGGCAAAGCGGCACCGGGTAGACGGGCGCTGGTGCTGTGCCACGACCAGCGACTGGAGGATCTGGTCTGCGGCAACGGGATTCCGCCTCGGTGGGTGCTGGAACTCGTCTCGCTGATCGCGGCCCAAACATCCAGGCTCGACCGGCTCCACGCGCAGGATGCAAAGCCCACACTGGGGAAGCCCTGCTCGGCGTCAGAGGACGCGGCGGGAATCGCTTGGCTCAAGCCGATTCCCGCCGCGCCCGTCGAGTCGTCGGAGCCAGCCGCCCAGCCTCAGCTCTCCTCGACCCCGAGCACCCGGGCCAGCACCGCCCGCCGCTCCGCAGCCTCCCGACGGCTCACCGTCGCGTGCCGGATCACCCCGGAGCCGTGGAAAGTCCCCGGGAACAAATGCAGTTCCGTCGGCACTCCCGCGGCCAAAAGGCCCTGCGCGTAAGCGATTCCCTCGTCCCGCAGCGGATCGAATTCCATCACCGACACGTAGGCCGGCGGCAATCCCGAGAGATCAGCCGCCCGCGCCGGTGCCGCATAAACCTCGACGTCCGGGCCGCCGCGCTTCCCTGGGCCGCCCAGGTAGTAGTCCCAGCTCGCCTCGGCGGCCCGCAGGTGCCACATCGGCGTGTCCGCGAACTGGCGCATGCTTCCGGTTTCCAGGCGGTCGTCCAGTTCGGGCACCGCGAGGAACTGGAACGCGACCGCCGGGCCGCCCCGGTCGCGGGCCAGCAGGGCCAGCGCCGCGGCCAGACCGCCGCCCGCGCTCACGCCGTACAGCACCACTTTCTCCGGGTCGATGCCCAGTTCGTCCGCGTGCTTGACCGACCATTCGAGCGCCGCGTAGCAGTCCTCCAGCCCGGCCGGGTACGGATTCTCCGGCGCGAGCCGGTACTCGACCGAGACGATCACCACGCCGAGGTCCCGAGCCAGTTCGACATTGCCCGCGTGGTCGACCTGCAGGTCGCCGACCGCGAAACCGCCGCCGTGGATGTCGAACACCAGCGCCTTCGTCGCGACGCGATCGGGGGTGTAGACGCGGACCGGGACGTCCGGTGCGCCCTCCGGCCCGGGCACCGCCACGTCGCGCGTGGTCACCCCGGTTTCGTCGACGTCGCCTTGCATCGAGGCGATCAGCTCGGCCATGCCCGCCCGCGCAGCGGCTACGTCGAGGATGTCGACGTCGGGCAGCATCGGGATCGCGGCGGCGATTTCGGGATCGAACGGATAACTCATCGGCGGCCTCCGTTTTCCAGGGGAAGACCCCATCGTGCCGAAATCCCGGCCTCGGGAGGCACCGCCACGTGTCGCGTACCGAGCCGGGACACCCCGCCGAGTGGCGAAACCAGTGCCCGGAAAGACGCCCCACGCCGCCTCCCGGACCTGCCCGCCCTCAGCGCCCCGCCTTCTTCCAGATCACCACCGCGCCGATGACCGCCACGAGCACCGCGCCCAGCACGATCAGCCCCTTGACGAACAGATCGTGCACGAGGTGCCGCAGCACCTCGTGCCCGTCCGCGAGCAGAACCGGGTTCACCGGCCGGACCGCTTCCGGTCCGGATCCTCGTCCAGCCACCGGGCGGCGTGACGCACGACCTCGCCGCGCACTCCCCGCGCCCCGCGCCGGTCCATCGCCCTGGCCGCCGATTTCGCCAGCGCCGCCGCGCCTTCCCGCACGCGCTCCGCCTTGCCGCGCCGCCGCAGCGAAACGATCAGCGCGAACCCGGCCAGCCCGGCGACCACGACGATCCCGGCGATGATGCCGAACCGGATCAACAGGATGTTCAGCACCGTCTCCACGGTGCACCCCCTTTCCATCACACTTGTGATACTAAACGAACAGTATCACGACTGTGATAGAAAGGACCAGTGCCTAGAGTGGTGGACGGGGAACAGCGGCGCGCGCACATCGCCGACGCGGTGCTGCGGCTGGCCGCGAAAGGCGGGCTGCACGCGGTCTCGCTGCGCGCGGTGGCCGCGGAATCGGGCTTGAACATCGGCTCCGTGCGGCATTACTTCGACAGTCAGCACGAGCTGATGCGGTTCGCGATGCGCACCACCATCGACCGGACGACCGCGCGGCTCGTCGAACGCCGCGAGAAGACGGGCTCGCTGTCGGAATTGCCGCCGGACGAGGCTGTCGACCAGCTCACCGAGTTCCTGTCGGAGCTGCTTCCGCTGGACGAACGGCGGCGCACCGAGGTGACCGTGCTGGTCGAATTCCTGATGGCCGCGCGCGCCGACCCGGGTCTGGACGACCTGGCCCGGGAAGCGGTCCAGGGCACCGTGACGCTCGCGCGCCGCATCCTCGACGCCCAAGCCGGCAGCGGCCGGTTCGAGCCGAAGGACCCCGAGGTCGAAGCGCCCCGGCTGGCCGCGCTCCTGGACGGGATCGCGTTCCGGGCCGTGCTGCAGCCGGACCTCACCTCGCCGGAGGAATGCGTCGCCATTCTTCGCGCGCACCTCGCCGAACTCATCCGACCTGCGGGTGACACCCAGGTGTGAGCGCCGCGGAGACGGGGTAGCCGGGGCAACTGGAGCGGTTCCAGATCCCGGGGAGGACTTCGATGCCGGACTCGGCGGCGACGCTGCGGGCTGCGGGCCTGCGCGTCACCAAGCCGCGGCAAGCCGTGCTCCGCTGGCTCGGCGAGCATCCGCACGCGACGGTCGAGGCGATAGTGCACGGGGTGCGCGAAAGCCTGGGAAGCGTGTCGATCCAAGCGGTCTACGACGTGCTCGCCGCGTGCGGCGACGCCGGGCTCGTCCGCCGGATCGAGCTGTCCGGCCATCCGGCGCGCTTCGAACGACGGACCGGCGACAACCACCACCACGTGGTGTGCCGCCGCTGCGGGCGGGCCGAGGACGTCGACTGCGTCCGCGGCGAGGCCCCTTGCCTGACGCCGGACGACCGGCACGGGTACGCCGTGGACGAGGCCGAGATCGTCTTCTGGGGTCTGTGCCCGGACTGCTCCGGCGTTTCCGACCACCACGAGGAGCTCGCGACATGACCGAAGAACCGAAACCCCCGGCGACCACCACGGACTCCGGGATCCCGGCCGAGAGCGACGAGCATTCGCTCACGCTCGGCCCGGGCGGCCCGATCCTGCTGCAGGACCATTACCTGATCGAGCAGATGGCGCAGTTCAACCGGGAACGGGTGCCGGAGCGGCAGCCGCACGCGAAGGGCAGCGGCGCGTTCGGGCACTTCGAGGTGACCAGCGACGTCAGCCGCTTCACCAAGGCGGCGGTGTTCCAGCCGGGCGCGAAAACCCCGATGGCCGCCCGGTTCTCCACGGTCGCGGGCGAACGCGGCAGCCCGGACACCTGGCGCGACCCGCGCGGATTCGCGCTGAAGTTCTACACCCCCGAGGGCAACTACGACCTCGTCGGCAACAACACGCCGGTGTTCTTCATCAAGGACCCGCTGAAGTTCCAGCACTTCATCCGGTCGCAGAAACGCCGCGCGGACAGCAATCTGCGCGACCACGACATGCAGTGGGACTTCTGGACGCTGTCCCCCGAATCGGCGCACCAGGTCACCTGGCTGATGGGCGACCGCGGGATCCCGCGCACGTGGCGGCACATGAACGGCTACAGCTCCCACACCTACCTGTGGGTCAACGCCGCGGGCGAGAAGTTCTGGGTCAAGTACCACTTCAAGACCGACCAGGGCATCGAGTTCTTCACCCAGCACGAGGCCGACCAGATGGCGTCGGCGGACACCGACTACCACACGCGCGACCTGTTCGAGGCCATCGCGCGCGGCGACTACCCGAGCTGGACCCTGCATGTCCAGGTGATGCCGTTCGAGGACGCGAAGACCTACCGGTTCAACCCCTTCGACCTGACGAAGGTGTGGCCGCACGGCGACTACCCGCTGATCGAGGTCGGCCGGATGACGCTCGACCGCAACCCGACCGACCACCACACCGAGATCGAGCAGGCCGCGTTCGAGCCGAACAACCTGGTGCCCGGCATCGGCCCCAGCCCGGACCGGATGCTGCTGGGCAGGCTGTTCGCCTACGCCGACGCGCACCGGTACCGGATCGGCGCGAACTACAAGCAACTGCCGGTGAACACGCCGGTCGCGCCGGTGCACAGCTACAGCAAGGACGGCTCGATGCGCTACGCCAAGGTCTCCGACCCGGTGTACGCGCCGAACTCCAAGGGCGGCCCGCGCGCCGACACGGAGCGCTACGGCACGCCCGCGGGCTGGCACGCCGACGGCGAGATGGTCCGCTCGGCCTACGTCGACCACGCCGAGGACGACGACTGGGGCCAGGCCGGCACGCTCGTGCGCGACGTGCTGGACGACGCCGCGCGCGAACGGCTGGTGGACAACATCGTCGGGCACCTGCTGAACGGGGTGACCGAACCGGTGCTGAAGCGAGCCTTCGAGTACTGGCACAACGTGGACAAGGACCTCGGCGACCGCGTCGAGTCCGGCGTGCGTGCGAAGCAGAACGAGAAGGACCCGAAGGCGGCCGAGCAGGCCAACCCGGCGCGGGAGAGCATGCAGCGGAAGGCGTAAAGCACGGCTTGCGCGAGTGGCGGTGCCGGTCCGGCACCGCCACTGTCCTGTGTGGACGACCGGAAAAACCGTGCGGTGATTCGCGGCGGGCTGGGTAGAGTGCGCGGGCATGGGCCATGTGGAAGCCGCGCATCTGCGCTACGTGCTGCCCGACGGGCGTCCGCTGCTCGGCGACGTCTCGTTCCGGGTCGGCGAGGGCGCGGTCGTGGCGCTGGTCGGCCCTAACGGCGCGGGCAAAACCACGTTGCTGCGGCTGTTGTCGGGAGAGCTGAAGCCGGACGAGGGCGCGGTCACGGTGTCCGGCGGGCTGGGCGTGATGGCGCAGTTCGTCGGATCGGTGCGCGACGAACGCACGGTGCTAGACCTGCTGGTTTCCGTTGCCCCGCAACGGGTTCGCGAGGCCGCCAGGGCGGTCGACGCGGCCGAGGAGCGGATGCTGGAGGTCGACGACGAGGCCGCGCAGATGCGGTACGCGCAGGCGCTCAGCGACTGGGCCGAAGCACGCGGGTACGAGTTCGAGACCACCTGGGACATGTGCACGACCGAGGCGCTCGGCGTGCCGTTCGACCGCGCGCGCTGGCGGCTCGTGCGCACGCTCAGCGGCGGCGAGCAGAAACGCCTGGTGCTGGAAGCGTTGCTGCGCGGGCCGGACGAGGTGCTGCTCCTGGACGAGCCGGACAACTATCTCGACGTCCCCGGCAAACGCTGGCTCGAAGCCCGGCTGAAGGAAACCCGCAAAACCGTCCTGTTCGTGTCGCACGACCGCGAACTGCTCGCGCGAGCGGCGGACAAGATCGTGAGCGTCGAGCCGGGCGGCGACGGCGCGGACGCCTGGGTGCACGGCGGCGGTTTCAGCACGTATCACGAAGCGCGCCAGGAACGGTTCGCCCGCTACGACGAGTTGCGCCGCCGCTGGGACGAGAAGCACGCCCAGCTCAAGCGGCTGGTCCGGGACATGCAGCAGTACGCCGCGCGCAGCGACGAGATGGCGTCGCGGTACAAGGCGGCGCAGACCCGGCTGCGGAAGTTCGAGGAGGCCGGTCCCCCGCCGGAACCGCCGCGCCCGCAGGACATCCGGATGCGGCTGCGCGGCGGCCGCACCGGCGTGCGCGCGGTGACCTGCGCGAATCTGGAGCTGACCGGGCTGATGAAGCCGTTCTCGCTGGAGATCTTCTTCGGCGAGCGCGTCGCGGTGCTCGGCTCGAACGGCTCCGGGAAGTCGCATTTCCTGCGGCTGCTCGCGGGCGGCGATGTCGCGCACACCGGCGAGTGGAAGACCGGCGCGCGAGTGGTGCCCGGCCATTTCGCGCAAACACATGCCCGCCCGGAACTCGCCGGCCGCACGCTGGTCGACGTGCTGTGGACGGAACACGCGGCCGATCGCGGCGCGGCGATGGCCGCGTTGCGCCGGTACGAGCTGCACCGCCAGGGAGAGCAGGCGTTCGACCGGTTGTCCGGCGGGCAGCAGGCGCGGTTCCAGATCCTGTTGCTGGAACTGGCCGGAACCACCGCGCTGCTGCTGGACGAACCGACCGACAACCTCGACCTGGAATCGGCCGAGGCGCTGCAGGACGCGCTGGAGTCGTACGAAGGCACGGTGCTCGCGGTCACGCACGACCGCTGGTTCGCGCGCTCGTTCGACCGCTACCTGGTCTTCGGCTCGGACGGCGTGGTGCGCGAGACCCCGGAGCCGGTCTGGGACGAGCGCCGGGTGGAGCGAGTGCGCTAACCCTTGCGCAGCAAGGCATCGAGCTCACGCACCAACTCCCCTACCCGGCCGCGACCGTCCGGTGCCATCGGATACCGCGACAACACCCGGACCACCACCGGATCGGCAACGGGGCGTGGAGCCGCCAACCCCGCCAGCTCGAACGCGTACGCCGCGTGCCCGGCCGAACCGAGGATGTGCCAGACCTGCGTCGCCTTCGCCAACGGATGCAGAAACGCCGCACCGGCAGCAGCCACAGCGGCCCGCGCGGCCTCGCTCGCCGCGGCCTGAGCGGCGTCGCGGGTTTCCTGATACGCCCGCTGCGCCGCCCACGCACGGTCGCGGATCGCCTTGCTGCGCTGAGCCCCTTCGGCAAACGCGCGAGCCGCCTCGATCGCGTCGTGCGGACGGCGATCGTCCGGACGGGCTCGTTCGAAGATCGGCAGCGCGGGCTCCGCACAGGCCACCGCGTAGGCCGTGACGGCGCGGAGCTCCGACCGGCCGAGTTCGATCTTCTCGGTCATGTGCTTGAACTGTATCGTTGAACCGCCGGTTGGCAGTTCAACGCGGCTTCCAGCAGGAACCTCGAGCGAAACCCTCAACCGGGGAAGGACGGCGGTGGACGAGCGGAGGGCGTGGTCCGAAGCCGACAAGGCGGCCTACCGCCGGTTCGTGCGCACCCACCATCCGGACGTCGGCGGCGACCCGGACCAGTTCGCCGCCGGGCTCCGCGAGTTCCGGCGCGGCCCGCGAAACGAAATCGCCGCGGGGACCGAACCGGCCCCACGCGGCGAATCCTTGGTGTTCGTGCGCCGGAGCCGAGGAGTGCCCCGGCTCCTCGCGGCCCTGGCCGCGCGCAGGCGGCGGAAGCGGAATCCGCGCGTGCGCTAGCGCGTCACATCCCGCCGGTCAGCGCCTGCAGCCCGAGGCTCGACGCGGCGACCGCGATCCACAGAATGGCCCCCATCAGCAGCGGCCGATGTCCCGCCTTGCGCAGGTCGGACGGCTTGAGCGCCAGGCCGATCCCGGCGAGCGCCATGGTGATCAGGAAGGTGCCGAGCGTCGACAGCGGCGCGTGCCACGCCGCCGGGATCCAGCCCGCGCTTTCCACCGTGGCGGCGGCCAGGAAGCCGATCAGGAACGGCGGCACCAGCCGGTGCCAAGGCATGGCGCGCAACGAAACCCGGCCGCCAGCCTGCTTGCGCGCGGCGAGCACGGCCAGGAACAGCACGATCGGAATCAGCGTGAGCGTACGGGTGAGCTTCACGACGAGGCCGTACGCGCCGGCGTCGCCGCCATACGCGTAAGAAGCCGCGACGACGGAAGACGTGTCGTTCACCGCGGTTCCGGCCCACAGGCCGAAGGCGTGCGGCGACATCCCGAGCGCGTGCCCGAGCGGCGGGAAAAGCAGCACCGCGGCGATGTTGAAGGTGAAGATCGTGCCGAGCGCGTAAGCGATATTGGCTTCCTTCGGCTTCAGCACCGCGCTGGTCGCCGCGATCGCGGACGCACCGCAAATGCCGGTGCCGACGCCGATCAGCGTCTGGGTTTCCCCGCGGACGCCGAGCAGCCGGCCGAGCACCCACGCGCCGCCGAGCGCGACCGCGAGCGTGCCGAGCATCACCGGAAGCGACTGCCCGCCGACGTGCACCACCTGCTGGATCGACAGCCCGGTGCCCAGCACGACGATCGACAGCTGGAGCACCGGCCGAGACGCGATGGCGTAGCCCGGGCTGAACCGCCAGCCGCGCAGCCCCGGCACGACCGCGCCGGCGACCGCGCCGAGCAGGATCGCGAGCACCGGTCCGCCGACCACCGGAACGAGCTTGCCGCCCGCCGTCGCGACCGCCGCGACCAGCAGCGCGACCGCGAGACCCGGCACCGGACGGGCGAGCTTGGCCCGCCATTCCGCCGTCGCGCGCGTCGCTCCCAGCGCCGCGCCGGTCACCGGTTCACTCCTGTGCGCACTCTGGCCTCCTCGGTAATGTACGTACATTTAATCTAAGAGCTGTCCGTACATTTGGCAAGAGGTACTGTTCCCGGCATGGGCGAGGCAGAGCTGGTGCGCACCGGCGGACAGCCCCTGTGGCGGCAGTTGCAGCAGCGGCTCCTGGTGCGCATCCGCGCCGGGGAATTCGACAGCGCGTTCCCCGGGGAGCTCGCCCTCGCCGACGAATACAGCGTCAGCAGGCAGACCGTCCGGCAGGCGCTGCGGGAACTGCGCGCGGACGGCACCCTCATCGCCGAACGCGGACGCCAGCCCCGCGTCGCCGCGGCGGCCGAGATCCAGCAGCCGCTCGGCGCGCTCTACAGCCTCTTCGCCGCGGTCGAGGAAGCCGGGCTCGACCAGCACAGCGTCGTGCGCAGGCTCGACATCCGCGCGGACGCGGTGGTCGCCGAACGCCTATCGCTGGAGGGCTCCACTCCCCTGCTGTACTTGGAACGCTTGCGGCTGGCCGGAAACGACCCGCTGGCCGTCGACCGGGTGTGGCTGCCCGCCGACCTCGCCCGGCCGCTGCTGGACGCGGATTTCCAGCACACCAGCCTGTACGGCGAACTCCACCGCCGCACCGGCGTCCGGCTCGACCACGGCGAGGAGCAGATCCGCGCCGTCGTGCCGACGCGAGCCGAACGCACCCTGCTGGGCTGCGGCGAGACTGTGGGCGCGTTCTCCATCGGACGCCTCGGCACCAGCGCGGGCAAACGCATCGAATGGCGGCACACGCTGGTCCGCGGCGACCGGTTCGCGCTGACGGCGGAGTTCTCCGGGCGCACCGGGTACCGCTTGGTCACGACGGGGGCACTGGCCGGAACCCGCTGACCCGGACGCGCCGAGACCGGCCTCAACCAGCCATGAGGATCACTCTGGGTTCCCCGCACTGGCTGCGGAGGCCGTGAGGTGCCCCTTCACGAACGCAGATTTCCGATGCCGGGGAGTGTCGGTGCCGAGGCGCGGCCGCCGAGGTCGAAGGACGGTCGCGGGTCCGGACTGGCTGAGCGGGCCAGCCCTGGTGACCGGGCGCGGGAGTCCGGGAGGATCGAGCAGGGCCGGTCGAGTCAGCCGATCCGGATCCCCGCCAGCTGCGTGCCCTGCGCGACCAGCGTCCCGGCGCTGTCCCATACGTGGCAGGACTCGTCGACCCGCCCGTCGCCGATCAGGTGGGCGCGGTGCAGCACCCGCACCGGTCCGGGAGCCGGGTGGGCCCGGACGTAGGCGGTCAATTCCAGCGTCGGAACCCAGCCGGACGGCGCGACGTCGAGGGTCGCCGGAGGAAGGGCGTCGACCGCGAACAGCAGGCTGACCGGGTCGAACGGCTCATCGCCGGGCAGCGCCAGCAGGGCGCGCAGTTCGCCGCGGCCGCTGGGTCCGTCGGCGAGCGGACGGTCGAACCGCACGTCGATTTCGTCGCGGATCGCGATCGGGATGCCCGACGTCAGCACGGCCGGGCCCCACGGCTCGTCCGCGAACGGCCCGAATTCCGGCCGCGGCACGCCGTCCTGCCAGAACGGCTCGGCCTCGCCGAGGACGCCCAGCGTCAAGAGGGCTTCGACCTGCGGCACGCCGTCCTTGAGCAGCCGTCCGCGCAGCTGCGTCGCGGACCGGCCGGTGCGCAGCACCTCGACCTCGATCTCCGCCGGACCCGGCTCGGGCGAGCGGAGGTAGTGCGCGCTGGCGGCGAGCACGTCCGGATGCCCGGAAACGACGGTCGCCGCGCGGGCGACGGTGGCCAGCAGATAACCGCCGTTCGGGCGGCCGCCGATGGTCCACGCCGGGCTGAGGTCGACGCTGAACTCGGTGTCCGAACGCTGCTTGACCGCCGACACCGCGGCGAAGGTCGTCGTGCTCACGGTCCCTCCAGGTGGGTTGCTTTCCGCAACCTACCTGCTAGACCATCCGGTCGTCCTGGGCAGTGAGACCCACGCCACCCGTTCCGCGAAATTCCCCGGCAAGATGTCCGCGGTGCGTGTCGAGGACGGCGCGCGGGTTCCGTTCCCTTGGCGAGCCCACCCGGAAGCGGCGGGCCGGACACTGGAGGAAACGCTATGCCGAAGTACATGCTCCTGCAGACCTACGCCCAGGGCGAAGGCTGCGACGTCCCGTTGCCGGAGTGGGCCCCGGAGGACATCCGCGCGCACATCCAGTTCCAGCACGTGCTCAACGCCGAGCTCACCGAAGCCGGGGAACTCGTCGAGGCGGAAGGGCTCGCCGGACCGGAAGCGGCGAAGACCGTGGTCGCGGACGGCAAGGGCGGGGCGGTCGTCACCGACGGACCCTTCCCGGAGGGCAAGGAACTGCTGGCCGGATACCGCGTAGTGGACGTCGAATCGGAGGCGCGGGCGCTGGAGATCGCGACCCGGGTCTCGGCCGCGCCCGGTCCGGAGGGCGCGCCGCTGCGGGTGCCGATCGAAGTGCGCCAGGTCATGAGCGCGCCGGAGGTGTGATGACGGAGGTTGAGGACCTGGTGCGCACGCTCGCGCCCCAGGTCCTGGCCGTGCTCGTGCGCCGGTCCGGCGATTTCGGCGCGGCCGAGGACGCGACGCAGGAAGCCCTTCTCGCGGCCGTGCGGCACTGGCCTGCCGAGGGGATCCCGGAGAACCCGCGCGGCTGGCTGCTGCAGACCGCCAGCCGCCGGATCATCGACAGCTTCCGCAGCGACCAGGCTCGGCGGCGGCGCGAGGACGCCGTCGCCGCCGAGCCGCACGGCGCCGAGGTGCCGGACCGGGACGACACGCTGACGCTGTTGTTCCTGTGCGCGCACCCGTCGCTGACCTCGGCGTCGGCGATCGCGCTGACGTTGCGGGCGGTCGGCGGGCTGACGACCGCGGAGATCGCCAGCGCGTTCCTCGTGCCGGAAACCACGATGGCGCAACGGATCAGCCGGGCGAAGGCGAAAATCAAGAAGTCCGGCCTGCCGTTCCGGATGCCCGCCGCGGACGAGCGGCAGGCGCGGCTGCGGTCCGTGCTGCACGTGCTGTACTTGGTGTTCAACGAGGGATACACGAGCAGCGGGGGCCCCAGCCTGCACCGGACCGAACTGTCCGCCGAGGCGATCCGCCTGGCCCGGCTGCTGCACGCCGCGCTCCCGGACGACGGGGAGGCGACCGGCTTGCTCGCGCTGATGCTGCTCACCGACGCCCGCCGCCCGGCCCGCACCGGCCCGGACGGCGAGCTCATCCCGCTCGCCGATCAGGACCGGGCGCGATGGGACCGTTCGCTGATCCGGGAAGGAGTCGCGCTGATCACCGACGCGCTGACCCGCGATGGCCTCGGCGAATACCGCCTGCAAGCCGCGATCGCCGCGACGCATGACATCGCACTGCGGGCCGAAGACACGGATTGGCCGCGTGTGCTCACGCTGTACACGCGGCTCGAGGCGCTCACCGGCAACCCGGTCGTCGCGCTCAATCGCGCGATCGCGACGGCAATGGTGCACGGGCCGGACGCCGGGCTCGCGATGCTCGCCGGACTCGACGACCGGCTCCCCGACCACCACCGCCTCGCCGCCGCCCGCGCGCATCTGCTGGAACTGGCCGGCGAACGAGAGGAAGCCGTCCGCCACTACACCGCGGCCGCCGCGCGCACCGGAAACACCGCCGAGCAGCGCTATCTGACGCTGCGCGCGGCCCGGCTCCGCACTGGCCATTCCACAAGCCGCTCGCCGATCGGCACCGAGTAGTATCAGGACACTTCACGAGCGGAGCGCACCATGGCGAGCATCGAAGACGCCCGTCGCCGGACCGGGTACGACGTCACCGAGGCGACTGTCGACGACGTGCTGTCCGCCCTCCGCTCCGCCGAACCGCCGACGCCGGGCACCGGGATCGTGTGGTGGCTGTACGCGGGCCGCAAGCCGCGGACGCCGTACCTGGTCGCCGGGTTGCGCGGCGCGCGAGGAAGCCTGGCGTGGCACGAAAACGGCGAGACCTTCCTGCCCGCGGACGGCGTGGGCGAGGAGCCGGTCGACTACTTCAGTCTTCAGGGCGCGCACTTCCCGCAGCCCTCCGGGAGCGAGGTCTCCGCCGAGGAAGTGCTGCGCGCGGTCCGGGAACTGTGCGAATCCCGGACGCGACCCGCCTGCGTTTCCTGGAAGCCCGCCTAGCTCGTGTCCACATCGGACTGTTCGTTACCTCGGCGCGAAGTCGTCCTTGTGCGCCCGCGCCCACTCGCGGAATGACGTCGCTCGGCCCGCGAACCGTTCCACGGTGTTGTTCACCGGCGCCACCCGGCCCACCGCCGCCTCCTCCACGTCCATCAGATGCTCCAGGACCGCCGCGGGCATCCACTCCGGACGCCGGGCCAGGGCCTCGCTCCGCGTTTCGGTGACCACTTCGATCGAGCGACCCAACTCCTCCGCAAGGGTTTCCACTACCGCACGCTGCGTCATCGACTCCGGTCCCGTCACCGCCAGCATCCGCCCTGGATAGCTACGCTCAGTGAGCAGCTTCGCGGCAACCGCGGCTACGTCCGCCTCCGCCGTCGGCGTGAACTGCGACTCCGGAGAGAAGAGCCGCACCGGTTCCCCCGCCCGGATCGCCGCACCCCAGTCGCGCCGGGCATTGCCCGCCAGCCAGCCCGGATACAGCACCGTGAACGGCAGTCCGGACTCCGCCACCGCCGTCTCCGCGGGCAGATGCCCCAGCCGGATCGGATTGTCGGCAGCTCCCTCGTAGACGTCCGGTGAGGACAGCAGCACGACGTACGACACTCCTGTTTTTCGCGCCGCAGCAAGGAAGTGCACCGCACCGTTCGGCCGTGTCGGGTACAGGAAGATCGCGTCCACGCCGCGCAGCGCATCCTCGAACCCGCTCTCCGCCGTGAGATCCAGCGACACCGCGTCCGGCAAATCCAGCACGGCCGCGTCGCGCGCCGACCCTCTCACCTCGTGCCCGCCCTCGCGGAGCACCCGGACGACCTCGCTCCCGACATTCCCGCGCGCCCCCGTCACCAGGATGGTCATCCGCACACTTCCTTTGCTCTTAAATTAACTTTACTTGCAAAGCTAACTCGGTGACTCACCGCTGTCAACCTGGGCCCCTGGTACACGACCGGGCGAGATCGTTGTATGGATCGTGTACGGATCCCTCCGACACTCCGGCAGTTCGATTCGGACGAGTGAAGGGAGATCCGTCGTGGTCGGGAATCTGACGGTCCGGCGCACGGTCGCCGCACTGCTCGCCGCGGGGGCGGTCACCGCAGTCGCGACGCCCGTGAGCGCTGCCGAGGCTTCTGGCGCCTGGCGAGCCGATCTGTCCTCAGTGGACAGCGACGACGTCAATGTCACCGCCTCCAGCGGCACGCTGACGCTGCGGGACTCCACATGGAGACCCGCCGACCAGGCCGCGGGAAGCGAGGGCTACCTGCTCTCCGCCGAACGGCGCCTGCCCGCGCCGGTGAACCGGGTAGCCGCCGAGATCTCCGCCGACGCGCCCCAAGGCACCTCTGTCGACGTCGACGTCCGCGGCCGCTCCGGCGCCGACGACTGGACGGAGTGGGTCCCCGCCGGCACCGCACTCCCCCGGGCGGTGAGCGTCGTGCAGACCAGGATCACCCTGTCCAGCACCACCGCCGCCCGCCCCACCGTGCGCGACGTCGAATTGACCGGATCCCTGACCCCACAGGCGAACGCCCTCGTCGCGGCCACTCCGCTCACCTACACCGTCTACGCCACCCGCGAAGGCCTCGCCGGCCACACCACCGCGAACGGCCACACAATCGCGAGCAACGACCACTTCGTCGCGCTTCCGTCCGGAAAAGCCTTGTCGCCCAAGGGAACCGGCAACTACAGCGTGCGCGTGTGCAAGACGGACAACAGCCGCTGCGAATACGCGCCGGTGTGGGACGTCGGCCCGTGGAACACCAAGAACGACTACTGGAACCCGTCCTCGGTGCGCGCGGAGTACAAGGACCTGCCGCAAGGCCAGCCCGAGGCGTACGCCGCCTACCACAACGGCTACAACGGCGGCCGGGACGATCTCGGGTACAAGGTCGGCAACCCGGCGGGCATCGACCTGGCCGACGGCACCTTCAGCTCCGGCGTCGGCCTCGGCGACAACGGAAACGTGAAGGTCACCTACCTCTGGACAGGTTCCGCCGCGGCGACTGGCCTGGTCCAAACGGCAGGAGACCCGGTGAACGTCCGGTCGGGCGCGCACACGTCCTCGTCGGTGAAAGGCCTGGCGGCGAACTACGCCAGGGTGAACATCGAATGCTACGTCAACGGGGACTCCGTGACCGGGAAGTTCGGCACGAGCAAGATCTGGGACCGGATCGGGCCCGGACACTACATCTCGGACACCTACGTGAAGACCGGCTCGGACCAGCCGGTGGCACCGCTCTGCTGAGGTGACTGGGGGTGCCGGTGCGGAGCCATGGGGCTGGCTCCGCACCGGCGACTCCGACCTGCCCAACCGGTGCGGACCGACCGGTCGTGCCGCACTTCTGATGTGACTGGGGGGCGCCGGTGCGGAACCTGGGGCTGGTTCCGCACCGGTCGCTCCGCCCGATGCGGCCGGTGCGGCCGGTGCGCACCAGCCGGTCGCGCCACACTGCTCAGTCGCCTGGGCACCCGTGCGGAGCCTGAGGGCTGGCTCCGCACCGGCGACTCCGACCGATGCGCTTCCCTCGGCTACAGCTCGTGCACCCCTCTTGCTGAGCAGTTTCTCGTCAACGTGGCCTCGTGAGGATTCACTGCCTGGTCCTCGCTCCGCAGGATCTTCTTGGCGCGGACTGCGTCTCCGAATTCCCTCAGCCGTTCTTCATCACTGGCTCCATCGCCAAGTGATCGACCCTTCGCGGCCCTCTTTCCTTTCGCCGCAACTCATCTCTCGGGCCCGTCTTCGCAATCCCTTTGCACTGCACGAAGAGATGCTCCCTGATGGGCAAAGCCCGCCCCGCCCCCGGATTCGAATACTCCGGGCAATCGACGGCTTGCCCCATCACCCTCGGCTGAGCCGAGCCCGCATCGCGGAACAACCAGCCGCGCATATCGCGCACGACACTCCAAGCACGGCACGGTAAGGTTCGAGACATGACGTCTCCGGAGGCCAGCAGACGGTAGCCGCCCAGCCGCAAGCTGGGCGGCGGAGTGACGGGTACCGGGTTTGCTCCCGGGCTGGGCTGACCAGCGGAAGCTTGACCACAGACACCGCACTGTTGAGCCGTAAGCTGTTGCCTCGGTCAGGTTCCCGTGCGTGCGCCGGTCCTCACCGGCATAAACACTCACGACTGCGACGGGCGCAGCGACCGCGCCATCGGCAAGGTTCGCAAAGCCTGCGTCAGGCGGCCAGGTCGTGGTGAAGTCCGGTGTCACAGGCAAAGTCTGTCGTTGGCGGACTCGTCTGCGCGGAGCCTGAGCACAGCAGCGCCAGCGGCAAAGCAGGCTCGCATCGTGGCACGGCTGGGTTCACGCTGCCCAGCCGCGAATGGCAAAGGCCACGCACAGCGACCGGCCGTCAGCGGCAAAGCCTGCGCACCGCAACAGCACCACGGCTTTCTCTGCACGGCAAGGCCTGCCCATCAAAGCCATGGCCTGCTCACTGCAGCAGAACCAGCACGGGGACCGTTGTGCGCGGCTGGGCCGAGACGAGGCCACGACAACCACGTCGTAGCAAGGCTCGCCTGTCGCAACTGCAGCCGCTGACGAAGCCTGCGCGCCCGAGCCACGGCCAGGCGTCCCCGAGCCATCGCCCAGCGAACGCACGGCTGGCTCAAGGCGACGCACAGCCAACGCGAGCTGGCTCAACCCAACCCGCGGCCGCGGCACACAAGCCCAAGGCACCCCACTCCGCACCCGAACTGTCCGCATCCCCCCGCGTCCCACCGACGCTCCAGTCATCCGGAGTCGATTCCTCTTGCCTCCCGTCCTTTTCCTCCTCGCCGCCGCGGTCTTCGCGCAAGGCACGTCCGAGTTCGTCCTTTCCGGGCTGCTCCCCCAGATCGCCGCTGGCACCGGCGTCTCTCTCGGCACCGCCGGGCTGCTTACGTCCCTTTTCGCGGCCGGAATGGTCGTCGGCGCACCAGTACTGGCGATGCTTGGCAGCAAACTGCCGCGCAAGCTCGCGCTCCTCGCCTTCCTCGGCCTTTTCAGCGGAGTACACGTCATCGGCGCCCTCACCACCGATTTCCCGCTCCTGCTCGCCACCCGGGCGCTCGCGGCGTTCGCCAACGCTGGGTTTCTCGCCGTAGCACTCGCGTCGCTGCCGTCGCTCGTCCCGGCGGACGCCGTTGGGCGGGCGACTTCCGTGTTGCTGTCCGGTGTCACGCTCGCGTGCATCGTCGGCGTTCCGGCCGGGACGGTGCTCGGCCAGTACGCCGGGTGGCAGGCCGCGTTCTGGGCCATCGCGGCGATCACCGCGGTGGCCGCCGCCGCGTTGACCACCACCTCGTTCGACGACCCGCCATCGGCTAGCCCGGTGGTTCGCGAGTGGCGCGTCCTCGCCCAGCCTTGCGTCGCGGCCATCGTGGGCAAGGGAATTCTCGTCAACGGCGGGACGTTCGCCGCCTTCACCTATCTCGGCACGATGACCGCCCCGACAGGGTGGGTTCCGGTTGTACTGGCGGCTTTCGGAGTGGGATCGTTCGTCGGCGTCACGATCGCGGGCAAGGCAGGTCCGAAGATGCTCAAGGCGGGCACGGCGGTGCTGACCGCCGTGTGGGTGGCGGCGTTCTTCGCGGCGCAGAGCCTTCCGGGGCTCCTCATAGCCGCGTTGCTCACCGGGGCGACGGCGTTCGGCGTCGGATCCGCGCTGATCGCTGCGATCGTCACTACCGCCGGCAATGCGGCACCCCGGGTGGCCGGGGCGATCGCGACCACGGCGTTCAACCTCGGCGCCGTGGTCGGGCCCGCGGTGGCGGGGGCCTTCGTCCTCGATGCCACGCAGGCGCGGGCGGCGTTCTGGGTCAGCGCGGCCTTCACCGCCGCGGCGATGCTCCTGCGGGTCAAGAAATAGAGAAAGGCGGCCCGGGCCAGTGAAAAGCCCGGGCCGCCTGGCTCAGCGCAGGGTGTCCCAGCCCGCGTAGCGAGCCTCGGTGCCCAGCTCTTCCTCGATGCGGATCAGCTGGTTGTATTTCGCCGTGCGGTCGGACCTCGACAGCGAACCGGTCTTGATCTGGCCGCATCCGGTGGCCACCGCGAGGTCGGCGATGGTGGTGTCCTCGGTCTCGCCCGAACGGTGCGACATGACCGCCGAGTAGCCCGCCTTGTGCGCGGTGTCGACCGCGGCCAGCGTCTCGGTCAGGGTGCCGATCTGGTTGACCTTGATGAGGATCGAGTTGGCGATGCCGCGCTCGATGCCGTCGCGCAGGATCTCGACGTTCGTGCAGAACAGGTCGTCGCCGACGAGCTGCACGCGGTCGCCGATGCCGTCGGTCAGCTGCTTCCAGCCGGCGTAGTCGTCCTGCGCCAGGCCGTCCTCGATCGACACGATCGGGAAGCGCTCGGTCAGCTCGGTCAGGTACGCGACGTGCTCCTCGACGCTGCGCTTGCGGCCCTCGCCGGTGTAGTCGTAGACGCCGTCGCGGTAGAACTCCGACGCCGCCGGGTCCAGCAGCAGCGCGATGTCCTTGCCCGGCTCGTACCCGGTCTTCTCGATCGCGCGGACCACGAACTCGAGCGCCTCGTCCGCCGACCCCAGCTGCGGTGCGAACCCGCCCTCGTCTCCGACATTCGTGTTGTGTCCCGCTTCGTGCAGCGATTTCCGCAGCGTGTGGAACACCTCCGAGCCCATCCGCACGGCCTCGGCGAACGACGACGCGCCGACCGGGCCGATCATGAACTCCTGGAAGTCGATCGGGTTGTCCGCGTGCGCACCGCCGTTGACGATGTTCATCATCGGCATCGGCAGCAGGTGCGCGTAGACCCCGCCGACGTAGCGGTACAGCGGCAGCGTGTTCGCCGCGGCGGCCGCCTTCGCCACCGCCAGCGAGACCCCGAGCGTCGCGTTCGCGCCGAGGCGGGCCTTGTTCTCGGTGCCGTCGAGGGCGATCAGCGCGCGGTCGACATCGGCCTGCGCCTCGGCCTCCATGCCGACCACGGCGTCGGCGATCTCGCCGTTCACCGCGTCGATCGCCTTGCGCACGCCCTTGCCGTGGAACCGCTTCGCGTCGCCGTCCCGCAGCTCAACGGCCTCGCGCGTGCCGGTGGAGGCCCCGGACGGCACCGCCGCCCTGCCCGCCGACCCGTCCGCCAGCACCACGTCGACCTCGACCGTCGGGTTGCCCCGGCTGTCGAGCACCTCACGGCCCCGGACCCGGACGATGGCTGTCATAACGCTCCTCGGAGGTTCGAGCCGAAGCACTCAGCGCACGCTCCGTGAAGCGCTCCGGCGGCAACGCGGCACCACGGCGAGCCGCACGTCAGACCGGAGGCTAGCAGAAACCTACTGAATCGATCCCGCTCAGCCGGGACATTCCACTGAGGACAGTCCGGAAGCCGTTTCCCGGCAAAGGGAACGAACCGGAAATCGTCCGGCGGACAACTTCACGCCCCGGACAGCTCGCGTTCATCGCCGGGCCGCGCGGCGAGCATAGCTTCGCTTCCGCCTGGGAGCCGGAGGAGGCCGTCGCCATGTCCAACGCCGTCAGCCGTCGAGGAGCATTGGGCCTCATGGGAGCAAGCGCTGCCGTACCACTGCTCGGCACTGGTACGGCAGCGGCCGCGCCGCTTTCCCCGGCCCCGGGCGGAGGCGGCGCGACGCCGGTGCAGGGTTTGCATCTCACGTTCGGCCGCGATCCCGCGCGGCAGATGGTGGTTTCGTGGCTCACCGACGGACCGGTCCGCCGTCCCCGCGTCCTCTACGGCACGCTCGACGACGGCTTCGGCTCGTACGCGCCCGCAGTCACCCGGACCTACCTCGACGGCGATTCCAACCGCACGGTCTGGGTGCACCACGCCGAGATCAACCGGCTCAGCCCGAACACCGAGTACCTCTACGTCGCCCAGCACGACGGCGCGACGCCCGACGCGGGCACGTTCCGCACCGCGCCCGGCGGCCGGTCCGCGTTCACCTTCACCAGCTTCGGCGACCAGTCGGCGCCGCAGGTCACCTGGGACCTCAAGGGCGCGCCCGCGCTCGACTTCTTCTCGACGCCGGCCACGAAGGACATCGTCACCGGCATCGAAACCGTCGCGCCGCTGTTCCACCTGCTCAACGGCGACCTCTGCTATGCCAACCTCGACGTCGACCGCGTGCGCACCTGGAACAACTTCTTCACCAACAACACTCGTTCGGCGCGGTACCGGCCGTGGATGCCCGCCGCGGGCAACCACGAGATCGAGAAGAAGAACGGCGCGATCGGAATGGACGCCTACCAGGCGTACTTCCAGCTGCCCTCGACCGAGACCGATCCGGAACTCGCCGGCCTCTGGTACGGCTTCACCGTCGGCTCGGTCCGGGTGATCGTGCTGCAGAACGACGACAACTGCCTGCAGGACGGCGGCGACGTCTACGTCAACGGGTACTCCGGCGGACGGCAGCTGGCCTGGCTGGAGAAAGAACTCGCCGCGGCGCGGGCGTCGCGCGACGTGGACTGGATCGTCGTCGCGATGCACCAGGTCATGATCAGCACGTCCGACGCGAACGGCGCTGACCTGGGCCTGCGCGAGAAGTACGGCCCGCTGTTCGACCGCTACGGCGTCGACCTGGTGCTCTGCGGGCACGAGCACGACTACGAACGCTCCCTCGCCGTGCACGGCGTCGTCTCGGGAAGCGAGACGCTGACGCCGAATCCGGTGTCCGACGCGACCGACAACATCGACGCCACGCACGGCACCGTGCACATGATTCTCGGCGGAGGCGGCGTCTCCGGAACCACCAACGGCAGCTTCTTCAAGGACGGCACCGGAAAGGTGCTGACCGCCGTCGCGGACAAGCGGGATCCGGCCACGGGCAAGCGGAAACCGACCTACGTGCGCGAAAAAGCGGTGTGGAGCGCGGTGCGCGACCTCGACCACCCTTACGGCTTCGCCGCGTTCACTGTGGACCCCGGGCACCGTCCGGGAGGAACGACGACCATGCACGTGACCTACTACAACGTGAACAAGCCGACCGGCGAGCTGTCGGTGTTCGAGCGGTTCTCGCTGCACCGCAAGCGCGCCGACGGCTGACGTCAACCCCTTCTCCGGCCTGGTCCGGACCCACCCCTCAAGCCGGACAGGACACTCTTCGGCCGCGTTACGCTTGCCGCGGACCCGGTGGCCGCAACGGACACCTCCCTCATCGTCAGTCCATTGTGGACCATCGGGCCGCGAGGAGCGCCCATGGACCACGCCGTCACCCCCTTCGTGCTGGACCCGGCGGCGCCGGACGTGCACGGCGAGGGCGCCCGGCTTCGCGCCCGCGGACCGCTGACCGTGGTCGAACTGCCGGGCGGCGTGCTCGCCTGGTCGGTCACCAGCCTGCCGCTGCTGCGCGCCCTGCTCGCCGACCCGCGCGTGTCGAAGGACGCCCGGCAGCACTGGCCTGCCTACCGGGACGGGGCGATCTCGTCCGACTGGTCGCTGCACATCTGGGTTTCGGTGCGGAACATGTTCACCGCCTGCGGCGACGAGCACCGTCGGCTGCGATCGTTGGTGTCCAAGGCTTTCGCCCCCGGCCGGATCGCCGCGCTGCGCCCGGTGGTCGCCGAAATCGTCGACGGCCTGCTTGCGAACCTCGACGCCGGACCGGCGGAGACCGACCTGCGCGAGCACTACTGCTATCGGCTGCCGATCGAGGTGATCTGCCGGCTGACCGGCGTCCCCGAACAAGCGCGGCCAGGCCTGCGCACCGCGGTGGCCGGGATCTTCGCGACGTCGGCGACCGCGGAAGAAGCAACCGCGAACGTCGAGCTCCTGTATGGAATTCTCGCCGACCTCGTCGAACAGCGGCGCGCCGAACCGGGTGACGACCTCGCGAGCGCCCTGATCACCGCACGCGATTCGCACGGCTCCCGGCTCAGCGAAGCCGAACTCGTGGACACGCTGATCCTGGTGATCACCGCTGGCCACGAGACGACGGTCAACCTGCTCGACCAGGCCGTGACCGCGCTGCTCACTCATCCCGCACAGCTGCGGCAGGTCCTCGACGGAACGCGCGCCTGGCCGGACGTGGTGGACGAGACTTTGCGCTGGCAGGCACCGATTTCGCACCTGCCGCTGCGGTTCGCGCGGGAGGACATCGAGGTCGAGGGCACGACCATCCGCGCGGGCGACCCGATCCTCGCGTCCTTCGGCCCCGCCGGACGCGACGAGAGCCACCACGGCCCGGACGCGAACGAGTTCGACCTGTCCCGCAAGGACAAAACCGCGCTCGCGTTCGGCCATGGCGTGCACTATTGCCTCGGTGCGCAGCTCGCCCGGATGGAAGCGGAGCTCGCGCTGCCCGCGTTGTTCGAGAGGTTCCCGGGTCTGGCGCTGGCCGTGGACGAGGAGAAGCTGGAGCCGGTGCCGTCGTTCATCACCAACGGGCATGTGACTTTGCCGGTGCGATTGCGGGGCTAGGCGTACTGGCGGGCTGGCGAACGATGCCGTAGTCCAGCACGTTGCCTCGCCGCGAACGACCAACCGCGTCACCGCACCGGCGCGAGCCATTCCCCGACCTCGCGCTGACGCGGTTCGCGGGCCAGCCGAAGCCGGGACGCCGTCGTGCGGCAGGTGCGGCTCCTAGGCCTCCCAGTCGGCGAGGACTTTTTCCGTGTCCGCGCCCGGGACCGGCGGCGAGGACGGCACATCCGGTGTGCTGCGCGAAAACCGCGGTGCCGGGGTGGGCTGGACGATCCCGTCCAGCGTGATCAGGCCGGACCGCGCGGCGATGTGCGGGTGCTGGGGAGCCTCGTCGGGCGCGAGGACTGGCGTGACGCACGCGTCGGTGCCGTCGAAGACCTCGGCCCATTCGTCGCGCGTCCGAGTCAGGAACACGCGGGTGAAGGTGGCGCGGAGAGTGGGCCAGCCGTCGCGGTCGAGTTGCGGCGGGAGGTCTTCCGCGGCGAGGCCGAGGCCGTTCAGGAGAGCCGCGTAGAACTGCGGTTCCAGGGAACCGACGGCGACGTAACGGCCGTCCGCGCAGACATACGTGTCGTAGAACGGCGCACCGCCGTCCAGGAGGTTCGTGCCGCGTTCGTCGGACCAGGAACCCAAGCCGCGCAAGGCCCACATCATCTGGGAGAGCACGTTCGCGCCGTCGACCATCGCCGCGTCGACGACCTGGCCGCGTCCGGTCCGGCCGCATTCCCACAACGCCGCGAGCACGCCCGCGATCAGGAACATCGACCCGCCGCCGAAGTCGCCGACCAGGTTGAGCGGCGGCACCGGACGTTCGCCCGCGCGGCCGATCGCGTGCAGCACGCCGGTGAGGCCCAGGTAGTTGATGTCGTGCCCGGCGCGCTGGGCGAGCGGGCCGTCCTGGCCCCAGCCGGTCATCCGGCCGTAGACCAAGCGGGGGTTGCACGCGAAGCAGTCGTCCGGCCCGACGCCGAGCCGTTCGGTGACGCCCGGGCGCAGGCCCTCGATCAGCACGTCCGCCTTCGCCGCGAGCCGCAGGACGAGTTCGCGGCCTTCGGAGGTCTTGAGGTCCGCGGCGACCGAGCGGCGGCCGCGCAGCAGCGGGTCCGGTTTGCCGCCGCTGAGGTCGAGCGATCCGGAAGGCCGTTCCACGCGGACGACGTCCGCGCCCAGGTCGGCGAGCACCATGCACGCGTGCGGCCCCGGCCCGATTCCGGCCAGTTCGACGACTTTCAGCCCGCTCAACGGTCCCGCCACATGTCCTCCTCGGCTCCGGCGCCCTGCGGCGGCGACCCTACCGGCCGCCCCGGCCCGGACCCGGGCGTGTGGGGTAACCCACCCGTGGCCCGACCCGGGCAGAACCGGCGCCGCGCCTCACCCGAACCGGGGACTGGCGTCTCGCTGCCGCGCCCGTCGGGTACCCGGCTGGTATCCATGGGTCACGAATGGATCAAGGAGGAATTTAGATGAGCTTTTTCGACCAGGCCAAGGACAAGATCCAGGAATTCGCGGGCAACAACCCGGACAAAGTCGGCCAGGGCATCGACAAGGCCGCCGAATTCGCCGACCAGAAAACGGGCGGCCAGCACGGCGACCAGATCCGCCAGGGCGCGGACAAGCTGAAGGAAAACTTCGGCGGCGGCCAGCAGGGCGGCCAGGAACAGGGCGGCGGCCAGCAGCAGGGCGGCTTCGACCAGGGCGGCCAGGGCGGCCAGCAGCAGGGCGGGTTCGAGCAGGGCGGCCAGCAGGGCGGCTTCGGCGAGGGTCGCGGCCAGCAGGGCGGCGGCCAGCAAGGCGGATTCGGCCAGGGCGGCTACGAGCAGGGCGGCCAGGGCGGTTTCGGCCAGGGCGAGCAGGGCGGCTACGGCGAAGGCCGCGGCCAGCAAGGCGGTTTCGGCCAGGGCGAGCAGGGCGGCTACGGCGAAGGCCGCGGCCAGCAAGGCGGCTTTGGCCAGGGCGAACGGGGCGGCTACGAACAAGGCGGCCAGGGCGGTTTCCAGCAGGGCGGCCAGGGCGGCTACGAGCAGGGCGGCCAGCAGGGTTTCGAGCAGGGCGGTCAGCAGGGCGGCTACGACCAGGGCGAGCAGCAGTGGGGCAACCAGCAGTAACAACGGCTTTTCCGGCCTGAGTTACGGTGCCGAGCACGTCCAAGACGAGCCACGCGCGTCAACGCCCACCGGCGAGCCACGCGCGTCTAACGTCGACGGGGCGAACCACCAGCAACAGCGTCCACGGGCGAACCATGCACCTCAACGTCCGCGACGAGCGCGTCAATGTCCGCAAGGAATCGCTCGTCAACGTCCGGGGCGAACCGCGCGCATCAGCGTCCGCGGCGAACCACCGCAACGTCCAGGCGAGCAACGCGCATTCAGTGTCTACGGCGAACCACGCCCACGGAGCGTCCGTGGCGGGTCAACCTCCACGGGCACACCGCGTGCGTCAACGGCCACGGCGAACCACGCGCAAGAGCGTCCGTGGCGGACCGCGCGTCAACGTCCAGCGTCAACGTTCGTCGCGAACGGCGCGCATCGGCGTCTGGTGCGAACCACGCGTCACATCGCGACCAGCGAGCCGCGTCAGACCGGTAATCGTCAGGCCGTAGTCAGACCTCATCCGGCGAGCTAAGCGAAGGACGCATCGAGCGAGACGGGGCGGCATTTTCCGCGCAGTTTCCGGCGTGTTTACCCGGAGAGCACGAAAATGCCGCTCCGTTTTTCCGTCCGACGCGCCGCCTCGCCGAATCTATTTCACGATCCCGCCGCCCCAGCGCGATTTCCAGCCCCGCTCAGCCGGGTTTGCGGGCCGAGATCAGGACGTGTTCCTCCGGCTCCGTCCCCGGCGTCTCCGGCTCGAACGTCTCCTCCCGGGTCCCGGTCACCTCCAGTCCGGCCGCACGCACCCGCTCGACCAGCGCGTCCACCGGGAAGCTCGTCACCCGGATCGAGTGGCCGAGGAACTCGATCGGCACGTTCTCGATATCAGCGGGCACGGTCACCAGCGCGAACCTTCCGCCCGGCGCCAGCCAGCCGGCGATGCGGCCGAGGACCCGCTCTGTCTCGGCCCTCGACAGCTGCACGAACGAGAAGAACGCGCACACCGCGTCCCACGAGCCCGGTGATGTCTCCCATTCCCGCACGTCAGCCTGCACGAACTCAGCCCCGGGCACCTGTTCGCGGGCGATCCGCACCATCTCCGCCGACACGTCGATCCCGGTCACCCGATGTCCCGCGGCAACCAGCTCCGCCGCCGCGGGACGGCCGGTCCCGCTGCCGATGTCGAGCACGCGCGCCGACGGCGGCAGGACCTCGATCAACTCCCGTACCGCCGCGTCCACCACCGGCCGGCGGCCGAACGCCTCCTCATAGCCAGCGCCGATCGCGTCGAACAGTTCCGCCGCGGTGGTCAGCTCCTCGGACATCCCAGTCTCCCCTCGCCGTCGAAGAAGCCCAGGCTATCCGCCCCCACCGACAATTCCGGTCACTCGGCAGCTTCGTAGACGGCCGCGGCGACGACCAGGTCCTCCCAAGCCATCCCGACGCTCTTGAACACCCGAGGCCCCGCTCCCACGGCATGCCCCGAAGCCAGTGCCGCGAGCGAGACAAGATCATCCACGGCGAGCACACCGGATTCCCTTGCCAGCACTACCTCCCCAGCCTCGCTAGCAGCCGCGCCGATTCCCTCAACGACCACAGTGGACCGTCCAATGAGGACATCGTCGACTTCCCGCGCCTCAGGTTCATGCGAGCCAACGGCCACGACGACGGCGTGCTCGGGCACCTTGGCACCGTCGAACACCGGGGTCCGCGAAGAGGTGCAGCAGGCAACGAGATCAGCTGAGGCCACGTCGTCCGGCGTGCCGACCCGGGCGAACGGGTACTGCGCGGCAAAGGCTCGCGTCCGCTCCGAATTCCGGCCGACCACCACCACGTCCCGCAGAGATCGCACCGCCCGGAAAGCCTCGATGTGACTCCGCGCCTGCGGCCCCGTCCCGAACACCACGAGCCGTTCCGCGTCCGGCACCGCGAGCAGATCCGCCGCGACCGCGGAGACGGCCGCCGTGCGCACCGAAGTGAGCGCGACGCCGTCCAGCAGCGCTATCGGCGTGAGCGTCTGGCCGTCCATCAGGAGGTAGTGCCCCTGGATCCGCGGCAGTCCCCGAGCCGGGTTGTCCGGCGCGACGGACGCGACCTTGACCCCGGCGAAGCGGTCCCAGAACGCGGGCATCAGCAGGAACTGCCCGGGGGGCACGGGCACGACGGACCGCGGCGGGTCCTCGTCCGGGTCGAGGCCGTCGGCGAGGGCCGCGCGGACGGCGTCGACGGCTTGCTGCACGGTCGGCCGGGCATCAAGGAGCAATCGCACGCCAGCGAGGATCGCACAGGGCCCCGACAGAACTGCTGAGCCGCAGGTCACAACACCTTAGATACAAGCTGGGATGCATGTTAGCGTCGCTCCTGTGAACGCTCTGAAACCCGCCGCCGACCGCGCCTACGAGCTCACCAAGGAACTCGTGCTCACCGGCGAGCTGCCCGGCGGACACCTGTTCAGCGAGGGCGAGATCGCCGAGCGCCTCGGGGTGAGCCGCACTCCGGTGCGCGAGGCGTTCCTGCGGCTGCAGGTCGAGGGACTGCTCAACTTGATCCCGAAGCGCGGCGCGATCGTCGTGCCGGTCACCCCGGGAGAAGCGGAGGACGTCCTCGAAGCCCGTGAGGCCGTCGAAAGCGCCGCGGTACAGCGGCTCGGCCGCCGCCCGGAGCTGATCCCGGACGCGCTCGAGCAGCTGCGCGCGGTGCTGGACACCCAACGCCGACACGCCGAAGCGGGCGACGTGCCCGCGTTCGCCGAAGCCGACGAGCTGTTCCACCGCACGATCGTCGCCGCTGGCGGCAACGCGCTGCTGCTCAGCTTTTACACCACCCTCGCCGACCGGCAGCGCCGGATGAACGTCCACGCGCTCGCGCCGATCCCGGCCCGCCTGCCGCGGGTCGTCGGCGAGCACGAACAACTGCTCACCATCATCGCGGAGGCCGAGACGAAGGCCGACACCTTCGCCCCGGCCCTGCGAGCCCACTTGGATTCGGTGCACCGTCGATGACCGCTACCGCCGACCGCGCTCCCCTGCCCGAAACGACCACGCTCCCGGCCTGGTTCCCGGCCGCCGCCGCGGTGTTCGCGTGCGGCTGGGGCGGCAACCAGTTCACCCCGCTGCTCGTGATGTACCACGCCGCGGGCTACTCCGCGTTCACCGTCGACGCCCTGCTCGGCGCGTACGTCGTCGGCCTCGTGCCGGGACTGCTGCTGTCCGGCGGACTGTCCAATCGGTACGGTCGCCGCCCGGTGATGTTCGCCGGCACCGTGCTGTCGCTGCTGGCGAGCATGCTGCTGGCGCTCGGCCCGCTCGGCGTCGCGTGGATCGCCGCCGGCCGGTTCCTCGCCGGCATCGCGGTCGCGGTCGCGATGGCCGTGGGCTCTACCTGGATCAAGGAACTCGCCGACGCCGACCCGTACAGCGCGGCCGACACGGGCACCCGGCGCGCCGCGCTGTGCCTCACGCTCGGGCTCGGCATCGGCCCGGGCGTCGCCGGAGTGCTCGCGCAATGGGGGCCGTGGCCGATGGTGCTCCCCTATCTGGTCCACATCGGACTCGCGCTGGTCTCGCTGGCCGCGGTCACGCGCAGTCCGGAAACGCTCGCTGTCCGGACCGCGTCGGTCCGCGCCGCGCTGCCCGCCACCGCGAGGCATCCGCGATTCCGCCGCGTCATCCTGCCCGCGGCACCGTGGATCTTCGGCTCGTGCGGCGTCGCGTACGCGATCCTTCCGCAGCTGGTCGAGCACCAAACCGGGTCGTGGGCGCTGGCCTATTCCACTTTGCTCACCGTCTGCGCGATCGGCGCGGGAGTCGGGATCCAGCCGATCGCCAAGCGGGTCGACCGCGCCACCAGCGCCCGGGCCGTGCTCACCGGGATGACGGTGCTCTGCGTCGGCCTCGTCTTGAGCGTCTTCGCCGCGGCACGGGAATCGCCGTGGATCGCTCTCGGCGCGGCGGTCGTGCTGGGCGCCGCTTACGGCATCGTGGTGGTGTCCGGGCTGCTGGAATTGCAACGTCTCGCCCGGCCGGGCGAAATCGCGGAACTCACCGGCGTGTACTACGCGCTGGCGTATGTCGGATTCCTCTTGCCGTCGCTTTTGGCGGCCCTGAACGGAGTAGCGGGCTACCCGGTGCTGCTCGCCTGCGTCGCGGCGGTCGCCATCGCGGGAACCCTTGTGGTGACCCGGCACTCGCGCCGGCACCTGCCGCAGAACTGACCCCGATTCCGGCAAACGGGACCGAAGGCGCCAACGCGCGGAAATTCGGTCCTGTTTGCCGGATTTGTTTCCCACTATTGTCGCTTGTGGATCGCGAAGGAGTCGGAAAGAGTTCCCCTACTGGGAAATCGGACGCGGCACGAATGCGCCCGATTTCGTCGGGGCCGGTAACTCACGAACCCTTCTAGCAGGAAGTGGGAACTGCACATGGGGCGTTCCTCGCGATCCGTTCGCGCCCTGGTCATGGCTGCGACCGGCAGCCTGGTGCTGGCCGGGGTCACCCAGCCGGCGCAGGCTGCCTCGCCAGCCGCGTCGGCCGACACCACGCCGCAATCGGTGATCGTCGTCCTCGCGGACCAGCTGCCCAGCGCGCCGCCCACCAAGGCGGCCTCGGACACTCGCCGCGCCAAGGCCACCCAAGAACAGGACTCGGTGCTCGCCAAGCTCGCGGGCGCGGCACCCGCGAAGGTCAAGCATTTCGCACTGGGCAACGCTTTCTCCGCCACCGTCACGCCCGCGCAGGCCGCGCAGCTCGCGCACGACCCGGCGGTCGCGCAGGTGCTGCCGGACAGCAAGGTGACGCTGCCGGACGCCAAACCGAGCGCTCCGGCCGCCGCGCCGAAGGCAGGCGGACCGGCCTCGCCGGCCACCCCGAACGCGATCTGCCCGGCCGATCCGGCGAAACCGTTGCTGGAGCCCGAAGCGCTGACGTCGATCCGCGCGTACAGCACCAACGGCGGCAAGAGCGCTTCCGACCTGGCCAATGGCACCGGGGTGAAGGTCGCGTTCCTCGCCGACAACATGGACCCGAACTACGCCGACTTCATCCGTCCCGACGGCAGCCATGTGTTCTCGGACTACCAGGACTTCTCCGGCGACGGCCCGAACACGACCGACGCCGGGGCCGAGGCCTTCGGCGACGCCTCCTCGATCGCCGCGCAGGGCGTCGTGGTCCACGACCTGTCGAAGTTCGTGAACGAGAAGCACCCGCTCCCGGCGGGCTGCAACATCGTCGTCAAGGGCGTCGCCCCGGGCGCGAGCCTGGTCGGCCTCAACGTTTTCGGCCGGACCGCCACGAACTCCGCGGTGCTGCAGGCGATCGACTACGCGGTGACCGTCGACCACGTCGACGTGATCAACGAGTCGCTCGGCCTCAACCAGTACCCCGATTCCAGCTCCCGCAACCTCTTCCAGGTCTTCAACGACCAGGCCGTGGCCGCGGGCGTCACGGTGACCGCCTCGAGCGGCGACGCGGGCGTCACGTCCACGATCGGCAGCCCGGCCACCGACCCGCTGGTGATCTCGACCGGCGCGACGACCGACAACCGGCTGTACGCGCAGACCGGCTACGCGGCCTTCCCGTTCTCCAACGGGAAGTGGGTGAGCGACAACATCTCCGCGCTGTCGTCGTCCGGCATCACGCAGGACGGCCGCACCATCGACCTCGTCGCACCCGGCGAGGGCAACTGGGCCGATTGCGCGCCGGCGTACGCGGAATGCCACAACTTCAACACCGTGCCGCAGCCGACCGACCTCGAATCGTTCGGCGGCACCAGTGAATCCGCCCCGCTGACCGCGGGCGTTGCCGCACTGGTCATCCAGAGTTACCGCAATTCCCACCACGGTGCGTCGCCGACGCCCGCACAGGTGAAGCAGATCATCACCAGCACCGCACGCGACCTCAACCTCCCGGCCGACGAGCAGGGCGCTGGCCTTCTCGACGCCCGCGCGGCGGTCGAAGCGGCGCTCACCGCCACGGGCTCGACCGGGGCACCGGCGGGAGTCGCGTCGAACATCTCGCTGTCGGCTGACCAGCTGACGCTGGAAGGCGCGCCCGGCAGCACGCAGCAGGCGTCGGTGAACGTCACCAACTCGGGCACCAAGCCGCTGACGGTCAGCACCGGCACGCGGACCTTCGCCCCGATGGGCACGCAGACGCAGACCACCGGGTTCGACTCGACGAAGCTGCCGACGTTCCCGTACTTCAACGGCACCAACTGGGCGTACAAGAAGGTCACGTTCTCCGTGCCGAACGGCGCGCAGCGGCTGCTGGCTCGGATGGCCTGGCAGGGCAGTCCGAAGGCGGTCAACGGCCAGTCCGTCACCCCGGTGGTGCGGCTGACGCTGCTCGCGCCGGACGGCACTTTCGTCGCCAACAGCCGTCCGCAGGGCGGGGCCGCGACGGCGAACTACGCCAACGTGGACGTCACGCGGCCGGCCGCGGGCACGTGGACCGCGGTGCTGTACTCGGCGTCCGGACAGGCCGGATACACCGGTGACATCCAGCTGGCGACCACCGCGCAGCGGGCCGTCCCGTACGGCCAGGTGTCGCCGCAGATCCTGCAGCTCAACCCCGGTCAGACGAAGCCGGTGCACGTCGCGCTGCAGACCCCGGCCAGCGGCGGCGACGCGGACTACTCGATCACCTTCGGCAGCTCCGACGGCCACCAGACCAGCGTGTCGGCCGTGCTGCGCGCGCTGATCCCGACGAACCACGGCCCGGGAACCTTCGGCGGCACGATCACCGGCGGCAACGCCCGCGCGGTGTCGCCCGCGCAGACCTTCTCCTACGAATTCGACGTGCCGCGCGGCAAGCGGGACCTCGACGTCGCGGTGAAGCTGCAGGATCCGGGCACGCTGCTCGACGGCGTGCTGGTCGACCCGAACGGCGAACTCGCCGACGTGAACAGCAACGCCTTCCTCACCTCGGCCACGACGCTGGGCCAGGGCACCGCGTTGCAGCTCGTCGACGCCAACCCGCTGCCGGGCCGCTGGCACCTGGTGCTCGTCGTGCAGAACCCGGTGACGGGCAAGCAGATCGACCAGCCGTTCACCGGAACCGTCGGCTTCGACCAGGCCTCGGCCAGCGCACCCGCGCTGCCGCAGTCCGCGTCGCTCGCGGCGGGCAAGCCGGTGACCGTGCCGGTGACGGTGCGCAACACCGGAATCGAGCCAATCGCCATCGGCGTCGACGCGCGCACGAACACCCGGCAAACGCTGCAGCCGCAGCCGATCCAGGGTTCGACCGAGGTCGACCTGCCGGAGCTGAACACGAACGCTCCGGTGTATTCGATTCCGCCGGAGACGAGCAAGTTCACTGTCGCGACGTCCTCGACCGTGCCCGCACAGGCGGAAATCCAGGGCTCGGCGGCGGGCATCGACGTGCTCGGCGACCTGAAGTCCGCGCAGAACGGCAGCACGGTGTCGGTCGCGACGATCGGCGAGAAGACCGGGTACGTCACCAAGGGCGTCTGGTTCGCCGACGTGCAGGAGATCGGCCCGTTCGGTCCGGACGGCGCGCCCGCCGGGCATTCGAGCTACACGGCGTCGATCCAGACCGCGGGCTTCGACGGTTCGGTGACGTCGTCGACCGGCGACCCGTACGGCCAGTCGGTGGACCCGAACGGCACCGGCGGCACGCCGCAGCTGGTGAAGCCGGGCGAGACCGCGACGATCATGGTCACGATCACGCCGTCCGGCAACCGCGGGGACAAGGTGGCCGGGCACTTGAACATCGTGACCGTGCCGTCGCTGCCGACCGGGGTGACCGGTCTGCCGCAGGTCGGAACCGGTGAGGTGCTGGCGACTCTGCCGTACAGCTACCGCATCGGCTGATCTGGCATTCCGTGAGGGGAATCCTGAGCGACTTCAGGGTTCCCCTCACGGCTTTCGGCGGGCACCGGGCTCGTCGCGGCGGCGTGGCAGGCTCCGAAGCCCTCGGCACGCAGCAGGATGTGTCCATTGTGGACTCGGAGCGCGGTTTCGGTCGCGTCGCTCACCGCCGAAACGCCTGCCGCGGCAGCCACCGCACCGGTCTCGTCCACGATCACGCGCACGTCCGGCCACGCCTGCTCCGGGCAGGACTTCTTCAGCAATCCCCGCAGATCCGCCAGCACCAAGCTGGTCAGCGGAACCAGCTCCCCCGGCTGACCGGTCACGACGACGAGCGTGACGTCCTTGGCTGCCCGCAGCGCTTCCTCCACCGCGGACAGCCGATGCAGCCCGATCACCGCGACCACTCCGTCGCCGTCGATGCGCACCGGACGCCCTCGCAGGGCGTCGAAAACCTCCGGCGGAGACCAGGTTTCCCCGGCAGCTCGCGCTGGGGCCACGATCGGCGGATCCGGCCAGGTGTCGCTCATCTCCAGCGCCGGCAACGCTTCGCACGCGCGCACGACGTTGAACGGCTCGCCGAAACCGGGTGCCGCGGCCGCGAGCTGACTCGCCCCGTGCAGCATCGTCAACGCCGCTTCCGCCACTCGCACCAAGCGTCCGGATGAGGGCGAAAGCCGCTCCAGCACCAGACCGAGCACGATCGCGTCGAACCGCAGCAACTGCGCGTACGGCCGGTGGGTGACTTCGTCGGCGAGGATTTCCGGCAGCAGATCGACGCCGAGGCGCGCGTCCGGATCGGTGGCCAGCGGCAGGCGGGCGACCCAGGCGCGGGCGAACGCGCCGAGCGCTTCGGCGGGCGTCAGGCCCGGGTCCGGCTCGGGCGGCTGGGCAGCGAACTGCTCCGCCTCCGCCGCGAGCACGGCGAAGTAGAGCGCGCGTTTGCCGGGGAAATTGGAGTAGACCGCGCCGCGGGTCAGCTCGGCGCGCTCGGCGATCACGTCGATCTTGGCGTCGCGGAACCCGCGCTCGGTGAACTCCTCGCGGGCGGCGGCCAGCACCTTCGCCCGGTTGCGCTCCTGCGTCTGCGCCCTGGTCAGCCGCGCCATCGTGAGTCCTCCCGATCCGCTTCCTTGTCAAGATACCGTCGTCATCCATATGATGAGATCATCTGAAATGACCATCTGGAGGTCGCGGTGTCCCCCGTTCCCGAGCTCGACCTGACCGATCCGGCCGTCACGAGCGACCCGTTCGCCGCCTACGGAGCCGCCCGCGAGCAGGGCCCGCTGGCCAAGCTGACCGGTCCCGGCTTCCCGCCGATGTGGGTGCTGACGCGGCACGCCGAGGCGCGCGCGATGCTCACCGACCAGCGGTTCGCCTTGAGCGAGGCCAGCTATCAGCGTCCGGAGGTGCCCGAGCACTGCCGTCCTTACCTGCGGACGATGCAGGAAATGGAAGGGGCCGAACACGCCCGGTTGCGCCGTCTCGCCACGCCCGCGTTCGCCGCGCGTCGCGCGCTGGATTTCCGCCCGGAGATCGAGAAAGTCGTCGCCCGGTACCTGGACGCGCTGCCCGCGGAAGGGCCGGTCGACCTGCTGGCCGAGTTCGCCCAGCCGTTGCCGATGGAAGTCGTCTGCGCGCTCGTCGGCGTCCCCGAGGCGCAACGGCCGCGCTGGCACGAGTACGGCGCGGCGGTCGTCCAGGTGTCCGGCGACGGGTTCGCCGCCGCCGTGCCCGGGATCATCGACAGCTCGCGGACGCTGGTCGCGCATCCGGACAGCGCGATGCTGGCGCATCTGGCGAACGCGGGCCTGACGGAAACGGAATCCGTCGCGCTCGTCTGGCAGCTCGTGCTGGCCGGGCAGACTCCGGCGAACTTCATCGCCAATTCCGTGGAAACGCTGCTGTCCCATCCGGATCAGCTCGACCTGCTGCGCGCGGAACCGGACCGGTGGCCGGGCGCGGTCGAGGAATTGATGCGCTGGTGCGGTTCGCAGCTGCTGACGATTCCCCGGCGGGCGACCGAGGACGTGGACCTGCACGGCGTGCGGATCCGCCGGGGCGAGCCGGTCACCGCGTCGATCGCGGCGGCGAACCGGGATCCGCGCGTCTTCGCCGATCCGGACCGGTTCGACGTCCGCCGCTCGGCCGGCGCGCACCTCGGTTTCGCGCACGGTCCGCATTTCTGCCTCGGCGCGTCGTTCGCGAGGGTGCAGGCGGAGGTGGCGCTGACCGCGTTGCTCGACCGGTTCCCCGGCTTGCGTGTCCTTGAGGCGAAGCGGGTACCCGACCCCGGGACGTGGCGCCTCGCCGGGCTGACGGTCGCGTGGTGACGCCCTCGATCGGGTGAGGTCCCGGCGGTGCTGTCCAGGTCCGGCTACCGTTTCGCCAGGTCAGCACGACACCCCGGGAGGCGCTCGATGTCCACGCCCATTCCGCCCGTCCTCGGCTTCGCGGTGGTCGATCCGCGGCGCGCGTGGCCGCTCGTGCTCACGCGCGGGATCCTGGGCGTGCTGTTCGGCGTGCTGGCGCTGGTGTGGCCGGGGATCACCGTGCTGGCGCTGGCTTTCCTGTTCGGGATCTACGTGCTGATCGACGCGGTCGGCGCGATCATGCACGCGTTCCGGCCGGGCGACGGCGCGCACCGGATCGCGTACGCGCTGCTCGGCGTGCTGGGCCTGATCGCCGGGGTGCTGACGCTGGTGTGGCCTGGCGTGACCGTGCTGGTGCTGGCGACGCTCGTCGGGGCGTGGGCGGTGGTCACCGGGATCATGGAGATCGTCGCCGCGATCCGGCTGCGCAAGCAGATCACCGGCGAGGCGTTTCTCGTCGTGGCGGGCGCGCTTTCGGTGGTCGCCGGGGTGCTCGTGTTGTTCCACCCGATCGCGGGCGCGTTCGGCGTCGCGCTGCTGATCGGGATTTACGCGGTGATTTACGGGGTAACCCTGGTAGTCCTGTCGTTCCGGCTGCGTTCGCTCGCGAAGTCCGCCGAACCGGCGGAGCAGCCGAATTAGCGCGACAATCAGCAGCGACCGGTTTCGCGATGGAAGGACCGCCCGATGGTGCAGCAGTACCCCGGCAGTTACGGGGAGGACACCCGGCCAGGCATCGACGCCGCCAGGTTGTGGGCAGGCGGAGTTGCCACCGCGATCGTCGCGGCGCTCGTGGCGGTCGTGGGCCTGCTGATCGCGCGAGGCATCTTCGACGTGCCCGTCCTCGCCCCGAAAGGCGACGGGCTGTGGGGCAAAGCGAGCACGCCGACCTACGCCGTCTCCGCCGCGGCCGTCGCCCTGCTGGCGACCGGGCTGATGCACCTGCTGAGCGTGGCGACCCCCGCGCCGGGCCAGTTCTTCGGCTGGATCATGGTGCTGGTGACGGCCATCGCGGTGGTCGTGCCGCTCACCCTGACGGTAGGCCTGGAAGCGAAGATCGCGACGGCGGCGATCAACCTGGTGATCGGGCTGGTGATCGCCTCGCTCGTGAGCAGCATGGCGGCCAGTGCCCGGACGCTGCATCGGCGGAAGCGGAGCAGCCGGGCGGAGCAGCCGCCGCCTCCCCCGCCCACGCGGCAGTGGCCGGAGGGGCCGACTACGTATTACGACCGCTGATCTAGCGCTTCCGAGGCGGCCGCACCCGTCTCGGCGAATGTCTCAGGGCCGCCGCGGTCAGCACGATCGCGGCGGCTTCTTCCTGCCTGGCCCCTTGAGTTCTCGTTGCGCAGCACCGCTTTCGCCAGTTCCGCCCCGAACTCGTCCGGCACCGAGCGCGAAGCAGCCGACCGCTCCGCCGCGTCTCGTGACGGTCCGTTCTACGTGTTGTCCCCGGCTCTCGCCAGCTCGGGACGGGCCCAGCTCACCGGTCCGGCTCGCGGAGGTCGACGTCGTTCTGGTGCGCGATCTCCCGCAGTTCGGCCAATCGCTCGCGGTGGCCTTCCGCCTCTTCCTCGCCCGCGTCGTCCAGCGCCTGCTGCGCCGCCGCGATCCCCCGCTTCAGTTCCCGCACGAATTCGCTCGTCACATCGCCTCCGGTCGGATTGTTCACCGTGCTTCAGGCCGCGTGCTCGGCGCGCAGGTCGGCTTGGCGCGCCAGCACGCCGGTCAGGACCTCGCGCGCGACCGCCAGCAGCTCCGCGACCGCGTGCTCGCGCTGCGTCAGCAGCTCCAGCACCCGGGTCCGGGCCGGATGGCCGAGCGTCTTGAAGAACTCGGCTTTCAGCTGGTACAGCAGCCTGCTCACGGCTGCCGCCATCGGCCCAGGTCCCACCCCTGAGCCGGGCGGGTTCGGTAGTCGCACATATTAGCAATTGCTGAAGCCGCGGGTCAGCGCGCCGCAGGATCGAACTCGGCCGCGTGATCGGCCACCCACTGGGCGAAGGTCCGCGCCGGAACCCCGGTGACCTCTTCCACCGTCGACGTCGGCCGGTCGGGTTCGCTGCTGGCCAAGTGGGCGAACGCGTCGAGCATGGCGTCCGCGTACTCCGCCGGAATCCGCTGGAGAAGGAGTTCGCGCGCGACCTCCCGCGGCACCTCCTCCCAGCGGGTCTCCCGGCCGATCACCTCCCCGATCACCCGGACCTGCTCGACCTGCGTCAGCGCGGCGGCACCGGTGAGGTCGTATTTGGCGCCGACGTGACCGTCGGAGGTCAGCGCAGTCACCGCGACCGCCGCCAGATCGGCCTCGTGGATGAGCGTCGAGTACACCGAACCGTAAGCCCCGCGTACGACACCGCTCTCGCGAATCTGCGACGCCCAGCCGAGCGTGTTGGTCGCGAACCCGTGCGGTCGAAGGAACGTCCACTCCAGACTGGTGTGCTCGATCGCCTCCTCCACCGCGCGATGGACCCGGCTGATCGCGTCGTCCGAGTCACCGCGCACCGCGGCCGAAGAGAGCAGAACCAGCCGACGGGCGCTGCCGGCGATCGTGTCCGCGATCGCCTCGGCCGGATCGCGAGACATCAACGGCCACATCAAGAACACCGAGTCCACGCCGCGCAAGGCGGCGCGCAGGCTGTCCACATCAGACAGGTCACCGGGCACGACTTCAACACTGGCGGGAAGATTGGCCTTCTCGGGCCGTCGAGCCAACGCGCGCACCGGAAGTTCTCGTTCGGTCAGCTGAACAGCCACCTGACGGCCGACGTTGCCGGTAGCGCCGATCACCAGCGTCGGAGCAGTGGTCACGGGGAGTACCTCCTTGCTTCGCAGTGATACTCACCCTAGGTTTTGGGCTATCTTTTCGTAAGTACGCACCCTGAGGTAAGCTCCTGACATGGGAGTAGGCACCGAGGCAGGCCGTCGCACCTCTCCGGACCCGGGTGACGCATTCAACAGCGACTGCCCCGGCCGGACGGTGCTCGACCACGTGTGCAGCCGCTGGGGCACGCTGATCCTGCTCTCCTTGCGCGAACGACCGGCGCGCTTCTACGAACTGCGCGACACGATCGGCGGGATCAGCGAGAAGATGCTGTCGCAGAACCTGCGCACGCTGACGCGCGACGGGTTGATCCACCGCGAGGTGGAGCCCGCTACGCCGCCTAAGGTGACGTACTCGCTCACGGAACTTGGCCAGGAGTTGGCGACGCCGCTGGAGGGCCTGCTGGAGTGGGTCAGAGCGAGGGCCATTGATGTGGTCAAGGCGCAGAAAAGGCATGATCGACAGCACAAGCCTGCGTCCTGAGCACAAGAAAAAGCGGCACTGCCATGTCGACGGTGCCGCTTCCAAAAGTTGAAGAACCTCAGCCCTTCAGCAACTGCCGAGCCATCACCAGCCGCTGGATCTGGTTCGTGCCCTCGTAGATCTGGGTGGTTTCGGATGGGCACTCTTCCGACCAGCGCGGATATGACCGATCTTGCCTCTGACCTGCACACAATGCGTTTGCCGTCGTTGACTGGAGACGACCGCAATTGGCTGTCTCACGGAACAGAGACGGAACAGCACAAGATCATCGGGCGTTCGGCGGCGAGACTGTGACCGCCCTGGCCTGCGAGGCCCCGAAGCGCTCCGCATGGTCCAACTGCATCGAGTACCTGGCCGAGGGCTGGATCGTGCCGGCAGATCTCTGCCCGGCGTGTACGCGGGCGTTCATGGCCGCGCTCGACGGCATCACCGGTCCACTCACCTGGCACCGCGGATTCCGCGAACGCGTAACGAGCAAGCCTGCTGGCACGACCACTTCCAGCAGAGCTGGACACGATGGGGAGCAGTCATGAACGTAGGTGTCGCCATCATCATCTTCGTCGTGGTCTTCGCGATCGCGACGTACATCAACAACATCAACAAGCAAGCGAAGAAAGATGCCGGCGTGATGGCCAGTTTCGCGGACTTGCACCTGACCAAGACGCACGTGATTCAGGGCGATCCGCGCACGGGCCTCAAGAAGCCTGTAAGCGGGCTCGTGGCCCGCGTCGAGGACTCCGGCACGATCAACCAGCGTCTCACCGCGACCAGGCTGGCGACGATGGGTCCGTTCGCCCTGGCCGCGCCCAAGAAGGTGGACAACCGCGAGGTCTACCTGACCATCGAAGGCATCGGAGTCTCGATCGTGCGCATGGTGCCGATGAAGAAAGACCCGACTGCGGGCAGCCTCGCACGATCGTTCGCGTCGATGGTCAACACCTTGTCGAAGGGTCCGGCTCCGGTCGGCGAGAAGGTCCAGGCGTTCACGGTGACCCTGGCGGACGCCGGTCCGGAGCCGAAGACGACGGCTGCGCTGTTGGCGCAGCTCATGCCCGACTTGAGCAAGGATGAACTGCACCGGCTCGTGACCCACACACCTGCCGTCCTAGAAGGTGCCGTGGAATCGGCGCGCGTCGAGCGGATACGGAGCCTGCTAGAGATGTTTGGGGCGAAGGTGACGGCCACCGCGGTCGGGATCATCACCACACAGCCGCCTGCTGCCCCGGACGCAAACCCCGCCGCGTCCTGAACCGGACGCGACGAATGCCAGGCGTTCTCGGATCTCCGGGGCTTCGTGTTGCCTGGGCCCGGTCAGGTGAGGTCGCGCGCCAGTCGCATCAGCAAGGCCCGAGCTTCGTCGCCTTCGGCCGCGAGGTCCCACAGCTTGGCCAGGTAGTTCGTGTAGAGCGCGAGGTCTCCAGGATCCCGTGTGCTGACCTCGGTGTTGACGAGTTCGACGGAGACGGTGTCGTCCGCGATCCGGAAGGTGTGCGCTACCGCGGCCGGCAGCGCGACGCCGGGCGGGATGATGCCGAGCCGGAGCGTCGGCAGGCCTTGCAGGGCGATCAGGCGGTCGATCTGGGCGCGCATCACCGATGCCGGCGCGATCGGGTTGGTGAACGCGAAGGTGGTGAGCAGCAGTTCGATCGTCTTGCCCTCGGCGTAGAGGAGCTGCTGGCGTTCCATCCGGGCGCCGACCGCGGCTTCGGTGTCGCGGGGCGTGTCGTGGACCTCGGCGAGGGACAGGAACACGTGCCGCGCGTACTCGGCCGTCTGGACCAGCCCGGGCACCATGGTCAGCGCGAACACCGCGATGTGCTGGGCGTCGCGCTGCTCCTGGCCCACCTGCTCCTGCAGGGCGCGGTGTCCGACGCGGAGATGTTGGCTCCAGCGGGCTTCCTCGATCCGGATGGCGCGCAGCTCGTTGCGCAGCTGCTCGGCCTCGTCCGCGCCGAGCCCGAGCGCGGCGGACATCGCGACGAGGTCGGTGTCGGTGACCGCTTGGCGGGCGCGCTCGATCCGGGAGATCTTCGATGCCGGCCAGCCGAGTTGTTCCGCGAGGTGTTTCCCGCTGATCCCGGCGGTGTCGCGGAGAAGGCGCAGCTGGTCGCCGAGGGCAAGCCGGCGTTCAGTGGGGCTGGTCACGTACTCCTCGGTGCGTAGTAGTCGGAGTGGGGCATCGCGCGGGGCCAGACTGCGTCCCGGTACGCCCGGTGCCGGGCGACCACGTCGGGCTCGTCGCGGATCTCGAGGTCGGACAGTAGCTTGTCCGGACCGAACCGCATGATGGCGACACGGCTGTCGTCGAACAGGTAGAAGTCGTAGCTGGGCATCCCGAGCTCGGCCGCGGCGGACTGCGTGATCCACCGGATGTCCTCGCCGGCGTCGATGTTCGAGTCGGTCTGCTCGACGAGCCAGCGCAGGTACTCGGTCGGGGGCTCGGTGAGCATCCGGACCCGGTCGAACGTTTTCCCGGCCGCGGTGATCTCGCGGATGTACTGCAGCCACGGCGCTTTCCGGGTCATGTCGGCCGGGCGGCCGTCTCGCCAGCGTTGCAGCGCGGCGGCGTCGATCGCGTAGTCGCCTTGGCATTCCCACCGCCACGAGCTGCGGGCGAAGCTGCCGAAAAGCAGGTCCAGCTGCTGGTTCGGATCGGTCATCCGTCGTCCCGGGGAAGGAATTTCGCGAGGGCTTTCGGGACAGCGACGACGGTCTCGTAGTCCGGGATCCCGTTCCCGCGTTGCCGGATCTGCTCGAGGATCTCCGGGTCGGTGACGATGCTGCCCTGGATCAGGTATTCCGTCTCCGTCTCGTAGGCGGTCGGACAGTTGCCGGTGTCGGATGTGGTGCCGAGGAACTTCAGCATGACGCCCTCCTAGTGGTCTGCATCTCCCACATCATCGGCGCAATCGAAGCACACGATCAACGTCCATTCGGCGAAACCCCATGGCCAGCCTCGTGACCCTATGTAACCGACTACTCCGTCCGTGCCCATTCTGATCGAAAATTGCTAGAATTGCTTGCATTGCTCATCCCGTGCTCGACATGCTCCTGGGGTGTCCAGGTGCAGGTCGTAATCAGACGGGGGTTTTGCGATGAGCGCACTGATCTTTATCGACCCAGCTGCGATCCATCCCGTGATCGACAACGTGTGGCACCGGACTCGCCTGTCCGGGATCCCGGCCCCGGGCCAGGGCATCACGATGCTGTGCGGTGCAACAGCGGCCGCGGAGTTCGAAACGCTCGACAAGCGGCGGGTGAACGGCGCGCCCACCCAATGCCCGTACTGCGACGTGGCGTACCGACGCTCGCTCGGCTGGACAATCCCCGAGGGCCACCCTGGTCTGCACCCGCAGCCACAGCGCCGGAGGCCGTGATGGGCTGGTGGATCCGCGACGACGGCACCGAGATCGACACCGACCCGGACACCGGAGAGGTGATCCAGGACGAGGGCTGAAATCTCCGGCACTTTCGTGACACCACGAAAGTGCCTGCTCGCATTGACTCCGGTGTTGGTGGCGTGGTGTAGGGCAGACAGAGCTGTACCGTGCACGGCGCGGGGCCTGGCGCCCACTCCTCCCCCTCGGGGCGTCAGGCCCGCCCGCAACGCAAGGAAGGCCCCCGCGCTCGACCCGTCTGGATCGGGGAGCGCGGGGGCCTTGTGGTGCCGCCCGGAGTAGTGGGCGGCTGTTAGGGGGTGGGCGGATTGGTCGGCGGGGTGCCCGCGGGCAGTGCCGGTGCGGCGGCCTCCGGCGTCAGGTAGCCGGCGAGCGGAGTGAGGATCCCGACGATGAGGACGCCGAGCGCGGTGTCGACGTGCACGCCGACCGCGTCGAGGATCGCGATCGGGCCCGCGGTGACGACCGCGGCGACGATGGTGGCAGCAATTTTGCGGACCGGAAGCCAGCGCATCACGCCACCGCCGGCGCGCTGGGTGCGGGCCCGACCTGCACGGTGCCCGTGATCTGGACGTGCTGCGCGACTGCGTCGTCCAGCCACTGCTTCAGCTGGTCCGGCGTCACGTCGGGACTTGTGGCCAGCTTCGCGACCGCAGCAGTGAGCGCGTCGAGCTTCGCGTTGAGCGCGTTCACGACGGGGTAGACCGCCCCGGCCCCGGCGTCGCCGCCGCCGTAGTAGGCACCGAGGTAGAGGTTCGCGAGCGCGTCGCCCGCGGTGATCGGGGTCCCGTCCTTGCGGGTGCCGATGATGTCGGTGAAGCTCACGGTGTCCTCCTGGATCGGTTGGTACTGCTCGTCGATGTCGACCTGGACGCCGCCCACCACGGTGGTGCCGTCGTTGCGCTGCCAGAACGTCATCCACGGCTCGTCCGGGGTGCTGCCGCACCGCCACCACCAGGAAGCGAGCCCGGCGGCGTGCACGGCGTCCACGAACTCGCCGAACCCGTAGGCGCCGGTCCGGGCGAGGCCGAGCACGTCGTGGAAGCCGCGCGCGTACTCGACGGCGGTCGGGATCTGGTCGGGGGTGAGGTGTTCGTCGGCGACGCAGGCGATGCCGACGGTGTCGGGGATGCCGAGCGCGCGCGCGTCGTCGAGGGCGAGCTGCGCGTTCGCGTGGCCGGTGGCGTAGCCGTGCTCGGCGTCGTGGGTGTCGTACTCGGCTACCAACAGCACCTGCAGGCCGTTGGCGACACAGTCCTGGTAGTGCGCGGCGGTGAGCCGTTTCGTGCCGGAGCCGAGTCCGACATAGCAGATGGCCCCGGTGTAGCCGGCGGCCTTGAGCGCGGCCGCGCCGGGCCATCCGGCGGAGAAATCCGCCCACCTGGCGATGCTCTGCATGGTGTTCTCCCGGTCAGTGGTGGACGAGCAGCATCAGCAATCCGACGACGATGCTGCCGAGGGCGGACAGCGCCGCGGTGACGACGGCGATCTTGATGCCGACGCGGGCGCTGCTTGCGTGCGCCTCGGCGGCCGCCCGGTCGGCGGCCCGCTCGGTTTTCCAGTCCCGGACATCTCGTTCGACGGCGAGGATCCGTTCCTCGTGCCGTCCAAGGGTTTCGGCGGTATGGTCGAGTTTCTCGTCCATTCCGTCGAGCTTCGATTCGAGGCGGCCGAACCACCATCGCGAGTCGTTCACGTCGTCGGTGGCCACAGCCACCCCCTATCTGTCCACTGTGGATCGCTTTGGGTCACGCGGGCGGCAACGTGGCCGGTGGCGTGTACTGGTTCACCAGGAGGCGGTACTGGTAGAGGTGCGCGTCGTCCCCTTCCACGAAAGACTGAGCTGTCATCCCTCCGGAATAGGTGCCGGGGGTGCCGGTCGGCGCAGCCAGCTGGATCGTGAAGAACCCGGTCCGACTGTCGAGGATGAACTTCGGGTAGACGCCTTCCCCGGTGTTGCCGGGCTGGGTCACGCCGTCGATGACGATCGATGCCATGTGCGCTTGTCTCCTTTCAGGACGATGGCGTGCCGCCGAGCCACGGGAGGGCGAAGGCGAGAGCGCAGCCGATCATCGACAGCGGCGTTACCGCGATCGACGAGGAAGCGCCGCCGGACACGAGCTGCGAGTAGATGTCGATGCCGAACAGGTTGCCGATGCTCGATTGCGGCACCTGCACCGAGTACGGGCCGCAGGTCGTCAGCACCCCGGGCGAGGTGGTCGTCGAGGAACCGGACGTGACGGTCGGGGAAGTCCAGTTCCATCCGGTCACCGAGTCGTAGATCTTCACGTAGCTGGCGACGACCGACGCCGCACCGGTCCCACCCCACGAGTTGTTCATGCGCCACTGGGCCAGGAAACAACTGTTGTTCTGCTGCACCTGGCCCGTGTAGTACGACGCCCACGTCGTGCTGCTGTTGAAAATCAGGCCGGGGTTCGTCGGGTACATCGGAACCTGGGTCTGCGGCTGGGACAGGCCGTAGCCGGTGTCCGGGTCAGTGCCCAGCACCAGGTGCTGCGCGCCGTCGTAGACCGACAGGACCGCGCCGGAACCGTTGACTCCTGGCACGACCTGGAAGTCGACGACGCGCGCCTGGCTGGCCGGGTCCTGGTGGCTGACCACGAGCGGGAACTTGGACTGGCGCGTCTGCTCGTCGGACTGCTGGGCCACCGCGTTCAGCTGATTCACCAGGAAGTCCACTGAGCCGGGGCGCTCGATGGGCTGGTTGGCGACCACGGAGACCTCCTAGGTGAGCGGCAGCAGGTAGTTCTGCAGCTGGTGCTTGACCGTCGCGCGCTGCCCGGACTGGCCGCCGCCGTCGGAGACGCCGAGGATGCGCTGGCTGTAGGTCCCGTCCGGGATCCACGGGTGGTCCTGGAACGAGTAGTTCGCGAAGTGGCCGGGAAGGTACTGCCCCCACTGGGGATCCGCGTCGGCCAGCACGACGGCTTCCCACTGTTCCGGCACCGACCCGTAGAGGGTCAGATCGCCGGCTGCGTAGGCGTTGAGCGCGACGGGGTCCAGCACCGACGTGTGGTTGCTGTCCACCATGTCCAGCGCGGGCCACCCGATCTGCACGCGGACGTTGTTGGTGGCGTATCCGTACAGCGTGCCCGCCTCGTTGCCGGTGCCCTTCACGAACGCGCTGTTGGCCTGGCTCGTGCCGTCGCCCTGCACGGTCATCGACACCAGCGTGTTGCCGAAGTTGAAGTTCAGCGGCACACCACGCTGCTGCAGGTACGGGCTGCCGATGAGCAGCTGGTGCCGGATCGTGCGGAACCCGTTCACAACCGTGAGGTAGGGCTGGAACAGCACGTCCGGCCCGTTCTGCACCTGCGTCAACTCCTGCAGCCGCTGACCCGGAGTAGCCATCTCCCAGCCGTGCCAGGTGCGAGTGTTGCTGTAGTCGTCCGGCACCTGGGCGGGCAGGTCGATCGGCAGGCCGCCTCCGGCGCGGTGCTGCCAGTTCATCGCGTTGTTCACCAGTTCGCGGGCGATCTTGTACAAGGGACCGTTCACGGTGAAGTCGGCGGACGGGTCGGTGATCGGCTTCGCGGTGGGGTCCCAGGCAGCGTTGAAGAGCAGCCGGTGGTTGAACATCTCCCAGATGCCCTTGCCGGAGATCTGCACCTGCGGCTGGGAATCCGACGGCGCATAGCCGACGATCGGCCCCGCCTGGCACACGGTGGCCCCGTACAGGATCGCGACCGACGTGCGCCAGGGAACACACCAGCCGCGCACGACATCGCGGTGCGCCCGGTCCTGCAGCTCGGCCACGATCTGCCAGCCGCCCGTGTCGTTGATCCGGGCTGACCACGTCGGGTCCGTTTGCAGGTCGATGTCGGCAAGGAACCGCCCGGTGACCGTGTCGTACGCCAGCGCCGTGTAGGCGCGCTCGGTCATGCCGGGATCGCTTCCACCGCGAACTCGTAGTCCGAGCGCTGGTTCAGCGGGCCCCACGTCGCCGGCCCCTGCGAACCGAGCTGCAGGATCAGGTACACGGTGTGCGCGCCCGTGTAGACGGTCGGGTTGGTCCGGACGAACGCCGGGTTGGCGAACGTCGAGTTGGTCTGGCCAACGAACATGGAACCGACGGTGTTCGCGGTCGGGGCGGCAGAAGGCCCGACCAGCGTTGCCGTGTCGACCATCGCGCCGAACTGGTGCGACACGCCGCCGCTGCTGTTGGACATGCCCGACAGGAAGATCGACCCGGAAACCTTCACCTGGTAGGGAAAGCCCGGATCGGGGATGGATACGGACGCCAGCGTGTAGGAGGTGTTGATGGTGCCCGTGAACGACGCCGAAGCACCGGAGCCGGTCGCCGCGATGCGCGGGTACCGGTTCGTCTTGATCCCGTGCCAGGCGGTGCCGTCCCAGTACCGATGTCCGTTGTACCAGCTGATGTCGCCGGGCATGTACGACGGATCGGTGAGCTTGTCGCCGGGCAGCAGCACGCGCACGCCGCCGATGGGCGACGTGCCGCGGCGGATGTCGGTGAGCGTGATGACGCCGCCGGTGGACACCTGCGCCCGCGCCAGCGGGATCGCCACGCCCCCGCCGTTGCCCTGAGCCGGGACAGGCAGCCCGGACCAGTTGGAGATCAGGCCGGTGGAGTCCGGGCCGACCGGGTCCGTCGGGATCGCGGCCGGGCTGCCAGTGATGATCTCGACCTGCGCGATGGACCCGCTCGCCGGAACCGTGTCGCCCTGGGCCACGTCGTAGACCCGCAGGATCACGATGTCGTTGCGAGGATTGGTGGTCGGGGCCGGGTCGCACGTCACCGTGTCGGCAGCCGGCAGATTCCAGGTGATGTAGCCGCCCTGCCCGGACCGGCCGATCACCGCCGAGCCCGGCTGCACGGTCATCGAGAGACCGGACGCGACCGTCACGCGCAGGTCGTAGGCGTAGGTTCCGTCCGACACCGTCGGGATCACGCCGGAGCGGACCGTGGACAGCGGCGAATTGGTCGAGGCAGCCACGAACAGGCTCTGGGCGAGAGCACGGCCCTGGCGCGCGTTGTTGGCGCTCTGGGCACTCCAGAAGCCCGTCGCGAGAGCGTTGGTGGTCATCGAGCCCTCCCTGTCAGAAGTAGGCGGACTGCCACGAGGCAGTGAGGGAACCGGCGCCGGAGCCGGAGAACTGGAGCACCGTCGTGCCCCCGGCAGGAATCTGGATCCACGCGGCCGAGCTGAGCGCCCCGGACCGGTCGATCCCGTTCAGGTTCACCGTGCGGGTGAACGGAGAGCAGTCGATGACCAATGTCTGGCCCACGTCCACGAAGCCCGTGTAGGCGATGACGTTCCCGGTTGTCGGGTCGGTCAGCGTCGGGTTGGTCATCGGGCCGGAGATCCGGAACACGGGCCACGTCGGCGCGGTGCCGCTGTTCGTCATCGACAGCAGGCCCGTGGATCCCGACGTGCCCCAGTTGAGACCGCCGCCGGTGGACCAGTCCAGGCCGCCGCCTGTCGCCCAGTCGAGGCCGTCAGTGGACGTGGAGACCACCGTGGCGCCTGCGGTCTGCACCGCGGAGTCCAGGAACCGGGGGTCCGCAGCGAACAGCGACAGCTGCCAGTCGAAGCCCAGCCCGTCCGCCCAGACATCGACGTGCGTGATGTCGTTCAGCTCGACATTGATCGTGCGCGTGGACAGTCCGTTGTAGATGGACAGCGGCATCTGGTCGCCCGTGCCGAAAAGGCCCAGCAGAGTATTGCGGGCCTGCTCACGGGTTGCCCAGCTCAAGCCCTCGCACGTGCCGGTCAGAGTGTCCGACCGGCCCGTGCGAAAGCCGCGCGCCCGGTAGGCGCCCGTGCCGAAGGGGCGTTCCGACGTGTGGGTCTTGACGCCGGGGCCGTGGGTCAGCGTCTGCGTGGACACCAGCCAGCGGCACCCGGAGTCGTCCACCACATTCGCCGACCACGGGCCGATCGTGTACGTCGGCAGCAGTACCGGCGTCGGCATCAGCTCGCCCCCCTCATCGCCCACGCCAGACGGCTCGACACCTTCGCGGCGAGCACGTCCGGGTCGGTCTCGACCGTCCGGATGTTGATGTGGTTGGTCACCGAACCGTTGCCCCGGCCCATCGCCGCGTTGGTCTCGCTGAGGATCTGCTGTGCGCGCGGATCCTTCGGCAGGTGCGGGATGTAGGACTCGGGAACCTTCGGGTTGTCTCCGAGCAGGCGCGGACTGTCAGCCGGAACGATCGACGGCGTGCGCGCCATCGTGCCGAGAAGCGACGCGCCGTCCGTGCCGACGATGTCGCCGAGCGCGTATCCCTTGGGCGGCAGGTTCGGGTTCGCCTGCTGCACACGGGAAATGTCGTCGTAGTCCGAGATGATGTAGTTGATCGACGCCGCGATGTTCGCGACCGGGTCGAACATGTCGTCGGGCAGGCCGCGGTTGCGGTAACTCTCGAACGTCGGCCCGATCGTCTGCGTCAGCCCGCCCGAGGGATGTCCCGCCCTGGCGTTGCTGTCCCAGTTGTTCACCGCGTTCGCGTTCCACGACGACTCGCGCTGGATCAGCACGTTCATCCCGGCTTCCCACCGCGGCCACTGCGACTGCGGGACGCCGTCCGCCGCAAGGGCCGCGTCGATCAGCGCGAGATGCTGCCCGCCGGGGATGAACGCGCCCGCCCCGCCGGCACCGCCGGCCGCGGGCGGCGTGTACTGCGGCATCTGCGGCGGGTGCGGCAACCCCAGCTCCGTCGCCATCGCGACTGTCGAGATGTAGGAGCCGCCGAGGATGTCGCCGACCACATTGGACTGCACGACGAGTCCGCCGTTGGCGTACTTGGGAAGCTTCTTCTGCCGGACCGCTTCCATGAACCCGACGCCGTAATGGTCGACCGCGTCGGCAGGCTGCATGAACTCCTTGGCCGACGCCATGATCGGGATGATGTCGTCGCGCGGACCGCCGGGCCCGTCGATCAAACCGCCGCTGTCGTAGCCGATACGGCCGTTCTTGGCACGGAACCCGCCGTTGAAGTAGCCGCCGACGAACGGATCCAGGCTGGACGTGTCCAGTTGGGCGACGCCGGTGGTGGTGAACTGGAAGTCTTTCGGGATCTGGCCCTGCTGCTGCAGGAAGTCGAACGCAGCCTGCCGCGACATGTTGAACTTGTTCGCGGTGTCGTTGACCATCTGGTTGTAGCGGTCGGTTCCCTGGATCCACGCCGGGTAGGCGTTGAACAGGGTCTGCAGCTGGGCGTAGTTGTTCCGCCCCGCCTGCGTGCTCTGGTCCAGGCTCTGGGTGTTCAGGTCGTTGGCCTGGCGCGCCGTGTCCTGGGCCTGCTTCAACGCGAACAGCGCTTGCTGCTCGTTGAAGATCGCGTCCTTGACCGCGTCGCGAGCCTTCTTCTCGTTGTAGACCGCGTCCTTCACCGCGTCGTTGGCCTTCACCACCCCGGCCTGAGAGTCCACGATGGCCTGCTGCGCCTTGCCCAGGGCATAGTTCGCCTGCTCCAGCGAGTACACGGCCTGTTCGACCGCCTGGTGCGACTTCACCAGGGCCTGCTGCGATGAGACGACCTGTTCCTGCGCGGACTTCAGCGCCTGCTGTGCCGAGATCACCTGCTGGCTGCCCTCGACGCCGGCCTTGTCCGCCGCCGCGACCTGCTCGCGCAGGTTCTTGCCGGTGTTCATGGTGTCGGCCAACGAGTTCTCGGCGTCGATCAGGTCCAGCGCGGACTGTTGCAGCGCCTCGTTCTGCGCTGTCAGCGGCTGGGCGAGGATCGCAGCCGCGTTGTCCTTCGTGACCCCGGCAGCCGCCGACGTACGGGTCTGGTCGAACAGCTTCATCTGTGCCCGCTGCTCGGCCGCGAGCTGGTCGTTCAGCTGCAGGTGCAGCGACCGCAGCTGGTCCCCTGCGGCCTTGCGCGCCGCGGTCAGATTCACCTGCGCCTGCCGCTCCGCGTCCTGCGCTTTCGCCAGGTTGTTCTCCGCGGTGATGACGCCGTTCTCGGCGTCGATCACGCCCTGCTGGGCCTGCTCCACCGAGTGCTGCGCGTTGCCGTAGGAATGGACCGCGTCCGCCACCGCGCGGGTCGCGGTCGCGACACCCTCCCGGGCCGTCGTGACCGCCTTCGCCGATTGGGCGGCCGAGCGCTCGGCATCCGACACCGCCGTCACCGACTGCTCGTAGGAGTGCTGCGCACTCGCCAGGCCCTGGTTCGCCTGGTCGGCGCTCTTCCGGAGGTTCTTGAAGTAGTCCGTCACCGACTGCTCGGCGTTGAGCAGCTTCACCTCGCCGTCGGCGAACGCGGCCGAGATCTCCATGACGCCCTGCGCGCCGTCCTCGCCGGCCTTCGGCATGTGCTCGAAGGCAGTCACCACGGCATCGACCGACAGCCCGTACTTGTGGGCGATGTCGACTGCGGCGTTCTGCTGCGCGGCCGTGATGCCGACCGCCTGCGCGGACGCCGAGGCCGCCGCCTGCTGCGCCGCGGCGGACTCCGCGAACGATCCCTTGACACCGTCCAACGTGGACTGAAGGTCGCGGAACTGCTTCACGGCCTTCTGGACCTGCGGATCCAGCGTGCTGTCGAACTTCGGGTCCGCCGACGCCCAATCCTTGATGGCCTTCGTCACGTTCGACGTGGTGCCCTCGACCGTGACCGACTGCTTCCCGAACGCGTCGATGGTCCCCTGGATCTTCGACAGAACCTGCTGCTGCGCGGAGCCGTTCCCGTTCAGCGCCTGCGTCAGCGTGTTCACCGAGACACCGGCGGCCGTCATCTTGTTGATGTAGTCGGCCAGCTTCGGGTCGGACGCGATGATGCCCTGCTGCGCAGCGGGAGTCGCAACCGCCAACTGGTTCAGCTGCTGCGTGAAGTTCTCGGTGGACGGCGTCGCCTTGTCCGTGTTGCCGGCGAACAGCGCCACGACGCCGGCCAGCGCACCGAGCGCGATGCCGACTGGGCCGAACGCGAACGAGGACGCGCGGGTGGCGGCCGCAAGGGCGGTGCTTGCCTCGGCCTCCGCCGCGGTCGCCTCGGTCGCGACCGCGCGGGCCGCGGCCAGTTCCTCCTCGGTCAGCGTCAGCGTGCCGTTGTTTACCGCAGCTTCGACAGTGGCAAGGTTCGCCTGCTGCTGCATGGCCGTCTGCCTCGCCGTGGTCAGCGCGGATTCGGCCGCCGCGACAGCCTGCTGCTTCGCCGCGTTCGTGAGGAGCGTAAAGCTGCCCACGGAACTGTTTGAAGCGCCAACCATCCCCAGGGCCTTGCTGGCGAAGTTCGACGCGCCGGTGGAGAGCGTGTTGAAGATCGGCAGCAGCGTGTTGGTCGCGCCCTGCAGTGTCTTGAACGCGGCGACACCTACGAGCACGGACGCGGTCGGTCCGGCCATGAAGTCCAGCAGCGGCGCGAGCGCCGACACGGTCGCACCGATGAGGTGCAGCGCCGGGGCCAGGTCGCCGGTGAGGTCTCCGGCAAGGTGGGTCACGGCGGGTATGACCGAGGTGAGCAGCGCGTTCGCGAACGGCATCACCGCGTTCACGAGCCCGGCCACGACCGGCAGCAGACGGCCCACATCGGACAGCAGCGCCTGCAGCCCGGTCGACGCCTGCGAGAAGTCCAGGTGCGCGAGGAACTGCCCGAGCCCGGTCGAGAGGTCCACGATCCCTGCGCCCAGCGCCTTGGCGACCGGCTGCGCGCTGCCCAGCGCCTGCGTGAACAGCGGGAGCGTCGTCTGTGCGGCCTTGACCAGCGACCCGGTCAGCGTCGTCAGGAACGGCCCCAGCGCGGTCGAGATGGCCTGGATCGACGGCCCCATCTGCCGGATGCCGTTCGTGACCGTGCCCATCGAGGAGACGATCACCGGGGTGAGGGACGAGAACCCGTTCTTCAACAGGTCGACGCCTTCGGTCTTCATCGTGGCGAACGCCTGCTGCACCTGCGGAGACGACTTCTCCGCCGCGACGGCGATGGCCGCGAACCCGCCCGCCACGACGGCGAGGCCGCCGGCAACGAGCGGCCCGGCGACGAGCGAACCCAGCGCGGTCCACCCCGCAGCAGCGGAGGCGAACATGCCCTTCATGTTGCTGTTGCTCGAAGCGGTGGACTTGTCGACGCTGTCGGTGAGGTCCTTCAGCGCCTTCTGCGCCTGCTTCGTGTCTGCGTCGACCGGCAGCTTGACCGGGCGGCCTTCCTCGATCTTCGCCCGGATCAGCTCGACGTTCTCCGGGTCCCGCAGCCAGGTCTTCAGATCGATGGGCTTGTCGTCCTCGATCTTGGTGCGGATCTTGACGGCCTCGCCGTCGGTCTCGTCCCGCAGGTGGACCTCGACGAACGCGCTCGCGATCTTGAACTCTTCGCCGTCAGGCATGGTTCCTCCTCACGGCTTGACCCGTCACGCGGCGGGGATGTCGACCGCCGTCCCCTGGCCCATGAACAGCGGGTCGGTGCGCATCAGGTCCCGGATGTCGCGCCAGGGCATCTCTTCCGGAGCGGGTGCGGGTTCCTGCGCGGGCTCGGCGTCCTGCCGGATGCGGTGCGCGACCGCGCCGCCGTAGACAGGCAGGCGGCGCACATAGGCCGCGAACCGCTCGGCGGGCAGGTGCTCGACCTCGTCGATCCTGTGGTAGACGGAGAAGTCGGAGCGCGCGTCGTCGAGGTTGTCGACGAACCACGCGATCTCGGACATCGCGTCGAACCACCAGTCCGGGGTCAGGACGCTTTTGGGCCCGGCGGGACCACGCGCTTCACGATCGCGTCCCGGATCACGTCGAAGTCCGCGGCGGTCAGGGTTTCGCAGGCGGCGAGCGCCTGGTAGCCGTCGTCGCCGAGCATCTTCTTCAGCGCGTACTCGATGGCGTGAGAATCGCTCACCTCGAGCGCCAGCTTGGTCGCCTGGATCGTCCACGCGGCCGGCGCTTTCTTCGGGATCGTGTACTCGACGCCTCCCACGGAGAACAGGGGCTCTCGGTCGTCGATGATCGCCTGGATAGCGTCGATGTTCTCCTGACGGTCCAGCTGCAGCACCGACGACGCGGCGGTCTTGCGCGCCGTGGCGCGGCGCGGGGAAGCGGTCTTCTTTCGGGGGGTGGGCATGATGCGTCTACTCCTCGCACACTGGGCTGGGACCCCGCAGCAGGAACCCGGGGGAACCTGCTGCGGGGCAAGGGAAATCAGGCGGTCTGGTCGGCGATGTGGTACGGCGCGATCACGTTCGACACGTAGTACGCCTGCCACGTGCAGGACAGGCCGACCTGCTTGTCCTTGGTGTAGTTCAGCTCGACCTTGCTGGTCTGCATCGTCTTGCGCAGGATGATGCGCCGCCGGAAGTTGACGTTCGCCGGAGACACCGCCCAGCCGTCCAAGATGATCGCGGCGTAGGGCAGCTGGCTGGCGAACTGGCCGTAGTTCGGCTCGAACGTCGCATAGTTCGCACCGGTCGCACCGACCGTCGAGTTGAGCGCATTGGCGAGGTTCGCCAGCGTGATCTCGGACATCGTGGTGGTCACGGTGATGGTGCGGCTGGTGAGCCGGGTCCCCGGGATGTCCACGATCTGGTCGGCGGCGAAGTCGGTGAACTTCGGGGTGATGGTCATCATCACGCCGCCGTCGGTCAGCCCGACCTCGGTCCACGCCGATGCGGCCGGCGCGGCGTTCACTGCCGAGTCGAGCGGCTCGGCAGCGCCGAATGCGCCGAGGTACACCTGGGCCGCACCCATCAGCAGGTTCGCCGAATTCTGGGTCATGACAGCATCTCCTTGCATGAGGGACGGCACGAACCAGTCCCGTGTTGGTCCCCCGCGGGAATGCGGAAGCGAAATACTCCTTGCTGCTACTGGGGAATCGGCACCCAGTGCAGTTGCACGTCGACGGTGAAGGCGGCGTAGTCGCCGATGTCTCCGTACACCTTCCGCGGCGACCCGACCACCGAGGAGGACAGGACCCGCGCGTTCTCGTCGCATGTGGACAGCGACACGAACACCGGCCGGTTCAGGTAGGTCGCGGCGCGCAGCGTCTCGGCGAGGTTCCCGGCCTTCCCCCACGGCGCGAGGTCGGTACCGGGTCGGCACGCCCAGCACTGCAGGGTCACCACCGGCTGGTCGAGCCGGTAGTAGGCGTTCGCGCCGCCGCCGGACACGGTCGGGGTGATGAACCCCGACGCCGCCCAGGTCGAGTTGTCGACGGGCAGTTGGTCGCCCACCATCGACGGGACGATCCCGGGCGCCTGCGCGGCCCACGCCAGAGCGACCACGTCGGGGGTGGCGTAGCGGAACGTCATGCGTCACCGCCGATGCTGCGTTTCCGGTACAGCGCCGGGCGCAGATAGGGCTGCGGCGACACCACAGCACCGGTGTAGTGGACTTGGCCGTCCGCGCCGCGGTACGCGACCCGGTGGCCTTCCTCGACGTAGAGCGCGTAGTTGAGCTCGGTGCCGATCCGCGCGGTGTCGCCGTTGATCTCACTATCCAGCGACTCGCGCAACCGTCCGGTGTCGACCGGGGCGAGCCGTTTGGCGTCCTCGAGGATATCGCCGACGAGCTTGCCGAACATGTCGCGTACGTCGGCGGCGATCTGCTCGCGCCAGCCCGGTTCTTCGACGTAATCGGCCATCAGCCCACCCGCTTCAGTCCGCAGGTGGTGTCGCCGCGGGTCAACGGGCCGAATTCGCGCACCACGTCGAGCACGACGTAGTCGAGGCCGAACGTGGAGTCGTGCACCAGATCCCCGGAGCGGATGTCCGCGGCGCTGGAGACGGCCATGTCCAGGTCCCGCACGGTGCGCGGCGTCTGGGTGGCCCGGTCGAAGTAGCGATTGCTGATCTCCTGGATGTCCGCGATTCCCTGGTACACCACGGTTCCCGACGGGACAGCGTCGCCGAACTGGTCCGGCGTGGTGCCGCGGGTGACCGTGATCCGGGACGTGGCGAGGCCGTACACGTCACATGCCTCCCTCGTCCGTCGACCACGGGAACAGCGCGTCCACCCCCGCCGACAGCGGGTTCGCGCCGAGCGCGCCGGCCGGGTCGGTGAGGCCCGACTGGACGTGGACGCTGCGGTCGCGCAGCCACGACACGTGCTGGATCGCGCGCCGGGCGAGCGGTGCGAGGAACAGCGCGGTGTCGCGCAGCATCAGCATCCGACGGCCGGTCTGCACCGCGAGCGCGTCGACCCGGGTCATCGCGTCGACCTGGGTCGCCAGCCACGCCGCCTGATACGCGGTCGCGGTCTTGAGCCAGTACAGGTCCCGCGAACCGATACGCGCGTTCGCCGCGGCAGCCACGTCCACCGCGTACGGGCGGCCGCACGCCACGTCGATGGTGATCCCTGCCTGCAGCAGCGTCGGCAGGTCCACCGTGACGCCGGTGATGGCCGGAACGTCCGTCAGCTGGCACCATGTCGCCGAGGACGGCGCGGTGACGGCCAGCAGCTGCTGCACCGTCAACGCCGGGCTCGTGCCTTGCCAGGTCACGACGTGATTGCCCAGCGGGGCCGCGGCCGGGACGGTCCAGGTGTAGTCGTAGACGCCGGTGCTTTCCCGGCTGACGCCGGCCGAGGTGGCGGCCAGCTCGACGGCGCCGGTCGGGTCGGCGATCGCCACTGTCACAGTCGCCGGGTCGACCACCGCCCCGCCGGTGAAGAACTCGCCGGTGAGCGCGACGGACTGCCCCTGGTACGCGGTGATGAGCACAGCGACCCTCCCTTCCGGACTCGACGAGCGCCGCAGGCCCTGCCGGTGCAGGGCCTGCGGCCGGTGATCACTGGGAGGTGTCGACCAGCAGGCCGAACGCGTTCTGGTGGCCCGGCACGAACGCGCGGCGCATCTGGGTCTTCAGGTAGAAGCTGTCCGAGAGCGCGCCGACGCCGGTCAGGCCGTCGATCTCCTGGTGCGCCAGCGGCTGCCGGGTCCCGTAGATCAGGTAGTCCCGCGAGCAGACCACCAGGAACGGGTGCCCGGTCGGCTGGTCGGTCGGAGCCCCGGAGAGACGGCAGCCCAGCGACCACTGCAGCGGGTGCCCGAACAGCGTCATGCTCGGGCCGCCCTGGCCGCCGCCGGCGGTGCCGTTGGACGACTCGACGAAGATCGGGCGCTGGTTGCTGTCCTTGATCCCGCGCAGGGTATCGGCGAACGCCGGGTGCGCGATGATCGCGATGTTGTTGGGCTGGAAGTAGTTCCCGGTCTCCACGGCCTTCAGCGGGGCGCGCAGCGAGTCGTAGGTGATGCCGCCCGACGGACCCTGCGTGATGTTCGCGTTCGCCTGGTATCCGGTGACCGGGTCGGTCTGGGTCAGGATGTAGTACAGGCTGTCGAACTGCGGGTGGGTGCCGTCGGCCAGCGTGACCGACCCCTTCGCGCCGGTGACGCCCAGCGAGTGGTTGTCAAACTGGATCATCGTCGAGGTGGTGAAGTCGTTCAGCTTCGTGTTCACCACGTCGGCCAGCGAGTCGTTGAGGTCTTCCTCGTTGACCGGCAGCGCGCCGCCGTACTTCTGCGCGTACAGCCAGACCGCGTCGTTGGCGGTGTTGTCGGTCGAGTAGTTGCTGCCCGCCGACATCGCCTGGGCGCGCGCGCCGCCAGACCGCGGGATGCTCTTGGCCTCGCTGCCCATGGTGACGTTCTGGCCGAAGTTGATGACGGCGGAGGTCTGCTTGACGCGCTGGATGACGTTCGGGTCGTACTCGTAGGGCACCCACTGCAGCAGGTTGATGTTCGCCATTGTCGGCTGTCCTTTCAGGATTAACGGCCAGCCTCGAACGGCTGGAACGGGTTACCGCCCGATGCCGAGAGCGCGGGCGATGTTCTCGCCCGGCGAGAGCGCCGGGCCGTTGCCGGGGCGCGCCGGGGCGGTGTTGACGCGCGGCACGCGCGGCGGCGCCGGGGGCGTGTCGCCGTCGGGCTTGGTCTTGAACAGTTCGGGGAAGTCGGCCTTCAGCTCCGCGACCTGCTCGTCGAGGCCGGTCAGCTCGTCGCCGTCCATTTCGATCTTCGCCATGTCCAGCAGGCGGGTCAGCTTCGCGACCTTCCCGGCGTCGGCTCCCTCGGCGAGGAACGCGGCCTTCGCCTCGGCCTTCACCAGGAACGGCAGGAACCCCGACCGGGCGGCCTCGGCGGCCTCCCGGCTGGTTTTCTCGGCGTCGGTCTCGTTCTGCTTGGCCTGCTCGGCCAGCTGCCGCTTCCGGTTGGCCGCTTCGGCGTTGGCCTTGCGCAGGTCCGCCTGGTGCTTGTCCCACTCCTCGCGGGTGGGCGGCGTCCAGCTGTCGCCGCCGGCCGGTGGCTCGGTGCCGGTGCCGTCGCCGGGGTTCTGGTTCTCGTTGTCGGACATGGGTTTCTCCTCGATGCACTAACCGATGCCGCAGACTGCGGCCGTACCTGTCCCGCGAGCGCGGGGTGTCTCCTGGTGTTCAGCGGGGCGGGAACGGCGTCGCGCCGTGCGTCCCCTTGTCGATCCGCCGCTGCGTCTGCTTCTTGACGGAGGCGGGAACCTTCCACCCGGACGGCGAATAGCCGGCCCGGTTGGTGATGCGGGTCAGCAGCCGGTCGGCTGCGTCGGTCCGGACCGAGTCCGGTTCGGACGGCAGCGCCCAGCCCTTCAGGACGCTGCGTTCCGCCTCTCGCCGCAACGCGGCAGGCAGGTCGTAGGCCGCGGACCGGCGCGCGGCCGCGGCTGCCGTGTGCGCGGCCTGCTCGGCTACCACGTCCCCGTTCGCGCGGGCCTCGGCGATCGCGCCCGCCCAGTCGTGGGTGATGGACTCCGCGCCCGCGGTGTCGTGCCCGAACCAGATCGTGATCCGGCAGCGGCAGCGCGGATGCCGCGGAGGGCCGGTCAGGCCGCCCTCGGGCAGCCAGCCGAGCGGGTGCTTCCCGAACGTCGCCGAGGCGTCGAACAGGCCGTCCGGGCCCGGGGTGTGGCCGCTCAGGGCGAGGCAGTGCACGCAGGCGTCGCGTTCGGCGATCCACAGGGGCGTCCCGTCGACCTGGTCGGCGACTGTGGTGATGCCCTGGTTCAGGTGCTCGTTCGTGAGGGTCCTCGCGGCCCGGTCGACGATGTTCGCCGCGTGCTGCGCCGGAGTCGCCGCCGTGACGACGGTCTGGTTGAAGGTGCCGGTCAGGGTCGGCGCGATCCGGGCCGCGGTCGCGACCTTGTCCCGCGCGGCCGCGACGACGCCGGCGACGTAGGTGTGCGTGGCCAGCGGCAGCGGCGTCGGCAGGTCCGCGGCTTCGAGCCCGGCTTCGGTGAACCCTTGGGTGACGCCGAGCTGCTGCGCGCGGGTCGCGTAGTCCAGCAGCGCCGTATGCGGGTCGAACGACACGCCGGACAGTGCCTGTGCCAGGTCGTGCAGCAGCCGCAGCAGGATCGACCCGTCGCCCTTGGTGCGCAGCGTCCCGAACTCGCGGACCCAGCGCAGCCGGAACTCCTGCACCATGTCGTCGAGCTGGTTGCGCAACGGCCCGGCGGCCATCCGCGCTGCTTCGTCCTCGAGCGCCAACGCCTCCGCGTCGTGCCGGAAGATCAGCGGCGGGACGACCGAGTCACTCGGCGGACGGGGCGGTGGCGAGGTCGCCGACGACATTCTCGATCACCTGCTGCACCGTCTCCGCGCCGATCACGCCCGCCGCGGTCGCGGTCGCGGCCGAGGCCAGGAACTCGCCGAGCTGCACCAGCGCCGCCATCTTCTGGTTCAGCACGAACCCGGAATCCTTCATCCATGCGCCGACCATCTCGGCGTCGTACCCGGCTTCCATCAACGTGATCGCAGCGGGCACGCCCGAGGCTTGCTTGGCCTGCACCAGGTTCCACGTGTCCGCGTCGTCCGTGGACGCCGCGGGAGCCCAGCGGACATCGACGGTCGCGCCGTCGTGGCCGGCGAGTTTCAGCGCGAACTCGAAGATCTCCTGCCACACCGCGCCGTAGGCCAGCTGCCGGTTGCGGACCTTCCGCACGAACGGAGCCTCCAGCGTCCGCAGCGCCTCACCCGACGGGACCACGCCCGACGGGTCGAGCCGCGAGAACGGGGTGTTCGAGATCAACGCCATGTACCGCAGCACCGCGTTGATGGTGTCGAGGAACGTCCGCGAGTCCGCTGCGTCGAACTGGCCGACCGCCTTCGTGTTCGTTAGCTCCCACAACGATCCCGGCGACGACTTCAGCTGGCTCTTCGGCTCGCCCATGATCGGGCGGGTGTCCCCGCTCGACTGCAGGGCATAGGTGTAGAACGCCTCGTCGCCCGCCGTCGACTGCGAGGTGTCCGCGCCGGCGTCGAGCAGTCGCCACCGCTGCGGGTGTCCCGAGTAGACGAGCGTGGTCACCAGGTCCAGCACGGCCTCGTGGATCGCGTCCTGCGCGGAGTACACCTGCGCGTGCTCGGGCTCGCCGTAGCAGTCCGCGCCGGTGCGCAGATGCTTGATCGGGATCTCGCCGAACGGGTTGTCCTCGACCGGGCCGTGCGGCGGCGCGTCGTTGTCGCCGTCGGAATCCGCGACCGTCGAAGGGATGTAGTCCTCTTCCCGGTCGCCCTTCGCGCCCGGCTTAGACTCGTAGTGCTCGATCCGGTCGGCGTAGTACAGGTCGACGTAGTGGCGGGTCTGGGTGGCGTGCATCAGCGGATGCGCGTAGTCCTCGTCCCACCGCTTGATCGCATACGCCGGGGTCAGCGGGTCATCGTCGGCGTACACGACCCGCACCGTCCGCGGATCCTGGTAGCGGATCTTCACCCGCCGCTCGTCCTCGGCGCCGTCGGCGATCCACACGAGCACATAGGCGTCGCCGAAGATGCCGGCCTTGCGCATCGCGTTCGGTGCCTGCAGCCCGAGCTGGTTGTCGTCCCAGATCTCGGTAAGCACCGTGTTCGGCACATCGTCCGAGGCCGTGTAGGAGACGAGTTCGAGCCGGTCGGAGACGGCGTCGACCACGTTGTGGCTGAAGTTCAGCGACAGCGACAGGCCGGTGCGCTGGATCGCGGCGCGCAGCCGCAGGTCCGCGAAGATCTCCGGCAGCGCACCGCAGTAGTAGTTGTTCGCCTTCTCGTAGCCCGGGCACGCCTTCTGCAGCGCCTCCAAGCCCTTGCCCAGGTCCGTGGTGGGGGTCTGGTCGAGTGCCACCGGTCCCCCCTTTCTCAGTAGGCGTACTGGCGTGCGTCAGCGACCGGTTTCGGGTCGCCGAGGAAGCGAGCGACGCCGTTGCCGATCGCGTCGACCAGGTCGTCGTTGGGGGCCTTCGGGAACGACACCAGCTGCGCCTCGGCCTGATCGAGCGGCTTCGCGTGCAGGACGCGCCGCATCTGGTATCGGGTCGCAAGCCGGGCGGCGCGGACTTCCTTCGGCAGCGTGTTGTGCAGGGTGTCGATCCGCACCGGCATGTCGTGCAGCACCGAAGTCCAGGTCTGGCCGCCCTGGTTGACCTCGATCAGGATCCCGGAGATCTCCGGGAACTCCGCCAGCAGCGCCAACACCCACTGCCGCAACGGCTCGCCGACCTGGACACGGCGCGCCTGCGCGTAGCGGACCACGCACTTCTTCGGCTCGACCTCGACCATGCGCCCGTCGACCACCTCGTGCCGGGCCGGCTGCGCGCCGATCACGGCGACCGCGGTGAAGTCGGACTTCTCCTTGCTCGTCACCGCCGGGTCGATCGACAGCAGACACGCCGACATCGCCGGAAGCTCGCCGTACACGAAGTCGTCCGCAGTGAAGAACTCGCCGTCGAGCCCGAGCGGGTCGTTCGCGTAGTTCTTCTTGTAGTCGCGGGTGTGGCGGATGGACTGCAGGAACTCCAGCGGCCACTTCGCCGGCCACAGCGAGCGTTCCTGCCCGGTCTCGTCGTCCGTCATGATCGCCGGGAAATAGTGGGCACGGAACTGGGTGTCGCGCACCCACTGCTCGGTGGTGTCGGGCTGAATGACCGACCGCACCAGCTGGTGCACGATCGACTCCGGCATCGTCACCGTGCCGACCAGCACCACGCGCGCGTAGATGTTCAGCGGCAGCACCGCGTCCAGCAACGTGGTCAGCCGTTTCGTCTTCTGCGCCAGCGAATAGTTCGACTCGTCCGGCTCGATGTCGTCCAGGATGATCAGGTCCGGTCGGTCGGAGCCGACCTTCATGCCGAGGCTGGACGAGTCGATGCCCTTCGCGCCGAACACGAACCCGGACTCCGACACGTACATCGTCTGGTTGTCCGCGATCGCGCCGCCCGAGGGTTTGCGCGCCGGCGTGCACAGGCCGGGGAAGTCGGCGCGCAGCAGCTCGTTGTTCTGCAGCTCCCCCTTGAACGACTGCAGGTGCCGCTGCGCCTGGTCGCCGCTGTCGGCGAACGCGGCCGCGAACTTCCGGTGCCCGTGCGCCGCGGCCCACAGCGGAAGGATCAGAAACAGCCATGTCGACTTGCCGCAGCCGCGCGGCGCGACGTAGGCGTCGCGGTCCTGCAGCGGCCGTGTGGACGGCCGCGCCCACGTCGTGGCGTGCTCGACGATCGTCGTGTGGAACTCCGACAGGGTGATCTGACCGCGGGTCGACGCGTCGCGCAAGTGATGCGGCAGGTACGTCAACGCGAACAGCAGCGGGTCGAGCCGGGTCAGGATCCGCCGGCCCTCGCCGTCGGCGAGCAGGTCCGGGTCGAACCCGGCCAGGTAGGCGGTCAGGTCGAACATGGTGCCCTCCACGCGCCGCCCGTGCGCGAGCCTGCGCCGAGGGCTCTACCCGGCTCCGTCGGGCAGCCGATCAGCCCCAGGTCTTGGCGAACAGTCGGACGTTCGGGTTCGCCTGCGACAGGTCGTGATGGGTCACCGGGTGCCAGAACTGCACGAGCGGCGTGCCCGGGTAGTTCTGCGCCGCGGTGCGTGGCACGTCGCGCTGCAGCCGGTACCAGAGGTCCACGTCCTCGTAGCCCCAGCCCTCGTAGCGCTCGTCGAACCCGCCGACCTTCTCGAAGGTGGCGCGGGTGAACGCGACCGGGCCGACGCACGGCGAGGAGAACAGCTCGGTGAACGGCGGTTCGATCCGGTAGCCGTCCTCCAGCCATCGGTTCGTGTCCGCTTCGGACAGGCCGAAGCCGCGGTCGAACAGCAGGGTCCAGGGCTGGCTGTCCAGTTCGGCGGCTGCCCATTCGACGGTGCGCACGCACGGCAGTTGGTCCGCGCCGAAGATCACGAACCGGTCGTACTCCGGCGGGGCCAGGCGGACGGCCTGATTGACCGCACGGCTCACGGAGAACTTGCCTCGCTGGGCGAACAGCGGGTCAGCGGCGACGATCAGGTCGCAGTCGGTCTGCTCCCACAGCTTCCGCACGGCGGTCCACACGCGTTCGCGGGGGCCGTTGTCGGTGCCCCACGGCACGATCACGGCAGTGGCCATCAGCAGTAGCCCCCTGTTCCGGCGTTCGGCGTCTCCGCAGCAGGCGTGGGGTCGGGTGCGAGTTCCTTCAGCGTTTCGCGCATCTCGCGCAGCTGCTCGAGGATCTCCAGCTGCCGCTGGTTCAGATCGAGCAGCTTCACGCCGTTGTCGTGTGTGGACAGTGCGAGTTCGCTGGACTTCTGGTCGCCCCGTCGCTGCGACAGCAGGATGATCGGCGACGCGTACGCGGCCTGCACCGAGAACGCGAGGTTCAGCAGGATGAACGGGAACGGATCCCACCGCGCAACGATGCCGATGACGTTCAGCGTGACCCAGGCGACGATGAACGCGGTCTGCAGCCAGATGAACGCCCAGCTGCCCATGCCGTTGCGGACGGCGTCGGCGGCGCGCTCCCCCAGCGTCAGCTCGTCGCCCGACCGGACGTGCGGGTGGTGATGCCACATGGTTTTCACCGGTATGCCTCCTCCCACCGCGACACGTTGGCCTCGACCGTGCGGCCGGCGGCCCATTCGCGGGCTTCCTTGCCGAGCTGCACCCGGGCCTCGGCGTCGCCGACGAGGTCGGTCAGCGCCGCCGTCCAGCAACTCGGCAGGCTCGCCCGCCGGGCCGGCGCGCCCGAGTCGACTGCGCGCCGGTACGGGCCGGTGTCCGACACGATCGCGGGGATGCCGAGTGCGGCAAGCTCCAGCAACGCCAGCTCGGACTTCGAGTCGTTGAACACGCTGGGGCGCAACGGGATCACGCCCAGGTCGAAGTCGACGCCGCGCAGGAACCGTTCCGGTTCGGGTGTCCACCCGGTGTGCCGTGTACGGCCGCGGTTGCTGGCGACGCGCGGTGTGTAGTCCGCGCCCATCGCGTGGAACTCGACGCGGTCGCGGTTGCACGGGTGCTGCAGGAACCGGCGCAGCGGCTTGGCCAGTTCGCCGAAGTCGCGGGAGTGCGACGGTCCGCCGCGCCACCCGATCGTCACCGACTCGGTGACCGGGCGTTCGTGGTCGAGCAGCCACCCGGGGATCTGGTTCGGCACCACGTGCACGACCGGGTTCCACGCGGAAACGACCTCAGCCAGCGGCTCGGTCGTCACCGTGACCGCGTCCGCCACCCGGATGTTCTCGATCAGGCGTCGCTGTCGGTCCGCGTCGTAGAACGCGTGGGACGAACGGTTCGACGGGTCGATGTTCCACAGGTCGTCGTCGAGCTCGAACACCAGCTTCGTGTGGCCGGCGGCCGCGAGGCGCTGCCAGATCCCGGACGGGCCGGGCTCGCACACCCTCTGCCCGACGACCACGTCCACCCCGCCGTCCCGCACCGCGTCCGGCATCCGCGTGCTGTAGGCGGCGTCGTGGCCGCGCGCGGCGAGCGCGTCGAAGGGCAGGGCGATGCGGTAGTAGCCGCAGCCCTGGGTGTCGCCCTGCCAGCCGAAGAGACGCAACGCGCACCTCCTCAGGGATCAGGTCAGGCGGTGGGTGCGGGCCAGTCCGGCGCGGGCGGGAACGCCGTCGTGCCCAGCGGTTCCGGTTCGGGAACCGGCTCGGGGGCCGGCGCGGGAGCCTCGGGTTCGCCGCTGTAGGCGGCCAGTTCGTCCTCGGGCACGAGCGCCAACTGACCGTCGTGCACGCTGACGCGGTAGACGGAGTAGCCGGACGTGGTGTCTTCCTGCAGGACGGTGCCGAGCTCGCCGCTCGGCACGATCACCCGGTCACCGGGCCGGAACTTGTGCGCCATCAGGTCTTCCTCACTTCAACTTGGCTGCCACGTGCTCACCCGGGGTTGACGGGTGTTTGTCCTTGCCGCCCAACGCTTCCGCGTGCTCCGCGGTGCTCATGCCGGTCGCGAGTTCGTGCAGGTTCTCGCATTGGCCGTGCACCTCGCCGGGGCTGACGTACTTGCCGAGTTCGAGGACGCAGCGGTAGTAGTCGTCCGGCGCACCCCAGCCGATCTTCGCCGCGCCCTCGCCGTGCACCCAGTAGTCCTTCAGGTGGTCCGGCGTCGCGCCGTGCGGACTGGCCTTGCTGGCCGCCTCACTCATCGCCGTCTCGCAGCGCGGTTTCCTGTGCGGCGACCGCGGCGCGCGCGGCCTCGACCTTCGCGAGCAGCTCCGCCGGCCGGGAGTCCACGCGCGCCTCGACCTCGGCGCGGGTCGGGGCGTCCAGGCCCAGCAGCCTCGCGATGCGTTCCTCGATGCGCAGCAGCCGGTCGATCGCCGCGAGCTGCGGCGCGTCGTCCTCGATCGGCAGGCCGTCGAGATCGTTCATCACCCGGCCCTGCGAGACCGTGTAGTGGAAACGCTCCAGCACCAGCAGCGCGGCCTGCCGCATCTCGCCGAGCCGTTCGAGCTGGACCTTCCGGTATTCGTCGGCGAGCGGCAGCACCCGTTCGTCGGCTTCCTGCTTGATCCAGTTCTGCACAGACGTGTGGCTCACGCCGAGCTGCGCGCCCACCGCGCGGTCGGACAGACCGCGGAGCTTCAGCCGGTACGCCTCGGCGCGCTTCTCCGCCAGCTCGGCGCGGTTGCCGCGAGACTGGCCGGGATTCGCCACGACAGCCACCCCCTGCCGGTGTTGCTGGTCCGGGGAGCGCGACGCGCGAGGTAGGTGGCGCGCGCCGTGCTCGACCGGAGACATGAAGAAACCCACCGGGACCGTGTCGACCGGTGGGTTTCGGCGGAGACAGCTCCGCCTCGGGTTGTCACACTAAGCGGCTGACAGGTGCCTGTCAATCTCGTCGAGGACCGCGAGCACGTCGGCCAGCCGATAGCGACTGTCCTCGTCGGCCTCGATCCGGCCGCGACGCCGCCACTGCCGCACCCTCGCGGCCTTCACCGGGCTGCCCCAGGTGCGGGTCTCCTCCTCGATCTCGGCGGCCGTCAGCCACGTCTGCTCGACGTATTCGCGGGCCGCGGCCACGGAGTCGGCGCGGTTGAGCCAGCCGCCGCACAGCGGGCACTGCGCCGCGACCCGATCGAACTCGCACCACACCGGCGTGTCGCACTCCGGGCACAGGCCGAGCGGCACGTGCGCCGGCCGTTCGATCCGCGCCATGGCGGCCTCCGTCGCGTCGTCGAGATCCCATCGCGCCCACGTCTCCGCGGCCGTCAACCGGTCCCGCAAGTCGAGTGCGTCCAGGTCGATCGGCGGCCGGGATCCGAACCCGGACTTGGTGCCGACCGCGCCGGGTTTCGCGGTCACCGATCCGCGCTGCACGACGTAGTCCAGAAGCTCGACGATCTCGGACATGGTCACCCCCTACCAGAACAACCTGAACGATCGTCCCAATAGTAGCGGCTCGAGTGGACCGGCAAGGAGGTTGCGGCAACCGGCGCGCCGCGTCATCCGCCGAGTAGCCGGTTCGCGTCGTGCCATGCACGGGATTTGGGCGGGTCGGCCTTCCGCTGGGCTTGGACCAGTTCGAGTTCGTCGATCAGCTTGGCGACGTACTTGGCGTGGGCTTCGCTGGCAGCAGGGTCGATGCTGCGTTCAGCCTGTTCCCGTGCAGCGGCCTCGTCTTGCCGGGCGTTGACTAGGCGCTGTTCGAGTTCCTTGCGAGTGGTGGGCTGGTCGTAGTGCTCGCGGCCGTTGGTGACGCGGCCGGGCATGGATTCCTGCATGATCGTTCCCTTCATCCGATGCGGGAGTAGTGCGGACGCCACGGGAGTTCGAGGTCGCCGACGCGACCGTGCCGGTTCTTGGCGAGGTTGATCCCGAGGTAGCCGTTGGGGTTGCCGTTGTCGTCGACCTGGCGAGCGAGCAGCATCACCACGTCGGCGTCGGCTTCGATACCACCGGACTCGCGCAGGTCCGACAGCATCGCTTTGCCGCGCGCGGCCGGGTTGCGGTTGAGCTGGGCGGGCACGACCATCGCGCAGTCGAGTTCCCGGGACAGCTGTTTGAGGCCGCGGGAGATCCCGGCGACCTGCTGTTCGCGGGAGATGTGCCGCTCGCCCCTGAGCAGCTGCAGGTAGTCGACGACGACCACATCGAGCCCGTGCCGCCGCTTGTGCTCACGGCACTTCGCGGCGATGTAGGACAGCGTCAGGTCGGGGCGGTCGTCGATCGTGAGCGGGTAGTCCTGTGCGCGGGCCCGGTACTCCTCGAACAGTTGCCAGCTGCGATTGGACAGGTCACGGCGCGAGATCTCGCCCATCTCGATTTCGGCGCCGTTGGCGACGATGCGGCCGGTGACTTCGACGCCGCCCATCTCGACAGAGAAGATCATCGCGGGGTGGCCGTGCCCAGCGGCATGTTCGGCGGCCTGGTGGGCGGCGATGGACTTGCCTTCGCCGGGGCGGGCCCCGATCACGTACAGGCGGCCGGCATGGAAGCCGCCCGAGATCCTCTCGTTCACCTCGGCCCAGGGGGTCGTGATGATCCGGTAGGACTCCGGGGTGCGCAGCTCGGCGTCGAGCCGGGTCAGCAAGTGGCGGAAGGTGTAGGTGTGCTTGCTCACCGCGGTCCCGGCGTCCACTTTGGCCAGTTCCTCGTGCGCGAAGGCGAGCGCTTCGGACCCGGAGTCGGCGGTCATGGCGCGCTGCTGCACGCGGATCGTGGCGAGCACGAGGCGGCGGATCCCGGCGCAGCGCTGCACCTCGGCGAGCGCGTGCGGGAAGTCCTTCGGGTCGGGGACGACGCTGGTGAACCGCGCGAGGAGACGCTCCGCGAGGTCGGAGCGGCTGGCGGCGGCGAGGCTGCGCCGGTCGATCTTCTTCCCGGCGGCCTGCAGCGTGCGGGCGCTCTCCCAGAGACCGCCAAGGTGCGGGTTCGCGAAGTCGTCCGGGGCGATCTGCTCGAGCGCGTCATCGCGCAGGTTCCGCGTGGTGAGGGTGAGGAGCAGGGACACGAGGTAGTTCTCTTCGGCTGCGGGGTTGAGCTGGTCGAGGGCTTCCTGCGCGAGGTTCGCGGCAGGCACGGACCGGTCGTCGGTGGTCGTCATGCGGCGTCCTTGGTGAGCTGGGCGAGGATTTCGGGGCGGTGCTGGTCGATCCAGGCCCGGCGGTGGTCGCGGAAGAAGTCGGCGACCGCCTGCTTGCCGTCGATCCCGACAGGGAGGTCGGGACGTTCGTAGCGCAGGTGCGTGGCGCGCTCGATCGGTGCCACGTCGGCGGCCTGCCAGAGGCCGCGCAGCCACGCAACTGGGTCGGTTCCGGCGACTGGTGCAGCCTGCTCGCCGCCGAGTTCGTCGTCCCAGCAGCCGTTGTTGAGCCACGTGGTCGGGATCTTGATCTTCTCGCGTTCGCGGCCGACCCTGGCCAGGTAGGCGGCGTAGCGCTTGGCCCCGGCGATGATCTCCTCCGCCGGGGTGCCGTCCTTGACGGCCTTGGCGAACTTGGTGTGCGCGCCCCGCTTGGCTTCACGACGCGGGTAGGCGGACCAGAACTCGTCGAACTTGGAGTCGGCCGACGCACCGTCCGACCGCCGGTTGGACGAAGTCTTTTCTTTTCCCCTTCTCCCCTTCTCCCCTTCTCCAGTCGCGATGGTCTCGCGATCCTGTCGCGAATTGGAGTCCTTTTCGGACCGGGCCTCGACGTTTCCGCTGGCAGCGGGCTCGCCGGGTCGCGGGTAGCGAGGTTTGCCCGGGCGGTCGATCTTCTGGTGCTTGTCCCAAGTTGGGATGAAGATGTACGACCTGGAGTCGTGCTCAAAACGGGTCAGCAACAACACTCGCGAAAGTGTCGCGAGTCCCTCGCGAACAAACTCGCGCACCTCGCGAGGGTCGTCGTCAAGCGGGAAGAGGTCCGCGGCGATCTGGCGGTGGTCGTCCACACCGACACCGTTGTCGTCCACATAGGACCACAAGCCGATGAACAGCAACCGGACCTCGCGCGAGAGCTGGTTGATGTCGTCCGAACGCCAGAACTCCGGCCTAATGCTGCGGATTCGCACGGGCACCTCCTGTCATGTTCTGCGCGCACCAGCGCGCCCACCGCTGCGCCTGATCCAGCTGCATCGGCTTTTCCAGCTCGATCAGCCGATCCACCAGGGCACGGCACTCGTCTTCGTACTGCTGCACGTTGGCCGGCGGCAGCGACGCAACCGTGGCCGGGGTGACGTGCCGGTTGGCCTCCAGCAGCTCACCCAGCTCGGCATACGTCGCCATCATCTCGGCGTAGATCGGGTCAGTCGCGGCGCAGATCTTGGCTTCGCGCTCCGCGTCCGCGGCCGCGCCGGCGACCGAGATCGCCAGCGCTGCCGCGTTGTCCACAATGGACGATTCAGTCACCCATGCCGCCGGAGATGTCCGGCGACGGCCACTGCGTGTCCATCTCATCGCGGAGCTTCTCGACGTAGGCGACGGCCGCGTCGACCTGCACCTGGTGGGTCGGCGGCAGCCCGATCGCATCAAGCGCCGCCTTCGCAGCGTCGCGCTGGTCGATGCCCTCGGCCCCGGCCTCCGCAACCACCTCGTCGTAGGCGCGCAGCAACGGGAACATCCGGTGGTATTGGTTGATCACCTGCAGCTGGGTGCGAGCGGCGAACGGGATCGAGTCGAGTTCGCTCTGAATGATGCCGCGCACGCCGATGTTCCTAACGGTGGTGTCCTTCGGGTTGGTCTCGCCGTCGATGACGGCGAGGAGGATCGGCGCAAGGTCCGGCGTCCAGGGCCGTTGCCGCAGCAGGGATTCCGCGAGCCGGAGCCGTGCCCACAGTTCGCCCCGGTCGGGCGCACCGACCGGCACCACGCTGGTGCGCGGCCGGTCCCGGTCGAGTCCCCGGCTGGCAGCGTCGAGCTTCCCGGCGACACGGCCGAGACCGAAGAGAATGTCGCCGATGGTGATCACGTCCGCCGCGGTAACACCGTCGGCGTCGTTGAAGGTGGTCATGCGGCTGCTCCTGTCTAACGGCCGTACCAGGCCCGGGCTTCGTCGGTCGCGACCCAGACCGCCCACGACGAGCCGCGGTGCTGCCGGGTCTGACCGGAGTCGACGACGTAGCCGCCGTCAGCGAGTTCGTTCCTTCGCGGCCGCACCGAGTTCGGCAAGATCCGCATGTCGCGGCTGATCTCGAAGTCGGTGACGCCGTTGGGCGCCTCGACGACGTACTGCAGGATCGCCGCGCGCTGCGTGCCGGTGCGGGGCTGGACGGACCGGGCCGCGCGGGCGGAGGTGATGGCCGGGTCAGCCGCCACCTTGCCCTCGCGGTTGCCGGTGACCTCCTGGTCGCGCAGCAGCGCGGCAGCGGCCCGCTGCCGCTCCAGCGAGTCGAACGCGGCGACCACGCGCGCCTCCGCCTCGTCCAACGTGATCCGGCCGGCGCGCACCTGCGCGAGATAAGCTGTGACGACTACGCGCAAGCGCGAGGTCGTGTAGACCGGGATGGGCTCGTTCACCGGCCACCGTCCTCGTCGCCGTCCGGCAGCGCAGCCAGGAACTCCAGCTGACGGCGTGCTCGACCACGCAGGCGCTCCGCAGCACGCCGCAGTCGACGGTCCCGCTCCGCCCAATCCGGCAGGACGCCGGACTCCTCCAACAGCCGCGACGCGAGATGGTCCACGACGGCGGCATCCAGAGCGCGCTGCCACCTGCCACGGCACCACCGGCGCGGCCGCCGAGCAGCGGCGGCCAGCTCCGCAACCGGGAACGTCGCCATCAGACGGTCGAACGACCGCATGAACTTCGGCGACGGCGGCAAGAGCAGCATCTCGGCGCGGTTCCGCACGCGGCGCAGCCTCGCGGCCAAGCCGAGCTCAGGGGCCACCAGGAACGTGGCGGCGTTCGGCCGTTCGTGTGTCAATGTGTCAAACTGGCAATCGACGTACATGCTGATCTCCAGGGTGTTCGTCGTCACGGGCCGCCCGGTCGTGCCGGCAAGCTGAACCGGGCGGTCCTCCATCTGGTTGGTGGTCATCGCGATCACGCTGTCTCGCTCGAAGCGGCGAGCTCAGCCTCGAACTTCTCGACCTCGGCGAGCGAGTAAAGGACGCGGCGTCCGACCTTCACACCCCGGGGGCCGTATCCGATCATCCGCCAGTACCTGATCGTGGAGTCTGCGGTCCGGAAGCGGGCCGCCAGCTCCTCGGTCACCAGGTACTCCGGACGGTCCCTGGGGTGCGCCTCGGTTCCGCCCCTGGGTGATGGTCTCTGGCTCATTCGCTGCGATCCTCTCAGCCATCTGCAGTAATTACAGCGTTGGCACTCACTATCGGGCGTTGACTCCTGCGTGTCAAGCGGTACGCTGCGAAAACTGCAGGACCAACGCGAGCCAACGGAGAGTGACCGGTGACCCCGAACGAGGACCATCACGATCGCGCCGCACCGAAGCGACGCCCTCGTCAAGCGCGAGAGACCGAAGCGGCCTTCGCCGCCCGGGTGCGCGAGGTACGCGAGGAGCGCGGGATATCGCAGACCGCGCTGGCCCGCAGCCTCCGCGACTACGGCATCAATATTGACGGAACCGCTATCACGCGAATCGAAAAGGCCGCATCAAGGGAAAGCGGGTCACGCGCAATTCGACTGGGCGAAGCTGCAGCGATCTCAGACGCATTAGGATCTAGCCTCGAAGACATGATGCGACCGCAACCAGAATTAACGGAACAGATAAAAGAGGCGCGAAAGCATCTGGAGTTTATTTCGAGAGAGCTAGCCACGCTGACCGCGAGGCGGGCCGATGTGCAGCATCACCTAAACCAACTGGAGGAGCAGGCAAAGCTGCGAACGGAACTAAGGCAGCTCATGCTGGCTTTGGAAGCAGCTGAAATGGACGCAGCCTCAGCACGGCTCGATTACGAAGTCGCCGCCCACAGACTAAAAGAGGAAGAATCACTTGCTGACACGCCTTCCGAGAAATTAGCAGCACTGCAAGAAAGTGTTGCAATGGCCCGAGCGCGCGCTCAACACGCCGCATTTGAACGCGAAGCAACGATTTCAATGATTGCGTCGACCGAAGCAAAGCTAAAAGGCTACACATAATGGGCTACACGAAGGATCTATGGACGCGCCCGGAGACGCAGCCCGACGGCAAGGTGACGCGGGTCCCGAACAAGCGGTGGGGCACGGGGAAGCGCTGGCTTGCCTGCTGGCTCGATCCCGACGAGCAGCCGAAGACGAAGGCGTTCACGAACAAGACGCCGGCCACGAAGTACTGGCAGAAGATGGAGGCGGACCGCGATCGCGGCGAGTACGTCGACCCGAAGGCCGGCCGGGAACTGTTCGACAGCATCGCGAAGCGCTGGTTCAGCGTCCGCAAGGTCGACCCGTCGACCATGATGCACGACCAGGGGGTCTACCGGCGTCACGTTGAGCCGGTCTTGGCCAAGCGCCCGGTGAAGGCGATCAAGCCCTCGGAAATTCAGGCGTTTCAGACGAAGCTCGGCGAGACGCACGGCCCGTCCACCGTGGCGGCGGCGCGGCGCATCATCGTCGGCGTGCTTGATCTGGCTGGTCCGGACGGCGATGAGCTGATCAAGAAGAACCCCGCGAAGGCTCCGATCGTGAAGAAGGTCCAGTCCGGAGACGGCGGCTCAGGCGAGCCGGTCGTGGCGTGGGCGGACGAGACTGTGTTCGCCCTGATCGACGCGCACCCCGAGTACCTGCGGATGTTGCCAACCATGGCGGCCGGCTGCGGCCACCGTGAAGCCGAAGCGTTCGCGGTCGCGGAGGACGACATCGACGAGGAACGCGGCGTGCTCTACGTCCGGCGCCAGATCAAGAAGCTCGGCAAGGACTACGTGTTCGCGCTGCCGAAGAACGACCGGACGCGCGAGGTGCCGATGCCGCCCTCGATCGCCGCCGGCCTTCGAGCGCACATCGACAGGTTCCCGCCAGAACCGCTCACGTTGCCATGGGAGAAGCCAGGCGGCGAACTCCGCACCCACCGTGTGCTGTTCCGGTGGCGCGACGGCGGCCACCTGAAAGCCCGCGCCTACTCCGAGACCGCTTGGAAGCCAGCCCTGGTCGCCGCGAAGGTGATCCCGAACCCCGCGAAGGATAACCGCGGCCGGCGCAAGTATGTAACGACCGGAAGGCAAGGCACGCATCAGCTGCGGCACTACTACGCAAGCGTGATGCTCGCCGACGGCGTGTCGATCCGGGAGCTAGCCGAGTACCTCGGGCACGCCAACCCAGCGTTCACGCTGCGGGTCTACAGCCACCTGCTCCCGGACTCGCACGACCGCGCGCGGCAGGCCATCGACCGTCGCCTGTTCCGTCCCCGCGCCGTCGGCTGACGGAACAGAGACGGAACAGACGCCGCAACGATCAACTACAACAAACCGAAGGAGTAGACGTGCGAGACAAAGAAAACGGCCCCGAGCTGCGGCCCCTCAGTCCTTCAGCAACTGCCGAGCCATCACCACGCGCTGGATCTGGTTCGTGCCCTCGTAGATCTGCGTGATCTTCGCGTCCCGCATCATGCGCTCCAGCGGGAAGTCCCGCGTGTAGCCGTAGCCGCCCAGCAGCTGGACCGCGTCCGTCGTCACGCTCATCGCCACATCCGACGCGTGGCACTTGGCCGCCGCGCCGAAGAACGACAGGTCGTCGTCGCCTCGTTCGGACTTCGCGGCCGCGGTGTACACCATCTGGCGCGCCGTCTCGACGGCCATCGCCATGTCCGCCAGCATGAACTGGATTCCCTGGAAATCCGCGATGTGCTTGCCGAACTGCTTGCGCTCCTTGACATATCCCAACGCGTGGTCCAGCGCGCCCTGCGCAATACCCACGGCCTGCGCGGCGATCGTCACGCGGGTGTGGTCGAGCGTGCGCAGGGCGATCTTCAGGCCCTGCCCCGGCTCGCCGACCATGCGGTCGCCCGGGATGCGCACCTGGTCGAACAGCAGTTCACGCGTCGGCGAACCCTTGATGCCCAGCTTCTTTTCCTTGGCACCGAAGGAAAAGCCGGGATCCGACTTTTCCACCACGAAAGCGCTCACGTTGGCGCCGCGGCGGCCTTCCGGGTCGGTCACCGCCAGAACCGTGTAGTACTCGGAGAAGCCCGCGTTGGTGATCCACGACTTCTGTCCATTCAGGATCCAGTCGTCGCCGGAAGGGGTGGCGCGGCAGCGCATCGAGGCGGTGTCCGAGCCCGCGTCGCGTTCGGACAGTCCATACGAGAATCCTGCCTCGCCCGAAGCCAGCGGGGGCAGGTACTTCGCCTTGACCTCCTCGTTGGCGGCCAAGATCAGCGGCATGCTGCCGAGCTTGTTCACCGCGGGGATGAGCGAGGACGACGCGCACACCCGCGCCACTTCCTCGATCACGATGCAGGTGGCCAGCGCGTCCGCACCGGCACCGCCGTACTGTTCCGGCACGTGCGGGGCGTGGAAGTCCGACGCGACCAGCGCGTCGTAGGACGCCTTGGGGAATTCCTCGCGCTCGTCGGCTTCCGCGGCGTGCGGGGCGATCTGCTCTTCGGCGACGGCGCGCACGGCCTCGCGGATCGCTTCGTGGTCTTCGTTGATTTTGAACAGGTCGAAGCTCATCGGGATCTCCTCGCCGGAACTCAGTAGGTGTAGAAGCCGCGGCCGGTTTTGCGGCCCAGCAGGCCGGCGTCGACCATGCGGGCCAGCAGCGGCGGCGGCGCGTACAGCGGCTCCTTGAACTCCTCGTACAGCGATTCCGCGACGGCCTTCGTGGTGTCGAGCCCGATCAGGTCGGCCAGCGCGAGCGGGCCCTGCGGGTGAGCGGCGCCGCGCACGAGACCCTCGTCGATCGCTTCCTTCGTCGCGAAGCCCGACTCCAGCATGCGGACGGCGGCGAGGATGAACGGGATCAGCAGCGCGTTCACGACGAACCCGGCCCGGTCCTGGCACAGGATCGCGTGCTTGCCCAGGGTTTCCTCGGCGAACTTGCGCGCGCGGTCGGTGGTCTCGTCCCCGGTCAGCAGGCTCGGCACCAGCTCGACCAGCGGCAGCACCGGAACCGGGTTGAAGAAGTGGATGCCGAGCACCTGCGCCGGGCGCTCGGTCGCGGTGCCGAGCTTCATGATCGGGATCGACGAGGTGTTGGACGCCAGCACCGCGTCCGGCGCGGCGACGATCTTGTCCAGCTTCCCGAACAGCTCCGCCTTGACCGCCTCGTTCTCGACGATCGCCTCGACGACGAGCGTGCGGTCGGCCAGGTCGTCGAGGCTCTCGGTGATCCGGATCCGCTCCAGCACCTCGGCCGCGGACGCGATCTTCCCCTTGCGCTCGGCCCGGCCCAGCGACGCCTCCAGCCGCGCCCGGCCCGCGTCGGCGGCCGCCCGGCTCGATTCGACCGCCACGACGTCCAGCCCGGCGCGGGCGCACACCTCGGCGATCCCCGCCCCCATCTGGCCGCAGCCGACCACGCCGACGAGCTCCACGTGCCTCACCCATCCCTCCGGTACTTGGTTTCATGATTACGGTACTCAGTACCGACGAGTAGGCGAGAGCGAGGTGGCCCACCTCACCCTGCTCCCGGGGCGCCGGGGCCGATTAGGCTGGCCGCAGCGTGCGTGCGAAAGGTGGCCCGATGCCCGAGAAACCGGCCAAGCAACGGCTGACCGAGGCCGCGTTCGCGCTGTTCGAGGAGCGCGGTTACGACCAGACGACGGTGGACGACATCACCGACCGCGCGGGAGTCGGGCGCAGCACGTTCTTCCGCGCCTTCCGGTCCAAAGAGGACGTGATCTTCCCGGACCACGAGGTGCTGCTGAGCGCGATCGAGGCCCGGCTCGCCGGATCCGACCCGCGCACCGCGACCGTCGCGGTCACCGAAGCCGCGCGGCTGGTGCTGCGGCATTACGTCGCGGAGGGCGACCTGGCGCTGGCGCGGTACCGGCTCACCCGCAGCGTGCCCGCGTTGCGCGCCCGGGAAATCGCGGGCACCCGGCAGTATCAGCGGCTGTTCCAGGAATTCGTCCACCGCTGGATGGGCGGCGGCGAAGACACCGCACTGCGCGCCGAACTCATGGCGGCGGCAGTGGTGACGGCGCACAACCACGTCCTCCGCCGATGGCTGCGCGGGCAGGCGGCGGACCCGGAGGCGGCCTTCGACGCCGCGATGGCGGACACGGTCGCGCTGTTCGGCAACACCGGCGAGACGGAGACGACGGTCGTCGCTTTCCGCACGGGCAAAGACCTTTCCGCGGTCCTGCCCGGCTTGCGCAAGCTGCTCGGCGACGAGGGCACGCTCGGCTGAGCGGCTACCAGGCCTCGTCGAACCGCACGCCTGCCTCGTACCAGTCCTCGTCGCTGACCGGGCGTTCCGGTTCCGCCGGAAGCTGGGGGTCGGCCGTGCGGTTGCGGAGGTAGTCGCCCTCGCCCTGCACGGCGGCAGCCCCGGGAGCACTCGCCGTTTGCCGAGGCCCGGACTTCCCTGCCGCAGCAGAATCGTCCGACGAGGCGGACGGCCTTGCTTCAACGGCCGGAGCGGGTCGTCGAGGAGCAGCCGCCGGGGCGACGTCCGGCGTGAACCCGGCCCGCCACTTCAGCCGGTCCATCACATAGCCACGGGTGCCGAGCGGAGCCAGCAGCGCCGCCGTGCGGTTCGCCGATTCCCGCTGCGCTTCGGCGTACGTGCGCAGCACCAGCGCGGCCAGCTCGTCCGGCGGCAGATTCCGCACTGTGCCGGACAGCTTCAGTCCAGTGAGGACACCGTCGGTGTTGACCGTGGCACTGACCGCGTTGCCGGGCGAGGACGCCTCGACCGACAACGCGGTCAGTGCCTGGACCAGTTCTTCCGGACCGGGCACGTCAGTCCAGTGTGGACGGAGACAGCGGCTGCGACACCGAGCCGTCCGGTGCGATGTCGACGTTGCGGTCCCGGACTCGCTTCTCGGTGCCCTTCGGGGTGTTCGAGGTCTCGAAGTTGGCCGGGTCGAACGAATCGCCGGGGCTCACGTCGGGCGGGTTCGGCACCGGCGGCAGGTTGACCGACTTCTCGTGGATCTTGTCCGCGAGCCGTCCCGCCGATTCCTGCATGTGCGAACGGATCTTGTCCACGCCGCTGAGGAAGCTCTCGAAGATGTCGTTCGCGTTGTCGCCCTCGACCTTCGCCGAGGCCTGCGCGGTCACCTCGGTGAGCCCGGCTCCCGCACCCGCCACCGCGGCCTGCGCTCCGACCGCGCTCATCGACAGCCCGCCCGCCGCGGCCGCGGCTCCCGCCGGGGTGGCGACCACGGCGAGCATCCCGACCAGCGCGCCGGTGAACGCCACCGCCGCCACCTTCGACCAGGAGATTTCGCCCTCTTTGGCCTTCGCCTTCTGGTATTTCTCCGCGGTCTCCCGGAACGTCAGCGCGAGCGAGCTGAGGTCGTCGCGCGCGGCCCACACTCCGTCGCGGCTGGCGACGAGGTCGCTCTCCACGACCGTGATCTCCGCGGCCAGGGCTTCGTAAGCCTCCGAAAGCCGGTCGAGGTAGGTCTTGACGTCCTCGGCCGCGTTTCCGCGCCACGAGCCCAGCAGTTCCTTCGCCCGCCGCAGTTCGGTGATCGACCCGCGGCTGAGGTTCTTCCACACCGGCTCGTACGAGTTGATCATCGCCTGCAGGCCGCCGCCGGTGTCCTTGAGGTCGGCCTCGGAGAACTCCCGGAAGACCTCGGCGACCTTGTCCTGGTAGGCGGCGAACAGCTCGTCCGTCATGGCGAAGCTGAAGAACTCCGCGTAGCGCAGGAATTCCAGCCCGTCGAGCGCGTCGTTCGCGCCCTTTTGCAGATCGTCGCTGATGCCTTCGAGCAGTTCGGCGCGCGGACGGCCTTGCCCGCCGCCGCTGAGCCCGAAGTAGTCCTCCTGCTCGCTCACGTCAGAGCACCTCCCCGCCCGCGCGCCGCACCGCGGACTGCGCGTCGGCGTCCGACGCCTCGTACAGCTCGGCCACGCGCTTGAGCGCTTCGCTCGCCTGATGCGTCGTGTAGGCAAGTTTCGCGAGTGCGTCCTCGACCTTCGCGCGGTGGTTCTCGTACGCCGCCGCGACCTTGGGCATGCCGAGCGATCCGCCGAACGCCGTGGTCGGGCCGCCGCCGAACGGGGTGATCGCGCCGATGATGGCAGCCGGGCTGACCGCGTCGGGCAGGTCCAGTTTGCGCACGCCGCCGCGCGCGGTGTCCGCGGCGTCCCCGGCGGCCGCGACGAACCCGCTCGCCTTGCGCAGGTCGTCGAGGTCGGTCTCGAAACCGATCATGAAACTACCCCCAGTCGTGTGAACCGTGACCCTATCGGGCGAACGGTATCCCTTCCGACTCATCGGACGACGAGGAGGTTCACGGCATTAACGTGACGGTGCTCACATACCGGACAGCGCTGTCCCGACGCTCAGTCCGAAGTGGACCCGACGGCGCTCCCGCGACGGCCGGCCCGGCGCGGGAACCACGGCACGATCGGCGAAACGCGCCGCTGGTAGTCCGCGTACTCCGGATAGCGGCTGAGGGTGATGCTCTCGGTGAAGATCGTCGAGCCGACGAACAGCGCCGTCAGCAGGACCGCACCGGCGATCGTCCAGGTGACCGCGCCCGCCGCGGAGACGCCGAACAGGAACACCAGCCACCACTGCGCTTGTTCGAAGAAGAAGTTGGGGTGCCGGGAAAACCGGAAGAGGCCGGTCCGCGCGAACCGGGGGTCGGGAGTCCGCCCGGCCGCCGTCTCGCGCTTCTTCCACTGGTGGAAGTTCCACTGCTGCTGGTCCGCGATCGTTTCGCCGGCGAGGCAGGCCACGAACGCGACGGCCAGCACGACATCGGCGGCGCCCAGCGGGGTCTGGTGGTCCAGCGCGGTCCACGCGGGAAGCGCGATGAGCAGCAGGATCGCGTTCTGGTAGAGCGTGATGAAGAAGAGGTTGAACAGCTGGAACTGCCACGGGGCCATCCGGCCGCGCAGCACCGCCCAGCGGTAGTCCTCGCCGCCGGGCGCGTAGCCGCCCTTGCGCGCGTAGTTGAACGTCAGCCGTGCGCCCCACAGGAACACGAGCGCGAACAGCAGGTTCAGCCTGGCGTCCGCGAACCCCGCGTGCCCGGCGAAGATCCCGGTGTAGGCGACCGGGACGACCGACCAGATCCGGTCCACCCAGGAGTACTCCCTGGTGAGCACCGACAGCAGCCAGCAGCCGGCGCACCCGCCCGCGAAAACCCAGAGGCACGCCTGGAACGCGTTCATGCCCGCGACTGTACTGCCGGAATCGCCGGTGCGAGGACCTACAATCCCCCGATGACGGCGAACCTGCCCCTGCGCGAGCGCAAGATCGACATCTTCTTCGCGGCGATCTTCTCCGTCTTCACGGTGACGTCGCTGATCAGCGACCTGCTGCCGACGATCGGCGTCGACTTCTCGCGTCCGACCGGCACCTTCTTCGTCGACTCCAACTACTGGTACGCCCACGACGCCGACCCGCTGTTCATGCACCCGCCGGACTGGATGCGGATCGTCACCGGGCTCTCCGCGTTCGTCTACCTCCCGTTCTACGTCGTGCTCGTCTGGTGCCTGGTCACGGGCCGCAACGGGATCCAGCTGTTCGCGGTGGTCTACGCGACGATGATCATCACCCTCACCGGGATCGTCGTGTTCGGCGTCGAGTTCTTCGGCGACCCGGCGACCCGCACCGGCAACCCGGGCAAGTTCCTCGCGTTCAACCTCCCCTACGTGCTGATTCCGTTGCTGCTGCTGGTGCGGATGCGGCGGCCGCGGCCGTTCGCCCGGCGGTTCTGACCACTGTGGACGGTCAGATGGCTCCAGTTCTGCGTTCCTGGCCTCAGTTTTCCTGCAGGACGGAAAGAATGTTCCCCGCCGGATCCTTGAACCACGCGATCAGCGGACCGCCGAGCCGGAAGATGCCCTTTTCGTCGACTCCTTCGAACGGTTCTAAGGAAACGCCTGCCGCGGCGAGGTCCGCGACCGCCTGGTCGATGTCGTCCACCGGGAAGTTGAGAATGGTGTACTCGGCCGGAACGTGCTTGTCGCCCTTCGGGTAGACGAGCACTTCGCGTCCTTCGGCAAGACGCAACCGCAGCATCCCCCAGTTCTCGGTGACCTCGATGCCGAGCGTCTCGGCGTAGAACTCGCGGGCGGCCGGGATGTCGTCCACGGAGAAACCGCTAAAGGCCCTGCTGGTGTCGAACACGGCTATGCTCCTTCTTCAGCTGACAGATGCACGGGGGACGTCGGAGCCGGAATGCCGAAGGCGACACCGGCGGCGAAGAATTTTCGAAGGGAGCCGTCGTGCGGTACCTGATCATGATCCACAGCAATCCGCGGTTCCGGGCGCTGTGGGAGGAGCTTCCGGACGAGAAGAAGGCGGAGTTCGGCCGGAGCCATCTCGCGCTCAGCAAGGCCCTCGAAGAGTCCGGCGAGCTGGTGCTCAGCGACGGGCTGGCCGATCCCGCCGAGGCCAAGTGCGTCACCGTGCGGGACGGCAAGGCGGTGGCGAGCGACGGGCCCTTCGCCGAGGTCAAGGAGCATCTGGTCGGGTTCTACCTGGTCGAATGCGAGAGCATGGAACGGGCGCTGGAGCACGCCGCGCGGGTGCCGGACGCCTTGTACGGCAAGGTCGAGGTCCGGCCGGTCCGCACCGTGAAAGAGCTGGGTCTCTGACTCCCCCGGCGGGCTTCGAACAGCTCCTGCGCGACCTCACGCCGCAGGTGCTCAGCGCTGTCTGCCGCCGGTTCGGCGACTTCACGCTTTGCGAGGACGCGGTGCAGGAAGCACTGCTGTCGGCCGCGGTGAAGTGGCCCGAGCAAGGTCTGCCGGACAATCCCAAGAGCTGGCTGATCACCGCGGCCGCGCGCAGGCGCATCGACATCGAACGCAGCGAATCCGCCCGCAGGCAGCGCGAGAACACGGCCGCCGCGCTGGCGGTGCCGCAGCCCGAGCTGGCACCGGCCGACGACGACACGCTCACCCTGCTGATGCTGTGCTGTCACCCCAAACTCAGCCGGTCGTCGCAGCTCGCGCTGACGTTGCGCGCAGTCGGCGGCCTCACGACCGCGGAAATCGGCCGGGCGCTGCTGGTTCCGGAGAAAACCGTGAGCCAGCGGATCAACCGGGCGAAGAAACGGCTCAGCGGGGCGCGGTTCCGGATGCCGCCGCCGGACGAACGGGCCGAGCGGATGGCCGCGGTGCTGCAGGTGCTGTACCTGATCTTCACCGAGGGGCACACGGCCAGCTCCGGGACCGCCGTCAACCGGGTCGAGCTGACCGCCGAGGCCATCCGGCTGACCCGGCAGCTGCACGCGCAGGTCCCCCACGACGGCGAGGTCGCCGGGTTGCTGGCGCTCATGCTGCTCAGCGACGCGCGCCGGCCCGCTCGGACCCGTCCGGACGGCACCGCCGTACCGCTGGCCGAACAGGACCGCACCCGCTGGGACGCCGCGGCGATCGCCGAAGGACTCGACCTGATCGGGAAGACCCTGGCCACCGCCCAGCTCGGGCCGTATCAGCTCGAGGCCGCGATCGCCGCGGTGCACGACGAGGCGGCCCGCGCCGAGGACACCGACTGGCCGCAGATCCTCGCCCTCTACGACCTGCTGCTCGCCCTCGCGCCGACTCCCGTCGCGGCGCTGAACCGGATCGTCCCGGTCGCGATGGTCCACGGCGCCCGCGAAGGATTGCGGCAGCTGGACGAGATCGCCGGGCTCAACGAGCATCACCGCGTCGACGTCGTGCGCGCGCACCTGCTCGATCTGGCGGGCGAGCCGGAGCAAGCCCGGGTCTATTACCGTTCAGCGGCACGGAAAACGCTGAGCATTCCCGAGCGGAAGTACCTGGAATCCCGTGCCGCCCAGCGGGAAAAGCCTTAGCCGGCCATCCGCGCCATCGAAGGTGGACGCAACGCGTCCGGGTTCGGCAACCGCATCGGCACGGTGTCCGCGTGGTACTCGAAATGCCACCATTCGTTGTCGTAACGGCGATACAGCCGGTACTCCGGCCCATGCCGCTCCAGCCACGCCGCGCCCTCGCTCGGCCGTACGTCGAGCGCCGTGCCGCGGACGTGCGCCGATTCGTGCGGCGGCAGCACGCGACGGCGAGCCGCGGTGACGGAACCGGTGCGGTGCACCTCTTCGGCGAACAACCGGTGCTGGTGGGCGGCGTCGCGGTGGCCGGAGGTGAGCCCGATGAGCTGACGGTGCCGCCAGAACGCCTCGGTGCGCGCCGCGGTGAAGGCCGCGCGGGCAGGTTCGCTGAGACCCGCGAGGTCCTCGGCCGGGTACCGGATCGCGAGCGCCCACTGGCAGGCCAGATACCGGCCGCGGCCGGGCGAACGCAGGAACGCCGCCGGGAGCAGGGCCACCGCCAGGAGGCGGGTGACGGCCGCGAGGACCCGGGGCCGGCGAAGCGACTCGATCATGAGGTTCACTTTCGAGCCCCGGTGTGCGCGCACTGCGCACGGAGTTTGACAGCTCGGTAACAGTTCCCCCGACGGCGCTGTTACCGAACGATGACACAGCTCGCACCGAGCGCGGATCCGGGCGAGGCAGGCTGGAGCCCGGTTGTCCGCTGTGGACTGTCCGGGCGGCCGGACGGGCGGGCTGCGATAGTGGGAGACATGCCGAGGGTGCTGCTGATCGAAGACGACCAGGCCGTGCGGGACGGCCTGCGGCTGGCCCTGACGTATCAGGGGCACACGGTCGACGCGGTGGAGACCGGCGAGGAAGGCCTCGCCCGGCTCGCCGGAGACCCGGCCGACGTCGTGGTCCTCGACCTCATGCTGCCCGGGATGGACGGGTTCGAGGTGTGCCGCCGCATCCGCGCGGCCGGCGACCTGCCGATCATCATGCTCACCGCGCGCAACGACGACATCGACGTGGTGGCCGGGCTCGAAGCCGGAGCCGACGACTACGTCGTGAAACCCGCGCAGGCCCGGGTGCTGGAGGCACGCATCCGCGCGGTGCTGCGCCGCACCAGCACCAGCGGCGAACCGCGCGGTCCAGGCGCGAAACCAGACCCGGAACGGCACGGCGACCTCACAATCGACCGCGAGGGTCTCGTGGTCAGCAAGCACGGCACCGTGATCGGGCTCGCGCCGACCGAACTGCGGCTGCTGCTGGAGTTGTCGTCGTCCCCCGGCCGCGTGCTCAGCCGCCAGCAACTGCTCGAATCCGTGTGGGACCAGGGCTATCTCGGCGATTCGCGGCTCGTCGACGCGTGCGTGCAGCGGCTGCGCGCCAAGATCGAGGACGACCCCGCGAAACCGGTGTACGTCCAGACCCTGCGCGGTTTCGGCTATCGCTTCGGGCCGCTGTGACCGGCTGGCGGCTGCGCGGCCTGCGCACCCGGCTGCTGGTGGCGTTCGCGCTGCTGAGCGTGTTCACCGCGCTGGCCGTCGCCGGGATCGGCTACGTGCGGGCCCGCGACGGGATCCTGCAGCGCACCCAGGACAACGCCGCGGTCGAGATGACCACCCAGCTCAAGCAGCTGTACCCGCTCCCCCGGCAGCCGGTGGACACGAGCACGCTGCAGGCCGCCGCCGAGCGGCTCGACGGCCGGAAGAGCTCCGCGCTGGTGACGAGCGGCGGCCACAGCGCGGGCGACATGCCCGCCTCGGCGATCACGCCGGAGCTGCGGCAGGTGGTGCGGTCCGGGCGGGTCGCGTGGCAGCGCGTGGACGTCGGCGGCGTGACGCAGCTGGTGCTGGGTGCGCAGTTGCTGATCTCGACCGGCGACCGGCGGAACCCGACGATCCCGTCCGGCATCGAGGTCTACGAGCTGCGCAGTCTCGACGCGGAAATCGACGCGGTGAACCGGCTCGCCCGGGACGCGTGGCTCGCCGGCGGGGCCGCGCTGGTGGTGGCGTTGGTCCTCGCCGTGCTGGCCGCCGGCAGCGTGCTGCGGCCGGTCGGCGAACTGCAGCGCGCGGCCCGTCGCCTCGGCGCGGGCGACCTCGACGCCCGGATCACCGTCCGCGGAAGCGACGAACTGGCCAGCGTCGCCGAGACGTTCAACGCGACCGCCGAGTCGCTGCAACGGCACGTCGGCGAACTGCGCCGGATGGAAGCCGACGCGCGGAGGTTCGTCGCTGACGTGTCGCACGAACTGCGCACGCCGCTGGCCGCGATGACCGCGGTGACCGACATGCTCGACGCCGAAGCGAAGCGGCTGCCGGACGCGGCGGGCGAGGCGGTGCGGCTGGTCAGCCAGGAAACGCACAACCTGACGCGGCTGGTGAACGACCTGATCGAGGTCACGCGGTTCGACTCCGGCACCGCGTCGCTCGAGGTGGACGACGTCGACGTCGCCGAGGCGGTCCGCGCGACGCTGCGGGCGCGGGGATTCGCGGTGGAAACCGATCTGCCGGACGGAATCCGGGCGCGGGTCGATCCGCGCCGGCTCGACGTGATCATGGCCAATCTCGTGGGGAACGCGCTGCGGCACGGCGCGGAACCGGTGACGGTCCGCTTGCGGGGCGACCAGGCGGGGATCACGCTCGCCGTCGAAGACTCCGGCCCCGGGCTGGACGAGGAGGTGCTTCCGCACGTGTTTTCCCGGTTCTACAAGGCGGACACCGCGCGCAGCCGGTCCGAGGGCAGCGGGCTCGGGCTCGCGATCGCCTGGGAGAACGCGCGCTTGCACCGCGGCGAACTGGTCGCGGGGAACCGGCCGGAGGGCGGTGCGGTGTTCACGTTGTGGCTGCCTCGGGAGGTGCGGCGATGAAGCGGTTGCTGGTGCTGCTCGCGGTGGTGGTGCTGGCGAGCGGCTGCGGGGTGCGGCCCAGCGGCGTGATCCCCGGCGAGAACGCGCCCAGCGGGCCGCCGAAGGGGAACGTCGGGAACACGGCGACGGTGTATTTCGTGCTGAACGGGAGGGTCGTGCCCGTAGTGCGCACCGGGGTCGGCGACGTGGCCGCGGATCGGGTCCGGGCGTTGGAGCAAGGCCCGGACGAGGACGAACGCGCAGCCGGGTACACGACGGAGCTTCCGCCGTCGTTCGAGCCGATCGCCATCGGGGTCAGCGACGCGGCGATCGGGGTCGATGTCCGGGAACTGTCGCCGAACGCGGTCGCGCAGCTCGTCTGCACGGTGATCGGGGCGGGCGGCGGCGGGCCGTCCGGGACGATCACGCTGTCCGGCGGGGGCCAGAAGCTGCCGCCCCGGGCTTGCGGCGGCTGACTCAGCCGCGCGGTTTCATCGCGGGCGCGAACACCACGGCCACCACGCACAACGCCAGCGGCAGCAGGAACGCGACGTTCAGCGGCACCCAGTGCGCCAGCCCGCCGATGATCGCCGGACCGGCCAGCAGCCCGACGTACCCCACGCCGACCACCCGCGCCATCAACGCCCCCGACGCGCGTTTGTCCAGGTTGCCCGCCGCGGTGAACAACTGCGGGACGCCACCGGAAAGCCCGAGCCCGAACAACGCCCAGCCGCACAACGACAACGGAACCCACGGCGCGAGCGACGCGATGGCCAGTCCCAGCGCGGCCAGCCCGCTCCCGTACCGCACCACGGCGACCGGACCGGCCAGCGCGGCGACTCGGTCGGTCGCGAATCGGCCGACTGTCATCGCCACCGCGAACGAGCCGTAGGCCAGGGCGGCGGTGCTTTCGGACGTCCCCAGCCCGTCTCGGAGGTACAGCGCGGCCCAGTCGTTCGCGACGCCCTCGGACAGCATCAGCGCGAAGGCCAGCAGGCCCAGCAACCACACCACGCGCGCCGGGATACGGGCCGGTTTGGCTTCCTCGGCGGTTTCTTCGGCGGCCTGCTCGGACGAGTCGAGCAGATACCGGCGCACCACAAGCGAAACCACGATGCACAGGATTCCCGTGCCGCCGAGCGACACGAGCGTCGGCACGCCCGCGCCCAGCACCGCCGCGCCGACGACCGCCGCGATCGCACCGCCGATCGACCACATCGCGTGGAAGGCCGCCATGATCGGCCGCGGATAGGCGCGTTCGACGACCACCGCGTGCGCGTTCATCGCGACGTCGAGGGAGCCGTTGAAGAATCCGAACGCCGCGAGCGCGAGCCCGAGCGTCCACCAGTTCGCCGCGAGTCCCGGCAGCACCACCGCGACCCCCACGAGCACCCCCGAGACGGACACGACCCGCGAATGCCCGAACCGGTCCGCGAGCGGCCCGGTGACCTGCATCCCGATCAGCGCCGAACCGCCGAGCACGAGCAGCAGCGCCCCGAGCTCGGTGTGCGAGACGCCGGTCGCGCGCTCGATCACCGGGATGTGCACCACCCACATGCCGACCGCGAACCCGCACAGGGCGAACACGAGCCAGGTGGCGACGCGCGCCGCGCGGGGCAGCACCGGAGGCGGGGAAAGCTCGGTCATCGGGCTCGGCTCCTCTTCGGGGGTCGGGTCCAGGCAGGAACACGGGTGCGGGCAGGCGGAATCGGGCTGGGGCATGATGGGCGGGTGGAAGCCGAACCGATCGCCGCCCCGTGAGCGAGGGCTATCTGAAAGGCAGAATCCGCCGGGACGACATCGTTTCGGCGGCCGCCGCGGTGTACGGCGAAGCCGGCTATCACGCGTCGTCGCTGCGGGAAATCGCCAAACGAGCCGGCATCACCCACGCCGGGCTGCTGTACCACTTCCCGACGAAAGAAGCGCTGCTCGCCGCGGTCCTGGAACGCCGAGACGCCGAGGACGCCGTCCGCGAGCAGTTGAACATCCCGCCCGGTCTGGACGTCCTGCGCCATTTCCTCGCGCTGGCCGAACACAACGTCCGCCACCGGGGCATCGTCGACCTGTACTCGCGCCTCGCCGCGGAAGCGATCTCGGAAGACCATCCCGCGCACGCCTACTTCGCCCGCCACTACCGCGAGGCCCGCGACAGCATCGCCCAGTCGTTCCGCGCGCTCGCCGAAACAGGCGAGCTGCGCCCCGGCGTAGACCCGGACTTGGCGGCACTCACCTTCATCGCACTGATGGACGGCCTCCAGGTCCAGTGGCTCACCACCCCCACGCAAGTAGACGTAATCGGTTCCCTCCGCCTCTCTCTGGAAACCCTCCTCACCGTCCCCCTGTTCCCGGAATAGGCAAAAACGCGCCCATTACGCCCAAATGGCGGCTTCCTCACCCGACTCCAACCGCCACCAACGCACCCAACAATCGAGGCACCCACGCCACCCCCGCACCCCGATACGAAGCCTCCCTGCGGTTCGGGGGTGCTTGTCAAGGCATCTTTCCCGCCTTGACAAGCACCCCCGAACCGTCAGCACACTCAGGCTTCGGGGTGCCCCACGCACACACCCACCTGCAATGTCGCCGCCAGGCGACGAGCCGAAACCCTCAGCACTCACAACGTCCGCGAAAACGGATCCCACCCCACCGGCAACGGCTCCCCCGCCCCCACCCGGCTGGCCACCTCAACCCCCACCCCCCGCGCCATCGACTCCTCAACCGCCACCATCACGTCCACCACGTGATAAGCCAACTCCCCCGAAGCCCGCTCCGGCACCCCCGCCCGAATGGCCCGGGCCAACTCCAGCACCCCCACCCCGCGCGACGCCGCATGCCCCACCGCGGCCACCTCCTCCGGCCCCTCGCCCCCAGCCAGATGCAGCACCGTGGAACCGTCGAACCGATTGGGATCCGGCAAGACCGCAGTCCCCAAAACCCCGGAAACCTCGACAAACCCCGTACGCCGCAACACGGAATCAAAGGTCAGCAAAACCTGCGCACTACCGCCGCGCACGAACTCGACCAACGCACTCACCGTAGTTGGCACGGTGACCGGAAACTCCGTCCCCGCCCGAGGCCCAGACCCGATCACCCGAGTCTCCCGCCCCCGCCCGCCAATCCCCGTCACCTTCCGGACGGCACCGAACACCTGCACCAGCTGCGTCAGGTAATACGGCCCGATATCCAGCAGCGGCCCGCCACCCTCTTGGAACAAAAACTCCGGCGCGGGATGCCACCCCTCCGGCCCGGGCGTCTGAAACAACGCCAACGCCGTACCAGGTTCTCCAATCCGCCCGTCCGCAAGCACACGAAGGGCAGTCTGCTGTCCAGCACCCAGCACGGTATCCGGCGCACCGGCCACCCGCACGCCCTTTTCCCGCGCCCGGTCAAGAAGCTTCCGCACGGTCTGCCGATCCAGCCCGATCGGCTTCTCCGTCCAGACGTGCTTCCCCGCCTCGACCGCCGCGAGACTGACCTCGACATGCACCGCGGGCACCGTCAGGTTCACGACGATCTCAACCTCCGGCAACGCGAGCAGATCCGCGAAGGACCCGCCCCACGGCACACCGTATTTCGCCGCCTGCCCCCGCGCCCGATCGACATCGAGATCAGCGACCCCGACAACCCGGATATCGGGAAACGCCGTCAAATTCTCCAAATACGTATCGCTGATAAACCCCGCCCCGACGACCCCGACCGCGACAGTCACTGCCGCGCCCCGGCGAGATACGCGAAACTCTCCGCAATACTCCCGAAAACATCCTCGTGCTGATCAAACTCCACTACCCGCAACGCATCCGGAGCCGCGGCGAGCACCGACGGCATCGGCATCCGCCCCTGCCCCGCGGGCACCTGCCCGGTTGCGTCGGTAGCCAACGACCCGTCCTTCACATGGATCGCGCACACCCGCTCGCCCAGCCGCCGCAGCAACGCGGGCGCGTCCTCGCCACCGGCGGTAGCCCAGTAAGCATCCACCTCGAGCACGATCTCCGGAGAGAGCCGATCAGCGAAAACCTCCAGCGCACTGCGCCCGGCAATCCGCGATTCCAGCTCCCACCAATGATTGTGGTACCCCACCCGGACCCCATAGCCCGCCGCGACCTCCGCCGCCGCGTTCAGCGCCGAGGCGGTCTCGGAGATGTCCGCCAAGCTCTGCCATCGCGGAGCCGGAACCAACGGTTCGACCACCACGCCGATCCCCAGCTCCCGAGCCGCGGCGAACACCGCGTCCTGGTCCTTCCCCGCCAACGCGGCATGCGCGGTAGGCGCACTCAGCCCGTGCGCCGCCAGCCCCGCCCCGAGCGCCTCGGCGTTCTCCACCACGCCGTACGGCTCCACCTGGCGGAACCCGATCGCGGCCAGCCTCCGCAGCGTCTCGTCCGGGTCAGCCGCGAACGCGTCGCGCACCGAGTACAGCTGCACCGAAGGTCCACCCATGCCAGCTCCCAGCGGTAGAGGGCTTTCGCCAATTTCTACCACCTGGTCAGAATTGACACCAGGACAGAACCGGACGGAAATCCGCGGCACGACTCAGCCGAGATCCTTGTGCCAGATCAGAAAATCGCACGGAGTGGCCAGCAGCGGAGCCAGCTCCGGATGCGGCCCGTCGATGGTCGAGGTCTCCACCACCCGGTAGCCGAGCCGGGTGTACCACTGCGCGAGGAAGTCCTTCGACGGATGCGTCCACTCGCGCGGGACCAGCAGTTCGAGCTGCATCCGCGTACAGCCTTGGGCCCGGCAGTGACTCTCCGCGAACCGGACCAGCTCCCGCCCGATCCCCGCGCCGCGCGCCTCCGGCGAGGCAGCGAGCAGACCGAACTCCCCGAGATCCTCGGCCAGCCGCTGGATCCGGACCGAACCCGCCACCGCCCCGTCGAGCCGGGCGACCGCGATTTCGCCCGCACGGACCAGTCCGGCCATCTCCCCGGCGTTGGTCCGATCGGCCGAACCGGCCCACAAACCCGCCTCGGCCTTGGCGTAGACGGTGTTCACCAGATCAGTCAGCGTGGCCACCAGCGCGGTGTCCTCGGCGGCGGACGGCGGCAGGAAAGCGATCTCCGGAGTCGTCACCTGCCCAGACTAACCACAGTCAGCTGGCGGCCGAACCGGAAACCGCGGGCCGCGCCTCGCCGAAGCCGCCGTAGCGACCCGCCTTCGCCCGTTTGCGCACCTCGTCGAAATGCCGGTGCACCGCGTGGGCGGCCGCCTCCGCGTCGCCGCTCACGAGCGCGTCCACGATCGCCTGGTGCCGTTTCGCGGTGGTCGTGGCCGACGACACCGGCCCGCCCATTTCGCCTTCCGCGGCCCGGTAGACGTCCCAGAACAACCCGGTCAGCTCGCGGGCCAGATCGAAACCCGCCTCGGCGCAGATGAGGTCGTGGAACTCGCGGTCGGCCACCGCCGCGTCCGGCCCCTTGCGGCGCATCCGGGCGACGCACGCCTGCAGTTGCCCGATCAGCTCCGGCCGGTGGTCCCGCGCGACGCGGCTGGTCAGCTCCGTTTCGATCATCTCGCGCACCTCGAGCAGGTCGCGCAGCCGTCCGGCGTCGGTGCTGCCGCGGCTGCGCGTGCGGAAGAGCAGCCACGTCTGCAGAGCCTCCGAGCCCGCCGAGCCGACGAACGTGCCGTAGCCGTGCCGGACCTCGACGATGCCGAGCGCCTGCAGCGCCTTGACCGCCTCCCGGATCGAATTCCGGCTGACGCCGAGGTCCTCGGCGAGGCTCAGCTCGGTCGGCATCGGCGCGCCGGTCGGCAGCTGCCGGTCGACGATCAGGTCGATGATCTGCTTGGTGATCTCTTCACTGCGTTGCGGGCGCGCCACACGTTTCTCCCGGATGTCTTTCTTGCACTGGCACGTCGCCATCGGAGGACATCCTACGTCATGACCGGCTTTCCCCGCTGCACCCGCGCGGGTGGGAACACACCCCTTGACCGAGGGCGGAACGGGACTTAGGGTTCCGGCAAGTCATAGGACGTCCCACGTCCTACTTCTCGACGCTTTCTGGGTGGAACACCGCATCAAGTCAGGAGACGCCATGTCCCGAACCGCCATGGGGACTTCGTTCAACCGGCGCGCACTGCTGCGCTACGCCGGCCTCGCCGGGGCTGCCGCAGCGGTGTCGTCGACGCTCGCCGCGTGCGGCGGTCCCGCGTCGACCAACAAGACCGGGAATTCGTCCGGTTCCGTCACCGCGGTGATCGGGTACGGCAACAACCAGACCTGGGATCCGCTGCAGACCGCGTCGGCGTTCGCGATGGCGGCCATCCTGCACAGCTACGAATCGCTCGTCGAGGGCGATCCGATCACCCGGGAACCGTTCCCCGGCCTGGCCAAGGCGCTGCCGGCGGACCTCAAGAGCACCAAGCTGCGCTTCGAACTGCGCGACGGAGCGAAGTGGCACGACGGGCAGCCGGTGACCGCCGACGACGTCGTGTTCACCTACGCCCGCGTGCTCGACCCGAAAGAAAACGTTCTCATCCACAGCTTCTTCTCGCAGTGGCTGGAGTCGGTCACCAAGGTCGACGCGAAGACGGTGGAATTCAGCCTGAAGTTCGCGTTCCCGTACGCGCTGCAGCGGATCCAGATCTGCAAGATCGTGCCCAAGCACGTGTTCGAGAACAACTGGAAGGCCGCCGCGGCGGGCAAGGTGGTCGGCTCCGGGCCGTACAAGATCACCGAGCAGGCCCCGCTGTCGCACACCTCGTTCGAGAAGTTCGCCGACTACAACGGCCCGCGCCCAGCCGCGTACGACAAGATGCTCTGGAAGTCCATTGTGGATTCCGCGCCTCGGGTCGCGGCGATCTCCGGGGCCAAGCCGGACGCGCAGATCGCGGAGAACATCCCGCCCGCCAACGCCGAGCAGCTGCGCAAGGCGGGCCGCACGGTCGAATTCGCCGACGGCGGCAACAACCTGTTCCTGCTCTTCAACACCAAGCACTCGCCGTTCGCCGACAAACGGGTGCGTCAGGCACTGCACTACGCGATCGACAAGAAGAAGATGATCGAGATCGGCCTGCGCGGCACCGGCACGGCGGGCACGTCGTTCATCAACCCGAAGCTGCCCGGTTCGCAGCCCGCGTCGCAGGACTTCGCCTACAACCCGGAAAAGGCGAAGCAGCTCCTCGCCGAAGCGGGCGTCAGCGGCTTGAAGATTTCGCTGTCCACTACGAACACTTCGCTGGTTCTCGACTGCGTCAAGGTGATCAAGGAGGGCTGGGACGCGATCGGCGTGCAGACCACTTTGGACTCCCAGGACACCAAGGCGCTGTTCTCCAAACTGGACAACGGCGACGACTTCCAGGTCGTGGCCACCACGAACAACCCGCTGCAGTTCGGCAATGACCCCGACCTGCTCATCCGCTATTACTACGACGCGCAATCGGTGCTCATGACGCGGTACGCGCGCTGGAGCGGCGACGACACCAACGCGTTGCTGGCGCTGCAGGACAAGGCCGCCGCGGAAACCGACGAGACCAAGCGCAACGGGCTGTACAAGCAACTGCTCGACCAGATTTCCGAGCAGGCGGTGATCTATCCGATCGTCTTCACGCAGATGGGCACCGCGTGGGACCCGAAGGCGATCAGCGGAGTCCGTGCCCAGGGCTACCCGGGCATCTATCTCAACCAGGCCAAACCGGTCTGACGGGAGGTCCGGGAAATGACAGTCGTCGTGCGGATGCTGGCCGGCCGCATCCTCGCCCTCATCCCGCTGCTGCTCGGCGTGATCCTGTTCGTGTTCATCGTGATGCGGTTCTCGCCGGTCGACCCGGCGATGGCCGCGTTCAACGGAGCCAACGCCACCGCCGACCAGCTCCAGCAGTTCCGCGAGCAGAACGGCCTGCTCGACCCGTTGCCGCTGCAGTACGTGCACTTCGTGTGGCATCTGCTGCAGGGCGACTTCGGGACGAGCGTGATCACCAAGGAGCCGGTCGGCCAGACCATCGCCACCGCGCTCCCGCTCACCGTGCAGCTGACCCTGCTCGGCCTGGCGCTCGCGCTGGTCATCTCGGTCGTGCTCGGCGTGACCTCGGCGTTGTTCCGCGGCCGCTGGCCCGACCACCTGATCCGGTTCGTGACGCTCGCCGGCGTCGCCGCGCCGGCGTTCTGGATCGCGCTGCTGCTGGTGCAGTGGCTGGCCGTGGGCAAGGGCCTCTTCCCCACCAGCGGCTACGTCAGCCCGGCGGATTCGTTCTCCGGCTGGCTGAACTCGCTGACGCTGCCCGCCATCGCGCTGGCCGCGCCGGTGGCCGCGCAGCTGACCCGGGTGATCCGCACGTCGATGGTCGAGGAGCTCGACAAGGACTACGTGCGCACCGCGCGCGGCGGCGGGCTGCCGCCGGTCGTGGTGGTCGGGCGGAACGTGCTGCGCAACGCGCTGGTCAACCCGCTGACCGTGCTCGGCCTCCGGGTCGGCTACCTGCTCGGCGGCGCGGTGGTGATCGAGACGATGTTCGCGCTGCCCGGCATGGGCCAGAACATGATCCAGGCCGTGCAGGACGGCGACACCGCCAAGGTGCAGGGCTTCGTGATCACCATCGCGGCCGGGTTCGTGCTCGTGAACCTCATCGTCGACGTGCTCTACCTCGTCGCCAACCCCCGTCTGCGGAGCCGCTCGTGATGCGCCCGGTCCTCCGCCCGAACCTGACCGCCCGGCTCTCGCGGCCCGGCGTCCGGTTCCGGCGGCTTCCCCTGTCCTCGTGGATCGCGCTGGCCGTGCTGATCGTGCTCGGGCTCGTCGCGATCCTCGGCACCGCCGTGGCCACGCACAACCCAGACGTGCTCAGCACCGACACCGGCGGGCCCAGCGCGGCGCACTGGTTCGGCACCGACCAGTCCGGCCGCGACATCTTCTCCCGGCTCGTCGCGGGCACCCGCTGGTCGCTCGCGATCGGCCTCGGCGCGACGCTGCTCGCGCTGGTCGCGGGCGTCCTGGTCGGTGCGTTCGCGGCGACGTCCGGCCGCCGGGTCGACGGCCTGGTCATGCGGGTCCTCGACGTCCTGATGGCCTTCCCCGGCATCGCGCTCGCCGCGGTGCTGGTGGCGGTGTTCGGCCGAGGCATCCTCGTGCTGATCCTCGCCATCGGCTTCCTCAACATGGCTCCGGTCGCGCGGGTGGTGCGGGCGAACGTGCTCGCGCAGTACGGCGAGGACTACGTCGCGGCCGAACGGGTGATCGGCGCGAAACGGCTGTTCATCCTCGCCCGGCACGTCGCGGTCAACTGCGCCGCGCCGATCCTCGTGTACTGCACGGTGACCGTCGCCGACGCGATCGTGTTCGAGGCGTCGCTGTCGTTCATCGGCGCGGGGATCCAGCCGCCCGATCCGTCGTGGGGTTCGGTGCTGTCGGACGGCAAGGACCTCGTGCTGACGGGCGGCTGGTGGGCGACGCTGTTCCCCGGCCTGCTGATCCTGGCCACCGTGCTGGCGTTGAACATTCTCTCCGAGGGGATCTCCGACGCCTGGGCCGCGCCGTCGGCTCGCACCGCGAAGGCGGCCGAAGCGGCACAGCAGATCGAACTGGCTCCGGAGAACACCGCCGCGGTGCTGCCGCTGCGCGGCCTGCGCGAGGCCGGGCAACGGCTGGCGGCGAAGGCGAGGGACCTGTCCGGCCGGGAAACCGTGCTGGCGGTGGAGAATCTCGCGATTTCGTTCCCGGACCGGCACAACGGCGTGAACGTGGTCGACGGAGTGTCCTTTTCGGTCCGTTCCGGCGAGGTGCTCGGGTTGATCGGCGAATCGGGATGCGGCAAGTCGCTCACCGCGCTGTCGATCATGGGCCTGCAGCCGGACGCCGCTCGGCTCAGCGGCGAGATCCGGTTCGCGGGCGACGACCTGCTCACCATGAAGCCGAGCGTCCGCCGCCGGCACCTCGGGCACGACCTCGCGATGGTGTACCAGGACGCGCTCAGCTCGCTGAACCCGGCGATGACGATCCGCGCGCAGCTCAAGCAGTTCACCAAGCGCGGCGGCACCCGCACGCCGGAGGAGCTGCTGGAACTGGTCAACCTCGACCCCGGCCGGACACTGCGTGCGTACCCGCACGAGCTGTCCGGCGGACAACGGCAGCGCGTGCTGATCGCGATGGCGCTGTCCCGCAGCCCGAAGCTGATCGTCGCCGACGAGCCGACGACGGCCCTCGACGTGACCGTGCAGGCGCAGATCATGGCGCTTTTGCTGCGGTTGCAGGAGGAGCTGGGTTTCGCCCTGGTGCTGGTGTCTCACGACCTCGCGCTGGTATCCGACATCGCCGACCGGGTGGTGGTGATGTACGGCGGCCAGGTCGCGGAAACAGGTCCGACCGCGGCGGTCGTCGGCGCGCCGCAGCACCACTACACCCGCGGACTGCTCAGCGCGGTGCTGTCGCTGGAGGAGAACGAAGCGACGCTCACGCAGATCAAGGGTGTAGTGCCCGCCCCGGCGGACTTCCCGCCCGGCTGCCGGTTCGCGAGCCGGTGCCCTGCGGCTCGCGGGCATTGCTTCGAAGTCGCACCTGAACCAGCTGGCGACGGGCATCTCGTGGCTTGCCACTACCCCGCTGAGACCCCCGTCGTGGCGATGGCAGAAGGAGCGCAGGCATGAGCGCAGCTTGCAAGCGAATCATTGCTATTTATGCCGCCCCCTCCCCATCGACCAGCGTGAAACTCCTTGCGGAGGTGTCGACATGAGTCTCGTCGAGGTCGACGGCGTCCACGTGGTGCACAAGATCCGCGGTTCCAGCCTGTTCGGGCACGACCGCGTGTATGCGCTCACTGACGCCACCCTCACCATCGCGAAGGGCGAAACCGTCGGTGTGGTCGGGGAATCCGGCTGCGGAAAGTCCACTTTGGCCAAGGTGCTGGTCGGGCTTCAAAAGCCCACTTCCGGCACGGTGCGCTACGCGGGCCAGCCGCTGTCCGCGCTTCGCCCGGCCGAACTCGGCCGGACCGTCGGCATGATCTTCCAGGATCCGTCGACCGCGCTGAACCGGCGGCTGCCCGTTTCGAAGATCCTGCGCGACCCGCTCGACGTGCACCAGATCGGCACCGCCGAGGAGCGCGGCGAACGGGTCCGGGAGCTGATGAACCTCGTCGGGCTGCCGTCCAGTGTGGCCGACGCGCTGCCGTCGCAACTGTCCGGCGGACAGCGGCAGCGGGTGGCGATCGCCCGCGCGCTCGCCCTGCGGCCGGCGTTGCTGGTGGCCGACGAGCCGACGTCCGCTTTGGACGTTTCGGTGCGTGCTCAGATCCTCAACCTGTTGCTGGAACTGCGCGAACAGCTCGAGCTGGCGATGGTGTTCGTGTCGCACGACATCCAGACCGTGCGCCGGATGAGCGACCGCATCGTGACGATGTACCTCGGCCGGATCGTCGAACAAGCACCGGCCGCCGAACTGCCGCACCACGCGCATCACCCGTACACGCGGGCGCTGTTCTCGGCGACGCCGAGCCTGCTGCACCCGGTCGAACCGATCGTCCTCAGTGGACCCGTGCCCTCGGCGACCGCGCCGCCGCCCGGTTGCCCGTTCCACACCCGCTGCCCGAAAGCCACCGAAGAATGCTCCCTGGCCTTGCCACCGCAGTCCGGGCCGGACGAGCACACCTACCGCTGCATCCATCCCGAGATCACGACCGGAGTGACCGCCTCATGACTGCGCCCAAGTTCGCCGGCATCATCCCGCCGCTGTGCACGCCGTTCCACGACGACTTCACCGTGGACACGGCGTCGCTGCGGCGGCACATCGAATTCCAGCTCGACGCCGGCGTGCACGGGATTTTCGTGCTCGGATCGTCCAGCGAGGTCGCTTTCCTGCCCGACGACCAGCGCCGGATCACCGTCGAAACCGCGGTCGACCAGGTCGCCGGACGAGTCCCGGTGCTCGCCGGCTGCATCGACATGACGACCCTGCGCGTCGCGGAGCACGTCAAGACCGCCGAAGCGGCCGGCGCGGACGCCATCGTGGTGACCGCGCCGTACTACACGCGAACGCACGTCGCGGAGATCGACCGGCACTTCCGGCTGCTGCACGAGCGGACATCGCTGCCGATTTTCGCCTACGACATCCCGGTCGCCGTGCACACGAAGCTCGACCGCGACATGGTGCTGACCCTCGCCGCGGACGGCGTCCTGGCCGGGCTCAAGGATTCCAGCGGCGACGAGGCCGGGTTCCGGATGGTACTGCAGCAGCGGCGCGAACGCGGGCTCGAGCAGTTCGCCGTCTTCACCGGCTCCGAACTGCTCGTCGACGCCGCGCTCGCGCAGGGCGCGGACGGTGCGGTGCCGGGACTCGGAAACGTCGACCCGGTCGGCTATGTGCTGATCTACGACCACTTCCGCGGCGGCAACCTGCAGGCCGCGCGGCGCGAGCAGGAACGGCTGCTGACGCTGTTCAGCATCACTGACGTGGCGCCGCCGAACCGGATGGGCCGCGGTTCGGCCGCGCTCGGCGCGTTCAAGGCGTCGATGAAGATGCGCGGATTTATCGACAACGCGGTGATGGCACCGCCGCAACTCCCCCTCAACGACGACGAACTGCTGCAGATCAAGGGAAAGCTGGCGGAAGCGGGGCTCCTCTGATGGACCGGCTGTACTACGGCGGGGACTACAACCCCGAGCATTGGTCGCCCGACGTCTGGGCGGAAGACCTGAAACTGATGGCCGAGGCCTCGGTTTCGATGGTGACTGTCGGGATTTTCTCCTGGGCGCAGGTCGAACCGCGACCCGGGGAATTCGAGTTCGGCTGGTTCGACACGGTGATGGACAACCTCGCCGCAGGCGGCGTCCGGGCCTGTCTCGCCACCATGACGGCCTCGCCGCCGCCCTGGCTTTCCCATCAGTATCCGGAAATCCTGCCGGTGCGCGCGGACGGAACGCGGCTGTCCGCCGGTGCGCGACAGCAGTTCTGCCCGTCCAGTCCGGTATTCCGCGAGCACGCCGCTCGGCTGGTGGAGCAGGTCGCTACGAGGTACGCCGGGCATCCGGCGCTGGAAATGTGGCATATCGGCAACGAATTCGGCTGTCACATCCGTGCCTGCTACTGCGACGAGTCCGCGGCGGACTTCCGGCGCTGGCTCACCGAACGCTACGGCAGCGTCGAGGCGTTGAACGAAGCCTGGAGCACGACGTTCTGGTCCCAGCGGTATTCCGACTTCGCCGAGGTGCAGCCGCCGCGCGTCGCGCCGACCTTCCCGAACCCGGCACATCAGCTGGATTACCACCGGTTCTCCTCCGACGCGTCGCTCGGCTGTTATCTCAACGAGCGCGAAGTGCTCGCCCGGATCACGCCCGACGTCCCGGTGACCACGAACTTCGTCGGCCTGGTGCAGAAGTCGCTCGACTGGAACAAGTGGGTTCCGCACGAGGACGTCGTGAGCCTCGACTCCTACCCCGATCCGTACGATCCGCGCGGGCACCTGGAAGCGGCCTTCGCCTACGACCTCGTCCGGTCCATTAAGGACGGTCAGCCGTGGCTCCTGCTGGAGCAGGCGCCGAGCGCGGTGAACTGGCGGACCCGCAACAGCCCGAAGCCGCCGGGGACGATGCGGCTCGGCAGCTGGCAGGCCGTCGCGCGCGGCGCGGACGCGGTGCTGTTCTTCCAGTGGCGGCAAACTCCCGGCGGGGCCGAGAAGTTCCACTCCGCCATGGTGCCGCACGGCGGTCCGGACACCCGCACGTTCCGCGAGGTGCGTGACCTGGGGCAGGAGCTGGCGTCGCTGCCCCAGCTGGCGGACAGCCGGGTGAAGGCCGACGTCGCGATCCTGCACGACTGGAACAGCTGGTGGGCGCTGGAGCTGAACTCGCACCCGTCGGACGACCTCAGCCAGCTCGACGCGCACCTGGCGCACTACGCGCCGCTGTTCGACGCGAACGTCACCTGCGACGTCGTGCATCCGTCGCAGGACCTGTCCTCCTACCGGCTCGTCGTGGTGCCCAATCTGTACCTGATGGACAGTGCGGTCGCGGCCAACCTCCGCTCCTATGTGGAGGGTGGCGGACATCTGGCGGTGTCCTTCTTCTCCGGCATCGCGGACGAGAACGACCGCGTCTACACCGGCGGTTACCCCGCTCCGCTGCGCGACATTCTCGGCTTGCGCGTCGACGAATTCTGGCCGCTCCCCGAAGGCGGTTCCACGACTCTCGACCTCGACGGGGTCTCCGTTGGCGCGACGATCTGGTCCGAGTGGATCGAGGCCGAGGGCGCGGAGGTCGTGGCCACCTTCGCCGAAGGCCCGCTGGCCGGTCGCCCCGCGGTCACGCGGCACGAGTTCGGCTCCGGCGTCGCGTGGTACCTCGGCACCCGGCCGGACGCGGACGTTATGCGCACTCTCTTCGACCGGATCACCGCCGACGCCGGAGTTTCGCCGGTGCTGCCCGGACTGCCGGACGGTGTCCAGGCGGTCGTGCGGCACGGTTCCGACGACTATCTCTTCCTGCTCAACCACAACGCCGAAGCCGTGACCTTTTCCCTGCCTTCGCCCGGCACGGATTTGCTCGCCGATCCCGCTCAGCCATCGTCCGAAGTGGAATTGGCCGCGCACGGCGTGGCCGTCCTTTCCGGACAGTTCGGAACGGAGACCAGATGAGAACCGCTCTTCGCGTGGTGCTGGCGTTCGTGCTGCTGGCTTTCCTCGCCCCGTCGCCGGCCCAAGCCGCCCCGCAGTTCGACCAGCAAGCGCTGTTCAATCCGCATCAGGAAACCGGCTACGCGTGCTTCCGCATCCCGGCGATCGTCCGCAGCACGCACGGGACCCTGCTGGCCTTCGCCGAAGGCCGCAAGAACAACTGCGGCGACACCGGGGACATCGACCTGGTGCTGAAGCGGTCGACCGACGGCGGCACCACCTGGTCGCCGCTGCAAGTGGTGAACCGCGGCGGCGGGGACACCCACGGCAACCCGGTGCCCATTGTGGACACTAAGACCGGCCGTATCGTCTTGATCACCACGTACAACAAGGGCCGCACCGACGACAAAGGCTGCGACGTCCCGTGCCCGCGCACCCCGCACTCGCAGTACAGCACCGACGACGGCCGGACGTGGTCCACGCCGGTCGACATCAGCGCGCAGGCGAAGCTTCCCGCGTGGGATTCCTGGTACGCCTCAGGTCCAGTGCACGGAATCCAGCTCCAGCACGGCCGGCACGCGGGCCGGCTCGTCTTCGGAGTGAACGCCGAGCGCAGTGACGGCACCAATTCCGTCGAAAACTACGCCGGTCTCATCTACAGCGACGACGGCGGTTCCTCCTGGCACGTCGGCGCCGTCGACAACTACCTGCATCCCCGTAGGCGGCACCTTCACGCAAAAGCCGTCGGAAGTCAGTGTGGTGGAACTGCCGGACGGCACCATCTACGCCGGAGGCCGCGAACAAAGCGGCACCGACATCGGCAACCGCGACTACGCGTTGAGCCGGGACGGCGGCGAGACGTTCTCCCAGCGCTTCACCGCCATCCCCGACCTCGTGACGCCGATGGTGCAAGGCTCGCTGCTGCGCCTGGACCGTGCCGGCGGCAAGCGGATCCTGTTCGCCTCCCCCGCCGACACCGACCGGCGGCGCTGGATGACCATCCGTTCGTCCTATGACGACGGCCGCACCTGGGAGAACGCCGACCAGGGCACCCGGATCACGACGGACTGGTCGGGGTACTCCGACCTGGTCCAGCTCAGCGGCCCGCAAGACAAGAGCGCGAAGATCGGCCTGATGTACGAGGGCGGCGCAGTGGACGCCCGCGACGAGATCCGTTTCGCCCGCTTCGACGAGAACTACCTCGGCTGGAAGCGCTCGCCGGGAGTGTCCACTCCGGACGTCGCGAGCGGACAGCCTGCCCGGGTGCTCGGCGACGCCAGTTCCGTCCCCGGCAAATTCGGCCAGGCGCTGCAGCTGACGAACGCCTTCGTGCGCGTCCCGTACTCGCCGGCGCAACTGGTCGGTTCCGGTGACTTCACGTTCTCCACCTGGGTGAAATACGGTGCCTCGAAGGACCCGCAAGCCCTCCTGTGGCTAGGCGGCATGGGTTCGACCGCACCGCAAATGTGGTTGCGCGCCGAACCGTCGTCGCACCGGCTGATCGCGATGATGACCACCGCGGCCGGAAGCAAGTCGGTCACTACACAGTCGGCGTACGACGATCAGACGTGGCACCACGTGGCGCTCCAGCGATCCGGAGGCCAGCTCCGCATCCTGGTCGACGGCGCGGTGGCCGCGTCCGGGCCGGACTCCCCCGGCTCGGTCACCCAGACCGTCTCATTCCAGCTGTGGCTGGGCGAACGCCTGGACGGCGCGCAGCACCTGTCCGGTTCGCTGGACGATGCGCGTATCTACCGCCGCGCCCTCTCCGCAGCGGAACTGACCGCCGTCCGTGCCGGGAAACCAGTCCCGGGAGCGGTGATGGAGCTTCACTTCGACCGGTAATTCCGGTGAAGCGGGGTGGTTCCCTCCGGAGCCACCCGGCTTCAGCCGTGCAACGCGAGATACGGCGCGATCCCGACCAGCACCGCGACGAGTGCCGCTTTGAGGGTCTTGGTCGGCAACGCGTGCGCGATCCGCCAGCCGATCACCACGCCCGCCAGCTCCGGGATCCCGACGATCGCCGCCAGCCGCCAGTCGACCGCTCCGTGCAGGACGTAGCCGAGCGTGCCGACACTGGCGATCACCACCGACTGCACCTGCGCCGCGGCGAGCGCCCCGAGCACCGGCATCCCGGCGACGACCAGCAACGGCACCGCCAGCATCGGCCCGCCCACGCCGACCAGACCGGCCACCACCGCGACCCCGGCCCCGATCGCCCCCGCGACCGGCGTCCCGACCGGCCGCTCCCGTCCCTTCAGCCCGACGAACACCGCCACCACGAGCGCGAACCCGCCGAGCACGATGCCGAACGCCTGGGCGGACACCCCGGAGTTCAGCAGCACCCCCAGCGGAGTCCCGACTATCGCGGCTGCCGCGAGAATTCCCGCTACCCGCCGGATTTCGGGCTCCCGCAACTGTCCGGAGTGGACGAACGCGGCGCTGCCGAGGATTCCGGTGGCCACATGCGTGACGATCGCCGTCCCGGCTACCTGTGCCGGGGTGAGGGAAGTGAAGACGAACAGTCCGACTGTCGCGAGCACCCCGCCGGGTCCGACCGCGGTGATGCCGATCCCGGCCAGCAGCCCGGTGACGACGAGCGCGGCGATCACCTCGGCCACCTCCGGAAGCCGCCCTCCCGACGAACCGGCCCGCGCACAGCCCGCCGCCAGAAACCGCGGCCTGCCAATCGAATCACTCCCATGCGGGGACCTCCCCTCTCGAACAGCGGCACCCGCCCGTGCGGAAACTGCGACCCCTGCCAAACCACCCGCGAGCACCGCACCAGCACCCGACCGCTTCTCCGTGCGAGCCCTCGCGCGCGTTTGCACCGGTGAGCACCGGCGTGGACTCTCATGACCCTTCAGCACGCGGCTGCCGTCTGCCCACCGGATCACCTGCTCCACGGTGCAGAGTCGCCCGCAACGTGAGCCGGTCCGCGCGGATGTGCAGCCATTCCGCGTCGACCGGGCGTCCGTCCGGCAGCCGGGTCAACCGGTCCAGGGCGAAGACCGCGGTTCCCGGCGCGATGTCCAGCAGCGCGGCGGTATCCGGTCCGGCGGACACCGCGTGCACTTCCACTTCCGCCCGCCCGAGCCGGATGCCGTTCGTCTCTTCCAGCAGCGCGAACAGGTCCCGGTGCGCCAAATCCTTCCCCAGCAACGGAATCCCCAGATCCGCCGCCAGATAGGTCGAGTCCAGGGACAACGGCGCCCCGCCCAGCCGCCGGACGCGCTCCAGATGGACGACCTTCTCCCCCGCTGCCAGGCCGAGGCGTTCCGCCACCGAGGGCGGCGCGGCGACCGTCTCGGCCGTGCGCACCTCGTTCACGACCTCGCCGTGTCCCTCGAGCGCCTCCGCCAGACCGGTCAACTGGTCGAGCCCGTGCCCGTATTTCGGGCGCACGACAAGCGTCCCGACGCCCTGACGACGTTCGACGAGCCCTTCGTCCCGCAGGAGGCCGAGCGCTTCCCGCACGACGTTCCGCGACGCGCCGAACCACTCGCCCAGCTCGCGTTCGCCCGGAAGCAGTTCGCCGACCTCGCCCGCGACGATCCGCTGCCGCAGGCCGTCGGCCACCTGCCGGGCCCGTTCCGCCCTCCGCTGCGTAGTCACCACGTCGGCGACGCTACCGGGATGGTGATTACGCCGAGGTTACGCCACCCCAGTTGACCTGCGGAAACGCCATGAGCAGCGACGATGAGCAGCCTCGGTGCCCGTTCCGCCACCACGAAGGGGAGGGAACGCCGCCCTCGTCGGTGTCCTGCTGGATTCCGGGTTCACCGGCACCGCGGTCGAAGAAGGCGGCGCGCGGGAGCAGACCGGCACCGCTGCCGAGCGCGAAGAAGCCCGGCAGCGGTGCCTGGATCGTGGCCCTCAGCCCGCGCGGCGGCTGGTCAGCAAATGCTTCCCAGACTCGACGTCCAGCCCCACCACATCCCGTACTCGGCAAGGTTCCCGGCGTCGTTCAGGTGCACGTTGTCCGCCAGCCACGGGCTCGGGTTCGGCAGGTTCGCCGCCCCCGCGGGCGGGATGTACTGCCGCAGATCGACGAGCGCCGTCCCCTTGGCGACCGCCGTGTCGTAGATCGCCGAGGCGTACTGCGACCAGAAGTACTTCTGCGTCTGCCCGCCCCACGGGTTGGGCGTCCACTTCAGCTCGGCGTAGATCGACAGCAGGATGTCCACGCCGGGCCGCGCCGCGCGGATGTTGTCGATGACCTTGCCGAGATTCGCCTTGAACACCGCCGGGTCGGTCTGCGAGATCAGTTCGTTGCCGCCGAGGTCGACGAGCACGAGGTCGGGCTGGCGCTGGGTGAGGTCGGCCAGCGCGCCGGTCGTGTCGGGCCAGCGGCCGCCGGGGAGGTAGTCGGTGGCCATCGCGCCGTTGTGCGCGTAGTTCTTCGTCGTGGTGTTCCACTGCGCGTGGAGGTCGTTGGCGATTTTCGTGGTCCAGCCGTAAGTGGTCGGCGCGTAAGTGTCCGAAGCGGACTGGTAGCCCGTGGTGCCGTAACCGGTGTCGGCCGACGTCCCGAGGATCGCCACCTGGTCCTTTTTGGTGCACCAGGTGCTCGTCTGACCAGCGTCGGCGGCGACCGCGGGGGACATCGCGATGCCGAAGCCGACCAGGGTCAGCAATGCCGCGATACGGGATCTTCGCATGAGGACCGGACCTTTCCCGGGAGAGATGATCTGCGGATGTGTCGCCGCCGCGCCCCCGCGCGTTACCAGTGTGCGCAAACCGAAATCGGGATGCGGGCAAGGTCACGGTTCTGGCAGGCTCGGCAGGGTGAAGATCTTGTTCGCGTCCGCCCCCGGATACGGGCTCACGCTTCCCCTGATCCCGGTCGTCTGGGCCGCTCGCGCCGCCGGGCACGAGGTGCTGCTGGCCACCACCGCCGAGATCGCCGAGGTGTCCGCGCGCGCCGGGCTGCCGGTCGCCGACGTCTTCCCCGGCCGCGACATCTGGACCGACCTGCTGGCGACCGTCAAGGACGGGGCCGCCCCGGACCCGGACGAACCCGAGGAGTACCGGCTCGCGCGGCGGCACCAGGGCCCGTTCGGGCTTTTCACCGCCGCGATGACCGCGGGCACGATCGAGGCGGGCCGGGCGTTCGGCGCGGACCTGGTCGTCTACCCGTCCGACCACGGGGCCGGCCCGCTCGCCGCGGCAGCGCTCGGGGCGCCCGCGCTCGAGGTCGGCAACCGGATCTCGTGGTCGGCCCGGGACACGTCCTGGCGCACCGAACACAACGACTTCCTGGGCGGCGAGCTCGTCGCGCTGATGCGCGAAAAGCTCGGCATCGGCGACGCGCCGCCGAACGTCATCGCCCGGATCGACCCGCGCGCGCCGAGCATGGGCGGGCTGCGCGCGGACGAGGAACACGTCGACGAACGCGACGGCGCACCTTGGTGGCCGATGCAGTTCGTGCCCTACAACGGCGGGTCAGTGCTGCCGGAGTGGGTCTTGCGGAAGCCTGACCGGCCTCGGGTCGCTGTCACGCTGGGCACCGTCGTGCCGGCGATGACCGGGGTCAGCAGCCTGAAGGTGGTGCTGGACGCGCTCGGCGGGATGGACGTCGAGGTCGTGCTGGCGGCCGGCACCGCTGATCTGAGCGAACTGGGCGAGTTTCCGGAGAACGTCCGGTCGGTGGGGTATTTGCCGCTGTCGGTGTTCCTGCCGGGGTGTTCGGCGATTGTTCATCACGGCGGGTCGGGGACTACTGCCGCGCCGTTGTTCTACGGGGTGCCGCAGTTGGTGCTGCCCAGTTTCGCGGACAATCCGATGTCGGCGGAACGGGTGGTCGAACGGGGCGTGGGGCTGAGCCATGATCCGTCCACCGTGGATGTTGCCACGGTGCGGAAGCTGGTTTCGCGGTTGCTCGAGGAGGAGTCGTTTCGGCGGGCGGCGGAGGAGGTTCTGCGGGAGATGCGGGGGCAGCCTAGTCCTGCTGAGGTTGTGGCGCGTGCCGTCGCGGTCCTCCGCTGAGGTGGTGGGTTCCGTTTAGGGATGTTGCGTGGGGGCACCCCGAAGCCCGAGTGTGCTGACGGTCTGGGGGTGCAGGGCGGGGGCTGGGTGCCTCGATTGTTGGGTGCGCTGGTGCGGCTGTGAGCGAGTGGCCTAGATGGCGGTTTCGCCTTTGCCCAGCACGACAATCCCGAAGTCGCTTACGTGGTAGTGGCCGCGGTCCCTCGACAGATCCACCCCGATGTGGGCGCCGGGCGGGACGACGACGTTTTTGTCCAGGATCGCGCGGCGTACTACGGCACCGCGGCCGACTCGGGCGCCGTCCAGCAGCACGGAGCCTTGTACTACCGCGCCGTTCTCCACCAAGACGTCCGGCGACAGCACGGAATCCACCACCTGTGCGCCGGAAATGATGCAGCCGTTGCTGACGATCGACTGGGTCGCCGTGCCGCCTTCCACGAACTTCGCCGCCGCGCGTTGGGCGGGGTGGGCCAGGATCGGCCATTTCCGGTTGTACAGGTTGAAAATCGGCTGCGTCGAAATCAGATCCGTGTGTGCGTCGTAATAGCTGTCGATCGTTCCGACGTCGCGCCAGTAGCCGTGGTCCCGGTCGGTTTCGCCGGGTACGACATTGCCGTTGAAGTCGTAGACCGCCGCCTCGGATTTTTCCACCAGCGCCGGGATGATGTCGCGGCCCATGTCGTGTTTGGACGCCGGGTTCTTGGCGTCCGCGTGCAGCGCGTCGAGCATCACCTGCGTGGTGAACACGTAATTGCCCATCGACACGTACGATTCGTCCGGCGAATCCGGTAGGCCGGGCGGGTCCTCGGGTTTCTCCAGGAACGCGTCGATCTTGGTGCCGTCCTCGGTGCTGATCACGCCGAACGACCGGGCCTCCGCGCGCGGCACGCGGATTCCGGCGACCGTCACGCCCGCGCCGGAGGCGATGTGCGCGTCGATCATCTGGCGCGGGTCCATCCGGTAGATGTTGTCCGCGCCGAACACCGCGATGTACGCGGGCGATTCGTCGTGCACCAGGTTCAAGCTCTGGTGGATCGCGTCCGCGCTGCCCTGGAACCAGCGCGGGCCCAGCCGCTGCTGCGCGGGCACCGGCGTGACGTACTCGCCGGTCAGGGACGACAGCCGCCACGTCGTCGAAATATGGCGGTCCAGCGAGTGCGATTTGTACTGCGTCAGCACGCAGATCCGGCGGATCCCGCCGTGCACCAGGTTGGAGAGCACGAAGTCGATCAGCCGGTGCACGCCCCCGAACGGGACCGCGGGTTTCGCGCGGTCGGTGGTCAGCGGCATCAGCCGTTTGCCCTCGCCGCCGGCGAGGACGATCCCCAGCACATCGGATCCGTCGATCACGAAACCCTCCCGCACGCCTCGTAAACCTCGACCGTCGCGGCGGCGATCGCTGGCCAGCCGAACTCTCCCACCGCACGGTCCCGTCCGGCGAGGCCCAGCCGGGTGGCGCGGGCGCGATCGGCGGCCAGGTCGTTGATCCCGCGCGCGAGCCCGGCCTCGAAAGCGCCGGGCTCGGTCTCGTCGTAATGCACCAGGACCCCGGTCTCGCCGTCGGCGACCACCTCCGGGATGCCGCCGACGTCGCTGGCCACCACCGCGGTGCCGCACGCCATCGCTTCCAGGTTCACGATGCCGAGCGGCTCGTACACCGACGGGCACACGAACACCAGCGCGTGCGTCAGCAGCTGGACGACTTCGGGACGCGGCAGCATCTCCGGGATCCAGTGCACGCCGGACCGCTTTTCCTGCAAGTCCGCGACAAGCCCGCGGAACTCCGCGTCGAGTTCCGGCGTATCCGCTCCGCCCGCGCACAGGATCAGCTGCACGTCCTCGTCCAACGCGGCCCCGGCACGCACGAGATGCGGCACGCCTTTCTGCCGCGTGATCCGTCCGACGAACAACGCGTACGGCCGCTTCGGATCGATGCCGTGCTTCTCGAGCACGTCGGTGCCGGGATCAGGTTGGTACAGCTCAGTGTCGATGCCGTTGCGCACCACGTGCACCCGCGCCGGGTCGACGTTCGGGTACGCGGCGAGCACGTCGCGCCGCATGCCGGAGCTGACCGCGATGATCGCGTCCGCTGCCTCGTAGGCGTCGCGCTCGATCCACGACGACACGCGGTAGCCGCCGCCGAGTTGCTCGGCCTTCCACGGTCGCAGCGGTTCGAGCGAGTGCGCGGTGATGACGTGCGGGATGCCGTGTGCGAGCTTCGCCAGATGGCCGCCGAGGTTCGCGTACCAGGTGTGACTGTGCGCGAGGTCGTGACCGGCGAGCGCGTCGGCCATCGAGACCGCGATGTCCATGGTGGCGAACGCGGGCTGGGCGTACCCGTGCGCGTCGCGGTGCCCGTGTGCGCCGTCCGGACGATCGGGGCCCCAGCAGTGCACGTCCAGGTCGACCAGCGACCGCAGTTCCCGCGCGAGGAACTCGACGTGCACCCCCGCTCCCCCGTACACGTCCGGCGGGTACTCCCGGGTGAGCAGGCCGACCTTCATGCGTCGACCCTAGACGCCCCCACCGGACGCACGCAGTACGGAAAGCGGGCGAATCCGGTTCGCCGCTCAGTGTTCGCGCTGTCCTACCACGACTGTCGCACCGAGTTCGTCATCTTCTTCCGCCGACGCGACCAGTCCCGCCTTGCGCAGTTCGGCCGTCGCGGCCGCGGCTTGGCGTTCGCTCGCCTCGAAAAGCACGTGCCCGCCGGGCGCGAGCCACGCCGGAGCCTCCGCGACGACGCGACGGAGCACGTCGAGACCATCGGCTCCCCCGTCGAGCGCGACGCGGGGTTCGTGGTCGCGCGCCTCGGGCGGCATGAGCGCGACCTCGTCGGTCGGGACGTACGGGACGTTCGCGATCAGCACGTCCACCCGGCCGCGCAGCCGCTGCGGAAGCGGGGCGTAGAGATCGCCTTGGTAAACGTCACCAGGCACGTTCTGCCGGGCACAGTCGACCGCGGCGGGCTCGACGTCCGCCGCGTGCAGCTCGATCCCGGGCACCTCGGCCGCGACCGTCGCACCCAGCGCACCGGAGCCGCAGCACAGATCGAGCACCACTGCCTGCTCGTGCGCGAACCCCACAGCCAGCCGGACGAGCAGTTCGGTGCGGTGCCGGGGCACGAAGACGCCCGGCGCGACGACGAACCGGCGGCCGGCGAACTCCGCCCAGCCGAGGATGTACTCCAGCGGTTCCCCGGCGACCCTCCGCGCGACCATCGCGGCCACATCGCCCGATTGGCCCAGCAGGAGCCGGGCCTCGTCCTCGGCGAAAACGCATCCGGCGGCGCGCAGGCGCGCGACGACCTCCTCGAAACCTCCGTCGCTCACGGAACCACGACGACCGGCCAGGTCGCGGCGCGCACCAGCCGGTTGCCGACCGAGCCGACGAGCCGGTGCCCGCCCTGCTCGGACGCGCCGACCACGACCATGTCGGCGTTCGCCTCCTGCGCGGCCTGGCGCAGTTCGGGGAAGGTTTCGCCGCGGCGGACCACGAACGTGACCGGGACCTGCAGGTCGGCCGCCCGGTCGCGCAGCTCCGCGCGCAGCTGCTCGATCTCTTCTTCGAAAGTCTGCTGCTGCACGTCGACGACCGCGGACGCGGCGAGCCCGGTCCACACCGTCGGCGCGGCCACGTACACCACGACCAGCCGCGCGCGCTGCCGCCGGGCGAGGCCGCCGCCGTAGGCCGTCGCCCGCAGCCCGGTCGGCGACGTGTCCGCGCCGACCAGGATCACGCGCGGTCCGTCGGTGCCCCGTTCGTACGGGCCGGGATCCCAGCTGGGCCCGTATTCCTCGACCAGTTGCTCCACCCGGCCCATTATGTCCGGGACGCCGGAACCCGCCGGGTCGCGTCCGTCACCTCGGACGAAACCCGGGAAGAAAATTCCCACCCAGATGGATTTGCGTCCGTTCGGAGTACCCCAGGCGCGCTTCGGCTGGTAGCGTCCCCGCAACCTGAACACGCGTCCGGGAAGGACCGGGGAGCCCACACGCGTGCGGCGGCGAGGCGGATCGCGATGCGAGACGATGTGGTCGAGGCGAGTGCGGTGGTCGGGCACCCGCCCGAACAGGTGTGGCAAATCGTCGGCAGCCCGGAGCTGTACCCGAGGTTCGTCCCGGCGATCAGCTGGTGCGAGGTCACGGTGCCGGCCGAACGGGGCCGCGGGCCGCACTGCCTGATCCGGCTGGCCCCGGACCGGGAAACCCTGGTCGAGGGCACCATTCACGCGGCGGTGTACCGGCCGGGCGAGCACGTCGTCTGGTGCGGGCTGCCGGACGAGCGGACCTGGGTGTCGGTCGAACTGCGCCCGGTCGCGCGCGGCGGCACCGAGATCGTGCTGCGGATGATGCTCCCGTCGCTGCCGCCGGACCACGCGGGCCTGCTCGCCCGCGGCACGGCGAAAGGCCTGCTCAGACAGCTGGCGAAGCGGATCGGGCAACAGCTGTCCGGGCTGCCGGGCGACCCGCCGGAGCACGAGCCGGCCACTGCCCTGCGCACGGCGAACACGCTGGTCCGCGCGGGCGTGCTGGCCGCCGGACGGCCGGACAAAATGGTCAAGCAGCTCAGTTCGTTCGCCCGCTGGGGCGCGACGCTGGCCGGCGGTTATCTCGCCGCGACCGCGCGCGGGGCCGACGACATCGCGGTGCACGACGAGCGCAACACGCGCACGTTCGGCGAGATCGACGAGCGCAGCAACCAGCTGGCCAACGCTCTGGCCGCGCTCGGCGTGGAAGCCGGTTCACAGGTCGCGTTGATGTGCCGCAACCACGCGGCGATGGTCGAGGCGTTCGTCGGATGCAGCAAGCTCGGCGCCGACGTCGTCCTGCTCAACACCGGCCTCTCCCCCGCCGCCGTCGAGGAAGTCCTCACGCAACACCCGCCCGCCGCGGTCCTCGCCGACGACGAGTTCGCGCCGATCATCGCGTCGGTGCCCGGCGAATTCCCGCGCGTGAGCACGTGGGACGACGCCGACCAGGGCTACCGCACGCTCGACGAGCTGCTCCAGGACGCGCCGGTGACCCGGCCGAAGCCGAGCGAACGCGAGGGCCGGATCGTCGTGCTGACGTCGGGCACCACGGGTGCGCCGAAGGGTGCGCGCCGTCCGACGCCGAAGGGCGTGAGCACGTCGGCGACCGTTTTGTCGCGAATCCCGTTGCGGGCCAGGGACAAGATCGCCGTGGCGGCCCCGCTGTTCCACAGCTGGGGGCTGGCCGCGATGCAGCTCGGCATGGCCTTGCGGGCGGAGCTGTCGCTGATCCGCCGGTTCGACGCGGAGCAGACGCTGCGCACGATCGCCGAACACCGCTGCGACGCGCTGTTCGCCGTCCCGATCATGCTGCAGCGGATCCTCGATCTGCCCGAACGCGTGCGCAACCGGTACGACCTGTCGTCGCTGCGGATCGTCGCGAGCAGCGGGTCGGCGATGCCGGGCGCGTTCGTGACGTCGTTCATGGACACCTTCGGCGACGTCCTCTACAACTTCTACGGCTCCACCGAGGTGTCCTGGGCGAGCATCGCCGACCCGGCGGACCTGCGCGCCGCGCCGACGTCCGCCGGCCGCTGCCCGCCGGGCACCCGGGTCGCGATCCTGGACGACGACCGCCGCCCGGTCCCGCCCGGCGACGAGGGCCAGATCTTCGTCGGCAACGACATGCTGTTCGACGGCTACACCAACGGTTCCAGCGTCCCCCGAGCCCACGACCTGATGGCGACCGGCGACGTCGGCTACCAGGACGCGTCCGGACGGCTGTTCGTCACCGGCCGCGCCGACGAGATGATCGTGTCCGGCGGCGAGAACGTCTTCCCGCGCCCGGTCGAGGAAGCCCTGGCCGCGCTGCCGGGTGTCTCGGACGCGGCTGTGGTCGGCGTCCCGGACGACGAATACGGCCAGCGCCTCGCCGCGTATGTCGTGCTCCGCCGCGGCGCGCGCATGCACGCCGAGGATGTCCGGCATTACATCCACCAGCGCCTCGCCCGATTCGCGGTGCCGCGCGATGTCTACTTCGTGCCGGAGCTTCCGCGGAATGCCACCGGAAAGATCGTGAAGCGGCTCCTGAACGACGACCTCTGGCCGATCACGCAGGGCTGACTCGGTCACGGACCCAGCGCGCGCCCAGCCGCCCTCCCCACCGCCTCCGCCACCGCGGCCAGCGAGGGCGAGTCGAGCTTCCACTGCTGCCAGTACAACGCGACGTCCACCGCCCGGTCCGGCGCGAGATCCGCCAGTTCCCGACCGGACAACTGCAGTTCCGGCACCATTCCCCAGCCCAGCCCGGCCGCCACCGCGTCCACAAAGGACACTGACGCCGGGATGTAGTGCCGGACCCGGCTCGGCAGCCTGCGGCGGGTCAGCCGGCGCAGGAACCGGTCCTGCAGATCGTCTTTCCGGTCGAACAGCACGGCGGGCGCGGCAGGCAGCCGCTCCGCCAGCGAGCCTCCGTCGAGCCAGCGCCGCACGAACTCCTCCGACGCCACCGCCCGGTACCGCATCGTGCCGAGGCGACTGACCGTGCAGCCCTGCACCGGCTGCGGAGTCGCCGTGATCGCAGCCATCACCAACCCCTCGCGCAGCAGGGCCGCGGTGTGGTCTTGGTCGTCGCTGCGCAGGTCGAACGAGATCGGCGGCTCGGCGGGGACCTCTTCGAGCGCGGACAGGAACCAGGTGGCCAGCGAGTCCGCGTTGACCGCGATGGGCAGCGTCGTCGGCTGGCCGGAACCGCCGAGGCCCAGCTCCGCGCGCGTGTCCGCTTCGAGCCGCGTCAGCTGCCGCGCGAACCGCACCAGCACCTCGCCGGATTCGGTGAGCCGCACGGGTTTCGACCGCAGCACCAGCACCCGGCCGATCCGCTGTTCCAGCGCTTTCACCCGCTGACTCACCGCGGGCGGCGTCACGTGCAGGACCGCCGCGGCACGGTCGAACGACTGCTCGTCCACCACCGCGAGCAACGTGCGGACCTGGTCGAGCGGGAGATCGGACATCACGATCGCTTATCTTAGTTCAGAATCTTTACCTAGAATAATGCTCGCGAGCCCTTCTAACGTCGGCGGGGTGATCGCTGCGCTCAGCGCCGGATTCGGCACCGGCATGTCCCTCATCGTCGCCATCGGCGCACAGAACACCTTCGTGCTCCGCCAAGGACTGCGCGGCGGCCTCGTCGTGCCGGTGATCCTCGTCTGCACGCTGTCCGACGCGATCCTCATCGCCGCCGGGGTCAGCGGGATCGGGGCGGTGCTGCAGCGGTGGCCGTCGGCGATCAAGGCGATCGCGATCGTCGGCGGGCTCTTCCTGGTCGGATACGCGATCCTCGCGGCGCGCCGCGCCTTCCGGCCGGGCACGCTGACCGTCTCCCCCGCAGACCTGACCTCGCCGAAACGCACGCTCCTCACCTGCCTCGCGCTCACCTGGCTCAACCCGCACGTCTACCTCGACACCGTTCTCCTCGTCGGTTCGGTCGCGGCCGGACACGGCGACAGCCGCTGGCTGTTCGGCATCGGCGCGGTGGCCGCGAGCGCGGTCTGGTTCAGCGCGCTCGGGCTCGGCGCGCGAAGGCTGTCCGACGTGTTCGCGCGTCCCGCGGCCTGGCGGATCCTGGACGGCGTGATCGCGGCGACCATGTTCGCGCTGGGTATCACGCTGCTTGTCCAACGGGGATGAATCGGCAGGCTTCCGGCGAACAGGACATTTAGCGTTGCTAATAACTCTGGGTCAGAGCTAACTTGGCGACATGCCCGCACCCCGGATCGACCTCGCCGAACGCGTTCTCACCGCTGTGCTGGGCGTACGCCGCGTCGTGCGCCGCCGGGCGCGGACCGCGCTGCCCGGACCGCATCTGCCGGGCTCGCAGGTGGAACTGCTGCGCGTGGTGCACCGGAACCCGGGCATCGGCGTCGCCGCGGCGGCGCGGGAGCTGAATCTGGCCGGGAATTCGGTGAGCACGCTCGTGAACGTGCTCACCGAGGCCGGCCTGCTGCGGCGCGAAGTCGATCCGGCCGACCGCCGGGCCGCGCGGCTGCAGCTCACCGATGCGGCCAAGGACCGGATGGCGGTCTGGCGGCGCACCCGCATCGGGCTGGTTTCCGCCGCGCTCGCCGAACTGTCCGAAGAGGACACTTCGGCGATCGTCGCCGCGCTGCCCGCCCTCGAACGGCTCACCGAAGCACTCAAGGAGGACGCATGAGCGCAGCTCGCACGCGAATCGGGCAACTCCGCACGGAGGCGACGGCATGAGCGAACCGGCAGTCCGCTGCACCGGATTGCGGCACTCCTTCGGCACGACCGTCGCGGTCGACGGCGTGGATCTCTCCATCGAACCCGGCGAGGTCTTCGGTCTTCTCGGCCCGAACGGTGCCGGGAAAACCACCACGATCCGGATGATCACGACGCTCTTGCCCGTCGCCGCGGAACGCATCTCCGTCTTCGGGCTCGACGTCGCCCGCCGCCGGATGGCTGTGCGCCGGCTGATCGGCTATGTCCCGCAACAGCTTTCGGCCGACGGCGCGCTCACCGGTCGCGAGAACGTATCGCTGTTCGCCCGGCTCTTCGACGTGCCGCGGGCCCAACGCGCCGCGCAGGTGGGCGAGGCGCTGGAACTGGTCGGGCTGGAGAACGACGCGGACCGCCCGGCCGGGCGCTACTCCGGCGGCATGATCCGCCGGCTCGAACTGGCGCAGGCGCTGGTCAGCTCGCCCCGGCTGCTGATCCTCGACGAACCGACCATCGGGCTCGACCCGGTGGCGCGCTCGGCGGTCTGGGAGCGGATCTCCGAGATCCGTGCCAAAACCGGGATGACCGTGCTCGTCACGACCCACTACATGGACGAGGCCGAGCAGTACTGCGACCGCGTCGCGCTGATGCACGCCGGCAAGATCCGCGCGCTCGGCACGCCGGCCGACCTCGAAGCCGGGCTCGGCCCGGAGTCCACATTGGACGACGTGTTCCGGACCGTCACCGGAAACGCGCTCGACGCAGGAGGGATCCGCGATGTCCGTGCCGCTCGCCGCACCGCCCGCCGTCTCGGCTGACCCCGGTCCGCTGGGCCAGCTGCGCGTGCTGTTCTCCCGGATCGGCGCGATGTGCCTGGTGGAACTGCAGAAACTCCGCCGCGACCAGACCGAGCTGCTCACCCGGGCGATCCAGCCCGCGCTGTGGCTGCTCATCTTCGGCGAAACGTTCACCCGGCTGCGCGCGATCCCGACCGGATCGGTGCCCTACCTCGACTATCTCGCGCCCGGCATCCTGGCCCAGTCCGCGCTGTTCATCTCCATCTTCTACGGCATCCAGATCATCTGGGAGCGCGACGCGGGCGTCCTCGCGAAGCTGCTCGTCACGCCGACGCCGCGCGCGGCGCTGGTGGCGGGCAAGGCTTTCGCCGCCGGGGTGCGCGCCCTCGTGCAGGCGTTCATCGTGGTGATTCTCGCCGCTTTGCTCGGCGTCGGGCTGACCGCCAACCCGCTGCGGCTGCTGGGCACCGCGGTGGCCGTCGTGCTCGGTTCGGCCTTCTTCTGCTGTCTTTCGATCGTTATCGCCGGTTTGGTGCTTTCGCGCGAACGGCTGATGGGCATCGGCCAAGCGATCACGATGCCGCTGTTTTTCGGGTCCAACGCGCTCTATCCGGTGAACCTGATGCCGTCCTGGCTCAAGGTGCTGAGCCACGCGAACCCGCTCAGTTACCAAGTCGATGCCTTGCGGGGACTCTTGATCGGCACCCCCGCGAACCTCTGGGCCGACTTCGGCGTCTTAGTGGGTGCGACCGCGCTGGCGATCGCGGTCGCTTCGGCTCTGCTGGGAAGGCTGGCTCGATGAAACACCCTCGTCCGCACACGGATTTCTCACGAGGACAGGCATAACGTGGGAACCGTGTCTCGTCGCAGGGGGATAGCCCCGTTTCTCGGATTGTGCGTGCTGGCCGGGATTCTCGTCGCGGGCACGCTAGCCCCGGTCGCAATCGGGGCCGGCGTGCTGTCCAACCAGGTCAGCGATTCGGTCGACGCCATCTCCGCCGATCTGGTGCACGCGGAGCCGCCGCTCGTCACCACGGTCACCGACCGGAACGGCGGGACGATCGCGACGCTGTACTCGCAGTACCGCATTCCGGTCACCGCGGCGCAGATCTCCCCGGCGATGAAGGCCGCGATCGTCGACATCGAGGACCGCCGGTTCTACAGCGAGGGAGGCGTCGACCCGCAGGGCATGCTGCGCGCCGCCGTGCACAACAGTTCCGGCGGGAACCTGCAGGGTGCGTCCACGCTCACGCAGCAATACGTGAAGAACTACCTCGTGAACGTCGTGGACCGCAACGACAAGGCGGCGCAGCAACGGGATCAGGAGGATTCGCTGGCGCGCAAGCTGCGCGAGGCGAAGATGGCCGTGCAGCTGAGCCAGACGGTGTCCAAGGACGACATCCTGGCCGACTACCTGAACGTGGTCGAGTACACCGGCACGGTGTACGGCGTCGGTGCCGCCGCGCAGGCGTATTTCGGGACGACGGCGGACAAACTGACCGTGCCGCAGGCCGCTCTGCTCGCCGGAATGGTGAACAACCCCAACGTCTACAACCCGTACACGCATCCGGACAAGGCGCTCCAACGGCGCAATCTGGTGATCGATTCGATGGTGTCCGCGCGCTCGATCCCGGCGTCCTACGGGGAGACCGAGAAGGCGACCCCGCTGGGCCTCAGCGGTTCCCGGCCGCAGGCGCCGTCGAGCACGTGCCTCGGCGCGGCCCCGGACGCCGGGTTCTTCTGCGCGTACGCGGTGCACTACCTGGCGCAGTCCGGGCTCACCGCCGACCAGATCGACACCGGCGGGTACACCGTGAAGACGACCATGGATCCGCACGTGAGCCAGGTGACGAAGGACGCGGTGGACGCGAACGTGCCGACCACGCAGGACGGCGTCGCCAACACATTCGCCGTCGTGCAGCCCGGCAGCGACGGGCACCAGGTGCTCGCGATGGTCGCGAACCGCAACTACGGCACCGATCCCGACCAGGGCGAGACGTCCACGAACATCGTCGCCGACGCGAGCAACAAGTTCGGCGCGGGTTCGTCGTTCAAGATCTTCACCTCGGCCGCGGCGATGGTCACCGGGAAGGCGGGCCTGAACACGCCGCTGCCGAACCCTTACAGCGACTGTTTCAACCCGCCCAACATGAACCGGTACACGCACTGCTATCCGGTGAGCAACGACGGCACGAACTATCCGAACCCGATCTCGCTGGCCGACGGATTGGCCACCTCGCCAAACGTCGCGTTCGTCGGCCTGGAAGCGCAAGTGGGCATGCCCGCGGTGCTCGACATGGCACGGAAACTGGGCCTGCGCACCACCATGGCGACCAACGACGCGGGCACCAAGCCGATCACCGATCCGTCCGATCCCCGGTCGAAAAACCCGCAGTACAACGAACCGCAATCGCAGTATTTCCAGAACCTGCTGTCCTTCACGCTCGGCAACAGCCCGGTCAGCCCGCTGGAAATGGCGAACGTCTCAGCCACCCTGATGAGCGGCGGCAAGTGGTGCCCGCCGGACCCGATCCTGTCCGTCACCGACCGCCACGGCCAGCCCGTTTCGCTGCAACAGCAGGCCTGCGAACAGGTGATCCCGCCCGGCGTCGCGAACACGCTGGAGGCGGGCCTGAGCCAGGACACCACGAGCGGAACGTCCGCCGCCGCCGCCCGGTCGGCCGGCTGGACCCACCCGGACATCGGCAAGACCGGAACCACGCAGGAAAGCGAATCCGTCGCGTTCGTCGGCGGAGTCGACCACTACGCCGTGTCGTCCATGGTGTTCGCCGACGGCCCGCACCCCCAGGAAATCTGCCCCGGCAACCCAGTCCACCTGGGCGACTGCGGCCACGGCGCCTTCGGCGGCACGGTCGCCGCGCCGCCGTACTTCGCCGCGATGAACCAGCTGCTGGACGGACAGCCGGACGTCCCGATCCCGCCCCCGGACCCGGCCTATCTGGACGCCCACGCCTGAACCGCCGCGGACGTCTGGCTGCGAGGGGAGCCCTCCTGCGGGGTTCCCCTCACGAACTTCCCGCCGACATCGGCGCTCGCCGAAACCCGCGCCGGAAACGAGGTGACCGCCCATGTCCCGCCGAGCCGACCGGTCCGCCCAATCGCTGCAGCAGATCGAAGACTCCGACTGGGGCGACCCGCCCGCCGACGCGACCCGGCTGATCTCGACCGTGCACCGCTTGCGGCGCAAGCCCATCGGCCTGCTCACCGCCGAAGACGTGCGCCTGCTGCTCGGCCAGCACGTCGGCGTGCCTTTCCTCGTGCCCCGCGCGCTGGCGATGCTGGAAGAAGACCCGCTCTGCGAGGGCGACCTCTTTCCCGGCGATCTCCTCGTCTCGACCCTGCGTGTTCCGCTCGCCCACTGGCACACCCACCCGGACCGCCTCGAACGGCTCGAACGCGTCCTCGCGTCGATCGACCCGGCCGCGGAAGACTTCGACGACTTCCTCCGCAGCCGCATCGCCGCGTTCCGCGAGCAACTCGACACCTGACCGGCTGGGTCCACACCGGCGCGCACCCGCACGAAGCCACACTCGCGACCTCGCACCCACCAAAGACCCCGCCCCACACGGCACCAGCTCCCACGAGCAGCACCGCTCGCTTGAGCGTCCACCCGACTGCGCTCCCCGCGAACGCCCACGCCGCACCACGTCGCCTTCCGCCACCATCCAGCCGAGCCCACCCCGCCACACGCCACCCCAGCCCGGTCACGACCTCGCACCCACCAAAGAACCCCGCCCACGCGACACCAACTTCCCCAAGCAGCCCCGCCCCGTTGAGCCTCCCGGCCCGACTGCGCTCCGTGCCCCCGCGAGCGCCGTCCGATGTTGCGTCTTCCTGACGGTCGTAAAACGTATTACAGTAGCTGGACGCGTGAATGGCCGTCGTCCGAATTGGGGGCACGCAGTGCAGCTCCAGCCGAGTGCGCATGTCGACACGTTCTGCCGGGACCACCTCCCGCCGTTCGAGCAGTGGCCGGAGTTGTGGTTCGACCTGCCCGAACTGCAGTACCCTGACCGGCTCAACGCGGCCACGCGCCTGCTCGACGACACGATCGCGCGCTGGGGCGCCGACCGTCCCGCGCTGCTCTCCCCCACCGAATCCTGGTCCTACGGCGAGTTGCTGACGCGCGCCAACCAGATCGCCCACGAACTCACCGCGCAAGGCGTCGTACCCGGGAACCGCGTGCTGCTGCGCGGGCCGAACACCCCGTGGCTCGCCGCGTGCTGGCTCGGAGTGCTGAAGGCGGGCGCGGTCGCCGTCGCCACTATGCCGATGCTTCGCGCGCACGAGCTGTCGAAGATCATCGAAGCGAGCACGCCCGCGATCGCCCTCTGCGACCACCGGTACCTCGAGGAACTGCAATCCTTCGACCTACCGGTAGTGCCGTACGGCGGCGACAGTCCCGACGACCTCGCCGCCCGCTGCGCCACCCGCCCGGAGGCCTTCGAGGACGTCGACACCGCCTCGGACGACGTCGCCCTCCTCGCCTTCACCTCCGGCACCACCGGCCGCCCCAAGGCGACCATGCATTTCCACCGCGACCTGCTCGCCATCGCCGACACGTTCTCCCGGCACCTGGTCAAACCCCGGGAAACCGACCTGTTCTGCGGCACTCCCCCGCTGGCGTTCACCTTCGGGCTCGGCGGCCTGCTGGTCTTCCCGCTGCACGCCGGCGCCGCGACGCTGCTCGTCGAGCGCGCCACCCCGACCGAGCTGGCCGACCTCGTCGCCGAGCATCACGTGACGGTCTTGTTCACCGCGCCCACCGCGTACCGGGCGATCCTGGCCTCCGACCGCCGCCCGCTGCTGTCCGGCTTGCGCCGCGCGGTGTCCGCGGGCGAGGCGCTGCCCGCGTCCGTCGCGACCGATTTCCACGAGGCCACCGGACACTGGCTCATCGACGGCATTGGCAGCACCGAAATGCTGCACGTCTTCATCTCCGCCGCCGACGAGGACGCCCGCCCGGGCGCGACCGGCCGCGTCGTGCCCGGTTACCGCGCGCAGATCGTCGACGACAACGGCCGCCCCGTCCCCGACGGCACCCCGGGCCGTCTGGCCGTCCAAGGCCCGACCGGCTGCCGCTACCTCGCCGACGACCGGCAAACGGTCTTCGTCGAAGACGGCTGGAACCTCACCGGCGACACCTACGTCCGCGACTCCGACGGCTACTTCCACTACCGCGCCCGCAGCGACGACATGATCGTTTCGTCCGGCTACAACATCGCCGGTCCCGAGGTGGAAGAGGTGCTGCTGCGCCACCCGGACGTGCTGGAATGCGCGGTGGTCGCCGCCCCGGACGACGCGCGCGGCTCGATCGTCGCCGCTTACGTCGTCCTCAACGAGGGCGTTCCGGGCGACGACGCGAAGGTGAAGGAGCTGCAGGACTTCGCGAAATCCCTTGCCGCGCCGTACAAGTACCCGCGGCGGGTGGAGTTCATCCCGGCCCTGCCGCGCAACCCGAGCGGGAAGGTGCAGCGGTACCTGCTGCGCCGCCGCGCCGCCGAACCGGTGAGCTGAGGCGGCCTTCGCGGCGTGGCTGGCGAACTGAACTCACCAGCGCTGCCAGCCCAACGCGACAACCGTGCCGCGCCCGACCAGCCGTCGCCCCTCGCACCAACCCGCAACCGAGCCAGCAAAACCGCATTCCGTCCCAACGCGGCCGCTGTGGCACCCGCACCAGCCACCGCACGGACACCAAAGCCGGACCGACACCTGCCGCATCCGCAGAGAGCCGAGCCGGTCAGAGCTGCCAGCCCAACGTGACCACCGTGCCGTCCGCGCCGGTGCGCACCTCCGCCCGGTCCGCGGTCGCCTGCACCAGCAGCAAGCCGCGGCCGCGCAGCGAAACCGGATCGTCCTCGGTCTCGTCCGGCGGACGCCACTCCCCGTGGTCCGCGATCACCACCTCGACGCTGTCCGGCCGGCACACCGCGTCGAGATCCACCAGCCCGGGCTCCTCCGGATACGCGTGGTCCGCGACGTTCGCCAGCGCCTCGTACCCGGCCAGCACGATGTCGTGCGCGCGATCGTCCGGAATGCCGGACTCCAGCGCCCAGTCCAGCAGCCGGTGCCGCAACACGCGCAGCGCCCCCGGCTCCGCCACGATCCCGTGGCAGCTCAGCGCGCGCGTGCCCTCCTGCACGTCCATCCTCAGCCGCCCGCTCCGGCGACCCCGGCCAGCGCCTGGTCGACCGACGGGAACAGCGCGATCCACTCGTCGAGCCCGGTGGTCGTGAACGGCCGCGAGGTGATCGAAGACGTGCTCACGACCCGCAACGCGCCCGCGTCGAGCTTGCGGTGCGCGCCGGCCAGCACCTGCAGTCCGGACGAGCTGAGGAAGTCGACCGCACGCAGGTCGACTACCAGCACGCCGGGCTCGCGTTCGAGCACCCCGCCCACGAACTCGCCGAGTTCCGGCGCGGTGACCAGGTCGATCTCTCCGCCCACGGTCACGACCGCGGCCGGTCCCCGCCACCGGACGGAAACCTCGAGGTCGCCCGCTTCCTGCCCGTCTCCCGAAGCCACGATTGCTGATCGTGCCGGATCGGCGGACGGATCGCCAGTGGGCCCCCGCCCGGCGGCGCCGCGAGCCCTCCGCCCGGCCGCGCGCAGGCGCCGCCATCAGCGGGTCCGAAGGGGCCAGTCGCGGAGAACGACACGTCGACCTGGGACACGGAGCTTCGCGCCGACCCCAAGGGGAACCACCGCCGCAGGAGCTGGTCGTGTGCCACCTCGCCCCGCCTCGGCGAGCCCCGCCCGGCGCGTCCTCCATGCGGCATTGGATGCATCTGACGCGCCCAATGCCACATTGAGGTTTCTCAGTAGCCGCCGGACCGGAAAGGAGATCAAGGCGACCGGCAAGTCAGGCTGCTCGCGCATCGGCCGACGGACGTCAGCGAAACCGGGCCGCCCGCAGTCAGGAATGTGGTCCGAATCCGCCGCCAGCCCATCAGCACCCCGGCGAGCCCGCGGTCAAGCGAACCGGTCTGGGTCCGCCGCGGCCCACGCCTCCGCCCATTCGCGAGGCGGCTCCGCCAGCAATTGCCCAGGCTCCAGCCAGTCGTACCACTCCGCGTACGACAGCACCGTCCGTGCGTCCACCCGCCTCCGGAGCATCTGCGGCGACAACTCCGCCGGATCGGAAACCCCCATCGCCGCCATGATGCGCATCGCCGAAGCGACCGTCGCCTCCTGATAGCGCCGCACCCGCTCGGTCTTGTCCCCCACGTCCAGCGCCCGCCCCCGGCGCGGATCCTGCGTCGCCACCCCGACCGGGCATTTGTTCGTATGGCACCGTTGCGACTGGATGCACCCCACCGCGAACATCATCGCCCGCGCGGCGTTCGTGTAGTCGGCGCCCTGGATCAGCCGCTTCACCACGTCCGCTCCGGTGGCGACCTTTCCGCTCGCCCCGAGCCGGATCCGGTCCCGCAACCCGGTGCCGACCAGTGCATTGTGGACAGTGTGCAGGCCCTCGGTGAGCGGCGTGCCAAGGTGATCCGCGAACTCCAGCGGGGCGGCGCCGGTACCGCCTTCAGCACCATCGACCACAATGAAGTCCGGCGTGACCCCTTCAGCCCGCATCGCCTTGCACACCGCCAGCACCTGTACCCGCGAACCGACGCACAGCTTGAACCCGGTCGGCTTCCCGCCTGCCAGCTCGCGCATCCGGGCGAGGAACCGCACCAGTTCGCGCGGCGTCGAGAACACCCGGTGATACGGCGGGGAAACCACCGTTTCTCCCATCGGCACCTCGCGCACCCGGGCGATTTCCGCATTCACCTTCGTACCCGGAAGAACCCCGCCCATCCCCGGCTTCGCACCTTGCGAAAGCTTGAGCGAAACGCATTTCACCGCGTCGTGCGCGGCTTTTTCGGCGAAGGTCGAGGGATCGAAATCGCCATCCGAGGTCCGGCAGCCGAAGTAGCCGGTGCCGATTTCCCAGATCAGGTCGCCGCCGCCCCGCAGGTGGTACTCCGAGAGCCCGCCCTCGCCGGTGTCGTGCGCGAAGCCGCCACGGGCAGCGCCTTGGTTCAGCGCGAGGATCGCGTTGCTGGACAAGGAACCGAAGCTCATCGCGGACACGTTCAGCAACGCCATCTCGTACGGCCGAGCGCAGTCCGGCCCGCCGACCCGGACCCGCGGCGCGTGATCCGGAACCGGCACCGGCGCGAGTGACGGAACAAGGAATTCGTATCCCTCGGCGTACACGTCGCGCTCGGTGCCGAACGGTTCTTCCGCGGCAGTGCCTTTGGCGCGTTGGTAGACAATGGACCGGACGTCGCGGTCGTACGGGCGGCCGTCGAAGTTGCGTTCCACAAAGTACTGCTGCAATTCCGGCCGGAGGCTTTCGAGCAAGAACCGCAGATGCCCGAGCACCGGATAGTTCCGCAGTACCGAATGCCGCCGCTGGGCCAGGTCGTACGCCCCGGTCGCCGCGAGCGCCAGCAGCGGCACCGCGAGGAACCACCACCACGCCGACACCGCGACACAGAGCACCACTGCCCCGGCCGCGACCACGACCAGCCCCGCGACCAGCCCAAACCGGACCACACTGAGTCTTGCCACGAGGTCGAAACTAAACCCCGCAGCCGGGACGCGCAGGTCGGCCAGCCAACGGGGAACGACCGCACCGGTCGTTCCCCAGAAGCTCAGTAAGCCAGATTGGGCCGCAACCACCGCTCCACTTCGGACAGTTCCTCGCCGCGACGGCGGGCGTAGTCCTCCGTCTGGTCGCGGCCCAGGCGTCCGACCGTGAAGTACCGCGAGTCCGGGTGCGCGAAGATCAGCCCGCTCACCGCGGCGGCCGGGGTCATCGCGTACGACTCGGTCAGGCCGATCCCCAGCTCCTGGGCGCCCAGCAGCTCGAACAGGTCCTTCTTCTCGCTGTGGTCCGGGCTCGCCGGGTAGCCGAGCGCCGGGCGGATGCCGCGGAAGCGTTCCGCGTGCAGGTCCGCCAGGTCCGGCTGCGCGTCCGGTTCGAACCAGCGGCGGCGGGCCTCCAGGTGCAGGTACTCGGCGAACGCCTCGGCCAGCCGGTCGGCCAGCGCCTTCACCATGATCGCCCGGTAGTCGTCGTGCTCGGCCTCGTACTTCGCGGCCAGGTCCTCCGCGCCGTGGATGGCGACGGCGAACCCGCCCAGGTGGTCGCCCGTGCCGGCGGGGGCGATGTAGTCGGCGAGGCACCGGTTCGCGCGGCCCTCCGGCTTCTGCGTCTGCTGGCGCAGCATCGGGAACTTCCAGTCCGAGTACTCGCCGTCGAGCAGGATGTCGTCGCCCTCGGAATGCGCGGGCCAGAACGCGTACGCGCCGCGTGCGGTGAACGAGCCGTTCTCGATGATCTCGTCCAGCAGCTGGTTCGCGTCGTCGAACAGCTCGCGCGCGACCGGCTGGTCGAGGATCGCCGGGTACTTGCCCTTGAGCTCCCAGGCCAGGAACAGGAACTGCCAGTCGATCATCTCGCGCAGCTGCGGAATCGACGGCTCGACCACGCGCACGCCGGTGAACTCCGGCGTCGGGATCTCGTCGAACGACACCTTCTCGGCGTTCGCCCGCGCCTGCTCCAGAGTCAGCATCGGCGTCGCGTGCCGGTTTTCGTGCTGGGTGCGCAACCGCTGCTGCTCCGCGCGGTTGGCGGTGTCCAGCGCGTCGGCGCGGTCGGTGTCGAGCAGGTCGGACACCACGCCGACCACCCGCGACGCGTCGAGCACGTGCACCGTGGTGTGGTCGTACGCCGGGGCGATCTTGACCGCGGTGTGCTGCTTCGACGTGGTCGCGCCGCCGATCAGCAGCGGCAGCTTGAGCCCGCGCCGCTGCATTTCCTGCACGACCGACACCATCTCGTCCAGCGACGGCGTGATCAGCCCGGACAGCCCGACGACGTCCGCGTTCTCGGCCACCGCGGTGTCGAGGATCTTCGCCGCGGGCACCATCACGCCGAGGTCGATCACCTCGTAGTTGTTGCAGCCCAGCACCACGCCGACGATGTTCTTGCCGATGTCGTGCACGTCGCCCTTCACCGTGGCGAGCACGACCTTGCCGTTGCCGCGCGAGGTGTCGATGCGGCCCTCGGCCTGCATCTTCTCCTTCTCCGCCTCCATATAAGGCTCGAGGTAGGCCACCGACCGCTTCATCACCCGCGCGCTCTTCACGACCTGCGGCAGGAACATCTTCCCGGCGCCGAAGAGGTCGCCGACGATCTTCATGCCGTCCATCAGCGGGCCCTCGATCACCTCGAGCGGCCGGGCGAACTCCTGCCGGGCCTCCTCGGTGTCCTCCTCGATGAAGTCCACGATGCCGTGCACCAGCGCGTGCGAAAGCCGTTCCGCCACCGGGTTGTCGCGCCACGACAGGTCGACGACGCGTTTGGTGCCGCTGCCCTTGACCGTCTCGGCGAACTCGACGAGCCGGTCGGTGGCGTCCGGGCGCCGGTCGAACAGGACGTCCTCGACCAGTTCCAGCAGGTCCTTCGGGATGTCCTCGTACACCGCGAGCTGGCCGGCGTTGACGATGCCCATGTCGAGCCCGGCGCGCACGGCGTGGAACAGGAACGCCGAGTGCATCGCCTCGCGCACGACGTTGTTGCCGCGGAAGGAGAACGACAGGTTCGAGATGCCGCCGGAGGTGTGCGCGCCCGGACAGCGTTCCTTGATCAGCGGCAGCGCCTCGATGAACGCCTTCGCATACCCGTTGTGCTCGCTGATGCCGGTGGCGACGGCGAGCACGTTCGGGTCGAAAATGATGTCCTCGCCGGCGAATCCGGCCTCGCGGGTGAGCAGATCGTAAGCGCGGGCACAGATTTCGACCTTGCGCTCGACCGTGTCGGCCTGGCCCTTCTCGTCGAAGGCCATCACGACGACGCCGGCACCGTAGTCGTGGATGCGCCGGGCCTGCTCCAGGAACGGTCCCTCGCCCTCCTTGAGGCTGATCGAGTTGACCACGCCCTTGCCCTGCACGCAGCGGAGCCCGGCCTCCAGCACGCTCCAGCGCGAGCTGTCGATCATCACCGGGATGCGCGCGACCTCGGGCTCGGTGGCGATCAGGTTGAGGAACGTCGTCATCTCCCGCTCGGATTCGAGCAGGTCGGCGTCGAAGTTGACGTCGAGCAGGTTCGCGCCGCCGCGGACCTGCTCCAGCGCGACGTCCACCGCGGCCTGGTGGTCGCCCGCCTCGATCAGCTTGCGGAACTTCGCCGAGCCGGTGACGTTGGTGCGCTCGCCGATCATCACGAACCCGGTGTCCGCGCCGATCTTGAACGGTTCGAGCCCGGAGAACCGCGTGCTCGGCTCGTGCGCGGGCACCGTCCGCGGCGGAAGGCCCTTGACGGCTTCGGCGATCTTGGCGATGTGCGCGGGCGTGGTGCCGCAGCAGCCGCCGACGATGTTGACCATTCCGGCGCCGGCGAACTCGCCGAGCATGCCGCCGGTCTCCTCGGGCGTTTGGTCGTAGCCGCCGAACGCGTTGGGCAGCCCCGCGTTCGGGTGGCACGCGGTGTAGGTGTCGGCGAGTTTCGCCAGTTCCGCCACGTGGGGACGCATTTCGGCGGCCCCGAGCGAACAGTTGACGCCGACGACCATCGGGCGCGCGTGCGCGATCGACGTCCAGAACGCCTCGACGGTCTGGCCGGACAGGGTGCGCCCGGACAGGTCGACGATGGTCACCGAGATCCAGAGCGGCAGATGCGGCGCGACCTCGCGGGCCGCGGTGATCGCGGCCTTGCAGTTGAGGGTGTCGAAGATCGTCTCGATCATCAGCAGGTCGACGCCGCCGTCGGCGAGCGCCTTGATCTGTTCGGCGTACGAGGCTTTGACGTCCTCGTAGGTGACCGCGCGGTACGCCGGGTCCTCGACGCGCGGCGACAGCGACAGCGTGACGTTGAGCGGCCCGATCGACCCGGCCACGAACCGGTCGCCGAACTCGTCCGCGGCCTGGCGCGCGAGTTCGGCGGCGCGCAGGTTCATCTCGCGCACGCGGTCCTGCAGGCCGTAGTCCGCCTGGCCGATGCTGGTCGCGGTGAACGTGTTGGTGGTGGTGATGTCCGCGCCCGCGGCGAGGTACTGGCGGTGCACGTCGAGCACGACGTCGGGCCGCGTGAGGTTCAGCAGGTCCGGGTCGCCGGTGACGTCCTTCTCGTGCCCTTCGAGCCAGTCCGCCCGGTAGTCCTCGGGAGCGAGACCGGCGCCCTGCAGCATCGTGCCCCAGGCCCCGTCGAGCACGACGACGCGCTGGTCGAGCAGGTTCCGCAGGTTCTGGGTCATCGCCACCTCCGCATGAGTTCACGGAGGCGCCCTTGGGATGGTGGTGCCGGCCGAGCGTGGCGGACCACCGGTCCGTTGCAGCGCCTCTCGACCTGGTCGTCAAGACTACCGGATGTGACCACCCCGCGGGCAGGTGTGTTCACTCCTCGGGAATCGAGCCGTCCTCGAGCGGGCTGCCCCGCCACTTCCAGCCGGTCCGCCGGGGCCGTCCGGGCAGCTCGATCCGGCCCGCGCACCAGCGCAGCGCGTCCCAGGCGTCGGGAATCGGCTCCTGCTCAGGGAAAAGCCGCGCGACGACGCGGGCGCAAGTGTCGCGCGGAGCGTCGATGGCCGTGTCCAGGCCCCGGGCGATGTCTTCGCCGTGCAGCAGCAGTTCCACGCAGCCCATCGCGGCGAAACCGGCCGGATCGGAGCGGCCGGTCGGGTGGTAGGCGCGTTCGTCCGGGCGGCTGTTCCGGACCGCCGCGGCAAGCAGACGCCCGCCGGTGAGGACGAACTCGAGCAGCTCGGCCGGGGACGCGTCGGCGTCGGTTTTGGCGAGGAAGCGCACGTAACGGTCGGCCGGGCGGCTCACGACTTGAGCGGCGTAGGACAGGAGCGCGTCGCCGAGGTGCTCTGCGGTGTAACGGCAATCCCAGTCGAGGTCGCCTGCCGGACGCGTCCAGTCGCCGCCGGTGACGGGCTCGAGAGCGGTGGACACGCAGGTCAGGGCTTCGTCGAGGTCTTCGGCGCGCACGGTCATCGGGTCAGCGTAGAGAAGCCCAGAAGCCGCAGTGGTGATCTTTCGCGAATCCGGTCAACGGCTGCGCGCCGTCTGGCCGGTACGCGACCGCCTGCCCGGTCGGACCGCCGCGGACGAACGACATCCAGTCGTCCGCCATCCGGTCCGCGAGCCGCTGCTGCGCCGGGGTGAATGTTGTTGGCTGGTCGGCAAAATCGAACAGGTACGGCAGTTCCGCGGTGTGCGTGGCGCCGAGCGGGAACGGCGCTCGCAACGCCGCCGCGGCCGGTGAGGTCGGGTCGTCGAACTCGTAGGTCGACACGCTCGGCAGCGAACTGGCGAGCCGCGCGGCCGGGCAGGCGAACGCCCAGTCCGTGACCGCCGCCGCGTACGCGAGGGAAGCGTTGCCGCTGAACGCATCCACCGGGTACTCGCGAGCGACCGCGGCCGCGTTGGGGAAGACGGTGGCAAGCGCTTGCGGGTAGCCGTGCAGCGTGACTTCGCGACCGGACGCGACCTGCTCGGCGAGGAAATACGTGAACTCGTCGTGCGTCGTGCCCAGCATGACCGGCACCGGCGTCGCGGGGACCTTGCCGGGCAGCACCGAACCGCCGGTGACCGGTCCGGGCATCTCGATGCCGGCGATCGAGCCGTACGCCGGAGCGGCCAGGAGCTGCTTGACGGGCAAGGCCCGCAGGCATTCCGCGGCGGTCCGGCGGTCGGTGCAGCCGCGCGCGGCGGCGTACTCGACGCTCTTGCGCTCGGCGGCGGGCAGCGTCGCCTGCGCCTGGCACGGTCCACTTTGGATGATCGCGGCGCGGAACAGCCCGCGCGAGCCGGGGGCGACGAGGTGGTCGCACACCGACATCCCGCCGGCGGACTCCCCCGCGATCGTCACCTGGTTCGGGTCGCCGCCGAAGGATTCGATGTTGTCGCGCACCCACCGCAGCGCCTGCTGCTGGTCGAGGAAGCCGTAATTCCCCGGCTCCGGGCCCAGCGACGGGTCGGCGAGGAAGCCGAGCGCGCCGAGCCGGTAGTTGAGCGTGACCACGACCGCGTCGCCGCGGTCCACGAGCCGTCCAGCGCCGTAGCGGTCGCCGCCGCCGGTGAGGAACGCGCCGCCGTGCAGCCACACCAGGACCGGCCGCCCGGTCTCGCCGGCCGGCGGGGTCCAGACGTTCAGGGAGAGGCAGTCCTCGCTGGTCAGGGCTCCGTCGGCGGCCTGCGGACAGCGGGGCCCTGGTTTCGTGGCGTCCCGCTCCCCCGTCCAGGGCTCGACCGGGGCGGGCGGCTGCCAGCGCCGCTGCCCGACAGGTGCGGCCGCGTACGGGATGCCTTGGAAGACCCGGTGACCGGGAGCGACGCTGCCGCGGACGGAGCCGGCTGCGGTGTGCACGACGTCACCTGCCCGGGTGATCGCCGCGTCCGAAGCCGCGCAGGCCGAGGCGACCAGAGCGGGGACGACGGCCAGCGCCGCGAACCACCGTCGCCGAATCCCCCGAAAAGCCGCCGCCACCGGCCGGACGATACCGGCCGGGCGTCCCGGTCCGGCCGCCGGATCACCCGGCGGAGCACGAGAACCGCCCCACCGGGCAGCGTCGAGACCAGACCGAGCACGCCGTAGCCGACCGCGACCGTCACGCCCTGCTCCGCGCCCAGCCCGGCGGCGGCGAACGAAACCGCCGCCGCGCCCTCGCGCGGGCCGAACCCGCCGACGTTCAGCGGCATCCCCATCGCCAGCAACGCGAGCACCAGCAGCGGCAGCAGGACGCTCAACGGCGCGGTCGCGCCTGCCGCGCGGGCGGCGACCACGAACAGCGTCAGATGCCCGGCCACCGCCAGCAGGGACCAGCCGGTGACACCGGGCCACGCTTCGAGCACGCCGGTCCGGATGTCGGCCGCCCAGACGCGGCGCAGCCGTTGCCGCATCACCACCGCGACCACGACCAGCGCCACGATCACGATCCCCAGGCAGATCAGCACCTGCCGCGGCAGAAGCTCCGGCCGGAAAACCACGACGGCCAGCCCGGCGACCACCACGAACGTTTGTCCGGCGGCGCGTTCGAGCACGACTGCCCGGATGCCGCGGCCGACGTCTCCCGACCGTCGTCCGTGCTGCACCGCGCGGTGGACGTCGCCGAGCACGCCTGCCGGGAGGACGCCGTTGAGGAATTGCGCGCCGTAGTAGTCGCCGACGGCTTCCCGGAACGGCAGGTGCAGCCCCAGCCGCGCCGCGACCAGCCGCCAGCGCGCGGCACTCGCCAGCGTGGTCACGACGCCGATGACCAGGGCTATCGCGATCGGACCCGGCCCCAGCGCGCGCAGGCCACCGGCGAACGCTCCGGTGCCGAGCCTCCACCACAGGGCGGCGAGGAGCGCGGCTCCGGCCAGCAGTCGCAGCCACCGCATCAACGCACCGCCAAAATTCCGTTCAACCGGGCCGCGGCGGCGGCCCACCCCTCTAGTGTGCGTGCTCGTGCGGCAGCCGCAGCACGGAGTCGTTTCCGCAGGTCAGGGTCATCGCGCCAGGTTCGGAGCGCTGCCGCGAGGGCTGCTGCGTCGCCGGGCGGGACGAGGAGACCGGGCTGCTCGCCGTCCGGTGCGCGACCGAGGGCGTCGGGCACGCCGCCGACGTCCGACGCGAGCACCGGAATTCCGCGGGCGAGCGCTTCCGTGACGACCATGCCGTAGGTCTCGGCGTGCGACGGCAGGACCAACAGGTCAGCCCGGTGGTAGGCGGCTTCTAGCGCTGCTCCGTCGAGAGGGCCGGTGAAGTGGGCGCGCGGATGGCTCAAACTGTTGGCGTAGGCCGGGTTTCGGGTCCGTGAGCCGACGAAGTCAACCTCAAGTCCGTCTACTTCGGACAGTGCATTGAGGAGGATGTCCTGGCCCTTGCGCGGGGTAATCGCGGCGACACAGATCAGCTGGGACACTCCGTCGGTCCCGGTCGCCGGCGGTGCCGGATCGGTCCCGGGCGGTGCGATGTGGACGGTCGCGAGGCCGTGGCGCTTCTCGACAGCGCGGGCTGCGGCTGGGCTGGTGACGATGACCTGGTGCGCCAGGTGGAGCGTCTTGCGTTCGCGGCCGTCGAGGTCTGCCGCGCGCTGCGGGTCCAGGCCGGTTTCGTCGGCCAGGGGGAGGTGCACGAGGACGGCCAGGGCGAGCCGGTCCGCGTACGGGGCGAGGACGTCGGGCACTCCGCAGGCGACCAGGCCGTCGAGCAGCACTTTCCCGCCGTCGGGGACCTCGGCGAGGGCCTGGTCCAGCCGACGCTGCGCGGCCTCGTCAGGGTCCGGCCAGGTGCCGTCAACCGGCCGCAGCCGTACCGGCAGGTGCTCGGCCATGCGACGGTCGTAGGTGTTGCCGCCGCTGGGCACGCTGCGGTCGTCGACGTCGCCGGGGACCACGAAACAGGACAGTCGCACGCTGCCTCCCTCCACACAGGAGACAACGGGCGACTGGGCGATCTGGTTCAGCCTTCGAAGGTGTCCGGGTCGAAGCCGGTGCGGCGGCCCTCGTCGAGACCGCTGAGGGCATCCAGGTCGCCGTCGCTGAGGGAGAAGTCGAAGATGTCGATGTTCTCCCGCATCCGCTTCGGCGACGACGACTTCGGGAACACGACGTTGCCGATCTGCACGTGCCAGCGCAGCACGATCTGGGCGGGCGTCTTGCCGTGTTTCTCGGCCAGTTCGGCCAGCAGCGGGTCCTCGAGCACCTCGCCTTGGGCCAGCGGGCTCCACGCCTCGGTCACGATGCCGTGCGCTTCGTGGTAGGCGCGCAGTTCCGGTTGCTGCAGCGCGGGATGGAGTTCGATCTGGTTCACCGCGGGCACCGTCGCCGACTCGGCGGCCAGCCGTTCCAGGTGCGCGACCTGGAAGTTGGACACCCCGATCGCGCGGGCCTTCCCGGCACGCAGCAGCTCCTCGAAACCGTGCCAGGTGCCGACGTACTTGTCCTGGCCCGGCAGCGGCCAGTGGATCAGGTAGAGGTCGACGTAGTCCAGGCCGAGCCGCTGCAGGCTGCCCTCCATCGCGTTGATCGCGTTGTCGTGGCCCTGCGCGTCGTTCGCCAGCTTTGTGGTGACGAAGATTTCTTCGCGCGGTACGCCCGAATCGCGGATGCCCTCGCCGACGCCCTCTTCGTTGCGGTACATCTGCGCGGTGTCGATGTGCCGGTACCCGGCTTCCAGCGCTTCGCGCACCGCCGCCGCCGTTTCCTCCGGCGGGATCTGGAAGACGCCCAGGCCGAACTGCGGAATCCGGACGCCGTTGTTGAGTTCGAGCTGCGGAACGCGGTTCGTCTCGATCGTCATGTCGGCGGCCTACCCCTGCACGAGGACAGTGAAACTCGCTCGATCAGGCAGCGACCGCCTCGCGGACGTGAAGGATCTCGTCCGCGCCCGTCACCGAAAGACACCGCCGGACCGCGTGCGCCCTCCCAGGCACGATCGCGAACGACGGAATCCGCTCGTGCGCGTCGAGCAGGGCACGCACGCCCGCGCAGCTCAGGAACGCGACCCCGGACAGGTCGACGACGACCGAATCGGTCAACGGCGCGACGACCGCTTCGAAAACGTGCGCGGTAGCCGCGTCGAGGTCGCCCACCAGAGCGAGGTGGACCGCGTCCGCCTGCCTCGCCGCGCGGACGGTCAGTTCCACCGGCGCCGTGACGCCGGGAAGGTGGAGAGTCATGGGTTTGCGCTCCTTTCGCAGAGAACTGCTGGGGGCGCTGACCGCAGTATGGTTCTCGACAACAGCCAACACTGAAAACCGTACGCGCTCTGCGAGTGCGGTCAACCCGGGTGACCACGAGGTTCACTCACGCGGCGGCTGAGTCCGCCTGTTCGGGGGGCGTGCTTCGGCGGCACTGTTGCCGAGCTGCGCTGCGGATGAGTTTGCCCGGCCGGTTTGTTGGCGGGCTGCCGATTTCTGCGGCGGGGCGGGGATTCGTTCATCGGCCGTTTACTGCCGGACCCCTGGTTGGGGGATGTTTCCGTTGGTGCTTCGGCCGCCCCGGGCAGTCTGATCGGCTCGCCGTTTCGCGCTGCGGGGTTCGTTCTCGCGGCCAGGCGAATTGACCGGTGTTCGGGGAGTGGCCGTTGGTTCGCGCAGTGAGCGCATTTGCGGCGGTTCACTTGACGTAGCAAGCAAAATGGCCGCGCTGGGCAGATGCTGAATCGACCGGGCAGAGTCGGGCCTGGATTATCGAGTCGGGCTGCGGGCGTACAAGCGGCCATCCAGTCTCACGGCGGACAAGTCGGGCCCGCGGCTTGGCCCTCCGATACGGACCGAGCCATTCGCGCGCAGCGACCTAGCATCCATCAAGCGGTCGCTCTCGCCGCAAGCGAGCCGAGCGGTGCCTCTCCGACGTGAGACTCGCAGGGTCGCTCCCTTACTGCGGCGTCGATTCACACACCGACCTTGCCGCCCGTCACTCTTGCGGAAGGTCAGGCTGCCTGCTCAGAGGCCGCCCGGCGCGCCGGTCCACTGTGGACCGTCAATCGCGAAGGGCGAGCTTCGCCAGTTCCTCGTCGAAGTCGAAGCAGCGGTCCTCGAAGCCGACCGGGACCTCGTCGTAGGTACGGTCGAGGAAGTCGGCGAGTTCGCTGGCCGCGGCTTCCAGCACGGCCGAGCCGTCCGGCGCGTTCAGCTCGACGAGCACGCGGCTGTCGTCGGAGGCGGGACGCACCTGGACGTCGCCGTCGCCCGCGGGGGCGAGCAGGCCGTCGGCGAGGAGGTCTCGCCCGAACAGCCAGCGCACGACGCCGCCGCCGGCGTGGTAGCCGACCGACACCGCGAACGGATCCGCCGGGTCGTACTCGAGATCGGCGCGCACCGGCAGCGGGACGGACCCGAACGTGCGCAGCCCGAAGATGATCGTCGCGCGGACGACCTGCGGTTCGGTTTCCACGACGGCGCCTCCTTCGTAATCCGGTCGCGAACCTGTCCGGACCGAAGTGAATGTTTCTCAATAGGTAACGCGCCGTAAGAGCCTAAGCTGCCCGACCGGGCAGATTTCACTCCAACGGTGGAGATCTACGTCTCAGTTGGCTACGCAAGGGCAGCATTGACCGCAGGAACGGGCAGCGCACCCGTCCCTGCCCGAGCCGGACCGGGCGGCTTCGACCTGCGCAAACGGATCGCCACGATCGGGGAGCCGGACAGGTTCGGGCCCGGCGGAGAGGACCGCTCTTCCCGCGAAAACGACGGCGAATGCGGGACGGGCAGAATCGGGTCAAGACCGAGAAGCGACTCGGTTCGCGACAGCCCCGAAATTCAACGCGGGTTCAGTGAGCCGTCGCCATGCCCATGAGCCGGGCCACCTCGAGAGCAAGCGCCAGGTACCCGAGCACCAAGGCCGCGGACGACCGGCCGCGGCCCCCGGCTCGGCGCCCGAGGTGGCCGAAGACGATCGCGAGCAGAGGCAGCACCAAGGGCCCCAGAACCGTGACCGGCTGGTAATAGAGCGCGTCGCCGAAACTGCTGCTGTGGCTGGGGTAGGTCCCGATGAACGCGAGCCAGCTGACGATGCTGAGCACCAGCGCCGCGGTAGCTGCCCTGGTCGACGGCTGTTCACCCATGCCGCGAAGCTAGCCAGCCAGACCGGGACCGGTCCCCGACCGCACTCCGCGCCCGCCTGGGACCGGACCGCCGCGACAGCGGGAGTCCGTTGGCTGGCCCGCATCACTCCATGACGCCGGGCGTGACTCCGGCACGGTCACTTTGCCTGAGCGCACCCGCGACCGGCCTCGCGCGGCCCCGCTCCAGCACGCCAGCATCGAGACCCGTGCGCAATCCGCCATCACCTCAGGGTGCCGGGCATCGCTCCGGCATGGCCGCGTCGCTTGAGTGCACCCGTACCAAGCCCGGCGACCACCGCCCCAATCCGCCCGACACCACACCGAACACACCAGGCACCGCTCCGACACGACCACATCGCTGGAGTGCATCCGCATCAAGGCCCACGAACACCGCAGCGCTGCGACCCCAGCAACTCCAACCCGCCAGGCACCCGCCAGCACGCTAGGCACCGCTCCGGCACGGCCACAACGCTGAAGCACACCCGCCTCGAGCCCTGCGAGCACCGCCTCAATTCGACCGCACCCCAACCCGCCGCGCGCTACACCGGCACACCGGACGGCACTCCGACACAGCCACCTCGCTCATACCCGCCCGCATCGAGCCCCGCTGGCACCGCCTCAATACGACTGCACCCAAACCCGCCGCGCACCCGCCAGCACACCGGGCACCGCTCCGGCACGGCCACGTCGCTTAAGCGCACCCGTCACGAGGCTCCACGAACACCACCCCCAATCCACCAGGCACGACGCAACGAGGCCAACCAGGGACAGCCACAGGGAGGCGCCGGAAAACCCAACGGCACCCCACCATCAGGTCACCCGGTCACCGGCTCCACTCCTCCACCCGCACCCCCATCAGCCCGGCCGCCGCGCGGAGTTCCCTTCGGCGGTCCCCCGGCACCGCGTGCACGTGGTTCGCCCCGAAGCGCGACAGGAAGGTCTCCGGGGCCACGTCCAGGCGCGCGAACGCGTGCGGCCACTCCCGCGTCGACCGCGAGACCAGTTCCTCCGTCGTCCGCTCGTCGTAGGCCTCGAAGTCCCCCAGCACCAGCTGCAACCGGTACTCCCCGTCCAACCGGCTCAACCTCGCCAAGGTCATCCGACCGGGGGCGGCGATGTGCTGCACCGAAGCCCCGCCTGCGGGGAAGAAGAACACTTCCGGGTACAGGTGCACCTGGGCCAGGTTCTCCGCCGGGTCTTCGCTCCGCGCGGCGAACCACGTCGCGTGCTGGCCGGAGTTGCACAGGTCCCAGACGTCCCGGTCCGGGTGGTAGTGCCGGACGTCGGCGAACAGCACCGGCGTCCCGGTGATCCGGTGCATCAGCTGCATCGTCAGCGCGCCGTCCATGTCCGCCTCGGTCGCGGTGACGTGCACCGCCTTCGGGCCGTTCCAGTCGTAAGGATCGTTGAGGAGCGCCTCGGCGACGTCGGCGGTCGCGAAATGTTCGGTCAGTTCCGGTTGTGCTTTGATGCCGGAGAAATCCAGGTGCCGTTCGGCCGCGACATCGCGCACGGCAAGGTAAAGACGCAGTTGGCGTTCCAACAATTCCGGTGTGAGCCGATCACCATCGTAGTGCACGGAAGCGTGTTGTTCCAGCCATTTCCGACCGCTGACGGCTTCGCCCGAGGCACCGGAATCAGCGCGGCGGACGAGTTCGTATTGGTCGATTTCCTCGACGTCCACACCGAATTCGCGCATCCACTGATCAGTATTGGCCACCGCGGTGTTCATGCCCATCGGCCGCCCGCCGAAGCGGCCGAAGGTCGAACCGCGCAGCGAACCGACGGCAGCCGCGGCGCTCGCGTGCGCGCCGACTTCGGCGATCAGCTCCGGGTCGGAAGGCCCGCCCCACAACCGGGTGTGCGCGCGGCCGATCTGGTCGAGCGCGCCCCCGGCGGCGAGCATCCCGACCAGGCCGGGCTCGGTCGGGTCGGTGCTCGCGACCAGCAGCAGCGGGCCGGTGGTCGCGTCCGCGGCCAGCATCGTGAAGTGCGGGAACGCCCACACCGCGTAGTACAGCACCGTCACGTCCACCGAACTCGCGGCGACCGAGCGCGCCGCGGCGGTCGCGGTGGTGTTCGTGGCGACCAGCCCGCCGGTGACGACGTCGTGGCCCGCCGCGGTCAGCGCGGCGGTGAAATCGTCCACTTTGGACCGGATGAAGCCGGTGTTCCGCCGGTGCACGTGGTCGCGCCCGTCGGAGACGGCGAGGACACCGATTCGTGCCATAGGTCAGCTCCGGTTCAGCTCGGCGTAGACCTGGGCCGCGTTCTCGCGCGTCACCAGGCGGGTGGGCAGGGTCTGCGTCTTGGGCACGGTCTGACAGTCGATGAGCAGTTTCTTCGCTGCCGCGACCGCTTCCTTGCCGCCGGTCGGATAGATGAACGTCGCCGACAGCCGGCCGGCCTCCACCGCCTTGATGCCGCCTTCCGGCACTGGCAGGCCGTCGATGCCGACGATCGGCAGGTCCGCGCGCCCCGCGTTCTGCGCGGCGATGCGCGCGCCCTCGGCCATCGGGTCGTTTTCGGAGAACATCGCCTGCGCGTCCGGATGGGCTTTCAGCAACGCGTCCGCCTGCTGTTGTCCCTTGTCCCGCAACCAGTCCGCGTCCGCGCTGCCCACCACTGTGATGTTGCGGTCCGTGATGCCCTCGTTGAATCCGTCGCTGCGTTCCTTGGCGGGCGTCGATCCGGCGAGCCCCTTCAGTTCGACGACTTTCCCGCCGTGCGGCAGCAATTTCTCGGCGAAGAACTTGCCCGCCTGACGGCCGATGTCCACATTGTCCGCACCGATGAAGGACGTGTACCCGTCGCCGTCGACCTTCCGGTCCAGCACGAGCACCGGAATTCCCTGGTCGTACGCCTTCTTCACGACACCGGTCAGCGGCGTCGCCTCGTTCGGGCTGATGATCAGCAGGTCGATTCCCTGGGTAAGAAAAGTATTGACCTGCTCGACCTGTTTCGCGTTGTCCTGCGCGGCATCCGCGTAACTGACGCTGAATTGCGGCACGCCTGCCGCGGCTTTGCGGATGTCGTCGTCCATCCGGACGCGATACGGTTCGGCGAGATTCGCCTGGCTCATCCCGATTTTGTATTTGCCACTGGGACCGTGGCATTGTTTCGCGGCGGGCGCGGCGCCGGACGCCGCGCCCGGCGCGTTCTCGTGGGTAGTGCCGCAAGCGGTGACAGCCGAGACGAGGGCGAGCCCCGCCAGTACCGCTCCGCCGCGGAGGATGCCGGACATCTGCTCCTCTTTTCCCGAACGCCTAGACCGTGGCCGGGCGCAGCCGCTGCAGGCCGGCGGCGAGCACGATCACCACGCCGACCACGATCAGCTGGACGTTCGAATCGATGTCGTTGAGCTGGAGAATGTTGTCGAGCACGCCGACCAGCAGGGCGCCCGCGACGGTGCCGGACACCGACCCGCGCCCGCCGGACAGGCTGGTCCCGCCGATCACGACGGCCGCGATGGCGTTCAGCTCGTAGCCGGTGCCGTCGTTGGGGCCGCCGAAGTTGTACTGTCCCGCGTGGACGATCCCGGCCAGCGCGGCGAGCAGCCCGCACAGGCCGAAGACCAGCACTTTCACCCGGATCACCGGCACTCCGGACAGCACCGCGGCCTTCTCGTTGCCGCCGATCGCGTACACGTGCCGGGAGAACGCGCTCGCCCGCAGCACGAGAACCGCCAGCGCGGCGACGACCACGAAGAACAGCGCCGGGATCGGCACCACGCCGCCGAACGTCCGCTCGCCCAGCAGCGAGAACGGCACCGGAGCCTGGCCGGGGCCGTCGCCGTAGGTGATCGAAACGCCCTCGCCGCCAGACCACATCCGCGCGATCCCGCGGGCGATCTGCATCCCGGCGAGCGTCACGATGAACGACTGGATCCGGAACCGCGCGCTCGCGATCCCTTGCAGCAGCCCGAAACCGAACCCCAGCGCGAGAACCATCAGCACGCCCGGCACGAGCCCCCAGCCGCCGCTGGTCAGCAGCAGCGCAACGCCGACACTGGCCAGCCCCATCACTGAGCCCACCGACAGGTCGATGCCGCCGACCAGGATCACCAGCGTCATGCCGACCGCGATGATGCCGATCTCGGAGATCGCGCGGACGACGTTGAACAGGTTGCCGCTGCCGAGAAACACCAGCTCCCCGCCGCGGTGCGGGGAGAAGACGATCGCGGCGGCGAACACCAGCACCAGCCCGAAGACGCTCTGGAACCGGAACACCGCGGCCAGCACCGCGCGCCCCTTCACCGGACGTCTCCCATCGACGCGGCGAGCAGCTCCGCCTCGCCCGCGCTCGCCGTGTCCAGTTCATGCACGCTGCGCCCGCCGCGCAGCACCACCACGCGATCGCACACGCCGACCAGTTCGGCCGGTTCCGACGACGCCAGCAGCACCCCGACGCCGCTTCGGGCGGCCTCGCCGAGCAGCCGGTAGATCTCCGCCTTCGCCCCGACGTCCACACCGCGCGTCGGCTCGTCCAGCAGCAGCAACACCGGTTCGGTCAGCAAAGCCCGGCCCAGCACCACTTTCTGCTGATTCCCGCCGGACAGCGAGCCCACCGGATCGGCGAGCGACCCCAGTTTCACCCCGAGCCGCCGCGCTTCCTCTCCGGCCACCGCACGTTCGCGCCGGCCGGGAACGACCCCGAACCGGGCCAGCCGCTCCACAATGGACAACACGGTGTTCGCCACGACGGAATGCTCCAGCGCCAGCCCCGCGATCCGCCGGTCCTCGGGCACGAACGCCATGCCCGACCGAAGCGACCTGCGCGGAGACCGCGGCCGGAACTCCTTGCCGCGCAGGAAAATCCGCCCGCCGACCACCTTGCCGCCGGACGCGCCGTACAGCGTCTCCAGCAACTCCGTCCGTCCCGCGCCGAGCAACCCGGCGACGCCGACGATCTCGCCGGCCCGCACCGTCAGGCTGATCCCGTCCGGTTCCCGCCGCCCGGCGCGCGACCGGACCACGAGATCCTCTACGCGCAGGACGTCCTCCTGATCCGGCTCGGACACGCTGTCCGCGCGGAACATCAGGTGCACCGGACGGCCCACCATCGCCTCCGCGGCGCGCTCGGCCGTCAGCTCCGCGGCGCTGAATTCCGCGACGACCTCGCCGTTGCGCAGCACCGTCGCGCGGTCCGCGACCCGGCCGATCTCGTCCATCCGATGCGACACGTAAACAATCGCCGCGCCGTCAGCACGCAGCTGGTCGATGACCGTGAACAGCCGCTCCACCTCGCGCGGCGACAGCGCCGACGTCGGTTCGTCCATCAGCAGGATCCGCGCGTCCAGCGACAGCGCTTTCGCGATGGTGACGAGCTGCTGCTCGCCGGTGCGCAGCCGCTCGACCGGCGTGCGCGGGTCGAGGTCGACGCCGGAGCGCTCCAGCACCTCGCGCGTGGCGGCGACCATCCGCCGCCGGTCGATCGTTCCGCCGCGCGTATGCGGTTCGCGGCCGAGGAAGACGTTCTCCGCCACGGAAAGCGCGGGCACGAGATCCAGTTCCTGGTGGATCATCGCGACCCCGGCGCGGCGCGCGTCGGCCGGTCGCGCGAACCGGACCGCCTCCCCCGCGATCCGGATCGCCCCCTCCCCGGCGGCGACCTCTCCGGACAAGATCTTCAGCAGCGTGGACTTGCCTGCCCCGTTCTCGCCCAGCAGGGCGTGCACCTCCCCCTTCGCCGCGGTGAAATCCACCGCGCCCAGGGCACGCACCCCGCCGTAGGTCTTGCTGACGCCGGCCAGCTCGGCCAGCGCGACGCCGTCGCCCATGCCCCGCCCTCTCGGCCCGCCCCACGTCGAGAAATCGATTACCCGAGACGGTAGGGGCACCCATAGGGAGTGTCAAGGGTCACATTTTCCCAGTGCCCAGAAGGCCTCCGCCGCGCTGCGGCCCGCCGCGGCCCGAGCCCGCCTGAACTTCCGGTGACCCCTGTCCGACCCCCTGGAAACGCCTGGCCGTCCAGTTGCCGCCGTCCCTGGCCAGCCGGGCGTGATTTGTGGCATACCTCGCGATAAACGAGGCCCGGACGACGTGACACGAGCCGTTTTTGGCGGGTTCCTACAAACCGGCAGGCGCGGCATGCGTCATCCGCGACATTGGTGTACCCGGCGGTAAGGGAGCAGTGTGTACGACGAAGACAGGCGACGTTCGGCAGGTCCGGCGTCGCCTGCTGTGCGTGGGTGCAGTCAGGTTCACTGGGAGGCTTTGTCCGTGTTCAATCGCGTCGCCATCGTCAATCGGGGAGAGGCCGCGATGCGGCTCATCCACGCCGTCCGGGACCTGTCCGCCGAGACCGGGCGACGGATCGAGACGGTCGCGCTCTACACGGACGCGGACGCCACCGCGACTTTCGTCCGCGAAGCCGACGTCGCCTTTTCCCTCGGCCCCGCCTCCGCGCGGCCCTACCTCGACCTCGCCAAACTGGAGAAGGCGCTGGTCGAGACCAAGGCCGACGCGGCGTGGGTCGGCTGGGGCTTCGTCGCCGAGGACCCGGCGTTCGCCGAATTGTGCGAGAAGATCGGCGTCGCCTTCGTCGGCCCGAGCGCGGACGCGATGCGCAAGCTCGGCGACAAGATCGGCGCGAAGCTGATCGCGGAAGAGGTCGGCGTTCCGGTCGCTCCGTGGAGCGGCGGCGAGGTCGCGACGCTCGAGGAAGCCCTTGCCGCGGGCGACAAGATCGGCTATCCGCTGATGCTCAAGGCCACCGCGGGCGGCGGCGGGCGCGGCATCCGCAAGGTGGAGTCGGCGGGCGACCTCACCGAGGCGTACGAGCGCACCAGCCAGGAAGCGCTGCGCGCGTTCGGCAGCGGCGTCGTGTTCCTGGAGCGCCTGGTCACCGGCGCACGGCACGTCGAGGTCCAGGTGATCTCCGACGGCGAAACCGCGTGGGCGCTCGGCGTCCGCGACTGCTCGGTGCAGCGGCGCAACCAGAAGATCATCGAGGAGTCCGCGTCGCCGGTGCTCGCGGCGGACCAGACCGCCGAGCTGAAGGCGTCGGCCGAACGGCTCGCGGTCGCGGTCGGCTACCGCGGCGCGTGCACCGTCGAGTTCCTCTACCACCCCGGCGACCGGATGTTCGCCTTCCTCGAGGTCAACACCCGGCTCCAGGTGGAACACCCGATCACCGAGATCACCACCGGCACCGACCTGGTGCGGCTGCAGCTGCACGTCGCGTCCGGCGGCAAGCTCGAAGGCACTCAGCCGGAGGAGTCCGGGCACGCCGTCGAAGCCCGGCTCAACGCCGAGGACCCGGACCGCGACTTCGCGCCGTCGCCGGGCCGCATCGCGCGGCTGCTGCTGCCCGCCGGCCCCGGCATCCGGGTCGACACCGGCGTCAGCGAGGGCGACACGATCCCCGCCGACTTCGACTCGATGATCGCCAAGATCATCGCCTACGGCCGCGACCGCGACCAGGCGCTCGCGCGGCTGCGCCGGGCGATGTCCGAGACCTCCGTGCTCATCGAGGGCGGCGCCACGAACAAGAGCTTCGTGCTCGACCTGCTCGACCAGCCCGAGGTGATCGACGCCAGCGCGGACACCGGCTGGATCGACCGCGTCCGCGCCGAAGGCCGTCTCGTCACCACGCGGCATTCCGCGGTCGCGCTCGCCGCGGCGGCGATCGAGGCCTACGAGGACGACGAGGAGGTCGGCCGGCAGCGCCTGCTGTCCACCGCGTTCGGCGGCCGTCCGCAGGTGCGCCACGAAACCCGTCCGCTGGACCTGAAGCTGCGCGGCGCGTCCTACCGCGTCACCGTCGCGCGCACCGGGCCGAAACGGTTCCGGATCGGCGTCAGCGGCGGCGGCGACGTGCACCCGGCCGACGTCGAACTCGAGCGGTTCGACGAGCACAGCGGGCAGATCACCGTCAACGGCACGCGGTTCCGGCTCGTCACCGGCACGCACGGGCCGATCCACCTGGTCGAGGTGGACGCCGTCACGCACCGGATCAGCCGCGACGAGGGCGGCGTCGTCCGCTCCCCCGCGCCCGCGCTCGTGGTCGCCACGCCGGTCGCGGTGGACGACGAGGTCGAGTCCGGCGCGCCGGTGCTCGTGCTGGAAAGCATGAAGATGGAGACGGTGCTGCGCGCGCCGTTCCGGGCCCGCGTCAAGGAACTCCCGGTGTCGATCGGCAGCCAGGTGGAGACCGGGGCGCCGCTGCTGCGCCTCGAACCGCTGGCCGACGGCGCCGAGGACGAGGCCGCCGCGCGGATCGAGACCGCCGAGATCGACCTGCCCGCCGAGCAGGACGGCACGAGCGCGGCCGACCGGGTCGAGCGCGGCAGGCAGGACCTGCGCAGCCTGCTGCTCGGATTCGACGTCGACCCGCACGACCAGGGCCGCGTGCTCAGCGGCTATCTCGCGGCGCGCGCGGAGCTGCCGGCGCGTCCGCTGGAGGGCGAGCTCGAGCTGCTGGACGTGTTCGCCGACCTGTCCGAGCTGAGCCGGAACAAGCCGGCCGCGGACGACCTCAGCGCGTCGAGCCCGGTGCACAGCGCCCGCGAGTACTTCCACACCTACCTGCAGAGCCTCGACGTCGAACGGGCCGGGCTACCGGAGAAATTCCAGGGCAGGCTGCGCCGCGTGCTCGGCCACTACGGCGTCGGCGACCTGGAGCGCACCCCGGAGCTGGAAGAAGCGGTCTTCCGGATTTTCCTTGCCCAGCAACGATCCTCGAGCGACAGCGCGATCGTTTCCGCGCTGCTGCGGCAATGGCTCACCGAGGCCCCGCCGTCGGCCGAGCTGCGGGAGGCGGCCGGGCTGGCGCTGGAGCACCTGATCGCCGCCACCCAGCTGCGCTTCCCCGTGGTCAGCGACCTCGCCCGCGGCGTGGTGTTCCGCTGGTTCGCGCAGCCTCTGCTGCGCCGGGCCCGCGCCGAGGTGTACGCCGAGATCCGCGGCCACCTGCGCTATCTCGACCGCAACCCGGACGCGGCCGACCGCGCCGAGCGGATCTCCAGCATGGTGTCGAGCAACGAGCCGCTGGTGCGGCTGCTCGGCCAGCGGATCGGACGCCCGGGCGCGGACCCGGCCGCGATGCTCGAGGTGCTGACCCGGCGCTACTACGGCAACAAGGCGCTCACCGACGTGCGCGTGCGCGAGGTCGCGGGCTGCTCGTTCGTCACCGCGGAGCATCCCGAACCGGCGCGCGTGGTCACCACCGCGGTCGACTTCCCGCAGCTGCCGGACGCGATGCGCGCGGTGGCCGAGCTGTCCGCCGGCGCCGGCGTTCCGGTCGCCGCGGACGTCTATCTGAAGTGGACCGACCAGCCCGACAGCGACGCGATGGCCGAGAAGCTCGGCGAAATCGTTGCGGCGCAACCGCTTCCGGACGACGTCGACCGGGTCGTCACGACCGTCGCGGGCGGCGGTGGCGCGGTGATGCACCACCACTTCACCTTCCGCCGGACCGAATCCGGGTTCGCCGAGGACCGCGTGATCCGCGGGCTGCACCCGCGCGTCGCCGAGCGGCTGCAGCTGGAACGGCTGCAGGAATTCGACCTGACGCGGCTGCCGTCGGCGGACGAAGAGGTATACCTGTTCACCGGCACCGCCCGGACCAACCCGGCGGACGAGCGGCTGATCGCGATGGCGCAGGTCCGTGACCTCACGCCGTTGCGCGAGGCGGACGGCAGGCTCGTGTCGCTGCCCTCGGCCGAGGACACGCTCGCCGCGTGCCTCGACGCGGTCCGCAACGCGCAGGCGAAGCGCCCGGCGAAGAACCGGTTCGACACCAACCGGATCGTCATCTACGTGTGGCCGCCGAGCGACCTGACGATGGACGAGCTGAACCTGCTCGCGCGCCGCGTCCTGCCGACCACCGCCGGTGCGGGCCTGGAGGAGATCCAGTTCCTCGCCCGGCAGCGGAACGCGGAAACCGGTGAGCTGACCGACATCGCGGTGACGATCCGCAACGAGGTCGGCGCGGGCGTGCGGCTGACGGTCGGGGCCCCGAGCACCGAACCGGTGCAGCCGCTGGACGACTACCGGCAGAAGGTGCTGCGCGCGGCGCGCCGCGACACGGTGTACCCGTACGAGCTCACCGAGCTGCTGGCCGGCGGCGGGTCCTTTGTGGAGCACGACCTCGACGACACCGGCGCGCTGGTCCCGGTCGACCGGCCGCGCGGACAGAACAAGGCCGGGCTCGTGGCGGGCGTGGTCAGCACGCCGACCGACCTGGTGCCCGAGGGCGTCAAGCGCGTGGTGCTGCTGGGCGACCCGACGAAGTCGCTCGGCGCGCTGGCCGAACCGGAGTGCACGCGGGTGATCGCGGCGCTGAACCTGGCGCAGGAGCTGAAGGTTCCGGTCGAATGGTTCGCGCTGTCGTCCGGCGCGCGGATCTCGATGGAGTCCGGCACCGAGAACATGGACTGGGTCGCGGCCGCGCTGAAGCGGATCGTGGAGTTCACCCAGGACGGCGGCGAGATCAACATCGTGGTCGCCGGGATCACCGTGGGCGCGCAGCCGTACTGGAACGCCGAGGCCACGATGCTCATGCACACCAAGGGCATCCTGGTGATGACGCCGGATTCGGCGATGGTGCTCACCGGCAAGCAGTCGCTCGACTTCTCCGGCGGCGTGTCGGCCGAGGACAACTTCGGCATCGGCGGCTACGACCGCGTGATGGGCCCGAACGGGCAGGCGCAGTACTGGGCGCCGAACCTCGCCGGGGCGCGCGACGTGCTGATGGCGCACTACGCGCACACCTACGTCGTGCCGGGCGAAGCGGGCCCGCGCCAGGCGGTCACCACGGACCCGGTGGCTCGGGACGTGTCGGACTACCCGCACGCCGTCGTCGGCAGCGACTTCACCACGGTGGGCCAGATCTTCTCCGCCGAGCACAACCCGGACCGCAAGAAGCCGTTCGACATCCGCACGGTGATGCGCGCCCTGTCCGACCAGGACCACCCGGTGCTGGAACGCTGGGCGGGCATGGCGGACGCGGACACCGCCGCGGTGCAGGACGTGCACATCGGCGGCCACCCGGTGTGCCTGCTGGGGATCGAATCGCGGTCGGTGCCCCGCCGCGGCTTCCCGCCCACCGACGGCCCGGACACGTTCACCGCGGGCACGCTGTTCCCGAAGTCGTCGAAGAAGGCGGCCCGCGCGATCAACGCGGCGAGCGGCAACCGTCCGCTGGTGGTGCTCGCGAACCTGTCCGGTTTCGACGGCTCGCCGGAGTCGATGAAGAAACTCCAGCTGGAGTACGGGGCCGAGATCGGCCGCGCGATCGTGAACTTCGAGGGCCCGATCGTGTTCACGGTGATCTCGCGCTACCACGGCGGGGCGTTCGTGGTGTTCTCGAAGGCGCTGAACCCGAACATGACGGTGCTGGCGCTGGAGGGCTCGTTCGCCTCCGTGCTGGGCGGCGCCCCGGCGGCCGCGGTGGTGTTCGCGGGCGAGGTCAAGACCCGGACGGCGAACGACCCGCGGGTGGCTGAGCTGCAGAAGCGGCTCGGCGAGCTGAGCGGAGCCGAGCGGGCGGCGTGCGCGGCGGAACTGGCCGAGGTGACGTCGTCGGTGCGGGCGGAGAAGCTCGGCGAAGTGGCGTCGGAATTCGACCGGGTGCACAGCATCCAGCGAGCGGTCGAGGTCGGGTCGGTGGACGCGATCGTCAGCACGGCGCAGCTTCGGCCGCGGATCATCGAGGCGATCGAGCACGGGCTGAAGCGCTGAGGGGTCCTCGTGAGTGTTCGTCCCGGTTAGAACCGTGATCTGCACTCACGAGGCCGCGGTGATCCCGTCCAGAAGCGGCGGGGTCACCTCGACCGAGTAGCCGTCCGGGGCGTAGCGCTGCTCCCCACGTGCAGGTGCACCGGCGTGTTTCCCTGGTGCGCCCGCAAAATCTGCTTGAGTTCCAGCACCACCGGCAGCGTCGCCTTCTCCGCCCGTGTGTGCAGCAACGTGCAGGTGGACGAACGATGGCATGGCCGCATTGGACCCGTCGCATCGCGCCGTCGTCCCACAACCGACACGCGCGCTCGGACCACCTCCGGTTGTGCCCCATGATGGCCGCCGGTTGGCGAGTCCATTGCGGACTCGCCAACCGGCGGTTTTATTCTTCGGAGTCGTCGTCCGCGAGCAACGCGTACAGCCGGCGGCGGGCTTCGCGGAGGATCTTGCGCGCCTCCGCGCACTGCGCCTCGCTGCCGGTGTGCGCGACCTGCGCCGCGGCCCCGGCCAGCTCGCCGATCTGCTGATACAGCGCGGCGAACCGGTCCGCTGCGGGCTCCTGGTCGCGAGCCGGAGACTCCCAAAGCGCGGCGAACTCCTCCTCGCGCCCAGCGACGTGCTCCCGTCCAGCCTCAGTGAGATGCGCGACGCGGCGGCCGCCCTCCTCCGCCGTGCGGACGAGACCTTCGTCCTCGAGCTGCTGCAGAATCGGGTAAATGGAGCCCGGGCTGGGCCGCCACTCGTCATTCGTGCGGCGGCGGATCTCCTGCATCAACTGGTAGCCGTGGCGGGGTTCCTCGGCCAGCAGGGCGAGGACCGCCGGACGCACCGGCCGCGCCGGACCCCGTCCGCCGCGGGGCGGTCCGCCGAAGAACCCGCCGGGCCCGCCGGGGCCTCCTGGACCACCGGGAAACCCGGGGAAGCCCGGGAAACCGGGAAATCCAGGTCCGGGCCGATGCGGCGGCCCGGGCGGTCCAGGCGGACCGGGAGGCCCCGGAGGAAAGCCGCCACGGGCTTCGAAGACGATGTCGCCCCAGCCTTCCTCGCCGCCGGGGTGGCCGTGCTGGCCGTGCTGGCCGTGCTGGCCGGGGTGGCCGGGGTGGCCGGGGCGCTCGCCCGGATGGCCGCCCAGGTGACCGAGATGGCCGCCCGGATGGCCAGGGTGCGCGTGATGCTCCCCCAGCTCCCACCGCCAGCCGTGATGGCCGCCCAGGTGGCCGAGATGGCCGCCCGGATGGCCGGGGTGCGCGTGATGCTCCCCCAGCCCCCACCGCCAGCCGTGATGGTCACCGGGCTCTCCCGCATGCCCGCTCGCATGGCCGAGGTGCGCGTGGTGCTCCCAGCCGTGATGGTCAAACTCGTCCGCGTGCCCACCCGAATGGCCAGGATGCGCATGGTGCTCCCCCGGCGCACCCGGCCAGCCGAGTTGCTCGCCCAGCCCTCCGCCCCCAGGCCAGCCGTGTCCTTCCCCCGGTCCGCCCGGATGTCGCCCTCTCCCCTCGCCCGGCCCGTCGCCGCGTGCGTCCGGCCTGCCGAACGGCATTCCTCGGCCCCCATCGCCTGGGTGAACTGGGCCGGGGCGGCCGAAGCCGAACGGCACTCCGCCGAAGCGTTCCGGGCCGCCGAAGCCCCGGAACAGATGTTCTTCGCCTGCCGTGCTGGTCATGTGGTCCTCCTCCATCGTCGAACGATCGCCGATATGGCCACGATATATCGGCGAGTGTTCGACGGCAAGGTCGCCCGAGCAGGCGGGAGGGAAGCGGTCAGCCGGACGTACCAGCGGGCGCGGTGGTCGCGCCTTCGCCGCCGAAGCGGATGGACTTCGCTTCCTTGCCCAGGGAGGTCAGCACGGCGACCGCGATCAGCACCGGGATCACCGTCCACAGCAGGGCGGCCGTGTAGCCCTGCGACTGCGCGATGCTCTGCTGGATCGGCAGGTTCAGCGCGGCCAGCAGGTTGCCGAGCTGATACGTGACGCCGGGGAAGAAACCGCGGATCGCGTCCGGGGACATTTCGGTCAGGTGCGCGGGGATGACGCCCCACGCGCCCTGCACCATGACCTGCATCAGGAACGAGCCGAGCGCGAGCATCCCGGCTCCGTGGTCGACGGCGAAGATCGGGATGATCGGCAAGCCCAGCACCGCGGCGCCGACGATCGTCATCCGGCGGCCGAAGCGTTCCGAGAGCGAGCCGAAGAGCAGGCCGCCGATGATCGCGCCGACGTTGTACAGCACGGCGATCCACGTGCTGGTCGCCGCGCTCAGACCGGCACCGCCGTGGTCGGTCGCCTTGAGGAACGTCGGGTACACGTCCTGGGTGCCGTGGGACATCCAGTTGAACGCGGTCATCAGCAGCACGAGGTACCCGAACCGGCGCAGCACCTTCGGGTTGAACAGGACGTCCTTGACCGACGTGCGGGTGACGCGCATCTTCTCCTGCGCCGCCTCCCACACCTCGGATTCCTTGACCCGCGACCGGATCAGCAGGCTGATCAGCGCCGGGAAGATGCTCAGCACGAAGATCCACCGCCACTCCAGGCCGAGCGCGCTGTGGAACAGCAGGTACGCGAGCGCGGCCATCAGGTATCCGGCGGAGTAGCCGGCCTGCAGCAGCCCGGAGAAGAACCCTCGCCGCTCCACCGGGATCTTCTCCATCGCGAGCGCCGCGCCCAGGCCCCATTCACCGCCCATGCCGATGCCGTAGATGAACCGCAGGATCAGCAGCACGGTGAAGTTGGGCGCGATCGCGCACAGCACGCCCGCCGCCGAGTACAGCAGGACGTCGACCATCAGCGGGATGCGCCGTCCGGACCGGTCCGCCCACAGGCCGAACAGCAGCGCGCCGACCGGGCGCATGACGAGCGTCGCGGTGGTGATGAACGCCAGCTGCGTGGCGGTGGCTCCGAACGAATGGTCCTTGGCGATGTCCGCGATGACGAACACGACGAGGAAGTAATCGAACGCGTCCATGCTCCAGCCGAGCCACGCGGCGAGGAACGAGTTCCGCTGGTCGGCGTTGAGCTTGCGTTTTTCCTTGCCCCCGGCTGCGCTTTCGGTCACCGGCTTGGTCTACACCCGGTGCGGCGGCGAGGCAACAGTCGCATGTGGACTCCGCCGATCCCCGACATACCAGCGAAACTGGATGAATCGGTCTACTCGGACGGTTTCGCCGAGCGGGTCAGCAGGTGCGCCTGCCGCATCCGGCCGTCCGAAGCGAACTGTCCGAAGAAGGACACCTCGATCTCGAGTTCCTTCCCGCGCTGGCGAACATGCAGGGTGTACCGCGCGGCAATGCGGTCGCCGTCGGCCATCGCCTCGTGGACTTCGATCCGGCTCTCCGGTCGGTTTTTCCGTATCGGACGACAGTGCGCGACCAGCCGATCGCGGTCGATCCGCAGCCCGTCGGCGATCTGCACGACGTCCGGCGTGTGATAGCGGTCGACCACCGTCGCCGCGTCCTCGTCGGTGCGCACCAGATCGTCGGTGAACGACGTGAAGAAGCGCGCGATGAACTCCTTCGGATCGGCGCGTTCGAGCGTGTTCATGAACCCTCCCAGCTGAACTCTGACACACTGTAAGATACCCGTTCCGGCTAATCTTGACAAGGTGTAAGAGATGGCGAAACTCCGCGCCGACGCCCAGCGCAGCCGCGCCGCGATCCTCGACGCGGCGCTCAGCGTGCTGGAAGCCGATCCGGACGCGAGCGTCGAAGGCATCGCCACGGCGGCGGGCGTGACCCGGCAGACCGTGTACGCCCATTTCCCTTCCCGCGAACGGCTTCTGGCCGCGGTGCTCGACCGGCTCACCGAGGAAGCCGTCGACGCGATGGACGCCGCGGGTCCGGACACCGGGCCCGCGGCGGACGCGATCCTGCGCGTGCTCGACGCCGCGCGCCGGGCGTCCTCGCGCTATCCGAAGTTGCTGCACCGGTTCGGCTCGACGGCGTCCTCCGCCGACGACGGGCGCGAGCAGCACGAGCCGGTCGCCGAAAGGTTGCGCCGGATTGTCGAACGCGGGCAGCTCGCCGGGGAGTTCGACCGGCAGCCACCCGTGGATTGGCTGGTCACGGTGATCATCCAACTCGGCCACGCCGCCGCGGGCGAGGCCGAGGCGGGGCGGCTTTCCCCGGACGAAGCCGAAAAAGAGCTGTCCGCCACGGTGCTGCGGGTGCTCGGCGCGTCCTGACGCCCGGAGCGCGACCCTTCCCGGTCCGGCTCAGATTTGCCGACACTCCTGACGCGGCTCAGGCTTGGCGCCCCCGGCTCAGATCGGGACGCGGGAGTGCACCCGGCGGCCGATGTCGCGCGCCCACGCCCGGATCCGGTCCCAGTCGCGGAAATCGCCGACCCGGCTGCCGCGTGCCATCAGCTTTTCCAGCACGCCGCCCGCGAGCGCCGGATCGAGCCGCCCGCCGAACGTCTCAGTGCGGCCCGCGTCGATCGCGGCAGCCAGCAGCGTCACCCGCGCGGGCAAGCTGACCCGCGTCAGGTTCGCTCCCGGGCCGCAAGGTCCACTGTGGAATAGCCAGACCGGACGTGCCCGCAACGCTTCGGTGTTGCGTTCCAGCAGCCGCACCGCTTCGGGCCGCCACCGCGCGTAGTAAAGCGCGCTGCCGACCACCACCGCGGCGTACTCCGTGACGCTGTCGACCTCGCCCGCGTCGCGCACGTCGACAGCGAACCCGGCGGCGCGCAACTCCTCGCCGACGACTTCGGCGATTTCGCGGGTGCCGCCGTGCTTGCCCGCGTACGCGACGAGGACCTTGATCATGTCCTTATTGTCCACCCCGTCGCCGGACCTCGCCCGGCCAAACTCCGTGAGGGGAACCTCGAGGAACTCTGATTTCCTCACGGACCTTCCGCCAAACCAGCAGCCGCCGCACCCAACTCACCCAGGCAGCCAGCCCCCGCCCCTGCACCCCGATACGAAGCCTCCTCTGCGGTTCGGGGGTGCTTGTCAAGGCATCTTTCCCGCCTTGACAAGCACCCCCGAACCGTCAGCACAATCAGCTTCGGGGTGCCCCACCCGTCGACGATCAAGCAATCGTCTTCGGCCGCGAAGCCAACCCCCCGAACACCGCCTGAACCAGCGCGAGCCCAATCAGCACGCAGAGCGCAGGCGTCCACGACGAAGTGGCGTCGTGGATCGCACCGATGGCGATCGGGCCGAGCGCGGCGAGCGTGTACCCCGCGGACTGCGCCATCCCGGACAGCGCCCCAGCGTCGGAATAATTCTTGGTGCGCAAGCCGAACAAAGACAACGCCAGCGCCAGCGTGCTCCCGCCCGCGAGCCCGGCGAAGACGGCCCACAGCACGGCGATCCCCGGAGCGACCAGGAGTCCGGTCAGCGCGGTCGTCAGCAGCAGCGACCCGGTGATGGCGACCGCGCGCTGGTCGGGCAGCCGGTGGATGAGCGCGGAGCAGAACAGGCTGCCGGCCAGGCCGGAAAGGTTGAACAGCAACTGGTGGAACCCGGCGGTCACCGAGCTGATGCCCGCGGCGTGCTCGATCGAGGACAGCCACGTCACGAGCACGTAGAAGGCGAGCGATTGCAGGCCCATGAAGAGGGTGACCTGCCAGGCCAGCGCGTTTGTCCACGGGCGCGCGGCACCGGTCGTCGGCGCGAGTGCCGGTGCGGCGGCGGAACGGCGCAGCTGCGGCAGGAAAACCCCGAGGGCAATGAGCGCGAGCCCGGCCCAGACGCCCAGTGAGAGCCGCCATCCGCCGGCCTGCTGTCCGGCCAGCGGTACCGCGACCCCGGCGGCGACCGCGGCGACGCCGGACTGGACCGCGGTGTACGTGCCGGTGATCGGCCCGATGCGAGTGGGGAAATCGCGTTTGACGAACGCGGGGAGCAGGACGTTCAGGATCGCGATGGCGGCCCCGAGCAGCACGGTTCCGGTCCACAGCAACAACTGCGGCGGGGTCGAGCGGAGCAGGATCCCGATCGCGAGCAGCGCCACGGCCGCGCCGAGCGCCCGCTCGAGCCCGAGCTTCGCGGCGACCTTCGGCGCGATCGGCGAGCACACGGCGAAGGCGATGAGCGGCACGCTGACCAGGACCGAGGCGGCTACGGAGGAAAGCCCCTGGTCGGCCTGGACGAGGCTCAGGATCGGGCCGAGGGTGGTGATCGCGGCGCGCAGGTTCGTGGCGATCAGCAAGACGCCGATGAGAACGAGCGCGGGACGCAACGGGGTCGCGCGCTCAGGAGCGGCGGGAGCGGGGCGAGCGGTCATACGGCGGCCTCCGCACCGACAGGCTCCCGGACCCGACCGAGACACCACAGACTCGCGACCTCGGATGCCGCAACGACCAGGCGGCTGCTCACGATGCCGCCCACAAGCCGGATACGGTCCGCGAAACAGGACCGACGCCCACGATCGGCTGATGGTGCACCACAACCTCCCGTTCAGCGAACCCCGGGACCGCAGGGCCAGCCCGGAACCAAGCCCCACGCAAGAAACCACCGACAAGACCGACCCACCGGCCAACGTCAGCAATCGACCCCGCAACGCCACCCGCCCGACCGCGACCAGGACAGCCGAGCCGCGCCGTCATCGCCTTCCCCGCGCACCGGAAGCGGCCTGCAGAACCGGGTCGTCGATCATCGGATCCCCTCGAATATTCCCTGCCCGCATCGCCCGTCCGGCACCGGAACGCACCGACGTCCGGCGGCGGAACCGCTTCCGATATTGCCCGCTCCCGGGCTCGGTCGGCAAGATCCTCACCGGTAAGCCGATTCGTAAGCCGCACTCACTTCGCGGTGCGATTCGGTCGAGTCGGGCAGTTCATTGCCGCCTAGAGCGTGCACCCGGGTCAGTTCGCGACCCGACGACGCGACGAAAACGCCGTCTCCGGAGAAGAGATCGTCCGCGGTCAGGGTTTCGATCTTCGCGCCCAGCAGGACCCACCGCGCGCGTTCGGCGAGGGCCGGTTTGGTGTCCACAATAGACGGACCGCTCACCCGTCCCATACGGCTCGGCTGGCGTTTCTTGGCCGACTGCTCATCGGTGCTTCACCCATGGGACCAACGCCAGGCCGAGCATCTACAACGGGTGGCCTACTGCCTGCGCGGTCCACGCTTCCGGTGAAACGGCTGGCAGCAACGCATGCGGCACCGGACGCTCGTTGTGTACCACGAAAGACGCTGTGACGATCACATCCCACCGGTCGACCTTGTCGAACGGGACCAGCTGGGCCAGGTCGTCCCAGGTGATCCGGTCCGCGCCCGCGACCACCTCCCGCAACCGCCCGACCGCCTCCTCCCCCGCCACCGGAACCAGCCGCGCCAACGTCGCATCGATGTCCAGGTCGTGCGCCGGGCAATCCGCTTCGATGGCGGCGATCTCGGCCCGCGCCTGGGCCGTGCGGTCCTCGGCGAAATGTTCCCGCAGCTCCTTGAGGAACCGCAGCCGTTCCGGGCGGTCCAGGAAAATCGCCAGCTCGCGCACGATGTCCGACGGTTCGTCGCCGACGTGCACGAAGTTCAGGATCCGGTTGGGCGGGTTCAGCTTCGTGCGCAAATGGTGCGGCCGGCGCTGCACCGGATCACCGACGCCCTTGAGTTCGCACAGCCGGACCGTCGCGGGCAATCCCGCGACCGGGCGGGCGTCGCGCGCCAGAAACAGCAGCACATCGTTGGTGAGATACCAGAAAGTGCACAATTGCAGCCGGTCGACGGTGTAGATGTGCCAGTCGTAGCGCCACACCTCGCGCATCGAATGCCGGGTGTAGCCGAACCGCGTGGTGGCGACCGGGACGAAACCGTTGTCCCCCAGGTATTCCAGGATCGGGCCGAGCCTGCGGCCGACCACCGCGTCCGGCTTGACCACCAGCATCGCCAGCCCGCCGAGCACGTCGGCCGCGTCGTCGCCGAACACCGCGAGCAAATCCGCCCAGCCCTCGCGGAAATACAGGTCGTAGCCGAACACCTCCCGTTTCTCCGGCACAACCGACAACTGCCGCCATTCCGCGGCCGTCGGCATGCCGTCGACCCGGTCCGGGCTGCCTGGCGTCCAGATCATCCGTTCATGCTGCCACAACGGCACACTCTGCCAACCGCTTTCGCCGGGGCGGCAATGCCCCGGCGAACCGAGCCGGGCTGCCGCTGTCCGGGTGCCCGCTGGAGGTATCGTCGGCGACCCGGACGACAGGAGGGGTGAGGCGTGGCCAGGCAGCGGGTTCCGGTAGTGCTCGTCGCGGGTTTTCTCGGTGCGGGGAAGACCACGATGCTCAACCATCTGCTCGCCAACCGTCAGGGCGTCCGGGTCGGGGTGGTGGTCAACGACTTCGGCCAGGTGAACATCGACGCGCTCGCCGTCGCCGGGCAGGTCGACACGATGGTGTCGCTCGGCAATGGCTGCCTGTGCTGCGCAGTCGACGCCAGCGGGCTCGACGCGATGCTGGGCAAACTGTCGCGACCCGAGGCCGGGATCGACGTGATCGTGGTGGAGGCCAGCGGAATCGCCGAGCCCCGCGATCTGCTGCGGCTGATGATCGCCAGTGAGAACCCGGACATCCGGTACGGCGGGCTGGTCGAGGTCGTCGATGCCGTGGAGTTCGAGGCCGCGCGGGTTCGGCATCCGGAGTTGACCGAGCACCTGCGGGTCGCCGACCTGGTGGTGCTGAACAAGGTCGACCGGGTGGAGGCGGATGACCTGGCGAAAGTTCGTGCGGTCGTCGAGGAGCACGCGCCTGGGGTCCCGGTGCTGACGACCGAGCGGGGGCGGGTTGATCCGGGGTTGTTTTTCGATCCTCGGCCTCGGGAGAGTTACGGGCAGTTGTCATTTGACGATCTGCGAGAGCATGATCATTCCGAGCATTTGCACGCACAGTACGAGAGCGTGACGTTCACGTCCGATCGGCCGCTTTCGCCCCGGCGATTCCTTGCGTTTCTGGAGAGCCGACCGGCCGGGTTGTACCGGGTGAAGGGGCACGTCGACCTCGCTTCGCCGGAGTCTCGGTCTCGGTTCGGATTGCATACGGTCGGGGCGTTTGTGCAGGTGGAGCGGTCGGCTTGGCCGTCCGGGCCGCGCCGGACCGAGCTCGTGCTGATTGGCGCCGGGATTGATGCCGCTGAGATCGAACGGCAGCTCAGTGCTTGTGTGGCCGAGGACGAGGTGCCTGACGAGCGGGGGCTTTTGCGGTTTCTCCGGTATCTGAATGAGCCTGACGAGGACTCGGCGCGCCACGCCGAAGAAGCGTAAACGCGCGGATTGGCGGGCTTTCGGTCGCACTATGTCGTGGTAGCTCGAACCAGCCTCTTTGGAGGACGAGTTCCATGGCGAAGACGATGACTGCCCGGTGGTACCTCGTGGGTGCGCTGCCGGAGGACGATCCTGTCGCGCATCTGATGACTCGCGCGGACGATCTGCGGTATCGGCGGTCCGCTTGCGGGGAGCGGGATTCGCGGACTTGGACGCCGATCGATTTGACCGCGCCGGGGACTGGGCATGTGACGCCTTGTCCTGGGTGCGCGGCTACTTTGGCTGGGGTGCCGGTGGGGGTTGGCGCGGAGGAGCAGTTGGCGTTTGATCTGCCGTTGGGGTGAGGTCGCGGGTTGCTCGTCGCCTGGCGGCGACATTGCAGGTGGGTGGTGCGGTGGGGCACCCCGAAGCTGATTGTGCTGACGGTTCGGGGGTGCTTGTCAAGGCGGGAAAGATGCCTTGACAAGCACCCCCGAACCGCAGAGGAGGCTTCGTATCGGGGTGCGGGGTGGGGGCTGGCCGCCTGGAGGTGAGGGTGCGGCGGCTGCGGTTTGTTCGAGTTAGTCTTCGGCGGTTACTTTCTTTGCGCGGCTCGGGGCGACTCTGGGCGGTTCGTTCGGCATTTTCGGGTAGACCGGCGGCCAGGGTGCGTCCATCAGGCCGCGCGCCAGGTCTTCCTGGGACATCTCCAGCAGTGGTTCGATCGACTGCGGGCGATCGTTTGCTCCCGCCCACGGGTCTCCTCGCTCCGCGACCAGCGCCGGGACTGTCGACAGCGTCAAGGCGTCCGGCTCCACCGTCGCCAGCTCGTCCCAGGCGATCGGGGTCGAAACCTGTCCGCCGATTCTTGGCCGCACGCACCAAGCTCCGAAGACCGTTTTATGCGGCGCGTTCTGATTGAAGTCCACAAATACCCGAGAGCCGCGTTCTTCTTTCCACCATTGCGCGGTGATCAGGTCTGGATGCCGCCGTTCCAAAGCTCGCGCCAGCGCCACTGCAGCAGCCCGCACTTCGTAGCCGTCCCAGCGCGGTTCCAGTATCGAATACAGGTGCAGGCCCCGCGAGCCCGAGGTCTTCACGTAGACCTCGATTCCCAGCTCGGCAAGGAATTCCCGTACCAGTATCGCTGCCTCGCGCAGTTGCGGGAAACCGATCCCCGGCGACGGGTCCAGGTCGATGCGCAGTTCGTCCGCGATATCCAGTGCTGCCGCGCGGTTTGGCCATACGTGGAAGCCCAGGCAGCCCTGGTTGACCGCCCACAGGACGTGCGCCAGGTTCGCGGCCACCAAGGCGTCGCTGGTGGTGCCGTTCGGTGTGGAAACGACGGCGGTGGTCAACCAGGCAGGCGCGTTCTTGGGCGTGCGTTTTTGGAACCACGATTTTCCGCCCGCGCCGTCTGGATAACGTTCCAGCAACAACGGCCGTCCGCCCAACCGAGCCAATAGCGGCCCGGCGACAGCCTGGTAATAGCGGACCAGATCGAGTTTCGTCTCGCCCCGTTCCGGAAAATACACCTTGTCCGGGCTGGAAATCGTCAGTTCCACGCCGTCGAGTTCCAGCGTCACGCCGCTCATCGGGCCTCCCCGAACAGATCCGCCAGTTCGGCTGGCGGGGCCTCTTCCAGCTGCGCGTAAGTGCATGATTCCGGAGTCCGGTCCGGACGGAAGCGCACCAATCGCCCGCCATGGCGGAAGCGGCCGCCTTGCAGGTGTTCGTAGCGCACTTCGGCGACCTGTTCCGGGCGCAGCGGTTCCCACGACAGGTCCTTGTCCGGTGCCCACCGGCTGTTGGCACCCGGTCGACGCACCTCGTCGGCCTGCCATTCCGCCCAAGTACGCCACGGATGCCCGTCGAGCGCGTTCTCCCGCCACGGGGCCAGCTCCTCGACCAGCTCCCGCCGCCGCGCCGCCGTGAAGCTGCTCGCGACGCCGACGTGGTGCAACGCCCCGTCCTCGTCGTACAGCCCCAGCAGCAGCGATCCGACGCCCTTGCCGTCCTTGTGCCACCTGAATCCGGCGACGACGCAGTCCGCGGTGCGCTCGTGCTTCACCTTCAGCATCACGCGTTTGTCCTGCTCGTACGGCAGGTCGGCAGGCTTCGCCATGACCCCGTCGAAACCCGCGCCCTCGAACCGGGTGAACCAGTCCTGCGCGATGTCCGGATCCGTCGTGAGCGGGGTCAGGTGCACCCGCTGCAAGCCGATCGCGGGCGCGAAAATCCCCTCCAGCGCCCGCCGCCGCTCGGAGAACGGTTCCTCGGTCAGGTCCCGCTCCCCCAGCGCGAGCAGGTCGAACGCGACAAAGCTGGCCGGCGTCTCCTCCGCGAGCTTCCGGACGCGGCTGGCCGCCGGGTGCAGCCGCAGCTGCAACGCCCCGAAGTCCAGCCCGCGCGGCGTGACCAGCACGATCTCGCCGTCGACGACGCATTTGTCCGGCAACGCCTCCCGCAGCAGCTCGACCAGCTCCGGGAAGTACCGGGTGAGCGGCCGGTCGTTGCGCGAGCCGAGTTCGACCTCGTCGCCGTCGCGGAACACGACGCAGCGGAAGCCGTCCCACTTCGGCTCGTACCAGAACCCGCCGTCGCGCGGCACCTCGTGCACGGCTTTGGCGAGCATCGGCCGCACCGGCGGCATCAGGGGTAGCTCCACCTGCGCGATCCTAAGCGGAACAGACGCTGACCTGCACCTTTTTACCAGCGCGCCAGCACAAGCCCGCCTCGCGGCTTAGGCGTGAAGTACGTGGCCTTGCGGGGCATCCGCCGTCCCGCCGCGTGCACGGCCCGCACTGTCTCGAACGGCACCGGGGCCAGCTGCACCACCGCGTCCGCGTCCGGCGGGACGGGACTGCCCGGCAGCAGCGGGCGGATGTGCGGGCCATCCGGGTCGAGACCGAGCGCCGAGCCGAGGAGCGTCTGTTCCACCACCTCGTGGTCGATGACCAGCGGATCCGTTCCGGGAAGCCGCACCCGCAGGACGCGCGAGCCGGCCAGCACTACCGCCGTGCCGGGGCAGGACGGCGGGGTCGCGTCATCCGACCAGGCCACCTCGAGTCCCGCCTCCTGCCAGGCCGCGAACAGGCTTTCGGCAGAGCGCCCGGTTCCGAGGAGCACGCGGTTGATCGCCCGGATCTCCAGCTGCGACCCCGCGGTGATCAAGGCCAGCAGCTGCCCGCTTCCGGCCGCGGCCGCGACCCGGTGGTTTCCGTCCGCCACCAGCAGATCGCTCGCCGACGCGGCCTCCAACAGCCGTTCCTGCATCTCCCCCGGCCGCACCACCCACAGCTCGTGTGCCAGTCCCGCACGGTCCACAGTGGACACATCGGGGTCGGCCGAACTCGCCGCCTCCTTGACCGCCGCCGTCAGCTCCGCACCGTCGCCGACCGGCACGAGCAGCGCGGCGCTCGTCGCGCAGCCCAGGCCGTCCAGCACGGCCGCGCGCTCGGCGACCACCTCCGGATAGACCTCCTCGGTGTGCTTGACGTGCGAACTGGCCGAGGTCAGCTCCCGGACGTCGACCAGGCACAGCACGCCCGCGATCGCTTCGCCGATCCGGTAAGCCGCGACGAACTCGGTCTCCGGCCGGTAATGCCCGGTCAGCAGCCGTTCGAGGGTCGCCCGGGCCTCCGGCAGCGCGGCCTCGACGTCCAGTCCGGCCGCCAGCGCCGCCGGCGTCCGCGCCGGATGCTGCGCCGCTAGCAGCGTGTCGCCCTCCGCCGCGGCGAGCGCCCTCTTCACGGCCTCCGGTTCGGCGAACTCGTCGACGTCCGGTCCGGGCACCGCGCCCTGAACGACCCAGCCCCGGCCGATCGGCCGCACCCACCTGTCCATCCCCCCATGATGACGGTCGGGCGAACACTCGGGCACCGAGCGATCGGCTGGGGAATGCTTGCCGAGGCGAACGAGTTCATTCCGAACATGGGTAGCACGAGCAGTCCGCCCGCGGCGAAACGCGCCGCCGTGGGCCTTCGTTCCGAGCGGGGTCCGGTCCTCGCCGCCGTCATGCTGAGCACCGGCCTCGTGGCCCTCGACAGCACCATCATCGCCACCGCGGTCCCGTCGGTGGTCCGCGACCTCGGCGGGTTTTCCCAGTTCCCTTGGCTGTTCTCGATCTACCTGCTCACCCAGGCGGTCACCGTGCCGCTGTACGGCAAGTTCGCCGACGTCCTCGGCCGCCGCCCGGTGATGTTCTTCGGCATCGCCGCGTTCCTGCTCGGCTCGGTGCTGTGCGGGGTCGCGTGGAGCATGCCGGTGCTGATCGCGGCGCGCGCGGTGCAGGGCATCGGCGCGGGCGCGGTCCAGCCGATCAGCATGACGATGGTCGGCGATCTGTACACGGTCGAGGAACGCGCCCGGGTGCAGGGCTACCTCGCCGGGGTGTGGGCGGTCGCCTCGGTGATCGGGCCGACGCTCGGCGGCGTGTTCGCCGAATACCTCAGCTGGAGGTGGATCTTCTTCGTCAACCTGCCGCTCGGCGCGCTCGCCGCGTGGATGCTCTACCGCAAGTTCACCGAGCAGGTGAAACGCACGCGGCACAAGGTCGACTACACCGGCGCGACCCTGTTGACGGTCGGCTGCGCGCTGCTGATCCTCGCCCTGCTGGAAGGCGGGGTCGCGTGGAGCTGGACGTCCGCGCCGAGTCTGGCGATCTTCGCCGTCGGCGTTCTGATGCTGGTCACGTTCGTGCTGGTCGAGCGCCGCGCGGACGAACCCGTGCTGCCGCTGTGGGTGTTCACGCGCCGCACGCTGATCGGCGGAAACCTGGTCGCGCTGGTCACGGGCGCGGTGCTGCTGGGCTTCAGCTCGTTCCTGCCCACGTACGCGGAAGGCGTCCTCGGAACGGACGCGCTCACCGCTGGCTTCGCTCTGGCCGCGCTGACGATCGGCTGGCCGATCGCGGCGTCGTTGTCCGGAAAGATCTACCTGCGGATCGGATTCCGCGACACCGCGCTGATCGGCACCGGATTCCTCCTCGTCGGGGCCGTCCTGGCGACGTTCCTCGGTCTGGACTCGGTCGTCTGGATGGCCGCGGCGTCCGTGTTCGTGGTGGGGGGGATCGGGCTCGGGCTTTCGTCGAGCCCGACCGTGGTGGCCGTGCAGTCCACCGTCGGCTGGGAGCGCCGCGGCGTGGTGACCGCGACCAACATGTTCAGCCGTTCGCTGGGCAGCGCGGTCGGCACCGCCATCTTCGGCGCGATCGCCAACGCCACCCTCGCGGGACGATTCGCGAACCCGCCCGCGGAGGTCGCCGGGCATCTTCCGGCGAGCGTCGACGCCACCAGCCGCATCCTCGGCGGCGCGCACGACAACTCACCGGCGACAGCGTACGTGCGCGAATCGCTGGCCGGAGCCACGCACAACGTGTTCCTCGCGATCGTCGCCGTATCGTTGGTCAGTGTCGTCGGGCTGCTGCTCATGCCCCGCAAGACCGAGCAGCTGACGTTCTAGTTCTGGAGCGGCCCGAGTTCGCGCACGAAATCGTCGAGGAACTGCCGGTAATCGCCGGAGTACCCAGGCCGGACCACGAATTTGGTGAGTCCGGCCTCGATGTGCTGCTCGATCATCCGGCGCGCCTCGGCCCAACTGGTTGGCACGAGGTCAGCGGCCGGACGGCCCGGATTGCGCTGCTGCGCCACCGCCCGCAGCCTTTCCGGGATCCCGTGCAGCGCGAGGACCATGCTCAACCCGAAGTGGTCCGATTCGATCTCGCGGTCGGCTTCGGCAGCGGCTTCCTGGATCGCCAGTCGCGCCGCACGGGACTGATCCGGCGTGTGGAAGCTGCCGAGCCATCCATCGGACAACCGGCCCGCGCGACGCAACGCCGCCGGAGCGGACCCGCCGACCCAGACGTCGAGCCGCTTCGCCGGACGCGGCCCGATCGTCACGTTGTCGACCTGGAAGAACTCGCCGTCGAAGGACACGTTGTCCTGTTCGAGCAGCAAACGCAGCAACGCGAGCGACTCGTCGAACACCGCCGCGCGCCGCCCGTCCGGCACCTGGAACAGCGCGCGTTCCGCGGGCTGCGCGGGCAATAAGCCGAATACCGGGAGGACGCGTTTCGGAGCCAGCCCCGCCAGCGTGACCAGCTGTTTCGCGACCAGCACCGGATTGCGTCCGGGCAGGATCGCCACGCCGGTGCCCAGTTTGAGCCGTTCGGTGCGGGCCAGCGCGTGCGTCATGCCGATCAACGGATCGACATCCGGCGAATAGACCACTTCGGACAGCCACAGCGAGTCGACGCCCGCCGCCTCGGTCAGCTCGGCCAAACCGGTGAATTCCGCTGGCCCGGTCCCGAGTCCCGGAGCCACCCCCACCCGGATCTTGTCCACGCTCGCTCCGCTCTGTCGGCACGTACTCCTCGGCAGAACCTGATCCGGGCGCGAGTTCTTCCCGCTAAGCGGTCGCTTCGATCACCCGGCCCAGCGCGGCGTGCAGCGCCTCCAGCTCGGAGACCTCCATGCCGAGCCGCTCCACGACGCGATACGGGATTTTCTCCGCCTCGGCACGCAGCTCCCGGCCCTTCTCGGTGAGCTCGACGGTCAGCTGGCGCTCGTCGGCCCGGCTGCGGCCCCGCGTCACGTACCCGACCGCTTCCAGCCGTTTGAGCAGCGGCGACAGCGTCGCGGGCTCGTGCCGCAACGCCGTGCTGAGGTCCTTGACCGAGCGCGGCGACTGCTCCCACAGCGCCAGCATCACCAGGTACTGCGGATGGGTCAGCCCGTGCGGCTCCAGCAGCGGCCGGTAAATCGCGATCACGCTGCGCGACGCGACCGACAGCGCGAAGCACACCTGCCGGTCGAGCTTCAGCGGGTCCTCGCCAAGGTCGATCTCGGCCACTCGTCCTCCTCGTGCTCGCGCCCACTCTAGCGCGGGCTGCACCACACTAATAGTTAGTGTACTAATCATTAGGGTACTGTGGCCGCAGACCCCGAGGAGGAACGATGACCGACCGGCCCGGCGTTCTCCGCTGGTTCTGGTACGCCGTGAGCGGACGGCTCCCGGAGCGCTACCGCGACTGGCTGCTGCACGACGCGACGTCCAAGCACTGGAAGGCCCGGCACGTCCTGCGCGCGACGGTGGGCATCGCGCCGCTGTGCCTGGTCTGGCTCCTGCTGCCGGCCCCGCTCGGGCTGCGGCTGGCGATCGTGCTGATGGCCGCGCTGGTGTCGTACTTCTACTCGTGCGCGTACATGGAGGAAAGCATCGACCACCGGTTGTCCCGCAACGGTTTCCCGCCCGGAACGGGCAAGCGGATCCGGCGGGAGAAAGCCGCCGAGGCCAACGCCGAGGCGACCGCCCGCTACATCGCGGCCTATCGGCAGGACCCGGCCGACTAGACTCGGGAGCCGATGAGACGCAAGCGCCCGGCCCCGATCCCGCCCCGGCACGGCCTGGACCCCGCACGGCTGCGGCTGCCGGAAGAGGGTCCGTGGACGACCCTGCTGGAGCACCTGGTCGAACGCCTGCCCCGCGTCGCCCCCGCGCGGATCGAGGAAATGCTGCACGAGCAGCGGATCCACGGCGAGAACGGCCCGCTGGGGATTGACGCGGCGTACGTTCCGGGTTCGTTCATCTGGTTCCACCGCGATCTGCCGGACGAGGTCCCGGTGCCGTTCGACGTCACCGTCCTGCACCGCGACGAACACCTGCTCGTAGTCGACAAACCCCACTTCCTGGCGACCATCCCGCGTGGGCGGCACGTCCTGGAAACCGCCTTGGTGCGCCTTCGCCGCTCGCTGGACCTGCCCGCCCTGTCCCCCGCCCACCGCCTCGACCGCGTCACGGCGGGGCTGGTGATGTTCGTGATCACGCCGTCCGCGCGCGGCGCGTACCAGACGATGTTCCGCGATCGGTTGGTACACAAGGAATACGAGGCGATCGCGCCCTATGACCCGCTTGTGGAACTGCCCCGGGTGGTGCGCAGCAGGATCGTGAAGGAACGCGGCGTGCTGGCCGCGCAGGAGGTACCCGGACCGCCGAATGCCGAGTCCACAGTGGAGCTTCTGGAACACCGGGACGGGCTGGGCCGCTATCGCCTCACGCCCGCCACTGGACGCACGCATCAGCTGCGGGTCCACATGTGTTCCCTGGGAATCCCGATCCTGGGCGACGATTTCTATCCGGAGCTGCACGAGAAACCGCTCGACGACTTCACGAAACCGTTGCAGCTGCTGGCGAAAGTGCTGGAATTCGAGGATCCGCTGACCGGCGAGCACCGCCGGTTCACCAGCGGCCGGACACTCGCGGCTTGGGATTCGCTGGAAGAATGGGCTAGCTGACAGCGTGGTTCCGATCTCCAAGAGCGAGTGATAACTGCTGATCGCGGTGGCGAGCAAAACGACATCAGGGCGAAGCACACTTCAGCAAGCGCATGCGTGCGGTCTGGCGGTGGAGCGGACCCATTAACAGCACGACATCCGCACTTATTATCCGGCCAGGTCACGGCTCGGGGGTCACCATTTCGGCCGTGCGACCTTCGATCTCGGCTGCCTCGTTGACCTCCGAAGCCGTTGGCTCGACTACGTAGGCCGAATGTCCGTCCGCTGCCAGCCATCGGGCGTGCATCCCGTTGCCCCGCAGACGTCGAGGGCTCTTCGCCCGGGCGCTTCCAGGCTTCCGTGCGGGTGATCGGACGAGCCGAGTGCTTTCAGCGCGGAAGGATGCCAGGCGGCGGCAGGCACCCGTCCGGCGGCAAGCGATCACCTGGTCCAGAACTTGATCCCGCTCCACTCCACGGTAATCGGTCCCGCCCCGCTCGCCGTACGATACGAGCCGAATTTATCGTAATAACTACCCGACGGGCTGTCGTCCGTCTGCTTCAGCGAGCCGTTGATGTACACCTTGTGGGTACTGCCGACCTCATTGATCGTATTGACCCGCACCGAAGTCCCCACCGTCGCGCCGGTGGCCACCGTCTGGCCGTTCTCCACGGTGTAGAGCCGCCCGCCTTTCTCCACCGCCAGCAGGAAATACGGCCCGGCGTTCGAACCGTCGCGGAACGTCTGTTTCAGGCTGATCCGCGAACCGCCCATGCTGGTGATCTTGAACGACCCCTCGAACTGGTGCGTGCCGCCGGTGTAGGTCTCGTAGCGGCGCTCGGCCCGTTGCTCGCCGCTGCCGTCCGAGCAGGTCAGCTTGAAGGTGAGCCCGCTGACCTGGCCGCAGCCCTTCTGCTGTTCCTTGTACCCCGGCGACCAGGGTTTCCAGGTGCCGCCGCCGACCTGGGCGTCCGCGACCGGGGCGAGAATCGCGATCCCGCACACCGCCGCCGCCAGTGCTCCGCCGATCCGGGTTCTCGTGCGCACGTGCCAACCTCCGTGGAACTCAGGGCGGCGGTAGCGGTACAGGTCCAGACCACTGCCGATCACTGTAAGTCCCCGGCCGGTCGCGGACAAGGGCGGCATCCTTGACGACTTTGTTTGTCACTGCTTGGCTCAGGGAATGCAGGACGTCGAAGTGATCGAGGACCCCGCCGTCGCGGCGGCCGCGCTGGACCCGGTGCGCGCCCGCCTGCTGGCCGCGCTGACCGAACCGGCGTCCGCCGCGGCGCTGGCCTCCCGAGTGGGTCTGACCAGGCAAAAGGTCAACTACCATCTCCGCGCGCTCGAATCGCACGGCTTGGTCGAACCCGCCGGAACCCGGCAGTGGGGAGGCCTCACCGAACGGCTTTTCGCCGCCACCGCCGGCGCTTATCTGGTCTCCCCCGCCGCCCTCGGGGCCGCCGGTTCCGCACGGGTGAAGCCGGACCGCCTATCGGTGAGCTACCTGCTGGCGGTCGCCGGCCGGACGCTGCGCGAGGTCGCCGGACTGGCCCGCCGCGCCGCCCGCGCGGGCAAACCGCTCTCGACGCTGACCTTGGACACGGAAATCGCCTTCGCCTCGGCGCGCGACCGGTCCGCCTTCACCGACGAACTGACCGCCCTCGTGACCGACCTCGTGTCCCGCTACCACAACGAATCCGCCCCCGACGCACGTCTGCACCGGCTCATCGTCACCGCGCATCCCAAACCCGCCGAGTAGTTCATCCGAACAGGTGTTCGATTGTCGTGTAGCTTGGAGGCATGAGTCAGGCATTTCAGGGCTCGCTGTTCGGTGCCAGCGGGCCGGCCACGCTGGGCCCGTTGTCCGGAGCGCAGCGCACCGAATTGGGGCAAGGCGCGTGGATCGACGTGCTGCCCGGATGGCTCGACGGCTCGGATGAGTTGTACGAGCACCTGGCGGCGGAGGTCCCGTGGTACGCGGAACGCAGGCAGATGTACGACCGGGTGGTCGCCGTGCCGCGGCTGCTGTGCTTCTACCGCGAGCACGCGCCGCTGCCGCATCCAGTCCTCACCGAGGCCCGGGAGGCGCTGTCCGCGCACTACGCGGCTGAACTGGGCGAACCGTTCCGCACCGCCGGGCTCTGCTATTACCGCGACGGCCAGGACAGCGTCGCCTGGCACGGCGACGACCTCGGCCGCGGCCGGACCGAGGACACCATGGTGGCGATCCTGTCCGTCGGCGCGGCCCGCCATCTGGCGCTGCGCCCGAGAGGCGGCGGGGAATCGGTGCGGTACCCATTGGGCCACGGAGACTTGATCGTGATGGGCGGGTCGTGCCAGAGGACATGGGAACACGCCATCCCGAAAACGGCCCGGGCGGTGGGGCCGCGGATCAGCATCCAGTTCCGGCCTCGAGGAGTGCGATGAGGTGAACCGGGAAGTGCGGTGAGGAAGATGCCGGTGAGGACGGGGCCGGGCGGGGCTGTGGAGGGGGTCCGATCACCTGCCCGGGTTCGAGCCCGCTTCGCGTACAAGGATTCGATCGCGCCGCCAGCACGCTGCCGGGGCGGCTAGGCCGACTCGCCCATCACCAGCGCACCCTCGATTCGGCTAGACCTCCTCGAGCCCATCGAGCGCGCGCTGCCGGTACGGCTAGATCACCTCGCGCACCACCACGCCATCGACTCGGCAAGGCCGCCCCACCACCAGCGCTCCGTCGGCTCAGCTAGACCGCCTCGCGCACCGCCACCACGCTGCCAGCGCGGTTAGACCGCCTAGCCCACCGCCACCAAGCTGCGAGCGCGGCTAGACCGCCTCGCGCGCCACGAGCGCGCTGTCGGTCCGGCTGTGCCGACGAGCGTGCTGTCGAGGTGACCTCGCCAGCCGTGCGGCCGCTGCCCTAAGCCGTCCCACCGGGCGTGTCCGCCGCGTCCCGTGGTCAATTCCGTCCCAGCCACAGCCATGCGCGCACACCCGCGCACCAACCGACCTTTCACCGGCCCCGATCCGGAGCAATCACCGCAACCACCCCGGCCTAGAGGAGGTCCGGCGTCAGTCCACCAGCACCGGCAGCGAGTCGAGCCCGTACACGATCGACACCTTCCGGAACGCCAGCTCCTCCGGCTGTACCGCGAGCCGCAGGTTGGGGAAGCGCCGGACCAGCGCCGGGTAGGCCGCTCGCAGCTCCATCCGGCCCAGTTCCGCGCCGATGCAGCGGTGGATCCCGTACCCGAACGCCAGGTGCGAGGAGGGCTCGCGGGTCGGGTCGAAGCGGTCCATGTCGCCCTTGCCGAGCACCGGGTCGCGGTCCGCGACCGACAGCGACACCAGCACGATGTCGCCCTCGCTGATGTGCACGCCCGCGATGTCCATGTCCTGCTTCGCGAACCGCGGGAACGCCATCTGCACGACCGTCAGGTACCGCAGCAGTTCCTCGACGAACCGGTGCACCGAATCGTCGTCGCCTCGGACCGCTTCGAACGCGGCCGGGTCGCGCAGCACCACCAGCGCGCCCAGCGCCAGCATGCTCGCCGTGGTCTCGAGACCGCCGGTCAGGAGGCCGTCCGCGAGACCGGCGAGTTCGCGGTCGTCGATCTCGTCGCCGTGCTCCTTGATCAGCATGCCGAGCAGGCCGTCGCCGGGCTGCTGGCGCTGCTTGCGCACGATCTCCAGCAGGTACCCCAGCGACTCCGAGATCGCCCCCAGCGACGCGCCGGCACCGCTGAACAGGTCGAACCGCGCGGTGCTCAGCCGCTGGAAGTCCGCCCGGTCCTCATAGGACACGCCGAGCAGCTCGCAGATCGTGAGCGAGGGAATGGGCAGCGCGAACTGCTCCCACAGGTCCACCGGCCCGTCCGCGGCGGCCATCGCGTCCAGCTGGCCCGCGACGATCTCGTCGATCCGCGGCGTCAGCCGGGAAAGCCGGCGCATCGTGAACTCGGGAGTCAGCAGCTTCCGCAACCGCGTGTGGACCGGCGGGTCGGCGAATCCGAGGCCGCCGGGGTTCTGGTCCTCGGTGACGCCCGCGTTGCCGACGAGGTTCGTGAAGTCGTTGCTGAACTCCGTGCCCTTCCCGAGGACAGCCTTGGCCTCCTCGTACCCGGTCACCAGCCAGGCGTTCATCCCGAACGGCAGGTCCAGCTTGCTGATCGGGGCCTCGGCGCGCAGCCGGCCGAGGTCCGGAACCGGGTCGAGCCCCTGGCGGCGCAACGGCTCCAGCGCCGAATCCGGCAGCAGCGCCATCTTCTCGAGATCGAAACCGCGCTTCTGCTGGCGGGCGATGTACCGGCGGCCGGCCCAAGCGAGGATGCGCGAACGGAGACTCCCCATGGCCGCGACAGTACCGCAACCATCCCCTCCTCCGGCCCCGGGCGGAGACGCCCGTCACCCCGCGACCAGCGCCGATCCACTGTGGACTTTCGTCACCCGGCCAGGTGACGGCCTCCGGGAATTGTCAGACCCTCCGGACAGAATGGCCCGCATCGGAATCGAGCTGCGTGACCAGCCGGTCGCAGCCGGTGAAAGTACGCGACGACAGTGCGAGTCCCGTGAGTGGCTCGCGGAGAAAGGGAGGAAGCGGACATGACTGCGGCGCTGATCGGGCTGGCCGCCGCGACCTTGCGTGCGCAGCTCTCGCGCGCCACAGCCAGCCACGGCGGCCTTGCCCTGACCGCCGGCGAGACCTGGATCGGCAAAACCACGCTGGTCAGCGCACTGGCCGACGACGCGCGCGAGCCAGGCGCGCTCGTCCTCGGCGGCACGTGCTGGGAGTTTGAGGCCGCACCCGGCTACGGGAGGCACCGGGAAGCCAGATTGCACAAATGGGCCGTCGCCAGCTCTTCCAACGCCAGGGCTACCGCGCCCACCACTGAAGCGTCGTGGTCGGACCGCGCGGGCACCGACTCCGGCGGGAACGGCACCGCAAAGCGGGCACCAGCACCTCAGCCGACCGAACCAACCCGCCGCCAAACGCGACCCGCGCTGCTCGACGTGGTACCCGTGACCGGCGAAGCGTCGAGACAACCCCGCCGGTCACGGAGTCTCATTCCCGCAACGCCAACGCCACCGCGCCCAGCAGCGAAGCGTCCTGGTCAAACCGCGCAGGCACCAACTCCGGCGGGAACGGCACCGCCGCCGCCAAACGTTCTCGCAGGGCGGGCAGCAGCACATCGGCCGATCGGACCAGTCCGCCGCCGACCGCGATTCGCGAGGGGTCGAAGGCGATCGCCAGGTTGGCTACGTGCATGGAAAGCTCGTCCAACGCCGAAGCGACGAGCTCCTTGGCTTCCGTATTTTCCCGCGCCAGTGCGAACAACTCCCCCGCCGTGACCGGGCGGCCGAGCAGCGCGGTCGCCCGCGTGCCCAGCCACCGGCCTCCGACGGCTTCTTCCAGCGGCGCCGCTCCGCTGGCGAATCCGTCGGCGTCTTGGGGGGTGCGCAGGTTGTACCCGATCTCCCCGGCCGCCCCGTTCGCGCCGGTCAGCAGGCGGCCTCCGACCAGGACCGCGGCGGCGATGCCGGTGCCCAGAGACAGGAAGACCGCCGGGTCGGCGCCGGCCAGGGTGCCCCAGGTCCATTCCGCCAAGGCGGCGGCTTTCGCGTCGGTGCCCACCGCGACCGGGACCGCTGGGAAAGCCGCGGACACCAGCTCGGCCAGGTGGAGTTTTTCCCAGCCGGGCACGTTCGGGGCCAGCAGGATCCGGTCCGGCAGCACGATTCCCGGGCTGACCACGCCGATCGCGGCTAGCCGGGAACCGGAAACCAGCTGGGCGGCGGCGGACAGCGCCCGGGCGACCACCTGTTCGGCGCCCGCTTCGGCGTCGGTGTCCAGGCGACGGGTCGCCAGCAGGGCGCCGGTCCGGTCGGACAGACCCAGCGCCACTTTCGTGCCGCCGAAGTCGATGCCCAGGATCAGGTCGTCCGATGTCACTCGCGGGTCCCCTCGATGACCGGCGGGACAGCCCCCTGGCTGTCCCGCTGCGGACCGGCCGGCACCACGACCCGGCCGGTGTTGAACCCGTCGACGCTGACGGTCGGGGCCGCGCCGTGAAGGTCGGCGGCCCGGTAGCGGACGGTCAGCGTCTGCGACTGGCCCGGCCACAACGTGATGTCGTTGTCGTCCCAGGTCGCAGCTGGCAGCTGGGACCCGTCAGTGGAGCGGCGCAAGTCCGCGCGCAGGAAGAAGCTGACCCCGGACGTCTTCGACGTGTTGGCGACCGTAACCGTCGTCTCGGTGTCCGTGCCGTCCGGGCCACGCGACGGACGCGTCGCAGCAGTCACGTTGACCTGCGATTTCGGCAGGTCCCGCAAGGCGGTGAGGTCGCCGTACTGGCTCATCGTCGCCTGCGGGTTCTGCAGCGTCTTCGCCCAGTCCACGACGTCCTTCTGCGTGGACATCCAGTAGACGTTGCGATCCACGACCTTCCCGCCCTGCCGCACCTGCAGCTCCACGAAGTACACCTGCGCCTTCGCCGGCGCCTTCGTCTCGGCCGGAGCCTTCGGCTTCAGCAACCCGGTCGCGACGCCCTGGCTGTCCAGCGAAACCGCCGGAGCGGTTTGGTCGTCGAGGACCTTGCCCGCGGTGTCGTACACCTTGGCCTGCACGGAAATCCCGTTCTGCCGCACCGCGCCCAGGTTGGACAACGCGACCGTGCCGGTGTCATAGGTGTACAGCGCGTGCAGCGGCTTATTCGCCTTCTGCGCACCGAAATACGCGCCCGGCTGGTCGCCGTCGTTGTTGTACAGCGCCCACAACAGCGTCGGCCAGCCCTTGTTCAGCTGCCAGTAGACCACGCCGGTCGACGGGTTCTGCTTGTCGTTGGCGTGCGCGAGGAACGCTTCGAACTGGGACCGGGTGTTCTCGTAGTTCGCGATCTGCGCGGACTCCACATAGGACTCCAGCGAATCCCATTTTCCGTACCGGCGGGCGATCGACTCGTCCAAGGTGTACAGCGTGCCGAACTTGTAGCCGCCGTGCCCGGGTTCGTAGTTCGCGTGGTACTGGTTGTACGCCGGGTCCTGCCACAGCTTCGTCTGCTCTGCCGGCGACAGGAACCGCCGGAGCGAATCCAGCGTCGGCACGGTGTGTCCGGCGCTCTGCTCGCTCGCGAAACCCCAGGCGCCGCCCGCGTTCGTGCGGCTCGGGTCGGTCTTGTCGAAGGTCGAGGAGTCGTACCAATAAGACGGCGGGACCCAGTCGTAGGGGCCTTCCTTCTCCCCCGACGGGCCGAGCGTCTTGGTGCTCTTGTACTCCGCCGACGCGATCACCGGCACGTCCCAGTCGGCTGCCTTGAACGCGCTCAGCGTTTCGCTTTCCTGCCGCGGGATCGGCTCGTTGTCGCTCCAGCCGTAGGTGATCACGCTGGGATGGCCGCGTTCGGCCTGCGCGATCGAATACGCGGAATCGTGCATGATCCGGTAGTCGCGGTCGGTCAGCTTCTCCGGATGTTCCGGCTGCCAGGCGTCGCAGCAGAGGAATCCGCCGAGCACCAGCAGTCCGGCGCGATCGGCCTGCTCGTAGAAGTCCGCGGGCATGTCGTGGCCTTCGAGGCGGACGCCGGACAGCCCCATGTTCTTGATCAGCGCGAGCTGGTGCGCGATGTCGGCCTTGTCGTAGCGCAGGAACAGGTCCGGCGCGAAACCACCGCCGCGGAACACGAAGTCGCGGCCGTTGACCGCGAACTTCCGTGCACCGTCCGGCAGCGCCGGCGACTTGCCGATCAGCTTCGACGTCACCGTCCGGATCCCGAAGGTCTGCGACGACGTTGTCGACACCACGCCGCCCTGCGAAACTGTCGTACCCAAGGTGTACAACGGCTGTGCACCCATCGAGTACGGCCACCACACCTGAGGCTTGACGATCTTCAACTGCGGGAACTTCGCCGGCGTGAACGTCACGGTCTGCTTGGCGTGCGCGGGAATCGTGACGTTCTGCTTCACGACGATCGGCGCGCCGCGGCCTGGCGGCGTGACCGTCGCGGTGACCTCGCCGGTCTGCGGCGTGTCCGCGTCATTGGTGACGTCGACCTTCGCGGTCAGCGAGGACGTCGACAGGTCCGCCGCGTTGTCCTGCACGACGTGCGCGTTGTCGCCGCTCAGCGCGTCCGACAGCTGCAGCCTCGGCGGGAATTGGAGACCGGTGTTGTTGTCCGGCACGATCTGCGCCCAGTCGGCCTGGTCGAGCGTGTACATCGAATTCGGGTCGTTCGGGTACATCTTGACCGCGAGCGTGTTCTTGCCCGGCCGCAGGAGTTTCGTGACGTCGAAGGTGTGGCCCGCGTACGCGCCGCTCATCACGTCCTTGCCCGCGACGAGCGTGCCGTTGAGCCACACGTCGCCCTCGCCGACGACGCCCGGGATGGTCAGCTTCGCGTTCTTGCCCGGCCGGAAACCGGGGTCGAAATCGGTGCGGAACCACCACGGGTCCATGAACTGCTTCGTGGTGACCGGCCCGCGCTTCGTCTGGTAGCCGAAGCATTTGCGCATGTTGTCGGAGTAAAAGACATTCGGGCACTTGCCGTTCTGCACCAGCGCGTTGATCTCGGTGCCCGGCGCGCCCGCGTCGTCCGGCTTCACCTTCAGCCAGCCTTGCGTCGGGTAGCCGAGCTTCGACACCGCCGTGCCGTCGTCCTTGACCTGCGCGGTCGTCAGCACCTGCCAGCCGCCGAGGCCGATCGTCGACGGGCCTTGCGGACCGGATGTCGCCGCCGTTTCCGGTTGCTGTGCGGAAGCAGTGGCCGAAACGACTCCAGGAACCAGAACCAGCGCGACGATCCCGGCGATCAGCGGTTTCCTCATGACTCCACCCCCGAGACCGGCTGGGCCGCGAACGCCTCGCGGATTTCCTTGGGACCGAACGGCCACACCTTTTCCTTCGAGGCATAGATCAGGAAGGCGACGACCCCGAGGACGATCCAGGCGATCGAGAGCCAGATCGACAGCCAGCTGGCGGATACATACACGTAAACCCACCCGAGGAGCGCGATGATCGTCGGCACCGGATACAGCACCTGCCGGTAAGGCCGCTTGAGATGCGGCTGCCGGCGGCGCAGCACGACGATCGCGGCGACCTGCGCGAGCGACTGGATGATCACCAGCACCGTGACCGCCGCGTTGATCACGTCAGTCAGAGTGAACAGCGAGCCGATCGCGGTGATCAGCCCCATCGCGAGCACGCCCGCGGTCGGGAGGTGCAGCTTCGGGTGCAGTTTGCCGAACACCGGCAGGAACACCTTGTCGCGCGCGGCTTCGAACGGCACCCGCGACCCGCCGAGCAGGCCCGCGAACACCGAACCGATCGCGGCGATCACGATGAAGACGGTGACGATCTTGGCGGCCACCGAACCCCACGCCTGCTCCAGCACCGACGACGCCACCGACGTCGCGCTCTTGATCGATTCCAGCGGCTGCGAGCCGAGAACGCCGACCTGCAGCAGGAAGTAGAGCGTCATGATGCCGAGGATGGAGAAGATGATCGAGCGCGGGAGCGTCCGGCCCGGGTCGCGGACCTCGCCGCCGAGGTAGGCGCTCGTGTTGTAGCCGAGGTAGTCGTAGACGGCGATGACCAGGCCCGCGCCGAGACCGGACCAGAACGCGCCGCTCGAGCCGAAGGCTCCCGGGGTGAAGGCGAACGCCTGGTGCGCGTCGAAGTGCGTGAACGCCGCGATGATCACCGCGAAGACGGCGAACAGCATGACCAGGAAGAGTGCGGTGGTGAGCTTGCCGATCTGGCCGATCCGGCGGAACAGCGCGAGCACGATCAGCACGACGAGGCCGACGCCGATGGCCTTGCCCAGCGGGGTGACGCCGTCCGCGTCGGTCACGCCCGGCACCAGGTAGCCCAGGTACTGGACCAGCCCGATGATGCCGGTGGACATGATGAGCGGGATGAACAGCACCGCGCTCCAGGCGAACAGGAACGGCATCAGCCGGCCGGTGCGGTACTGGAACGCTTCGCGCAGGTAGATGTAGGTGCCGCCGGCCCCGGGCAGCGCCGCGCCCAGTTCGGCCCACACCAGCCCGTCGGCGAGCGCGATGATCGCGCCGATGATCCAGCCGAACATCGCCTGCGGGCCGCCCATGGTCGCGACCATCGCGGGGATGGTGACGAACGGGCCGATCCCGCACATCTGCGTCATGTTGATCGCGGTCGCCTGCAGCGGCCCGATCCGGCGTTCGAGACCGTTCCCCGGAAGGGTCGCGGAGTCCCCCGGGCGGGTGGGTGAGCTCACGTCGTGCCTCCATCCAATAGTTAGTAAAGCTTCTTAACATAGAAGGAACGGGGTGCGGAAGGGCTGCGTCCGGAAAGTTGCCGAAACCGGTGCGGGAGTGGGAGAAGGGGCCGGTGGGGCACGGGCGGCGGGACCGGACGGAAGCACCGCTGGCCTGGGCCGGGGATCCCCGGGGCAACGGGCCGGCAGGACGAGCGGAAAACCGGCTGACGAGCGGCCCTGCCGCTGCCAGACTGCTTCCCCACATCCGCCCAAGCCGGGGAGCGTTCGCGTGCAGTCCCAACCGATCTTGCCCACCGAACGGATCCGCCTCGTCCCGTTGTCCGCCGGACATCTCGAGCACCTGGCCGGGCTCTCCGCCGATCCAGAAGTGATGCGTTATCTCGGCGGCGTGCTGACCCGGGAGCAGGCCGCGGAAGAGCTCCGGACGACCCTCGAGTACGCCGCTGGCGGCCTCGGTTGCTGGACCGGGTTCGTCGACGGCGGTTTCGCCGGATTCTGGTCCCTGCGGCCAGGGGAATTCCCGGGGCAAGCGGAATTGGGCTATCGGCTGCTCCGTGCGCATTGGCGGCAAGGACTCGCCAAGGAAGGCGCGCGCGAACTGCTCCGGCACGGGTTCCAAGACGTCGGCCTCGGCCGCATCTTCGCCCGGACCGCAGCCGCCAACAAAGGCTCCCAGGCGACGATGGCGTCCCTCGGGCTCCGGCACGTCCGGGACTTCGTCGCCGACCCCGAGTACTTCGCGCCGGGCGACGACCTGCACGCGGTCGAGTACGCCGTCGGCCGCGAAGAATGGCTGGCCCGGGGCTAGCGGAAACAGGTTCACCCCGGCGCGCCGCGGAGGCGGATGGCACGCCGCCCCGGCGACCCCATATCGTTGCGCGGGCAGCCTTCCGGAGGTGGAACCCGACTGTGCCCGACTACTACGCGGTACTCGGCGTGGGGAAAACCGCGTCGCCCACGGAGATCAAGGCCGCCTACCGTCGGCTGGCCAAGACGTTGCACCCGGACGCGGGCGGCACGGTCGGCACGTTCCAGCTGTTGCGCGAGGCCTACGACACCCTCGCCGACCCCAACGAACGCGCGCGCTACGACGCCGGCGTTCCGGCCGCCTCGGTGCCCAAGCCGCGGCCGCGGCGGCGGTTCGGCGAGCAGCCCGGCTATTGCCCGGAACCACCCGACATCGATCCGGAAAGCCTGGAGTGGTGGTCGTTCGCCGCGGCCGACCCGCGGATGCGGCACGGGCGGCGGCGCGGGCCGGGGCACACGCCGGTCGTCGCGGCGCTCGCCGGTGCGGTGCTGGTGTTGCTGCCGCTGGTCGCCGACATCGACTTCACGCCGCCGGTGCTGGTCGCCTGGTTCGCGCTCACCGCGGGCACCGCGTTGCTGGTCCACCGGCTCGCCCGCGGCTACCTGTCCGCGCGCCGCGCCCGGCACGAGTTCGCGGAGGAATTCGGCGGCAGCGCGGTGTTCGGCTCCCCCGGCGCCGAGGCCGACGAGCTGGCCGAACGGCTCACCGCCGAGCTGCTGGAGCGGTATCTGACCCGGCTGCCCGGCGCGCGCATCTTCCACGGTCTCGCGTGGCCCGGTTCGGTGTTCGCCGACGTCGACCACGCGGTGCTGTGCGGAAAACGCCTGGTCCTGATCGAGTCGAAGCTGTGGCTGCCCGGGCATTACGAAACCGCCGAGGACGGACGCCTGCTGCGCAACGGCCGCCCGTTCCGCGGCGGCGGCAGCCAGCTGGGAGAAAGCCTGCAGCGCTACCGCGAACTGCTGCCCGGGGTCGCGCTGCGCGGCGCGATGATCGTGTACCCCAGCCGCGACGGCGAGGTCACCACCGCCGAACCGGACGGCGAACCCGGGCCGCCGATGACGCCGGAGCAGTTCCTGCACGAGATCGGCGGCTGGCTGTCCGCCGAACCGTCCACTGTGGACCACAACGCGCTCCGCACGGTGCGCGCGCAGGTGACCGGAACCGGCCGGGCGGCCTGACTCACCGGGGACATATCCGGCACCTGTCACGCTTTGTGCATGACAACGGTTTCCGCGGACCGCCGTCCCGCCCTGTTCGCACTGGCCGGGATCGCCGCGCTCGCTCTCGGCGCCGTTCTGGTGCTGCTGTTGCAGGTGGTGCCGCCCACCGACGAGATCAGCGCGACCCGGCGGACTATCAGCGAATACGGGCTGTCGGACCACAAATGGGTCTTCGACCTGGCAGTCGTGCTGGTCGCGGCCGGTTCGGCGGTGGCACTCGCCGTGCTGCGGCTGCAGGGACGGCTGCCGGTCGTCGCGGCCGTGCTCGGAGCGTTCTGGACAGCCGGGTTGCTGGTGATCGTCGCGTTCCCGAAGACCGATTGGACCAACGCGGCGGCGACGGGCGCGGGCGGCACGCTGCACCGGATCGCCAGCGTCATCGCCTTTGTCTGTCTTCCGCTCGCTGTGCTGATCTCGGCGCGCACAGCCTTTCCGGATTCGCCGCGCCGCCGGATTCTCGCCCGCACGCTCGCCGTGGCGTCGCTCGCCTGGTTCGCGGTCATCCTCGGCGCGGTCGCGGTCGCCGCGCTGACCGACCAGCACTGGTGGCTGCTCATCCCCTTGGGTCTCGTCGAACGCGGGATGGCGCTCACCGAACTCGTCGCACTGGCCGCCTTGGCCGCACCGCTGCGCACCCGCCGCTGAGCCCGCCCCGATCGGACGAGGGGCTCGCGGTGCACGCGTAATAAGCGTACGCTTAGCCGCCAGCGACGGGTGCCGCGCCGTGGCATCCTGCGCAAGGCAGTCCGAGCAGGCGCAGGCCCGTCCGGACGTGCCGCCCGAGCAGGCTTTCCCCGACGATGAGGAGATCCCCCGTGACCGCTTCCCGTGTGGCCATCGTGACCGGCGCCGGCCGTGGCATCGGCGCCGCCGTAGCCCGCCGCCTCGCCTCCGACGGGTTCGCCGTCGGCCTGCTGGACCTCGACGAGGCCGGGGTGAACAAAGGCGCCGAGGAGATCGTCGCCGACGGCGGCCGGGCGATCGGCGTCGCGCTGGACGTCAGCGACGCCGAGCAGGTCGAGGCCGCGGTGACCCGCGTGGCCGAGGAACTGGGCGCGCCGACCGTGCTGATCAACAACGCCGGCATCACCCGCGACAACCTGCTGTTCAAGATGACCGAACAGGACTGGGACTCGGTGCTGAACGTGCACCTGCGCGGTTCGTTCCTGATGACCCGGGCCGTGCAGAAGTACCAGACGCAGGAGAAGTGGGGCCGGATCGTCAACCTGTCCAGCACGTCGGCGCTGGGCAACCGCGGCCAGGTCAACTACTCCGCGGCCAAGGCGGGCATGCAGGGCTTCACCAAGACGCTGGCGATCGAACTGGGCAAGTTCGGCGTCACCGCCAACGCGATCGCGCCCGGCTTCATCGCCACCGACATGACCGCGGCGACCGCCGAGCGCGTCGGCATGAGCTTCGAGGACTTCAAGGCCGCGGCCGCGGCGCAGATCCCGGTGCAGCGCGTCGGCACGCCCGAGGACATCGCGAACGTCGCGTCGTTCCTGGTCAGCGAGGGCGCGGGATTCGTGTCCGGCCAGGTCATCTACGTCGCCGGCGGACCGAAGGACTGATCGCGATGCGCGTGTTCTCCGATGTCGCCGAACTCGCCGAAGCAGTGGGCGGGCCCTTGGGCACGAGCGAATGGCACACCGTCACCCAGGAGCAGGTGCAGCTGTTCGCCGACGCCACCGGCGACCACCAGTGGATCCACCTCGACACCGAAAAGGCCGCGGCCGGCCCGTTCGGCACGACGATCGCGCACGGGTTCCTGACGCTGTCGCTGATCCCGGCGTTCCTCCCGGAGATCTACCGGGTCGAGGGCCTGAAGATGGGCATCAACTACGGCCTCAACAAGGTGCGGTTCCCGCAGCCGGTGAAGGTGGGCTCGCGGGTGCGCGGGACCGCTGAGCTGGTCGAGCTGACCGACGTGCCCGGCGGCAAGCAGGCCGTGGTGCGCTGGACCGTCGAGATCGACGGCGAGGACAAACCCGCCTGCGTCGCCGAGATGGTTTCCCGGCTCATCCTCTGAACCCTTGACCTCGCACGAAACTGGAGTCCCTCCGATGACCGAAACCGACCCGCCCGGCCTCGATCTGGCGAGGCTGCGCGCCCATCTCGACCGCGAGCGGCCCGGGCTCGTCTCCGGCGCTCTCACCGCGGAAGTGGTGCAGGGCGGGCGGTCCAACCTCACCTATCTCGTCTCCGACGGAGAGCAGCGCTGGGTCGTGCGCCGTCCGCCGCTCGGCCACGTGCTGCCGACCGCGCACGACATGCGCCGCGAGTTCCGCGTGATGAGCGGCCTCGCCGGAACCCCGGTCCCGGTGCCGGAAACCGTGCTGCTGTGCGAGGACGCGGACGTGCTCGGCGCGCAGTTCTACGTGATGCAGTACGTCGAGGGCACGCCGTACCGGACAGCCGAGGAGCTGGAGCGGCTCGGCCCGCAGCGGACGAGGGCGATCGCCGATTCGCTGGTGGACACGCTCGTCGACCTGCACTCGGTCGATCCGGAAGCGGTCGGGCTGGGCGATTTCGGCCGTCCGGAGGGCTTTCTGGAACGCCAGCTGCGCCGGTGGAAGAAGCAGCTCGACGGTTCGCGCAGCCGCGACCTGCCGGGCGCGGACCGGCTGCACGACCAGCTCGCCGCGGCGATCCCGGCGTCCGGCCCGCCCGCCATCGTGCACGGCGACTACCGGCTGGACAACGTGCTCGTCGACGGGGACGACCGGATCACCGCGGTGCTGGACTGGGAGATGTCCACGCTCGGCGACCCGCTCACCGATCTCGGCTTGATGGTCACCTACGCGCAGCGCGACCAGCTCTCGCTGCCGATGGTGTCCAACGCCAGCAGCGCGCCCGGCTATCCGGACACCGACGAGACGATCGCCCGCTACGCGCAGCGGTCCGGCCGCGATCTGTCCGCGCTGGACTGGTACGTGAGCTTCGCGTTCTTCAAGCTCGCGGTGATCCTCGAGGGCATCTACTTCCGTTTCCAGCAAGGAAAAACCGTCGGCGAGGGCTTCGACCAGATCGGTGCCGCCGTCGCCCCCCTGATCGAGCAGGGCAGCAAGACGCTCACCAAGGAGAACTGATGGACTTCGCGTTCGACGCCCGCACCGAGGAACTGCGCGGGCAGCTGCTCGAATTCATGGATTCGCACGTCTACCCGGCCGAGGCTGTTTTCCACGAGCAGCTGGCCGCGCGCACCGACCCGTGGTCGCCGCCGCCGGTCGTCGACGAGCTGAAGGCCGAGGCGCGCAAACGCGGGCTGTGGAACTTCTTCCTGCCCGGCGACCACGGCGCGGGCCTGACCAACCTGCAGTACGCGCCGCTGGCCGAGATCACCGGGCGCAGCCCGCATCTCGCGCCCGCCGCGGTGAACTGCGCCGCGCCGGACACCGGGAACATGGAAGTGCTGACCATGTTCGGCAGCGAGCAGCAGAAAAAGCAGTGGCTGGAACCGTTGCTGGCCGGGGAGATCCGCTCGGCGTTCGCGATGACCGAACCCGACGTGGCTTCTTCGGACGCGCGCAACATCGCGACGAGCATCCGCCGCGAGGGCGACGAGTACGTCGTCAACGGGCGCAAGTGGTACATCACCGGCGCGATGAACCCGAACTGCAAGATCTTCATCGTGATGGGCAAGACCGATCCGGACGCGCCCGCGCACAAGCAGCAGAGCATGATCCTCGTCCCGCGCGACACGCCGGGGCTGACCGTCGTGCGCGGCATGCAGGTGTTCGGCTACACCGACAGCGACCACGGCGGGCACGCCGAGGTGCTTTTCGAGGACGTCCGGGTGCCCGCGGAAAACCTGATCGCCGACGAGGGTTCCGGGTTCGCCATCGCGCAGGCCCGCCTCGGGCCGGGCCGCATCCACCACTGCATGCGCGCGATCGGCATGGCGGAGCGGGCGCTGGAGGCGATGTGCCGCCGGACGCTGTCGCGCGAGACGTTCGGCCGTCCGATCGCCGATTCCGGCGTGGTGCAGGACTGGATCGCCGAGGCTCGCGTGCGGATCGAACAGCAGCGGCTGCTGGTCCTCAAGACCGCGTGGCTGATGGACACCGTCGGCAACCAGGGCGCGCACACCGAGATCCAGGCGATCAAGATCTCCACCCCGCTGACCGTCGAATGGATCCTGGACAAGGCGATCCAGGCGCACGGCGCGGGCGGTGTTTCGCAGGACTTCCCGCTCGCGGAGATCTGGGCCGGGGTGCGCACGCTGCGGCTCGCCGACGGTCCGGACGAGGTGCACAAGCGTTCGCTGGCGCGGCGCGAGCTGAAGAAGTACCGGACGGAGGCGGGCAAATGACCGCCGAAGAGCTGCGCGCGCAGGTCGCGGAGTTCCTGGCGGCGCACGATCCCGCGACGATGTCCACTGTGGACTTCCTGCGGGCCCGCTTCGACGCCGGGCTCGCCTGGGTGCACTTCCCCGAGGGGCTCGGCGGACAGGGTGCTCCGCGCGCGCTGCAGGGCGAGGTCGAGGCCGCTTTCGCCGCGGCCGGCGCGCCGGACAACAACCCGCGCCGGATCCTGATCGGGCTCGGCATGGCCGCGCCGACCATCCTCGCGTTCGGCACCGAGGAGCAGAAGAAGCGCTACCTCCGTCCACTGTGGACTGGCGAGGAAGTGTGGTGCCAGCTGTTCAGCGAACCGGGCGCCGGCTCCGACCTCGCCGCGCTGGCGACGCGCGCGGTCCGCGACGGCGACGACTGGGTCGTGACCGGGCAGAAGGTGTGGACGTCCAGCGCGCATCTCGCGCAGTGGGCCATCCTCGTCACCCGCACCGATCCGGACGTGCCGAAGCACCAGGGCATGACGTACTTCCTGTGCGACATGACCGCGCCCGGCGTCGAGGTCCGGCCGCTGCGGCAGATCACCGGCGAGGCGGAGTTCAACGAGGTCTTCCTGACCGACGTGCGGATTCCGGATTCCCAGCGGCTCGGCGCGGTCGGCGAGGGCTGGAAGGTCGCGCAGACCACGTTGATGAACGAACGCGTCGCGATCGGCGGCACCGCGATGCCGCGCGAGGGCGGCATGATCGGGCTCGTCGCGAAGACGTGGCGGGACCGTCCGGAGCTGCGCACGCCGGAACTGCGCGACCGGCTCGTGCAGCACTGGGTCGAAGCCGAATCGCTGCGGCTGGCCGGAGAAAGGCAGCGGCAGCAGCTCGCCGTGGGCGCGCCCGGCCCGGAGGGTTCGGCGATGAAGGTGGCGTTCGCCGAGCTCAACCAGCAGCTGTCCGGCCTGGAGCTGGAGCTGCTCGGCGAAGAGGGCCTCCGCTACGAGGACTGGACGATGCGCCGTCCGGAACAGGTCGACTTCTTCGGCCGCGACGCCGGGTACCGGTACTTGCGCGCCAAGGGGAATTCGATCGAGGGCGGCACCTCGGAGGTGCTGCGGAACATCATTTCCGAACGCGTGCTGGGGCTGCCGTCCGAGCCGCGGGTGGACAAGGACGTCGCCTGGAAGGACCTGCCGCGATGAGCACCCCGGACCTGCTGTACTCGGAGGTGGAAGAGGATCTGCGGTCGTCGGTGCGGGCGCTGCTCGCCGACCGCGCCGGGCCGGCCGCGCTGCTGGCGCGGGTCGAAACGGACACGCCGTACGACCTCTCCCTGTGGAAGACGCTGGCCGCCGACCTCGGCACGGCGGGCCTGATGGTGCCGGAATCCCTGGGCGGACACGGGGCTTCGACGCGCGAGGTCGCGGTCGTCATGGAGGAACTGGGCCGAAGCGTCGCGCCGGTGCCGTATCTCGGCAGCGCGGTGCTCGCGACGGCCGCGCTGCTGGCGGCGGGCTCGGATCTGCTCCCCCAGCTCGCTTCCGGTTCGGTGATCGGCGCTCTGGCGGTGCCTTTGTCGACCGCTCCGGGTTCGCCTTTCCCTTCTGCGGTTTCGTTTCTGGACGGAACCTTGACCGGGCGAGTGTCCACAGTGGTCGATGCTTCGGTCGCGGATCTGCTGGTCGTTCCGGCGGTCGGTCCGGACGGGCCTGGCCTTTACGCCGTGGACGCTTCCGCGGCGACGGTGACCGAGGCCGTGTCGCTGGACCACACCCGGCGGATCGCCGACGTGACCCTGGATTCCGCTGCCGCGCAAGTGATTTGCACGGGTACCGCAGCGGCGGAGGCGTTGGACAGCGCCCTGACGACTGCGGCGGGGCTGCTGGCTTCGGAGCAGACTGGGATCACCGAGTGGGCGCTGACGGAGACCGTGACGTACCTGAAGGGGCGGTACCAATTCGGCCGTCCGGTCGGGGGTTTTCAGTCTCTGAAGCACCGGTTGGCGAACCTGTACACGGAATTGGTCAACGCGCGGGCGACGGCTCGGTACGCGGCCGATGCGCTGGCGACCGGGAACGACGTGCCGATCGCGGTGGCGGTCGCGCAGGCCCGAGTGTCGCCGATCGCGGTGCACGCGGCTGAGGAGGCGATTCAGCTGCACGGCGGGATCGGGATGACGTGGGAACATCCGGCGCATCTTTACCTGAAGCGGGCCAAGAGCGATCAGCTCGCCTTCGGCACGCCGGGGCGGCATCGGGCACGGCTGGCTGATCTGGTGGATCTGCCTGCCTGAGGTTTTTGCCTGAGGTTTTTGGCTGAGGTTTTTGTCGGTGGCCGGGGTTAGCGTGGTTGGCATGGACGAGACCCCGGCTTCACCGATTTTCCGGCACGCGCGGCCGTTGTTTCGGAGGCTGCGCTATGGCTGATCTGCCCGACGCTCCGGCTTGGGCTTATGAGCCACCGGAAATCCATCCCCCGGATCCGGCGTGGGCGTCGCGGGGTTCCGCATTGTGCGCGAAACTCTCGCGGCTGCTCGCACTGTGGCTCGCGCCTGGGCGGGTCGAGCATGTCGGCTCGACAGCGGTCCCCGGGTTGGCGGCCAAACCGGTGCTCGACGTGATGGCCCCGATGCGGGATCTGTCGGCGGAGACGGTTTCGGCGGTGGTACCGGTGCTTTCCGCTGAGGGGTGGTGTTTCGTGCCGCCGGTACTGGACGTTGCGGCGCCGTGGCGACGGTTCTTCGTGCTCCCAGACGCGGCGGGTCGGCGGCGGGTGGCGCATCTGCATCTGCTGCCGGAGGGACATCCGAGGTGGCGGGCACAGCTGAAATTCCGGAACGCACTGCGGGCGGATCCTGGGTTGGCTGAGGAGTACGCCGAGGTGAAGCGGCGGCTGGCTGGGGAGGTCACGGATCGGGAGGAGTACACGGCGGGAAAAACGGAGTTCGTACGGCGGGTCCTGGGCGGCTGAGGGGCAGGGCGGTCAGGGCTGTCGGCTGAGGGGCTGGCCGTTGAGGGGCTGGGCGGTCGGGGCTGGCCGTTGAGGGGCTGTCGGTTGAGGGGCTGTCGGTTGAGGGGCTGTCCGCCATCGCCAGGACGGATTTCGCCTCCACAACCTGGCGCGGTCGCTCCCCCACCGTGCGACCGTGCCCGGCTCACCCAAGCCGCCCGCAACCACCACACCCCTCAACCGACCAAGGCTCTCGGCCACACCCCACCGTTCACTCAGGCCCACTCAGACTGACCGCGCCCCAGACCCCGCCCTGAACCCGGCCACCGCCCTCGACCGACCAAAGCTCGGCCAGACCACCCCGCCCGCTCCCGGCCCCACACGGACCGATCGCCACCCAGATCCCGCCCTGAACCCGGCCACAGCCCTCAATAGGCCAAGGCGCATCCCGGCTGCTGGCCGGGCACTTTCCGCGCCCAAAAGATCCACCACGGCGCAGCCCCCTCGCCCAGAACGCAACACGGTCGTCCCTGTCAGACCGCAAAGCAAACTCCCCCAGGTCACCAACCGGCCGTGCCAGAATCCGCCGCTGGCTCCTCTGCCGCCCAACCCGCGAGGTGGCGACGAGGCCGCACCCCTCGGAACGGCGGCCTCGTCGCCAAGCTCAGGCCCGGACTCGAGCCCCGGCCCGATCAGCCGTGATACCCCGCCACGATCTTCGTGAACGCGTACTTCGGCTGCGAGATTCCGCTGCACTCGCCGCCGCCCGAGCAGTCCCGGTTGGTCGCCCAGAAGGTGAAGCGGGCGAGGTGGTGGCTGGCGGCGTAGTCGCGGATCGCGGTGAAGTCGGCCACCGACACGACCTCGCCGGGATTGTCGGTCTTGCCGTTCATCGACGACAGGCCCGCGTGCCGGTACGCCGTGGCGCTGTCCCAGCCGAACGTCGACTTCAGCTGTCCCACGAGACCGTCCACCGCGGACTTCGTCTTGCCTGCCATGTCGCCGCCGCTGGAGAAGTCGAACGGCATCACCGACCACACGTCCACCGGTGCGCCGATCGCTTTCGCCTGCTTGATCAGCCGCTTGCCCCAGTCGTTCGGGCCGGACGTTTCGGTCCCCATCGTAATCACGACGCGCACCCCGGGGTTCTTCTGCTTGGTGATCTTGACCGCGTTCAGGATCCGGTCCTGCACAGTCGCGTTCTCGAACTCGTCGGTGTTCTCGATGTCGAGGTCGATCGCCTTGAGGCCGTACGCGTCGATCACCTTCTGGTACGCCCCCGCCAGCGCGGAAGCCGACGAGCATTTCGCGCCGAGTTTCGTGCCGGACCAGCCGCCGAAGGACGGGATGACGTCGCCGCCCGCGTCGCGGATGCTCTTGATCAGGGTTTGGTCCGAGCCGGTCAGCGAACGGTCGCCGTCCCACTTCGGGGTGCACGAACCGTCCGACAGCATGAACGCGAGCGTGAACGTCTTGATCCCGGTCGCGGACATCGCCGCCGACGCACTGGTCTGCCCCGCCCACTGGTACAGATACGGCGAAGCGAGCACCGGGTCCGGAGCGGCCGCGAGCCGCGGACCGGGCGCGGCCGTGGCCACCCCGGCCGCGGTCGCGAGAGCCGCCCCTGCCGCCGCCGCGAGCGCGGCCAGCCGACGCACTGATTTCATCGTGTTCCTCCCACGAGCACCACGGAACACCTCCGGTTTGAGGCGGCGGGATCAACCCGGGAGGAGTGCACCCGGAAGGGTGCCGTCACACAGTGGACTAGACCAAATCAGCGTGTCAAGAGCCACTGCCCGAACGGCGCACCGGACCGGAAAGGGCGCGCCCGGCCCGTTTTCCCCCGGCCGGGCGAGGCCGAAAGTCAGGAGCGGCCGGCGGCGGCCCCCTCGCCGAGTCCGTCGGAGAAGTCGTGGTCGCGGGTCTCCGGCAAGGCCAGCACGCACAGGAAGCTGAGCACCCCGAGCGCGACCAGCACGAGCGAAACCGGAACCGTCGAACCGGTCGACGCCCACAGATCGGTCGAGATCAACGGCACGATCCCGCCGCCGATCACCCCGGCGACGCTGTACGCGATCGACGCGCCGGAATACCGGTACCGCACCCGGAACAGCTCGGGCAGAAACGCGCCCATCGGCCCGTACAGCATCGCGAAGCACGCCAGGCCGCCGACGAAGCCGAGCGTCAGCAGCACCGGGTTCCCCGTCCGCAGCAAAGTGAACAGCGGAAACGCCCACACCACAACGGAAACCGCGGCCGCCGCGCTCAGCCGCCGACGGCCCCATCGGTCGGATTTCATCGCGAACACGAGCGTCGCGACACCCATCACGGTGGCCGCGATGAGCAGGCTGATCAGGACAGTCGTGCGCGGGATGCCGAGCGTGGTCGTCGCCATCGAAAGACAGAATGTCGTGACGGTATAGAAAAGCGCGTGCGCGAGCACGAACGACAACGTCGACAGCACCAAAACCCGCGGTTGTTTCCGCAGCAGTTCAAACAGCGGGACTTTCACCTGTTCGGCTTTGTCCAACGCGGCCTGGAAAACCGGCGTCTCGGCGATCTTGATCCGGATGTAGAACCCGACCGCCAGCAGCACCGCGGAGAACAGGAACGGCAGCCGCCAGCCCCAGGACAGAAACTCGGCGGGCGGGAGCACGGCGTCCAGCAGCAGGAACAGCAGATTGCCCAGCACGAAGCCGATCGCCGGGCCGAGCTGCGGGAAAGCCGAGTACAGCCCGCGTTTGCCCGGCGGCGCGTACTCCGTCGACATCAGCACCGCGCCGCCCCATTCGCCGCCGAGGCCGATGCCCTGCACGAAACGCAGCACCACCAGCAGGATCGGCGACCAGATGCCGAGCGTGCCGTAGTCCGGCACCAGCCCGACGGCCACTGTGGACAGTCCCATCACCAGCAAGGACGTGACCAGCATGGACTTGCGGCCGATCCGGTCGCCCCAGTGTCCGAAAAGGATCGCCCCGACCGGACGCGCGACGAACCCCACCGCGAACGTGCCGAGCGAGGCCAGCACCCCGGCGGCCGAGGAGAACGTCGGGAAAAACACCTTCCCGAACACCAGCGCCGCCGCGGTCCCGTAAATGTAGAAATCGTAGAACTCGATGGCCGTGCCAATGAGACTGGCGGTGGCGATGCGCGACATGTCGGCCCGCGCGGGTGCGGTCATTCCGGCTCCCTGTTCTCCCCTGCGGCCCCGTGCCGCCCCGGGGAGAATATCGGGTCACGCGTCGCCGGGCAGCTCCTCCATTTTCCGCTGCAGCTTGTTCATCCCGCCGAGCCAGCGATCGGTTTCGGTGGCGCGCAGCGCATAGAAGTCGGCGACCTCGGGGTGCGGCAGCACCAGGAACCGGTTCTCCGCCATCGCGACGAACAGCGCGTCGGCCACCTGCGGCGGGTCGATCGCGGACGCGCCCATCAGCAGTTTTCCGCGTTCGCCGGTTTCCTCCAGCATCGCGGTGCGCACGCCCTGCGGGCAGATCGCCTGGACGGTGATCCCGCGGTGCCGGTAGGTGGCGGACAGCCATTCCGCGAACGCCAGCGCGCCGTGTTTGGTCACCGAATACGGAGCAGAGCCGAGGCTGGTGAGCACACCGGCTGCGGACACCGTCGCGACAAACCGGCCCTCGCCGCGCTCCAGCCACGCCGGCAGCAGCAACCGCGCCGCGCGGACGTGCGCCATCACGTTCACGTCCCACGCCAGCGACCACGCATCCTCGTCCGCACGGGCGTCACCGAACGGCGCGACCCCGGCGTTGGCACAGAAAACGTCGATCTCGCCGAGCGTTTCGCGGGCGGCGTTGATCAGGTCAGCCACCCCGGACTCGCTTGCCACGTCACCGGCGAACGACGTACCGCCCACCTCCGCCGCGACTTCGGCAGCACGGTCGCCGTCGAGGTCCGCGACGACGACGCGAGCCCCGTCCGCAGCGAATCGCCGCGCCAGCGCCGCCCCAATTCCGCCGCCACCGCCCGTGATGACGACCCCGGCGCTCACAGACCGCCGCCGAGCGTCACGCCGCCGTCGAGAACGACTGTCTGCCCGGTCATCCAGCCCGCTTCGCCGGACAACAGGAACGCCACCGCGCCCGCGATGTCCTCCGGCACACCGAGCCGCTTCATCGGATACGCCGCCGCGACTTCTTCCTCGCGCCCCTCGTAAAGCGCGGTCGCGAACTGCGTTTTGACCACCGCCGGAGCCACCGCGTTCACCCGGATCTTCGGACCGAGCTCGGCCCCGAGTTCCTGGGTGAGCCGGATCAGCGCGGCCTTGCTGACGCCGTACATGCCGATGCCCGGCGAGGTGCGGATGCCCGCGATCGAGGCGACGTTGACGACCGCCCCGCCGTGCTCGCCCATCCACGCGTCGCGCGCGGCGCGGATCCACGACAGCGGCGCGACCACGTTCACCGCGAAGATCTTGCTCGCGGCGGCCGGGTCGATATCCACCATCGGACCGAAAACCGGGTTGATGCCGGTGTTGTTGACCAGCATGTCGAGACTGCCGAACTTCTCGACCGCGGCGGCGACCGCCTCCTGCTGGTGCGCGGCGTCGTCGGCCTTGCCGGGCACCGCGATCGCGACGTCCGGACCGCCGAGCTGCTCGACGGCCTCCGCGAGCGGTTCCGGCTTGCGCGCCGTGATGCACACCTTCGCCCCGCGCTCGACGAGCCCCTTCGCGATGGCCAGCCCGATCCCCCGGCTGGCCCCTGTGACCAGGGCAACCCGGTCCTTGAACGACTCCACCACACCGTCTCCTTGTCCGCCGCTGGACAGCCACTGCTAAGCGACCGCTTAGCAGAGAATATCGGTGATACCTCGCCACGCAACCTCAAGCCGCTGCAGCGGCCGTCACAACACCGCGGGTTACCAATGCCCAAACCCTGCGTGTCCACTGGAAGTCGCCCCGGTCGGCCGCCGCATCGCCGCCGCCTGCGGCGAACGGCTGCGCCCGGTCACCCTGGAACTAGGCGGCAAGTCCTCGGCGGTGGTGCTCGAAGACGCCGACCTCGACCAGCTGGCCTCGGTCCTGATCCGCACCTGCCTGCGCAACACCGGCCAGACCTGTTACCTCGCCACCCGCATCCTCGCGCCGTCGTCGCGCTACGCCGAGGTGCTCGACGTGGTGACGCGCACCGTTTCTTCGGCCCCGCAAGGCGACCCGTTCGACGAACAGACGGTCTTCGGGCCGATGGCCTCGCGCGCCCAGTACGAAACAGTCCGCGAGTACCTCGTCTCCGCCCACGACGAAGGAGCCCGCGCCACGACCGGCGGCCACCCGCTCGCCACCGACCGGGGCTGGTTCATAGAACCCACTGTTTTCGCCGATGTCACGCCGGACATGCGCATCGCCCGGGAGGAGATCTTCGGCCCGGTGGTGTGCGTCCTGCGGTACGACAACGTCGACGAGGCGGTCGCACTCGCCAACGACACCGCCTACGGACTCGGCGGAGTGGTCTTCTCGGCCGACCCGGCGGCGGCACAAGCGGTCGCGAACCGGATGGACACCGGGTCGGTCGACGTGAACTTCTTCGGTTCCAACCACAACGCGCCCTTCGGCGGCAGGCACGACTCGGGCATCGGCGTGGAGTACGGAGTCGAGGGTCTGGCACAGTACGTCAGCTACAAATCGATCCACCGCCGGACCGGGTGAGACGCCGGTCCCGGCCTGCCGGAGCTGTGCGGGCGACTACCGCACTCGTCGCGTCGAGCTGAGGTTCGCCGGAGTCGAGGAAAAACGCAGCCTCGAGCCCAGCGACTGCCGAGCAACGCGTCGTCGGTGAAGAGGTCGACGAGGCAGTGCGGACCGAGCAGTTCCGGGTTGATCATCCACGAGCGGGCGCGCCGTGGTGACCGCGTGCTCCGCGCTGCTGGCGTCGCGGCGTTCCTGCGGCCCTTGCGCACCTGGGCGAATCGCCCGGCGATGCCTGCGATTCGGGGCTCGATCTCATGATCCCGGTCAGGCCGGCGGCAACACCGGGTCGCGCCTGAGTTCCGCCTTGGCGATCGAGCGCAGGTGCACCTCGTCCGGTCCGTCGAACAGACGCATCGCCCGATGCCAGGCATACATTGCGGCCAACGGCGTCACGTCCGTGACCCCGGCTCCGCCGTGCAGCTGAATCGCGCGGTCGATCACGCGGGTCGACGCGCGCGGCACCGCGACCTTCGCCATCGCGACCAGGTCGCGCGCGGCTTTGTTGCCAGCTACGTCGATGACGTGGCTGGCGCGCTGGCACAACAGCCGAGCCTGGTCGATCTCCAGCCGCGATTCGGCGATCTGCTGCCGCACGACGCCTTGGTCCGCCAGCGGCCCGCCGAACGCGACCCGCCCCTTCGCTCGCTCGACCATCAGCGCGAGGGCTCGTTCGGCCGCCCCGAGCGCGCGCATGCAGTGGTGGATGCGCCCGGGCCCGAGCCGGGCCTGTGCCGCGGCGAATCCGCCGCCCTCTTCGCCGATCACGTTCTCCACCGGCACCCGTACGTCAGTGAAGCGCACCTCGGCGTGACCGTGCTGATCATGGTGGCCGAGCACGGGATAGTCGCGCACGACGGTGATCCCGGGCGTATCGCGCGGGACGAGCACCATTGTCTGCTGCCGGTGGGCGGCCGCCGCGGGATCGGTCTTGCCCATCACGATGAAGACGGCGCATCGCGGGTCCATCGCCCCGCTGGTCCACCACTTGCGGCCGTTGATCACGTAGGTGTCGCCGTCGCGCTCGATCCGGGTGGCGATGTTCGTGGCGTCGCTGCTGGCGACCTCCGGTTCGGTCATCGCGAAAGCGGAGCGGATCTCGCCGGCCAGCAGCGGGGCGAGCCACTGCTGCTTCTGCTCGGCGCTGCCCAGCAGATGCAGCAGTTCCATGTTGCCGGTGTCCGGGGCTTGCCCGTTGATCGCCTCGGGCGCGAGGTCCAGGCTCCAGCCGGACAGCTCCGCGATCGGCGCGTACTCCAGCTGGGTGAGGCCCGATGCGGCGGGCAGGAACAGATTCCAGAGATCCTGGGCTTTCGCCTGCCGTTTCAGTTCCTCGACGACCGGCGGCACGGTGTGGTCGTCCGGTCCGGCGGCACGGCGGCAGGCGACGTACTCGGCTTCGGCGGGGAGCACTCGCTCCCGCATGAACACCGTCATCCGCTCGTGCAGTTCGCGAGCGCGAGCGGACGGGGCGGGAAGATCGTAGTCCAGCACAGCACTCCTCTGAACATTACCGAGCAATTGGTCGGTCCGACCGTACGGTCAAGTCGGCCGAGTGTCAACGGACGCAGCGGACGACGTCCAACGCGAAGCCGACATACTGGCGGGCGACCGTTTCCGGCGACGACGGACCCTTCGGCGACCACCATTGCGGCAGGGCGGTGCACAGCGTGACCACCGCGCGGGCCGCCTCCTTCGGCAACGGCGTGGCCATCAGCCCTCGCCGGCAACCCTCGACCACCTCGTCGTCGACCATGTGCTGCATCTCCTGGCGGACGGCCGCGATGCGGATCCGGTTCGGCTCCTCCAGGCTGCGCATCTCGCTGGCGCCGATGAAGCCGAGTTCACGCCGGTGGGTGTGGTAAAGCGCCAGGCATTCGACAAGGCGGGTGAACCGGTCGACGGGTCCGTCCGCTTCCGCTCGCGCCGCCCGGGCCCTGCTGAGCAGGTCGTCCATCGTCAGGTCCAAGAGGGCGACAAGGAGATCCTGCTTCGTCGGCCAGTGATGGTAGACGCCGGGCACGGACAGGCTGGCGCGCGCGGCGATGTCGCGGATGGTCGCCCCGTGATAACCGAGCTCGACGAACGCTTCGAGCGCACCGGCCAGCGGCGGATCCAGCCGCAACGGCGGGAACTCGCGCCATCCTCCCTCAGCGAGGACCGGGACGCCCCGCAGCCGCGCCTCGTCGACGCCCAGAAGCTCCGCCGCTTTGCCGAGCCGGACGTCGTCGACCTTCGTGCGCCCGTTCTCCACCGCGCTCCACGTCCCGGCGCTGACGCCGAGCGCTTTGGCCGCCTCGCGCAACGTGAGCCCTGCCGCGGTCCGAGCGGCGCGCAGCCGGGCACCCAGCTCCCGCCGCGCGTCGTGGTCCTCGGCCGAGATCCCCCGTGTTGCCACCGCATTCGCCCTCTCGCCGCTTGACAGTGAAGCACTGCTCGGGGATCGTACTCGACAACGTGTTCAGTTTTACCGTTCGACCGCTCGGGATTGAAGGATTGGCCGCATGCCGACTGAAGTCAGCCCGCCAGGGGTGTCCGTGTCCGCGCTCGAGGAATTCCTCGCGAGGGCGGTGCCCGGGCTTCTCACCGGGCCGCTCCGGGCCCAGCTCGTGTCGGGAGGCCGGTCGAATCTGACCTATCTGCTGACCGACGGCTCGGGCCGGTGGGTGCTGCGCCGCCCGCCGCTGGGGCATGTCCTCGCCACCGCGCACGACATGGACCGCGAGTTCCGGGTCCTCAATGCACTGCACCCGAGCGAGGTGCCGGTGCCCGAACCGGTCGTCCGAGGCGGGCCGGAGGTGCTGGGGTCCCCGTTCTACGTCATGGCCTTCGCCGACGGCGACATCCTGCGCGAACGTGCGCAGCTGGAAGCTTTCGAACCCGGTGCGGCCGCGCAGCTGGCGGACTCCCTCGTCGAGGTTCTGGTCCGCCTGCACCGGACCGATCCCGCCGCCGTCGGGCTGGCCGACCTCGGACGGCCGGACGGTTATCTCGAACGCCAGCTGCGCCGTTGGGCACGCCAGCTAGCCGCGTCGCACAGCCGGGACCTGCCCCGGCTGACCGCATTGGGCGAGCGGCTCGGCCGCCGGATTCCGCACAGCGGCCCGGCAGCGATCGTGCACGGTGACTACCGGTTGGACAACCTCGTCGTCGACCCCGGGACCGGGAGCGTGACGGCCGTCCTCGACTGGGAAATGGCCACCCTCGGCGACCCGCTGACCGACCTCGCCTCCGCGGTGGTGTGGTGGGACGGCATGAACGGCCTGGACAGCCCCGTCGCCGCCGTGCCTGGGGAAACGCCCGGCTTCCCCGACGGGCAGTTCCTGATCGACGCCTACGCACGCCGCAGCGACCACGACCTGTCTGCTCTGCCGTGGTACCTCGGATTCGCTTTCTACAAGATCGCCGCGATCTTCGAAGGCATCCACTACCGCAGCATTCAGGGCCTCACTGTCGGCGACGGGTTCGAACGACTCGGCGCGCTGGTGCCCGCACTCGTCGAACGCGGCCACTCCGCACTCGGCTCCTGACCGGAAGAACGCAAAGGACATCCATGGACATCACTGGCGCATCCGCTGTCGTCACCGGCGGCGCGAGCGGGCTCGGCCTCGCCACCGCCCGCGAACTGGCTGACGCAGGCGCACAGGTCGTGCTGCTGGACTTGCCGACCAGCGACGGCGAACAGGTCGCCGCCGCGTTCGGCGGATCGGCGGTGTTCGCCGCGGCCGACGTCACCGACGAGGTCGCGGTGTCGGCCGCGTTCGACGCCGCGGAAGCTCTCGGCCCCGTCCGCGTGGTCGTGAACTGCGCTGGCATCGGCACCCCGGCGCGGGTGCTGACCAAAGAGGGCAAGGCCGCGCCGCTGGCCGCTTACCGGAAGATCGTCGACGTCAACTTGGTCGGCTCGTTCAACGTCCTGCGGCTCGGCGCGGAACGCATGCTGCACGCGGACCCGGAAGGCGAGGAACGCGGAGTCGTCGTCAACACCGCGAGCGTCGCGGCATTCGACGGCCAGGTCGGGCAAGCCGCCTACTCGTCCAGCAAGGGCGGGATCGCGGGGATGACCCTGCCGGTCGCCCGGGACCTGGCGCAGCACCGGATCCGGGTCGTCACCGTCGCACCCGGCCTTTTCGACACCCCGCTGATGGCCACCCTTCCCGAGGAAGCACGGGTCTCGCTCGGCGCCCAGGTGCCGCATCCCAGCCGGCTGGGCGATCCCCGGGAATACGCTTCGCTGGTCCGGCACATCGTCGCCAACCCGATGCTGAACGGCGAGGTCATCCGGCTCGACGGCGCGATCCGGATGGCCCCGCGCTGATCCCTCCGGCACCGCCCGCTCCCGGCAATTCAAGGAAGAATCCACAGGAGTACCGATGTATCCCGGAACTTACGCGGAAACCGATCCGGACAGAGCAGCTGTCATCATGGCCGGCAGCGGGGAACGGCTCACTTTCGGCGAGCTGGAACGGAATTCTCGCCGGCTCGCACACCGGCTGCGGGCCGAGGGCTTTCGACGCGGAGACGTAATCGCGCTGTTGTCCGGAAACGATCCGCGCGTCTTCGAAGTGTACTGGGCCGCCCAGCGTTCCGGGCTGTACGTCACGGCGATCAACAAATTCGCCAGTCCTGACGAACTTCGCTACATCCTGGAAGACAGTGGCGCCCAGGCCCTTTTCCTCGGGCCGGGCACGGCCGACGCCGCGACCGGGCTCGTCGCCCGCGACACGGTCCGCTACGCGGTGGCGTTCGGCAGTCCGCCGAACGGCGAGGACGGCTGGCTCGACTACGCCGCCGAAATCGCGTCGGCGCCCGGCACGCCGCTCGCCGACCAGCCGCGCGGCGGCGACATGCTCTACTCGTCGGGCACGACCGGCCGGCCGAAGGGAATCCGGCCTCCGCTGCCCGATCGGCAGGTCGGCGAACCGGGCGACAGCATGGTCGCGGTGTTCGGCGACCGGATCGGGCTGGACGCCGAAACGGTGTTCCTGTCCCCCGCGCCGCTGTACCATGCCGCGCCGCTGCGGCTGTGCGCCACTGTGCAAGCACTCGGCGGCACCGTCGTCGTGATGGAGAAGTTCGACGCGCAAGCGGCGCTGGCCGCGATCGAAAAATATCGCGTGACCCACAGCCAATGGGTGCCGACGATGTTCGTGCGGTTGCTCAAGCTCCCGTTCGAGGTCTGTCGTCGTTACGACCTCTCGAGCATGAAGATCGCCGTGCACGCCGCCGCGCCCTGCCCGCCGGAGGCCAAGCAGCAGATGCTCGAGTGGTGGGGCCCGATCCTGCACGAGTACTACTCGTCGACCGAAGTCGCCGGAATGACCTGGATCAGTCCGGACGAATGGGCCGCCCACCCCGGGTCGGTTGGCCGGCCGATCCTCGGCATCCTCCGCATCTGCGACGAGGAAGGTCACGAAGTCCCGACGGGAACCGTCGGAACGGTGTACTTCGAACGCGACGAATGCCCCTTCGAATACCACAACGATCCGGAGAAAACCCGCACCGCCCAGCACCCCCAGCACGCGAACTGGACCACTGTCGGCGATCTCGGCTACGTCGACGACGCGGGCTTCCTCCATCTCACCGACCGCAAGGCGTTCATGATCATCTCCGGCGGGGTCAACATCTACCCGCAGGAGATCGAGGACGCCCTCACCATGCACCCGGCAGTCGCGGACGTCGCTGTCGTCGGCGTGCCCGACCCGGAGATGGGCGAGCAAGTGAAGGCGGTCGTCCAGCTCGCAGAAGGAAAGGCCGGGAGCCCGGAGCTCGAGGCGGAACTCATCGCACACGTCCGTTCCCGGCTCGCCGCGTTCAAAACCCCGCGGACCGTCGACTTCGTCGACAGCCTGCCCCGCACCCCCACCGGAAAACTCGTCAAGGGCCCGCTCCGGGACCGCTACCGGGCCGCTGCCCGCTGACCCCTCGTCGGAGGACGACCACCATGACCACCCTCCAGGGCCGCACCCTGCTCATGTCCGGCGGGAGCCGCGGAATCGGCCTCGCGATCGCGGTGCGCGCCGCGCGCGACGGGGCCAACGTCGTGATCCTCGCCAAAACCGACCAGCCGCACCCTCGCCTCCCCGGCACCGTGCACACCGCGGTCGCCGACATCGAACACGCCGGCGGGCAGGCGGTGGCAGTGGTCGGGGACGTACGGCGGGACGAGGACGCCGAGCGCGCCGTCCGGACCGCGGTGGATCGCTTCGGCGGCATCGACATCGTCGTCAACAACGCCAGCGCGCTGGACCTGCGCAGCACCGCGGACATCACGATGAAGAGCTACGATCTCATGCAGAGCATCAACGCCCGCGGGACGTTTCTGCTCAGCAAGCTCGCCATCCCACATCTGGCCAAGAGCGACCGCGCGCACATCCTCACCCTTTCCCCGCCGCTGGACCTTCGTCCGCAATGGGCAGGCAGCTACCTGGCCTACACGATGGCCAAGTACGGGATGAGCCTGGTGACCCTCGGACTCGCCGAGGAGCTGCGCGAGCAACGCATCGCCGCCAACTCGCTCTGGCCGCGCACCACGATCGCCACCGCCGCAGTAGCGAACCTGCTCGGCGGAGAGCACGGCGTTTCCCGAGCCCGCACCCCTGAGATCGTCGCCGACGCCGCGCACGCGATCCTCGTCCGAGACAGCACCGATTGCACCGGAAACTTCTTCATCGACGAGGACGTCCTCCGCGAAGAAGGCGTCACCGACCTCGCTCGCTACCGCGCCGGCGAAAGCGGCCAGCCACTCGACGCCGACCTCTTCCTCGACCCGATCGGAGACGGCCAATGAGCCTCGTGTCGTACACCTGCCGCGACGGCGCCGCCTGGATCCGCTTGACCGACAGCAGCCGGGGCAACCCGCTCAGCCAGGCCATTGTGGACGAACTGGCCACCGCGGTCCGGCAAGCCCGGCACGACGACGCCCGGGTCGTCGTCCTCGCCGCGGAAGGTCGCGCCTTCAGCGTCGGCGGCGACGTGTCCGCATTCGCGAGCGCCGACGACGTCGAACAGGCCATTGACGACCTGGCGGAAGCCCTGCATCGCACGATCAGCGAACTGCACCGGATGGACGCCGTGGTCGTCTCGGTCGTGCACGGCGCCGCCGCCGGCGCCGGCCTGGCACTCGCGGCGGCCGCCGACCTGGTCCTCGCCGGAGCGTCAGCCCGATTCACCCTGGCCTACACCAAACTCGGCTTCACTCCCGACGGCGGGACCTCGCTGCTCACAGCTTCGCTCGGGCTCCACCGCGCGCTGCACCTCGCACTCCTGAATCCGGTGCTGACCGCGGAGCAAGCCCACGCCTTCGGGCTGGTCGCCCAGGTCCACCCGGACGACGAACTCGCGGCGGCGGCGGAACAGGTCGTCCGACAACTCGCTGCGGGCTCGAGGGCGGCACAGGTCGCAACCAAGCGACTGCTCCGGGAGGCGGCTGCTCCAGCGGCCGAAACGCTGCTGCGCCGGGAAACTCTGTCGATCCGCGCACGGGCGGCTTCCCCGGACGGCCGTGAAGGCGTGGCTGCGTTCGCGGAGAAGCGCACGCCCGAATTTCCCTCGAACTAGCCGGGCTAGGACACGCTGCGTTGCTGCCGCTCGACGCCACCGCAAGACGGCGGCCCTCAGGCACATCCGTGTCCCGCAGGAAATTCGCGCCCGCTCACTTCCGGCCCGCGCGCGAGGTCGTAAAGCCTGGAATGGCCGAGCGGGGGTGCTCGCAGTCGAGATGCCACTTGGGGTGCGCGCCGGGCAGGCAAGCGGCGTGTCGTCGGATTCGCGGGCCGCCCGAGAGCGATCGCCCGACCGGATCAGATCGATGCTCGCGCCTCGCGTCTCATGCGATCGTGCTGTGCGTTCGCCTGCGAGGCTAGGATCAGCAAGCACGTTGCGTCAACCAGAATCATCCTTCGGCACCGCGGAATTCTTCCCGTCGCGCGACCGGTGCCAGATGACGCGCGTGATCGCCGAGCGCGGGCTTCCAGGCCGAGCGTGCGACGGCGGCCGAGTCCAGGCGCTAGTCCACGCAGGTGCCGTACTGTTGTTCCCTACCAATACGCAACTCGTGCGCACCGCCTTCGCTCGCACGAGCGGGCAGGCCCCGACAGCCTCCGGTTCAATGGCCTGAGCGAAGAGCAGGCCCGGACGATTCCTGCTCGGACCGAACCAGCTCCTGCCCCGGTTCCTGTTTCCGGGCCGCCCGGATCCGGTCGAGCGCGCCGCCCGCCGCCGCCTCCGTCACTCCGCCGAAAGAATCGTTACGACACAAGCGTTCCCGTCCATGCCCGCGGCTCCCCCGCCCATCGTCTCGACCAGCCCCACTCGGTGCCGGGCCACCTGCCGGTCACCGGCGTCCCCGCGCAACTGCCACGCGATCTCGGCCAGTTGCGCCATTCCGGTCGCACCGAGCGGGTGGCCGCGCGAGAGCAGGCCGCCGCTCGGGTTGACCGGCTGCGCTCCGTTCCGCGCCGTGTGGCCGGACGGCGCGAGTTCCGCGCCCTTTCCCCGCGGTGCGAGGCCGAGCGCCTCCAGCGTGACGATCTCGCCGATGGTGAACGCGTCGTGCACTTCGAGCACATCGACTTCCTCCGGCGAGCGGCCCGCTTGCGCGAACGCCTGTTCCGCGGCCCGCGCCACGCTGGCGAACCCCCATACGTCGGGGCTCCGGTGGTCCCACAGCGCGCCCGAGACCATCGCACTCGCCTCGACCCGCAGGTCGCGGGGGTTCCCGCGCGCACCGCCGACAATCGCCGCCCCGGCGCCGTCAGAGGTCGGGCAGCACTGCAGGAACGTCAGAGGTTCGGCGATCATCCGCGATTCCAGCACCTCGGCGACGGTCGGCGCCGAGGACCGCAGCTGCGCGCGCGGATTGTCCATCCCGTTGGCCTTGTTCTTCACCGCGATCGCCGCCAGCTGCTCCGGCGTCACACCGAACTCCGCGACGTAACGCTGCGCCTGCAGGGCATAGAGCCCGGGCAACGGCAGCGATGCCGCGCCCTCCGGGTCGCTCGCCTCGGGCACGATCGCACCGGAGAACAGCGTGGACATCTGGTCCACCCCGAGGACGAGCACGCACCCGAACCGCCCGGCCCGGACCGCTTCGACGGCTTCGTGGTACGCGCTTGTCCCGCTGGCACACGCGTTCTCGACGGTCCACATCGGAATTCCAGGCAGCCCGATTCCGCGCTGCACACGCGTGGCGACGCCGGGCGGGCCGAATACGGAGCCGACCACGATCGCCTCGATCTGGCCCGGCCTGACCTCCGCGTCCCGTACCGCCTCGGCGATCGCGTCCCAGGCCAGGCTTTCCACCCGCCGGTCGGGGAACCGGCCGTAGTCCGAAGTGCCCACGCCCCACAGCATCGGCTGGTTCACGAGCGCACCTCCTGCGCGGCCACCAGGTCGCCGCCGTCAGTCCCGGTGATCCGCGCTCGCGTACCCGGCGGCACCGCGGCCAGCTCCGCGAGGTGGACGAGCACCCGCGGCCCGTCGTCGAGATCGAGGTAAGCCAGGCCGAACGGGGCCCGGCGAACACCGACTGGAATCGCGACGACGGTGGCGGACCACACGGCGCCCGTCGGCGCGAAGCGCTCGGGTGTCACTTCCCCCTGGCACACCGGGCACCACGGGATCTCGTGCTGCGCCGAGGGGTACCGGCAAGCAGCGCACCGCACGCCCAGGACCGCGGTACCGTCGAACACCGGCCTCGGGTCGGCGACGGGCAACCCTCCGGCCGCCGCCCCGGACCGCCGTTTCGTCGGCCGTCCCACGCCCAGGTCCGTCATCAGTGGTCTCCCTCCAGAGTCAGGGAGAAGTCGCCCGCTTCAATGTGGAGATAGGCCCCTACCGACGTCTCCACCAGCTCGCGGATGAACCGGACCTGGCTGCCCGTCGGGGAGAAGTCCCGGTCCCGCCGCGGGGTGGCACGCATGACGTCGATATCGTTCTCCGGGACCAGCAGCCGCAGGATCAGCTCGTCGTCGCTGATCGACCGGCCGAACCGCTCGCGCAGCTCGGGCAGGCTCGGCTGCGGCGGTTCCCAGTTCTCGTAGCTCGCCGCCTTCGGCGAGCTCATGATGGTGTCGAGCACGTTCTCGTCGATCGGGGCGACGGGCTTGCCGTAGAAACCGTGCGCGTAGATCATCACCTCGTCCGGGACGACCGAATACCGGGACCCGGTCACTACGTTCAGCACCGCCTGGGTGCCGACGAGCTGGGAAAACGGTGTCGCCATCACGGGGTAGCCGAGTTCTTCGCGCACTCGGGACATCTCGTCGAGCACTTCCTCGAAGCGCTCCGCCATCCCGCGGTCCCGCAGCTGTGCCTTGAACGTGCCCGCCATGCCGCCCGGCAGCTGGTGCCGGTACTGGAAAAGCGAGTACTCCGCAGGTTGCCCGACCGGAAGATCCTCGTACTCGGCGACCCGCAGCAGATGCTCTTCCACCGGACCGAACCGCGACTCGTCGAGGTCCACGTCGAACCCGGCGTAGCGCAGGTTGGCGACCGTGTTCTCGGTGGAGGGCAAGGACACTCCCGCCGCGAGCGGCCTGCTCGCGGTGTGCACCCGGTCGGCCCCGGCGAGCAGGCCCTCGAGGTAGTTCAGCGGGGCGAGCGCGTTGTTGCTGTGAAAGTGGATTTCGACGGGCAGCTCACCGGCCGCGCCCTTGATCGCCGCGACCAAGGTCCGCGTGCGTTGTGGCGTGAGCAACCCGGCCGCGTCCTCGAGTTCGATGCCGTCGGCCCCGAGCGCGACGAGTTCTCGCGTGCGCGCCGCGTAGTACTCGTCCGTGTGGTACGGGCTGTCGGCGTAGAGGATGCACGGAAGTGCCTGCGCCCCTTCGGCTTGCACCGTCTTGACGAGCCTGCCGATCTTGTCGGTGTTGAACAGCCCGTCGTAAATCCAGAAGCTGCCGATGCCGTGCGCACACAGCCGTTGCACCCACAGGTCCATCACGCTGTCCGCCGTCAGGCCGAACGTGACGATGCCGTTGCTGCGGGTGCCCGCGCGCACGGTCGTCCGCGGCATGGCTTTCGACAGCGAGATGAGCTGCTCCCACGGGTCCTCTTTGCAGTGCCGCACCAGGACTTCGAAGATCGAGCTGCCCACGAGATCGATGGTGTGGAACCCGGTGCGGTCGAGCTCGGCGGCCATGGGCAGGCCCATGTCCTTGCGCAGCCGCATCCCCCACCAGCTTTGCGGACCGTCCCGCAGGGTCTGGTCCACGATCTCGATCCGGCGACGGGTTCCATCGGCGCCCCGCGGGGCGCAGTCCAAGTAGCTCATGCGCTCTTCTCCAGGTAGTCGGGCAGACCGCGTGTGGCGATCCAGTCGGTGGTGACGGTCGCGGCCCGGAAGTCGGGGTGGTCGAGTGCGGCGCGGGCGAACTCCGCCGTCGTCGGGACGCCGGTGACCCGCAGGGCGCCGAGCGCGGCCACCATCCGGTCCGCCGCCGCGTCCCGGTCCGGGCCGTGCGCGATGATCTTGGCCAGCAGCGAGTCGTAGAACGGCGTGACCACATACCCGGTTTCGCAGTGGCTGTCGACGCGGATGCCTTCTCCGTCCGGGGCGCGCCACTCGGCGACGGTGCCCGGGCGGGGGAGGAATCCGCGGGCCGGGTCCTCGGTGGTGATGCGGACCTCGATGGCGTGCCCGACGAGCCGGATGTCGTCCTGGGCGAGTTTCAGGCGCTCTCCGGCCGCGACGCGGATCTGCTCGGCGACCAGGTCCACCCCGGTCACCAGCTCGGTGACCGGGTGCTCGACCTGGATGCGGGCGTTGAACTCGAGGAAGGCGTAGTCGCGGGTGTCGGCGTCGTAGATGAACTCGACGGTGCCGGCGCTGTCCAGGCCGAGCGCCTCGGCGAAGCGGACGCCGCTGCCGCGGATGTCCTGTCGGATCTCCTCCGGCAGGTTCGGCGCCGGTGCTTCCTCGACCACCTTCTGATGGCGGCGCTGCAGCGTGCAGTCGCGCTCGCCGAGGTGCAGCACACTCCCGTGCTTGTCGCCGAGCACCTGGACCTCGATGTGGCGCGCGTTGCGGATGAACCGTTCGACATAGAGCCGGCCGTCGCCGAAGGCCGATTGCGCCTCGGCTTTCGCCGACGGCCACCGGTCTCGCAGTTCCGCCTCGGTCTCGATCACCGACATGCCCCGCCCGCCGCCGCCGGCCGCGGCCTTGAGCAGCACCGGGTACCCGAGTTCGCCCGCGGCGCGGACAGCGTCCGCCGCGGACTCCAGGACCGGCGAACCGGACAGCACCGGGATTCCCGCCGAGCGGGCCAGCTCCCTGGCTCGCGCCTTGTCGCCCGCCTGCGCGACCGCTTCCGGCCGAGGGCCGATGAACGTCAGCCCCTGCGCGACGCAAGCCGCCGCGAACTCGGGATTCTCGGAGAGAAACCCGTATCCGGGATGGACCGCGTCACAACCCGCGCCCACCGCCGCGCTGAGGACCGCGTCGGTCTTCAGGTAGCTCTCCGTCGCCGGGCCGGGCCCGACGCACACCGCGCGGTCGGCGAGCCGCGCGGCCATCCCGCCGCGGTCCACAGTGGACGTCGCGACCACCGATCCGATCCCGAGCTTCCGGCACGCGCGCACGACCCGGACCGCGATCTCGCCCCGGTTCGCGATCAGGACCCGGCGCACGCTAGTCATCGTCCGGCCTGATCACGAAGAGCAGCTGGTCGTACTCGACCAGTCCGGCGTTCTCGGCGCAGACTTCGACCACGACGCCGGATCGCGGGGCGACGACCGGGTTCATGAGCTTCATGACTTCGACGATCGCCAGCTGCTGGTTCGCCGTCACCGGTTGCCCTGGCTCGACGAACGGCGGCTCGCCCGGGCTCGGGGCGACCCAGAACGCGCCCACCGCGGGCGAACGGACCTCGACGCAGCCTGTCCGGTCCACCGGTTCCGGCACCGCCGACGCAGGAGAAGGCACGGGATCAGGTGCCGGCTCGGCGTCCGCCGAAGCCGCGGCGGATGCGGATGCCTCGGCGGGCGGCGGGGCGGGCCGGGCCGGCGCGGCCGGTGGCCCTTCCTTGCCCGCGGTGATCCGCATGTCGTCGAGTTCGAGCGTCATGGCGGTCCACCCGGACTCCTGGAACGACCGCAGGATCTCCCGGACTTCCCGGTGAGTGACGCGCTCGGAAATGGTCATGAAACGCTCCTCTGCTGGGCAATCGCGGCGAGCAGCACCGGCAGGCGATGCGGCGTCACGATCTCCTCGACGCCCGCGTCCAGCGCCGCGCGCACACCTTCCGGGGTGCAGAACACCGCGCCGCACACGGTTTTCGTGCCGGACGGGATTTCCGGGACGTCCCCGGCCGCCACGCTGTCGGCGTCGAACACCGCACCGGCGGCGGTGGTGCTCGCGGTCAGCGTCGTCGCTCGCTGCGCCCATTGCGTGAGCCGTCGCAGGTCCTCGTCCTCGCTCTCGTCGACGGCCTGCGTCGGCAGTTCGCCGGCATAGACGACACCGCAGGTCGCGTCCACCGTGACGGTGCGGCCGACAAGCGCATCCACTGTTCCCGCGCCGCAGCCGACGACGCACGGCGTGTCGAGCGCCCGGCTGACCACGGCGGCATGCGACGTCGCCCCGCCCTGCTCGGTCACGACGGCCGCGGCCGCGATCATGCCGTGCACGTCGTCCGGACTGGTCGATTTCCGCACCAGCACGCAACCCGGGTTCGCCTGCGCCGCTTCAGGCGTGTCCACGACGACGCCCGTGGCCACGCCCGGGCTCGCACCGACGCCCCGTGCCACCGCCTCGGCCGTCTCGGCCGCGCCGGGTGCGATTTCCGGCCGGAGCAGGGTCCGCACCTGCTCGGCGGTCACCCGTCGCACGGCCTCTTCCGGTTCGAGTACGCCCTCGTCGACCAGCTCGACCGCGATCCGCACTGCCGCGCGGGCGGTGCGCTTGGCCGGACGTGCCTGCAGCAGGAACAATTCGCCGTTCTGCACGGTGAACTCGATGTCCTGCGCGTCCCTTCCCTCGCGGTCGAGGCATTCCGCCGCGGCGAGCAGTTCCGCGTGCACCCGCGGCCAGCGCTCCGCCAGATACGCCAAGGGTTTCGGGGTGACCCGGCCGGACACGACGTCCTCCCCCTGGCCGCGCGGCAGGTACTCGCCATACGGTTCCCGCGCGCCGTCGACCGGGCTGCGAGTGAACAGCACCCCGGTACCCGAATCGTCGTCGAGGTTGCCGAACACCATCGCCTGGACCGTGACCGCGGTGCCGAGATCCTCCGGGATGCCGTAGTGCTTCCGATACGCGACCGCGCGGCGGGACCGGCTCGACCGGAACACCGCGGCGACGGCGGCGTGCAACTGCTCCCACGGGTCCACCGGCACCGGCTCGCCGATGTCGTCCGCAATAGCCGCGCGCACCGCGCCCGTGTCGGGCAGATCCTCGAGTTCTTCGGTGCAGCCCAGCACCAGCCGGCCGTAGAAGCCGGTGAACCGCCGGTGCACCTCAGCGGCGAACGCGGGGTCACCGGTCTCGGCGGCGAGCGCCGCTTCGACCGTGTCGTTGCACCCGAGGTCGAGGATGGTGTCCATCATCCCGGGCATGCTGACCGCGGCCCCGGACCGCACCGACACCAGCAGCGGACGTTCGCCCCCGCCGAACGTCCGGCCGAGTTCCCTTTCCAGCAAACGGATCCCGGTGGTCAGCTCGTCGGCGAGGCCGTCGGGCAGCCCGTCACCGGCGAAGTACGCCGCGCACGCCTCGGTGGTCACCACGAACGCGGGCGGCACCCGCAGCCCCAGCGAGCGCATCCGCCACAGGCTCCACGCTTTGCCGCCGACCAGGTCGCGGCTCGGCTCCGGCATGCCCGCCCGCGGGACGACCAGCCAGCGCAATCCCGTCGTCGCGGTCATTCCGGCCGCTCCCGTCCGGTCAGCCGCAGGAGGTGCTCGTGCAGCTGGAACCACACCGTGTGCACCGAATCCACGCGGACTCCGCTGACGTAGTCGGTCTCGCCGCCCTCGGCCCGGGTCAGCGCCGTGCCGATCCGGTCGAGGAAACGCTCTACCAAGGGGTCCGCCGCGCTGAGCGGCCGCAGGACCTTGGCCGTCTTCTCGTGCACCCGGCCCAGCTTGCCGACGATCTTGGCGTCGTAGCCGGCGTCCCCGTGGTCGTTGGGCACCCGGTCGCCGTCGACCTCCACCGTCTGCCAGTCCGTGGTGAGGCTCAGGATCTGCTTGTTCACCCCGGTTTCGAAGGCGTCCATCGCCTCGGTCACCGCGTCGTCCGCCCGCAGCGCGGCGAACGCCGACGGGTACACGCCGTCCAGGAACGCTCGCCCGGCCGGCGTGATCATGAAGCTCCCGCGTGCGGCGAGCACCGCCCCTTCGGAGACGGCTTTCTCGAGCGCGGCTTCGACGTCCGCGACCGCGAGGCCGTTGATGTCGGCGAGCTGTTCGGCTGTGCCGAGCTGACGCAGGGTCAGCGTGTGCACGGCCAGCTCGTATGTGTCCAACATGGACAGTCCTTTCAGGATCGTGCCGTCATCCGGTCGCGCACCTCGCGGCGCAGCGACTTGCCGACGGGGCTGGTGGGCAGCTCAGGCCAGATCTCGACCGTGCGGGGCCGTTTGAAGCCGGCGAGGCGGTCCGCGCAGAACGCGACGAGCTCATCGGACCCGACGGCGGACCGGGTGACGACCGCGGCGGCCACGCGCTCGCCCCACTTCTCGTCCGGCAGGCCGACGACCGCGGCCGCGGCGACCGCGGGATGGGCGAGCAGCGCGTCCTCGACCTCGCGGGGGTAGACGTTGAACCCGCCGCTGATGATCACGTCGTGCCGCCGGTCGAGCAGGTGCAGGTAGCCCTCGTCGTCCCAGCGCCCGATGTCGCCGGTGTGCAGCCAGCCGTCCGCCTCGATCGTCGCGGCGGTGGCCTCCGGGCGACGCCAGTACCGGCTCATCGTGTGCGGTCCCCTGGTCAGCACTTCGCCCACCTCACCGGGGCCGAGCACCTTTCCGTCGGTGTCGCGCACCTGCACCTCGACGAAGGTGTAAGGCTTTCCCGCGGCGGTCAGGCGTTCCGGGGTGTGCTCCCACGGCTGCAGGCACGTGATCGCCAGCGGCGCTTCGGCCTGACCGTAGAGCTGCGCGAAGACCGGCCCGAGGAGCTGGATGCCGCGGCTGAGCACCGTGGTGGCGATCGGCGCGCCGCCGTAGCAGATGCGTTCCAGCGCGAGGTCGGCGTTCGCCGTCGCCGGATCCTCCAGCAGCATCGCGATCATGGTCGGCACCATGAACGTCGCAGTGGCCCGGTATTCGCACGCGGCTTCGAGGAACGCGGCGGGCGAGAACTTCGGCAGCACTACGTTGGCCGCGCCCTTCACCAGATGCGGCAGGAAGAAGGCGCCGCTGCCGTGCGTGATCGGCGCCGCGTGCAGCATGACCGACCCCGGGTGCAGGTTCGGCAGCAGGTCCACCAGGAAGTTCGCCACCTCGGCCAGCTCGCTCGCGGTGGTCAGCACGACGGCCTTGGGCTTCCCGGTGGTCCCGCCGGTGTAGGCCAGCCGCAGCGGCTCGTCCGGCTCGCGGCGCACGTCGCAGGGTTCGGCCGGAGCCGACTCGATCAGGCCAGGCAGTTCTTCCGCGGTGATCGCGATTTCCGTCGGCGCGGGCGCTTCCCCGGCGTGGATCAGCGCCCTGGCTTGGGAATCCTCGATCTTGAACGCCAGCTCGCGCGCGGTTTCCCTGGCATTGAGCGGAACCCGCACGAGCCCGGACTTGGCCAGCGCGTAGTACGCGACCACACCGTCGATGCCGTTGGGCAGCAGCACCGCCACCCGGTCCCCCGGCTCCAGTCCGCGCGCGAGCAGCGCGTTGCCGAGGCGATCGGTCAACTCGTCGAATTCGGCGAAGCTCACGACGCGCTCGCCGTCGATCAACGCCGGCGCGTCGCCGTACTGGCGGCCCGCCCGGCGGATCAGGTCACCGATCTGCATCGCCGGCTCCGTGCAGGTCCGCCCGGCGCAGGCTCGAGCCACGGCCTTCGAGAGTGCGCGATCCCCGCTGTGCCAGGCGGTACAGCTCGTCGGCTTCCGGCGACCCGTGGTGCCATTTGACCCATTCCTCATCGCGGTACCGATGCGCGCCGTCCAAGACGGCCGGGGTGAAGCCGCGGGCCCGGCGGTTGTACTCGTCGAGGTCGATCCGGCCCGCCGTGGTCGTCCACAGCCCGTTCTTCGCGGGCAGGCTGCTGGATCCCGACAGGCGGTCGCCCGCGGTGGGCGCGAAGTCGTCGTCGGTGAGCACCGAGTACGGGATCCCGGTGAGCATGTTCTGGTTCAGCCCGGAATAGCGGGCCATGCCGTACTCGTTGGTCTTCTGGTGCGGGAATCCCAGCAGCCCTACCATTTCGCCCAGGTTGTCCCGGCCGTATTCGTCGTTCATCAGCGGCTTGAACCGCTGCACGCGGTCGTCCAGGGACAGCCAGTCCTCCTGGCGGTAGGTGCCGGCCAGATGCGCGAAGTCCTTGGCCACCGAGGAATACACGAGCGCGCCGGCGTCGATCATCTGCTCGCGGGTCCAGGTGGCGATCCGCTTCCACAGATCCGCGGTGGCCTCGTTGAGGATCTCGCGGTACTGCTCCATGGTTTCGGCGAGCGTCTCGGCGCTGTCCATGCCGACCGGCACGTACCCGTCGGACAAAGCGTCCGATGTGTACAGTCCGACCGCCGCGATGTTCGCCACGTCGTAGCTCGGCTCGGCTTCGAACGACGCCCAGTCGTCCATGAGGTGGAAGTTGGTGTCGGAGAAGACGATCGGGATCGTCAGGTTGGCGAACGGCAGCCGGGTCGCGATGCCGTCCAGCCACGGATAGTCGCCCTCGGTCAGCTCGAAGAAGTCGCGCACGATCAGCTGCCGGTTCTCGCCGAAGTTGTACGGGCCGCTGTTGTGCAGCCCGATCCGGCATTCGCAGTGGGCCAGGAACGCGTACTGCGACAGCTGCGCGACGAGCTTGGTGGCCGCGGTGTGCAGCCGGTCGCCGGGTCGCACGCCGTGCAGATCCGCTTCGAACACCTGCAGCGTCCGCTCGGGCAGGAATTGGCTGCGGTCGCCGAACTCCTTGTTGGTGGCGTGCCCGTCGTTGCGGTGGTACGCCAGGTTGAACCGGCGCGAGAAGTCGAGTACGTCCACCACGTCCTCGACCGCGTCGCCCGCGCGCAGCAGCCCCCAGTTCATCAGCATTTCCCGGCCGATGAGATAGAAGGCGGGCATCCCCCACGCCGCGTTGACAGTGTCCACTTTGAGGCTGACCTCGCGGGCGCGGTCGCCGAGCTCCTCCGCCGGGGTCGCCGCGTCGATCTCGCGCAGCAGCGTCGGCAGGCGGTAGAACGAGTTCAGGTAGCTCAGCAGCATGTACGGATTCATCGGGAACAGCTTCGACTCCTGCACGGTGCGCGTGATGCACAGCCAGTACGTGGTGTCGGAGAGGTTCCGCAGGTAGCTGTTGGTCTCCAGCAGGGACCGGTAGTTCAGCTCGGTCATCGTTCAGCCCTCGTTCCCGATCAGCCAGATCCGGGCGTGCCCGGTGTCGCCGGTTTCGTACGCGTCGGCCGCGGGCGGCGCCGCGGTCACCTCGATCTCGACGACGTCGCCGTCGGAGAGGGTGTCGATCTTGCAGTTCATCAATGTGGGCACGTCGTACTCCCGCGCGAGGATCCCCAGGTGGGAGCGCACCGTTCCGCCCAGGCAGACGACCCCGGCGAAACCTTCGATGATCGGCGCGGTGAGCGTGCCGCCGGAGTCGTCGATGACGGCGATGGTGCCCTCGGGGATCCCGTCGGCGAGATAGCCCATGACCTGTTCGATCTTGGAGATCAGCGCGACGGGGCCGGTGACCGACTCGGCCTTGCGGATCACGTTGTCCCCGACGCCGACCTGCCTGCGGCCGTCCGCGGCGCCTTCCGCGGCGAACGACTTGGCGGCGCGTTCGGGCCGCTTGTATTTGTCCGGTTCGGACTCCAGCGACACCGTCGCCGAGAAGTCGAACCGATAGCCGTCGTCGAGCGCTTCCTGCTCCACCGCTTGGGCGTCGGAACGGGAGAACAGGTCGAACTGCCGCTCGAACACCACGTCCTTCCATCGCGCGCCGGTCGCGGCGAACCGCCGCGCGGCCAGCTCCCGCACGGCGGCGTTGAAGCGGCCGGGCAGCGGCAGGATTTCGGCCGACCCCCATTTGGGAGGATTCACCGTGGATTCGGACATCGCCACCTCGCTGTGGTTCGTTGCCTTTCGCTGAAATCCAAAGCTAGGTATGCTGGCCGATGTGACACAGTCCACGTTGGTGGACAGTCCGGCGTCGACGATGACGGCCACGTCCCCGCAGAGCCGGGCTCGTTCGCCCAGACGAGCATCCCTGGCCAGGGATGACTACGAGCGCGCCTTCGACGTGCTCGAGCGGTGCGACATCGCACCTTCGGTGGTCGACTTCAAGGAGAGCGTCGTCGAGGCGCTGCAAGAACATTTCGCCCTCAAGCACGTGTCCTTTTTCGCCGGCGCGACGTTTCACAACGTATTCGGCGACGTCGCCCCGCTGACCGAGGGAAACACGTCGAAGATGCTGCCGGAGTACCAGGAGCGCTGGGCACGCCACGACGTGTTCGGCACCCCCGCGGCGACGCGGCAGCTGGTTTCCAGCGGGGTTTCTTCCCTGGCCGAACTCACGTCCCAGGCCGCGCTGCCCGCCTCGGCGGACGCGTACGTGCGGCATTTCCTCGTCGCCACCTGGCGGATGGAGACCGCGGCCGCGCTCCGCGTGGAGCTGCCGGACGGACATTTGGCGCTGATCGGGATGTTCGACCCGGCACCGGACAAGCTCGGGGCGCACGAACTGGCGACGCTTCGGCTGCTGAGCAGGCAGCTGTCGGTGATCTGCCGCAGCCTGCCGATGTCGCGCTCGCAGGCGGCGGTGAGCCGGCTGTCCGAGCGGCAGCGACAGGTCGTGCGGCTGGTGGCGGACGGGTTGTCGAACGCGCAGATCGCGGAAACCCTTTCGCTGGCCGAGGACAGTGTGAAGAAGTACGTGAGCCGGATCCTGGGTCTCACCGGCTGCCAGTCCCGGATGGAACTGGCGCTGCTCTCCCGCTCCTGCCGGACGTGACGAAGAAGGCCGCGGATCTTTCCGATCCGCGGCCTTCTTTTCCCGCTCCTGCTACAGGAACGAACTCTCCTTGGTCAGTCCGTACCGGGGATGTTCCCCGATGACCATCGATTCGAAAATGCCGTACCCGACAGCATCGCCTTCGCGGCACCGGATCACGCAGTCGCGCAGCTGGTGCACCTCCCGCGCCGTCTCGGGGTCGGACACGTCCGCGTACCGTTCACCATCCACATGGGACTCGCCGAGCCAGGTGCCGTGCCGGTGCCCCTTGAACCCGAAGTACAGGCCGGTCCCCAGGTGGAAACCGGTGTCGCTGGCCGCTTCGATCTCGACCGTGCGGGTCTCGCCCCAGCCGGCGTCGAAGGTCATCTTCCCGCCCAGCAGCCGCCGGTTCACCGGGTCGAACTTCAGCTCGTCCCGGACATGGTGCAACGGGGTCTGGGTACCGTCCGGTTCGTTGACGAACCCGGAGAAGTAGGTGGTCTCCCCGTCTACCCACTGGTGGTAATGGTGGATCTCGTAACCACTGCCGTCGGGCCGCTGCATCCACATCGGACTCCAGGTGAGCAGGAAGTCGCCGTCCAGCCGCTGCCTGCGGAACACGTCGGGAGCCGGCTCTCCGACGTCCATCCGCACGCCCCACGAATGGTCGCGGAAACCGAACCATTCGTCGTCGCGGACCTCGATCTGCTCGCCGTCGATCCAGATGTGCCCGCGCACGGTCGAAGACTGGTGGTAGCGCAGCAGATCCGAGCAGATCCGGAACCCGTCCGGCTCACGCTGGCCGTCCTTGGCCTCCAGGAACGGCGGCAGCACCCCGGTGACCGTGAGATCGAACCGGATCGGCAGCAAATGGTTCTCCCGCAGCACGAAACGCACCGCTTTCAGCGGCTCCAGCACCTCGTAGTCGAGCGGGCCCACCCCGACCCGGTCGGGCTCGCGATCCAGCCGCCTGCTCGCCCGGACGGTCAGCTGTTCTTTGCCGCGCGAGACCCCGGCGAACATGTCGATCACGTTGCGGTTGTGGTATTTCCCGATGCCGCAGTCGACCTGGAGCGAGCCGTCCCTCGCGAACAGCGACGCCCAGAGCTTCTCGGTCCACGAGATGTCGGCGTGCGCGATCGTCGCGAATGTCTCCGGAGTCTGATGACACAGCAGCTCGTCGGCCGGGACGATCTTCTGCATGGATTGGCGCACGACGCGCCTCCTTCCCAAGGACTAGCGGACGGGCGAGAACGAGCCCGGCATGTCGTTGGCCACCAACGCTGTTCCGAAGATCGCGGCGGCCTGGTCGTCGTCGTCGAAGGGGTCCGGGTACAGGGCGAGGGTGTCCGGCGACAGGGACCAGTCGATCTGGTCCGTCACCCCGGCCAGTGCCGCGAACGGGCGCAGGCCCGAGGTGTACATCGTGGTGGCGGCGAGGATCCGCTCGCGCCGGTCCATCGCGGCGAACCGCTGGTACAGCTTCATGTGGCTTTTGCTCAGTTCGGCTGCCACCTCCGGCCACGCCGTCGCGTCGAGCAACTCCCGCGTGCCGTCCGTCCGGTAGCCGAACACAGCGGCCTTGCGCACGGCGGTGAGCAGCTGGTCGGGTTCGGTGAACGTGGTGCCCCAGTCGTTGATCTCGAACTCCGTGAACGCCGAACGGTCGAACACGAGCGCCATCGTGAGCCCGGCGTACGGGGGTTCGAGGTCTTCTGCCCAGGGGTAGGCCCACGCGCTCGGGCCGAGCGACAGGTAATCGCGCACGATGGTCTGCTGATCGCCGGAGTACGGGTACGGCCCGGAATCGCAGATGCCGACGCGCGAATCGCAGAAGTACAGGAACGAATAGCCCGAAACGGTGGCGTTGAGCCGTTTGAGCGCCTTCGCGCCGGCCGGGTCGAGCGCGGTCGCGGCGTCGGTCAGCTCGGTGACGACCTCGCCGGGCAGGTAACGGTTGGTGAACCCCGCGTCCTTGTAGTCGAGCGTCCCGTCGCCGCGATGCGCGAGCGCGAGCCTGCGCCAGAAGTCCACGACCGCGCGGACCTCGTCGCGTCGTTCGTCCCGCCGGACCTTGCCCATGTTGATCAGGCACTCGCGGCCGCACAGGTAGTGGTAGCCGATCATCCAGATCCACAGCGGACTGACCTGGTTCGGGCCCGTGCGGAGCCGTCGCCCCAGCTCCTCCGCGGGCATCGCGGCGTCGATCGTCGCGACCCGGCGGGCGTAGCTGTGGAAGTCCTCGATCACCGAAAGCGACATGTAGGGCAGCATCGGGAACAGTTCGGAGGTGAAGCCCGAGCGGCGGGTCATCTCCGGCTTGAACGCGCGGCCCATGTGCTGCACCAGGTCGTCGAGCCGCTCGTCGGTGAGCTCCTCGGCGATCAGGGCGTCCAGCGCGGCCGGCGGGACGGTGAGGTCGAAGTCCTTCACCGCGATCTCGTCGCCGACCCGCCGGATGTAGTCCCACCACTGTTCGCGCACATCCGCGGAAGCGCTTTCCCGGACCACACCAGCACCGTCGTCGATGTCCAGGGTCACCCTCGTGCCGTCCGTCAGTTCCGTCAGGTCGGTCCCGACGAGGCAGGGCACCTCGAACTCGCGGGAGACGATCGCCAGGTGCGAGCGGAGCGTCCCGTCGCGGCAGATGATCCCGCCGAGCCTGCCGAGGATCGGGGACAGGAACGTGGTCCCGCCCGAAGCCACCAGCGCGACGGTGTCCTCCAGATCGCTGTCCAGCGACGCGATGACGTCCTCCGGCGAGCGGAAGTTGCGGATCGTCCCGGTCACCGGGGCGAAGGTGTAGGAAGGGGTTCCCTTGCCGATGATGCTCATGCCTGCCTGCCGATCGGACGGAAGCACCCGTCCCGGTCCTGGGGTACGAAGACCCCGCCAATGAGACTCAGCGCCAGCTCCGGGTCGCTGAACTTTCCATACGATGCCGCGATGCGCGGGCTGACGCTCCAGTCGATTTCGTCGTAGCAGCCGGCGAGCCGCGCCCACGCCTTGAGTTTCCACGCGTACATCTGGGTCGCGTAGAGGTTGCGCTCCCTGGGGTCGGTCTCGGCGAGGCGCTGGTACAGAGCGCGGTGTGCCTTGCGGATCGCCTTCGTGGCTTCCTCGACCTCGTCGGCGCCGAGCGGGCGCAGCTGCCCGCCGTCGGTGCAGAAGACGCGTGTTTCGAGGATGTCGGCCTGGTAGTCGCTCGGGGTGAACCACGCGGTCCCCCAGACATTGTTGTCCATCTTGACCGTGCCCGGAAGCCGGTAGGCGAGGACGAAATGGCGGTACGGCAGACTTTCCCGGATTCCGTCGACCCACGGGAAGTCTCCGTCACCGTCCAAACAGGTCTCCCGCAGCGCGAGGAACGTGCCGTCCTCCAACAGGTACGGGCCGGTGTCGCACACCGCGGTGCGCGCGTCGCAGTTCTCCAGGAAGGCGTATGCCGTCAGCCGCGCCCCGAACTTGCGGATACCCGCTTTGGTCGCGTCGTCGGCGGGCACGAGGTTGCCGCGGATTTCGGCCAGCAGCGCGTCGTCCACTACGTGTGAGCTGTCGGCGGGTTCGGCGTCCATGTTGAACAGCACTCCGTCGGTGCGCATGGCTATCGTGGCCTCGCGCCAGAAGCGCAGCACTTCCAGCTGGTCGTCCAGCCCGTCGGAAAGCGTGTTCTCGCCGAGGTCCACGAACAGCTCGCGCCCGGTCAGGTAGTGCAGTGGCATGGCGGCGAGATTGATGAAGCTGCGCTTGTTCCCGATAGGCAGTGCCTTGCGCACGAGTTCGGTCGCGCTCGCGTGCCTGGTGATGGCGCGGATGCGCTCCGGCACGCGGAGGTAATCCTCCATCATGGACATCAGGATGTAGGTGTTCATCCCGAACAGTTCCGACTCGAACACCGTGCGGGCCGACAGTTCGGACTTGTAGGCCGCGCCCGCCGTGCGCACGATCCAGTTCCATTCCTCGAGCGTGGGCTCGTAGGACGGGTCGGTGCAGATCGCCTCCACGTTGGCCGGAGTGCTCAGCTGCGCTGTCATGCGCTCACCGCCCCTGCCACGACGGCCACCTTCGCGGTCTCGGCGTCGGAGAGGTCGAGGACGACGGTGTCGCCGTCGGACACGGGCCTCGGCAGCTCGGCGGCCAGCACGCAAGGCACGTCGGACTCGCGGGAAAGGATCGCCAGGTGCGACTCCCGGCTGCCCGCGGTGCACACGATCGCCTTGAGATCGGGCAGGATCGGCGACAGGAAGGTCATCCCGCCCTTGCTGACGAACGCGATCGTGCCGGCCAGGTCGTCGTCGTCGATCGACAGCACGTCCGAGGTGTCGTTGAACCACCTCGCGGTGCCGCGAACCCGGCCGGCGGGGAAGAGATTCACTCCCGTGCCGACCTCGTTCAGCTCTCCGCTCATCGCTACTCCGTTCCGCCCCGACGCTGGGGAGTTCGGTTGTCTCGGACACGCGCGCCAGCGCAGAGCGGACGTTACGAGCGGGGTGAACTGCGCCACAGTGCACTTAGGGGGACATTGGTCCGCGGGCCGGCCCCGGCGGCGCTGAAGGACGAACAGCCCGGCGCGTTGAGGAACGCGCCGGGCTGCGGTGGGGGTGGTTCAGCGGTACCGCTCGTGCCGGGTTTCCCAAGAAGTTGCCAGTACCGCTCTCACGGACGAGGAGGTCGCGCGACGCCGGAGTCGCGTCACCAGGATCATTCCGTGCTTCGCCATCGGGTTGGCGAGGTACGCCCGGCGGCTTCGGCCTGAGGTCCAACGACGGTGCGAACATCGCGGGCTCAGCGGGACAGTACTGCCAGCGATTCCAGCGCCGCGCGGTAGATCCCGCGGATGGCTTCGCCCAGCGCCAGCTCTTCGTCGGCGGACTCGGCCACGAAATCGGCTTCCCACACCACTTCCGCCCCGTCGGCGTGGTCGCGCACAGTGAACCGGGAGCGGTACGAGCGCAACGCCAGCGGGCCGGACAGGTACTCGTAGACATAAGTCCGCGCGGCATCGTCGTGCTCGACGATACGCTCGCTCGCCACTCCGCCGCCGACGAACGTCGCGCGCCGCACATCGCCGTCCTGGCTCGACTTTTCGATCGCGGGCACCCAGTCCGCGATGTTCGCGGTGTCCCCGCCGGTCTTCCACACCGTCGCCGGCGCCGCCGCGATCACCAGGGTTTCGACCACTCGCATTGCTGTCCTCCACGCTCGTCGGGTTGCTGCGGCCGAACGCTACGAACCCGCGTGCCGAGCGCCTAGTCCGCTCTGGGGGACAGTCGTTCCCGCAGCTCGCGCTTGAGGATCTTGCCGCTGGGATTCTTCGGCAGGGAATCGGCGAACACCACTGACTTGGGCACCTTGAACCCCGCCAGCACCCGGCGGCAGCCCTCGATCACGTCGCGTTCGGTGAGCCCGCTCCCGGGTACCGCGACGACGACCGCCGTCACCGACTCGATCCACCTCGGGTGCGGCACTCCCACCACCGCGGCCTCCGCGACGCCGTCCACTGTGTACAACGCTTCCTCGACCTCACGAGTGGCGACGTTCTCCCCGCCCGTCTTGATCATGTCCTTCTTGCGGTCCACCACCCACAGGTAGCCCTCCTCGTCGAGGTACCCGAGGTCGCCGGAATGGAACCAGCCGCCGCGGAAGGCGTCCGCGGTCTGCTCCGGCTTTCCGTGGTAGCCGACGGTGGCGTGCGGGCTGCGGTGCACGATCTCCCCGACTTCGCCCGCCGGAAGCGGCCGGTCCGCGTCGTCGACGACGCGGGTCTCGACGTTCAGCGCCGCGCGTCCCGCCGAGCCGGGGCGGGATTCCTGGTCCTCCGGGCCGAGTGCGGTGGCCAGTGACGCCATTTCCGTCTGCCCGTAGAAGTTCCAGAACCGCATTTCCGGCAGGCGCCTCTTCATCTCCCCCAGCACTTCCACGGGCAACGCGGAAGCGCCGTAGTAACCCTTGCGCAGCGACGTGATGTCCGTCGAGCCGAGCTCGCGCAGCAGCGAGATCCACACCGTCGGCGGGGCGAACAGGTTCGTCACCCGCTCCGCCTCGATCGCGCGCAGCATCGCGGCCGGGTCGGGCCGGTCGAGGATGACACTGGTCGCACCGAGATACAGGTCCGTGGAGAGGAAATTGTCCAGCTGCGCGCAATGGTACAGCGGCATCGCGTGCAGCTCGACGTCGCTGCTTTCCATCCCGCCGGTGACGATGCAGCTGACGTACTGCCACATCAGCGAGCGGCTGGTGAGCATCGCGCCCTTCGGGCGGGATTCCGTGCCCGAGGTGTACATGATGCGGATGACGTCGTCGTCTCCGACGTCCACTGGCCGCGGTCGCCCGTCTGCGCCGGACCACTCCGCGAAGTCCCGCCACCCGGACGGAACGTGCTCACCGATCACCGCACGCACCCGGACTTCGTGCTCTGCCAACGCTTTCTCGGCCACCGGCAGCAGCGCGTCCTCGACCACGAAGGCATCGGCGCCACAATCACGCAGGATGTAGCCGACCTCGCCGCCGGTGAGCATGAAGTTGACCGGCACGAACACCACCCCGACGCGCGCGGCGGCGAAATCGAGCACCGGGAACTGCCAGCAGTTGTGCGACAACACCACGAGCGTGTCGCCGGGGCCCAGCCCCGCCGCCTGCAGCGCCGCGGCGACCCGGTCCACCACGCCGTCGAACTCGACGAAGGTGAGCCGGACGTCGCGGTGCACCACCGCCGTCTTGTCCGGGAAGCGGGCCGCCGAGCGGCGCGGGATGTCGGCGAGGCTGTGCGCACGCGCCCGTTCGACGGTCACGGGATTTCTCCTTCTTCCGTTGTGGAAACCCCGCGGGCAGCCCGGCCACAGGCCGCCCGCGAGGCAGTTTTCAGGCGGTGCGCAGGTAGCCGGGCAGGATCTCCTGCGCGGCCTCCACCAGGGTCATCGGATCGACCAGCAGGTGCTGGGTCGCGACGGCGGCGTCGCGGGTGCACCGGCCGAGCGCGCTGGGGTTGCGGATCGACTGGCTGCCGCCCCACCGGTGCGCGAACCCGACGACCTCGCTCGCCACCTCCTGGACCCACGTGGTGACCTGCCGCATCCGCGCGCGCTGCTCGGCGGTGATCTCCTCGCCCGCCGCGGCGGTCTGCTCCGCCTCGCCGTGGATGTCGTATACGTAGGCCCTCGCGGCCTGCAACAGCGCCTCGTACTTGGCGAATTCGCGCCGGAACAACGCCGAGTCGCCGACGAAGGTGTCGTAACCTGGCCGTGCCTTGCCCGAGGAAATGGTCACGATCTCCTGCAGCGCGCGGGTCGCGAGCCCGAGCGCGACGCCCGAGTGCCCGCCGACGCCGATGCCCAGCAGGCCCAGCTTGTACAGCGGCTCCGGCCGCACCGGGGTGGTGGAGAAGGTGTCCATCGTGTGCTTCTCCGGCACGAACACGTCGGTCACCGCGTAGTCGTAGCTGCCGGTGCCGACCAGGCCCATCACGTTCCAGTTGCCCAGGAACTCGACCTTTTCGCGCGGGACGAAGGCCACCCGGCACACCGGGTCGCCGGTCTCGGACACCAGGGGTTCGCCGTCGTCGCCGTGCACCACGAACCCGGCGCCGATCCAGCTGGCGTGCGCGGAACCGCTGGCGAATTGGTAACGGCCATTGACGAGATAGCCGCCGTCGACGCGCTTCGCCTTGCCGGTCGGCAGGATCATCCCGGCGGTGATGCCGGGGTTGGGCTGGTCGAAGATCTCCCGCGCGCCTTCTTCGCTGAAGAAGCCGACGGCGATGCCGGTGCTGAACGCGTTGGCCATCAGCGCCCAGCCGGTGGACCCGTCGGCACGGGAGATCTCCTCGATGACCTTCAGCGAGTCGACCATGCCGAGCCCGAGGCCGCCGTACTCCTCGGGCACCATCAGCCAGAACAACCGCGCTTCGATCAGCGCGTCGACGACGGGCCGGGTGATCGTGGTCTCGCGCTCGATGGTGTCGGCTTCGCTCTCGATCAGCGGCGCGACGGCCTTCGCCCGGGACAGGGCGTCCGTGGCCGGGCGGGCGAGGGTTCCGGTCATGTGCTTGGTCCTCTCTGACTGCACGTTGGGCGCCTTCGAGACTCCCGCCGGAACCGGGTCGTCACATCCGGGCCGCCACGTGGTCAGCCACCCGCTTTCCGCCATTGCGCGACCTGCGCGCGCCGGGACAGGCCGAGCTTGTCCAGGATGTGCTCGACGTGGCCCTCGACAGTGCGGTGGGAAATGACCAGTTTCCTCGCTATCTCCCGGTTCGTGAGTCCCTCGGCGACCAGTTCGGCGACTTCGGATTCCCGCCGCGACAGGCCGGACCCGCCCGGGCGGACCCGGTTGACCCCCCTCCGCTCGCCCAGCGCGAACTCGATAACCCGATCGCGTGACATCGCCTGGCCCCGCGCGAGCGCGGAGTCGTATCCCTTGTCTCCCAGCCCGTTCCGGGCCTGCCGTTCGAACCGGGTGCGCTGGTCGAGCCAGTGTTCCGAGCCGTAGAGCTGCATCCCGACCGATGCCCACAGCGTCTCGGCCGCACCGAGCAGGACCGCGGCCCGCTCGGCTTCCCCGCGCGCGGCTTCGCTCCATGCCAGCAGTTCCGTGGTCAGGGAAAGCCCGATCGTGTCGTCGAAAGGCTGCTTCATGCGCAGGCTCTCCGTCGCTCGCGCGACGGCTTCGTCATGGTCCCCGCACATCAGCGCGGCCAGGCCGAGGCCGTACACGGCATAGGACAACATCCAGCGCTCACCGTGTTGCTCGCACTGCGGGCGCAACTGCTCGAAATGCCGCAGGGCTTCGTGGGTGTCGCCGGCGAAGATGTAAAGCAGTCCTAAGTGGACACGCAGCGAACCGAGGAGGTCGAGGGGCGCCTCGGTGCCCTGATAGCGGTCCAGTGCCTCCAGCAGGATACGTTCCGAGCTGCCGAAGTCCCCGCCGAAGAACGCCACGAGCCCCTGCTCGTGCCGGTTGTAGGCCAACCCGAACGCGTCCCCGGCGGCCTCGGCGATCCGCATCCCTTCCGCCAGTGCGCGGCTCGCGGCGTCACGATCCCCTTGCAGCGTGGCTACGAGCCCGAGGGTGGCGAGCGCCCGCGCCCGGTCCGGCGAGGCGTCCCGCTCGAGGCCGAGCGCGCGTTCGAGCCAATAGCGGTGTTCGGTGAAGGAGAACCCGGCCGCCCAGAGGAACCACGGCGCACCGATCAGCCGAGCGCCGTCGCCGCCCCGCGCCAGCGCGGTTTCGAAGGCCGTACGCAGGTTCGCGTGTTCCAGGCGCAGCTTCACGCACCACTGCTGCTGGCGCTCGCCGAACCACTGCCTCGTGACGTCGCCGACCATCCGGGCGTAGTAGGCGTGGTGGCGGGCGCGCAGTTCGGCCGCCTGTTTGTCGTTCAGCTTCGCCTGGCCGTATTCGCGGAGTGTCTCCAGCATCCGGAACCGGACCTCGCCGTGCTCCTCCTCCCGCAGCAGCAGGGATTTTCCGACCAGGCCGTCGATCCCGTCGACGATGTCATCGTCGGTGAGCCTGCTGTCCTGACACACTTCCTCGGCGGCGGCGAGCGAGAAACTCCCGGCGAACACGGAGGTCCGGATCCACAGCTGGCGCTCCACCGGGGCGCACAGCTCGAAGCTCCAGTCCACCGTGGCCTGCAGGCTCCGGTGCCGCTCCGGGGCCGCCCGGTTCCCGCCGGTCAGCAACCGCAGACGATGTCCGAGCCGGTCGGCCAGCTCGGACAGCGACAGCACCCGCAGCCGCGCGCACGCCAGCTCGATCGCCAGCGGCAGCCCGTCGAGCTGCCCGCAGATCCGCCGCACCAGCGCGAGATTCGCGTCGTCCAGGGAGAATTCCGGCAGAATGTCCCGGGCGCGAGCGGCGAACAGCGTGACCGCGCTGTCCCCCAGCGGTGCCACGGCGACCGCGTGCTCGCCCGGGATCGCGAGCGCTTCCCGGCTGGTGGCGATGATCCGCAGTTCTTTCGCGCCGTGCAGCAGGAAACTGGCCAGTTCCGCGCACGCGCCGAGCAGGTGCTCGCAGTTGTCGAGCACGAGCAGCAGCTGCCGGTTGCGCAGATGGTCGACCAGCAGGTGCCGCGGGCTCGCGGAGCGGTCCCGGATGCCCAGCGCGTCGACGAGCGTCTGCGCCAGCAAAGCCGGATCCCGCAACGCGCCGAGTTCGACCCAGCGGACGCCGTCGGCGAAGGCACGGCGGACCTTGTCGGCGGCCTGGATGGCGAGCCGGGTTTTGCCGACTCCGCCAGGCCCCAGCAGCGTGACCAGCCGAGCCGAGCCGAGCACCTGCCGGATCGTGGCCAGCTCCCCTTCCCTGCCGACGAATTCGGTGAGCTGCGCGGGAAGTTCGGTACGCGGGCCGGGCGTGGCCGGGGCCGGCCCCTGCGCCTCGGCGCGCAGTGCGCGGACCCGGTCCTTGAGCACGGTCGTCGAGTGCTCCCAGCCGATCCGCACGGCGATCGCCGCGACCGTGATCGCCGGGTCCTCGGCCAGCAGCGCCCGGATGGCGGGCTCGTGGGCGTCGGCGACGGACCCCCTGGCACGCGGCGGCCCCGGGGGTTCGCCGAGCTGCAGCGCGCGCCGCACCGTGTTGCGCGAGATGCCCCGGTGCCGGGCGATCGCCTTGATCGGCATCCCGTCGGCGTGCAGCTGGCGGATCTCCCGCCAGTCCTGCGCATTCATCACGATGCCTCCTCGTCGAGGCGTCAGCCCGGTTGACGCGTGGCCAACTATGCGAGGCCCGCGGACTACGTGTCAAGGACGGCGGATGTTGACCCCCTCGGTCGTGGCACGCCCGGCGATCGCCCAGGTCAGCGCGCCGGGCCGGACACGTGGCGGATCACGGGCGTTCCCGGTACCGGTCCACCGCACGGCAGGGAAGCCTCGGCAGCAGAACCCGATCAGGAAGGATCCAGCATGAGCAGTCAGGACCCGGTGAAGGTCGCCGAGCGCTTCGTCGAGGCGTACAACTCCGGCGACCGCGATGCGCTCCTCGCGCTCTGCGCCGAGGACATCCACGTCGAACACCACAACCGCGGCGTGGATCTGAACGACCGCGACGCCTTCGGCGACATCATCAAGGGTTTCGAGGCGGCTTTCCCGGACAAGCACTTCGAGAACCGCCGCGCCCTGCACTCCGACGGCGACACCGTGGTCGTCGAGCACACGTGGGTGGGCACCGCACAGGCCGACGTGCCCGGGTTCGCGACCGCCGGCGAGGTGGCCCGCATCGACCTGTGCAGCCGCTACACCGTCCGCGACGGCCTCGTCGTCGAGTACCACGACTACGGCTGATCCGCGATGACTTTCCGGGCCCGGGTGGCCGGGGCGCTGGCGGACGGTCACCCGGTCATCCTTCTCGACGAGCACGGCACCGCCGAGCTGATGGTCGCCGCGGCACTGGCCACCACGGCCTCGCTGGCGTTCCTCATCCGGCACGGCTCCGGGTTCGTCCGCGTCGCGCTGACCGGGCAAGCGTGCGACCGGCTCGGTCTGCCACCGGTCACCGCAGGAGGTCCGCACCGGTGCGCTCAGGCGGTCGCGGTCGACGCCGCCGACGGCGTGAGCACCGGGATCTCCGCGGCAGACCGGTGCCGGACAGCGCGGTTGCTCGCCGATCCGGCCACCGAGCGCGGTCAGTTGCGCCGGCCTGGCCACACGGTCCCGTTGCGGGCCTGGCCGACAGACGGCGTTTTCGACGAGCCCGGCGTGGCCGAAGCCGGGGTCGAGCTCGCCCGGCTGGCCGGGGCCGAACCGGCGGCCGTCCTCTGTGGACTCGTCTCGCGCCGTGCCCCGTGCGAGATGGCGGGGCACGGCGAAGCGCTGGCCTTCGCCCGCCAGCACGACATCCCAGCGGTGAGCGTCACGGAACTGTTCCCGGCGCCGGAAAGGAGAGCAGGATGAGCGAGTTCGACGCGGTCGCGTTCCGGACGGCGCTGAGCCGCTTCACGACCGGGGTGGTCGTGGTGACCGCGCCCGGGCCGGTGGGCATGGTGGTCAGTTCCTTCACGTCGGTGTCGCTGGAGCCGCCGCTCGTGCTCTTCTGCGCGGGCAACGGTTCCTCGACGTGGCCGAGAATCCGGGAGTCCAGCCGGTTCTGCGCGAACGTGCTCGCTTCGGGCCAGGAACCGCTCGCCCGGCAGTTCGCGGGACCGGGCGACCGGTTCGACGGGGTCGGCTATCAGCCCGGCCCGCACGGCAGCCCGGTCCTCGACGGCGTGCACGCCTATGTGGACTGCGAGATCGCCGGGGAGTACCCGGGCGGCGACCACACGATCGTCGTCGGGCGCGTGCTGGGCCTGGACACCGGGCACGGCACCGGCCCGCTGGTGTTCCACCACAGCAGATTCCACGACGGCGCGTTGCTCAACCTCGTCTGAACCCGGGAAAAGCCCGGCCGTGCGCGCGGCCGGGCTTTTCCCGTGTGCTCACATCTTGCCGATCGCCCCCGCGTCCACGGGCAGCGAAATGCCGGTGACATATCGGGATTCGTCGGACGCCAGCCAGGCCACGGCGGCGGAGATGTCGCGCGGCTCGACCCACGGGATCGGCAGCACGTTCATCCCGGCCTGGCAGGCCTCCCGGAAGTCCTCGTGCGTCGGCGAGTCCAGGTCCGGCCGGAACAGCCGGTACATCGCCTCGTGGTCGATCATGTCGGTGAGCACCGACGTCGGCTGGATCGCGTTGCACCGGATGTTCTGGGCGCCCAGCTCGTTGGCGATGGAACGGGTGAGCCCGATGACACCGTGCTTGGCGGCCACGTAGTGCGCGAAGTTCGGGAAGCCCTGGGTGCCGCCGGTGGAGCTGATCAGCACGATCGACCCGCCGGTGCCCTGCTCGATCAGCGTCGGCACGGTGGCTCGCACCGTCTTCCACACGCCGGAGAGGTTCACGTCGATCATCGTGTCCCACTGCTCTTCGGTCAATTCGTGCACCGGCGCCGAGGAGAACACGCCGGCGTTGGCCACGACGACGTCCAAGCGGCCGAGTTCGGCCACCCCGTCGGCTACCGCCTCCGTCAGCGCCGCGAGGTCCCGCACGTCGACCTCTCGCGAGACCGCCCTGCGGCCCGCCTTTTCGATGTGCTGGGCGGTTTCGGCGAGGTCGGCCGAGGTCGCGCCGCGGTAGGCCGTAGTCGGCACCTTGCCGCAGATGTCCACGATGATCAGGTCGGCGCCCTCGTTGGCGAGCCGCACCGCGTGCGAACGTCCCTGTCCCCGGGCCGCACCGGTGACCAGCGCGACCTTGCCGTCAAGACTTCCCATTTCCCAACTCCCGTCGTCGTTAACGGTTCCGGGAGCGACACTGCCCGCCAACCCGGTCCGCACACGACCGGGCGACCACGTGGTCCGGTCCCCGGGTGCGGGGTCCGCCCTCCGCACGGCTCCCCTGTCCCCTGTCACTGCTCACGCCCAGTGCGCTGGCCTTACGTCTTTCCGGGTCTGGGCAATGCGACGGTCTCCGATCGTGTTGTTTGGACTGACGCACTTGACCATGGCGATGCTGGTCGGGTTAGCGTGCCCGGTCTGCTGCCGACCAAAGAGGTCGAGAGCCCGGCTTCGAGAACCGCCCGCCCGGCCCAAGATTTCGCCCAAGACGCAGAGGCGTCCCTGCCTAGCATTGGCAGGGCAGGCACTCGGAGGGCTGAGCGAGTTCGAAGGCGATTTCGAGATGACCAACGCCGCGGATGTCGTTCGTCTGGATCCGTCGGACCCGGCCTTCACAGCAGACCGGCACACGGCTTATCGCCGCCTGCGAGAGACTTCGCCGATCGCCCGCACCGTGGTGAACGGGCAGGATTCGTGGCTGCTCACCGGCTACGCCGACGTCGAAATGGCTCTCAAGTCCGCAAAGAACACCGTGCAGCCGCACCCAGGCGAGTTTCCCGCCCACTTCGGGACCGGGCCGACGGCGGAGTTCTACCGATTCTCCCTCCCTAACGTGGACGCGCCCGCGCACACCCGGCTGTGCGAGCTCGCGTCACCGGCGTTCCAGCCGCGGACAGTCAAGCGGATGCGGGTGCGGGTCGAGGAGATCATCGTGCGCGGGCTGGGCGAACTGCCCGGGCGCGACGAAATGGTCGGATTCGGGCGGGAGTGCGCGGTGAAGATCCCGGCGCTGATCGGTGCCGCCTGCTGCACGCGCCGATGCGGGAGGCGGGCAGGGTCTTGGACCGGATGCCGGGTCTCAACGCCGTGCTCAGCCAGGGCGAGATCACGCCCGAGCAGCTCGCGGAAGCCGACGCGGCGAGGCCGCGTGAGTCAACACCGTTGATGGCCGAACGAAAGGGGCTCGAACCTCCCCGCAAGCAGCAGACCGTAGATACCGACCAGCGCGCAGCCGAAGAGGATCGACAGGCTCCACACCCGGCTGTCGCGGATGACGCGCAGAACGGGCACGTGCCGCTGCCCGCCCAGTGCCTCGCGCTCGGATTCCAAAGCGGACTCCAGCCACGCCTTTTGCTCCGCGGTGAGCCATTTGACGTCGGCGGGGCGCTCGGCCATCGCGCGAAACGCGACCAGTCCGAGGATCATCGCGGCGGCGCCTGCCACGATGAACATCCATTGCCAGCCGGCGAGGCTCGCGAAGCGGTCCAGATACTTCATGAGCGCGGTGGAACTCGGGCCGCCCAGCACCGCCGCGATCGAATTGCCGATGATGTACCCGCCGACCGCCCGCGCACGGTAGCGCTCGGGGAACCACTTGGTGACGTAAACCGCGATGCCGGGCAGGAAACCGGCTTCCATCACGCCGAGCAGGAAACGCATGACGCAGAAGCTCGTATCGTCATAGACGAACGCGGTCAGCGCCGCGACCGCACCCCAGGTCAGCAGGATCCGGCCGATCCAGCGCCGCGCCCCGAACCGGTGCAGCAGCAGGTTGCTCGGCACTTCGAGCACCATGTAGCCGAGAAAGAAGATGCTGCCCGCGAAACCGAAAATCGAGGGGCCCAAACGCAGTTTGTCACCCATGTCCAGTTCGGCGAAACCGATGTTGCTGCGATCCAGGTAATTGAAGAACAACATCAGGAAAAGCAACGGAATCAACCGATGATACACTTTACGCACCGTGGGCGATTCGATCTGGTCAGTCATCGTTGACCCCATCACGCGCAGGCGGTTCCGCGAGTGCGCCGGGATTTCCTCAGCCTGCGAAGAGGGCGAAGTGCGCGTCCAAGATCGGGCCCTTGATCCAGTCCGGACTCGCTTCGACCAACCAGCGCGACTCCTTCTCAACCGTGTCGCACTCCGCGTCCGCCACCAGCGACGAGCTTCGGCAGTACGCGTCGCACAGCCGCACAATGCGATCGGCGAGTTCCTGCATACGCTCAGCGACATCCTCGGGCGGCAACGGCCCCAGACACTCAGCCGCGCCGAGACCCCGGCCGCAGCCGTCGAGCGAATCCCGTGGCTGAAAAACAACTGGTAACACCGTGGTTTTTCCCGCCGACTCCATTTCAGACCGTTCCGCGCATCGGGGCGCGGTCGGCGAAATCCGCATCAGGACATATCATGCATGGACGAGCCAAGAAATTGATCGCCGCCGCGAGTGCCGCGGTTCTGGCGGTCGCCGCGGCGATTCTCGGGGCCGGCAGTGCGTCGGCTTACGGCGGAGACGGCGCGATGGACGTGTACCAGCTCGCGATTTCGTTCAATTGCGACAATCCCGCGTTTTGCGGCAGCCAGAACCTCGGCGGGTTCTGGGGGTGGGGCGAACTCGACCACAACCCGGCGACCGGAGCCAACACCGGGGACGCGGAGCTCACCGGCTGCAGCCACGGCGCCTTCAACGGCGCGGCGCACACCAGCGCCGACGTGACGAAGTGGTGGGTCGGGCCGGGCAGCGCCGGGCCGTACACCTTCTTCACCGACGAAACCGACACTACGACCAGCCGCGGCCAGACCACGGTCACCAAGCTCACCAATGACGACATCGGCGTCCCGGCGATCCCGGGCCACTACTCGAGCAGCGAAATCTTCGGCTTCACCCCGCCTCCGGGCGTGAGCGCGCAGATCCAGGTTTCCTTCAAACCGGCGCACTGACGCGCCCCGGTCCCGGCGTTCCCGTCCGCGGGGGCGCCGGGACCGCTCAACAGGGCCAGCGAGCCGCGTCCAGGCTCCGGTTCTTGCGCATCGAACTGAAGCCCAGCGCCGTGGTTTCCGGGCAGAACTGCTCGTTCGGCAGCCGGTATTCGACGTGGAACACCGCTTTCCCGGCCCGGATGAACGGGACCAGCAGATCGCACTGGCCTTGTTCCGCGCACGATTCGTCGATCGAGAAGTCGAAGTCCGGCAGCAGGTCGCCGACCTGCTCCAGATCGTTCTTCAACGCGATCGACAGGCCGAGCCGGTGCGCGATCCCGGCCAGCATCCGGTTGTAGGAGAGCTGATCGGCTCCGGTCAGTGGGAAGCCGGTGTCCTCGGCGTAGGAGTCGGCGTTGTCGGCCTCGATCGCGTCGAACCCCTTGTCCCGGCACTGCCGGAACCGGGCCGTCATGATCGAGGCCAGAATGTCCTGGCGGCGGATGTCGAGCCACTGCTCGCCCGGCCAGCCGTCGTTCTTTCCTTTGACCGCAGGCGGAAACGCCGCGGCGTCGGGACGGAAGTCCTCGGCGGCGCCCGCGTTCACGTAGCAGACGACCTCGCGGCCCGCCCGGTGCAGCGCGGCGACGACGTCCGCGCTGTTGTCGACTCCGTCGATGTCGTAGACCTGGGCGTTCACCGTGGTGTCGACCGTCCCGCTCAGCTGCCATTGCCACGTCGTGCGCGGCGCCGGGATCCAGCGCTGTTTCCCGGCCACGACCGACGGCGGGACCGCGACGGAGGACGGGGCTGCCGCGCACGACCCCGCCACCAGGAAAGCCGCCAGGAAAGCCGCTAGGACGGAGAAGAAGCGAGCAGGCCGCCGGGCAGGCACTGCCATGGGTTGGCGCCCCCTTGGTCGGTGAGGTAAGCGTTCGCCGCGTTCCGGCGGATCGCGAGCCGCTCCACGTCCGCGAAGTACTTGCCGGGCACGGCGTGGACCAGGTGGAAGAACCGGTCGGCGGGCCAGCGGCGCACCCAGCGCGGGATTCCCGCGTCCACATAGGACCGGAACGGGCCTTCGAAGGTGCCGAGGAGATCCGCGTGCTCGGCGTAGCCCTCGGCCGGGTGGGCGCCGTGGTTGAACGCGACGACCCCCGCGCCCGCCGCGCGCACCGCGCGGGAGAGCGACGCGTAGTGCGGCAGATCGGCGGACAGCGCTGAGACCCGGTCGAACATCACGCCGTTCGCCTCGTACCAGTCGACGTACCGGTCGAACTCGGCGAGCACCTCGGCGGCGGGACGGCTGCCGTAGTCGGTGTCGACGTAACCCGCGACCGCGACCCCGGCCTCGCGCAGCCGTTCCAGCGGCCGCAGGAACGCCTCGTCGCACTGCCCGCCCGGACCACTCGCCGGGTTGAGCACGACGAGCCGGATCCGGTCCGGGTGCCGGGCCAGCTCGGCCCAGTCCCCCGGCCGCACGGTCGGGTAGAAGTACGCCGGCACGACCAGCTTGATCACGACGCGCTCCACAGGTCCGCGACGGCGTCCGCGAGATCCCGCCGGGGGCTCCACGGCAGCGTCCGCGTCGTGAGCGTGAGGTCGGCTTCCTGCCACGGGACGTCCGCCGACCGCACGGAGCCCGGCGCGTCCTCGTAGACCGCGCACCCGGCTCCGCTCGCTTCGAGCAGTTCCTTGACCAGCGCTCGCGCCGACAGTCCGCGGCCACTGCCGACGTTCAGCACCGGCGGGAGCGCCGGCACCGCGAGCGCGGCGAGCACCGCGTCGGCGACGTCGCGGGCGTCGACGAAATCCCGGACCGCGTCCAGCGGGCCCAGCCGGAGATCGCTGCCGTCGGCGACGGCCTTGCGCAGCGCGGCGGCGGCGCGACCGGGCAGGCCGCTGAGCGACGCGCCGGCGCCCACCGGGTTGAACACCCTGAGCACGACGCAGTCCAGGCCCCGCTCGCGCGCGTGCACGACGCTCTGGGTGCCGAGCAGCTTGGTCATGCCGTACGGGCCGATCGGCCGAGGACTCGCGTCCTCCCGGACCGGGACGCCGGGCGAACCGCGGCCGTATTCCGCGGCGGATCCCAAGTGGACCAGGCGGACGCCTCGGTCGGCCAGCGCCACGGCGTGCACCAGGTTCTCCGTCGCGGCGACGTTCGCCCGGGTCAGGGTTTCCGCGTCGCCGGCGACCGCACCCGCGCAGTTGACCACCGCGTCCGGCGCCACCTCGACGAGCAACTCGGCGAGGTCGCCGGCCACGCACGCGGAGAGGTCGAACAGATAGTCCCGGTCCGCCGGGCGCACCGGGCTGCGCCCCGCGGTGACCACGTCGAAGCCCCGCGCGCACGCGGCGCGCCGGACGTGGCCGCCGAGGAACCCCGACGCGCCGATCACCAGGACGCGCATGGCGAACCCTTCAGCAGGGTCTTCTTGAGGAGGTCGAACTCGGCGTTCGCGCGGTCGTAGTCGTCGGGCCGCCCGATGTCGAGCCAGTAGCCGTTGAACGCGTATTCGCGCGGCGGGACGCCCCGGGCGAGCAGGTCCAGGACGAGTTCGTCGAAGCCGAGCGGCAGGCCTCGGGTGTAGGGCAGGAGGGTCTCCCGGGACAGCCCGTAGACGCCCATGCTGACCCGGTAGTCCAGTTTGGGCTTCTCGACGAAGTCGACGACCACACCGTCCTGTGTGGACAGTACGCCGAAGTCCACCTGCACCTGGCGCTGGTACGTCGCGACGGTCAGCGGCGCGCCGCTCTCCCGGTGCCGGCCCAGCAGGTCCGCGAAGGAGATGTCGGTGAGCACGTCGCCGTTCATCACCAGGAACTCCTCCGGCAGCCGGTCGACCAGGTCCACCACCGGACCCATCGTGCCCAGCGCCGAACCCTGCTGGTGGTAGTCGATGTCCACGCCCCAGCGCCGTCCGTCGCCGGCGTAGGAGCGGACCAGCTCGCCGAGATGCCCGATCGCGAGCGTCACCCGGTCGAACCCGGCCTGCGCCAGCTGGGTCAGGACGATGTCGAGAATGGAGAACTCGTCCCCGATCGGCACGAGCGGCTTCGGCAGGCGCGTCGTGTAGGGACGGAGTCTGATGCCTTTGCCGCCGGCCATGATCACCGCGTGCATGATCGCCTCCTCGAAGTCACTGGTTGTATTCGTTCTGCCGGTACCGGGCCAGGTTGACCGGGTCGGAGAACCATTCGATGGTCTTGCGCAGTCCTTCCTCGCGGGTGTGCCGAGGACGCCATCCGGTGCGCTGCGTCAGCTTCGACGCGTCGCACACCAGCCGCATCACCTCGGAGTCCTTGGGACGCAACCGCCGCGTCTCCTCGACGATGTCGGCGCGGGCGCCCATCAGCCGCGCGATGTCGCCGACCAGGTCGCCGATCGACACCTCCGAACCGGACCCGGCGTTGAACTGCTCGCCGAGCACCGCCGACGCCGGGGCGGTGCCCAGCGTGACGAACGCCTGCGCGGTGTCGGTGACATAGGTGAAATCGCGCGTGGGTTCGGTCGCCCCGAGCCGAAGCTGCCGGGCGCCGGACGCGAGTTGCGTGATCACCGCCGGGATCACGGCGCGCGCGGACTGCCGCGGGCCGAAGGTGTTGAACGGCCGGAGCGTGACCGCGGGGACTTCGAAGCTCAAGTGGTAGGACTCGACCAGCTTGTCCGCGGCGATCTTGGACGCCGCGTAGGGCGATTGCGCCTGCAGCGGATGCTGCTCGCTGATCGGGACGCTGCGGGCGGTGCCGTAGGTTTCGCTGGTCGAGGTGTGCACGAGTCGCGGCGTGCGGCAGGCGCGCACCGCTTCGAGCACGTGCAGCGTGCCGATCGTGTTGGTGTCCACAAAGGACCGCGGAGCGGCGTAGGAATACGGGATCGAACCCAGCGCCGCGAGGTGGTACACGGTTTCGGCGCCTTCGACGAGTTCCCGGACGGTCCCCGGGTCGCGCACGTCTCCGAACACCACGTCGACGTTCGCGCGGATCTCCGGATCCACGGTGTCGAGCCAGCCCTGCGAGCTGTACATGTTGTAGAGCACCATGGCGCGGACTCGATGCCCGCGCCGCACCAGCGCCTCCACCAGGTGCGAACCGATGAAGCCCTCGGCGCCGGTGACGGCGGCAAGTCCCGTCATGAATCGATCCCTTCTCTGCATGGCTTCGCTACGTGTGCCGCGACGGCTTGCCCAGGACAGCCAGGGCGTACGCGCCGAAGAACAGGAGCAGCCCGACTGTGGCGGCCAATTGCGCGCGCAGCCCGAAGTCCCGGCCCGCGAACTCCAGCGCGAACGCGACCGCGCAGGCGGCCGGCGGAACGACCCGAAGTCGGGTGGTCTGCAGGAGCAGCGCGAGGAACATCGCGCCGCCGAGCGCCAGGTACGCGGCGATCTGCGGATAGGCGCTCCCGCCGGGCTGCGCCGGCCCGATCGCCCACGCGATCGCGGAGACGGCCGCGATGAGGACGGCCGTCGCGATCAGGTACTGCCCCAGTGCGGCAAGCAGGATCAGCCGGGCCCGGCGGCCGAACGCGCGCAGCTTTCCGGTGGCGCGCAGCAGCCGCCAGCTTCGCCGCCGGAACCAGAACAGCGTCCATTCGGCCGCTCCCATGCTGAGCGAGAGAGGAAGGGCGGCCAGCAGCGCGCCCGTGTTGATGCCGGTCCGGCCGGCACCCCACCCCGGCACCACGGGGAAGGCGATGAGCGCGGCTGCGGCCAGCCCGAACGAGGCGCTCGGCAGAGCGGCGACCAGGTCCGCGAACGCGAACGGCTTGCCCGCGCCTTTGCCGATGCCCCGCGTGACCCACATCGACATCGCGAGACCGCACAGCGGCGTCACCGCGAGCGCCCACGCGACCGGGACGGCGAACCCGTTCGGACGCCCCATCAGCAGGAACACTGCCCCGGCAAGGAAACCCGGCGTCAGGACGAGCAGCAGCAGCCGCTCCGCCCCCAGCACCATGAGCACGGTCGCGCTCAGCATGTACAGCCCCTGGCCGAAGCCGAAGGCCAGCGCGGTCAGTCGCGCGTCGACCACCAGCCCGGTGACCGCCATCGCCAGTGCGGCGACCGCCACGGTGCCCAGAAATCCGTACCGCAGCGTCAGTTTCGTCGCGGCGGCATCACCCCGCCCGAGCCGCGCGTAGCCGAGATAGGCCAGTCCTTGGCTGACCGGCCACGAAACCAGCATCGACACCAGCAGCACGGTGATCGAGCCGGGACCGCGGAGGAGACCAGTGGCCGCGGGGAAGAACATCGCGGGCAGGCTGTAGATCAGCCCGTGCAACGCCGGGCGGCCCAGCCCCAGCCGCCACGGATCCTCGGCGCCGGGCGGCTCGACCGGGTCGGCGGGGACGCGCCGGTGCATCTCCTCGGCCAGTTCGAACACGTCGGCGTAGCCGTACTTCTCCCGGACGGCCTGGTCGTTGAGCCCGTCGAACTCCAGCGCCGCGGCGATCTCCAGCGGGTCGACCGCCGACCGGCACACCGCGGCGAATTCCTGGCACAGCTCGCCGACCCCGTCCCGCTGCCCTCGGCGGCCCGGTGCCTCCAGCAGGGCGTGCGGCGGCACGGCCTGCTGGAGCCCGGACAGGGTCCCCGCGCTCATGCCGATTCCTCCGCGTACCGCAGCGGAAGACCGGAGCCGAGCCGCTCGTACAGTTCGTCGAACGTCTCCACGGCCCGGTCCACGGTGAAGAACTCGAGCGCCCGCGCCCGGGCCGCGGACCCGAGCCGCAGCCGGAGTTCGCTGTCGCGCAGCAAGCGCACGCACGCGTCCGCCATGGCGCGCGGATTCCGCGGCGGCACCACGATCCCGGTGTCCGCGATCGCCTCGGTGACGCCGCCGACGTCCGTCGCCACGCACGGCCGCCGGCAGGTCATCGCCTCGAGCACGCTGTACGGGAATCCTTCGGACAGGCTCGACAGCACGACCACGTGCCCCGCCTCGTAGGCGTCCCGGATGATCTCCACCCGTCCCTCGAACCGGGCGGCGCCGTCGATGCCGAGTTCGACGATGAGGTCCTCGCACTGCCGCAGGTATCCTTCGCGTCCGCCGGGCGGGGAACCGAACAGCCGCAGCTTCGCGGCCGGGATCTCCTCGCGCACCAGCGCGAAGGCCCGGATCAGCGTCTCGAGGTCCTTGATCGGATCGATGCGCCCGACCCACGAAACGGTCGGAGCCTCGGGTTCTTCTTCGAAGGCGGGGAAATCGTCCGGGTTCACTCCGTTGTAGACGGTCTTGATCGACTCGGCGGCGGCGCCGAGCCGCTGTTCCCATCGCGTGTTGTAGACGTTCCCGGGCGTGATCACCGCGGCTTCGCGGTAGCCGAGCGCGCAGAGATGGTGGAGGAACCTCAGGTAGAAGGCCTTGACCGGCCAGCGGTACGGGCCCTTGCGGGCGTGCAAGTACTGCTCCCGCAAATAGATGCCGTGCTCGGTGACGATCACCGGCATGCCGTAGCGCCACTTGACGGTCAGCGCGGGCAGCACGCCGAGCCCGTTGGTGACCGCGTGCACCACGTCGGCGGGCTCCGGCGGGTGCGCGAGCGGACGGAGCGAATGGTCGAGCAGTTGCAGCGCGGTGAGGGCGTCGTGCAGGCTCGGCCGCACCGGTGCGGTGTCCGGCCACTGCCCGCACCACAGCCGGGTGAACTGCTCGAACGCTTCGTCGGTCGCGAAGGCGCCGGTGAGGCTTTCGCTTTCCGCGTATTCGAAGAACGCCCGCAGTATTTCGCCGAACCGGGCGGGCGCCTCGGGCGAATTGTCCGCCAGCACGTCGACCAGCTCGGCCAGCAGGGCGGAGAAGCGCCGGCGACCGGTCCGGCCGGGCTTCCGCCCGGCCGGACCGCTTCCCCACAACGGGACGCTGAGGACGGACGCGACGTTCGCCGGGAGCTCCCACGCGGGCTGCTCGGCGCCGGTGGCGACGAGCGCGACCACGTGGAAGTCGTGCTCCGGCATGCCGCGGACGAGCTGGTCGCACCAGACACTGACCCCACCGAACTGGTGCGGGTAAGTGCCTTCGGTCATCAGCGCGACCTTCATCGCCGGCTCCTGTCTTACGGCGAGGTCGGGAACGGGGTGGACGGCAGGGTCAGCACCAGCGGGGAGGAGCCGAGCGTGGGGTACGCCGACCGTTCCCCGGCATAGGCGTTGCCGTAGGCCGGGCTGCCCTGTTTGGTCTGGGCCGGGGCGGTGAGCGGCGCCGACGTGCCCGCCGGCCCGGTGACGACGACCGACGTGCCCTGGACGTAGCCGGTCACCGTGCCGGCGTTCTGCGTCGCGGTCCACTGGCTCTGGGACTGCAGCGCCTGTCCTTCCTGGGTCATCGTCGCGTTGACGACCGGCGTGCTCGTCGCGAAGACAGTGCGGTAAGCCGACAACAGGCCGCTCGTGAACTGCAGCGCCAGGCGGTCCTGGGTCAGGTTCGACTGGTGCATGTAGTACGGCCGCGGGTCGTTCTGCAGCACGGTGCTCAGTGCGATCTGGATCGACTGCGGCAGGATGTAGGAATCCCATCCGGTGCTCGGGTCGAGCGGTGCGATGCAGGTGCTGGTCGTGCTGTTCTGGCAGATTCCGCTGCCGCCGTTGGCGGTGGAGGTGTAGATCCAGTTGTACTCGGAGACCTCCTGCGCCTTGGTGGCGACGTTGTAGAACACGTTGACCGGGTGCCGCGGCACGCCGAGCGCCGCGCCGACGGCCCGCTGATTCGCTTCGCGGGAAGCGTCCAGCCCGAGCCACTTGACCCCGTCCGGGCCCAGCGCCGCGTCGAAGTTGGGGTTGTCGACCGGTTGCTGGGGCAGGATGAACGTGCCCGAGTGCTCCCCGGCGACCAGCTCGCCGCCGCGCACCGGGATCCCGTTCTGCTTGGCCCACTGGATGTTCTGCTTGATTTCGCTGTTGATGGTCGACGAGGGCACCCAGAGGATGTTCCCGCTGGAATCGGTCGCGCACCGCCACGGAATCACCGTGAAGTCCTGCTGACAGCCGAGGAATTGGTGGGTGTAGGTGTGGTTGACCCAGCGGAACTGGTTGACGCCCTGCAGCTGGAACTGCAGCAGCAGCGGGTCGAGCAGCGCGGCGTTGTCGGCGAGGTACTGCACCGAGGCACCGCCGTTGTACAGCATGTCGAGCGTGAAGGTGTTCTGCTGCTCCCATTGGGCGGCGTACGAAGCGTCGGTCGCGGACATCCGCGCTGGCGTGGTGTCCGGCGTGCCGGCCGGGCAGGTCCCGTCGCCGGGGGTGCACTTCCCGACGTCGCTCCAGATCGCGTCGTAGTTGAAGACGTCGTCGATGTTGACGCTGAAGTAGTTGCGCCAGTATCCGAAGTGGACGCCCTTGGTCACCCAGTCGACGATGCCGTGCGCCAGATACCGGAACTGGCCTTGGTAGTAGTTGTAGCCGAAGCTGATCTCCAGCTGCTGCCGGTTGCCGGTGGTGTACACGCCGGCGAGCGTTCCGGTGGTGGCCGAGCCGGGGATCGGCGCGGTCAGGAACGACGTGAAGGACGACGTCGCGGTGTTCGCGAGCGGCTGTCCCAGATAGCCGTAGGACAGCGGGCCGCCGGGCTGGCCGTCGAAGGCGAAAGTTCCTTTGAGGTAACGGAACGCGTCCGCGCGCGCGGCAGCGGTGACCGTGGCGTTGACGCCGTCGAGCGACCCGGCGTAGGCCGGCGCGTTCATGCCGACGTTCGCGGTCGGGTAGACGTAGCTGTCCACCTCGCGCACCGCGTACCCGGTTTCGTAGTTCGTCAGCGCGGTCCGCTCGTCCGCGGACAACCCGGCCGGCGAATCGCTGGGCAGCACAACGCCTTCGAACTTCGCGTGCGGCGTGCCGTCGGAGAGAGTGTCGGCGAGGAACCCGCTGGTGATGACCGGGCGGGAGCTGTTGTTGAGGTCGACCACCGTGGTGGCGACGCCTTCGGACGCCATCTGCTGCCGGAGGCCCTCCACCCAGGGCGAACCGTCGGTGACGACGAGGACGTTCAAGTCGACCCGCGGCGGACCCGCCGCGGCCGCGATCCCCGGCGCCACGACGAATCCGCAGCTGCATCCGAGCGCCAGCGCCAGAGCGGCAGCCGGGCGCCATTTCCTGAGATACTTCACGCCAACTCCTTCTCCCACTGTGTCGAAAGTCGGCCGAACGGCATTCGCGGTCCGCGGGAACCGGTCTTCCGTGCGACGCTAGGCGCGTCCGGCGCGACGCGGCTCATCAAGCAGGACGAGCGCCGTTACGACCGCGAACCGGTTGCCCGTCGGCCGATCCGTCGCACGACTGCCTTCCGTGACCGCGCGGTCGCGCGTTCGCCGCGGGCCGCATTCCCGAGGACACCGCGACCCGGACCGCCTCGAGGCTGCTGCCGACGCCGAGCTTGGTGAGGATCTTGTGCGTGTGGGTCCGGACCGTGTTGGTCGAGACGCAGAGTTCCCGCGCGATCTCGGAGCGCCGCTTGCCGTCGACCATGCTGGCCAGCACCTCGCGCTCCCGCTGGCTCAGCATGTCCAGCGGGCCGCTGCGGTCACGGGCCCGGCGGACGTCGTCGCGCAACGCGCGCAGCACCTCGCCCAGATGCACCGCCGGATAGGTGCCTTGCCCGAGTCCCGCGGCGTGCAGGACCGACACGAGATGCTCGATCGTGCTGTTCTTCGGCACCCAGGCGATCGCGCCCGCCTTGGCGGCGACGACCGCCAGGTCGGTTTCGGTGCGATCGGTCAGCACCACGACGGACAGGTGCGGGAATTCCTCGGCCAGCCGGCCGAGCAGTTCCCCGGGATCGCCGCCGCAGTGCCCGATCTCGACGGTCGCGACATCGGGGCGCGACCCGCCCATCCGTTCCAGCAGCGCCGGGTCGTGCACGGCCGCCCCGCCGACCACGCAGACCCCCGGCGCGAGCGACAGCCGAGCGGCCAGCGCGTCGCGCAGCATCTGGTGGTCGTCGACGAGGAAGAGCCGCACGGGAGTCATCTCGTCACGATGCGCGGCGCGCACTCCGAAATCATCGTGCACGGACATGAGCACGGTCTCCTCCGATCGCGGGACCGCTGGGCCGGCGGCGCAGCCGGAACCGCTTGCGCCGCGCGGCGGCGAGGTCGTCGTAGAGGTCGTCGATGCGAGCCGCGACCGAGGCCATGCCGTACCGGTCGACGACCGCGGGCACCGTCTCGCGCGGGCGCGGCCCGGCTTCGATCTCCTTGCGGATCTCCGCCCGCAGGTCGGCCACTCCCCCGGGAACCTGCCGTGCCCGCTCGGTGGCGATGCCGTCGAGCGCGGGGCAGGCGGTGAACAGCGCCGGCATCCCGTTCGCCAGCGCCTCCAGCACCGACAGGCCGAACGTCTCCTGCGCGGAGGTGGAAACGTAAAGGTCGAGCGCGGACAGCATGGCGAGGCCGTCGGCCTGGTAGCCGGCGAAGAGCACGTGGTCGGCGACGCCGACCACGGCCGCGATCCCTTCCAGGCGTTCCCGGTCCGCGCCCTGGCCGACGATCAGCATCTTGCACTTCTCGCCGAGCAGCGGAGCGGCGGCCTCGATCGCGATCTCGATCCGCTTGGCGGCGTCCAGCCTGCCCATCACGCCGAGCACGAACGCGTCCTGGTCGATTCCGAACCCGCTGCGGGCGTCCCGCCGGCGCACCGGGTCGAACACCAGGCCCTCGAACTCCAGCCCGTTGGGAATCGTGACGATCTTGCGTTCCCGCACGCCCCATTTCACGAGCCGCTCGCGCACGGTTTCCGACACCGCGATCGTGGCGTCGGAGAACAGGTCGGTGGCGAGGTACAGCGCGCGCACGCCCGCGGTCATCCGGCGGCGCTCGATGTGGGTCTCGCCGATCGAGTGCTCGCTGGTGACGACTACCGGCGTGCGGGCGAGCCACGCGGCGACCCGGCCGTAAAGGCACGCCCGGTACAGGTGGACGTGCACGACGTCGATCTTCTCGGTGCTTATCAGCCGCGCGAGCCGCAGCACGGCGGACAGTTCGGTGTTGCGGCGCATCCGCAGGTCCCGCACCCGGCCGCCGTCCTCGCGGATCATCGCGGCCACCTTGGCCGGGTTGTAGAGCGCGAGCACCTCCGCGTCGTTGCGGGTGTGCTGCAGCAGCATCCGGACCTGCAGTTCGGCGCCGCCCACATCCAGCCCGGTGATGACGTGCAGAACTCTCACGGTTCTCCTCCTTCGGATCGGCGCGATCGGCGCAGACCGCTGAACGGGGTGCCCGCGGTGCGGACGAGGATGACCAGATCGGTCCAGAGCGAGCGGTGTTCGATGTAGGCGTTGTCGAACCGGACCCGCTGCGCGATCGACGTGTCGCCGTGGAGTCCGTGCACCTGGGCCCAGCCGGTCACCCCGGCGGGCACCCGGTGGCGGTGCCGGTACGCGGGAACGCTCCGGTCGAACCGGTCGGCGAAGTACGGCCGCTCCGGCCGCGGGCCCACGAGCGAGAGGCTGCCGCGGAGCACGCACCACAGCTGCGGCAACTCGTCGAAATGGCTCGCGCGCAGCCAGTGGCGCAAGGTGCCGCGGCTGTCGTCGCGCACGGCCCAGCTGGTGTCCGGACGAGGATCGTCGAGGGTGCGGAGCTTGAGGACGGCGACCGGGCGGCCGTCCTGGCTGAGCCGGACCTGCCGGAACAGCACGGGGCGGCCGTGGCGCACCAGCAACGCGAGCATCAACACCGCGAGCACCGGGGCCGTCGCGAGGAAGAGGACGCCACCGGCGACCACGTCGAACAGCCTCCTGCCGAGCCTTCCGGTGCGCGGCGAGGCGAGCGGGAGCAGCGGGATCGCATGGATCTCGTCGCGGTGCCGGGCGGGAATCCGGGTGCCCAGTTCGTACAGGCGCGGCACGACCGACACCCGCGTGCGCCTGGTCCGGTTCGTGCGGAAAAGCTCGGCCAGGTCGGCGTCGGTCGCGGCCGGGAAGCAGACGATCACCTGCCGCACCCGGTGCCGCGCGCAGAGCCCGGGCAGGTCGGCGAGCGTGCCGAGCAGCGGGAGCTCCGACTCCGGCCCGGGCGGAAGCCGGTCGGCGAACCCCAGCGGGCACAGCCCGTATTCGGGATGAGCGGCCAGGATCCGCCCGGTTTCGACACCGAGAGCGCCGGTGCCGACGAGCAGCGCCGACTCGGCCACCCACCGGTGCCGTCGCGCCGCTCGCACCGCCGCGAAGCAGGCGAACCGCCCCAAGGCGAGCGCGGTGCCGGCCATCAGCGCAGTGCCCCAGTCCAGTCGGAAGGGCACGGCCGGAACCGCGACGGCAAAGGCGAGCCAGGGCAGCTCGTCGGACACGCGCAGGCAGATCCGCTGCCGCTGCGTTCCGGCGAGACGCAGGATCGCCAGCACCGCGCCGGCGTAAGCGACCTTCGGCCACCACGGGCCGCCGGTCGCCGCGAGCACGGCGAACAGGGCCCCCGCGTCGCACGCGGGCAGCGCGGCCGTGCGCGCGAACGAAGTCCGGAGCCGGGTGCGCCGCGGGATTTCCGCGATGCCGGGCCGGTCCGGGCTGATGCGCGCAACGGGCGCCTCGGTCGTCATCCGAACTGCTTCGCGACCGTCCGGGCCGCGTAGTCCGCGCCGTAAACGAAGCGCATGACCGGACCGAAGGAACTGGCGACGACCGGTCCGGCGAACCACAGCCCGGGGAGGCTGGACCGGAACCCGCCGTCGACCCACGGCGCTCCCCCGATCCGCCGCAGCTTCACTTGCAGCGCATCGTCGAGGAACGAAAGGTGCGCGACGGCGGGACGGTACCCGGTAGCGGCGATGACGTGTTCGGTCTCGAGCTGTTCGGTCGTGCCGTCGGCGGCGCGCAGGCGCAGGCGGGCCCCGCCGGCGACCGGCTCGCCGCCGACGATCGACCGTCCGAGCAGGGTCGGGAACTCTCCCTCGGCGCGCGTGCGCAGCCACGACGCTCCGGCGGGGCCGAGCGCGGTACGAGCCCGGCGGATCCGCACCCGCGGCGGCAGCGAGCGGTACACGCGCGGCCGCGTCGAGTAGAACCACGTGGACCACCCGGAACCGAGCCCCGCCTCGGGTTCGCGCAGCTTGCGCAGGAGCGGGCGGTCCGGCGGCAGCGGCGGGCCGTTCCACGCCACCTTCGAGGCCCGCGCCACGAGCCGGACGCTGGCGCCGCGTTCGTGCAGCAGGGTCGCGGTTTCCAGCGCCGATTGACCGGCCCCGACCACGATCACGTCCTTGCCGCGGAACCGGCCGAGGTCGCGGTGCGCCGAGCTGTGCGAGCAGACCTGCTCGGGCAGCCGGGCGAATTCCGCCGGCAGGTGCGCGAAGTGCTGGACACCGGGCGCGCACACGACGTGCCGGGTCCGGACGACCTCGCCGTCGTCGACCTTGAGCTCGTATCCGCCGCCGGTGCCGGTGATCCGCTCGACCGTCCGGTCTTCGAGGCCGGCGGCCTGCGCGGCCCGGAACCAGTCGCCGTAGGCGACGAACGTGTCGAGGGGAACCGGGACGCCGTAGTCGCCGTACTCCCTTCCGGTCTCGCGGCAGAACGCGGCGAGCGTGTGCGTGCCGGCCGGATCGGACAGATTCGACGCGAAGCCTTGGGACTTCAGGAACATCCCCTCCGGCATCGCATCGCGCCACAGATGCATCGGCGTCCCGAAGTGCCGGAACCGCACGCCCTTGCCGCGCAAGTGGGCGGCGATCGACAGGCCGTACGGACCCGCTCCGATTACGACGACTTCGGGTTGGCTGATCATCGGTTCCCCTTCCGGTGCTGCGCCGCGGCACGGCCGCGGCGGTGTCTCGGGGTCGGTTCGTCCGGCCGGTGCGCGGCCGGGAACGGACGGCGCAGGATCCGCCAGGCCAGGCGGGCACACATCAGGCCGAAGGGCGCCAGGTCGTCGCGGGCGAACCAGGCGAGTTCGTCGACTTCGCGCAGGGACCTCAGCCAGTCGCCCGGCCGCAGCTGGCCGCGGCGCCAGGAGCCCAGCGCGGCGAACGGGTCGTAGTTCTCCACGAGGAACCCGCGCCGGACCGGGTTTCCGACCGGGATCTCGCGGCCGGTGAGGTGCAGGTGGGCGGCGACCGCGACGTCTACCCCGGCGTCGTCGACGAACAACCGGAACTGGGCGCCGAGCCGGGGGTTGAAGTCCAGCAGCTGGTACCGGCCGTCGCGCGGGTCGCGCCGGAGGTCGAGGTCCATGATCCCGCGGTAGGACAGCCGCTCGAGCATCGTCTGGACGGCGTCGCTCAGTTCGGCGTTCGGCTCGGCGGTGCCGAACGCGGTCAGCCCGGCCCCCGCCGGATAAGACCGGTGCTTGCGGCCGGTGAACGCCGGACGGCACACCGAATGCTCGTCGCAGTAGCCGTGGAAGAACCAGTCAGCCTCCGCGCCGCCGGGCAGGTACTCCTGGAGCATCAGCTCGGCGCGCTCCATCAGTCCCCGCAGTTCCTCGCGCGTGCGCACCAGATTCGTGCTCCGCGTCCGACCGGCGCCGGACGGCCGCCACGGGCGGACCAGTTTCGCGATCACCGGAAAGCCGTGCGCCGCGCAGAAGGCCTCCGCTTCGTCCCACGAGCGGGCGAGCGCGGTCGCCGGCGTGGGCACGCCGAGCCGCAGGCAGATCTCGTGCAGCGAGTACTTGTCGGCGAGCAGCGCCGGGAGCCCCGGATCCGGTTCGGGGAACAGGAAGGCTTCGCGCAGCTTCGCCTGGTACTCGGCGACGAACAGCGCGCCGGCGTCGTCGGTCGGCAACAGGACGGCGCGCTTGCCGATCCGTTCGCTGATCCGCAAGAGACCGGCCAGCACCCGTGCGGCGTCCTCGGTCCCGGGCCGCCACCGCCATCCGCCGCTGAGATAACGCGAAGCACCGGCCGGCGTGAACCGTTCCTCTTGCACCGCGTAGACCGGGACGCCGAGCCGGCCCAGCGACCGGATCACGCCGAGGCCGCCGTGGTGGAACACGTTGGCGTCGAGCTTCAGCACGAGCGCGGGCGTGGCGCGGTCCACGTCGGGCGGCGAATTCGGCTGGCGGCGCATCGGCTACTCCTGGGGCAGACTCGGAAGACGGTCACATGCCGGGATCGATCGAACCTCGCGCAACCGGACGAGGTTCCCTACGCACAGGGGACGGTTTCGCGTACTGGACACTCGCCTCGGCCAACCGCGCCAGCGTCTCCCGCAGATCGAAGAGCCGCCCCGCGCGGCGGGCGCCGGCCTGTCCTTCCCGCTCCGCTCGCGCCGGGTCCGCGAACCGCCGGAGGATTTCGCCTGCGAGTGCGGCCATCGGAACCGCGGCCCCGGTGTCCGGGCCGATCGCCTCGGCCAGTCCTTCGACGTCGGTGGCGACCACAGATCTCCCGCACGCCATGGCTTCCAGGACCGTCAGCGGGAGACCTTCCCAGCGAGAGGGCTGAACGACGACGTCGGCCGCGCGGTACCAGGGCCGAGGGTCGTCGACGCGGCCGACGGAACGGACGCCGGCGGCCGACGGCGCTTCGCCGGGGCCGACCAGGACCAGGTGCGCCGCGGGGAATGCGGCCCGGATCCGCGGCCAGCTCGCGACGAGACGGTCCTGGCCCTTTTGCCGGGTCAGTCGCCCGACGCATACCGCGACGGGCACGTCCGGGGCGATCCCCACCGCGTGCCGCGCGGCCGTTCTCGTCATCGCGCCGGGGCGGAACCGGGCGAGGTCCACTCCGTTGCGAATGACGGTGAACGTCCCTCCGACGCCCTCCCGCCGACCGGCTCGCGCCTCGCCGGTTCCGACGCAGACGGTCGCCGCCGTCCACCGAACCCCGTAGCGCTCCCAAACCCGTGCCGCGCGGGCAGATCCGCCGGCGGCGGCCAACCAGGACCAGCCGTGCGGCTGGAACAAAGTCGGCACGGCACCCCGCACCGCCAGCCGCCCGGCCAGACCGGCCTTCGCCGAGTGGAGGTGCAGCAGATCGGGTCGGAACGCCCGAACCAGGTGGCGCACCCGCCGCACCTCGGCCGCGGTGGCGGCTCCCGGGGTCCGGCCGGCTTGCCAAGGAAGCAGCAGGATGTCTTGGCGCGCAAGCGTTTCCCGCAGCGCAGAGGGGCCGGCGACGGCGACCCGCCAGCCGCGCGCCCGCTGGTCCGCGGCAGCTGCCGCCACGTAAGCCGCCGCGCCGCCGTCCGCGGGCTGGACGACGTGCAGAACCGAGAGCACCGGGTCAGTCCCTGACCGCGGGTTCGAGCCGGCTGTCCCCGGTCCGGATGCGGTGGCGCAGCCGCTTCGCGCGCAGCCGGAGGCCGGTGTCGCGGTCGCCGACATAGACTCGCGGAATTGCGAACCGCGAATCCCACGCGCTGTGCGAAACCGCGCAGGCATAATCGTATCGGGCTTCCCGAACGGACGTGATCGTTTTTCCGTCGACGTCGCCATAGGGATAGCAAAAACCCGTCACCGGCGTGTCGATCACGGATTCGAGCAGCTCCCGGCTGTGCAGCAGTTCGTCTTCGACTCCGTCCGGCGGGAGCGCGGGAACGTGGACATGCCGCATCCCGTGCGAACCGATCTCGATCCCCATGGCGACCAATTCCCGAAGATTTCTCGCGTCCATCAGGCGCTTGCGCGGACCGTCGCCGTCCCATTCGTTGGTGCCGCCGAGGCGGCCGGCGATCGCGAATACCGTCGCGGTGAAGCCGTACCGCGCGAGCACCCGCGGAACGTGGTCGAAGAAATCGAGGTACCCGTCGTCGAAGGTCAGGCCGACGAGGTCGCCGCCCTCGCCCCGGCGACGGCGGTCCAGCAGCGTCCGCATCGAGACGCCGCGCCGGCCATGGCGCCACAGCCAATGCATCTGCGCTTCGAAACGTTCGGGACGAACCGTGATGAGGTAAGGATCTTCGGTGTAGCTCGCGATCGAGTGATACATGAACACGAGCGGCATTTCGTCCGGCGGATCGCCCATCGGCCCTCCCGGTTCGGATCCGGCCCGGCGACGCCGCGCAGCCGGAGAACCATCGGACGGTAACGCGGCCGGAAATCCCGGCGGATCGGCAACGAGGACGATTGCGGCTCGCCCCGTTTCCGGAGATCACGTCGAGGAGGGCCGTAACCTTCCTCGCGCGGCGCACGATTAAAGGGCGTTACGAATGGCCGTCGGGGCGAGGTGCACAATGTCATCGGAACTTTTGCGGCACACCGATACCGGGCCTGCCCCGGGACTCTTCTCCGGTGATGTGCTGCACGATTTAGGACACGGCTTGTTCGCTTTGTCCTGTTTGACCGAATCGGTGCTGAATTCCGAGCGCCTGTCCGCCGGGGCGCACCGCCGGATCGCGGTGATTTCGGACGAGACCGCCCGCTTGCTGGCCTTGGTCCGGCAGGCGTCGGCAGCGGAGTGCGCACCGAAGCCGGTGGACGTGGTCGCCTTGCTCGAGTGCGCGGCGCAGATCGCGACGCAAACCGGCGGCGCGGCGGTGAAAGTGCGTGCCGACGAACCGGTGCTGCTCGTGACCGACGAACTGTCGCTGTGGCGTGTGATCACGAACCTGGTCGGCAACGCGGCGCGAGCGGCGGGCCCGGGCGGAGAGGTCGAACTGTCCGCCGAACCGGGTCCGCCGGTGACCGTCGCGATCGCCGACAACGGCCCCGGGTTCGGCCGCGGACCACAGGGCTGGGCTGCGCGGGGGCTGCGGATCGTGTCCGAACAAGCCGGTGCCGGAGGCGCTCAGGTGCGGTTCGAAGACCGCACGCCGCACGGCACTTGCGTCCGGCTCGTGTTCGCGACGCCGGCGGACTGACCCGATGGCGAGCCTGGTCATCGGCGACGACCACCAGCTGTTCGCGGACGCCCTCGGCACCGCGCTCGGCCAGCAGGGCTTCACCGTGCTCGCCATCAAGCTCACCCTCTCCGCCACGATCGACGCGGTGGCGGACCTGAACCCGGATCTTTGCCTGCTGGACCGCCACTTCTCCGACGGCGAAGGAACCCGCGCGGTCGCCGACGTCCGCAGCGCCGACCGGAACACGAAGGTCATCATCCTGACCGCGGACCGAGATCCGACCGGAATGGTCCTGGCGATGGCCGCCGGGGCAGCCGGATTCGTCCACAAGACACTGGGCCTGCCCGCCTTGGTCACCGCCATCCGCCGCGCTTACGCGGGCGACATCGTCGTGGAATTGCCTGCCGCGAGCCCGAGATCCCGAGGAGACATGGACGCCGTGCGGCTGGCGTCGTTCCTGACGACCCGGGAGCGGCAGTGCTTGGCATTGCTGGCAGAGGGCCTGGACACCACCGCGATGTCCTGGCGGCTGGGCGTGTCGGCGACGACGGTGCGGACGCATGTCCAAGCGGTGCTGACGAAACTGGGCGTCCACTCGCGCCTGCAAGCGGCTTCGCTGGCGGTCCGCCACGGCCTCGTGGACGGCGTGGATCTGCCCGCCCGGCACGGGAGCCACGAAGGCCCGCACTGACGGCGAGCGCAGGCATCGGTCCGGATGGCGCCTAGGTCATCCCTCTGCACCATTGCGCGATGAGACAGCGGCGATCATCAAGCGTGCGCATGCTCCCGCGCCAGCCGCCGGCGCCGATGGGCGGCCATCCGGACCGGGGCGTCCGTCCAGCCGTACCCGTCGTACTCCCCCAGCCGCTGGACCAGCGCGAGGAATACCCGGCCGCCGAGTACCTCCGTGCACACCTGCAAGTACGCGCCGTCCGGGTTTTCCTCGTGCAGCACTCCGAGTTCGCGGTACTCGGCGATCCGCTCGGCGGGCAGGTCCAGCCGAGCGGCCAGATCGGCGTAGTAGTTGTCCGGGATCGCCAGCAAGGGTGCGCCGGCAGCACGGGCGGCGCGGGCGGCGGCGACGACATCGTCCACCGCCAAGGCCACGTACTGCGGTTCGGACACCCCGGGCGCCCACTCGCCGCGCCGCAGCAGCGACACGGTCAGCGCGAGCCGGACGCGACGGTCGGCGTCCGCGACGGCCCGGCTGCGCACGAGGCCGAACGGCGCGGCGAATTCGCCGTCGGCGGCCGGTTCCAGTCCGAGCACGCTGCGGTAGAACAACACCGCCTCGTCGAAGTGGTCGAACGGCTGCGCCAGTCCTACGTGGTCGATCGCGGTCACGCCGATGCCCGGGGCTGTCTCGCCGGTCGGGACGAAGTCGCCGGTCCAGTCCTCTTCGGACCCGGTGCGGCAGAAGAACAACGCGGTCCCGTCGGGCGCGGTCACCGCGGCCAGGTCCGCCTCCGCCGGACCCCGTTCCCGCGGCAGCCGTGTGGCGTCGAGCCAGGTCGCACGGTGCGCGGCTCCGGACGGATCGGCGGATTCGACGGCCAATGCGCCGACCGCGGCCGGGGAGCCGGACCGGTTCACGAGAATCCGGGCGCTGCCCTGTTCCCACCGCTCGACCGGCTTCGTCCGATGCTGTCCGGTGCGCGCGAAGCCGAGCGCGGCCAGGACAGGGCTCAGACTGTCGTCCGCGGACAGCTCGACGAACGCGTGCCCGCGCACCGCGGGCGCCGGCGGGCCCGCGGCCGCCGGCAGGGTCGCCTCGGCCAGTGCGAGCAGCGAACGGTGCGCGTCCACGGCTGCCCGCGCCGGGTCTGCCTGCCGGAACACATCGTTGAAGACCTCCAGCGACAGCGGGCCGGAGTACCCGGCAGCCAGAACCGGGGCTAGGAAACCAGGCAGGTCGAACGCGCCCTGTCCCGGGAACAACCGGTGATGGCGGCTCCATTGCAGCACGTCCATCGACAGGTGCGGCGCGTCGGCGAGCTGGAGGAAGAACAGTTTCTCGCCGGGAATTCCGGCGATGCCCGCGGGATCCGAACCGCGCGAGAGGATGTGGAAACTGTCCAGGCACAGTCCCAGGGCGGGGTGGTCCGCCCGGCGGACGGCCTCCCACGAGCGGTCGTAGGTGTTCACGTGCCTGCCCCAGGCCAGCGCCTCGTACGCGATCCGCAGCCCGCGCGCGCCGGCGCGTTCGGCCAGCTCGCGCAGCTGCTCGGCCAGCACATCGAGGTCCTCGACCGCGTCGTCGGCGACCGACGAGCACACCAGCACGGTGTCCGCGCCGAGCTCCTCCATCACGTCGAACTTGCGCTCCGCCCGCCGCAGGTTCGCCGCGAACCGGTCCGGCACGGTCGAATCCAAGTCGCGGAACGGCTGGTACAGGTCGACCGACAGGCCAAGATCGGCGCAGCGCAGCCGCACTTCGCCCGGCGGCAGCGGAGACGCCACGAGGTCGGGTTCGAAAATCTCGACCCCGTCGAACCCGGCGGACGCCGCGGCGGCGAGTTTGTCCTCCAGCGCACCGGAAAGGCACACGGTGGCGATGGCGGTCCGGAAATCACGCGACACGGCCGGCACCTCCTTCGCCGCCGACCAGCTCGGCGAGATGCCGCAGCATCCTGGCCGGATCGGGTTCCCGTCCGCTGAACAACCGCAGCGCCTCCGCCGCCTGGTGCACCGCCATCCGCCCGCCGTCGAGCGTCCGGCAGCCGCGCGCGCGTGCCGCCCGCAGCAACGCCGTTTCCAGTGGCCGGTAAACGATCTCGGCCACCCACAGCTCCGGGCGAAGCACCGAGACCGGCAGCGGCAGGCCCGGGTGCTCGGCCATGCCGACCGGGGTCGCGTGCACGAGCCCGTCGGCGGCGGCCAGCGTTCGCTCCAGCGCGCTGGCCGGCGAGCCGATCGCCCGGCCCGAGCCGAATCGCGCCGCGAGGTCGTCCGCGAGGCGCGCCGCCCGGCCGGCGTCGACGTCGAGCACCGTGAGCGAACCGGCGCCGAGGCTCAGCAGCGCGTGCGCCGCGGCCGCCCCGGCACCGCCCGCGCCGAGCAGCACGACCCGGTCCAGCGGCGCGCCGGGCAGCCCGGCGACGAAACCGTCCCGGAAGCCGGACCAGTCGGTGTTGTGCCCGATCGCCCGGCCGCCGGAGAAGACCACGGTGTTCACCGCGCCGATCGCGGCGGCGTCCGGGGAAAGCTCGTCGAGATGCCGCAGGACGGCCTGCTTGGCGGGATGGGTGACGTTGACCCCGGCCAGGCCTTCCGCCGCGACGCGGGCGAGCAGGTCGCCGACGGCCTCCGGCGCCACGCCGAGTTCGTCGAGGTCGAACCGGGCGTAGGCGCAGTCGAGCCCGAGTTCGCGGGCCTCGCGCTCGTGCAGCGCGGGCGAAAGGGAGGGCCCGATCCCCGCCCCGATGAGGCCGGTCAGCAGCCGGCCGGGGCCGGAAGCCGGCCGGGTGGTGCGGTCCTGCGGCATGGAACTCCCTCGCCTCCGATGTATGTACCAGTTAGTTACTTGTACCGTGTCGGAGCGCGGAAGGGAAGCCGGCGGGCGGATATCCTCGGCGGCGTGAGCACAGCAGCGCAGGACGGCCCGGTCCGCGCCGAGGCGAACGGGTCCGCCGAGCCCGCGGAAAGGCAGCGCGACGCCGAACGCACCCGGGCGGAGATCCTCGACATCGCCACCGAGGAGTTCGCCGACCGCGGGTACGACGGCGCGCGCGTCGACGAGATCGCCGCCCGCACCCGCACCACCAAGCGGATGATCTACTACTACTTCGGGAGCAAGGAACGCCTCTACGTAGCCGTCCTCGAGCACGCCTACCAGGGGATCCGCGCCCTGGAGCAGCAGCTGGACGTCGACCACCTCGACCCGGCCCGCGCCATGCGCGCGCTCGCCGAACTGACCTTCGACCACCACGAATCGCATCCCGCGTTCATCCGGCTCGTCGGCATCGAGAACATCCACCACGCCGAGCACCTGCGCACCTCGCCGATCCTGCCCGGGCTCGCCGCGCCCGCCGTCGACGTGCTCGGCGGCATCCTCGACCGCGGCCGCGCGGCGGGACTGTTCCGCGAGGACGTCGACGCGCTCGACGTGCACATGGTGATCAGCGCGTTCTGCGTGTTCCGGACCGCCAACCAGCACACCTTCCAGGCCATCTTCGACCGCGACCTGCTGGATCCCGCGCGGCGCGCGCACTACCGCCGGATGCTCGGCGACCTGGTCCTGGAGTACCTCACCGCGCACGTCGGCCGGGCCTGAGACCCACCGGATCCCTCGCCGGGTCTTGACACCACGGGGTTCGCTAACTCACCATCCGGTACATAACCAGTCGGTACATTCCGAGTGGACGAACCCCGGCCGCCGCGCGCGGCCGCCAAGGAGGCAGACGTGGACGACGCCGTCCTGCGCCCGGATCCGGCCACGCCGGACTCCCCTCGCCGCACCCCGCGCAAAGCCGCCGTGTCCTCGTGGATCGGCAGCGCTCTCGAGTACTACGACTTCTTCATCTACGGGACGGCCGCGGCGCTGATCTTCCCGAAAGTGTTCTTCCCGCACGGCAACGCGGCCGCCGCGACCGTCGCCTCGCTCGCCACCTTCGGCGTCGCCTACGTGGCGCGCCCGGTCGGCTCGTTCCTCTTCGGGCACCTCGGCGACACGATCGGCCGGAAACGAGTGCTGCTGCTGACCCTGTCCGGGATGGGCCTCGCGACCTTCCTCATCGGCGTCCTGCCCGGATACAGCACGATCGGATTCGCCGCACCGATTCTGCTGCTGGTGCTGCGGCTGGTGCAGGGTCTCGTCGTCGCCGGAGAACAGTCGAGCGCCGGTTCGACGACCCTCGAACACGCCCCGCCGGGCAAACGCGCGTACTTCACCAGCTTCACCCTCGCCGGCACGCAGTTCGGGCTGATCCTGGCCACCGCGGTGTTCCTGCCGATCTCGGCGATGCCGAGCGAGGAACTGCTGTCCTGGGGCTGGCGGATCCCGTTCCTGCTCAGCGCCGCGGTGACGGTGGCCGGCTGGTGGATCCGGCGGTCCCTGCACGAAAGCCCGGAGTTCGAGACCGCGAAGCACGAACGCGCCACGCCCCGGGCTCCGCTCGCCGTGCTGCTGCGCCACCACACGCCGGACGTGCTCAAGATCGTGTTCAGCGCACTGGTGTCGGTGTCCAGCACCATCGTCACCATCTACTCGCTGACCTACGGGGCCTCCACCATCGGCATGTCCCGCACCGCGCTGCTGTGGATGATCATGACCGGGAACATCGTCGCGCTCGTGGCCATCCCGCTGTTCGGCAAGGCAGGCGACCGGTTCGGCCGCAAACCCGTGTTCCTCTTCGGCTCCCTCGGCGTGGCCGTGCTGATCTGGCCGTTCATCTGGGCGGTCAGCCAGAACAACCTGGCCCTCGTCTTCGTCGTCGGAATCCTGTTGTCCGGCATCGTGTACAGCGCCTACGGCGGCGTCGGCTACGCACTGTGGACCGAGCAGTTCGGCACCCGGGTCCGGATGTCCGGCGTCGCGGTCGGCACGCAGTTCGGCTTCGCGCTCGGCGGGTTCGCGCCGTCGGTCGCCGCCGCGCTGGCCGGGCCCAAGCTGGCGAACTGGATGCCCGTCGCCGCGCTGACCACCGCCGCCTGCGTGGTCTCCGCGCTCGCCGTGCTGACCATGCGCGAGACCTACCGCACACCGCTGGCCGACCTGGGCCGCCCGGTCTCCCGCCCCGCCAATGACGAGCGCACCGTCACCGCTTGACGCCCCGCGGGCGGGCGGCCGAACCGCCGCCCGCCCAGGAGTCCACATGCGACACCACCGGCTGCTGATCCTCAACGGCCCCAACCTGAATCTCCTCGGCACCCGCGAGCCCGACCTCTACGGCACGCACACGCTGGCCGACGCCGAACAACTCGCCGCGGCCCGCGCCAAGGAACTCGGCTACGAAACCGATTTTCTGCAGAGCAACTGGGAAGGAGCGCTGATCGACCGTCTTCACGAAGCCCGAGGCGCCACCGACGGCGTCGTGCTCAACCCCGGCGCGCTCACCCACACCTCCGTCGCCCTCCGCGACGCGCTCCTTGCGTCCGAACTGCTCGTCGCCGAAGTGCACCTCACCAACATCCACCGACGCGAGCCGTTTCGGCACCACTCCTACGTTTCCGACCTCGCCGAAGCAGTGATTGCCGGTGCGGGCATTCACGGCTACGCCTACGGAGTCGAGGTCTTGCACCAAGCTCTCGAACGCCGGGACGTCCGCTCGACGAGGCCGCCACCGCACGCAAGGCCCGGCGAACCTGCAGGCGCTGCTGGATAACGCCGTCCTGGGCACCCGATTCCAGACCGGCGGCTCCGAGCTCTGCGAGGCCGTTCAGTCGCAGGACCACGGCCGAGGGGTCAAGCGGAGGTCCGGCGAACCCGCTGGCGGGGCCGGACCTGGCTGGCCGGTGCGGACGGCTCGCCGGAGCAGCACCACGATGGGCGCCAGGCAGACCAGCAAGGCAACCACGCTGGCCTCCGGGCCACGGTCCCTGACACCGGGCAAGCCTATCCGCGCAGGCCGTCGGTCCGTACGCACCCGGGAGCCGTGAGCGGCATCACCCGGACCGCCGCCGCGGGAACCCGGCGGGCCTCGCGGCCGTTGACCGTACTTACGGCACCGTAAGTTACGGTCGCGTAGGTACGAAAGGTCGTCCTCATGCCGCTTTCCGAAAGCACGCGCTTGTTGCACGAACTGGAAGGGACGGTCGAGGAGAATCTCAACCGGCACCTCGCCGCCGCGCAGGAGTGGATGCCGCACGAGTACGTCCCCTGGAGCCAGGGGCGCGACTTCGCCGATCTCGGCGGGGAGGCGTGGGACCCCGAGCAGTCCCGGGTCAGCCCGGTCGCGCGGACGGCGCTCGAGGTCAACCTGCTCACCGAGGACAACCTGCCGAGCTACCACCGCGAAATCGAGCGCGCGTTCGGCCGCGACGGGGCCTGGGGCACCTGGGTGCACCGGTGGACGGCCGAAGAGGGCAGGCACGGCATCTGCATCCGCGACTACCTCCTGGTGACCCGCGCCGTCGACCCGGTCGAGCTGGAACGCATGCGGATGGCGACCATGCAGGCCGGCTACGCGACCGGCGACAAGCCGCTGCTGCGCGTCTGCGCGTACGTCTCGTTCCAGGAGCTGGCCACCCGGCTCTCGCACCGCAACACCGGCCGCTACACCCAGGACCCGCTCGCCGAACGCCTGCTGGCCAGGGTGTCCACGGACGAGAACCTCCACATGGTCTTCTACCGCAACCTGGTCAAGGCCGCGCTGGAGATCTCTCCCGACGCGACCCTGCGCGCGATCGCCGACGAGGTCCTGAACTTCGCGATGCCGGGCGCGGTGATCCCGAGCTTCGCCCGGAAAGCGGCGCTGATCGCCAAGGCCGGCATCTACGACCTGCGCATCCACCACGACGACGTCATCCTCCCGCTGCTGCGCTACTGGAAGGTGTTCGACCTGACCGGCCTCGGCCCGGTGGGCGAAACCGCACGAGACGAGCTGGCGGCCTTCCTCGTTTCCCTTGGCACGCAAGCATCTCGCTTCGAAGAACGCCGCGACGCCGCCGCCGCACGCCGCGATGCCGCGAAAGGCTGAGGTCACCGCTGACGACGGGCCGCTCAGTCGCCTGAGTCAGCCCAAATCACCACCATTGGCGTGAACCAGCCGGGCACCGACGCCGTGATGTGGTAGCTGATCGAGAGTCTGGTCGCCGCGGTCCCCGGCGGGAAGACGGCGGCCATCATCGTGCCCAGCGGGCCGACCCAGCGGCAATCCAGCAAACCTGCCGCGGTGTGGTCCGATTCGGCGACAAGGCCGCAGCTGAGCTGCAGTCGCGTTTGGACGCACTGTTGGCCGAGTTCGTCGCGCGCGACGAATCAGCTGGGCGCAGGCATCCGTTTCTGTGGAGCGGGCTCGAAGGTCCTGGTGAAGACGGCACTGCCGAGGGCTGACGGCTGGGCGCCTCTGCCTCGGCGTTGCCCCGGCGGGTGCCGACACCGGCGTTGGCTCAGCCACTGGATCACTTGGAGCGCAAGGGAAAACGATCTTCTACTCAGCACGCGAACTACCCGGCACGTGGGCGAGCACGTTGACGACGGTGCCGCCCGGGTCCTCGACGAAGAACCGCCGCACGCCCCACGGTTCGTCGGTGAGCGGATACACGACGCGCAGCCCGCGCCGGACCGCTTCGGCGTGGGCTCGCTCGACTGCAGCCGGTTCGCCGAGGTCGATGCCCCAGCGCGGAACGGGATCGGTGCCTCCGGGCGGAAGGACGAGCACCTGGGCGGCCGGGTTGTCGCCGCTGCGGAGGCCGAGAACCGGATCGTCCATGGCGACGTCGAGTCCGAGGACGCGGACGTAGAAGTCGCGGGTCGCGGCGTCGTCGGGGCCTTCGGAGTAGGCGATGATGCGCTTGATCACCCGGTCAGCGTCGCAGAGCGGGTTCGCGGAAGCTTGGAGAAACGGGAGCTAGCCGCCGGTGGAGTAGGCGATGCGGCGGTGCCGTCCGGGGCGTTGGACTCGCCAGTGCCGCCCGCGCGACGACCGGCCGGAGCCCCGAGCCGTCAGCGCCAGATGACGTTCGGCGAACTGTTCCGCCGTGATGCTCATCAGGACGGGGTACTTGATCTCCCCGCGCCGCAACTCGGCGTCGCGGAGCCGGGCCTCCTCGCGAAAACCCAGCTCGCCGTGCAGCGACAACGAGGCGAAATTGCTGCCGTTGACGCTCACCTCGCACGCCCGGTACCGGCACCGCTCGAACATGAACGCCAGGAGCAGCGCGACGGCGTCGGCGGCGTACCCGCAGCGGCGGTGCTGCGGGCCGATCCCGATGCCGTAGCTGAACCGGCCGGCGAACGGGTCCGTTTCGACCCAGACCGACCCGACGAGCGTCCGGTTGTGCAGCGTCTCGATCGCGAAGTGGAAGCCGTCCGGGGAGGCGTGCCCGCGATGCGTCGCCCAGTGCCGGTAACCGCCGACCTGCGGGTCCCGAGCCCGGACCGAGTCCCGGTCGAATCCGGCGAGGGTGCGCTGGTCGCCGGGGCGGACCTCGCGCAGCCGCACCTTCCGTCCGACCTCGTCGACCCGCCACGGGGCGACGGCGCCGGACCCGGCCCGCCGAGACACATTCGTGATCATCGGGAGTGATGGTACCGGGCCGCGTCCGGACCGCGTTCAGGAGAATCCCCGATCGGAGCCGGATCCCGTCACTCTTTGCAGTTTCCCTTCGTGGGCAACGGTTTGTCCGGGTCGAACTCGCCCGGCTCCCGGCTGACCGAGGGAGCGTCGTAGTTCGGGTCGCTGAACGCGGGCGCCAGGTCTTCGGACTCGGCCGTGCGGCACGCGACACTGGTGAAGAACGAGCCTCCGGCACCCGTCCACAGTCCGCGGTCGCCCGGTGCCCAGCCCGAGCCGCTGCGCACGATGTAGTCGGTGTCGACCCGGACGAAGGGATCCAGGTCAGCGGGCCCTTCGACGACGCGGCTGCCGGGATCGAAGGCATAGGCCACCACGTACGAGACGTGCACCATCAGTTCGCCGGTTTCGCCGGGGCGAACGGTCATCTTCCCGGTCATTCTCGGCTGCACGGGCAGGAGGTGGTAGCCCTCGGCCAGGTAGATCGCGTAGTGCCGGACATGGGCTTGGAGGTCCGCCCGCTGGTCCGGCGCGAAGAGCCCGATGTACCCGTCCGGGTGATGTCCTTCCAGGACGTCCTTGTCGAACTGCGCGACCTCGACCGCGTGCTTCACCTGCTCCTGCGCGTCCCCGACCTGCTTCGCGGAGAACGAGCCGACCTTCGCCGGGGCCGGGATCGTCAGGCCGGCGATGCCCTCGGGCCAGTTCTGCGCCGGGGTCTTCTCGAACGGCCGGGTCAGGTCGACGGGCGCGGAGTCGGGGAGGTCGGTCGGCGCGGGCGCGGTGGTGGTCGCCGCGGGCACGGAGGGGGTGTTCCCGGCGATCTCCTCCGGACGCGTCCCCTGCTTCCACAGGTAAAACCCCGCCGCGGCCACGACGATCACGACCGCGGCGGAGATGGTCAGCCACCTGCGCCTGCGCGCCCGGCGACGCTGGCGGCGCAGGCCGGTCCAGGCTTCCTTCTCGGCGTGCCGCCGCCAATCCGGATCCATCAGATCCGGGTGATTCTCGATGTTGTGCTCGTCCACTCGCCCGCCTGTCTCGTCGATCCCGCACCCAAAGATCGACAGCCACGGGCGGGCGTTACGAGCGGCGGACCTTCGCAATCAATTCGGAATCCAGGCGGTCCTCAAATCAATTTGCACGGAATGTCGGCATTTTCGTCGAGGTGATACGAAGCGCACACGCGGTGGTAACCGTCCGCGATGACGAGGTCGTCGGCCGTCTCGAAACCGGGGTGGCCGTGCCCGCGGACGAGCAGCACCGGCGAGAGCGCTTTGCCGTCCTTGACCTTCTCGAGATCCTTCGCGACGTGCACGTTGTCCTCGGGCAGCAGCTTCAGCCTGCTGGCGCGCAGGATGTCCTTCGCTTTGCGGTGCGTCAGCTTCGCTTCTTTCAGCTGATCGACCAGGCCGGTCGCGGCTTCCTCGGGCGCGACGAGGGTGAGATAGTCGAATGCTGCCGGATAATCGTGCTCGTCCGGTTCGTCTTTCCAGTGTTCTTTCATGACGCCTCCCTCGATTCGACCTCTTGGGCAGCCTTGGCAGCGCGGGACGCGGCCCACGCGGTGACGCCGACGCTGATCAGCGCCGCGGCGAGGATCGCCCCGCCCTCGCCCGGGGCGAGCAATCGTTCGCGCGTGCCGATCGTGACCGCCGCGACCGGCACCCCCAGTTGCGCACCCGCGAGCACGGCCAGCGGCAACGGCTGTCCCAGCAGCCGCGTCGCGCCGTGGACCACGATCGACCCGGCCGCGATCAACGCCGCCAGCAGGAGCATCACCGGATGCTGGCCGAGCGCGCGCACGTCGAGCGAAGCGCCCAGCCACACGAAAAACACCGGTCCGAGAAAGCCGTCGGTCACCGCGAACAACTGCCGCGCGAGCCGGCGCGGCTCCCCCACCGCGGCCAGCGCGAGCCCCGCGACGAATCCCGCCAGCATCACCGACACCCCGACGAGCTGAGCCAGCCCGGCGAGTCCGAAAAGGACAATCAGCGCGACCCGGAGTTCGAGGCCGAAATGCCGGGACTTGCTGAGGTCGTGCGCTTTGTCGACGAGGCCGCGGGAATGCAGCCACCGCAAGATCGCGAACCACGCCGCACCGGCCGCGACCACCGCCAGCGCGCCCAGGGCCGCCCGCCCGGCCCGCTCCGGCGCCGCCGCCAGCGGCAACGCCACGATGCACGCCGTGTCCGCGATCGCGACCTGCACGATCAAGGCCAGCGCGGGCGGCGTGCCGAGTTTCGTCTCGTTCAGCACCGGCATCACCAGCGCTGCGGAACTGGACGCGAGGAGGACGGCGTAAAGCAGCCCGTGCCCGGTGCCGATGAGCGCCGCCACCCCGAATCCGGCGGGCACGGACAACACGCCCACGAGCGCGGCCAGCAACGCCCCTCGCCCGGCCGCGACGCGCAACGCCGGGTCCCGCAACGGCACGTGGCTGCCCGCGACCAGCATCACCAGCGCGAACCCGGCGGAGGCGACGTAGGAGAGGATCGGATCGTCGGCCTTCACCCAGCCGAACCCGGTCCGGCCGACGACGACGCCGAGCAGGATTTCCCCGACGACGATCGGGATCCGGGCGCGTTCCGGGGTGGCCAGCAGCGGCCCGGCCAGACCGGCGAGAAGGACGACGGCCATCGCGAACAGAGTCATCGGCACGCCTCCTCCCGCCGGGTATTGTCGCCCGGCCCGGCTTTCCGGACCACTCCCGTCACCTGGTTGCGGCGCGGCTGCGGCATCCGGAAATCCGGCGCTCGTCCGGCCCGGCACCGCGAACGTCCGGAGGGAGCTTAGTTCCAACGCCAGGAACTCAAGGCGGCACGATGGGCGGGGCTGAAGCGCTCCTGCCGAGGCCGAATGACCTCGCGGGCCCGGGCTGACTGGCGACGGGCCCTCCGGGTGCTGGGAGCGGGTTATCGTCCGCGAACAGCCGAATAGCGATAAATCGGGCGTTCGCCAGGCTTGGCGTCCTTTGTGGACGCTCAACAGCCGGTGCGGCCACGCGGCTTGACTCCCTGGCATCAAAGGGGCCCCTCACCGACCCCGAAGCCGCGCACAACGGCTACAGAGAAAACCACAATGCGGCCCGGTCCTAGCCGCCGACAACTGGCCAGCCGCGGAATGCCTCCGCCGAAACCCCGGGCGCCGACCGTCAGCGGCGGATCAGTCCCTGCTCCTTCCCCGCCGCCACCGCCGCGGTCCGGGAATCCACTCCGAGCTTCGTGTAGATGTGCACCAGATGCGATTTCACCGTCGCCTGGCTCAGAAACAGCCTCTTGCTGATCTCCAGGTTCGACAGCCCGTCCGCGACCAGCCCCAGCACCTCGATCTCCCGCGGCGACAACGCGGCCGCCGGGGTGCGCATGCGGTTCATCAGGCGGTGGGCGACCGCGGGGGCCAGGACGGTCTGTCCGGCGGCGGCGTTCCGCACCGCGGCGGCGAGGTCCTCCGGCGGCGCGTCCTTCAGCAGATACCCAGTGGCGCCCGCTTCGATCGCGGCCAGGATGTCGCCGTCGGTGTCGTAGGTCGTCAGGACCAGGACTTTCGGCGCGTCCGTCGCGGCGGTGATCTTCGCGGTCGCTTCGGAGCCGTGCATTCCGGAGCCGAATTGGAGATCCATCAGCACGACGTCCACCCCGGCGGCCAGGCGGACCGCTTCCGCGGCGGAGGACGCTTCGGCGACGACCTCCAGGTCCGGCTCGGTTTCCAGGACGGCGCGCAGTCCGGCCCGGACGACGGGATGGTCGTCGGCCAGCAGGAGGCGGATCATCGCGGCTCCACGGGGAAGCTCACGGCCAGTGCGGTGCCGGTGCCGGGCGACGATTCCACGGTCCACGAGCCGCCGAGGGACCGGGCGCGGGCGCGCATCGCGGGCAGGCCGAAACCGCTGCCGCTGCGCACTGCTTGCGGGTCGAAGCCGATGCCGTCGTCCACGGCGTCCAGGGTGATGCTCGTGTCCATGTAACTCAAGGTCAGCTCGGCCCGGCCGGCCGCGGCGTGCCGGACGGTATTGGCCAGCGCCGATTGGGCGATGCGCAGCAAGGCGACCTCGTACGCCGTCGGCACGTCGAACGGGGTGCCGCTGAGGTGAAAGTGGACAGTCAGGCCGGAACGTTGTTGCGTGGTCGCGCAGAGGCGTTCCAGCGCCGCGGGCAAGGAAGCGCCTTCCAACTCCACCGGGGCCAGGGCGTAGACGAGACGGCGGGCTTCGGTCAGGTTGTCTTGGGCGGCTTGCCGAGCCTGGGCGACGTGCGGGACCGCGGCGTCGGGACGGTCCGGCAAAGCGCGTTCGGCGGCGCGGAGCAGCAGGTGGATGCTCGACAGCCCCTGGGCCAGGGTGTCGTGGATTTCCCGTGCCAGCCGTTCGCGTTCGGCGAGGACTCCGGCGGAATGTTCCATCGCGGCCAGGTCGTTGCGGGTTTCGCGCAGCTCCTCGATGAGGTGCCGCCGTTGCTCGCTTTCGCGGTAGAGCACCTGGTAGCCGAGCACGGTGGCGACCGCGACGGCGGCTCCGAGCGCCGGGCCGATGATCACGCCGACGCTGAATCCGCCTTGGTGGCGCGTGAAACCGGCAATCGCGAGGACGGTGGTGAGCGCGACGACGACGAGACCCCAGCGTGTCGGCAGCAGATGCATCTGGAGGAAGTACAGCGGGAAAGCCAGCCACACCCCGTCCGGAGTGAGCCACAGCAGCACGAGCCACGCGATGCCCAGCACGGCAAGCCATCCGGCCGTCGCGCCCGGCACCCGGCCGACGCGGGACAGCAGCGGGCCCGCGGTGTAGACGCCGCCCATCACCAGCGCACCCGCGAGCACCGCGGGTGCGTTCGGGAGGCCTTCGGCGAACGCGCGCGCGACGGCGAGCACCAGCAGCCCGGCCAGCAGGAGGTGCAGGCAGACGCGCAGCACGCGCAACGGCCGGTCGAGGGTGTGCGGGTTCACGAAAGCCTCCTGCCTCGATTGTCCGGGTCCCGAGCGGAATCCGCATCAATCGAAAGGTTGAGCGGCGAGTGCACCCATCGATTCCCAGCCGGCCATCCGCAGCGCGATGTTCCCGCGCACCGGCCGGACGAGGCTGGGTGGCACACCGAGAAGGAAGGGACGCACATGTTCGTCGCGTGGCGGGATCTGCGCTTCGCCAAGGGCCGGTTCGCGTTGATGGGGACCGTCGTCGTGCTGATGACGTTGCTGGTCGGGCTGTTGTCCGGGCTCACCGCGGGGCTGGCCGCGCAGAGCACGTCCGCGATCACCGGATTACGGGCCGATCACCTGGTCTTCGCCGAACCCGGCCGCGGATCCCTCTCGTTTGGACAGTCCACAGTGACCCGAGAGCAGGCCGAGCAGTACGCCCGGGTTCCCGGAGTGACCAGCGCGGAGCCGATCGCGATCAGCACGGCCAGCGCGGCGGTCGGCGGGCGCACCGCCACGGTGGCGGCGTTCGGGGTCCGGAACCCGAGCCCGGGCACGGCCGTGTTGTCCACCGGCGCGGCCGACGCGTTGAAGGCCACGGAAGGCGATCAGCTCACCCTGCAAGGCCAGAAGGTCACCGTGACCGCCATCGCCGGAGACGACTCCTACAGCCATCTCCCGGTGGTGTGGACGCATTCCGCCGGTCCAAACGCGACAGTCCTCGCGGTGACCACCGACCCGTCCACCGATTTCGCCGCGGCGGACGCGCGCCTCGGCACTCGCACCGTCGCGAAGGACGACGCGTTGTCCGCGATCGGTTCCTACTCGGCGGAAAACGGCTCGCTCCAGCTCATGCGCGGGTTCCTCTTCGTGATCGCCGCGCTGGTGATCGGCGCGTTCTTCACCGTGTGGACGATCCAGCGCAGCCGCGACATCGCGGTGCTGAAAGCGCTCGGCGCGACCACGAAGTACCTGCTGCGCGACGCACTCGGCCAAGCCGTCGTGCTGCTGATCGGCGGAACCGTGCTCGGGACCGGGCTCGCCGCCGCGCTCGGAGCGGTCGCGTCGGGAACGGTGCCGTTCGTGCTCGGCGCGGGCACCTTGCTCGGCCCGGCCGCGGTGCTGGTGGTCCTCGGTGTGCTCGGGGCCGCGCTGGCGGTCCGTCGCATCACCTCCGTCGATCCGCTGACCGCCCTCACCTCCGGAGCGCACTGATGAGCCTGCACCTGTCCGGCGTCACCCTCACCTACCCCGACGGCGATTCCCGTCTCACCGCGCTCGACCAGGTCGACCTCCACGTGCCTGCCGGGAGCGTCGCCGCGGTGGTCGGACCGTCCGGGTCCGGCAAATCGAGCCTGCTGGCCGTCGCCGCGACGCTCATCCGGCCGGATCGCGGACGCGTGGTCGTCGGCGAGGTCGACACCGCGGACCTCGACCGGGCCGCGCTGGCGGACCTGCGTCGCTCGACGATCGGGATCGTGTTCCAGCAACCGAATCTGCTCGCCTCGCTCACCGCGGTGGAACAGCTGGAAGTCATGGCGCACCTGAACGGAACGCCGCGTCGCGAGGCGACGAAACGAGCGAGGGAGCTGCTCGACGCGGTCGGGCTCGCCGACCGGGCCATACATCGGCCGGGGCGGCTTTCCGGCGGACAGCAGCAGCGGGTGAACATCGCGCGCGCGTTGATGAACGAGCCCGCGGTGCTGCTGGTCGACGAACCGACGAGCGCGCTGGACCAGGACCGCGGCGCGGCGGTGATCGATCTGCTCACTACGATCACGCACCAACAGGCGACGGCGACCGTACTGGTCACCCACGACCGCTCCCACCTCGAAGGGGTCGACTCGGTGCACGAGGTCGTCGACGGACGGATCCACCAGCCGGCCCGGGCCGGCGCCGAGGAGAACCGATGACGAAGAAGATCTACTGGGCCGCCGCGATCTACACGATCCTCGGCCTGCTCGGCGGGCTCTACTACCGCGAGCTGACCAAGGCGAGGAACTTCACCGGCGACACCCAGCTGTCCATTGTGCACACCCACCTGCTCGCGCTCGGGACGCTGGTGTTCCTGATCGTCCTGGTGCTGGACAAGGTGTTCGCGCTCTCGGAGACGAGGTCGTTCGCGCCGTTCTTCTGGATTTACCACGCCGGGATGCTGATCACGGTCGGCGGAATGGTCGTGCACGGCACGCTCACCGTGCTGGGCAAGGAATCCGGCGCGGCGATCGCCGGGATCGCCGGGCTGGGGCACATCCTGCTGACGGTGGCGTTCGTCCTGCTGTTCGTCGGCCTGCACGGCCGGATCTGGAAGCCCGCCGAGACGAAAGCCTGACGTACCGTGAAGGACTCCTTGCGGGAATCTGGTTCCCGCAAGGAGTCCTTCACGGACTTACCGGCGGCGGAAGGTGAGCGCCGCGAGGCCGGCGCCGACGAGCGCGATCGCCGCGGAGCCGACGAAGGCGACCGAGTAGCCGCTGGTCAACGCCGCCGGGTCGCCGAGCGCACCCGCGCCCGAAGCCGCCGCCAGCGCGGTCATCACGGCCAGCCCCAGCGCCGAACCCACCTGGTAGCCGGTGTTCACGATGCCCGACGCGAGCCCGCCTTCTTCCGGCCGGGCCGCGGAAATCGCCGTGCTGAGCGACGGGATGAACGCCAGCGACATCCCCAGCGCCGCGACGAGCGACGCGGGCAGGACGTCGACCCAGAAGCTGCCGTCCGCGCGCACCAGCGCGAGCCAGCCCAGTCCGGCCGCCAGCAAGAGCAGTCCGGCGACGATCGGCGGCTTCGGGCCGAACCGGCCGATCACCCGCGGGGCCAGCGCGATCATTCCCAGCATGATCAGCGCGGTCATCGGCAGCAGCGCGGCGCCGGCCGGGAAGGCGCGGAAGCCGAGCACCTGCTGCAGGTAGAGGTTCAGGAAGAACCACATCGGAATCCACGCCGCACCCAGGAAAACCTGCGCCAGGTTCGCAGCGCCGAGCCGGGGAGCGCGGAAAATCGACAACCGCATCAGCGGAGTGCGTGCTTTCGCTTGCCGCACCACGAAACCGGCCAGCAAGACGAAACCGGCACCGAGCGCGATCCAGGTTTCCGCGGCCGCCCAGCCCGCTTCCGGAGCGCGGACAATCCCGTACACCAGCGTGCCCAAGCCGAGGGTGACAGTCAGCGCGCCGAGGACGTCGACGGCGCCGCGGGTTCCCGCCGCTCCCCCAGGCAGGACGGCCCGAGTCGCGAACAGGGCGAGCAGCGCGATCGGCACGTTCAGGTAGAACACCCACGGCCACGACAGGTACTCGGTGATCACTCCGCCGAGGAACACCCCCGCGGTACCGCCGGCCGGAGCCGCCGCGCCGTACAGTGCCAGGGCTTTGGTGAGTTCCTTCGGATTGCTGCCGAAGAGCATCATCAACAACGTCAGCGCGGACGGGGCGATGAGCGCGGCTCCCGCGCCCTGTACGACCCGGCCGGCGAGTTCGACCGGCACGTTCCCCGCGGCTCCGGCGAGCACCGAACCGGCCAGGAGAATGGCCCACCCAGCGGCGAAAAGCCTTCTGGCGCCGAACAAATCCGATAGTCGCCCGCCGAGCAGCAGCAAGCCGCCGAAGGCGATCACGTAAGCGTTGAAGACCCAGGACAGGGTGCTGGGCGTGAAGCCGAGGGCGTCGCGCATGCGCGGCAGTGCGACGCCGATGATCGAGGTGTCCATGATCACCATGAACTGGGCCAGGGCGATCAGCCCGAGCGCCCACCAGCGGAGGGTGTTCGGCCGGGTTTCTTGTGCGGTAGTCATCGTTTTTCGCTTTCTCTTCAAGGGGAACGGCAGCAGCACGGCATCCGGCGGCTCAGGCGAGTCCGGCGTCGAGGACGAACGCCGCGGTACGCACGACGCCCTCGGCCTGGAAGTCCAGGTACAGCAGGTACCGGCCGGTCGTCGGGGCTTCGGCGTGGAAGCGGATCTCCGGCCCGGGCTTCCCGTCGGCGAGCGCGTGGATGTGCAGGTAAGCGAGGTCGCCCTGGCGCAGCGCGACCAGATGCCCGAACGACCCCAGATACGGCTCCAGATCGGTGACCGGCTGTCCGTCGCGGGTCACGCGGGCGGTCAGCATCGTTCCGGCGCCGGCCGCGAGCGTGCCTTCGAGGGTCACCTCGTAGCCGTCGACCACGCTCTTCGCGACCGGTTCCGGGGCCTGCGGCTGGTAGTCACCGGCCACCTCGACCGTGCGCGACAGCGTGACGCTCTCGCCGCCCGCCGGGGTCAGATCGGTGAAGACCCGGTAGGTGCCCGCCGCGTCCCACGTCCAGGGGATCGTCCATACGCCGGTCTCCGGGTCGAGCACCGGATGACGGTGCCGGAAGTGCGCGCCGTCGGTGCGAACCACGATCAGGTGTAACTGCTTGCCGTGCGCCTCCTCGTATTTGGTGACCGGTTGTCCACCGGCGGTGGCGACGGTGAACGAAAGCTCGCCGTCCTGCCCCGCGCGAGCGGGGGCGTGCACCACGCCGAGCTGGACCTCGCCGGCCGAAAGTGCGGTGCCGTTGACGTTCATCGGTTTCTCCTTCGCTCGTTCTCGACGGCACGAACTTTATACCCCTAGGGGGTATCTGGAAGTGTGTCGTGGGTCTCAGTCCGGGCGACGCCGGCCCTTGTCTGCGCCTGCGCCCGGCGTTACGCTTCGTCAACGGCGGTGCGCCCGCACCGCCCGTTCCGTTCGCTCTCGAGGAGGTGCGCGTGCTTCTGACTTCCGGACAGCTCGCCGACCTCCGTCAGCGCACGCGCCAGTCCGCCTGGAACAAGGGGCGCGTCGCGCACGGCTGGCCAACGCGGCCCTGAGCGGTCTCCCCGCTCGGTCGCGCTCTCGCCCGGGACCCCGGGTCCCGGTGCCGTCAGGCCTCCGCCTGACCACTCTTCACGGTCCCCTGACCCGCGCCGATCCGGCGCGTCGGCGGCCGTGGACCCAGCCGAGAAAAGACGAGAGGAACTCCGATGGTCGACCCCGAGGTCACCGTCAACGGGAAACGCACCGCGATCGGCGACGTTCCCGTCCACACCACGGCACTGGACTGGCTCCGCGGACAGGGCCTGACCAGCTGCAAGGAGGGCTGCGCGGAAGGCGAATGCGGCGCGTGCGCGATCCTGGTCGCGCGCCCCGGCGTCGCATCCCCGACGGACCTGGTCGCGATCAACGCGTGCCTCGCCCCGGTCGGTTCGCTGGACGGGCAGGAGGTGTGGACGGCCGAGGGTCTCGGGTCCACTGAGGACTTGCACCCGGTCCAGCACGAAATGGCCGTGTGCGGCGGATCCCAGTGCGGGTACTGCACTCCTGGGTTCGTCTGCAGCATGGCGGCCGAGTACTACCGCAGCGACCGCGACGCGACCGGCGACGACCACGCGCCGAACGGCTTCGACATCCACGCGCTGAGCGGCAATCTCTGCCGCTGCACCGGATACCGGCCGATCCGCGACGCCGCGCACGCGCTCGGTGCTCCTCCGGCCGAAGACCCGTTGGCGCAGCGGCGAACCTGCCGCGCACCAGAACCCGTCGCGACGCAACTGCATGACGGCGGCCGGGACTACCTTCGCCCGGCCAGCTGGGCCGAAGCGCTGCAGCTGCGCCACGACCGTCCTAACGCGACTTTCGTGGCCGGGTCGACGGACTGGGGCGTCGAGGTGAACATCCGCGGCGTGCGAGCGGACTGCGTTGTCGCCATCGATCGCGTGCCGGAGCTGCAGGTCCTGGACATCGGCGCGGACGCGATCGAGATCGGCGCCGGGCTGAGCCTGACCGAAATGGACCGCCGTCTCGGCGGACGGGTGCCGCTGCTGAGCCAGCTGATCCCGCAGTTCGCGTCCCGGCTGATCCGGAATGCCGCGACCCTCGGCGGAAACCTCGGCACCGGTTCGCCGATCGGCGACTCGGCACCGGTGCTGCTCGCCCTCGGCGCAAGCGTTGTCTTGTCCTCTGTAGACGGAGAGCGCGAGGTGCCGCTCGCCGAGTACTTCACCGGCTACCGGCAGAGCGTCCGGCGGGCCGACGAGCTGATCCGGTCGGTGCGGATTCCCTTGCCGCTGGCCGGAACCACCGCGTTCCACAAGGTCGCGAAGCGGCGGTTCGACGACATTTCCAGCGTCGCCGTCGCGTTCGCGCTTGACATCGAAGACGGTCTCGTGCGCACCGCGCGGATCGGGCTCGGCGGGGTCGCCGCGACGCCGATTCGCGCTATCGAAACCGAAGCCGCACTCGTCGATCAGCCATGGAGCGAGGAAACCGTCCGCGCCGCGGCGGAAATCCTGCGCGGCGAGGGCACGCCGATGGACGACCACCGAGCGAGCGCTGCCTACCGCGCCGCGACTTTGGGCCGCAGCTTGCTGAAACTTCACGCCGACTCCCTGGAGGGGGCACGAGCATGAGCGCCTTGTCCGAACGCCCGGAAAGCCCGTCCATCGGGATCGCCCGGCCGCACGAAGCCGCCGCAGCGCATGTCCGGGGCACCGCGTTGTACACCGACGACCTCGTCGCCCGCACCAAGGACGTGCTGCACGCGTACCCCGTACAGGTAAACGAGGCCCACGCGAAGGTGCTCGCGATCCGCACCGAAGCGGCCGAAGCCGTACCCGGCGTGGTTCGCGTCCTCACCGCGGCGGACGTCCCCGGCGTCAACGATTCCGGCGTGCACCACGACGAACCGCTGTTCCCGTCCGAGGTCATGTTCTACGGCCACGCGGTGTGCTGGGTGCTCGGCGAGACGCTGGAGGCGGCACGGCTGGGCGCGGCGGCCGTCGAGGTGGACACCGAGGCGCTGCCGTCGCTGGTGACAGTCGGCGAAGCGATCGCCGCGGGCAGTTTCCAGGGCGAGCCGCGGGTGGTGGCACGCGGCGACGTCGACCCGGCGCTGGCCAGTTCGGCGCACGTTTTCCGCGGCGAGTTCGACTTCGCCGGCCAGGAGCACTTCTACCTGGAAACCCAATGCGCACTGGCCCACGTCGACGAATCCGACCAAGTCTTCGTGCAGAGCAGCACGCAACATCCGTCGGAAACGCAGGACATCGTGGCGCACGTGCTGGGTAAGCACAGCCACGAGGTCACCGTGCAGAGCCTGCGGATGGGCGGCGGGTTCGGCGGCAAGGAATGGCAGCCGCACGGGTACGCCGCCGTCGCCGCGCTCGGAGCCACGCTCACCAGACGTCCGGTGCGGCTGCGGCTCACCCGCACGCAGGACATGACGATGACCGGCAAGCGGCACGGTTTCCGCGCCGAATGGAGCGTCGGTTTCGACGCCGACGGCAAGCTGCAGGCCCTCGACGTCGTGCTGACCGCGGACGGCGGCTGGAGCCTCGACCTGTCCGAACCGGTGCTCGCCCGCGCGCTGTGCCACGTCGACAACGCGTACTGGATTCCGCACGTCCGCGCGATGGGGCGGATCGCGAAGACGAACAAGACGTCGCAGACCGCGTTCCGCGGCTTCGGCGGGCCGCAGGGCATGCTGGTGATCGAGGACATCCTCGGCCGCTGCGCACCGCTGCTCGGCATCGACCCGGCTGAGCTGCGGCGGCGCAACTTCTACACCGAAGGCCAGGACACGCCGTACGGGATGCCGGTCCGGCACCCGGAACGCCTCCACCGGATCTGGCAGCAGCTGCTGGACTCGGGCGACGCCGAACGTCGGCAGGCCGAGATCGCCGCGTACAACGCGAAACACGCGCATGCCAAGCGCGGCCTCGCGATCACGCCGGTGAAGTTCGGGATTTCCTTCAACCTCACTGCGTTCAACCAGGCCGGCGCGCTGGTGCACGTCTACAAAGACGGCTCGGTGCTGATCAACCACGGCGGCACCGAAATGGGCCAGGGCCTGCACACGAAGATGCTACAGGTGGCCGCGACCGCGCTGGGCGTGCCGCCGGAGAAGGTGCGGCTGGCCCCGACCCGGACGGACAAGGTGCCGAACACCTCGGCCACCGCGGCGAGTTCGGGCGCGGACCTCAACGGCGGTGCGGTCAAGAACGCCTGCGAGCAGATCCGCGACCGGCTTGTCGCCGTCGCGGCGGGCAAGCTCGGAGTCCCGGAAAGCGACGTCCGGATCGTCCGCGGCGCCGCGCGCACGTCCTCCGGCGAGGAAATCGGCTGGGACGAGCTCGTGCACGCGGCCTACTTCGACCGGGTGCACCTGTCGGCCGCCGGGTACTACCGGACCGAGGGGCTGAGCTGGGATTCCGCCACGATGAGCGGATCGCCGTTCAAGTACTTCGCCTACGGCGCGGCGCTGGCCGAGGTCGAGGTGGACGACTTCACCGGCGCGTACCGGACGCGGCGGGTCGACATCGTGCACGACGTCGGCGACAGCCTGTCCCCGCTGATCGACATCGGCCAGATCGAGGGCGGCTTCGTGCAGGGCATGGGCTGGCTGACGCTGGAAGACCTGCGCTGGGACGAATCCGACCGGCCGTCTCGCGGACGGCTCGCGACCCAGGCGGCGAGCACGTACAAGCTGCCGAGCCTGTCGGAGATGCCGGAGGAATTCAACGTCACGCTGCTGGCCGACGCCGCGGAAGAAGGCGCGGTCTACGGCTCGAAGGCGGTCGGCGAGCCGCCGTTGATGCTGGCCTTCGCGGTGCGGGAGGCGTTGCGGCAGGCGGTCGCCGCCTTCGGAGAGCCCGGGCGAAGCGTCGATCTGGCTTCTCCGGCGACGCCGGAGGCCGTGTTCTGGGCGATCGACCGCGTCGTCACCGCCGCTCCGGAGATCGAAGCGCAGGTGCCGGATCTGGTGGGCCAGCCATGAACTGGATCAGCGCGGTCCAGCACCTGCGGGACGCGGGGCTGCCGGGCGTGCTCGTCACCGTGACGTCCTCGCGCGGGCACACCCCGCGCGAGGGCGGCGCGAAAATGGTGGTCGGCCCCTCGGAATGCCACGGCACGATCGGCGGCGGCAATGCCGAGGCGGTCGCGATCGACCGGGCCCGGGAACTGTTGCGGGACAACGCGACCGCGCCGGTGCTGCAAACGCTTTCGCTGTCCGACAAGGCTCCTTACCAGCACGGCGTGCAATGCTGCGGAGGGACGATGACGCTGTTGTTCGAGCCGCTTCCGGTGCGTCCGGCGGTGGCGGTCTTCGGGGTCGGGCACGTCGGCCTGGAGCTGGCGCGGGTGCTCGCCCGGCACGAGGTCTCGCTGCACCTGATCGACAGCCGGCCGGAGCAGCTGACCGCGGAACGGCTGGCCGTGCTCGACGACGCGGTGGCGAGCGTGCACGTCCACCAGGTCCCGCTGCTGCCGGAGACGGTGCTCGCGGAGCTGCCCGCGGGCACGCACGTGCTGATCATGACGCACGACCACGCCGAGGACATCGCGCTGTGCGACGCGGCTCTGCGCAGCGGCACGTGCGGGTCGGTCGGCCTGATCGGGTCCGCCGGGAAATGGTCGCGGTTCCGGAAACGCCTGACCGACCTCGGCCACGACGAGGCGGCGCTGTCCCGGATCACGACCCCCATCGGGCTCCCGGACCTGACCGGGAAGGAACCGGCGGTGATCGCGGTGAGCGTCGCGGCGGCGCTGCTGCGGAAATTCCAGGCGCGGGTCCAGCCGGGAGCCCTTCAGGCGTAAATCGCTTGCCTGCCCCCGGGAGCACGACTGGGATACGGGGAGACACCGTCAGCTCCTGGGGGCCTCCTGCCATGGAAATCCGGCACAACAACGACTACGAGCTCTTCTTCAGCACCGTCCAGGCCGCGTTCGGCCGCTACTGGACGGACTCGGCGGGCAGCGGCATCCTGGGCGCTTTCGAGAGCGAACGGAGCTTGATCGCCCACGCGGCGGACGGGAAACCGGTCGGCACCACCGGCGCGTACTCCTTCGACCTCACCCTGCCAGGCGACGTGCTCTCCCCCGCCGCGGGCGTCACCGCCGTCGGCGTGCTGCCGACGCACCGGCGGCAGGGAGTGCTCCGCGCGATGATGCAGGAGCACCTCGCCGACGTTCGCGCCCGCGGAGAGTTCCTGTCCGTCCTGCTCTGCTCCGAAGCGGTGATCTACCGGCGCTTCGGCTACGGACCAGCGACTTACACGGAGCGGATGACCGTCGAACGGCACCGCTCCGCTTTCGCCGCACCACGCGGGGGCACTGCGGTCGCGACCGGCTCCGTCGAACTGCTTCGGCGCGTCGACTGCGCGGAGCTGCTGGAAGAGATCTACGACCGCTACCGCCGCACCCAGCCCGGCGCGCTTTCGCGACCGCACCGCTGGTGGGCGCTCGGCGCGGGACATCCGCCGACCGGCCCGGAGCCGCGGTACCTCGCCGTGCACCGGGACGCCGAGGGCACCGCGGACGGGTACGCGAGCTACCTGGTCAACGGCGACACCCTGACGGTCGACGAGGTCATCGCGGTCGACGACGCCGCTTTCACCTCGCTGACCCAGTACCTGCTCGGGCACGACCTGGTCAAGAAGATCGAGTTCAAGCACCTTCCGCCAGGGAACCCGCTGCGCTGGCAGTTGGCGGATCTGCGCGCGGGCGAGCCGGCCGAAACGGACTGGCTGTGGGTGCGGTTGCTGGACATCCCGCGCGCCCTGACCACGCGAGGCTGGTTCACGGACGGTTCGCTGGTCCTGGACGTGACGGACCCGTTCCTGGAGGAGCACGGCCGGTACCGGCTGACGGTGCGCGACGGGAAGGCGGAGTGCGTGCGGACGGACCTCGCGCCGGACCTGTCGCTGGACGTGAGCGATCTCGGGTCGATCTATCTCGGCGGGACGCTGCCGAGCGTGCTGATCCGGGCCGGGCACATCCAGGCGCACCACGGCGAGGCGCCCGGGCTTGCGGACGCGCTGTTCCGGTCGGATCGCGCGCCGCACTGCGTGCACTGGTTCTAAGCCAGCACCTCAGCCGCCAACCGGCGGGCGTAGGCGGCGTCGAGCCCCTCCGGACGGAACAGGATCCGGTACATGATCGGCGCCACCACCCGGTCCATCACCGTCTCCGCCGGCGGGGCCGCCTCGCCCCGGGCGACCGCCCTGGCCAGGACGACTTCCACCTGGTCAGCGGCGTACGCCGAGCATTGCCCGGCGTTGCTGCCGTCCGGATCGCCGAGCAGCGCGTCGCGGATGTAGGCGCGGCCCGCCGGAGAGGCCATTTCGTCCAGGAACAGCTCGGTCCACGCCGCCAGGTCCGCGGCCAGCGAACCGTGGTCCTCCGGCGGCGCTTCCGGGCGCAACCGTTCGACCGCGACGTCCGACAGGAGTTCCTGCAGGTCGCCCCAGCGCCGGTAGATCGTCGACGGCGTGACGCCCGCCCGCGCCGCGACCTGGGGTACGGTCAGCGCGTCCCGGCCCGATTCGGCGATCAGGTCGCGGACGGCGGCGTGCACCGATTCCTGGACTCGCGCACTGCGCCCGCCCGGACGCACCATCCGCTTCTGGCTCACCGTGCCACTTTAAGGCGCGTCCGTTCGAGTGCGTGTCCGGTCCGCAGCAGCACCTGCTCGCCGTGCGGCCGGGCGAGGAGCTGCAGGCCGATCGGCATTCCGTCGAGGTCGTCGCCGATCGGGAGCGTCAAGGCCGGTACGCCGGTGATGTTCGCGGGGGCCGACAGCCGCACGTACGCGTCCGAGACCGCTTCGACGGTGCCATCGGACCAGGTGACCGTTTCCTGACCAGCAGGGACGGCGGTCATCGGAACGGTCGGCGCGGCGAGGACGTCGATCTCTTCGAACAGTCGAGTCCATTCCTGGCGCATGAGGGTGCGGGCGCGTTGTGCGCGCAGGTAGTCCCCCGCGCCCATCAGCTCACCGGCTTCGAGCAGGACCCGGACGTCGGCGGCGTACTGGCCGGGCACCGTGCGCAGGGTTTGTTCGTGATACGCCGTGGCTTCCGGAACCATCAGGCCCCAGTGCGTTGCCTGGAGGTAGCGCGTCAGCGGGATTTCGACGTCGACCAGCTCGGCCCCCAGCTCGGCGAGGCGGTCGATGGCGTCGCGAACGGCGGCTTCCACCGTCGGGTCGATGTGGTCGAAGTAGTAGTTGCCGGGGACTCCGACGCGCAGGCCGGTCAGGTCGTCGCCGATCGGGAACGACTGTCCAATCAAGACAGACAGCACGAGCGCGGCGTCCTCGACGGTGCGGGTGATCGGGCCGACGTGGTCCAGCGACCAGGACAGCGACGTCACGCCGTGGCGCGGGATGAGGCCGTAGGTCGGCTTGAGGCCGACGACTCCGTTCAGCGCGGCGGGCACCCGGATCGAACCGCCGGTGTCGGTGCCGAGGGCGAATGTCGCGGCGCCTGCTGCGACAGCTACCGCGGAACCGCCGCTCGATCCCCCGGCCACGCGGGAGGGGTTGCGGGCGTTGTGCGTCTGCGGAGTCGTGAGCCCGTAGGCGAACTCGTGCGTGTGGGTTTTGCCGAGGAGGACTGCTCCGGCGGCCTTGAGCTGGGCGGCGACGGTGCTGTCTTGTTCGGCGCGATGCCCGGCGCGGACCTGGGAACTGGCGGTGGTCGCGGTTCCGGCGACGTCGATCAGGTCCTTCAAGCCCATCGGGATGCCGTGCAGCGGGCCGCGGATCTGCCCGAGCGCGGCCGCTTCGGCCCGGACCCGATCTGCGTCGACCGCGACGTACGCGTGCAGCCGGGGTTCTACCTCGTCGATGCGAGCCAGGACGGCCTCGACTAGCTCGACGGGCGACACCCGCCGGTCCCGGATCGCGGCGGAGGCTTCGGCGAGGGTGAGGTCAGCGAGCGACATGCCGGACGTCCTCCTCCGCACGATAGGTGGAAGCCGGTGGCGTGTCGCCGAAATCCAGGTCGCGTAGGACTCTCACCACGGAGTGGATGTGGTTGGCGACGGCGGCCACGGTGGTGTGCCGCGCCGCAGCCAGCGGCAGTCCGGCACGGGCGGCCAGGCTCGCTGCCTCGTCGGGGGTCAGGTCGGACACGGAGACTCCTAAAAGCTAACCATTTGCTTTAAGCGACCGTAGTCGCTACCGTCGCTTAAAGCAAACAAGTTGCGTTAAGGAGGAACGGGGCATGTCCTGGACCGTCGGTGAGATCACTGTCCATCGGGTCGACGAGATCGAATTCCCCGCCGAGACCGGACCGTGGCTGCTGCCCGGCGCGACCGCCGAGGTCGTCTCGGGCGAGGACTGGCTGCGGCCGGACTTCGCCGACGGCGGCGCGATCCGCTTGCACAGCCACAGTTTCGCGTTCGAGAAGGACGGGAGGAAAATCCTCGTGGACACCGGGATCGGCAACGGGAAAACCCGCGCCAACCCGGCGTGGCACGACCTCGACACCGGGTACCTGGACGCGCTGGCGGCCGCCGGGTTCGCTCCGGACGAAGTGGACCTGGTGCTGCTCACCCACCTGCACGCCGACCACGTCGGCTGGAACACCCGCGAGCAGGACGGCGAGTGGGTGCCGACGTTCGCCTCCGCCCGGCACGTCACTGCCCGCGCCGAACGGGAGTTCTGGGCGGGCTACGACATGGACGCGCCGCGGCGGCAGATGTTCGAGGATTCCGTGCTGCCGGTGGAGCGCGCGGGGCTGCTGGACCTGGTCGACGTCCCCGCGGACGGCGTGGAAATCGTGTCCGGCGTGCGGTTGCTGCCGACGCCCGGCCACACCCCGGGCCACGTCTCGGTCGAACTGCGCAGCGCCGGCGAGACCGCGCTGATCACCGGGGACGCGGTGCACCATCCCGTGCAGTTCGCGCACCCGGAAATCGGCGCGTCGGTGGACATCGACCCGGCGGCGTCCGAGAAGACCCGCCGCCGCCTCCTCACCGAACTGGCCGACTCGGAAACTCTCGTGCTGGGCACGCACTTCACCCCGCCCACCGGCGGGCACCTGGTCCCGCACGGTTCCGGCTACCGGCTGGTGGAAAAGCCGTGAAGGACTCCTCGCGATATTCCCGCAAGGAGTCCTTCACGGACTTCAGCACAGGTGGCTCGGTGCGCTTCGGCGTTGTCAGTCGCGTCCGAACCGAACACCGCTACGGCCGTACACCTCGAGATCGTCAGTCAACGGGCGCACGAACTTCTTCCACCGTTTTCCCCGCCACCGAACCAAGATCGACCGACTTCGTTTCTTTCGCGAGCAACGAAGCCACGAGCGAAATCAGGCCCATCACCGCCAGGTACGCCCCGATCGCGTATCCGGTGCCGAACTTCGCGTACAACCCGATCGCGATGATCGGAGCGAGCGAACCCGCCAGCACCGACGCCAGGTTGTACGCCAGCGAAACTCCGGAATACCGCACCTCAGTCGGGAAAAGCTCCGCGAAGAACGCTCCGATCACCGAGCTGTACGCGGCGAAGATGAGCAACCCGCCAGCCACCGCGACCATGATCAGGCCGGGGCTCCGCGTGTCGACCAAGGCGAAGAACACGAACGCCCACACTACGGTCGCCACCGAAGCGACCACGTAGATCGGCCGCCGTCCGACCCGGTCGGCCAGCAGGGCGAACAGCGGAATCGTCACGACCGCGCACGCCTGCCCGACCAGCACCGCTGTCAGCCCGACCGAACTGTCCATTTTGAGCACAGTCGTGACGTAAGTGATCACGAACAGCGAGAACAGATAGAACCCGGCGTTCTCGCCGAAACGCGTCGCCGCGGCGAGCAACACGCTACGCCAGTGCTTGCGAATCACCACGCCCGCAGGCAGCCCCTGGGGTTTCGGCGCGTCGTGGAACAGCGGAGTTTCCGCGACGTAAAGCCGCAGCCACAACCCGATCAAAACGAGCACCGCGGAAAGTCCGAACGCGAGCCGCCAGCCCCAGGACAGGAACTGTGCCGACGGCATCGCCGCGCCGAGAACCGCCAGCACACCGGCGGCGAGCAGATTTCCCAGCGGCGGCCCGACATTCGGCCACGAAGACCAGAACGCCCGACGCGCGCTGCCGCCGTGCTCGGACACCAGCAGCACCGCCCCGCCCCATTCGCCGCCGAGCGCAAACCCTTGCACCAGGCGGCAGACAACGAGCAGCAACGGCGCGAGCACGCCGACCGCCTCGTAAGTGGGCAGCAGAGCGATCAAGAAGGTCGAAGCACCCATCAAAAGCAGGCTGGAGATGAGCGTCGACCGCCGTCCCTTGCGGTCGCCGAGGTGGCCGAGCACGACCGCGCCCAGCGGCCGGGCGAGGAATCCGACGGCGTAGGTGGCGAACGCGAGAACCGTGCCGACCAGCGGGTCGTGCGACGGGAAATACAGTTTGTTGAAGACCAAAGTGGACGCGGTGCCGTACAGAAAGAAGTCGTACCATTCGACGGCGGTGCCGGCGAGGCTCGACGCCGCCACCACCCCCAGCCGCGTGTGCGGGCGTTTTCTGTTACGTTCGCGAGAGGTGTCAGGCATTTCGGCTCCTGGAGTCGGAGGGTCCGTGACGCGGATGAAGTGCTGGTGCCGGAAGCCTCGGTGGCTGTTGCCGCAGCCACCGAGGCGTATTCCCCCCTCGGGAACTGCCTCAGAAGAACCAGTGCACGGGCTCGTTGGCCCGGTCGGCGAGGTCCGCGAACCGTCCCCCGTGGAACGCCAGCGGTTCGCCGTCGCGCTCGCACACGCTGCGCACGTGCCCGAACACGACCACGTGGTCGCCGGCGACCAGGTGCCGTTCGACGTCGCATTCGAGGTGCGCGAAGGCGTCCGGGATCACCGGCACGCGGTGCCTGCCCTCGGTCACCTCCAGTCCGGCGAAGTGGTCCTCGCCGCGGCGCGCGAAGCGCAGCGCGAGCTGTTCCTGCCGCGCGGACAGGATGTTGACCGCGAACCGGCCCGCCTCGACGACGGCGTCGGTGCTGCGCGCACCGATCGTCAGGCACACCAGCAGCAGCGGCGGATCCAGCGAAACCGACGTCAGCGAGTTGACGGTCATCCCGTGCGGCACCCCCGCCCCCCGGGTGGTGACCACCGCGACGCCGGTGGCGAAACGCCCCATCGTGCGGCGCATCGTCATCGGGTCGACCTCGGCCTCGGAAGTCGACGGAGTGGTGATCATGGGGTTCTCCCTTGCGGAGGGTCAAGCCGGGTAGCGGACCTCGAATGTGACGACCCCCTCGTCGGTCCGCCACGGGCCGTGCGGCATGCCCGGCGGACGGCAGGCGTACATCCCCGCGGTGAACGTCCGGCCGAGCGTGAGGTCGGTGAACGAGCCCTCGAGAATGTAGACCTCCTCCCAGAAATCGTGTTTCTGCACGCCCATCGGCGTCGAATCGGCACCGGGTTCGTAGCGCAGGATCCGCGTCGCCACCCCGGTTTCCGGGTCCTTGGCGAGAATCCGTTCGGTGATCTTCGGGTCGTCGCCCGGGCACACCGTGAAGGCGACGTCGGTCACCGGGAAGAATTCGTGTTCCGGTTTGTTCATCGGGTGATCGCTCCGTCGAGGTCGTAGCTGGAGAGGAAGGCGTCGATGTCGCCGAGCACGCCGTCGAAACCGTAATTGCGGAAGGCGTAGCCCTTCACCACGAAGGGCGCGCCGGCGTAGAACATCTCGTACTGGTGATGGCGTCCGGCGAATTCGCTGCCGACGACGTCCCAGGCGAGCTTGAACAGCTTCACCCGCTCCTCGGCGGGCGCGGACGGGCTGTAAATGTATTTGTCGATATCGGCACGGGTCTCCGGATTCGTCAGGTCCGCGACGCTGGAGGGCACCTGCAGCACCCCGCCGCCGACCAGGTCGCGCAGGATCGCCAGCAGCCGCGGGTACAGCTCGGCCTGCAGCCCCATCGCGCCGTACACCGCGCGGGAGCCGGGCCGCCACATGCCGTTCTCGTCCGGTTCCGCGGTGTATTCCGCCGCCAGCACCGCGGATTCCACAATGGACGTGAGACTCGCCAGCTCGCCGAGTTTCTCGACCACGCCGGGGAATTTGTCCACCCCGTTGACAGCGGCGACCTTGCGGGCGAGCCCGGCGATGAACTGCGTCTTCACCATGAACCGGATCTGCGCCTGCCAGTTGCCGAACACGTGCGCGCCGGTGTCGAAGAACTGCCGCCGCAACCCCGCGACATCGCGATAGACGAACACCCGCTCCCACGGAATGAAGACGTCGTCGAAGACCACCAGCGCGTCGGTTTCGTCGTAGCGCGAGGTGAGCGGGTAGTCGTATTCACTCGTGGCAGCCGGCGCGTACGGACGGCGGCAGTAGAGTTTAAGCCCTTCTGCGTCAACGGGAACCGCGAAGCCGAGCGCGAAGTCAGCGTCCTCCGGGCCGAGCGGCTTGATGCAGGACACGAAGATCTCGTCGGCCACCGCGCCGCCGGTCGCGAGCATTTGCGCGCCGCGGATCACGATGCCGTCCTCGCGCTCCTCCGCGACCCCCGCCTGGATCAGGTCGCCCTCCCAAGCGTGCGCGGTGGTAGCCCGTGACACCTGCGGCGGAATGATCGCGTACGAGACGTACAGATTCTCCTCCAGCACGCGCTTGTGGTACGCGGCGATGTTGGCGGAAAAGTCCCGCTCCCCTTGCGAAAAGGCCTCCGGGTGCGCGGAAAACGCCGCGACGAAAGCGCCGACGTGGTCCGGGCTGCGCCCGACCCAGCCGTGCGTGTGCCGCGCCCAGACGGTCGCCGCTTCCCGGTACGCCTTCAGGTCTTCCCGGCTGCGCGGCGGCGTGAACAGGCGGTTCACGGTGGACCCGGTCGCCGGGTCGGTGACCGAGATGCCGTTCTCCGGGTCGGCCGCGAGGTCGAACAGTTCCGCGATGGTCTTCGCGATCGGCGCGAACGCCGGGTGATGGGCGACGTCCTCGACCGGCGCGCCGTCGAGATAGATCCGCCGGGGGCCTTTCAGTGCGGCCAGATAGTCGGCTCCGCTGCGCATCACTCGCTCCTCTGTTTCGTTTCGTAAGCGTGGGTCAGGGTCGGGCCGCCGGGCAGCTCCAGGTGGATGCGCCAGTACGCGCCATAGGTGAACTCGCCGCCAAGCAGCGGCAGGGTGCCGCAGTACAGGGCGAAATCGCCGTCGACCGGACCGAGCCGGTCGAGCAGATCCGCCGGATGCCGCAGCGCGGACAGTTCCCCCTTCTGGTACGGACATCCGTCCACACTGGAGTCCGCGACGACGTGGTCCCAGTCCGGAATGGACACTTCGGGACCTAGCTCGGCGACCACCTCCCCGAGCGGCTTCGGACAGGCCGCTTTGGACAGTTCCACGCCGTCCCGCTCCAAGTCGCGGTCGGTGTGGTCGGATCCGACGCCCAGAAAATACCTTCCCTGGTGCCGGATCAGCACCGGCTCGACCTCCCCGGACGTCCCCGGCGCGCTCACGCCGACCACCGGCTCGGTCGTCAGCAATTCCGGATCCAGGCGGTAAAACGCGGGCACCGATTCCGGCCGCGGCACGCCGATCGCCGCCAGTTCGGCGATGTGCTCCTCGACCGCGGCCTCGTCGCTTCCGGTGTATCCGGCCACCACCAGCCGCGCCGGAGTGAAGGCCAGTTCCTCCCCGGTTCCCGCGACGTGCAGGGCAATCGTGCTCATACTCCCGCTCCCGTGAAGTCTGCTGTGGACACCGGCCACCGCCGGTCGGCCAGCACCGGGAACTCCGCCCGTACGGTGTCCACAATGGATTGGTCTATTTCGCAGCGCAGCACTTCCTCGCCCGTGCCCGCCTCGGCCAGCACGGTCCCCCACGGGTCGACGATCCGGCTGGTACCAGCCAAGTCGACGCCGCCGCGCTGGGTGCCGGCCGCGTTGACCGCGATCACCACGACCTGCTCTTCCACCGCACGGCACGAGGTGAACATCCGCCAGTGCTCGCGCCGCGCCGCCGGCCACGCGGCCGGAACCACGACGGTCTTCGCGCCTCGGTCCACCAGCCCGCGCCACAATTCGGGAAATCGCAAGTCGTAACAGGTCGTCGCGCCGATCGGCCCGAGTTCGGTCTCGGCGACGCTGAGGGAATCCCCCGGCGTGAGCAATTCCGCCTCACGCGAGGCATAGCCGAAGACGTGCACCTTGCGATAGGTGTGCGCGATGGTGCCGTCCGGCGCGAGCAACACCGCGGTATTGAACAACCGCCCGGCCTCGTCGCGCTCGACCAGACTGCCGAGATGCACATACGCACCAAGGCTTCGCGCCCACTCGCGCCCCGCCGCGACCGTCGGCCCGTCGAGCGATTCCGCTTCGTCCGGATACGCGTCGAACGAGAAATACCCCGCCGCCCACAACTCGGGCAGCACGACCAGCTCGGCTCCGCGCGCCGCCTCCACCAACCGCCCGGCCCGCACCCGGCGGTCCGCGGCCGTCTCGTCCGGCGGGCTGGCCAGCTGCACCAACGCGACCTTCACAGCCGCTCCCCGACCCGCAACGCCGTCATCGTGCTGGACAAATGCTTCGCCAGCGCTTCGCCTGCCGCGGCCGGCTCGCCGCCCCGCAACGCTTCGACAATCGCCGCGTGCTCAGCCAGCACCGTTTCCGCCCGCGTCTCGCTGCCCGCGACCGCGCGCAGCCCCATCCGGACCTGCCGGTCCCGCAACGATTCGTAGAACTCGGCCAGCACGGGATTCCCGGCACGCCGCACGATCGCCCGGTGGAACGCGCGGTCGAACTCGATGAACCGCACCGGTTCGTCGACCACTTCGCGCTGCTTCGCGAGAACGTCGTCCAGTTCGGCCAGGAAGGCCTCGTCGACGCGCTCGGCGAGCTTGCGGACGCACCAGTCCTCGACCAGCTCGCGCGCCTCCATCACCGCCCGCACCTCCGCGTCGGAGATCGGCGGCACGAACGCGCCCTTCTTCGGCACGATCTCGAGGAACCCCTCGGCCTCGAGCCGCAACAGCGCCTCCCGGACCGGCGTACGCGACGTCCCGGCCGCCTCGGCGACCTCCGACTCGGTGAGGAACGTCCCGCCGTCGCGGGGCAGCTCGGCGATGCGCTGCTTGAGGAACCGATAGGTGACGTCCTGCGCGGATCCGGCCCGCCCAGCCTGTCGTACACTGCTCATGGACAAGATGTATACATCACGCATGGCAGGCGGGCAAGAGGCGTTTGCCGAGGTGGCACCGGTGGGACCGAGCGGGCTCGGCCTTCCGGGGAGGGGTCTCCGGACCTGCGGGGCCACCGGATCGCCTGCTTCGACTCTCCCGGCTGAGCAGCCTTGGTCCTCACCGGGTGGCACTCCTTCCCCGTGCCGACGCCGCGCGGGGAGCGCCCGTGACGGTTGCCGAGCGACTTCTCGCGTCCGGGCAACGTGGTCACCTCGGCCTCACCAGCTAGCCGAAAAGTGCCTTCTTGGCACCATGATCACCTCGGCTTACCGTTCCGGAGTCAGCACGAAACCTGCCAGGAGTGCTCCGTGAACCACTTCGTCATCACGGGCGCGCGCGTCTTCGACGGCGAGAATTCGCTAGGAACCGTGGACGTCGAAGTCGCCGACGGCAAGATCGCCAGCGTCGGAGGCGGTCACCCCGACGGGGTTGAGCTCATCGACGGGTCCGGTGCCACCCTGCTGCCCGGGCTCATCGACGCGCACACCCACACCGGCGCGGAGTCGCTCCGCCAGGCGTTGGCATTCGGGGTCACCACTGAATTCGACATGCTTTCGATGCCGCACCAGATGATTCCGTTGCGCAGCCAGGTCGCCGCGTCGAATGACCTCGCGGACGTGCGTTCTCCGTCCATCGGGCTCACCCCCGCGGGCGGGCATCCGCATCAACTGAGGAAGGGCGAAGGCGACCCGCCGTGGCCGACTGCCACCCGTCCGGACGAGGTAGCGGCGTTTGTCGAGGCCCGGATCGCGGAAGGGGCCGACTACCTCAAGGTGCTGGTGGAGGACGGACGGCTGTTCGGAAGCGACACGCTGCCCCGCCTCGCTCCCGAGTTGGTCGATGCGACGGTTCGCGAGAGTCACCGTCGCGGGAAAATGGTGCTGGCGCACGCGATGACCGCGGAAACCGCCGAGCAGGTCGTCGACGCGGGAGTGGACGGGCTCACTCATCTCTTCTTCGATCGGCCGCCCACCGTGGAGTTGATCGCAAAGGTCGCTGCTGCCGACACGTTCGTCATTCCCACGTTGACGGTGATCGCGTCCATCACCGGCGAGCCCGCCGGTCGACGGCTCGCTGAGGATCGGCGGGTTTATCCCAAGCTGGCTCCAGAATGGCGAGACAACCTGTGCGGCGCGATGGCCACCAGCCCCCGTTCGTACTTCGACTACGCACTGGAAACGTTGGCCGCACTCAAGGAAGCCGGGGTCAGCATCCTCGCGGGCACGGACGCGGCACACCTCGGCGCGCCCGGGATGGCCCACGGAGCGAGCCTGCACGACGAACTGCGCCTCCTGACGACGGCGGGATTCACACCGGCCGAAGCCCTGCGAGCAGCGACCTCCGTCCCAGCGCGGCGCTTCGGACTGACCGACCGAGGCCGCATCAAGCCCGGTCTCCGCGCAGACCTCGTACTGGTCGCCGGCGACCCACGGCCACCATCGGCGACACCCTCTCAATCCGCCGCGTCTGGCGCAACGGCTCCTGACGCGCCTCGTCGGCTGGGCCAGGCCACGCGGTCGCGCACGCCGGATCCGGTGGCGGCAGGTCATGCGCGGTGCCACGCTGCGTCCACGCGATATGCCGCTCACCACGGGACCTTCCGACGACCCCAACGTCCCGACCGCCATGCGGCATCCCGCCGACCGCGCCGCATCCCGATCGCCGCAGAACGGTCCCGTCACTACACAACATTCGATGCGCCACGCAGCATCCCGGCCACTCCGCAACCTACCGATGGCCACCCGGCGTCGCCGCCGCCGCGCAGGATCTCCAGTCAGCGCGCAACATTCGTGCCACCACGCGACCTCGCCGCGATGACAGCGTGCCAACCACCCGCAGGATCCCAGCCGCCACAAAGCATCCCGACAACCATGCGACATCTCGACGACCACGCGACGGCCCCGGCCACAGTGCGGAAACCCGGCGACCACACAGCCTCTCGGCCGACAGGTCACATCCCGACGACCGCGCAGCATCCCAGCCACCACACAGCATCCCGACGACCGCGCAGCATCCCAGCCACCACACAGCATCCCGACGACCAGCCATCACACGACGGCCCACCGACCGGCCAACGCCCGCCACCACACGGCATCCCGACGACCGGCCAACGGCCGCCGCCAGCCGACGACCCGACAACTGGCCAACGGCCGCCGCCAGCCTCCACTCGGCGACCCGACAACTGGCCACCGCCAGCCTCCACTCGGCGACCCAACAACCAGCCACCGCCAGCCTCCACACGACGACCCAACAACCAGCCACCGCCAGCCGCCACACGACGGCCCGACGACCGGCCATCGCCAGTTACTGCGCGGCCGCGGCGATCAACGCCTCCAGCCCCGACGCCTGGGTCCGCCAATCCACCGCGTTCGGCGTGCTGCCATCCCACCGTTCGCCGATCCGGTTGAGCGAGTCACGGTCCCGCGACCAGATCGAATCCGCTTGCTGCCGCACGAAATCCCGGTACTTCTGGTCGCCGATCGCTGACGCTAGATCGCCGAAATAGCGCAGGAAGATGCCCTTGAATTGCTTCTGATTATCATCACAGGAGCCGGTATCACACGATTCTACCAGCACTCTGTCCGAGGTGAGACCGATCATTGCCGCATCTGCCAGTCGGCGGGCGGCATCCACATAGGACTGATCACCGGTCGCTCGCCAGAGTTCGGTGAAGCCGCCGATGGCCAGGCCCTGGTTGTAGGTCCAAACCGTCTGGCCGTTGTTCGCGCAGCCGGAAGTCAGGCCGTCGTTGACCAGGCCGGCCGAGTTGATCAGGCCGCTTCGCAGGTACCAGTCACCGGCCGTGCGGGCGCGCGCGAGCCATTCGGTGTCGCCGTCTAGGCGGCGGTGCAGGGCGGCCGCGAGGCGAAGGTAGAGACCGCTGGTGACGGCATTTTTGTACGTCCGTTCGCGATCCCACCACACTCCCCCGCCGCAGGTGCTGGGGTCCCAGAAACCGTGCACGTAATCGGCGATTTTCGTGGCTTCGGCGAGATACCGGGTGTCGTGCGTACGGTCGTAGGCCGCGAGCCAGGCCAGGCCCCACCATGCGGTGTCGTCGATCGATCGGCTGATGAAGTCGCCGTCGATCGGGTCGGAGCTGCGTGCTCCGGCGGGGAACGCCGCCCGGTTCACGTCGAAAACCCTTGCCAGTACCGGGTCCAGGTCGGGCACTCCGGAATCCGCCAAGGCGGTCACCGCAATTGCCGAATTCCACCAGCTCGACGGCCACCAGGCTCGGTAAATGTCCTGTGACCACAGCAAAGCGTCGACGCCGGCGGCGACTCGAGACGGGACGGGGCGTGCCCACTCGGTGCAGGTGCCCTCTTGGTGAGAGGCTTGCCGGCCGCACGCCCGAACGGCGCCCCCGTTCATCCGTCCGCGTGGATCTCGGGCGGCGAACGTTGCGGTCTGTGTCGCGGTCGCCCCGGCGGGGACACTCGTGCGGCCGAGGGACGAGCCGTCGGGCCAGGTGGCGCCTGCGTCCCACGACCGGTCGAGCCAGGTTTCATCGCCGGGGCCGCCGGAATCGATGCTGGCCCAGGCCATTCCGCGGTCGTCGAAGTGGAGCCGGACGGCTCGACCGAAGATCGTCGCGCCCGGCACCGGCTGGTGGTCGCCGACACCGGGTGGGGAACCGTCGCACGCTGCGGCGCACACGGTCGGGTAGATCCAGGCCGTGCACGCGACCGCTTGTGCGTCTCCGCAGGCCCGGAGCAGGCCGCGGCGGTGGCCGACCGGGTCGGTGAGGTTGTACATGAGCGTGCGGGTGCCGGTCCAGGTGTCCGGAATGCTCGCTTTGCCCAGGAGGCCGTCCCAGGTGCGGCCGCCGTCCCAGGACCGGTCGAGCCACACCGCGTCGCCGGTGCGGCCGTTGTCGATGCTGGCCCAGGCCATTCCGTCCGGATCGGACACGTGCAGCCGCAGCACCCGGCCGTTGATGTCCTTGTCCGGCAAGGGGAAACTCTCCTGCGCTGCCCGCGACGGATCGAGGGTGTCGCACGAGAGCGCGCAGAAAGCGGCGGTGTCCGCGGCCGCGCGCGGGACAGTCAACGAGGCGAACACGAGCAGCAGTACGAGCACGGTCCGCATGGACTCGTCCCCTCGGCCGGGTGAATTTCCGCCCAGAATAAGAACCCGCGCGGGTGCCGGTGAAGCCCCGCGCGAGGTTCTGTCCCGTTCCGGACAGCCGGGTTAACCCGATCAGCCGCCGGTGCTCTGGCGCCGTCCCACCGAACGGCCGATGAAGTACCCGATGATGAGCCCGACGATCAGACCGATCGCGATGAAGAAGATGACGGTGGCGGCGGCGATTTTCCCGACTGTGCCGAGGAACCCCTTGGCCTCGAGATCGGTCGCGATCGCCACGGACTGGGTCAGTGCGTAGTGGGTCATGCCTCACAGGATGGCATCGGGCGCGGTCAGGCGCTCGGGGACGCACCGAGGGCGGGGGATGCGGGCGCGTCGTTCAGTCCTTGACCGGGGTGAGCACGAACCCTTCGTCGTCCTGGTCGTCGACCGGAGCCCGACGCCGCGAGACCCGCGCCGGTTCAGGCTCGCGCGGTGCCTCCTGGGCGGGCTGGGGAGCTTCCGGAACGTCGTCCAGCGCCAACTCGTCTTCGACGGCCGCCGCGACCGCCGGGACGCACCCCGCGCGGACGGCCCGCAGACCCTGCTGCAACGCCAGCGAGCCAGCCTCGGTGCTGAGCCGCGAGATCTCGGCGGCCAGCGCGGCGGGGCCCAGTTCGAGCGCGGACTCGCCGATGTCCAGGTGGACGAGCATGCCGTGCAGGTTCACCGTGACGCTCAATCCCTCGCCACTAGCCGTCGCGCGGATGGCGGCGAGGCCTTCGGACAGGCCCAGCTGATCCGGGATTTCCTCGGCGATCTCGATCAGCTCGTCGATGCCTCGCTCGTCTCCGGCGGGATCGGCTGCCTCGACCAGTGCACGGGACTCGCCCGGAGCCTCGGGACCTTCGCCCGCGAACTGGCCCGAAAGCCCGGCTGCCCCTCGCTCGAACGCGGCGGCTCGCTCCTCGATCACCGGCTGAGCTGGGTGCCCGCCGGGCGCAGGCCGCGCCGCTGCGGCGACCTCCGCACCGCCAGAACCGCTCTCGCCTGCGGCCGCGCGCTGGTCCTCGGCCGGGTTGCCCCAGTTCGCCTCCGTCATCACACCCTCCACGTGTCCGGGGTGGTGTTTTCGGCCCGGTCGGCCAGGCCTTCCTCGGTGCCGAGGCCGAGACGGCTCAGTTCGGCACCGCTGAGACCGCCGGAGCCGCCGAGATCTCCTAGTTCTGCTTCCAGGGCTCGGCGGGCGCGTTCGTTCGCCTCAGCGGCAGCCTCGCGTACCGCGCGCAGGATCGTGTCCGCCAGCCGGGGACCGCCGCCGCGGAGGGCGTCTGCGGTCAGTTCCAGGGTGCGCAGGGCTCCGCCGGGCGCGACCTCGACTGTCACCCCGGCGTGTCGCGCCGTGCCGGTGATGCTCACTGCGGGTGCACCCCGCCGTAGAACTTGTGCAGGTCGCGCGGCAGCGTGTACGTGAGGCGCTCGACCTGGTCGTTCGCGTTGCCCTCGATCGTGGTGATCTTGTTGCCCTCGACTTTTTCGATGATCCCGATGTGGTGGCTCTCGCCCCACGACGGACCGTCGCCGAACAGGATCGTGTCACCCGGGCGGGCGTTGTGCGCGAGCGCGGCGCGGTCGTAGGCGAGGTGGTGGCGCTGGCCCCACTTGTAGACGTCGCCGGTGAAGCCGTACTTCGGGATGTCCACCCCTGCGGAGCGCCACATCGACGTCGCGAAGTACGCGCACCACGGCTGTCCGGTCGGGCCCCATTTGTTCCGGTTGTTCGGGCCCTCGTGGTAGCCGAGGTTGTGCTGCGCGTGGTCGAGGATCTCGTCGACCTTCCTGCTGTGGCTCGCGTGCGTGGACCCGTGGTGCTGCTGGTGCTTTTGGTGCGCTTCGTGCTTTTTATGCTGCTCGTGCTCGCGATGCTCCCCAGGCTTGCCGCGGTGCGTTCCGCCCGGGTCGGCGACGCCGTCGTGGTTCAGGTCCTTCTGCAGCGCGCGCAGCTTCCGGGCCGCCTCTTCCATCTCCGCGCGGGCGTTCTTCAGGTGTCCGCCGGATTCCTTCAGGTACTTGCCCGCCAGGTCGGCCACGTCGCCGATCGCCATCAGCAGCGCGGCCGGGCTTCCGTTGCGCGCCAGGACGTATCCGGCATCGATGATCTTCCGCGCCTTCGCGACGAACTCGTCGATCAGCTTGCCGGTCGCCTGGTGCCGCCCGGCGAGCGCGTCGGTGACCTCGCCGACCACCTTCGCTCCGTGCGTGCTCGCCTGCGCGGTGACCTTGAGATCGCGGCCGAACTTGTCAGTGTCGTGTTCGAAAGCCGGATTCGCCTTGCTGTGCCACGTGTTCAGCAGCGCGTGCGCGGCCTTGCGCTGCGCCTCGTACTGTTCGGTGATCTCGTGCGCCGCCTGCTGCAGCGCGTGCTGCGCGGCCTGCGACTCCGCGGCCTTGCCCTGAAGCTTGCCGTGGTGCGTTTTCATCTCGTCCGCGAACAGCGTCGCGACCCCTGCGGTGTCCAGCACGGATTCCCCCTCAGCCCAGAATGCCCTTGATGTCGTGTTCGCGGATCGCCGCGCCGGCGTCGGCATCGGCGCCCGCGTACGCCTGCCGGGCCCGGAACACCGAAGCGCTCAGCGTGCGCGCGTGCGCCCCGGTGGCGCGCACCTGCGATTCCAGCGAACGGCTGAAATCCCCCAGCGCGTCGGAGAACCCGGTTTCCTGGCCGACCTTCCCGAAGCTGTCCTTGGCGATCCCGGTGACCCGGTGCACCGTCTTCCTGCCGACCGACACCAGTTCGTCCGCGACGTGCTCGGTGGTGCGCTCGTAGGCGAGGAACTGTTCGAGATCGGCCTTGAACCCGCCGTCCTTGCCGCCCTTGCCGTGATGCGGTTTGTGCGTGCGGTGGTCGGCTTTGTGCGGATGATGGCCGTCCTTGCCGTGGTCGCGGGTGACATCCTCGGCGGCCTTGCGCGCGGCGGCGAGATGGCTTTTGTACGCGCCGTTGGTGTAGGTGGACCACGGCTGGAAGCTGGCGCCGTGCCCCGAAATCGCCCAGGCCGCCTTGGCGTTCTCGTCCGCGTTGAACAGTTCGTCGTTGGAGTGCAGATGGAACTCGTGGCGGCGGGCGGGCCCGAGCGAGCCGAGCATGTTGACCTGCCACAGCCCGTACGAGTTGTCCGGCGGGGTCCCGTTGTGCGCACGGGGGTTCCCGCCCGATTCCGCCAGCGCCACCGCGACCGCGGTGGTCAGCGCGTGCCCGCGGAACCCCGCCCGGTACGCGTGCCGGGCGATTTCCTCGGCCGACAACTTGCTCATCTCCTGCCCCCTTCAGCAGGGCGCTTCGCCGCTGCCCTAAGTGAGACGGAACCCTTCGTCTGCCGGTTCCCTAGTCCCCCGAACGGACGACACCCCGCGTCCGAGTTCCTGCATCCGGTCGGCGAGCCACGCGTGGTCCGCGGGCGCGAGGGTGACCCATTTCGTGCCCGCGGACTCGCGCACGACCGCGCCGTACCGGCCCGCCTCCGTGTCGTACCAAGCGACCACCGGCGAACGGCCGCCCGGACCGTTGACCGCGAACTGGCCGTACGCGACGCGCGGCGTGGCGACGAGCGTCGAAATCGCGCGCAGATCGCGACCGGTGAGACCGGCCCGGCCGAGCACTCGCTCGAACGCACCGTGCCCGTGGTCCGCAAACGCTTGCATAGCTTCGGAAAACGCCTCGCGCGGCAATCGCACCGCGTTGCCGGGCCCGGGTTCGGCGGGGCCGATGACGCTCGCCGCGAGCTGCGGGACGTCGTCCGGCAGGCACGGCCGCAGCGCGAGTTCAGCCGCGTCGAGAACCGCCAGCACGCCGAGTTTGCGCCCGGCCGCGGCGAGCGCGCGCAGCGGCGGATCGCGGAACACCAGCAGGTCGACCGAAAACGCCGGTTCGGCCAGCACCGCGAACACCTGGCCGAGCCGCGGATGCAGTTCGTCCTCGTCGTCGAGCAGCCCGGCCGCCGCGAGGCTCTCCGCGACCTGCGCGCCGAGCCGGTCGCGTTCGTCCATGGTCTGCCCGTGCGACGGCACTTCGAGCGGATACGGCGGGGGACCGAGGTCGAAATCCGACCACAGCAGGTCGAATTCCAGATGCGAGAGCGCGATCCCGTCGACCTCGGGCAGATGTCTGGCCATCCCGCCTCACTCGCCCAGCACGGGCGGGTACGCGTCCGGCAGGTCCTCGAGGAAGTCGAAGGCGCTGCCCTTGGTGTAGCGGTTCTGGTGGTCTTCGGAGCCCTCGCCGCGCTGGCCCGCCATCGGCGGGAAGAATCCTCCGGACGTCGGGCTGCCGCCGCGCATGCCAGCCGCGGCCCCGGTCGCACCCGCCGCCCCGGCCGCACCGCCGGCTCCGGCCGAACCACCGCCGAGCAGCCCGCCCGGCGACGCGCTCCCGCTGCCGGCGCCCGCGCCGGAGCCGAGCGCACCGCCTGGTCCGCTGCCGAACGATCCCGGCATTCCGGCTGTCCCGCCCGACGGACCGCTCGCCCCCGGCAGCAGCCCGGAGCCTCCCGCCAGCGCGGACGAAGCCGTGGTCAGGCCCGCGTCCGAGGAACCGGAGGAGGAGCCGGACGAATGCCCGGACGACCCGGAGCGGCGCGACTCGCTCCGCGACCGGCCGTCCGGATCGACGTTCGTGACCGCCGGCGCGTCGGTGAAATGCGGCAGCTTGTCGTGCACGCCCTTGCTCGACGCCTCGTAGCCCTCCATCACGCGGACCGCCTCGGCCTTCGCGTGCGACGCGGCGCGTTTGGCGGGCAGATGGTCGTCGAGGAGCTGATCGACCATCACCGCGCCGCTGGGACCGCTGGCCGCGTTGACGTCGTAGCCGTCGCGGAACTGGTTTTCGGCTGCGTAGAACACCGGTTCGGGCATCTTGTGCTTCGCCGTTTCGACCGCGCTCGTGTAGTGGTCGAGCTTGTCGCCGACCGTGCGCATCGTCTCGCTCGCGCCCGCGCCCCAGGAAGTCAGCTTCGACGCCGACTGCGCCGCGTTCCCGGCCGCGCCGCCGCGCCAGGACAGCAGCAGCTTCTGCACCGTCTTGTGCACCGCGGAGGTCGCCGAGTCGACGTCGTACGCCAGCTTCCCCCATTGGTGCGCGGACGCGCCCATGGCGACCGGGTCCGCGGTCATGATCATGTCGTAGAGCGTGGTGTGCGCCCAGGCGTTCCAGTTGATCTTGCCGAAGGACGCGTCCTTCATGTTCGCCCGCTGGGCGAGCTTCGTGCGCCGCAGGACCCGGCGCTGCGCGGCGGTGGGCGGGTGGTCCTCGCTCCACAGCCGGTGCTTGCGGTGCTTCTCGTACGGCAGCCGTTCGTAGCCCGGTGTCCGGCTCATGCCGGCGTCCCTCCCCCGTCGTCCGCCCGGCGGCCCAGCGCGTCGAGCGAGTCCTTCGCGTCGCTTTCCTGCTGGACGTGCCCCGCGCTCGCCCGGCGGATGGCCTCGCGCAAGGACGACAGCTCGTCGAGGTACTGCTGCAGGATCGCCTGCGCGCCGCCGTCGGCGGACCCGCGCAGGCCGAACGCCTTCCGCAGGTGCGCGGCCACCGGGCTGGTGCCGTCCTTGAGCGGATGCGTGAGCTGCTTCGCCTGTTCGAGGCACGCGGTCAGCTCCTGCTCGCGCTTCTCCAGCTCCGCGTCGGCCGCCGCGATCTCGGCCGGGTCCAGCTCGATGACCCCGGTGTCGGCGACGATCTCGGCGTTGCCCGCCCCCGACGGGTCCCGCACGGAATCCGACGTCTCCGGCCGCCCGGACCGGTGCGTCTCCTTGGCCTGTTTCTTGTGCAGGGCACGGACGTCTGCCCAGTCGGAAACCCGGTGCGAACTCACCCCAGTCCACCTCCCAGCGGGCGTCCTCCTCGGACGCGCGCACCAGTATGTCAGCCAGCCGGACCGCAGGCATCCGGTCCGGGAAAGTCGGCGATGAGACGAGCCCGCCGCGACCGCGGTTCCGCGGGTCACCCGGACGGCGGGTGCGCACCCCGGACGAGCAGTCCGGCGACCGAGCGCGCGGCCGCCGCAGCGTCGTCGCCGAGGTCAGCGGGCAGCGCCCGCTGCAGCCACAGCGTCGCGAACCCGTGCACGAGCGACCAGGCCGCCGCGCCCGCGACCACCGGGTCGACGCTGCCGTCCCGGAACCCGGCGGCCGCCCAGTCCAGCGCCTGGCTGCTGCGCTCCTGCGCGGCCAGCAGGTCCGGATCGTCGCCGCGGAGCAGGTCCGCGCGGAACATCACCTCGAAATGCGCCCGGTGCCCGACCGCGAACGAAACGTAGGCGACGCCGGCCTCGAGCAGGTCCGACGAGGGCGACAGCTCCTCGAGCGTGTCCGCGAGGAGGTCGAATCCCTGCGCGGCCACGGCGGTGAGCAAGCCGGTGCGGTCGCCGAAGTGGTGCGCCGGGGCGGCGTGCGAGACCCCGACCCGGCGGGCGAGGTCGCGCAGGTTGACCGCGGCCGGACCGGATTCGCCGAGCACCTCGACGGCTGCGGTCAGCACCGCCTGCCGCAAGTCGCCGTGGTGGTAACGCCGTGCCATGCCGCGAGTATGCCATGAACTTGTCAGTGACTAGACGAAGCGGCTAGCCTAAGTCTAGTCACTGACAAGATTAACGGAGGGCCCTGCCATGGAACCGCTCGTCACGCTCGTCGCGGTCAGCGTCGTCGCGTTCGTCGTCTGCCTGGTCAGGGGCACGCCCGCCGCTCCGCTGCGGACCGCGGTGCGCACCGGCCTCGCGGCGATGTTCCTGCTCACCGGATTCGTCCACTTCGCGTTCCTGCGCGCGGACCTGGTGGCGATGGTGCCGCCGTGGCTGCCCGCGCCCGGACTGCTCGTCACGCTCACCGGGCTGGCCGAATGGGCGGGCGCGATCGGGCTGCTGGTCCCTCGCCTGAGACTGCTCGCCGCCGGCGGGCTCACCCTGCTCCTCGCGGTGATGTTCCCGGCCAACGTTCATGTGGCGTTGACCGGCGAAAACCTTCCGTGGTGGGACGAGCTGCCGTGGCGCACAGCCATGCAGGCGATCTTCCTCGCGGCGGCCGTGACGGTACTCGTCGGCGAGGTCCGCCGCAGGTCGGCGAAGGGGGAGAGCAGCGGTGACCTGGAGGTCGTGCGTGGCAATGCCGGTTAGAACCGGCATTGCCACGCACGACCCCCGAGTCACACCGAAGTATGCCAAGCGTCGTACCCGTAGATCGCGTCCGCCGCGGCCGAGCTGTTTCCGCTCTCCTTGAGCCAGCTGTTGCCCCGCGAGGCCAGTTGCACTTCGCGGGTCCGGTCCAGCCGGGCGGCCTGGTAGGCCTTCAGCGCGACCTCGGTGTTCGGGTACGCCGCCAGCGCCCGCGACAGCACCACACTGTCCTCGATGGCCATTCCCGCGCCCTGGGCCATGAACGGCATCATCGGGTGGCACGCGTCGCCCAGTAGCGTGACCGGGCCGGATGACCAGTTCGGCAGCGGGTCGCGCACGTACAGCGCCGATTGCAGCACCGAATCGCACGCCGCCAGCAACGCGCGGGCCTCGGGGTGGAAGCCGCGGTACGCCTCGCGCAGTTCGTCGACATCCCCTGGCGTGGTCCAGGATTCGTGCCGCCACTGGCTTTGCCTCGTGGTGGCGAAGACGAACACGTCCTCGCCGCGGTTGAGCGGGAAAGTCACCAGCTGCGTGTCCGGATCCGGGCCCCACCATTTGGTGAAGCAGTCCAGGTTCGGCACGTCCACCGAACCCGCGGGCAGCACCGCGCGGTAGGCGACCACGCCGGTGAACTCCGGGTGTTCCGCGCCGAACAACGCGGTGCGGACGGCCGAGTGGATGCCGTCGGCGCCGATCACGACATCCGCGGAAACCGCCGAAGAACCGAAGTCCAGCGACACCGAGTCCGTTGTGGACAGTCCGGTCAGCTTGTGTCCCAAGTGGACTACGCCGTCGGGCAGCGCGCGTTCCAAGGCGGCCAGCAGGTCCGCGCGGTGCATCGTGAGCTGCGGCGAGCCGTAGCGGCGTTCGGCTTCGTCGCCCATCGGCAGTCGCGACGTTTCCTCGCCGGTGTCCCAGGTGCGGCTGATCCGGTACTTCGGCCGCGCGGCGGTTTCGCGCAGTTCGTCGCCGATGCCGAGGCCGTCGAGGGCGCGGACGGCGTTCGGGGTCAGGTTGATGTCCGCGCCGACGCGGCCGAATCCGGCCGCCTGTTCGTGCACGACCGGGGAGAATCCGGCCTTCCGCAGGGCGACGGCGGCGGCGAGGCCGCCGATCCCGCCGCCGACGATCGCGATTTCCGGCACAGCGAAAGCTCCTTTTAGACAGTGAGGTCGAGCAGGTCGTGGCCCACGACGACCGGGCCGGAGTAGTGCGGGCGGACCCGGCCGAGCCAGCCTTCGTCGTCGAGGCGGGCGGGATCGCACGGGCCGAGGTGCGACAGCGCGACCCGCCTGGCCCCGGCCGCCGCGGCGACCCGGCCGACGTCCGCGGGCGAGGTGTGCGAGGCGGCGAGGAAATCCAGCAGCTTCGGCGAGTAGCCGATGCTGCGGTAGAAATCGGGCTCCATCGCTTCGTGCACCAGCAAGTCGGCGCCCGCGGCCAGCTCGCCGACCGCGTCGCTGCGAGCAGTGTCGCCGGAGAACGCGACGACGCCGTGTTCGGTCTCGAACCGGTAGCCCAGCGCCAGGTGCAGCGGCGGATGCGGGACGGCCCGAGCCGTCACGCGCACCCGGTCGTCTTCGTGCACCACGATTTCCGCACCCGCCGCCGCCGAAAGATCAGTGGCGTGGATGAGCCCGGCCAGCCGCGGCCGGTCGCTGGTCCGCTGGCGCACCGCGACGTCCTGTCCGAACGCGGCGAGATTGCCCGCCACCAGCCCCTCCGTGCCCGCGGCGGGCGGGCCGGGGTCGGTCGGGTCCGGACCGGGGCCGTAGACCCGCACCGGATCGACGACGCCCTGGTTGGCCGGGCCCCAGCCGAGCAGGAAGAGCGTGAACAGCTCGGCGACGTGGTCGGAATGCAGGTGCGTCACGAACACCCCGCCCAGATCGCGCAGGGACAGCTCGGCGGAGACGTACTTGCCGAGCGTCCCGTAGCCCGCGTCGACCAGGTAGACGCGCCCGCCGACCACCACCGCGTTCGCGCAGCCCTGCCTGCCCGGCGCCGGGTACGGCCCGGCCGCCGTGCCGAGCAGGACCACGCGCAGCGCGTCCGTCACGGCGAAACCTCTTCCAGCGTGCGGCCCTTGGTCTCCTCGGCGAAGAACCCGGCCACCAGCGCTCCGACGAAGCAGATCCCGCCGAGCACCAGGAACACCGACGCGAGCCCGCTGCCGCCCGCGTACAGCGCGCCGACCAGGATCGGGCCGAGGATCAGGCCGAACCGGTTCAGCACGCCGCCGAGGCTGACGCCCAGCGCGCGGCTGCGGGTCGGGTACAGCTCCGGCGTGTACAGGTACAGGCAGACGTTCACCGCGAAGTTGAACATCGCCGCGAGCGACGACCACACCAGCAACTGCAACGGGGTTCCGGCGCCGAGCGCGCCCAGCACGACCAGCATCGCGGTCGTCCCGCCCAGGCCCGCGGCCAGCACGACCCGGCGGCCGAGCTTGTCCACGACCAGCGCGGCGATCAGGCAGCCGACGAGACCGGCGACCGACGTGGCGGTGCTGTACCAGAGCGCCTGGCCGATGGAGAGGTGGAACGAACCCTTGTACAGCGTCGGCAGCCACGAGGTGATGCCGTAGTTGGCGAGGTAGCCGACGAACCAGATCGTCCACACCATCAGCGTGCGCCGCCGGTAGCGACCGGCGAACAGGTCGCGGAACGAACTGCGCTTCGAAGGAACCGCTGCCGGTGCCGCGACGGCTTCGGCGGGCGGAGGCAGCGGACGGCCAAGGGATTCCTCGACCCGGCGCTCGATCAGCGCCATCGTCGCCTCGGCCTTCTCGATGTGCCCGTGCGAGGCGAGCCAGCGCGGCGATTCCGGGATCCGCAGCTGCAGCAGCACCGCGGCGAGACCCGGAACGGCGGCCAGCGCGAACAGCGGACGCCAGCCCCAGTGCGGGATGACCCAGGCCGCGACCAGCGCGCCGACCGCGAGCCCGGCTGGGAAGACGATCTCGTACATCAGCACGAAGCGGCCGCGGCGGCGGGCCCGGCTGATCTCCGCGATGTACGCGGCCGCGGTCGGCACTTCACCGCCGATCGCGAGACCTTGGACGAACCGCAGGATCAGGAACGGCAGCAACGCGGTGCACAACGTCATCGCCAAGCTGCACAACGCCGTGACGGCGACGCACAGGGTGATCACCTTGACGCGGCCGATCCGGTCGGCGGCCCAGCCGGACGCGAGCGCGCCGAGCAGCATGCCGATCGAGCCGATGGTCAGCGTCGCGGTGCTGGACGCGGTCGTCATGTGCCATTCGCGGCCGATGACCGGCAGCGTGTAGGCGATCAGCAGCTGGTCGAACGCCTCGAAGAACGTGACGATGCCGATGATCAGGCGAATCGACACCTGCCAGCGCGACATCGGGAGCCGTTCCAGCCGGGCGGCGATGTCCCGCTGGGTCACCTCGGGGGTGGCGGCGATACTCATGGGCCCTCCTCGGAGCCGGAGCGTGCAATCGATCGTAGGGGGTTCAGGCGGCCGGAAATCAAGGCGGCGCTGGACATTGCCGTCGCGGCCGGGCCGGGAGCGGGGGGGTTTGCGCCCCAATGTGGCATTGGGTGCATGTGACGCACCGAATGCCACATTGGGTGCGTCTGACGCACCCAGTGCCACATTGGGGCGGGCTTCGTCACGGACCTGAGGGCGTTGAATCCGGCAGCTCGGCGTCCAGGAACCGGACCAGGTCGTCGGCGGCGGACGGTCCGGCGGGCAGCACGAGCCGGTCGGGTGCGTGCGGGTCGAATCCGGGCGTACCGGGCCACGGTGGCGGCTCGGGTCCGAGTGCGGCGGCGAGGTCCACGCCCGCCAGTTCGGCGAGGTGGGCGGCGGAGCCGAAACCGGCGGCGGCCACGCGGTGGCGCGGCATGCCCAGCCGGGTCCCGAGGTAATCGAGCGCGCCGGCGAGGTCGGCTTCGAGGTCGGGAAGCGCGAGCGCGGCGAAGGCGGCGTCCGCTTTGTCCGGACCGAAGGTGTGGCCGCCGGTCTCGTAGTAGAACAGCGGCGCGACAGTGACGTATCCGCAGCTCGCGAGCGTGCGGCAGCAGTTCTCGACGGACTCGTCGAGGCCGGCGGCGCCGTGCAGCACCAGCACCGCGCCGCGCACGCGGCCGGGCGGGTGCCGCACCAGCAGCGGCGCGGACGTCCGCACCACCCGGCGGCGGCGGTTCGCGGGTCCGTGCCCGTGATGGTGGACTTCGGCAGCTTCGATGGTGCCTCCCACGTCTGGTCTCCCTCAGCTCTCCGGAACCGGCACCGGCGGCACGAACGGCCGCGGCGTGGCGGGCAAAGCGGTCACGTCGACCTCGATCACCGACGGACCGTGCTGGGCCACCGCTTTCGCCAGCGCGTCGGCGAACTGGCCCGGCTTCGACACCAGCGTGTGCGGCAGGTCCAGCGACTGCGCCAGGCGCGCGAAATCAGGCGTGAACAGGTCGACTCCGGCACGCTGTCCGCGGTGGTGGTCCTGCATGTTGCGCAGCACGCCGTATCCGCCGTCGTTGAACACGACCAGCGCGAGCCACGGCCGTTCCTGGGCCAGCGTGCAGAGTTCGCCGAGGTGCACCGCGAGGCCGCCGTCGCCGACCATCACCACGGTCGGCGCGTCCGGCGTCGCGAGCGCGGCCCCGATGCCGGTGGCGAGGCCCTGACCGATGCCGCCGCCGACCGGGAACACGTTGGTGCGCGGGTCGTGGATGTCCAGCAGCCGGTTGCCCCACTGGCTCGACGGGATGGTGACGTCGCGGGCGATCACGGACTCGGCCGGAAGGCCCTCGCGCAGGGCAGCACAGATCTCCGCGTACGGGCCGATCGCCTCGTTCAGCTTGTCCCGCACCGCTTTCCGGGTCTCGACGACGCGGTCTCGCCAGCCCGGCTCGGTGTTGGTTTCCACAGTGGACAGGTCGGCGAGCACCGTCGCGGCATCGCCTTGCACTCCGACAGTGGCCGGGTAGACGCGGCCCAGCGCGTCGGCGTCGACGTCGATCTGCAGATGCCGTTCGGGCAATGCGAGGTGGTAGTGCTTGGTTTCGTTCGAGCGGAAGTGCGTGCCGATCGAGACGAGCAGGTCGGCGTCGGCGAGGAGCTGGGCCGCCGACTCGTGCGCGGCGAAGTTCCCGACGACCAGTTCGTGGTTCTCCGGCACCGTGCCTCGGCCGGAGTTGCTGGTGAACACTGCCGCGCCGAGCCGTTCCGCGAGCGCACGCACCTCGTCGCGCGCGCTGGTCGCTCCCCCGCCGAGCCAGAACACCGGACGGCGGGCAGCAGCGAGCAGTTCGGCGGCTTCCGCGAGCGCAGCGGCGTCGGGCGGCGGGCTCGGGGTCGGTTCGAGCGAGCCAGTACGGAACTCGTGCCGTGAGTACTGCAGGTCGATCGGCCATTCGACGCTCGCCGGACCGCTCGGCACCGACAGCGCGTGCCGGATCGCCGCACGCAGCGTCTCCTCGGCGGTCTCGACCGACGTGACCGTGGCCGCGTGCTTGGAAATCGCAGTCAGCATGCCGATCTGGTCGCGCGTCTCGTGGATGACGCCGCGTCCGCCGCCGAGGAATTCGGAATCGATCTGACCGGTCACGTGCAGCACGCGGCTGCCCGCCGTGAGGGCCTCGACCAGCGCGCCCGCCGCGTTGCCCGCGCCGGTGCCGGTGCTGGTGATCGCGACGCCGAGGCCGCCGCTGGCCCGGGAGTACCCGTCGGCGGCGTTCACCGCGGCGGCCTCGTGCCGCACGGGCACGAACCGCAGCTGCTGCGCGACTGCTTCCACCAGCGGCAGGTTGTGCACACTCACCACGCCGAAGGCGGTGTCCACTCCGGCTTCGGACAGCAGGCGAACGAGAAGCTCGCCTCCGTGACCGTGATTCATGGGTCCGTCCCTTCTAGACGTAACGGGCAATGCCGCCGCCGACGTCGATCGTCGCGCCGGTCACGTAGGAGGCACGCGGCGAAAGCAGCGTGACGATGGGGAAAGCGACCTCTTCCGCGGTGCCGAGCCTGCCGAGCGGAATGCCGCGGTCGGCCGCCAGCTCCGCCGACCAGTCCACAAAGGACAGCTCGCTGCCGGAGGCCTCGTACCGGCGGCGCCACTGTCCGGTGTCGACCAGGCCGAGACAGACCGAGTTGACTCGCACGCCGTCCTCGGCCAATTCGGTCGCCAGAGTCGTGGAGAGATTGAGCAACGCAGCCCTCGCCGCCGAAGTGGCTGCCAATCGAGGTTCGGGCTGGCGCGCGAGGATCGCGTTCACGTTCACCACAGCCGGATTCGCCGCGGCCCGCAGCCACGGCAACGCGGCCCGGACGACGTGCAGGACCGAGAAGATCTTGAGGTGCAGCTCGTCCCGCCACTGGTCGTCGGTGGTCTCGGCGAGCCGCGCCATCAGCGACCGGCCCGCGTTGTTCACGACCCCGGCCAGGCCGCCCAGCTCGCGGGCGGCATCGGCGACGAAGGTTTCCACCTGTGCCTGGTCGAGCACGTCGCAGGACGCGGTGTACAGCCGGGCACCCTCGGCGCGGGGCAGGTCGGCGAGGGCCTTCTCCAGCCGGACGCCGTCGCGGGCGCAGGCGGCGACGTGCGCACCCTCGGCCAGCAGCGCGGCCGCGGTCGCGAGCCCGACGCCGGAGCTGGCCCCGGTCACGAGCACCGCCGCGCCCTTCAATCCCAAATCCACGGGTTTTCCCTTCAGCTGCAGACGAATCCGCCGTCGACCACGAGGGTCTGGCCGGTGATGTAGGAGGCCGCGTCGGACAGCAGGAACGCCACCGAACCGACGACGTCCTCCGGCTGTTGCGGCCGGGTCAGCGCGCGGTTCATCGCGTACAGGTCGTGCCGCTCCTGCGGAATGCCCGCGGTGGCTTCGACCTCGGTCAGCCCGGGCGCGACCGCGTTGACGGTCACGCCGTCCGGACCGCCGTCCCGCGCCATCGCGCGGGTCATCGCGATCACCGCGCCCTTCGAGGCCACGTACTGGACCAGCCGCGGCGAGCCGTACAGCGCGGCGTCGGACGCGAGATTGACGATGCGTCCGCCGGTCTGCGCGAGCTGCGGATACAGCGCGCGAGAGACGAGCCACGGGCCGCGCGCGTTGACGGTCATCAACGTGTCCCACGCTTCGACGTCCAGCTCCGCGAAGTGCTTGCCGCCCACGCCATCGGCCATTGCCGCGTTGTTCACCAAGCCGTGCAACGGGCCGAGCTTCGCGACCGCGTCCGCCAAGGCCGCGACCGACTCCGGATCCGCGACATCTGTGTCGAGCCGGTGCGCCTCAACGCCTTCCGCCCGCAACCGGGCGACCCCGTCCGCAGCCCGATCCGGAGAACGTTCGGCAATCACGACGCGACCGCCTTGACGCCCGATCTCGCGGGCGATCGCCCAGCCGAGCCCGCGGCCCGCGCCGGTGACCACATACAGCCGGTCCTTCATCGCGCCACCACCGAGTCCACTTGGGACAGGAAGTCCAGCACTTCGGCGGAAAACCGGCGCGGCGATTCCTGATTCGCCGCGTGCCCGCCGGGCAGCACTTCCAGCCGAGCACCCGGGATCGACGCAGCGAGCCGTCGCGACTCGGACACGCCGGTCACCTGGTCGTGCTCGCCGACAAGCACCAGCGTCGGCACCGAGATCCGTGCCAGCCGCGGACCATGATCCGTCTCGGCCATCGATTCCGCGGCGGACGTGTACCCGGGCAGCCGGATGCCCGCCATGATGTCCTCGACCCGTTGTGCCACCGCAGGATCCGCGCCGGGCGCGAGCAGCCGAGGCGCGCGCCGACGGGCGAATTCCGCCGCACCCACCCGGTTCAGTTCGCTCGGCCGGTCCCGCATCACCGCTGCGCGCTCGGAGTCGACGCCGGAGCCCCGGGTCGAATCGGCCAGCACCAGCGACCGCACGACCTCCGGGTAGTCCAGCGCGACGCGGGTCGCGATCACGCCGCCCCACGAGACGCCCACGAGATGTGCCGGCGCCGCGTCCAGCGAGGTCAGCAGGCGGCCGACGAGCGCCGCGTATCCGGCCATGCCCAGCGGCTTGTCCGGATCGGCCGAACCGCCGTAGCCCGGCGCGTCCCAAGCCAGCACGCGGTGTTTCGGCGCCAGACCAGCCAACTGCGCGTCGAACGACGCGCTCGATCCGCCGATGCCGTGCAGCAACAGGACCGGACTGCCGTCCCCGGCGGTCCGCACCCGCACACCGTCCACTGTGGAAGTCACCGGAACACCGCCCTCGGCGTCGCCAACGCTTCCAGCGCGGACAGCACCGCGTACGGCACGACCTGGCTCGACGTCGGCGTCTGCGGCGACGGCCGGTTGCGGATCTCGAACCGGTACTCCCCCGCCGGACCGGCCGCGGTGATCACGTGCGAGGTCAACGGCGCGGCCGGATCGGCGATCACCGCCGCCTCCACGACGTCCCAGTCCCGCACCGCCAGCGCCACCGACGCAGCCACGTTCGCCGACTTCGGGAACGCCGCGGTGATCTCCCGCGCGGGCCCGCGCCGCAACTCGACCGGTGCGGTCGCCTGCCGCAACTCCTCCGCCTCCGCCTCGGACATCCACGGCTGGACCAGCGAAGACGCCTTCTTCGTCGTCTCGATGACCACCCGCTCGAACTGCCCGAGCAGCGCCGCCGAACGCAGCAGGTCGAGGCCGCCGATCGCGCCGGTCGACAAATGGACCGCGCCCGGGCCTGCCGCGAGCAGCTTCTCCAGCAGCCCGTCCGCCGCCAGCGCGCCGACCGAAACCACCAGCAGGTCGCACCCCGCCGACAGCACCTGCGGCCCGGCGTCCGTCAGCGCCCGCTGTCCCGCCGCCTCGACCACCAAGTCCGAAGTGGACAGCAGCTCCGGCAGCGCGCACATCGGCAGTCCCGCCGGGGACAGCGCCGGATCGACGACCCCGGCCAGCTCCGCGCCCGGCACCAGCCCGTCGCGCAACGCTTCCGCGACGACCGAGCCGATCGATCCCGCGCCCAGCACTCCTACCTTCACGACTGCCACCACGCCGAGTAGCCGGGGTCCGGCACGCCGCGCATGTGCGCGCGGACGTCCTTCGACGGCGGACCCGCGGTGCCCCACAGGTCGGAGAGCTCCGGCGTGCGCCGCCACACCCGGCACAGCCACGCGTCTTCCTCGACCTGCGCGACCTCGGAGGTGTACTCGCAGACGAGCCCGGCCGGGTCGGCGAAGTAGCCGAAGGTGTTGCTGCCCGGACCGTGCCTGCCGGGGCCCCACAGCGGCGTGACGCCGTTGTGCTTGAGCCGCCCGATGCCGCGCATGAAGTGGTCGATCGAGTTCATCTCGTACGCGATGTGGTTCACCGACGCGAATTCCGCCTGGTTGAACGCGATCACGTGGTGGTCGGCGTTGCAGCGCAGGAACGCCATCTGGTGCTCGGACCAGTCGGAGATGCGCATGCCCAGCACCCGCGTGTAGAACTCGCAGGCCGCGTCGATGTCGACGGTGTTGAGCACGACGTGCGCCAGTTTCCGCGGCACCGCGGCGCGACCGTAGGGATCGCCCGGGACGACCGCGTCGACCTCGGCGGACAGCTCCACCAGCCGGCCTTCCGGGTCGGCGAAACGCAGGCCGTACCCGCCGCCGACCTGGTCGAGCTTGCCGGGCTCGGTGACCAGCGGGACGCCGTGCGCGGCCAGCCGGGCGGCGGCCGCGTCGACCTCGCGCGGAGTGGCGACCGCGAACGCGATCTTGCCCAGCGCGTTCTGGTCGGCCTGTTCGAGCTGGAGCACGTGGTGCTCGTCGCCGGAACCGCGCAGCCACACGGCGCCGCGGTCGGCTTCGACCTGGTGCAGCCCCCAGACTTCGCGGTAGAACTCGCCGGAATCGGCGCACTGCGTCGAACGCAGCGTCACCGCGCGCAGGGCGCGGAGCCGCGCGATGGGTTCGGCGGACATGGGGCCTCCTGAAACGTCAGCGGGTCGGGGCGGGCACGGGCGCGGCGGGGGCCGGTGCGGCGGCGGGAGCGGCGAGCGCGGCGGCCTGGCGGCGGGCTTCCGACCGCAGCAGCCGGCGCATCCGGACGAGCGCGATGTCGTGCTGGTACAGGTTTTCCCGGTCCCACGCGTCGAGCGGCATCGCCTCGGCCATCTCGCGGTCCTGCTCCAGCACCGCCCAGTGCCGGGCTTCGAGCCGGTTGCGGTAGAGGACGCGCCAGCTGTCGCGTTCCCAGCCGGAAACCTTGCGGCAGCGCCAGAAGAAGGCCGCGTGCTGGGTCTCGTTGATCGCGCACAGCGCGGCGACGATGGTGAACGCGCCGCCCGGACCGGCGGTGTCCGGATACGGGATGTCGAGCGTGACCCACTGCGCGCCGGCGTCGGTGAGCTGCACCCAGTCGAAGTTCACGCCGCGCTGGTCGGTCTTCTCGAAGACGAACCCGTCGTCGATCGCGCGGATCTGGAAGACGGCCTCGCGCTTGCCGCCGAACATGGTGTGGCTGTTGCGGTGCAGGAACGCGCCGTGCATCGGGTCGAGCAGGTTGTCCAGGGAGTAGCCATACGGCGCGTCCCATTCGACGTAGCAGGGGAAGGTGTCCCACTCGCCGCCCGCGATCGGGTCCGGCAGCTGCAACGGCGTCGGCTCGGCGGCCTCGTCCAAGCCGAACCAGGCGAACACCGCACCGGCGTGTTCCTCCGCCGGGAACGTCCGCAGCGCGCGACGGCCCTCCAGCGCACATCCGGGGCTGCCCGGGACCGACACGACGACACCGTCGCCGTCCACCTGCACGCCGTGGTAGTTGCAAGCGACCCGGTCGCCCATGTGCACCCCGAGCGAAAGCCGCGCGCCACGGTGCGGACAGCGGTCTTCCTGAACGTGCACGACCCCTGCGGAGTCGCGCCAGAGCAGCAGTTTCTCCCCGGCCCGCTCGATGCGGGTCAGCTCGCCGCGGTTGACGGTGCCGGACGGGCACAGCGGGTACCAGCGGTCGCGCAGGCCCAGCGCCAGCAGCTCCTCAGCGGTTCTGGTCGCCATCACGCCTCCCCCGCCAGCCGCGCCAGTTCGGCGGTGAACGTCTCTTCGGTCCAGTCGGAGCCGTCGGCCGGGCGCAGGCCGCCCGCGTTGAGCGCGGAGACCACGCCGGGCAGGTCGTGCACACCCCGGCCGTAGACCGCTTCCAGCTCGTCGGACAGCGCGTTCTCGTAGCTCGTCGGCGGGGCGGTGCGGCTCTGCACCGGCCGCAGCTGCAGCGGCATCGGGCGTTCCCTTCGGTTCGTGGTGGTCAGGCCTCAAGCGGCGGCGGACGGGGCGAGCGCGGCCTGCCCGGCGGCGGTGAGCACCGCGGGCACCCGCAGCCCCGGTCCGCGCGGAGCGGCCGGTTCGGGGGCGAGCAGCCCGGCCAGCTGGTGCCCGAGTGTCGGGTCGCAGCAGGCGAGGCCGTCGACGTAAAGGTGCGGTTCGCGGCTGCACGTCATTTCCACGTGCCCCGCGGCGGCGGCGCGCAGCACGGCGAGCTGCCGGTGGGTGTGTCCCGCCATGGCCGGCTCCTAGAGGTCAAGAACGAGTTCGGCGGAGCGGCACCGCGACACGCACAGCATCATGGTCCCGGCGGTCGCCTTCTCGTCGTCGTCGAGCACGAAATCGCGGTGGTCCGGCTCGCCGGAGAGCACCTTCGTTTCACAGGTCCCGCACACGCCCTCGCGGCACGAGGTCGGCACGGAGATCCCGGCGCGGCCGAGAGCGTCCACAATGGACTCGTCGGCGGCGACCGCGACCCGGGTCCCGGAACCGGCGCACACCACGTCGAATCCCGTTCCCGGCGCGGCTGCCGGAGCCTCGGGGGCCCGGAAGCGTTCGACCCGCAGGGCGGCCGTTTCCGGCAGGGCCGCCTCGACCGCGCGGAGCAGCGGTTCGGGGCCGCAGCAGTGCACGACCGTGCCCGGCGCGAGCCCGGCCAGCCTCGCGGCCAGATCGGGCGGACCGCCGTGCTCGTCGTCGGCGTGTACTTCCAGCCGGTCCCCGGCGAGGCCGGAAAGCTCGTCCAGGAAAGCCATTCCGCCGCGCGACCGTCCACAGTAGAGCATGGACCACGGCGCGCGGCCGCCGGCGAGTTTCCCGGCCATCGCGAGGATCGGGGTCACGCCGATGCCGCCGGCGATGAGCAGGTGCTCCGGAGCGTCGTGCAGCTCGAAGGTGTTGCGCGGGCCCTCGACGGGCAGGACGCTGCCCGCGGTGAGCCGCTCGTGCACCCACGCGCTGCCGCCGCGCGAGGATTCCTCCCGCAGCACCGCGACCGTCCAGCTGTGCCGATCGGCCGGGTCGCCGCAAAGAGAGTACTCGCGCACCAGCCCGTTCGGCAGGTGCAGGGAAAGATGCGCTCCCGGCTCCCAGCCGGGCAGCGGCTTTCCTTCCGGATCGCGCAGTTCCACCTGCGTGACCCGGTCGGCCAGCCACGTCGTCCGGTGCACCCGCAGCATCGTCGGCATCGCGGTCGTCCTCAGCGAGTGACGCCGTGCATCGGCGAGGTGGGCGGGTAGGTCGGCAGCTGCGGCTTCTGCGCGCCGATGATGACGCAGAACAGCGCGTCGGTGTCGCCGGCGTTGCGCAGGCTGCGCGGCACCCCGGCGGGCACGCGGATCAGGTCGCGGTAGCCCAGCACGCGGGTCGCGGTCTTGGTGCCGTCCTCGACGTCGTGCACGGTCACCTCCAGCGTGCCTTCGAGGACGAAGAACGCCTCTTCCACGTCGTGGTGGGTGTGCTCCGGGCCGATCGCGCCGACCGGCAGCCGCATGTTGGAGAAGGTGAAGTGCTCCGAGGGCAGCTGGCGGGCGTCGCCCTCGTGGTTGCCGGTCGCGCCGGAGCCGATGTAGCGGATCTGCGCGCGGCGGAACTCGTCGCCCTTCGCGGCGGCCTGGAAGCCGAGGGTGTCCCAGTCCTCGTACCGCGTCTCGCGAGCGGCGATGCACGAGTCGATGAGCTCCTCAAGGTGCTGATTCTTGCTTTCGGTGGTGGTCATCGCGGGGCAACTCCTCCGGTGGTCCTCGGCGGGCTCGCCGCCGAATGCCTTAGGTCTAAGAGACTTACTGATAAGGGTTGTACCCCGAGGGCTGTGATCCGCACAACCCCTCAGGCCTAAAATTCTTTCCGGCGGTTCCCGGCGGCTCGCGCGCCGTGCGGGGCTTCGCGGACCTTGGCGCCCGGGTGGCCGCGGCCGCAGGTCCGCGAGGGGATCACGGGCGGCGACCCCGCCCTCCGCTCCGGCTGCGACGAGAGCCGCCCGGCCCCGCACCCGCAACCGCGCCCATGGCGCCGCCTGGGAGCCAGGTACCGGTCCTTGATCCGGCCAGAGGGTTGACGAAACCTTAGTCCTAAGGTTTCCTCGGTCGCATCCCCGTCACCCGTGCCGAAAGGACGTCGCCCATGCAGCCCTTCCCCGTCCCGCCCGACGAAATCCCGGTCGGCGGCGGCTGGCAGCGCGGCGGCGGTCCCGCGTCCGCGTGCGTGGATCCCGCCGACGGGTCAACGGTCGCCTCGATCCACGCCGCCGACTCCGCCCAGGTCGACGCCGCCGCCCGCGCCGGTGCCGCGGCCGCCGCGGACCCGGCGTGGCGAGACCTGCTGCCGCACCGGCGCGCCCGGCTGCTGGCCCGCGTCGCCGACGCGATCGAGGACCACGCCGAGCCGCTCGCCCTGCTGCAAACCCGCAACACCGGCAAGACGCTCGGCGAAACCCGCGCGCTGGTCGCGAGCGCGGCCGGCACTTTCCGGTACTACGCGGCCGCGCTCGAAACCCTCGAAGGCGAACTCCCGCCGAGCCGCGGCGCGCACCTGACGATGAGCGTGCACGAACCGATCGGAGTCGTCGGCGCGATCACGCCGTGGAACTCGCCGATCGCCAGCGACGCCCAGAAAATCGCCCCCGCGCTGGCCGCCGGGAACGCCGTCCTGCTCAAACCCGCGGAAGCCACTCCCCTGGTTTCGCTGGCACTGGCCCGCCTCGTCCAGGACGCGGGCGTGCCGCCCGCGCTGCTGTCGGTCCTGCCCGGCCCCGGCACGGTCGTCGGCGACGCGATCTCCCGGCACCCGCTGGTCGGCAAGCTCGCCTTCACCGGCGGCACGACCACCGGGCGCGTGCTGGGCCGCGTCGCCGCGGACCGGATCATCCCGGTCACCATGGAACTGGGCGGCAAATCCCCGACGATCGTCTGCGAGGACTCCGACGTCGAGGAGACCGTCGCCGGAATCCTGTATGGAATCTTCTCCTCGACCGGCCAGAGCTGCGTCGCCGGATCGCGAATCTTCCTGCCGCGCAGGCAGTACGGCGAATGGGCTTCCCGGCTGATCGCCGCTGCCACCGCCTTGCGACTGGGCCCGGGCACCGACCCCGCCACTCAGGTCGCTCCGCTGGCGACGTTCGCGCACCGCGACAAGGTGGCCGCGATGGTCGACCGCGCCCGCGAAGAAGGTGCGGTCGTCCGCTGCGGTGGCCGAATCCCCGATGACGAACGCTTGTCGCGCGGCGCGTACTACCTGCCCACCCTGCTGGACGGCCTCGCCCCGGACGCGAAGACGTGCCAGGAGGAAATCTTCGGACCGGTCGGCGTCCTGCTGCCCTACGAGGACGAGGAAGACCTGGTCGCCCAGGCCAACTCGACCGTCTACGGCCTGGCGTGCGGCATCTGGACCGCCGACTACCGCCGCGCGCTTCGGCTGGCACGCCGCATCGAGGCCGGGACGGTGTGGATCAACACCTACAAGCAGTTCAGCATCTCGACACCGTTCAGCGGCACCAAGGAAAGCGGCCTCGGCACGGACAAGGGCCGCACCGCGATCCGCAGTTACCAGCGGCAGAAGAGCCTGTACCTGAGCCTCGCGGACGAGCCGATCCCGTGGGCGCGGGGCTGAATCAGCAGGTTCGGACCTTGCCGTGCCGCACTGCCAGGACTCGGCGACGTGGTTGAAGACGTTTCGGATCTCGGACAAGAGATACGGTGGCGATCGGCGAGGAGGCAGCCGGAGGCCGCTGCATACCGCCCGCGGCAGGCGCCATGGTGACTGCCCCAACGGCGAGCGCCGCGATGAAGACGGGTTCCGGACACCGCGACGGCGACCGGCTGTCGAGCACTCGCCTTACCCGCGGCGGCGGCCGCAGCTTTCTCTGTGCTGACGGTCGCCAGGTAACCGGGGGCCGCCCCGCCCAGGACGATCGGGGCGATGATCATGCGCAGTCCGCCGTTGATATCCACAAGTTCCGAGGCGAGCGCACGGCAGCTCTCGCATCCGTCCAAGTGGTTCTCGACCCGAACACGCTCCCGTTGGGGCAGTCCGTCGCCCGGCAGCCTTCCGCTTGGTTCTCCGACGAATGGACCTGCAGACAGGCCTGCCGGAGCCCCTCGCGGGCGCGGTAGGCGAGCGCCGGGACACCGTTGGGGGTCAGTCCGAGCAGCGGCGCGACCTCGGCCGGGCTCTGCTGTTCGATCTCGGTGTGCCACAGCACTGCCTGCCAGCGTTCGGGCAGCCAAGCGAACGCCTTCGCGGCGAGCGCCGACCGCGGTGTCCGCGAACGGCACAGCCAGCGCCGCCGCGTCCTTGCCGATCGGCTCGGACAGGTCTTCGGTCACGTCGTGGGCGACATGCCACAGCGTGGTCAGCAGATACGCGCGGAAGGCCGAGCCGGGTCCTTTGCCCGTGCACAGGGCGTTGAACACCCTCGCGAACGCCTCGGACACCAGGTCGTCGGCCTCCGCATCGGATTTGGCGAGCTGGCAGGTCAGGTTGCGGGCCGCCTCGCAGTGCCGTTCGTAGAGGGTGCCGTAGGCGCTGACCGTTCCCGCACGCACGGCGGCGATCAACTCGGCGTCACTCTGGCCGGCGGGAACGGACACGCGGGCCGCCTGGGGTCGTGATGCCCGGAGGACTGGCGGACACGAGGGGCATGCCGAGGTTGGCTACCGTCCCCGCACTCCATGACAGCTTTTCCGGCCGACCCCGATCCGCGCGCCGGCGAATCGGCGAATCGGGAAATCGGGAAATCGGGGAATCGTACTGCCCGCTTACGCCTGGACTCTGCTCGCGATGACCGTCCTGCTCGCCCTCGTACGGCTCGCGGTCTTCCGCCGCGCCCTCCACGCCCGTCGCGAGTGGAATATTCCCGCCGACGACCGGGAACGGCTCATGCTCGCCCGCTATCCGCGCCCTCCGAAGAATGCTCCGCCGCGGGACCAGGAGAAGTGACCCCGGGCCGACGGACTCAGCCGCCGAACTCGGCCTGGTCCAGCGACTGCTCCAGTTTCCCCAGCAATTTCGCCAGCTGCGCCCGTTCCGTCGCGGTCAGCCCGGCCAGCATGCGGTTTTCGTTGGGAAAATGCTCGTGCACCACTTTGTCCGTGGCCGCGAGCCCGTCCTCGGTGAGGCCGATGAACACGACCCGCCGGTCGTCCTCGTCGCGTTCGCGGCGGACGAGCCCGGCCTGCACCAGCTTGTCGACCCGCTGCGTGATGCCGCCGGTGGTGAGCAGGTTGGTGTCGGCGAGGTCCCCCGCCGTGCGCCGGTACGGCGCGCCGCCCCGCCGGAGCGCGGCGAGGATCCCGAAGTCCGCCACCGTGATCCCGTGGCGGGAGAACACGCGCGTCAGCTGCCGCTGGTACCGGTCGAACGCACGATGCAGCCGCCCGAACACCGCGAGCGGCGACGTGTCGACCTCCGGCACCTCGGCGCGCCACTGCGCGAGCATCTCGTCAACCTCGTCCGGCTCGGTCCGCTTCGGCATCCGGCACCCCCGTGAATAGCTTTGGGCTAAGAATAGCACCACTAAGATTTTCGGGAGGTCCCGCACGGGGCTACGGTGACCGCATGACGGTCAAGCGGATGGACAACGTCCTCATCGTCGTCGAGGATCTCGACGCGGTCATCGCGTTCTTCGTCGAACTGGGGCTGGAACTGGAAAACAAGGGCCCGCTGGACTGGCGCGGCGCGGAAAAGGTGGTCGGACTGGCCGACATCCGGCAGGACGTGGCCATGCTGCGCGTCCCCGACGGTCCCGGCCGGGTGGAACTGGCGAAATTCCACCAGCCGAAGGCGATCGCCCCGGAGCCGTGGAAGGCCCCCGCGAACACGCTCGGCATCCGCCGGATGATGTTCGCGGTCGACGACTTGGAGGACACTTTGGCCCGCCTGCGCGCCCACGGAGCCGAGCTGGTCGACGAAGTGGTGCAGTACGAGAACATGTTCCTGCTGTGTTACGTACGGGGGCCGGAGAACATCGTCGTCGGGCTCGCCCAAGAACTCGGCTGAACGCGCCGGAAGCGGTGCCGCTCCCAGCGGACAGCACCGCTTCCGGCAGAGGACACACCACCCGGATCCCCCGTCGCGTTCCTGCCGCACCCGGCGCGATCGACGGTCCGCTCCCGCCCGGTTCGAGCTTCTTCGGCCCGGCCGTTGCGCGCGAAATCCGACCCAGCCGCGGTGTCCTGCCGCAGCGCGGGGCTCGCACCGACGAAGCGGTACCGCGTGTCGCCCGGCAAGAAGTGCATGGCGCTGCGCAACTGCCCGTAGACGGCAGGCACCTGGCCGCACGCGGCGAAATGCGCGCGAACATAAGGTGCCGGGTCGATGATGTCCGGCTGCCCCGATACGAAGAACACCGGACCGTGCGTCGGCACCGGCCGCGATGGCGCCTCCGCTCTGGGAGGGACCGGCGGCGGCCCTCTGCCCGGTGTCGACGCGGTCGTGGAAAACGCTGCCCTGCCGGGCGTTCTCGGCGATCAGGTACTGCGCCCCGTCGAGCATCTCCGTGCCGGAGCCGGACTGTCCGGTGTTCACCGCGGCGACGAGGGCAACCCCAGCCGGCGAGATGGGTGAACAGGAGTTCGTACTGGCCGACGGTGGCACCGGTGCCATTGCCCCAGATCAGCGCCAGCGGCTTTCGCGGGCTGGTCCGGCCGCTCCTGGCACCAGCACGACAGCGACCGCCGCCGTGGTCGTCGCCAGGAGCGATCCCCGGCTGAACGAACGCGTGCCGGGCTCCGGGATCAGTTGTAGAAGTGGATGTAGCGGAACGACGACGCGCTCACGTCGTGCACGAGGTAGTGCCCGTCGCCGGCCCAGTTGTAGTCCTCGACGGTGACCGTGCCGCCGTGCACGCTGTCGACGATGGCGACGTGGCCGTAGGTGCCGTTGTCGGTCTGGGCGATCGAGCCCTCGGTCGGGTTGTTGTCGACGCGGTAGCCGTTGTTGCGGGCGTTGTCGTCCCAGTACTTCGCGTCGCCGTAGTTGTTCGCGCTTTCGCCGTGGCGCGCGATGTTGAACGCGGCCCACGAGACGCACTCGCGGTTGTACATGTTCCAGTCGTCGACGACGGAGTCCTGCGGCACGTTGCGCCACTTCGCGGGGTAGATGTCGCCGATGGCGCTCGCCGTCGACGAGGCCGGGACGGTTCCGAAATGAGCGGCCATCGACGTCGCCTGGGCAGCCGTCTCAGTGGTCGCGGTGGCGGTGGCCGTACCGCTGACGGCGAAGGCTGCGACGGCGGCGAAGGTCAGAATGGCGCGGGAGGGACGGCGCATGGGGAAGACCTTTCGGTGTTCGGGGAGTGAATGCGCCGTGACGGTAAGTCGCCGATCACCTCCGAACCAGGCCTTTGTGGACAACTGGTCCGCCGGGGGAAGTCTTGCCTGGTCGGCGGCGGTTGTTCACAGAATTGGCGGCGCCGGCCGGGTTCACCATTGCCAGCCGGTGCCGTAGATGCCGGGCCGGACGTCCCGCAGCGCCAGCGTCGTGGTGTGCGTGGCCCCGGCGGACAATGGACTGCCGGGATGTTCGGGACCGCCGAGCCCGCGCTGTTCGAAGGACCGGACACGGCGCGGAACTCGCGAACCGAAGCTGACCTGGCAGACGTACTCCGCGACCGGGCGGGTGAACCGGCGGTGGTAGTGGCCGGTCGGCGATCCCGGCGGGAACCGGATCTCGTACTCGACAATCGTCACCTCGCCCAGCGCCAGCGCGCGCTCCAGCCGCAGTTCGGCCGCGACCATGCCGGTCTCGCGGTCGACGCAGACCCGGCCGACCCGCGCCGAGCGCACGCAGCGGTAAACCGGGCCGGCGGTCAGGAACGAATCGGCCTGGTAGTAGGCCATCATGCGGTCCACGCCGTCGACGGCGGCCTCGGCGACCATCCGGACCTGCAGCGCGCGTTCGCCGCCGTGCTCGTCGAGCAGCATGCGGTCGTGGATCGACCAGAACGACAGCTGCCCGTCCGGCGGGGGTTTCAGCTCGGCGGAGAACGCCCGCAACTGCGGCCACAGCCGGCGGCGTTCGATCCGGCAGGCGGGTTCGCCGAGCCAGCGCCCGCGCGGCGCTTTGGGGCCGAGCCTCGACGTCAGCGTCCCGGGTTCGAGGCTCAGCACGGATTCCAGCTGCGCGACGGCGGCGATCGAGGTCTCGCGTTCCGGTTGCGACCGGCCGCGCCGCCAGTAGGACAGCGCCGAGCGCGAAAGCCGCACCCCGCGCGCGGCGAGGTGGTGCTGGAGCCGGTCGAGCGACAGCCCGGATTCCTCGATCGCGGTGTCCAGTGTGACCGCGAACGAGCCCGCGGAAGGCCGAGTCACGGTTCCAGGATGATCTCCCGCACGGGCGTTCCGGAACCCACGAAAGTCCGCATTTCCCCCACGGTATCCGACGAACGACGCTGGCCCGGCGGGCCGCTGCGGGCCACAGTGGACGCCGTGCCCTCGTTCGCCGACGCACTGGACGCCGCCATCAGCGGCGCCGGACTGACCTTGGAACGGCTGCGCGAACACTTGGCCGCCCGCGGGGTGACGGTGTCGCGCAGCGCCCTGGCCTACTGGCGGACCGGGCGATCGCTGCCGGGCCGCGAGGCGTCGCTGCACGCGGTCGTCGAACTCGAACAGGTGCTCGGCCTTGGCGCGGGCGGCCTCACGTCGTTGCTCGGGCCGCAAGACCGGCAGTGTTCCCGCCCGCAGCGGACTCCCCTGCTCGAACGGCGCCGGCTGTGGCCGTCGGTGCGGCCCTCGTCGCTCGAATTCGACCTGCCGCCGGAGGACCAGGTGCGGCTGCGGTCGGTGCACGACGAACTTCTCGTGGCCGAGGATCGCCAGGAACGCCTGCTCAGAGTGCGCTTGGTGGCCGAGGCCGCGGTGGACGGGGTCGTCCGGATGGCCACCTACTACCAGACCGAGGACCGCGCGCGGCAGCCTCCGCGCTTCGCAGCCGGACACTGCTGCCGCGCGGGCCGGACCCGGGTCGACGCGGTCAGCGGGCTCCTGATCGCGGAGCTGTTCTTCGACCGGGAACTGCGGGCCGGGGACGTCGCGGCGGTGGAGTACGAATTCGTGTTTCCGCCCGGCCGTCCGGTGCAGGGATACCACCGCAGGTTCACCCGGCCCGCTCCCCTCTACACCTGCCGCGTGCAATTCGGCTCGAACGTTCCCGAAAGCATTCGCCGTTTCGAACAACGCGACCTCGCCGCACCCCGCCGCAAAGTGGAGGAACTGCGCGCTACCGGGAGCGGCGCGGCGACGCTGGCGGCGCGGGAGGTCCGCGCCGGAATCATCGGCGTCGAGTGGACCTGGTAGCAATTCTGTGAACGCGGCCCGCTGAACTGGGGAAATCCGGGCTCCACGGCGTGGTTTCCACTTTTCGCGGCCGAGGCGGGAACGCGGTTCTTACCGTGCGCAGTGCTGTATTCCTCCTCACCAATCCGGAGCAGCACATGCGAAGTCCGACTCTCCTCGTGGCCGCTTTCCTGACGACAGCGACACTTTCCCCGCCGGCGCCGCCGGTGATCCCGCTGCCCGCAGCCCCTGCCGTCCCCGCGGGCGCCACCGCGGACAGTTCCGCTCTGCCCGGCCAAGTCACCGTGTCCGTCGCGCTCAAGCCCCGCGACGAAGCGGGAGCCGAACGGTACGTCGCCGACACGGCCGACCCGAACTCGCCGCTGTACCGCCATTACCTCAGCGCCGCCGAATACACCGAGCGGTTCGGCCCCACCGCCAGTGCGGTCGACCAGGTGCGGAAGTACTTGACCGGCAAGGGGATGCGCATCGACGACGTCACCGGCAACCGCCAGGTCGTCACCGCGTCCGGCACCCCCGGCGCAGTGGAAACCGCGTTCAGCACCTCGCTTTCCGGCTTCCGGTCAGCCAAGGGCGAGCGGTTTTTCAACGCTACCGAGGCAACCGCGGTCCCCTCGGACATCGCCGCGGTCGTCCGCGGGGTCGCCGGCCTGACGAACCGGCCCGCCGCGCACCGGGCGAGCGCACCGGCGGGCCCGTCCGGTCCCGGCGGCGGCTACACCCCGGCACAACTGCGCACCGCCTACAGCATGACCGGCGTCTCCGGCGGCTACGACGGTTCCGGCGAGACGGTCGGGCTGATCGAGTTCGACACGTTCAAGCAGTCCGACATCGACGCCTGGACGCAGTACTTCAAACAACCCGCTGTCAGACCGGAGGTCGTCAAGGTGGACGGCGGGGCGCCGAATCCGGGCAGCGACCAGGCGGAGGCCACGCTCGACGTGCTGGCCGTCGCGGCGACCGCGCCGAAGGCCAAGCAGGTCGTCTACTCCGCGCCGAACTCCGACCAGGCGTGGGTGCACGAAATGGCGCGGATCGCCTCGGACGGCAAGATCACCGTCCTTTCCGGATCGTGGCTCAACGGCGAGATCTGCGAGTCGAGCCCGATCGCGGCCTCGCACGATTCCTACACCCAGCTCGCCGCGCAGGGCGTCACGATGTTCTCCGCGTCCGGCGGCGGGGGCGGCACCGGCTGCGGCTACCAGGGCGACAACGAAACGGTCCAGGCCAGCTACCCGGCGAGCGACCCGCTGTTCACCGGCGTCGGCGGCACCCAGCTGCGGACGACCGGCAGCGCGGGCACGTGGCGGTCGGAGTCGTGCTGGAACCAGGGCAGCAGCGGCAGCGGGTATTCGAAGATCTACTCGCGCCCGGACTGGCAGCCCGGCACGAACCGGTACCGCTCGGTCCCGGACGTTTCGATGGTCGCTGACTACGGTGCCGGCGCGTTGTCGGTGTACCTGAACGGCGGCTGGCTCGACGTCGGCGGCACCAGCCTGTCGTCCCCGCTGTGGGCGGGCTACGCGGCGATGCTGAACCAGAAATCCCTCAGCGGCGGGAAATCCCGGCTCGGCCAGCTCAACCCGAGCCTCTACCGGATCGCCGGTTCGGCGGACTACGCCTCGACCTTCCACGACGTCACCTCGGGCGGCAACGGCAGCTACAACGCGGGCATCGGCTACGACCTGTGCACCGGCTGGGGTTCCCCGAAGGCCGACGCACTGGCCGCCAAGCTGACCGGTGGCGACACCCCGCCTCCGGCGCAGGACTTCACGCTGTCGGCCGCACCGGCTTCGGGCAGCGTCGCCGCGGGCAGTTCGGCGAGCACGACCGTCACCGCTAACGAGTCCTCCGCTGCTTCGCCGAGCGTCGTAGGCGGCACTCCGACCACGACCGCCGAGCACCCGTTCATCATCTCGATGCGCCGCGAAGGTTCGGCCTTCCCCGGACAGCAGTCCTGCACCGGCACGCTGTTCGGACCGCACACGGTACTGCTGGCCGCCCATTGCCTCCTGGAGAAACCCGGCCGCAAGTGGTTCGTCTACGGCGACGACGACCTCGCGCAAAACACCGGCACCACAGCCGAAATCGCCGCGCAGTGGGTGCATCCGGACTACTCGGACTGGAGCGTCGGCGCGGACGTCGCGGTCGTGACTCTCGACAAGGACCTGCCGGTCCCCGCCGGGACGACGTACCCGAAGCTCAACACCGACCCAGGCCTCGGCGCGCCCGGCACGAAAGGAATTTCGATCGGCTGGGGCGAAACCGGCGCGAACACCCACAGCAACGTGCTGCGTCAGGCCGACGTCCCGATCGCCGAGGACAGCGCCTGCAAGGGCCGCTTCACTGGCCCCCACGGGCAGGAGCAGTACAAGACCCCGGCGATGCTCTGCACCGGGTACACCGACCACCACGCCGGCGCGTGCGTCGGCGACAGCGGCGGACCGTACCTGGTCGGCAACACGGTCGTCGGAGTGTTCTCGTGGATGTCGACCTCGTGCGGCTGGTCCGCCGTCTACGCCAGAGTCTCCGCTTACGCCGCGGACCTCGCCCCGCACCTGCCGGACGGCGGCAACCCGCCGACGGCCGGGGCGATCAGCTTGACCGCCGCCGGCCTGCCCTCGGGCGCGACGGCGGCGTTCAGCCCGGCGAGCGTCGGCCTCGGCGGCCACCCGACGCTCACGATCGCCACGAGCGCGAGCACTCCGGCCGGAACGTACGACGTCACGATCTCCGGCAAGAGCGCGAAATCGGCGCAGACTGCCCACTACCCGCTGACCGTCACCGGCGGGCAGCCCTCGGCGCTGGCACTGGCCGACCCGGGCGACCAGAACAGCTGGACCGGCAAAGCGGTGAACCTGCCGCTGAAGTCCTCGGGCGGCACCGGTGGTCGTCGACCGCGCTCGCCCCGGGCTTGACGTTCGACCCCGCGACCGGAGTCGTGTCCGGGACACCGGCCCGTGCCGACAGCAGGCAGGTGACGGTCACAGTCGCCGACGCATCCGGGAAGAAGGCCGCGACGACGCTCTTCTGGTTCGTTTTCGGCTGAGTTCCCCTCAGCCGCCGGAAGACGCCGTCCCCTGCGCGGGGGCGACACCTTCCAGTGCGAACCGGCCTCGATCTCGTCCACGACGTCCGGGCTCAGCCGGACGAGCGGCTGAGCCGGACCACCGCGCCGGAGGTGACCCCCAGTTCCGCGTGCACCGCGCTGCCCGCCGACCGTTGCGGCAGCCACACCACGCGGTCCGGGAGGTCGGCGGTCGTCGTGGGGAGGGTGATGGCGCCTCGGTCCGTGCTGACCGTGACCGGGTCTCCCGGCTGGATGCCGAACTCGTCGGCCGTGGCGGCGGAGAGATGGAGAAGCGGGGTCCGCGCCGTGCCCGCCAGGTGTTCCTCCCCGTCCTGGAGGCGGCCGCCGTCCAGCAGCGGGCGCCATGTGGCGAGCACGGCCTCCCCCGCCCGCGGCCGGGGGAGAGCGTGGACTGCGGGCGGAGCGGCAGGGGGCGGAGCGGCCCGGCCCGGCCAGGCGCCCAGCGCGGCGAGTTCGGCGCGGACGGCCGATCCGTCGCGTGGCGCGAGAACGTCCAGTTCCTCCGCGATACCCGCCAGCACGCGCAGATCCGGCTGGGTGCCCGCGCTCCGCAGCGCGGCCTCGAACGTCCGGGGGCGGTTCTCCCAGTTGTGGAACGTGCCCGCCTTCTCGGCGACCGTGGCCACGGGGAACACCACGGTCGCCAGTTCGCTGAGCGCGCTCGGGCGCTGCTCCAGGCTCACCACCACCGGCATCCGGGCCACTGCTTCCCTCGCCGCCCGCGGGTCCGGCAGGTCGTCCAGTTCCACCCCGCCGGCCAGCAGCCCGCGCAGGTCGCCCGCCAGCATCGCCGCGACGTCGCGGCCCGGCTCCGCGGGCAGCTCGGCGACCTGCCACAGGCGGGCCGCATCGGCGCGCGCGGCCGCGTCGGCGACCGGACGGGCCCCGGGCAGCAGCGTGGGGAACGCACCCGCCGCCAGCGCGCCTCGCTCACCGGCTCGGCGGGGCACCCAGCCCAGCAGCGCGCCGGTGCGTTCGGCCAGCCGGACCACCGCCGACAACCCTCCGGGCACGGTGGCCAGCCGCTCTCCGGCCAGCACGACGGCACCGGGCCCGGCCACCAGCTCGTCGAGCGCCGCCGGCTCCTCCCCCGGCGCGGCACGGAGCAACGTGCCGGACAGCTTGACCAGCCCCCGGGTCGTGAACGGCGCCACCGAGTACACCTTCGTGCCCGCCGTGCGCACGGCTTTCCGCAACCGCAGGAAGAGGATCGGCGATTCCTCCTCCGGTTCGAGGCCGGCCAGGACCACCGTCGAGGCCGACCCGACATCGGCGTACGTCGCGCTCGGGCGGCCAGCCAGCCAGGTGAGGAACTCCGTCTCCTCGGCGGAGACCGGCCGCGCCCGGAAGTCCACGTCGTTGGTGCCGAGCACGACCCGCGCGAACCGGCCGTAGGCGTAGGCGTCCTCGACCGTGAGCCGCCCGCCGGTCAGCACGCCCGCGTGGCCGCGGACAGCGGCTAATGCCCGCGCGGCGACCCGGAACGCCAGCGGCCAGGCCACGGCGGTGAGCTTGCCGGTCAGCGCTTCGCGCACGCGCGGGTACGTGAGCCGGTCGGTGACGGTGGCGTACCGGAACGCCCAGCGGCCCTTGTCGCACATCCACTCGTCGTTGACCTCGGGATCCTCGCCCGCGAGCCGGCGCAGCACCTTTCCGCGCCGCGTGTCGGTGCGCGTCGCGCAGCCGGACGCACAGTGCTCGCAGACGGTGGGGGTGGACTCGAGGTCGAACGGACGGGCGCGGAACCGGTACGCGACGCTTGTCAGCGCGCCGACCGGGCAAATCTGCACGGTGTTGCCGGAGAAGTACGAGTCGAAAGCCGCGCCGGTTCCGGTGCCGATCTGTTGCGCCGCACCGCGTTCCAGCAACCCGATGAGCGGGTCGCCCGCGATCTGGTCGGCGAACCGGGTGCAGCGGGCGCACTGCACGCATCGTTCGCGGTCCAGCAGCACCGCCCGCGAGAGCGGGACCGGCTTCGCGAACGTCCTTTTCGGACCGGTGAACCGCGACGTGTCCCGCCCGCCTGCCATCGCCTGGTTCTGCAGCGGGCACTCGCCGCCCTTGTCGCACACCGGGCAGTCGAGCGGATGGTTGATCAGGAGCAGCTCCAGCACCCCTCGCTGCGCCTTCTCGGCAACCGGCGAGGTGGCCTGGGTACGCACGATCATGCCCGGCGCGACCTCCGTGGTGCACGCGGTCACCGGCTTCGGCAGACCCTCGACCTCCACCAGGCACTGCCGGCACGCGCCGACCGGAGTGAGCAGCGGGTGATCGCAGAACCGGGGCACCTCGGCACCCGCGGATTCGGTCGCGCGGATGAGCAGCGTGCCTTCCGGCACGGTCACCTCCGCCCCGTCGATGGACACTGTCACCGAAGTCATCGCATCGCTCCCGCCGCCGCGAATCTCGTGCTGTGTGCCGGGTCGAACGGGCAGCCGCGCAGCCGCACGTGCGCGAGATACTCGTCGCGAAAATGCGTCAGCGACGAGGTGAGCGCGCCGGTCGAACCCGCGCCGAACGCACAGAACGAGGCACTCGTGATCGTTTCGCTCACCGTGAGCAGCGTCCCGAGCGCCGACGCGTCCGCGGCCCCGCGCTCCAGATCGCGCAGCACCCGCACGAGCCATCCGGTGCCCTGGCGGCACGGCGTGCACTTGCCGCACGACTCGGCGGCGTAGAACTCCGCCCACCGCAGCACCGCCCGCACCACGCAGGTGGTCTCGTCGAACACCTGCACCGCGGCTGCGCCGAGCGCCGACCCGGCCGCGGCGACACCGGCGTGATCCAGCGGCACGTCGAGGTGGCCTGCGGTGAGGACGGGCGCGGACGCGCCGCCCGGCGACCAGAACTTGAGCCGGTGCCCGCGTCGGATCCCGCCGGCGAGCGAGAACAGCTCGCGCGCGGTCACGCCGAACGGCGCTTCGTACTGCCCGGGCCGGGCGAGGTGCCCGGACAGGGAAAACAGCGTGCAGCCCGGCGAGTCCTCCGTGCCCATGGACCGGAACCACGCGGGACCGTTGCGGACGATGGACGGTACGCGGGCGATCGTCTCCACATTGTTGATCACCGCCGGGCGGCCGTACAGCACGGCGGCCCGCTCGCCCGGCGAGCGCAGGCTCGGCTGCGGCCGCCGCCCCTCCAGGGACTGGAGCAGCGCGGTCTCCTCGCCGCACACGTACGCACCCGCCCCGGCATGGACCACCAGCGACACCGTGCCGAGATAGCCGCCGCGGGCGGCCTCGGCGACCGCGTGCTGGAGCCGCCGCAACGCGGGCAGCACCTCGCCTCGCAGGTATACGACGACGTGCCGGGCGCCGATCGCGTGCGCGGCGATGAGCGCGCCCTCGACCACCTCGTGCGGATTGGCGAGCAGCAGCGGGACGTCCTTGCACGCTCCCGGTTCCGCCTCGTTGGCGTTGACCACGAGATACCGGGACACGCCGTCGCGGGGCAGCGCGCCCCACTTGGCGGCGGTGGGGAACCCGGCTCCGCCGCGGCCGCGCAGCCCGGCCGCCCGTACCAGCGCGATCACCTCCCCCGGCGGCATGCTCCGCGCGGCGGCCAGCGCGGTGTACCCGTCGTGGCCGAGATAGCTCGGCAGCGTCCACGGCCTGCGGCCGGTCCACGACCGGGTGAGCACCGGCGTGATCAGCAGTTTGCTCGGCGCCCTCACGGTTTCTCCTCCGGTGCGTGCCAGCCCTGTGCCTCGGCGAGCCGGACGCCCTCGGTGGTGCGTGGTCCCGGCGTGGTCACCGCACTGTCCACATAGGATCGTTCATCCGGGAATCCGGCCAGCAGCCGGGTGTTCTGCCGAAATGTGCACAGTGGACCCACACCCCGGGTCGGCCACACGGCGCGGCCCGCTCGCAGATCGTCGACCAGCTCACGCGCCCGCGCCGGAGTCATCTCGTCGAAGTACTCCCAGTTGGCCATCACCACCGGGGCGTAGTCGCACGCGGCGACACATGCCACGGTGGCGAGCGTGACCGCGCCGTCCTCGGTCGTGCCGTCGCCGGACAGCCCGAGGTGCGTGCGCAGCGAATCGCGAATCGCGTCACCGCCCAGCACCGCGCACAAGGTCGAGGTGCACACCGCGACGAGGTGGTCGCCGACGGGCTCGCGGTGGAACATCGAGTGGAAGGTGGCGACCGCGAGCACTTCGGCCTCGGCGAGCCCGAGAGTGCTGGCGCAGAACGAGATTCCGTCGACGTCGACGCAGCCTCGTTCGGACTGCACCAGGTGCAGCAGCGGCAGCAGCGCGGAGCGCCGCACCGGGTACCGGGCGAGGATCTCCTCCGCGTCGTCGGCGAGCACCTCCGCGAGGTCGGGCAGCGGTGCCGGAGCCGGTGCCGCCGGCTTCGCGGCCCGGGTCCGCGCGGCCCTCACGGCGTCGCCGCCGCGAAGGCCGCGTGCTGGGTCTCCGCCGCGCCGAGCAGATGGTGCAGCAGCAGCAGCTGCGTGATCGCGAGCGGTTCGCTGCGCCTGCCGCCGCCGAGGTCGCCGAGGGAGCCGGGCGGTTCGCCGGGCAGGCCGAGCTGCGGCCAGATCGCCCTGCGCACCAGCGCGGTCTCCTCGGCCGAGGCGTAGCCGTGGATGTGGAGCGCGTCGACCGGGCGGCCGTCGGTGTCGCGGTTCAGCCGCACATGGACGGTCCGGCGGCCGTCGAGCACCACGCTGAGGTCCGGATGGCGGATCGTCGGGCGCAGCAGCAGTTCCCCGGACAGCGGGGTGCCCGGCGGGTCGTCCCGGCCGGGGATCGGCGCGAACCGGACGACGATGTCCGCCGCGGCCCGCTGGGGACGGATGTAGGCGGCCGACTCCGGTTCCCGCCGCCGCAGTTCGGCCCGCACCTGCTCCTCGCGATAGCCGCGTTTCTCCGTGTCGCGGCGCACCTTCCACCCGTGCCGGATCTCCTCCGGCGGGTCGAGGTAGATCGCGATGTCGAAACAGGCCCGCGACAGCTTGCTGTGCAACGGAAGCAGGCCCTCCACGACGACGAACTCGGCCGGGGAGACCAGTTCCGGGCGAGCCAGCTGCCCGGTGCCGTGGTCGTACACCGGTTTGAGGATCGGGTGTCCGGCCGCGAGCAGCTGCAGGTGCTGCTCCATGATGTCGAGGTAGTTGCAGTCGGGGTGCAGCGCGGTGAACGGCAGCGGCTTGCGCTCTTCCCGGTCGTAGCGGTGGTAGTCGTCGACGCAGATCGCGGTGACCCGGTCCGGGCCGAGCGTGGCGACGAGGCCGGAGGTGAGCGTCGTCTTGCCCGCCGCGCTGTCCCCGGCGATGGCGATCATGACCGGCCGCCGCCGCGGCGCGTCGCCGGTCTGCCGCTGGATCCTGATCAGTTTGTCCGGCATGCCGTCTCCTTTCCCAGGCATTCGAGTGCCGCCCGCACGACGGCGGGCACCGAATAGCCCAGCGCCTGGCAGACCACCCGCCCCGGCGCGCTCGCCCCGAACCGCCGCAGCCCCAGCACCGTGTCGCCGGGACGGGCCAGCGCCTCCCAGCCGTGCGGGACGCCTGCCTCCAGCCACACCGCCGGGCAAGGCGGCAGCAGCTCGGCGCCCGCCGCGAGTGCCTCGGCGAATCGTTCCCGCCACGGCACCGACAGCACCCGGACCGCCCGGCCCTCGACGGCCAGCGCGGCGGCCGAGTCGAGCGCGAGTGCCACCTCGGACCCGGTCGCCACCAGCGTCAGGTCGGGCTCGCGCCCGTCGTCGCGCACGATCCGGGCGCCGTGCGCGGCGATCGCGTTGCCGCGCACCGGTTCCAGCACCGGCAACGACTGGCGGCTGAGCACCAGCGCCACCGGGCCGTCATGGCGCAGCGCCACCCGCCAGCACTCGGCGGTCTCGTTCGCGTCTCCGGGCCGCAGCACGGCGAGGCCCGGGATCAGCCGCAACGACTCCAGGTGCTCGACCGGCTGATGCGTGGGGCCGTCCTCGCCGACCGCAATGGAGTCGTGGGTGAACACGTACACCACCGGCAAGCGCATCAGGGCCGCCAGCCGCACAGCGGGCCGCAGATAGTCGGAGAAGACTAGGAACGTGCTGCCGAACGGCCTAAATCCGCCGTGCAACGCCATCCCGTTCAGCGCCGCGCCCATGGCGTGCTCGCGGATTCCGAAGTGGACAGTCCGGCCGCTCTGATCGTCCCTGGTCACGGCTTTCGTGCCGGGCAACGTGGTACAGGTCGAGCCGGCCAGGTCCGCCGAGCCGCCGACCAGGCCGGCGAACTCGGGGGCGAGTGCGGCGAGCACGGCCCCCGACGCGGCGCGGGTCGCCGTCGCGCTGCCGGGTTCGAAGATCGGCAGAAGCTTTTCGAGGTCCGCCGGCGGCGCCGCCGCGCCGCCCCAGACGGCCGCCAGCTCCGGATGCGCCCGCTCCCACGCGGCGCGGACGCCGAGCCACCCGGCACGCGCCGCCGCGCCGGACGCGGCCAGCCGCGCGCAGTGTTCCCGGACCTCGGCCGGAACATGGAACGGTTCGTCCGGCCAGTCGAACGCGGCACGGGTCGCGGCCAGCTCCGCCGCACCGAGCGGCGCGCCGTGCGCCTCGGGCGTGCCGGCGACGGTCGGGGCACCGTGGCCGATAGTGGTGCGCACGGCGACCAGGCTCGGCTTGTCTTCCGCTGCGACGGCGGCGTCGAAGGCGGTGGTCAGCGCGTCGAGGTCTTCTCCGTCGGCGACCCGCTGGACGTGCCAGCCGTACGCGGCGAAGCGGCCGAGCACGTCGTCGGTGCAGCTCTGGTGCGCCGGCCCGTCGATGGTGACGTCATTGTCGTCGTAGATCACGATCAGCCTGCCGAGGCCGAGGTGCCCGGCGAGCGACCCCGCCTCGTGGCTGACGCCCTCCATGAGATCGCCGTCGCCCGCCAGCACCCACGTCCGGTGGCCGACCACCGGGTGCTCGGCGGTGTTCGCGCGTGCGGCCAGCATCCGCTCGGCGAGCGCCATGCCGACAGCGTTGCCGAGCCCCTGCCCGAGCGGGCCGGTGGTGGTCTCCACGCCGGGCGGGCAGCGGTGCTCGGGATGGCCGGGGGTGCGCGATCCCCACTGCCGGAACCGGCGCAGCTCGTCGCGGGGCAGGTCGTAGCCGAACAGGTGAAGCAGCGCGTACAGCAGCATCGATCCGTGCCCGGCGGAGAGCACGAACCGGTCCCGGTCAGGCCATTCGGGGTCGGCGGGATCGTGGCGCAGGAAGCGCGACCACAGCACCCAGGCCGGGGCGGCCGCGCCCATCGGCAGGCCCGGATGACCGCTGCCCGCCGCCTGCACCGCGTCCGCGGCGAGCATCCGGATCGTGGTGATCGCGAGGGCGTCGGCATCCGTGCCCGCCCTTCGATCAGCCCCTTCTTCGATCTCGACCAGCCGCATGAACACCTCCGCAGATGTGGTTCGTGCCGACGCTAGGGAGACCGGCGGCGGCCCGGATCCCCCGTGCCGGGGGCGGCGCGGGGGATCGCTGCGCGGCCCTGCTCGCTCTAGGCTCGGGTCATGCGTTCCACGCCGCTGCGCCTGGTGCTCGTCGACGATCACGAGATGGTCCTCGAAGGGCTCAAAGCACTGCTCGCCCGATTCCGCGGCCGGGTCCGGGTCGTGGGCGAGGCGGTGAGCGCGGCGGCCGCCGAGCCCGTCGTCACGGGCCTCGACCCGGACCTGGTGCTCTCCGACGTCCGGCTCCGCGGCCAGGAGAGCGGGCTGGACCTGTGCCGGAAGCTGGTGGAGAAATCCCCGGGACGGCGGGTGGTCCTGCTCTCGGCCTACGACGACGAGCAGTACCTGTTCCAGGCGTTGCGGGCGGGCGCGGCGGGCTACCTGCTGAAGTCGATCGACGGCGAGAGCCTGGTGCGCCAGCTCGAACTGGCCGCCGAGGGCGAGACCGTGGTGGACTCGGCGATGGCGGGCCGGGCCGTGGCGTCCGCCGCGCGCCTGCAGGCCGGGGAGTACTGGCCGGGCGCGCGGCTCAACCTCACCCAGCGCGAAAGCGAGGTGCTGGAACTGCTCGTGGCCGGCCTGTCCAACCGGGCCGTCGCCGCCCGGCTCGTGCTCGGGGAGGAAACCGTGAAAAGTCACGTCAGCGCCATCTTCCGCAAGCTGGAGGTGCGCGACCGGGCCGGCGCGGTCGCGGTCGCCCTGCGCGAGGGGATCTTCCGGTGACCGGGCTCGGGCTGGCCGACCCGGAGCGGGAGAACACCCTGCTCGTCCGGATCATCGAGGCGATCTCGGCGGGACCGGAGCTGTCCGCGCTCGCGGCGAAGGTCGCCGACCTGATCGTGTCGGCCACGAACACCGACGTGTGCTTCGTCCACGTGCTCGACGACCGGGACTCCGCACTGGTCCTCGCCGGAGCCACCGCCCCGTTCGACGCGGCGGCGGGACGCGTCCGGCTCCCGCTCGGCGAGGGCATCGCGGGCTGGGCCGCCTCGCACGGCGAGCCGGTGGTGGTCGCCGAGGGCAAGGAGGACGACCCGCGTTACCGGTATTTCCCGGAGCTGCGCGGCGAGGACTACACCTCGATGGCGTCGGTGCCGATGTCGAGCAGCCCCGGCGGGCTCGCGGGCGTGCTCAACGTGCACACCCGCGTGCGCCGCGAGTTCACCGACCGCGACGTGCGGCTGCTGACCACGATCGGCAGCCTGCTCGCGGGCGCGGTGCACCAGGCACGCACGCACCGCAGGCTCGCCGCGCGGGAACGCGCCCACGAACGGTTCACCGAGCAGGTGATCGCCGCGCAGGAAACCGAGCGGCGCAGGCTCGCCGGCGACATCCACGACGGCATCACCCAGCGGCTGGTGAGCCTGCGGTTCCACCTCGAGGCCGCGCTCGATCCGGAGTTCGCCGCCGAGCAGCTGGTGAAGGCCCGCGAACTCGCGGACCTCACCCTCGACGAGGCACGCGCGGCGGTCAGCGGGCTGCGCCCGCCGGTGCTCGACGACCTCGGCCTCGCCGACAGCCTCGCGAGCCTCGCCCGGTCCACCGCGGAACTGGCCGTGGAGACCGAAATCGACGAATGCCGGCTGCCCGAGCACACCGAGGTGGCGCTGTACCGGATCGCCCAGGAGGCGCTGCAGAACGTGATCAAGCACGCGGGCACCGGCGCGGCGACCCTCACACTGCGCAGGACCGACCGGGGTGTCCTGCTGCGGGTGCGCGACCGCGGCCGCGGATTCGACCGGGACACCATGTCCTTCGGCGACGACCGGTCCAGCGGCTACGGCATGACCAGCATGGCCGAGCGCGCGGAACTGATCGGCGGACGGCTGGAAGTGTCCTCCTCACCGGAGAACGGCACGACGGTCTCAGTCACCGTGCCGGTCGCGTGAACACCGCCAACCCCCGCGGCCACAGCATGACCAGCACGCCCGAACGCGCGGAACTGATCGCCACACCACGGCACCACAGACCCAGTCACCGCGCCGATCGCGCAAACACCGACAACCCCCGCACCGGGCCGCTCCGGTCGGAGCGGAAGCGGGCGAACCCGGGATACACCGCGAGCGCACCAGTGAAATCCTGCCCGCGCGTGTAGTCGTTGGCGACCACGACGCAGTCGAGCCCGGCGGCCAGCGCGGCACGCAGCCCGACCGCCGAATCCTCGACCGCGAGCACGTCCGCCGCCGGAAGACCCAGTTCGGTCAGCACCTTCAGGTACGCGGCGGGGTCGGGTTTCTTCGCGGGCACGTCGTCGCCGGTCACCACCACCGGGAACGTCGTCGCGCCGAACAGCTTCCCCAGCAGCGGCGCCACCCACTCCCTGCTGCCCGTGGTGGCGACCGCGAGCCGCACTCCGGCCAGCGCGAGGTCGAGGATCAGCTCGCGCACGCCGGGGCGCGGGCTGATCGCGCCCTGCGCGACCATCCACCGCAGCCGCCTGGTCTTGTCGGCGTGCAGTGCCGCGGCGAACTGGGCGACCTGCTCCGGCGGATGGCCCTTGGACTCCAGGTAGCCGGTCAGCCGCTCCCGCCCGCCCGCGACCCCGAGCAGGTCGCCGTACTCCGCGACGTCCCAGCGGTAGGGCAGGCCGGCCGAGGCGAAGGCGGCGTTGAACGCCAGCCGGTGCCCGTCGCGTTCGCTGTCCACGAGGGTGCCGTCCACATCGAACACGACGGCTGCCCAGTCCTCACGCGACACGGTCGTCCGCCTTTCCGTTGAACGCGCGGACATCCGCTCGAAGAACGCGCTGCGCGGCGGCGATCTTGTCCGCGCGACCCCGCCAGACGGCGAATGCCCGGGCGGCGCCGACGGAAAAGGTCACCGGCCACGGCGCCGGGATCGCCCGCAGCGCGGCGACGGTCTCCTGGTCGCCGCGGCGGACCGCCACGCAAGCGACGGTGCCGGGCACCGCGGCGCGCAGCACGCCGATCGTGGCCTCCGCGATCTCACCGGCGCTCCGGCGCTCGCCGGACTCGTCGCCTGGCGACATCACCGTGGGGGCGAGCACGACGGCGTGCCGCCGCAGCCCGGCCGCGCGCAGTTCGCCGAACACGTCGGACAGGACCACCGCGGCCGCGGCGCAGCAATGTGCGAGCGAGTGCGTTCCTTCCGCGGACAGTTCCGGTTCGAGGACCGGCACGATGCCCGTCTCGTGGCACAGCGCGGAGAAACGCGCCATCGCGTGCGCGTTCGCGCGGCTCGCGGGGCGGCTCGGCAACCGGTCCCCTACCCGCAACACCGAGCGCCACGTGGCGAACCGGGCGCCCCGCGAGGCGAGGTCGGCGAAGCGGATCCGCAACCCGTCCAGCCCCTCGGTGACGTGTTCGCCGGGGAGTCCCGCGAGCGGATGGACGCCGGTGTCGACCCGTACCCCCGCCGCGATGCCCGCTCTAATCAGTGCCTCCGCGTACGGCTCCCCATCGGGCAGCGTCCCGCCGAAGGCCTCCTCGGTCAGGACGACCCCGCTGATCCCCGCCGCGAGTCCGGGCGCGGTCAGCACCAGCTCGTGATAGGCGCGGCGGGTTTCCTCGTCTGCGTGCGCGCCCGCCTCGGCCAGCCGCGCGGACACGGTGGCGGCGTCGTCGTCCAGCGCGAGGATCCCGCGGCCGTCGCCGGCCAGGTTCGCCGGCAGCCGGTGCACTCCGCTCATGCCAGCGCCTCCCGTCCGGTCCGCAGGTAGTCGACGGCGCTGTAACTCGCGAGCCGGTCGAGCCGGTGTTCGCTGCGCAGGAAGCGGATCGTGCCGCTGCGGGCCCGCATGACGAGCGACTCGGTCGTGGCCCGGTGCGCGCCGTACCGGACGCCGCGGATGAGATCCCCGTCGGTCACGCCGGTCACGACGAAGAACGCGTCCTCGCCGCGGACGAGATCGTCGGTGACGAGCACGCGGTCGAGGTCGTGTCCCGCGTCGAGCGCGCGACGGCGTTCGGACTCGTCCCGCACGACGAACCGGCCCTGGATCACCCCGCCGAGGCACTTCATGGCGCAGGCGGCGAGCACGCCCTCCGGGGTTCCGCCGACACCGAGCAGCAGGTCGATGCCGGTGCCCTCCCGGGCAGTCATGATCGCGCCCGCCACGTCGCCGTCGGCGATGAACGAGATGCGCGCGCCCGTCTCCCGCACTTGGCGGGCCAGTTCCGCGTGCCGGGGCCGGTCGAGCAGGCAGACCGTGACGTCGCGCGGCTCGCCGCCCTTGGCCTTCGCGACCGCGCGGACGGTGTCGGCGACCGGCGCGTCGAGGTCCACCGCGCCCGCCGCTTCCGCGCCGGTGACCAGCTTTTCCATGTAGAACACCGCGGACGGGTCCAGCATGGCGCCGCGCGGGGCGGCCGCGAGCACCGACACCGCGTTGCCCATGCCCTTGGCGGTGAGCGTGGTCCCGTCGATCGGGTCGACGGCGATGTCGCACTCCGGCCCGCGGCCGTCGCCGATCACCTCGCCGTTGAACAGCATGGGCGCCTGGTCCTTCTCGCCCTCGCCGATGACGACGACGCCCCGCACCGGCAGCGTCGAGGCCAAGGCGCGCATGGCGTCGACGGCCGCTTGGTCCGCGCCGTCTTTGTCGCCGCGGCCCGCCCAGCGGCCCGCGGCCATCGCGGCGGATTCGGTAAGGCGGACGAGATCCAGTGCCAAGTTTCGGTCAGGTGCGATCGTAGGCATGCCGGGCGACGCTACGGACCGGACCGGTCCTCGCGGCTCCCCCGCGCGGTGGAACGGCCGGGGGAACGCCAGCCGTCCTCGGCACCGCACAGGTGCTCGACGAACAGCCGGGAACCCGCGGTGAGCCGTCGCTGCCCGACCGCGTGCCACGGCCTGTGCAGCGGGGTGCCCGCCATGGGCACGGGCACCAGCTCGCCGCTCGCCAGCTGACGCTCGACCGCGTCCCGCGACACCAGCGTGGCGCCGAGCCCAGCGACCGCACCCGCTACCACCGCGCCGTTCGACCCGAGGGTGAGCGCGGGCGGATCGAGGTCGCGCGCGGCCAGCAGCGCCTCGCTCGTCGCACGGGTGCCCGAACCCGGTTCGCGCTGCAGCCAGGTCGTGGTCGCCGGGTCGAACGCGGGCGCCAGCGCGGGCGCGGCCACCACCAGGAGTTCGTTGTCCCGCACCGCGAACACCCGCGCCTCCCGCACGGACGCGGGCGGCCGCCCGCCGATCGCCAGATCGATGTCGTGGTTCGCGAGCGAGGCCCACACCTGGTCGCTGGTGCCGACATTCAGCCGCAGCTCCACCCGCGGGTGCCGGTCGAGGAACCGGGCCAGCACCGACGGCAGCACGTGCTCGCCCGCCGTGGTGACGGCCGCGAGCCGCAACAGCCCGCTCCCGGGATCGGCTTCGCCGCGCGCGGCGACGACCGCTTCCTCGTGCAGGCCGAGGATGACGCGGGCGTGGCCGGCGTAGGACTCGCCTGCTCGCGTGAGCCGTACGCCGCGTCCCTCCCGCTCCACCAACGGCACGCCGACGTCCTTGCTCAGCGCCGACACCGCCGCCGACACCGCGGACTCGGTGAGCGCGAGCCGCCGCGCCGCCGCCCACACCGACCCGGTCTCCGCCACCGCGACGAACGCCCGCAACCGCGCTGATGTCGTCATAACGGGCAGTATGGGGCACCGGACGGGTTCAGCGGCGGGCTTCCGCGGCGAGGCGGCGCAACTCGGCGACGCGTTCGCCGATCGCGTCCCGGTCGGCGAACAGGGCGGAGCCCGCGCAGAAGGTGCGCGCCCCCGCCGCGCTCGCGGATCCGATGGTGTCCGGGGAGATCCCGCCGTCGACCTCGATGTCCCGGCCGGTGGCGTCCACCAGCTCGCGCACCCGCCGGATCTTCGCCGCCATCGACGGCAGGTAGCGCTGGCCGCCGAAGCCCGGGTTCACCGTCATCACCAGGACCAGGTCGACGAGGTCCAGCACGTGCTCGACGGCCGACGGCGGAGTCGCCGGGTTCAGCGCGACCCCGGCGCTCCCGCCGCGTTCGCGGATGTCGCCGAGCGTGCGATGCAGGTGCCCGGCGGCTTCGGCGTGCACGATGACCATGCCGCAGCCCGCGTCGAGCCACCGCGGCAGCAGCCGGTCCGGATCGGCCACCATCAGATGCGCCTCGAACGGGAGGGTCACCAGCGGCCGGACGGACGCGATGACGTCCGGCCCCATCGTCAGGTTCGGCACGAACCGGCCGTCCATCACGTCCCACTGGATGCGGTCCACGCCCGCCTTCTCCAGCAGCCGGACCTCCTCGCCCAGCCGGGAGAAGTCCGCCGGCAGCACCGATGGCACGATGCGCGTGGTCATCACGGCGCCACGGCGGCTGTTTCGCCGAGCACGGCGGAGTTCGCCCGCACCCGCTGCGAGAGCGCGCGCTGTCCTTCGTGGACACGGCCGGGATCGCCGCGCCACGCGGCCAACGCCGGCTGGACCAGTGCGCGGCCGAAGGAGAAAGTCAGCGGCCACGGCGCGTCGATCTCCTGCAGCGCGGCGAGGTTCGCGGTCGCCTGCTCCGGGCTCTGCCCGCCGGAGAGGAACGCGACCCCGGCAAGGTCGTCCGGCATGGTCTGCCTCAGCACCGCTGCCGTCGCCTCGGCGATCTCGCCCGGCGCGGCCTGCTCGGGGCAGGACGCGCCCGGCACGACCATGTTCGGCTTCAGCACCATCGCGGCGGGATCCACGCCGAACGCGGCCAGTTCGCCCGCGACCGCGCCCAGCACGCGAGTCGTCACCTCGGCACACCGCGCCAGCGAGTGCGTGCCGTCCATCAGCACCTCGGGCTCCACGATCGGAACCAGCCCGGCGTACTGGCAGGCACTCGCGTACCTGGCGAGCGCGTGCGCGTTGGCGTGCACGGCGGCACGGGACGGGCACTGGTCGTCGATCACGTACACGCCCCGCCACTTGGCGAACCGCGCGCCCAGCGCGACGTACTCCCGCAGGCGAGGGAACAGCCCGTCGAGCCCTTCGGTGACCGTCTCGCTTTCGTTGCCGGGCAATGGTTTCGCGCCGGTGTCGACCTTGATGCCGGTCAGCATGCCGAAATCGGCGACGGCCGCGGGGAACGGCCTGCCGTCGGCGAGGCGCTGCCGCAGTGTCTCCTCGCACAGGATGACGCCGCTGACACCGGCAGCCAGCTCCGGCGTGCTGACGAGGAGTTCCCGGTAGTCCCTGCGGTTCTCCTCGGTCGGCGCGACCCCGGCCTTCTCCAGCCGCGCGGACATCGTGGCGACGCTCTCGTCCGCGGCGAGCACGCCCTTTCCCGCGGCGACCAGCACCGCGGCTGTCTCGACGAGCGAGTTCATCCAGTTCCCTCCACTGTGGACATCCGGTCCGCGAATACGGTGCTGGCGAGGAAATCCTCCGGTTCGATGCGCACGAGCCGCGCCCGGTCGGCCGCGCCCTCCCGCACGAGCCGGTTCGCCTGCCGCAGCCGTGCGCGCTCGACGGCGTTGCGCACGCTGCGCGCGTTCGCGAACCGCGGCCGGCGCACGCGCAGCTCCAGGTACTCGCGGAAGACAGTCCGGGCCGCGCCCGACAGCTCGTAGCCGAGCGCGGAGACCATGAGCTGCCCGATCCGCTCCAGCTCCGCGACGGTGTAGTCCGGGAACGCGAGGTGGTGCGCGACCCGCGAGCTGAGACCGGGGTTGGAGGCGAAGAAATCGTCCATCCGGTCCGCGTAGCCGGCGAAGACCACGACCAGGTCGTCCCGGTTGTTCTCCATGACCTGCAACAGGATCTCGATGGCCTCCTGCCCGTAGTCCCGCTCGTTCTCCGCGCGGTAGAGGTAGTACGCCTCGTCGACGAACAACACCCCGCCCATCGCGCGCTTCACGACCTCCGCGGTCTTCGGCGCGGTGTGGCCGACGTACTGGCCGACCAGGTCGTCCCGGGTCACCGCGACGAGATGGCCGCGCCGGAGATACCCCAGCCGCTTCAGCAGTTCCGCCATGCGGAGCGCGACCGTGGTCTTGCCGGTGCCCGGATTCCCGGTGAACGACATGTGCAGATTCGGCCGTGCGGCGCGGATCCCGAACCGCTCCCGGGTGCGGTCCACGAGCAGCAGCGCGGCGATCTCCTCGACCCGCCGCTTGACCGGGGCGAGCCCGACGAGGTCCCGGTCGAGTTCGGCGAGCACCTCGCCGACGCCGGCCCGCGACCGCACCTCGGCGAGGTCGACGACAGCGTCCCCGGGCAGTTCGGCGTCCTCGGCGGGAGGCGGCTCGTCCTGCGCCGTCGCCGCGGGCGAGCCCGGACGGTGCATGACGAAACCGGACCGCCCCGGCTCGCTCATGTCCCCGCTGGGCGGTACCGCTCGCCCACCGGCCGGTCGGCGGCGTAGGCGTGGGTGCGGTACTGGACGCGGCGGTCGCCGGTTTCCTGGCGGTCCAGCCGGAAACCGGGCTCGCCGGCAGGCCGCTGCACGAGGAACGACAGCGCCGTGGTCTGCCGCCCGAGCCGGGCGTCGTAGGCGTTGACCTTGACGTAGTGGTTCGGGAACGCGGTGCGGCAGGCGTCGATCTCCAGCATGATCGCCGCCGCGTCGGTGTTGTCGAACATGGGCAGCCCGAACATCTCCCAGTACACGTTGCGCGGGTGCGGATCGTCGGTGAACTCCACCGAGATCGGCCAGCCGTTGCCGAGCGCGTACTGGACCTGGGTGGTGATCTCTTCGTCGGTCAGGTCCGGCAGGTAGGAGAAGGTGCCCTGGGTGACGCGCATGTCTGGCTCCTCACACGGTGCTCGGCGTCGCGACGACGTCCGGGGTGTCGGTGGACTCGTAGTTGAACGTGATGTCGCCCCACGTCGCGAGCGCCACGTCCAGCTCTCGGCTGCGCTTGGCGGCCGCCCGCAGGATGTCCTTGCCCTCGGCGAGGTAGTCGCGGCCCTCGTTGCGCGCCTTGACCATCGCTTCGAGAGCGACCCGGTTCGCCGTGGCTCCCGCCGCGATGCCCATCGGGTGGCCGATGGTGCCGCCGCCGAACTGCAGCACCACGTCCTCGCCGAGCAGGTGCAGCAGCTGGTGCATCTGCCCGGCGTGGATCCCGCCGGAGGCGACCGGCAGCACCGGGGCGAGCGAAGCCCAGTCCTGGTCGAAGTACAGGCCCTTCACCGGATCCGCGGGCACGTGGTCGAGCCGCAGCGTGTCGTAGTAGCCGGCGGTGGTGTGCGGGTCGCCCTCCAGCTTGCCGACCACGGTTCCCGCGTGGATGTGGTCCACCCCGGCCAGCCGCATCCACTTGGCGATCACCCGGAAGCTCACGCCGTGGGACTTCTGCCGCGTGTAGGTGGAGTGCCCGGCGCGGTGCAGGTGCAGCAGCACGCCGTTCCTCCGCGCCCACGCCGACATCGACTGGATGGCGGTGTACCCGACGGTCAGGTCGATCATCACCACGACGCTGCCCAGCTCGCGGGCGAACTCGGCGCGCTCGTACATCTGCTCCATCGTGCCCGCGGTGACGTTCAGGTAATGGCCCTTGATCTCGCCGGTGGCCGCCTGTGCCCGGTTGACGCCCTCCATGCAGAACAGGAACCGGTCACGCCAGCGCATGAACGGCTGGGAGTTGATGTTCTCGTCGTCCTTGGTGAAGTCCAGCCCGCCGCGCAGCGCCTCGTAGACCACGCGGCCGTAGTTCCGCGCGGAGAGCCCGAGCTTCGGTTTCGTCGTGGCGCCGAGCAGCGGGCGGCCGTACTTGTCCAGGTACTCCCGCTCCGTCACGATCCCGTGCGGCGGTCCCTGGAAGGTCTTCACGTAGTGCGTCGGGATCCGCATGTCCTCCAGCCGCAGCGCTTTCAGCGCCTTGAACCCGAACACGTTCCCGATGATCGAGGAGGTCAGGTTCGCGATGGACCCCTCCTCGAACAGGTCGAGGTCGTAGGCGATGTGCGCGATGTACTGGCCGGGGGTGTTCGGCACCGGCTCCACCCGGTAGCACTTGGCCTGGTAGTGCTCGTAGGCGGTGAGCCGGTCGGTCCACACCACCGTCCAGGTCGCGGTCGAGGACTCCCCCGCGACCGCCGCCCCCGCCTCCTCCGCGGGCACCCCGTCCTGCGGGGTGATCCGGAAGGCGGCCAGTACGTCGGTGTCTTTCGGCTCGTAGTCCGGCTGCCAGTACCCCATCTCCGCGTACGGGATGACGCCGGCTCCCCATCGATCCACCACTGCTCCTCCGGTCTGGCCGGGAACTGCTGACCCGGCTCAGCATGACGGGGGAACAATCAACACGTCTATCAAGGATTTCGCGGAAAGCTTGAGCTTTTGTTCAGCAAAAGCCGGGCCTCAGCGGGCGCCGTAGCCGAAGAGCTGGTCGCCGCCGGAGCCGTGGATGCTCGCGTTGAACGAGATGATCACCCGGTCCCTGGTCCCGCTGTAGGCCATCGCCTGGTGCATCAGCCACGAGGGGAAGACCAGCAGCTGGCCCTCGACCTGGTCGACGTCGAGGTGCGGCTGCTGGAGATACGCGTTGCCGACGTCGACGAAGGCGCCGCCCAGCGTGGCGAAGTGCGGGCCGTACAGGCGCGTGACGCCGTTCGCCTCGCCGTACACCGGATGCTGCGCGCGCTCCTCCGGCGGGTCGATCTGCACGATGTAGACCCCGGACCACGAGCAATTGCCGTGGGTGTGGATGTCGTGCGCGGTCCCGCCGGTCGCCGCCTGGAACCACAGGCCTTCGATGTTCACCGTCAGCTTTTGCACCTGCCCGGCCCAGTAGTCGAGGTTGGCCTGTTCGACGGTCTTGGCGATCCCGTTCACGAGGAACTGGACGAGGCGCTTCCACCCGTCCATCTCGACCCGTTCGAGGAGGTCGTCGTCGCTGGCGAAGAACGGCGCGCCGGGCTCCGCGCCGCGGCTTCGCTCCTGCTCGGAGCGGATCCGGGCGAACTCCTTCACCAGCGCCGGGTTGACCTCCCCGGCGCGGTCGTAGCGGTAGAGGCCGACGGGGGTGGGCCACAGCAGGTGCAGGCCGGTGGACAGAACGCTCATAAGTGGAAGGTTAAGAAGCACTGGCCTCTCGTAAAGAGCGGATTTAGCTTGCCCTCATGTACGAGATCTCGGTGAGCGTCGCGGCGTGTGTCCGATCCGGCACCCACGTCGACGTCGCGTGGATCGTGTCCGCCGACGGCATCGCGGGACGGCGTCCGGACGAGGCGCTGGCGCTGACCCCCGGCGGCGGCCGCATGGGCGGGCTGCTCGGCGGCGCCCTCGACGAGCAGGTGGCCGGGCTCGTCGCCGGCGGCGTCACCCGGCGGCTCGTGGACGTCGCCGTGGACGAAGTGGGGTCGCTCGTCGCCGGGGTGCCCGCCGGTGCGCGCACCCGCTGCCTGATCGTGCCCGCGGCCGACTTCCCCGAGGGCACGTGGGACGAGCTGTGGGCGGGCCACGCCGTCTGTCTCGTCGTCCGCCTCGACGGCGACCGGGTCACCGGCGTCGAGGCCTACGACTCCACCTCGGTGGCCTCGCTCGGCGAGGAGACCGCCCGGCTCTTCTCGGGCGGCGTCACCGACTCGGCGGTGGCGGCGGACCGGGTCGTCACCGTGCTGTGGCCGGTGCCCCGGCTGGCCGTCGTCGGCGGCGGGCCGATCGGCGACGCGCTCGAATCGGCCGCGGGCCCGCTGGGCTGGCAGGTGCTCCGGTTCGCCAACCCCGCCGAGGCGGCACCGATCCTGCTCGGCCTCGGTGCCCTCGACCTGGTCGTGGTCGGGATGCACGACCTCGGCGCGGCGGGCAACGCGCTCGCCGCCGCCCTCTCCGGCGGCGCGGGATACGTCGGCGCGCTCGGCACGCCCGCGATGAACGACGCGCGCCTGGACTGGCTGACCTCGCGCGGCGTCGAGGGACTCGAACGGATCCACGGCCCGGCCGGACTCGACATCGGCGCGAGCCGGCCGGCGGAGGTCGCGATCGCGGTGCTCGCGGAGGCGCTCGCCGTTCGGGAGGGACGGACCGGACGCCCCTTGCGCGAGGTGAGTTCAGGGGTCGCTTAACACTCGTGGCGTCCGGCGCCCGCCCCGGCCTACCGTGAAGGGCCCGATGAGAGGAACGACATGAACGACGACGCGGACCCCCGGCCCCCGGGCGACGCCGCCTCCGACGTGCTCCGTTCGATCTGGCAGGTCGACCGCGACAACGCCTCCGACGTCGGCGAGCTGTGCGGCAACACGACGGTGTGCCGCAACATGAAGGACGTCAGCTTCGAGGAGATGGTCGGGCAGGGCACCGACCTGCGGACCGCGTGGCGCGAGCAGCTCACCCGCGACGGCAAGCTGAACACCTCCGACGGCACCATCGGCGACATCGTCGCGGGCCGCCGGTGACCGGCCCGGTCACCGGCCTCGCCGAGTTGACCGAGCGGCTGAAGGGCGTCGGCTACCTGGCCGACCGCGGCCTGTCCACCGCCGCGTACGTGTCGCTGTCGCTCGGCCGGCCGCTGCTGCTCGAAGGCGAAGTGGGCGTCGGCAAGACGGAGATCGCCAAGGCGCTCGCGACGGTGCTCGGCCGGAAGCTGATCCGGCTGCAGTGCTACGAAGGCATCGACGTCCACCAAGCGCTGTACGAGTGGGACTACGCGCGCCAGCTGCTGCAGATCCGCGCCCTCACGGGCAACGACCTGGGCGGGGAGGAAACCGTCGCGAACCTCTACGGCCCGGAGTTCCTGCTTGAGCGGCCGCTGCTGGAGGCGGTGCGCGCGGGCGGCTCGGCCGTGCTCCTGCTCGACGAGATCGACCGCGCCGACGACGAGTTCGAAGCGTTCCTGCTCGAACTCCTCTCCGACTTCCAGGTGAGCATCCCGGAGATCGGCACGATCCGGGCGGACAGCCCGCCGCTGGTGGTGCTGACCTCCAACCGCACCAGGGAACTGCACGACGCGCTCAAACGACGCTGCCTCTACCACTGGGTGGGCTACCCGGACGCCGATCGCGAGCTGGAAATCGTGCTGACCCGCGCCCCCGGCGTCCCCGAGGTGCTCGCCCGCAAGGTGGTCGCCGCGGTCAACCGGCTTCGCGAACTCGACCTGGCCAAGCCGCCCGGCGTCGCGGAGTCCATCGACTGGACGCGCACGGTCGAGGTAGTAGGCGGTCACGACCTCGATCCGGGGATCGCCGCGGACACCCTCGGCGCCGTGGTGAAGGACCGCGACGACCTCGACCTGGTCTACCCGCAGCTGGAGCGGGTCGTCGGTGGCTGAGGACGCCGGTTCCGCGACGGGCGCCGGCTTCACGCGGACGCTCGTCGGCTTCGGCCGCGAACTCCGCCGCGCGGGCCTGCCGGTCGGCACCGGCGACATCATGACCTACGGCGCGGCGGGCGCCCTGCTCAACCCGGCCGACCTGGTCGACCTCTACTGGGCCGGGCGCACCACCCTGGTCACCCGGCGCGAGCACCTCCCGGTCTACGACGTCACGTTCCGGCGCTACTTCCTCGACGAGCCGGACGAACCCGAGGACCCGCCGCCGTTCTCGGTGCAGCAGCGGGCGGAAGCGAACGCGACGCTGCAACTGCCGGACCCGGAGCACGGCCCGGAAGGCACCCCGGAGGACGAGCGGCAGGCGCGGATGGGGCTGGTGGCCTCGGCCGCGACCACGGCTCGGCACCGCTCGTTCGCCGACTGCACGCCGGAGGAGCTGGCGGTGCTGCGCCGGATCATGCGAGGCATCCGCCTGGTGCCCCCGCGCCGCCGCTCGCGCCGCACCCGGCCGGCCCGCGCCGGGCGCACCCCCGACCTGCGGCGGGTCGTCCGGTCGGCGGTGCGCCGGCACGGCGAGCCCGGCGAACTCGCGTGGCGCGCGCGGCGGCTGCGCGCCCGGCCGCTCATTCTGATCCTGGACGTCTCGGGGTCGATGGCCGACTACTCCCGCGCGCTGCTGCAGTTCGCCCACGGCACCAGCCGCTCCGCGCGCAAGGTGGAGGTCTTCTGCTTCGGCACCCGGCTGACCCGGATCACCCGGCAGCTCGACCGCCGCCGCCCGGACGACGCGCTCCGCGCCGCCGCCGAACGGGTCGTCGACTGGGAGGGCGGCACCCGGATCGGCGACTCGCTCGCCGCGTTCGTGCGCGACTGGGGCCGGCGCGGGATGAGCCGGGGCGGGATCGTGGTGATCTGTTCCGACGGGCTCGACCGCGGGTCCCCCGAACACCTCGACGGCGCGCTGCGGAAACTGACCCGGTTGAGTCACCGGATCGTGTGGCTCAACCCGCACAAGGGCGACCACGGCGAAGACTGGGTGCCGAGCAGCCTCGGCATGATGGTCGCGGCGCCCTACATCGACGAGCTGCTGTCCGGGCACGACCTGGCCAGCCTGGAGAAACTGGCCGCGGTGCTGCCGCGGCTGCGATGAGGCGAGGAGACGAAGATGCCGAGCTGGAGCGTGACCGTCGAGGCCGACGGCGATCGGCCGTTGGGCCGCGAGGAGATCGTGGCGCTGGCCGACGCCGTGGCGCGGCACGACGGGGTCGCCTCCGGGATCGGCCAGCAGACCTACGGCGTCCAGATCCTCGTCGAGGCGCCCAGCCGCGACGAGGCGGCAGAGCGGGCGAAGGAGCTTTTCGCCGAGGCGGTCAGGGAGGCGGGCCTGCCCCCGTGGCCGGTGTCGAGCTTGATTCCGATGTCCGAACAGGACGAACTGGAGGAGCTGTTCGCCCACGAGCAGCGCGAGGCGTGAGCAGGCCCCGATGATCCGTCTCGGTACGCTCGCCGGCTACTCGTTCGAAGGACCCCGGGTCCTCGCCGGATGGACCCCGCCCTCCGCGAGCGGGGTGTACGCGATCTTCTACCCCGATCCGGGCCGTCCCGGATCGGAGCGGCTCGCGGTCTGCTACGTCGGGCACACCGACGACTTCACGACCGCGGGCTTCCCGTTCCGGCATCCGGCCGCGCCCTGCTGGATCGCCCGCGCCGGCACCAAGTTCCGGCTCAAGATCGCCACGTTCGAGGTGCCCGGCGGCACCGCCGCGCACCGGGAGCAGATCACCCAGGAACTGATCGCGGTCTACCGCCCCAGCTGCAACGAACAGCAGTACGACCAGGCGTGGGAGCGGCACTGGATCGGCGATTACGACGCGCCGAACACCACCGGCCCCCTCACGACAGGACTCACCCCAGACCAATCGCGGCGCACACCCCGCCTCGGCCGCGAGCCCTGACCCACCCGCATTTCGCACGCGGAAAGTCCGTGAGGGGAGCCCTGAAGGAATCTGATTCCTTCTGAACTGCGCCCCGGGAGTTGGACTGGGAATCCAGTTCCGGCTGTCCGGGGAGTGGTTCGTTGCATCCACGCAGTTCGTTGTCTGAGTGGCAGCGGGCGTCCGCTGTTGCGTTGTTCGAGGACGGGTATGGCGCGAAGGCCGTGGCGTCCCGGTTGGGGGTGTCGGCGGGTGCCGTGCGACGCTTGCGTGATCGTTGGAGGCTGCGGAGCGCGGGAGCGCTGATGAACAAGCCAGGCAGGCGGTCGTTCGGGTTCGAGTTCAAGCTGGAGGTCGTGCGCCGGTATGTCGGCGGCGAGGCGACCGCGGCCGAGCTGGCGCGCGAGCACGGCCTGTCCTCGCCCAAACTCGTGGAGAACTGGGCGCGGGCGTATCGGCGCGAGGGCGAGGACGCGTTGCGGCCCAAGCCGAAAGGCCGTCCGCCCGGTGTCGCGGACTCGCCGGGTCCCGGCGAGCTGGAGCGGTTGCGGGCGGAGAACCTGCGGCTGTCGGCGGAGAACGCCTACCTAAAAAAATTGCGGGCCTTGAGGGAGCAGGGGCGAGGGTGAAAACCCAGGCCGTCGCCGCCCTCAAGGCCGACTATCCGCTGCCGGTGCTGCTGGCGGTCGCGGGCCTGGCCCGGTCGACGTTCTTCTACCACCAGGCCCGCCTGGACCGGCCCGACCCGCACGCCGGGCTCAAGGCCGCGATCGCCGAGGCGTTCGAGGCCGCCCGCGGCCGCTACGGGCACCGGCGGATCCACGCGGTCCTGGCCCGCGACGGCTGGCGGGTGGCGAAGAAAACCGTGCGCACGCTGATGAACGCCCTCGGCCTGGCCTGCCAGGTCCGGCGGCCGCGCCGGTGCCGGTCCTGGCCCGGGCGGCCCGGCACGACCGCGCCGAACCTGCTCAACCGCCAGTTCAACGCCGACGCCCCGGACACCACATGGGTCACCGACGTGACCGAGTTCCGCATCCGCGACCGCAAGCTCTACCTCTCGCCCGTGATCGACCTGTTCGACCGGTCCGTGGTCGCCTACGCCTGCGGCCCGTCCCCGACGCTGGAGCTGACGAACTCCTCGCTGCGCGCCGCGATCGCGACCCTGCCCGCCGGAGCCCGCCCGCTGGTGCACTCCGACAGTGAGACTGTTTCTGCCGGTGTTGCCCCGGGTTTCCCGGCCCGCGAGAGGGACGGACGCGGGAGGATGCTGGTGCCGGGCGCTCCGAGAGCTTCCTGACCCTCACTCCGATCGACGAAGTGTTGTCTTTCCTCGGATCTGTCGGTTGCTCTGGGAGCGCCCGGCGAGGCGCTACGCCTCGCCGTCGGGGTGACCTAAGGAGAGCCTGCGCCACCAGGCGCTCATCACTGTCTTGTCCGCCGGTTCGGTCGATGCGCGGCGCCGCCCTGCCCATCGAGCGGATCGGAGAGGACGACATGACCAGCATTGCGCATGCTGCGCGAACGGGCCAGACCCGGGAGTCGGCAGCATCCGGGAAGACCGTGTACGCCGGCGTGGACACGCACAAGGAGCTGCACGTGGCGGCGGTCGTCGACGACGGCGGGACAGTACTGGGCACGCACAGTTTCTCCACCACCCGCGCTGGCTATCGGGCTCTGACGGCCTGGATCGGCGAACACGGCCGGCTGGCCCGCATCGGCGTCGAAGGGACCGGCTCCTACGGCGCCGGGCTGACCCGGCACCTGGCGAAGGCCGGTGCGACCGTTCTCGAGGTCGACCGGCCGGACCGCTCCGATCGCCGCCGCAGGGGCAAGGACGACGACCTGGACGCGATCAGCGCCGCCCGGGCGGCGCTGCACAACCGCCGGACCGCGATCCCGAAGTCCAAGGACGGAGCCGTCGAGGCGCTGCGGGTCCTGCGGACGGCACGAGCCCAAGCGGTCCGCGAGCGGCGAAACGCCTTGCAACTGCTGCGAATGACGATCGTCTCAGCACCGGACGAGGTGCGTGACCAGATCCGCAACCTCACCCGCATGCAGCTGATCCGGGTGGTCGCCGCCTGGCGTCCGGACGTGTCGAACGCCGCCGACCCGATCGGCGCCTACCGGGTCGCGCTCAAGTCGATGGCACGTCGCTACCTCGAACTGACCGACGAGATCGCCGACCTCGACGACCTGATCAACCCGCTGGTCGAGGCACTCGCGCCGCAGCTGCTCGCGCGGCTTGGCATCGGCGTCGAGATCGCCGGACAGCTGCTCGTCACCGCTGGCGACAACCCCGACAGGATGACGTCGGAGGCAGGGTTCGCGATGCTCTGCGGCGTCGCGCCGCTGCCCGCGTCATCCGGGACGACCCAGCGCCACCGGCTCAACCGCGGCGGGGACAGGCAAGCCAACCGCGCCCTGCACCTGGCTGTCGTCAGCCGCATCCGCCTGGACCCGAGAACCCAGGCCTACCTCGCGCGCAAGACCGCCGAAGGCCACTCGAAGCTCGAGATCATCCGTTGCCTGAAGCGCTATCTCGCCCGCGAGGTCTACTACCTCCTCAACCCCGGCCAACAACGGATCGCCCGCCGCCCCTACCGCCGCCACACGGCCACCTGACCCCAAACTCTGCCGGCACCTCCGCGTCGCCGCCGCAACCGCCGGAGCGCAGGCGCGGTCACGATGGAGCACCCCACCGGATGAACGACCTTGACCGCGCCGAGCACCGGCACACCATCACAGGCGAAGGAGCCAGCCACCCCACGGTTGACAAACAGGAGAGCATCCAGGGCTTCCAATACCAGCACGCCTCCTGGCGCACCCTGCTCGCCGACGCCGGCCTGACCCAGTCGATGTCCCGCCGCGCCACCTGCCTGGACAACGCCGTCGCCGAGAACTTCTTCGGCCACCTCAAAGAAGAACTCTTCCACCACAACACGTTCGACACCGTCGACACGTTCACCACGGCACTGCACGACTACATCGACTGGTACAACACCACCCGCATCTCCACCACCCTCGGCGACCTCAGCCCAGCCGAATACCGAGCCCAGACCCTCGCCGCCTAACCTCTACATAACCAGTCCAACTTCCGGGGCCCAGTTCATTCAGGGCTCCCCTCACGGACGGCTGCGGAAAAGGAGCGCGCCTGTGGTCAGGCGCCTGAGCGCGGCGGGCCGTGGCCCGCGGCGGCGGGCACGCCCTCGGGGCGGTAGCCCACGCCGTCATGCAGACGCGAGCGGCGAGTGCCCGAAGCCGGACGCGCGGGCAGGCGGTCGTCCGGGTCGGGATCGCGCCGCGGCGAGACGCCGGTGACGATGCCCTCGGCGAACCCGTAGAGCAGCGGCAGCGCGCCCGCGACGACTCCGCCGGTGCGGTTGATGTGGTCGAGACCGGGCCGGATCGGCTCGGCGTTCGCCTTGATCGCGCGCACCAGCTCCGCGCACTCCTCCAGCAGCGCCGCGACCCGGGTGAGCTGGCCGCCGACCACGAACAAGTAGCCGGCCAGCACCGCGATCAGCGCGACGATGACGAGGACGCTCGTCAGGACCATGGCTCAGGACCTCACCTTCTCGTAGACCCGGCCGAGGAACAGGTGGTGCTTGAGGCCCTCGCCCAGCACCGCCTCGACCCCCGCCGCCGTCTCGGCGATCAGGGCCGTGTCTTCGGTGTTGGCGGCGGCCGCCTTGAGCTTGTCGCGTACCTTCGTGACGCGTTTCTCGATGGTGGCGACCAGCACGACCAGGACGGTCAGCAGCCCGGCGACCGCGAGCACGACCACGATGCCGCCGATGTTGGCGATGGTCCAGAGGGTTTCGTCGGTTTCGGTGAGCGCGAGGCTCATGTCAGCCACCCAGCCTTTCGCGTCCGCGCCGCAGGCCGGCGACGATGACCCCGGCGTGGTCGATGGTGGTGCGCAGCCCGGACAGGGCGGCGGTGTTGGCGACGGACTCGGCGAGCGAGTCGTCGATGTCGCCCGCCTGGCGGCCGATGCGGCGGGCCAGCAGCAGGATCGGCACCACGAGCGCGACGACGACGAGAACGACGACGATCGCGATCACGTAGCCGAGGGTCCATCCGGCGGTGGAGCTCATCGGAGGCCTCCTCAGATCGTTTCGGTGAAGTCGCGGACGGGCTTGAGGCTGGCGTTGACCGACGGCACGACGGCGGGCACCGGCCGGGTGCGGTCCGCGATCACGCGGACCCCGTCGATGACGCCGTCGAGAGTGGCGGCGGTCGCCCTCAGGTGGAAGATGACGCGGGTCAGGCCGAGTGCGGCGGCCGCGATGATCAGCGCGGCGAGGACCAGGGTGACCCAAGCTTCGGCAGGCATCCTCAGTACTCCCCTCAGCCCAGCAGCTTCGCGACGGAGCCGCCGTACCGCGCGGCGCCGACGGCGACCTCGCGCACCGTCCGGTCGGTCACCGCCAGCTGTTCCGGCACGCCGTCCAGCTCTCCGGCGAGCGCACCGCCGCCGGCGAGGATGTCGTCGGCCGCGCCGCGGATGCGCTCCAGCGCCGCCAGCACGCGGTTGAGCAACGCGACCAGGATGGGCACCACGGCCACCAGCAACAGCGCGTTGCCGATCCACCACAGCATCGGGTTCTCCTTCGATTGAGAGCGGAGCCTCAGCGCGGCTGGGGCTGGTAGGGCAGGAAGAAGCGGCTGAAGACGCGCAGCAACGCGAGCTTCACTGCCTGCAAGCCGATCGCGAGACCGCTCGCCGACTTGGCTTCGAGCTTGGACAGGTCCTCGCCGCGCTCGATCGCCTCGATCCGCCGCTGGGCGTTGTCGGCGAACTGTCCGATCAGGACGGACGTCACGTCCGAAACCATGCCGCGGCCGTACTGCGCCGCGGCGCCGGACAAGGTCAGGTCGATCGAGAGATCCACCTTGGTGCCCTTCGCGACCGACAGCAGCTGTGCGGTGAGCATCAGCGAGGCGTTCCCTCGGCCCTTCTCGTCGGAGCCCGCGCCGTCGACGACCAGCTTCTTCGCCGCGTCGTCGCGTTCGAGCACTTTGGCCAGGCCGCCGAAGGCCAGCTTGACCGGGCCCATGCTGATCATGACCTTGCCCTTGTACTGGTCGTCGCCGAGGTCCTCGTTCAGGTCGGCTCCGGGCAGGCTCGCCGCGACCTGCGGGATGTCGTTGAAGAACGCCCACACCTTGTCGATCGGCTGCGGCACGACGACGTCTTTGTTGATGAGCATCGCGCGGCTCCTCTCAGTCCGTCTTCACCGGCGGCGCGCCGGACACGTCGACGCCCTTGGACAGGGCTTCGTAGACCCGGTCCGGCAGCATCGGCATGTCGACGTTGCGCACACCCAGGTGCGAAAGCGCGTTGACCACCGCGTTGACGAAGGCCGCGGGACCGCCGACGGTGGCGCACTCCCCGACGCCCTTGGCGCCGATCGGATGGTGCGGCGAGGGCGTGACGACCTCGTGCAGCTCCCAGCCCGGGGTCTCCCAGGCGGTGGGCAGCAGGTAGTCCATGAAGTTCGAGCCGACGCAGTTGCCGTCGGCGTCGAAGGTGATGAACTGCATGCTCGCCATCGCGTAGGCCTCGGTCAGGCCGCCCTGGATCTGGCCCTCGACGATGAGCGGGTTGATCCGGACGCCGCAGTCGTCGACGGCGACGAACCGCAGCACGTCCCACACCCCGGTCTCGGGGTCGATCTCGACCGTGCAGACGTACGCGGCGAACGGCCAGGTCAGGTTCGGCGGGTCGTAGTAGGAGACCGCTTCCAGGCCGGGTTCGAGTCCGTCGGGCATGTTGGAGTACGCCGCCAGGCACGCTTCCTGGATGGTCACTCCGCGCGAGGGCTGGCTGCGCACGTAGAACCGGCCGAGTTCCCATTCGACGTCCTCTTCGGACACTTCGAGCAGGTGCGCGGCGATCTTGCGGGCCTTGGCCTTGACCTTGCGCGCGGCCATCGCGATCGCGGCTCCGGCCACCGGCGTGCTCCGGGACGCGTAGGTGCCCATGCCGAACGGCGCGGTGTCGGTGTCGCCCTCCTCGACGACGATGTCGTCGGCGGGCAGGCCCAGTTCGTGGGCGACGATCTGCGCCCACGTGGTCTCGTGGCCCTGGCCCTGGGTCTTCGCGCCGGTGCGCAGCAGCGCCTTGCCGGTCATGTGGACCCGCAGTTCGGCCGAGTCGAACATCTTGATGCCGAGGATGTCGTACTCGCGGCTGTTGCCCGCGCCGAGCGGCTCGGTCATCGTCGAGATCCCGATGCCGAGCAGCCTGCCCCGCTTGCGGGCCTCGGCCTGTTCGACGAGGAAGCCCTCGTAGTCGATCTCCTTGAGCGCCAGGTCGAGCGCCTTGCCGTACTGGCCGGAGTCGGTCAGGAAGCCGTACGGCGTGCGGTGCGGGAAGTCGTCGTCCTTGACCAGGTTGAGCCTGCGGAACGCCGCCTGGTCGATGCCCGCGTCCTCGGCCGCGGCCTGGACCATCCGCTCCTGGAAGAACATCGCCTCGGTGACCCGGAACGAGCACCGGTAGGCGACGCCGCCGGGCGCCTTGGTGGTGTAGACGCCGCGCGCCGCGAGGTGGGCATACGGGACGTCGTAGGCCGCGAACGCCGAGTGCATCAGCCCGATCTTGAACTTGCTCGGCTGCGCGTCGGCGAAGAACGCCCCGTGGTCGGAGGTGGTGTTCATCTTGACCGCGAGGATCTTGCCGTCCTTGCGCATCGCGACCTGGCCGTCGAGGTAGACGTCCCGGCCGAACCCGGTCGAGATCAGGTTGCCGGTGCGGTCCTCGACCCATTTGACCGGACGCTCGGCGAGGATCGAGGCGAGGATCGCGACGACGTAGGACGGGTAGACCGGGACCTTGTTGCCGAAGCCGCCGCCGAGGTCCGGCGAGATGATCCGGATCTGGTGCTCGGGCAGTTCGGCGATCAGCGCCACGGCGGCGCGCACGATGTGCGGCGCCTGCGTGGTGAGGTAGACCGTGAGCTTCCCGGTCGACCGGTCGAAGTCCGCGATCGCCCCGCAGGCCTCCAGCGGGGAGGGATGCGAACGCGGGTAGTGCAGCTTGACCCGGGACACGACATCGGCCTCGTCGAAGGCGCGCTCGGTGCCCGCCTTGTCGCCGACCTCCCAGTCGAACACGACGTTGTCTTCCTGGCCGAGCTTGTCGTCGCGGATGAGCGGCGCGTCGGCGGCCAGCGCCTGCTCCGGGTTGACGACCGGCGGGAGGGGCTCGTACTCGACCTGGATCGCGGTGACCGCGTCCTTCGCGATGTACGGGTCGTCCGCGACGACCGCGGCGACCTCCTGGCCCTGGAACCGGACCTTGTCGGTGGCGAGCACCGCCTGCGTGTCGTAGCTGAGGGTGGGCATCCACCCGAGGTTGCGGGTCGCCAGCGCCTCGCCGGTCAGCACCAGGCGCACGCCGGGGATTTCCCAGGCCTTCGAGGTGTCGATCGACTTGATCCGGGCGTGCGCCATCGGGCTCCGCAGCACCTCCATGTGGAGCATGCCGGGCAGCACGACGTCGTCGAAGTAGTTGCCCTTGCCGCGGATGAACCGGTTGTCCTCCACGCGACGGCGGCTGGCGCCGAGGCCGCCCAGCTTGATCTCGTCCAGCGGCGGCGGCGCCGTCGGCCGTGGTTCTGCCGTCTGGGTCACCGGTGTGCTCCGTTCTGCTGTGCCGCGGTGTAGTCCGCGACGGCGTTGTGCGGGTCGTCGCCGCGTTCCTTCGCGGCGGCCCACAGCACTGCTTTGACGATGTTCTGGTAGCCGGTGCAGCGGCAGAGGTTGCCCGAGAGCGCGAACCGCACTTCGTCCTCGGTGGGGTTCGGGTTCTCGTCGAGGAGGGCGCGGGCGGACAGCATCATCCCGGGGGTGCAGAAGCCGCACTGCAGGGCGTGCTCGTCCTTGAAGCCCTCCTGCACCGGGTCGAGTTCGCTGCCCTTCGCCATGCCCTCGACGGTGGTCACGTCGCGCCCGTCGGCCTGGACGGCGAGGACGGTGCAGCTCTTGACCGGCTTGCCGTCCAGCAGCACGGTGCACGCGCCGCAGTTGGTGGTGTCGCACCCGGTGTGCGTGCCGGTGAGCTTGAGCCCCTGGCGCAGGAAGTGGGCGAGCAGCAGCCTCGGCTCGATGTCGGCCGTGCGCCGCCTGCCGTTGACCGTGACCGTGACGCGGTTGACCGGGACGTCGTCGGGAACGGGCTCGGCGATTTCGTCGAACAGGCTGGTCATCACGCCCTACCTTCATGACGTGCCGCCGGTCGTCCGGAATGATCGGTGGGCGCGGGCGGGATCGGCATGGCTTTCATCACGCTGCTCCCCGATGGCTCAGGTGGCTCCGCCACCGGTCCCGCCACCTTGTTCTGACCGCTGATTAGGCGCTGCGGACCATCGCTATGTAGGGCGTTGACGGCGGAATGAGGTTGCCGCGCCAAGCCGTTCGCTGAAGGACCGGAGGAGCCGTGACGCTGGTGGCGGGCATCGACATCGCCAAGGAATTCCATTGGGCCGCAATCGTTGTGGCTGAAACCGGGCGGGAGCTTGTATCGCGGCGAGTGGACAATGCGCCCGACGCCATCGGCGAGTTCATTGCCGAGCTCGCCCAGGCCGCCGCCGAGCACGGTCCGGCGACAGTGGGCATCGACGTGCTGGGCGGAATCGCGGGCCTGGTCACCGCGATGCTGCTGGACACCGAACACCGCTTGGTGCACGTGCCCGGCCTGACCGTGAACCGCTCCCGCCACGGCACCCGCGGCGGCGAGCACAAATCCGACCCCCGCGACGCCCGGGTCATCGCCGACCAGCTGCGGCTGCGCGAGGACTGGCGGCCGGTCACCGGCGACGACGAGCTGACCCTCGACCTGCGCCTGCTGGTCTCGCGCCGCAGCGACCTGGTGACCGAGCAAACCCGCCGCATCAACCGGACACGCGACATGCTGACCGGCATCTTCCCCGGCCTGGAGCGAGCTCTGGACCTGACCAACCTCGGGGACCTGCGCCTGCTGACGCGCTACACCACACCGGCCGAGATCCGCCGGGCCGGACGAGCCCGGATCACCGCCTACCTGCACCGCAACGGGGTCCGCAGCGACCGCGCCGACCGACTTGCCGCTGCCGCGCTCGAGGCCGCCGGACACCAACGCGTGCGGGTGCCCGGCGAAACCCGCACCGCGCAGTTCGTGCGCGAGCTGGCCAACGATGCGCTCACCACGCGCGCTCGTCTGTCCGCCGTGGATTCCGAGATCGCCGAGGTTCTTGACCAGCACCCTGACGCGGCCCTCGTCCGGAGCCTGCCCGGAATGGGGGCCACCCTCACCGCCGAATTCCTGGCCGAAGCAGGCGACCTGGCCCGATTCGCCGGCGCTGACGCGCTCGCTGCCGCCTCGGGCCTGGCTCCTGTGCTGCAACAGTCCGGGAAGATGCACTACCTGCGCAGAGCCACCGGCGGCGGCAAGAACCTCAAACGCGTCTTCTACCACTCCGCGTTCTGCGCTATCCAAGCCGACCCGGCCAGCAAGGCGTTCTACGCGCGCAAACGAGCCGAAGGCAAACGACACCAACAAGCCCTCATCGCACTCGCACGCCGCCGCGTGACGGTTCTCTACGCGATCCTGCGCACCCGCCAGCCGTACCAGGCCAACCACACCACAGTCACCCCTGCCGCTTGACAAAAGCATTAGACAGCCGCCCTTTCTTGATCGGTGCCAATGCCGGCCAGGATCCGCCGGACGAAGGTGTGCACGACGTGCCGCTTGTACTCGGCGCTGCCCCGGTGGTCGGATTTCGGGTTGGCGGCCTCGGCCGCGAGGTCCGCGGCGCGGGCGACGGTGTCGGCGCCGATCGGCCGGTCGAGCAACGCGCCCGCGGCGGCCTCGGCGTTGATGGTCGCGCTGCCGACGCCGGTGAGCGCGATGCCTGCCCGGACCACCCGGCCCCCGGCCAGTTCCAGGCCGACCGCGGCGCCCGCGGTCGCGAAGTCGCCGACCCGGCGCTCCAGTTTGAGGAAACCGCCGGCGACCGACCCCTTCGGCGCGGGAATCCTCGCCTCGATCGCGATCTCGTCGTAGGAGAGCACGTTCTGGAAGGGCCCGGTCACGAAGTCCTTGACCGCGATCGTGCGCCTGCCTTCGGGGCCGTACGCGACGACGGAGCCGTCGAGCGCGATCATCACCGCCGCCCAGTCGCCCTGCGGGTCGGCGTGGCACACCGAGCCGACCAGGGTGCCGCGGCTGCGCACGATCGGGTCCGCGATCAACGGCGCGGCCGCCGCCGCGGTGGGCTGGCGCCTGCCGATTTCGGCGGAGCGTTCGAGCATGCCGTGCCGGGCGAGCGCACCGATCCGGAAGGATCCGTCCGCCTCGACCTCGATGCGGTCGAGGCCCGGCAGGTTGTTGATGTCGACGAGGATCGAGGGGCTCGCGAACCGCAGTTTGAGCAAGGGGATCAGGCTCTGGCCGCCGGCCAGCACCTTGCCGTCGCTCTCGGCCTTCTGGAGCAGTTCGACGGCCTCGTCGAGCGCGCGGGGCGACGCGTAGCGGAAGCGTCCGGGGTACATGCGGGCTCTCTCCTAGCTCGTGGGGGCGCCGTCCGGGCCGTCGATGGACAGCCTGCGGCGGGGGACGTACTCGGACTGCGGGTCCGGCACGGCGACGGGCCCCGCCTCGGCCTCGGCGGGATCGGGCCGGGGCTGCTGGTGCGGCGGCCACGGGCCCTGCACCGGCTGCCCGGCGATCTTGAAGAAGTCGACCAGCTGCGAGTACGCGAAGATCGTCGGCGAGACGCCGGTGCCCTCGCGGGGCGCGTTCTCGATCAGCTCGTAGATGCGCGGATTGCCCGGACTGTGACCGTCGGACTCGATAGCCGGCATGGGTGCGGCACCTCCTGCTGGATCTCGGCGCAGCAGCCCCGGGGAGCGCCGTCGCCACCTGAGATCCCAACCTCCCAGCGCGCACGTCGTGCGTCTATTCGCGGCTAAGCGAACGCTGAGTGCGGTCGAGGGCGCGACGGGGGTCAGGACCAGAGGGTCACGTGGACCGCCGGGCGGAACCGGCCCACGCCGGCCCCTCGGCGCTGGAGCATCGCCCTCGTCGCCCGCGGCGTCGCGACGAAGCGGCACAGCTCCGCCGCGGACGAGGGCGCCCGGTCGCCGACGAGAGTGGCGATGCTCCACCCGCCGCGGCCGCTCAGCAGCGGTCCTTCGACCCGGGCGAGCGCGCCGTTTTCGAGATCTTCGGTCACCGCGAAGCGGACGGTGAGCGCGACTCCGTGTCCGCGCTTGGCCTCCTCGATCGCCGCCGCGTGGCTCTGGAAGATGCGCTGCCGCTGCTCGGGCACGCCCAAGCGGCGCAGCATCTCGGTGACCGTCCCGCCGCGCTCCATCGCCGACGGCCCGAGCAGCCAGGGCTGTTCCCGGAGCAGGCGAACCGACGGCGGCGAACTCACCGCCGGATGCCGCGGCGCCGCGACCGTGATCACCTCGTAGTTGAGGAAGTGGTTGCTCTGGACGTCGCGCCCGCCGAGCTGGTCCCGGGGCGCGATCACCACGTCCAGGCTGCGGGTGACGAGCAGGGTCTCGAACCGCCCGCTCCCGTCCGTGCTGAGCTCGACGTCGAGGTCCGCGGCCCGCTGGGTGAACGCCTCGATCAGCCCCGGCGCGGCGTATTCGGCGAAGAGTCCGGAGGCCCCGAGCCGGAGAAGGCGACGGCCCCGGCCCGCCTGTTTCACCTCCTGTATGGTGCGGTCGCGCAGGCCGAGCAGCTCGACCGAACGGCTCGCCAGCCGCAGTCCGCCCGGGGTGAAGGCGAGGCCGGAACCGGTACGGGTGAAGAGCGGGTCGCCCAGTTCCTTCCGGAGCTGGCCGACGTGCAGCGAGACCGCTGCTTCGCTCACGTCGAGTTCGGCCGCGGCCGCCTTGACCGAGCCGAGCCGCGCCACCGCGGAATACGCTTTGAGCTGCGACGGAGTCATCATCGGGTGAACGTCCTAGGAGTGAGTGGGTGACGATCCCGCAACTGCGCGCCTTCGCCGCCGTCGTGCGGTACGGCTCGGTCAAATCGGCCGCGGCGGCGCTCGGCGTCTCGGAGTCCACCGTTTCCATGCACGTCGCCCAGCTCCGCAAGGAACTCGGCGATCCGCTTTTCACGCGCACCGGTTCCGGACTGGCGTTCACCCCGGGCGGGTTGCGGCTGGCGAGCCGTTCGGTCGAGCTGCTCGGGCTGCAGAACCGCACCGTGGAGGAGATCGGCCAGGCCGCACAGGGGCTCCGGCTGCTGCGTGTCGGCGCGACGTCGCTGTTCGCCGAACACGCGGCGCCGGGGCTGATCGAATCCTTCACCCAGCGCGCCACGGATCTCGAAGTCGAGCTGAGCGTGCACCAGGCGAGCGAGTTCGAGGAACTCCTCCGGACCAGGGCGATCGACGTCGCGATCGGGCCGCCCGCCGCGAGCCCCCGCCCGGGCCTCGTCCAGCGCGCCTTCCTGGCCTACGACGTCGAGGTCGTCACCACGCCGGACCACCCGCTCGCCGGGCGCCCGGTCTCGGCGGCCGAGCTCGCCCGCGCGACCTGGCACCTCGGCCCGTCCGCGGTCGGCCCGGCGGGTGCGATCCCGGCGATGCTCCAGCGGCTGCGTGTTCCGGAGTCGCATCAGCGGATCTTCCAGAGCGAGGCCTCGGCGCTGGAGGAGGTGCACCACGCCGCGGCGGTCGCCCCCGCGGTGGTGTTCTCGGTCTCGGCCAACCTGGCCGCGGGCAGGCTGGTGCGGGTGACCGGGCAGGGCACGAAACAGCGCGGGGTCTGGGTCGCCTCCGCCCGCGAGGAGGACCGCGAGCAGACGAGCGCGGAACTGCTGCGCTTCCTGCAGACGCCTCGGGCCACCCAGGCGATGATCAAGGGGTCCGGGGTGCCCATCAGGAGGTTCCGCCCCGCGGTCTACGTGACGCTGTGGAGCTGAGCTCGTCGACGACGCCGGCCAGTTCGGCCAGCGTCGCGGCGGGGAGCACCGAGTCGCAGTGCGGCAGCGCGGCGGCCATGCCGCCGACGAGCGGCCGGTAGCCGGGTTCTCCCGCGCGCGGATTGATCCACACGACGCGGTGCGCGCGGCGCGCGATCCGGGCCATCTCCGCCGCGAGCCGCTCCGGCGGATCGGTGTCCCAGCCGTCGGACGCGACCACCACCACGGCGCCGCGGAGCAGTTCCGCATGGGGCGAGCGGATCAGGGTCCGCAGGCTCGAAGCGATGCGCGTGCCGCCGTACCGGTCGCCGACGAGCAAGCTCGCCTCGGCGACCGCCTCGGCCGGAGTGCGCCGCCGCAACGCGGGCGAAAGCCGGGTGAGCGTGGTGCCGAACGCGAAGGTCTCCCCCGCCTCCACCGAGGCGGCCCGCATCAGGTGCAGGAACGCGGTGACATAGGGCCGCATCGACTCGCTCACGTCGCACAGGACCACCAGCCTGCGCGGGCGGTGCCGCGGCCGGGTCCGGACCAGGTGCAGCGGCTCGCCTCCGGTACGCCGCCAGCGGCGGGCCGTGCGCCGCAGGTCGAGGCGGCCGTATCGGCTCGCTTCCCGCCGCCGGGTCCGGCGCCGGTGCGCGGCGTCGCGCAGCCGGGCCCCGAGATCGGCCAGCATCCGCTCGTCGAGGTCGTCGAACGAGGCCGGGGCCGCTCGCGCTGCCGCCCACCCCGGGGCGGGCACCGGGACGGCCCGCCCGTCGGGACGGCCGGGCCCGCCGGCCGCGGTCTGGCGCGGACGCGTCACCCACGGCACCGCGCCCTCCGTTTCCGTCCCGGCCGGGGCGTTCGGCACGGCGCGGCGCGCGGCGGCGGGCCGGGTCGCCGCCAGCGTTGCGCCGGGCGCGGGCGACCCGCCGGACGGGACGCCGACGAGATCGTCGAAGACCCGGTCGTAGGCGGCGAGGTCGCCGGGACCGCACACGAGCGTGACCCTGGCGGTCCAGTACAGCCTCGAACGCCGGTCGCCCGGAGCCGCGAAAACGCCCGGCAGCGCGGCGGTCAAGGCCGCCGCGCCGCGCGGGTCGGCCGCCACTCCCGCCTCGCGGAGGCGGGCGAGGAGCAACGACGCCAGTGCCGCCAAGTCGGGCCGGTCCGGCCGTTCGGGACCAGGTGCGGCGGGGACGGCCGGGTCCGCCCGATCGCCCGCGCGCGGCCGGTTCGCGGCGCCTTTCCCTGCCTCGCGGCCGGAAAGCTCTCGGCCTGAGTTCATCCCAGCGCTCCCTCCCGGATGGCGCGCCCGACCGCGGCCAGGTCGTCCGGGGTCTTGGCGATCGCGCCGAGCGAAGGCGCCACGGAGGCGGGATCGGGGACGTCCGCCCCGAGCGCGGCGAGCACCCGTGCCCAGTCGATCGCTTCCGCCATTCCCGGCGCCTTGTCCAGGTCCAGCTCCCGCAGGCGGCTGACGCCGCGGCCGATCGCCGCGACCAGGTCCCCCGACGCGTCCGGGACCCGGTGCCGCAGGATCGCCGTGACCTGGTCGGGCCCGGGGAAATCGATCCAGTGGTAGAGGCATCGGCGGCGCAGTGCGTCGTGGAGTTCGCGAGTGCGGTTGGAAGTGAGCACGACCACCATCGGTCCCGCGGCGCGGACAGTCCCGAACTCGGGAATGGTGATCGCCCGTTCGCCGAGGAACTCCAGCAGCAGTGCCTCGAACTCGTCGTCGGCCCGGTCGATCTCGTCGATCAGCAGCACCGGCGGCACCGGCCCGTCGTGGCGCAGGCAGGCCAGCAGCGGCCGGTCTTCGAGGAATCGCTCGCTGAACAGGTCTTCCTCGCCGATGGCCGAACCCTGGGCCTCGGCCAGCCGGATCGCGAGCAGCTGCCGCTGGTAGTTCCACTCGTAAAGCGCCTCGTGCGGTCCCAGCCCCTCGTAGCACTGCAACCGGTGCAACCGCGACCCGAGCGCGCGGGCGAGCGCGGCCGCGGCGCCGGTCTTGCCGACGCCCGGCTCTCCCTCAAGCAGCAGCGGCAACCCGAGGTCGACGGCCAGGTGCAGGGCAGTCGCCAGCCCCTCGTCGACCAAGTGGTCCTCGGCCAGCAGTGCGCGTCGCACCGCGTCGGGACTGTCGAGGCGGGTCACCGCGCCTCCCTCGCGCCGCCGACGAGCCGCTCGTAGTCGGCCCAGGTGTCCACGTCCGGCGGCACCGGCCCGGCGGCGCGATGGACCGCGAGGTCGTCGCCCGCCCGGTCGACCAGCTTCCAGACGCCCTTGTCGCCGTGCAGGGTCGCGAGTTCGCCGAACAGCTCGCGGCCCAGCCAGAAGGGATGCCCGATACCGTCGTCATACGCCGTGACGCCGATCGGGCGGTGCGCCGCGACCGCGACCAGCGCGGCGACGTCGGCGGGCCGCACCGTCGGCTGGTCGCCGAGCAGAAGTGCGACGCCGTGCGCGCTGTCGTGCACGGCCGGGAGCGCTGCCGCGATGGACGACGAGCATCCCTCGCCGTACGACGGGTTGCGCACGACCTCCGTGCCGGACAGGTCCACCGTCTCCTCGACCTGCTCGGCCGCCCCGCCGAGCGTCACGAGGAGCTGGCCGAACCCGCATCGGCGGGCGGTCGCGAGAGTCGCGTCCAGCAGTGTGCCGCCCGCATAGGGCAGCAGCTGCTTCGGCCTGCCGAGCCGGCGCGAGCCGCCCGCCGCCAGTACCAGGCCCGTCACCCGGCCGAGAGCTGCTCCGTCCCCGGTCATCCCACGCTCACGCTGTGCTCGGCCTTGAACGCGTCGCGGCAGCCTGGGCGGCAGAAGTAGTAGTCGGTCCCGTCGACGTCGAGATGGATCGCGTCCGGCGCGACCACGACGTTCATGCCGCAGACCGGGTCGGTCGCGACCGCAGGCCGGGCGGACGGCGGCGGCTCCGAGCCCTCGTGCCCGGCGGCGTCCCGGGCGCGCAGCACGGACACGATCTCGGCGAGGATCGACAGCGCGATCTCCTCCGGCGTTCCCGCGCTGATTGGGAGACCGGCCGGGGTGTGCACCCGGGCCCGCTGGTCCTCGTCCAGCCCGGTCTCGTCGAGCACGGCGTGCCCGCGCACCGTGCTCGCCACCAGTCCGACATACGGCACCTCGGCGGCCAGCGCCGCCCGCAGGTCGTCGGGCTCGGGACCGCCGTGCCGGGCGATCACCACCGCGGCCGCCCCGGCGGCGGTCGCGCCGTCCTCGTCGCTGGTCGCCTCGTACCCGACCGCGCCGGCGAGGTCGGCGACCGCCCGGGCGATGGGCGAGGTGCCGACGACGTGGACGACCGGCGCGGGCAGCACCGGCTCAAGGTAGATCTCCACCGCGCCGCCGGACAGGCAGGGGTTGACCTCCACCCGGGCGCCATCGGTCGCGGGGAACTCCGGACCGCCCTCCGGCAGCACCCGCAGCAGCAGGCTGGCGCCGTCGCGGAGCACGTCCAGCGCGGCGAGCTTCACCGAGGCGAGGGTGCACTGGCCGCCGACGAATCCCTCGAGGGTGCCGTCCTCCAGCACGATCGCGTGGTCGCCGGTGCTCACCGACGTCGGCGCCGCGGCACGGACGACAGTCGCGTGGACGAACGGCCTGCGGGCCGCGACCAGTTCGGCTTGGCGCCGGGCAAGGTGTGTGTTCATCGCGCTCCTCCTTGAGCGGTCAGCTGGGTGGCGTGGGGTTCCCCTGCATGGCCTCCCACACCCGGCCGGGGGTGAGGGGCATGTCGGCATGACGCACGCCGTAGGGCTGGAGCGCGTCGAGCACGGCGTTGACCACCGCGGGCGGCGAGCCGACCGTGGAGGATTCGCCGACGCCTTTGGCTCCGATCGGGTGGTGCGGCGAGGCGATGTAGGTCGCGCCGGTCTCCCAGTCGGGGACCTCCAGCGCGGTCGGGATGAGGTAGTCCATCAGCGAACCGGCGAGGCAGTTGCCGTCCTCGTCGTAGCCGACGTACTCCATCAGCGCGATCCCGACGCCGTCGGTGAGCCCGCGGTGCACCTGCCCCTCGACCACGGCCTCGTTGATCCGGGTGCCGCAGTCGTCCACCGCGATGAAGCGGCGCACGGCGACCTTGCCGGTGCCCGGGTCCACGTCGACCACGCACAGGTAGGCGCCATAGGGGTAGGTGAGGTTCTCGGGGTTGTAGGAGACGCTCGCTTCGAGGCCGCCCTCCAGCGGCTCGCCGTCGGGTCCGGCCGGCAGGTCGCGGGCGCCGTACGCGCGGGCCGCGACCTCCGCGATGGTCACCGCCGTGCCAGGGTCGCCCTTCACCCGGTAGGCGCCGTCGGCCCACTCCATGTCGGCCACCGCCGCCTCCAGCACGGACGAGGCGAGCAGCCGGCCCTTCTCCCGCACCTTCCGCGCGGCGAGCACGGCGGCGGCACCCGAGACAGGGGTCGACCGGCTGCCGTAAGTGCCGAGCCCGAACGGCGTCAGATCGGTGTCGCCGTGCACGACGTCCACGTCGTCGACCGGGATTCCGAGTTCCTCGGACACGATCTGGGCGAACGTGGTCTCGTGGCCCTGGCCCTGCGACTGCACCGAGATCCGGACCACCGCCTTGCCGGTCGGGTACACCCGCAGCTCGCAGCCGTCGGCCATGCCGAGGCCCGCCATGTCCATGTCCTTGCGCGGACCGGCCCCGACCGCCTCGGTGAAGAACGAGACGCCGATCCCCATCAGCTCGCCCCGCGCCCGGCGCTCGGCCTGTTCGGCGCGCAGCTCGTCGTACCCGGCGATCCGGACCGCCTCGGCCATCGCGGCCGGGTAGTCCCCCGAGTCGTAGACCCAGCCGGTGCGGGTGGTGTAGGGAAACGCGTCGGGCCGGATGAAGTTGCGGCGCCGGAGCTCGACCGGATCGATGCCCAGTTCGCGGGCGAGCAGGTCGACCATCCGCTCGACGAGGTACACCGCCTCGGCGATCCGGAACGAGCAGGCGTAGGCCACCCCGCCCGGCGCCTTGTTGGTGTGCACCGCCGTGACCGCGCAGTGCGCGGCCTCGATGTCGTAGCTGCCGGTGAACACCCCGAAGAACCCGGCGGGGTATTTCGTCGGCGTCGCGGCCGCGTTGAACGCGCCGTGATCGGCCAGCACCTGGCTGCGCAACCCGAGGATCCGCCCGTCGCGGGTGGCGGCGATCTCGCCGCGCATCACGTAGTCGCGCGCGAAGGTCGAGCTGACCAGATTCTCGGTGCGGTCCTCCATCCACTTCACCGGACGGCCGGTGAGCATCGACCCGACGATCGCGCACAGGTAGCCCGGGTAGATCGGGACCTTGTTGCCGAAACCGCCGCCGACATCGGGCGAGATCACCCGGATCCGGTGTTCCGGCAGCCCCGCGATGACGGCGTAGAGCGTGCGATGGGCGTGCGGTGCCTGGCTGGTGGACCAGAGAGTGAGCCGCCGGTCGATGCGGTCGTAGTCGGCGACCGCGCCGCAGGTCTCCATCGGCGCCGGGTGGATCCGCGGGTAGACCATGTCCTGGGCGAGGGTGACCTCGGCCCGTTCGAACACCGCCGCGGTGGCGGCGGCGTCGCCGCTCTCCCACTCGAAACAGAGGTTGTCGGTGCGCCCTTCGACGTCGTCGCGGACGAGCGGCGCGCCGGGGGCGAGGGCGGTGCGGGCGTCGACGACCGGCGGCAGGACGTCGTACTCGACTTCGATCAGCTCCAGCGCGTCGCGCGCGGAGTACCGGTCCTCCGCCACGACGAACGCGACCTCCTGGCCCTGGAACCGCACCTTGTCGGTCACCAGCACCGCCTGCGTGTCCGCGGACAGCGTCGGCATCCAGGCGAGGCCGCGCTCGGCGAGGTCGGCACCGGTGACGACGGCCTTCACCTTGGGATGCGCCTGCGCGGCGGTCGTGTCGATGCTCGCGATCCTGGCGTGGGCCACCGGTGCCCGGAGCACCGCGAGGTGCAGCATGCCCGGCAGCTGGACATCGTCGACGTACGTGCCGCGGCCGCGGACGAAGCGCGGCGCCTCCCGCAGCGTCCGCCTCCCGAACCCGTGTTCCGCTGGATCGAGGGCGGCGCTCATGTCGCGGTCCCGACGACAGGCCACGGCAGGTCCGGTTCGGGCACGACCTCCGGGTGCTCGGCCGCCCAGCGGACCGACCGGACGATGCTCGCGTAGCCGGTGCACCGGCAGATCTGCCCGGAGATCGCCTCCCGGATCACGGGCTCCTCCGGGTCGGGGTCGCGGTCGAGGAGGGCGCGCGCGGTCATCAGCATCCCGGGCGTGCAGAAGCCGCACTGGAGCCCGTGGCATTCGATGAAGCCCTGCTGGACGGGGTCGAGGAACCCGTCGCGTTCGAGATCCTCGACGGTGCGCACGTCATGCCCGGAGGCCATCGCGGCGAGCACTGTGCACGACTTGACCGGCTCGCCGTCATAGAGCACGACGCACGTGCCGCAGTTGCTGGTGTCACAGCCCCAATGCGTGCCGGTCAGGCCGAGCACGTCGCGCAGGAAGTGGACCAGCAGCAGCCGCGGCTCCACCTCGCGGACGACGTGTTCGCCGTTGACCGTGATTCCCACCTGCATCGTCAGGCCCTCCCCTCGGCCCTGGCGAGGATCCGGTCGCGGGCGGTCGCGAGCGTGCGACGGGTGAGCTCGGCGGCGAGGTGGCGCTTGTACGCCGCGCTGCCCCGGCTGTCGGTGACCGGCTGGCAGCTCTCGGCGGCGATCCGGCCGGCGATGTCGAACGCCCCGGCGTCCGGCTCGCTCCCCCGCAGCGCGGCGGAGATCTCGGGAATGCCGGTGGTGCTCGGCCCGACCGCGGCGAGCCCGACCCGCGCGTCGGCGATCCGGCCGTGCCGGTCGAGCCACAGCGCGGCGCCCGCGGCGGTGACCGCCCAGGCGCCCGAGCGGAGGTCGACCTTGGCGTAGGCGTTGCTGCCGCCCGGGCGGATCGGGAGCCGGACCTCGATCAGCATCTCGGCCTGGCCGACCGCGGTCTCGTAGGGCCCGCGGTAGAACTGCTCCATCGGCACGACCCGGTCGCCCCGCGAATCCCGGATCACGCAGCTGGCGTTCAACGTCGTGCACACCGACAGCAGGTCCTCGGCCGGGTCGGCCTGGCACAGCGCGCCGCCGAGGGTGCCGCGGTTGCGCACCGGCGGGTCCGCGATGACCCGCTCGGCGTCGCGGAAGATCGGGAAGTGCTCGTGCAGCTCGTCCGATTCGAGCAGTTCGCGGTGCCGGGTCATGGCCCCGATCCGGACCTGCTGCCCGACCCGCCGGACGTAGCCGAGCTCGCCGTGCAGGTCGTTGATGTCGACGAGGTATTCCGGGTTGGCCAGCCGCAGCTTCATCATCGGCAGCAGGCTGTGCCCGCCCGCGATGATCCGTGCCTCGCCGCCCAGCCGCTCCAGCAGCCGGATCGCGTCGGCCGCGCTCGTCGCCCGCTCGTATTCCAGTGGCGCCGGGACCTGCATGTCCACCTCCGTTCCGCAACCCGCTCGAAGCGTTCGACCGGGCTTTGTGACCGTACGCTCGGGCGGGTCACTCCGGTCGTGCGTGGATCGGGCCACTGGTGACGCCGAGGCTCACGGCGGCGCCGTCGCACTGAGCCGCGATGATCTCGGCGGCGATCGAGACAGCGGTCTCGGCGGGGGTGCGGGCGCCGATGGCGAACCCGATCGGGCTGTGCAGCCGGGCGAAGTCGGTCTCGGCGGCGCCGGCCTCGCGCAGCCGGCGAAGCCGGTCCTCGTGCGTGCGCCGCGAGCCCATCGCCCCGAGGAAGCAGCCGGCCGGCATCCGGAACGCCTCCATCAGGACCGGCACGTCGAACTTCGGGTCGTGGGTGAGCACGCAGACGACCGTGCGGTCGTCGACGCGGCCCTCGTCGATCTCGCGAGCGAGGTACCGGCTCGGCCACTCGACGACCAGTTCGTCGGCGTCGGGGAACCGGGCCCGGGTAGCGAAGACCGGCCGCGCGTCGCAGACGGTGACGTGGAAGCCGAGCAGCTTGCCCTGCCGGGCCGTCGCCGCGGCGAAGTCGATCGCACCGAACACGAGCATTCGCGGTGCGGGGGCGTACGAGGCGACGTACACCTCGATGCCTTCGCCCTGCCGCTCCCACCCCGGGCCGTACTCCAGAGTGGTGTTGAGGCCCGCCGCGAGCAGCCCGCGGGCGTCGGCGGCCACCAGGCGGTCGACTTCCGCGGCGCCGAGGCTGCCCTCGGCCGAACCATGGCGTACGACGAGACGCCGGCCCACCTGCCGCGGATCGGGGTGCCGGATGACCGTGACCGTCCCGACCGCCCGCCCCGCCGCGATGTCGTCGGCCACCCCTTCGAGTTCCGGGTAGCGCGTGCGGTCGACCGGCTCGACGAACACGTCGAGAATTCCGCCGCAGGTGAGACCGGCCTCGAACGCCTCGTCGTCGCTGACCCCGTAGCGCCGCAGCACCGGGACGCCCGTCTCGACTACCTCCGCGGCGAGTTCGTAGACCGCGCCTTCGACACAGCCGCCGGATACCGATCCCACCGCCGCGCCGTCGGCCCGGCGCAGCAAGGAAGCGCCCACCGGACGTGGTGCCGACTTCATAGTGCGCACGACAGTGGCCAGACCGGCTGCCCGGCCGGCTCGCCAGTCCTCGACGAGTTCGGGCACGACTTCCTGCATGCTGCGATCGTGACGGCCGCCACGCCCCCTTTCAACGACGACCTCAGCATTTACTGAATCCGCCGCCCGAGCCTCCGGCGCGGACCCGCGAACGGGCACGCGTCACTGCGCGCCGGGCTTGAGATCCGCCGGAGTGGCGCCTTCGCGGAGCGGGACGGTGTCGAGCCAGCCGCAGCGGGGTTCGCCGGGCGGCCGGTCGAATTCCGCGACATACGGTTTGAGGTCGATGACCGGCGTGCCGTCGACCAGATCGACGCCCGCGAAGCGCACGTTCCGGCCGGTGACGTCGAGAATCCGGACCAGGCTCAGCCCGATCGGGTTGACCCGGCGCGGCCCGCGGGTGGCGAACACCCCGATCTGCCGCGGCGTGGGCCGCAGCAGGAAGGGCACCTGGGTCATCGGCGGCGGCCCGCCGGGATCGTCATTGCGGTGCAGCCAGCTCAACAGCCAGGCGTAGTCGAAGCCGTCGAGGTCGGCGAGCCCGGCGGCGTAAGGCTCGGCGATTTCGAGGACGCCCTCCTCGGCACGGTTGAGCGCGGCCTGCACCGGCGTCCGGTCCCGCCGCCGCCGGGGCGTGCGGACGACCCCGATCGGCTCCAGCGGGCAGCTCACCGGCCCGCCCGGGCGAGAGGGGTCCCGACGAGGTGCCCGGGGTTGCGGATCGACATCGAACCTCCGTTTCGCGAACGTGCGCCCAGGATAGGGCTCGCGACAGCGGGAGCAACGCGGCGCGGCCGTCTCGGCGGCGCCGGGCAGGGACGACCCCGCGCTGCTTCGCGTTCATCAGGTTCCCGGCGGCTTCCCCGCGCCCGGGCATGCTCGGCAGCTTCCCGGAGCCTCGGTTCGCGGTCGCCCGGCCCCTGTCGCTCCGGGGGACACAGCACCGGATTCCTCCACTGAGCGAGCCGTTCCCCCGCGCTTCGTGAACGCGGGGCGGTCGCACCCCGCGCCTCTTCAGCACCTCCCGGAACGGACCGGTTCGCGATTCCGGTTGCTTGCCGCCCAGCCACGGAACCAGGACGGTCCGTTCCTCCGGGTTCGAGGTCGCGGCCCAGACCCGCTCGACCTCGGCCACCGGCACCGCCCGGGGGCCGCAGGGAGCCCTTGGCGATCTCCCCGGCGAGGGCAGGCAGTTCGGCCAGGATTCCGCGCAGGCCCACCGCACCCTGGTCGCTGCCGACGATCTGCAGGCCCGACGCGCGCAGAGCGGCCGACGGAACCGGTGCCTCCGCTCCCGCGACCGAGCCGATCTGCACCCAGGACAACGGTTTTCCGCGATCGTCGCGGCCGGTCACGGCCGCGCCGATCGCGTCCGCCGCGGGCTTGCCCCAGAGGTAAGCGACCTCAGCGTGCTGCCCTGGCAGCGGGAACCCGACACCGCCTGGGCGCGGGAAGGCAAGCGCCGCCGCGCGGGCCCCGGTGTCCTGGCCCGCCGCCGAGGGCGACCGGGTCGCCGGCTTCAGCCTGCGGCACGTGCGCGAGGCCGGAATCCCGGCCCGGCGACGAGCCTCGAAAGCCGGGACCGCCCTGCTCGACCGCTGGCTGCTGGTCCAACGGGACAACGAGAAACCCGCCACGCCCGCGCACCTGTGGCTGGCCAGCCTGCCCGGCACCGCCCGCCCCGCCCTCCAGCGCCTGGTCCGGCTCGCCAAAACCCGCTGGGCCGTCGAAACCGGCTACCGCGAACTCAAAGACACCCTCGGCATCGACCACTTCGAAGGCCGCACCTGGCCCGGCTGGCACCGCCACGTCACCCTCGTCACCGCAGCACTGCTCTTCCTCGCCGAACACCGCGCCCGCACACCAAAACACGCGGCCCCGGCCTGACACTCGGACAGACCGCCCTGCTCCCGCAGAACCTGCTCACCAGCTGGACCGGGGCCTGCGCGCTATGCCAACAACAACCCCCACCCGGACAAAGCCCTATCAGATTCCCTCAGGGTTCCCCTCACGGAGCGTCCGCACCGCGTGACGTCGACGGCGCTGTCGCGGCATCTGGCTGGGGGCGAGGTTGCGTTTCGGTGTGCAGTCACACGGACGCGCCACCCGAGGCTGCGCCCGGCGTCTTCCCCTCAGGGGGAAGATCCGGGCAGGGGGTGGGAAATGGCACGCTTGGCCGGCAAACCGGGAACGTGGTTGTCGGTGGCCGTCGCGGTGGCGCTGGCGGCTGTCGCACTGGTGGTGCTCGACGGCCGTCCGCCGCCGGACGGAAAGCCGCTGCCCTCAGCGGCTCCGCCGTCCCGGGACGCGGCGTGGATGCACAGACTGGCACCGGGCGAGAAGCCGCCGCAGTTCGTGCTGTTCTCCTTCGACGGCGCGGGATCCCACGATCATTGGCGACGCGTGCTGCCGCTGGCGAAGTCCGTGCACGCGCACTTCAGCGGGTTCCTGTCGGGCATCTATTTGCTGCCCGATTCCCAGCGAGACCGTTACGCCGGGCCGGGGCATCGGCCGGGCAAGGCGTCGATCGGATTCGGCGGTTCCGAGGACGACGTGCGCACGCTCGTGGCGGACCTGAACACGGCCGTGGACCAGGGCGAGGAGATCGGCACGCACTACAACGGCCACTTCTGCACCGGCTCCGAGCCGAGCGTCGGACGCTGGAACACGACCGCATGGGACAACGAGCTGCGGCAGTTCTTCGCTTTCGTCGACGCCGCACGCGCCGGACGCGGCCTGCGTGTCGACCCGGCGACGATCAAGGGCGGCCGCACCCCGTGCCTGGAGGGCGATTGGGCCCAGGCGTTCCCGGCGATGCGCCAGGCGGGGATGCGCTACGACTCCAGCCAGCCCTCGGACGGGGTGAGGTGGCCGGCCCAGGCGAACGGCATCTGGGAGTTCTGGATGCCGTATGTGAAGGTTCCGGCGCTGCACAAGAAAGTCATCATGATGGACTACAACCTGTGGTTCCAGTTCAACCACGCGCGGGAGGACAGCTCCCGCACCGCGGAGTACACCCAGGACACTTTGGACACCTACCGCGGAGCCTACGAAGCGGCGTTCACCGGCAACCGCGCACCGCTGGTGGTGGCCAACCACTTCAACGACTGGGCGGGCGGCGCCTTCGCGAAGGCCACGGAAAGCTTCATGGGCGAGGTGTGCGTCAAACCGGAGACCGTGTGCGCCACCTACAGCGAGGTCATGCGGTGGATGTCGCTGCAAGACCCGGCCACGCTGGACAAGTACCGTGCTATGCCCGCGGCACAACCCTGACCGGACCGGGCAGCCGCGCGCTGACGGTGCGGGCGGGGTCGGCTTCCTCTCCTCGCGCGCCGCTCCGCAGCGGCTGGAAAGACCGCCCGTCAGGAAGCGCTCAGGGCACCATCGGGATGGCCCGGTGACACGCTTCGTCCCTGCTCAGGCGAAGCGGCGGCGTCGAGCGCGAACTCGGCCCAGACTGTCTTGTGCCGCGCGAAACTGCGGACCCCCCAGCACGAGGCGAGCCGATCGACCAAGACCAGCCCCCGTCCGCCGGTGTGGTCAGGAGACCGCAACCTGGGCATCGCGGACGACGCGTCGTCGACCTCGATCCGGAACACGCCGCGCCCATGATCGGCGGTCAGGCGGCACTTCGCCGGGGCCGCCCCGTGCCGGCAGGCGTTGCCGGCGAGCTCGTCGGCGACGAGGACCGCGTCGGAAGTCAGGAAACCGTCCCGGCCGGCCAGCAGCCGCTGAACCGCGCGGCGGATCTCGCGCAGCGACGTCGGCCCCAGATCACAGCAGAATTCCACGGACAACGACTCGCGGTCTGCGGTGCGGGGAATGCGTGCCAGCATATTTCACCCACCCTCGACTATCGCGACAGACACCAGGACGTGCAGCGAATCGCAAAGTACCCGAGCGGCGGCGAAGGCAAACAGACGAGCCAGCCCGTGGCTGTCTTCCCCTCCAGGTCTTGATCGAACTCCTGGAAGACCCGACCGCGCCCGCCGAAGCGACATCACGACCATGTCCGTCACCGGCGCACGAAGGACGCCGCGTACCGCGCCTGCCACGGTCAGGCTTGGCACGAAGCTCCCCCGGCACAGCTCACGGCCTGGACCGAACGCGCTGCTGCGACCCGAGCCGCCGGCCGCCACCGCTGTATACACCCGGCCAATGCCGCAGTTCAGCCCCGATCGACCTTGATTCCGGCACCCCGGCGGCTGGCTCCAGCGACTGCACAATGCGAGCCCGCGACCACCAAAGGCGCTATTTTTCCCGGCCGCAGTCGCGTGGCTCGGCTTTGCTCATCGGCAGGACATCCCCGAGTGCGGGATGCATCACCGGATTCCTCCACTGAGCGAGCGCTTACAATGAATCCGACGGGCGGACTCACCGGCCGGCGCGGGACTAGAGGAGGATCGCCGGATGACCACGCTCTCGGCCGACCTGTGGCCCGACGTGCAGCCTGAGACCGCGCGACGGCTGATGCTCGCCGGGGTGGAGTCGTTCGCCGAGCGCGGCTACCACGCCACCACCACGCGGGACATCGCCGGTGCGGCCGGGATGAGCCCGGCCGCGCTGTATGTGCACTTTCCGTCCAAAGCCGCGCTGCTTTTCGCGATCAGCCGCAACGGACACGAGCAGACGCTGGCCCTCGTCGAGGACGTGATCGGGCGCGTCACCGGCCCGGTGGAGCGGATGCGGTTGCTCGTCGAGGATTTCGTCGCCTGGCACGCGCGGCGGCACACGGTCGCGCGGGTCGTGCAGTACGAGCTGAATGCGTTGCCGGAGAAGGAATACCAGGTCGTCGCACAGCTTCGGCGGAAGATCGAGCAGCGCGTGCGCGAGGTGATCGCCGACGGGGTCGAGTCCGGTGCGTTCACCGTCGGCGACGTCGGGATCGCGGCGCGCGCGGTGCTGTCGCTGGGCGTCGACGTCGCGCGCTGGTACAGCGAGCGGACCCGGCAGACCCCCACTGAACTCGGCAAGGAGTACGGCGAACTCGTCCTCCGCATGCTCGGCGCGGGCTAGAGCGCCAGCACCAGCTTGCCCCGCGCCCGCCGCGACTGGCTCAGTTCGAGCGCGGCCCGCCAGTCGTCCAGCGGAAAAATCCGGGAAACCGGGATCGAAAACCGGCCCTCCGCCGCTAGCGACGCGAACTCGCCGAGGACGTCGTAGCGCGGCTGAGCGCCCGAGCTGACAATGGTCTGAACCCCGGGCTGGTCCGAGCTGAGGTCGAGCTTCAGCACGTGTCCGGGCTCCTTGACCGTGCGCACGAGCTCGCTCACCTTGCCGCTGAACGGCGCCGCATCCAGCACGCGATCGACCGGTCCGCCGGCCAGCGCCGTCACGCGTTCGGCGATTCCGTCCTGGTAGCCGGTGACTTCCGCGCCGGCCGAACGGAGCGCGGCGGCGTGCGTTTCGCCCGCGGTGACGATCACGCGTGCGCCGCGCAGGAGCGCGATCTGCGCCGCGGCGAACCCGGTGGTGGTGCCCGCGCCGTGAACGAGCAAGGTGCCGGAGCCGAGTGCGTCGAGCGCCGCGTAAGCCGTTCCGACCGCCATCGGCAGAGCCGCCGCGTGGACCGCGTCGACCCCGTCCGGCCGCGGGAACCACGTATCGAGCAGCGCCTGTTCAGACGCGCCCGCGGTGGGGCCGGTGAACGGCGCGATGCCGAAAACCGGGTCGCCGACGTCGACGCCGGTCGCGCCTCCGCCGAGCGCGTCGACCGTGCCCGACACCTCCAGGCCGATCCCGCGCGGCAGGTCACCGGCGAAGAGGCCCTCGCACAACGCCCAGTCCGCCGGGTTCAGGCCGCACGCCTGGACCGCGACGCGGATCCGCCCCGGCCCGGGTTCGGGGACCGCGGCGTCCTCGACCCGCAGAACCTGGGCCGCAGGACCGTGTTCAGAGAAACGAAGGGTGCGCATCCGGCCGTCTCCTCGTGAGTGATGACAGAAGCTGTCGTCACTGACGCTACCAGAGTGATGACAGCATCTGCTGTCGCTACACTGGCCCCATGGCGCGATGGGAGGGCAACACCCGGAACCGGCTCGAGCAAGCCGCACTGGAGTTGTTCGAGGAACAGGGCTACGACCGCACGACGGTCGCGCAGATCGCCCAGCGCGCGAACCTCACCGAGCGGTCGTTCTACCGCTGGTTCGCGGACAAACGGGAAGTGCTGTTCGGCGGCAGCCAGGAACTGGAAACCGAATTCGTCACCGCGATCGACGCCGTCCCGCCCGGAACGCCCGCGCTGCCGACCCTGCTGACTGCCTTCGCTACGGCGCCACGCGTATTCCGTCCGCGCGAATTCCTGCTGCGCCGAGCAACAGTGATCGCCGCCAATCCCCCGCTGCGCGAACGGGAACTGATCAAACTCGTCACCATCTCCGAAACCCTCACCAGCGCATTGAACGACCGCGGCATCGATCCCCAAACCGCCCGGCTGGCCACCGACCTCGGACTCTCCGTCCTGCGACTCGCGACCGAACGCTGGATGGCCGAGGAACACCGTGACAGCAACGGTTTCCCCGAAGCCCTGTCAATTGCCGCCGCGGACTTGCTCGCCGTCGCCACCGGCGGAAGTCCGGCCTGACGTCGCCCGCGCGAATCGTTCCGCGATCTTCGCCATCCGGTCCAGCAATTCCGGCGGACCGTCCTCCACCACGAAGTCGAATTCCCACTGCGCCAGGTAAAACGGGATGGATTCGAAGGTTTTCGCGCCGGTGCGGATCCGGCAGGTTTCGTCGTCGATCGGCTCGATCACCGCCGTCGTCGGGGAAATCCACGCCGTCAGCACTTCCGCCGGAGCCGACACGCGCAGGGTCACGATGTGCGGATACGGCGCGGTCGCGATCCGGCTCGACACGTAAGCGGCGAGGTCCTCGGCCGGGGGTTCCCTTGGCGTGAAACGGAAACTAGGCACCGGGACACCGTCGATGCGGTCCAGCCGGAAGGTGCGCCAGTCGTCTCGGCCAAGATCCCACGCGACGAGGTACCAGCGCCATCCGGCGTGCACGAGCCGCAACGGTTCCACGTCGCGTTCGGCCACCTCGCCCGCGTGGGTGCCGTAGGTGAACCGCAGGCGCTCGTTGTCCCGGCACGCCGCCGCGACCACGGTCAGCAGCTCCGCGTCGATCGTCGGCCCGCCGCCGGGGATCCGGACCATCGCCGAATCCATCGCCCGCACCCGGTGCCGCAGCCGCGCGGGCAGCACCTGTTCGAGCTTCGCCAGCGCCCGCACGGACGTCTCCTCGATGCCCGACACAGTGCCGTTCGCCGCCGTGCGCAGGCCAACCGCCACCGCGACCGCTTCGTCGTCGTCCAGCAGCAACGGCGGCAGCGCCGCACCGGAACCCAGCCGGTACCCGCCCGCGACCCCCGGCGTCGCGTGCACCGGATAGCCGAGCTGCCGCAGCCGTTCGACGTCGCGGCGGATCGTCCGGACGTCGACCCCCAGCCGGCCCGCGAGGTCCGGGCCAGGCCATTCGCGACGCGCCTGCAACAGCGAGAGCAGGCGCAACAGGCGTTCGGACGTTCCGTACATGCCGAGTACTCTGCCACGCTTCGCGGACAGCTTCGGTCCTCGATCGCCAGGGCGTCCCGGCGGCGTGCGAAAGTGACGCATGCTCGACGACCTGCTCGCTGTCGCCCGCGAAGAGGCGGAAGCCGGAAAAGCCGAGGGCGGCGTGCCGATCGGCGCGGCCCTGTTCGACCGCGACGGGAAGCTGCTCGGCCGCGGCCACAACCGCCGCGTCCAGGACGGCGACCCGTCCCTGCACGCCGAAACCGCAGCCTTCCGCGCCGCCGGCCGCCGCCCGCACTACCGCGACACGATCATGGTCACCACGCTGTCGCCGTGCTGGTATTGCAGCGGCCTGGTCCGGCAATTCGGCATCCCGCACGTGGTGATCGGCGAATCCCGCACCTTCACCGGCGGCCACGGCTGGCTCGCCGACCACGGCGTCCGCGTCGACCTCCTCGACGACCCCGCCTGCGTCGCCCTGATGACGGAATTCATCGAACGGGAACCGGCGCTCTGGTTCGAGGACATCGGCGAACAGACGTGACTCATGCCAGCGGCGAAAACTCCAGCGGCACCGCGATGACCGACTCCGCGTCGAGAATCTCCTCCGGCGCGCCCGGCGGCGGCCACATCCCCTTCGCGTAGAGGTCGCGGCGGATCGCGAGCCGTTCGTCCAGGCTCGCGAACGGCCAGATCTGGATGATCCGGTCCGGGCCGTCGAGCGCGTACATCACGACGGTCAGCGGATCGACCAGATGCCGTGCGGGCAACGCTTCACGCCAGCCGTCGATCGTCGCGGTCAGGCCGCCCGGCCGAAGGTGGTAGTCGCGGATTTCGTACACCGAGCCGTACTTGCCCGGTCGCACCGGCGGCACGAACGGGAACGGCGCGAAACTCTGCAGCGACAGGTCGGTCAGGCAGCCGCCGCCGAACGGTGCGCGGCTGTGCCGGGCGCGCAGCCGCTCCTCGTCCAGCGCTTGCTGATTCTCGAACCCGCGCAGCACGACCAGCCTGCCGAGCGGACCGTTTTCCGTCTGCCAGCAGCCGAGCAACTCGCCGTGCCCCTCGACCCACGGCAGCACGCCCTCGGCGGCTTTCGGACCGTCGAGCAGCTGGAACGACAGAATCGCCAGCTCGTACCGGACAGCCTGCTGCTCCGGGGCGACGTCGGCACCGCTGATCCGGACCGGTTCGGTCATGACGCTCCCACTTCGTTCGCTCGCCTTCCAGCCTGACACAGCCGCGCGGCCGCGCTCGCTGAGCGGACTCGGCTGCCCTCCCGGCCACGCACCGCTTCCCGATCGTCCCGCTGACCGGCGCCCCGGAACCTCCCGGCGACCTCGGCGCCCTCGGTGAGGTTTTTTCCCACTCCCGCCCATGTCTTGACACTTCTCAATGGTCTAGTCCATTGTGACTGCGCACACACTCCCCCGAGTGCCTGCGGGGCGCCGCCGCCACGTCCGGCTTCGCCAGGTGCTCCGATGACGCGCGCCGCGAGGTGCGCGTTCCCCCGTTGGAGGACCCATGAAATCCTTGCGCCGCACCAGTTCCCGCCGGAAACTCGCCGGACGTCTCGGCGTGCTGGCGCTCGTCGCGGGCGCCGCTCTGTCCACCGCGACCGGCACCGCCTCGGCCGCGGGAGACCCGGTCCTCGCGGCCCCGTACCTGTACCAGTGGGGCGGCCAGAGCGATCCGTCCGCCGCGATGGAGGCGACCGGCGTCAGCGCGTTCACCCTCGCGTTCATGCTTTCCGGCGGCGGCTGCACCCCCGCCTGGGACGGCAACCGCCCGCTCGACGGGACCGACGCCGCGATGATCCAGAAGATCCGCTCCGCGGGCGGCGACGTGATCCCGTCGTTCGGCGGCTGGCAGGGCAACAAACTGGGCCCGAACTGCGGATCGCCGGAGGAACTGGCCGGCGCGTACCAGAAGGTGATCGACGCCTACGACCTCAAGGCGATCGACCTCGACATCGAGAACACCGACGAGTTCGAGAACGCGGCGGTGCAGGACCGGATCCTCGGCGCGGTCAAGATCGTCAAGGAGAAGAACCCGAACGTGCGCGTCGTGATCACCATGGGCACCACGCCGCAGGGCCCGAACGACTGGGGCAAGCGCCTGGTCTCGCAGGCGAAGGCACTGGGCGCGGACGTCGACGTGTGGTCGCTCATGCCGTTCGACTTCTCCGACGGCGGCGACATGGTCGCGATGACGAAATCCGCGGTCGACGGCCTGGTCGGCGAACTGAAGTCGACGTTCGGCTGGGACGACGCCACCGCCTACCACCGCGCCGGACTGTCGTCGATGAACGGCAAGACCGACCGCGCGGGCGAGGTCGTGTCGGTCGCGGACTTCACCGCGATCCGCGACTGGGCCGCCGAACACCACCTGGGCCGCGTCACGTTCTGGGCGACAAACCGCGACTGCGGCGGCTGCAGCGGGATCGACCAGGAGAACTACGCGTTCACGAAGGTCGTGGCCGGGTACAACGGCTGATCACGGGCCGGGCTGGGTTGAGCCGGGTGGCGGTTGCGGCGAGGCGGGTCAAGTCGAGCAGCGATCCTGCCGACCTCGGCCGAACTGACGGCGGCTCGGCTGGCCCTGGCCCGGCTGGGCAGCGATTGGGCTGGCCCGGATCAAGCCGGGCAGCAACTCCGCCGACTCGGGCCAGGTTGGCGGGTTCGACCGGCCCGGATCAAACCGGCGGCGGTTCAACTGAGCGAACCAGGCGCCCTTCGAGCGAAGACTCGCGGGTCACCCCGGTGGACTGAACCACCTCGCGCGCGGATCACGGCCGCCGGGTCTGGCGACGGGGGCCTTCCCGACCGGGAGGTCCCCGTTCTGCCGTCCGTCACACATCGTGCACGGATACGGCCGAACGAGTGAAGATCAGGCAGCGGCGGTGACCGACAGCGCGGCCGCGCCGGCCTCGGTCAGTTCGGCGGGAACCCGGCCCGCGGCGGTGACACCGATACCCGGACGGACGTAGCCGCCCTTGGCGAGTGCGTGTGCGGTCATCTGGTCGCAGCAAGCGAAACCGTCGACGAACAGGTCGGGCTCGCAGCTGGTGGACATCTCCGCGCGCTGCTGCGCGACCGCTTTGAGCATGGCCATCGCGCGATGGGTCAGCTCGACGGTCACCCCTTCTGCACCGGACACCGGGATCGCCTTCTTCCTCGTGGGCTACTTACTCAACGTTATCGCCGATTGGGCCGAATGTGTTAACAGCCACACTGTAGCGGTTCGGGAATGTGACGATGCCTAGACCTGTTCGGTTCCCGCCAGGCGAGACTCGAGCGTCCGCGCCCACTCGCGCACGATCTGCTCGCGGCGGCGGGTGTCGTCGGTGAGGAGGTTGGCGAGGCCGAGCCCGCGCCCGAGGTCGAGAGTGGCCTGGACCAGTTCGCGGACGCCCGGCTGGGCCTCGTCGACCCCGAGCAGTTCGACCGCGACCCGGTGCGCCTCCCGCCCGACGCGCGCCTCCAGCGGCACCAGCACGTCGCGCAGCTGGTCGTCCGTCGACGCGACGGCCCACAGCTGCAGCGCGGCGCGGAACATCGGCCCGGTGTAGAGGGTCAGCAGCATCTCGACGACCCACTCGATCCGCGACGAGCCGCCCGGCGACCCGGCCGCGCGCGTGCGCAGTTCGTCCAGCTGGGCCTCGCCGAGCAACTCGACCGCCGCGGCGACCAGCGATTCCCGCGTCGGGAAGTGGTGCTGCGCGGCGCCCCGGGAGACCCCGGCCCGCTCCGCGATGACCGCGACGGTCACCCCGTGCCACCCACGCTCCCCGATGCAGTCCATCGCGGCTTCGATCAGCCGCCGCCGGGTGGTACGGCTGCGTTCCTGTTGCGGTTCGCGGAGCATCAGCTCTCACCCGCCCGAGCCAGTCCGCACCGGCAGCAGTTCGTGAGGGGAACCCACAGGGAATCTGATTCCCTCAGGGTTCCCCTCACGAACCACCGATCGCCGACGCACCTCATGACTTCACCCTTGCTCAGTACGACTTCGGCAGCCCGAGGCTGTGCTGACCCACGAAATTCAGCACCATCTCGCGGCTCACCGGCGCGATCCGGCCCAGGCGCACGGCCGTCACCAGGCTTCCCAGGCCGTATTCGGTCGCCAGCCCGTTTCCGCCGTGGGTCTGCACCGCCTGGTCGACCGCGCGGATCGCGACCTCCGCCGCCGCGTATTTCGCCATGTTCGCGGACTCGCCGGAGGCGAAATCGTCGCCGGCGTCGTACAGCGAGGCGGCCTTCTGCGTCATCAGTTTCGCCAGCTCAAGCTCGATTTTCACCTGCGCGAGCGGATGCGCGAGCCCCTGGTGCGACCCGATCGGCGCGCCCCACACCTGCCGTTCGTTGGCGTAGCCGACCGCCTTGTCCAGGGCGTACCTCGCGGTGCCCAGCGAGAACGACGCGCCCATGATGCGCTCCGGGTTCAGGCCCGCGAACAGCTGCGCGATCGCCGCGTCCTCCTCGCCCACCAGGGCTTCCGCGGGCAGCCGCACATCGTCCAGAAACAGCGAGAACTGGTTTTCCGGCGCGACGATGTCCATGTCGATTTTCGTGAACTCGAACCCGGGCGCGTCCGTCGGCACCACGAACAGCGCGGGCTTCAGGCGGCCGGTCTTCGCGTCCTCGGTGCGGCCCACGACGAGCACCGCGTCCGCCTCGTCGACGCCCGAGATGAATACCTTGCGCCCGGACAGCACCCAGTCGCCGCCGTCGCGACGGGCGGTCGTCGTGATCTTGTGCGAGTTGGAACCGGCGTCCGGTTCGGTGATCGCGAAGACGATTTTCTTGCTGCCGTCCGACATTCCGGGCAGCCACTGCTTCTTCTGGTCCGGCGTGCCGAAGCGCGACAGCACCGTCCCGACGATCGCCGGCGACACCACCATCAGCAGCAGCGGCGAGCCCGCGGCCGCGAATTCCTCCAGCACCGCGGCGAGATCCGCGATCCCGGCTCCCCCGCCGCCGTATTCCTCCGGCAGGTTCACGCCCAGGTAGCCGAGCCGCCCGGCTTCGTTCCACAGCTCGTCGGTCTTCTCGCCCGCGCGGGCCTTTTTCGCGTAATAGCCGTGCCCGTACTTGCCCGCCAGGTCGGCCGCGGCCTTCCGCAGCGCCACCCGCTCTTCGGGCTCGACGAAGTTCATCGCGTTCATTCGGTCTCTCCCACCACAGCCAGCACCGCGCCTACTTCGACCTGTTGCCCAACCTCGACCGGCAGTTCGGCGACCACGCCGTCCGCCGGGGCCGAGATCCGGTGTTCCATCTTCATCGCTTCCAGCCACAGCAACGGATCGCCCGCCCGCACACTGTCTCCTGCGGACACTGCGAGCCGCACGACCGTGCCCGGCATCGGCGCGAGCAGCGAACCCGCCGCCAGTGCCGAATCGGGGTCGGCGAACCGCGGCTCGGCGGTCAATGTCACCGAACCCAACGGAGAGTCCACATAGGACACCGCGCCGTGCCGGGCGACGGCGAAGGTCCGGCGCACTCCGGCGATGTCGAGAACCACCTGGTCCGGCGTCGCGGCGACCAAGGCGACGTCGTCGTAACCCTCGGCACGCAGGCCGTCGCGGGTCAGCGAGTAGACGACCTCGTAACGGTTGTCTCCCTTGGCGAATACCTTGCGCTGACCGCCGGAACGGACGTTGCGCCAACCGCTGGGCAGCCGCCCCAGAGTGGTCGCGGAGGCCCGGTTTCCCGCAGCATCGGCCAGTGCGGCGGCCAGCGCGGACCAGTGCTCGGTGTCCACAGTGGCCAGCGGCGCGGCCAAAGTGTCCAGTCCGTGCCGGTCGAAGAACGCGGTATCCGTTTCTCCGGCAAGGAAAGCTTCGTGGCGCAGGATCCGGACCAGCAGGTCGCGGTTGGTGACCACGCCGTGAATCTTCGCGCCAGCCAAGGCACCGGCGAGCCGACGCGCGGCTTCCGCCCGCGTAGGAGCCCACGTGATGACCTTCGCCAGCATCGGGTCGTAATGGACGCCGATCACTGAACCGGATTCGACCCCGGAGTCCAGCCGCAGCCCGGCGCCGTGGGTGAATTCGCGGTCCACTCCGGACACTTCGAAGGTGTGCAGCGTCCCGCTCTGCGGCTGCCAACCGGCCGACGGGTCTTCGGCGTACAGGCGGACTTCGATCGAATGCCCGTTGGCGGCAGGCGGCTCCCCAGGCAAGCGAGCGCCCTCGGCCACCGAAAGCTGCAACGCCACCAGGTCCAGCCCGGTGACGTTCTCCGTCACCGGATGCTCGACCTGCAGCCGCGTGTTCATTTCCAGGAAGTAGAACCGGCCGTCCGGACCGGCCAGGAACTCGACGGTTCCCGCACCGACGTAGTCGATCGCCTGCGCGGCCTTGCGCGCGGCGTCGAACAGTTCGGCCCGCATGGCCTCGTCCACAAAGGGCGATGGCGCTTCTTCGACGACCTTCTGATGCCGGCGCTGGATGGAGCACTCCCGCTCCCCCACCGCCCAGACCGTGCCGTGCGAATCGGCGAGCACCTGGACCTCGATGTGCCGTCCGGTTTCGAGGTACCGCTCGCAGAACACCGTCGGATCGCCGAACGCCGACCCGGCTTCGGCACGGGCGCTCTCCACCGCTTCGGCCAACTCGTCCAGCGAGCGGACCACGCGCATGCCTCGACCACCGCCCCCGGCGGAAGCCTTGACCAGCAGCGGAAGATCGGCCTCGGTCACCGTTTCCGGGTCCAATTCGGACAGTACCGGGACCCCGGCGGCGGCCATCAGCCGCTTCGACTCCACTTTGGAGCCCATGGTCTCGATCGCCGCCGGCGGCGGGCCCACCCAGGTCAGCCCGGCGTCGAGCACCGCGCGGGCGAAACCGGCGTTTTCGGACAGGAACCCGTACCCGGGATGGATCGCATCGGCCCCGGCGTCCGCTGCGGCTTTGACGATCAGTTCGGCGCGCAGATACGTCTCGCCCGGAGCGTTGCCCGGCAGCCGGACCGCGACGTCGGCTTCCCGCGCGTGCGGCGCGTCGGCGTCCGCGTCGGAGAACACCGCGACCGTGCCGATTCCGGCGTCCCGGCAGCTGCGGAACACGCGGCGGGCGATCTCGCCCCGGTTGGCGACCAGCAGATTCTGGATCATGGCCCTCACATCCGGAAGACGCCGAAGCCGCCTTCGACGCCCTTCACTGGTCCGTTGTGGATCGCCGACAGGCTCATCCCGAGCACCGTGCGGGTGTCGCGCGGGTCGATGATGCCGTCGTCGTAAAGCATGCCGGAAAGGAACATCGGCATCGATTCCGCCTCGATCTGGTTTTCCACCATGGCGCGCATCGCGGCGTCGTTCTCCTCGCTGTACTCCTGGCCGCGGCTCGCCGCGGCGGCACGGGCCACAATGGACAGCACGCCGGCCAGCTGGGCTGGTCCCATCACCGCGGATTTCGCGCTCGGCCAGGCGAACAGGAACCGCGGATCGTAGGCGCGGCCGCACATTCCGTAATGCCCGGCCCCGTAGGACGCTCCCATGAGGACGGACAGGTGCGGCACCTTCGAATTCGACACCGCGTTGATCATCAGCGCGCCGTGCTTGATGATCCCGCTCTGCTCGTATTCCTTGCCGACCATGTAGCCGGTCGTGTTGTGCAGGAACACCAGCGGCGTGTCGATCTGGTTGGCCAGCTGGATGAACTGCGCGGCCTTCTGCGATTCCTCGCCGAACAGCACGCCCTGCGCATTGGCCAGGATTCCCACCGGATAGCCGTGGATGCTCGCCCATCCGGTGACCAGGCTCGGCCCGTACAGCGGCTTGAACTCGTCGAAATCCGACCCGTCCACGACGCGTGCGATCACCTCGCGCGGGTCGAACGGGATCTTCAGGTCGGTCGGCACGATGCCGAGCAGATCCTCGGCGTCGAACAACGGCTCGGCGTAATCCGGTTTGGGGGACGGACCCTGTTTGGTCCAGTTGAGCCGCTTGATGATGCCGCGGCCGAGCCGGATCGCGTCCTCCTCGTCCACCGCGAGGTAATCCGCGAGCCCGGACGTCCGCGCGTGCATCTCCGCGCCGCCGAGGGATTCGTCGTCGGATTCCTCGCCGGTCGCCATCTTGACCAGCGGCGGACCGCCGAGGAAGACCTTCGCGCGTTCCTTCACCATCACGACGTAGTCGGACATGCCCGGCAGATACGCGCCACCCGCGGTGGAGTTGCCGAACACCAACGCGATTGTCGGTACCTTCGCCGCCGAAGAACGTGTCAAATCACGGAAGATCCGGCCGCCGGGAATGAAGATTTCCTTCTGCGTCGGAAGATCCGCGCCGCCGGACTCGACCAGGTTGATCACCGGCAGCCGGTTCTGCGCCGCGATGTCCGCCGCCCGGAACGACTTCTTGGTCGTCCACGGATTGCTCGCGCCGCCCTTGACCGTCGGGTCGCTGGCCGAGATCAGGCATTCGACGCCCTCTACGACACCGATGCCGGTGATCACGCTCGCGCCGACCCGGTAGTCCGAGCCCCACGCGGCCAGCGGCGACAGCTCCAGGAACGGCGAATCCTCGTCCAGCAGCAGTTCGATCCGCTCGCGCGCCAGCAGTTTCCCGCGCTTGCGGTGGCGTTCGACGTACTTTTCCCCGCCGCCGGCGACCGCCTTGGCGTGTTCGGCGTCGATCTCCGCGAGCTTCTCCAGCATCGCCTCGCGGTTCGCGGCGAACTCGTCGGCCCGGGTGTCGACTGTGGACCTGATAGTGGTCATGCGGTGTATCCCAATCGCTTCGCGGCCAGTCCGGTGAGGATTTCGGTGGTGCCGCCGCCGATGCCGAGAATGCGGACGTCTCGGTAGTGCCGCTCCACTTCGGACTCGCGCATATAGCCGAGTCCTCCGTGCAATTGCACCGCCTCGTTCACAACCCATTCGGCAGCCTGCACCGCGGTGTTCTTCGCGAAGCACGCTTCGGCGATCACTTCCTCGCCGGACACGTGCCGAATCGCGACCTGCCGGGCGTACGTCCGCGCGACGTCGATCTTGCAGGCCATCTCGGTGAGCTTGTGCTGGACGAGCTGCCGCGAAATCAACGGACGCCCGAACGTCTCGCGCATCCGGCACCAGTCCAGCGTCAGATCGAGTGCTCGCTGCGCGTGCGCATAGGCTTGCACCGCCAGCGAAAGCCGTTCGGTGACGAACTGCGTGGCCACCTGAGCGAACCCGCTGTTCTCCGCACCGACCAGGTTCTCCGCCGGCACTCGAACGTCCACATACGACAGTTCAGCGGTGTCCGAAGCCGCCCAGCCCATCTTCTCCAGCTTGCGCGACACGGTGAACCCAGGCGTCCCGCGCTCGACCACGATCAGCGAAAGCCCATGCGCGCCTGCCTCGCCCGTTCGAACCACAGTGGTCACGAAGTCCGCGCGGCACCCTGACGTAATGAACGTCTTGGCCCCGTTGATCACATACTCGTCGCCCTCGCGCACGGCCGTGGTGCGGATCCCGGCGACGTCGGAACCGCCGTCCGGTTCAGTAACCGCCAGCGAACCGATCTTCTCGCCTTCGAGGGTCGGCCGGACCCAGCGTTCGATCTGCACCGGGTCGCCGGCCTCGACGATGTGCGGGACCGCGATCCCGCAGGTGAACAGCGACGCGAACAGTCCGCCGGACCCGCCCGCGTAGTGCATTTCCTCGGCGACCACGAGCGCGTCGAGGTAATTGCCGTCGCCGCCGCCCGCGGATTCGGGGAACGCGACCCCGAGCAGGCCCAGTTGCCCCGCCTTGCGATGCAGGTCGCGCGGCAGTTCCCCGGCCCGCTCCCAGTCGTCCAGGTGCGGCAGCACGTCCTTCTCCACGAACCGGCGCACCGTCGCGCGCAGTTCGGTGCGTTCCGGCGTGCGGAACGGATCCACGGTCACAGCAGGGCCTCCGGAACGTCGAGTTCGCGCGCTCGCAGCCACTCGCCGAGCGCCTTCGCCTGGGGATCGAACCTGGCCTGCGAAGCGACGCCGTCGCCGAGAATGCCCTCGACCACGAAGTTCATCGCCCACAGGTTCGGAAGCAGATGCCGGGTGACCGGCAGTCCTTCGGTTTCCGGCAGCAGACGGCGGAATTCCCCGACGGTCAGCCGGTGCACGAGCCAGCGCCAGGCTTCCTCGGACCGCACCCACACGCCGAGGTTCGCGTTGCCGCCCTTGTCGCCGCTGCGCGCCCCCACCACGAGCCCGAGCGGCACGCGCCGCACCTTGTCCGCCTGCAACGGTTCCGGCAGTGCTGGCTCGTCCACTTCGGACAGCTCAAGCGTCTCGGAAGCGGGGGCGATGTCTACTTTGGATCCGTCCGGCAGCACCGCGACATGCGGTACCGCGGCAGCGTCCACAAAGGCCGCCGAATAGACCCCGAACGGCGACGCGTCCGAAGGCGGTGCGGTCACGTGGAATCCCGGGTAGCTCGCAAGCGCCAGCTCGATCGCCGCTCCGCTGAACGCGCGTCCGGCGATCTTCGGATCGTTGTCCTTCACCGCGACGTGCAACAGCGCGCTCGCGCGTTCCTCGGTGTCGGCATCCGCGTGATCGGTGCGCGCGAGCGTCCACCGGACCTCGGCTGGCGGACGCTTCGCCAGCGCGCCTTCCAGCTGTTCCCGCACCAGCGCGGCTTTTTCCTCGATGTCCAGTCCAGTAAGGACGAACGTCGTCTCGTTCCGGAACCCGCCGAGCCGGTTCAGACACACCTTCAAGGTCGGCGGCGGCGCTTCCCCGCGAACCCCGCTGATCCGCACCCGGTCCGGTCCGTCGTCCGACAACGACAGCGTGTCGAATCGCGCCGTCACATCCGGATTCGCATACCGCGCGCCGGTAATCTCGTACAACAGCTGCGCCGTGACAGTTCCGGTATTGACGACACCGCCAGTGTCCGGATGCTTCGTGATCACGCTGGACCCGTCCGCGTGGATCTCCGCGATCGGGAACCCCGGCACGCCGATCGGCTGTTCCCGGAAGAACGCGTAGTTCCCGCCGGTCGCCTGTGCGCCGCATTCGATGACGTGACCCGCCGCGACCGCACCGGCCAGCGCGTCGTAGTCGTCGCGGGCCCAGCCGAAGTGCGCTGCCGCCGGTCCGACGATCACCGACGCGTCCGTGACCCGCCCGGTCACCACCACGTCCGCGCCGGCCTTGAGACATTCCGCGATGCCCCACGCGCCGAGATAAGCGTTGGCGGTCAACGGTTTCTCGAACCCGAACTCGTCGGCGCGCGCGATCAGGTCGTCGCCCTCGACGTGCGCGATCTTCACCTCGACCCCGAGTTTCGCGGCCAGTTCGCGCAGCGCGTCGGCGAGCCCGGCCGGGTTGAGCCCGCCCGCGTTCGCGACGATCCGGACGCCTTTGTCCTTCGCCAGCCCGAGGTTTTCCTCCATCTGCCGAAGGAACGTTTTGGCGTAACCACGAGCCGGGTCCTTCATCCGGTCGCGGCCGAGGATGAGCATGGTCAGCTCGGCGAGGTAATCGCCGGTCAGAACGTCGAGCGGGCCGCCGGTCAGCATTTCCCGCACCGCGGAGAACCGGTCGCCGTAAAATCCGGACGCGTTCCCGACACGCAACGGCGCGCTCATGCGAACTGCCCCGGTTTGCGGCCCGCCCCGGGCGGCCCGGCGAACGCCTGCGCGATGCCCAGCCATTCCTCGACATCCGCGCCCGTCGCGACCAGATCAGTGTCCGCCGGATGCCGGCGCTGCGTGGCGACCAGGCAGAAGTCGAGCGCACTGCCGGTCAGCCGCTGCTTCGCGTCTTCCGGTCCGAACGCCCACGTGCTGCCGTCCGGCGCGGTCAGCTCGACTCGGAACTCCTCGGTCGGCGGCGCGAGCGAATGCACCTTGTACGCGAAATCGCGCGTCCGCGTGCCGAAGCGGGCGATGTGCCACAACCGTTCGGTGGGCTCGCGCTCGACGCCGAGCGCGTCGGCGATGTCCTGGCCGTGCGCCCAGGTCTCCATCATGCGCGCGGTCGCCATCGAAGCTGCGCTCATCGGCGGGCCGTACCACGGCAGCTTCTGCCCCTCCGGCACCGCGGCCAGGGCCTCGGCCAGCGCGGCTCGTCCGGCTCGCCACTGCGCCAGCAGTTCGGCCGGGGGCAGCTGAGCCCCTTCCTCGGCACCCGCGTCGACGTAGTTTTCGCCGATGCTCAACAGGTTTTCGACCTCGGACTGCCAGTCCTCCGGCCGGCTCGCGGAGATCAGCGATTTGCCGTCGGTCCACGCCAGATGCGCGATCTGATGCGCGATGCTCCAGCCGGGCGCCGGCGTTGGCCGGGCCCATTCCTCGGCGGGCAACCCGGCGACCAGGTCGTCGACCGCCTGCGATTCGGCCGCGAGATCCCGGAGGATCCCCGCGAGATCAGCCATTCCTGCGCCTCCCTGCGTCCGCCGCACCACCTCGTGCGGACCCAGCGTGACCCCTGACGGCAGAAAAATCAAGCGCGCCTGATTGTTTTTGGTCCGGCCACGCTCCGTGAAGGACTCCTTGCGGGAATCTGATTCCCTCAAGGAGTCCTTCACGGACCTTCAGGTCAGCCGTGCGCGGTGTCGATCACGCAGAACCGGTTGCCTTCCGAATCAGCCAGCACCACGAAGTCCGGATCCTCCGGGTAATGCGGCCAGGCGACCCGCCGCGCACCCAGCCCGACCAGCCGCTCGACCTCCGCCGCCTGTTCCGCGGCATCCCCCGCGTACAGGTCCAGATGCACCCGCGGCACCTCCTGCGCCGGCGCCGAACTCCGCTGGAACGCGATCCGCGGCCCCGCACCTCCGGAAGGCTGCAGCACGACGAAATCCGTCGCGTCGTCCCGCCGCACATACCCGAGCGCCGCGCTCCAGAACGCGACCGCGCGCTCCAAGTCCTCGACTCCCAGCACCACCGTGCCCACCTTCAGCATCGCCCCAGCATGCCGGGCCACTGTTGACACCGTGAAAACAAGCGCCCTACCGTCCTCCCATGGACTCCTACGCGGAGATCGCCTACGAGGTCGCCGCCAAGGTCGCGACCGTTCTGCTCGACCGGCCCGGAGCCCGCAACGGCTACACGATCCGGATGGCCGACGAACTCGCCCACGCCCTCGACCGGGCCGACCGCGACGAGGACGTCCGCGCGGTCGTGCTCGGGACGACCGGCAAGGACTTCTCCGTCGGGGCCGATCTCTCCTCCGGCGGTTTCGACTTCGGTGACCGGCCGCCGGACGACTGGCAGGAACCAGCCGGCCGCGTCTCCAAGCGGATCTTCACCATGAACAAACCGGTCCTCGCCGCGTTGCGCGGGGCGTCCGTCGGCGCGGGCATCACCATCACGCTGTCCTGCGATTACCGGTTCGCCTCCACCGACTCCAAGTTCGGCTTCGTCTTCACCCGCCGCGGCATCTACCCCGAAGGCGCGTCCGCGTGGTTCCTCCCCCGCCTCGTCGGGATGGGCGCGGCCGTCGACTGGATGGTCAGCGGACGGCTCTTCGGCCCCGACGAAGCGCTCCGAGCCGGGCTCGTCCACCAGGTCCACGACCCCGACGACGTCCTCGCGCAAGCGCAAGCCAGGGCGAAGGAGATCGCCGAAACCACCGCACCGGTCGCGGTGGCGGTTACTCGGCAGCTGCTCTACCGGATGGCCTCGGCCCCGTCTCCCTTCGACGTCCACCAGGTGGACTCGAAGCTCATCTCCCAGCTGGGCTCGAACCCCGACGCCGTCGAAGGCATCGCTTCCTTCTTCCAGAAACGCCCGCCCGAGTTCCCGTTGCGCGTCGACCGCGATCTGCCGCCGTATCTGCCCTGGATCACCGAATGACCGATTACCCGCCCGAACCGTGGCACCTCGTCGCCGACGCGTGCATCTCGATGTGGCGAGTCCCCGTCGACGAGCTGCCCGCGTTGCCCGCGGAACCCCTCGTGGTCAATAAGCAGGCCGCCGTCTTCACCACCTGGATCGACTACCTGCCGTCCGGCCAGCTGAGCTACCACGAACTCCTTTCCTGCGTCGCCGTGCGCGGCCGCGGGCTCGCCGCGTCGATCACCGACATCTGGGTCGACAGCGAGGTCTCGCTCGCCGGCGGGCGCGAGCTGTGGGCCATCCCCAAGGAGCTCGCGACCTTCACCTTCACCGGCGGGCGCACCTTCACCGCGGCGACTTCCGACGACTGGATCGCCACCGCAGCCTTCACCCCGCGCCTCGGGCTCCCGATGACCGTCCCGATACGCTTCGAGATCGCCCAGGACCGCGGCGGCAGCCCGCTGCGTACCCCGGTCGAGTGGCGTTCGAAGCCCCGCGCGGCCGCCGCTGACTGGTCGGTCAACCCCGCCGGGCCGCTGGGCTTCCTGGCCGGGAAACGGCCCCTGGCCAGTGCGGCACTGCGCGCCGCGAAGCTCCGTTTCGGATCTTGCCCTCGGTGATCGGATAACCCGCCAGGGTGAGACCGACACGCCATACCTTGGGGCCCGTGCGAGCCTCCACCCCAACATGTAGTCTCTGGGAACCGGCAGCCCCCAGCGACGGGGAGACCGCTTGAAGAGGGCGGCCGGGCTGTTTCGCCGAAACCGCAGCGCATGGCCTTGACCGGCCGTGTGCCGCTCGAACGCGCCCATTTCGAGGAACTGTTGGAGACACGCATGTCAGTGGAAACCGGTCAGCGGCCGCCGTCGGCGGCGGAGGGGGCCCCGAGCGCGGTCCGCGTCATCCGGCGGGACGGAAGCGTCTCGCCCTTCGACGCGGGCAAGATCTCGGTGGCGCTGACCAAGGCCTTCCTCGCGGTCGAGGGCGGCGACGCCGCCGCGTCCTCCCGCGTGCACCACGTGGTCGCGGAGCTGACCGGGCAGGTCGAGGCGGCGCTGCTGCGCCACACCGGCCCGGAGACCCCGCTGCACATCGAGCAGATCCAGGACCAGGTCGAACTCGCCCTGATGCGCGGCGAGCACCACAAGGTCGCCCGCGCGTACGTCCTCTACCGCGACGAGCGCGCGAAGGCCCGCGAGGCCGCCGCGCCGGCGCACCCCGAGGTCGCGCTGAGCGTCAAGGGCGCCGACGGAACGCTGCGCCCGCTCGACTGGGCGCGCGTTTCGCACGTCGTCGGCGAGGCCGTCGCCGGGCTCGAGGACGTGTCCGCCGAGCCGGTGCTGGCCGAGGCCAAGCGCAACCTCTACGACGGCATCACCGCCGACGAACTGGCGCTCGCGCAGATCATGGCCGCGCGCGTGCTCGTCGAGCAGGAGCCGAACTACTCGTTCGTGTCCGCCCGGCTGCTGCTGGACAAGCTGCGCGGCGAAGCGCTGAGCTACCTCGCCGGCGCCCCGCGCCAGGCCAGCCAGGACGAGATGGCGAGCGAGTACGCGCCGTACTTCCGCGCGTACCTGCGCCGCGCCGTCGAACTCGAACTGGTCGACCCCGAGCTGACCACGTTCGACCTCGACAAGATCACCGCCGCGATCCGCCCCGAGCGCGACCTCGACTTCGGCTTCCTCGGCCTGCAGACCCTGTACGACCGGTACTTCCAGCACCACAACGGCGTGCGGTTCGAGCTGCCGCAGGCGTTCTTCATGCGCGTCGCGATGGGCCTGGCGATCCGCGAGGACAACCGCGAAGCCCGCGCGATCGAGTTCTACGAACTGCTCTCGACGTTCCACTTCATGGCGTCCACCCCGACGCTGTTCAACAGCGGCACCAACCGCGCGCAGCTGTCGTCCTGCTTCCTGACCACTGTGGACGACGACCTGGACTCGATCTTCCAGGCGTACAAGAACAACGCGCTGCTGGCCAAGTACTCCGGCGGCCTCGGCAACGACTGGACCCCGGTCCGCGGCCTCGGCGCGCACATCAAGGGCACCAACGGCCAGTCCCAGGGCGTCGTGCCGTTCCTGAAGATCGCCAACGACACCGCGGTCGCGGTCAACCAGGGCGGCAAGCGCAAGGGCGCGGCGTGCGCGTACCTGGAGACCTGGCACGTCGACATCGAGGAATTCCTCGACCTGCGCAAGAACACCGGCGACGACCGGCGGCGCACGCACGACATGAACACCGCCAACTGGGTCCCGGACGAGTTCCTGCGCCGCGTCGAGGCGAACGCCGAGTGGACGCTGTTCTCGCCGAACGAGACGCCGGACCTGCACGACCTCTACGGCAACGCGTTCGCGCAGCGCTACCGCGAGTACGAGGCGGCCGCCGCGCGCGGCGAGATCAAGGTGTTCCGCAAGGTCCGCGCGGTCGAGCTGTGGCGGCGGATGCTGACCATGCTGTTCGAGACCGGCCACCCGTGGATCACCTTCAAGGACCCGTGCAACCTGCGTTCGCCGCAGCAGCACGTCGGCGTCGTGCACTCGTCCAACCTGTGCACCGAGATCACGCTGAACACGAACACCGAAGAGGTCGCGGTCTGCAACCTCGGCTCGGTGAACCTGCTCAAGCACGTCACTCCGTCCGGTTTGGACACCGAGCGGCTCGAGAAGACCGTGCGCACCGCGGTCCGCATGCTCGACAACGTGATCGACATCAACTTCTACACGATCCCGGAAGCACGCCGTTCCAACCTGCGCCACCGTCCGGTCGGCCTCGGCATCATGGGCTTCCAGGACGCGCTGTTCGAGCTCGGCGTGCCGTTCGCGTCGGAAGAAGCGGTGAAGTTCGCCGACGTGTCGATGGAGCACCTCTCCTACTACGCGATCTCGGCCTCGACCGATCTCGCCGAGGAGCGCGGGCAGTACCAGACGTTCGAGGGTTCCTTGTGGAGCAAGGGAATCCTGCCGATCGACTCGATGCAGCTGCTCATCGACGCCCGCCAGGGCGACGGCCTCGACGTCGACACCTCCACGACGCTGGACTGGGCCCCGCTGCGCGAGCGCGTCAAGACCGTCGGCATGCGCAACTCCAACGTCATGGCGATCGCGCCGACCGCGACGATCTCCAACATCTCCGGCGTCGGCCAGTCGATCGAGCCGCTGTTCCAGAACCTGTACGTCAAGTCGAACATGTCCGGCGACTTCACCGTCGTCAACCCGCACCTGGTCAAGAGCCTCAAGGCACGCGGCCTGTGGGACGAGGTCATGGTCAGCGACCTGAAGTACTTCGACGGCAGCCTCGGCCAGATCGACCGGGTTCCGGACGACCTCAAGGCGCTGTACGCGACCGCCTTCGAGATCGAGTCGAAGTGGATCGTGGACGCCGGTTCGGTGCGGCAGAAGTGGATCGACCAGGCGCAGTCGCTGAACCTGTACATCGCGGCTCCGAGCGGCCGCAAGCTCGACGAGCTGTACCGCTACGCCTGGCACAAGGGCCTCAAGACCACGTACTACCTGCGGGCGCAGTCCGCGACGCACGTGGAGAAGAGCACCCTGCGCGGCACCGACGGCAAGCTGAACGCCGTCTCCGCCACCCCGGCACCGGCCGCTCCGGCTGCCGCGGCCCCGGCCGCCGCGCCTTCCCCGGCGCCGTCGCCTTCGCCGTCCGCCGCGGTTCCGGCCGTCTCCCCCGCGCCGTCGCCGTCGCCCGCCGCGGCCGTCCCGGCGGAACCGAAGGAGATGCCGAAGACCGACGTCGACTTCGTCGCCACCGAGGGCGCGGCCTGCCGGATCGACGACCCCGACTGCGAAGCCTGCCAGTAAGGAATCCCTGCACCATGACCAACGTGGAAACGACGGACGCGACCGGCCTCGGCGAGATCGAGGTCGGCGCGGCCCGGATCAACGTCGACGACAAGCGGATGATCAACGCGCGTGCCGACGTCAACCAGCTGCTGCCGATGAAGTACCGGTGGGCCTGGGACAAGTACCTCGCGGCGTGCAACAACCACTGGATGCCGACCGAGGTCGCGATGCAGGCCGACATCGCGCTGTGGAAGTCGCCGGACGGCCTCACCGAGGACGAACGGCAGATGCTCAAGCGCAACCTCGGTTTCTTCGCCACGGCGGAGTCCTTGGTGGCCAACAACATCGTGCTCGCGGTGTACCGGCAGATCACCAACCCGGAGTGCCGCCAGTACCTGCTGCGCCAGGCCTTCGAGGAGGCCGTGCACACGCACACCTTCCAGTACATCTGCGAAAGCCTCGGCCTCGTCGAGGGCGAGCTGTTCAACATGTACCGCGAGGTTCCGTCCATTTCGGACAAAGACGCGTGGGCGCTGAAGTACACGCAGAACCTTGAGAACCCGGACTTCGAGACTGGCACGCCGGAGGCCGACCAGGCCTTCCTGCGCGACCTCGTGGCGTTCTACGTGATCTTCGAGGGCATGTGGTTCTACACCGGGTTCGCGCAGATCCTGTCGCTCGGCCGGCGGAACAAGATGGTCGGCATCGCCGAGCAGTACCAGTACATCCTGCGCGACGAGTCGATCCACCTGAACTTCGGCATCGACTGCATCAACCAGATCAAGATCGAGAACCCGCACCTGTGGACCGAGCAGTTCCAGGCCGAGGTGCGCGGGATGCTGCAGGAAGCGTGCGAACTGGAAGTCGCCTACGCGCGCGACACCATGCCGCGCGGCATGCTCGGGCTGTCGGCTGACCTGTGCGAGCAGTACATGCACTTCATCACCGACCGGCGCGCGCAGCAGATCGGGCTGGCCCCGATCTACGGCGAGAACGAAAACCCGTTCCCGTGGATGTCGGAGGCGATGGACCTGAAGAAGGAGAAGAACTTCTTCGAGACCCGCGTCATCGAGTACCAGTCCGGCGGCGCGCTCGACTGGGACTGATCCCGAGGCGCCCGCTGACCGCTCGGCCACGCTCTGGTTCGCCAGGGCGTGGCCGAGTCGCGTCTGAGGATCACCCGAACGGCACGCTCGCGGGTATTGTCAATGCGTCAACAAGGGTGGACCGTGGAGGGCGACCGACATCCCGGACCGGGAGGGCCGCCATGGCGGACACGACCGCGAAAACCGGAATCCCGACGGCGGGCGGCGCGCTCGGCAGCCTCGCCCACGCCGGAAGCGACGGCGTCACCCGGCTCTCGGAAAACCTGCGCGGCCGGATGCCGCCGCTGACCGCGATCCCGTTGCCGCGCAAGGTCGACGAACGCTGGCTCGGCGCGCGCTGGCCGGTCCGCGAGCTCGCCGCGCCGCCCGCGGGCAGCGGCCTGAAACCGGTGCTCGGCGACGACGGGCCGCCGCTGATCGGCCACACGCTGGACGGGATGCGGTTCGGCCTCGACTTCAGCCTGCGCCGCTTCGACCAGTTCGGCCCGGTGTCGTGGATGGGCGTCTTCGGCCAGCGGATCGTGACGCTGTCCGGGCCCGAGGCCACCCAGGCCGCGCTCGTGAACAAGGACAAGGCGTTTTCCCAGGAGGGCTGGAAGTTCTTCATCGAGCGGTTCTTCGAGCGCGGGCTCATGCTGCTCGATTTCGGCGAGCACCACCTGCACCGGCGGATCATGCAGGAGGCGTTCACCCGCGACCGGCTCCGCGGCTACGTCGCGCAGATGGGCCCGGCGCTGCGCGAAGGCGTCGCCGTGCTGCCGTCCGGCCGTCCCCGGCTGTACTGGGCGTTCAAACAGCTGACGCTGGACGTCGCGACGCAGGTTTTCATGGGCATGCGCTCGGCCTCCGACGCCGAGCGCATCAACCGCGCGTTCGTGGCCGCTGTGCGCGCCGGTACCGCCGTGGTGCGCTATCCGGTGCCTGGCGGGCGCTGGGCCGCGGGTTTGCGCGGCAGGCGGACGCTGGAGCGGTATTTCGGCGAGAACCTGGCGGCGAAGCGCGACGCGGACGGCGACGACCTGTTCTCCGCGCTCTGCCACGCCGTCTCCGAGGACGGCGACCGGTTCAGCGACGCCGACATCGTCAACCACATGATCTTCCTGATGATGGCCGCGCACGACACGACCACCATCACCGCCAGCGCGATGGCCTACTACCTCGCGAAACATCCGGAATGGCAGGACCGCGCCCGCGAGGAGTCGCTGCGGCTCGGTGATGACCTGCCGGACCTCGAGGCGCTGGAAAGCCTCGAAACGCTGGACCTGGTCATGAAGGAGGCGCTGCGGCTCCGCGCGCCGGTGCCGTCGCTGGCCCGGAAGACCACAAAGGACACTGCGGTCCTCGGCCACTACCTGCCGGAAGGAACGCTGGTCGGGGTTTCGCCGACGCTGAACCACTACTCCCCCGAGCACTGGACCGATCCGCTGCGCTTCGACCCCGAGCGGTTCGGCCCGGACCGCCGCGAGGACAAATCGCACCGGTTCGCGTGGATGCCCTTCGGCGGCGGCGCGCACAAGTGCATCGGGCTGCAGTTCGGCGGCCTGGAGGTGAAAGCGCTCATGCACGAGCTGCTGCGGGCGCACCGCTGGTCGGTGCCCGAGGACTACGTCGCCAAATGGGACTACGTCTCGCTTCCGGTGCCCGCCGACGGCCTGCCCGCCCGGTTGGCCTATCGTTGACGGCCGCCGCGCCGGACGGAATGGTCGACAGCTGGAGACAAAACCGCAGCACAAGCCACCTTCGTGTACTCAAGGTGACTTGATGTCACCAGTTGTGTAGCATCCATCACTCGTTCAGCCGGTAGACACCCTGTTTGGTCCGTGATGCCGTGGCATCACTTGCGGCCAACTCGTACCCAGTGTGGGTCTTCGGATCCTCCGCACCGGGCCTGAGCTGGTCTTTGTCCGCGTATGAAGAGGTGGAGTGTGCCGGAGCCTGGTGCCATGCCAGGGTTGGTCGACGTCGCGCGCAAGTACGCGGCGGCGCTGACCGACACCAACGGAGTAACGCTCCCTCCCGCCGAGGTGGAGCGCCTGCTGCTCGACTTCGCCGGCGAGGTCGCCGCCCGTCCCGAGGACGCGGGCGCCACGCGGCGGTTCACCGCGCTCTTTTCGTCCGCGCCGCTCGGCATCGCGCTCACCGACCCGGCCGGGACCGTGGTCGAGGCGAACGCCGCGCTGGCCCGGCTGCTCGGCACGTCCACGACCGCGTTGCGGGACAAGCACATCGCCGATCTCGCCGCCGGTCCGCAGGACGCCGAGCGGCTGCGCGCCGCGCTCGAGCACCTGCCGCTCACCGCCGACGCCCGCCGGACGGTCCAGAGCGTACAGCTCGGCCACAGCCGCGACGGCGAGCTGACCACGAACGTCACGCTCGCGTCGCTGCCCGGCGACCGGCCGGACACGTACTTCCCGGTGTTCATGGCGGCCGATGACGACGACCTGCACCTGCTCGGCGAACGGCTGCGGCACCAGAACCTGCACGATTCGCTCACCGGACTGCCCAACAGCGCCGCGTTCAACGCCCAGCTCGAAGTCGCGCTCGGCTCGGGCGGGTCCGACGAGATCGCCTTGCTGTACCTGGACATCGACGGGTTCAAGGTGATCAACGACGGGCTCGGCGCCGGCATGGGCGACCTGGTGCTGAAGGCGATCTCGCGGAAGCTGGAGACGGTGTTCGCCGGTCAGCACGAGGGCTACGTCGCGCGGCTGTCCGGCGACGGCTTCGCGGTGCTGCTGCGCGGCCCGGAGCTGACCGCGCAGAAGACGGTCGTGCTGGCCGACCGGGTGCTGGAGGAACTCAGCGAGCCGGTGTACGTCGACGGGCACGGCATCGGCGTCAGCGCGAGCATCGGCATCGTCGTGCGCCCGGCGAACGAAGGCAGCCACGGCGACCTGCTGCGCGCGGCCGAACTGGCGCTGCACCGCGCCAAGGAGGCGGGCAAGGCGCAGTGGATGCTGTTCGACCCGCAGCTCGACGCGCGAGACCGCAACCGCTACCAGCTCGGCGCGGTGATCGCCGGTGCGCTGGAGAACGGCGAGTTCTCGCTGATCTACCAGCCGACGGTCAAACTCGCGAAACCGGACGAGATCGCCGCGGTGAACGCCGGGCTGCTCTGGAGCCACCCCGAACGCGGCGAACTCGGCCCCGAGGAGTTCTACCCGCTCGCGCAGACCACCGGGATGACCGTGCCGCTCGGCAAATGGCTGCTGCAGGAGTCGCTCGGCGCGACCGCGCGCTGGCGCGAGCAGTACGGCCCCGCCGCGCCGGACGTCTGCATCAAGCTGCCGAACCGGCTGGCCATCGACCCGGATCTGGTGCTGCTGGTCAAGAATCAGCTCGACCGGCACCGCCTGCCCGCACGAGCGCTGCGGCTGTGCACCGACCGCGAGTCGCTCTTCGACGGCGAGGGCGAGGTGCTGGACTCGTTCAGCGTGCTCGCCGACCTCGGCGCGCAGCTCGTGCTCACCATCTCCGGATCGTCCGACCTGGAACTGATCCCGCGCTACCAGCTCCCGGTCAAGCACGTGATCCTGAGCGGCCCGGTCGTCGACGCACTGGCCGTCCCCGACCCGTCCGAGACCGACGTGCGGCACCTGTCGCAGCTGGTCACGCGAGCGAAGGAACTGGGGCTGCGCATCGGCGCGGAGGGCGTGCGCGACGCCGGACACGCGGAACGCCTGCGGGAACAGGGCGTACTCGCGGCACGGGGTTCGTTCGTGGCGGAATCCGCGACGGGCGACGAGGTCGACGAAATGATCGCCCGGCACGCCAGCTGACGGGCCGAAGCCCACGGTCTCTGTGCCGTAACCTCCCAGCTCCTTCTGCCGCAGTCAGGCGAGGCTGGCCCGGGGCTGGTTCGGCCCGATTGTCCAGCTGGCGTGAAGGAACACCCATGCGTGCGTCTCGTCCGACTTCACCGGGCGAACGCCGTGCTCGCCGATCTGGACTCCGTACTGAAGCAGCCCGTCCGGGACCGCGTACACCGTGACCGAGAAGACGCACGCGCTGCCAATGGGGGTGACTTGGAAGGTCCCGTTCGGCAAGGCACCTTGAGCGATCACCTCGCCGTTGGCGTTGTAGACGCGCACCGGGGCTCCAGATTCCGCGTCTGCGTAGGTGCCTGTGCCCTTGCAGGCCGTCCCCTGCGTCAGATTTTCGCCGCCGCTTGCCGGAATATCGAAGGCACCCTTCATCGTGAACGTCGGCGCCAACGTGGGCGTGCTGGGCTGGCCAGCTTGAGTCGCCTCTGGCGCGGCGGGTGTCTGGCCAGAGCATGCGGTAAGTGCAGCCATGATCGCCGTCAACGCAGCCACATTCGCGGTCGTGCACTTCATGGGCTGTCGGTCGCGTAGGCACCCCCGGGTGTTACGCGATCCGGTCGGCGTCTACCGAACGTTACTCACCAGTGAGGTGTAGCGCGTCTGGCCATTCGTTGGCCGCCCTTGCCCGGTGGCCCGGGCCGCCGCGCGGCCTACCGGACACCCGGGCAAGATGAGGCCACCGATCCGACCGGAAGGACCCCTCCGCGATGCAGCCCGGCGACCTCGCCCCCGACTTCACCCTTCCCGACGACCAGGGCGTGGAGCGCACCCTGTCGGCCCTCCTCGCCGACGGCCCGGTCGTGCTGTTCTTCTACCCGGCCGCGATGACGACCGGCTGCACCGCGGAGAGCTGCCACTTCCGGGACCTGGCCGCGGAATTCGCCGAGGCGGGCGCGCAACGCGTCGGCATCAGCCCGGACGCCGTCGGCAAACAGCGCGAGTTCTCCGCCAAGCACGGTTTCGACTACCCCCTCCTGTCCGATGTGGACGGTGCGGTGGCGAAGCAGTTCGGCGTGTGGCGCAAAATCCTGCCCCTGCACACGAAACGGCAGACGTTCGTGATCGGAACGGACCGGCGGGTGCTGGACGTGATCAAGAGCGAGCTGAACTTCACCGCGCATGCTGACCGGGCGCTGAAGGTGCTGCGGGAGCGTGCGGACGCCTGACCGGCACCCAGTCGAGAACGGCCTCAAGCCGATTACGCGGGCCGCTCGAGCCGCCACACCACGTTCACTCCGCTGCAGGCCGACGGAAGCCGCCCCTCCGCCGGTTCCTCCCCCACCCGGGAAAACCCCAGCCGCTCCGGAACCGCCTGGCTGCGCACGTTCCGCGCGTCGTGCTTGATCATCACCTGCGCAGCCCCCAGCCGCCAAGCCAGAGCGACCAGCAGAGCGCTCGCCCGCGTCACATACCCCTTGCCTGTCTGGGATTTCGCGAGCCAGTACCCGATTTCCCACCCGTCCGCGCGGCGCATCAAGCCGCAGCTGCCCGCCAGCTCGCCGTCCGGGGTGCAGATCGCGTAGTTGTACTCCTCGCCGCTCTCCCACTGCGAAGCCGCGCGCGTCAGGAACTCGTCGCCCTTGGCCAGGTCGTACCCGTCGATCGCCCACGGCATCCACGCGGCCAGATGGTCCAGGGATCCCATGACGGTATCCACCTGCACGTCCCGATGCTCCGGACGCCAGCGAGCGAGGGTGACCACACCGTCGGTGAGCGTGTCTTCCATCGGGCCATCCTGACAGCGCAAACGGCGGCGGGCTCGCGATTTTCCGCGAAGCCCGCCGCCGTCTCGCGACCGAGCGTCAGTTCACCACGATGTCCTGGGGAACCTCGGTGTCGTTCTTCAGCGCGTCGAACAGCTCCGCAGACTTCTTCTTGTCCCAGTGCTCCGCCGACGCGTCGGTGATCGGCATCGTCGTGGTCGTGACCCCGCCCGACGAGATGCCGCGCATCGCGAACGCCAGGCCGACCAGGTTGTGCACGTGGTCGCCGGTGTCCATGGTCAGCGCCTTCGGCGCGGAGCCCAGCAGCGGGAAGAAGTCGAACGGGTTCAGCAGCGTCCCGGGGCTCGCGATCTGGCTCACCAGCGCGCCGATGAACTTGCGCTGGTTCGCCACCCGGTCGAGGTCCGAGCGCGGCGTCGCTTCGGCGTGCCGCATCCGGACGAAACCGAGCGCCGAGCGTCCGTCGAGCTTCTGGCAGCCTGCCTTGATGTCGATGCCGGTCATCGGGTCGTTCATGTCCTTGTCGATGCACATGTCGACCCCGCCGATCGCGTCGACGATGTTCGCGAACCCGCCGAACCCGATCTCCGCGTAGTGGTCGATGTGCAGGCCGGTGGCCCCTTCGACGGTTTGGACCAGCAGTTTCGGCCCGCCGAGCGAGAACGCGGCGTTGATCTTGCTGGTGCCGTGGCCCGGGATCTTCACCTGCGAGTCGCGCGGCAGGCTCAGCAGCGTGGGCTTGGTCGAATTGTCCGGCAGGTGCGCGATCATGATCGTGTCGGTGCGCGCGCCGCCCGCCTCGCCCGAGTCGCCGGTGGCCAGGCGCTCCTCGTCGGCCGCCGTCATGCCCTGGCGGCTGTCCGACCCGACGATCAGCCAGTTCGTGCCCGAGGCCGCGGCCGGGCGGCCGGAGTAGTCGCCGATCGCGTCCACCCGGTTGATGGTGAACTCCAGGTACGCCCAGATCGCGCCGAGGAACAGCACGAACACGATGAGCAACGTCATCAGGATCTTGCCGATGCTCCAGCGGCGACGACGGCGCGGCCGCGGCTGGCGGCCCCCGTAGTCCGGAGGGTCTTGCCTCGGCGGCGCGGGCGGCGGCGGGGCCGGGGCCTCGCCGCGCGCGCCCATCGGCCGGGTGCGGCCGTCGTACGGGCTGGGTCCTCTCCCTGGCAGCGGCAGCATCTGTGCCCGCTGCTGCTGCCGCGGGCGTGCGGGGGGCTGCGGTGGCCTGGGCGGCATCCGCCGCCTGCCGTCGTCGCCTCCGTACGTCATGGGCCTGTCTCCCCGATCCGGTGGTGCGCGTGGCCGCACAGCCTCCTGCGCGGCCCTCCTGCGTTGGACGTGCGGGACCCTACGCGGGTTGTTCCGGAAGCGGGAGACGGGCTCAGCGCGGGTCGGCGAACCCGAACTGGTGGACCTTCAGATACCCCGACCGGAACCCGGCCTCGGAGTAGGCGAGGTAGAACTCCCACATCCGCCGGAACACGTCGTCGAACCCGAACCCGCGGATGTCGTCCCAGCGCTGCTGGAAGCGGTCCCGCCACAGCTTGAGCGTGCGGGCGTAGTCCTGGCCGAACTCGCGCATCCCGGCCAGCTTCAGCCGGGTGTTCTCCCGCATCCCGTCCTCGATCGCCTGCACCGACGGGATGATGCCGCCGGGGAAGACGTACTTGTGGATCCACGTGTAGGACTTGGCCGCGGCCAGCATCCGGTCGTGGTCCATGGTGATCGCCTGCAGGCCGAACCGCCCGCCCGGGCGCAAGCGCTTGCCGATCGTGGAGAAGAACGTGGGCCAGTAGGACGCGCCGACCGCCTCGATCATCTCCACGCTGACGACCGAGTCGTACTCGCCGGTGGCCTCGCGGTAGTCGCACAGCCGCACGTCTACGCGGTCGGAGAAGCCCGCCTCGGCGATCCGCGCGTCGGCGAGCACTTTCTGCTCCTGCGAGATGGTCAGCGACGTCACCTTCGCGCCGCGCGAGGCCGCCCGGATGGACAGCTCGCCCCATCCGGTGCCGATTTCCAGCACCTCGCTGCCTTCGCGCACGCCGGCGTAGTCGAGCACGCTGTCGAGCTTGCGGTGCTGCGCCTGGGTGAGCGTGTCCCCCGGGCCGAACAGCGCCGAGGAGTACATCATCGACTCGTCCAGGAACGCGCTGAACAGGTCGTTCGACAGGTCGTAGTGCCGGTGGATGTTCGACCGCGCGCCTTCGATCGTGTTCTCTTCCGACGACGGCTGCATGCGCTCGGCGAACCGGCGGAACCGCTGCAGGAAGGGCGGCACGAGCGTGGCGAGCCGTTCGGCGAAGGGCGTCAGCACGCCGGCCAGGTCTTCCGCTGTCCAGTCGCCGACCAGGTACGCCTCGCCGAAGCCGATCTTCGCGTCGGCGCCGAGCCGGTGGAAGAACGCGGCGGGACGGTGGATGCGCATTTCCGGCGCGTCCGGGCCGCCCGCGCCGAGCACCGTGCCGTCCGGGAACGTGACCCGTACGTCCAGCGTTTTCACCGCGTGCCGGAACAGCGCCTCGGCCGCGCGCGCCCGCAGCGGCGAATGCGGCGGGGTGGCGAGACCGGGCCATCGGGATTCGTCGGGCACCGGCTGCGAGACCACTGTCGGATCGACTCGTGACGTGGACAAGACACTCCCTCCGAACGGGCTTTCGAGCCCTTCCCCATGATATTCCCGCTTCGTCCCCGCTGCCCTCGCGACCGGGCCGCGCCCTCCGGTTACCCCGGGATGCGCAGCCGATCGGCGGAAGGGCGGGACCAGGCCTGACGAAGAGTTTCGTCCGTCTCGCCCACTCCGATCCGGTCCAGTGTGAAAGCACACATCAGCCGGGTCCAGACCGCGGGATGGCGGAGCATCGAATGGCCTTCCCCGGCGATCTCGAACCGCGCCACCAGGTCGGTGACCTCGCGGGCGCGCGCGGCGAAGGCGTAGGACTCGGCGGGCGAGGTCATCCGGTCGCGGGTGCCGTGCGCGATCAGCACCGCACGGCCCGCGACGGCGTCCACCGGCTCGCCCTGCGGCGTCCACGGGGCCAGGGCGCACACCCCGGTCACCGCCGGGTCGTCGGCGACCCGCAGCGCGACGCGGCCGCCCATCGAATGGCCGACGAGGACCACCGGAAGCCCGGGATGGTCGGCGCGGATCCGGTCGAGGGCCCAGCGGGCGTCCGGCACCGGGCTTTCGGTCCGCCCGTTCCAGCCGTACAGCCGGTTCCGCATCAGCCGCACTTCCAGGCCGTGCCGCCCTCCGGCACGGTGCAGCGCACGGGCCAGCGGCACCATCCGCTGATACGCCAATCGCCAGGGCCGGACGACCACGGTGCTGCGTTCGGCCCCGCCGTGCAGGACGAGCGCCACCGCGCGGGTCTGCCCGGGGGCCCGCCACACCCGCACGGCCGGATCCGCCTGGCCGCCTTGCCATTTCCCGTTCACCGGCACCCCCGTCGCGATCAACTCCACGGTAATCCACCACAAAACGTGTCCACCCGATAGATTCGGTCCCCGGACCCGCGAGGAAGGGCAGGTGTGGTGAGCGCCACGGATCTCGTGAAGAGCACTTCGGACCAGCTTGCGGCGGCCGCGAAGGCCAACGCCGAGCAGGTGTCCGCCGCCGCCGGCCTGCTGCTGGGGGTGATCCGGGCCGACGCGCTCGTCTTCACCGCCGGAGCCGGGCATTCGCTGGCGGCGGTCGCCGAGACGTTCTACCGCGCGGGCGGGCTCGCCAGCGTGTATCCGCTGTACCACCCGGAACTGCTGCCGCTGCACGGCGCGCAGCAGAGCACCCGCACCGAGCGCCGTTCCGGGCTCGCCGAGGAGGTGCTGGCCGAACGCGCGCCGGGACCGGACGACGTGCTGGTCGTCTTCTCCACGTCGGGCGTGAATCCGTACCCGGTAGAACTGGCCGCCGGTGCTCGCCGCCGCGGCGCCGCGGTGATCGCCGTGACCTCGCGGGCCTGCGTGGCCGCCGCGCCCCGCCGGTCCGCGACGACGCTGGTCGAGGAGGGCACGGTGGTGCTGGATTCGCTGGTGATTCCCGGTGACGCCAGTTACCCGGCGTCCGCGCCCCGCACCGGACCGCTGTCCACTGTGGTCAATGCGTTTCTGTGGAACCTCATCCTGGCCGAGGTTTACGACCGGGGCACCGCCGAGGGGCTCGACATCCCGTTGTGGCGCAGCTCCAATGTGGAGGGTGGCGACGCGGCGAACGCGGCGCTGCTGGCCAAGTACGAGCCCCGGGTGCCCGCGTTGCGCTGATCGCGTCGTGAGTGTTGATCACGGTTCTAACCGTGATCAACACTCACGAGCCCCTACGCCGCGGCAGGTTCCTCCGAGAACTGCGTGTGGTACAGCTCCGCGTACCGGCCTTCCCTCGCCAGCAGTTCCTCGTGCGTGCCGCGTTCCACGATGTCGCCGTTTTCCACCACCAGGATCAGATCCGCCGCCCGCACGGTCGACAGCCGGTGCGCGATCACCAGCGACGTCCGGCCTTCCAGCGCTCCGGTGAGCGCCTCGCCCACCGCGGCCTCGGATTCCGAGTCCAGGTGCGCGGTCGCCTCGTCCAGCACCACGACCTTCGGCTGCGCCAGCAGCAAGCGCGCGATGGTGAGCCGCTGCCGTTCCCCGCCGGAGAGCCGGTAACCGCGTTCGCCGACCGTGGTGTCGAGTCCGTCCGGCAGCGAACGCACCAAATCGCCCAGCCGGGCCTTTTCCAACGCGGACCAGATCTCGTCGTCGGTGACCTCCGGGCGCGCGTAGCTCAGGTTGGCCCGGATCGTGTCGTGGAACAGATGCCCGTCCTGGGTCACCACGCCGACGGTTTCGCGCAGCGAAGCGAAACTCAGCTCCTTGACGTCCACATCGGACAAACGCACCGAACCGGCGTCCACGTCGTACAGCCGCGGCAGCAGCGAAGCGATCGTCGATTTGCCCGCACCGGACGAACCGACCAGCGCGACCATCTGCCCGGCTTCGGCCCGGAAGCTCACGCCGTGCAGCACCTCTTCGCCGCCTCGGCTGTCCAAAGTGGCCACGTCCTCCAGCGAGGCGAGGGAGAACTTGTCCGCCGCCGGGTACCCGAACCGGACATCGGAGAACTCGACCGAAACCCCGCCCGCGGACAGCTTCTTCGGCTCGGCCGGCTCCTTGATCATCGGCTCCAGGTCCAGCACCTCGAAAACGCGCTCGAACGACACCAGCGCGGTCATCACGTCCACGCGCACGTTCGCGAGCGCGGTCAGCGGCGTGTACAGCCGGGTCAGCAGCAGCGCCAGCGCGACCACGGTGCCCGGTTCGAGCTTCCCGGTGAGCGCCAGGTAGCCGCCGAGGCCGTAGACCAGCGCCTGCGCGAGCGCGGACACGAGCGTCAGGCTCGTCATGAACCAGCGCGTCAGCATCGCGGTGCGGACGCCGATGTCGCGCACCCGCCCGGCGCGGAGGCCGAAGTCGGCGACCTCCTGGCGCGGCCGGCCGAAGAGCTTCACCAGCGTCGCGCCCGGAGCGGAGAACCGCTCGGTCATCTGCGTGGTCATCCCGGCGTTGAGCTGCGCGGCCTCGCGCTGCAGTCCGGCCATGCGGCGGCCGAGCCGGCGGGCGGGCAGGACGAAAATCGGCAACAGCACCAGCGCGACGAGCGTGACCTGCCACGAGAGCGACACCATCACCGCGAGCGACAGCACCAGCTGGATCACATTCGTGACCAAACCGGACAAAGTCGCGGTGAACGTGCGCTGCGCCCCGATCACGTCGTTGTTGAGCCTGCTGACCAGCGCACCGGTGCGGGTGCGCGTGAAGAACGCGATAGGCAGCTTCTGCACGTGCTCGAACACCGCCACGCGCAGGTCGTAGATGATGCCTTCGCCGATCCGGGCCGACTGCCAGCGTTCGGCGAGCCCGAATCCGGCGTCGAGGATCGCGAGCGCCGCGATCACCACCGACAGCCAGATGACCACGTTCAGCTCGTGCCCGCCGACGATCGCGTCGACCACCTTGCCCGCGAGCACCGGCGTCGTCACGGCGAGCACCGCCGAGATCACGGTGAGCACCAGGAAGGCGAGCAGCCGCGCCCAGTGCGGACGGGCGAACCGCGCGACCCGGCGGACCGTTCCCCTGGTCAGCGCTTTCGGCGCGTCGCCCGCCCGCATCGCGGAGCTCAGCAGCGCCCACGTGTTGTCCATCGGAGTGTCCCCCAGTTGGTGAAAACCTCTAGTTTAGTTGAACTTTTTTCCGGAGATGCCCTGCACAACACCGGGACGACCGGCATTCTTCCCGACGGCCGCGAGGGGAACCTCGAGGGACTCCGATTCCCTCGCGGACCGGGGCACCGGCGGTGCGGCCCGGCTCGGTAGCCTGGCGTTTCGGGGTCGGCGAGCCGGGGAGGAAACGCGGGTGCAACTGCTGATGGCCCCTGCGCGCGGCGAAGCGGCCCGTCCCGTGCGCGTCGCCGCCTGGGATCTCGTTTTTTATCTCGGCTGCTTCGCCTTCGCGCTCGGCACCGCGCTCGCTTCGGAGTTCTACGGATACCGGATCTGGGGCAATTTCGCCGTCGCCGGATACGGATTGGCCGCCGCGTACAGCGCCTGGCTCACCATTTCCGCGCGCCGCGGAATGCAAACTAACGGCAAATTCTCCTCGCGCTGGATCGGAATCGGCGCCGTTGTCGTACTCGCGATGTGCGCGCCGTTGCTGATGCTCGTGATCCGGCGGCTGACCGGAACGGACTGGCTGATCACCCCGTTCTCCTGGGCCGCGCAGCCCGAGGTGTGGGTGATCGAACGCAGCGCGGATCTGTTGCTGCGGCACGGAACCCCGTACGTCGACATCGCCGCGCTCGGCCGCGCACCGGAAGTGAACGACTACACGCCGTACGGCCCGGTGATGACCGTTTTCGGGCTTCCGCGCGCGTTGTTCGGCGGCAGCCCGGTCCTCAACGCACTGACCGACGCGCGCTGGATGTTCGCGCTCGCCGCGGTGCTCTGCGCGTACGCGTCCTGGCGGCTGCTGAACCGGCCCCGGATCCCGGTTTTCGCCGCACAGCTCGCGATCGCCTGTCCGCTGACCGCGCTGACCTGGGCGGTGGCCGGTCCGGACCTCGCGATCGTGGGCCTGCTCGTGCTGACGTTCGCGCTCGCCGCGGCGGACCGTCCAGGATGGAGCGGGTTCGTGCTGGCGCTGGTGATCAGCGCGAAACTCATCGTCGCGCCGGCGGCCGCGGTGCTCGCGGTCTTCGTTTACCGACGTGCTCGCGGCGGAAATCCTTGGGCGGCAACGGGTCGCTTCGCGGCGGCGCTGGCCGCGGCGACGATCGCGCTGCATCTGCCGGTGTATCTGGCGAACCCGGCGGCGTTCACCGAGCACGTGATCCGCTTCCCGCTCGGCATGGGCGCCGTCCGCTCCCCCGCGGCGAGCCCGCTGCCCGGGCATCTGATCGCACAGGCCGGACCGGCCGGCACCGCGATTTCCCTGGTGCTGGTGGGTGTTGCGGCAGTGGCGATGCTGATCTGGCTGGCACGCCGGCCCCCCGCGACGGGATCCGCTGCGCTGACGCGAACCGCCGTCGGACTCGGCGCGTTGATCCTGCTTACTCCGGCCACCCGGTACGGCTACCTCGTGTACCCGCTGGTACTCCTCGGCGCCGCACTGACCTTCCGGGCCTCCGGACCGACCGCGCGCCCCCCGCGCAACGGCCGCGCTGACGCTACTTCTTCTTGACTCGCGTGGCCCCGCCGCGCCCCCGCAGCTGGACCCCGGACTCCGACAGCACCCGGTGGACGAACCCGTAGGACCGTCCGGTGGATTCCGCCAGCGCCCGGATGCTCGAGCCCTTCTCGTATTTCTTCTTCAGGTCAGCGGCCAGCTTGTCGCGCGTGTTGCCGGTGATCCGCGCGCCTTTCTTGAGATCAGCCACGTCGATCGCCTTCCCGCCGAGTGGTGGTTCCGGGCCATTCACGGCCCCTGCCGGGGCAATGATCGAACACTACGCGCCGGATTGCCAGACGACAGCCGTAAAACGATCGAAACCGCGATCACATTGGGCCATTCCAGTGCCGTGCCCGACACGGTCAGCACCCGAACGGACGCACTCGGTCAGGCAAGCTGGACAAGTTCCAGATAATCCGCCGACCAGTGGTCCTCGGTTCCGTCCGGAAGCAGGATCACGCGCTCGGGTTCGAGCGCCTCGACCGCGCCCGGGTCGTGCGTCACCAGCACGACCGCGCCGGCGAAGCTGCGCAGCGCGTCGAGAACCTGCGCGCGGCTGGCCGGGTCCAGGTTGTTCGTCGGTTCGTCCAGCAGCAGCACATTGGCTTGGCTGGACACGAGTCCGGCGAGCGCGAGCCGGGTCTTCTCGCCGCCGGACAGCGTTCCGGCGGGCTGGTCGAGCTGTTCGCCGGTGAACAGGAACGAGCCGAGCAGGTTCCGCAGCTCCTGCGCGCCGGTGTCCGGCGCGAGATGGCGGATGTTCTCCCACACCGACGCTTCGTGGTCGAGCGTTTCGTGTTCCTGTGCGTAATAGCCCAAACGCAATCCGTGACCCGGTTCGACGGATCCGGTGTCCGGGGTTTCCATTCCGCCGAGCAGCCGGAGCAAGGTCGTCTTTCCGGCGCCGTTCAGTCCGAGCACCACGACCTTCGAACCGCGGTCGATCGCCAGATCGACGCCGGTGAAGATCTCGAGCGAACCGTACGACTTGGACAATCCGTCCGCGGTGAGCGGCGTGCGCCCGCACGGAGCCGGTTCCGGGAACTTGATCCGGGCGACCTTGTCCGCCTGGCGGGTCTCGTCGAGCGAGGACAGCATCTGCTCCGCGCGCCGGGCCATGTTCTTGGCCGCGACGGCCTTGGTCGCCTTCGCGCCGAGCTTCGCGGCCTGCGCCTGCAGCGCGGACGCCTTCTTCTCGGCGTTCGCGCGCTCGCGGCGGCGGCGCTTCTCGTCGGTGGCGCGCGCGTCGAGGTAGCGCTGCCAGCTCATGTTGTAGATGTCGATCTCGCCACGCGTGGCGTCGAGGAACCACACCTTGTTCACGACGTCGCCGAGCAGTTCGACGTCGTGGCTGATCACCACGAGCCCGCCGTCGTGCTGTTTGAGGAACCCGCGCAGCCAGTTGATCGAGTCGGCGTCGAGGTGGTTGGTCGGCTCGTCCAGCAGCAGGATCGTCTCGGATTTGCCGCCCGCGCCCGCCTCGGCGGCGGCGAACAGGATGCGCGCCAGCTCGACGCGGCGGCGCTGGCCGCCGGACAGCGTGCTGAGCGTCTGGGCGAGGATGCGGTCGGCGAGGCCGAGGTTCGAGCAGATCCGCGCGGCCTCGCTCTCCGCGGCGTACCCGCCGAGCGAGGAGAACCGCTCCTCGAGCCGCGCGTAGCGGTTGATCGCCTTGTCCCGCTGCTTCTCGTCGACCAGCTCGGACATCGCGGTCTGCGCCTTTTCCATGTCGCGCAGCAGGGTGTCGAGCCCGCGCGCGGACAGCACGCGGTCCTTCGCGGTGACCGACAGGTCGCCCTCGCGCGGGTCCTGCGGCAGGTAGCCGAGTTCGCCGCTGCGCCGGACGTCGCCGGCGTGCGGTTCGCCCTCGCCCGCGAGGACTTTCAGCGAGGTGGTCTTGCCCGCGCCGTTGCGGCCGACGAGGCCGATGCGGTCGCCGGACTGGATGCGGAGGGTGGCGCCGTTGAGCAGGATGCGCGAACCGGCGCGCAGCTCAAGGCCGGTGGCCGTGATCAAGAGAACTCCCGGAGACGGGGGCGGTCAGGTGGACGTGCTGGAGCGCCCCAGCACCGCGTGCGATGCGGGGCGGGCGGTTATTCTCTCTGAATCCGCACCAATGCCCTGTTGACCACGAACCCAGTGTACGGGTCGGCGTCGAACGGTTTTCGCGGCCGTGTCCGGATTCACTCGCTGTCCACTGTCTGTTCTCTCACCACCAGCTCCACCGCGCGGGCCCGCAGCGCCGCTTCGGCCAGCACCTCGCGACGGGGTTCGGGGATGTCCAGCACGCGCGGCTCGGCCCGGTCGAACAGCTCCGCGAGCCGTCGGTCGGCGCGCAGTTCGTCGAGCGCCCGGCGGTCGCCGCCGAGCACCACAGCGTCCACTTCGGACAGTCGCGGCAGCAGGACTTCGCAGGCGTCCTGTGCGGCCGCCTGCAGTGCGGCTCGGGTCTGGCCTTCACGACGGCGTGCGAAGCGATGCTGCGACCAGCCGCCCGCCGCGGTTCGGCCCTGCACGCGATGGCGGTCGGTCCGGGAGAGAATCACGCGGCCGTCGTAGGCGAGTCCGAGCGAGTGTCCGCCTTTCCGGACCAGCAGCAGCGCGATCAGCCTCGGCGTCCGCACGTGGCGGAGCAACGGTTCGACGGCCAGTCCGGGGTATTCGCCTTGCTCTCGTAAGGGTCCAAACGGGACAGTCGCGGTGGCCGTGGTGCCGTTTCCGGCTTCGATCCGCACCTGTGTCGCAGCGAGCACGGTGGTGCGCACGCCGTCGTTGCGTTCGGCGAAGCGCGCGAACCAGCGCTCGAGCCGTTCGGGCGGGACTTCCACCGCCCGTCCGCCGCCTGCGACCTGCCGTGCCATATCCGAAACGGTACGGGGCCGCCGCGTGGTGCGACGGCCCCGCATCGCTCAGGCGGGCTGAGGCCGCACCCGGTGCCGCAGTCACCGTGGTCTTGGCGATGCGGCCGCACTCAGGCCCTGCGTGCGCATCTTCTCCCGCACGAGCAGCTTTCTGTCTATTTTGGACTCGGCCGTGGCCGGCCCGCCGGACGTCGTAGGCCGTTCAGCCGAGCCAGTCTCGTCCGCGACGGATCCTCCCTGAATCTCCTGCCGCGCAAAACCGCCCGGTCACAGCTCCAGCCACATAATGCGCAATCCGACCCGCCCCTCGACCGGATGCTGAAACGCTCCCGGCGCGACGCCCAGCGTCACGAACCCCAGACTTTCGTACAGCCGGATCGCGTGGACATTGGTCTCGACCACTGCGTTGAACTGAATCGCCGCGAACCCAGACCGCCGCGCCCAAGCGATCAGGTCGACCGCCAAGGCCCGCCCGACGCCCGAGCCGCGCGCGTCGCGGGACACCATCAGACTCCCCGAAGCGACGTGGCTGCCCGGACCGGGCCGGTTGGCGTACATGTTCGCCGTGCCCAGCACCCGGTCGCCCTCGACCGCGACCACCACCCGGGCCGGGGCCGGAAGCATCCACTGCTGCCGGGCTTCCGCTTCGCTCATGGCCGGGTCGTACGGAAACGTCCGCTGCTCGGTCACCACGTCCCGAACGATCGGCCAGATCCGCGGCCAATCGCCGGCACCGGCTTCCCGGATCGCACAAGGCATCTGCCTACCGTGCTGACCGGACGCCCGAGGGCGCAACCTATTTACAGCACAAAGGAATCCGACCAAGGCTGGCTCGACCGGCCGGACAACGCTTCCAGCAGCGTCACCGCCTGCTTGTCCGTCAGCGAGGCCACGAAGTCCACGACGGCCCGCCCCCGGGCCAGGCCGCGCACCGCGTCCGCGCCCTCGACCCGCTCGCCCGTCGCGCCCACCAGCAGCTCCGGCGCGGTCCGGGCGAGGGCCGAGTACTCGCCGTGCGCCAGTTCCATCAAGTCGTGCAGCCGGCGCGGCAACCGGGACGCCTCGTCGCGGTCCAGGAGCCAGGCGTCCAGCGCGTCGACCAGCGTCGTCACCAGGCTGGCCTGACCGCGCTGGTGCAGGGCGAGATCGGGGCGCAGCAACACGAACCGCCGGTGCACGAACTTCAGGACCTGCACCTCGTGCCACTGCGCGGGCCGCAGCGAGACGTGCCCGGACCGGGTCGGGGGCGAGGACAGGACGAAAACCCCGTCCACCAGCCGCACCATCCAGTTCGACGAGAACGCGGCCGTCGCCTGTTCGGCTTCGGTCGAGCCGTCGAAGCCGTCCGCGAGCAGGCCGTCGACCAGTTCGCGCTGGACCCGGGCGACCGCCGCGGCGAAGGCGTCGTCGTCCACGATCCAGCTGTCCTTCAGGTGCATTCGGCGACGCATCCGCTCCAGGGAACGGCCTGGACGGCGGATTTCGGCGTTCAGCCGCGCGTCGTCCAGCGAAGCCAGATCGACGGCGTGCGCCAGCCACTCCCCCAGTTCGGCGGCGACGGGAGCGTGTTGCAGGACGCCGATGCGGTGGAAGTCCTGCAGATCGTGGATCGCGTACGCGATGTCGTCGGCAGTGTCCATAACGGACGCTTCGACCGTTTGCTGCCACGGCTCGATCCGCCCGGCGAACGGGGCCCGCGCCTGCTCGAAGTCGTCCAATTCCGTGACATAGGCGGAAAACTTGCTCGCGCCGGTGCCCGGAGCGTCGTCCGGTTCGGCGGCGCCACGCGGCGGCTGCGGCATCGCGGTCGGATGCGGCCGCGGGTAGTGCAGGCGCGCCCACGGGTACTTCAGGACCGCGGCGCGGACCGCGGTCGTCAGGTCCAGGCCGATCGCGGACGGGCCGCGCACGTCCGTCGTGGTGAGAATCCGGAACGTCTGGGCGTTGCCCTCGAAACCGTCGGCGAGGCCGAACCGGTGCCGCGCGATGCGGTCCAGGGTCTGCTCGCCGAGGTGCCCGAACGGCGGGTGCCCGAGGTCGTGCGCCAGCGCGGCGGCCTCGCACGCGTCCGGGTCGCACCCGCCGAGTTTCGCGGCCAGCTCGGCCGACTCGCTCGACCCGGTGATCCGCTCCGCGATCCCGCGCGCGACCTGCGCGACCTTCAGGCTGTGCGTCAGCCGGTTGTGCAGCAGCCCGGCACCGCCCGCGCTGACGACCTGGGTCACCCCGCCGAGACGTGCGAAGAACGGCGACGCGGTGATCCGGTCGCGGTCGACGCGGAACGGGCTGGTCGCCAGATCGGTGAACCCGCCGGCTCCGTTCTCCGGGTCCCGGCGCGCTGCCCTCGGATCGGTCTCGTCCATGTGTCCCACCGTATCCGGCCGTCCGGCAGGATTGCGGGATGACCGACGTGCTGGTGGCGGGCGGCGGCCCGGCCGGACGGGCGCTGGCGGCCGCGTGCGCCCGGCGGGGGCTGGAAACTGCCCTGATCGACCCGGATCCGCACCGAAAGTGGGCGAACACTTACGCCCTGTGGGCGGACGAAGTGCCTGAGCTGCCGGGCAACGCGATCGCCGCGGCTCCGGCGGCGACGCTGGCGTTCGGGACCCGCGAGCACCGCGTCGACCGGGCGTACCGGGTGCTCGACAACGCCGGGCTGCGCGAGTGGCTCACCGACCCGAAGGTCCAGGTCGTCACGGGCAAGGTGACCGGCGCGGAACACGGCCCGCACGGTTCGACGATCCTGCTCGCCGACGGTCGGCGGCTGGCCGCGGCCGTGTTCGCCGACGCGTCGGGAGCGCCCAAGCTCCGTCCTCCGCGCGCCGAGCAGACGGCGTACGGGCTCGTGCTCCCCGCGGACCAGGCCGAGCGGCTCGCCCCGGCGGACACCGCCGTCTTCATGGACTGGCGCGACGGCACGGACAGCTTCCGCTACCTGCTGCCCCTCGGCGACGGGTCCGTCCTGGTCGAGGAGACGTCCCTGGCCCGCAAGCCCGGGCTCCCGGTGTCCGAACTCGCCCAGCGGCTGCACGCGCGGCTCACCGCGGCGGGCATCCGTCCGGCAGGCCGCGTCGAACGGGTGCGGATCGTGCTCGACGTCCCGGTGCCGAAGCGCGGCCAGGCGGTGCCGTTCGGGGTCGCGGGCGCGCTCGTGCACCCGGCGACCGGCTACAGCCTCGCGACCGCCCTGCAGCTCGCGCCTCGCGTCGCGGATGCTCTCGCGGACGCGTTCGACGCGGGCCCGCCCGCCGCGGCCAGCGCTGCCCGGAAGGCATTGTGGCCGCCCGAAGCCCGTGCTGTGCATGCCTTGCGCCGCCACGGACTCCGTGCATTGTGCGGAATGTCACCTGCCCAGTCGGCGCAATTCTTCGACCTGTTCTTCAGCCTCCCCGTCCCGGCGCAGCGCGCGTTCACGTCGGGCCGCGCCGACCTGCCCGGCACTGCCGCGACCATGGCAAAACTGTTCCGCTCCGCCCCGGGCGGCCTTCGCCGGAGACTGCTCGGCTGAGTACGTGCCGGGAATTTTCCCGCGCCCGATCGAGGGAACGGAAAAGCATTCTGTTACTCCGATCCGGTGGGGCAAAGTGCCGCGTCGGTGAACATCAGCTGACAACGGTTTCGCGGTCCCTTCGACGGTGCGAGTATCGCGTCCGTGACGACGCTGCGTGCGGTCCGATTCGCCTTCCAGCCGATGTACAGCTTGCACACCGGCGGAGTCGTCGCGTACGAAGCGCTGGCCCGGCCGGGCCGGGGCACGGCGCACGAACTGCTCGCCGAGGCCCGCCGCGCGGGCCGGCTCACCGAGGTCGATCTGGGGCTGGCCGCCGCCGCGGTGCGCCAGGAGGCCGAGCGTCCCAGTGCGCTCCCGCTGCACCTCAACCTCTCCGCGCGCACGCTCGCGTCCCCGCTGGAGTCCTTCGACGAGCTGATCGCCGAGCTCAGCGCGGCCGGACGGCGCACCCGCGACGTGGTGCTCGAGGTCGGCCCGCCGTTCACGCATCTGCCCACCGGCCGTCTGCTCGACGGCATGCGCGCGCTCACCGAACTGGGCTTCCGGCTCGCGCTCGACGGGCTCGGCCGCGGCGACCTGCCGCTGGCGCTGCTCGCGCAGTCGCCGGTGGACCTGGTGAAACTCGACCGCAGCGTGCTGCGCGGCCTGCCCGGAGACCCGGCGTCGACCGCGGTGGTCGAGGCGCTGCTGCACTACACGACGCGTACGAACATCCGGCTGGTCGCGACCGGGATCGAGACCGATTCGCAGCTGGACGCGGCGCAGAGCCTCGGCGTCCGGATCGCGCAGGGCAACCTGCTCGCGCCGCCCGCCGCGCACCGGTCCGCGCCCGCCTCCGGCGCGGTCCTTCCGGAGGACCGGCGCACGCCCGCGCCGCCGCAGGCCCCGCGCGTCGGCGATTTCCTGCGTCCGGCCACGACCTTGCCGGTCGACGCGACCTGCGACGACGTCCGCGAGGTGCTCGCCGCCGCGGACGCGCCGAGCGGCGTGGTCGGCGTCGACGCGGACAACCGTCCACAGTGGTCAGTCGACCGGACGCGGTTCCTCGTGACCATCACCGGCCCGTACGGGCACGCCCTGCACGCGAAGCGGCCCGCCGCGCGGCTGGCGGACAAACCGCACCTGATCGAGGCGGGCGCGAGCGCACTGGAATTCCTCGAACTGGTCACCGACGCCGACTGGGGCCGCACCGGCGACGACGTCGTGGTGGTCGATTCGGCCGGGCGCTGTCTCGGCGTCGTGCTGGTGACCGAGGTCGTGCGCGGGGTCGCCGAGGCGAAGGTCGAAGAGGCGGTCACGCTCAGCCCGCTCACCCGGCTGCCGGGCAGCGAGGCCGCGGCGCGCGACGTCGAACGCCGGATCGCGAGCGGCGAGCAGTTCGTGGCGGCGTGGCTGGACGTCGACTCGTTCAAGTCCGTCAACGACAACGCCGGGTTCGCCGCGGGCGACGACCTGATCCGCGCCCTGGGAGAAACCCTCACCGACCTGTCCCGGCGGCTGCCGCGGATGCGCGTGAGCCACGTCGGCGGCGACGATTTCCTGATCGTGTGCGATGTGGACGAAATCGGCACGGTCGCCGCGGCTTTGCTGGACACGCGCTGGTCCGCCGAAGGCATGCCGGTCACGGTCTCGCTGGCGACGCTCGTATGCGGCAGCGGCACGATTCCGTCCTATCGGGACGCTTCCCGGCTGCTCGCCCCGCTGAAGAAACGCGCCAAAGCCGTCCCCGGATCCAGCTGGGTCCTCAGCCGCCCCGGCAGCGACCGCGTCGAAGTCCTGCGCGGCATCGGCCGGGAAGTCGCCATCAGCCGGTCGGCGTGACAAAGCCCGACTCGTAAGCCCGGATCACCGCCTGCGTCCGGTCCCGGGCACCGAGCTTCGACAGCACGTTCCCGACGTGCGTTTTCACCGTCTGCAACCCCAGAAACAGCTCCGCGGCGATTTCCCCATTGGACAGTCCGGCCGCCATCAGCCGCAGCACGTCGCGTTCCCGTTCGGTCAGGAAATCCAGCGGCGCCGCCGAAGTCGCGCGCGAACGACGTGCGGCCATGCCCCGGATCGCGGCGGGAAACAGCAGCGAATCCCCCGCCAGCACCGTGCGGATCCCGGCGACGATCTCCTCCGGGCGAGCACGTTTCAGCAGGAATCCGCTCGCCCCGGCGAGCAACGCGTCGTACACGTAGTCGTCGTTTTCGAAGGTGGTCACCACGATCACCTTCGGCGGATTATCCACAGTGGACAGAAGATGCCCAGTCGCGCGGATCCCGTCCACCGCGGGCATCCGCACGTCCATCAGCACGACGTCCGGGCGCAGCTGCTCGACGAGACCCGGCACCTCCGCGCCGTCGGCCGCCTCGCCGACCACGGTCAGGTCCGGTTCGCTGTCCACGATCGCGCGCAGTCCGGCCCGGATCAGCCGTTCGTCGTCCACCAGCAGGACTCGCACGCTCACCGGTTCCCCCACGGCACCGTCACCACGACCTCCCAGTTTTCGCCCACCGGCCCCGCGGCCAGCTTGCCACCCACCAGTTCCGCCCGCTCCGCCATGCCTCGCAGGCCGCGGCCGCCGCGGGCGCGCGACGGCCGGGCCGAGCCGAGCGGGTTCGCGACTGCGGCCCGCAACTGCCCGTCAGCGACCGCCAACGCGATGGTCACCGGCACCTTGCCCGCGTACCGCACCGCGTTGGTGAGGCATTCCTGCAGGATCCGGTACACCTCGCGCGACACCACTGCGGGCACCTTCGCGATGTCGCCTTCCACTTCGAGGCGGCAATCCGTGCCGGACTGCTGCGTGACGGTGATCAGCGCGGGGAGGTTGGCGAGGCCCGCGTGCGGCGTCCGGTCGCGTGCTTCTTCGCGAAGTAGGCCGAGGACGTGGTCAAGATCGTCAAGGGCGGTGCGAGCCGATTCCTCGATCGCGGTGAGCGCTTCCTCGGTGAAGCCGGGGTCGGTGTGCAGCGTCCGCCGCGCGGCCCCGGCTTGCAGCGTGACCACTGACAGCGCGTGGCCGACGGAATCGTGGAGTTCGCGCGCGAGCCGGGTGCGTTCGGCGAGCAGGTCGGTGCGGCGTTCGAGCTGCGCGATGCGTTCGGCGGCGGACCAGCCGAGCAACCGGGCCGCCGCGCGGCGCAGCAATCCGCCGACGCCCCACACGAAGTAGATCAGCACGACGAAGGCCACCACGAACGCCGCGGGCAGCCACGCCGACGCCCAGCCGCGCGGAACCGTCAGGTGGGCATCTGGCGTGTCGACAAGCCGACCGGTAAAGACGGCGTTGATCGCGAACCCGAATCCGGCCGGCAGCGCGAGCGTCGCGAGCCCGGTGAACATGCCGGCCACGACGTGCAGCACGAACATCGCCGCACACCGCACGCGGCCGCGTCCTGGCGCAGGCTGGGCGAGCAATTCCCGCACCGCCGCGGCTTCCAGCACCCGCACCGCGGGAAGGAACGCGGTCGCGGCCAGCACGACGAGCATCACGACGAAACCGACGAGACTCGCCCAGCCCACCGTCGTGGCGAACGGCATCAGCGACGGCATCGCGACCACGGCGAGCAGCAGGTACGGCACGCTGAGCGCGGCGCCCAGGATCAAGTACACCCACCGGCGATAGGTGACCGCGCTGACCAGCGGACGGAAGAAACGCACCCGCCAATCCTGACAGGCGGTTCCGGCGAACGCCTCCCTCCAGAGCGGGACCCTGCCGCGGAGTTTCTGGCGGCCTGCTGGCCGACGCTTACTACACCACCTCGTCGGACAGCGAAATCAGAACGCCGACCACGAGTGGCTCGCCGTTCTGGCGTTGGCCGTTGACGTGGCCGGGAGGCGCACGCTCAACGCCGTACGTGATGCCGGACCGCTGACCGGCACCCTGCTCGAACACGGTGGCGAAGTGTCCGGATTCGACTTGAGCAGCGCCAAGCCCAGGGCTTCGCTCCTTATAGCGGTCGTGAGCGGCGATCCCGGTTCTAACCGGCATAAACACTCACCAGGTCCTCAGTAGACAGTCGTCGTCACCCGGGTGCCCTCGGTCCGGAACCCGTTGGCCCACAACTGCTGCACCTTCGCCGACTCCTGCGCATCCGGCTTGGCGTTGGTGCACGACGTCCCCGGCCCGTGGCCCGACATCAGTTCCGAGCACGGGCCCGAATAGTGGTCTGGCAGCCCGAGGTTGTGGCCGAGTTCGTGCGCGGCGATGCGGGTCGGGTCGTAGCCCTCGGCGACCTGGCTCGTGTCCAGGTAGACGTCGCCCTTGCCGTGCCCGTCGGTTTGCGTGTACGACCCCCCGCTGTGCACCTCGTGGATCACGACCGTCGCCTTGCCCTCGTCCTTCACCAGCCGCACGTCGCTGACCGCGGCGTTCCAGTTCGCCGCGCCCTGGTCGATCTGCGCGACGTAGTCCGGCGCGCCGGCCGAGCTGTAGTAGACGGTGGTCGTCGCGGCGGCGGACGCGGCGGGCGCGGTCGCCAGGCCGAAGCCGAGCGGCGCGGCGGTCGCCATGGCCAGTGCGGCGATCCGCCGGAACCCTCGTGCGTGCATCGTGTCCTCCGTAGCTCGTCGAGAAAGCAAGCAACCCTTGTCCGCTCGACGACGTTAGAAGTTCACCACCGCCGGAGACTACGTCCGAAAGTAGGAGGCTCCCCCTCGAGAGGGAGGCCCGTCCCGCCGCGGCTGGATCCGCGCGCGCCGCCGCGCTGGTGTGCTCGTCGGCATGCAAACGCTGCTGCTCGGCCTGCTGGCCTACGTCGTTGTGCTGTGGCCGCTCGTCGCCGCGGCGCGCAAAGTGCTCGGGGTGCGCGTCGGAATCGTCCGGGCACTCGGCGCCGCGCTGGCGGGCTGGCTCGTCGCGGGCACTGTCGTCCGGACGTTCCCGCTGGTCGTGCTGACTACCCCGGGCGTCGCGGTCGGCCTGCTGATCCCGCTGGCGGGCAGCGCGCTCGCGGTGACCCTGCTGGTCCTTTTCGTCGCCGAACTCGCGATTCCGTCCGGCGGGCCGGGCTTGTTCGCCCGGATGCGCTCACTGCGGTCCCGCGCGGCCCGCACCCGCCGTTACTCGCGGATCATGCGCATCGCGATCCGGCACGGCCTCGGCTCGTTCCTCACCGGCCGTCGCACCGCGGATCCCGACGGTTCGGCGAAGCTCGCGCGATCCCTGCGGCTAGCCCTCGAAGAAGCGGGCGTGACATTCGTGAAGTTCGGCCAGCTGCTCTCGACGCGCGCGGATCTCCTGCCGCCGGTGTACATCCGCGAACTCAGCCGGCTGCACGACCAGGTTCCGCCCGCTCCCGAAGACGAGGTGCGCGCTTTGCTGCGCGAGGAAACCGACCTCACCGCCTTCGCGCACATCGACGACGAACCCCTTGCCGCGGCGTCGATCGCGCAGGTTTACGGTGCCCGGCTGCGGTCCGGCGCCGAGGTCGTCGTGAAGGTGCAACGACCCGGAATTCGCGAGCAGGTGGACCGGGACATCGACATCGTCCGCCGCCTCGCCGCCGTGCTGTACGAACGCGCTGGCTGGGCACGTTCGCTCGGCGTGCGGGAGCTGGCGGACGGATTCGCCGAGTCCCTTGAGGACGAACTCGATTTCCGCACCGAAGCCGCGAACATCGAAGCCATTGCCGCGCATCCGGTTCCCGGCGTCACGCTGCCGACTGTCCACAAAGCACTGTCCACGGAGCGCGTTCTGGTGATGCGACGATTGGAGGGCAAGCCGCTCTCGACAAGTTCCGTGCACTCCCGCGAGGACCTCGCCCGGACCTTCCTGCGCGGCCTGCTCGATCAGGTGCTGCTGGGCGGGGTATTCCACGCGGATCCGCATCCGGGCAACGTTTTGCTGCTCGAAGACGGCACCCTGGGACTGCTCGACTTCGGTTCCGTTGGCCGTCTCGACACCGGCCTGCGCGCCGGGCTGCAAGCGCTGCTGCCCGCCATCGACCGCGGCGACCCGGCCGGCGTCCGCGACGGGCTGCTCGAAATCGTCCACCGCCCCGACGATCTCGACGAACAACGTCTGGAACGCGCCCTCGGCACCCTGCTGGCCCGGCATTTCGGACCCGGCCGGACACCAGGTCTCGACTTGTTCACCGGCTTGTTCCGCGTCATCGCCGACTTCCGCCTGGCCGTCCCGCCGCCGATCGCCGCGGTGTTCCGGGCGCTGGCGACCATGGAAGGCACGCTCGCGACGCTCGCCCCCGACTTCGACCTGGTCGCCGAATCCCGCGCCTTCGCCGCCGAACGCATCGGCCTGCGCCCGGAAACCCTGCGTCGCACCGTCACCGACGAATTCACCGCCTTGCTGCCGGTGCTGCGCCGCCTGCCGCGTCGCGTCGACCGGATCGGCGCTGCGCTGGAGGAAGGCAGGCTGTCGGTGAACCTGCGGCTGTTCTCCGACGAACGGGACCGCGACCTGGTGACCGGCCTGGTGCACGAGGTGCTGCTGGCCCTGGTCGGCATCGCGACCGGGCTCATGGCCGTGCTGCTGCTGGCGAGTTCGAGCGGCCCGCAGCTGGTGCCCGGGCTGACGCTGAACCACGTGTTCGGCTACAACCTGCTGATGATCAGCGCGCTGGCGGGACTGCGGCTGCTTTTCGTCGTCTTCCGCCGCTCCGGACGGCAGGCACGGGCAGACCGGCGAATCCGTTGAGCAGCCCAGGAAACTGAGCGATCCTCGGTTCCGCCGCTACCCGGCGGAAACCCACCCCTCCGCGGCGGCCGCCCGGCGGCGTTTCCTGCCCCGGCGCACCCCGGTGACCACCGCGCCCAGGAATCCGATCAGGAACGCCCCGGCCCCCGCCCCGACGAGCACCCGCCCCACGAACGGCCCCTGATCGACCTCCGGCGCGCCCGGCAGCCCCGCGGCGGTGAACGCCGTCGTCGGGGGCAGGGTGCGCACCCACCACGGGTTCGCTCCGGTGGCCACGACCACCCCGTACACCTCGGACACCGGCACCGAGCCGCTGTTCCCTCCGTAACGGACCTCCACCTGCCGCGAGTCCCATCCCACGTCGCGTCGATCGCTGGCGAGAAACACCGTGCCCAGCGGGACGAGGACGTGGAACTGGGGGCCGTCGCCGCTCGCGTAGGATTCGTCGACAGACTTCCCGTTCACCACGATCCGCCGGGCACCGTCGCAGCACCGCACGTCATCGCCGCCCACGCCGATCACCCGGCCGATCAGGGCGTATGCCTTGTCGTCCGGTTGCGCGGGCATGCGTGCCAGCACTACGTCGCCCCGGTGGTAGACCTGCCCGTCCCGGTTGACGAGCACGGCAATCGTGTGGGCGGGCACCGCCGGGGCCATCGCGTTCACCGGCACCTTCACCCCGCGATAGCTGAACACCGTCACCAGCCCGTACCCGCATCCGGCCACCCCGGCCAGCGCGACCACGACGAACAGCGCCAGCACCGCCGAAAACCGGCGAGGCGCGCGGGACACCGGCGGCGGAGCCGGGAAACCGTCGATCACCTCGCGAGGATCGGCGAGAACCGCGGATCCGTTACGCGGCCCGGGATCGTCCGGGCGGATTGTGCCGTTCTGTCCATAATGGACACCCGAAACCATCCGGTGCCGTATAGGTCGTTATACAGACATCACCGGCCCAGGGTCGCGTGGCCGGGCCGGACATCGAACTGTCCCGTCGCGAACCCGGGATTCGAGGTGAACGCGACCGTTCCGGCTAGCGCCACCACGAAGGCCAGTCCGCCGAGCACCAGGACGAACACCTCGGCCACGATCGGGTAGACGCCGCCCATGAGCAGCCTCGGCCGCACGAGCAGCCAGGCCAGCCAGGTCGCCACGCCGAGCGCGAAACACACCGCGGCCACGGACACCGCCGCGACGGCCAGGCCGCGGCCAGGTCTGTCCCCGGAAGAGGCCACGGTTCCAGAGTCAGGTTCGGTCATCAGCCAGTAACAGCACCCAACCCGACAGAATTCGGCGTTCCGCCCGCGGGCACCCGGACGCACCAGTACCGGACACGCCGAAGGCCGCCCCCGGCGAACCGGAAGCGGCCTTCGCACGCACCGAACCTCAGACAGTGAAACCGAGCGCCCGCAACTGCTCGCGGCCGTCGTCGGTGATCTTCTCCGGGCCCCACGGCGGCATCCAGACCCAGTTGATCCGGAAGTCGTTCACCAGGCCGCCGGACGTCAGCGCCGCCGACGTCTGGTCCTCGATCACGTCGGTGAGCGGGCAGGCCGCCGACGTGAGCGTCATGTCCAGCGTCGCGGTGTTGTCGGGTTCCACCCGGATGTCGTAGACCAGGCCGAGGTCCACGACGTTGATGCCGAGTTCCGGGTCGACGACGTCGCGCATCGCTTCCTCGACGTCCTCGATCTTGGCGATGTCGGCGGGGACGGCGGCGGCCTGCTCGGGCAGGTCCGCGGCGGTGCGCCCCTCGCGCGGGTCGGTAGCCGTCTCTTCGCTCATGCCTTCTCAGCTCCTGTGGTGGTGCTGGACACCGCGTCCTTGAACGCCATCCAGCCGAGCAGGGCGCACTTCACGCGCGCCGGGTACTTCGCGACGCCGGCGAACGCGACGCCGTCCTCCAGTACGTCCTCGTCCGGTTCGACCTTGCCCTTGCCCTGCATCAGCTCCACGAAGGCGTCCATGGTCTCGAACGCCTCGCCGACGCTGTGCCCGACGACCAGGTCGGTGAGCACCGACGCGGACGCCTGGCTGATCGAGCAGCCCTGCCCGTCGTACGACACGTCCTCGACCTTGCCGTCGCTGACCTTCACCCGCAAGGTGATCTCGTCGCCGCAGGTCGGGTTGACCTGGAACGACTCCGCGTCGAACGGTTCGCGCAGGCCGCGCCCGTGCGGGTTCTTGTAGTGGTCCAGGATGATCTCCTGGTACATGCTCTCGAGATTCATCGCGCAGCCCCGTCCTGAGCCACCCCGAAGAACTTCTGCGCCTCGCGGATCCCGGCGACCAGAGCGTCCACTTCGGACAAGGTGTTGTACAGGTAGAAGCTCGCCCGCACGGTCGCCGGCACCGAGCAGGCCCGGTGCAGCGGCCACGCGCAGTGGTGCCCCACCCGCACCGCGATGCCGAGGCTGTCGAGCACCTGGCCGGCGTCGTGCGGGTGCACGCCGTCGATCACGAACGCGACGGTGGCGCCGCGGTCCTTCAGGTCGGTCGGCCCGACGATGCGCACGCCCGGGATCTCGCTGATGCCCGCGATCGCGGCCGCCGCCAGCTCGTGCTCGTGCGCCGCGACGCGGTCCATCCCGATGGCGGACAGGTAGTCCACCGCCGCGCCGAGGCCGATCGCCTGCGACGTCATCGGCACCCCGGCCTCGAACCGCTGCGGCGGCGCGGCGAACGTGGTGCGCTCCATCGTGACCAGCTCGATCATCGAGCCGCCGGTCAGGAACGGCGGCATCGCCTCGAGCAGTTCGGTCCGGCCGTACAGCACGCCGATCCCGGACGGGGCCAGCATCTTGTGGCCGGAGAACACCGCGAAGTCGACGCCGAGCGCGTGGAAGTCCACCGGGAAGTGCGGCACCGACTGGCAGGCGTCGAGGACGGTCAGCGCGCCGACCTCCCTCGCCTTCGCCACCAGCTTGGCCACCGGGTTGACGGTGCCGAGCACGTTGGACTGGTGCGCGAACGCGACCACCTTCGTGCGCGGCGTGATCACCCCGTCGAGGTCGGACAGGTCGAGCCTGCCCTCGGAGGTGACCTTGAACCACTTCAGCGTCGCCCCGGTGCGCTGGCACAACTGCTGCCACGGCACCAGGTTCGCGTGGTGCTCCATCTCGGTGATGACGATTTCGTCGCCCTCGCCGATCCGGAACCGCTCCGCCTCGGGTCCGGCCGTCGCGGCGTTGCTCATCGCGTACGCCACGAGGTTGATGCCCTCGGTGGCGTTCTTGGTGAACACCAGCTCCTCCGGGTCCGCGCCGACGAATTCCGCGGTCTTGGCACGCGCGGATTCGTAGGCGTCGGTGGCCTCTTCGGACAGCTGGTGCGCGCCGCGGTGCACGGCCGAGTTCGACGTGAACACGTACCGCCGTTCCGCGTCGACCACCTGCACCGGCCGTTGCGAGGTCGCCCCGGAGTCCAGGTACACCAAGGGTTTCCCGTCGCGCACGGTGCGCGTCAGGATCGGGAAGTCGGCACGCAGTGCCGCCACGTCAAGGGGAACAGAGTTGGTCGGGCTGTTCGAAGCCGTGGTGGTCATCGAGCCAACTCCTCTCTCTCGGTGTCGTCGGGAACGGGGCGCGGAAAACGGTCAGGCCTTGGCGGGCTCGGGAGAGCCGGCGTACTTGACGTAGCCGTTCTCCTCCAGCTCGTCGGCCAGCTCGCGGCCGCCGGACTCGACGATGCGGCCGTCGGCGAAGACGTGCACGAAGTCCGGGGTGATGTGCCGCAGGATGCGGGTGTAGTGCGTGATCAGCATGACGCCGACCTCGTTGCCCGCCTTGTATTCGTTGACGCCCTCGGACACGACGCGCAGCGCGTCGACGTCCAGGCCGGAGTCGGTCTCGTCGAGGATGGCGAACTTCGGCTTGAGCAGCGCCAGCTGCAGGATCTCGTGGCGCTTCTTCTCGCCGCCGGAGAAGCCCTCGTTCACCGAGCGCTCGGCGAATTCCTGGGAGATGCCGAGCTTGCCCATCTCCTCCTTGACCTCCTTGACCCAGTGGCGCAGCTTGGGAGCCTCGCCCCGGACCGCGGTGGCCGCGGTGCGCAGGAAGTTCGACATCGAGACGCCGGGGACCTCGACCGGGTACTGCATGGCGAGGAAGAGGCCGGCGCGGGCGCGCTCGTCGACGCTCATCTCGAGCACGTTCTCGCCGTCCAGCAGCACCTCGCCGGAGGTCACCGTGTACTTCGGGTGCCCGGCGATCGCGTAGGACAGGGTGGACTTGCCGGAGCCGTTCGGGCCCATGATCGCGTGCGTCTCGCCCGACCGGATGGTCAGGTTGACGCCCTTGAGGATCTCCTTGGCTCCGTCTTCGGTGGTCACCGAAGCGTGCAGGTCCTTGATTTCCAGGGTAGCCATTCTGCTTTTCCTAAAGAGTCTGAAGTGGACGGACGACGGGCTCAGGCGCCCACGGCTTCGAGCTCGGCCTCGATCGCGGCTTCGAGGCGCTCGCGCACCTCGGGCACGCCGATGCGGGCCAGGATCTCGTGGAAGAACCCGCGCACGACCAGCCGCCGCGCGGCCTCCTCGCCGATCCCGCGCGACTGGAGGTAGAACAACTGCTCGTCGTCAAACCTTCCCGTGGCGCTCGCGTGGCCGGCGCCCTCGATCTCGCCGGTCTCGATCTCGAGGTTCGGCACCGAGTCGGCGCGCGCCCCGGGGGTCAGCACGAGGTTGCGGTTCAGCTCGTAGGTGTCGGTGGCCTCGGCGGCCGCCCGGATCAGCACGTCGCCGATCCACACCGTGTGCGCGCCGTCGCCCTGCAGGGCGCCCTTGTACATCACGTTGGACTTGCAGTTCGGCACCGCGTGGTCCACGAACAGCCGGTGTTCCTGGTGCTGGCCGGCGTCGGCGAAGTACAGGCCGAGCATCTCGACGTCGCCGCCGCGGTCGGCGAAGGTCGCCGTGGGCGACACGCGCACCAGGTCGCCGCCGAGGGTGACCACGGTGTGCTTGAGCGTCGCGTCGCGGCCCAGCCGCAGGTGCTGCTCGGACACGTGCACCGCGTCGTCGGCCCAGTCCTGGACGCTGACGACGGTGATCTTGGCCGAGTCGCCGATGACGAACTCGACGTTGTCCGCGTAGGTGCCGGAGCCGACGTGGTCGAGCACGATCACCGCGTTGGCGAACGCCTCGGCGCGCACCTGCAGGTGGCCGTAGGCGACCTTGCCCTCGCCGGGGCCGTGCACGCGCAGCACCGACGGCTTCGACGTCTCGGTCTCCTTCGGCACCGTGACGATCGTGGCCTTGGCGAACGACGAGTACGCCTGCGCCGCGATGCGGTCGCTCGGCACGCCCGCCTCGCCGAGGCGCGCGTCGTCGCGGCCGACGGTCTCGATCTTCAGCTCCGGCGCGGCCTCGGTCTCCAGCGTGATCTCGCCGGAGGCGACGGCGGACCCGTCGTGCAGGCCGCGCAGGCGCTTCATCGGGGTGAAGCGCCAGTTTTCCTCCCGGCCGCCGGGGACCTCGAAGGCCTCGACGTCGTAGGAGGTGAACCGCTCCGCGCGGGAGGCCGCCGGGATGACGGCCCCCTCGCGGAGCGCCTCGGAAACGTTGTTCTCCGAGGCCACGGACTGTGTTGACTCCATTTAGCCGACGGACCCTTCCATCTGCAGCTCGATCAGGCGGTTCAGCTCGAGCGCGTACTCCATCGGCAGCTCGCGCGCGATGGGCTCGACGAACCCGCGCACGATCATCGCCATGGCCTCGTCCTCGGCCAGGCCGCGGGACATCAGGTAGAACAGCTGCTCTTCGCTGACCTTGGACACCGTGGCCTCGTGGCCCATGGACACCTCGTCGTTGCGGATGTCCACGTACGGGTACGTGTCCGACCGCGAGATGGTGTCCACCAGCAGGGCGTCGCAGACCACGCTGGAGCGCGAGTGGTGCGCCCGCTTGGCGACCTTGACCAGGCCGCGGTAGGACGTGCGGCCGCCGCCGCGCGCGACCGACTTCGACACGATGGTCGAGGACGTGTGCGGCGCGAGGTGCTCCATCTTCGCCCCGGCGTCCTGGTGCTGGCCCTCGCCCGCGAACGCGACCGAGAGGACCTCGCCCTTGGCGTGCTCGCCCATCAGGAAGACCGACGGGTACTTCATCGTCACCTTGGAGCCGATGTTGCCGTCGACCCACTCCATGGTCGCGCCCTCTTCGCACTTGGCGCGCTTGGTGACCAGGTTGTAGACGTTGTTCGACCAGTTCTGGATCGTCGTGTAGCGGCAGCGGGCGCCCTTCTTCACGATGATCTCGACGACCGCGGAGTGCAGCGAGTCCGACTGGTAGATCGGCGCGGTGCAGCCCTCGACGTAGTGGACGTAGGCGTCCTCGTCGACGATGATCAGCGTCCGCTCGAACTGGCCCATGTTCTCGGTGTTGATCCGGAAGTAGGCCTGCAGCGGGATCTCGACGTGCACGCCCTTCGGCACGTAGATGAACGAGCCGCCAGACCACACCGCCGTGTTCAGCGCGGAGAACTTGTTGTCGCCGGCCGGGATCACGGAGCCGAAGTACTCCTGGAAGATCTCCGGGTGCTCCTTGAGCGCGGTGTCGGTGTCCAGGAAGAGGACGCCCTGCTCCTCCAGGTCCTCGCGGATCTGGTGGTAGACGACCTCGGACTCGTACTGCGCGGCGACGCCGGCCACGAGGCGCTGCTTCTCCGCCTCGGGAATGCCCAGCTTGTCGTAGGTCTTCTTGATGTCCTCGGGCAGGTCGTCCCAGCTGGCCGCCTGCTTCTCGGTGGACCGCACGAAGTACTTGATGTTGTCGAAGTCGATCCCCGAGAGGTCGGCGCCCCAGTTCGGCATCGGCTTGAGGTCGAACAGCTTGAGCGCCTTCAATCGGGCGTCGCGCATCCACTCGGGCTCGGACTTCTTCGCGGAGATGTCGAGGACGACATCCTCGTTCAGACCGCGGCGGGCGCTGGAGCCAGCCTCGTCGGAGTCCGCCCAGCCGAAGGCGTATTTGCCCAGGGACGCGATGGTCTCTTCCTGGCTCAACGGCTCGGTGGTGGGAGTGCGCTGCTCGGCAGCGGCAGTCATGCGGGTTTCCCTCCATTCGGGATCCGTGGTGCGTGCCCTTCCGGCGGCGGGGCCGCTTCTCCGGGCGTCGTGCGGTCCGGCTCGGGATGGGCCGGGATACCCGCCGGTCCGGCGGGTACGTGTGTGGTGCACGCGTTGTCTCCGCGCGCGATGGTCGCCAGCCGCTGGACGTGGGTGCCCAGCAGCTTCGCGAACGCTTCCGTCTCGGCCTCGCACAGCTGCGGGAATTCCGCGGCGACGTGCGCGACCGGGCAGTGGTGCTGGCACAGCTGCGCGCCGACGTTCGCGGCCGGGGCTCCCGCGCCGATCTGGCGGGTCGAGGCAGCGTAGCCCTCCCTGCTCAGCGCGGTGGCGAGGGCCTCGGCGCGCTCCACCGGATCATCCGATCCGGTGATCGCCTGGCGGTGCGGGCCGACGAGTCCTTCGACCCGGCGCTCGGCGAACGCGCGCACCGCGTCCGGGCCGGCGTGCTCGGCGAGGAAGCGGATGGCCGACACCGCGAGGTCGTCGTAGGCGTGCCCGAACCGGGCCCGGCCCGCCTCGGTGAGCAGGAAAAGCTTGGCCGGGCGGCCGCGTCCGCGCGGGCCCCTGCGCGGGGCGTCGCGGGTCTCGGCCTCGCCGTCGGCCTGCAGCGCGTCGAGGTGCCGCCGGATGGCCGTCGGGCTGATGCCGAGCTGCTCGGCGACCACCGCGGCGGTCATCGGGCCCTGCTCCAGCAGCAGCCGGGCGACCTCGTGCCGGGTGCGTCCCTCGGCCACGTTCACGGCGCTGACCTGCACGGGAACGCCGACGGCCGCGGTGCGCGGCTGGTCGCCGCGCCCCTCGCCGATGGTCCCGTTCTTTTTCACAACACAAGTGTGTCTTATTTCCGGCCGCCGGGCAAAGGCGGGGTGTTGCGCAGTGACCCGACTCACGCGGAAACCGGAGCGCGCCCGCGCCCGGAGGTCCGTGAAGGGCTCCTTGAGGGAATCTAATTCCCTCAAGGAGCCCTTCACGGACTGCGAACCCGCCCTCGATACGCTTCCGGGCGTGGCAGTCGGCGAACACCCGGATCAACGGGCACCGGAACCGGACGTATCCGGCACATCCGGCGACACCGTGACCGCGCTGCCCGCGACCGCTCCGTCTCCCGTCGGCCCGCGCCGCACCGATCCGCTGAACGCCGCCGAGACCCGCGGCCTCGACGTGGTCCGCCGCTTCGGCACGGTCGGCTCGCTGTTCCTCGCGCTCGGGTCCCTCGGGGCCGGGGCCGCGCCGGTGATCAACCCGGTGCAGGACCTGCCGGTGCTGCGGCTGTTCATCCGGATCCCGACGGTGTCGCTCGCGATCGCGTTTTCCGGGATGGGCATCCTGGTGCTGAGCTGGCTCATGCTCGCCCGGTTCGCCCGTCCGGCGAGCGCGCGGCTGGCCACCAGCGGCCAGCTCGCCCGCACCGTCGCGATGTGGGTCGCGCCGCTGCTGCTGATCCCGCCGCTGTTCTCCCGCGACGTCTACAGCTATCTCGCGCAGAGCGAGATCGTCCACCGCGGCATGGACCCCTACCAGCTGGGCCCGGCGCAGGCGCTCGGCGTCGCGGACCCGCTCACCGCGGGCGTCACCAACATCTGGCGCGAGACGCCCGCCCCGTACGGACCGCTGCTGCTGCGGCTCGGCGGCTGGCTGGCCCCGGTCGGCGGCAACAACATCGTCGCCGGCGTGCTGCTGCAGCGCGGTCTCGCGATGGTGGGCGTGCTGCTGATCGTGTGGGCGGTGCCGCGGCTCGCCCGGCGGTTCGGCGTGCAGCCGGCCACCGCGCTGTGGCTCGGCGCGGCGAATCCGTTGCTGATCTTCCATTTCGTCGCGGGCGCGCACAACGATTCGCTGGCCATCGGGCTCATGGTGGCCGGGCTGGAGATCGGCATCCGGCGGCTGCCGGTGCGGGTCAAGGGCGACAGTCCGCCGCCGCTCGCGAAGGGCGAATTGCTTTTCATCGCGCTCGGCGTCGTCATCATCACCGTCGGCGCCACGGTCAAAATCCCGGCCGTGCTGGCGTTGCCGTTCCTTTCGGTGATGGTCGCGCGCAGGTGGCACGGACGGCTGAAAGACCTCGTGTGGGCGGGCGCGCCGATGGCGCTGCTGTTCGGCGTGGTGCTGACCGCGATCTGCGTCGGCACCGGACTGGGCTTCGGCTGGATCGGCGCGACGGCGAGCACGCCGGGGCTGGTGCGGTCGTTCATCTCCCCCACCGCGGAGATCGCCAACCTCAGCGGCGTCCTCGGCATCACGCTCGGGCTGGGCAACCACACCGACGCGCTGGTGCCGATCCTCGGCACGCTCGGCAACGTGATCACCGCGGCCGTCACGATCAAATTCCTGTGGGCCAGCTTCAAATGGCGGTACCGCCCGATCATCGGCCTCGGCGTCTCGCTGGGCGCGGCGATGATCCTGCAGATCAACCTCCAGCCCTGGTACCTGCTGTGGGCGGTGATCCCGCTCGCCGCGGCGGCCGGGACGTCGCGGTTCCGGGTGGTCGCCACGGTCATCAGCGCCGCGCTGCCGTTCCTGCTGCCGCCCACCGGCGGCACCTTCGACGGCCGCTCCTACGTCCTGCCGTGGGCCTACGGCGCGGCCGCTCTGGTGACCCTCGGCGGCCTCGCGATCGTGTACCGGCTTTCGCCGCTGCTGTTGTCCAGGACACCTCCGGCGTCCCCAGCACCGCGCGCGCCCGTTGACGTCGTATCGTGATTCGTTGTGGACAACCCCGCCGTCGAGATCTCCGGCTTGGCGAAAAGCTACGGCTCCACCACCGCGGTCGACGGCATCGACCTGCGCATGGAGCGTGGTTCCCTGCTGGCCCTGCTCGGGCCGAACGGTGCCGGAAAAACGACTACTGTCGAGATTTGCGAGGGTTTCCGCAGACCTGACGCGGGTCAGGTGCGCGTGCTCGGGCTCGACCCCGTCGCGGACAGCTCTCAGCTCCGCCCCCGCGTCGGCATCATGCCGCAGGGCGGCGGCGCGTACCCGGGCGTGCGCGCGGAGGAAATGCTGCGGCTAGTGGCGTCCTGCGCGGCGAACCCGCACGATCCGGCGTGGCTGCTCGACGTGCTCGGGCTGGGCGGCGCGAAGCGGACGCCGTTCAAACGGCTCTCCGGCGGGCAGCAGCAGCGGCTTTCCCTGGCGTGCGCGCTCGTCGGCCGCCCGGAGCTCGTGTTCCTGGACGAGCCGACCGCCGGCATGGACCCGCAGGCGAGGCGCCTGGTCTGGGACCTGCTCGCGGCCCTGCGCGCGGACGGCGTGAGCGTGCTGCTCACCACCCACCTGATGGAGGAGGCGGAAACGCTGGCCGACCAGGTGGTGATCGTCGACCACGGCAAGGTCGTCGTCGAAGGGACGCCGCATTCGCTGACGCTCGAGGCGGGCGAGGCGGCGCAGCTGCGGTTCCGCGCCCGCCGGAAGCTCGACACGACGCTGCTCGAAGCCGCGCTGCCGGAGGGGTACCGGGTCAGCGAAACCGCGCCCGGTTCGTACCTGGTGGAGGGCGCGGTCGACCCGCAGGTGGTCTCCGCCGTCACCGCCTGGTGCGCGCAACAGGGCGTACTGCCCGAACAACTGCAAGTCGGACGGCGGACCCTCGAAGAAGTGTTCCTCGAACTCACCGGACGGGAGCTGCGCGCATGAGTTCTCCGTTCCCCGCGGGCACTTTCGCCCCCGCGCCCGGCCGCGGTTCGCTCGGCAAGATGCTGCGCACGCACGCGCGCGTCGAGGCCGCGCTGACCCTGCGGCACGGCGAGCAGCTGCTGCTCACCCTGATCATCCCGCTCGCGCTGCTGATCGGCCTGAGCCTGCTGGACATCCTGCCGGCGAGCCAGCTCGGCTCGACGTCCAAAGTGGACTGGATGACGCCGAGGATCCTCGCGCTGGCGGTGATGTCGTCGGCGTTCACCGGCCAGGCGATCGCGCTCGGCTTCGACCGGCGGTACGGCGTGCTGAAGCGGCTTTCGGCGACCGCTCTGCCGCGTTGGCTGCTGGTGGCCGGACGGCTCGTGGCGGCGCTGGTCGTGGTCGTGCTCCAGTCCGTGGTGCTCGGCGTGGTGGCGGCTTTCCTGGGCTGGTCGCCGTCGGCCGCCGGGATCGGCTCCGCGGTGGTGCTGCTGGTGCTGGGGACGCTCGCGTTCGGCGCGCTGGGCGTGCTGCTGGGCGGCGCGTTGCGTGCGGAAGCGGTGCTCGCGTTGGCGAACATCGTGTGGTTCGTGCTGCTGCTGGCGGGCGGGATCCTGCTGGCTCCGTCGGCGTTGCCGTCCGGGGTCGGGCTGGTGGTGTCGCTGCTGCCGTCGGGCGCGCTGGCGGAAGGCATGCGCGCGGCGCTGGTGGACGGCCAGTTCCCGGTCGGGCCCGCGGTGGTGCTGGTGGTGTGGGCCGCGGCGGCCGGAGCGCTGGCGACGCGGACTACGAAACTCACCTGAATCCCACATCGTTTTTCTGGATCACCGCGGAAATCAGGCGGCTAATGTGACCGCCGCCGCAGCTGATTCCTTGCGCACGCTGGCAAATCCCGGCGGAACAATACCGCCGCGTGAAGGCGGGAAAACGCGCGCGAGTATTCTTTCCGCGTGTCCCTTCGCAGTTTGATCGCCCGCCTGCCGTATCCGTCCGCCGGGGTCCAGCGCGCGGTCGGGATCGCCGCGGTGGTCGCGCAGGCAGGCATCGGCGTCACCGGTTCCGTGGTGCGCGTGACCGGGTCCGGGCTCGGATGCCCGACCTGGCCGCAGTGCGTCGCGGGCAGCCTGGTGCCGGTGCGCCATCCCGGCATCGACGCGGTCACCCAGTGGATCGAGTTCTCGAACCGGATGCTGACCGGCGTCGTGATCGTCGTGGCCGCGCTCGCCGTGCTCACCGCGTGGCGGATCCAGATCGACTACCCGGAGCGCAAGCGGCTGGTGAAGCTCGCCTGGACGATGCCCGGCGGCGTCGTGCTGCAGGCGGTCATCGGCGGGATGACCGTGCTGGCGAAACTGGAATGGTGGACGGTCGCGATCCACTTCCTCGCTTCGACGCCGCTCGTGTGGCTGGCGGTCATGCTGCTGAAGGCGTTCCGCGAAGGAGACGAACCCGCGCGTCCGCTGGTCCCGAAACTGGGACGGCAGATGCTGGTGCTGCTGACGGTGCTGATGTGGGCCGTCCTCATCGCGGGCACGACGGTCACCGGAGCGGGCCCGCACGGCGGCGACGTCAACACGCACCGGCTCGACGCCCCGATCGAGCAGCTGGCCCGGATCCACAGCGGCCTGCTGGTCGCGTACCTGCTCGTGCTGGGCGTCTTCGGGCTCACGCTGATGCGCGTCGGCGCGCCGAAGCGCGTGTGGCAGCGGTACGCGTGGGTGTGGATTGTCGCGCTGCTGCAGGGCGTTCTCGGGACCGTGCAGTACGCGCTGGGCGTGCCGGAGGCGATGGTGTCCTTCCACGTGCTCGGCTCGGCCCTCGTGATCGTGGCGACCGCGTTGCTGTGGACCGGCACCCGCGACCGCGGACCGGTCACCTCGCTGGAGCCCGCGGAGAAGCGGGAACTCGCCACCGCGAACTGACGGTCATCCACGCGTAACTGCGCGTCGGCCCGGCGGACAGGTCCGCGGCTTACCGTCGTCGCCGTCCGGCTTTCCGAAAAGCCCGAGGTGCCGCCATGCCGACCGCCCCTGCCCGCCCCGGAAAACCTCTTCTCTCCGGCCGGCGCGGGACCGCCGAGATGCTCGTGCTCAAAACGTTCCTGCTCGTGCCGTTCGCCGCGCTGATCGCCGCCGTGCCGCTGCTGTGGGGATGGGGTATCGGCTGGACCGACCTGATCCTCGCGACCGTCTTCTACGTGCTCGCCACCCTCGGCGTTACCGTCGGGTACCACCGGTACTTCACGCACGGCGCGTTCAAAGCGGGCCGCCCGCTGCGGATCGCGCTCGCGATCGCGGGCAGCATGGCCGTGCAGGGTTCGGTGATCTTCTGGGTCGCGAGCCACCGCCGGCACCACGCGTTCTCCGACCGGGAGGGCGATCCGCATTCGCCGTGGCTGTTCGGCACCTCGCCCGCGGCGCTGCTGCGCGGGTTCTGGCACGCGCACATGGGCTGGATGTTCCAGCGCGAGGTCACCAACGCCGACCGGTTCGCCCCGGACCTCGTCGGCGACCGCGACCTGCGCGTCGTGAACCGGTTCTTCTGGCTGTGGATCACCCTCAGCCTCGGCCTGCCCGCCGCGCTCGGCTGGGCGTTCAGCGGCACCTGGCAGGGCGCGCTGACGGCGTTCTTCTGGGCCGGGCTGGTGCGGATCGCGTTCCTGCACCACGTGACCTGGTCGGTGAACTCGGTGTGCCACCTGATCGGCGACCGCCCGTTCGCGAGCCGCGACCGCGCGGCGAACTTCTGGCCGCTGGCGCTGCTGTCCATGGGCGAGTCGTGGCACAACTCCCACCACGCCGACCCGACCTGCGCCCGGCACGGCGTGCTGCGCGGTCAGGTGGACGTGTCAGCGCGGGTGATCTGGGCGTTCGAACGCCTCGGCTGGGCGACCGACGTCCGCTGGCCGCGAGCGGAACGCCTCGCCGCCAAACGCGTCCAGCAGCCCGGCTGACTGTCCGTGAAGGGCTCCTTGAGGGAATCTGATTCCCTCAAGGAGCCCTTCACGGACCTTTAAGCTAGGCCAGCTGCTGCCGGACCGCCGACGCGAACCGCAACGGCGCACCCGCGTCCGCGTGCCGGAACCCCAGCGACGGCTCAGTCAATTCCAGCTCCAGGACCAGCGGACGACCGTCGTCGCCACGGACCAGATCGACCCGCGCGTACAGGAGTTCCGCCCGCAAAATCCCCAGCAGCCCGCACGCGGCGTCCAGCGCGTCCTCCGCCGCCGCGCGCACCTCCGGGGCCGGAACCGCGGCCGCGAGCCGCTCTTCCCGGTACAGCCCGGAAGCGTCCACTTCGGACTCCAGCGGCGCGAATTTCGTGAAGGCATGCGAATAAACGCCGCCGAAGTACACCACGGCGATCTCGCCCTGAGTGTCCACACTGGACTGATACGGCTGCACGAGCGCGGTGCGCCCCTCGTCGTGCAACGCGCGGAGATGCTTCTCCGCCTCGGCACCGGCGGCCTCGAACCGGGCGGCCCCGCGGCCTCCCGCGCCCACCGAAGGCTTCACCACGAACGGCTTCTTCGGCCAGCGCGGCTTCTCCCCCGGCGGCACGATCTCGACCGGCACCGTCGGCACGCCCGCGTCGAGCAGTTCGCCGAGATACGCCTTGTCGGTGTTCCAGCGCACGACCGCGGCCGAATTGCTCAGCCCCGGCACGTCTTCGCACCAGCGGAGAAATTCCTCGCGACGCTCCGGGTAGTCCCAGGCGGCGCGCAGCACCACGACGTCCGCGGAAGCGAAGTCGGCACCGGAATCCCAGGCCGCCCAGCTCAGCGTGAACCCGAGGTCCGCGAGCGCGGGCAGCACCGCGGCCTCGTCGCCGTCGCCCTCGGGCAGCGCGGCGCAGCCGACGAAAATCGCCGAGCGGGTCACCGGCCGGCTCGCGGCCCGGCCATCTTGCGCCGGTGCGCGGCGCCGATCTTCACCGTCTTCACGGTTTCGCTGTCCCACTCGGCGGCCTCGAGGTCGTCGACCTGCTCGACCAGCGCGGTCCCGGTCTCGACCCCGTCGACCAGCACGTCGCCCATCGCCCCGTCCGGGCCCACGAGCACGACGCGCGCGCCGGCGATGCCGATGTTTTCGACCACCGCGCGCGACGGTTTGCCGTGCTTGGCCACGAAGGCGCGAGCGGACGCCAGCTGGCGGGCAGTGGGCGCGGTCGGCGTGTTTTCGGTCTCCTCAGCCACGTCCGGAGCTTAACCCGAGACCCCCACCCCCGCGGCCCGACCGTGTTCTCGGCCATAGTGGACGTCAGACGCGCACATCTCGAGGAGGAAGCATGCCGACCGCAGTGCAGGTGAGCCGGACCGGCGGCCCGGAAGTGCTGGAACTGGCCGAGATCGAGCCCGGTCCGCCGGGCGCGGGCGAACTGCTGGTCGAGCTCGCCGCGGCGGGCGTCAACTACATCGACACCTACCAGCGCCAGGGCATCTACCCGATCGACCTGCCGTTCGTCCTCGGCTCCGAGGGCGCCGGGACGGTCGTGGAGACCGGCGAGGGCGTCACCGAATTCGCCCCCGGCGACCGCGTGACCTGGCAGGGCGTGCTCGGCAGCTACGCCCAGCGCGCGGTGGTCCCGGCCAGCGCCACGGTGAAGGTGCCGGACGGCGTGTCGGACGAGATCGCCGCGGCCACGATGCTGCAGGGCATGACCGCGCACTACCTGGTGCGTTCGACCTACGAGGTCAAGGCGGGCGACGACATCCTCGTCCACGCGGCCGCCGGCGGCGTGGGTTTGCTGCTGGTGCAGCTGGCGAAGGCGCGCGGCGCGCGAGTCCTGTGCACCGTGTCCACCGACGAAAAGGCTGAGCTGGCCCGAGGCGCGGGCGCGGACCACGTCATCCGCTACGACCGCGAGGACTTCGCCGCCGTGACCCGCGAGCTGACCAACGGCGAAGGCGTCGCCGTGGTGTACGACGGCGTGGGCAAGAGCACCATCGACGGCAGCCTCGCGAGCCTGAAGATCCGCGGCACGCTGGCGCTGTTCGGCGCGGCCAGCGGCCCGGTGCCGCCGATCGACCCGCAGCGGCTCAACTCCGGCGGTTCGCTCTTCCTGACCCGCCCGACGCTCGCCCACTACCTGCGCACCCGCGAGGAACTCGACTGGCGCGCCGGCGAACTGTTCGCCGCGGTGCGGGACGGTTCGCTGAACGTCCGCATCGGCGGCCGCTACCCGCTCGCCGACGCCCGCAAGGCCCACGAGGACCTGCAGGGACGCCGGACGACCGGGAAGCTGCTGCTGATTCCCTGACTCAGGAAACCGAAAGGGCGTCGGTCACGAACACCAGCGTTTCGTTGGGCGCGATGCCGCGTCCGCCGTCCTTGTAGGCGAGGGCGGGCGGGATGATCATCAGCCGCCGCCCGCCCTGTTTGACGCCGACGAGGCCCTGGTCCCAGCCCTCGATCACCTGGCCGGCGCCGAGGTCGAGGCCGAACGGCTCGCCGCGGTCGAACGAGCTGTCCAGCTTCTTCTTGTCCGACCAGGTGACGACCAGGTAGTTCATGGACAGCTTCGACCCGGCGGCCGCGGCCTTCCCGGTGCCCGCCGAGAGATCCTTGGTGAGCAGCTTCTTCGGCGGGGCGCAGCCGTCCGGGATGGTGATCGTCGGGACCTGGCCGAAGCTCCCGGTGGTCTTGATGTCGTCCGCGGTGCATTCGCGGTTCGGGGTCGCCGGGGCCGCGCTGCTGTCGCCGCCGCAGGCGGTGAGGCCGAACACGGCGACTGCCGCGACCGCGCCGAGGACGGCTGTCCTGCCGAATTTCTGCATTCCGGAAGATTAGCCAAGGCCTCCGAGAGCCGGGACCGGCGGACCAGTACGCACCACGCCGAGCCGTTGCGTCGCCCGGGTCAGCGCCACGTACAGGTCGTTGAGCCCGCGCGCCGACCCCGACACGATCTCGTCCGGCGACACCAGCACGACCCCGTCGAACTCCAGCCCCTTCGCCCGGTCGACCGTCAGCACGCTCAACCGCTCGTCCTCCGGGAGCAGCTTCCGCACTTCGTCCCAACGGCCGCCAGGCACCAGCACCGCCACCGTTCCACCGTCCACAGCGGACAGTTCGGCGTCCACCAGCGAAGGCAGTTCCTCTTCCAGCGAAGCGACTTCCACGCCCCACGGCGGCACGCCGGTCTCCCGTACCGACACCGGTGCGGCCAGGTCCACGTCGAGTTCGGCGAGCACGCCCGCCGCGACTGCCATGATCTCCGCCGGGGTCCGGTAGTTCACCGTGAGCTGCTCCAGCCGCCAGCGGTCCGCGACGTACGGCGACAGCACCTCGTCCCAGGTCCGCGCTCCCCCGGCGGCCCCGGTCTGCGCGACGTCGCCGACCAGCGTCATCGACCGGTTCGGCGTGCGGCGCATCAGCAACCGCCAGTCCATCGCGGACAGTTCCTGCGCCTCGTCCACGATCACGTGCCCGAACGTCCAGGTCCGGTCCTGCGCGGCCCGCTGCGCCGCGGTCAGCTCGCTGCGCGCCTGCTGGCGTTCGGCGAACAACTCGGCGTCCAGCACGTCGGACACCCGCAGGATCTCCTCGTCCTGGATTTCCTCGTCCTGCTCGAGAATGTCCAGCACGCCCTCGGCATAGGCGCGCTCGACGCGTTCCTGGCGCTTCTGCTCGGCCTGCTCCTCGGAGTCGTCGCTGCCGAGCAGTTCGGCCAGTTCGTCGAGCAGCGGCACGTCGGCGGGCGTCCACTTCGCGTCGCGGCCGCTTTCCAGGTGCTTCCGGTCCTCTTCGGACAGCAGCTCGCCCGCGGCCCGGTCGAGGTGTTCGCGGTCGGCGAACAGGTCGTCCAGCAGGCCCGCCGGCGTGAGTTTCGGCCACAGCGAGTTCAGCGCGGCCGCGACCGACGGGCTCGCCGCCAGCTCGGCGCGGATGTCCTGGACGTCCTGTGCGTCCAGCAGGTCCTCGCCCAGCGAGCGGGCGGCCTGCCGGGTGAGCGCGTCGAGGACGTCGGACACGAACAGCCGCCGCGCGAGGTTGTGCGGCCGCCGCGAGCGACGGGCCCGGGCGCGCGCCTGCGTGCAGGTCTTCCGGTCCAGCTTGAGGATCTCGCGTTCGTGCTCGATCTCGATCACCGGATCGGGTACACCTTGCCGGTCGCGGACCGCCTTGGCGAGCACCTCGGCCATCACCAGCCGGCCCTTCACCTCGGCCGCTTCCGGGGAGTCGACGCCGTCGGCGTCCAGGCCCGGCCACAGCTGCCCGATGGTCGACAGCAGCACGCCGGTCTCGCCGAGCGACGGCAGCACCTGGCCGATGTAGCGCAGGAAAGTCGAGTTCGGGCCGACGACGAGCACGCCCCGCGTGGTCAGCTGCTGGCGGTGCGTGTACAGCAGATACGCCGCGCGATGCAGGGCGACCGCGGTCTTCCCGGTGCCCGGCGCGCCCTGCACCACCATGACCCCGCCGAGCGGCGCTCGGATGATCCGGTCCTGCTCGGCCTGGATGGTGGCGACGATGTCGGCCATCTCGCCGGTCCGCCGCCGCTCCAGCGCGGCCAGCAGCGCGGCCTCTCCGGCGAGCCCGAGGTCCTGGCCCTGGTCGGCGGCGGTCAGATCGAGGATCTCGTCGTCGAACCCGGTGACGCGACGGCTCAGCGACCGCAGATGCCGTCGCCGGCGCACGCCGTCCGGCGACGCGGCGGTGGCGAGATAGAACGGCCGCGCGACCGGCGCGCGCCAGTCGATCAGCAACGGCCGGTAGTCGTCGTCCTCGTCGAACAGCCCGAGCCGGCCGATGTAGGCGGTTTCCTCGTCGGTGGTGCCGGGCACGAAGTCCAGCCGCCCGAAGCACAAGCCCTGCTCGACCGAGCCGAGCTGGGCGAGCCGGTCGCTGTGCAGAGCCGTGGCGGCTTCGCGTTCGGTCCGCGCCTGCGGCGTCCCGCCGGTCTGGCGCAGGGTCTCGTCCAGCCGGCGCTGGGTCTGGGCACGTTCGGAATCGAGCTTCGCGAACAGGGCGTCGGTGTAGGCCTGCTCTCGGCGCAGCTCGGCTTCGTAGGCCGGTTCCTCGGGCAAGGAAAGGTCCTGCTTTCAGGTCGGGATCGGGGCCGGAAGAGTGCAACCGGCGAGGATCCCGGGCCATTCCTGCCCGGTCCGAAACGGGTCAGTACGGCTCAGAACGGGAGGCCGAGGACCGGCAAGCCGATCGCCGAGTCGACCGCCAGCGCGACGAACACGATCATCAGGTACGTGTTCGACCGGTGGAACAGCGCCATCGGCTTGGTCTCCTCGCCGCGGTGCACGGCGGCCTGCAGCCGGTGCGCGTAAAAGAGGAACCAGCCGCCGGCCAGGATCGCGAAGGTCGCGTACAGCCAGCTGGTGACCGGGAGCAGCAGCAGCGTCCAGGCGACCATCACCCACGAGTAGATGACGATCTGCCGGGCCACGTGCTCGGCGGTCGCGACGACCGGGAGCATCGGCACGCCCGCGCGCTCGTAGTCGTCGCGGTACTTCATGCCCAGCGCCCAGGTGTGCGGCGGGGTCCAGAAGAAGATCACGCCGAACATCACGAACGCGGGCCACTGCACGGTGCCGGTGACCGCGACCCAGCCGATCAGCACCGGCATGCAGCCGGCCGCGCCGCCCCAGACCACGTTCTGCGACGTCCGCCGCTTGAGGCCGAGGGTGTAGACGAAGATGTAGAACAGGATGGTCGCGATCGCGAGGACCGCCGCCAGCAGGTTCACCGTGAAGTACAGGACGGCGAACGAGGCGATGCCCAGGACGAGCCCGAAGACCAGCGCGTTGCGCCGCGGCACCGCGTCCTTCACCAGCGGGCGCCGCTTGGTGCGGTTCATGACCTTGTCGATGTCGCTGTCGATCACGCAGTTGAGCGCGTTCGCGCTGCCCGCGGCCATCGTGCCGCCGACCAGCGTCGCGACCACCAGCCACGGGTTCGGCACCTCGCGCCCGGCGAGGAACATCGCGGGGATCGTGGTGACGAGGAGAAGCTCGATCACGCGCGGCTTCGCCAGTGCGGCGTACGCGCCGGCCACCTGGCGGAAGCTTCGCCGGGCCCCGCGCGGTCGCCCGCCGTCCGGGGGTACGGCGCTGGTGTCTTCACTGCGTCCGTGCGCAGCGTTCACCAACGACATTTCTCTCCCTGAGTCAGTCCTGGGCCGGGCGGCCCGGAAGTAAAGGTGGTGCTCGGTGACATCTCCCGTGCCTGGCCCGCGATCGATGTTAGACGTGGCGGACCGGCTCGACGCCCGCGGGTCCGGGACACGCCCGGCGGTGTCTCGTCCGTCACGTCCGCCGCCGCGGGCCGCGATGAGTCGCGAAAGCCCGCGGCGGGTAGCCGGAAACCGACAGGCGGGCAGGATCACCTCACCCGCGGGGCTGTCGCCCGCGCTCGCGCGCACGCGTACGCACTAGGGTGACAGCGTCGGGCCGCTCGCTCCGCCTGCACAGCGCCGTCAGCAGGAATATCGTCCCTTCGGGATCGATTGAGATGACTGAGGGCGCACAGCGCGGCACCCGAGCGGCACGCACGGAATACAGCCACCACTTCACCGACGCAGGAGTTCGAGTTCAGTGTCCGAAACCTCTAGCAGCGAGACCAACCCCTTGCTCCGGCGCAACCTGCCGGCCGACTGGACCGAGACCGACACCCGCGCCGTGGACACCGCCCGCGTGCTGGCCGCGGACGCCGTGGAAAACTGCGGCAGCGGGCACCCGGGCACTGCGATGAGCCTGGCGCCGCTGGCGTACACGCTGTTCCAGCGCACCATGCGGCACGACCCGGCCGACCCGGAGTGGCCCGCCCGCGACCGGTTCGTCCTGTCCGCCGGGCACTCCAGCCTCACCCTCTACATCCAGCTGTACCTGGCCGGGTTCGGCCTCGAGCTGGAGGACCTCAAGCAGCTGCGCCGCTGGGGTTCCAAGACCCCGGGCCACCCGGAGTACCGGCACACCAAGGGCGTCGAGACCACGACCGGCCCGCTGGGCCAGGGCCTCGCGAACGGCGTCGGCATGGCGATGGCGGCGCGGCGCGAGCGCGGCCTGCTCGACCCGGACGCCCCGGGCGGCGAGAGCATCTTCGACCACCACATCTACGTGATCGCCTCCGACGGCGACATCGAAGAGGGCGTCACCTCCGAGGCCTCGTCCATCGCGGGCCGCCAGCAGCTGGGCAACCTGATCGTCTTCTACGACGACAACAAGATCTCCATCGAGGACGACACCAACATCGCGCTGTCCGAGGACGTCGCGAAGCGGTACGAGGCCTACGGCTGGCACGTGCAGACCGTCGAGGGCGGCGAGGACGTCGTCGCGATCGAGGCGGCCATCAAGGCGGCGCAGGCCGAGACCCAGCGTCCGTCGTTCATCCAGCTGCGCACGATCATCGGCTACCCGGCCCCGACGAAGATGAACACCGGCAAGGCGCACGGCGCGGCGCTGGGCGCGGACGAGGTCGCCGGCGTCAAGAAGGCGCTGGGCTTCGACCCGGAGAAGAACTTCGACGTCGAGGACGCGGTGCTCGCGCACACCCGCCAGGCGATCGAGCGCGGCGAGAAGCAGCGCGCCGAGTGGCAGGAGCGCTTCGAGGCGTGGGCCGCGGCGAACCCGGAGCGCAAGAAGCTGGCCGACCGGCTGTCGACCCGCACGCTGCCCGAGGGCTTCGCGGACAACCTGCCGTCGTGGGAGCCGGACGCCAAGGGCATCGCCACCCGCAAGGCCTCCGGCGAGGTGCTGAACGCGCTGGCCGAGCCGCTGCCCGAGCTGTGGGGCGGTTCCGCGGACCTGGCGGAGAGCAACAACACCACCATGAAGGGCGCCGACTCGTTCGGCCCGGCCGAGGCCGGCACCGACATGTGGAAGACCAACCCGTACGGCCGCACGCTGCACTTCGGCATCCGCGAGCACGCGATGGGCTCGATCCTCAACGGCATCGCGCTGCACGGCGGGACCCGCCCGTACGGCGCGACCTTCCTCACCTTCTCCGACTACATGCGCCCGCCGGTCCGGCTCGCCGCGCTGATGAAGGCGCCGGTCATCTACGTGTGGACGCACGACTCGATCGGTCTCGGCGAGGACGGCCCGACGCACCAGCCGATCGAGCAGATCGCCGCGCTGCGCGCCATCCCGGGCCTCAACGTCGTCCGCCCGGCGGACGCCAACGAGACCGCGTACGCGTGGAAGGCCGTGCTGGAGGACGTGCACCACCCGTCCGGCTTCGCGCTGACCCGGCAGAACGTGCCGGTGCTGGAAGGCACGAACGCCGAGGGCGTCAAGAAGGGCGGCTACGTGCTGGCCGAGGCGTCCAACGGCAGCCCGGAGGTCGTGCTGATCGCGACCGGTTCCGAGGTCCAGCTGGCGGTCGAGGCGCGCAAGACCCTCGAGGCCGACGGCATCCCGACCAGCGTCGTGTCGATGCCGTGCGTCGAGTGGTTCGACGCGCAGGAGCAGGACTACAAGGACGCGGTGCTGCCGCCGACGGTCAAGGCCCGCGTTTCGGTCGAGGCCGGGATCGCGATGCCGTGGCAGCGGTTCACCGGTGACGCCGGGGTGAACGTTTCGATCGAGCACTACGGCGCTTCGGCCGATGCTGCCACGCTGTTCCGCGAGTTCGGTTTCACCGCCGAGGCCGTGGTCGACGCCGCGCGTCGCTCGATCGCCAACACCAAAAACTGAAATGCCGCCTCATCCCCACCACCCACCCTCAACGGAGGCGCTACGCGCCCAGAAGGGATGAAAACCATGAGCACTGATCGGCTCGCGCAGCTGTCCGAGGCAGGCGTCTCGATCTGGCTGGACGACCTCTCGCGGGAGCGCCTGAACTCGGGCAACCTCGCCGGGCTCATCCGCGACAAGCACGTCGTCGGCGTGACCACCAACCCGACCATTTTCGCGAACGCGCTGTCGAAGGGCGACGCGTACGACGAGCAGGTCAACGAGCTCGCCGCGCGCGGCGCGGACCTCGACGGCACCGTCCGGGAACTGACCACCACCGACGTGCGCAACGCCGCGGACCTGTTCCGCGACGTGTACAACGCCACGAACGGCGTCGACGGCCGCGTGTCCATCGAGGTGGACCCGCGCCTGGCGAAGGACACCGAGAAGACGGTGGCCGAGGCCAAGGACCTGTGGAAGACCGTCGACCGGCCGAACGTGATGATCAAGATCCCGGCGACCGAAGAAGGCCTGCCCGCGATCACCGCGGTGCTCGCCGAGGGCATCAGCGTCAACGTCACGCTGATCTTCTCCGTCGAGCGCTACGAGGCGGTCATCAAGGCCTTCTTCGCCGGCTTGGAGCAGGCGAAGGCCAACGGCCACGACCTCAAGGGCATCCACTCGGTCGCGTCGTTCTTCGTGTCCCGGGTGGACACCGAGGTCGACAAGCGGCTGAACGCGATCGGCACCGACGAGGCCAAGGCGCTGCTGGGCGAGGCGGCCATCGCCAACGCGCGGCTCGCGTACGCGGCCTTCGAGAAGCTGTTCGCCACGGACCGGTGGAAGGCGCTCGCCGAGGCCGGCGCGAACGCGCAGCGTCCGCTGTGGGCCTCCACCGGCGTGAAGGACCCGGCCTACTCCGACACCCGTTACGTCGACCAGCTCGTGGTCAAGGACGTCGTGAACACGATGCCCGAGAAGACCATGGACTCGGTCGCCGACCACGCCGAGATCACCGGCGACACGGTTTCCGGAAAGGGCGAGCAGGCGCAGGCGATCTTCGACAAGCTGTCGGCGGCCGGCATCGACGTGCCGGACGTGTTCGTGACGCTGGAGACCGAAGGCGTCGAGAAGTTCGAGAAGTCCTGGCAGGAACTGCTGGACACGGTGACCGGGCAGCTGAACAAAGCGAGGGGCTGAACCAGAGACCATGAGCGGGGACGAAACCGGCGTCGTGATCGTCGACGCCGAACTGGCAGAAAAGGCAGCGCCGCTGGCGCAGCGGCTGGCCGCCGACGGCGCCGCTGCCAAGCTCGCCGCCCAGGACCCCACGCTGTGGGGCCCGGACGCCGAGTCCGAAGCGTCGATCCGATTGTCCTGGACGACGTTGCACAAGTCGTCGCGTCCGTTGATCGGGGAAATCGAAGCGCTGCGCGCGGAACTGCGCAGCGAGGGCGTGGACCGCGTGGTGCTCGCCGGCATGGGCGGTTCGTCGCTCGCGCCGGAGGTCATCACCGCCACCGCCGGCGTCCCGCTCACGGTGCTCGACACGACCGACCCCGGCCAGGTGGCCGACGCGCTCGCGGGCGACCTCGAGCGCACGGTCATCGTGGTGTCGTCGAAGTCCGGCGGCACCGTGGAGACCGACAGCCACCGCCGGATTTTCGCCAAGGCGTTCGCGGACGCCGGGATCGACGCGGCGCGGCGGATCGTCGTCGTGACCGATCCCGGCTCCCCGTTCTCCGAACTGGCGGAGAAAGAGGGCTACCGCAAGACCTTCCTGGCCGATCCGCACGTCGGCGGCCGCTACTCCGCGCTGACCGCGTTCGGCCTCGTGCCCGCCGGTCTCGCGGGCGCGGACGTCGCGCGGCTGCTCGACCAGGCGGCGTCGGTGGCGGAGACGCTCGCCGAGGACACCGCCGAGAACCCGGCCGTGCAGCTGGCCGCGGCTTGGGCCGCGGCACATGAAGCGGGCGCGGAGAAGGTCGTGCTGGCCGACACCGGGTCCGGGATCAAGGGCTTCCCCGACTGGGCGGAGCAGCTGATCGCCGAGTCCACCGGCAAGCTCGGCACCGGCCTGCTGCCGGTGGCCGTCGAGGGCCCGGACGCCCCCGGGTTCGCCGACCACGGCAAGGACGCGACCGCGGTCGCGATCGGCGCCCCGGAAGGCGCGGCGCAGGTCTCGGTGACCGGCCCGCTCGGCGCGCAGTTCCTGATGTGGGAGTTCGCGACCGCGCTCGCCGGACGGCTGATCGGGATCAACCCGTTCGACCAGCCGGACGTCGAGGCGGCAAAGAAGGCGGCTCGCGCGCTGCTGGACGACCCGGAGAAGCTGAAGGGCGGCGAAGCACCGGCCACTGTGGACGGTGCGGTCGAAGTCTTCGGCAGCGAAGGAGTCTCGACCGACGGCAAGCTCGCCGACGTGCTGCGCGCGTTCTTCGGCTCGGTGGCCGACGGCGGGTACATCGCGGTGCAGGCCTACCTGGACCGGCTGGACGACGCGTCGACTTCGCTGCTGCGCACCGAAATCGCCAAGCGGACCGGCGTGCAGACCACGTTCGGCTGGGGCCCGCGGTTCCTGCACTCCACCGGGCAGTACCACAAGGGCGGCCACCAGAACGGCAGCTTCCTGCAGATCACCGGCGCGGTCGGCGAAGACCTGTCCGTGCCGGACCGCCCGTACACGCTGGGACAGCTCCAGCACGCGCAGGCGCTCGGCGACGGCCAGGTGCTCGCCGAGCACGGGCGCCCGGTGCTGCGGCTGCACCTGACCGACCGCGCCGCCGGGCTCGCCGAGCTCGTCCGAGCAGTGCAGGAGGCCGCCCAGTGACCACCTGGCGCAACCCGCTGCGGGACCCCCGCGACAAGCGGCTGCCGCGGATCGCCGGGCCGTCGAGCCTGGTGATCTTCGGCGTGACCGGCGACCTGGCGCGCAAGAAGCTCATGCCCGCCATCTACGACCTCGCGCACCGCGGGCTGCTGCCCGCCGGGTTCTCGCTGGTCGGCTTCGCCCGCCGGGACTGGGAACACCAGGACTTCGGCGAGCTGGTGCACGATTCGGTGCGCGAGCACGCGCGGACGCCGTTCAAGGAGTCGGTCTGGAACCGGCTCGCCGAAGGAATCCGGTTCGTCCAGGGCACTTTCGACGACGACGAGGCCTTCGACCGGCTCGCGAAGACCGTGCGCGAACTGGACGAGGAACGCGGCACCGGCGGCAACACCGCGTTCTACCTGTCGATCCCGCCGGGCGCGTTCCCGGTGGTGACCAAGCAGCTGGCGCGTTCGGGCCTCGCGCAGGCCGACGAGAACACCTGGCGGCGCGTGGTCATCGAGAAGCCGTTCGGCCACGATCTCAAGAGCGCCAAGGAGCTCAACGCGATCGTGAACGACGTCTTCCCCGAGGAGTCGGTGTTCCGCATCGACCACTACCTCGGCAAGGAGACGGTGCAGAACATCCTGGCGCTGCGGTTCGCGAACCAGCTGTTCGAGCCGATCTGGAACGCGAACTTCATCGACCACGTGCAGATCACCATGGCCGAGGACATCGGCCTCGGCGGCCGCGCGGGGTACTACGACGGGATCGGCGCCGCGCGCGACGTCATCCAGAACCACCTGCTGCAGCTGCTCGCCTTCACCGCGATGGACGAGCCGCTGTCGTTCGAGCCGAAGGCGCTGCGGTCGGAGAAGGCCAAGGTGCTGGCGGCGACCAAGCCGATGCTGCCGCTCGACCAAACCACCGCGCGCGGCCAGTACGCGGGCGGCTGGCAGGGCGGCACCAAGGTGCCGGGACTGTTGCAGGAAGCCGGTTTCGCGAAGGACTCGAAGACCGAGACGTATGCCGCGGTGACGCTGGAGGTGCAGAACCGCCGCTGGGCGGGCGTGCCGTTCTACCTGCGCACCGGCAAGCGGCTCGGCCGTCGCGTCACCGAGATCGCGGTCGTGTTCAAGCGCGCGCCGCACCTGCCGTTCGACTCCACCTCGACTGAGGAGCTGGGGCAGAACGCGCTGGTCATCCGCGTGCAGCCGGACGAGGGCATCACGCTGCGGTTCGGGTCGAAGGTGCCGGGGACCACGATGGAGGTCCGCGACGTCACGATGGACTTCGGCTACGGCCACGCGTTCACCGAATCGTCGCCGGAGGCCTACGAGCGGCTGATCCTGGACGTGCTGCTGGGCGAGCCGTCGCTGTTCCCGGTGAACGAGGAAGTCGAGCTGTCGTGGGAGATCCTCGACCCGGTGCTGTCGCACTGGGCGAAGCTCGGCACCGCGCCGGAGCAGTACCCGCCGGGCAGCTGGGGACCGAAGTCGGCTGACGAAATGCTGGAGCGTACCGGCAGGCACTGGAGGCGTCCGTGATCATCGACCTGCCGTCGACCACGACGTCGGCGCTGAACAAGAAACTGGTGGAGATCCGCGAGCAGGGCGGCCAGGTCGCGCTCGGCCGGGTGCTGACGCTGGTGATCGTCGCGGACGACGACGCCAAGCTCGAAGACGCCATCGAAGCCGCGAACGACGCCAGCCGGGAGCACCCGTCGCGGGTGATCGTCGTGGCGAAGGGCGCGCGCACGGCCGCGCCGCGGATAGACGGCCAGATCCGCGTCGGCGGCGACGCCGGTGCGAGCGAGGTCATCGTGCTGCGGCTGTACGGCCCCCTGGCCGCGCAGGGGCAGAGCGCCGTGGTGCCGCTGCTGCTGCCGGACGCGCCGATCGTCACCTGGTGGCCGGGCGTCGGTCCGAAGGCCCCCGCGGAGGACCCGCTGGGCCAGCTGGCGCAGCGGCGAATCACCGACTCCGCCGCGGAAAAGAACCCCATAAGGGCTCTCACCACGCGCGCGAAGGCCTATGTGGAGGGCGACACCGACCTGGCGTGGACCCGGCTGACCCGCTGGCGGGCGCAGCTGGTGTCGGCGCTGGACCTGCCGCCGTACGAGAAGATCACCGGCGCGACGGTGACCGGCGAGGCCGATTCGCCGTCCACCGAACTGCTCGCGGGCTGGCTCGCCGAGTACCTCAAGGCTCCGGTGCACCGGGTCAAGAGCTCGAGCGCGCAGGGCATCATCTCGGTGAAGCTGGAGCGGAAGTCGGGCGCGGTGGAGCTGACGCGGCCGGACGGGCGGGTCGGCACGCTGACCCAGCCGGGCCAGCCGACGCGGCGGATCGCGTTGCAGCGGCGCAGCAATCCGGAGTGCCTCGTGGAGGAACTGCGGCGGCTCGACCCGGACGAGATCTACGAGGCGGCGCTGCACGGGCTGCACAAGATCGCCGCGTCCAACGGGTCCAAGCCCGCTGCCGCCAAGGCTTCCGCTGCGGCCAAGCCCGCTGCCGCCAAGGCCGCGGCCAAACCCGCCGCGGCGGCGAAGCCGAAGGCGACCGGCCGCAAGGCGGCGGAAAAGAGCACCTCATGAGCCGGACCGAGGTCGTCGTCTACGAAAACCCGGACCTGCTGGCCGCGGCCGCCGCGGCCCGGCTAGTGACCCGGATCGTCGACGTGCAGGCGGCCCGGGGGACGGCGTCGGTGGTGCTCACCGGCGGCGGCACTGGCATCGCCGTGCTGCGGGAACTGCGGGAGTCGAGCGCGCGGGACGCGATCGACTGGTCGCGGTTGGACATCTACTGGGGTGACGAGCGGTTCGTCCCGGCGGATTCGGACGAGCGCAACGAGAAGGGCGCGCGCGAAGCGCTGCTCGACCACGTCCCGCTGGCTCCGGAGCGGGTGCACGCGATGGCCCCGTCGGACGGCGAGTTCGGCGACGACGTCGACGCGGCCGCCGAGGCGTACGCGAAGGTGCTCTCCGACGCGGCAGGCCCCGATGCCGATGTGCCGGAGTTCGACATCATGCTGCTGGGCCTGGGCGGCGAGGGCCACACGGCGTCGCTGTTCCCGGAAACCGACGAGGTGCGCGAAACGCAGCGCTCGGTGGTACCGGTCCGCGACTGCCCGAAGCCTCCGCCGACGCGTGTGTCGCTCACGCTGCCGGCCATCCGCCGCGCCCGCGAGGTGTGGCTGATGACGGCGGGCACCGCCAAGGCGGACGCGGTCGCGCAGGCACTGGCCGGTGCGCCGGAAACGCAGATCCCGGTGTCGGGCGCCCGCGGCTACCGGCGGACGTTGTGGCTCTTGGACCGCGAGGCGGCCGGGAAGCTGACGAAGGTGTACCAGCCGCCAGCTGAGTAAGACAGTTTTGCCGAGAAGGGCTCCTCGTGCGTTGGCGCGGGGAGCCTTTTTCGTTGCGGGGCAAGGATACTGAGCTTTTGCGTTCCTACGCGAGCACCAGCCCTACTCCCCCGCCGCCTCCGCGCCGGTCAGCACTGCCGCCGTCGCCGCCAAGTGGTCCGTCAGCAACTCCGCCGCCGCTTCCGGATCCCGGCTCAACGCCGCCCGCTCCAGTCCCTCGTGCTGGGCGAGGACGTCCTCCACCGGAATCCGGTACGCCGGGTGCACCGTCCACCGCCGGGCCAGTTCGCTCGCCATCCACATCCGGTCGAAGGTCTCCAGCAGCACCGCGTTCCCGCAGCCGTCGAGCAGCGTGCGGTGGAACAAGCGGTGCGCTTCCGCCCAAGCAGCGGAGTAGTAGCTGCCTTCCTCCGGCACATACATCGGCGTCCGAGCGAGCCGGTGCCCCGCCGCGCGCACTCGCGTCTCCCACTCCAGGTCTCCGCGCGCGACCGACATCCGCAGCATCGCGGGCTCGACCGTCCGGCGCGCCTCGATGATCTCCTGCCACCGCTGATCAGCGAGCGTGGGCACGGCGAACCCGCGGTTCGTCAGCCGTTCCGCCAGTCCCTCGCCGACCAACCGGACCAGCGCCTCCCGCACCACGGCGAGGCTGACCTCGTACCGCGCCGCCAGTTCCTGCGGTTTCAGCGCCTGTCCTGGCTCGACCTCACCGCGCATGATCGCGTCGCGGACCCGGTCGTAGATCTGCTCGGACAGCATCTGCTTCATGCTGCCAGGATAGACAATCTGCCAAATCATCGATTATAAGCGACATAGTCGATGAGAGGCTGCGCCAGCGAGGGGAGCTTGTTCTTCCGTTCGCGCCGACCGGCGACCCGGCCGACGCCCCGCCCGCGGGATCACGATGGCCGCGCGGTTTTCGTCGCGACCGCGGAGATACCCGCGTAAACCGCCTGCTCACTCCAGTCGACGCCTCGTGCCCGCCACCACGCGGCGGCCTTCGACTGCGCAACGACACTTCGCGCCCACCCGCACGGGTGATCTCTCCCCTGTTCGCGTGGGCCCGACCTGGGCGGCAAACGGAGCAACTGACACTCGGCCAAAAAGCGGCTCACCACGATGTGGGAACCGCCGTATGGTGAACGTAAGGTGATGTGATCGACACAAGGTGACGTCACCTGCCCGACGTTCATCCTGTTGGAGCAGTTGTGGAGATTACAACACCACAAGTACCACTCTGGGTGAAACTTACTGGCAACACACACGTTCCCGTTAGCATCCGCACATTTGTTCACCGCCGCGCGTCCCGATCGGGTGGCCGGAGCATCTCATCACTAAGTCCACAAGACGAATGGGGTCGCCGCGATGAGCACTGAGGGACTCTCGATTCCTGGCATCTCGATGAGCAGCTCCGCCGCGGGAGCCGCCCGGCGGGCCAGGCGCGCCAGCCTGACCGGGGCGTTCGCCGTGTTCCGGAAACCCCTCGTCGCGACGATCGCCATCGAGGCGGTGGTCGTGCTGCTGGCGGTGCTCGACGTCTGGCTCGTCGTGCCACCGAAAGCCCAGCCTTATTCGCTGTACCTGTCGGCGGCCGCCTGCCTCGCGGTCGTGGTGCGGCGGCGCTTCCCGTTCCTCGCGGTGCTCGCCGCAGCGCCGGGATTCTTCGCCGGATGGGCACAGCTCGCGTCGATGCTCAACCTCGGCATGCTCGCCACGCGGCGACAATCGCACTGGCAGACCTGGGTCGGTGCCGGATTGGTGTTCACCTGCCGGTTCGTGCGATGGCCGCTCTCGGAATTCGCGGACCTGAGCTGGCGCGAGCACGTCCTCGACGGGATCTACGGCGTGCTGGTGGCCGGAATGCCGATCGCGATCGGCCTGCTGATCGGGGCGCGCGCGGAGATCTCGGCGAAGCTGGCCGAACTGGCGAAGAGCCGCGACCGCGAACGCCGCTTCCACGCCGACGCGGTGCGCGCCGAGGAACGCGCCCGGCTGGCCCGCGAGATGCACGACGTCGTTTCGCACCAGATCACTCTGATCGCCATGCAGGCGGGCGCGCTGCAGGCGCAGGCCAAAGACGGCGCGGCGCTGGAGACGGCGCAGGTCATCCGCAAGCTGTCGACGCGGACGCTGGAGGAACTGCGGTCGCTGGTGAGCGTGCTGCGCTCCGGGTCCGGGGACGACGGCCCGCGGCCCGGGATAGGGGAACTGGACCACCTGATCCGCACGTCCGACGTCCCGGTGCAGCTGACCGTCGAGCAACTCCCGGACAGCCTGCCGAGCCAGGTCTCGGCGGCGGCGTACCGGACAGTGCAGGAATGCCTGACGAACGTCCACAAGCACGCCCCCGGCGCGACGGCCACGATCCGCATCCACGCGGCGAGCGGCGCGCTGGACATCGAGGTGGAGAACGCCCGCGCCTGCCGCGCCGGCGAAGCCTTCCCCTCAGGCGGTCACGGACTCACCGGACTCGCCGAGCGCGCCCGCCTGCTGGGCGGAAGCTTCGAAACGTCCGACACGGAGGACGGCGGGTTCCGGGTACGGGCCCGGTATCCACTGGACCGCTGACGAGGGCTGGCTGGGTTCTCGGGCGCGGTCGCGCCGGTTCTCACCGGCCTGACCACCCGAGGCTCTCTGCGGAGCCTGCCGCGTTTCCCTGCTGCGGACCGGTTCCCGCGGTGCTCCGGGCCGGGCAACGACAGGCCGGGTGAAGGATCCACCGGCACCGATCAGCCGGGCCCGGCCTGCGGCACAGGAATGCGCCGCGCGGCACCTGAACCTTTGCCTGCCCTGCCATGGCCCGGACCTGCGCTGCCGTGGTCAGCCTTGCCCCGGTCCACCAGCCTTGCCCTGCCCTGATCCGCCCTGGTCTGGACCTGCTCCCCCAGGTCCAGGCCGCCCGAACGGCAGCAATCTCCTCCCACGCCGCCCACTCGGCAAAGGTCTGAACCTCCACCGGCCAGGGTCCAGACCACCCAAGACTCCCCGGGAACTAAAAAACCACCGGCCCTCGCCCTCGCGGACGGGAAGCCGGTGGTCCCGGAGAAAGAACCGTGCCTCAGATCAATTCGCGGCGCTGGCGGAGACGCTCGAGCGCTTCGGCGAGGATGGCCTCGCCGTCGGCGTCGCTGCGGCGTTCCTTCACGTAAGCCAGATGCGTCTTGTACGGCTCGGTACGAGGCGCGGCGGGCGGATTCTGCTCGTCCTGACCGCCCGGGAGCCCGCAGCGCGGGCAGTCCCATTCGTCGGGGATTTCCGCGTCCATCGCGAACGACGGGCGAGCCTCGTGCCCGTTCGCGCACCAATACGACACCCGGCGCCGTGGCGCCGATTCACCCCGCTCCGATTCGCCCGAAGGACCGGCACCCACGCGGGTGCCGCGAATCGCGTTACCGCCAACCATGAATCCTCACCCGTTGGAATCGGCGGCGCGCCCCCCAATAGGCACGCCGATCGCAAGCCCCCTTCCGGGGACCCGGTCAGACCTTGAGCAGGAGGCCGAGGCCCACGATGCTGATCAGCCAGATGGCCCCGAGCAGCAGCGTGATCCGGTCGAGGTTCTTCTCGGCGACGCTGGATCCCGCGAGACTCGACTGCATCCCCCCGCCGAACAGCGACGACAGGCCGCCGCCCCGGCCGCGGTGCAGCAGCACGGCCACCACCAGCAGCACGCTGGAGGCGATCAACAGGATTTGCAGGAACAGCTTCATGTCATCCTCTGTGCTTGTCTGAGCATGCAGGGGTACGGCCGGATCCGCACAAGTGTGCGGATCTTCACCGTACCCCTGGACTCGTCCACTGCTCTAGTGACGGACCGAACACACAGGCTACCCGGTAGTGCCCACGATCAGGGCAGCGGGCCGCCCGCGGCGAGCGCGCAGAGCTTGGTGAACTCCTCGCCGTCCAGGCTGGCGCCGCCGACCAGCGCGCCGTCGATGTTGTCCGCGGCCACCAGCTCGGAGACGTTCCCGGACTTCACCGAACCGCCGTAGAGCACCCGGACCGCCGTGGCGACCTCGTCGCCGTACTTCTCCGACAGCGTCCCGCGCAGGGATTTGCAGACCTCCTCGGCGTCGGCCGCGGTGGCGACCTTGCCGGTGCCGATGGCCCACACCGGCTCGTACGCGATCACGACGGACTGCACCTGCTCGGCCTTGAGCCCCTTGAGGCCCTCGACCAGCTGGTTGCGGGTGTGCTCGAGGTGCTCGCCCGCCTCGCGGATCTCGAGCTCCTCGCCCACGCACAGGATCGGCGTGATGCCGTGCTTGAGCGCGGCCTTGACCTTCTTGTTGACCAGCTCGTCGGTCTCGCCGTGGATCGCGCGGCGCTCCGAGTGGCCGACCGTGACGAAGCTGCAGCCCAGCTTCGCCAGCATCGGGCCGGAGATGTCGCCGGTGAACGCTCCCGAGTCCTGCGGCGACAGGTCCTGCGCGCCGTAGGTGAGCGAGAGCTTGTCGGCGTCGACGAGGGTCTGCACGCTGCGGATGTCGGTGAACGGCGGCAGCACGGCCACGTCCACCTTCGCGTAGTACTTCTCCGGCAGCGCGAAGGCGATCTTCTGCACCAGGGCGATGGCCTCGAGGTGGTTGAGGTTCATCTTCCAGTTGCCTGCCACCAGGGGCTTGCGTGCCACTTAGTTCTTCCCCTCCAGCGCCGCCACGCCGGGCAGCTCCTTGCCTTCCAGGTACTCCAGCGAGGCGCCGCCGCCGGTGGAGATGTGCGAGAAGCCGTCCTCGGGAAGGCCGAGCTGCCGCACCGCGGCGGCCGAATCGCCGCCGCCGACCACGGTGAACGCGTCGCTCTTCACGAGCGCCTCGGCCACCGCGCGGGTGCCGCCGGCGAACGCTTCGAATTCGAAGACGCCCATCGGGCCGTTCCAGAACACGGTCGCCGCGTCGGCGAGCTTCTGCGCGAACAGCTCGGCGCTGCGCGGGCCGATGTCGAGGCCCATGCGGTCGGCCGGGATGGCGGTGACGTCGACGGCCTCGTGCGCCGCGTCGGCCGCGAAACCTTCCGCCGCGAGCACGTCGACCGGCAGCACCAGTTCGACGCCGCGCTTCTCGGCCTCGGCGAGGAAGCCCTTGACCTGGTCGAGCTGGTCTTCCTGCAGCAGCGACGTGCCGACCTCGTAGCCCTTGGCCTTGAGGAACGTGTACGCCATGCCGCCGCCGATGAGCAGCCGGTCGACCTTGGTGAGCAGGTTCGCGATGACGCCGAGCTTGTCGGACACCTTCGAGCCGCCGAGCGCGACCACGTACGGCCGCTTGACGTCGTCGGTGAGCTTCTTCAGCACGTCCAGCTCGGCCAGCACGAGGCCGCCCGCGTACGCCGGGAGCACCGCGGCGATCTCGTAGACCGAGGCCTGCTTGCGGTGCACGACGCCGAAGCCGTCGGAGACGAACGCCCCGCCCGGGGTCAGCGCGGCCAGCTCGGCCGCCAGCTCGGACCGGTCGACGGCGTCCTTGCTGGTCTCGCGCGCGTCGAAGCGCACGTTCTCCAGCAGCGCGACGCCGCCGTCGGCCAGCCCGGACACCAGCGCCTTCGCCGACTCGCCGACGAGGTCGCCGGCCAGCGGGACCTCGGAGCCGAGCAGTTCGCACAGCCGCTTCGCGACCGGCGCGAGCGTGAACTTCGGGTCCGGCTCGCCCTTGGGGCGGCCGAGGTGCGCGGTGACGACGACCTTCGCGCCCGCGTCGGCGAGCTTCTTGATCGTCGGCAGCGCGGCCCGGACCCGGCCGTCGTCGGTGATGACCGACCCGTCGAGCGGGACGTTCAGGTCGCTGCGCACCAGCACGTAGCGGCCCTGAACGCCCTCGCCCAGCAGGTCGTCGAGGTTGTTGACGCTCATCCGGTTCAGAGCTTCGAGCCGACGAGCTTGATCAGGTCGGCGAGGCGGTTCGAGTAGCCCCACTCGTTGTCGTACCAGCCGACGACCTTGACCTGGTTCCCGATCACCTTGGTGAGCGGCGAGTCGTAGATGCAGGACGCCGGGTCGGTGACGATGTCCGAGGACACGATCGGGTCGACCGAGTAGCGCAGGATGCCGGCCAGCGGGCCCTCGGCGGCGGCCTTGTACGCCTCGTTGATCTCGTCGACGGTGGCCGGCTTCTTGAGGGTGACGGTGAGGTCGGTGGCCGAGCCGGTCGGGACCGGGACGCGCAGCGCGTAGCCGTCCAGCTTGCCGAGCAGCTCCGGCAGCACGAGGCCGATCGCCTTGGCCGCACCGGTGGAGGCGGGGACGACGTTCAGGGCGGCGGCGCGGGCGCGGCGCAGGTCCTTGTGCGGGCCGTCCTGCAGGTTCTGGTCCTGCGTGTAGGCGTGGATCGTGGTCATCAGGCCCTGCTCGATGCCGAAGGCGTCGTTGAGGACCTTGGCCAGCGGGCCGAGGCAGTTGGTGGTGCAGGACGCGTTCGAGATGATCGTCTGCGAGCCGTCGTACTTGTCGTCGTTGACGCCGAGGACGACGGTCAGGTCCTCGCCCTTGGCCGGCGCGGAGATGATGACCTTCTTCGCGCCGCCGGCGATGTGCGCCTTGGCGGCGTCGGCGTTGGTGAAGAAGCCGGTCGACTCGACGACGACGTCCACGCCGAGGTCGCCCCAGGGCAGGTTGGCCGGGTCGCGCTCGGCGAGGGCCTTGATGGTCTTGCCGTCGACGACGATGCCCTCGTCGCTGACGCTGACCTCGCCCGGGAAGCGGCCGAGGATCGAGTCGTACTTGAGCAGGTGCGCCATCGTGTTGACGTCGCCGAGGTCGTTGAAGGCGACAACTTCGATGTCGTGACCGCTGGCCTTAACGGCACGGAAGAAGTTGCGGCCGATCCGGCCGAAGCCGTTGACACCTACGCGAACGGTCACTGCTGCCACTCCTCTGGTGTTGATCACGGCGGCGGCGCACCGGCCGCCGTCCGCTGAAGTTGGACACTGCGGAAGTTCCCCGGGGCGCCCGCCCCGGACGACTTCTGCGACTTCCGGAATCGGTGCAACCCTAGCGTGCGGGCGCCGTTGCCCCGGACTGCCCTGACGAGACTTCCACCACTGCCGGGAGACGTCAAGAATCGATTAAGAACCCAGCTCAGCCGGGTGGGGACCGGAAACGGGGCGGGCGCTCCCTCCGGTGCCGGGGGCGGGAACGGACCAGTCGCTTGATCGGTCTTGGTGCCCCGGTTCACGCTGTCGGGCGGGTTTCGCCGAGCCTCGCGGGGCGGGGGCGCGCGGGGGCGGGCGGCGGTCGCGGTCCGCGGTTGGCTCGGACACAGGTACCGCCGGTCGGCCGAGTCTCGGGGCGCTTCCCGCGCTCGTCTGCGCCAGTCCGGGCGTATGGGGCGACTCGGGCCAATACGGCCAACCCTGTTGGGCTAAGTTGATCTTCGCGCTTCCGTGGGGCATCGGAAGGCGATCAAGGGCCGGAACGGGCGAAATGCGGCCAGGCGGGTGCCCGCCGCAGGGAAAATTCCACCGGGCCGACCCCGATACGCAGGTCGTCCCGGCCAGGGGCAGGGCGGTGAGAGCTGACTCGGCGTCCGGCGCTGCCGCCGCCCGACGCGGTTATCAGAAGCCGTTCCGCCGCCCGCCGTCAGCAGCTCAACCACCGCCGGAGCTGTCAACAGCCCAGCCACCGCCTGAGCCAACCGGGCAACAGCCGCCCTGTCGTCGCCCGACCCGGCCACCGGACCGCACCGGCCACCGCCGGACCTGGCCAGCGGTCAGCACCAGCCACCACCGGACCGGGCCGACCGGGCAGCAGCCACCACCGCACCCGACCGCCAGGCAGCACCAGCCGCCACCGGCCCCCGCCGCCAGACAGCACCAGCCACCGCCGAACCCAGCCACCGCGCAGCAGCCACCACCGCACCCGGCCGCCAGACAGCACCAGCCACCGCCGGACCGGCCGCCAGGCAGCACCAGTCATCGCGTGACCCCGCCGCCAGGCAGCCGGGTCGGCCGGGTCGCTGAGCAAGCCGGGCCGCTGGGCGTCCGGCCGTCGCCCGCGCCGCTCACTGCGGGTCGCTTCGGCACGGTGTGCTGCGCTATCCAGACAGCTCCTTCTCCGCCGGGGTCCGGAACTTCGGCACCACTCGCGCCTCCCCCAGCCATTCGCTCAGCCGGGCTGCCTCGGCGTCCACCGCGGCGGTCTTTTCCGCTCCGATGTCCTCCAGCAGGCGGACCGCGACTTCTCCTGTCGGGCGGTGACACCAGGCTCCGACGATCCGGCCGTCGCTCCAGATCGTCGGGCCGATGTTGCCGCTGCGGTCGAACAAGGCGGCGCGGTGCGGGCCGACGTACCAGTCCCGGGACTGCCAGCCCATCGCGGTCGGATCGAGGGCCGGGAGCAGGGCGATCCACGGGTCGGGCGCGGCGACCGGGGTCAGGTCGTCGGGCAGGGCGATCGCTGGCTCGCCGTCCAGGTCGACCTCGGCGGGGGCGAGGGCGGTCAGGGCCTTTTTCGTTTGACCTGCCGTCCAGCCGCTCCACCAGCGCAGGTCGGCGACCGGTGCGGGGCCGAAGGCATAGAGCCACCGCCGGGCCAGGGCGGTTCGGGCTTCGTCTTCGGAGAGGCCTGGCCAGTCGGCGGTGCCCGGGGCGGAGACGGAGCGGTCGGACCCGTCGACGGTGCCCATGTCAGAGCGGTCCGGTCGCCCGACGGCACCGCGGTCGGAGCGACCTGGCTGGCCAACAGTGCCGGAACCAGCACCGCTCGGCTGCCCGACGGCACCGCGACCGGAGCCACCCGACCGGCCAACACCACCAGAGCCAGCACCGCCCGACTGTCCGACCCGGTTGTCGGTGTTCCACAATCGGTTGAGCGCGGCCCGTTCGTTCGTCGCAGTGGTGCGGGCACGTCCTTTCTCCTCGGGCATCGGTGTATGTGCGTCCAGGAAGGCGTGCCATGCCTGGTCGGTCACGGTCGTTTCGCAGAGGGCCTTGACCTCGGCGGCAAACTCCTCGGCCACGGTGTGGACCATCGCGAGCGCGTCGCGGGCCTCCACAATGCGGAACTTGCCGTTCTTGGAGTGCTTGACCTTGAACTGTTGGCCGTACTCGCGCAGCCCGGCCGACATCGTGTTGTCGCACACCACGTTGGTGACGGTCCGCTTGTAGGTGGTCGCAAGGCTGCCGTCGTGGCTGGTGCAGGCAACCAGGTTCGGCCGGAACTCCACACCTTCCGGGGTGGTGATGTTCTCGGGCACTTCCACGCTCACCCATGCTTGCCGGCGGTCGCGCAGCAGGCCCGCGGAACCGATCGACAGTCCGTCGTCAAGGATCGTGCCGACCTTGTCGAGCAGCCATTCCTGGTACTGGTGCACGGTGTATCCGTCGGCGAAGATTCCGAGGACGTCGCCGGTATCCGATGCGGCGATGGCTTGCTTGTTGGGCACGCGGCGAAGGCCGAACTTGCCCGCGACGAGCACCGATTCCGGTTCGGCGGTCCAGTGGAACAGACGGCGCTGCACATCGTCGACCGGGATAGCGCCGGGGTAATGGTTCGGCTCGCTCCCCTGCGCGGACGCCCGGTAGTGCCACGCCTGCCCGCGCTTGTCGGTGAACCCGATCAGCACGTTGTTGTTGAGCCATTCGCTGGTTTCTTTGGACATGACTAACCCACTTTCGTTATCGGAGGCGATAAGGAAACCGTTGCGCGGTCACGGCGTCCGCACGCGAACGCGCGCGGCACCGAAACCCCACAACACGGTTGCGACTAGTTACGACAATGAGATTGCATCAATTCGGCAAGATCACGCACGGTCAGGCTCATTTGCCGTTGGGGTGGACAACGGGGTAACAGCGTTCGCAGCCACGCAATGTTTCGCGAACGTCCGACATAGTTACGATGTGATTGCCGTGCCGATATCCGTCGACCATGACCGAAACGCATTCGCAACTGTCTTCCGCGTAGCATTCGGCGCAGTCGTAGTGCAGTGGCTCATCACAAGCGCTTTCGAGCCACTTGCCACACTCGGCGCATTGCCGATATCCCAGCTCGTACATGATGTGGTCGATATTCCAGCCGTGGCAGTCGGTGCACAAGGTCTGTCCGTCATCGCTCAGCGCCGAAACGACCTCCGCCGCGATTTCCTCGGGCACGTCGTAGCAGTCGACCAGCACGCGCGCGGCATTCTCGGATTCCCGCTCGGACAGGTCTTCGTCGTCGAGCAGCGGGTATCCGGCGAGAGCGGCACCGATACGGTCGGCTGCCTCACATGCGGTGGAATCGCCGTAGTCGTAGGCAAGAAGGCCGTTCCACTCAGCCGCTTTCCCGGGTGCCGCTTCCTCCATGAGTCGCACCGCCGCGTGCCCGTTGGACACGTCCGCCAGGTGGGCGCACTGGTGCCCGGTGAGGTAGTCGCCGGGAATTGGCAGCGGATCACCACCCGATCCGAGCACGAATCCGAATCCGGACCAGTCATTATCTCGGGCGCAGTCTTCACCGTCCCATGTCCCATAGCGAAAGTTATGCCCGAAATACAGATTCGCATCTTCGGAAAATGAAATTTCAGGGTTGTTCATGATTGACACTCCCAGTGGGCGCGGATTAGTGCGGGTCACAGACCGCATGCGGCAAAGAAGCGGTCTCGGTCGAATCGGGGGTTTACCGATTTGAAGTACGCGCACAAGGCGTCGGCGAGCGCTTTTCGTTCGTCGTCGACGACAACTTCCCTGCGTACGGAATCAGCAATTTCTTTGAAGTCTTTACGCGTCATGACAGAACCTCCAATGGTGTTGTAGTTGCAGGTTGTTTGGCGGTTCAGGCCAGTTGCGAACTGGTACGGGCCGAAATGTGGACACGTCGGATGCGATTCGCGCAAAGGGGATCATCTTCTATGTCCGTGCGATGCGAAATCACAAGCGATAGGGCCCGGTCGACCGGTAGCGCATTCCCCGAACCTCCCCAAAAGGGAAAGCCGTTATGTCTAGGGCACAACGCAGGGAACCATGCCCGTAAGACATAGCGTGCTATGAACAGCAAAAGCGCGACGCGCTTGAGAGGGCCGTTCAATGTCGGCAACCGCTTTACACAATCCGGACGCCCACACGTTGTGACGTTTGTCGGTGCTAGACCACCATGTAGTTATCTTGGGGACACACCTCTGGCAGGCATGCCTTTTATGCGCGCTACTCCGCTCTATAGCAAGGGATTCACATAACGGGGCTGCAAGCGCAGTTACTACGCATCTCAGACTAGAAATGCGCGTTTGGCTACGCGTCGTTCCCCACTACTGCCCTGCACGGTTTCGCTGCTGTCCGCGCGGCCCAAGCCGCTGCCCGCGCTGTGCGGGTCTTATATTTCATAAAGACCAAACCTTTGAGGAAAAGAAAGGAAGGAGATCGCTCGCGGGACGCCGTGCCCCGGTCCTCACGCCCTTCTCTGCCTCATCCCCTTCAATCTGTCTCGGCTACATGTCTAGGTTGACACACTGCCTAGACACTTTCAATCTTCAGCCGGGTTCCGTTATCTCGCCGTTACCTTCGGCGTCGGCCTTGCTGTTCAGGGCTGGCCAAGCCCTTGAGCTGGGAAGACGCATAGGAAGAGAAGATCGCGCAGCGGCACCCAGCACCCGCGCCCGCGACCCGCACAGCGGCACCCAGCACCCGCGCCCGCCACCCGCACAGCGGCACCCAGCACCCGCGCCCGCGACAGGCCTTGGCGGTCTGCAAGAATTCTTTTAATAATCTCGCGGTTTCCGACTCGAGCCGCTTGCCACTACGCCGCCCACGTGGTTGTCAATGCCTGCGACTCATGTTTTTCGCATCGTTAGACTTTGTCTTGACCGCAAGAAATAGACAGGAACCGCCGCATGATAGTTGAAGACCAAGAAGAAAAATGAGAGGAAGAACTATGAAGGAGCCTAATGATATAGGGAAAGTTACCCACAACAGAACAGAACGCGCGAACGGAGGCAATGCGAGCATCAGACGGCCAACACGCCACCCAAGCCGACTGTTCATGTGCCTGCCGGCACCGAAGTCTGGAGCCACGGTGGCAGGCGCATCGAGCGACCAACCTGCAACAAGTGACGAAGCTCCCCCTTCTTCTCTAGCGAGACCCCGGAAGAGAAACCAGAGAAGAAGGCGGAGAGGAAGTGGGACAGGCAGTCAACGTTCGCCCCAGCGCGGCACGCACTGCATGCTCACATGAGTTACGCGATCTCGCCTAGCATGCGTAGAAACCTACCGAACGCCAAGCCGAGAGGGGCTTAACGTAAACGGCTCCGACAGTGTCGAACATAAGAGGCGGTGGCAACCCCGTTCGCAGCTTACGCTGATTCGTCGGCTTTCAAAACCGCGAGCCCGCACGCAACCACGAGAAATGTCAGTCGCACCCCAGGGTAGGCGCAGATTGTTTCCGCCGGTGGCGTTGTACTCAACGCAGTCGCTGAAGAGCTGCTCTCGAGGCTGGAAGATCCGGTCAGATGGGCGGAGAAGCACAGCGAGCTGATTAAGCGTGTGCAGCGGCGTCGCTGTGGCGCCGAGGACCGGCTAACCAATGTTTGGCCGCGGGACTAGATCAGGATCTGCTGCTCAGCTCGCCTTCCGGTCCCGTAGCTGGCTGCTGTGAAGCCGAAGGAGGGAGTCGGCGAGTCCGACGGTGTCGCGGGCGGGGTGCTGGTCCAGCGTCGCTAACGAGGTGGTCAAGAGACTCAGCGTGCGCTGAATGCTGTCGTACTGTCCGAGCCGGGCCTGGGTCCGCATGAGGTCGCGGTAGATGGCCTCGTTGTAGGGGTCGAGATTTCGGGCCTGTTCAAGCAAGACGAGCGTCTGATCGGGGTCGCCGTCGCCGATCCTGCGGATCAGAGCGCTGAGGGCATCGAGGACGTCCCTGCGGAGTGCTTCGCGGGGACCGTCAATCCAGTCTGCGGAAATGCTGTCAGCAAGGTCGCCCCTGTACAACTCGGCCACGCGTCGCAGCGCCGTGAGGGCCTCGCCCTCGGTGGCTGCGTGGCGACGTATCGCTAACGCGTCGAGCAGTTGCCAGAGATCCACCGTGACTACGGAGCGGTCGAGCGCGTAGTGCCCGTCGTCATTGACGGTGATGTTGGCGATCTCGTTCCGTGTGGCTGTGCGCAGTCCGCGACGCAGCTGGGAAAGGGTTGCATGGAACGAGTTGTAGGGGCGGTCGCCTGGTGCGTTAGGCCAGAGTGCCGCGGTGAGCACTTCGCGACGGCTGCCCTCGGGGTGCAACGCGAGATAGACCAGGATCTCGCGCTGGCGCGGCGCGAGAGATTCGATGAGGTCGGTGGGATCCGGTTCGGTGCGAGTCAAATGCAGTCGGCCGAGCACCTGCAGGCGCAGCGGCGCGGCCTCGCAAGCCCTCGGCTGGACGGAGACGGAGGCCGGTGTCCGCGGCATCAGGCGATCGTCGCCCCCTGACGTGGCACGCTCGCCGCCCTCCGACGTTTCGACTTGCTGCGCTGTGCTCACTGCGTGCGGCGCGGGTTGTGGTTCGCCCTTGGGCTGAAGGTCTGTGAGTTCGTGCGTGGCAGTGCGGGCCGGGGAGGGAACGTCGATCACGACACGCGCTGGCGGGGTTTCGGGCGCGGGTTCGTGTGACTCCGCGGTGACGAACTCATACTTGGTGCAGTGCTCCCGGCTGTCCGCGCTGGCCGCGCGAGTAGCTGCAGTTCGTTCATTGCGCCGGGGATCGTCTTCGGTCTGGGAAACTGAGGTGCTCTTGGTCGCGGGCTGGTCGAAGCCAGCGGGTTCTGCGGCATGGAGCAACGCGAGCAGCTCAGCGGTGTCGGTTCCGGGCAGGGTGAATAAGCGGGTGCCGGCCAGGGCATCGGTCAGGCTCGGGCTGGTCGCTCCGATCGTGCCGTCATCTCGGACCCGGGCGGTGCCGCCGGGGTGCCATTGGCCGAGCAGCACGCCAGCCAGGCCGAAACCTGCGCCGTTGTCGAGGATGGCTTGCATTCGCCGGCCGGTGTCTGGCGTTGGCGATGCGACCAGCACCGCATGCACGGGGCTGTCGTAGGTGCGCGGCGCAAGCTCCTGGTCGGCTTCGTCCTCGTCACGGACGCGTGTCAGGAGTTCTGCTTCCAAGACTGACAGAGCGGCCGGCAGGTCGTCGACGATGCGGAGCCGCGCAGGCACTCGTCGCGATAGGTCGGTTCCGAGCACAGCTTCGGCGTCAGCGGCTGGAATGACCACGATGGCACCTTGGCCGTCGTTCGCGGGCTGCGCGAGCAGGGCGACGATCAGCGCACGTGCAGCGGCGTAGGCACCGGGGCCGATGAGCCCAAGACCGTTACTGCGGGCGAGATCGAGCGCGACGGTCTGTCCCTCGCGGAGGCCGACCGCGGTCGTCTCTTGCGTGGACAGCAGTGCGCGGGCGGTGGCTTGGGCGCGGGCGCGCGTATCGAGGTCAGCCGGCCTCATATCCTGCGAGGCGGGAGAGGTCGCCTCTTCGTCGTGGGGCAACCTTACGGAGTCGTGCGCGATCCGCAGAGCACGTACGACCGGGGCCACGCCCGGATCGTCGGTTTCCACGGTGCCGGGCCGGTAACGGCTGCGGCGGCGCAGGCGCACGCTGATCATTGCGACGGTGATGAGCGCGGCAAGACCCAGGCCGACGAACGCACCGGTAGACAGCGAGATGCCGAGGGCAGGACTCGCTGTCGCAGTGGGAGGAACGGCTTCGGCTGGGGTCCCGGGAGCGGACGATTGTTGCTTTGACGGCGCCTGCGTGTTGGGTTGCTTGTCGGGGCCAGACGCCTGTGGCGGGACGTACGGAGCTGGGGGTGCTACGACAGGTGGCGACGCGGGAGAGCTGGGTGCCAGCACGGGCAGCCGTAGTTGCCAACCTGGTCGGATGAGACTCGGTGTGGTGAATACCGTCCCGTCGGTCTGCGTGGTACCTCGGTTCAGCTTCCAGATCTCCGGCCAGCGATTGCCGTCACCGAGGCAACGTTGCGCGACCCGCCAGAGGCTGTCGTGCACCCCGTGCTCAGGTGACCGCACGGTTTCCAGGCCCCGCGGGGTCGCCGTGGCGGCTCGAGTGTGCACTGCAGCGGTGACGATCCCCGGCCCATCCTCGGCCACGGTCGCCTCCGTCGACGTTTCGACGTGGTGGAGCGCCGTGGCGATTGTCGTGTGTCCGCCTGCGGAAAGCGCGGTCGTGGCAGCCTGGGTCGGCGTGACCGAGGTGGGTGTCCGACTGCTGAGGACGGAGAACACGATCGCTCCGACGAGCACGCCCGCTGCTGTGCGTAGCGGGCCATGGCGGACGTCGTGCGCTGAACGGTGCCAGGGCGTGGAGTGCGCTGTGTGCAAGATTACGGCCAGCACGTCGAACGCGAACCGGGCCCACAAGGGCCACAGCGCACAGGCCAGGACGTCGAGCAGGAACTGTGGTGACATCGGTGTTAGCAGGATGCTCCGGATCTCGTCCCAGGCAGGGATGTGGTCAGGCAATGGCCATCCGATGAAATGAACCAAGGCTGCGGGCAGGCCGACCATCAGAGCAAGCAGGACGACGACCGCGAACAGGGCGCGCATCACACGCCGGAGCACCCGAGCTACGGCGGCGAGGAGCGACCAATAGCAAGGACCAGTGCTGAACGATCGGTCCGTTTGCCGCTGCGCCAGGTCTGATGTTGCGGTCATGACGTGCTCGATTCCTTGGTGGTGCGGGCGATGTCAGGACGGCGCGAAGGTCAGGTCACCGTTGCAGACGTGCCCACCGAACTGGCGCTAGGTACTGCCACCTCTTGACGGGTCGCTGGCGTCTTCGTGGAAGCCGGCCGGTGGTCGGTGCCTGTCTTCGCAGCCGCCGCGCCGGCAGTCGATCGCTTCCGTTTGGCGCGGGATGGCTTCCGGCCATCGAACCATTGAGCCAGATCCGCGGCCGGCACATCAGTGAACTGCGCAAGTTCATCGATGCCAATAACGTCGTTGGCGGCGGCCAGGGTTTCGCCGAGTTCTCTTTCGATTTCGTTCAGCTGGTCGGCGACGCCGGCTCGCCGCTGCGCCAGGTCTCCGATCCGTTTCGCTGTGGCTGCACGCCTTGCGCTACGAGCAGAATCAGCTTCCACGACGCGGCGCTCGATCTCCTCGCTGGTGGCCATTTTCCTCCCCTCTCCGTTGACGCGCCGTACTTCCTGGCTTGACCAGTACGACATGTCGACAACCTCGCTGGCGGTCGATACCAAGGGGCTGCTGTCGCGCGCTCCTGGTCCAGGACAGGTCACTGCGGGCCCTTCTCTCATTGGGCTCTCCCCAGCAACGCGCTCACCGGCCCTGGGCCGATGCCGTGCCCGCAGCAAGTCGCTGCGACGCCACGCTGTTAGACCAGAACGATGCCGGTTGTTCCCATGGAAACTCTCCGGCATCGACCGTGTCGCGGGCGGCCGTGATGTAGGCGAACACTGTCTGCGGCAACGCTTCCGCCGCCTGCGGGAGCCGACGGACATCGCCACGGCCGGGCAGCACTGCGAGGGCAGCCTCTGCGCGGGCGGCCAGCTCGACGTGGCGGAGTTTCCCTTCCCAGGCCCTGACAAGCGCGATGCAGCAGTCCACATGCTGCGCGACCTCGCCGAGGGCGTCGTCGACCTCGGCGATCGCCGCACGGGCATCGGCGGCCAGCTCGCTGGCCGCGTAGTCGGGGTCGGCGGCGAGTTCGTCGGCCACGCGCCGGGCCGTACGAGTGTGGTCCAGCAATTCCAGTGCCTGCCAGACGATGCGGTGCACCTCGCGCGGAACGGCGGGGCCGAGCCAAGCACGAGCCGGGCTGCGGTGGAGTTCGTCCACGCCTGCGATCAGTGCCCGTACCGCAGTATCGGCACCGAGGCCAATGAGATCGCGTCGGCGGACGAAAAACTCTCCCCGCCGGACTTCCAGTCGGCACGACGATGCGTCATGATGTCCGTGCTCGGCGAGCAGCCCTGCGGCGCGCTCCCAGCCGACGATCGCACTAAACCCCACGACCAGGCCACCAACGCAGATCACAGCGACTCCCACCTCCGCTGTCACCGCAACGACCGTCCCCGCGATACCGCCCAGCACGCCGACTACCACCCACGGGCGCAGTGCCGCACACATACGCTCGCGACGCCATCGCGACGGCGCGACATCGGGGTTCAGCAGAATCGCGTCGGGTCCGTCCGGGAACGTAGCCGCGCGCACTGGTGTCGGCGTAGCGCATTGGTTCTGTTGTTTCATCGGAGGTTTCCTTTCGACCGCATCAGAATTCGCTGGCTAGCCGGAGGTGTCGGATATCCCTCGCTGTGGCCGGGCCTGTCCAATCCCTGTGACTGTGATCGAGCCGATTCCCACGAACCCGAGCAGTTGAGTCGATTGGCTGACGGTGACGGTCACTGTGACGGTGTTGTCAGCGACGGACACACTGCCGCCGTGGCCGGTAGCGGCGAGGTACTGGTGCGCCAGAGCGGTTGCTTGGCCGGGAACCAGGCGCAAGGTGCCATTGGAGCGATAGGCAGACAAATCGATGGCTTGCGCTCCGGCGCGGGCAGCTTCTTGGGCCTCACCGATCGCTCGAATTTTGCTTGCCAGGGCCAGACCGCCGTCCAACACCAAGCCGCTGAAGGCGATGACCGCCGTAACCAGCACGACGACGAACGCGGTGACTCGTCCGTCTTCGTCCTCGCGCAGTCGCCGCAGCCACGCCGGCAATGTGGCAAGCATCAGGAACCCCCTGCGTTCGCTGCGACGCCACGGTATGTGTCCACAGGGGACGAGAACGACGCGGAAATCCGGACACTTCCCGGCACGCCGAGAAGTGCAAGGTCCGACAGTCCCACCGTGCACCTGACTTCCACGCTGGCAACGGCACCTGGCCGGAATCCCGCCGTATTGACGGTGACAGCCAGGCCCTGACAGGTGATTCCGGCGTTGGCCAGGGCCGCGGACGCGGTGTTGCGCGCGTCGTTCTGCGCGTTTGTCATGCTGCGGGCGAGAGACGCGGCGCGTGCTGCTTGATGTGCGGCGTCTTCGAGCCGAAGGTTGGCGTCTGCCAATCGTCCGCAGAAGACGACGAACAGCAGCATTATGATCAAAGCCGGAGTAAGCAGTACCAGTTCTGCAGTGGCCGATCCTCGCTCGTCGTCGCGTAGCGAACGCCACCACTGTCCATATCGGTTCTTCTGAGCGCTCACGGCTGTGCTCCGCTGCGGAATCGTTCGACCGGTCCAGCCGCGTCGCCGTCGGCCATCAGCGTCAAGAAGGGAAGGACTTGGATCACGGCACCTTCCACGTGCACGGACGCTCGCTCCGGGCTACGGATTACGGTGACGTGCGGATCACGCAGCGGGCCGCGGCCCAACTGCTGAAGGATCTGATCGGCTGCGTTCTGTCCGCGCGCGGCGGTACCGCCTTGCACGCGTGTGGCCGACAGCGCTTGAGATGCGGCAGCCTGGGCGACGTGGGACGCGTGCATCCATAACGCGAACTGCGCGATCGACATGATGAGCAGCAGCAATAAAGGTGTCGCGAGCACGAGTTCTGCCGTGGCCGCGCCTCGTTCGTCCGCCATGAGTCGACGCAAGCCTGCGCGCGACACCAGTCGCGGCGTCGAAGGCGTCGTCGCGACCGGAGAGCCGGAACCATCGATAGCCATCGTCGAGTTCACATGTGGATGCTGTTGGCCTTGTCGGTGACCACTTTCACCAGCAGCGCGATCACGACCAAGGCCAGCGCGACGAGCGCGGCAGTGACGAGTACGGTTTCAGTGGTGTATCCGCCTTCATCCTCGCGCAAGCGCCGCACGTGCTCCTTGGTGAATGTCCACAACAGAATAATGGGCGTTAACATCATTTTCCTCTCATGAAATGTCCACTGTGGATAGATAAGTCAGAATCCTCCTAGCACTGCGGCCACAGCCGGGTAGCCGATGAACAACAAGAACCCGATGAACAGCACGATCACGGGCAAGCTCATCCGTTCCGTAGCGGCTTGAGCATCGCCTTCGGCATCGGTGAGCTCCCGTGTCCGCAAAGCGGAAGCCTTCGCCTGCAGGGACGCGCGGACGCGGGCGCCCTCAGTGCCCGCAAGGCTGACCGAGGAGGAGAGCTCGGCGAGTTCGCGGACATCGAGTTCATCGCCGAGCGCACGAAGAGTGGCCCACGGAGTAACGCGTGTGACCTTCGCGATGGTCAGCGCACGTCGGATCTGGTTGAACGAGCGGCCACGTCCGACTGTGGCGGCATCGGTGAGCGCGCCTTCCACTCCAGCACCTCCGGCGAGGGTGACCCGGATCAGGTTGAGATAGGCGCTCAGCGCGAGACGGAAGTCAGCACGACGACGGGCGGCATCGCGCCGAACCGTGATGTCCGGCAGCAGAAAGCCCATGAACGCTACGAGCAGGCTCGCGATCAGCGATGCCTCCCAGGCCAAGGGCATACCCAGCAGGGCTACTGCGATCGAGACGAGGGTCGGCAGAAGCAGTCCTGCGATCGCGAGTGCTGCTTTGTCGGCCAAGTGGGAGGGAACGGGTTTACCGGTGATAGCGAGGTCTCTGCGCAGGCTGGGGCTGGGCAGACCGAGTGCGGTCAGCAGCCTGACGAACGGCTTCCCCAGCGTGGCCGCCCATCCGGGCCGTTCCTGCGGCGTGATCGGTGGTGGCGCTGGCGTGTTATCAAGTTGCCTCAGTAGCGAGGCCAGTCCGGGGCGCGGCGGCACTGCCCACACGAAGATGGCCCAAATGCCCAGCCCGAACCCAACACCGATTACCAGCGCGGTGATCATGCTTGCACCTCCTCGGCAGACGCCGTTGCTCCGTCGTGGCTGTGCAGTGCGTCTAGGCCGGTCAGGAATCGGTCTGGGGTTTGGTAACGAGCCATGCGTGCGAGCCACAGGAAGGACAAGGTGAATAGCGCTCCGACCACGGCGAGCACGATCTGTCCGAGAGCGGAGTCGAAGGGAGCGAGGTAGCCGCGGTTGAGCACGGTCAGCCCCGTGGCGAATGCCATCGTGACGCCGACGATCATCCGGACGCTGGTCCGGGTGCGAGCGCGGCCGGCTTCGACCCGCAGCCGCATGGACACCTGCTCACGGGTCTCGGTCGCGAGTTCGCCGAGCAGCTCGGCCAGCTGGCGAGCTTGCTTCTCGGAGGCCAGAACGAGAGCACTGATGAGCAAGTCCGCCGTCGGATCGGCGAGCTGGTCGGCCAGGTGCCGGAGGCTGCGAGCGAGCCGGTCGCCGCGTTCGAGGCGGAACGTCAGCTCGTGAATCTCCGGGCGAATCGCCTCGGGCACGGTTTCTGCGGTGGCGACTATGGCTTGCTCCAACCCTGCCGCCGCGGCGAGAGTGTCGCGCAACATCTCGCTCCACGAAGCGATCGCTTCGATGCGCGCCACAGCTCGGGCGTGCTGCTTGTTCGAGCCGAGCACACGCGGCAGGCCCCAGGTCGCCATCGCCGCAAGGACGCCGCCGACGAGCCATCCTGTGCCAATGGCGACCATGATGCCCGCGGCCCCGGCCGCGAGCAGCCACCGCGCCCGGAGTGGATCGCGTCCGGTCTCTCCGCTGTTGCGTCCACCCCACCGGGGCCAGCGCATGGTGATGCCCCGCCAGCCGGCCGCAATCAGCAGCAGGCCGAGTCCGACACCAGTGCCGAGCAGCCCCATCAGCGCGGTGGTGGTGTTCACGGCTTCCACCACCCTTCCGCCCGGTCCAGCAGATCCGGGTCGAAGCCCGCGTCGATGAGCTCATCGACTGTGGCCGTGCGCAGCGGGACACCCGGAATCGCGCGGAGGTCAACTGCTGGACGCCACACCTCGTTCGAGATCACTTGAGTGCCGTCCGCGCCGACGACTTCGCGGATCGAGGACACGACTCGTTTGCTGTCCGCACCTCGCGGTTTCTCCAGGTGGACCACGAAATGCAGCGCAGAAGCGACCAACAGGTTCGTGGCTTCCAGCGACAGGCGTTCAGGCCCTTGGACCGCGTAGGCGGCGAGTTTCGTGAACACACCACTGGACAGGGACGAATGGAGCGTGCCCATCGAGCCGTCGTTGCCCATGGACATGGCGTTGGTGAGGGGGATGACGACCGGCCCGCGGACCTCGCCGACGATGACCCGGTCCGGGCTCATCCGCAACGACTGCCACACCAGCTCGGACTGTGAAATCTCGCCCTGGCCTTCGACGTTGGCTTCGCGGGCCTGCATCGCGACCACATCCGGGTGGCCGGGATCGTGATCCAGCCCCAGTTCGAAGACATCCTCGATGGTGACCAGACGCTCGTGCGGCGGGATCGCCGAGGCCAGCGCCCTCAGGAGGGTCGTCTTGCCAATCGCGACGCCACCGGTCACGAGTACGTTCTTGCGAGCCCGCACCATCGCGCCGAGAAAGTTCTCCAGCGCCAGGTCGAGCGTTCCGTTCTCCCTCAGTTCCCGCAACGTCACCCGGGCGAACCGATGGTGCCGGATCGACAGCGACGGCCTGGCGGTCACTGCCATCACTGCCGACGCGCGTTCCCCGCCAGGCAGGGAGAAGTTGACGATCGGACTGCCGCGGTCGAAGCGCCGTTCCTCCACGCCGGAGCGTGCGGCGAGGTCGCGGATCAGCTCTACGAGTTCGGCATCCGAGCCGGTAATCGGAGCCAGGCGTTCCCGCCTGCCCGAGGCGTAGCGGACGAATACCCGGTCTCCGTTGATGTTGACGTTCTCGATGTCCGGGTTGGCGAGCAGCGGCTCGAGGCCGGCCATGCCGAAAATCTCGTCCAACACGGCGGAAAGAACGCGACGCTCGACGTCCTGCGGCACCACTGCTCCACCGGTGTCGAGTTCGTGCTGCGCTTGCTTTTCTGCGGCATCAGCAAGAATCGCTTGAGCCATCCGGCGCCGTTCGCCCGCTTCCAGCGCGGGTCGGCCGGCATCGTCGTCAGCCTGGATGCGCGAGGACAACTGCTGAGACAATTCGCGGCGAAGACGAACACGCAGCCGCTCCATTGCCGCGGCCACGTGAGGATCGACGCCGGGAACACTCGCTGGCCCTGGAACGGAGGACGTGGACGGTGCCAGATCTGGTCGCATGACCGCACCGTTACGGGAAGCACGCTGGCCGGGTTGGATGTGTGGCGAGGTCATGGGCGCGTCCCGTCCGCCGACGACTGCCATTGCTGCGGAGGCTGCGGCGTGCCGACTGGCACATCGGGCTGATTTGCTGGTGCTGCGGCGGCCAGATGCCCGCCGACCCGAGGTGACGCGCTCGGCGCGCCATGCGGACGGTGCATGAAGCCGAGCCCACTCGCTAGCCGCAATGCCGCACGCCCCAGTGCTGAGTGGTCGGGACTCGGCCCGCTTCGGCGGTACCCGCACAGCACTGCGGCTCCCTTGGGATCGTGGGGAATCCTGTCCAAGACCCCGATGTGGAGTTCGTGCTCGACCTCGGTCGTGGGGTAGCCGTCACCGACCAGTACAAAGCCTGGTCGTGGATTCCAGGTTGCGGCGGTCCGGATCTTGCTAGCGACATGAGACAGCTCGTCGTCGCGGGCATGGGCAAAAAGCACCATCGCATCTGCAGCTCGGATGATCGGCAGCGTCGTCGAACCCGGGTCTACTCGGCCACAGTCGGCCAGGACCACCACGCCTGGCTGATCGCCCGCAGCGCGCAAGACCGATGTTCCCCGCGGTGCCAGAATGCCTAAGGCAGCGCGAGCTTGCTCCGCCCCAACCGGACCGGCGACAACTGTTAGGCCAGCGGGTAGCCGTTGGACGTGCTGCCACAGGACCGATGCTTCCATGCTCTTGCGTGCCGCGGCAGCCAAGCTCACCAGCCCCGGCGTCGAGGGCAATCGGAACCGCGCAGCCAGGTCACCGCCTGCAGGATCGCACTCGACTACGACCGGGGTCTGCTCGGCCGGCCACCGCGCTGCCAACGCGAGAGCGGTAGTCGTCACCCCAGGCGATCCCTTCAGGGAACACAGCGCAATCAACATCAGCCGCCGCCTCCGCTCAACGCGACGAGACTGATCTGACCCGCCGGAGCTGCAGCGAGCTGGCGTGCGTTCGCCTCCGGCAGTTGCAACGACACGACCGTGCTTTGCTGGTCCGCTCCAGCGCAGACGTCGCTCACCGTCGCAGTCCACTGCGCGAGCGGGGGCGCGACCTGCCCGGCGGTGCTCGGCGTCCCTGTCGCAGCTGCACCAGGTGACACCAGTACAGCGACCCGCGCACCGGGTGCGAGCGCTGGCGGGAACTGCCCGGCCTTCAGCGCCACTGCGGCGACCGCCTGGCCGGCAACCGGGATCGCGGGCGGCCCCAGCGAACCACGGGTCAGCAGCGCTCCAGCAGGCAAGCTGAACGCCACCGGGCGGCCGACCACAGTGGACGATTCTGCGGCCGGTACCGCGTCGAGTCCGACATCGGAGGAAACGGACAGCTGCCGGAAGTCCTGTCCGGACAATAGATGACCAACGGTCACCGGACGAGCCAACACCAGGACCGGCTGGCGGTTATCAAGCTGCATGGACACGATCACCGCCGCCGCTGCGCAAGCAATCACTAGTACGACGCCGAGCAGCAGGTACGGAACCCGGCGTGAGGGGCGAACGGTCTTCCAGCGCGACGGCGGCTCCTGTTTGCCGCTTCGCTGTGCCCAGGCGTCCGGCGGCGCGGTCGCCCTGTCAGCGGTGTCCGGGTGGGTCGAGACGGACGTGCTCATGGCCAGCCTCCCTTCTGGTTTCGGGCATGGGCCACCGCGCCGCGACGCCGTCTGCTGCGCGGTGGCTACACGGATTGAGTTCTGTGGTTGTCAGCGCAGGGGCTGCGCCCCATGCGAATCACCGTCTGCCGGTGTTCAGCGCCTGGCTTTCCGCTACCCGGAACGCCGCATTGGCTGCAGTCGTCATGTCAGGAAAGGTTCCGGATTGGTCGGCCCCAGACCATGAGATCGACCAGTGCACGGTGGCTGTCACCGGGTACGCGTTGTTCGGTTGCCCAGCCGAAGACGTCCGGTAGGTGTGCCCGCAATCCGGCGACGCCGCCTTCGGATCGCCTCCAGCCGGGAACGGAGTCCCGCCGTTTTCGCACGTCACTGTCGATCCGTCGCCCATGGACCACACGAGCGAAGTCGGCTTCGCGATCGCAGTCACTGAGACGCCGGGGACAGCGGCCGTGGCCGATTGCTGATCCCAACCGCTCGACAGCCACAACCACGTCGGCAGGGTCACCAGTTGGTCTCCGCGCGGGTTCGCCGCGATCGACGGGCTCGGCAACCGAAGCTGGCTGCGCGCCGCCTGCGCCAATTCTGCGGGCGACGGCGGCGGCACCGGCCCAGGTGCAGGTGCTCGTCCGTCGGGAATCCAGATCGGCGTCCGGTACAACGCGTCTGAGAAACCAGGACCGGAGCACTTGTACAGGTACCACGCGCCTGGCCCCTGACCCGGCTGTGCTTGCGCCGGCCAAGACCGCGCGACGGTGAGCGCCAACGGTGCAGTCCGTAGGCTCGCCGGGCGGAAGACTGCGGGCTGAACCTCAGTGCCTCGGTCATGGGTGGATGGCCGGTACGCGGCCGTGATGGTTCCTCCTGCCGGGGGCTGGTAATCCGAACGCTGGTATCCGCAGTCAGCGGTCTTATCGCTCGGTCCGATGACGCGGTCCCCGGCATCCGGCCGGTCGTCGCCCTGGTTGCCACCCCGCGGCTTCGGCTTCTTGCCAGGCGCCGACGGGACGCGCCCACGACCGCCGTCGGTGCCGCCTTGGCCCGCGCCGAGCTGGCACGCCGGGGACGGAGTCTGCTGGCAGTCCGCCGATCCCCAAGGACCGCCCGCCAGCGCCGGGGCTGCTCCTGCGAGCACCAGCGATCCCGTCGTTCCAGCGATCAGCGCGATTTTCCTCAGCATGATCCGACCTTGTGGATTCCGAAGTCGGTCACACGCCATGTGCCGTCTTGCTGCCGCTCGACAACGGCGTTGATCTGCCGGCGCCCGCTAGGGCCGTCGTTGGCCAACTGCCCGTTGTCCGCGCGATAGTGCTGCCAGTTGCTGTCGTCGCCGCAGTCGGCGACGATCACCTTTATCGGGGCCGAGGGTGGCTCGACGGACGACACCGTAGGTGAATTCTTGGGCTGTCCCTTGGTAACCAGGCCGTTTGCCTTGTCCGCGTATAGGCCGCGGGTGATGTTGGTCAGGGCGGTGGCAGTGGCGTGCTGCCCCAACCGCGCGTCCTGCCAGTTTGATGTCTCTGCCGCGACGGCCATGTCTTTCCACATCCCCAGATATGCCGAGATCGCACCCTTGCGCGCGACGTCCGCCGGTGATGTCGATGCCGGCGGTGCGCTCGCCGACGAAGACGCCTGAGCGGAATCCGCGGAGCTGGCAGGAGCAGGGTCAGACGGCGAGCCCGAGCTGCATCCAGCCGCCAGTACGGCGACAACGAAGCTCGACAGCGTCATTGCTGACCGGCACGTCCTTGTAGAGACCACTGACTCCACCCCTCACTCCACTCACCCGAACCGTTAATGGGTGCCTAGATCAGGTCTACCCCGTGATCCCATACCGACTGCAAGGTGTGAAAGCACCAACCGGAAGCCGGGATGGCAATTCCGCCCAATATTCACCTACTTGGCGTAAATTTTGGCGCGATTCCTCACCGTCGAGCAGCAAGTCTGGTAGTGCTGAAATGGCCTGTACCGAACCATTCGGCCGCCTCCTGAACCGCCAGAGTCCAAACATGACGAATTTTCGCAGAATGTGATTCTTATGCAGACCGCTACGGTCCTGGGCTGGGCGCTTGTCGGCGCAGCACTCGCAGTGGCTCTGCGCCCGTTCGTCGTCCGATATGCCGCCGCGACCGAGCCGGCTGCAGGACCGCCACCCTACGGTGTTCTCGAAGCCGCGACAGCCGTCGTGTTCGCCGCGCTCGCGTACCGCTTCGGCCAGTCCCTGGAATTGCTCGCGTACAGCAGCCTTGGCGGATTCGGCATACCCCTGGCGACAGTCGACCTGATCGCGCGCAAGCTGCCGAACATGCTTCTCGGCGGGGCAACCGGCGTTCTCGGAATCGCACTGGGGGCGGACGCTGCCCTCAACGCGCACGGAGGCGACCTGACTCGGGCAGCCATAGCTGCGGCCATCGCCCTGGTGGCCCACGGAGCCCTGTATGCCGCGGGCATGATCGGCGGAGGCGATCTGAAGCTGGCCGGGCTGCTCGGGGCTGCACTCGGCTGGATCAGCTGGGAAGCGACCTGGCTCGGCCTCTCGGCGGGCTGGCTCCTCGGAGGTATCACCATTGGAGTCGCGAGAATCGTGAAGAGTCGCGGAGCAATTCGGGATATCCCGCTCGGACCGTTCCTGTTAGCTGGAACTCTGTTATGCGTCGCGCTTTCCGGGTTTTGGCCTACTGCGCATTGACTGTTTTGACGCTTTTACCTGCTCTCGCGTGCCCGATGACATGCGGTTTCGGACTGACACGGGACGGAGCCCGACCATGCCGCCGCTCGTCGGCCACCGACTCTTGCAGCGCGGGAGAACCTTGCGACCTTCAGCGCTCGCTGTCGCCTAGGCTGTGCATCGTCGTTCACGGGAACGTCGGATGAGGTCAGCATGCTTGGTCGCCCAAGCGACCATCGGCATCATCGCGTCGAGAGCTTCAGCTGTCGCGGGGCTTAACGAGTACTGCACAGAAGGCGGGAACGCCGTGGACTCCTGGCGGCGAATGATCAATCCGTCAGCAGTCATTGTCTTGAGCGTGCGCGCGAGGACGCTTTCATGCAGAGTGCGGCGGCGCCCCTGAGCCTGTCCTGCGTCGGACAAGGTCCTGATCGTGTCGAGAAGCTCTGTGTAGTGTTTTGGCCCGGTGGCGAGAGCGACGATGACCGCGTGCATCCAGTCACCGCTGAAGAGCCGCTTCACATCCGACAGCTTGCGCAGCTGTTCGGCCTCCCAGCCCTCACGCCAGGCATCATCGTGCGGGACGCAAGCCGGAGCGTTCGCGTCACCGCGAGCCAGTCGGCAGTGCTTCACAGAGGACCGCATGGTGCGGCCGCGCACCAATTGGTTTTGTCCTGCCCGGTTCGACAGCTCGGTCATCGCTTCCTCCCGGCGGCTAGATCGCATATTCGATGACGGGCTTGCCCGTTCGTGCAGCCGGCCGGGAAGGGAGATCAGACCGCAGAACGCGCAACGTCCATAGAGCGAGCGTAGGCCCCTTCGAGCTGATCTTCAACTGTCAAAAAGACGCAGGCACGGTGAACTCTTACCTGAGTCTGGCGCAGCACGTGCCTCTCGGCAGGCCGCGGTCTCCCGCTATCAGCACGCGGTCCTTGCCGAACCGCTTTGCGCGCAACAGGTTTGAGTCCGCACGCCGGAAAAGGTCTGCAAGGTCGACGCCGCCGCGGAGGTTCAGGGCGACGCCGCCGACTGACGCGGCGAGGCCCTTGATGACCACCCGGCTGCCATCCGCCGACAGCACCTCGACGACCGCACTCCGTATTCGCCCGCAGATCCGTTCCGCGATCGCCTTCGCACACGCCTGGTCGGCACCGACAAGGAGCGCCATGAATTCGTCGCCGCCATACCGACCGACAATGTCCTCGCGGCGCACCGCGGCCGCGACCGTCGCGGCGACAACGCGAAGGACGGCATCGCCGGCGGGGTGGCCGTATCGGTCGTTGACAGCTTTGAAACGGTCAAGGTCGAGGATGAGCAGCGCGATGGAACGATCGAACAGCCCGCCGAGCGCTGACATGGCCCGGACGTCCCACCCTTCCCGGTTGAGCAGTCCGGTGTACTTGTCGATGCCCCACGAGCCGAGCGGCTGTCCGCATGCGGAGCAGCACTGGCCATGCCCAGCAACGGACGCCGAGGTAGATGCCATTGTCGATCTTCCTCCGAACGAGTGGCTTTGACTGACGTGAAGGCGTCGAGTTCGCTACCGTTGTTCTGGAGTTGAAATGACTATGGCCGCGAGTTTAGGCTGGTCGCGCGGACGAGTTCAACCAACATCAGGAGCACCACTCGTTCGGGTGTTCACCTGAGTGAAAGCAGTCGGGGTTGGAGGTCGCATGGCCACGCCGGCGTATCCGGACGGGCATCTTCCGGCGAGCCTGCCGGACAACTTCGCGGAGATCCTTGCCGCGAGATTGAACCGGCTGTTCGCGACGATGAAACCGCGCAGCGGCCAGGAGTACACCAACGACTTCGTCGCAGCGGAGATCAGCGCCACGGGCGTCGGGATCTCGGGGAGCTACATCTGGCACCTGCGCAAGGCGCGTAAGGACAACCCGACATTGCGCCACCTTTACGCCCTGGCAGCGTTCTTCGGCGTGCCGGCGTCGTACTTCTTCGACGACACGGTGACTGACCGGGTCGACGAACAGCTGCAGAAGCTGCAGGCCGCACAAGAGAGCCTGACCGCGATCGCGAACACAAGCGAGGCCAAGCTGATCGCGATGCGCGCAGACGCGCTTTCGCCCGAGCGGCGGCGTCTGGTGATGGACCTGCTCGACGTGGTCTATCGCGACGAGCAGGCCGAGCGAGGTCAATCACCAACGGGGTGAACACGGTGGAAGGCTCCGGAACAGTCCGGCACCGTTGTCGTAGGTGCCGTCTCGTCCTGAGCTTGGAGGGAGGGAGCAGGTGACGTCTGAACGGCAGCTGCGCCGTCGCTGCCGGCAGCTCTTGACCGACCTCGACATCCAACCTCCGTTGGATGTCGCCGAACTGTGCCGCCGTGTCGGGATCCAGCGCGGCAAGCCGATCAGGTTGCGGGCGCACCCGATCCCAGTCCCCGGCCCCTTCGGAGCCTGGATCTCCGCGGCATCAGCCGATTACATCTTCTACCAACAGGAAACGAGCAAGCCGCACCAAGACCACATCATCCTGCACGAACTTGGCCACATGCTGGCCGGGCACGACAGCGGTGAACCCGACAACACGCTGCTCGCAGAGCTGTACCCGGACTCGTCGACCGAGTCTCTGCGCACCGAGTACCCCGACCTTGCACCGGACGCGGTCCGGCGCGCACTCCGCCGCACCTCTTACGACACCGTCCAGGAATACGAGGCAGAAACCGTCGCCACCATCATCCTGGAATGGGCGTCTGTCCTCGACCGTGTCTGGACACCCGCCGCGCGCAGCAACACGGCACACCGGATAGAAACCGCGTTGAGCGACCGGCTGGGGTGGCTGTGACCTACCTCGTCCTCGCCTACGGCATCGCCGCCACCGCGGTGCTGGCCTGGCTGGGCTTGCGACTGAGCCGGACACCACAGAACCTTCCGCTGCGCGCCCTCACCGGGCTCGCGGCCTGCCTCGCTATCGCCTTCCCCTTCGGCCTCGCCGCCGACCGCGAGGCGACCGTGGTCGGACTCCCGCCGATGATGTCCCGCCTGATTCAGCACGGCGCACTGCTGATTGGGGTGACGTGCCTCGTTTTCTTCTTCCTCTTCTCTGCTCTCGAACAGCACAAGGCGTGGCCGCGAGCGCGCCGCTTCGCCGTGCCGCTCGTCGCGGCCGAAGCCATCTTGGTCGTCACGGCGGCACTCGCCCCTCCCAGCGTCCACAGCAGTTCATCGCCCGCGGGCGCGGTGTTCACCATCACTGCGGACCTGTATCTGGCCTTTGGCTTCGCCACAGCGTTCCTCTGGGCACGCCGCTACGCTCGCGAAGCCAACCCACGGCTCGCGCGCGGCTTGAAAATCGCTTCAGTCGGGCTCGCGGCAATCGTGGTCGCGAACTGCGTGTTCATCCCGGAGATCATCCTGCGCTGGGCAGGTGCATCGTCCCCCTCCGCGCTGGCTGAGACCAGCGGTGCCGCCGCCACCGTTCTCGGCGCGATAGCCGCAGCCGTCTTCCTTCTCCCGGGCGTGGTCATCTTCCTGGCCGGCATCATTTATCCCGCCGCAGCGATGCGCGTCACCGCCCTTCGGGTCTGGGCAGGCCACCGTCGCGTCTACCGCCAGCTCGGTCCATTGTGGACGATTCTGCACAAACACTTTCCCGACGACGAGCTGCGACGGGTCACCCCGAATCCTTGGCGCGACGTATTCCGGCTCCGCGGCATACACCGGCGCTACTACCGTCGTGTCGTGGAGTGCCGCGACGGCCTGGTACGCATCAGCCCGCACCTGCCGTCTCGCGTCCGCGAAGACAACCACCGCTACGAGGATCTCGCGCGCTCGCTGAAGCACGCGCTCGCCGCTCGGGCTGCGGGCCAGCCGGCCCGGTCGAGCCACGCGATGCCAGTCGTCGTCGCGACCGCGGATGGCCTCGACGCGGATGTCCGCGAACTCGTGTCCCTCTCGCTTGCCATGACTTCGACAGGAGACAAATGACCACGGCCTTGATCATCGGCGGGGGAATCGCCGGGCCCGTCACGGGGATGGCGCTGCAGAAAGCCGGGATCGACTCGACAATCTACGAGGCGTACCCGACCAGCGCGGACGGAGTCGGCGCGTTTCTCAGCATCATGCACAACGGACTCGACGCTCTCGCCGCCGTCGACGCGGCGGACGTCGTGCGCGAAAATTCGTTCCCCGCCAGCAAGGTTGAATTCTTCAACCACCGCGGCACTCGGCTCGGTGAAGCCCCAATCGGCGGGTCCGCTGGCGACCGCGGACCGCGAATGATCAAACGGTCCACGCTCTACCGCGAGCTCCTCGACGAAGCCAGCCGCCGCGGCGTCACCGTCCACCACGGCAAACGCCTCACCCACGCGACCACCACACCCGGCGATCCAGTCACCGCGGAATTCGCCGATGGCACCGAAGCGGAGGGCGATCTGCTGATCGGAGCGGACGGCATCCATTCCGTCACTCGCGCGCTCATCGACCCAGCTGCTCCGAAACCGCGCTATACCGGAGTCATCACGGTCTGCGGATACGCGAGCCACGCTCCGGCCACGACCGAACCCGGCACCTTTCGGATGACCTACGGCCGCAAGGTATTCTTCGCCTACCTCACCGCACCGGACGGTCAGACCTGGTGGTTCGCCAACCTCCCCCACCACAGCGCCGAACTCACCAAAGAACAACTCGCCAGCACCACCTCCGAGGAATGGCAACAGCGTGTCGCCGGACTCCTCGCACGCGACCGGACACCAGCTGCCGACATCGTCCGGGCCAGCGACAGGAGCATCACCGGTGCCAACGGCTACGACATCGCGACTACACCCACCTGGCACACCGGAGCGACAATCATCATCGGCGATGCCGCCCATGTCTCCGCACCCAATGCCGGCCACGGCGCCTCCATGGCGATCGAAGACGGCGTCATCCTCGCCCAATGTCTGCGCGATCTACCTGCTGCACAAGCCTTTAGCGCCTACGAACGCATTCGCCGCCCCCGCGTCGAACGGGTCGTCGCTACCAGTGCTCGCATGGGCGGCAACGCAACTCCCGGCCCCGTCAAACGGATGATCCGAGACGCCGTCCTCCCCCGGAAACTGAAGAAAGGGCCGCGCAACACCGCGTCCTGGCTCACTGACCACCACGTTGACTGGAATCAGTCCATCAGGCAACCAGACGACACCCGGGTCGAAACGCCGCCGCACCGTTCCTGAACGACGCTCGAGTTCATCAGCGACGCCGACGGCCGCCCATTCGTCTCCGCGCGGTTCACCGTTCCAGGCCGTTGACTGCCGTGGTGTCGTGCGTCACGATGGGAGCAACAAGAAGCAAGTTGCTCGAAACGGAGGCATGATGCACGTCAAGTTCCTCGGCAAGGACCCCGAATCGCAGGTCGACAACTCGCCGACGCTCTACGCCACCGACCGGACGGACCGCGTCACCTACATCGCACAAGGATGGAAGGTGACGGACCCGCAAGCGCTGGCCTCGATCGGCCCGGTCCCTGACCATGAGACCCTGATCGAGATCCCCGAAGACGTCCTGAAGTTCTATGCTCGTCGCTACGCGTCGGACAAGCCGGAGGAGGAGCACGCTGACTGAGCTGATCAAGCCGGGACCAGAGTTCAGGCAGCTCTTCCACACCTTCGAGCACACAGCTTTCCGCTTGGAGACCTTCGACCAGTACGACGCGACGTACGAGAACGAGTCGCTGCGCAAGTTCCTCGCCGGCGAGCCGGACGACCTGCCTTGGATGCAGAGCTGGCTCGACATGATCCGCGAGGCGAAGGCAAAGGGACGGATCTTCAGCCGTGTGCGCATCGTCTCGATGCCGCTCACGGACTACAGCCGCTTCGGCGTGTGGTGTTCGCAGTTCACCGGCGGGGCGGGCGAGGACATCCGCTACCTGCCGCGCGGCCTTGCCGACCGGTTGCCGAAGCACGACTACTGGTTGTTCGACTCACGCAAGCTGGTTCGGATGCACTTCGACGATGACATGGGATTCTTGGGCGGTGAGGTCGTCGAAGACCCAGAGCAGGTAGTGCACCATAACTACTGGCGCGATGCTGCCTGGCATCACGCCATACGGCGGGACGATTTTGCCAAGCAACAAAGCCTCTGACCCATCGAACGTCCATGAGGCGCGCATGGCGCTCGGCGGTCGGCTCCGTGAGCTGCGCGAACAGGCCGGCCTGACCGGCAGGAAGCTCGCGGAGTCGCTGTCGTGGCACTTCTCGAAGGTCTCCAAGATCGAAAACGGGAAGCAGAAACCCAGCGAGAGCGACATAACGGCCTGGACAAAGGCAACTGGGCACGAGGGCGAAGCACCGGCGCTGCTCGCCTCGCTCCGCACGCTGGAGGTTCAGCACGCCGAGTGGCAGCGAATTCTGCGCGGCGGCATCCGGCCGCGACAGAACTCGCTTGCCGAACTGGATCAAAAGACACAGCTGTTCCGGGTCTTCGAATCCACCGTGATTCCCGGGCTGCTGCAGACCTCCGAGTACGCTCGCGCGCGCTTCGCGGAAAGCATCCGCGTCTTCAAGCTTGCCAACGACATCAACGACGCAGTCGCGGGCCGCATGAAGCGCCAGGACATCTTCTACCGGCCGGACAAGCGCTTCCACTTCGTTCTCACCGAAGCTGCTCTGCGCTTCCGGCTGTCGTCTGTGCCGGTCATGCTCGGCCAGCTGGACCGCCTGGTCTCCATCTCCGCACTCCCCAACGTCAAGCTCGGGATCATCGGCTTCGACACTCAGTACACCGCGGCGCCGTGGCACGGGTTCTGGTTGTACGACGATGAAAAGGTCCTAGTGGAGACATACTCCGCGGCTCTCAATCTCGCCCAGCCCCAGGAGATCGAGCTTTACTCGAACGTCTTCGGCGAGCTGGCCGCCGTCGCAAGCTACGGCCGGGCCGCCCGCGCCGTCATCACGCGCGTCATGGACGACCTGGCAGGGCAGCTGCCCCAGGACTAGCGCTGAGTTGCACTGATAGGCGACGGTCTCGTTTGTTGCGAGCAACAATGAGCAACTTGCTTCCGTTGCGATCGTATCTCCTCCTACTCTCCCTGAGTCCGCCCCGGCCGACCTTGGAGACGAGCGACGTGATCACCCCAGTACCTCTGCTCAGCAAGGACCGGATAGACCAACTCTCCGACCGCGCACGCGAGGTGGTCGAATACCGCAAGAGCGGGCTGAGCCTGAACCACATCCAGGGATGCTCGCTGGGATGCGCCTACTGCATCCGGCATACCTACGGGTTGTGGGACAAGGATCAGCCGGTTGCGCTGATGTCCGATGCGCAAGCAGTGGAAGAATTGGTCCACCACCAGTATTTCCGGCCGCACGTCACGCCGGTCCAGTTGTTCAACCGGGCCACTGAGCCCTTCTTGCCGAGGGTCCGCCCGCACACCTTTGCGGTGCTTGAAGAGCTGGACGAGCGCGAACTGACCAATCACGTGCTGGTCATCACCCGCCACCAGCTCAAGCCCTACGACATCGACCGGTTGAACCAGCTTCGTCACCTCAAAGTGACGCTGCTGTTCACCTATTCAGGGATCGGCGACCCGAAGATCGAACCGTACCCTTCGCACGTCGCAGCCGAGTCGTTGAAGATGATGAGCGCGCCCGCATCGCGGATGTACCGGACGATCCTCTACTGGCGTCCGCTCGTCCCGGGTCTGAACGACACCGATCAGCATCTCGCCGTGGCCCGCGAATTGAGCACGCATGCCGACGCTACGGTGTTCACCGGGCTCTTTTACCGCGACCAGATCGCCGCGTACTACAAGGCCAACCGCCTCCCCGAACCCTACCCGGACACCGCACGACGCAAGATCGTGCCCGAAACGCTGGAACGTCGCGTGCTCGACGCGTTCGCCAGCTCGACTGCCTTGTTCCGCAAGACTTCCTGCGCCGTCTCGTACGTGCACGGCCTGCCCGACTACAACGGTCACTACGGCATCCGGGAGCTCTGCGACATCTGCCCGCTGTCCCAGCTCGAACTATGCGCCGGGGCGCACCGGGTGCCAAGAGCGGAAGACGTACACCGTTGCGCCAGCGTGTTGCCAGAGGCGGGCGGCGTCAACGTCGTAGACATCTCTGACCGGGCCGTCGTCGTGTCCGGTCTGGAAAACGAGCAGCCGCGGTACTTCCTGCAGCACGCGTTGGGATTCCAGGTGCACGACGTGAAGCATCCGCACCGTGCGCACCGGCACGGTCGCGCCGACATCGGATGGACAGGAGTTCCTGCATGACCGACTGGGCTGCGCTCAGCTACGTCGTCGTCGATGTCGAGGGCAACGGACAGCGACCGCCGGACCTGGTCGAGCTTGCAGCGGTACGGATTGAACACGGGCACCTCGGCGATCCCGCCTCGTGGTTGGTGCGGCCGCCCCGGCCGATCACGCCTTTTGCGAAGCAGATCCACGGGATCGCCAACGAGCACGTAGCAGCGGCTCCCGCGTTCGCCGAGGTCAGCGCCGAGGTGCGGAAAGCTCTGGACGCCCCAGCGCTCGTCGCCCACAACGCTCATGTTGACGTCGGTGTGCTGGAACGCGAACTCGGCGATTGGGAATGCCCTGAGGTGTTCGACACGCTCAAGCTCGCGCGACGCCTCCTGCCCGGCCGGCCGAGCTACAAACTCGGCTCGCTCGTCGAGGCATTCGGGCTTGACCACGGGCTGGCCGACATGCAGAAACCGCATCGCGCGGAGTACGACACGATCGTGACCGCTCGGCTCTTCGCTCATCTCGCGAGCAGCCGGTCACTCGAGGAACTCCGGGGCCAGTCGAAACGGGGAGGCGACGATGAACCGTCCCTCTTCTGATCCCCGTCGCGGCCTGCTCGTCAGCGTCGACGGCCCGGGCGGAGCGGGAAAGACGACGATCGTCCGGCATCTGGCACAGCTGCTCCTCGCGGAGGGCCGGCAGGTGCACGTGACGGCGGAGCCGTCGAGCGGTCCGATCGGGAAGCTGGCCGTCGAGCTGACGCCGACTGTTACCGGGCACGCGCTCGCGTGCCTGTACGCGGCTGACCGGTACCACCACGTGGAAACGGAGATCAAGCCGCGCATCCAGGCTGGCCACATCGTGATCTCCGACCGATTCCTGGCATCGGGGCTGGTCGTCCAACGCTTCGATGGCGTCGATCCGGTGTTTTTGTGGCAGCTCAACGAAGAGGTCGAACGACCGGACCTCGCGGTCATCCTCGATGCCGACCCCGACGTAATCGCCGAGCGGTTGGAAGCACGCGGGCCGCACAACCGATTCCAGCGCCAGCAAGGCAGCAGCCTCCTCGAAACCAGGTTCTACCGGCAAGCGCACGAAATGCTGGACGAGGCGGGTTTTCACACTCTGGCCGTGGACTGCTCCAACCGTCCGCCCGAGCGTTCGGCCGCGATCATCCGCGACGAACTGAATGCCCTGATCGAACCCGTTGACGCAGCAAACTGATCGGTGACGGCAATGTCCGGCTTCGACGCAGCAGCCACCCCGGCGGCCTCTTGCGCCTGCTGCACGGCGCGCACGCCTTCCGGGGACATCGGCGGCGGACGGGTGCGGTCGAGCCCGACGGCGTGCCCATTCTGCCCGTAGCAGCACGCCCAGGCACCCTCTCCCGTCCGCCGCCCCCTTTGCCGCGGCGGAGGCGGCTGACCCCGACCGGTCGCCTCCGCCGCGTTCCACCCTGAACGAGAGGTGTCCGGAATGGCCGGACCAGCAACACGACGCCTGTGGACCACGCCCTACACATGCGGGCGCGATGGCCTGCAGCACGAGATCACCGATGAGGCGTTTCGAGCCGCTCGCCAGCGCGGCGTCGCCCTCGTCGCCGTCTGCGGTCGGGAGTTGGAGTGCTCGCTTGCGATCTCGGCACCCGGTGCCCCGTGTGCGGCGTGCGCTCGAATCGTTCAGCAGTCGCGTGAACGGCAGTGCGAGATGCAGCGTGCCGTTCTGGTGCTCATCAAGGACGGGCAGGAAGGGCGGCATCGCCGGCCCCGGTCGATTCGCTGGCCACGCCGCGTTCACGGGCGAAGCCAGCATGCTTGGAGGGCGTCATGACCAACGGCGACAAGCCAACGCAGACCAACCGCGCACGCGAGACTGCCGCGCCGATTCTCGTTCGGGAGCGGGACTGCACCGCGGAAGGCGAAGCGAAGTTCCTGAAAATCCTCGGCAGGGCGCGGGTGTACAACGAGGCGACCACCGATGGCATCCTGGTTCTGGACTTGGCGGAATTGGCACGGTCCAGGCACCTGCTCGCATGTTGGGCTGATCTTCGGTTGCGGGAGCTTCCCTCGTACTCGACGGGCCGACTGCCCGTTAGCCTGCCCGCGCAAGACATGCTCGCCGAACTGTTCGGACGCAACAGGAACCGACTGCTCGCTGAGCTGAAGGCAGCCTGACATGCCCGGGACCAGCCCTCCTGCGGCGTCTTACAAGGTGTGTCTCGGGTTTCTCCCTTTCGTTCTTCGCCGCGAGGCAGTCATGCACAAGGTTTCGCAGAAGCTCCTCCGGATCCTGTGCCGCGGACACACCTGGCTCGGGACCAGCGAATGCGGAGTCATGTGCCTTGCCGACGGGGAGCCTCCCGGCGGCCTCGTTCCGATGTGGTGCATCAAATGTTTCCCGGCGGGCACTGTGCCCGCCTCGCGTAGGAGAGGAGCCAGCAGCCGTGACCGCCTGGCCCCATACCGCGCAGGACGCGGCACGAATTCCCCCAGGACGCGCAGAACCCCCGGGCCAACCGGACGAGATGGAGCTGCCCTCCGTGACGTGCCCGCGCCCTCTGGACGACTGGATTGCCACGGGGATCGCGTGGCCGGTCGGAGATTTCGACCTCCTGCCGGTCACCCGCTAACAGCGAGGGTTGCCTGCGCTGCGCCGAGGCCGGGGGCACCTGGAGATTTCGCGACAGGAACTCTGCCTCCTCCGTCCACAACGAGGAAGGCACCGGCATTCGTTCGTTTGCCCCAGGAATACGGGCGCTCGTACGGCTTCGTGCACCGGTTTTGTCCGAGTCCGGAATCCGCATGCGCAGCCGAGGCGGCGTTGTCCGCCAGCTTCGCCCGGACACACCTATCGGCTGAAGCCCGCACGACGTGATCGGAGACCAGTTATGCGCAACGACGCCATCCACGAGCATGGTCCGCGTGTCGTGGCCTATGCGCTGATCGGCCGTGAAGAAGACCTCCTGTTCATCACCGACGACACCGGCGCGCTCGTCTTGCCGGGCGGCCCGGTCCCCGACGGCGAACCAGTCGAGCACGCACTCCGCCGCACCCTGCGCGACCAGATCGACGGAACGATCGCCGGACTGGAATTCTGCGCCGTGATCGAACACGAAGCTAGCAAAGAGCCGCCCAATTCGTTGTCTGAGCTGGCGTTCTTGTTTGACGTGACGCTCGACGACACCGACCGCATCGCCGCTCGCCGGCCTCATGCGCATCGGTGGGCCGGCGAGACTGATGTCGCATTGCTGCGTCCGGCAATGATCGCCGACGCGCTCAGGTCCGGCGACCTATCCGCAGGCGCTCCCTGGCGGGCGTGGACACCGTGACCGCATCCAGAACCGTCTCCTGCCGTCGCTCACGGGCCGAGGCAGGACAACGGATTGCCCGCACTCAAGCACGCAGGAGGAGCCCAATTGACGTCACCTTCAGCGACAGGGAACCGTCGACGCACCGCCGCGACGGACGTCCTTCCGGACATCGCAAAGCTGACCCAGCTCAGCGACGAGCAACTGGAAGAACTGGTGCTTGCCAACCTCGGCCCGGACGCAGCCGGGCTGTGGGAGTCCCTGATCGCCCCACCGCTGCTCGGCCGTGTCCGGGCGATCTTGGTAGCGACACAGCACAGAATCGACAACGACCTCCGCACACGACGATCGAGACGCAGCGAACGGCGCAGCAAGCTGGGCCTCGACCTGACGTCGCCCTACGAACAGAGATACGACCAGTGGCGTGGCCGCGTCACCGTGTTCAAACGCCTCGTCGAGACCAGGCTGTCCCAGACACGCGCCGCCACGGCCGACGAAAACCACAGAGCAGCCGCTCTGAACCATCGGCACCGCAACGCCGTGCGGATGCTCGCCAAGGCCATCGACTGCCACCGCCGCGCCGTGGGCACCGCCTTCGATCCCGAGCCGGCCGATCGGGCGCTGTGGCAGGTCCTCGACGACGTCACCGTTCCCCTGGGGCCACAAGGAGTTTCGGTGCCAGTCCGCGACATGCTCGACACGTACTGGTCGTTCGACGAGAACCACCCGAGCCCGCCGCTCAACCTGTTCTCGCAACACGCGCAGAAGGACACGGCTATGGACTCCGCTGAGGACGACGGCCCAGACATGACCGAACCCCCAGCGCCCTGGCCGGAAGACCTGGAGGTATTCGCCGAGGCCGTCCGGCCGACGACGAATCCGGTGCGGGCAACCGACGGCAAGGACTAGCACGCTGCCGTCCGGACGGCAGCCGCTGGGCTGCTGTCCGTGCCAGATCCTGCGTGGCCCGCCGGAAAAGGACAGGAGGAGAGAAACCATTGCAGCCACTGGCAAAGACCGCCGGGACACGCCGTCTGCGCGACAGACACGATGTCCCGCGACAGGAAGCACTCGGTCACCGAAGGCCGGCAACGGCCAACGAGAGCCGACGGGACCCGCTGAACGCCTGCCGCTGCGGACTGCGCTCCTTGTCCCAGGAAATCAAGGCGGACGCGGAATCCGACCGCGCCGAACCCAGGACGATCCGGCTCGCCTACCTCGAGATCACCAGTGTCCACGGTCCGAACGGCTGGACGTGCAACACGCACCACAAGGAATTCTGCACCAACAACTTTGACGAACCCGATGCCTCGATCTCGTGCGCGTGCGGCCTCTACGGCCTCGGCGATGCCGCGCAGACAGTCACCGCGGTGTGGTCGCGCACGACCGACAGGGCAACCGGATGGAACACGACGGAACTGACCACCACAAGACACGGACTCACGAAATGCCCGACCAGTACACGCCGGATCAGCTGCTGATGGCCGATCACGGGACCCCAGTTGCGAGGGACCGAACCGCATCGCTGGCATGGCGACGGCTTTACGACGCTCCCGGCTTCGTCCACGAAACCCCCGACCATTGCGGACGAACATGGCGGATGTGGTTCGCCGACGCCGGCACGTCCCGCGACCCGCATCCCCGAGGATGGCGACTAGCCCCGCTCGCCGCGCTCGATCAGATCGCCTTCGTTCCGCACACCGGAGACGGCCGGGAATTCGACGCCGCCGCCGCGCTGATCAACGCGGACGCGCGCGACCGTGCGAGACCACCGCGGCGCGCCGGAGCGCGTCCCTCGACCGAAGCACGAATCCAACTGCTCAACGAAGCCGCACCGACCAGTCTGCACCGGCACCTCCCGGGCCGACAGCACGCCTCAGGCGTCGCGGTGACCCTGCACCTGGACACCGGCGACCTGACCGCGTGCATCGCCGAAGGAGACCTGCCGGACCGGACCGCCTGGTGGGCGATCCCGTGCGTGACCACCGCCGCCGCGAACCGCGCACTGCACGAGATCGCCGGCCTGGCACCACCGCTGCTCGCCGCTGACCCCGCAGAGCCGTACCAGGTCCGCGGCCCGGGCGAGCTGGCCCGCCGCCGGATCCGCGAGCACCTCGCGTCGGCTTTCTCCGACGACGACCTGGTGCTCGGCATGTACGCCGGCGACTGGTTCGAGAAAGACCCCGCATCCTCCGGAATCACCGCCGCAACCCGCAACGACGAGCTGACCGCGTGGGTCGCTGCCTACGAAGAAAACGTCGCTTCCGGACGCTGGCGGAGGTTCTTCCCACAGGGCTTGGACATCGGCGGGTGTCGGCACGTGGTGCTGCGCGGCACCCTACAGTGGGCCCGCACGCACCGGGACCTATTGCGCGAAGGGTCGCGCGCACCGCGACACCAGCCGTCGCGGGATCGCACCGAGGACCGGCTGCCGTGATGCCGACCCGTATCCCTGAGCGGCAGAGCCGTAACGAACAAATGGCGCAGGACTACCGGGACGGCAAAACGATCACGTGGATCGCCGCCGCCTACGGGCTGTCGCTGAGCTGGACCGGCCGGATCCTCCGGCAGCAGGGCATCGCCATGCCTCCTGTGCGACAAGGGGTGAAACGCAAACTCAACGTCGCGCAAGTCGTCCGCGACTATCAGCACGGAGCCACCATCCAGACCGTTGCGGATACCCACCACGCCTCCTACGGCACGATCCGCCGACTGCTCCTGCGCGAAAAAGTCGCCATCCGGCCCCACGGCGGACAAAACGCAATCACCCCGGCGGCACGGTGCCAGCCGCCTCCGCCGGTCGCAGGCGGCGAAACCGGTAAGCCGCACCGCCGCGGGACCGGCCCGCGCAAGTCCGACGTCGACAGCAGCGCAAGAACATGGACATATTCGTGACGAAGAGCCACAACACATCTCAGCCATCGCCGCGGCACCTGTTGCTCGGCGCCGTCCTGCACGCACAACGCAGCACGACCAGGATGACTCTGCGCGAGGTAGGGAACTTGATCCACAAACACCACGCGCAAATCGCGCAGTGGGAACTCGGCGTCCGCAAGCCCGACGCCGAGCACGTGGGAGGAATCCTGTGCGCCCTGCGCATCTGCCCAGACGACCATGCCTACATCTCCAGCCTCGCAAGGACCACCGACCCCAGCGTGGTCATCCTCCAACCGGCACACCACCGCCACCATGCCGAGGCACGAAAACACTTCAACCAACTCGCCAGGTCCTTCGTGGACTACCATCCCACGCTGATACCCGCGTCTGTGTGGACATCCGACTACGCACGCGCCGTCCTGAAAGACCACGGCGCCACCCCCGGAGAGATCGGGGAGTTCGTCAACGCCCAGGCGGCACAGCGACGGCTTCTGCAGACCCCGACCACGCAATCGCGCAGGAAACAAGTCGAGATCTTCATCGGCGAACCCGCCCTGTCCGGCCCCGCCCCGGCACCGGACATCATCCTCGGCCAGCTCCGATTCCTGCGCGCACTGGGAAACGCGAACCCCATGGTCAGGGTGCGCGTCCTTTCACCGGAAATCTGCGCCCGCCCGACGCTGGGGCACCCGTTCACCTGCTACGAGACATCCGCCGGCCCGGTCGCCTACTTCGCGCACCACAGCGCCGGCGTCTTCGCCCCCGACCACGGAGCCTACCGACGACTGACCGCAGACCTGCGCCTGCTCGCACTGTCCACAAACGACTCTCGGCAGGCGATCAACGACCGCATCCAGGAACTCGACACACCCTCCCCGGCGACAGAACCTCCCTGCACGCCCGCGGCGAGCGAGGCCCGCTCATGACACCCCGCTCCGCCGTCGGTGACACGGGCACACCGGATGCTGCTGGCGAACCGGTCGAGACAGCGGGAGCGTTCGTGCGCAGGCACCGGCAGGCGTTAAACCTGAGCATCGACGACCTCGCCGGCCGCTCCGGAATCAGCGCTTCCACCATCGGGATCCTCGAACGGGGTCGCACCCCACTGCGATCGCTGTGGACCACGGCCGCCTTGGCCTATGCCCTGAAAGCCGACCCGTACTCGCTCGTGATCGCCGCAGGCCGCGGTTTCCCGCCAGCTTCGCACTCAGACCGCGGCCGGGAACACCGCCCCACGACCGTGGCCGACATCGCGAGCCCGCGCCGATCCGCGGTCTGCTTCGGCGAAGTGCTCTACCTGTGGCGCACCAAGCACCATCGCACTCTGACCCACGTCGCCCGACTGTCGGACACCGACCGCTTACGGCTGTCACGAATCGAACGCATGACGGCCGCGCCGTCAATCCCCACCGTCGTGAAGATCGCCGACGCCCTGGACCTGCCGCGCACGGAGCTGCTGATCGTGGCCATGTGCGACCAGCTCCGCCGTGACCGGTACGCCCACGAAGGCAAGGCCTACACACCCCACGTGCGCGACCCGTACACCCGATCCGTGTGACGGCGGCACCAAACCCAAGCGCATCGCCGCCGGCCAAGGCACGCCGGGACCCTTGCGGACAACCGGAATCCTGTCCGCAGACTCGGTCTGTCTGGGCGGCCCGCCGACGCGCATTGCAGCACACGCGGATCCCGGGACCAGCGCAGCTGCCCGTCGCGGGCCCTCAACGTCAAGCTCGTCTACATCGCCGAAACCCTCGCCGACCCCACATCGACCTCCTGTCCGAGCACGGCGACTATAGGCTCGCACGACCGAATTCGAAGCATATCGCTCGATTGTGGTGTGCCTGCCACGCCTGCCAGGCTCGCCAGCCGCTCATCGACCTACACGGCCAGGAGGATCGGCCAGCGCCTGACCGGCGGTGGAATAGATCTCCAGGCGCCTTCGAGCCCGGACAGCTGCACTGGTCGCAACGCCGCCGACGAAGCAACAACGCGCACCCAAGTCCCCTCCTCTGCCCCGCTCTTTGCCTCGACCAGCAAGGTCAGCCCCGCCGAGCCGAAGAACGTCACCTCCTGTAAATCGATCACACGCGGTGCCGGACGCTCAGCCAGCGCCGCAGGAACGCTGCCTTGAGCTGCGGCATCGTCACATTGTCAACGTCGCCCGACACGCGCAGCAGCACAGCCCCCTCGATCCTCTCCAAGACAACTGGCATGTCGAACTTCGCCTCCGCCGGCCGGTCGTTGGGGAACGTCATCGGCCACAAAATGGCCTTCCGGGCAGCCATCCGCGACTAGAGCCGTCCTGGCGCGCCTACTGCCAGCGCCAATTGCCGGTGAGGCGGAAGACCGGACTTGCGGCGCGACTCCGGCACCGACCTGCTCGCGCCTCGCCTGAAGCCAGTAAAACTGAGCAAGGCCGTGAATATGACTGACAAGGCCCGTCGGGCGAACGGCGCGCCAACACATTCGCAGAAATGGCCCGCAAGGCGATTTAACTGTGGAAGCAGAACCTGCTCACCCTGATCCCAATGGCCCTCGTTCAGGACGAGTGGGAGCGGTGTGCTTGGCGGAGGACGGCGACAGCTTCGTCGCGCCAGGCTCGTGCGCTCGCCATCGTTTTCGTGAAGGGAGGGCTGATGTGGATGTGGCCTCGGCCGAGGGTGAATGTCGCGGGGACGCCGGCGTCGTTGAGGCGTTGTGCGTATGCTTCGCCGTCGTCGCGCAGTGGGTCGTATTCGGCGGACATGATGTGTGCCGGCGGCAATCCGGAGAGGTCGGGGGCCAGGAGCGGCGAGACGTACGGCGCGTTGATTTCCTCGGGGGACGGCAGGTAGTAGTCGAGCAGCCTCGTGATGTCGGCTGTGGTGAGGCCGTACCCGGTGCCGTTGGACCGGTGGGACGGCAAGCTGCCGGTGAGGTCGACGCACGGCACTTCGAGCAGTTGGAAGGCGATCCGCGGGCCGCCCTCGTCGCGCACCTTCAAGGTCAGTGCCGCGGCGAGGTTGGCGCCTGCGGAGCCGCCGCCGACGGTGATGAGGTCGGGGCGGATTCCGATTTCCTCGGCGTGCTCGGCGGTCCAGAGCAGTGCGGCGTAGCAGTCGTTGAGTTCGGTGGGGTATTTGTGTTCCGGTGCTTTGCGGTAGTCGACGGCGATGACGACGCACCCGGCGCCTGCGGCGCGTTCTTGTCCCAGGATGTCGATGAAGGGGTTCTTGGCGCTGCCGCCGATCCAGCCGCCGCCGTGGAGGTACAGGTGGGCGGGCAGGCGAGTGTCGGCGATGGGCCGGTGGATCACGAGGTCGACGGTTCCGCCGTCGACCGGGATGGTGACCTCGCGGCGTTCCTTGATCGGGGGCCCGGGTTGTGCGAGCTGCTGGGCGAGAGCGGCTGCTTGGGCCGCTTCTTTCGCGCGGAAGGCGGGGAAGTCGATCTGCTCCGGCAGCGGTTCGAGCGAGAGGAGCAGGGATTCAGCGAAGGGATCGAGCGGCATCGTGCCTCCTGGTCTCGAGCAGTGACAGGCGGTCCCGGACCGGGTTGACCGGGGTGAGGGATCCGTTGGCGCAGCGGACGCGGACGGGGTCGGACAGTTCGCCGGCGAACCGGCCCTCGCGGCGCTCGACGAAACCGAGGAGGCACCAGGAGCCGGCTGCGTCCTGCACGAGCCGGGGGGCGTACAGGTTGGGCACCGGCACCGGCCGGGCCAGCGACAGGTCCCACGGGCCGGTGACCGAGGCGCCGGGCACCGTCCACAGCAGCTGGTCGGCGTCGTCGCGTTCGGACAGGTTGCTGCAGAACAACAGCAGCGGCTGGCCGTCGACGACGGCGGCCTGGGGGACCTCGAGGTGGCCGAACCCGGCCGGTTCGGTCAACGGCGGACCGACGTCCCAGTGCAGCAGGTCTGCCGAGCGGGCGTGCCCGACGACGCCGCGGCTGCCCGGCGGGGCGTCCTTGGCGTGCGCGGTGACGAGCATGTGCCAGCCGTCTCCGGCGGGGTCGGGGAAGACCCAGGGGTCGCGCCAGGCCTCGCCGGCCCAGTCGCTCGCGTCGTGGTCCTCGTACCAGGCCGGGTCTGGTTCGACCAGCGGTCTGTTTCCGTGGCGGTGCCAGGTTTCCAGATCGTCGGAGATCGCCAGCCCGATGCGCTGCACGGCACGGTCGCGGGACTGGGTGACGCCGGTGTAGAAGAGGTACCACCGCTGGTCCGGTCCGCGGACGACGTTGCCGGTCCAGGTGGCGAGGTCGTCCCAGGCGGGTCCGTCGGACGGGACGAGTGCGTCGGCGCGCAGGTCCCAGGTGCGCAGGTCGTCGGACACGGCGTGGCCGATCGAGGCGCGCCGGTGGCGGCGCTCGGGATCGAGCAGGGCGCGAGAGGCGCGGAGGAAGAACGCGTGATGGCGTTCGTCGTCGTCGCGCGTGTACCAGCTGTCCCAGATCCACGAATCAGGCAGGCGCAGCATCGCAGTTCTCCTAGATTAATCGATTTAGCACAGGGGTGCGTGAGATCGGCAAGCGGCGGGCGGCGCAGCTCAGCCTGCCGGAGGGGCTACGGAGGAGCGTTCGCGCAGCGGCATCGGCACCCAGCGGATGCCTGGTTCGGGGTTCGCGTCGAGCACGAGCTCGGCCGCGAGCTGGCCCATTGCCTCATGGGGCAGCGCGGCGGTCGTGAGCCCGGGGCGCAACGCTTCGGCGATCGGGTCGTCGTCGAAGGACACGACCGAGAGATCGGCGGGGATGCTCAGCCCGGCTTCGCTGGCCGCGTTGTACGCGCCCACGGCGAGCCGGTCGTTCATGCAGATGACTGCCGTGGGGCGGTTGGGGCGGCGCAGCAGGGCGGTCATGCCGTCGAAGCCGCCGGGAACGTCCCAGTCCTCGGTGTACTCCGATGCGGCGAGCCGGTGGCCGTGATCCGCCAGCGCTTTCCGGATACCCTGCATGCGAAGTTTCGCCGCGAGGGACAGGTGAGCATCGCGTTCGTACGCCTCGTTGCGCCCGAGGACCGCCACGTTCCGGTGTCCCCGATCGAGGACTGCCGAGGTCACGGCGTAGGCCGCTTCCTCTTCGGCGGGCAGGACAGCGGGGAGTCGGCGGTTGCTGGTGGCGTTGAGCAGTACGGTCGGCAGCGTGAGCAGCTGGGGCGGCACGGTGATCCGCCTGCTGGACATCGCCGCGTAGATGACGCCGTCGACCTGCCGGTGCAGCATCGCGTCGATCGCGTCGCGCTCGATGTCGGGATCGCCCTGGGTTTCGGTGATCAGCACGACGTGGTCCCGTTCGCGGGCGGCGTTGAGGGCGCCGCGGATCATCGCGCCCGCGAAGCGCGTGGTGACCACCGTGTCCGAGATCAGCGCGATGGTCGCGGTCTTGTTCAGCCGCAGGCTGCGGGCCGCGGGATTGGGCCGGTAGCCGAGCTCTTTGGCCGCCGCGAGCACGCGCTGCCTCGCGTCCTCGGAGAGCCGGGTGCCCTCGCGTCCGTTGAGCACCCGCGAGGCCGCGGTGGTGGACAGCCCGGCCCGCTCGGCCACGTCCGCCAGCGTCACCCTTCGCTGAGCCATGCACCTCTCCGCCCTTGTCGTGCCCCGAGGTCGTGAATCCCGCACATCCTACGCGGGGTTGACATCCCGGTTCCCGACACGCATCCTTCTGCTAAATCCATTGCGCAAACCGTATCACGGCCCGCTACCGCGGGGCAGCAGCAAAAACGAAGGACTTTCATGGCCGCGAAGAAGTGGTCGATCGCAGTGCATGGCCGCCCGCCGGGAAGGCGGGCCGGGGCGGCTCGCCGCCGTCCGTCCATTGCGGACGGTCGTGTCTTCGTGTCGCGCGGCTCGTCCTTCCTCCGCCGTTGTCCGGTTGCCACCTGCGACCGGCTCGGGCACGACCCGGGGAGCCGGGGCTCAACTGTTTCAGCACCTATCTCGATGTGGAGATGACTGTGTCTGGTCTTCTGTCCCAAGGCGGGCGCCGAGTCCGCCGAACCCGGCTGGCCGCGGTCGCCTTGACCGCCGCCGTGGCACTGGCCACCGCTGCCTGCGGGGGAGGCGGGTCGTCGGCGAGCGGCAGTGCGGCAAGCGGCGAGCTCGTCTTCGGTTCCCCGCTGTCGCCGCCGAGCCTGAACCCGGCCGTCGGCGATCCTGCTTACGACGCCTTCTACCAGTGGGCTTACGACCCGCTCGTGGTGATGCAGCCAGACGGCACGTTCGGCCCCGGGCTGGCGGTCAAGTGGGGCTATGTCGGCGAAGGCAACCGCACCTACGAACTCACGCTGCGGGACGGGGTCAAGTTCAGCGACGGCACTGTGCTCGACGCGCAGGCGCTGAAGACCTTTCTGGACTACGAGCGGACCCAGAAGACCGGCTCCACGGCCCAACTGCTGGCCAATGTCTCCTCGGTCGAGGTGACCGGACCGCGGACGGTGCGGCTCAGCCTGAGCAAGTCCGACCCCAGCCTGACCTTCAACTTCGCGCAGGCGTTCGGGGCCGGGAACATCGCGAGCCCGAAGGCGGTGGCCGCTCCCGCGGCGCTCGACAAGGGCACCGCCGGCGCCGGCCCGTACATGCTGGACGCGGCGCGGACCGTGGCGGGGGACCACTACACGTTCGTGCCGAACCCGAACTATTGGAACAAGGGCCGCCAGCACTGGAAAACGGTGACGATCCGGGTCATTCCCAACCCGTCGTCGATGATCCAGGCGATGCGGGCCGGCCAGGTCCAGGCCGCCTTGGGCGACCCGACGACGTTGCAGGCCGCGAAGGGCGCCGGGCTCACCGTGCTGGCCCCGCCGCAGGCGATGACCGGGCTCAACCTGGCTGACCGGGCGGGAACGCTGGCCAAGCCGCTGAGCGACGTGCGGGTGCGGCAGGCGTTGAACTACGCGGTCGACCGCAAGGCGATCGCCAAGGCCCTCTACGGCGACGAGAACCTCACGATCAGCCAGTACGCCCTGCCCGGCCAGGCCGGCTACGACCCTTCGCTGAACAACACCTACCCCTACGACCCGGACCGGGCCAAGCAGTTGCTCGCCGAAGCCGGGTACGCCAACGGGTTCACGTTGCCGGTCGTGGATTCCACGCTCGTCGGGCTCGACAAGATGGTGCAGGCGGTCGGCGGCCAGTTGGAGAAGGTCGGCGTCAAGCTGCAGGTGACCACGAAGGCGACGGCCAACGACTTCTTCGTCGCGCTGCAGTCGGGACAGTTCCCGGCGACCGCCATTCCGTACGGGCTGGCGAACATGGCCTCGCTGTACGTCGGGTTCGTCAACCCGAAGGGACCGTTCAACCCGTTCCACACGGCCGATCCGAAGCTGGACGCGTTGTATCAGCAGTACTTCGCGGCCAACGCGCAGAAGGGCGCCGCGCTGGAAAAGCAGATCAACGCCTACCTGGTGCAGCAGGCCTGGACGCTGCCGGTGGTGGGTGCGCCGCTGAGCTACTACCTGGCCAAGGGCGTCACCGGTCTCGACGCGACGGCGGCGAATTCCGGCGTCCCGTGGCTGACCGAGCTGCGGCCGGGCGCCTGAGGCGGCCATGATGCTGAAACTCGTCGCACGCCGGCTGGCGTGGTCGGTGCCATTGGCTCTCGTGGCCTCCGTGGTCTCGTTCGTCCTGGTGGCGCTGCTGCCCGGCGATGCCGCCCGCTCGCTGCTGGGCCCGAACGCGACCCCGGAGCAACTGGACGCGGCCCGCCAGCAGCTGGGCCTGGACCAGCCGTTGTGGGTCCAGTACGGGAAATGGCTGTCCGGAGCCGTGCGGGGCGACCTCGGCAGCTCGCTGATCAACCGGCAGCCGGTGGCCGAGCAGCTGAACGACCGGCTCGGCCCGTCGCTGTCGCTGATCATCGGCGCGGTGCTGGTCGCCACGCTGGTGGGCGTCCTGCTCGGCGTGCGGGCCGCCCGCCGGGGCGCGCTGGGGAGGATCGTGCAGACCGGGGCCATCGTCGGGCTCGCGTTGCCGGACTTCTGGCTGGGCCTGATGCTGGTCGTGCTGTTCGCGGTCAAGCTGGCGGTGTTCCCGCCCACCGGCTACGTCCCGCTCGGCGAGAATCCGGCGGGATGGCTGAATTCGCTGGTGCTGCCGGTCGTCACGCTCGCGGTCCCGGCTACCGCGGTGATCGCCAAACAGACCCGGGACGCCGTCGCGAGCGCGCTGGACCAGACGTTCGTGCGGACCTTGCGCGCCGCGGGCGTGACGGAGTTCTCAGTGGTCTACCGGCACGCGCTGAAGAACGCCGCCATCCCCGTGCTGACCGTGATCGGAATGGTGTTCGTCGGCGCGCTCGGCGGAACGGTCGCCGTCGAGTTCATCTTCGCCATCCCCGGACTCGGCGGCACCGCCGTCCAAGCGACCTCCGCGCACGACCTGCCCCTGATCCAGGGCGTCGTCGTGTATTTCACGCTCATCGTCATCGCGGTCAACCTGCTCGTCGACGTGGCCTATGGCTACCTGAACCCGAGGACCCGCCGGTCATGACCACCACCCTCACCATGGACGTCCGCCCTGCCTCCTCCGGAGCGGGCCCGCACTGGCTGCGGCGCGCGCTGCGCCACCAGCCGCTGGGCGTGGCAGCGGTCGGCTACCTGATCCTGCTCGTGCTGGCCGGGCTGCTCGCCCCCGCGCTCGCGCCGTACGACCCGCAGGCGCAGGACCTCACCACTGTCCTCAGCGGACCGTCCGCCGCGCATTGGCTGGGCTCCGACAGCCTCGGCCGGGACGTGCTCAGCCGACTGCTGTACGGGATCGATCCTTCGCTGGTGAACACGGTCACCGCGCTGGTGGTGTTCCTGGCGCTCGGCGTCCCCTTCGGCATCCTCGCCGGTTACCGGGGCGGATGGATCGACGCGACGATCAGCCGGATCGCCGAACTGGCCCTCGGCATCCCCGCGATCATCATCGTGCTGGTCGTGCTCGCCGTGTTCTCCTCCAGCCCCACCGCTGCGATGGTGGCCCTCGGAGTGCTCGGCGCGCCCGGCCTGACTCGCGTCACCCGCGGCGTGACTCTCGTGGTCCGTGAGGAGCTTTTCGTCACCGCCGCCCGCGTGGCCGGCGTGCGGCCGTGGCGGATCATGAGCGGCCACGTGCTGCGCCGCACGCTCGGACCAGTGCTGGTGCAGGCGTCGGTGTTCGCCGGCATCAGCCTCGCCTTCCAGGCCGCACTGGCTTTTCTCGGCGTGACGTCCGGGGGCGACCGCCCGAGCTGGGGCGCGATGATCGGCGACGCCTCGACCGTGATCACCACGAACCCCTGGCTGCTCGTCCCCCCTGGTCTGGCGATCGCGTTCACCGTTCTGGCGTTCGGCGTGCTCGGGGACTCCATTCGCGACCTGACATCCGGAGAACCCGCGACCGTCACCAGGCGGACCGCCAAGCAAGCCCGTGATCCGAAGCCGAAGTTGTCTATTGTGGACGCGACGAGCGATGCCCTGCTGAACGTCCGGGGTCTCAACGTCTCCGCTGGGGCAGGCACCGCGCTGGTCAGCGATGCGACCTTCCAGGTTCGGGCCGGCGAGACGGTCGCGCTCGTCGGCGAGTCCGGATGCGGCAAGACGATGACCGCGCTGGCCGTGCTCGGCCTGCTCCCCGCCGCGGTGCGGGCGGACGGCGGGGAAGTGATCTTCGACAGCACCGACCTCGTGGCCGGCGGGCCGAAGGCGTACCGCGCGGTGCGCGGATCCGGCATCGCCTACATCGCCCAGGACGCGCTGGGCAGCCTCGACCCCACGCACACGATCGGCAGCCACCTCAAGGAAGTCATCGGCTGCCACGACCGGCTCTCCGCGCGGGACACCCGCGCCCGGGCCGTCGAGCTGCTCAACCAGGTCAACCTCACCGACACCGACCGCGTGCTCGCCTCCTACCCGCACGAGATCTCCGGCGGCATGGCGCAGCGGGTCAACATCGCGCTGGCGCTCGCCGGACGGCCCAGGCTGGTGATCGCCGACGAGCCGACCACCGCGCTGGACGTGACCGTGCAGGCGGAGATCCTGCGCCTGCTGCGCGAACTCCAGGAAGACACCGGCATGGCGATCCTGCTGATCACCCACGACTGGGGCGTGGTGGCCGACATCGCCGACCGCGCCGTCGTCATGTACGCCGGCGAGGTCGTCGAACAGTCCGATGTGGACACGCTGTTCCGAGCACCCCGGTTCCCTTACAGCGCGGCGCTTTTGGCGGCCGACCCGAACAGCGCGCCGGAGGGCGCGCGCCTGCCCACGCTGCCCGGTCGGGTCCCGCCGCCGGGCTCGTGGCCGTCCGGCTGCCGGTTCGCGGCACGGTGCGCCCACGTCCGCGACGTGTGCACCGCCGGAGAAGTTCCCCTGATCCCCGTCGGCGCTCACGCGGCCACCCGATGCGTCCGGGTCGACGACCTCGTCCAGGAAGGAGCGTTGCCCCAGTGACCGAGATTCCTGTCCTGGATGTCCGCAACGTCCATGTGGAATTCCGGCGGCGCCGCCGGGCCCCGGTGTTCCGGGCGCTCGACGACGTCAGCCTGGTCATCCCGCGCGGCAAGACCGTCGGGCTTGTCGGCGAGTCCGGCTCCGGAAAGTCCACTTTGGCCAAGGCCGTGCTCGGCCTGGTGCCGGTCCAGTCGGGGAGCGTGCACCTGCTCGGCCGGGAAATCACCCATATCGGGACCGCGGAGCGACGCAAGCTCGGACGGGTCCTGCAGGCAGTGTTCCAGGACCCGAACAGCTCGCTGAACCCGTCCTACACCGTCGCGCGGAGCCTCGCCGAACCCTTGCGCGCCCAGGGAACCCGCTCTCGCGCCGAACTCGCCAAGCGCTCCGCCGCCATGCTCGAGGACGTCGGCCTCGACCCCGCCGCGGCGGCCCGGTATCCCCGCGACTTCTCCGGCGGGCAACGGCAGCGCATCTCCATCGCCCGCGCCCTGATGACCGCGCCTCAGCTGGTCATCGCCGACGAGTCCGTCAGCGCGCTGGACCTCTCCGTCCAAGCCCAGATCCTCAACCTGCTCGCCGATCTGCAGGACCAGCACGGGCTCAGCTACCTGTTCATCTCCCACGACATCTCCGTCGTCAAGCACATCTGCCACGACGTCACCGTGCTCTACCGCGGCCAGGTCATGGAATCCGGACCCACCGGACCCGTGACGGACCAGCCGGCCCACCCGTACACCCGGGCGCTCCTGCTCGCCGCCCCGGTCGCCGACCCCGTCGCGCAACGCCGGCGGCGCGCCACGCAGGGTGCTCTGTCGAGCACCACCGGGACTGCGGCCTCGAACGGTTGCCCGTTCGCCGCGCGGTGTCCTTTCGCGACAGACCAGTGCCGGCAGGTGCGACCCGAGCCGCGCCCCCTCGCCGACGGGCGGGTCGTCGCCTGCCACCGCTACCCCGACTGGCAGCACGAGGCTGCCGCCAGCACTCCAGCCACGTCCCTGGTCACCTCTCACTGAACGGAGAACACCCTTGAGCCGCCACTTTGACGGTTTGGTTTCCGCCGGTTTCGAACCGGTCGCCGACGCGTTCGGCGCCAATTTCGACCGGCGCGGAGACACCGCCGCCTCCTGCGTCGTCTACGCCGACGGCAAACCCGTCGTCGACCTGTCAGCCGGAGAGACCGACCGCGGACGCTGGACTCCGGACACCCGCAGCGTCGTCTTCTCCGTCAGCAAGGGCGTCACCACCGTCTGCGTGCTGATGGCCGTCGAGCGGGGCCTGATCGAACTCGACGCCGCCGTGGCCAAGTACTGGCCCGAGTTCGCCGACAACGGCAAGGAAACCACGACCGTCCGGCAACTGCTGGCCCACCAAGCGGGTCTCGTCGCCCCCGAGGCGGACTTGACCGCCGACGACCTGCGTGCCTGGCACCCCGTCGTCGACCGGCTTGCCCGCCAGGCCCCTGCTTGGATACCCGGCACCACCTTCGCGTATCACGCGATCACCTTTGGCTGGCTCGCCGGCGAGGTGCTCCGCCGCGCCAGCGGACAGCGGCCGAGCGAATGGCTGCGCGACCACGTGGCCGGGCCCCTGAACCTGGCGATGACCTACGGCGCCGATCTGGCGGACCCGGACTTCTGCCCGATGCTTGAACCCCTGCCGAACACCGAGCCCGCCGAGGCTATCGACGAACTGCTCGCACAGCCGATGGCCGTCCGCGCGATGAGCCTCGGCGGGCTGTTCGACCCGGCCAACATGACCGAGTCGGCCAACGGACCGGACTACCTCACGCCCGAGATCCCCGGAGCCAACCTCGTTGCCAACGCCCGCAGCCTCGCCCGGCTGTACGCCGCGACCGTCGGCGAGGTCGACGGCATCCGCCTGCTGGCACCCGACACCGTGAGCGATGCCGCCGCCGTGCGCTCGAAGGGAAAACCCTTCATCGGCCCCGCCGAGGGCAACCGCTGGGGCACGGGCTTCATGCTTGCCTCGACCCGCCGGGGCATGGCCGGTCCGGGCAGTTTCGGCCACGACGGCCTCGGCGGCCAGCTCGCCTTCGCCCACCCCGAAACCCGGATTGCCTTCGCCTACCAGACCGCCCGGCCCGGCGGCGTACCCGATGACCGCGCCGAAGCCCTGTGCCGCGCCCTGCGCACTTGCCTCTGATTCGACAGGTCGACAGCTCGGATACCCCATCGCCACGAGACAGGAGTAACGCAATGGCGCGTTCCCGTCCCCACTTTTGGATGTCGACGCGAAACTTTCTGCTGGCCGCCTGCTTGATCTTCGGGGTGGTCGCCACCGCATCGCCGGCGTCGGCCACCGGCGCTCTGCCGCCCGTGCAGGGAACGGCGGCGACCGCCGGGGCGACAATCGTCGGGGAGCAGTGGCTCACCCAGCGCACCCTGCAGCTGACGGTCGCGACCGATGCGTTCACCGCGCCGGTGCCGGTGGAGGTGAAGTTCCCGACCGGCTACGACGCGAGCGCGACGCGACACTGGCCGGTCACCTACTACCTGGCCGGCACCACGCACGACCAGACCACCTTCCGCACCGCCTACTACGGCGAGGGCTTGACCGCCTCGTATCCGTCCATTGTGGTCTCCCCGCGCGGAGACAGCGGATACTGGAGCGACTGGTTCAACAACAGCACCGGCGGACCTCCCGAATACGAGACCTTCGTGACCCAGCAGCTGGTGCCGCTGATCGACGCGAACTTCCGCACCATTCCCGACCGCGCGCATCGAATGGTGATGGGCGAGTCGATGGGCGGCTACGGAACCGCCATGTTCGGCGCCCGCCACCCCGACGAGTTCGCCGCCGTCGCGAGCCTTTCCGGCGCCAGCGACAGCAACTGGCCCGCTGGGGCGACGGTGCTGTCGGCCAGCCCGACGCTGCAGGGAGCTCCACCTGACTCGATCTACGGTCCGCTCTCGACCGAGGCGGTGCGCTGGCATGGCCACAACCCCACCGATCTGGCCGAGAACCTGGCCGGCGTCGATGTGCAAATCTTCACCGGCAACGGCGTGCTCGGCACCGCGGAAGGCGAAACGGCGACCGATGGCGGCGGGTGCAGCCTCGAGTCCGGCATCATCCGGCCGGAAAGCGTCAGCCTGCACAACACGCTGCTCGCCCTCGGCATCCCACACGGCTGGCACGACCTGCCCTGGGGCTGCCACAGCCCCACCCTATTCGAGTACGAGATCGCCCAAGCGATCCAGCGCTTCGACACCGTGCTCGCCGACCCGCCGGCACCGCCAGCCACATTCGACTACCGCTCCATCGAGCCAGCTTTCTCCGTATGGGGCTGGTCGGTCAACGCCGATCCGAACCGGGCGCTGGAGTTTCTGGACCTGCACGACGTGAGCGCGAGCGGCCTGACCGTCACCGGAAGCGGCACCACGAGCATCACCACCCCACCGTTGTTCAACGGCAAGGACACGGTGACCGTCACCATCGACGGAACCGCGGCCACTGTGCGACCGGACAAAGCCGGTCGCATCAGGTTCGCCGTCAACCTCGGACCTGCCGACCAGCAACAGCAGTACAACGCCGGCAACGTCACCGATTTCCGCACCTCCGTCGTGACGTTCAGCTGACGCCATCCGCCGCACGGCACTCATGGGAAGGCAGATCCGATCATGAACTCCCTCCATCGAATGGCGTGGAAAGCGATGGCCGTCGGCCTGGCGTTGCTGCTGGCAGTGGTCGCCACCCCCGCGAGCGCGGCCGGGGATGCCAGTCCGACCGAGACCAACGTGACGAACGGCTTGGGCGCCGGCGAACCGGAGACGGCGCTCGATGCCGTGCACCACACCATGGTGACCGCGTTCACCACGACGAACTCGGTCTGCGGAATCGCCCTGTCCGCCGACGGTGGCCAGTCCTGGCAGGTCAGCACGGCCTTTCCCGCTGATCCCGGGCCGACACTGGGAATTCCGTACCACAACTGCTCCGACCCCGTGGCGGCCTCGGGACCAGACGGCACCCTCTACGTCGGTGGCGGATGGTGGGACCAGCCTGCCGGCGCGATCGACTACTACAACATCTACGTGGCGCGCTCGACCGACGGCGGGCGCACGTGGAGCAAAGCAGTGTTCGCCACCGGCGACAGCGACGCGGCGGACATCCTCGCCCTGGGCCGTAACTCCGGGCATTCCGATCGAGCGTTCATGACCGTCGACAGCACCTCCGGCACGGTGTACGTCAGCGCTGTCGACTTCCCGCGCAATCAGCGGTGGGTCGTCGCCTCGCACGACCACGGCGCCAGCTTCGGCAAGCCTCACGCGATCGACTCGGCGGACTACCCGGAGGCGGGCGGCCAGCCGATGGGCGACTACATCCCGTCGGCCGCAGGCGACCGGCTCGGATTCACCTACGTAGCCGCAGCTGTCCCGGGCGTCAACAACTGCCCATGCAACATCTTCGAGACCAGCGGCGACGACGGTGCCACCTGGACGCGGCACTTCACACCGCTGGCCGCGAACTGGGTCGCAGCCGACCCGTCACGCCCGGATCACTTCGCCATCATGAGCGGTTCGGGAACGACCGCCGCCACGTCGACACCCGACTACGTGACGGTCAGCGTGACCCTCGACGGTGGCCAGACCTGGTCCACGCCAACCCTCATCGGACAGGCCCCGCCGAACCCGCGCAGCCAGCCCTGGATGAACTTCTCGGCCCGAGGTGTGCTCGGCGTGGGCTACAAGACGGTGTACGGGACGAGCGTCAACACCGCCCCCTACGACTTCTGGTCGGCTGTCTCCTGCGACGGTGGATTCACCTTCAGCGTTCCGGTGCGGATGAGCCACGACGTATCCTCCGCAGAAGACCTCGGCGGCGACGACTTCTCTTTTGTCGCCCTGGACGCGAAGAACCTTTACGCCGGATGGGGCGACATGCGCACAACTCCCGCCGATCCCACACCCGGGGATCGCTCGGTATACCTCGGCACTGTCCCGCTCAACGCCTACACCACAGCCGACGGCAGCCCACTGATCTGTTCCACGCAGCATTGAACTGGTGGCCTGTCGTCCGTCGAACACGCAGTGGCGGGTGCGCGCATCGCCGTGAGCTGGATCGGCCGGATGTCGGGGCGACCTCGGCTGAGGTCCGGGTCAACGCCGACAGCATCGACACCAAATGCTTCCTGCTCACGCTGCGAATGTCGTTCTCCGGCAAGCAATCCACTGTGACTCCACCTCGCAGCACCCGGAAGCGTCTTCGCAGGGCGTGTCACCGCGTTCACCGAGGAATGGAGCTTCTCTCCCGAAGGCGTCAGTCCTCATTCTGGAGGTCCGTCAAACGCTCTGGCCTAGCCGATATCAATGCCCCAGGGCTCGCCAGAGGCCTGATGCGAGCCGGGACGGCTGACCGGAGCGGCGCTCCAGGCGATCGGCGGTGCCGAACGCCACTGTGCCGGCATTGACGCCGAGCCACCGCAACGGCTCTGGTTCCCATTTCGGCGACTGGTGCCCGACCCACGGCAAAGAACGGATCTCGCTGTCGAGATCGAGAATCTCCGCCGCCAGTGTGCGCCCGGCAAGGTTCGCTGTGGCAACACCGTCGCCCACGTATCCACCCGCTTGAGCGAACCCGGCCCGGCGATCGTAAGAGACAGACGGCAGCCAGTCCCGCGCGATGCCCAGGTTCCCGCCCCACGCATGCGTGAATTCGATTCCCCTGAGCGGCGGGAAGAGTTCGCCGAGGATGCTGCGGAGCATGGCGTGAACACTAGGGTCGTTGTCGAAGCGAGGAGCAACTCTGGAAGCGAAGTGGTAGGGAGCACCGCGCCCGCCGAAGGCGATCCGGCCGTCGGCGGTTCGTTGCCCGTAGATTCGCAGATGGCGCTTGTCGCTGAACGTGGGGCGATCCTGCAGGCCGATCTCCTCCCACACCGCTGCAGGCAGCGGAGCGGTCGCGACCATCAGCGAGTACATCGGCAAAATGTCCCGTCGTGCGCCGGCGAGCCGCGCCGTGTACCCCTCGGTCGCCCGCACCACGACTTCAGCGGTCACGCGTGCCCGTTCGGTCTCGAGTCGGCGGGATTCAACCCCAACGACGCGAGTGCCCTCATAAATCTGCACGCCGGCGGCGCGCGCGGCGTCCGCCAGACCGCGGACCAGCTTCGCCGGCTGCAACGCCGCGCAGTGCGGTGTGAAGGTCGCACCGCGGGCGTCGGCCATGCGTATCTGATCGACGAGTTCGCGCGGCTCGATCAGCCGCATGTGATCGGCGCCGAACCCCCACTCGCGCCAACCGGCCACCTCGTTGCGCGCTCTCGTCCACTGCGCCGCGTTTCGCGCGACGGAAAGGTACCCGCCAGCTCGGAAATCGCAGTCGATGCTTTCAGCCTCGACGACGTCACGGATCTCCCAGACGGTGTCGTTCATCGCCCGTTGCATTCGGACGGCCGCGGTCCTGGAACTGATGCTCGCCACCTTCCGCATGGTGGCCGGGAAGATCGCCGAGCACCATCCGCCGTTGCGGCCCGAAGCTCCGAACCCGACGAACTCGCTCTCCAGCACTGCGACCCGCAGCGACGGATCGGCCTTGGCGAGGTAATAGGCCGTCCACAAGCCCGTGTACCCGCCGCCGACGATCGCCACGTCGACGTCGAGATCGTGATCGAGAGTCTCTTTGGCACTCCCATCGCCACCTGCGTCGTCGTGCCAAAAGCTAAGACCGGCACCGGCACGACCGTTGTCGTCCACGATGGCTCCTTGGTTTTCGCGTAGTCTTCGGGTTCATCAAGCTGGTTAGATGCCTAAGTCGCGAAGAGTTGTTCCCGCTCCGCAGCTACAGCGAGGGAGGGATGTTCTTCAGCCGCGCTGCTACAGAAATGGCACGGCTTACGAGATGGTCAAGTGCATCGGTCTCGGTGGAACCCAGCGGGTTGTCGTTGTCTGGCCCCGTCACGTGGCCGACTCCATAGGGGTTGCCGTCGGCGAACTTGACCGAATCGGTATAGCCGGGCGAGACAACAACGCCACCGAAGTGATGGATGCTGTTGTACAGGGCCAGCAGCGTCGATTCCTGCCCGCCGTGGGGCGTCTGGGTCGCGACGAAGCCGGCGTAAACCTTGTCCGCCAGTTCTCCGGCTGCCCATTGGGGACCGAGCGTGTCCAAGAACTGCTTGAACTGCCCAGCGACGTTGCCGAACCGAGTCGGTGTACCGAACAGTACGACATCTGCCCAGGTGATATCGGCCGCGGTCGCCGCGTGGTGCCCTCCCGGCGTTCGGTCCTCTTGCGGCCGGAAAGACTCGTTGCTTTCCAGCCAGCCACCTGACGCCGCTTCCGTCACCGGACGCAACCGCGCCTCCGCACCCTGGTCCTCAGCCGCCTTGTACAGGTGCTCGGCCATCGACCTGACAGTGCCGGTCCTCGAGTAGTAGATGATGCTCAGCTTAACAGCAGACATTGAGGTCCTTTCTAGGTAACGCCGGACGAAGCACGGCCGGTTGTCAGGCAGCTCCCCGGCGGCGGTCCGCCAACACGGGGAAATCGGCGCGCATTCGGCGCAGGGCAGTGATGTCGACGTCGGCGACGATGACCTCCTCGCTGTCGCCTGCCATCGCCACGACATCGCCGTTGGCGTCGATGATCTGGCTGCGACCGCCGAGCACAACACCGTTGTCGACGCCGACGAGGTTGCACTGGGCAACCACTGTCTGGTTCTCGATGGCACGCGCGCGACCCAGCGCCGCCCAGTGAGCGATGCGAGCCTCCGGCCATGCCGCCGCGACCAGGTTGAGCTCGACCCCCTGGTCGACGAGCTCCCGATAGAGCTCGGGAAAGCGCAGGTCATAGCAAGTCGACAGGCCGGCACGGACAGTGGCGGATCCAGGCACGGCGAGGTCAAAGGCGCTCGTGCTGGTGCCGGCAGTCAGCAGACGTGGTTCACCGGCGGCGAAACCGAACCGGTGGATCTTGCGGTAGCCGGCGCACTGCGAACCCGACGGATCGAAGACGGGCGCGGTATTCCACAGACGTGGTTCACTGACGCCCGCCTCCCGTTCGATGAACGAACCGCCGTGAAGCCAGATGCGTCGCCGACGCGCCAACGCCGCCAGTTCGCTGCAAAGCGCACCGTCCAGCTCTTCGGCGTGCCGGGCCCAACTGGCGTAGGCGAACCCGCCATGCGCCCAGAGCTCGGGCAGCACGACGAGGCTGGCATCGCCGGCGCTGCAAACGAGGTCAGCTGCTCGCCGCAGCCTTGATGCCACCGGCTCATCTTCGACGTATCGCATCTGGATCACCGCGACGCGCAGGATCTGCGGTCCGGTCGGGCTCGCAGTTGCGGTCATCGCTTGCTGCGGCCCAGCGAATAGCCTGCGGCGAGCGATCCGATGCTCGCCGCGATGACGCTCACCACCGCCGGGCCGGCAACATTGGCCGCGGCGGCCACGCTGACGCCGGCTGCCGCCACGCTGACCACGACCGCCGCCCAGCCTCCGGTGGACCGGCTGCGTTCAGCTCGCGCCTTTCGCGCCACCTTGATCAGATCCAGCGCTTCGTCGGCATCCGCCTGCCGATTCTGAGCAGCCGACGGAACGGCGGCGACCGGGGCACCCGTGTCACCGGCGGGGCTGCTCGTGGCGGGTGCGCCGGCCATGAGCTCGGCAAGGCGCTCGGCGAAGGTGCCGACGATGGCCGTTGCCGCGTCCTCGATGACACCGCGTCCGAACTGAGCCACCTTGCCGGTGATGTTCAAGTCTGTCTCCACCACCACCTTCGAGCCCACCCCGTCCGGCAGCAGGCGTGCGGCGATGCTGGCTGAGACATTTCCTTGCCCGCGGGCATCCCTGCCGGTCGCCTTGATCACCGCACGGTGCGCCGATTCGTCTCGTTCCACGAATTCTGCGGAACCTTTGTACTCTGCCGTGATCGGGCCGACTTTGATCTTGGCCTTGCCTTCGAAGGTGTCGCCGTCCACACCGGTGATCGCCGCACCCGGCAAGCACGGCGCAATTCGCTCGAGGTCCATGAGGACCGGCCATGCCTGTTCCGGCGGAACCGGAAGCTTCAGCTCGTTCATGATCTGCATTGAGGACACCTTTGTCTGGTTAATGCGATGACGTAACTACGGGAGACTTGTGGAGTTACGGCTCGCGCGGCAAGCCGAATCGGAATTCTGGATCCCCAGGCGCGAAATCCCCGCCGTATTGCAGTCGGGATGCCATTTTGCGCACCTTCTTCAGGTATCCGCGCCCCACCGCGAGTTGCCGGCGCTCCCATTCTTTGAGCCGTTGCACCCGACCCTCCGCCGAACCGGCCAGCGCGTCAGTCAGAGTCCAACCGTCGTAGGCAGCCTTGGCGGCACCGGCCGCAGCGTGTGGCCGCGGAGTGATCGCGGCGTCGCCGACAAGAGCAACCCTGCCGTGCACCGTCGATTTGACGTTTGCGTCGCTGACCACCGTGACGAATGGGAGCGGGGAGGCTTTGACGACCTCACGGAACATTGGAGCCAGTGTCTCGCTTCGTCGATGAAGTTCGGAAAGGGTCCGAGGACACAGCGCGTGCGCATGGACCGACACCGGCAGCCGGATCCCGTGGCAATCGCTCATGATCTCGTCGAGTTCCGGACCAGTCGGCACATTCCAATACCACTGGAAGTTCAGCCGCTTGACAACGCCTGGCTCTTCCCCGGGGATGGGGTACGCGATCAAATGCCCATTCGGAAGATGACCGTAGGTGAAGGCGTTGTCGAAGAAATTCCAGGTGGCCTCGGGAAGATCGGCGGGTTCGACCATGCCCCGCCAGGTCACGTAACCGGCGTACTGCGGCGTCACGCCCGTCAAGCGCTGGCGCACAGTCGACATCCCGCCGTCCGCGCCCACGACGAAGCACGCGTTCACGTCACTGCCGTCGGCGAACCGCAGCTGGACCGATTCGCCGTCCTGGGCGAGACCGACCAGGTTCTTGTCGAGGTGGTATCGGTCGGTGCCGAAAAGTTCAAGGAGCCGACGATAGATGCTGTCGTAGCTGGTGAACCGCCACTCGGCCGAGACAGCCCCTCGTTGCTCCCCCGTGATGGCGTCGACGTACTGCATCGTCGACGACGACACACTCACCGCATCGATGTCAGTCGACGCCCGTTCGACCAGGTAGCGGACAAGCTCGGGTTGCACGACGATGCCGTTGCCGAGACCGGAGAGCACACGGCTCGACCGCTCGTAGACGTCCACCGTGAATCCCGCATCGCACAGCAACAGCGCAGTGGTGAGGCCGCCGATCGATCCGCCGATCACAGCGACGTGGGTGATCTCCATTGTACGGTTCCCTCAGTTGCGCAAAGCCATTGCGATCGGCCGCATAGGCGCGCCACTGGCGCCGCGCAGCCGGATCGGTGCCGCGATAAGGCAGAACTCGGTGACACCATCGGCGGCGAGCTCTTCCAGGTTGAGCAGCTCGATCATCGGCACGCCTGACTCGGCCAGGAAGTGACAGTGTCCCGGAAGCCAGTTGTCCTCGTGCTCAGAAGGGCCGACCTCCACGCATTCCTGGTCCGAGCCCACAATCGAAATGCCCTGCGCGGTGAGCCAGCGTGCGGCGTCAAGGCTCACGCCGGGCGGATTGCCCAACGTCTTCGAGCCGTCGGGCCAGTGCGACATCCGCCCGGTCCGGACGAAGGCGACGTCGCCCTCGTTCAGGCTGAGCCCGGTCGCGCCGAGCGCTTTCTCCAGGTCCTCCACGGTGATCGCGTACGAGTCCGGCAAGCACGCCACCTCATGCTGACCGGCGACGTCGAGCAGGACACCGCGGGTGATGACCGGCGGGATCTGTTCGGCTCCTCCCTTGGTCCACGCACGGCTGCCCAGGTTCGACTCGACGTCGAAGTTGTTGTAGATGCGGCCGTCGATACCGAAGTGGTTCAAGGCGTCGATGTGCGTACCGGTGTGGGTGTACATGAAGATGACGTCGCCGGAATAGCACACGTGCCGGTTGACGGACTCGCCGACGCCGTTGAGGTTGTCGACGGCAGTGCCTTGAGGTGTGTGGCTCATGAAGATCTGGTAGCTGGGGTCGCCGGCCCCCTGGAAGCTCGGCATTCCCACGAAATAGTCGATGCTCAGGTCGTACACCCGGCTCGCGTCCGCCCGGGCCAGCACGTCGGCCCGGACGGTCGGGCTGAGCCGGTTCAACGCACCCAATTGGTCGTCGGCTCCCCATTCACTCGTGCCGACGGCGACTCCTGCCTGCTGCCCCATCACAGGTCGCCGATCTCGAAGTCGACCACCGCGCGGTCGGCGAACATGGGCAGCAGCTTCTCGACGACTTCGAGGTGGAACGGGTCGTTCGAGTACCGGTCCAGATCCGTCCACGAGTCGAAGTCGGTGATGAGCGCGCCGTCCCACGGTGCACCGTTTTCGCCTGTGTCCCCCTGGTGGGAGCCGACGGACCAGCCCTTGATCACCGGGAGTTTGCCCGGCAGCTCATTCAGGATGCCGACAATCTTTTCCTGAGAACTTCCGCTGGCGACGCGCCACACGAAGACATGACGAACGGCCACAATGAATTCCTCTCGTTACACTGCATGGGTTCCGTGCTCGGGACTTCAACCAGTCTTATCCGCTGACGCACGGAGTTGTATTGCGTTGACGGACAAGTCAGCTGCGGGGTTTGTGCGTCAGCTGACATCGCATGAAGATGTCCTCCGGCCGCAGCGGCAGGCGATCAGTGTGGGACCCGTCGCCAAGAGCGTCGTCGAACGCACTGGCCACCGCGGCTCCGACCGCAATGATGCCGACTTCGCCCAGGCCCTTCGCGCCGAGCGGATTGTCCGGCGATGGTGCGTCCTCCGTCGTGAAGATGTCGACGTCTGGCATCTCCAGCGCGGCGGGCAGGAGATAGTCCATAAAGGACGTAGCGGTCGGCTGGCCATCGTCCTCGTAAGTGAATTCCTCGTACAGCGCCCCGCCGATGCCTTGGACGGCCGCGCCGATGATCTGGCCGCGAGTCGTCATCGGGTTGATGATGCGTCCCGTCTCCGCGGTCGTGAAGAAGCGCAGGAACTCGTGGCCGCCGGTCTCCGGATCGACCTCGAGTTGTACGAGCGTGACGCCGTACGGGTAGTTCATCAGATTGTTCCGGTAGACCGCGTCCGCACGCAGACCGGGTTGATCGTCGGCGAGGCGTGCGGAGTATGCATCCCAGCGACCGGCGATCTCGAACAAGCTGAGCCGGGAGTCCGCCCCCCTGACTGTCACCGCTCCGTCCGCCAACTGCAGATCGGCTTCATCGACTTCCAGCATGGTGCTGGCGAGTCGCTTCGCCTTCTCTACGACCTCGATCGCCGCCATCCGCGCGGCGCCCCCGGCCAGGACGGTCGACCGGCTCGACCACGAACCGATGCCGTCGGGAACCAGTTCGGTGTCGCTGTGCTCGACGTCGACCAACTGGGGATCGAGCTGGAGTTGCTCCGCGACGATCTGGGCGAGAACGGTTTCGACCCCCTGGCCCACGGAGGACGCGCCGGTGAGCACACGGACCCGACCGACGGGACTGACTTCGACAGAGCCCGTCTCGTAGAGACCGAGCCCTCCCTTGTCCATCAGCACGCCGAAGCCCACGCCGACGTACCGTCCCTCGGCCCGCAACGCAGCCGCCTCGGTGACCCATTCGTCCCAGCCTGCCTCGGACAGAGCGCGATCGAAATGATCGACAACGTCGCCGGAGTCGAAGTGGAAGGGCTCGTGCACGATGTCGATCCCGGGCGTCCACGGCAAATCCTTCGCCCGCAGCAGGTTTCGTCGGCGGATCTCGACCGGGCTGATTCCGACAGCGGCCGCGGCCAGGTCGAGCAGCCGTTCACGGGCGAAGGTCGATTCGTACCGTCCAGGAGCTCGATAGGCGGCCAGCGGCGTCTTGTTGGTGAAGACGGCATGCAGCGTCGCCTCGTAGCTCGGAACGCGGTACGGACCGAACACGATACCGGTCGTGATGTCGCTGACCAGTGGCTCGGTCTGCCGGAAGAACGCGCCGTGGTTGTGGAAGATCTCGTCCCGCATGGCCAGGATCTCACCTGCGCCGTTCAGCGCGAGCCCCATGCGATGCACCTGCTCGCGCGCGTGCGACGTGGCGACCATGTGCTCCTGGCGGTCCTCGACCCATTTGACCGGCCGCCGAAGGCGCCGCGCAGCCCACGCGGCAACGACGTACTCCGGGAAGACATCGCCCTTGACACCGAAGTTTCCGCCGATCTCCACGTGCCGCATGCGGAGACTCGTCTCGGGCATGCCGAGGATGCGCGAGAGAACCCGCATGTTGCCGTGAACGTGGACGGTCCCCCAGATGTAGAGGATGTCGCGACTCGGGTCGGGTTGGACGACAAAGTTGCGGGTTTCCATCGGGACGCCGGAATGCCGGCCGACGGTGTACTCGTGACACACGACGTGGGCGGCCTCGGCGAACGCGCCGTCGACGTCACCGTAAGCCTTCTCGATTCGCGCGCCTTCATTGCCGTACCCGGGGAAGAGGTCGATCTCCGATTCGAGCGAGCTGACCGGATCCAGCAGGACAGGCAGCGGCTCGTAGTCGACGCTGACCAGTTCCGCGGCGTCTTCGGCCAGGTAAGGATCGTCCGCGAACACCGCCGCGACCGGCTGACCGACGTAACGCACCCGATCCACGGCCAGCACCGGCTGGGTGAAGGCCTCGAGGTTCGGATAGATTTCGTGGTAGCCCGCCTCCTCCAGCGGCACGGTGCCGATGCCGGTCAGATCCTCGCCGGTCAGCACGAGGCGGACCCCGGGCTGGCTTCGGGCCTCCTCGACGTCGATCCCGGCGATCCGGGCGTGCGCCTGGGTCGATCGGACGATGCGTAAGTGCAACTGTCCGGTGAGATCGATATCGCCGGCGAAGGTCGCCGACGCGGTCAGGAAACGCTCGTCTTCGCGGCGCCGAACCGGTTTGCCGATCCAGCGTTGGGGGCATCGCTGCACTGGCGGCTGCCCGGTATTGGATGAGTTCGTCGTATCCGGCACCACCTCAGTATCTAGAGGAATGCCGCCGCCTGCGTTTGCAGACAACGACAAATCGGCCCGGCGAATAGACGTCATGTGCAGACGCGCTGCCCCGGGCACGCCACCACAATGGCGGAGGCAGACCTTCTGCCCACTCCACTTCACAGGACTCACCCAGGGAGCACCGTGTCCGCCACCGACGACGCCGCACCTTCAGACCAGCAGAGCCTCACCCCGGAGCAGGAGATGCTGAACTGGGGTCGCCTCCTCCTCGACGGCGTCCCGTTCGCCGACCTCATCGGAGCCCGTGACCGCCCCAAGGGGATGAGCTGGCTCAATTACTGGCTGGGCCGCTCCAAGGAGTACGAGGAGCTCGCGAACAAGGCGTTCTCCGAGGGGCACCACCTCTCGGCTGGCGAGTACTTCTACCTCGGCACCCTGGCCGCCCAGTACGGCCAATTCCTCTGGTTCGGGCCTGAGCGCGGCGTGGCGCAGCAGCGCAAGGCCGCGCTGTACCGCCAGGCCGCGCCTCTCCTCGACCCGCCTGCTCACGAAGCAGATCTGGTCATCGACGGCGTCCCGGTGCGGGCATACGTCCGTACGCCGAACCGGCCGGCGCCCCATCCTGCGGTGATCATGCTTGGCGGCTTGGAAAGCACCAAAGAGGAGAGCCGCCACATGGAGGATCTCGTGCTTGCGCGCGGGATGGCCACCGTGACGTTCGACGGTCCGGGCCAGGGAGAAACGTTCGATTCCCGGGCCCTGGCAGGAGATTTCGAACGCTTCACCTCCGCGGTGGTCGACTACCTCACCGACCGGGACGACATCGATGCCGCCGCGATCGGCGTGCTGGGCCGAAGTCTTGGCGGAAACTACGCCTTGAAGTCCGCCGCCTGCGACGACCGGATCGCCGCCTGTGTCAGCTGGGGCGGGTTCTCCGACATGGACTCCTGGGAGGCCGAAACGCCCATGACCAAGGAGAGCTGGCGATACGTGAGCAAGGTCGAGACCCTCGACGAGGCCCGTGACCACGTCCAGAAGGCGACGGAGACCCGCCATGTTCTCGGCAAGCTCCGTTGTCCCACCTACATCCTGCACGGAGCGCTCGACGAGGTGCCGCTCAGCTTTGTGGACACTGTCCGCAACCACGTCACGAACGCACCGCTCACCATCGTGGTCGAGAACGAAGGCGATCACTGCTGCCACAACCTCGGACTGCGACCCCGACTGGCGATGGCCGACTGGATCCACGACCAGCTCGTCAAATAGCCCATCCAAGTACGCCGAGAAAGGACTACGCCGATGACCGCGATCCGTTCCGTTACGACGTCCGAAGCTCCGCTGGAAGTGTGGCAGCCGGAGGGGGTCACCGTCCTCGACGGCAACCCTCATGGGCACGGATTCACCCTCTTCGAGCAAACCGTCGGCCCGGCGTTCGCCACCGGCGTATTCGCCTGCCAGCCGTCGACCACTACGTATGAACTCACCTCGAACGAGATCATTTACGTCTTGCAGGGGTCGGTAAGCATCGCACTCGATGGCCAGGAAGCGGTCGAGCTCACCACCGGTGACCTGGCGCTGCTGCCCAAGGGACATCAATCCACCTGGACCTTCCACACTCCCTTCAAGGAAGTGTGGTTCTTGGTGGACTGACAAGACAGTCGGCAAACTGATTCAGAGCGCGGGCGTCGGGAGGCTGGGATCGGTCGTCGAAGACGGCTCATCCCGGCCGATCGACGCCACGAGCTTGGCCAGCCGCAGTGCGATCGGCAGCTCTTCTCGATGCATCGCCTCGGCACCGATCTTGGACTCCGCGGAGCGCAGCCGATACGCGACTGTCCGGCTGTGCACACCGAGTCGCTGGGCAGTGGCCACCGCGTTCTCGCCGACCGCGAAGTACATGTGCAGAGTCTCGACCAGCACATTGTCCGGGTCGAAGACGTCGCCCAGAGGCTTGAGCTCGTCCAGGACGAATGCGCGCGTCGCAGGCAGATCGTGCATCGCCAAGGTCTCGAGCACGACGTCGTCGTACCAGACCTCTGCCAGCCCCAGTGCCTCGGCCACGATTCGCGCCTCGCCCGCCTGCCGATGGCTCAGCCGGAATCCTTCGAGCCCTGCACCAACAGCACCGAACGCCACTCTCGCGCCGGCAGGCCAGTCGATGCCGGCCAGCCGCTCGGACGGCTTGCCCTGCCGAGCCGACCACGGCAACCATACGTAGCTGTCGCCCTGCGCGGTCACGCCGAGCAACGGCCGACGCCCCTCCTTGACCCCGATCAACCGGGCAACCGCGTCAGGCTGCGCGCCCCATACCTGAGCTGCCAGGTGAAGGCCGTCGAAGGTGTACTCGAGTTCTGCGGTATCCACCGGCAAGCCAGCGAGCAGCGCGTTCAGCGTCGACATCTTGCGCCGTTCGCGGCTCTGCAGCGCGTAGACCGAGCTCTCCTGCTCGAACGCTTCGATAATGGCACCCGAGATGATCTCGTTCCACCCGTAGTGGTGTGCGCTGGCGCGGCGCAGAACCGCTACGCGCTCCTCAGTGTCCTCAAGCAGGCGATGCGCCTCCTCGAGCACGAAATCCCAGGTCACTGACTGCGCGACACGCGAGGCCTGCAAGAACAGCGGCAGGCTTATCCCGGCACGAGCGGCCAACCGCACCTCGCGCAGGGCCTCGTTGGAGGCCCGGACGGATCCGGCGCTGCCGACGGCGATGTAGTCGAGCACGTCGCGCAGCGACGCCGTGATTGCCTCGGACTCCGCCACCGACAACTGCTCATTGCCGGCCAGCCTGTACTCGGCTGGCTCGGTCTGCAACCGCCGGCGGATCACGTCGTACAGCTCGGGTACGCGTTCCCGCACCGCGTCGGTCACTTGCCGAAGTCCGGATTCAATCGACACGTTCGCATCCTAGGACCTGCGTGAACGCCGAGCACAGGCTCGGACCGGTCCGGGGTTCAACTACGCTGCAGGTTGTGTTCGACGTCGACCCTATCCGCGCCACGAGCCGCGCACTGGCCGAACGGCTGCCGGAGCTGACGGCACTGGTCCGCCGCCGCTTGCGCGAGAAGGTTCCGACCTACGCGGCCGACCTCGACCCGGCATTGAGCGTCCACGAGACAGAGCGCATAGCCGCCGCACTGCAGTCGTTCAGCGACGGCATCTCCGGCACGCCGGAGCCAAACGAGGACGTGATCCGCGAAGCCACCAGCGAGGCGCGCAGCGCCGCCCAGGCAGGACTCGATCTCAACAGTCTCATCCAGACCTATCGCGTGGCGCAGGCCGTGATCTGGGACGTAGTACTGACCGAAACGGCGTCACTGATCCCGGACCCGGACCAGCAGTTGATCGTCCAGAAGCACATGTCGCAGTTCCACTTCCGCTGGAACGACACCGTTGTCTCCGCCGTGGTGCGGGCCTACCAGGACGAGCAGCGCCGGTTCTTCTTCCAGTCCCGCGATCGGCGGCTCCGCTCGGCGCTGCGAGAGCTCATCGCTGGCCGAACAGACGCGCTGCCGGACGTCGCCTATCCGCTGGCCGCGACCCACCTTGCTGCCGTGGTCTGGGGCGACCGGCCCGAACGCACCATCCAGGACATCGCCACCGCGGCTGGTACTGAGGTGGTTCTCTCGGTCGAGAGCATCTCGGCAACGACTCTGGCCTGGTTCGCACTGGACGACCACATGTCGGCACAGGAGCGTCTGCGCGCCGGGTTCGTACCGGCTATCGGCACCGGGGTCGCCTTCGGCAGGCTGGCGGCCGGACTGGCGGGCTTCCGCACAACCCATCATCAAGCCTGGCGCGCCTATCGTGTCGGGTGGCTGACGAATTCCCCGGTCACCCACTACGCGGACATCGCACTGGAGGCGTTGTTCCTCCGCGACCTGCAAGCCACCCGTGACCTGGTCACCCAAGAGCTCGGCCCGCTCGACCTCAGCGACCCGCGGACGGAACTTCTGTGCGAGACCATGCGGGTGTACTTCGCGGCGGGCTGCAATGCCGCGAAGGCCGCAACCCAGTTGCAGGTGCACGAACGCACCGTCGCATATCGGCTGCGGACTGTCGAAGAACGACTCGGCATGGATGTCATCAGCCGTCGCAACGAACTCGTTGTCGCGCTGCGGCTGCTCACCGCCCTACGAGCGATATCAAGCACTACATCGCCGGTCGGTCCGGTGGTCCGGATCTGACCGACGCCAGGACCGAGCAGCCAGGCGATACTCAGATGTGCGCAACGACGGCACGGTCGTTGTCGTGCATTGTGGAGCGTGAGCGGCTGCGAGCGAGTCATAGTGAATGCATGAACAGTTCGGCCATCGGGACGCCGCTATGAAGCCGCCGTCGTTCGACTACGCCGTCGCCGATTCCGTGGAGAGCGCAGTCAGTCACCTGCGCGAGGCGGGAGAAGACGCGAAGCTCCTGGCCGGCGGTCAGAGCCTCGTACCGCTGATGAACTTCCGGCTGGCTCGCCCCTCGTTGCTCGTCGACGTCAACCGAATCCCGAGACTGTCCGACATCGTCGTTGACGACGACTTTGTCCGGATCGGTGCGCTTACCCGGCACCATCGCCTCGAAACGTCCTCCACGATCGCCAAACACATACCGCTGCTCCGCGAGGCCGCGGGCTGGATAGCACATCCGCAGATCCGCAATCGCGGGACTATCGGCGGATCGCTGGCACATGCCGATGCGTCGGCGGAACTGCCGGTCGTCCTGCTCGCCCTCGACGCGACGGTGACGGTGAAATCACCTGATCATGACCGTCACCTCGCGGTCGGAGACCTGGCGGTCGGTCATCTCGTCAGTTCCCTGAACCCGGACGAAATGATCGTGAACGTCGAGGTTCCGAGGTTGCCGGCGCGCACAGGTTGCGCCTTTACCGAGTTCGCCCGCCGCCACGGCGACTACGCCGTGGGCGGCGCGGCGAGCGTGCTGACCTTCGACGAGGCAGGCATCTGTACCCGAGCACGGATCACCGTACTCGGCGGCGGTGCCACGGCGACCCGGCGCGATGAGGCGGAAGCCGCCCTCGTCGGCACGTCGGTCACGTCGTCGGACGCGCAGACGGCCGGGCATCTCGCCAGCGCGGACCTCGAACCGATGCCCACGCTGCACGGCGGCTCCGAGTACCGCCGGCACATCATCACGGCAATGGTGTGCCGGGCCGTCAACACCGCTGCCAGCCGAGCGAGGAGCACTCTGTGAACGGATACGACGTCACTGTGGTCGTCAACGGGCAGACGTACGAAAAGCGGGTCGAACCGCGCCGTCTTCTGTCTGACTTCCTCCGACATGACCTGCACCTGCGCGGCACCAGGGTGGGCTGTGAGCACGGCGTGTGCGGGTCGTGCACCGTCTTGCTCGACGGCGAGCCGGTGCGGTCGTGCACCACGCTGGCCGTCCAGACCGACGGCTGCGAGGTTCAGACGGTGGAGAGCCTCGCGGAGTCCAGTGGGTCCGATATGCACCCCTTGCAGGAGGCGTTCTCCGAATGCCACGCGCTCCAGTGCGGGTTCTGCACGTCCGGTTTCCTGATGACCTTGAAACCGGTGTACGACAGCGGGGCATCCTTGAGCCGCGAGCAGGTCCGAGAGACGATTTCGGGAAATCTGTGCCGGTGCACTGGATACCAGCAGATCGTCGAGGCGACCGAGCTCGCCTTGCAGCGGCGTGACGAGGACAGCTGATACGCCATTTTCATCGTGTATGAGAAAACGGGCCCCCGGTTGCGGTGGCCCGTTTTCTCATACACGAAACAATCAGGTCCGGCCGAGGATTTCCGCGACGACCTGATCCGCTGTCTCCAGCGCACCCTCTATGTATCCCGGAAAGCGCAGCGAAACATCGGATCCCGCGAAATGCACTGCGCCGTGCGGATCGGCCAGGGACTTGTGCACCTTGCTGAACTGGCCGACCCTGGGCGACACCCACGGACCGAGAAACAACGGATCACGAGACCAATCGTGGTAGTCCACTCCCGTCACGACGGCTTCGGGCAAGTAGTACTTGACCGCGGCAGCGACGGCTTCGCCGTCGGCAGGATCCAGCGAGCTGGAGTCGGTGAACCCCACCAGGATTCGGCCTCCGTCTTCGGCGGGCAGGTAGTCGTAGAGGGTCGGCAGTACACCGTCGCCGGTACAGGACATCCCGGCCGGCACGTTGCTCACCTGGATCAGCAGCTTCAGCCCCCGGCAGCCGTGTCCGTCCTTCACCACCGCGGCCGGTCCGGCGGGCAACGGCGGATCGAACTCGACGTTGCGCCAAGTGTTGAGAGGCGTGGCGACGACAACGTGGCGGGCGTGGAGGAGTTCGCCGCCGTCGATCACGACCTCCGCTCCCTCCGGTCGTTGCCTGATCGCATTCACGACAGCACCGAGCCGCATCGAAGGAACGTCGGCCGCCATCGCCTCGACCCACGCGGAGGTGCCGTCGGAAAGCACCTCGTCGAGGGACAACACGATTCCTAACACGCTATAGCCGTGTGCGGCGATGAACTGCAGGGCCCATAGCGCCGACGCCTCGGAGACAGGTTGCCCCAGCATGTTCCAGCTCCATGACAAGACGAGCTGGCGCGTCACGGGAGGCAGCTTCAGCGACTCGACGTAGTCGAGCAGCGGGATGTCCAGGTCGTCGAGGCCCTGGCGATCCAAGCCGGCATCGACGTCGATCCGGTGCGCGTCGCGCAGCAGGCGATACAAGCCGCCTTCGGCTTCGGCCGCCTCCTCGATGGGAATCGGGAACGCCGAATTATGGCCACCGGGACCGAGCCTGTTCTGGAATACGGTAGCCGGTGCCGCCGGCTCGGTCCGCAAGCTGTAGCGGTCGATCTCGGCTGCGACGCGCGGATGGTGGTGCCGTGAGATGTAGGCGCCGCCGAGTTCCACCCACACCGACGGGGAAGTCCGCGATCGGCGGCGATACGCGCGGCCACCGACCCGATCGCCCCCTTCGAGCAGAAGCACGGACTGACCCGCCGCGGCAAGTTCGCGCGCCGCGCGCAGACCGGCGAATCCCGCACCGACAACGATCGTGTCGTAAACCATCACGCCTCTTTTCCGGTATCGCTGCGACGTGCTACCAGCTGCCGTGCCGCCATGATGAGCATCATGGCGGCGATCGCCGCCGGAGCTACCCAGGTCATGTAGTCCAACGGGGTTCCGGTCGGGTTCACGATCGAGTTGACATACGAACCTCCGATGCCGATGACCCCGACCACGCAGGCGATCGTCCTGGCCACGGTCAGTTCGCCGGCACGCCTCAGCAGCACCATCGAGCCGATGCAGATCAACACGTACGGCAGCACCCACAAGTAGGGGAACAACGTCGCGAGATACTGATACACCTCGAACGGCGTCGCCTTCGTCACCGCGCTCAAGACGATGGGAAAGACCAACGCCACAATCCCGATCGTGAGGATCGCGGCCGCCGGAGTGTGAGTCCGGCGATGGACGCGTCCGATGCTCGCCGGCAACAGCCCTTCGCTGGCCATCGTGGCCCACACGCGGGAGGCGTAGTTCAGGAAACCGACTACGATGGCGTAGGAACTGAGAACCAGCGCAACATCGGCGACTGGCGCGAGAAAACCCAGCCCGGACTTCTGTGCCATAGCCGAAATCGGCGATTCGCCCGCGGCGATCTGGTCCCCGATCGCGCCGAGCGAAGGCACCGACAGCAGCGATGCCAGGACCGCGATGCCACCCACGATCAACGGGACCCTGATCATCAAGCGCGGCACGGTGCGCATGGGGTCCGCGGTCTCCAGGGCGGTGGCCGCGCTGGCCTCGAACCCGACGAAGAATGTTGCGCAGAGAACGAGACCGAGAGTGAACCCGCCCATAGAGAAATCACCGAACGTGAACTGGCTGCCGAAGTCGAAACCCGGCGTGAACAGATTCGCGACGAGCACGACAACGACAACGGGAGCCGACAGGATCAACAGCCAAATGCTGATCTTCACCGAGGTGTCGAGACTGCGAAATGCCAGCAGGCCAGCCGTCGTAATCGTCACCAGGTAGATGACTACTTGGCCGGGCAACGACGTGGCGCCCGAGAACCCGAACACCGAAGACATCATGCTGCTGGCATAGAGGCCCAGGACGCCGAGCATCACCATCATTCCCACCGCATAGCCGACCGCGAGCGAGGCACCGGTCACGAACTTCGCGGAACGACCGAAAACGTGACCGATGTACGAGTACAGCGCACCCGACACCACGAACCGCCGGGCGAACGGCACAATGGCCACCCCCACGCACGCCATGACCACGGCCCCAGCGAGCGCGGACAGCCATCCGGACGAGCCGGCGGCCCCGCCGACGAACGAACCCACGGTGGCCGCAGTCAGGACTGGGCTGAAGACCACGATCGCGAGTCCCATGGCCTTGCCCATGCTCAACGTGCCGCGCTCGAGGCCTTCGAGACCGTCCTGGCCGCCGTCAACGGCGCCTGTCAAGGGAGACGTCTCCGCTCCGGTTTGAGGTGAATCCATCCGGTTCTCCTTCTCTGCATCTCGGTCGCGGTACCGTCTGACCGCTTCGAGTGACCGAGATAACTATTGACGCTGCGGATGGGTATTCCACCGGCGAAGCCTCACAAAGCCTCGGACGAAGTTGTCGCAGTCTGCATATGATCAAATTGCAGCGACTACAGTGCCGCAAAACACCGGAAGAGTTGATGCTTCCGGTAAACGTTTAACAAAAGATCGGCACGGCTCGCAAATTGATCGTTTCGACTATTTTCGTGGTCTTGCTGGAGCACTCGGCTTGACGCTGAGGTCATTTGACCTCAGCGTCAAGGCGACTGCTCAACTGACCGACTGCGCTTTCGGCTGTTCACGGGATTTCCTGATCGCGTCGAAGATGCGCTCAGGGGTGGCGGGCAGTTCTCGGATGATGGCGGCGAAGGGCGTCAATGCGTCGTTCACGGCATTGAGGACCGCTGCCGGGGCTGCGATGAGCCCAGATTCGCCCATACCCTTGACGCCATAGGCGGTGTGCGCGGAGGGCGAGCACAGATGGGCGATCTCGAACGGAGGCGAGACGTCCATGGTCGGGACCTGGTAGTCGAGCAGCGTGGTGGTTTGCAACTGGCCGTCGCCGTCGTAGACAAGCCTCTCGAAGAGCGCCGCGCCGATTCCCTGGACCACCCCGCCGCGAATCTGGCCGTCGACGATGTCGGGATTGATGATGGTGCCGGCGTCCTCCACGGAGTAGACCTTCTCCACCTTGACGAAGCCCGTGAACGCGTCCACCTCGACGATCACCGCGTGGCCGCCGTTGGAGAACATCGGCCGGGACGGATCGTAGGCAGCCGTGGCTTCCATCGCCGGGTCGAATCCATCCGGCCAGACAGTGGAGTCGAAATAGATGGACGTGCAGATGTCGGTCACACTGACGGAGGCGTCCGGTACGCCCGCGACACGTGCGCTGCCGTCCTCCAGCTGGATGTCGTCCGGGGAGGCCTCGAGCATCGATGCGGCGACAGCGATGATCTTCTCCCTCAGTACGTGGGCGGCGCTGCTCACGGCACCGCCGGCTACCACCGCGCCCCGGCTGCCGAGGGTTCCGCTGCCGTACGCGTGCGAAGTCGACTCGCCTGCCCGCACAGTGACGTTCTCGTACGGGATTCCGAGCATGTCCGCGGCGACCTGGGCCATCGTCGTCCGGTTTCCCTGGCCCTGCGTCGTCAGTCCGATGGTGACGGTGGCGCATCCGTTGGGATCCATCCGGACGGTCGCGGTGTCGTGATAGACGTCGGGGAGGCCGTGAACGGCTCCCATGGCCGTGCTCTCACCGCTGCTTTCCACGAAGACGCTCAACCCGAGGCCGAGGTAGCGGCCCCGTTCCCTGGCCTCGGCTTGCCGGGCGAGGAACGCCGGATAGTCGACCATCTTCTCCAGCATGTTGATGGTCTCGAGCCAGCTTCCTTCGTCAAAGCAGATTCCCTGTGGATTGACCCAGGGAAATCCCTTGACCACGTTCTGGCGCCGGAACTCGAACGGCGACATGCCGCACGCCCGTGCCGCCTCGTCGGCCAGCGCCTCCCGAGCAAGCGTCCCGGCCATGTATCCGACTCCGCGGTAGGCGCCGACCGGGCACTTGTTGGTAGCAGTCGCCTCGTACACGTAGGTTGTCGCGGGAATGTCGTAGACGCCGGTCGGCGTGACGGCCGCCGCGCACCAGGGCTCGACGGCCATGGACCAGGGCACCGAATGGTAGGCACCGCCGTCTCCGAGAGCGTGGGTTCTCACGGCGGAGATCCGCGCCTGCTCGTCGAGGGCGTAGGCGATCGTGACGAACTGCTCGTGCGCGTGGGTCGCCGCCATGAGGTTCTCGCGGCGGTCCTCGACCCAGGAGACCGGCGATCCCAGTTCACGTGCGAGCAGCGGGATGATCAGTTCCTCCGGGTACAGGTGCGCTTTCTGCCCGAACCCGCCTCCGGTGTCGGGGGTCAGCACCTCGACCCGGTGTTCGGGGAACTCCAGGTAGGCAGTCAGGCAGTACCGCACGTAGTGCGGCACCTGGCTCGACGTCCAGACCCGGAGGTTCTGGCTTGTCCAGTCGTAGTCGGCGATACATCCGCGGGTCTCCATGGGCAATGCCGCCAGCCGACCGGTGTAGTAAGTCGCCTCCACGACTCGGTGTGCCTCGTCGAATGCGGTATCGACGTCGCCGAACGTCGCTCCTCCGAGCAGGCCGATGTTGTCGCTCAGCTGCTCGTTGGCGGCCGGGCCTCCTTTGCGGGCCGTCAGTGGGTCGACGACGACCGGCAGCTCGTCGAAGTCGAGGGAGACCAGATCGGCGGCATCTTCGGCCACTGCACGGCTGTCGGCGACAACGACCGCCACCGACTCGCCGACATACCGTACGACGTCGGTGGCCATGAGGGGCATGACAGTCGGAACGCAGCCCTCGACGTTGAGGACGCCTTCGACACCGCTGCAGAACCGGGCCGCATCGGCACCGGTCCATACGAGGTGGACGCCGGGAAGACCGGAAGCTGCGCTGGTGTCGATTCCGGTGATCCGGGCATGAGCAACCGGGCTGCGCACGAAGGCCGCGTGCAACTTTCCGGGCAGCCGCACATCGGCGAGATACTGCCCGCGGCCGGTCAGCAGCCGAGGGTCTTCATGCCGTTGTACGCGCGCCCCCACGGCCCGTGCCGCGACCTGCGGTGTCTTCGAGTGCGGCCCGTTCACCTGGTTCGTCTGGTCAGCTGCGGTCATTGGCCGACCTCGTTCGCGTTGCCGTGCGCCGCGTCCAGAACAGCTTCGACGATCTTTTCGTAACCGGTGCAACGACACAGGCAACCGGACAGCCCGTCCACGACTTCCTCTCTGGTAGGCCGCGGATTGTGCTCCAGAAGTGCCGTCGCCGACATCAGGAACCCGGCCGTACAGAAGCCGCACTGCAACGCGTGCTGCCGACGGAACGACTCCTGCAGCGGAGACAGCGAGCTTCGTCCGGCCAGGCCCTCCACCGTGCGCAGCTCGTGGCCGTCCGCCTGTGCTGCCAGCATCAGACATGACCGCACCGGCTTGTCATCGAGCAGCACGGTGCATGCTCCGCACACTCCGTGCTCGCAGCCCAGTTTCGTGCCGGTCAGCCCGAGTTGATCTCGGAGGTGATCGGCCAGGCTGTCCCGTGCGGCGACCCTGGTTGTGGTCTCCCGCCCGTTGACGCGAATCGTCACGTCGAGATGCTCGGCGGGTTGGGCTTTCGTGGTCATCGACGACCTCCTGCGTCTGCTACGGCGCGCTCGACAAGTCCAGCGACGAGATGAGCGCGGTACTCACGGGATCCGTGGATGTCCGAAATGAAGGACAACGAGGCAGCTGCTGCCTCGCCGGCCGATCTGGCGGCATCTCTGTCCACATCGGACCCGATGACGGCCTCCTCGGCGGCCGTCACACGCTGGAGAGTCCCTACCGCCGCGCCCACGGTGATCGTCGCCGCAGTGCACGTATTGGCGTTGAACTCGAGGCGCACGCCGACCAGCGCCAGGCCGTAGTCGCCCGCCCTGCGCGCCACCTCGTGGAAGCTCCAACCACGGGCGTGGGTCGGCAACCACACGTCGGTGAGGATCTCGTCCGGCCGGATACTTGTCATGTAAGGGCCGAGGAAGAGCTCTTCGGCCGGAATCGTCCGGCGTCCCCGCACGCTCTGCACCTCGACCGCGCCGCCCAGGGTCAACAGCGCAAGCGGCCACTCGCCCGCGTTGTCGCCGTGCACGATCGAGCCGCCGATGGTGCCCCGCGACCGGATCTGGACGTGCGCGATGTTGCGCCCTGCTTCGATCATCAGCGGCAACCGCTCGCGCACAAGGGGCGACGTAATCACCCTCTCGTGCGTGACCATCGCCCCGACACGCAGATAGTCGCCCGCTTCCTCGATCCGGTCCAGGCCTGGTATCCGTCCGATATCGACCAGCGTCGACGGGATGGCGAGCCGGATGGCCAGCAGCGGCATCAGGCTCTGGCCACCAGCGACGATCTTGGCGTCATCGTCTGCGTCGAGCAGGGCACACGCCTGTTCGATGGTTCGCGGTGCGACGTACCGCAGCGCGGGTAGCTTCACGGCGCCCTCCTGTCGGGTTCGGCTGATTCACTGTGCCGCACCTGGAGAGATTGCGCTCTGACCGACAATGACAACCGAAGAAGCTCCTTTGTGCACATCATGCTTATTTCAGGTAAGCTGCTGCCGCGTCGATGGGTCTTTGCAACGCTTCATCCCGGCGAGCGGCAGGGCAGGTCGGAAAAATACGGGGCCATGGGCCGGATCAGCCTGGATCCTGTTGAGATGCCGCCGGCGTCGCGACCAGGCACCTTCGGCGGCAAGAAAGTCACACACGTCGGAGAGTTCGCTCACGGGAGCCTTTTTGCCGCCAATCGGACATTGTCGGCGTCGTCCCGGCTGACGTGGACGATCACATACGTCTTGCGAAGGCTCTCGTGGACGCGCCAACTGCCCTTCCACCCGTCGGGCAGTACGACGATGGAACCGGGGACCAGGCGGACAACTTGCCCGTCCTCGCCCGTGAGAGTGGCGGAACCGGCCAAGATCTGGCAGATCTCGTGGGAACCGTTCCGGGCGGTGGTAAATACACCCGGCTCGCACTCCCACACCCCGGTTTCGACGGTGCCTGCGGACCAGACGGGGAGGGTAGCCTCACGTTGGTCGCTCAGGCTGGTGGATTTCGGCGTAGACGCGGGAAGTTGCGTCGTCACGGCATCTTCGAGGTGTGTCATCGTCATGGTCGTCCCTAACGTTCGGGTGGTCAGGTTGGCGCTCGGCGCGCGAAGTCGGCCGTGCGCTGGAAGCTGGTCACGCCGGATCTCCCGGCAGCCGGCTCTCCGCGAAGCCTCCTACCGCCGAAAGACCACCGTCTTGTTTCCATTGATCATCACCCGGTGCTCCGCATGCGCTGCCACGGCGCGTGCCAGCGCCAAAGCTTCCAAGTCTTTGCCGATCTCCGTCAGAGCAGCCGCGGAATGACTGTGATCGGCGGGCGCGAACCCCTGCTCGATGATCGGTCCTTCGTCGAGATCCGACGTCACGTAGTGGGCTGTCGCGCCGACTACCTTGACGCCCCGAGCGTGAGCTTGGAAGTACGGTCGGGCGCCCTTGAAGCTGGGGAGGAGACTGTGGTGGATGTTGATGGCACGCCCGCGCAGTTCCCGGCAGAGGCTGTCGGACAGGATCTGCATATAGCGAGCGAGGACCACAGTCTCCGCAGAGTATGCGGTCACGAGCTTCCGCAGCTCGTCCTCCGCCCGCTGTTTCGTGTCCGGTGCCACCGGAACGTGGTGGAACGGGATCCCGTGCCAGTCCACCAATGGTCGCAGATCCTCATGATTGGACACCACGGCAACGATCTCCGCACGCAGCGAACCCGTCCGGACCCGGTGCAGCAGATCATTGAGGCAGTGGCCCTGTTTGGACACCATGACGAGCAGCCGGTGACGGTGACCGGGGTCGTGAATTGCCCAAGTCATGTCCAACGGATCAGACACGGAGCCGAATTCCGAGCGCAGCGACGAGAGATCGACGGGTGCGCCCTCCGCGGCGTGGACCCGCATGAAGAACAGACCGGTAGCTTCATCCCCGAACTGCTGGCTGTCTCGGATGGTGAACCCTCGGTCGGCGAGGAATCCGGCGACCGCCGCGACAATCCCCGGCCGATCGGCGCAGGACAACGTCAACACGATTTCACTTGTCACGACTTGGGCCTTTCCGACTTCGGGTCGTACAGGGGACGCAAGGACGCTCGCGCCCGCACTCGGCGATTGCCTGTCTCGATCTCGTAGTCCCCTTCCTCGAACCAGGTCCGGGCGACGGCTTCGGGGGCACTCACCCAGCCGAGCGCCACGGCGGCTCCCAAGGTGTGGCCGAACTGAGCAGACGCGACGCGGCCGACGAGATGTCCGTCCCGGAAGATCGGCTCGTCGTGGAAGAGGAGCGCGTCGGACTCGGTCAGCGTGAATTGGACGAGCCGGCGCGAGACTCCCGCCGTTTTGGCCTGTGCCAGGGCTTCCCTGCCGATGAACCCACCGGGCTTGTCCCACTTCACGGCGAAACCGAGTCCTGCTTCCAGCGGGTTGTCGCCGGCCGAGATGTCGTGGCCCCAGCTGCGGTAGCCCTTCTCCAGCCGCAGGGAGTTCATCGCGTGATACCCGGCGGGCTTGATCCCGCACGACTGCCCGGCTTCGAAGAGCACGTCCCAGACATGGTGCGCGATTTCGGCGGGGATCAGCAGCTCCCATCCGAGCTCGCCGACGTACGTCACGCGCGTTGCGCGCACGAAGCCGAGGCCGAGGTCGATTTCGGCCGATGCGCCGAACGGGAATGCTTCCGATGACAAGTCGGCGTCCGTCACCTGCCGGAGGAGCCGACGGGAGTCCGGGCCCATGACCGCGAGCATCGCCATGGTCCCGCTTACGTCGGCAACGGTGCAGAAGTCTTGATCGGTGAGGTGCCGCCGCAGGTGGGCCAGGTCCCGGTTGACCGTCGCGGGTCCGGAGAGCACGAGGAACCGGTCCTCGTCGAGCCGGGTCACGGTGACGTCCGCTTCGATCCCGCCATGCTCGTTGAGCCACTGTGTGTATGTGATCCGCCCGGTTCGGGTATCGACATCGTTCACCGACAGCCGCTGCAGCACACGCACCGCGTCCCGTCCTTGGACCAGCAGCTTCCCAAAGGAGGAAGTGTCGATCACGCCGACGCGTTCCCGGACGGCGCGATGTTCGGCCGCCGAGTGCTCGAACCAGTTTTGCCGCTCGAAGGTGTATTCGTAGCGTCGCTCCGCATCGGACGGCGCGTACCAGTTCGCCCGCTCCCAGCCGCACAGCTCGCCGAAAACCGCACCCGCCGCCGCGGTCTTGCCGTGCAACGGGCTGATCCGCAAAGGGCGGGCGCTGGTGCGCTGTTGGAACGGCCAATGGATTTCGTAGGCCAGATCCAGTGATTCGAGCGCTCGTTGTTCGAGAAACCGCCGATTCGTCTCGTGCCGCTGCACCCGGCCCAAGTCGGTTTCGGGCAGGTCGACCGGACTGCGGCCGTCCACGATCCGATCGGCCAGCACCGAGCCGGCACCCGGTCCCGACAGGAAGCCTACGGAGTTGAACCCGGCGGCGACGAAGTAGTTGCGCAGGTTCGGGGCTTCGCCCAGATGGTACTGGCCGTCCGGGGTGAAGCTTTCCGGGCCGCAGAAGTGGAGGCGGATTCCCGCGTCCTTGAGGACGGGCATCCGGTGGATCAGCTTCTCGTAGTAAGGGCCGAGGTGATCCCAGTCCTCGGGCAGCTGCACGAATCCTTTGTCCGCCGGGATTCCCTGGCTGCCCCAGGCGTAGCTTCCCGGCTCGAAGAACCCGACCATCAGCCCGCCGGCTTCGTCCTTCACGTACGCGTACTCGTCGCCGCTTTTGACCGTCGGCAGGTTTCGCGGCAAGTCCGGAATCAGGTCGGTGACGACGTAGTAGTGCGCCAATGCCTGCAGCGGCACTTCCACACCCGCTTTGGCGCCGAATTCCCGCCCCCACAGTCCGGTCGCGTTGACTACGTACTCCACCTCGATGTCTCCCTGCGCCGTACGGACGCCCACGACCCGGTCGTGAGACGTGAGCACGTCGACGGCCGAGATGCCTTCCAGTACCTGCACGCCGCGGCGCGTCGCTCCCCGAACCAGCGACATCGTCGTGTCGGTCGCGGTTCCTCGGCCGTCTCGCGGGAAGTGGAGACTTCCGTGCAGCCCGTCGGGATTCAGCAGCGGATGGACCCGGATCGTCTGCTCGACGTCGAGCAATTCCGCTTCGATCCCGTTGCTGCGAACGACGCTGGCCTGGTGGCGCAACTCATCGATGCGAGCCGCAGACGTCGCGATGTTGAGCGTGCCGGTCTCGACGAAGCCGGTCGAGAACCCCGTGTCCTCTTCAAGGGACTTAAAGATCTCGAGGCTGCGTCGCACGATCGCGCGCGTGCCGTACGTCCCGCGTGCCTGGGTCACGAGGCCGGCCGCGTGCCACGTGGTGCCGGACGTCACTGTGTTCTTCTCCAGTACGACCACGTCGGTCCAGCCGCGGCGCGCGAGATGGTACGCGGTGCTGGCGCCGACGATGCCGCCGCCGACGATGACGACCTGTGCCCGCGCGGGCAACCTGAGTCCCATGAAATCCGCCCTCCCTTGGACACCACTTTGCTGGTCGCGTTGCCGCCTCTCCATGCGACGATCGATCGAACAGGCCCATTGCACCTGTTCGATCGATCAGGGTGAAAGGCGCCGGCTACCTCATCCGCCACGCGAGGCCCGCGATTCGGACGATCGATGCAGTGCTGCCGCGTATGTCGTGCGATCGGCCAGTACCGGTCGCAGTCGGCCTCGGACAGTCTTCTTTCGCGATGTTTCACTCAGGTCGGACGCGGACGAAAGGGCAACCCAGTGCGACATTCAGCGGCTGTGATCAACGGGAGTCTTGCCGCGCAGGAGGTCAAATGCGAGCTGGCAGGGCGGATCGATCGGCTCGCCGGCATGGGTCAGCGTCCTGGTCTCGGAACGATCCTCGTCGGCGACGATCCCGCTTCGCGTGCCTACGTCGCGGGAAAACATCGGGATTGCGCGCAAGTCGGGATGCAGTCCATCCAGGTCGAGCTGCCCGTCGACACGACTCAAGAACAGGTGCTTGCCGAGGTCGCTCGTCTCAACGAGGATCGGGAGTGTTCGGGCTTCCTCGTCCAGCTGCCGCTGCCGTCGCACATCGACATGCGTGTGGTGCTGGAGGCGATAGATCCCGACAAGGATGCAGACGGTCTTCATCCGACCAACCTCGGTCGTTTGCTGCTTGGCAGGCCCGGCACGTTGCCGTGCACGCCCCGAGGAATTCTCGAACTCCTTCGGCGCGACCAGGTGCCGATCACCGGCAAGCAATTCTGTGTGATCGGATGCGGGACGACGGTGGGCAGGCCGCTCGGGTTGATGCTGACCAGGCCGACCGAACACGCGACCGTCACTCTCTGCCACGAGGCGACCGTGGATGTCGCCGCGCACACCAGGGTCGCGGATGTGGTGATCGCCGCGGCAGGCGTTGCGCACCTGGTCAAGCCCCACTGGATCAAACCGGGGGCGACTGTCCTGTCGGTGGGTATCACCCGCACCGTCGAGGGCGTTCTGGGCGATGTCCATCCTGACGTCGAGCACGTGGCCGGGAAGTGGACGCGCGCGACGGGTGGCGTCGGGCCGATGACGCGGGCCATGTTGCTGAGCAATGTCGTCGAACTGGCTGAGCGGTCCGCTGGCCTGTGGGGCCAAGACCAGCTTCCCCAGTCGGCTGGCTCGGCATCCTGAACGTGAGCTTGACACCGAACAGCCCGGATTTCGTCCCAGGTCACCCCAGTTGAAGAAGGGACCACGTCCGTATCGCGAAGAACAGTTCTGCCTGGCACCCGAAGTCCCGCAGATCCGCGGCAGTCAGCTCCTCAACTTTCTTCATGCGATAGGCCAGCGTTTGCTTGTGTATTCCGAGTCGCTTCGCACCCTCCTGCCAGGACCGGTTGACCTCGAAGAAGACCTTGAGTGTTTGCAGGAGCTGCGTGTCGTTTTTGGCATCGTATTCCATGATCGGGCCGAGCAATCTGGACACGGCAGCTTCGCCTTCCGCGACCGTGCGAGGCAGGAAATGCGAGCTGTGCGTTCCATACACTGACAGGTCGATCTGCAACGCGCGCGCACCTTCGAGAGCCCACTTCGCCTCTCGGAAAGCATCGGGAAATCGCGTGGACGACAGGACCGGCTGGCTGAGGCCGACCCTTGCCGGCCAGGGCGACAGCGATGACTGCAAGGCATCCGGCGAAGCATCTTCCCGTAGAACGAGCAGGTGGGCATCGCCGCTCGCAAGGTAGAGATTCGGAACTTCCAGCGCCACAAGCTCCGCTTCGAGGCCGGCCGCATCCTCTCGTGCCACGGCCTCCCACATGGCGACTCGCCACGGGCCGGTGCCCAGACCCAAGAACTCGAGTTGGGAGACGGCAGCTTCGGGCGCGAGTGCGCCGTCCACGAGCCGTCTGGCCAGCGCGCTGCGGCGCTCCCGGGTACGCAACGCCTTGGCACATCGACGTTCGACGTCCATTTCGGCGATCATCGCCACGTGCTGCGCCAACACGGGGTCAGGCAGATCGTCGGCAGGCGTAGCGCGGGCAACGAGTGCGGTGGTGTCATGGCGGCCGACCGGTAACACGAGAGCTTCCAGGTTTTTCGTCGACACCCGGCTGAACGCTGGAAGCATGCCGGCGTGCTCTTTGACCTTGGCCAGTACGGCAGCGCGCAGGTTCTCAGCCATCGGCTCCCGGGTCGGCATGAGCTCACGACCTCGTACGACGTCGATGACGTGCAACTCTGCGTTGACCTCTCGCGCGAGGTCGTCGAGCAGGTTGACCGCGTCTCGGTCGCGGAGGTGGGAACGGCGCAAGACGTCGTACAGGCGCAGCACGCAGGTCAGCCGCGCGCCGGACCGACCGCTGTTGCTGTCGGCGACCAGCCGGGCGATCGTGACGAACGGAACGCTGCGTTCGGTGCTGAGCACCGGGAACGCGCGTTCCTCTGCCGCGTCCCTCGCCGACTGGCTGAGCGTCGGCGCGACGAAGCCCTCGGCGAGAACCAGTCCGGCAATTCCCACCCGCGCGAGGTTGTCGATGAACTCGATCTGCCGCGCGGGTTCCGCCGGGAACCCGTAGCCGTCCGTCAGCAAGAGGTCGCCGCTTCCGAGCCAGTTCCAGGGGTCGCGCAACTCACAGGTGTGCGCCCAGGCAACGACCCGGCCACCGCCACTTTTCCCCGCGACGATGCGGGTGCGAATGAGCGGATTCTCCACCAAGGAGTCGACGGTCAGGCTCACCTTGTCCTCTGTTCCTCCCACGGCTGCCGACCAGCGGCGCCAGCTGGTCCCCGAGGTCCCGCTTCATGTGCTCAGGCCGGTTTCGCCGTCTCCGGTGATGACGACGCGGCAAGGATTTCGGCCACCACCCGGTCCGCTGTCTCGAACGCCCCCTCGATGTACCCCGGGAAGCGCAACGAAACGTCGGAGCCCGCGAAGTGCACTGCGCCGTGCTTATCCCCCAGCGCCTTGTGGACCCTGCTGAACTGCCCGACTCGCGGCGACACCCACGGGCCGAGGAACAGCGGGTCGTTCGCCCAGTCGTGGTAGTCGACCCCGACCACCGTCACGTCCGGCAGATAGTGGTGCACCGCGGCTTCGACGGCCACGGCGTCCGCGGGATCGATCGAGCTCGAGTCGGTGAACGCCACGAGAATCCGCCCACCGTCCTTGGTGGCCAGGTAGTCGTACAGGGTCGGGAAGACTCCGTCGCCTGTGCATGAAATCCCCGCCGGCGCACCTTTGACCTCGATGAGCAGCTTCAGCCCGCGGCACCCGTGGCCCTCCGCCACCAATGCGGCCCGTGCGGACGGCAACGGAGGATCGAAATCGAGGTTCCGCCACGTGTTCAAGGGCGTCGCGACCACGACGTCGTGCGCTGCGAGGACCTCGTCTCCGTCAACGATCACCTCCACGCCCTCCGATCGCTGCCTGACCGCGTTGACAAAAGCGTTCAACCGTAGATCAGGCACGTCGGCGGCCATCGCAGCTGCCAGCGCCGAGGTTCCTTCGGCCAGGACTTCGTCGATCGATAGCACGACGCTGAGCAGACTGTGCCCGTGCGCAGCAACGAACTGCAGTGCCCACAAAGCCGAAGCTTCGGCAGGCGGCTGGCCCATCATGTTCCAGCCCCACGACAGCACGAGCTGGCGCGTGACTGGAGGAAGCCTCAGTGCATCGACGTATTCCAGCAGCGAGATGTCCAAGTCGTCCAGGCCCTGGCGGTCCAAACCAGCCTCGGCGTCGATGCGGTGGGCGTCGTGGAGGATCTGATACAGGGCCGCCTCGGCTTCGACGGCCTCCTCGATCGGGATCGGAAACGCCGAGTCGTGGTTCCCGGGGCCCAGCCTGTTGCGGAACACGGTTGCCGGCGCGGCCGGTTCAGTACCGAGCCCGTACCCGTCGATCGCCGCAGCCACGCGGGGATGGTGGTGCCGTGAGATGTAGGCGCCGCCTGCCTCGACGAACAAGGAAGGCGAAGTCGCCGATGGCCGCATGAAGGCCCGTCCGCCGACACGATCGCCGCCCTCGAGCAGAAGGACAGTCTGTCCGGCCGCGCTCAGTTCACGTGCAGCTCGGAGCCCGGCGAAACCCGCTCCGATCACAATCGTGTCGTAGGTCATGAGAGCTCCTTCGCCTCGGTGGCCGGCCTGGCCGGCAATCGCCGTACACAGGTTGAACATCATGGCGCGATTGCCGTCCGAGCAACTCGGGTCAGGTCGTCGGCGCGCTGCCGACGCGCCGCGAACGTGACGGCCAGCCAGGTGCTGCTGCCCGTCACGCCCGTGAGCGGAACGGCGATCGGCCGCAACATGCCGTATCCCTGGGCGGGCAACGACCCGGCTTTCCGGCTGCACACCAGAAAGCCTGCCGGGGCGCGCTGTCGGTACTCATCTGGTGCTCCCTCCCCGCCGAGCGCACCGGTGCCCGCTCCAGACGCTGTCCCAGTATGTGCGAAGCACAACGGCAGGAACATCTACGGAACCTTGCAAGGGCTTACCCGCGGTGCTCCCGATACGACAACCAGGTCAGGGCGGATGGTGCGGTGGTGATCACCTCGACGTCCGAACCTCCGTGCTTTGTCGCGGTACGACAAACCGGCGCGCCGTTCTGTCCCATTCGCTGTAAGAGCTCCGGCAGCAGGGTCGAACACACTTGCCTGATGAGTGAACCGCTCCGCCATCCGTCACCGCGGGTCGTCACGGTTTGGTCGGACATCGGCTGCCCGTGGGCGTCTCTCGCCCTGGACACCCTGCACACGGCAGCCAGCCGGCGCGACATCCCGCTCGTCGTCGACCACCGGGCATTTCCGCTGGAGCTGTTCAACAGGCGAGGGACGCCGAAACCGGTCATCGACGCCGAGGTCATCGCGATCGCAGGACTCCGGCCAGAGCTGGGTTGGCGGCCGTGGACGTCGCACGAGCACGCCTATCCGGTCACCACTCTGCCCGCGATGGCCGCAGTCCAGGCCGCCAAGGCGGAGCATGTTGGAGGCATGGCCGCCAGCGACGAGCTGGACGCGGCCCTTCGCCGCGCGTTCTATACCGACCAGCGCTGCATCAGCGTTCACTCCGAAATCATCGCCGTCGCCGCTGAATGCCAGTCCGTGAACCAAGACGCACTCGACCGTGCGCTGAGCCAGGGATCCGGGATGCGCGAAGTGCACGAACACTGGCGAACGGCACGGCGCCCGGAGATCCAGGGCAGTCCCCACCTGTTCACCGCGGAAGATCTTGCCGGGCTGCATAACCCGGGCGTCGACTACCACTGGACAGCCCCGCCCGCCGACGGAGGGGTCCCGCGGTTCGTCGCCTACGAACCGCAGTGGGCCGACGATCTCCTGACGTCGTTGGCCACGGTCGGGAAGGTTGACCGATGCGACTGAACAGCCTGCCCACAGCGGCGAGCCAGTCCAGCCACTGGCTCGCTCACGCCCTGCGAGAGGACGACGACCGCAGTCCGGCGCTCCAGAGCCGGATCCGAGCGGACGTCTGCATCGTGGGCGGCGGATACACCGGGTTGTGGACCGCCATCGAACTCAAGCAACGCGACCCTGGCATCTCCGTTGCCGTCGTCGAGGCGCAATTGTGCGGAAGCGGGGCCAGCGGGACGAACGCCGGGTTCCTGATGAACCTTTGGCCGAAATACCCGGCGTTAGTGGCGCATGCAGGCGCGGACGAAGGTGCGCGCCTGGCCCGTGCATCCGCTGAAGCGGTCGAGGACGTCATCGCCTTCGCCGGGGCGCACGCCATTGACGCGTCAATCCGGCGGTGCGGCTGGCTCTGGACTGCGACCGCCCCGGACCAGGACGACGCCTGGATGGACACCCTCGATGCGCTGGCGGACGTGCCCGGGGCTCCCTTGCACGAGGTCTCGCGCGAGCGGGCCGCCGAACTGGCTGGCTCTCCGGCTCGCGGAGGTGCCTTCGATCCCTCCGCCGCAGTGCTGCAGCCCGCCGCGTTGGCACGAGGACTCCGCCGCGCCGCCGCCGACCTGGGTGTGGATGTCTACGAACAGAGCCCGGTCCGAGCCATCGAGGGAACCGGCCCGGTCCGGGTGCGGACCGATGGTGGTGTGGTGACCGCGGACCGGGTAGTCCTGGCGATCAACGCCTGGGCGTCGAGCCTGCCGTGGGTCCGCCGGCACCTGGTGATGACGGCAAGCGACAACTTCGTCACCGAACCGCTTCCCCCCGAACTCCGAACAGCTGCAGGGGAGGGCACCGGTGCCTCGGACTCCCGGCGCCTGCTCAACTACTGGCGGACGACTGACGACGGTCGCCTGCTCTTCGGCAAGGGCGGGGTCGGCCTCGGGTTTCGCGACCGCGGCGCGAGTTCGATGTTCGGCCCGGTGCCCCATCTGGCGCTGCTTGGCCGCCACTTCGAGCGTTCATTCCCGCAGCTGTCCGGTCTGGCGATATCGTCGTGGCGGGCACCGGTCGAGTACTCACTGACGTCCTTGCCGTTCTTCACCGCGCTGCCTGACAATCCCCGCGTCTTCGTAGGCACCGGCTACTCAGGCGACGGCGTCGGCCCTTCCCGGCTCGGCGGGCGCATCCTCGCCAGTCTTGCGACCGGAGCCGACGACGAGTGGAGCGACTGCGGCCTCACCCGGCTTGTCCTGGTCGAAAACGCTGCCACCGGCTGTGACCTGTGTTTTAGGCGGCGGGTCGGTACTCGCTGAGCAGTCCTCCGAGGCGTCGCCTGCGTGTGATCCGGATCGGCGGGGTGGGCAATGGGATCACCTTCGGGTCGTCATCGGGCGCGCGTAGCTCAACGCCCTGACCTTGGTGGCTGCGGCCGGTGTTGTAGTGCTCGACGTAGGTGTCGAGCACGTGGTGGAGGTGGCGGCGGCCGGTGATGAGCATCCGGTCGGTGCACTCGCGGCGGACGGCGGAGATCCACCGTTCGGCGATCGCGTTCATCCGCGGCGTCTGCGGCGCGGTGCGCACGACGTCGACGCCGATCGAGGCGAACACCGCGTCGAATGCGGCGGTGAACTTGGCGTCTCGGTCGCGGATCAGGTGGGTGAACCGGCGTCCGGCACCGTCAAGATCCGTGGCTAGGTTGCGGGCCATTTGGGTTGCCCAGGCTCCGGTCGGGTGGTCGGTGACGCCGAGCAGGTGGACCCGGCGGGTGCGGTGCTCGATCACGAAAGCCGCGTACAGGCGCTTCAGGACCACGGTGTCGACGTGGAAGAAGTCGACCGCGAGCAGACCGTCGGCCTGGGCGCGCAGGAACGTCCGCCACGTGTCGCCGCGACGGGACGGTGGCGGGATCCGGCGGTTGCGTAGGATCCGGCGGATGGTGGAGGCAGCGACGCGGTGTCCGAGCCGACGCAGCTCGCCTTGGATGCGGACCACGCCCCAGGTCCGGTTCTCCGTCGCCAGGCGCGCGATCAGCGCGGTGATCTCGTCACTGATCGGTGGCCGACCCGGCGGCTTCGGCTGCCGCCACCGCGCGGTGATCAGCCTGCGGTGCCAGCGTAACAACGTTGCAGGCGTGACAATCCGGTGGGCGCGGAGCGTCTTGGGAAGCATCCGGGCAAGCGCGGCCAGGACCGCGCGATCCGGCCAGGACAGGCGAGGCCTCGGATTGTTCCGTCGCAGCACAGCGACCTCGTGCCGTAATGCGAGGATCTCCACGTCTTTCGACGCCGATGACCGAGCGAACAGGGCAAGCCAGGACAGTACGTGGACAAGGAGCCGATAGACCAGACGACCAGACACGCTTGCTGATCGTCGGGCGTCACGATTGCCCAGGTCAAACCGGGGTTGCCGCATTCTCGACCAGGACAGGCCGCATTCCTCCTGCACAAGGCACGAGGGCGGCAGAGCTGCGTTCAGGCTCAAATGCCAGGAACCCAGGGCTGCGAAGTGGACGCGCTTCCGGCGTGTTCCCAGCTCAGCTGGTTCGGTCAGGTTGCTCGCCGGACGCTGCGGGCTCCCGATGCCGCGAACTCAAGCCCCGAGGCCTCGGCCCGCTGACCGTCTGCAAAGGACGCCAATGGCATCGAAATACCCGATTTGTCGCCAGGTGACCGTGTCTTGTGGTCCCGGCTTCCGCTCCCGGGTCCCAGGCCCACGGCGGCTTGAGTTCCTGGCACTGGGTGAAGCCGGCTACCGCACCGCCAGCAGCACACGATTGGACAGTTCCTGCCAGATCGTGCCCGCCTCGCGGAATCCAGCGTCACGAAGTGCCGCGACGTGCGCGTCGAGATCGAGCCGCGTCTCCGGCCGCCGCTTGCCGGCGAACCGTGCCTTCCGCTTCGCCAGCAGCGGCGCGGCAGCCGGGTCCGCCGCGAATGCCTCCCACCATTGCTCCGCGGTCTCGATCCCCCGCGCCGCGAACTCGGAGTCCGACCACTGCTCGGCCAAGGCGCGTTCGCTGAGGCCGGCGAAGGTGGGCAGCTCGGGGCCGAACGGCAGATGGTCGCCGTTGAGGAACAGGCCGCCGGGCGGCAAAACCCGCGACAGATCACGGTAAAGGCGGGTCAGCGCGGCCGGCTCCAGCCAATGCAACGCCGTCGAACTGAACGCCGCGTCCACCCGCGCGCCGCCGAGCAGGCTCAGCCACTCCGAGGACGCCAGATCCGCCTCGATCCAGCGCAACCGCCCGCCACCGGAGCCGAGAGCCCCTCGCCCGACCTCCAGCATCACCGGATCGATGTCCACGGCGAGGACCCGCGCTTCGGGGAACCGGGCGAGCAGCCGCTGGCTCATCGACCCCGGCCCGCAAGCAAGGTCCAGTGCGACGAACGACGCGGGAAGCAGCCGCGCCGCCACGTCGAGCATCGCGCTGAACCGTGCTTCGCGGCGGTCGACATAGCCCTCCTGCTGCGCGTCCCACCGCCGCAGCCATCCCGCCCAGTCGGTCCCGCCGCGCCGTGTCCGGTCCATGGGGCCCCTCACCGCCATCCGCGACCGTGCGGGTCACGGCCGATCGCACGATACGACCCGGACTCGGCGGCGAGCGCGAGAAGCGCTCGTTTGTGTCACGAAGAGTTTCTCGCGTCGTCGAGGCGCGCCCATTGCCGTGCCCACGTTCGGTGCCGTCCGGCGTCGAGCAGCCCCCGGACCGACCGGTACAGACCGGCCAGCAGGATGAGCGTGCTGGCTTCCCAGCCCGCGGCGAACGCGATCGCGACGACCAGCGCGTGCGCGGGATCGTCAGGCGCCGCGACGCGGTCGCCGCGGCCGTCCACCCAGATCCGGGTGGTGGCGGCAGCGGGCGAACCCGATCGAAGCGGGAGGTCGGCCTCGCGAAGCGAGCCGTCTGGCGCATGCCAGCTGACGCGATACCGTCGCAGCAGCGGAAAACCGGCGGCGCCTGCCTCGGCCGCCGGGCGCTGATCCGGGTGCACGAAAGCAGTCACCGCGTGGCCCGAGCCGCCGGTTCCGGAGTGGACAATCGCGGCGGCGAACCAGATCCCGGCCGCCGACGAGACGGCGACGACCGCCCCGAGGACGATCAGCACCCAAGCCTCGAGGCGGTCCGACCACCGCACGAGCGGCCCGCCGCGGACCGCCGGCCGGAGCAGCCGCGCGAACGCGCGCAGCCGGTACCTGCCGCCGGAACGATCCACTCGGCAAGAATGCGCCGGAAAATCGGCGGGCGCAGCCGAGTTAGCCGAAGTTTTACCGGCCGCTCGCGATCTTCGGGGATCGGACAGCCCTCCGTTCAGCGCCGCAGCGGCAGCAACAGCGTGAAGATCGCCGGAATCGGCTGCTTCACCCGAAGGCGGCCCCCTTCGGCCTCGGCCAGACGACGGGCGAGAGCCAGCCCGATGCCGGTGCCCCGCGCGCCTGGCGAACGTCGGCGGAAGATGTCCGCTCCGGCGGGAATTCCAGGGCCTTCGTCGCCGACGTCGACCGCGAACGCGCCGCCGGCGTCCCGTGCCACGACGGTCACAGCGCCGCTTCCGTGCCGGGCGGCGTTGTCGAGCAGCACCGACAGCACTTGGCGCAGCACCGCCTCGGAGACCGGGCTGTCGGCGACGCCCCGTTCGACCGTCACCGTCAGCTCGCGTCCTCGGCGGCGGAGCACGGGAGTCCACTCGCGTTCGATCTCGGACAGTTGGAGGTGCGCCGCCGCCGCGTCGCGTACCGGGGGCGTGTCCCGAGCCAAGGCCAGCAGATCGGTGACGGTCCGGTCCAGCCGGTCGAGCGCGCGCAGATTCGCCTCGGCCGCTTCGCGGCCGTTGCTGTCCGGGTCCTCCAGAGCGACCTCGATCTGGAGCCGCATCGCGGCCAGCGGCGTACGAAGCTGGTGGGACGCGTCCGCGGTGAAGGCCCGTTCCCGGGCGAGGAGGTCATCCAGCCGGGCCGCGGTCGAGTCGAGGGACTCCCCCACCGAATCGATCTCCGCGATCCCGGACCGTCCGGCGCGCGCGGTCAGATCGCCGTCGCCGAGCCGGGTCGCCGCCTCCGACAGCGACTCGAGCGGGCGGGCCAGCCGCCGGCTTTGCCGCCGGGCGACCAGATAGGCCGACAACAGAGCGACCGCCGCCAGGCCGGCCATGCCGGCCCACACGGCGACCGTGCGCTGGAAAAGCTCGGTGCGCGGAGTCGCGGCCCGCACCAGTCCCACGACCGTCCCGTCCTCGGCGATCGGGATGATCGCGACGAGGTTGTCCGGATCGTCCGCCGCGCGGACCTCGTCCGGCCGCACGTCGCGGTCAGCGGGGTCCAGCGCCGCCGGGCCGCTTCCGGCCAGCAGGCTCCCGGAGGCGCGGTAGACGGCGAGTTCGGTCGGATCCTCGCCTGCCGCCGACGGGTCCGGCGCACGGTTGCGCAGGACGTCCGCCGACACTTCCAGCGCATACCCCTCGGCCGCACGTTCGAGCTCGGCTCGTTCGGTAGCGGTGAAGTACCGCGTCGCTGCCACCGCGAGCGGCACCCCGAAAAGGCAGATCGCCACGAGTGCGGCGAGCATGGTGCCGACCGCGATCCGCCGCCGCACGCGTTCAGCCCGCCGGGGCTTCGAGCCGGTAGCCGTGCCGCCGCAAGGTCACGATCTCCGGCATCTCGCTGCTGCCCCCCGCGTCGGCGAGTTTGCGGCGGAGGGCGGCGATGTGCACGTCGAGCGTCTTGGTCGACCCGAACCAATGCGCGTCCCACACGTCCGCCATCAGTTCTTCCCGGCTGACCGCCTGGCCCGCGACCGCGGCCAGCCGCAGCAGCAGCTCGAACTCCTTGGCTCGCAAGGCTATTTCAGTTCCGTCCACGGTCACCCGCCGCGCGACGGCGTCGATCCGCAATCTTCCCAGGGAAAGGTCAGGCGGCGCTTGGCCGCCGACGCGCCGCAGATGCGCCCGCAGCCGCGCGTGCAGTTCGCCGAGCGGAACCGGCTTGACCAGATAGTCGTCCGCGCCGGCCTCGAGCCCCACGATGACGTCCATCTCCTGCCCCCGCGCGGTCAGGACCACGATCACCGACCCCGGGCACTGCGCGCGCAGCTCGCGGCACACTTCCGTGCCGTCGAGGTCGGGCAGGCCCAGGTCCAGCAACGCGAGATCCCAGTTCTGCCGCGCCCCCGCGCGCACCGCGGCCCGCCCCTCGGTGACCCAGGCGACCTCGTGGCCGTGCTGAGCCAGGCTGGTGCGCAGCATTTCGCCGATCGCTTCGTCGTCTTCCACGAGCAGGATCCCGGCCATGCGGAACAGTTTATCGCGACGCGATCCCGGCATTCGGCCGCGCACGATTTTGCCGCGCGTTAACTTTATGGTGATTTCGCGATACGCGACAGCTGAACCCGAATGCGTTTTCCCGTTTCCTAACGTTCCGCTGCCTGGCCGCACACCTGAGCGAATCTAGCGTTGGGTCATGGCGGCTGTGCCCACTCTGACCGGATCTCCCCGCCGACGACCGCGCCGGAGGCTCCGCATCGCGCTGATTCTCGTCGTCGCGCTGCTGGCCTACCCGGCCGGCAGCTACGTCCGCGCCCTCACCTACCCCGGCGACGCCAGTTTCGCGGTCCGCACCGTCGATTGGCTGCGCGACCTAGGTCTCGGCGGCGTGGTCAACACGGTCGAAAATTGGTGGTACACCCGGCATCCGCCCGCCAACGCGATGCCGCGTTCGTCCGATCTGCCCGCACCTGCCGGTTCCCGCGTCGCGGCCGCCGGGCCGCGGCCTGCTCCGCTCCGGCCGAGCCCGGGCGCACCGGCAGGCGAAGGCGTCTGGGTCGCCGGGGCTCGCGCCGGCGGTCAGACAGCCGAGTACACTACGTTCATCCAGCCGGATCCGCGGCACGCCAGCGTCGTCGCGGGAGTCGCCTGGCTCGACCAGAACCTGGTGCGCACCCAGCTCTTCGCCGGCACCAAAGACCCCCAAGGTCCCGGGCCCAACGCCGTTCCCGCCGCGCTGCGCGACTCCCTCGTCGCCGTCTTCAATTCAGGGTTCAAAATGAAAGACAGCCGCGGCGGCGTCTATCTCGACGGCGCCACGCTTGCCCCGCTGCGAGCAGGAAAGGCTTCGGCGGTAATCGACGACAGCGGACGCGTCGCGATCGTCCAATGGGGACACGACCCCTCTCCGGGCCGCCAGGTCGCCGCGGTCCGGCAGAATCTCGATCTGGTCGTCGACCACGGCAGTCCGGTCCCCGCTCTGGACCGCAACCCCGCCGGAGCCTGGGGCAGCGCCTCCAACCAGTACCAGTACACCTGGCGCTCCGGACTCGGCACCGACCGGGACGGCAACCTGATCTACGTCGCGGGCAACGGACTGACCCTGACCACGCTCGCCGCCGCGATGACCCAGGCCGGCATCCAGCAGGGCATGGAACTCGACATCCACTCGCCGATGGTCACCTTCGACAGCTATCGTCCTGATCTGCCCGGCCACGGACCGGTGAAGCTTCTGCCCGGAATCCCCGGTGCCGCGGACCGGTACCTGCAGCCCGATCAACGCGACTTCTTCGCGACCACGCTGCGACCGCCTGGATCGTTGCCCGCCAACGCCTCCCGCGCCGCCCCCAGTGGATGACCGGCGCGAAACAGCGTGTCCGCTCAACGTTACGGCCTGGTGCCGCACGCCGGGAGAGGTGCGGCCGGCCTTCGGCCCGGGTCAGCGATCGCGAGTCCAGCGGTGAAACTGTCTGCCTGCCTTGCCGGGAATCCAGCGCCTTCCAGAACACGGTGACCGGGTTGTCCCGGTCGCCGTTGACGTCGCAGACAGCGAGACGTCTGCCGTCGCGGGTGCTCGTCAGCACGTCCAGAACCGTCGCTCGAGGGGCGCGCGAGCACAGCCGCGACCTGGTGTGGGGACAACCCACGGTTTGCTGCGCGTTGCCCCGATCCGGCGCATGATCGGAAGCATGAACAGACCAGCCCGCCTCGTCCCCCGCGCCGATGCGTGAGTCGGTGGCGCGCGTCGGGCTCGTCCTCCCCGAAATACTGGGCACCTACGGCGATTCCGGCAACGCCACAGTCCTGGTCCAGCGACTGCGCTGGCGAGGCATCCCCGCCGCCGTCACAGAGATCGGCCACAACACCCCGATCCCGTCGTCCCTCGACCTTTACCTCCTCGGCGGCGGCGAGGACGCCGCGCAAGAGCTCGCCGCGAGCCGCCTGCGCCGCGACCCCGGTCTGCGGCTCGCCGTCGCCCGAGGCGCCGCGGTGCTGGGGGTCTGCGCCGGTCTGCAAATCCTCGGCTGCGGATTCGCCGCCGGCGCGGGGTCCTGGCAGGCCGGCACCGGGCTGCTCGACCTGACGACCGTCCCCGGCCGATGCCGCTCGGTCGGGGAGATCGTGGTGCGAGCAGGCTCCGGAATCGGGCTCCTGACCGGATTCGAGAACCACCTCGGCAGGACCCGGCTCGGGCCGGACTGCCAACCTCTCGGCAGCATAGTGACCGGCTCCGGCAACGGAGACGGAACTGACGGCGCCGTCGCCGGCAAGGTCGTGGCGACCTATCTCCACGGGCCGGTGCTCGCACGGAACCCGGCGCTGGCCGACTTTCTGCTGAGCTCGGCGCTCGCGACCACGCTGTGCCCCCTGCCGCTGCCCGAGGTCGACACAATGCGCGAAGAACGCATGCGAGCGGCCGGATGCCGCCGGACCCGTCTCGGCCGCATGGCTTTCAGCCGGCGGTAGGCCGTCGCACGGAGATCATTTGCCGCACCCTTACCTCGCGCACGCCAACTCCTCACCAGCTCTCCCCTAGCGTCGCAAACGCCCGCCGTGCTACGCGGAGTAGCCGGGCTGTCCCTCTCCCAGACCGAAACGGACCAGCACCCCATGACCGCACCCAGCACCCTCGCCGGGCAGCGCACCCTGCTCAACAAGGTTCCCGAAGTCACCGCCTGGTTCTGGATCGTCAAGGTCCTCTGCACGACCGTCGGCGAATCCGCGGCCGACTTCCTCAACGTGAACCTGAACCTCGGACTGACCGGCGTATCCGTCGTCACCGGCGTCCTGCTGGCCGTCGCGCTCGCGGTCCAGTTCCGCGCGGACCGCTACCGCCCGGTCGCCTACTGGGTCGCCGTGGCGCTCGTCAGCGTGTTCGGCACACTGGTGACGGACAACCTCACCGACGCGGCCAGCGTGCCCCTGGAGACCAGCACCATCATCTTCGGGGTGCTGCTCGCGGTCACGTTCCTCGCCTGGTACCGCTCGGAAAAGACGCTGTCCATCCACTCCATCGTCACCCGGCGGCGCGAAGCCTTCTACTGGCTGGCAATCCTCTTCACCTTCGCGCTCGGCACCGCGACCGGCGACCTGATGGCCGAAGTCCTCGGCCTCGGCTACCTGCCCACCGGACTCATCGTCGCCGGGCTCATCGCCGTCCTCGCGATCGGCTGGCGGCTCGGGCTGCACCCGGTCCTGGCGTTCTGGTTCATCTACGTGCTCACCCGCCCGCTCGGCGCGTCGATCGGCGACTACCTCTCCCAATCCCCCGACAACGGCGGCCTCGGCCTCGGCACCACGACGACCAGCCTGATCTTCACCCTCGGCATCATCGCGGTCGTCGTCTACCTGAGCCTGTCCAAAATCGACGTCACACCCCGGGAAACGACCTCACAGAACACCGCGCGCGGCGGGCTGTGGCAGACGGTCGCCGTCGTCGGCCTCGTGGTCTTCGCCTCTATCGTCGGCTACTCGCTGCGGACTTCCGCGCTCCAGGGCGAAACCGCCTCAGCCTCGCCCGCGCCCGGGCAGACCGGAACCAGCGGCGCCCAGCCGGTCCACCAGTCCCCGCTGGGCGACCTGTCCCAGTTCAAAACCATCACCCAGGACACGTTGGCCAAGCTGAACTCCGGCGACCAGTCCGGCGCGACCAGCCGCGTCGACGACCTCGAAACCGGCTGGGACGACGCCGAAGCCCGGCTCAAACCCAAGAATCAAGCTGCCTGGACGACCGTCGACGGCAAGATCGACACCGTTCTCCGTCAGCTGCGCGCGACCAGCCCCAACCCCACGACCGAAAAAGCCGCGCTCAACGACCTGCTCTCCGCCCTCGGATAGCGTCGCCTGGCTCGTGCCGGTCCGCCTCCGCGCACCGTCCCGAGTCGGACCGGGAAAACGGTTTGCCCGGGTATCGGCACCCACGCTGCGCCGCTGTCGCTCACACGTCATGGCGCGGCTGGCCTCCGAGACGCCGAGCCGAGCGGCCTGCGGAAAAGGGCCGCGGCAGTCGCATTTCGCGGTTTCCCAGCACACCCGATCGCCAAACCGGCGGGTCGGCTGGTGCACGCACCCGCGCTTGGGCGGCGGGGCCAGGCGGGCTGCCGGTCAGTCTCGACCGTGCTTTGCGGGAAGATCCTCCGGCCGACAACGGGGGCGGATTCGCCGCTGGCCGGCAGGAGAACGCCCGGCAGCACTGGACAAGATGCGTCGCCGCCGCCCGGGAAATCCGCGGGAAGGCCAAAAGCCGGCCCGACCGCCGCTGCGACCTCGACCGGACTGGCGGTTCCGACGAGGATCGCGCTGCTCCTGTTCGCGCCGCCCGCTGCACCGGACGCACGTCCAGCTGCTAGAGCCGCTGAACAAGGTGCATCCCAGTGCCGCGGCGGGCTGCCACCGGTGATCCGCCGGGTGGGGAGCTGTCTGTCTTGAACGGCGACCAGGTCACCACTTCGCGCCAGGACGCGGCGGGCTGTGTCGACACGAGCGGGGTCAGCCCTCGCCGCGCCCGAGAGCTTCGCGTTTCACGAGGCCGGTCGCCGTGGTGGCGACGAACAGGATCCCGCCGAAGATCAGCAGTCAGAGCAATCCCTTCGCGACGATCCGGGCCACGAGGCACATTGCTCAGATCGCCAGCAGTAAACCCAGCAATGCCACCGTGTTCTTCTCCTAGTCGCCTCGTTGATCCGGCCGCCGCCCGGAAACGGCTGCGCGGCGGGCCGCACCCCGCGGCGCGGCCCCGCCAAGCCCCTGCGCTGACCGTGCAGCCGCGGCCGATCGTCACTCGTCCACGACGTCTTTGACCGCGTCCTTGATCTTTTCGCCGGATTGCTTCAGATTCCCTTTGCCCTGCTCGGCTTTGCCCTCTGCTTCCCACTGCTCGTTGCCGGTCGCCTTGCCGACGGCTTCCTTGGCCCGGCCTTTCAGCTCCTCTGCCTTGTTCCGGGCTTTGTCGCCGACACTCGTCACGGATCCTTTCCTCGCTGAACCTCGACAGTCCGGGAATCCGGGGTATCCCCCGTCATCGCCGCTCCGAAACCTCGCTTCGCCGAACCGGGCAGCCCAGTTCTCAGTGTCCTCACAGCGACTCTCGTGGAGGGTGCGCCAGTGGCCCGTTCGCCGTGAACAGGCCGGTCCCGCGATGCGTTTGGAGCTGCTGACGTGCTGGTTGCCGCGATATCTTCCCGTGCCGTTGCCGGTGACCTGGCGTCGTCGTTCTGAGCGGGGCCCGTCATGGCACGCACACGGGTGTATCGCGACGGAGTGCTCGCGGCCGAAGGGATCCCGGTCGCGGAGGTGTCCGACTACCTCGCCGACCCCGAAACCACTGTGTGGCTCGACTTCTGCGCTCCGACCGAAGCCGACCTGGCAGCCATCAGCGAAGAACTCGGCCTGCACCCCCTCGCCGTCGAGGACGCCGTGCACGAACACCAACGCGCGAAGCTCGACCGGTACGACTCTCATTCTTTCCTGACCGCCTATTCGGCCGCGCTCGACACCGACGGAACACTGCTCGTATCGGAACTAGCGGCCTTCATCACCGACCAGGCCCTGGTCACCGTCCGCAAAGACGAGAACTTCCCCGTCGACGCGGTCGTCGCTCGCTGGGACTCCGCGGCGGACCTGGCGAAAAACGGCGTCGGATTCCTGCTGCACGGGCTGCTCGACCACATCGTCGACGGTCATTTCGAAGTCGTGCAATCTCTCGACGAGCAGATCGAGGAACTCGAAGACCTCGTCTTCGACGAACGTCCACGCTACGCCGACATGCAACGGCGCTCATTCGCCCTGCGCAAGAGCCTCGTGCGCATCCGGCGCGTCGTGCTCCCGATGCGCGAAGTCGTCAACACCGTCATGCGCCGCGACATGCACCTCGTCGACGCCGAGCTGCAGCCCTACTTCCAGGACATCTACGACCACGTCCTGCGCGCCTCGGAATGGACCGAATCCCTGCGAGACCTGGTAACCACGATCCGCGAGACGCAACTCAACATCCAGGGCAACCGCCTCAACACCATCATGAAAAAAGTCACCAGCTGGGCGGCCATCATCGCCATCCCGACCGCCGTCACCGGTTTCTACGGCCAAAACGTTCCCTACCCCGGTTTCCAGACCACAGCCGGGTTCTGGACGTCCACCCTCGTCATCGTCATTCTTTCCGCCGGCCTCTACGCATCCTTCAAAAAACGGGACTGGCTGTAATCCGGCCATCGCACCGGGCCTCCGACGGTCCGGTGCGTTCCGGCGGTTCAATCAGCGGGACCGCCGGCAACCAGGAACGGCGGCACTGCCCGTTGAGCGGGGCCAGCTGACAGAATCTGGTCGCTTAAGGTCTGGCTTGCCCGTGCTGCCATCGGCTCAAGGCGAGACAGGTTGAGCCATTGACCGCGGTAGCACGAAGCACGGCACTTCCCAGCTCGCCGGGCGCTCACCGGGCTCCGCCGTCACTCCGGCTCGCCCCGCTGGCAGCTCACGATCCCCGCCACGGGCAGAAACCCCGGAGCTCAGAGGCCGTTCTTTCTGACGCGGACGTTGTCCGAACCACCCGGGGGGCGGACGACCTCTGCGCACAAGCGAGCGCTCGCCTGAGCGGGTGAACCTTGTGCGTCAGTCATCTGATCCGCGATTCCTTCCGCCGCGTCCGGAACGTCCCCGGCGGGCGGAGTGACGGCAATCTCGACAGGATCGTCATACAGCAATCGTAGTTCGAGCCGGAGCACGTCGAAGAACTTCCTCAGCAGCTCCGGCGGTGCCGCGGCGAGCTTCAGTGCAAGCACGGGCAACGGGTCAAGCAGAGCCGCCTTGTCGGGCCCCGGCCGCTTCAGTTGGCTTTCCGCCTCCATGTCCAAAGCCGCTATCCGCGCGGCAATCGTTTCTTTCTCGGCCTCCAACTCGTTGTGTGTGCCTCGAATCGCTGGATGTGTTCCGGACGAAAGGGGGTGCGGGCGCCTGAGCCGCGAGACTGCGGCAGGCGCTGGGCTAGGGCTGGAAGAGCGGCGGTAGCGGCGTTTGCGCTACACCGCCGGGTCGGCTGCGCGGGTGTGCCCCAGTCGCGGCTCGGTAGAGATCCTCGTAGGCGTCCAGGGTCCGGGCTATTCCGTGCCTGGCAACGGCTTCTTGGCCGGCTCGGCCCATTCTCGCGCGCAGGGCGGGATCGGCGGTCAGTTCCAGCAAACGTTCCCCCAGCACCTCCGTCTCGCCGGGCGGGTAGAGCCACCCGGTCCGGCCCGGGGTCACCAGGTGGGGCAGGGCCATCGCGTCGGCGGCGAGCACCGGGAGGCCGGCGGCCATCGCTTCCATCGTTGCCAGGCTTTGCAGTTCGGCGGTGCCCGGCATGCAGAAGAGGTGGCTGGTCCGGTACGCGCGCACCAGTTCGGCGTCGGGCACGAAACCGCGGAACGTCACCCGGTCCGCGACGTCCAGGCGGGCGGCGAGGTGTTCCAGTTCGGTCCGGCACGAACCGTCGCCGATGAGGGTGGCGTGCAGGGTCGGGACTTTCGGCAGGGCCCGGAGAAGGTCGTGCACGTTCTTCTCCGCGTCCAGGCGGCCGACGAACAGGACGCGGACGGGATCGGCGGGCGCGGGTACGGCCGGGGCGTAGTGGCCCAGGTCGATTCCGCACGAGACCACTGCGACCGGGCCGGGGAAACCTTTTTCCTCCAGCAGTTGCGCGGCGCGCGGGGTCGGCGTGGTGACGACGCCGGCGCGGCGGAAGACCCGGACGAAGTCGCGCCAGGCCCAGCGGGTCAGCGCCGACGTCACCGGTTCGGGCAGCGATACGAAGCCGAGCAGGTTTTCCGGCATGAAGTGGTTTGTCGCGACGGCGGGGACGCCGCGTTCTCCGGCGGCGGCCAGCAGACCGCGGCCGACCGAGAAGTGCGACTGGACGTGGACGACGTCGGGGCGGAGGTTGTCCAGCAGTTCGGCGGCGGTGCGACGGGCGCGGCGCGGGGTGCTGAAGCGGAACGTCGGGTGGAAGGGCGTGCGGTGGGACGGCACGTAATGGAGCGCGTAGCCCGCGTCCGGACCGGGGACCTCGGCGCGCTGCGGGGTGAGGATGTGGACCTCGTGGCCGCGGGCGCTCAATCCGCGGGCCAGGCGTTCGGCGAAGTGGGCGGCGCCGTTCACATCGGGAGGGAAGGTGTCGGCGCCGATGACGATACGCAACCGGGAATGCGGCATGGGACGCTCCTGAACAGTTCGAGGTGACGGTTTCGCGTAGGCCAGCACGACGACGCCGGCGATGGCGACGGCGGCCAGTCCTATTTGGACAGTGGCGGCGACGGGCGACGCGACTGGTCGCTCGCCGAACAGCAAGGCGCTGGCGAGGATTGCGGTGAACGGGTCCACGACAGTTGTCGCCGCGACAGCGACCGCGGCGGGACCGCTGGCGTAGGCCCGGTGCATCAGCCAGCCGCCGGTCAGCAGGAGCAGTCCGGCTTCGGCGGCCACTACCGCGCCCGTGCCGGGAGTCCCGTGGACAAGATGCAGGGCAGCGACGCGCATCGTGGCGGAGCCGAGTCCGAAAAGGACTGCCGCGGCGGCGGCTTGGGTCAGGCATCTCGCACGGCCGCGGACAAACCATGCTCCGGCGGCCGCGCACGCTCCGGCCAGCAGCGCCGGTTGGACGCTGGCGAGGCTGGGGACGGCAGCGACTCCGACGGACGTGGCGGAGAGCAGGACGAATCCGCCGACTCCCGCACATACCGCGACAGTCGCGCCGACTGCCCGGCTGGAACGGTCCGGGTTTCGGAAGCCGACGGTCAAAACCAGGCTGAGCACGCCGATCGGCTGGACAACCGCCAGCGGCGCCAGCGAAAGCGCGATCAGGTGCAGCGCGCTGCCCAGAACGGCGAGGCTGGTGCCGCCGAGCCAGATCGGGTTGCGCAGGACTGCGCTGACGGCGCGCAGACCGGTCCCGTCGGCGGATTCGACCGATCGGTGCTGAAAGCGGACGGCGGCGGCGAAGAAACACGCGGCGAGCACCGCCAGCGCGATCGCGACGAGGGTCATCGGCCCGCCCTTCCGATCGCGCGGGCACCGGTGATCAGGATGACCAGTTCCGCGGTGAGCGCGACGCGTTCGAGCAATCCGGCCGGCAATGCCGTGACGAACTGGGCGGCGCCGAAACCAGCGGCGGTGACCAGGCCCGCGATCGCGCAACCGGTGAGGCGGCGCGCGGTCCTCGCCCAATGCGGCTGGGCGCTCAGCCGTCGCCCCAGCGACGCGCAGGCCAGCGGCAACGCTCCGAAAAGGACAGCGCCGCCGATCCGGTGGACAGTGCCGTGAAAGGTCGATTCGCCCACCGTCGCGTTTCCCTGGAACACCAGCTCGATCACCAGCGCGACGCCCCACAGTCCGAAAAGGACGATGGTGGTGCGCCCGGCGGGCAACGCCGTGGCCCGGGCGGCCGCGACGAGCAGGACTCCGGCGGTCAGCACCAGGAGCACGGCCAGGGCGAACCAGATCCGGGCGACCCGGTGCAGGGCGTAGTCGCTGACCGGGTCGCGGAACGGGTCGACGGTCGAGTCGAAGGCGAACGACAACGTGCCGATCAGCGAAAGCGCGGCCGTGGTGAGGCCGATCGCCCACCAGGCGAGCCGCTTCGCGGGAGTGGCGCTGACAAGGCTTCCGGTCACCTGCCCCACAGTCGGCGGGCCGGATGAGAAGCTGATGAGAATTCCCCGGGGTTCGGTTAAGAAGCGCTCGGCGGGGTTCGGACTCGGGGGCGGAACCCGCCGATATCGGTATCGGACGGGAGAATTCGCGGCGGATTCGCCCGGCGCGGCGAGTCCTTCAGCGGCACGAGCGGATCCGGCCGGTTCGGGCGGGATGCCGCATTCCGCTCAACCGTCGCCCTGCGACCGGATCCTCCCGACTGACCCGATCACGCGCCCGCGGCCGGGAACGCCAGCTCGAACCGCGCTCCCCCGCCGTCGGCGGCTCCGGCGCGGACCGTCCCGCCGTGCTGGCCGACCACCTGCTCCACGATCGCCAACCCCAGCCCGGAACCCGGCTTCGACCGCGCCGCCTCGGCCCGGTAGAACCGCTCGAACACGTGCGGCAGGTCGACCTCGGCGATGCCCGGCCCCTGGTCCGAGACGACGATCGCCGGGATCTCCGGCAGCACCGCCGCCCGGACCGTCCCGCCCGGCGGGCTCCACTTCGCGGCGTTGTCGAGCACGTTCAGCACCGCCCGCTCCAGCGCCCCGGCCCGGCCCTTCACCTCGGCGCTCGCCAGCGTCACGGCGAACTCCACCTGCGGCGACCGGGCCCGGACCCGGTCCGCGGCGGCGGCGAGCACGTCCGCGAGATCGACCCGGTCCACCGGTTCCGGCTCCCGCTCGCCGGTGGACAGGTCCACCAGCTCCCCGACCAAAGTGGTGAGTTCGACCGACTGGACATCGAGGTCCGCGAGCAGCCGGGTCCGGTCCTCCGGCGGCAACGCCCGGTCCTGGCCCTCGGCGTGGATCAGCAGCTCGATGTTGTTGCGCAGGCTGGTCAACGGAGTCCTCAGCTCGTGCCCGGCGTCCTGCACGAGCCGCCGCTGCTCGTCGCGCGAAAGGCGGAGCGCGCCGAGCATTTCGTTGAACGCGTCGGCCAGCCGCGCCAGTTCGTCCTTGCCCGCGACAGTGATGCCGGCGGCGAGTTCCTGAGTCCTGGCGACGTCCTCGGCGGCGACCGTCAGCGCGGCGACCGGACGCAGCGCGGTCTTGGCGATCGCGCGCCCGGCCAGCGCCGCACCGGCAACGCCGACCAGCCCAGCCAGGGTCAGCCACCCGCCGAGTTCGGCGAGAGTTCCTTCCAGGCCTTCGGAATTGCGCGCGACCAGCACCGCTCCCCCACCGGGCCGCGGCACGCTGCGCACCCGGTAGCGGTCCCCGCCGATGCGTTCGACATCGAAGCCGAGCGCCGCGTCCCCCGCCGCGACGAACCGGGCCTGCGGGCCAGTCGGAAACGGCGGCGCGCCCGCCACGCCGACGCTCGCCCCGTCCGCGTCGACGAACTCCACCGCCATCCCCTCGGCCCGCCCGGAGCCTGGACCCGACTTGTCCTGCTGCACCGCACGCAGCGTGGCCAGCGCCTCCGCCGGATCCGCGGCCTTCGCGGCGACCTGCGCGTAAGTCTGCAACTGGGCGTCGAACTGCTGATACAGATTGGCCCGGGTCAGGAACCACGCGGCCGAGAACGTCGCGACCACCGCGACGGCCATGGCGAGCGCGACCATCGCGGTGAGCCGGGTGCGCAGCGAGCGCTCCCGCCACCGCAGCCGTTTCACAGCGGGTCGTCCCGCAGCACGTAGCCGACCCCGCGCACGGTGTGCAGCAGCCGGGATTCGCCGCCCTCTTCGAGTTTCCGGCGCAGATAGCTGACGTAGACGTCCAGGCCGTTGGACGAACTGCCGAAGTCGTAGCCCCACACCTGGTCGAACATCGCCGCCCGGGTCAGCACGATCCGCGGATGCCGCAGGAACGCCTCCAGCATCGCGAACTCGGTGCGGGTCAGCCGGATCGGCCGGTCGCCCCGGCGAACCTCCCTGGTCTCCGGGTCCAGGACCAGGTCGGCGAAGGAGAGCGCGGCCCCGGCCGGACGCGCCGGGGCGTCGTACTCGACCCGGCGCAGCAGCGCCCGCACCCGGGCCAGCAGTTCCAGCAGCGCGAATGGTTTCACCAGGTAGTCGTCGGCACCCGCGTCGAGACCCGCGACCCGGTCCGTGACGCCCGTGCGCGCGGTCAGCATCAGGATCGGCACGAAGTTGCCCTCGGCACGCAGCACTCGACAGCTGTCCAGACCGTCGAGCACCGGCATCATCACGTCGAGCACGACGCCGTCCGGCTTCTCCGCCCGGATCACGTCGAGACCTTCCGCCCCGTCCCGCGCGAGCGAAACGGTATAACCCTCGAAGCGCAGCGTCCGCGACAGCGAATCCCGGACCGCTTCCTCGTCGTCGACCACGACCAGATGCACCGCAGCCTCCTTCCGCCTGGCCCCACTCTCCCGCACGAAAATGAGAACTCAGTGAGAAGTCGCCCGTTCCGGGAGTTCAGTACCAGCCGCGCGCCAGCCGCCAAACCTGTTCCCTCAGATCGGGCCGAAGACAGTGCGCCGCGTTCAGAACGGGTTGGTTGTTTCCGTTTGACCTCCGTCTGGCGGATCGTCGACAGGCGGGTCGCGGAGACAGCGGTGCAGCCTGTGGGGTTCCAAAAGTCAGTCACCGGCGCTGACCAGTAGCTTTACGCGGCCCGTTCGTACTCGTTGATCAGGCCTCCGAGAAGCCGCTGTCGCTTGATCCGTCGGGAGCCGAGGTTAGTCACGGGGTGGGTCGGCCGTGGCGGACGAAGCTCGCGGGACCGGTGCGGCCGCCGACCGTCGTAGTGCCGGACGTACTCGGCGAGCACGGCCTGCAGATGCCGCTCGCCCACGAGCAACATACGATCAGTGAGTTCAGTCCTGACCGTGAGCACAAAACGTTCCGCGTAGCTGTTAGCCCGTGGACAGCGCGGAGAGATCTTTACCGCCTCGATGCCCGCGTCGGCCAGGACGGCGTCGAACGACGCCGTGAACTGGCCAGCCCGGTCACGGACGAGCACTCTGAACTCGTTCACTCGATCACCGAGATCGATCACGAGGTCGCGGATCTGCTGCGTGGCCCACCCGCCGTCCGGGCGGGCGGTCGTGCCGAGAACGTGGACGTAACGGCTGCCGACCTCCACCACGAACAACACGCAGATCCGCTTCAGGGCGAGCGCGCAGTCGACATGGAAGAAGTCGCAGGCCAGCATCGTCGAGGCCTGCGTGCGCAGGAACTGCCGCCACGTCGTGTCGTTCTGCCGGCCCGGCGCAGGAGGTATCCGAGCCCGCTTCAGGACCCGCCGGACCGTCGAAGAACCGACCCGGTGTCCAAGCTTGAGCAGCTCACCTTGAATCCTCTTGTATCCCCAGTGCTGGTTCTCAGCGGCCATCCGTTCGATCAACTCGGCGAGCGCCACGTCGACAGGCGGACGGCCGACTCGGTGTCGATACGTCCGACTTCCCGGCGACCAGACGCCGGTGCCAGCGCAAGATCGTGGCCGGAGTGACCAACCGGCGCAGCCGCAACCCTGTGGGCAGCACGCGAACCAAGGCAGCAATCACCGCCCGGTCGGCCCAATCCAGGCGCTGCTTCGGGTTGCCGCCGCGCAGCACGGCCACCTCGTGGCGAAGCACCAACAACTCGATGTTCTCGGACGCTGACGAACGACCGAGCAACACCAGCAGACCCACCAGCCGGAGGAAGATCAGATACACCAAACGCAGCGCCACGACCGGCGATCACGCGACGTCCTCGACGACTGGCACCGCGAACACTGATCCACTCCCCGCTTGCTCCGGGCCGTTCCCCGCTCAGGTCCGCATAGCGAATCCGGCAGGTTCGTAACCGACGGACGCTCGACACCGATTCAGCTCGTGACCATTGCCGACGATATTGATGCGCCAGTGCGCGGACTGGTACGGCTACGTCAAGGACGAGTCCCGCACATCGCACCGCCCGCCGATACATCCGCTCGCGAACCTCAGCCCGTCAACGCTCACCGGCTGAGCATTGTCCGTGTCAATCAGCACCGCCGAATTCGCAAGGTTCTCACTCACGAGGTACACGCTTCCTGTGTCTCGGGCGCTGCTGGCTCCGCAGGAAAGGTTCGATTGGGCAGGTATTTCAGGTAGTGGATCTCTGCCAGAGTCCGGGCGAGGGCGTCGGGAGTTCGGGGGTCTGCAGATCCCCTTGCGCAGCGAACGCCCGATGCTCTCCAGAACGCGTTCGGCGCGCCATCGAGCGGTCCGCCGAGCCAACGCCGTGGAGTTTGTCGCCGACACCCGCCGCGACGTGCAGGAACGCAAGTTCGCCGCAGCGACGGCCTTCACAGACCCGCGGGAACACCTCGATGTCCCCGCGGGTCTGTCCGTCCATGGGATCCGACTCGACCGATTCCTCCCCATAGCCCGCGCACAGCACTCTCGCGGCGACCTCCCCGGCCGATGAGAAAAAGCCTCGATTCGATCGGCATACGCTGGGAACTCGCGACGCAGAAGTCACGCGCCCGTGACGACAACGCTTCCCGCCGGCCCCGCGAGATACCCATTGGTGCGTCACGTGCCCCACCCTCCGGCCGAGCCGGTCTCGGGCTGAGTCCCGCAACCGAACTTCAGAACAGCCCCAACGCGGACAACAGGACGATCCACTTCCCACGCATCCAAATCACCCCTAACGTCACCTAGTCAGCACTTCATAACCCCACGGCGCGCGTAGATGCTCCGCAGCAGTCTCACGTCATGTTCGCAAGACGGAGGCGGAATCGGCAAGCATTCCCCAGGGTCGTTCATCCAGGTAATGAATTTCTTCATATCGCAGTAGTGGATCGTTCATGCCGAACTCGGGAAATCCGCTACTGACAACCGGTGCGGTTGCCACTCGTGATTAGGGCAGAATTCCGCATGGCGATCGACGCGCACCCGTCCGCGGTTGACTGCCTGGCGTGGCTCGCAGCCCGTCAGAGGCTCGCTAGTTCCAGCGCGTTTCTGTCGGGAGGTTCTTGACCTCCACCTCCGTCCTTGCCCTTGACGAGAGGATCTGGCGAATCGCTGCGATTGCACAACCACGCACCGCGCGCCGGTTCGACAACCGGGCAGTGAACATAAATTCTTCACCAATCGCCACTAGCACTGGACACGAAATCGATGTTCAGGCATCGTGCGGTTACACTGGTCATACTCCGCTGCGGACTCTCACCCCCTCCCCCACGGCCCACAGCGGAGTTCAAGTTCCCCGATGGCAAGCGGTCTGGGCCGGATTGCGCCGCCTAAGGGTCCCGCTCGGGCACGCATTGCACCAGAAAGCCCAGCGGGGGCGCTGGTTCGCTCGACCGCGGAGGTGCTGGGGGGGACCAGCACCGACTACTCAAGACTCGCATGCGAGTCGCAGGAATCGGGCGATTCTCACGAAGTCCGTATCCCGGGAATCGGAAATATTCATGATACTGTTTCGGAACTCTCGCGGAAGTTCCAGCTTCCCCGCGAAAGTTCCGACGCGTCCGGGATGCGAACGAAAGGCCGGGGATCACGATGACAGGTGACCCAGTGGAGCTGCCACTCGGCAGAGACAGCTCGCACACTGGGGAGCGGCCAGCGTACGAACCGACGCGGGAGTCGCTGGCCCGCCATCCGCTGCCCGAGTGGTGGGACGACGGCAAGTTCGGCATTTTCGTGCATTGGGGCGCGTATTCGGTGCCCGCGTTCGGTTCCACGTTGCTACCGGGCACGGACCGAATTCGCTCCCGGCTGCCGAAGACGCTCGGGGAGTACTGCGCGGGCGAGTGGTACGCGCGCCTGCAGCAGATCCCGGGCACCTCGGCCTGGCTGCACCACCTGCGCCGCTACGGCCCGGCCGCGCCCTACGACCATTTCATCGAGCAATTCGGCGCGGAACGATTCGACCCCGACGACTGGGTGAGCCTGTTCGACGACGCCGGCGCACGCTATTTCGTGCTGACCGCCAAACACCACGACGGGCTCGCCCTGTGGCCGACCGCCACCACGGGCCGCAATACGGCCGAGTTGGGGCCGCGACGCGACCTGGTCGGCGAACTGGTCGACGCGGCCCGCAACCACGGCGGCGTCAAACCGGGGCTGTACTACTCCGTGCCGGAATGGTTCAACCCCGCGCCCTACCGAGGCGGCAGGTCGAGCTGGGGCGAGAGCGCGCTGGTCAACCGGCTGATGTTCCCCCAACGGCCGCCGCGCAATGCCTACACGCGCCGTCGCGTCCCGTACACCGGCCAAGGAATGGTCTACGACTACGCCGAGAGCATCGTCCGTCCCCAGCTGCGCGAACTCGTCGACCGGTACCGCCCGTCGATGATCTGGTGCGACATCGGCGGCGACGAGAAGTACTTCCGCAGCAACGAAACCATCGCGTATTACTACAACCGGGCAGCCGCCGCGAATCCGGACGGCGTCCTGGTCAACGACCGATTCGGCGACGGCCGCACCCACCGCGACTACACCACCGTCGAGCAGGGCGCCGGCATGAACCAGCAGCCCACCGGCGAACGCTCCGAAGTGTGCCGCACGATGGCGGAATCCTGGGGCTACGACAGCCGCGAAACCGCGGACTCCCTGCGCGGCACCAGCGAACTGGTGCACCTGCTCGTCAATTCCGTCGCGGCCAACGCGAACCTGTTGCTCAACATCGGCCCACGCGCAGACGGCACCATCCCCGAACCGATGCGCGAGCGGCTGCGCGGCATCGGCGCGTGGCTGAAACTCAACGGCGAGGCAATCTACGGCACGAGACCGTGGACCCAGCCTACGACGGGAAAGCTTCGATGCACGGCAAGCAAGACCACCGGTGTGCTCTACCTGACCGCGCTGTCCTGGCCTGGCCGCGAACTCGTCGCCGACTTCGACGTCCCGACCAGCGAGCGGACGCGGATCACGCTGCTCGGCTCCGACGGACGGCCGCTGGCCTGGCACCGCGACGGCCCCCGCCTCGTCATCACCACCCCGGGCACCGACCCAGCCTGCGCCACCACCAGCCAGCACGCCTACGTCTTCCGCATCGACAACCAGTGAACGGATCCGCCGCAGGGACGGATTTCGTCGTGGTCCGCGTCGGCTCATGGCGTCCACCGCGGCTGGAATGGTTAGCTCGGCACGGCTTCGCCGCACACATTGACCTGTTCCCGACCAGAAGGGACCCTCCCCCATGCCCACTATCGACCCGACGCGCACCGCATTGATCGCGATCCACCTGCAGCACGACATCGTCGGCGCCGACGGTGCCTTCGCACCGTTCTTCCGCGCCGAAGTCGAGCGCACCGGCGTGCTCGACACATCCGCTCGGGTCTTGGCCGGAGCACGCCAAGCTGGCGCGAAGATCATCTACACCCGCGTCGCATTCAAGCCCGGACATCCTGACCTCGTCGCGAACTCACCCCTCCTGGGCATGGTCGCCGCGAACAACTGCCTCCTCGACGGAACGCCCGGCGCGGCACTCGTCGAATCGGCCGCCCCAGCAGACACCGACACGATCGTGACCCACACGCGGATCACTGGTTTCCACGCCAGCGCACTGGATGTGGTCCTGCGTGCCGGCGGAATCGACACCGTCGCGTTCGTCGGCGTGGCCACCAACATCTCGGTCGAAGGCACCGCACGAATCGCCTCGGAACTGGGCTACCGCACCATCGTGCTTTCCGATGCCTGCTCCGCCGGATCCGAAGCCGCGCACCAGGCGTCGCTGGAGTCGCTCAACCTCCTGGCCGAGGTCATCACCGCCGACGATTTGCTCTCCGCACTCACCGGCGAACGCGCGGCCGGATGAACAGCCGCATGGGTCTCGAGCCGACCGCGTTGGCGCGCCCGGGCAGGAGCCCGCCGCAGTGGCGATCGTCTGTTTGGCGGCCCCACCTGCCGTCAAGACGGTGCCCGCATCGAGCACGAGCCCGTTGATCCCAGGCCCGCCAGATCACCGGCGCCGTGATCGCCGAACCGGTGACCTCTCCGGAACCCGTTGCCCAGTGCGTGCTGTCAGCCGCCGCGGTGCTGAGCCATCGAATAGGAGGCGTTCTGGATCACTGTGTGCTGAGCCGTTAGAGTTACCCCGTCTCGCACGTACGTGATCGTCCAGGTGAATACATAGTCTCTCCGCCGCGATGGAACGTGACAAGTGCGTTTCGACCCGTGATCTCAACCGTGATCCGCCCCTCCAGAGCCCGCAGGATTGACGGCAAGCCGCGCTGATTCCCATTCTTTCCATTGGCGAACTTTCCGCCGCAGGCTTGGCTTCCCTGTCCGCCTTCAGTCGGACACCGGCTGCAATCGGCAATTATCTCCGCCTTTCGACGAATCCGCCAAGTCCCGGACTACCTCCCCCTCCGGCGGCGTAGTACCTTAACCGCCGATCGGAGGGGAGTAAACCTCGCATGGGGATCATGCCTAAAGGAAGCATCGCCAGCGAAGCGCCGACAGCTTAACCGGAAATGCCGCCGTGCGCGCCATAGAGCGAATTCTCTTCAGCCCAGAAGCCGATTTTTGACGTGCCGCATTGTAGGCGACGACGCCCGTTGAAATACACTGCCGGGAACGAGTGAATAATTCATGTCGGATTATATGTTTGCAGACTGAGCACCATTGATCCTCAACAATGGAGTGCCAACCCGGAAGGCAGCGCACTGTTCGACTTCTCGATCACCAAGATCAAGGTCCATCCGAAATGCGGTCCGACCGGCCGGCGAACGGCCAGCAGGCACGTCGTAGTCCTGGACCTGACGGACTGGACGCACAGTCCGCAGAATCCAGGCGACCTCAGCGGCATCAGCGCGTTGCTGAACTGGGGATCGTTCCAGACCAGCGGTACAGGCGACGTCGCCCACACCGTGGATGCCAGCAGCTGCGCGGAGATCACGGCCTTGCCGATCGCCCACGCGGCCAGCAGCAAGTACACCGGACAGGTCGAGAACGCGGCGGTCGACAAGAGCAGGCCGCTGTTGCTGCTGGCAGGCACCAGATCCACCAGCAGCTCCCTCGGCTGGATGTGGACCTACTAGCGGCCGTCGCCAGGACAAGTCGGCTGCGAAGCGAGAATCCGGCGCGGGCGGGAACCGAGCGCCGTCCGCGCGGGAAGATCGGCACCGCGGGTACTGCGCGTGCGGCTCGCGGTTTGCTCAAAACGGTGTTCCGCACGGTCAAGTCCAGTCCACTCCGGACTCGACCAACAGAAACTCGGCCCGCCACGGACCACCGTGCGTCTCCGCGAAGACCGTGTTGCGGGCGTTCGCCTGATCGGACCGCTTCGGTTGGCTCGCCCAGTACCCGAGGCTCCCGCCGCGCACGCTGGTGTCAGCGCGATCACGGTCTATCGCTGCCGGAACCGTCGCGCCAGCTGCCGTTGCTCGCTGGCTGCACGATGTTGCCAGCCGAACCGCAGGTGTCCTGTTGGACCGCACCTGCCGATTTGTCGGCGCGCTGGGTGGCTTTTTCCGCTGCTGCCGTTCGCGGTTTGCCGCACGCGCACGGCCGACGACCTCGTTCACGCTGGCCAGGAACTCGTTCGCGGAATTCCTCCACGCCCGTCGAACCCGCTGATCTCGACGCCCTTGCTGACGACCACGGTAGTCGGATAGGTTCGCACGCCATATTTGGCGGCAAGGCCGGGTGTTCGTCGGCGGCCTCGTGGACATGCGGCCAGGAACCGTTCGACGTGGCCGCGGCCCGAGAGGCGACCAGCGCCAGCCGGTTGCGGTAGCGCGCCAACGGGTCCAGGACCACCGGGGTGCGCTGCCTCGCCGAAGTCGGAGTCCGGCCCGACCACCGCACGGCGGGCCAGGAGAGACCTCACCCCTCGATCCGGCGGGCCCGTCCGGCCACCGCGCTGCGGACTCCGGGGATTTCCGACAACTCCGCGGTCAACTCGAACAGGTCGCCCCGTCCGTCGAGACGCAGCGCGACTGCAGTGGCCTTCCGTCCATCGTCGTGCACTGTCTCCGGCTCGACCACGATCTCCCGCACTGTCCAGCCCCGGCTGGTGCAGGCTGCGAGAGCGGCCCGCAGGACCCCTTGGCCGTCGTCGTAGCCCAGCTGCAGGATCGGCGGTTCGCGCCGATGTCTCGCGGCGAATATCGCGAGACGCGACAGCCCCCGGGTCGCCAGGAAGAACCCGGCGGTCCCTGCGGCGGCGAGCACAGGGAGCCCCGCTCCGCACGCCATTCCGATCGCCGCGGTGACCCAGACCGTCGCCGCCGTCGTCAGTCCCTGCACCGCGTTGCTGCGAATGAAGATCAAGCCGCCGCCGAGGAATCCCACGCCCGAAACGACCTGCGCGGCGACTCGCGACGGGTCAAGCGAGACGTGCGGGTTGGCCAGGAAGTCGTCGAAGCCGTACTTGGACACCAGCATGAACACCGCTGACCCGACTCCGACCAGCGCGTGCGTCCGCAGCCCCGCGGACTTCATGCTCAATTCCCGTTCCAGTCCGATCAAAGTGCTCAGCACGAGCGCGACCAGAACCGGGGCCAGCAGCGACCACTGCTGACCGGTAGACCACAACGGCCCCATGAACCCTCCCGCGGAAGCTGAGCGCGCGGTGCCGCATCAAGGCAGCACAATCGCATGACCGCATGAATTGACCAAGCTAATTTGGGGACGGCCGCCGCGCTACTGCAACCGGTCACATCATGGGAATGAATTGTTCAATTACGGCTTCGAAACGACATCGGCATATCCGCCGCCCTCACAGAACGCGGGTCTCGGCGTTGTCATCGAGCGGACAGCGGCCAAGGCGGTTTCAGGGTGAACCACGCCGTAATGCGTCGTCCGGCGATCCGGCGGCCGCTCCTCTGCTCGCGGGCGGCGAGCCGGAAACCTTGCTGATCGCCTGGTCCGTGCCGGGACCGCATGCTCCGGGGCCAACGACATTCGCGGAACCGACCACGATGCCGACGACCAAGGCCGCGCCCAGGCCGAGCAGCCACGACACCCATCGCAGGCTCCTCGGCGCAGATCGTTCCGGCACGAGCGCGGGTACCTGTGGCTCGGGTAGGTCGTGCCGCTGATCATGCGCGGCATGCCGAGGCGTACTGCTTCGCGGATTCCGCCGATCGTGCGGCGCAGGCCTGCGGTCAGCGTGGCCTGGCGAACCGTCCGATGGCTCCGATCGAGGGGAAGGGATGGACACGGAATGCTCCTCAAACGACGACGGCGCATGCTTTGCCAGCTTGAGTTCACAACATGTCAGGCATTCGCGCCGCATCGAGTCACTGATTCACGACCATCGAGGAAAAGCGATGGGAAACAGCATGATTTCATCACGAATCCGGGGCTGGAAGTGTCCGCTGCCGCTCTCACGCTCATGCTGCCGCGGGGGGCTACCCGGCGTTCGCCTCGGCCGCGCCCGGGTGGCATTCGACGTGCCCGAGGTTGACCTTCTGGTCCCCTGTGCCGACCGAAACCGCGTCGAACGAGACACCGCCGTCCGGCAGTTTCTGTACCACCTTCGTGCTCAGGGTCAGCCCCCTGCCGAAGTCGTACCCGCTCCCCTCGAACCGCTTCACATCGACCGACTGGTCGATCTTCGCGCCGAATGGCAGATCTGCCTCGAACCTGCCCTCCGCCAAAGACCCGCCTGCGGTCGCCCCGGCCGGACCGGCCTGACAGCTCTCATTGAGCCCCGTGACGTACAGAGTGGCCGTAACAACTGGGAGGTCGGAAATGACATCCAGCCGATCCATCAGCTTAGGGAAGTCGGAATTGACGACGTGTGCGTCGACCAGATTGACCACCTGGCGGAGAGTCAGCTTCAGGGTGACCTTGACGCCCGCACCGGAGATCTGCGCTGCCGACCTGCCCGCGGCTGGGTCCGCGGTCGTGGTCGCCTTGAGCTTTTCGAGACTGCCGTCCGCCAAGCCGAGCTTGAACTCGCTGGCGCCCAGCACCTCGCTCTCCGAGGCGGTGGCGTCGGAATCAGTCGCCGGCGCCACCGGCGACGCCGCCGACCCGACAGGCGCGTGGAGATGGACGGCGACCAGCCCGTCCAGCCCGGCGAGGTAAGCGTACGAGGTGGGACCTTGTTCGGCAGTGCTGGCCAGGCCGGCCGTTCCAAATATGCCCGCGAAGCCTACTGCCCCTGCCGTCGTGGACAACGCGACGATCCGTTTGATTCCCATCCGAAACCAGCCCTAACGTCGTTGTCGAAGCACGTTCACCCGCGGCACGAAGTCGACCCTCAGATTCAGAAGCAATTCTTTCGCCCGAGACTCTGAACTGTCAAGGACATGCTTCGGATTCACTCTTTAAGCAATGTAATTATTCCTGCTGACTACGGGAATAATTCACGTCTGCCGAAATGAGGCGGCGAAGTGGCTCCTGGCTGCGTTCTAAGAGGGTGCGTCGCTCGCCCTCGCCTCGACCGTCAACGGGTCGGTGCGCTCCTTGCCGCAGCTCGCGCTCATGGCGTAGGTACCAGGCTTGGCATCGGCGCTGATCGCGCCTTCGCCGCAGGCGACGTTCTTGATCGGACCACGGTACTCGGCGAGTTTGATCGCGCCAGTGACCGGTGAGACGACTGTCCCCCCGCCCGGCCCGCAGGAGAACGCGACCACGATAAAACGGTGCCCCGGCTCGACGGGGACGGGAAACACGGGCCTCGCGGTCGTGCTCGCCGACTGAGCCGATGCGGCCGGAGCGAGCCCGATCGCGCACGCGGCCACCCCTAGCGCCACGGTCCACTTAGTCCGCTTTGCCGCCATCGCAATCTCCTCGCGTTTCCCGAAGGGCCTAGCCACCTTCGTACCGGCAACGACGCGTCAACGCTCGAAACCGTTGGGTTCGGGTACCAGAAATGCCCCGAAAAGGGGGCTATTCTCAGGCAGGTGGGCCACCGAATGCCCGCTCAGGCGCGTCATTTCGCGCGGTCGCGGCAGCGCGGTCTTCCCGCCCTCGCTGTTCGAGCCGAACTGATCAGGCGCTGCCGAGGACCCGGTCGAGGTAGGTGTTGGCGAACGTCCCGGCCGGGTCGCATTCCTTGCGGATCCGCAGGAAATCGTCGAAGTGCGGATAGCGGGTGCGCAGCACGGACGCGTCGAGGTCGTGCATCTTGCCCCAGTGCGGCCGTCCGCCGACCTGGCCGACGACGTTCTCGAACGCGGAGAAGTACTCGCGATAGGGCATGCCGAGGAACTGGTGGATCGCGATGTACGCGGAATCGCGGCCGTTCGCGGTGGACAGCCAGATGTCGTCCGCCGCGGCCACGCGCACCTCGACCGGGAACGCCACCGGGTCTTTCAGCCGCGGCACCACTGTCCGCAGTTCGGCCAGCACATCAAGCACTGATTCGCGCGGGACCGCGTACTCCGACTCCACGAACCGCACGCCGCGATGGGTCACGAAAACGCGGTGCGAAAGATCGCTGTACTCCCGAGGCGACGACACCTGCGAGGCGAACGCGCCCAGCGGCCGCACCAGCTTCGGCACCGCACGGCCGAGCCGGCAGAGCCCGCCGAACGCGACGTTCTCGGTGAGCTCGTAGTCGACGAACTGCTTGAGGCGGGACAACGGTTTCCGCTCGGCGTCCACCGGCAGCCGGTTGTTGCGCTTCACCAATGCCTTGGCTCCGTAGGGAAACCAGTAGAACTCGAAGTGGTCGTTGTTCGCCGCGTTGTCGTCGAAACCCTCGAGAACCTGCTCCAGCGGCTCCGGACGTTCTTGCGCGGAGAGCACAAAGGACGGTTCGCATTGGAGGGTCACGGTGCTGATGACGCCCAGCGCGCCAAGGCCGACGCGGGCGGCGTGGAACAACTCCGGCCGCTCGTCGGCCGAGCAGCGGGCCACCGAACCGTCCGCGAGCACCAGTTCCAGCGCGACGATCTGCGTCGAGATTCCGCCGAACCGCGCACCGGTGCCGTGCGTGCCGGTGGAAATCGCGCCGGCGATCGTCTGTGCGTCGATGTCGCCGAGGTTCGTCATCGCGAGCCCGAGCGCGTCCAGCGCCGCGTTGAGAGTGCGGAGAGTGGTGCCGGAACGGACCGTGACCTGCTGCGTTTCGAGGTCGGCGCGTTCGATGCCGGTCCAGGCGGCGAGGTCGAGCGCGTCGGAATCGGCGGCGGCGATCGCGGTGAACGAATGCCCGCTGCCGAGCGCGCGGACGCGGTGCCCCGCCTCGGCGACCCCGGCCACGACCTCGGCGATCTCGGCCGCGCTGCGCGGCCGGTGCACCCGTTGCGGGGTGGCCTTGGCCGTTCCGGCCCAGTTGCTCCACTGGCGACGCTGAATCGGCAAGAATATCGCTCGGCCCCTTTGAGGGATACAATTATTCCCGTTGACTACGGGAATAATTCAGTTCACTCGGCTGAGCAGCACATAGATTCGAAGGCAGTTCGCGCACCGTGAATCGAATCCCGCTGGATTCACCCTCCGGACGAACTCGGGACTCAGGGAAAGCGGAATCCCCTCCGGTCGGCGGAGTCCCTGAACCGCCAACCGGAGGGGAAGAAGCCCCGCCATGGACTGCACTGGAAGGGAACAGCCCATCGCGAAGCACTGCCCGTCTAACCCGAAATACCTTCGCGCGCAGCATATCCGCGAACATTTTCAGCCAAAACCCCGACATTTCCAAGGTGTCGCATAATACCTCGCAGAACCCTTTTAATCCTGCCGCGCGGAAGGATGGTTGAGAAATTCATGCCGGGTTGCGGATTTCCGTCCCGAGCGCTCAGGCGGCACGAATTGTCCCGGAAAGGGGGACCGCGGGTTGGGTGCCGATGGTGAGCTGTCCGTCGGTGTGCGGGCCGATGGCGCTCTTGTCCGCGGTGACGGTCATCTGCAGGGTGCGGTGGTCGGCGCCCGCGGGGATCCGGGAAGGTTGAGCTGGATCGGGTCGAGCACGACGAGGATTCGGCCGTCGTCCTCGATCCGGGTGCGGAGATCGCGTCCCGGGCCGCCGGTGTCGGCGACGTGGGTCGCCAGGCCGGTGAACCGGAAGCCGGTGGGTGCGACGAATCGCTGTTCGGCCGTGGTGGACACGGGCATGCCCTTGGGGGCGGCGAACGACACGGTCAGGACGGTGTTCGCGCCGGCTCGCGCCTCCGGGACGAAGGTCTGCTCGGTGTGCAGTGCCGACTCCCCTGCCGGCGTCAGAGTGAAGGGGACCGGCGCGGACTGACGCTTCTGTCCGGCGGACGCGGCGGTCAGGGTGTGCTGCCCGGGTGCCAGGTTCACCGGCAGCGTCGTGCGCCAGGCACCGTCCTTCGACGCTCCCGTTTCAGCAACGGCGGCACCGTCAACGGTCACGCTCACCCGCTGGCCCGGCGCGGCGGTGCCGCTCACCGCGGCGCCGGGCCGCACCGACGCGCCCTTTGCCGGCGAAGCTACTACTGGCACTGGTTTGAGGTCGCCTGGATAGAGGTACTCCGGGGCCGGCTTGCCATTGCGGTAGATCCAGGCATCGAAAAAGCCCTGCAGATCCTTGTGCGACACCTCTTCGACGTAGCGCTGGAACTCCTGCATGTTCACGTTTCCGTCGCGATGCAGTGCGGGCCAAGTCTTGAGCACGCGGTCGAACGCCTCCTGCCCCACATACTTGCTCAGTGCGTGCAGCATGACCGGGCCCTTGAAGTACACGTCGGTGAATTCGTTGCCCGGGCCCATGTCGTAGAGCTTGCCCGCCCAGAACTTTTCACCGTTCGCGGCGATTTCGTCGAAGTACCTGGCGTCGAGGTCCACGCCGTCCTTCGCCTGCTCCCACTGCCAGGTCGCATACGACGCGAAGCATTCGTTGAGGCAGATGTCCTTCCACTTGTCGACGGCCACCGAGTCGCCGTACCACTGGTGCGCGTTCTCGTGCACGATCGTGCCGATGTCGCCCGCGCCGCCGGAGTAGATCGGACGGCTCATGGTCTCGAGCGAGTAGGGGATCTGCTCGTTCAGGTAGATGCCGCCCGCGGCGCTGGCCGGGTACTTCCCGAACTTCGACTCCAGGAAGTCGAGGATCTCCGGCAGCCTCGCGTCGGCCTGCTTGGTGGTGTCCGGGATACCCGGGGCGTACGCGCTGACGATCGGGGTGCCGTCCGCGCGCTGACGCTTGTTCAAGGTCCACTTGTCGATCGCGAGCGTGGTCATGTAGGGCGCGGCCGGAGTGTCCTCGGACCACACGTGCGTGGTGCCCCCAGCGGTCTTGAACGTTCCCGCCTCGCGGCCGTTGGAAATCGCCTTCCACTCGTCCGGAACCGTGACGGCCAACCGGAACCGGGCCTTGTCGCGGGGAGTCTCGTTGGCCGGGTACCAGGTCATGGCCGACTGCGGCTGGCCTGCCGCGAACGCTCCGCCGGACCTGGTGTGCTGCCAGCCGTTCGAGCCGTCCTCGCCGATAGCACCCGGTATCGCCTCCGGGACGCCGTGGTAGGCGATCTCGGCGCTGAAGCGCAGCCCGCGCGCGAGCGAGTTGCGCGGCGTGATCACGAGTTCGTGGTCGCCAGTGCGGCTGAACTGGGCGGGAAGGCCGTTGACCTTGACCGAGTCGACGGTGAGGCCGCGCAAGTCGAGGTTGAACGAACTGAGCGATTGGGTCGCCCGTGCGTTGACTGTCTGCAGGCCGGTGAGCTGGCGGCTGTCCGGCGCGTAGGCGACCTTGAGGTCGTAGTCGGACACGTCGTACCCGCCGTTGCCGTCCTGCGGGTAGTAGCTGTCCCCGGCCCCGTCCGCGCCCGGGGCCGGCCTGTCCTGGCCGGCCGAGGCGACGGTGGCGCCGAACGTCAATGCGGTGAGGGTGGCGGCGACGGTAACTGCCGGACGACGCCAGCGTTGCGGTGCTGTCATGACACTCCTGATCGTGGTGGAAACGTCGGTGCCCTGAGTCCGTGGGTCGTCTCGAGAGGACCGCGACGGCCCACGGTCAGGTCAACGTGCGGCGACGAGCGCCTAGGCCTGCGACTTCATCAGCTTCGGGTATTCCTTCTGGAACTTCTCGATCACCGTGGCGGACGGAACGATCTTGTTCGGGTTGTCCTGCTTGAGGGCTTGCTGCTCGCCCCACGTACCCGCGGCTTTGCGCTGGGCGGGAGTGCCGTGGCTGTGCTCGCAGTCGCCGATGGAAGCACTCAGGTAGGCGAACTCCTGCTGCGCGCGGGCATCCCACGCCGCGCCCTTCGCATGCGCGAGGAAATAGCCCGCGTAGGCGTCCGGACCCATTTCCCCGGACTCGTCGCTCGGCGAGTTGTCGTGCGCGAAATCGACGTGGTGCCCGTACTCGTGTCCCAAGATCCCTTCCACCGACACATCGCCGAAGCCGTCCTGGCCGACCAGGTCGAGCAGGCCGTCGCCCAGCAGGATGCGCTTGCCGCCCGCGCTGTCAGGCGGAGCCGCGAACGCGTTGCCCGAAAGCAATGGGTTCCGTCCGCCCTGCAAGGCCGGCACCTCGTGCACGACCTTGCTCGCCAGCGCGCCCGCCGCCGCGGCCCGCTCCGGGGCGAAGCCGCGCGCGAACGTCTCCTTCATTTTCTCCGGGCTGGCCGCGTCCGTGCCCTTATACGCCACCAGCTGAATGTTCCAGCTCTCGATGTCCCAGAACCCGCGCAGCTTGTCGATCGCGGCAGTGGCGCGGGGCGTGTACTGGCCGTCGGTGCCGAAGACCTGCGGGCTCTTGTCGTTCGCGACAACCGACGCGTACAGGTTGTTGAGGCTGTCGACCACGGACGCCGCTCGCCTTTCCACATCCGTGAGCGATGCTTGGAGCTTTTCGAACTCGGAAATCAGCGCCCCGGGGGTGCAACCCGGAATGGCGCCCGGCTCGCCTTCGGCTTTCCGGCCGGACCCGAAAATCGGCGACTCGATCAGCGGCTTGCTGTCGCGCAGCACGCTGGCGACTCCCGGCTCCTGCACGAGATCCTGGAATTCCCGCTCCAACTGTGCGATGTCCTTCTCTACCGAAGAAGGCTTCGCCGGATTCGGCGCGGCCGCTTCCGCCGGGACGGCCGTACCGGCCGCAGCCGCTACGAGAACACCGACTGCGACAAAGGTCCTGCTGAGAGTTCGGGGGCGTAGTGACACGAGGTACCTCTCCTCCGGTTCATCAGTGCGAAGCTGCGAACGTAAGTCAATATCCGCCGAGAGAACAGGTACGCGAACTAAAAACCCCAGCATCGAGGCAGAACTTTAGTATTGAATCGGACCGCCGGGTTCCCCTTTGCCGGAACGCGAGCGAATGGTCAAGCGTTCCCACGAAAGTCATGAGAAAAATAATGTCCACGAGCCGATTCCGTCCAGGACGGTCAGAGCGCGGAACGGGAACGACCGCGCCAGCAGCGAAAGCGGACTATCGCGGCTCGTGCCCCGAACCGCTGGCCGGAGAACTCGCTGAACTGGCCGCCGACGTTTCGGTGCTTGGCCCGCATTCGCCGCCAACTCCGTCGCCGGGGGACTTCTCTCCGCTGCGGCGGCTTTCTCGCGTCGATGACTCCGGAGACCGCGACGCCTTTTCGTCAAGCGTCGACGGAACTTCGTCCGGACTCGGCGTTTCGCACCTCGGGGGCGTCGTGCTGGCCGAGGTCGGCGGGGTGCCGGTCGTGCTGGCCGGCGGAGTCGTCGGTTCCGGCTTCGTCGAGGTGGCGGGCAACTCCCCGCTGGCGGGTGCGCCGCTGCTCGGCGAGTTCGAGTTCGCAGGCCCCGTGCTGTCGGGAGCCGCGGAGGTCGGTGCCGCGGGCGCTTGCGGGACCGGTACCGCGCTCGGCGTGCTCTCGGCCGGTTTCCCCGGCGGAACACCGATCGGCGCGTCGGCGTCGGGCAGTTCCGCGGCTCCGCCGCGGTAGCGGACCGCCCAGGCCATTACAGTGTCCACATAGGATTGCGAGTTGTTGTACCGGCGCACGGCGACCCGCTGGCCGCCGTCCGAGGAAAGGTCAAGACCGCCCGAGCAGAGGTAGCGGCCCGCGGCGAGAGTTTCGTCGTAAACGTTGTTCGGGTCGGAAACCCCGTCGCCGTTGCCGTCGGAAGCGTACTGGCGCCAGGTGCCGGTGATGAACTGCATCGCGCCGACGGCGTGATCCCACACCGGGTCGCCGGTGAACACGCCGCCGTCGGAGGAGCGGATCGCCGCGAATCCGCCCGTCCCGTTGAGCGCCGGGCCCAGGATGCGCTCGAGGGTGTTCCCCTTCTCGTCGACGTAGCCGCCGCGCGCGTGGTTCGACTCGATGCGGCCAACGCTGGCGAGCAGTGCCCAGTCGACGCGACAGCCCGGCTGTTGCTTGCCCATGAGGGCGGCCGCGTTCCGGTATGCCTTGAGCATGCTGGCGGGAATTCCCAGCGGGCCGGACGCTCCGGCTGAGCCGGAATCGGCGCGCGGCTCGGGCGGCTCGGGTATCTCGGGCAGCTGCGGCAGACGTCCGTCGACCGACATCGGCGGGACTTCGGCACGAGGGCCCGCCGGCGCGGGGAGCTGCTGAGCTCCAGGCCGGGTGAGCGCGACCGGCGAACTCGGCCCGCTGGCCGCGACCCCTGGCAGGATCGCCAGGACGCCGCCAGCGAGGGCAGCCGCAGTCCGCCCTCGAGCCGAACGCGTTCCGCGTTTCCCATCAGGCCACATCGCCGCCTACTCCCCGCCATTCCAGCCAAGCGTTGAGCGTTAATTACGAATCCCCTCGATGGGTCCGCGTAACGTCTCCTCGATCCACGTTAACTCGCGCTGATGCGGCTTTCGACAATGAAATATCACTGACCCGCTGTGCAATTTTTCATGCGGTCAGTCTCACTTTCGCGCGGGCGCGCTTCAGCAACGCGAGCCGCCGTGGCGGAGAGGCTTTCGCCTCGCCTCCACGGCGGCTCGTCAACCCCGGCCCCGCTGGTGATCAGCGGTGTTTCGGGAACTCCACCAGCTGTTGATACGTCGGACGGTTCTGCCATCCGATGCTGGGCGCCAACGCCGCGCCCATGGGCGTGAACCGGATCTTGTCAGCGCACCACGCGTCGCCGGCCTTGCACTCGTCGTCGCCCGGGTAGACCTCTGAACTCGGCGTGTCGACGGCTTCCTTGAGCGTGCGCAGCAGGGTGCCGCGGCAGTCTTCCAGCGTTCCGCAGAAGCGGGTCGGCATCGGACCGTTCACCTGCTGTCCCAGCGTGGCCCGCAGGTCCTTGTCCACATAGGACCACCAGCCGTATTCGAACGCGGATCCTCGGTGCGGAGCCGTCTTCCCACCCGGAGTGGGCGTCGAGGGCGCCTCGTCGACCTGCAAGTTCCGCTCCGTGGCAGCGTACAGTTGGTCGCCCATGCCCGGCCGGAACATCGCATCCACCAGCCGCGGCCACCACGCGTCCATGATCTTGATGGCGCGGTCGTCGATGTAAATCTTGGCCCCCGGCATCGTGTTCCGCTTGGCGCCGTGCTCCTTCCACCTTCGCAAGTCCTCAAGGCCCTTCTTGACCGCCGGATCGACGCCGCCCGAGCCGCTGTCGAGCACCTGCAAGAGGTTCGGGAGGATCATCTCGCCCCGCAGGTCCGCGACCGCCGCGTCCTCCATGGTCTTCGCGAGGTCGGCCCGGTCGATTTTCTTCCCGTTCGCGATCAGGTCCTTCACTCGCCGGTCCAGCAGGTCCGCGCGATGCACGGATCCGTCGCCGAAACTTCCGTCCACCTGGCCTTCCGCGGACTTGTTGTTCCAGCTGACGTAATAGTCCTGGTCGATCGAGGCCGGATGCTGCTCGCCCGGCATGCCCTGCACCACATTGGTCTTCGGGTCCCAGTTCCGCCATTCGGTCTCCGGATTCGCCCAGATCGGGAGGTTCGGGTCGACGTTCGCCGCCCGGACCGGCTGGAGACCGGAGTTGTAGTACGCCGTGTGCTTCGAGTCAGCGTAGAACCAGTTGAAGGTGAATCCGATCTCCGAGGCCGCCTTCTGGAAGTCCTCAGGCCCCTTCATCTGCTCCGGGTCGTTGAACCTCATGAACCCCAACGCCACCTGCATTTCGTTGCGGTAGGTGGACCGCAGCTCCGTGTAGGCGACCGGAACCCCCTCGACGGTGGCCCGCTGCCGCACGATGCCGTATTTCGTCCGCAACACCCGCAACCCGTCCGCGCTCTCCACCGGATCCAGCTTCTCGCACTTGCCGCCGTCCAGGTAGCCGTCGGATTCCTTGCCGGCCGGGCGGCCGTCAACGTTGCAGAGCTTCACCGTGTACGTGTCGATGATGCTTTGATGCGCCGACGTCGCGCTCCACGAGTAGTCCGGGCCACGACCGATCAGCACGTAAGGACCGGTCCCCGGGAACATGACCCCGTGCGCGCTGATCCCCGGCCCTTGAATGTCCTGGAGCATCAGGATCTCCGGAGCGAAATAACCCGTCTGCGGCCCGAACATGGCGATCGGGCTCCCGCTCTTCGTATGCGCTCCCGAAACCACCAGGGCGTTCGACATTCCCTTTGCCCGGCCGAGATAGTTCCTCGGCAGCGCCTCCGGGGACGAAGACGTTCCCTCGGTTGGCGCACCCGCGCTCGCCGAACCGCCCGAACCGGCCTCCACCGGCTCTTCTGTCAGCGACCCCGGGTCAGGCATCGCCACGTGCTGCGGGTCCTTCGGGCTGGCCCCGTAGGGGACCTTCGCGGCACCGCGCTGCGTCACGGTCGTTTCCGGATCGTCCGCCGACCGCAGCGAGTCCCACACCTTGCTGCCCTGTTCCTTGCCGTACTTCAGCTCCGCCGCCACCTTCGCGACCGCCGCGAGCGCCTGCCCGCCGCCCGCGGCGCCGAACTGCCCGCCCAGCAAGGTCGCCGCTCCGACCACGTCGTTCAGCGAGAACGGCTTGATTTCCGGCGCATGCAAGACCTCGAGCAGTTTAGGAGCATTGGCGATCAGCTTGCCGAGGTCGATGGAAGAAAAATTCCCCTGCAGCAGCTTCGAAAGCTCGCCCACGACCGCGGTGCCCGGCTCCAAGAGCTTTCCCCAGTAGTCGGCGGGAAGATCCAGCTTGAGCGAATCAATGAATGCCCTGTCCCCAGCGGACAAGTCTTTCGCCGTGGAAAGGTTCTTGAGGTATGAGCTGCTCCCGCTGGCGTCCTTGATGTACCGGTTGATCCCGTCCACGTAGTTTTGGAGGTCGCGCACAATCTTCACGCCGTCCGGCCCGCTATTGCGAAGCTGCTCAATCTGCCGGTCCCGGTCTTCGACGGTCTCCGCGATCTTCGGCCACAATTCTTTCTGGAAGTCCCCCGCGACGCTCCCGGCGAACTGCACCGCGGAACCGTTCACCATGTTGCGCAGCAGGTCCATCATGAAGAGGCGGTCCTGGCCTGCCGCGTAGCCGGAGCCGTACGTCGTGCCGTCCCGGGTCGTTCCCTTGATGTACGGGACTCCGCGAGCATCCCGGGAAATGGTCACGTCGTCGCGGCCGGGAACCGGAACCGGCCCGGTACCGCCTTGCGGCACGGCGAACGACGAGGAGTTCATGAACTCGCCGATCTTCTCGTTCGTCAGGTTCTGATAGTTCGTCCGCAGCGAATCGTAGGCTGCCACCTGATCGCGTCCGTGCGGCACTTCGAAGGAGAACGACCTGGTCTTCGCGAACTGCTGAAGCACTTCGGACCTCGACAGATTGCTGCCCTGCCCGGGCGGCAGAATGTCGTGGCACTGGTCCCTGCAGTAGTCGGCGTAGCCGCCTGGATCGGGGCCGGGAGCGCCTGGCGAGGCGCCCGCCACGCCGGGCATGGCCACCGATGCCAGGACGATGACCAGGGCCTGACACGCAAGGCTCACTTTTCGAGCAACGCTGCTCTTTGACATGCGACACTCCTTGGTGCACGTCCGACGACGCGCGAACGGACTCGTTCTCCTCCGGAAACGACGAGGAATTCTCGAAGAAAGACAAATCCATATCCAGCATGGAATTGAATTACTGTACCCGCATCATTGCGGAAAACCTCTTCAGCTGACTGACCGTCGTGCGGTCAGCGATGCGGTCCTGGAGACCGGCGTGTCCCCGGTCTTCGGAACGGCGGCCGCGGTTCGCCCGCACTCAACAGCGGCTGTTTCCCGCTGTTCACGTCGTCACCCGCCCGGTGAACTGAGCGGCGCCGAAACCGTCGACCGTCACCTGTCCGCCGGTCTTCTCGCCCGCGGTCGCGTTCGCGTCGGCGGTGACGTGGAACGTCACCTGAAGCTGGTTCGGCGGGTAGTCGCCACCGGACAGCTTCTTGACGACGTCGTCGCGGCTCACCGGGTCCACGGACGGGAAGACGAAGGTCATCGTCTTCCCGTCCGGGCTCACCGAAACGAGATCGGCCAGCCACGTGCACGCGCCGTTGTTCCGGCCGTCCTTGTCACTGGCGTTCGCCGTGATGTTGTAGCGGCCGCGCACCGTGGATTTCTCGTCCGAGATCGGCTGGAACGTGAAACCGTCCGGAGCCTTGATGGTGATCTTCTTGCCCACCACCGACGAGAGGTCGCCGTTCTCCGGCTGGATCGCGAAGGTCGCCAGGTGATCCCCGCCAGGCGCGGCGGACGGTGACCAGAGCAAGGAGATCGCGCTGGCTTCAACCGTCTTCGGGTCGGAGAACAACGCATCCGAGACCGGGGTCGCCGCGTCCGTCGCCCGAATCCGGACGGCCGTTCCGAGCGGCACGTTCTTGTCCAGCGAGACTCGAGCCGTTCCGTTCTCGATTGTCGCCGGGGACCCGAGCGGCTTGCCGTTCTTGTCGACCGGGGTGACCGTGGCTCCGTTGCTGCCGGAGACCGTCAGCACCTGACCGGGCGATACCGCGCCGTCTTCGGGGTCGGTGATCACCGGCCGGGCCAGGGCCGGAAGCACCGTCAGCCGGCGGCCCGCCGACTGGCCCGTGACCTTGCCGTCGCTCGTCTCGGACGTGACGAACACCTGGTGCGGCTTGCCGTCCGCAGGCACGACCGGCGGCACCCGCAGCGCCCACTTGCCGTCGTGGCCGACGTAGGCCGTAGGGGCCGGAATTCGCGCACCGTCGATGTTCCACCTGATCAGCGTGTCCCTGGGGCCGGTCCCGGTCAGGCCGCCGCCCTCGTGGACGACGAGGTCGTCCGGGCCGTCGACGGCCGGAGCGGCCGGTGCTTCCGGGAGATCCACGGGAAGAAAGGCCCGGCCCGCGATGTCGGCCGCGTTGCCGCCGCCGGACTGGACGATGCCCGCCACCTCGATGTTCCGGACCAGGTCCGACGGGACGCGGAAGCGACAGGACGCGACGAGCGAATAAGCACGCAATGCGGCGAGATCGGCGGCGGGGTCGGAGCCCTTGCTCATCTTCGCGATGATGTCCTGCACGAACGCCGCGAACGCGGCACCGTCGACGTCGCGGCCGTCCTGCTGACCGTCGGTGACCCGCAGGGTTCCCATCGCGTCGTCGTAATCCTCGCACCGGTACCCGTCGAGCTTGATCGTGGCGAGTTTCGACGATGCGAAATGCTGAAGGCCTTGCAGGAACTCGATCTGCCCGCCGGCGACCCCTCGCCGCGGTGCGACGACCGACATCCGCGCCAGCGCCAAGGACATCTTGACTGTCACGACACTGTCCGGCTTGGCCCCCGCCCGCGGCGCGTCCGTGGAGAACTGCATGCCGGGCGGCGTGCCGGCTTCCGCCGAAAGCTCCCGGAACTGCGCTGGGGCACCGGCCGACGCGACCCCGCCGAACGCACCTCCCGCGGCGGCAGCAATCAGCGTCGCCACGGACACCGCTCTGCGAGTGGTCGACGCGACGCGTCTCATCGCGTTTGCCATGAAGCGCCTTCTTTCGCCCTGAAGACCGAGGAATTCAGCCTTTGCCAAACATCGGCCCCGCGCCGACGAGCTTCGCGTAATTTACGAGAACTTTAAGCACGCGGAACCCGTGTTGGCAACGTCACAACTCGCATTCGTTGGACCATCCCGCCGGGGATATGCATTTTCATCCGTTGAAACGGTGATATTTTCATGTCGTCCGAGTGGGGCTCGGAAGGTTCGACGGGTGGCCCTGAAAAGGAGCGACACCGCTTCCGAACGTGCCGTCGCGCGGCAGGAGACATTCATTCGATTACCGGGAACTTGCACACTCGCGTGCCTCAGCGCGACGCCCGAGAGGGCACCGGGCTGCTCGACAACAAGACGCTGAGTCCTACCTGCGCTGAGCCGGGTAAATCGCCGACGGCGGCAGAGGCAGTTATTCGGTCCGGGCGTGGCAGGCCAGCGTGGGATCTCCCTCGGGCTCGGCGACAGCGACGGTGTTGTTCCGCGCATCCGGTGTCGTCGCCGCGGGTGCGAGCAAGCCGCCGCCGAGTTCCTGACGGCCGCGACGCGGACTGGCCTGATTGCCGGAGGTGAACATGCCTCCATTGTCGGCCGAGCCCGCGGCCACTGCGCCATTGACAATTCGAACGAGTGAGCCGCGCTGCTTGCGTGCCGCCACGTCGAGGAAACGGGTCTGCCAAGAGATGCCCCGTGAGCTCCAGGGTTCCTCGGCGGAGACCCGAGGGTCCGTACCGGCCAGGACCAGGGCGTTCCCATTCCTGCGGGTGATCATCTGTCGTTCTGACTCAACCTCAGTCTGGATGAACCGATCTCGGAGAGGTCGAACATCACGCAGGGCTTGCGGACGGCACGATCAGCTCGGACGTCGGGCACCTGGAGCAGGTGCGCACCAGGTTCGGGAAACCGTTGTGGGACATGGAACCCACCGACGCCGACGCCTACGTCGCACGAGCAGGACCTCGAGGAGGTTGCGGCCGAGTCGGTCGACTTCCTGCACGGTAAGCATGTCGCCAGAGCGCATGTAGTCGATGGCGGCGGTCAGCGCGGGGCGGGGCGTCGACGGCGAGCTTGCCGCTGATCTTCTCCTCGAATACCTTCACGCACAGTTCGTCGAGCGCGTCGCGCTGCCGCGCGGTCTCCTGTCGCTCGTGCTGACCCGTACCAGCCCGACCAGCTACCGGTTGTTGAACACCTCCACCTAGATGGAGGCTTCAGCGGCGCGGCGACGGGCGGACATTCAGTAATCGTTCGATTGTTGAACGCCGGAATGCGTCGGCCCGAGATGTCGATGGTCGGAGTCCGCTGCGCAGGTGTCAGAAGGGTCGTGCACCCCAATCGCGCCAGTTGAACGCGCCGCGTTGGGGACATCAGGCCGGGCAGGTTCTACTTGCGGTGTTGGCCGGTGAGCAGAAGGTGTTCGAGGGATGTCGGGGGGTGGCCGGTGAGGGTGGCCACGTCGGTGGTGACCTGGGCCAGTTCGCCGGCGGCGATCGCGGTGTAGGTGGAGATCCAGGCTTCCCGTTGCCAGGCGGGGGCGTTGTAGGCGGCTCTGGACGCCTTGGCTTGGTCGAGGGTTTCGCGTTGGTAGCGGGTTTCCCGGCCGGTGATCCTGGTGATCAGCTCGGCGATCTCGGACAGGCCCAGCGCCTGCGGTCCGGTGAGGCTGTAGGTGTTGCCGGCGTGCGGACCGGGGTTTCGCAGCACGGCCGTTGCCGCGTCGGCGATGTCGTCCTGGGTGACCGCGGCGACCCGGCCGCCGCCGGCCGGGCCGCGGATCACACCGTCCGGCCCGGCCAGCATGGGCAGGAAGTCGGCGTAGAGGTTGTCCCGCAGGAACGTGTACGCCAAGCCGCTGGCCCGGATGTGCTGCTCGGTCGCCGCGTGGTCCCTGGCCAGTGTGAAGGTGGCCGAGGGGTTTGCGCCGTAGAAAGAGATGTAGACCAGGTGAGCGACACCGGCCTCGGCCGCCGCGTCGACGAACGTCGTGTGCGCGGCGACCCTGGCCGGGTCCTCGTGCCCCGAGACCATCAGCACGGTGTCCACCCCGCTCAACGCCTCGGTGACCGCCGGGCGGTCCGCGTACTCGGCCACTGCCACCTCGGCGTTACGCAGTACGGGCGCCCTGGAGGCGTCCCGCACGATCAGCCGCTGGGCGCAGTCGGCCGCCTCCAGCCGCCGGGCGACTCTGCCGCCGAGCTGCCCGGTCGCCCCGGTCACCGCGATCGGGCTGGTGGACCGGAGCCGGGCGGTTCCGGTTCGGGGGAGGGATGGACGGTTGATCATTGTGGGCTCCTTTGGAGTGTGGCGGGGTCGACGATCAGCGAGCGAGCTCGGTGAGAGTGCCGGTGTGCAGTTCGCCGACCCGGCCGTGCGCGGTGGAGTAGGTCCAAAAAGCGTGAACGGTGTCGGTGACGAGGTTCATCGCGTGGGTGACCGTCATCCCCGACTTCTCCGTCCAGCCGACCAGGAACACGCCTGGGGCGATCTCGGCGGCGTGCAGGTCGACGTTCTCGGTTGCCCCGACGGCCGGGCCGGCGAGGACCTCGTAGTGCAGCCGGGTGCCGTCGGCGGCGTAGGTGTTGCGGAACACCGCACCGTTGTCGACGGTGAACCGGTAGGTCTTGCCGGCATAGGTCAGATCGCTCATCTCGGGTTCCTCGCCTTCCTAGAACAGGCCGTTGCCGTGCGGGAGTTCGGCGAGAACAGGGGCGATGACGTCCCAATGCTCGACGATCTTGCCGTCGGCGACCCGGAACAGGTCCCAGTAGGCGACCGGGACGCCGAACTCGCCCTCGGACTGCACCAGGACGAACTCGCCCTCGGCGACGACCCGATGGATCGTGCGGTAGACCAGGTTCTTGCCCTGCTCGGCCCAGGCGGCGGCGGCCGCGCCGAAGCCGTCCAGCCCGTCCGCGGCCTCCGGGTTGTGCTGCCGATAGGTCTCGGCGGAGATGTAGTCGGTCAGCGCCGAGTAGTCGGCGTCCTTGAGCACCTTCTGCGCGAACTCGGTCACCAGCTTCCGGTTGGCCTCGGTGTTGTGCAGGTCGCCCGGTGTGGTCGGGCCGTCGGTCTGCGATCGGCCGGACACGGTGTCGGCCACCACCGGGGTCAGTGCGTCCCAGTGCTCGGTCAGCCTGCCGTCCTCGACGCGGAACAGGTCGAAGGCGACCAGCGGCTGGGGGCCGAAGCCGTGGTAGGTGCCGTGCAGCGCGACCAGATCACCGTCGGCGATCACCCGTGCCGGCTCGTAGCGGAAACCCTCGGGCAAGGTGGCCACCAGTTCGCGCAGCGCCTCGGGACCGTCAGCCGCCAACGAGCTGTGCTGCCGGTAGCCGGCGGCGACCCAGCGGTCCACCGCGGCGGTGTCCTTCGCGCCGAACAGCTCGCCGGTGGCCCGCACAACCAGATCCTTGGTGTTCATCATGTCCTCGTTTCGTTTTTCGCGGGTGTGGCGTTGACGGACTCCAGGTTCGTCCGAACAGGACGGGACGGCGAGGTAAGATCGGGAACCGCTATGGTCAAAACTGGACAACCCGATGCTTCCGTGGCCGTTGCCGAGTTCAGCTTCGGCAACCCGGACCGAGCCTTGCTTGACGTCGAGGTCGTCGACCTCGGCCGCCTGACAGGCAGAATCTCACCCGAAACGCGCACGGTCGTGCACCGCACCGACTTCCACCAGATCTTCCTCGTCACCAGAGGCCAGGCCACCATCATGGTCGATTTCGTGGATCACCCCTGCGCCCCGGGCACGCTCCTCCACGTCACGCCCGGACGCGTCCTGCGCCTGCCCCGCCCCAGCACCCCCGACGGCGGCCTACAGGTGCGGATGGTGCTGTTCGCCCCCGCCTTCCTGCCCCGGCTAGAGCCGGCCCGCGCCCTGCTGAGCCCGTTCGGCCCCGTCGTCTTGCGCCTGCCGGCCCACCAGCGAGCCGGCATCACCCGCGCGATCGACGACCTGGCCACCGAATACGCCCACGCCGTCGCCGACACCGACGAGATCGCCATCGAGGTCCTGCGGCACCTGCTCAGCGCGCTGATCCTGCGCATCGCCCGGCTCCCCCAGCCGGACGACCTCGCCCCTGCCGCGAACGACACCTTTATGCGCTTCCAGCACGAACTGGAACGCTCTTTCGCCGCCACCCGCAACGCCAGCGACTACGCCACCCGGCTCGGCTACACGCTCCGCACCCTCAACCGCGCCTGCCACACCGCCACCGGCCGCACCGCCAAAACCCTGATCGAAGCCCGCGTCATCCTCGAAGCCAAACGCCTCCTGGCCCACACCGACCTGCCCGTCGCCGCCATCGGCCGACGCCTCGGCTTCACCGAACCCACCAACTTCGGCAAGTTCTTCCACCGCGAAACCGGCCACCCACCCGGCACCTTCCGCACCCGCGAACGCACATGACCCACAGGCGGCAGCAGCCGCACATCCAGGTGGATCCGGCGAGCCCGGGGCGAGGTTTGCGGTTGCGAGGCGGCGTTGACGTTGCGGGATACCCGTCGTTGCCAGGCAAGCTGAGCGGGGATCGGGTCGAGTGAACTGGCCGGACACTGCCGTCGCTGACGCCATCCGCGACGCCCCGGAAACAGAACACCCACTGACACGGCATATCGGCGACTTCCTCATCGACCAAACCCACGCCGGGCTCACCGAGCGCGCGATGCGCGCCCGGCCACCGGCATACACCACCAACGAGCAAGCCAACCTCATCCAGACCCGCCGGTGGTCGCTGACGCACCTGGAGCGAAGCTCCTGCCCCCGAACCTTCCCGCGCTCCTGGACGACATCCTGCGCGGAACACTGTGTACACCGCTGTTCCGCAACACCTGACTCCACCGGTTTACCGGCCCGATCTCCGGGGCGGTCAGCAGCGGATTCAGCGGCATCATCGCCAGCCCGGCCTTGAGGATGCCGAAGTAAGCGAGGACGAACTCCGGCACGTTCGGCAACTGGACCGCGACCTTGTCGCCGGGTTCGAGCCCGAGCCGCACCAGAAACTCGGCGACCCTCCCGGAGAGCCCGTCGACCTCGGCATAGCTGAACAAGTGGCCCCCTGCGTACAGAAACGGCTTGTCTGGTCGCGCCGCAGCCGATCCGACGAGCATCGTGGCGAGGTTGAACGACATCGGTCACCATCTTTTCGGAGAGACTGTTCGGAACGTCGGCGAAATCCAGCCGCAGCACGCACCCGCTCGCCGGGTTGCGCGGCCGCCACAGCCGTGCTTCCGGATCGCGGGTGTTCAGTTGGTCCGGCACCATGGCGCGTCTTTCAGATCAGCAGCCCGCCGACGACGACTGCTTGTTCCCCGCTCAGACACAAAGGAGTAAAGCACGCCAATCATGAATCGTCATCACGTCTGCCCGGCGCGGGGCCGCTCGCGCGGGCACGACTAGCCGTCGGCTCACCGCGACCGGCTGCCTTCGCGCGCAGCCATCGAGCCCGCGGGAGCGCGACGAAGGCGCTCGCCCCCGCTTCGATCACTCCGCGCATTCCGCAGCCGGACCTGGACCATTCACGTTCTCCCGCCCTGCGACAGACCGAACGAGGATTCCCTTGGGTATTGCCCGGGACCTTCCGGACACCTCGTCAATATCACGCGAAAGACGTGAAGATCGCACTGTTGCCTCAGCAATCTTCCTGGTTAGAATCACGGTGCCCCGTCGCGGACGGTGATTCCCCCATAGCCCGCGGCGGGTCCTCCTTCCTGGCGGGCGACTTTCGCCGGGAGCGGCCGGAGATATCACCCTCGCACGGGTATGACAGATTCCCGTTCCCGGCAGCGAAAGAGATTCTCGCCTCGACGGCCGTTCCGGACGCAGTCCGTGCGGCGCGGACTCAGCGGAAGGGGCCGACCGGATGGCGGTCACCGGGAATGCGCCGCTGCTCGGCATCGGCGGTCCGGCACGAAGGTTCGCGCGGAACCGGGCTGTGCGAAGGCCCCGTCTCCACACGTGCGCGAACAGGTCAGAATCGCCCAAGGCCGCGAAGGCGCCCGGCGCCGGAGCGACAGCACTCGGATTCTCCGGCCCGACCCGCGAAAGCCCGCCCCTGCACGCACTCCGCCCATCGTCGCCCGCACCGCGACGACAACTGTCCGGTCATGCGGACGACCTAGTGCGCAGGAAAGCCCGTGTCCGCACTCCTTGGCACGCAAGCCGATCCCGGCCTCTTCATCGCGGATCCGGGAACCGCCACCGGCCTGGACGAAGGTAAACCGCGCCACGCCGCCGACGATGACGCAGGACCGCCGCTGACTCGCCGACGGCTGAAACCGCACCACCGAACGCCAGCGGGGCTGGGACAGCTTTCGCCACCGCGGGGAGAGGCCCTGGCATGGGCACACATCGCGCTCTGGAGGACTGGAGGATGCCGATTTTGTTCAACAGGGCGCAAGCTGCGAGTGTCGGCGCCGAGGCCGCCCGCGCGGCGCGCCGAGGGAGGACTGTGTTCGCGGCGATGTTCAACGCCCCGTTCACGGCCAGCGGATCCGTCGCCGGATGGGCGGAGCAGATCGAGGCGGTGGAAGCGGAGGGCTGGATGCTCTCCGACTTCTCCGCGGTGTTGGACGACACCGGACGCCCGCGGGCCTACTGCGTCTTCAGAAGGACGCTGTGACCAAGAACGCGAACAACTGCCGCATCCGCGCGGGACAGCCGGTGCCCGCGCGATAACTCCGCTGACCGAGATGAGGTATTCATGCATCTTGGCGTCCAGCAGGAAACAAGGCGTTACCCGATTGCCATGTCGCGCATGATGCGCCGGGGTGAGAAATAGCGCGCGCTAGCTGAATTCTGCGGGATTTCCGGTTAGCCTTGCGTCGCTCCGCTGTGGACCTGTCACCCGCCGTCCACAGTGAGGCTCAGATTCCCCCGCGGCAAGCGATCTGGCTGGGTTGCGCTGCCGGAAAGGCCCGCCAGGGGCCCGTCCCGCGTTCAGCGGGCCCCTGGCGGAGCGCTGGTTCACCTGGTCTTTGGGGTACCGGGGTGAACCAGCGCTGACCTGCGGTGCGGCAGATCGCTGTACTCCAGCGGCTCCGGACGTTCCTGCTCGGCGAGCACAAAGGGACGCTTCGCGCCGCAGCGTGACCGTGCTGATCACGCCCGGCGCACCGGTGCCGTGCGTGCCGGTGGAGAGCGCGACGGCGACGGCCTGCGCGTCGAAGTCGCAGGTTCGTCATCACGAGCCCGAACGTGTCCAGGGCGACGTTGAGTGCGCAGCGTGGTGCCGGAACGGACCAGTGACCACGCGCGAGAAGGCCTTTCCGGTCAGATCCCTGGGCCGCGGGGCGCCTTCCGTGGTTCGAACGACGAGCAGGTACGCACTCACGGACGGTTCGTCGCGAACCGGGAGCTGAATATGATCGGGTCGCGCGAGTGGCCCCCGGCATGCCGCGGAAGGTGTGGAGCCGATCTACGCTGCCGCGCGGCCAGCACTCCTCGGCGATCGCGGGCACCGGCACCTGATCGGTCGGCACAACCCCGGTTGCGCGGGCGATTCGAAGCGACGGTGGCAACCACCCGGCCCACGCCGGACCCGGGCGGTTGCCGTCCGCTCAGTCTTCCGCACGTCCTCGTCGGCGAACCTCCCGGACCAGCAATGCTCCGAAGTCCAGCAACGCCAGGGCCGTCGGGAGAAAAGCGAACATGGTGAATCCAGTGCGTGCGCGAACCGAACGCGGTGGGTGAAGCTCGACGAGGCCGCGCTTCACCCACCGGTTGCCGATCAGATGCCGAAGGACTCAGCATTCTCCCGACCGAGGGACGGCACCAGCGTGTCCGCCGACAGAGCTGCTAAACGGCCGGGAACCTCACTGAGCGTCCGCGGCCGGCGTGCCCGGGCGGCACTCGACATGTCCGAGGTTGATCCGCTCGCTGCCGAAACCGGCCGAGACGGCGTCGACCGAGATGCCCCCGCCGTCCAGCTGGGTCACCGTGTTCTTCTTGACGCTGAAAGGTTTCCCGTTGACTTCAAGGTTCAGGGGCGATTCCAGATCGATCAGTGCGTGGTCGAGAACCTTCCCGGCGATCGGCAGCGTTACCGTGATGTTGGCTTTCACGCCCGTCGCGGTCGCGGTCGGCTTGGCGCCCGACGGACCGGCCTGACAGCTCGAATCAAGTGCCGTCAGGGAAAGCGAGACGTCAGCTTTCGTGTCCAACCCGACAAACTCGGCCGCTGTGCGGAGGGTGGGGCCAACCACGGGAAGCGCGCTGATGATGCCGCCGAGTTCCGCCTTCGCGTCGAGGGTCGCGGAGCCGCCGCTGACTTTCGCCGTCGAGACGCCGGTGGCCGGGTCTGCCGTCGTGGCGACCTTCAACAACGCGGCGTTGCCGTCGACCTTGAGAAACGTCCCCGAACCAAGATTGAACTCCTTGTTTCCGGCCAGAGCATTGGTCGGAGCCGTCGCAGCGGGGTCGGCGGCCGGCGGCCGCGGCGACGCCGCCGACACGTACTTAGCCGACAGCACCTGCTCGACAATGTCGCCCTGCCCTCCGAGGACGTACCCGTAGGAGCTGGGAGCGACTGGTTCCTGAGTGGCGGCACTGGCCAGACCGGCCGTCCCGACGGCTCCGGCGAACCCGACCACGCCCACCGTCGCGGAGAGCGCGGCAATCCTGGTGAATTTCATGCGTACAGTCCTTACATCACTCGGACGGAATTTGACGACCCGCTGCGCGAACCTTCCCAGCTTGGCCGGAACACATATTGCCGATCTCACATCGAAAACGGCAAGTAAATTCCAGAAGATCATCCTTTTAGCCAATGAATAAATCATCGGCGAGCAATGAAATAATCACGTCCGCTGGCGAATGTCAGGGAGCGAGGCCACGTCCCGGCGCGGGCCTGTTCATCAGGTCGTCGACCCGCCGTCCGACGAGCGAGTCCCACAGTTCGTCGACCGCGTCCGCGGGCAGCGGACGGTAGAACGGGGCCCCGATGACCCACATCCCGGCGCTTCGCGCCGATGCCGCACCGGTCTGGCTGTCCTCGACGGCGACGCAGTCGCTCGGATCGACGCCGAGCAGGCCGGCCGCGCGCGCATACGCTTCCGGTGCGGGCTTTCCTTCCGCTACATCGTCTCCGCTCACGACAACCGCGAAGAAGCCGAACCCCACGTCCCGCAGCACCCGATCGACCACCACGCGGTAGGACATCGTAACGAGACCGACCCGGATCCCAGCCGCGACCAGGGCCGCCAGGAGGTCGCGAGCGCCATCTCGCCACGGCACCGATTCCCGGAGCCTGGTCACGACCCCGGCCACGATGTCGTCGATGACGACCTCCGAGGGCACGTCGAGGCCAGCCGCCCGGACGAGCGCGGCGAGCGTCTCCATCGACGAACCGATGGCTGCGATCCGCGCCTCCTCGCTCAATGTCAAGCCGTGCGCGCCCAGCAGTTCGTCGGCGACCTCGAGATAAAGTTCTTCCGTGTCGATCAGCGTTCCGTCGAGGTCGAGGAGGACCGCTCGGGGCAGGGTCATGCGGGCACCGTCACTTCGTCGTCGAATGCGTTTGCGCCGGCATCACGGTCCGCGCGCCGAAAGGGCACCCGCCTATCCCAAGGCGGGTGCCCGCTCCCGTCGCGACACGTCCCCATTTCGCGAGGGAGTCGACACCCGGCCGGCGCACGGGAGGGGCCTGCATACGCCGACCGGGCTGCTGTGAAAACGGGAATTTCCGCCGCCGTCAATGCCCATGCCCCGGACCGGGGCGAGGCGTTCTTGCCGCAGCTTTATGCGCAGTGTGCACGACGTAAAGCGCCATGTCACCACCCGAATAAAGCCAGTGCATTTTTCCCGTCCGCCACGTGATATTATTCATGATCGGCGAAGGAGTTACTCCCCCGTACAACATTATTGTAGATTTGTTGAACGATCCTTAGAATGAGCAGTGCGCAACAGTCGCCACAGCGAGCCAGTTCGCTCTTCGCATTCAGTCCCGTCCCGCTCTTCCGAAAGCAGGCATGTGACATGGTCGTATCTTCCCGCCCACTCCGATGGCGCTCGCTCGTTCCCTTGGTACTGGCTGCCGCGCTGACACTGCCCGGAGTGGCGCATGCCGATCCCGCCACGCCCAGCTGGCAGCAGTTCGAGGACAGCCGGACCGGCATGTTGAAGAAGCTGGCGGAGCCGGTACTGAATTGTACCAGAAAGAAGGACGATATAGCAGCGGACAGCCCGATTTTCCACGGCTGTTACGACTGGCATTCGGCCGCGCACGGGCACTACGCCCTCTACGCGACCTATCTGGCCACTCACGACAAGAAGTACCTCGACGCCGCAGAGAAGCAAATACAGCCCGCGGGCGATCCCGGCGTCGTGGCGCGAGAACTGAAGTACATGCAGGACGGTTCGATCGGCGAGGACACCGCGGACAGCCCATATGGAATGGCCTGGCTGCTCGAGACGGAGAGGGCGCGCGAGCAGGCCACGGGAACCCGCGCGACCCGGCCGCTGGCCGACGAGGCGGTCAAGCAGATCAAGTCGTGGCTCGCCGACGGCAACGCGGAACAGAATCTCTTCTACGACATGCATTCCAATCTGTCTTGGACACTGCAGACTCTGGCCGGATGGGCGCAGTACACCGGCGACAACGCCCTTCTCTCGTCGGTGCGCGCAGACGTGTCGAAGTATCTGAAGACCGACCAAGCTGACCAGAAATGCGCGAAGGTGCTACCGGGCGAACTCTCCGGCGAACTGGAACCCAAGAGCGACATCACCGAGAATGGCTTCCTGGCACCGTGTCTCATGCGTTTGGCCGCGGTGGCAAAGGCAGGAGGGCCGGGCACCGCGGAGTGGGTTTCGCGCCGGCTGCCCAAGGATGTGTCGGTGTCGCTGCTTACCGATCCGCGGTCGGCACATTCGGCAGGGCTCAACTTCTCCCGGGCCAACGCCCTGTGGGAGATCTACCAGACCACTCGCGACTCTGCCGTTCGCGACGGCTTCGTCAAGCTGGTCACGGCGGAGGTCACCCGCCCGCAGGACTGGGACACGACTTCGGACTACCTGAACTCCCACTGGATCGCGCAATTCGGAATCCGGGCCATCGATCAGACTTTCACTCACACGGAGCAAATCCGCTGACCGAAGCAGCGCGTTTCCCGCAGTGCCATCGCCGCACTTCGGCAGCGCCCCGAAGCGGGAATATTTCAGCGCCGAAAATCCGCGAAGGTTGACACGGCCGCGGCAAATGTCCGATTCTCGAGTTGTCCGCAGCAGCAGCTGATGCGCTCATAAAAATTGAGGTCCTTCCGTTCAACATTTCACGGCACCAAAAATCTTGCCTTCCCTTAAGCGAGGCGATTGCCTAAAAACGTTGAACTCATGCTTGACCGCTCCATATTCGCGAGAGAACGCCTCCGGGCGAACGGTGATGGGAGAACGCGATGCACACGATGACCGAAACCGGTCTGCTGAGCGGTTACACCGCTTACACCACCGCTGAGGAGCTGGACCAGTTCGACGGCAAGACCGCGCCCGCCGCGACCACCCCCGCCCTGGCTCCGATCCTCATCCGGGCCAGCATCATCGCCGCGCGTTCCTCGCAGCAGTGCGCGGCGGGGAACGCCGCCGCGGGCGGCGGGATCTGAAAGACCATCAGGAAGGTCTGCTGACCGCCGACAGCCGGCTCGGCAAGCCTCGGGGCCGGCGTTCTCGCCGGTCCCGAGGCCCTTTCCCGGCAGCGCCAACGATCCGGAAGCGACTATGCCCGAACTCTATTCATCCGACCTCGAAGCGGTCGACGTCGTCACCGGCGAGGTGACGTTCGAGCGCATGCTGCTGGTCGGTTCAGGAGCGCTGAGCGCGGCATTCCTGCCGTACTGGATCAACTGGATCGACGCCATGCTGCCGTCGGTCTCGATGAAGGTCGCACTCACCAGGTCCGCCGCGAATTTCGTTTCCCGGCACGCCGTCTCGGCGTTGTCCCGGACCGATGTCCTGCTCGACGAATGGACGGACGAGCCGAGCCGGGAAGCACCGCACGTCGCGCTGGCGAAGTGGATGGCCGACTCGGGGTGCACGAAGAAATCGCGATGGCTGATATTGCAGGCGTAAGCACCAGCCATCGCGAAGAGGACGAGAGCGCCGATCGCCAGCCTGCGCAGGCGAATGTCGCGGGCGAGGAGGTCTTTCGGCGTGCACAACTGTCCGACGAAAGCGGCCTGCTGGTTCGCGGCCAGAGACGGTCCCAGTGCTCGACGGGCAGGAGCGCGCAGGTGGTGTGCGCCGCCCACGCACTGCGAGACCACCTCGAAACCCACCGCGCGACAGGGCTTCCTGAGTGCATGCCGGGCCCCGGCAACTACACCTGTTGGTCAAAATTCCGCAGGGAGGCGACCGCCGATCGTGCGACCGCGACATCTTGCCGCCAGGTTCCGCCGGAAACGCCAAGTGCCCCCAGGCATCGCCCTTGCAGGGAAATCGGTTCTCCCCCGGGCAACGGCACGAATCGCTCGAGGGCCATCAGGTCGCGGGAAACGATGAGATCGTCTTGGAACATGCCGGACCAGTCCGCGGTTGAGCGTCCGGTCCTCCCCGCGGTGTACGCCTTGTCCTGCGAAAGAGGGCAGGTGTACAGGGGCGCCTCCGGTTGCCGCTCGAAGTAGAGAAGATCGGCTCGCGAGTCGACGACAGCGAAGCTGAACGCCACCCCCAGGTCCCGAGCCTCCGCCTTCGCCACGTCGATCAGGACCGAAAGCCAATCATAATCGGGGTATTCGCCGACTGGTTCCGGCATGATCAGGAACCGTGAACCTGTCCGGCAACCCAAGAAAACACCATGATCATTCCGATCGGCTGTTGGGAGACCACTCACTCAACCCGGGTGGCCCGGCCGGGAGCCCGCGAATCACCGCAGGATGTCCCATTCGTGGGCGATGTGCACGGCGTGCGAACGATTCCGCGCACCCATTTTGGCCAAGACCTTGCGCACGTGGGCCTTGATCGTGTCGACGGACAAGCCCAGTTCCCGGGCGATCGACTGATTGTCCCCGCCGACGGCGATCAACGCCACGATCTGCCGCTCTCGCACGGAGAGGCCTTGCGCACCCGCCTTTTCCTGCCGGCGGGAGCCGGTAATCGAGTAGCGCGGGATCTGGCTGGGCCCGGCGTGATGCGGTTCGACGGACAACCCCGCCGAATGGAGCGCGTTCGCCGCGACCGCCGCGGCCTCGCCGGCAACCAGATAAGCGGCGACGAAGCCACCCGGCGATTCCGTGCCGGGCACCGTTTTCAGCAGCGCCGGACCAAAATTCTTCGTATCTTCTCGAAGTCGCACCCTGATTTCTCCTCACCGTTCGGCTTCCGGCCCGCGTCGGTCTCGTGTAGTTCTCAGCGCTTGCCGTGCAGGACGGTCACCAGCTTGGCGACCAGTGCGTCCGTGGATTCCTTGCGGGAGAAGGAAGTGAGCGTGAGCGGCGCGGTGAACCGCTGCCGGGCCACTGCCTTCGGGCGGGCGAACTCGCGCAGCCCCTCCGGGCCGTGGATCCGGCCGAACCCGGAGTCGCCGACGCCGCCGAAGGGCAGCGAAGCGATGCCGGCGAACGAAAGCGGCGCGTTCACCGAGGTCATGCCCGCGCGCAGCCGCGACGCCAGCTCGGCGCCGCGCGCCCGCGAGAACACCGTGGAACCGAGGCCGTACTTGGTCGCGTTCGCCTTCTCGATCGCTTCGTCCATGTCGCGGACCTTGGCGATGGTGACCGTCGGGCCGAACGTCTCCTCGCGCACCGCCTCGGAGTCCTCCGGGACGTCGACCAGCACGGTCGGCTGCACATAACGGTCGCCGACGCTCTCCACGCCGCCGACCAGCGCCTTTCCGCCGCGCTTCAGCGCGTCCTCGATGTGGCTGCGGATCACCGAAAGCTGCGAGGGCATGGTGATCGGGCCGTACTGCGCGTCCTCGTCGGAACCCGCGCGCACGTTCTTCGCCTTCTCCACCACCCGCGCGACGAACTCGTCGGCCACGCGTTCGTGCACGTAGACCCGCTCGACGCCGATGCAGGTCTGGCCGGAGTTGGAGAACGCGCCCCAGACGGTGGCATCAGCCGCCGCTTCGAGGTCCGCGTCCGTGTCGACCAGCAGCGCGTCCTTGCCGCCCGCCTCGATCACGACCGGGGTCAGGGTGTTCGCGGCGGCGGCCATGATCTTCTTGCCGGTGGCCGCGGAGCCGGTGAACGCGATCTTGTCCACACCGGAGCCGACCAGCGCGGCCCCGGTCTCGCCGAAGCCAGTGATCAGCTGCAGCACCGGCTGCTCGGGCACGATCTCGGCGAACGCGTCGACCAGCCACTTCCCGACGCCGGGGGTGTACTCGCTCGGCTTGAACACGACGGCGTTGCCCGCGGCCAGCGCGTACGCGATGGAACCGAGCGGAGTGAACACCGGGTAGTTCCAAGGCCCGATCACGCCGACGACGCCGAGCGGGAGGTACTCGACGGTCGCGGCCTGGTTGGCCATCAGGAGGCCGGACGAACGGCGGTGCTTGCCGAGCACCTTGCGGGCGTTCTTCGCCGCCCACGCGATGTGCTCGATCGCCAGCACACTCTCGAGCTGGGCATCCGCGACCGGCTTGCCGGTTTCGTCCCGCACGACCTGGCACAGCTGCGGAAGCCGCCGGGTGAGCACGCCCTTCCAGCGCTGCAGCCGCTCCGCACGACCGGCGAAACCGAGGCCGTCCCACCAGCGCGCGGCCGCCCTTGCCCGCTCGACAGCCGCGCCAACTTGGCCGTCCGTCTGCACCCGATAAGTGCCGACGACCTCGCCAGTCGCCGGGCTGAGCGAATCGAACGTCTCGCCGGCCTGCGCCGGATTCGGCTGGACCGAGGTCATCGGCACCTCCCCGTTTCAGTGAACACCCAGATTACGATCTTGCTAGCACACTGCCAACAGTTTCCCTGGCTCCCCGAACGCAGTACCCCGCCCCCACCAGCGGTTCAGCTTCCGCGACGAGAAAAGTGAGGCAAAATTTCATCGTCGTCGCAGGAAGAATTCTCGGCTGAATCGCGATCGAACCCCCTGCGGGGAAAGACCGGCGAAAGGCACCCGGCCGATGCGTGACTGGGGGGCCACACGCATCGGCCGGGCTTCCGCCGCCCATCAATCTGCCGGAACCGAATGCTCAGCTCCCCGAGCGGAGAAAAGCGCTTTCAGCCGGCGGGCGTAAGCACAGGCTGCCCGAATCGACGCGACCTGTCACTTCCTCGCGAAGACTCGTGAATATTTCATGCCTGGCACCGCCGCTGCGAGGGAATTCAGGACACGCTTCGAATCGGCAGCACACAAGCCGCGGCGGCCAATCCAGTGACCGCGGAGGCTAGGAACAACGAAGGGAAACCGCCCGGTGAAGTGATGAGGACCCCGCCGATAGCGGCGGCGGCGATCGACGGCAGCGCGCTCGCGAGCTGCAGCACACCGAGATCCTTGCCGCGATCTTCCGACCGGGGCAGCACCTGCGTCACCAGGGCCTGGTCGACAGACAGATAAGCGCCGTAGCCGATTCCGAGAAGCGACGCGCCCAGGATGGCAGCAGACATGGTCGGCACGAAGGCGAGGACCAGCGCGGCCGCGCCCTGGATGGCCGAAGACCACACGACCACCCGTTTGCGCTTTCCGCTGCGGTCCGAAGAGCGCCCCACTGGGATCGCGACAACGACAATGCTGGCCGTGTAACACACCATCAGGATCAAAGTGCCGAAGTCGGGGTCGACGTGCACCGCGTCTTTCAGGTACTGGTAAAGGAAAATCTGCGCGAGCGCGTTCGACAGATTGATCAGCGACCGTTGCCCGCACGCCCAAGCGAAGTCCGGGCTGCGCAGCGGCGCGAAGATGCCGACGGCGATCGCACGGAGCGCCAGCGGAGGACGTTCCGCTCTCCGCAACGGTGTCCCGCGGACGCGGAGCCCGAACGGGAGCACGCACAGCAACAGCAGCAGGGCCAATCCAACGTAGGCATCGAGGATTCCGGTGAACAGGAAGGTCACCACGGCGACCCCGAGCAGCGGCCCGACCGCGGTTCCCACCGCGAAGTAGCCGGAAACCCGGCCCCGCTGGTTGACCGGCACGTCGTCGGGCACCGCCGCGGACAACGCGACCATGACCGCGGAGGAGCCCGCCGTGAAGAGGGCCCACCCGACGACAACGCCCACGATGCCGTGTTGCAAGCCCTGGAAAACGAACGCGACGGCGGACAGCACGGCGCCGTAAAGGATCCACACCTGCCTGCGCCCGGTGCGGTGCAGGGTGCGGTCGGACAATGCCCCGACCAGAATCGAAGCGACCACGGTCACCACCGCGGCGCAGGCGTTGGCCCAGCTCTGCGCGACCACCGCGGCGTTTCCCTCGCCCGCGATCGCGTTGGTCTGCCGCGGCAGCAAGACCTGCTGAGTGCCGTAGTTGGCCAGGAACAGTCCCAGATTCGCGAACGACCAGCAGACCGTCCACACGCGACTGACCGGGCGTACCGGTTCGTCCAAAGCGGACCGGCCGCCTGCCGCTGCCACGCCCGCGGTCACGCCGGCCCCAGGGTCACGTTCGCCACCACCGGAAAGTGGTCGCTCGCGGGACGGCGAGGCCGTAACGGGACCGTACAGGTGGTGATGCGCGGGACCGGCCGCAGGCCGTTCTCGTTGATCGACCCCACGTAATCCAGCACATTGCGGTACCCCGGCTGGGAACGCGCCACGAAGCGGTTGTTTGCGCTGTCGAACGTGTGCTCGTGCATGTCGCCGTCCGGTTCCAGGCGGCCGCCGACCGCATCGGCCGCGTCGTCCAGGTCTTGGCCGCGATCACCGGGAACACCGCGCGCGTCCGCCGCGTAGTACTCGACGTTCAGATCCCCGACCAGCAGAACGGGCGCCTCCGGCGGTGCCGTCCTCGCGACGAACTCGCGCAGCTCTTTCAGCTGTTCCAACCGCACCGCACGGGTCGCGGACACCGGCGTCGGCGGCTCGTCGGCCTGCAAATGGGTCGCGGCCAGCCATACCCGGCCGTCCGGGGTGTCCAGCTCCACCAGCGCAACTCCCTTCGCGGACAACGCGTCCTGAGTTTTCCGCTGGACCGCGCTGTAAAGATGCTGGCCGCACCACCGGAACGGATACCGGCTCAGCACCCGGACTCCGCCGCCCACCAGTGTTCGCACCGGCGAGACCCGGGGCACTTCCCCGTCCCAGCCGCGCCGGCCCCGCAGCGCGCCGATCTGGGGCGACGCGTGATAACCGCGCCGCTTCAGCCGCGAGACCAGCCGCCCGGCGGCCGACAGCGCGAACGCCTCGTTCAGCACGATGACGTCCGGATCGACGGCACGCACGGCGTCGACGGCCCAGCCCGCCCGGCGCCAGCCACGAGGCGAAGCCGAAATGAAAGGGAGCTGCAACACGTTGAATGTCAGTAGACGAAGCATGGAATGCACGCCTCCTGCCTGGCTCGAAGGGCGGCCCCACACTGGGCCGCAGAACCACACCGTAGATAGAATGTGAATTTGATTCAAGTTTTTCGCCGCGCGATACCCCTGTGGGTGAGCACCGCGTGTGTTCGCTGTCAAACGCCCGGCTCGCGCTCATTCGTCAGCCGGCACGTCCTCCGGCACCGGGCTGTTCGACGGCAGCGTCACGCGAAGCAGGAAACGGTCGCCGACGCTTTCCGCACCGTAGGTTCCGCCGATCCGCTCGACCCGCTCGGCGATGCCGGCCAACCCGTGTCCCGGCACCACCGATTCCGTGGAGAGCAGGCCGTCGTTGCCGATCAGGAACTCGAACCGGTCTTCGATCCGGACCAGCTCCAGCGTGCAGTTCACCGGCTGGCTGTGGCGCAGGATGTTCGTCACGGCTTCCCGGACCACCCAGGCCAGGGTCTCGGCGGCGGCACCCTCGGGCTGTTCGCCGATCCTGATCTGGCAGACCGCTCCGCGCGACTCCAGCAAGTCGATCGCCGCGGCGAGTTCGGCGTCCAAATCGGCGACCAGGGTGCCGTGCGCGATGCTGCGCATCTCCTGCAGGGTTTGCCGGGCCAGGAGATGCGCGGCCCGGCTTTCCCGTTCGGACTGCCTGCGGTCCCCCTCCGCCAGCCGCTCCGCGAGTTCCGTGCGCAGCATGATCGACACGAGATTGTGGCCGAGGCGGTCGTGCAGTTCCCGGGAAATCCGGGTGCGCTCCTGGTGCACGGTCAGCCGCGCGATCTCGGCATTCGCCGCGGCCAGCTCGACCGTTCGGAGAGCAAGCCAGGACGTGGCCCGCACGGCGACCGCACCGACGATCCCGACGACAGCTCCCTGCGCGATCGAGGCGTCGTCCGGCATCGACGATTCAGGCATCGGCCACAACCAGAACGTTGCGAGCGCGATGAGACCGATGCCGCAACATACTGCCCAGACCCACTCGTTGCGGACCAGAATGAGCAAGAGCGCCCCGACCATGGAGATCGAGCCCGCTGGACTCAGCACATCGTGGAAGGCGGTCGCGACGACGATTGTGATCAGCGTGCTCGGCACGGTCAGCGGCCACGTTTCCCGGAACGGCACCCCTGCCGCGCGGAACACCAGCCCGTGCAGGCAGATCAGCGTCTGCAGCAAAGTCAGCACGGCATACCAGGCGGACAGCTGAAGGTCGGCGGTGTCCACAAGGATCTTCCCCGTGCCCGGCGTGACGACTCCACCGACGACGACGCCGACAATCCCGGCCGCGGCGAGCAGAAACGCCCGGCCGCCGATGCGAATGGTCCGCCAGTAACGAGCCTTGCCCAGCACCGGCCACAGGAAACGGCCCACCTCGTGCCCTGCCCCTCGCCAGACCTGCCCTTACCGGAGCGCGATGCTAACCGCGCCGCGGGCGTCCCACCGAATCGGATCATCCGTTCGGGTGGCAGGAACCGGCTGGAGACACGCCGCTCGGCAACGCTAACCAGCCGCGCATGAGCGAATAGCAGGACACCGCCGCCCCGCTACTTCGTCAGAAACGAGAAGTTCCAGAGGTTGTCCACGAACACCTGTGCGTCGGGCTTGTCGTTCTGTGCCTTGGTGCGCATGAAGACAGTGCCGAGCCGATCGGACAGCGGGGTTTTCTGCCACTGCGGGCCGATCCAGTAGTTCAGGTAATAGCCCGGCCCGGCCACCGCGCCGTTGGCCGACCAGAAGCCGTTGCGCGGGTCGCGCACGTAATCGAGGACGGAGGTCGAAGCCCCGCCGGTCCACGCCGACCCCGCGTCGTCCGAACCGGACAGCATGACCGCGAGCTGCAGGTTCCGGCTCCGCAGCCATTCCGGGCTGAGACTGCCGGCGGACGACTCCCGGCTCGCGAGACCACCGAGGTCGATCGTGGACCGGTCGGCCTCGTACGGCAGCACTCCGGAGTCGCCGATCGCGATCGCACCGTCGGGCAACTTGGTCTCGCGGATCGTCTCGCCGACTTCCTGATGCGCCATGATCCGGTACCGATACGCAAGCAGGTTCGTCGTCTCCGCAGAATTCCCGAAACCGAGCACCGCGGCCAGCCCGATCGCCCCTAACAGGGCAGCCCCGGCGATCTTCCGGACACCGCCGGCGTACAGGGCGATCGCCACGATGCCCGCTCCCACCCAGACATCCGTCGTCAGGTTTCCCGGATCCCAGACCACCCCGGTGCAGGCCGCGACGGCGACCGCGATCAGCGCCAGGAGTGCGGACCGGTCCAGCTCGCGCGGACCGGAGAGGCGAATCCGCCGGCTCAGCACGACCAGCACCACCGGGAACAGCAGCTGCCAGTAGAAGCGGTGCCCGGGGTCCATCACCAGCATCGACTGCCGGTAGAGACCGAGAACGACGGCGGCCGAGGTCACCGCGAGCAGTACCGGCACCGCGTCCCGAAGCAGATCCGGGCGCGCCAGAATCGACGTCTTGGTGCTCCTCCGGTAAAGCGCGACCCCCATTGCCAGACCCAGCACGATCGGCAGCAGGATCGGCCCCACCACGGGCATCGCGTCCAGGATCTTCGTCGGCAGCGGAATGTCGCCTGCGACCTTCTTGTAATAGGGATTCGGGAAGAACGACCCGAAATACCACCATCGGGCACACCAGTAAACCGCCCAGCCGGCCAGCACCGCGATCGCGCCGCGCAGGTTTCCCCGGCTCCGGTCGATCAGCAGCGACCAGCCGATCGCGACCGCGGCCAGCACGATTCCCTCCGGCCGGCTCAGCGCGACCGCGGCGGCGACCGCGAAACCGGTGCGGCCCAGCCCTCCCCGCCGGTAGACGATCGCGTACAGCCAGCCGATCAGCAGTGCGAAAGAGGCGGTCTCCAGGCCCATGAACAATTGGAGAAAGAAGATCGGGCTGGCCAAGGCGACCGCGAGCAGCACGAACTCCTGGACCCGCGGCAATCCGGCCCGGCGGACCACCACGACGTAGCCCACCGCGAGCGCGACCGACACGATCTTGAAGAACAGTTCGGCGGACATGCCCAGCAATGCCGGGATGATCGACAGGAACGCGTAGAGCGGATTGCTGTACCCCTCGACCGGCGGGCCGTCGGCGTTCCAGCCCCAGACCCCGTGCTCGACCAGGTTTTCCCCGTACCGCCAGGTGATGAACGAATCGTCGATCGTCACCCGGAAGAACAGGAACGCCAGGACCAGCGCCACCAGGCCGAGCATCGCATAGCCCAGCCGCCACAAGCCCATTCCCCGGGAGGTGCCGTCCTCCGCCGGGGCTTCCGGTGCGGGTTCTGCTTCGCCGTCCTGCTCAGCCGCGTCCTGCGGATGCTCCCGCCACGCGCGCAACGCCTCCGGGGCGCCGGCCCCCGTCACCGACTCCTGGTCGGCGGGTACGAACTCGGTGACTCCGTCCAGCCGGATGACGGCGATCTTCCGGTTCAGCGCGTCGCCGACCGCGAGCAACCTGGCGCCCGGCCCGCATTCGCGGAACGCCGTCCAAGCCGCGATCGGCTGGCCGAACACCTGCGGGGCTTCCCCGTCGTCGCCGTACACCGCGAAAGCGGCCGCCGGATTGTCCGGCGCGAGCGCGAGGAACTCGGTCAGCCGATCGGAATCGCCGACACTCGCCCAGCTGTCGGCCAACTCGGCCATCAGATCCCCGCTGACCACTGCCGTGGCGGCGGACGAGGACGGCGCGGGACCGGAGGACTCCGGCTGTTCGGGGGCGCCGGTCCGGCCGGACGCCGGATTGCCCGTTGCGGACATGTTTTTCTCCAGGGACTTTCCAAACGGAGGCCGGTCGGAAAGTCCGGCCGGAACGAAGCACAATTGAGCGATGTGGCCGCAACCACGGCAGACTCCCGACCACGGTTACGGCCACATCGGCGGAACTTCAGGCGACCGGGGAAATCTCCCCGGCGAGGCTCGTTACTGAGCCACGGTCACCTTCAGCGGAGCGGTGTATCCGTCCACCGTCGCAGTGCCATTGGTCTTCTCGCCCGGGGTCGCACCCTCAGCCGTGGTGGCGACCGCCGTGACCTTGAACTCGACCGTCTTGGAGTTCTCCAGGTCCTTGGCAGCCGGCAGCGGCACCGTCAGAGTTTTGCCGCCATCACCGACCTCCGCGATTTCTCCGAGCCATTCCCCTTTGCCCTTGAGCGGGTTGTGGGCAGCGTCAAAGGTCTGGTAAGACGCCTTTTTGATGAAGGCCACCCCGTCCGGAGCCGTCAACACCAGTTTCTTGCCCGCGATCTTGGTGAAGTCGCCGTCCCTCGGCACGAAGCTCACGTTCACCACGCCTTCCTTGCCCAGCTGCACCGTCGACGGGTCGCTCTGGAACAGTTCCGGCTTCTCGGCGACGACGTTCTTCGGGTCCGAGGCCTTGCCCTCGCCGCTGCCGTCCTTCGGCTTCGCGACGACCTTGATCTGCGTGGCGCCGCCGAGGTCCGAAGGCAGCTTGATCTTGACCTGACCGTTGGCGATCGTCACCGGACCGGCGAGCACCTTGCCGTTCTGGTCGACCGCGCTCACCTGATTGCCGTCGGTCCCGGTCACCGTCAGTTCGTCGCCCGCCTTCACGTCGCCGGTCGGCGAGGTGATCACGGGCTTGTCGACTACCGGCTTCGGCTCGTCAGCCGACTTGATGTTGACGAACAGCGACCGCGACTTGGCGGGCTTGCCGCCGTTGTCGGATTCGGAGGTGGCCACGATCTGGTGCCCCGAGCCCGCCTTCAGGTCATCCGGCAACTTGATCTTGAAGTAGCCGTTGGCATCGGCCTTCACGTTGGGATTCTCCCGCGGCGCGCCGTCCACTTCCAACCGGATCGTGGTACCCGGGTCGGCCTTCCCGGTCAGCTCGCCGCCCTCGTTGACTTCCACGCTCGCAGCCGAGGTCGACCACTGCGGGGCGTTCGGCGAGTCCGGCTGCTTGACCGGCAAGACCGCGACACCTGTCTGGGTCGTGTTGAAGATGAACATGTTGCTCAGCGCGACATTGCCGCCGACGTTGATGTCCGTCGCCTGCTTCTTCTTGACGGTGAACTCGCAAGTGGCGCGAACCCTCGACTGGAAGAATTTCGAAATGGCGTTGTCGTTGCCGCCGGTCGGCAGCGCCGCCGCCTTGGACAGCAGGTTCCGGATCTGGGCGACCAGCCCGCCGAGGTCGACCGGCTCGTAGTTGGTGCCCCCCTCCGCCTTGCCCATGGCCGTCTTGCCGTCGCGGTCGCCGTATTCTTCGCACTTCACGCCGTCCAGAGTCAGGCTGGGCGTCTGAGAAGCGAAGATCTTCACCACGTCCTGAAGGCCGTCGACATTCCCGTTGGCCTTGTCGGTCTGGAACTGGCTCCAGATGTTCCACAGATCCCACTCGACCGCGACGGTAGCTTTTTCGCCCGGCACCGCGTAACCGCCCGGGGCGTTCGTGGTGATGTGCATCCGGGCCGGCACGTTGTTGAAAGGAGTCAGTTCCGCCCAGCCGTCCGGGCCGCGGCCTGCCGCCGAGGCGACATTCGGCACGATCGCCCCGCCGATCGTCGCGGCGCTCAGCGCAGTGAGGACGGCCGCGCGAGCGACAGTTTTCATTCCCCTGCGCTTCCGTTCTTTATTCGTCATAGGTATATCCCACCCGTAATCTCGGAACCCCCACTCCGCGGGGGATTGCAATAAGCCTGACCAGGCCCGCCGTTCCCGACAAGCAAAACCGGAAATCGCCACTCACTTGGGGTGTACCAGAATCACCGTGCCGGCTGTGAAGCTTTCACGTCGCCCCTGGTCCGGATCCGGTTTTCGGCGAAACCGCGAAGCGCGTTTCCGGTCGCCTCGCCGTGACCCGCCGGAGCCAGTCAGGCTGCCAGCGGCCAGGAATCCGTCCGACTCTCCCCGGCCGCCAACCCGCTCTGCCACGACTATATCCGCACAGATCTGCCGGCCGCTGGCCGCATCGCGGGCTCGTCGGCGCCCGCCGCCGCGGGGTCCGCCTGGCAAGCGCCAATACCCTTGAGACGGCCGAACCCGGCTCCGCGGACCAGCGAACGCCCCGACCGGGCCGTCCACCGCCGCGCAGAAGGAGAAGAGGCCGGGATTCACTCCGCTTCGGACTCCTGAGAGATCGCCCGCCGGCCGTTAGTACAACTATTCACCGGCATTCCGTGAAATTTTTCATCTTCCCCTGAAATTGACAGCGCACATACGCGTGTTACCCAACGGTGACAGAATCCGAACGCGCTCGTCGAAGTGGAAACGGAGCATTATCGGCATGAGCTTTTCGTCGCAGACGGCCGGTATCCGGGACAACGGTCTCGGCCTCGTCGCGCAACTGGGCCGGGTCCACCTCGTCGGGTGCGGCGGCGTCGGCATGGCCAGCCTCGCCGAGGCATTGAGCTTGCGCGGCTTGCGGGTGAGCGGCAGCGAGATCGAAGACCGGCCTGAGCTCGCGCGGCTGCGTGCGGCCGGATGCACGATCTACACCAGCCACCGCGAGAGCAATCTCCACAGCGTCGACACCGTCGTCTATTCCACCGCGGTTCCGCCGGACAACGTCGAGTTGCGCGCGGCCGCGAAGCGGGGCATCCGGGTGCTGCATCGTTCGGTCGCGCTCGCGACGCTGTTGCAGGCACGGTTTTCGGTGGCCGTCGCGGGCACGCACGGCAAGACCTCGACCGCCGCGATGCTGGTCAGCGCGCTGTCCGCGGCGGGAGCCGTTCCGGAGTACGTGATCGGCGGCCGGCTCGCCAACCAGTCGGGCGCGGGCGCCGGCGAAACGTCCACCATCGTCGTCGAGGCGGACGAGAGCGACGGGTCTTTCCTGACCTATCAGCCCGACGCCGTCGTCATCACCAACATCGACACCGACCACCTCGACCTCTACCACGATATCGACGCACTGACCCGCGCGTTCTCCAGATTCGCCGAGCAAGTCGGCGAAAGCGGTTTCGTCGTCATGCCGGAAGACGACCGCTATTGCCGTCGGGTGGCCCGAGACCTTCGGGCGAAAGGCATCCGGGTTCGCACGTTCGGCGACGGGCCTGCCGCCGATCTGCCGGTGCGCGTCGACGCCGAACTTCCCGGCTCCGTGCGCTTCACCGCGCGATTGTCCGATCAGGACGAAGAAGTGCTCACGGTGCCGGTCCCGGGACGGCACATGGCGTTCAACGCCGCCGCCGCGTTGCTGACCGCCCTCGAATTGGGGGCCTCCCCCGTGGGCGCCGGGCTCGGGATCGCGCAGTACCCGGGAGTCGCCAGGCGGTTCGAGTTCAAGGGCGCGCCGCGCGGCATCCGGGTCTACGACGACTATGCGTGCCACCACACTTCCATCCGGGCTTCGCTGACCGCGCTGCGGCACACCGCGGAGGGCGGCCGGCTCATCGCGGTGGTCGAGCCGTGCCGGCAGTACCGCATGGATCAATTCCAGACCGAGATCGCCGACGCGCTCTCCGTCGCCGATCGCGTCGTCGTGCTTCCGGTCTTCGACTCCGACGACTCCTTCGACCACGCCGCGCCTTCGGAGGCCTTGACGTCGTTGGTGAACCTGCCAGACCACGACAAATTCCTGGCGCGCACTCCGGACGCCGCGGCTCGCGCGGTCGATGCCTTCGCGCGACCCGGCGACTTGGTGGTCACGCTGGGAGCCCCGGGCGTGGCGCGCGTCGCCGAACAGATCGTCCAGACCCTCGAACACACCCGCTGACCGAGAAAGGCCGGAAGATGAAATTTGCCAGCTACATCCGCGAATCGGCCATCGCGAGGACGGACGCCCGCCGTCGCGTTTGCAGCGCCTCGAGCATCCGCACGCTGGCGCGAGAAAGCCAGCCCACCCGGAACTTCCGGCGCGTCTGCCAGTCCTGCCGGCTCTCGGCGGTCTGCGAAGTCAGGTCCGCCGGCCAGGCACGGACCGCGGTGGCGCGCGGCTGTCCCGCGCTCAGCGTGCGCACCTGGCAGGATCATGACCTCGACCTGTTCGCGGAGCTGGCGGACGTCTGCCTGGCGACGAGCGTTCCGACGCTTCAGCGCGATCTGATCGCGTCCGAGTACCAGGTATGGGAAGCCCGTGCTTTCGGCGCGGACGCCGTCACCTTGCTTCCAGCGCTGGCCGGGCCCGCCGAGCTGGCGCGGCTCGCGGCACTCGCCGACGAACTGGGAATGACCGCGGTTTTCGAGGTCTACGACAAAGAAGACGCGGAAGTCGCTTTCGATCTCGGCGCACAGGTGACCGTGGCGGCGGGTTCCGACCTCGCCACGTTGCGAAGCATCCGGGACAGCCTTCCGCCGACTCTGCTCGTGCTCGCCGAAGCGGGCGGCAACATGGCGCTGATCGGCGGGGAACTCCTGCAGGTGACCGGCGAGGCGGCATGACCTCCCTCGAACCCGCTCGCTCCGCGGCGCAGGCGCCCCCGGCGACCGGAATCACCGTCTATGACTGCGAACCTGCCGAGGCCGAGCTGGTCCGGCGGCTGGCCCGTCGTCTCGGCGTGGAGCCGGTCGTGACGACAGCCGCCGTGTCCGAAGCGAGCGCCGAGCTGGCTGCCGGAACCCGGTGCGTCAGCGTCGGCCACAAGACCCCGATCGACAATGCCGCGCTGCTCGCACTCAGCCGGGTCGGCGTCCGGTACCTCTCCACGCGAAGCATCGGCTGCAACCATCTCGACCCGGCGTACGCGAAAAGCGTCGGCATCACCGTGGAGAACGTGGCCTACTCGCCCGACAGCGTGGCCGACTACACCGTGTTGCTGATGCTGATGGCGGTGCGCGGCATGAAATCCGTCGTCCGCCGGACGGACGCGCACGACTACCGGCTGAACGAAGCACCGGGCAAAGAACTGCGCGACCTGACCGTAGGCGTGATCGGCACCGGGCGCATCGGCGCGGCGGTCATCGAGCGTCTGCGCGGCTTCTGCTGCCGGATTCTGGCCCACGACGTCCGCGCCGCCGCATGCGCTGATTACGTTCCGCTCGACGTGCTGGTGCGCGAGTCCGACATCGTCACTCTGCACACTCCGTTGACCGCGGACACGCGCTGGATCCTGCACCACGGCCAGATCGAGCAGATGAAACCCGGCGCGTTCGTGATCAACACCGGACGCGGGCCGCTGCTGGACACCGATGCCCTGCTTTTCGCGCTGGAGAGCGGGCGGCTGGGCGGCGCGGCGCTGGACGTCCTCGAAGGCGAGGAAGGCACGTTCTACGCCGACTGCCGCGACAAGCTGATCGAAAGCACCGCGCTGACGCGGTTGCAGCGGCTGCCGAACGTACTGATCAGTCCGCACACCGCCTACTACACCGACCACGCGCTGAGCGACGCGGTGGAAGACAGCCTCCGCAACTGCCGGAACTTCGAAAACGGGACGCACCATGAATAGAATCCGGCTCGGCATCGTCTTCGGCGGGATGTCCGAAGAGCACCCGGTCTCGGTCAAGTCCGCGCAGGAGATCGCGAAACACCTTGACCCCGCGAAGTACGAACCGCACTGGGTCGGGATCACCAAAAGCGGCGCGTGGAAGCTGTGCGACGGCCCCGGCGACGGCTGGGAAGACCGTCCCTGCCCGTCCGCGATGCTCTCGCCGGACCGCGGCGTGGGCGGACTGCTCTTGCTGGACCAGGGACGGTACGAGGTGGTCGGCCTTGACGTGGTGCTGCCCGTGCTGCACGGCAGGTTCGGCGAGGACGGCGCGACGCAGGGCCTGCTGGAACTCTCCGGCATCCCCTACGCGGGCTGCGACGTGCCCAGTTCCGCGCTGTGCATGGACAAATCCCTCGCCTACCTCGCCGTCTCCGCCGCGGGCATCGCCACGCCGAACTTCTGGACCGTGGGGACCGGCGTCGATCCGGGACGGTTCAGCTATCCGGTCTTCGTGAAGCCCGCCCGGTCGGGTTCGTCGTTCGGGGTCAGCAAGGTCTCCCGCGCCGAGGACCTGTCGGACGCGGTGGCCGCCGCGGCGGAGTTCGACGAGAAGGTGCTGATCGAGGAACCGGTCGAGGGCAGTGAGATCGGCTGCGCGGTGCTGGGCAACGGATCGGAGCTGATCGTCGGCGAACCGGACCAGATCCGCCTGTCGCACGGTTTCTTCAAAATCCACCAGGAGGACAGCCCGGAAAGCGGCTCCGAAAACTCGACCGTCATCGTCCCGGCCGACATCCCGGCCGTACTGCGCGCACACGTCCGGCAGACCGCGCGGGAAATCTATCGCGCGCTGGGCTGCAAAGGCCTCGCCCGGGTCGACATGTTCCTCAAGGACGATGGAACAGTGGCGCTGAACGAGGTGAACACCTTCCCCGGCATGACCTCCTACAGCCGTTATCCCCGGATGATGGCGGCTTCCGGACTGCCGTTCCCGGCCATGCTGGACCGGATCGTCGCGCTCGCGTTGTCCGGGGAGGCGCGGTGAAAGACGGTTTCGGCTACGTGGACGAGGCCGTGCCCGGGATCCGCTGGGACGCCAAGTACGCCACCTGGGACAATTTCACCGGAAGGCCGGTCGACGGGTACCCGGCGAATCGGATCGTCGGGACACAGGAGTTGTGCACGGCGCTGCGAAACGCACAGGACCGGGCCGCGTCGCTCGGGTACGGCCTGCTGCTGTGGGACGGATACCGGCCCCAGCGCGCGGTGGAATGCTTCGCCCGATGGACCGGACAGCCCGAGGACGGGCGGAAAAAAGCACAGCACTACCCCAATATCGAGCGGGCGGAAATGTTCGAGCGCGGATACGTGGCCCGCAAGTCCGGGCACAGCAGGGGAAGCACTGTCGATCTGACTCTGTATTGCCTCAGTACCGGCGAACTGGCCGCCATGGGCGGGCACCACGACCTGATGGACGCCGTCTCGCACCACAGCGCACCGGGAATCACCTCAGCCGAGGCGGACAACCGGTGGCTGCTCCGGTCGGTCATGGAATCCTGCGGGTTCGCCGCATACGATGCCGAGTGGTGGCACTACACACTGAAGGACGAACCGTATCCGGACACCTACTTTGATTTCGTTGTCGCCTAGAATCGTCGTCGCGGGCGGCCATTCGGCCGGGCACATCGAACCCGCGATGAACCTGGCGGACGCGGTGCGCCGCCTGAATCCCAGCGCCAAGATCACCGCCCTCGGCACCGTACGGGGCTTGGACACGACCCTGATCCCGGCCCGCGGCTACCCGCTCGAACTCATCCCGCCGGTGCCGTTGCCGCGCGCGGTGAACCGGGCACTGGTGCGCATGCCCGGGCTGCTGCGCGACGCGGTCCGCACCGCGGGAGAAGTCCTGGACCGCACCAGGGCCGAGGTCGTGGTGAGCTTCGGGGGTTACGTGGCCGCGCCGGCCGTCCTCGCCGCCCGGCGAAGACGAATACCGATCGTCGTCCACGAAGCGAACGTCCGGCCCGGCGTCGCCAATCGGCTCGCCGCCCGGATGACGACCCGCGTCTTCACCGCGTCGGCCGAAGTCCGGCTCGCCAACGCCACCGCGATCGGAATCCCGCTGCGCCGCTCGATCACCGGGCTCGACCGCGCCGCATCGCGAGCCAAGGCCCGCTGGCAATTCGGCTTGCGCGCCAAGGGACCGGTGCTGCTGGTCACCGGCGGCTCGCAAGGAGCGCGCACGATCAACGCGGCGATCTCCGGCTCCGCCGCGATACTGCGGGCCGCCAACGTGCAGGTGTTGCACATCAGCGGACCGGGCCACAAGGTCACGGCGCCCGAAAGCGACCCGCCGTACGTGGTCCTCCCCTACGTCGACGAAATGCGCTACGCCTACGCGGCAGCCGACTTCGCCGTCTGCCGTTCGGGCGCGATGACGTGCGCCGAATTGGCCGCTGTCGGACTGCCCGCCGTTTACGTCCCGCTGCCTGAACGCGGCGGCGAGCAACGGCTCAACGCCGAACCAGCGGTAGCGGCGGGCGCGGCTCTGCTGGTCGACGACGCCGAGTTTTCCCCGGCGTGGATCGAAAAGTCACTGCTGCCGGTGCTCACCGACCCGGGTCAGATCGCGGCGATGTCCAGCCGCGCGTCGGCGTCCGGAGCATCGGACGCCGACGTGGTCCTGGCACGGCACGTGCTCGACGCGATCGCCGAGAGGCGCCGATTCAGCGGTTAAGGAAATATTCATGCGCTAATCAGGAATTTCCGCACATCTCATGCGCCGGGTGTCGCTTCGCCTACCAATCGCCGCGCATTTTCGGCTAAAGTCGTCTCGCACTCGCCCGAATTCCCAGGAAAACCACGGATCTGCCCGCTGCCGCGATTCTCGCCTGGCGCGAATCGCGGCACGTTGGAAGGACAACCTGATGGCTTCGGTCCCCCTGCTCGCGCAGAAGACGCAGAACGGCCGGACGCGCCGATCAGAGGAGACAGCGTTCACCCTGTGCTCGGCCGACCAAGACGTCCTTTTCCAGCTCGGAGTCAAGGCGGTGGTCGACCGGTCGCGCCGACTCAGCTGGATCGGCGCGATCAACGACGGGAACCGCGCGCTGACGCTCAGCAGCCGGATGCGGCCCGACATCCTGCTTCTGGACGCCCGGCTCGACGTCGGCGGCAACCTCATCCGGACCGTGACCTCGAGCCCCGCTGTGGAGACCGTAATCGTCCTGGTCAGTGCCGCGGAACTCACTCCAGAGCGGGTCGGCAAATTCGCCGAATACGGTGCCGTCTGCCTGCTCGACCGGGCAGTCGGCCCGGTCAAGCTCGCCGAACGGATCGTGCAGTACCACCTCTGGGGAAGCTCCGCCGAATTCCGTCCGGGAACGCCGGAGCCGCGCGTCCCGAGGGCCCGCCGCCGCAACAGCGACGAACTCACCCTGCGCGAAATGCAGATTCTCGGCTTCATCAGCATCGGGCTGACGAACGCCGAGATCGCGGATGCGCAGTCGGTATCCGCGGAGACCGTGCGCAGCCACGTCAAGAACGTGTACCGGAAGCTGGGTGCCCGCAACCGCGCGCACGCGGTCGCGATCGGCCACCTGGAGAACTTGATCGGCCCCCAGGCGGCACAACCGGCGCCCGCGCAATCCGCCGCCCGGTGACCGACACCGGCCAAACCGCACAATCCATCGGTTGAAGAGGAGAACTGAACCATGGCGGAGCAGACCGAACGGCAAGGCCCGGTTTTTGTCGGCGCGGACCCGGAGGCGCTTACCCGTGCCCGTGACTATCTGGAAGCCAAGGGCATCGCACTGACCTCGATCAGCAGGCCGGTGAGCCCGCTGCAGGTTTTCGTCCGTACCACGGCGATCGACGAAGCGCGGGCGCGGACGGGCGTCATCTCCGACTCCTCTCTGCTTCAGCTGCGCATGATCGCCGGAGGGATGACCAACGCCGAAATCGGCAACCGGCTCGGCAGGTCCGAGAACACCGTCAAGGCAAGCTTGAAAGCGCTGTTCAGAGCGATCGGAGCGCGCGATCGCGCCCATGCGGTGCTGATCGGATGCCGAGCGGGACTGATCTGAAGCCGAACCAGCGCTCCTTCGGCGACGAGGCAACGGTGCCAGAAATAGCCGACGGCACGGGATTCCCGGCAAGCGTCCGCCAAATCCAGGTGGCGTGCGCGCGTGTGACGTCCTGTCCAAGCGCTGAGATCAGGTACGCGTCGGGCACCGAAGGCACCGCCGAAACCGACAGGCGTCGCGTCTCCACGGGTCGTGCGCGGGCGTCACCGGTGCGCGATCAGTCCAAGACCGGGCTCGTCGTCATGAACCAGTCGTCCAGCAAGGGATACAGGCCGAACCACAGTCCGGCGCAGGCCGCGGCGAACAGCACCGCGAGCAGCACTGCCCGCACCCAGGCCGGGCCGGGCAGGATCCGCCAGAGGCTCGCGATCATCGTGCTCCCTCCGAATCCGCTTTCGCCGCGCTGCCGACCAGGTGCGCGTCGATGATCAGCCGTTCGTAGTTGTCCCACTTGGGATTGCAGGTCGTCAGGGTCAGCCGGGCTTCCGTCGGGGTCTGTCCCGGCTTCCCGGGAACGGGCAGGAGCACTCCGACGTCGTCCGGGCGGACGATCCGGTTCGCGTCGACCTCGTAGACGTAGCGGCGGGTCCGGTCCTCCACCGTGATCTGGTCCCCTGGCTTGATCGTGTCAAGATCCCAGAACATGCCGCGCACCCGATGTCCGGCCACCGCGAAGTTCCCGATCTGGCCGGGCGGCGCCGTCCCGGCGTAGTGCCCCGGCGCGTGCCGGAGGTCCTTCGACCTGGTTCCCTCGACGACCGTCCACTCCAGACCCAGTCGCGGTATCGCGAGGACCGAGGCCGGGGTGCCGTCGGCCGGGGGCTCGGCGACCGCCCGCGGTGCGCCGCGGACAGTGGGATCGCTGTCCCACAAGGCCTTGCGCTCCTGGTCGAGCTGGCCCTGCGCGGCGTTCAGTTCGCCCACAGTGCCCCACATCTCATACCCGAGGAAGCCGAGCATCACCAGCCCGAGAATGAGGACCGTCTCCCCGGCGATCCCGAAAATCCGCCACCGCAGGCTGGCGCGCGGCTTCCGGGGGCGGGTGCCCGCCGGCCGTTGTTCCGCCTCCTCCGCGAGGCGCTGCGCCGTCATGCCGCGCCGGGGCCGGCGGCCAGCACCCGGGCGGGATCGGCGATCCGGCCGCGGATCGCGTCCATGGTCAGCCAGGCGGCATCGCCGGAGCCGAACGGATTCCCCGTTCCGGGGCCGGTTTCCCGCCCGCTCAGCACCGCGCGTGCGGCGGTCACGACCTCGGAGAAGTCGGTGCCGACCAGCCGCGCCCAGCCCGCGTCGACCGCCTCCCGGCGCTCCGTCGTGTCGCGTGCCACCAGCACCGGAACCCCGAAGGTCGGCGCCTCTTCCTGGATGCCGCCGGAGTCGGTGATCACCAGTGAGGACCTCGACAGCGCCCAGATCAGGTCCGGGTAGTCCAGCGGCTCGGTCACCGTCACCGCGTTGCATGTCCCCAGGATCCGATGCACGATCTGGCGCACCTTCGGATTCGGATGCGAAGGAAGCAGAAACCGCGCGCCGGGGAACTCGCGGGCGATCTGCATCACCGCGCCCAGGACTTCGCCGATGCCGCTTCGCCACGACTCCCGCCGGTGCATCGTCACCAGGATCCGCGGCCTTGGCCCGGCGAAGGCCGCGGCGACCGCGACGTTCTTGGGCGGCAGGCCCTGTCCGGCGATGTGCAGCGCCGCGTCGACGACCGTGTTCCCGGTCACGACAATCTTCTCGTCCGGCACTCCCTCCGCCCGCAACGCCGCGGCGGCCGCCGGCGTGGGCGCGAGGTGCAGGGCGGCGATGCGGGAGACCAGCTGGCGATTGGCTTCCTCGGGAAACGGCGATTCGAGATCTCCGGTGCGCAAGCCCGCCTCGACATGCACGACCGGAATGTGCCGCCAGAACGCGGCCAGCGTGCAAGCCAGGGAGGTGGCCGTGTCGCCCTGGACGACGACCGCGGCCGGGCGGCGTTCTGCCAGCACCCGGTCCGCTTCAGGCACGAGTCGCGCGAACAACTCGCTCAGCGTGCCGGTCGCCCGCGACAGGACGATCCGGTCGTCGGGCACCACCCCGAACGGGGCCAGGCCCTGGTCGACCATGTCCGGGTGCTGCCCGGTGGCGACAATCCGGGCCCGAAACCCGAATTCCCCAGCAGCGAGCGCGACGGGCGCCAGCTTGATTGCTTCCGGCCGTGTGCCGGCAAAAAGAATTAGTTCTGGATTCGTGGTCATTTCTTCCCCTCCGCGAGTGGCGGACGCCCGTATTGACGACAGGCGCCCGCCATCTTCGATCATTTGTCGGATTCCTCCGCCATCCTGCGTCGCCGCCGGGCGAACAGGACGAACATCGTCCCCAAGGCCACGAGGGCGACAGCGAGTGCGATCCACCAGCTCAGGCTGGCTCCGGTGACCGCGAGGCCGCCCGCCGTGCCCGTGCCGACGCGTCCGTGCTTGTACATCCAGATCCTTTCGGTGCGATTGTGTGACTAGTGGCTGTCGACGGGCATCCCCGGTTGCTCATGCTTCGACGGCAACCTCCTCCTGATTGAACGATTCGGCGTTCCGCCGCGTTTTGGCCCAGCCGTGCCGGCCTCGCATCATCCGATACACCGCACGCAGCGAAGTCACGTAGAACAACCCGACGTACAACGTGAAGGCCAGTCCGTAGCCGATGCCGGCGAGCAGATTCGGTCTTCCGATGCAGCGGAATTGGTAAATGATTCCCCACACCACGAACGGCCCGGTGGATATCGCGACGAAAAGAAGGAGGAGAAATACGGTTCGCATCGACGCCGCTCCCGCCAGCATCGCCGGGTCGCGGATCACCGCGCCCAGCAGCAGCGCGACCGGAACCGGGTAGACGACGGCACCGATCAGCTGGAGCCACGGCTGGATCAGGTAGTAGCTCGCCTCGATCACGCCGAGTTCGCTGAAATGCGAAGACCGCCAGATCGACGGCAGGTACCGGGCGCACTGCATCGTGCCCTGACCCCATCGGGTGCGCTGCGTGACGAATCGCCGGAGGCTGTACAGCCCTTCCTGGGACACATAGGAATCCGACGTCGCCGCGGTCCGCCAGCCGGCCATCAGCAAGTGCAGTCCGAGTTCGTAATCCTCGAGCAGCAGCCCGCGCCACGGCTGCCCGGTTCCCCGGTCGATGGTGCGCAGCGCCGACATCCTGGTGAACTGCCCGTTGCCGCCCATCGCCACCGTGCCCGCGTACGCACGCGAATGCTGCACGGCCGAAATCGCCGTGCGGAACTCCATGTCCTGCAGCTGCACCAGCTTCAGCGCCGCCCAGCGTTGCCAACGACCGCCGGCCGACGGCGGGGTGTGCCGGTTCAACATGCGCACTTCCAGCTGGACCGCTCCCACCGACGAGTCGCCGAACAGGTGGCCCGCCGCGCACACGTCCAGGCAGTCCGGAGCGAGCACGCCGTCGGCATCGACCACCCCGACGATGACCTTCTCCCAGTGCTCGTGCCTGCCCAGCCAGGTCGCGAGCTGCTGGTAGGCGGAGTTGAGCGCGTCGCCCTTCCCGGTGCGCGCGTGCGGCGGACGCCGGCTGACCAGGTGGACGAACGGATCCGGGCTTTCCCCGGAGGCGAGCGACCGGACGATCTGCGCGGTGGCGTCGCGCGAGTCGTCGTCGATGACCCACACGTGCGGGTCGGGGAATGTCCTGCGCAGCCGCCGGACGGTATCCCCGATCACCGCTTCCTCGTCCCGGCACGGAACGAAGAAGTGCCAGGAGAAGTCGGCTTGGGACCCCGCTGGTGCCCGCTTCCGGCCGAGGAACGGCACGACGATGGCGCACACATAAGCGATGAAGACGCCGCTGCTCACGAAGGTGAACACGCCGATAATTGTCGCTAGCATGTCCGGGCGAGCCTCTCCGTGACGCACCACGCGGAGCGGGGCCGGCGTTCAGCGAGCCCGGGCCCCGGGGTCACGGCGAGCACACCACCGACGATGATCCGACTGGTTTCCGGCATGACGTTCCCCGCAGCCCCTCGTGATTGCCTTGCACAACTCCGCAGAACGCAATCAATCCATTCACGCTCGGCGATTCCGAGAATTTTCTACCCAGAGTATGGACATTGCCGTCAACGCAGATCAAGAAGATCGGCGTTTTACCCCCCGCTGGGCTATAGCAGTTTTAATAGGGGACGCGTGAAACATTCACGCTGTCCGAGGTCGCGAGGCGCGGTTCAACTGCACACCTCGGCCTGAACCGCGTCCCCGATCCATCCGGCCAGTTCCGACGCCGACCGGCCGGCGAGCGCGGGGACGCCGGCCTCCCAGAAGCGAAGCGTGCGCACGCTCGCCGCGGACGCGACCGTGGCATCGCACGCCAAACCGGACCCCAGTTTCCACGACCGGAACATCGCGGCGAAGCCCGGCCCCGGCTCCGCGGGCCACTCCGGCGAGCCCGCGGCGCGAATCCAGCTCCACACGCGACGCAGCCTGGCCCTGCTTCCCAGCAATGCGTCGCCGCCGTCGACGGCTTGCCACATGGCCGGCAACAACGCCGCCAGCACACTGTTGAGCGGCTCCCCCATTTCGAACGCCAATTCGGCCGAGACCGCCCGCGAAGCCGTGACGATCGGTTGATGACCGGCCAGCGGAAGACCGAACTGGGCCATGTCCGCGCAGCTGGCGAGCAGTCGATCGTGCGCGTCCAGCCCGTCTTTCCCCGCTCGCATGCCTAGGGACACGAGCAAGCTCACGGCGGTCCTGGTTTCCGCCTCGGTCAACGGGTTGGCGTCCTCGTCCGCGACGTACCAGTCGGCCGCCCGCATGACCGACGCGGAGATCCCCTCGACAATGGCCTGCGGCGGCAGCGACGTGGTGAACGCGCTGTCGACGATGGCGATGTCCGGCGTCAGTCCCGCCCCTTCCACCAACCTGGGATGCCCCCGGAGCACTACCGACGCGAATGGCCGCACCGCCGCGGCCGCGCCGATCGTCGTCGGGACGAAAGTCCGATGCAGCTGCGCCGGCGATTCGGGCGGCAACCGGACGACCCCCCGGCGGGTGCCACGGGCGCGCACGGTCGGCAGAGTCCGCCGGTCGGCGAGATGGCGGCAGGCGAGTTTCGTCAAATCCAGCACCGAGGAGCCGCCGACCGCCACCACTCCCTCTGCCCCCGCCCTCTCCAGCGAGCCGGCCAGCTCTTCGACCTTGCCGAACGTGCAGGGCGACTGCACGAACAGCACCTGGTCGGCCTCGACGCCCAGGCGAACTCGCAGCGTCTCCACCAGAAGGAAGTTCGCCGCGGCGAACCCGGCGCTCACCACCAGCATGAGACGCGATCCCAGCGCCGCCCCGGACGGCACGGCACGCCACACGTCATCGCCCGCGTACACCCGGGTCCCGCATTCCCACCGCACCACATCGTTGGCCCGTCCCATAACCCCTTCGCCTAACTCCCGTCGCGGGTGGTGGCGCATTCCGCGTCCCGATCGCGTGCCGCATCGGGGCCGGACGGATTGCCGACCCGGCCACTGCCATCGAATTATGCCCAGATGAGCGCGACGGACCTACACACAATGGGGCACGGTTTGCGACCGAATGGCAAACCGTCGCCGCAGCAGGTCAGGCCTGAACCGATTAATGCCGTGATATTTTCACGCCATAGTAGTCAGGAATAAATGAATGGCATTGCGCCGCGGCCTGGGCAAGACCTTCGGAGCGGATCGGCGAACGCGGTCCGCGCCCGCGCTCGCTCGGGGCCGGACGGCGACGCCGTGGCCGGCTTCCCTGCGGCGGCCGTCCAACCGGCTCGCGCGCTACGGATAAGGGGTGGCCATCCAGCCGCGTCCTCAGCGCCGCCCACCGGTGCTACTGCCAGCAACACCAGCGCCTGAACTCGCTCTGAAGTGTCGAACACGAATCACCCGAACAGGTAGGTTTAGCGCGCCGGTATGAGCTGATCCCGCATCTAGTATGAAATTATCCGCATTCAGCAGGCTGCGGAATCACAGCTCGGCGGGCACGCTGCCGGGGCAGGAGGAATGCGTGACCGTGGCGACCTCGTGGTGGACCCGGCGACGTCCACCGGTCGCCGAACGGCCGGTCGGCCGAGCGAATTCGTCCCGCGGCACGGCGATTCCGCCGGGCTTGCCGGGCACTGCCCGCTCAACCGCGCGGAAATCCGGGCCGTCGCGCAGAACGCGAGGATGCCGCACCCATGCATAGCAGGCTGCTCAACCCCGTAACCGGCCTCGCCAAGACCGTATGGGTGAACGGGCCCGGTGTCCGGCTGGCGACATTGGGCATTTGCGCGTTCTTCCTGTGGTCCGCAGTGCTGGGCGAGTACGAAACCGCGAAGCCCGCGCACGGAGAGTTCGGGGCCGCCCTGATCGGGGCGAGCTATCTCCCGTTCCTCGCGGTCTGCATGGTCGGCCTCGCCTTCCGAATCCGGTCGACCGCCTCCGCCAGGGCCGTCATCACGCTCGGCCTTGTCCAGCTTGTCCTGGTCTCCGCCAGGGCGCTGGGCGTTCCAGGAAACTGGGCGCCCTCGCTCATCGTCGCGGGCTGGCTGTGCCTCGTCGTCGTCAGCGAGCCACGCCTCGCATGGTCGGTCTACGGCCTGCTCCTGGCCGTCGGCATCGGCGGCTCCGTGGCGCCGATGCCGTTCAGCACCGGCGAGAAGATATATCACGGGATCAATTTCCTCGTGCAATTCATTGCGATAGGAATCAGTATTCGTGCCTTGACCACTATGGCCGTGCTGACGATCGAGCTGAGAAAGGCGCATTCGGAGATCGGCCGCCTGAGCGTGACACAGGAACGCGCCCGGATGTCACAGGAACTGCACGACCGGCTGGGCCACAGCCTGGTCGTGATCATGCTGCGCAGCGAACTCGCCGGACGGCTGGCCGGCACCGACGCGGCGCAGTCGCGGTCCGAGATCACCGCGGTGAACCACATCGCGAAAGACTCGCTGGACGACATGCGCAGCATCGTGCACGGCGGACTGAACACCACTTTCGACCGGGAACTCGACGGCGCGGTCGAGCTTCTCGAAGCGGCCGGCGTCCACTGTGAACTCCGCGTCGCCGCGTCCCCGGACGGGATCGCGGCCGAGGCGCTGGGGTGGATCGTCCGGGAAGGAACCACCAACATCCTCAAACATGCTTCAGCCTCCGAATGCACCATCACACTGGTGGAAGAAGACCACGAGTACGTTTTCCGGCTCGAGAACGACGGCGCGGGCCCAGGCGGGGAAACGGCCGGTCCGATACCGCGCAGCATCACCGATCGGGCGGACCGGCTCGGCGGCTCGGTCAAGGCCGAGCATGCGAGCGGAAAGTTCACCCTCGACGTACGATTGCCCACCTTGCCGTTCAGTTCGGGCAACACCCAAGAATCCTTGTCGCGACAGGAGGCAACCGCGTGGTGATCCGGGTAATGCTGGCCGAGGACCAGCGAGTCCTCCGCGAGGCCTTGGTCGCGTTGCTCCAGCTGGAGCGCGACATCAAGGTGGTCGGGGTGGCCGAACGGGGAGAGGAGGCGGCCCAGCTCGCCGACAGCCTGAAGCCGGACGTGCTGATCCTCGACATCGGGCTGCCCGACATCAGCGGCCTCACCGTGGCCGCCCGGGTCCGGGCCCAACTCCCGGCGGTCCGGATCCTGATGCTGACCTCGCTCGACAAGCCCGGCGTCGTCCGGGAGGCGCTCACCCTCGGCGTGAACGGTTTCCTGCCCAAGGGCGTCGCCGCCGCCGATCTAGTCGAAGCCGTCCGCGACGTCCACGCGGGCAAGCGGGTCGTTTCGCCCGACCTGGTCTCCTCCGCGCTGGCAGCCGGCGAAAACCCCCTCACGCCTCGCGAGCGCAGCATTCTCCAACTGGCCGCGACCGGTACTCCTCCCCGGGAGATCGCCACGCAACTGCACCTGGCCGAAGGAACGGTGCGGAACTACATCACGCGGATCATCGCGAAACTCCGTGCGCGCAACTCGACGGACGCCATCCAGATCGCCAAGCATTACGGCTGGCTCTGACCGGATACGGTTCAGCGGCGGCAGCCGCACGACAGGGCTGAGACCGGCGGGGCGCGAGTCGAAACCAGCCCGTCTTCCACCCGTTCGCGCCGATGCGCGGCGCGCGAGGAAATCGTCCTGCTGAGCGTTAACAAGGCTCTGGGCTTGTTCACCCGGGCCGCCGACCGGCATCTCGTCGGACCTGCTCGGGCTACTTCGACGAACCAGACACAAACACATCCTTCCCCAGGCCAAGGATCAGAGTGTCCGGCCCACCGGGGGAACCCCACGGCCGACCGGAACGAACCCTGACAGGTGCGGTTCGTTTCCGCACCGGCAAACCCAGTGGTCCTCCGCCAATGCCTCAATCCAGTCGATATCCGCAGGCAACAGTGCACAAATGAAAGGCAGGCGGTTCATGCGACCAGTGGTCGCTTCGTCGTTGACATGCATTGACATCTCCATTGGCGCTCGTTCGTTTACGAGACAGCACGGCACACTGCTTCGTCAGCCGGCAGCTAGAAGCGCATCTGCCGCCGACTCCTCGGCCTTGCCGGAATCGGCGGCAACCGTCGCCACGCGGCCCGATCGCCGCCATCGGCGAAGGACACGACGACCATAGTTGTGCGTCCCCGCCACCCGATCCAACTCCGCCTCACTCGGCGAACGCCCCACAGCAACCTGCTCCGAATAGTGAACCCACATCCGTTCCTCCGCCGTCAACACACCCTCCCCGCCGAGACCCTCCGCGACTGCGCCCCGGCCCGCTGGCATGGTCCCGGTCCCGCGACGACCCGCAACCGTCTCGGTCTCGCCTCGTTCACACACGGTCTCGGAGCAGGTCTCGAAATTCCGCTGCTTCAACGCACGGTTCAACAACTCCACCGCGAACAACAAAGCCACCGGCGGACACGCCGCGACCACCACCTGGAGAGGACTCGCGACCGGAGCCGACCCCACATTCGCCAGCAACGACAGTCCAATCCCGAACACGAACGCCGACCACGCCACCCACCGACCGCGTTCCCGACCGACCTTCCTCTTCTTCCACAGCTCGACCGTGGCGATCGTCAACAACCCGTCGACCAGCAACGGCCAGATCGACGCTGTCGACATATCCGCACCGAACCTCAGCGCAAACTCCCGGCCATGCCGATACGACGCATACGCCGCACCCACCGCCACCAAGCCCGTACACGCGCACTGCACCCACAGAGCAAGGTTCGGAGCAACCCCACTCCCGGTCTCCCCCATCACCGCACCGCCCCGACAACGCGCGCCAACGACCGGAAGTACAACCGCCCGGAGACCACCGGGCCGGCCGACACAACCCAGCACCTGCGAGCCCGAGGGGAGCCCGAGAGCGCAGAAACACGACGACAAACCGCGACACCGCCCGACACCAGCGACACACCCACACTGAGGAAAACGGCCCTGTCCGACATCACTCGGCACCACCCGGTACGTCACTCTTAACCAGCGGGTTCGGGGTTCGAGTCCCTGATGGCGCACCCTCACACCCCAGGTGGTCGGAAACGATGACCTGGGGTTTTGTGTTATGCGGACGTTGTTCTTCCGGTTCTCGACTGTCCATTGTGGTCTCCTGCGAGCCCGAGGGAGCCCGAGAACGCTAGCCGGCCGCAACGCGGCCTGCCGGGGGATGGCCCCGGCGAGCCGGCGGGCGCCGTCGGCGGCGAGTTCCTGGGCGACGTTGGTGTAGAGGTCCATCGTGACCTTGATCGACGAGTGCCGGAGGATGTGCTGGATCACCTTCATCTCCACCCCCGCCGCGAGCATCAACGTCGCCGCGCCGTGGCGGAGTCCGTGGAGAGTGATCGGGGGCAGGCCGGCCATCACGATCAGGCGGGCGAACTCGTCCGCGACGTCCGCCGGATGCAACGGGCTCCCGTCGGGGCAGGTGAAGAGCAAGTCGTGCTCCCGCCAATCGCTGCCGAGTCGGGTCTTCGCCTCGTCCTGACGGGCCAGGTGCGCGGCAAGGACGAGCACGGTGTCCGGGTCGAGCGGCACAATCCCCTCCGACGACGGGGTCTTGGGCTTGGACTGGCCGGTCTCCCACCCGTACTGCACGATCTGGTTCGCCACCTCCAGACAGCCCGCGTCCAGGAACGTGTCCGAGCGGCGCTGCCCGCACGCCTCGCCCCGCCGCAACGCCGCAACGCCGCATACGCGATCAGATGGAACAACGGGTAGAGCGGGTGGTCGACCGCGAAGTCGAGGAACCGCCCGGTCTGCTCCCCCGCCCACACCATCACCGGGAACGGCACCTCCCCGGTGCGCCGCCACTTCGCCACCCGCTCCGGCGTCCACAGCCGCGGCTTCGGCCGCTCCGCCCGCGGCAACTCCACCAGCACCGCCACGTTCACCAGCAACAACCCTTCCCGCACCCGCCGCTTGAGCAAGGCTCGCAGGGTTTCCCGGATCCGGTGCAACGACAAGAAGACGAGGTAGCCCGGATGCAGCGCCTCGATGCCCGCGGCCCGGGGCAGGCGATCGCCCAGGGCGAACTGGGCTCCGCGCTGGTGCGGCAGCGTGATGCCGACGCGGGCGCGGGTGTAGCGGGCGAGTCCGCCGCAGTCGAAGCCGATCTTGTTGTAGTCGCCGTGCCGGTCGGGCACTCTTCCGTCGCGGATTCCCTGGCTCGGACCGGCGGCGGTGCCGCCTCCCCAGGCGTAGGACACCGATCTGGGACATGGCCGCGTCGATGACCTGCCTGGCTCGTCCGCTCGCCGGTCCATGGGCGGCGGGGCGGAGTTGCAGCGCGTCGTAGCCGCGGGTGTCGGCGAGGACGTGATCGACGTAGACCCGGCTGGCGTTGTACGAGTAGATCGCGTCGCGCACGTCGGCGTCCTTGCCGAGGTCTCGGGGGCCGCGGCCGCACAGGTGGACGACGGCGAGGGCAGCGTCGAAGGCGTTCTGCGGGTTGCGGATTCCGTCATCGTTGCCGTCCTGCGCCACGGTCTGCCAACTGGTGGAGAGGAACTGGAACAGTCCTTCGGCGCAGGCGAAGGTGCCGTCGGGGTTGCGGATCGGGGTGTGGTTGCCGCCGGTGCCGGCGCCGTCCAGTTGGGGCCGAGGATCGGCGGGTTGATGTCGCCGTTCGGTGCGATGGCGTAGCCGGCGGCGTGGCGGGATTCTTCCCCGGCGATGCCGGCGAGAATGCTCCAGCGCATGCCTCGGCAGCCGGGGCGAACCCGGGCGACCCGGTGTGCGGCGCGCGGGTGGGCGGTGAGCATGACGGACGGGGTTCCGGGGCTTCTCCGGGTGCGTCGGTGGTTCGGTCGGAGGCGTCGTCGGCGATTGCGATCAGGACGCCGGCGGCCAGGACAACAGCGAGAAGCGGTCCGGCCAGATGGGAACAGCGGGGTCCAGAGCATGTCGACCCCGCATAGTCAGACCAGAAATAGCCGAGTGCTCAACTGTCCCTTGGGACTGCTGAGACAGGAGCCCTGGCCGGATTAGTTCTTATCGACTCTGCGCCAGCGATGCTCAACGCGTAACGGCTGTATTGTTCCGCGACATCGTCGGCGGACAGGTTTCCGTCGTCCCGGAACCACCGAGCGATGCTCACGCACATCTCCCGGATCGCGAATGAGGCAAGTGCCGGCGAATCGACATGGAAAGCTCCGGCAGCAGCTCCACCTGCGATGATCGCGCGGAAGGCGTGCTCGTGCTGCCGGCGCCTGCTCTGCAGGCGGCTGCGATGCGGCTCGTCGAGAGAATCTGTGTCGCGGTTGACCACCAGGGCTTGGCGGCGGTGTGTCGCGTGGCGGTAGGCGTAGACCCGGGTGGCCCCGCGCAGCCGAGTTTCCCAGTCTCCGTTCGCGGTCGCACGGTGGAACTCCTCGAGCACGGTCGCCGTGGTCTCGTCCACGATTGCGCGCAGCAGGTCCTGTTTGGACCGCATGTGGTTGTAAAGGCTGGGTGTGCGGATGCCCAGAGTGTCGGCGATCTGGCTCAGAGCGGTGCCGTGGAAGCCGCGCTCCGCGAAAAGGGTCAGGGCGACGTCGAGGACGATTCGCTCGCTCACGCCAGCTCGGAGTTCGCTCACCGCGTCACTCCGGCGAGCCAGGCGGACGCATCGCCCACGGATTGGAGGCATCTCGTCAAGGGAGTCATGGCTTCGTCGCGTTCCGGATGATTCCGGGAAGCGAACTCGGCGGCCAGCCGGGCGGGTCCTCGGCCGCTGCCCGCCACGAGCACAGGGAGCTTCGGCACGCGTGCGAGAACCTCTTCGAGGATCCTTTCTGCTGCCGCTGCTCCGCTGTAGGGGCCGTCGTCGGCAAGCAGCGGGCCAACGCCGAGGATGAAGCGGCCATCGCTGAGGTAGTCAAGGGTTTCGGCTGCCTCCGCCACGGCCGGCGCGTCCTTGGAAGTGGTCAAGCAGCAGATGCGGACCCGCCGGGTCACCACGGCCGCCGCCGCGCACGAGACGAAGTCCTCTTCGAAGTACAGCGTGTCGCAGCCGGCTTCATCGAGAACTTGGCAGGTGCGCCCAAGCCCGGCTGCCGGCGCGCCGCGGAGCCGCAGGACGACCCCGCGGCGCGTCACGACGGCTCCGGTTCGGCGGCCAGTTCGCTCGCCGCCGCCTCGACAGCGTCGATGATGCCGACGTAGCCGGTGCACCGGCAGATGTTGCCCGACAGCTCTTCTCGGATGCGGGCCCGGCACGGCCGTTCTTCGCGGTTGAGCAAGTCGAGCGCGGACATCAGCATGCCCGGAGTACAGAAGCCGCACTGCAACCCATGGTGCGTCGAAAACGCCTCCTGAAGAGGGTGTAGGCAGCCGTCTTGCCCGGCCATCCCCTCGACCGTCGTCACCGAGGTGCCTTCCGCTTGGACCGCGAACATGAGGCACGCGCGGACCGGGTCGCCGTCGACCAGAACGGTGCACGCGCCGCAGACCCCGTGCTCACAACCGACGTGCGTGCCGGTCAGTCCGAGGTCTTCGCGCAGCGCGTCAGCGAGCGTTCGCCTCGGCTCGACGTCGATCTGCTGACGATCCCCGTTGACAGCGAGTTCGATCTTCATGCTGCGACACGCTCCTTTTCCTGCCCGAGGGCACGGAGGACGAATTCCTCAGTCATCGCACGCCGGTACTCGGCCGAGGCGTGGATGTCGGAGCTCGGCGAGGCGGCTGCGGCGGCTGCGGCAGCCACCTCGTGCGGTGGAGCGCCGGCGTCGAGCAACTGCTCAGCCTCCTCGGCGCGCAGCGGGACGCCGCCGACGCCGCCGATCGCGATCCGCCAGTGTCCGCCGACCTCGGCGGCGGCGACGGTGACCAGACCGAAGTCGCCGTGCCGGCGGGAGAACTCCGCGAATCCCCAGCGCTGCGGCAACGGCATGTCGACCGCAGTGACCACCTCGTCGTCGGCGAGCGTGGTTTCCAACGGACCGGTGCAGAAGTCTGCCGCGGAGCTTGTGCGAGTACCGTGCAGGCTAGCGATGTGAACGGTCGCGCCGAGCGCAGCGGCGACCACTGGCAGTTCCGCGGCCGGGTCGGCGTGGGAGATGCTGCCGCCGCAGGTGCCCCGGGAACGGATCGCCGTGTGCCCGATCCACCGCGCGGCCTCGGCAAGCATCGGGTGTGCCGTTTGCTCCACGAGGCGGGCGTGGCGGACGAGCGCCCCGATCCGGAGGGCGCCGTCAACCGGCACGATCGTGGACAGCCCGGGGATCCGGTTGATGTCGACCAGGACCTTGGGCCGCGCCATGCGCAGCGCGAGTACCGGCACCAGGCTCTGTCCGCCGGCGATGATCTTCCCGTCGCCGGCTGCGTCGGCCAGGGCCTGCACGGCTTCCCGGACGCTCGTGGCGCGGAGGTAGTCGAACGGAGCTGGTTTCATGGCGGACCTTTCAGCGCCCGCGGAACCGCGGGGCGCGTTTCTCGTCGCGGGCACGCTGGCTCTCGGCGAAATCTTCACTGCTCCAACAGGAATCGAAAAGCTGGTCGAGGCGGGGATCCCACCGCCGAGGCTCGAACAGCGACTCCAGCGCGGTCTTGGCGTACCGCAACGACAACGGCGCGAACTCCGCGATCTCCCGGGCCCACGCGGTCGCCTCGGCGTCCGTCCCTAGCCGGTCCGCCAGACCGCAGCCGAGTGCGCGTGCCGCGTCCAGCCGCTCGCAGCCGAGCAGCACTGCGCGCGCTGCTCCGCCGCCCGCCAGCAACGCCAGCCGCCGGACGGTCCACGGGTCCACCGCGAGCCCATTGCGGGCTGTCGGCACCGCGAAGACCGCGGTGTCGGCCGCCACGCGCAGGTCGCAGGCGATCGCGAGCTGTGTCCCGGCCCCGATCGCGGGACCGTTGACCGCCGCGATCACTGGTACCGGCGCGGCGGTGATGGCGTGCAGAGTCGCGTAGAGCGCGGTGCGGAACCCTTCGCCGTAGACACCGCCGAAGTCGGCACCGGCACAGAAGCTCGTGCCGGCACCGGTCACGACGATCGCGCGGGAGGTGTCCGCGAACTTCTCCACCGCCGCTCGCAGCGACTGCAGATGTTCGATGTCGAGAGCGTTGCGCTTCTCGTGGCGGTCGAGCACGATCCGCCCTACGCCGCCCTGTTCCTCGGTGGTGATCATCGCAGTGCCTCCCACACGGCAGCCGGGGACAGCGGCAGGTGGGTGACCCGGACGCCGAGAGCATCGGCAACGGCCCCGGCCAGCACCGCGTTCGGGCCGAGGGTGCCGCCCTCGCCGACTCCGCGTACCCCCAACGGGTTGTCCGCCGGATTCGACAGGTGGTCGATGACAAGGTCCGGGACCTCGGCGCTCGTGGGCATGAGGTAGTCCATCAGCGTTCCGGTGGACAGGTTCCCTGACTCGTCGTAGATCAGGTGCTCGTACAGCGCGCCGCCGATGCCCTGGGCGATCGACCCGGCGATCTGCCCCTCGACGATCTGCGGGTTGATCACCGTGCCCGCGTCCTCGACGCACACCCACTTGAGGATCCGGATTTCCCCGGTCGCCCGGTCGACTTCGACGACCGCGGCCTGCGCGCCCGCCGCGAACGCGCCCCGGATCGGGTCGTAGAACTCCGTCGCCTCCAGGCCTGGCTCGATGCCCTCGGGCAGTCGATTCGACTCGAGGTAGGCGACCCGGGCGACTTCGGCCAGCGTCCCGAGCGGCTTCGGCTCGCCCACGACCCTGACCTCGCCCGCCTTGATCTCGACATCGGCCGGGCCTACCTCGAACAACTCGCTCGCCAGCCGGATGATCTTCTCCCGCACCGACGTTCCGGCACGGTGGGCGGCCCCGCCCCCGATGACGGCCTGCCGCGAGGAAAACGCGCCGAACCCCCACAAGGATTCGTTCGTGTCGCCGATGCGCACCTCGACGTCCTCAAAGCGGACACCGACCGCATCTGCGACGATCTGCGCGACTGTCGTCTCCAAGCCCTGCCCCTGCGACGTGACTCCGGAAAGGACAGTGACGCGGCCATCGGGGTCGACCCGGACCGTGCAGGCGTCGTGTCCGGTGCGGAACGGCATCCGCGGCCCCGCGGCAGCAGCCCGGCCGAGGCCGGTCAGCTCGTTGTAGCAGGCCATGCCGAGCCCGATCGGATTCTTCCCTTCCTCTCGCCGCCGACCTTGCTCCACGAGGAAGTCGTCGTAGCCGATGGTGGCGATCGCCTTCTCGAGGCACTCGCCGTACCACCCGGAGTCGTCGACGAGCCGGGACGGCATCCGGTACGGGATCTCCGCCGGGGTGATCAGATTTCTTGTGCGGATGTCCAAAGAGGACATCCGCAGGGCGGCTGCGGCTTCGTCGAGCAGGGTTTCCATCGCGAAGACGCTCGCGGGGCGGGCGACGCCGCGATATGGCCCGGATGGCGACGTGTTGGTCGCGACGCCGCGGACGGTGCACCGGTAATTCCGCAGCCGGTACGGCCCAGACAGGAGCCCGCCGGCCATCAGCGGCTCGATGCCGGCTGTCCACGGGTAGACCGAATAGGCGCCCACGTTGCACGTGACGTCGGCGTCCAGCGCCACCAGCTCGCCGTCGGCGGTGAACCCCGCTCGCACCCGATACCGGTGGTCTCGGGCGTGCGTCGCGGCCAGGAGGTGCTCGGCACGGTCTTCGACCCACTTCACCGGGATGCCGGGCATCTGCTGTGCGACCAGGCAGACAGCGACGTCTTCGGGATAGAGCACCGCCTTGACGCCGAAACCGCCGCCGACATCGGGAGCGATGACCCGGATGGTGCCCTCGGGCAGGCCCAGCAGCTCGGCGAGCATGTTCCGCGCGATGTGCGGCACCTGGGTGCCGGACCAGAACGTCAGGCGCTCGCCGTCCCAGACCGCCGCCCCGGCTCGGCACTCCATCGGGTTTCCCGCGTGCCGGTTGGTCACCAACTCGCGCTCGATGACCAGATGGGCCTGCGCCAAGGCATCCGGCACCTCGCCGGTGTCGAAAGTGCGCTCCAGCAGGACGTTGTCCGGCGCGTCTGCGTGCACCGGCTCCTTCGGCGCCACCCATGCGGTGACCGTGGCGGGCAACGGCTCGTAGTCCACGTCGATCAGCTCGAGCGCGTCCTCGGCCTGATACCGGTCGTCTGCTACCACTACGGCCACCGGCTCACCGGCGAACCGCACCTTGTCCCGGGCCAGGATCGGCTGCTCGGTCTCCACATAGGACGGCAACGCGGACCTCGCACGGAGCCCGATCGCCGCGAACGCCGGGTGGTCGCCGCTGAACACCGCGCGCGCGGCGACGCCTAGTGCGGAGGTGTCGACGGACTTGATCCGGGCGTGGCCGTAGGGGCTGCGCAGGAACGCGAGGTGTCGCATCCTCGGCAGCTGCAGGTCGGAGACGTACCGGCCGCGGCCGGTCAGCAGCCGCGTGTCCTCTTTGCGGCGGAAGGCTCGTCCGACCGCGCGCCCGTCGTCGGGCTCGTCGTCGTGCGCGGTCATGGCATCGTGTACCCGCCGTTGACCGACACGATCTGCCCGGTGGTCCAGGACGACAGCGGCGAGGCCAACAGCAGGATGGTCGGGGTGATGTCGGCGGGCGTGCCCAGGCGGCGCAGCGGGTACGCGGAGAGGATCTTCTTCATCTTGGCCTCGTCCGCGTTGCCGGTGTGGGCGTCGAGGCTCTGGGTCTGCACGAGCGCGATCGAGACGGCGTTCGCACGGATCTTGTGCCGCGCCAGTTCTTTGGCCAGCGATTTGGTCAACCCGACGGTTGTCGAGCGGGTGGTCGCCGTGACGAGCAGCCGCGATTCGCCCACGCGGCCGGAGTCGCCCATCAGGCTGACGATCGACCCGCCGCCGTTCTCCGCCATCTGCCGAGCCACCGCCTGGGTGACGCGCAGCGTGCCCGCCACCGTCACCCCGATCTGCGGTGCCCAGTCCTCTTCGGTCGTCTCGAGGAACGGCTTGCTCTGGGTCGCGGCCGCGTTGTTGACCAGCACGTCGATCGACCCCATCTGGTCGGCGACCTCGGCCACCGCGCGCGTCACGGATTCGCCGTCCTGCAGGTTCGCGCCCACGGCGATCGACTTGACGCCCAGAGCAGCCGCCTCCTTCGCGCCTTGTTCCGCGCCGTCGGAGGAGGAGTTGTAGTGGAAGGCGACATTGGCGCCTTCCGCTGCGAACGCGAGCCCGATCGCACGGCCCAGGCCCTGCCCGGCACCGGTTACGAGGACGTTCTTGCCGCGGAGCTGAAGATCCATGGTCATTCCTTCTCGAGTGGGGTGAACCGGCGCTCGCCGTCCACGGTGATCAGGCGGCCGGGCGGGAAGTGCGCGGCGGCGACGAAATCGGGCTGGTCCGTGACGACCGCGACGAGGTCCGCGCGCACCTTCCGCGCGGCCACCGGGTCAAGGTCGAAGACGGCTTCCCATGCGGGATCCGTGAGTTCGACCGGGGAGTGCGCGACATCGCCGAGCAGCATCGCCCGTTCCCCTTCGCTCGACACCACGTAGACCGCAGTCCCCGGGGTGTGGCCGGGCAGGTGGCGGACGTCGAACCCCGGAGCGAGGGTGGTGTCGTGCTCGAACGTCTCCAGCCGCTCGGTGAGCGGGGAAAGCTTGCGCACCGCGCCTGGATCGGCGTCGGGACTCTCGACGAAGTGCGCCCAGTCGGCGCGGTGGACGCGGTAGGTCGCGTCCGGGAACACGACCTCGCCCTTCTTCGTGGCCCACCCCACGTGGTCGAAGTGCAGGTGGGTGAAGACGACGTCGGTGACGTCCCAGGGATCCACCCCAAGCGCACGCAGGCTCTCCAGAAACCGCCCGCCGTGGTACTTGTCGTTGTCGATCGTCCCGACACCCGCATCCACCAGGATGACCCGTTCCCCGGTCCGCACCAGGAAGCCGCCGAGCTCGAGCCGCAGGCGGCCGGACTCGTCGAGGAGATGCTCGTGACAGGACCACGCGTCCGACCGCCCCGGGTAGGTCAGCACCTCGCGGGCAGGCTCCTGGCCGTAGCCGTCGTAGACGGGTTCGACGCTCAGCGCCCCGACCTTCATCGGGCACCGTCCGGCACGACCAACGTGCGGATGCCGCGTCCGGCGGCCATTTCCGCCAGCGCAGCCTCCACATCGGACAGTTTGCCGTGCCCGGTCACCATCGCCGCCAAGTCGAGCCGGCCGTCCCGGATGTGGTCGAAGTAGCGCGGCAGGTCTCGGTTCGCGTCCAGCGAGCCGGCGACACAGCCCACCAGGGTTCGGGCGAAGTGGAACAGCTCCAAGGCACTGAAGCTGACCTGGTCGTCCTTTCCGCCGATGCCGACCACGCACGCGGTCCCGCCGCGCCGGGTCATTCCCCACGCGTCGCGGATCGTCCGCGAGGAACCCACGCAGTCGAAAGCGAAGTCGACGCCTTGCTTGTCGGTGAGCCCCCGGACGGTCTTCTTGGTGTCGTCGTCGGCTGGCACGAAGTGGTGCGCGCCGAGCGCGATCGCCAGACTCGCCTTGTCCTGATTGCGATCCACCGCGATGACATTCGCAGCGCCGGCGAGTCGGGCGCCCTGCACCGCGGCCAGTCCGACGCCGCCGAGGCCGACGACGAGCACCGACGAGCCGGTAGTGACGGCGGCGGTCTTCGTGACCGCGCCCACGCCAGTCGTGATGGCGCAGCCCAGCAAAGCGGCGTCTTCAGTGCTGATGTCGTCGGGCACCTTGACCGCGGCCGCGGACGGGACGACGGTCTGGTCGGCGAACGAGCCGACCGTCAGTCCGGGGTAGACCGGCTCACCCGACGAGTCCAGCGCGTAGGGCTCGGCACCCCGCGCGGACCCGTTGACGCACAAGTGCGGTTCGTTGCGCGCGCAGCTGACGCAGTGCCCGCACGGCGTGATCCACAGCAGGATGACGCGGTCGCCTTCCCGCAGGTCTGTGACGGCGGAACCGGTCTCCACGACGGTGCCGCAGGCTTCGTGCCCGAGCACCGCGGGCAACTGCTGGGCGAGCACGCCGCGGGCCAGCGACAGGTCGGAGTGGCAAACGCCAGTGGCGTCGATACGTACCCGGATGTCACCCGCCCCAACGTCCTTCAGCCGGATGCGTTCGACCTCCATCGGCTTGTCCGGCGACCGCAGCACGAGCGCGTTCACTTCGACCTGGTATCCGTCCGTCACAGCTGCACCGCCTTGATCTCGAGGACGTCTTCGATGCCGAAGTCGCCGATCTCCCGGCCGATGCCGGACTGCTTGTAGCCGCCGAAGGGGGCGCGCGGGTTGAACGGCGCCGCGTTGACGTCGATCTGGCCGGTGCGGATCCGGGCCGCCCAGTCCAGCGCCTGGTCGACGTCGCCGATCCACAGCGCGCCGCCGAGGCCGTAGATCGAGTCGTTGGCCAGCTCGATCGCGTGGTCGTCGGAGTCGGCCGGCAGGATCGACAGGACCGGGCCGAAGATCTCTTCCCTGGCGAGCCGTGAGGCGGGGTCGACCTCGCTGAAGACGGCTGGGGCGACGAAGTGTCCCTTGTCCGGAACCGGAAGGCTCCCCGTGACGAGCTTGCCGCCCTGCGGGTCGAGGAAGCTCTCGACCTCCTTGCGCTGCCCCGCCGAGATCAGCGGGCCGAGCCGGTCGCCGGGCATGTACTTGGCCGCCGCCGCGGCGGCGAGCTGCTCCACCTGCGCCAAGCGGGACGCCGGGACGATGAGTCGGGACAACGCCGTGCAGGTCTGGCCGCCGTTGAGGAAGCAGTTGGCCACGGTCACCTTGACCGCCTTCGCCAGCAGCTCGTCGGACACGTCCGAGAGCACTACGCTCGCGGACTTGCCGCCGAGTTCCAGGGTTACGCCCTTGACGGTCTCGGCCGCGGCCGCGGCGACCTGCCGCCCCACCGGCGTGGAGCCGGTGAAGGAGACGTGGTCGACGCCCGGGTGGCGAGACAGCAGGTCACCCACCACCCGACCGCCTCCGGTGACCAGGTTCAGCACCCCGGGCGGGAACTTGGCGGCCTCGAAAGCGCGTGCCAGCTCGAACGCGGTCAGCGGGGTGAGGGCGGCGGGCTTGAGCACCACTGTGCAGCCGGCCGCGATCGCCGGAACGACCTTCACGATCACCTGGTGCAGCGGGAGATTCCACGGCGTCACCGCCGCGACGACGCCGACCGGCTCGCGCAGGATCACCGAGTTGTCGCGCTGGGCGCGGAAGGGGAATTCCGCGAGGGCGTCCGCCGTGCGGGCGATGACGGCGAGCGGCACGTCCACGTGCAGCTTCCGTGCCAGCGGCAGCGGTGAGCCTTGTTCGCGGTTGATGAGGCCGGCGAAGGCGTCGGCCCGGTCCGCGAGGACGTCCTTCAGGCGGCGTAGCGCCGCCACCCGGTCTTCGACCGGCGTGGCCGCCCACTTCGGGAAGGCCGCGCGGGCGGCGCTCACCGCCTGGTCGACGTCGAACTCGGTCCCCTGGGTCACTACACCGGTGATTTCCTCGGTGGCCGGGTTCTCGACTTCGCTGTCGTCGCCGTGGCCGGCGACCCAGTCGCCGCCGATGTAGAGCGCGGGTTCGCGGATCAGCTCGTCCGTCACAGGACCGCCTCCTCGGGGTAGGTCCGGCCGGTTGCGACCGGAAACGACAGGTTGATCACTACGGGCGGGGACGCCGACGGGGCACCGGAGCGGCCGCGGTTGCGCAACACCAGGATCCCGGCCAGGAGCGCGATCAGTCCGCCGACGACGGGCAGCGCGCGCTTGGCGATCAGGCCGCCCATGCTCGAGAAGACATCGAGCGCTTCGACCTCGTCGGCGGGAGCGGCGGCGCGGGCCGCGGCAGGCGCCTCGGTCGACGCGGAGCCCGGGGCGAACTCGGCTTCCAGCCGTCGCACGAACTGGCCGATCAGCTTGTTCGTGACGTCCGAGATGACTCCCCGGCCGAACTGGGCGACCCGCCCGGACAAGTCGAGCTCGGTGCGGACGTCGACCTTGGTTCCCGACCCCTGTTCGGCCAGGCTCATGGTCACCGTCGCCGCGGCGTTGCCTTGCCCGCCCGCGTCTTTGCCTTCGGCACGGACCACCGCTCGGTGCGCTTTGTCGTCCTTCTCGGCGAACCGGGCGGTTCCCCGGTACTGCGCCGACACGGGGCCGACCTTGATCTTGACCCCGCCGCGGTACACGCCGTCCTCCACGCCCTGCAGCGAGGCGCCCGGCAGGCACGGTGCGACGCGTTCCAGATCGGTCAGCACCCGCCAGGCTTCATCGACCGGCAGATTGACCGTGAAGGTGTTGGAGAGCTCCACCTGAACCACCTTACTAATTAACGTTAGTTTGCATGCTACGGGCAGCCGGATGCCAGGTCAATGACGCGAGGCCCCTCAGCCGGCCGGCGTCGGCAACTGCTTCTGCAGAAGGAACCGCATGATCTTGCCCGAGCCTGTGCGCGGGATCGACTCGATCTCGAAGACGCCTGCCGGGACCTTGAACTTCGACAGTTCGCGGGCGCATCGGCCCAAGAGCGCGTCGACGTCCAGCTTTCCCGGTTCTTCCGGGACGACGAACGCCACCGGCACCTCGCCGAGATCGGGGTGCTCACGCGCCACCACGGCGGCATCGCGGACCTCGTCCGCTTTGAGCAGCACGGCTTCGACCTCGGCCGGGTAGATATTCTCCCCGCCCCGGATGATGAGCTCCTTGGTCCGGCCGCTGATGGTCAGGAAGCCGTTGGCATCGCGCCTGCCCAAGTCTCCGGTCCGGTACCAGCCGTCCTGGAGCACTTCGGCGGTGGCCTCGTCGAGGTTGTGATAGCCGCGCATCACATTCGGTCCGCTGACCCACAGCTCGCCTTCTTCGCCTACGCCGACATCGCGACCGCTCACCGGGTCCACCAGGCGCACCCCGATCCCCGGCATCGGCAGCCCGCACGAGCCGAGCACACGCCCGCCGTCGGGGGTGTTCATGGTGACCATCGTCGAGGTCTCGGTGATGCCGTAGCCCTCCAGCAGCTTGACTCCGAACACCTCCTCGAATTCGGCGTTCAGGGCAGCGGGCAGGATCGCCCCGGCGGACAGGCACAGCCGCAGTCCTTCGGCATCGACCGTGCGTTCCCGGGCGGAGTGCACGAGGTACTGGAACATGGTCGGCACCCCGGGCAGGATGGTGAAGTCCTCCGTGGCCAGCAAATCGAGCACCCGGCCGGGCGAGAATTTGGGCAGGATGCGTTCGGTCGCGCCCGTCGCGAACACTCCCAGCACGCACAGGACCAGCGCGTAGGAATGGAACAGCGGCAAGGGACACAGCACCCGGTCCTGTTCGGACATTCCGGCGATCGGGGCCCAGCACGCGGCCACCACCCACAGGCAGCCGCGCTGCGTGAGCACAACACCCTTGGGCCGACCGGTGGTCCCGGAGGTGTAAAGCATCCACGCGGCGTCGTCCAGTCCCAGGTCGTCGCGCGGCGGGCCGGCAGGCTCGGTGGTGGCCAGTTCCTCGTACGACCGCGCGTCCTCGACCCGGCCCGGCCGGACCACGAGAACCATCGCGCCCCGGAGGCGGCCGAGCTCGCGGGCGTGCGCGAGGTGGGCCCGGTCGGTGATGATGACCGAGGCGCCGGAGTCGACGAGCATGTGCTCGATCTCCGCGGGAGCGGCATCGGCGTTCACACAGACGCCGACCAGCGAAGCCCGGGTCGTCATGAGGTAGGCCTCGGCGATATCCGCACTGTTGTCCAGGTAGATCAGCACGCGATCACCCCGGGCAATGCCCGCGCTGACCAGGTGACCGGCCACCCGGCGGGTGCGGTCGGCGAGGTCCTGGTAGCTGACTGAACGACGGTCGTCGCTGAAAACGATCTTGTCGCCCCACCGCGCAGCCTGCTCGACGAGCAGCTGCGGCACGGGACGGATCAGCTCGACTCTGAGCATGAGCACTCCTGACGGGACAAGTTACTAACTAATGCTCGTTAGTTTTGAGAGGGTAGCGCTGCCCTTCTCACTGCACAAGGGGTCGGCCGGGAGAGTCGGACCGAGGGCCGGTCAGCTCAGGCCGGCGACGCGGAGCGCATAGCGGCTGTAGGTTTCGGCGACGGCTTCGGCCGACTGCGGGCCGTCCTCCCGGAACCACCGGGCGATGCTCACGCACATTTCGAGGATGCCGAATGCGGCCAAGGTGGGCTCCGGTTCTGTGAACCGGCCTTCGCGGACGCCCTCCTCGATGAGGTCGCGGATGGCACCGGCATGGCGGCGGCGCAGCTCGAGCACCTCCGAGCGCACTGGTTCTTCCAAGCTGTCGACGTCGCGGTTGACGATGATCGCCTCACGGCGGTGGGTGGCGTGCCGCAACGCATAGACACGCGCTGCCCGACGCAGCCGTTCCACCACGTCGCCGACGCTGTGCACCGCCTGCTCGTAATCCGCCCACACCTGCTCGGTGGTGTCGGCGATGATGTCCCGCAGCAGGTCCTGCTTCGACTTCATGTGGTTGTAGAGGCTCGGCGTGCGGATGCCCAAGACGTCCGCGATCTGGCTCAGTGCGGTGCCGTGGTACCCCCGCTCGGCGAACAACGTCAGCGCGGCCTCCCGAACCGCACCCGGGCTCACGGTCGCCTTGGTCTCGCTTCGCCCCGCCGACGTCTTGGAACTCACCATCTCATGATGACAGGGCCGCCGCCCGCACCCGTCCTCCGGGCACCCCCCGCAGGCACCCCGTGGTCATCGGCATGTCCCGGATCCGCCTGTGAGCGACGTGCAGCCACAGGTATAGGTCAGCGATCGCGTCGATCGGGTCGACCGCGCTGGTGGCCCCGGTGCCGCACGTCGCTACCACTCACCAGGCGACGGGAACCGGTGCGGACCGCCGGGTGGTGGCGCCGATCTACCGGGCCGAGATGGTGTACCGGATCCGGCAACTGAGCAGTACCCGCGGCTGCTGGAAATCGCGGTGGTGGCGCGCAACCCGGTTAGAGAGGTCGTCTCCTACGTGCAGGACAACACGTCCGAGCCGCTGACGGTGACCGATATGGCGTAACGGGTTTCGCTCAGCCCGTCGGCGTTTTCGCACCTCTTCTGTGAGGTGACGGGGAAATCGCCGTACCAGTTCGCGAAGGAGATGCGGCTCAACCGCGTCCGTGACCTGTTGATCGGAGGAACGCTGAGTGTCACGCAGGCTCACGATTCGGGGGCGACCCCGCGCGTATTCCGATCTTCGCCCCGCCGGGATTGGACGCATCGCCCAAGCCGGGCTGCTCGAGCAGTGCGCACAGCACATCGTCGGCTGAATGACCGGGTGCCTACAGTTCGCACACTTCTCAAGCCGTCCGCCCGGAGGTCGTCCGATGAGCAGCGAAGAAGCGGGCCGAACCCGCGCCCCGTCGACAGAGGCGTTGGGCAGGTCAGCCGCGACCGTCTCAGTCGGGTCCATGTTCCACCGGATGCCGCTGTCGCGGGTCCACGTCAAGATCGGAATCGCGCTCTACGCCGCTCTCGCCATCGAGTCGTGGGAGATGCTGAGCCTGACCTACATCGCCCCCGGGGTGGAGGCCGGACTGCGCGTCACCGCAGCGCAGTTGGGCCTTGTCATCTCCGCGCTCTTCTTCGGCATGATCCCCGGCGCTCTCGCCTGGGGGCCGATTTCCGACCGGATCGGCAGGCGCGCGACCTGCACGTGGAGTCTCGCCGGTTACGGCGTAGTCACCCTGGTCGGCAGCTTCTCCCCCAATTACGAAATGCTTCTCGTGACGCGGGCCGTGGCGGGTTTCCTTTTCGCCGGCATCTTGACCATCACGTTCCCCTACTTCGAAGAGCTGCTGCCGGTACGGCATCGCGGCCGGCTCGCCGTGTACCTGGCAGCGGGGTGGCCGCTCGGCATGCTGCTCGCTGTCGGCGTCACCGCGCTGCTCGGTGCGCACGAATGGCGCGGTGTCATCATCGCGAGCGCGGTCGCCAGCCTGTGGGTGCTCGTCATTCGACGTTGGGTGCCGGAGTCGCCGTACTGGCTCGTCCAGCGCGGCCGGCAGGACGAGGCGCTGCGAACGCTGCGGCGGCTCGGCGCCGCGGACGCGGAGAACCTCAGCGCGCAGTCCTTGTCCGTGCCCGAGGTGCGGGCGGGTTCGTTCGCGGCGCTGTTCCGGGGACGGCTCGGCCGGATCACTGTTTTGCAGCTGGTCGTGAATTTCCTGTTCTCCTGGGGATACTGGGGCCTGCAGACGTGGCTGCCGACCCTGCTCGAACAGCGCGGTCTGTCCGCATCCTCGAGCCTGGGGTTCGCCGCGATCAGCGCGGTGTTCATGATTCCCGGGTACGTCAGCGCTTCCTGGCTCACCGGCAGGTACGGCCGCAAGAAGATCTTCGTCGGCTACGTCCTCGCTGCCGCGGCCGGCGGATTCTATTTCGCGAACGCCAGTACGCTTGCCGAGTTGTACATCGGGAGCTTCGTGTTGTCGTTCTTCAGCCTTGGCGCATGGGGGGTTTGGGACACCTGGGTCGGCGAGATCTATCCGTCGCCGGTACGGGGTTTGGGCTACAGCGTCGGCTTCTGCGGCCAGCGCGTCGCGAACACGATCGCGCCCAGCGTGGTCGGGATTCTCCTGGCACACGCGAGCGGCTTCTCCTCGACTGTTCTTTTCATCGACCTTTTCCTCGTCGCGACAGCAGTTTTCGCCGTGGTGATACCCGAAACGGAAGGGCGGGAGCTCGCGTAGCGGTCGCACGCGATACAGCACTGTGAGCCTGTCACCGCACTGCCTCCCGGCGAGTGCGGTGACCGGCTTTCTCAGCCGCGCAGCTTCGCCAGTCGGCACGCGAGCTGGACCGCGAGCCGCTCGTCGGGGTCGTCGAGGTCCGCGGACAGCACGCTTTTTGCCCGGGAGATCCGGTTCACGACGGTGTTGCGATGGACTCCGAGGATTTCGGCCGTCACGGTCGGAGAGGACTCGTTGTCCAGGAACACTTCGAGGGTGCTGAGCAGCTCCTCTTGCCGGTCGATCTCGAGCACCGGGCGCAGCAGGCTGCGCGCGAGGTCGCGGGACTCCTCGGAGCTGTACCAGCCGACCAAGATCCGTTGCAGGCCGACCTCGTCGATGTGCTGCACGCCGCTGCGGGATCCGGCCCCCTGGGCGATGGTCATCGCCTCGTGGGCTTCGGCGAGGCTGCGTTTCAGTCCCTGCAGGCCGAGGTACGGCCGGCCGATCCCGGCATAAACCCTGAGGTGGTCCCGTTTTTCCAGAAAACGTCGTACTGCCTGGCGGACCGCCGCGGTGTCGTGCGCGAAACTCGCGGCCGGTGGCTCCACAAGCCGTACGGTCCAGGTCGTCCAGCCGTCTGAGCGTTCGACGAGGGGACCGTCGAAGCCGGCCTCCGCCAAGAGCGCCCGCACCGGATCGGTGAGCGCCAGGATCTGCATCGAGTCGACGGGCCCGGCGATCCGCAGATGCACGGCGGTGGCCCAGCCGTCGGTGATCCACCCTAGCGTGGCGACCTGCTGTACCAGCGCTGCGGACGGGCGGCCGGCGGTGGCGATGATGGCGTTGAGCACGCCGAGACGAGCGCGGGCGTCGCGTTCCTGTTCGAGCCGGTCAGAAATCAGCCGATTGGCGACGTAACTGCTGCCGATCTTCAGCAACGACCGGGCCGCGCTGGTGCGCACCTCGCCCGGCGCCTCCAGCTCGGCGACGATCCAGAAGCTCGGCCGTTCGCCGCTGGCCAGCGTCACCGGCTGGGTGACGCGGTGGGTTGTGCCGACCACAGTGGACAGTTGGACGTTGACCTGGTCTTTGCGGAGCAAGGGCGGCGTCAGAGGATCCCCGGCGAGCAGCTCGCCCTCCGCGGCGATGAGCGACACCTGCGCGCCGAGAGCCTGCCGCACGACGTCCAGGACGCCCGCGACCCCGCTGCTGGGGGACAGATGGGCCAGCTTGTCGACCGCGTCGACGATCACCCTGGCCAGCACGCGTTGCGGCGCTTCGACCAGCTCCCTCAGCGCGTCGGCCAGCTCGAGTACAGTGTCGTCGGTCTCGACCAGCGCGACCCCGCTGCGGTCGGCCAGACGGCAGCTGGCGATGCCCGGCGGCTGTTCCGGAGAAACGACAACGAGCATGATCGCGCCTGCCTCGCCCATCCAGCGCAGGGTGACGTCCACCAGGTACGTGTCGAGAGCGAGTTCACGACCGTCCAGCAGGACGATGGCGCCGGCAAAGCCGCCTTCGCGCGAACGTCCGGCAGGAGCGATCAGCACGCGGGTCGCACGCCGGTCGAGGGCGGACTCGCCACCGAGGAGAGTGGCCGCGGCCAGCCGGCCCCACCTGAGCACCTCGCCGAGACAGACGCCCGGTCCGTCCGGATCGCGCTGCGATGCGACGGTGCCGCTTCCGGCATCCCCATTCATCGAATCGTCCCGTTCAGCGGAGCGAAATCGACGTAGTAACCGAAGGCGGCAGGCCCGACCACGTCGAGGAACCCTTCGCGGTTCCACTGTTCGGCACAAGGCAAGCCCAGCACCGTGACCCGCTCGCCGTAGCTCAGCGACTCCGTGGTGACCGGTTCCGCCGTGTCGTGGTCGAGCATGCAGATGAGATCGGGCGGCGTCACGACGGGGAGCCCGTCCTCGATCGCGAGCAGAAGCTCGTTCTGCATCTCGATCCGCATCGTGCAGGTCGGATCGACGAACCCCTCGATCGTCACCGTGCCGCGGGCGAAGCCGGTCGTCGTCCGCCGGTCCAGGTCGATGATCTTCCCCTCGAAGACCTTCCGGCCTCCGGTGAACTCGAGGAACTCCTGCCACGCGCCGTTCTCCCGGCGCTGGATCGCGCGCAGCAACCGGCCGATCGTGCTGCAGTACTCCAGCGAGTCGGGGATCGCGGTCGCCTTCGCCTGGGCGACGGTCATCGGGTACGAGGCCAAGGCGTTCGCCAGCCCGAGCATCATCGCCGAGCCGCGGACCAGTCGTTCGCCCACCTGGTTCGTGATCGCCTCGAAGGTGATCTTGTTGCCCTTCTCGTCCGCGAGGCTCATCGGGGACGCGCTGATGCCGCCGAGGGTGAACGTGGTCATCTCGACCTGCGGGAAAGTGCGTCGCATCCCGTCCGCGTCCACGCAAGGAACGCCCAGTTCGACGGCCACCGCCAGCGGGATCAGCGTGTTCATCCCGCCTGCCTCGACCGGCATGATGCCGTCGACCTTGCGGCCGAGGTACGACGAGAGAGCGCGCACCGCGGCGATGAACTCCCGGCCGGCGGGGATTTTCTCGACGATGGCCGTGGACGCGCCCACTACCCCGACCGTGACCAGCTGCGCGTCGTCCGGGAACTCGTCGAGTTTGGCGACGGTGACCGGCCCGTAGTCGTCGATGGCCTGCTCCGCGATGAGCCTCGCGAGGGCCGGGTCTCCCCCGCCGCCGTTGCCCAGCAACGTGGCGCCGAGCGTCAACTCGGCCAACTCCGGTTTGCCGAGCTGCCTCATGGCACGTCCTTCCCCGGGCGACGATCCGAAGATTACGAGGACACCGTAAGCCCGGCGACCAGCAATCTGCTCAACCCAAATCCGGGTTCCTGTGCGAACCGCACAAGGCCTCCTCGGGGTATCCAGCGAGAGCGGTTCTCGGCCGCCGTTGACAGCGGCTCGTCCGCCTGGCCGATCACGCGGGAACGTGGCAGAACCGCAGCACCTGTCTGGCGTCCGCCGGGCGTTTCTGACGAGGGAAGCGGAACTGGCCGCGAGGGCGTCCCGCACCTGAGCCGACTGGTCGTAGCGGCGATGTACTTGGGGTCAGCCTCTCTTGGACCGGGCCGACCGGAACCGGTCCAGGGCGAACGGGGCGAGCAGCGGATCGGATTCGCCGGTCACGATCTGCCTGCTGAGCAGCTTCCCGGTGATCGGTCCGAGGGTGATCCCGAGCATCGCGTGGCCAGCCGCGACGTAGATCGGCGCCCGCGTCGGCAGGCGTCCGACGACCGGCAGTCCGTCCGGGGTGAGGGGTCGCAACCCGCTCCAGGCCCGGGGAGCGCGGACCGGCCAGCGGGGGAAGTACGCGCGCATCGCGTTGGCGACGCCGGCCGCGCGGCGGTGATCGATCTTGTTGTTCTCCGCCCCGAACTCCATCGTTCCGGCAATGCGGATCCCCTGGTCCAACGGTGTCACGGCGACCTTGTGGTCGCTCAGGTAGACGGCATGGCCGAGTGTGAACGGTGCTGGCCGGTAGTCGAATCCGTAGCCCTTTCCGCCGCGGATGCGGACCGGCTTCGTCACCATCGCGGTGAGTGCGCGAGTGCCGACACCGGCAGCCAGCACCAAAGCACCGGTGGACAAGGAGACGCCGCCCGCGGTCAGGCGCACGCACCCGACGCCTTCGGCGATCTGCGTCACGGGGGCATGAAGACGCAGCCGCACACCGGCTTGCGCGCACGCGGCCGCCAATCCGTCGACCAGGGAAGAAGGGGCGACGTGTTGGTCGCCGCGGCACAGAATGCCACCGACGACGCCCTGGCCCGCCTCCGGCTCCAGCTCCCGGACTTCCCTGCCGGCAAGCAACTCCGCGCCCGGCAGGCCGAGCTTCTCCATGACTGTGAGGTCGTCGAGATGAGACTGAATGCCGTGCTCCTCGACGAAGAGCAGCAGGACGCCGCGGGCGTGCCGCTCGAAGTCCACGCCGAGCCGGACGAGTTCGTCGAATGCCGCGACTGCTCCGGCCGCGAGCGACGCGGTCGCCGCCAGCCCCCGCCGGTAGGCCGCGGGACGGGCAGCGAAGAGCATGCGGGCAAGGAAAGAGACGTACCCGGCGGACGGTTCCAGTCCGATCTTGAGGGCGCCGTCTCTGCGGCCGAACCATTTCGCTGCGGCACGAAGCGCTGCCGGAGAAGGCACTGGCTCGCTCATCGAAGGCACAACCCAGCCCGCGTTGTTGCGTGAGGCGCCCGCCCCGATGCCGCCGCTGTCGACGACTTCCACGCTCGCGCCGGCCTGTGCCAGGAACAGGGCTGTGGAGAGGCCGACCGCACCGGCACCGACGACGGTGATGTCAGGCTGGTTCACCACGGGATCCGCCGTCCCACACCGGTGCTGCTCGCGCGGTCGAGAATCGCCGCGGTGACCGCAGCGTCCTGAATTCCGACGCCGACGGTGTTGTAGTAGGTCCACTCCGCGTCGGGCGGGCGCGTGAAACCCTGGGTGAGCGCTTCCCCCAGAGTCGTGATCCGGTCGAGTCCGAGCACGCCCGCGGCGATTGCGTGCTTGACCGGGCCTGCGTGCTCGAGGGCAGTCGGGGCATCGTCGACGACCACGGCGGACCTGGCGAGGATGTCGTCGCCTACCTCGCGCCGGTTCGGTCCGAAGGATCCGACGCTGATCACGGTCGCGCCGGTGGCGAGCCAGTCCGCTTCCAGCACCGGCGTGAGGCTCGTGGTACAAGTGATCACGAGGCCCGCACCGGCGACAGCCTCGCGACCTGACCGGCACGCCGTGATCCGGTCCGAAATGGTGCCGGGTTCCAGATGCGGCGCCCACACGCGAACCTCGGCGCCGGGGTAACGGCGCCTGATCGCGTCCGCGTGCGCGCGACCTTGGGTTCCGTAGCCGATGACCGCCACCGCCTCGGGCGGCGGGGCAAGGGTCTGGGCTGCCAGCATCGAGGCAGCGACCGTGCGCAGTTTCGTGACTGCTTCGCCGTTCAGCAGCGCGGCGGGACGTCCGGTCACTGCGTCGAGGGCGACTACCATCGCGTGAATGGTCGGCAATCCGCGGGCGACGTTGGCGGGCACGACGCAACCAATCTTCGCGACCACCCCCGCGTCGAGAGATTGCCTTGCCACGTAAGCGAATGCGGTGTCGCCATGGGTCCCTTCGGAAAGGATCCGGGGCGCGAGGAACGCTTGCCCCGCGGCCAATGCGGTGAACGCCGCACGCTGCGTATCGACGGCCTCGTCCGTCGAGAGAAGGCCGTCGATTTCGCTGGCCGTCAGCAGGAGCAGGTCGGATCCGTCGGGTAGTTGAGTCACCTGCCCAGCCTGACCGAGCCGCCGAGCCGCCCCAATGGGCGTTCGGTCCAACGACCTCCGGCGAAGCAGTGCGAAGTGCCCATCGTCGGCGAGCGCGGCCGGGTTCTACCGTCCCTGCCAACGATTCTTCGCAGGACAGCTCGGGAAGGGACACTCGCGACATGCGAAAACTCGCACTGGACGCGCTCGATCAGCTGACGCTGGGCGCGACACTACTCGGCACCGGCGGCGGAGGTGATCCGTTCATCGCCAAGCTCATGGTCGAGCAGGCGATCAACGACCACGGTCCGATCGACATCGTGGGCCTCGACGAACTTCCCGCCGCGGCGCAGCTGGCGACCGTGGCGGTCGTCGGCGCGCCGACGGTCATCATCGAAAAGATCCCGTCCGGCAGCGAATTCGCCGATGCGGTGCGCGCGCTCGTCTCCTATCTGGGGCGCGACATCGACGCGATCATGCCGGTCGAGGTCGGCGGCATGAACACCTTGATTCCGCTGGCCGTCGCCGCCGAACTCGGCGTTCCCTGCGTGGACGCCGACGGCATGCGCCGCGCTTTCCCGCAGATCGAGATGACTACGTTCACCCTGGCCGGCCTGTCCGCTTCTCCGATGAGCCTCGCGGACGAGAAGGGCAACCGGATCGCGTTCGAGACTGTCTCGAACCAAGTCGGCGAGAAACTGGTCCGAGGCTCGGCCATGATGCTCGGACTCGCGAACGCGCTGGCCGCCTATCCGATGACAGTCGCCGAAGCGCGCGACGCGGCCGTGTGGGGTTCGATGCAGTTCTGCAGCGAGATCGGCGGTCTCCTGCGCGCGGTGCAGCGCCAGGAGGAAGGGAGCTGGGACCGGTTCCTGGACTTCGCCGACGGCCGGGTCGTGTTCGACGGCAAGATCATCGACCTCGACCGGCGGACCACGACCGGCTTCGCGCGCGGCACGGTCACCATCGAGGACTTCGCCGACCCGAGCCGGACGCTCCGGATCGAAATCCAGAACGAACTGCTGCTCGCGATCGAGAACGGCCGTCCGGTCGTCACGCCACCGGACCTGATCTGCATGCTCGATTTCGAGACGGCCGAGCCGATCACCACCGAGAGCCTCGCCTACGGCCAGCGAGTGCGTGTCCTCGGCTTGCCCTGCGCCGACGGCTGGAAGCGCGACGGGATGCTCGACATCGTCGGTCCAGCTGCCTTCGGCTACGACGTCGACTACGTCCCCCTGAAAGGTTGAGCCGCCCCATGAGCCTGAAAATCGGTATCGATGTCGGCGGAACCAACACCGACGCGGTCGTCGTGGACAGCGCCGGCAAGGTCGTCGCCGCCACCAAGTCGGCCACCACCCCCGATCCCTTCGACGGGATCCGCGCGTCGCTGTCCAAGGTTGTCGCCGAGGTCGACCAGGAGCGGATCACCCAGGCGATGCTCGGCACCACCCACCCCGCCAACGCGATCATCCAGCGCCGCGGCCTCCAACGGGTCGGCGTGATCCGGCTGGCGGCACCGGCCTCGCGCGGCGTCCGCCCCGGGGTCTCGTGGCCCGCGGACCTGCTCGAAACGATCATGGGCCCGGCCGAGATCGTCGGCGGCGGCAACGAGTTCGACGGCTCCGAGATCGCCCCGCTCGACGAGGACGCGGTCCACCGGTTCGCGACGCGCTGCGCCGGCACGGTCGCCGCGGTCGCGGTCTCCGCGCCCTTCTCCCCCGCGAACCACGTCCACGAACTGCGGGCCGCGGAGATCATCGCCGAGGAACTGGGACCGGACTTCCCCGTGTCGCTGAGCCATCAAGTCGGCGCGCTCGGCCTGCTCGAACGGGAAAACGCCACCGTGCTGAATTCCGCCCTCCTCGGCGTGGCACGGGACGTCGTCAACGGTTTCCAGACCGCGCTGGCGGATAACGGGCTGAGCATCGACTCCTTCCTGACGCAGAACGACGGCACCCTCATGACCGCCGAGGAGACCGCCCGCTTCCCGGTCCTGACGCTGGGGTCCGGACCGACGAACTCCATGCGGGGCGCTTGCTCGCTCGCCGGCCTCTCCGATGCGCTCGTCGTCGACGTCGGCGGCACCTCGGCCGACATCGGCATCCTCGTCGACGGCTTCCCCCGCGAGTCCACCGCGGCGATCGAGGTCGGCGGCGTGCGCACCAACTTCCGCATGCCGGACTTGATCTCGATCGGCCTCGGCGGCGGCACCGTGGTGCGCGGCACCGGACGCGACGTGACCGTGGGGCCCGATTCCGTCGGCTACCGCGTCGTGTCCGAGGCGCTCGTGTGCGGAGGCTCCACCCTCACGCTGTCCGACATCTCCACCCGGGCGGGACGGCTGACCGGGTTCGGGGACCCGGCGTCTGTCGCGTCCGTCTCCCCCGACACCGTCGATGCTGCCCTGGCGTGGGTGGACGAGCAGATCCGGATCATCGCCGACCGCATGAAAGCCAGCAGGCACGAACTGCCGCTGATCGCCGTCGGCGGCGGCTCTCACCTCGTGCCGGACAAGGTGCCGGGCGTCACCGAGGTAGTGCGGCCGGAGCACCACGCTGTGGCCAACGCTTATGGCGCCGCCATCGCGGATGCCTCGGGCACCGTCGATCGAGTATTCCGCTACGAGGACAAAGGCCGCGAGGCGTGCTTGGCCGAGGCCCGGGAACTCGCCGTCAACGCGGCCATCCGCTCGGGCGCGGACCCGGGCGCCGTCCGCATCACGTCCGTCCACGAAGTCCCGCTGTCCTACGTCCCCGGCCAAGCGTGCCGGGTGCAGGTCAAGGCAGCCGGGCCGCTCAAGTCATGAAGGAACAGACTATGGACGCCGACGCGATCTGGCTCGCCTACAACAGCGCCGAGAACGTCGGCGACTTCGAGACCATGGGCGCGCTAGTCGCCGCCGACCTCGACGTCGCCGTCAACGGCCAGCCCGCTGTCGGCTCCGCACAAGACGATTCCGACGCGATGCGCGAACTCCGCGCGGTGTATCCGGACTACCGCCGGCAGGTCGACGAAACCCTCGCCGTCGGCGACCGTGCCGTCGTCCGCTGGCGGATGTCCGGCACCTCGAGCCGGCCGGGCGTGCCGGACCTCGATGTCGCAGGCTGCTCGATCGTGACCGTGACGAACGGAGTGCTGAGCTCCGCGTACCTCTACTACGACGGAGCCACGCTCGACGCCGTGCTCGAAGCCGCCGCAAAGGAGCGCCCATGAGCTACCGCGTCGCGGACTGCCACAACGATTTGCTGATGGCCGTGCGCCATCTGCGCGAACGGGGACACGAAGACCCCTTCGGCGACTTCTGGCTGCCCCAGCTTCGCCAGGGCGGCGTGAGCCTCCAAGTGCTCCCGGTGGCGACTGAGGAACAGTTCGTGGGCGAGGGCGCGCTGCGCCGGTGTTTGCTGATGATCGAGGAAGCGCGCCACATCGCCGACGTGCACCGCGACGCCGTCGCGCTCGTCTCGACCCGCGCCGAAATCGCCGAGACGATCACGTCCGGGAAAATCGCGCTCCTGCTGGCGATCGAGGGAGCCGAGCCGCTCGGCCACTCGCTCGAGCTCGTGAACGTGATGCGGCGCGAGGGCGTGCGGATGTGCTCGCTGGCCTGGAACCGGCGCACGATGATGGCAGACGGCATCGCCGAGCGCGACACCGGCGGCCGCCTCACCAAGCTCGGAGCCGAAGCCGTGCGGCGCATGGAAGACGTCGGCATCATCGTCGACGTTTCCCACCTGTCCGAGGCCGGCTTCTTCCACCTCGCCGAGGTCGCTCGCAAGCCGTTCATCGCGTCGCACTCCTCTTGCCGTGCGCTGGCCGATCACCCGCGCAACCTCACCGACGACCAGATCGCGATGCTCGGCGCGGCCGGCGGATTCCTGGCCCTCAACGCGTTCGGTCCCTTCCTGACCGACGAAGTCCCCACCCTGGACCGGTTCCTGAACCACATGGAGCACGCCATGGGCCTGCTCGGACCGGACCGGGTGGGACTCGGCACCGACTTCATCGACGACGTCGCCGACGTCGTCGACCCGATCTTCACCGGCCTCCTCGTCGACTGGACCCAGATCCCCAAAACCGCGGGACTGCAACGCCCAGCCGATTTCGCCGCGCTCGCCGAAGCAGCCGAGAAACGCTTCGGCGCGGACCTCGCGCGGCAAATCCTCGGCGACAACCTCACGGAATTCATCTGCACGATGCTCGATGGCCAAACCGCCGAAGAGGCGACATCGCACCGTCAAGGAGCAAGCACGTGACACGGAGAATCCTCTGGCTCAACCCCGTCATGAACAGTGCCTACGACGTCCCGATCGGCGACAGCCTGCGTGCTGAGGCGCGGGAGGACACCCGCTTGGACGTGGCGTCGCTCGACGGAACCGGGCCCGTCCACCTCGAATACAACGCGTACGAACTGATGGTGGCCGAGCCCTCGCTGCGGACCGTGCTCTGGGCCGAGCAGCAGTGCTACGACGCCATGGTGATCGGATGCTTCTACGACCCGTTTGTACGCGCCGCGAAAGAGGTGACCAGGCGGATGCCAGTCACCGCCCCGGCCGAGGCCTGCATCCGGACCGCCCAGTCCGTCGGCGAACGGTTTTCCGTGCTCGTGGGGCGCGCGAAGTGGATTCCCGAGATGGAGGAGAACATCCACCGTTACGGGGCGGAGCGTTCGCTCGCCTCCTTCCGAGAACTCGGCATGGGCGTCAACGACTTCCAGACCGACCCGGCGTTCACCGAGCGACGCATCCTCGAAGAGGCGCGCGCCGCCGTCGAGCAGGACCGGGCCGACGCCGTGATCCTCGGCTGCACCATCGAGTTCGGGTTCTACCGCACCCTGCAGGCGGAACTGGGCGTGCCCGTCATCGACGCCACCGTCGCCCCGCTCCGCTATGCCGAGTTCCTGGCCGACGCCGCGGCGCTGCAGGGTTGGACGGTGTCCGGGCAACTGGGCTACCAAAGCCCCGCGGTGGACGAATACGCGCCATTCCTGAGCCCTTTGGAACCGCATCTCGCCAAGGATCCGCGATGAGCCGCTCCGACGCGGTCTACTTCACGGAGTTCGGCGGGCCCGAGGTCCTGCGCGTCGGACCGTGGCCGGAAGGACCGCTGGGCGAGCACGACGTGCGCATTGGCGTCTCGACGTTCGCGCTCAACCGCGCGGACCTCATGTACCTGGCCGGCGAGCACTACACAATCCCCGCTTTCCCGTCCCGAATAGGCTCTGAAGCCTGCGGAGTGGTCACTGAAACCGGTGCCGCCGTCACCGGATGCGCCCCCGGGGACCGGGTCACCACCATCCCGTTTTTCACGCAGAACGGCGTGCAGGGCGCGACTGCGGTCGTGCCGGACGATTACGTCACCGCCGTGCCCGACGGGCTTGACGACAATGAGGCAACCGCGATCTGGATGCAGTATCTGACGCCGTACTTCGCGTTCAAGGAGGTCTGCGATCTCGGCGAGGGCGACACCGTCGTGATCACGGCTGCGTCAAGCTCCGCGGGGCTGGGCGCGCTACAGCTGTGCCGGGAACTCGGCGTGGCCGCGGTCGCGACCACCCGGTCGCCAGCGAAGGCGGAGATCCTGCGGCAATCGGGCGCGAGCGAGGTAGTCGTAGGCGACGAGAACCTGGCGAAGGCGATCTCCCGCGCCAGCAACGGAAAAGGACTGCAGGCGGCATTCGACCCCCTCGGCGGCGATTCGCTGCAGCGCTACGCCGACCACCTGGCTCCGGGCGCGACCGTCTTCGGGTACGGCACGCTGACCGACCGCCAGCCAGTGGTCCCAGCTGCCGCCATGTGCCGGGCGCGGGCGGTGTTCCACCCGTACTCGATGTTCAACCACGTGGACGACCCTGGCCAGCGTGCCCGCGGAATAGCCCTGGTCAGCGAAGCCATCCGGTCCGGGTGCCTCCGGCCCCGCGTCGACCGGGTCTTCGGCTTCGAACACGTGGTGGACGCGTACCGGTACATGCAATCCGGCAACCAGGCGGGGAAGATCGTCGTGACGGTTCCCTGACCTCTTCTCGGGGAAGTGAACGTCCTCCGGGTTCTCGGTGGAAGTACACCACGTGCGCGGGAGCTCTGCACCTAGCGTCTCGTGAAGCCGGTGTCTTTGCTTTGCAGGGTTGTCGACGAGTTTCTTGATGTTGGTCTGGTCGAGGCGGACCTTGACGCCGGTGAAGGCGCGGCGAGCCAGGCCCCGGAAGGGCCCCTTGCGGGAATCTGAGTCCGGCGAGGGCCCCTTCACGGCAGTTCCGCAGTAAAGCGAACAGAGTCGCGCGGCACTTGTGGGCTAGCGCCGAGACGCTGGCCTGGGTCACGCGGCGGAGCGCACGCAGGCTCGTGAGAGTCCCCCGCCCTCGACGAATTTCTGAGGAGAGACAGTGAGCGATACCGGTGACCTGCCCGCGCGAATCGGCTCCGGCAGCGTCGCACGCGACGACTACGCCTTGGGCAAGGTGCCGCCCACCTGGCGCTATCGCACGTCCGAGATCGTGCTTTCGCTGACGGGCGGTGCCACGGCGGCCATCTTCCTTTCGCTGCCCGCCGGACTGGCGGCATCTTTCGGCATCGCGAACGTGCTCGTCGCGATCGTTTACGCGGTCCTGGTGCAGACCCTGCTCAACGTGCTGTATGTCAAGACCGCCTCGCGCACTGGACTGGGCTCCGCACTCATGTCGCGCGGCCTCGCCCTCGGCTTCGACGGCGCTGCCTGGACCACGCTGCTCTACTGGGTGAGCTGGCTGACCTACTTCGCGACCGAAGGCCAGATCCTCTCCAGCGCCTTGTCCGCGCAGACGGGCATCCCGGTGAAGGTCTCGTACCTGCTGGTGGGTTTGGTGTTCCTGCCGCTGGTGCTGTATGGGTTGCAGTTCGTCGCCAAGTTCCAGAAATGGACGCTCTACGCCTACGTCGTCGGACTCGCGGCACTGCTGGTCATCGTGCTGTCCCGAGCGGATCTGTCGGTGACGCGCGAGTTCATCGCCGCGCACGTGGGCAGTGTGGGCGGAATCGGGCTGCTCGGCGCGGTCGCGTCGTACAACGGACTGGTCGGCAACGTGGCGTTCGGGCACGCCGACATGGGACGGCTGCTCGCGAACGACCACAGCCTCGTCCGCAGCGGCCGCCGCGGCACACTGTGTGTCGCGCTGCTGCCGTACGCCTTCGGCGCCTACGTCATCGCCGGCGCGATCGGCCTGCTCCTGTGGGCGGCCTCGGGCGGCGATGCCAACCCGGGCCAGTACATGGTCGCCATCATGGGCGTCGGCGGCTTCCTGCTCATCGTGATCACTCAACTGCGGATCAACCTGATCAACGCCTACAGTGGCTCGTTGTCGCTGGCGAACTTCTTCTCCCGTCTGCGTTTCACGCCGGGACGATCGGTCTGGGCGGTCGTCATGGTCGTGCTCGGCACTCTGGCGATGTACCTCAACGTCCTCGACCACCTGGGCACCGTCCTCGCCGTCGAGGGAGTGCTGCTGGCCGCCTGGATCGGCGTCAGCATCGCCGACCTGCTGCTGGTCCGGGGCGGGGCGGACACGGGCCGGACAACGGCCGGTTCATCGAGTACCGCCGCGCCATGCTGCGCCACTGGAACTGGTCCGGGGTAGTCCCCCTGTTCGCCGCGACCGTCGTCGGCTCCTTTCTGGCCGTGGGCGGCCTTCTTGGACATCTGGGCGGCCAGGTCACGCTCTACCTGTCCAACTGGGTCAGCTTCCTGATCGCCGGCGGCCTGACCTGGTGGCTGGGCACGCGCGCTCGTGGCCGCGGCTACGCGATCCGCCCTCGGATCGCCTGGCCGCGAGAAGATCTCGTCGTCGAGTGCCCCCTCGACGGCGAGGTGGTCAGCACCGACGACCTGTTCCCGTGCCCGTACCACAAGCAGTGGATCTGTTCTCAGGACTGCATGCACACCAAGGAGTGCGGCGACGCCTGCCGCTCCATGCCGGAGCCGGTCCTGGTGCAGATCGCGCAACTGCCGCCGCGCACGCCCGGCCTCGAGGCGGCCAACGCGCGTCTGCGCGGCAAAACCCGGCCGCCGCAGACGGCAGCCCGCAATGCTGATTCCGCATCGGAGTAGTCATGTGTTTCCTGGCAGGAATGAACGGCCCGCGGCACTGGCTGCTGGCCAGCAACAGCGACAACCCGTACGCCACAAAGAATCATCTGCTGGCCGCGAGCGGCGAACGCCACTCGTACTTGGCAGTCCGGGTCGTCGTGCCGCCGGCCGACGTGCTCGTGCCGTGGGCGGGAATGCTCACTCGCGGAGTCAACAGTGCCGGGCTCGGCTTCACCTACGCGTTCGTGCCGGAGCGGAACATGGCGGACTACCCCACGCAGGAGTGGTCCGCCGGGATGCTCGCGAATGCGTCCACTGTGGACGAGGCGGTGGCCTACCTGCGCGAGGACAGCACGCTGCCGGGCAACTACCTGCTCGCCGACCGCGCAGGCGCCATGGCAGCGGTAGAGGTGGGAGGCGGACGGGTGGCGGTGTGCGGTCCCGCGACCGGCACCGAAGCGCGAGCCAATGTGTTGCAGCGCCTCGCCGAAAACCCGGGTCCTGCCTGGGACGAGGCCACCGCGTCGACACACCGGCACGGCCGGGGCAGCGAGCTGCTCGGCGCGCTGGACAGCGCTACACCGGAAGCGTTGCGGCAGGTTCTGCGGGATCACCAGGAAGACGGCGAGCCGGCCGGAAAGCACGGCCGATCGTTGTGCAACCACGGCACGAGCGACGGTACAATCTCCAGCGAAATCATCGACCCGGCCGGGCACCTGTGGTTTGGTTTCGGATTCCCGTGCGGGCGGTCCCGAGGGTACGAGCAGGACGGCCGCAGGCCGTGGGGACGGGTGGTCCGCTTCTCGCTGCCGGAGGATTCCGAAAGCGGGGACCTCACCACCGCTGACGGCGCTATCACGCCCCTTGGCGTGCGGCTCATGTCCTGACCGCGCCCCCTCCAGCGCGCTGGTGCGATCATGCGGGTCGGTGACGAACGGACGGCGCGGGGCATCGGACGGGCCGGAAGGTCGTCGCGGGTCTGAAGTGACGACGGCCGGCTTTCGTTCACCGCGCTCGCGCGCGGTCCGGCGGCCCCGGATCCCGCGCCCGCCAGCGGATCGCACCCCTGGTCGCCGAGACCGGAACGCCCGCCTCCGGCGGGTCGCCGCCGCGGCCCGCCGGAGGCGGGCTGTCTCAAGCGACCGCCTCGGCCAGCTGCGGGTGCCCGGCCGGGCTGCCGAGGTCAAGCCAGCGGGCCAGCCGGTCGGGCGCGAACAGCTCGTCGAGGACCCATGAAGGCCGCGCCCACGACACCGGCGCGGGCCCAGCGAGGAGCTGGCGATCCGCGGGTCGCGGGTGGCCAGCGGCAGCGACCGGCGGTAGATCGCCTCCCGGATGGCCGCCAACGGATCAGCCTGCTGTCTGGCCGCGCTCACCAGAACGGTCCCTTGAGCATGCCTGAGCTTCCGCCTAGGCTTTTGCCGCCTGCCGCCCCAGACCCCCGGCGAATCGGACGGAGACAGAATAGATCGCCGGGGAAGCCGATCCTCTCTGGCCACTCCGGCGAATCGTGATGCGGTCCCGGGCGCTCGCCTGCGCCGGGACGCAACAGCGCGGACCGGCCGGACGAGGGGGCCGGCCGGTCTGCCTGGCTGAGTCGGCGCCGAGAGTATTGCCGGCCGGGGCCGATCGGGTTGAGGGGAGCCATCGACGGGAACCCGGATTCGTAATGCCTCGGCCAGGCGGCCGGAACGTCCGGCGAGCGCGGAGACAGCGCACGAGCCGCGCATCGGATCGGTCTCGAATTGCACCAGCCGCACAGGGCGGCGTCCGCATCGGCCGGCCCAGCATACCGACCGGGAGCCACTCGACCGCGCAGCAGAATATGCGAGGGCCAGCAGGGCTGACTGCCGTACGGGCTCCCAGGTTCCCGGCAGCCACGCTCCCAGGCGGAGTGAGATCGCGAGCCCGTCCCGCAGCAAGGCAGAGGACACCGGGTCCTGCCGCAGCGGCGCGGCCGATCGAGCTACCCCCGGGAAACGACGAGGCGCGCCGGACGACCTTGCCACGAGCGTCAAAGGCCGACGAGGCCCTCGTCATCGGCTGCCTTTCGAAATTCAGCGAGAGCATCGTCACCGTTGCCCGGAATCCGATTCGCCGCCGCTGTGAATCGGCAATCCCCACCCCTCGGTGCCACCAGCGGTCTCCCCCGCAGGCAACTCCCGACGAGACACGGTCACCGGCAGCGGCTCGAGGCACCGCAAGCTCCCGGCCAAGCATTGCTATTTCGCAGCATGGGCACCGGGGAGGCGCAGGGGCCAGGTCAGCCCCGACCTCGGCCAGCCCCGCCCACTTGCTGCCTCCGCGAGGAAGTCGCGTTGCCCCGATGCGCACCGAAGCTGCCCGAAGCCGACTGGATCAACCAGCCCTCACCGGAGGCCCTCATACAGACCGGCTGGCAAGACGAGCATCAAACTGCTCGACATGTTCCGCGAAGGCACTCGTCGAGAATCCGGTGAAATCGAGCCGAATCCGCGTGCTTCGCGAAACGGGCATTCGCCGGCTCGCCTCGGTACCCGTGGAAGTCGACGGTTGTGCGCCCGTAGTTGTGCGGGCTCACCGTGTCGACCTCCACGTACGCCTCCGTGATGTCAAGGACTTTCGGGTCGATCGCATACGCAACGCACAACGCGTCATGCGGCGGCGCAGACGAGCCGGCTCCGACAGGACTGACAGACGCCTCGTAACCATCGATGTAGTATTCGGTCACAGCGGCCGCGACGTCTCCGGCCCGCGTTCCCAGCGCTCGATAGCGGTGCAAGTCGTCCCGGCTGACGAGCACTTCGTGCGTCGCGTCGAGCGCGGCCATCGTAAGGCGCGTGATGCCAGCTCTGAGCACTACGTTCGCTGCGACGGCGTCGGTGAACATGTTGAACTCAGCGGCCAGGGTTCTATTCCCGAAGGTCGATGCTCCGCCCATGAGGACGACCTCGTCGATCGCATCGAGGATGTCGGGCGCGACGGTGATCGCGGCGGCGATGTTGGTGAGCGGAGCGACCGAGATCAGCGTGACCTGCCTTGTTGTCTGGCGCAGAGTCTCGATGAGCCATTCGACGCCGTGCCGACTGAATGGTTGAAGCCCTGACGTGCCAACAGGCAATGTGCTCTCATGGAATACGTCCTCCACCTCGTTCGCGCCCGACGTGTAAGGCCTCGGAGCAAAGGGACGCGAGAGCCCGGTGTGGACCTCGATGTCGCTCCTGTCGATCGCGTTCAGCACCCGGAGAGTGTTGTCGGTGGTCTCTTCGAGCGAGAGGTTGCCGGCAACAGTCGTGCAACCGAGAAGCTCGATGGCGGGATGAGTCGCGGCCATGATGATTGCGACAGCGTCGTCGTTGCCGGTGTCGACATCGAGGATCACGGGACGGCGTGACATACGGGCCTCTCAAGATCGGGTTGATGCGGATTCGGGGACACGCTGGGCGATGGCTGCGGACAAGTCCCGCCGTACTCGGATCGACAACCGCGAGTCGGGCGCGCGCCGGCGGTCACGAGGAACGATGCTGGGCTCCGGAGTCCGACCAGACGGACACCTTGCGCAATCGCTCGAAGGTGCGCCAGGTGTTCCGTTGGCCGGCATTGAGGCGGACGACGTCGCCTGGGCCGATCTGGAGCCGCTCCTTCGTGTCCTCGAATGTCACTTCGGCGCGGCCCTCGAGAACGACGAAGATCTCGTCGGCAGTCAGCCCGCCGATGAGACCCGGCTCCGCCTCCCACACCCCGACGTTGACGCCATCGACCATTCCGATGTGACAGGCCCCCGTATGGATGGTTGTGCACCTGTCTTCCAGGGACTCGTAGCCCTCTGCAACGAGGTCGTAGTTGAATGCATTCCCGAGGTATTGCGTCACCTTCTTGGTCCTTTCGATGCGTGAATCCTGTTGTCGCAGCTGTCGCGCGAGCTCTTCGTCGCTACACTGCCTGCGACGCTTCCAGCCGTGCCGTCAAGGACGACCCCTCTGGGCAGGCCCCGCGGCCGCGCGTCCCTCCGACAGGTACCGGCAATTGCGGAGTGCTCAGGCGAGCGCAAGGCAAGTCGCTTCTGCTGTGCGTGGTCTCCCCTGCGTTCACCTCCGCGCTCCCGAGCCGCTGTCGCCAGCGGCCGAGGCAAGCGCGGAACCGACGAACAGGCGCCGGGGGTTGGCCGTCAGCAGATCGGCGGTCACCCCGCCCGGCACGCCGTGGCGCTGGAGCCGAGGGAGGAACAGCCGAGGCACGTAGCCGAGGCCGTTTCCCCCGTTCCGCGTCCACATGTTCTTGAGCGACAGGTCATGGCTGAGGAGGAGGCGGGAGGCGTGCCCAGCCGCGACGAGGCGCGCGATCGCCGCGGCCGTCTGTTCCGGCGCAGGCGACTGTCCCTCGCCCGGAAAGTAGTTGGACATGCCGATCATGTCGAACTCGAGCCAGACACCCCGATCAGCTACTTCGCGTTGGTAGACAACGTCCTCGCCGGATGGATCCATGTGACAGAGGACCACTGCCTCCGGCGCAACGCCCTCCTCGGTCAGGACAATGTCCAGCACCTCGAAGGCACGGCGTTGCCATCCCGGCAGGTGGATGAGAAGCGGTACGCCCAGTGCCAACTGAGCCCGAGCGGCCGCGCGGAGGCGGACCTCTTCTGCTTCGGTGAACTCGGGCGAGACGCCGATCTCTCCGATGACACCCGGCCTCGCCCCCGTGTCGCCGACGCCGTGCGCAAACTCGGCGAGGATCTGCGCGCAGAGCTCCGCTGCAGTGGCCAGGGCGGTCCCCCTGTCGTGATACCGGTGCACGTACCAACCAGAACCCATGACGATATTGAGACCGGTTCGCACCGAGATCTCGCGCAGCGCACGAGGGTTTCGACCGATGTCTCCGTTGGTGCAGTCAACGACCGTCCGTCCTCCTGCGTCGATGAAACACTGGAGTTCATCGACCGCGGCCGCGGTGTCTTCTAGGCGTGCGTTGTCGTAGCAGCAGGACGGATCCTCTGTGAGCAGCCAACGGATCGAGGGATCCACACGGCGAGCGAAGACACCGCGGTCAACGGCGCACTGCGGTTTGCGCAGGGCCTTCGTCCAGTCACAGATGAGGTGCTCGTGCGTCAGCGTCGTTCCGAGCTTGTCGGCCGGCACGGGACCCAGGACGGCGTTGACCTGGACCTGGCTGGCAGAGGCTTCGTCCATAGGTGCGGTTCCCTCATTGAATTCACGGTGCCGCGCCGCCGCGGCGCCCACAGACACTCGAATCGTTTCTAGTCGGAGCATAGCTCAGCGAGAACCACCCGCGCGGCAGCCGCATGGCACCCCCGACTTGAGCGCGCGTCGTTTCCGGATGCACAGATCGGCACCAACACCTCGTCGGGCGCGCGATCGACACCTGCGAGAGGATCAGCGCGAGGCTGCTCACGGTGCCTGCAGCATGGGCTTACACCCGCCGCTTGCTGGACGAATCCCTTCGCAGAGGCACCTTGGCCGACGTCGAGCGCACCGTCGGCCAGCGGTCAACCGGCATGCCGGTTGACCGGCAGCGAGCGCGCTGTTTTCCGCGCAACGCTGGCTCCAAAACCGCGAGGCCAAGGGCTTCGAGCAGTTGGCAACGCGCCGCAACAGGCAACGGGGCACAGACCCGCCGGGTTCCCTTCACGCGCGACCGCGCCGGTTCGGGAGCCCGCACGCTAAAGCAACGCCCCCGCCCCACGTCGGCGGACAGCCGGCGCGCGGCGATCGTGGGACGGCAGAAGGATGCGGGCCCTGCCACGACTGCTCGCGGTCAAGAGCAGCCAGAACTGTATCGAATCGCTTCCACAGGTGCCCTGAAGCGCCGTATCGCACTTCTATCGCCAGAAATGACAAGATCGGAGAGGTCGTTGACACCGAAAGTAGAATCGATAATACTTTTGCCCCAGAGCGTACCTGCAGTCCATGCGCCCAGCGAGGCCCGCGGCCGAGTTCGCACACCCCGGGGGGACTCGGCAAAGTCGACCAGACCGAGCCGCAACCGTGGAGTCGTGTGCCTCTCGGTGCCAGAAGTGAGGATGAGAAGAGATGTCGGACTTCAAAGACCTGGTGCGTTCGGCCTGGGATGCAGCCTGGAACCGAGGCGACTCCGATGCCTTGGACGAGATCGTCCACGCCGACTACGAGTTGGAGAACGCCGGGCTGGGGAGCACCTCAGGGCTGGCCGAGCTCAAGCGCCAGGTTCACGACATGCGGATGTCCATCCCGGACCTGCAGACGACGGTGGACAGCATCGTCGTGGACGGCGACGACTTCGCGCTTTTCTGGTCGGCAACCGGTACGTTCATGAACGCGTTCGGCGACGTCCCTCCGACAAGGTCTGCGCTGCACGCCCGAGGCGCAGTACAGGGAACGCTCCGCGACGGCCGGATCATTCGCGAGCGCGTGACCTGGGATCCGTCGGTCGACATGCTGTCCGACCTCGGAGCACCTGGCCTGGGATCGGCGCTCGAAGCGTCCGCCGCGTTCACCGGCACGGGCGACGCGGACGAGATGCCCAGCATCGAGGATCTCAAGGAGTTCAACCGGAAGTTCGTCACCGGTGTGACCGTGGTGACGACCATGGACTCCGCAGATCGGCCCCGCGGACTGGCTGTCAGCGCTTACATGCCCATCTCGCTGGACCCGCCGCTGGTGGCCTTGTGCGTGCAGAAGACATCCTCGACCTACCCGTCGCTCTTCGAATCCAAGCACCTTGGCATCAACATCATCGCTAACACACAGCGTGCGGTCATCGACAGATTCGCGTCCAAATCGGACGACAAGTTCGCCGGGCTCGATTGGCACTCCGGGCCGGACAATTCCCCTCTGATCCGCGGGTCTGCCGCATCGATCGAGGCAGAGATCAAAGAACGCTTCCGCGCAAAAACGCATGTTCTGATCGTTGCGCAAGTCACCTACCTGGAAGTTTCCAGCTCGGATCCGATGGTCTACAAGGCTGCGAAGTTTTACGACGGGGCCACGCTGGAAGAGATGTAGCCGCACGAGGCCATGGCGTTGGTGACGCCTGCGCGAAGCTGGGTGGCTGGTTTCCCGCCGCGGTGCGCGCTCGAAGCCAGCTCCTCTCTGTCAAGTCCCGGCGTGTGTTGAAGGGGTAGGCAGGTTGTCGGGCGGCGGCAGATGACAGTGGCAAGCCGTCGTTTGAGGCAGCACATGGCTTCGCGGCGACCGTTGCCGTCTGCGCGCTTGCACTGGCATTGAGTTCACGCCGGGGCGTGGCTGAGTGCGATGAGATGCGGTGCGTGGTTGAGCTCCGGCCCCCGGTGCGGGATAGCCAGCGGCGTGTGACGTCGCCAGAGGAGAACTCAATGGGCGCGATGCCGCAGCAGGACGCAAAGGGATCGGGGTGGGGAACCGGTCGAGTGATCCGAAACGACTAATCATGCGGGCGGCCAGGACGGGACCGGCTCCGGGCAGCTGCAGCAACATCGGTTCAAGGTGCCCACGGCCCTCCGGTCGGCGAGCTGCCCAAGCGTCCACCGGGAAGATCCAGAAGTACCTGTTGCGACGCGTGGTCGCCGCCGGTTCGCTCCAGAGAATGCGGTGAGTGTGCTGCGGCCCTGAGCTATTCCGGTTCACTACTGGCATTTCACGGAGTGCTTCCAGCAGGCCAAGAACGCGGCCGGGCTGGATCGCTGCCAGGTCCGGTCCTGGCGGGCGTGGTCCGCGCACACCACCCTGCCCATGCTCGCGCGCGCCTGGCTGCCCACGACCAGAACCATCGCCGCAAAAGGGAATCGGTGTCCGCGATGCGGTGATCTGCTATCCAGCACGCGATCCGCCGACTCTTGATCAACCAGGTGCACCGGCAGGTTCCCGATCCCGAGTACGTCTGCTCATGGTCGTACTGGCAACGCCGATGCCAGCACTAAGCTCGCCTCAGTCACGGCAAACGACGAAGTCGCCCACCAGCTGAGTGCGGGTGCCGCATCAGGCGGCTGCACCGGCGACGTGGGGCCCGGGTCCACATTGGCGGCGGGGAACCCAGCATTCACCCGCGCTGCGCCCCGATGACGACAACACCCCTGACCGCGCACAGGACGTGCTCGCCCATATCGGCTCCTCGGGTCATTGGGCAACTCTGCCGTCGTCGAGGATCAGCTTCGGTTCGTGCCCCGCCCGATCCCGCTTGATCTCCAGGTAACGGATGTTCTCGGGGGTCGCCGACACCGGCACCTGACCGAGCACCTTCAGGCCGTAATCTTCGAGCCCCACGCGTTTGGCGGGATCGTTCGTCAGCAGGCGCACAGAACGGATTCCGAGGTCGCTGAGAATCTGCGCCTCGGTGCCGTGGTCGGCGGAGTCCGCGGGCAGGCCGAGCCCCAGATTGGCGTCGACGGTGTCCGCGCCCAGCTCCTCCAGCTGGTAGGCCTGCAGCTTGTGCAGCAGCCCCATCCCCGGTCCCCCATGGCCCCGCATGTACAGCACGACACCTCGGCCCTCCTGCGCGACGGCCGAGAGGGCGGCATCCAGCTGGGGACTGCAGTCGCAGCGCAGCGAACCGAAGACGTCACCCGTGAGGCACTCGGAATGCACGCGGACGAGCACGTCCTCGCCGTCGGACAAGTCGCCGCAGACGAATGCGATATGCGCACGCTCGTCGTGGACGGACGAATAGCCGATCGCGGTGAACTGCCCCGATGGCAAGGGAAGACGGGCCGAGGCAACGCGTTCAACCAGTTTCTCGACCCGCCACCGATAGGCGATCAGATCGGCGATCGAGATCATCCTCAGGTCGTGTTGTTCAGCGAAGCGCTGCAGCTCCGGGCCGCGGGCCATCTCGACCGGGTTGTCCTCACTGGTGATCTCGCACAACGCCGCCACCGGGGCAAGGCCCGCGAGCACCGCCAGGTCGACGGCCGCCTCGGTGTGCCCCTTCCGGCGCAACACCCCGCCGGGCCTGGCACGCAACGGGACGACGTGACCGGGCCGGCTGAAGTCGCCGCTGCTGGACGCCGGATCAGCCAGGCCGCGAATGGTTCTCGCCCGGTCGCGTGCCGAGATCCCCGTCGAGATCCCGTGCTTCGCGTCGACCGTGACCGCGTAGGCGGTTCCCCGCCGATCCTGGTTAGTGTTGACCATCGGCGGCAGGTCGAGCCGGTCCGCATCCTCGCTCGTCAGCGACACGCAAATGTATCCGGACGTGTGGCGGACGGTGAATGCGACCAGCTCGACGGTGGCGAACTGGGCGGCGAAGATCAGATCGCCTTCGTTCTCGCGGTCTTCATCGTCGACTACGATCACCGGTCGCCCAGCGGCGAAATCGGCTATGGCCGCCTCGACTGCAGCTGTTCCGTGCACGGTTTCCTTCTTCAGTGAGTCGACATATGCGCGACAGCGGGACATCGGCCCGCGACGCTGCTCAAGGCCAGTCAGGACTTGACCGCTCGCTGACGATGACACGGACATTCACATCACCAGCTCACGAAACTTGCTGCCGGGGAAGCCGGGAGTGAGACAACGTCGAGGTTTCGAACGTGCCCACTCGGAAAAGGACGAGTTCGTGATCCCGCCCGGCAGGACGCACCGATCATATGACCCTGTGTCCGGGCCAGAATAAAAAAGACCCAGCGGTCGCGACAGCGACAAGCTCTGAATGCGCGCTTGACCGGTATTCTCGAATCACACGAAGCTCCTGTCCGTACGGAGCGGTCCGCTCGAAGGAAGGCCGGTCGCCGGGTTCTGAACCGCGAAGGTGGTATCGGTCATCGTTGTCTCCAGATCACGGTCAGAGTCCGCGCACGGGCGCAGTGCTGGCCGACGTGCAGGTCGTCGGCCAGCACTCGCCGGTCCCAGGCCGTAGGCGCGGCCACAACTCCGTCAGCAGGGTCGGCGGTTGGTCAGCCCAGCAGCTTGCCGCGGTAGCCCCAGTGCGAGGGCTCGATATCGTGGAGGACGATGGCTGTGTCGTTGGCAGCCTCGTCCCCGAGTACCGAGCCGACTGCCTGCGTCAGCGCCTCGACCATCTTCGCGCTGAACGTCTCGTCGTCGAAACGACTCTTGAAGAACGATGCTTCGATGTGAGCCATTGTTTTCTTTCTCCTCTTCCGTTGTTACCACGTGCGAAAGTCGTCTGAGCCCGGCTGGGGCCGGCCCCACCGTTCGCTGGCGCCGTTCTCGGTGAGTTCGTGGTGGTTGTTCGGTCAGGAATCCTCGGCCCGAGTCGGGTGCTCCGCTTCCTGGAAGTCGAGCGCCTCCGATACGGCTCGCAGATACCCGCTGAGCTCACGCCCGGCCCGCACGACGTGCCTGATGTTGGAGGGCTGGGCCAGGCGGCCGATGTCGTTGAGCACGTTTCCCTCGACTACGACGACATCGCCGACGGCACCAGTCCGCAGTGAGCCAAGATCCGGTCGGTCCAACAGCGACGCCGCGTTCGTCGTAGCGGTGGTGATCGCTTCTTCTGCGGACATGCCGTGCCGCACGTACAGCTCGAGCTCGCGCGCGTGCGCGCCGAACGGACACAGCGTGCCCGAGGAGTCGGTGCCCATCGCCACCTTGACCCCGGCCTCGCGTGCCAGTGCGAACGACTTCAGCGTGCGGTCGTGTGCTTCGCTGAGGTCCGCCACTCCTTGGGCGGTCAGGCCCCGGAGTGTCCCCTCCCGTTGACACCAGTCGTTGAAGGACATGGTGGGGACGAGGAAGGTCCCGCGCTCAGCCATCTCGATCGCCATCTCCTCGTCGAGATACGAACCATGCTCGATGGAGTCGACACCTGCGGCAAGGCTGCGTCGAATGCCTTCGGCAGAGAGTGCGTGCGCTGCGACCCGCAGGTCCAGCTCGTGGGCAGTCTCGACGATGGCGGTCAGCTCGGCGATGCTGTAGTTGGGCCAGCTCGGCCGTTCGCCCTTCGACATCCCGCCGCTGGCCATCACCTTGATGAAGTCCGCACCAGCCCGGGCTTGGAGGCGCACGAGCTTGCGGCACTCCTCGATGCCGTCTGCCGTGTCCCACTGTTCTCGTGGCGTGTACGGCGGATAGAACAGATCGCCGTGACCGTTGGTCATGGTGATCCACCACGGAGCGACCACCAAACGAGGTCCGACCGCCAAGCCTTCATCGGTGAAATCGCGAAGCTCGGGCTCTCCGGCGCCGCGGTGCCCCATGACACGCAGCGTCGTGAATCCGGCGGCGAGCGCTCGGTGGGCGTTGCGCAGCCCGTGCAGCAGCTTGGCCGGCTTGCTCACCTGGCCGCGGAAGACATCGCTCGCAATTACGTGCTGGTGATCGGAATTGGTCGTCAGGTGGACGTGGGCGTCGATCAGGCCGGGCAGGACGGTGCAACCTGCAGCGTCAAGCCGGGGAGTCCCCGGGGGGACCCTGCCCTCTGCCCGCGGCCCTGCGTAGGCCACTGTGCCTGCTCGGATGTGCACGAGTCCGTCGCTGTGATGCTGGCCCGGCCCCGACCACACCAAGCCGCCTTCGATCGCGATGTCGCCAGCAGTCATCGCGAGCCCGGGAAGCACGCTGGATCTGACATTCTCATCCCCTTAGAAGGTGTGGTTCTTTCCGCCGAAGACAGCGCTCACGGAACCGTCGGTGAAGATGCTGCTGATCGAGTCCGCGAGCAGCGGGGCACAGGAAAGCACCTTGATCTTGTCAGGGGCACCTGCGCGGAGCGGGATCGTGTCGGTGACGACGACTTGCTCGAAAGGCGACGCAGCAAGACGTTCGTACGCACGCCCGCTGAAGACCCCGTGGGTCGCTGCGGCGAGCACTCGTCGAGCACCCGCGTGCTTGAGCGCCTCTCCTGCCGCGCACAACGTGCCGGCGGTGTCGATCATGTCGTCGATCACGATGGCGGTCTTCCCGCGGACATCGCCGATGACGGTGGTGATCTCGGCGACCTGCTGCTGGGGCCGCTCCTTGTCCAGGATGGCCAGGCCGGCCCCGATCTGCGTGGCGAACTGCTTGTTGAGCTTCACCCGACCCGAGTCCGGAGCGACGATCACCAGGTCGTCGTCGAGGCCGGCGAAGTAGTCACTGAGGATGCCCAACGCCGTCATGTGGTCGACCGGGATGCCGAAGAACCCCTGCAACTGGCCGGCGTGCAGGTCCATCGTCAGCACTCGGTCAACACCCGTCGCCTCAAGTGCGCGAGCCACCATGCGAGCCGAGATCGGCTCGCGCGGAGCTGACTTCTTGTCCTGCCGCGAGTAGCCATACCACGGAGTCACTGCGATCACGCGGTGCGCGCTCGCGCCGACGGCGGCGTCCACCATCACCAGGAGCTCCAGGAGCGAGTCGTTCGCATTGACGCCCGTCTCCGGGTTCGCGCACATCGGCTGAACGATGAAGACATCCGCGCCACGGATTGATTCTTCGAACCTGCTGTAGACCTCTCCGCTGGAGAACGTCTTCAGGGTCACCTTGCCGAGCTCGATCTCAAGAAGCTCAGCGATGGCACCCGCCAATGGCGCGTTGGACCGGCCGGAGAACACCATCAGCCGCCTGCCCCAATTAGCCTGCAACGACGCGTTCATGAGCTCACCACTCCGCCAGTGCGGATTACGGGCGCCCGAGGGCGCATCCGACCTTCCTCGGTCAGTGGTCAGATTCACGATGCAGAAGCCTTTCTACTTCGGTCCGAAAAATCGGAGACGCTGCGGGTTCGACCGCCGTTACGTGCCCGCGCGGCGCTCGGTGGTCGCCAAGACGGCGTCGATCGTCGCCGCACTCGGCATACCCGTGCGCGCGCCCGCCGACTCAACCGACAACGCCGCAGCAACCACTCCGCGCCGCGCCGCGCCGGCGACGTCCGTTCCCGCTGCCAAGCTGGCGGCAAACACGCCGTTGAAGGTGTCCCCAGCGCCGGTGGTATCGACCACTCGACGTGCCGGCCAAGCCGGGATCCGGGTGCTGACTCCGTCAGCACCGCACAACAGCACCCCGTCGGCACCCAGTGTGACTACCACCGGCGCTCTCGTATGCGATGCCACCGCGGCCGCCATCTTCTCCGCCGGCGGGTCTCCGGGCTCACCGAGCAGCTGGTAGAGGTCTCGCAGCTCGCCTTGGTTCGGGGTGATGATCGGGGCGAGCTTGAGGAGCTCTTGGATGCCGGGGGCGACAGGCGCCGGGTTGAGCACACACAGCCACCCCTGCGCGGTGGCGGCTTCGACCGCTTCGACGACTGCCGCGGCGGAGATCTCCGTACTCACCAGAACACACCCTGGCCACCCGCTCGCTCGCTCGATCGCGGCCCTCACGTCCCGAGCGCCCACCACCGCATTTGCACCGGCGGCTACGGCGATCTGGTTCTCCCCGAAGGGATCCACGACAATGAGCGCAGCTCCAGTAGCGGACCCCTCCTTGATCACGACATCGCTGACGTCGATCCCTTCGGCTCGCAGCTCGGCCAACGCAGCCACTCCGAACTCGTCAGGCCCGACGGCGCCGACGTAGCGGACGTCGGTGCCTGAGCGCACCGCCGCGACAGCGGCGTTGCCGCCCTTCCCTCCGCCGTGACGCTGCAAGTCCGCCCCCACCACGGTCTCCCCTGGTCCGGGAAGCCTGGAGGCGGCGACGACCATGTCGACGTTCAGCGCCCCGACGACGAGGAGGCGCCCGCCCCTGCCTGATCCGGCCGACCGCGCACCGTCGCTCAAGCTCACGACACCTTTTCCCCGAGCGCCGGCGCTTTTTGCGCCTGCGCGGTCCACGAGACAATCGCCGTCCACATCTCGCCGTAGTGCGGCCAGTCCAGGAACTCCTGAGGTGCCCAGTGCGGGGCGAGATCGGAGGCAAACGCCGCGGTCCTGCCGTCACCGTGCTGGCCCACGACCAACATCGGGTCCTCGCCCACCCGCGCCACGACGGTGGCGTCCGGCTTCGCGATGAGTTTGTTGTAGCCGAGAAGGTGGGGCCATTCCGGAGGCGTGCCGCCCAGGACCGGGTGATCAGGCTGGCAGACCTCCACCTCGACCCCCTCCGACCTCTCGACACGGTCGTCGTACGGGAGCATGGCTACGGGCAGCGGATCGGCGAGCGGGCTCATGCCGAAGCGGCCCTTGCCATCGATTCCGGTGAAGGAAAGATACCCCCCGACCATGACGAGCCCGCCACCTCGCTTGACGTAATCCGCAACCAGGCCAAGCCGGTTTGGCGACCTCTCCGATCGCAGGAAACTCTCGTCCGGCAGCAGGAAGGAGTTGGATCCGATGTCAGAGATGACGATTACGTCGAACTCGTCGATTTCCTCCGGCGAGCGGGGGAACCGCAAGGTGATCTCGTGGCCGCGGACGTAGGTGACGTCGAACCCAGCGTCATTCAGGCAGCCGAGGAAGAAGCCCGCGCCCTCCTCGTACTCGGTCGAGTGGAACTGGTCGAAGCCCTTCATGTGGATCGTGTGTTTCACCCACGACTCCCCCACGAACAGAACCCTGAGCGGCGACCCGATGGTGCTCATGAACTGGAACTCCCTTGCGCGAACTGGTTTCTGGTTGATGCGGCTTTGAGCTGGCGACCCAGCGCATGCGCCTCGCGGATGTCGATCCCGAGGTAGGTCTTCGCGGCCAGGGGCGCCAAGACGGGCGACGGGTTCACCGCGACCGAGTGCGGGAACGTCGTGAACAGCTCCACGTCGCTGGATGAGTCCCCGTAGACCACACACTCGTCGGCGGTCAGGTTGCGAGCAGCGAGAGCCGACTGGGTGATTGCCACCTTCGCCTCTGGCATCAGCGTCGCTGAGTTCTCCAGCGGGCTGCCCAACTCGACGGCCGAGCCGTAGGTCTCGTTGACGCCCCAAAGCTCCAGCCTGCGGACGAAGAACGTCGGCGACTGGGAAATCACGATCACGTCCTCGCCGTGAGATCGAATGCTCTCGAAGGTTTCGGCGACACCGTCCATCCAGGGCGAGCTCTGAAAGGCATCGTCGAAGTCGGCAGGGGATGCGTCCTTGCAGATGTCGAGGAGCTTCGACCAGAAGTCGGTGTCGGAGATCGTCCCCTCGCCCCATGCCCTCTCGATTTCCTGCCCGGCCTCGAGTTGGCCCATCTGGCGAGCCAGCTCGATCGTGGCGGTGCTCCTCAGGAGGGTGCCGTCCATGTCGAAGACATGGAGGCAGCCCACCTTGCTGGCCTCAGCGGATGTGTTCACCTTCAGGGCCGCCCTTCGGGCGAGGAGGAGAACCGCGGCTTCTGATCGAGTACGACGGTCTTGTTCTCGAGGTACGGCAGAAGGCCGGCTACGCCGCCCTCTCGGCCGACACCCGACTGCTTGAAGCCGCCGAAGCCGATCCCGAAGTCTGCCCGGTTGCCGTTCTGCCCCACTGTCCCTGCACGCAGGCGCCTGGCCACCTCGCGAGCACGGTCCGCGTCGTTGGTGAACACCGAAGCGTTGAGACCGAACACAGAGTCATTGGCGATCCGGATCGCGTCTTCCTCGTCAGCAGCGGCGATGACGGAGATCACTGGCCCGAAGATCTCCTCTTGGGCGATCCGGGAGGAGTTGTTCACATTCCCGAAAACGGTCGGCTCAATGAACCAGCCCCGGTCGAGGTCCTTGGGGCGGTTACCGCCGAACGCCAGAGTGGCCCCTTCGTCCTTGCCGATCTGGACATAACCCTCGACGCGCTCACGCTGTCGGCGAGAGGCCAGCGGCCCCATCTGGACGCTGGGGTCGAACGGGTTCCCCACCTTGACCCGAGAGAACCGCTCGGCGAGCGCCTCGAGCATCTCGTCGTGCCGATGGCGCGCCACGATCACCCGAGTCAGCGATGCACAGATCTGGCCGGAAACAAAGCACGCGCCCCCGGTCAGGCTGTCGGCCGCCGCGGCAATGTCCATGTCGTCGAGGACGACCGCCGCCGATTTGCCTCCCAGCTCGAGGGTGTACCGCCCGATGCGCTCGGCCAAGATCCCCGCGATCCTCTTCCCCACCGCCGTAGACCCGGTGAAGGTGATCTTGTCCACGCGGTGATCGGTCACCAGCGCTTCAGAGGCATCCCTGTCGGCGGTGAGCACGTTAACCACGCCGCGGGGGAGGCCGACCTGTTCAGCGATCTCCGCGATGACATACGCGGCTCCCGGTGCCTCCGGTGACGCCTTGACGATCACCGTGCACCCGGCGAGCAGCGCGGGTGCCAGCTTCCAGGCGGCCAGGTGCATCGGGGTGTTCCACGGAATGATCGCCCCCACGACGCCTACGGGCTCCCCGACGATCATCCCGAAGCCTTCGCCCGAGCTGGTGGGCACCTCTTGCTCGAACGGATACCGATCGGCGAGATCCGCGTAGTAGTCGAACGCCCCAGGGACCTCCTGCAGGACGGCCGGCACAATGCCGGCGATGACCCCCGTCTCTCGGGGCCACAACTGGACCAGGTCATCGGAGCGTTTGGCTGCGGCCTGAGCGATGGCGCGAAGGAACTCCGCCCGCCGGCTCGGCGGCATCCGTGGCCACGGGCCGTCGTCGAAGGCCCGGCGTGCCGCTCCCACCGCCCGCGCGACATCCGCCGCTTCGGCCTCAGCGACACTGAAAAACCGCTCCTCCGTCGCCGCTTCGATCACGTCGATCGTGTGGGTCGTCGAAGGATCGACCCACTGCCCGTCAATGTAGAACTGCCCCGGATTCGAGATCGGCGCGCTGGGCGTCTTGATTGTCATCGGAATGCTTCGCCTCCAACTGGTCGGCTACCGCAGAGCTGGTGGTTGTCGTCAATTGCCGACCCGGCACTTCATCGGATCGCGCCCAGTCGGCGATGGGCGCGAGGCCGGTGGCCAAGGAACTGGACGCGGTGGACCAGCGACTCGCCGTCACACAGCGTGATCCAAAACCCCCTCGAAGGGCGTGGATTCGATTACCCGCCGACGGATGGCCTGGTACAGCGGACCGTTCTCCTCACGACTGGCCAACGCTGATGCCCAATCAGGGTCCGCAAGGAACGTGCCCCATTTGCGCTCCAGCTCAGCAAGGTCGGAGAACCGCATCGTGTAGACGACCTCATTGAAAGAGTTGTCGCCGATGGTGGTGCAACCCACCTGCGTCATCTCCATCCCGTGCTTCCTGAACAGCGGCACCACCACTGACGTGAACAGGTCGACGACATCTCGGAAACGACCTGCCGCCGGGATATACTCGCGAACCTCGTAAATCACCTTGTTGACCTCCTCTGCGGTCTTCGCCTTCTGAGCCCTCACGGCAATCGACGGGTGGACGTCCACGGCTGGTATCGCTCAGGCGCACTTGGAGACGCGAAGGGTGCTAGTCCGCGAACGCGGGAAAGACCTCTTCAGCCATCATCTTCATGTTCTTGACGATCGCGTCGGTGGGCTGACCGACCGCGATGAGGCACGCCAAGTGGTCCACTCCAAGCTTCTCGTAGGACTTGAACCGCTCGATCATGCGATCCGGCGTGGTCAACACCGGGTCGGCGTACTTATCCAGCAGGTTGTCCCTGGAGAAGGAATGCTGCTCAGGTGTCATATTCCCGCGGTGCACATAGTCTCGGCTCTCGCCGACATTGCGGGTGGCGAGCCGCTCTTCCTTGGTGTCGACCGTGCCGGGACCCTTGACCAGGGCCATGTAGTAGTTGTATTCGTTCACGACGTCGTCGAAGTACTCCAACGCCTCTTCCTCGGTACGACCGACCCAGGTGTGGCGGAGCACCATGACCTCACCGCGAGGATTCCCGGTCTTTTCGATCTCGTCGTTGTAGCTCCCGATGAGCTCCTCAAGGTCGCCGTAGGGCTCGAAGTTGCCGTAGTTCGGCGCCGTGATCAGATTCAGGCCCTGCTGAGCGACCCGGCGAACACCTTCGTTGCTCTGCGATGCGACCCAGATGTCAGGATGCGGCTTCGTCGCCGGCTTCGGGACCAGGGTCGTCGGCGGGAATGAATAGAACTGGCCGTCATGGGACACGTCGTCTTCAGCGAAGAGCCGACGGACGATCTCCAGCCCTTCTTCGTACATTGCCCGCTGGTTCTCCGGCTTCACCCCGAGCCGATCGAGTTGGAACCTGCTCCCGCCGCGTGCCACGCCGATCCCGATCCGACCTGGCGCGAGATGATCCAGCAGGCTCATCTCGGAAGCGACCAGGAGCGGGTTGTAAGCCGGCAGGACGACCACACCCGGGACGATCCGCAGCCGCTTGGTCCGCTGAGCCACGACCGTCGCGAACATCATCGCCGAGGGATTGGCTACGTAGTTCTGGAACTGGTTCTCGTTGATCGTGATCCCCTCGAAGCCGAACTCCTCAGCGGCATCGACGATCCTGAGCATGCTGTCCAAAACCTCGGACCAGGGCCGGGTCGTGTCCGGATAAAAGAACGGCGCCGTAACCCAGAACTTCATTGCCATCGTGTTTTCCTCAACTCTTGTTCGCTGACTTCCAAGGGGACCGCAGGACCAACCCCCGAGGCTCTCGGCGCGGCAGTCCACGCCATCGGGAAAGACCACGATGCCGTGGACTGCTTCATGAATGCCTCGCGGGTGAGTGATTCAGCTGACGGCCGCGCCGTCGGGTGCCGGTGCGGATCCGGTGACCATCGGCGCGAGGTAATCGCCGTACCATTCCTGCGGCACTGGTGCCTCACTGGCAGCGATCAGCTCAGAGAAGTCCCACTTCTTCAGCAGCTTTCCGTTGCGGAAGACGGGCTTGAGCAGGTTCTGCTCAGGGCTGACCGAGTCGCGCGGCACGGTCTTGTACTCACCGTCCTCCAGAACGAGGGCGAGCCGCCCGGCCTTGGACCTCTTGAAGCTGGCTCCGGTGGGCTGCTTGGAGATATCGCGCCACTCACCGTTGACGCACACGGCGTTTGCCTTCTGCGCGAAGTTGTTGGTGTCGCGGTTGACGTGCTGGAGGAGGCCGCCGCCCATGCCGAAGACGGCGTTGTCTGCCGCCAGGCCGCGGCGCTCCATCTCGATGAGGACCGCCCTGAGGCTCTCGCCGGTCACGCCGTCGCCCTGCACCACTCGGATGAACGGAGGGAGGATCTTGAAGCCCTTGCTGTTGACTTCGTAGCCGAAGGCGTCCATGAGCCACTCGGTGGTGTCGGAGGTGACCTGGACGACGTCGCCGGAGTCGGGGCGCGCGCCCACCAGGCCGGGGAAGTTCTGGATCAATTCCTTCAGCTCGCCGCCGAGGATCTTCTTGACGCAGTGCTCGTGGTCGTAGGTGTCGGTCAAGACCAGCGCGAAGCCGTTGTCACGGTAGGTCTCGAGCATGTTCCGGATGGCGTCGACCTCGAAGTCTCGCCCCCAGGCGGTGAAGCCGGCGTGCTCGGAGTTGGGGCCGGAGTTCGATGGAGCCACGGCGTTGTACCAGCGCTTGGCGGCGAGGATGCCCGGGGTGGTGTCGCTCTGGCTGAAGTTCACCAAGTGCGCCATGCCACCCAGCGCGGCGGACTGCTGCGAGCTGACGCCCCGTGCGCCGTAGTCGTGAAGCATGTGCCGGAGCGCTCCCTCGTTGTCGGAAGTACGTTCCAGGGCGGTGCGGATCACCTGCTTGCACAGCCAGCTCAGGGTGCCGATCGTGGTCGGGTACCACACCGCCCTCAGCAGGGCGGTCTCGAAGAAGCTGGTCACCCAGTGATACTTCGGGTCAGTGTTGATGAGCTGCACGAGCACGTTGTTGCTGGGCAGCACGGTGCCCTCGGGGATCGCCTCGATCTCGACGGGCAGATAGCCGCCGTGGTCGTTGATGATGCCCATCCAGTTGTCGCGGTTGAAGTGCATCCCCTGCTCGCGCATGAGGTACTCGGCCTCATCGACATCCTCAAGCGTCACGGGGCGCATCAGGTAATCCCGGATGAAGGCTTGGAGGCCGACGAACATCGTGACGGGGAACTCGCCGCCGCGGGACTCGATGTACGACGAGATGTACTCGGTGCCCGGCGGGTACAGCGAGTAGTGGCAATGCTTGTAGTTGTCGGTGTTGACGATGATGTTGTCGAACTGCTCGCCCAGGGACATCTTTGTCCTTCCTCTCGGTCGCCCCGCGACTGGAGTAGTCACCAGCAGTCGCCGGCAGGCCATTAACGATTCTACACAGGTGCCGAAGCATGCGGTCTGCGACCACGACTTTCGCTGCTCAGTATCGTTGACCCAGCGGGTAGAAACCTTTCTAGCGACCGGACTGTATCAGCGGCAGATCGGCTCTGTAAACGGTGAGTTTCGATCGGCCGGAGGGAACCAGGCCCGGGAGGACCCGAGCGGCCCGGCCAGGGGTACCTGACGGCGGTCGAGCTCTCGATCGAACTCGAAGATGTCGTGACCGTAGAGGTCGGAGATTCCGGTGCCACCACCCCCTACCGCGGATCACTGCTCGGCCGTCACTGGCCGCGCCCCCTCGTGTCCGGCGGGCTTGCGGCTCCAGGCCGCCTCAGCGGCCAGCGCCCGAACCGGGGCGCGGAGCGGCGATGCGCAGCGGCCGACAGACCCGCGCCACCCGCGACATCGGGGACGCTGCGCCACTCGCGGCCAGCCTAGTCCAGCAGTAGTTCTGGAAACCGTTCTATCTCTGAGCTGGAATCAGCTATGGTTACCCTTCGCGACGTGAACGAAGAGCCGCATGAGGACACGTGGGGGTGACTTGACCCGAAACTCGGGAGCCATGCCGACGCGCAGGCCCACGATGAAGGAGGTTGCTGAGCGGGCAGGAGTCGCTATCAGCACGGTAAGTTACGTGCTCAACGACAGCGGGCCCGTCGCGGCCGACCGGCGTGCGCGGGTGCTGGAGGCTGTCCGCGCGCTGGGCTATTTGCCCAACGAGTCTGCTCGCAACCTCAAGAGACACAGCGTGGCCACCGTCGGCCTCGTCGTCCCCGACCTGGTGAACCAGTACTTCGCGCTGATCGCCGAGGGAGTGGAACAAGCCGCGTCCGAGAAGGACGTCTTGGTGGTGTTCTGCACACCGGAAGCGACCGGTGGCAGCGAGTCCTGGAACAGCAGACTGCTGCGCAGTCAGCGCCTCGACGGGCTCATCTACCTCTCCGGGTCAGAGACGCGAATGGAGGCTCTGGTCGAGCTGACCCAGGTCGGCCCTGTCGTCCTCGTCGACGAAAAGCTCCCCGGATTCAACCTGCCGTCCGTGGTCTCGCAGAACCGTCGGGGCGCGAGGGAGATCGCCACCCATCTCACCTCGCTCGGGCACGAGCGCCTGGCCATCCTTGGCGGTCCGCTCGAGCTCTGGACGGCCGAACAGCGCCTCTCGGGCTACCGAGAGGCCATCGCCGCCGCCGGATTGGATCCCGATGGCATCCCCGTGCTCGTAGGTGACTACAAGATGTCGTCGGGCGAGCAGTTGGCCGCCGCGATCCTGAGCCGCCCGGCGGACGATCGGCCCACTGCTTTACTCTGCGCGAACGACCTCATGGCAATTGGGGCTCTGACCTACTGTCGCCGCGCTGGCCTGCGGGTGCCGGAGGACGTCTCGGTGGTCGGATTCGATGACCTGCCGTTCGCTTCCCTCCTGACGCCAGCTCTCACCACCGTCCGGCAGCCCGCTCGGGAGATGGGCATCCAGGCCGTCAAGCTGCTGCTCGGCATGGTCGACGGCACCGATCCGACCCCTCCCCCTCCGTCGCCGGTAACTCTGAAGATCCGGGAGTCGACAGGTCCCGTCTCCGTCCACTGACGAGCGTAAAAGCATCGATGCTCAGAGGTACGTGCCCCTAGAGCTGCCCGGCAAGGTTGTGGACTCGGCATCTGACACCCGGGGTGAGCCGGGACCGGCTGTACGTCGCCGCTTCCTGGCCAAGCGTTCACGACACCGGGCCAGGAAGCGTGCGAGACGAGCCGCCAGGATCAGGTGCGCGTGGATTTCTTCGCACGCAAGCCGAGGTAGAGCACGATCAACCCGCAGAACGCGGACGGAATTGCCAGGGTGAGGAACAACTGCTGATGACTCCATCCGGCGGACAGCATGCCGCCCACGATCAGCGGGCCGAGGATGCCTCCGACCCGGCCGATCCCCAGTGCCCACCCGACACCGGTGGACCGCACTTCTTCGGGGTAGAAGACGGCGGCGAGCGCGATCACGCTCTTCTGTCCACCTGAGACCGAACAGCCGATCAGGAAGATGGCGACGAGGACGAGCCACGCCGGTGCGCCGAGTACCGCGCTCATCAGTGCCAGGAAACCGCAGCCGGACAGGTAGAGCGTGGCGAGCGCGCCATACGCGCCGAGCCGGTCCATCGCGGGGCCGACCAGGAACGCGATCGCGATGCCGCCGATCGTGGTCATCGAGGAAGCGGTGGCCAGGGTGCCCGCCGAGTATCCGCGTTCGTGCAGAACGGTGGGCATCCAGCTCTGCAGGCCGTAGAACATCGCCAAATTGACGGCGAAGACGACCCACAACAGGACTGTGCCGAACAGCTGCCGACCAGAGAGGAGTTCGGACAGTTTGACTCGCTTGCGCGGGTCGGCGCTCGCCGCCTCGATCCGCACGGCGGTCGTATCCGGCAGCCGCCGGTCGATCCGCCGGCACAGGGCGTATGCCTTGGCGGTCTCGCCGCGGCGCACGTGAAAAGCCAGCGATTCCGGCAGCCGCCAGGTCAGCAAGCCCAGCAGAATGAGCGGCAGGATCGCTCCGGCGAGGAAGACCGAGCGCCAGCCGTGCATCGGGATGAGCCAGTCGGCGGCGTAATTGGCAGCCACGAATCCCAAAGAGAATCCACAGTAGATCGCCAGTACGAAACTGGCCCGGGCCCGTTTCGGGCTGTACTCGGCGGTGAGCGCGATCGTGCTCGGGGTTGCCATGCCGAGTCCGATGCCGGTGACGAGCCGGAGCACCAGGAGCTGATCGGGGTTGCGCACCCAGACCGAGAGCAGCGTGGACAGCGAGAAGACCGCCACCCCGGCGAGGACGAGCCGTTTGTGGCCGAACTTGTCCGACAGCGGAGCGAGCAGCAGATAGCCGATCATCAGGCCGACCAGCGCAGCGGAGAAGATCGTGCTCATCGTGCCGGTGGAAATACCCCAGTCTCGGGTGATGGCGGGGGCCATGTAATTGATCGCCTGGGTGTCGAACCCGTCGAGCAGCATGACCAGTCCGCACAGCAGCGCAACGGCGAACTGGAAGCGGCCCGGGCGGCGTTCGTCGATCAAGGCCGGGAGGCGCAACAGTCCCGGCGGCCCGGCGGCGGTGGCGGGAGGCGAAGTGTATTCGGGCATGGGAACTCCAGGTGCGAGAGGATCAGCCGACGGGGTACGGCACGGGCACGGCGGAGACGAACGCGTCGGAGTGGAACCGCTCGGGAGGAATGCCTCGCGCACGGCCCAGCTCCTCCGCAGCGGAACGGGTCATGGATTCACTGCCACAGGCGTAGACCTGGTGGCCGCCGAGGTCCGCGTGGTCGGCGATGACGACCTGCTGGACCCAGCCGGTGGCGCCTTCCCAGCCAGGGTGCGGCCGGGAGAGCACGGGCGTGAAACTCAGCCAGTCAAAACGGCCGGCCCAGGCTTGAAGGGTGGAGAACTGGTACAGGTCCTCGACAGTGCGTGCGCCCCAGTACAGGTGGACGGGACGGGTCAGTCGGCGCGCGATGTGGTCTAGGATGATGGACCGCATCGGCGCGAATCCAGTGCCGGTCGCCAGCAGCAGGATCGGGGAGCCGGCCTGGTCCGCCCCTTCGGCGGGGTCTTCGACGAAGAACTCGCCGAAGGGGGCTTCGATCTCTACGGTGTCGTGGAATTCCAGCTGCTGCAGGATCCTCGCGGAGAACGCTCCGCCGGGCTCGTGGCGCACGTGCAGCTGGGCGAGGTCATTGTGCTGGGGAGAGTTGGCCAGCGAATAGGATCTGGTGTCGCCGTCGTCCAGGATGACGTTGAGGAACTGGCCGGCGCGGAACGGCGTGCGCCGGCCGATCGGGTAACGCAGGTCGAGAATCGTGACGCTGGGCGCGACCTGGCGCCGGCGGTAGACGGTGGTGGTGAGCTTCTTGCGCACCGGAGGCGTGCGTGCCTCGATGCGGCGAGGGGCGATCTCCACGTCGCCGATCGGGCGCGCTCGGCATAGCCGGACTTCCGCAGGACCGCACGCTCGGCCGCTGCCGGGTATTTCCGCCTCTCCAGCCGTCAAGGTGCCGACGCAGGTGTCGCATACGCCTTTGCGGCAGGAGTAAGGGATTGCCCACCCCGCGGCCTCTGCCGCGTCGAGCACATTCTGTTCGGGCGCGCAGTCGAAGGTGATAGCGGTGTCTTTGACGCTGATGGCGGTCATCTCAGTCCTCCTGAACGGGCGGTGCGAGCAACCGGAGGGCGGAGAGCACGGCGCTCGGGTCGGCGGTGCCGCTCCCGGCTTTGTCGAAAACAGGGCCGTGACCGACGCTGGAGAACGGAATGCCCGCGCCGATCGTGATCGCGGCGGCGGTGCGCCCGGCCAGTGTCTTGACCGGGAGGTGCCCTTGGTCGTGGTACATCGCCAAGTACGCGTCCGCGTCCCGCGTGCCGCCGAGCAAGACGTCTGCCCCGGTCGGCCCCTCGGCGTCAATGCCACGCGCACGCAAGGCCGCCACCGCAGGCTCGGTGACCCGGCGGTCGTCGTCCCCGAAGAGGCCATGCTCGCCTGCGTGCGGGTTGATCCCGAAAACGCCGATCCGTGGCGCGGCAATGCCCATCCGGCGAAGCGCCGTATGGAGAGCGACACCGGCCTGGACGACCAGCTCTGGGGTCAGCCGGCCTATCGCGTCGACGAGCCGTTCATGCAGAGTCACATGCGCGATCCGGACGCCGCCGCCGACCAGCATCAAGAAGACTTCGTCGATCGGCGTACCAGTCAGCTCGGCGATCAGCGGCGGGTAGCCCGCGAAGGCGATGCCGGCCTGGCGGACCGCGTTCTCTGAATGCGGGCAGGCGACGACGCCTCGGTAGCCGCCGTCCATCGCCAGCGCAACTGCCTTGGCGGCATAGGCGATGGTCGCTGCGCCTGCCGCAGCGGTCACTCGGCCGATGGCCAGCTCCGCGGGATCGAGTGCGCCGACGTCGATCACGTCGCACATTCCCGCGTCGGCCCTCGCCCCGGGGACCGCTGCCCGAAGGGCAAGGCCGGCCTTGCGGGCAGGTTCCACGAGGACGTGCCGGTCTCCCACCACGACCGGTGCGGCGGCGCCGAGCATCGCAACCGCTTTGACCGCGATGTCGGGGCCGCTGCCGTTCGGGTCACCGATGCTCAGCAGCGCTCTGCGCGGCTCGCTCACAGCGGAAGCACCAGCAATGTGTCGGTGCGGGAGCTGTCGCAGACCACCACCCGCTTTTTCAACAGCGCCGCGCCGTCGGCGAAGACGTACTCGTCAAGGTAGCGGCCGCTGGCGAAGACATCCGTCGGCCCGTTGCCGGCGATGCGAAGGACCAGGAAGGCGGTTTCGCTGGTGGCGCCGGACTTGCTCTCGGCGAGGATCGCAGGCTGGCCAAGCAGGTGCCGGTAGACGTGCGGCTCGTAGATGTTGGCTTCCTTGAGCGCGGAGATCCGGTCTTTGAGCATCGCCTTGTTGTCGGCCCAGATGAGGCCAGCGGGCAGGCCGCGGCGGTGATTGTCGGCGGTGGTCACCTTGTAGAAGGCGTCCTCGGCGAAATGCTCGGGCCAGTCTTCGATCGGGCCGTCGTCGATGGCGCGCACGTAACTGCCCTGGGCCCTGCTGATCAGCGTGAACGCGTCCATTACCGGCGCACTCCTTCGCACTCGTCGATCGAGAAACCCATGGCTTCGCGATAGACCTTCCAAAAGCCGCGGATCGAGGCCTCGGTTACCCTGCTCTCGCTGGAAACCGCCTGGTCGCCGCCCATCTGAACGGTGGCGAACTCACCGCTCGCGCCGGCGATGCCCCGCTGCACGAAGCCGCCGATCGCGCCGTCTTCCATCGAGACGAACCCGGCTGGGCCGACCAGGTTCGACTGCTTCATCCGCACCAGCTGCTGTTCCTCGGTGTCGTCCTCGAAGCCGAGGTAAGTCCAGTTGAGGCGGGTGGAGTCGACCGCGGTCGGGAGCACCTGGCGCACCGCGATGGAGTTCTGGATCTGCTGCAGCACGAATCCCGGCGAGACCGACAGGATCTGCAGGGTGACGTCGTCGCCGAACTCGCGGAAGCTGTTCACCAGCGAGGGGTCCTCGAGCTGGTATTCCGAGTCGGAGCGGATGCCTTGGTCCTTGTAGTGCTCAGCGGTCTTGGCTTCGGCCTCCCGGTTGATCGCCGACCAGCTCACGTGGTTGCCGCCGGATTCGGAGACGATGATGCCGCCCTTTTGGTTCAGCTTGTTGAGCCCGAAGGTGGTGAAGAACAGATGCAGGATGCTGGCGTGGTAAGAGTCCTTGACGTTCTCCAGGTACAGCTTCCAGTTGTTCGGCAGCGTCTGGGTGAACCGCCCGAGCACTACCGGCTTGCGCCCGCCGAGAACACGCTCGATCCGGTCGAGGATCTCCTGGCCGAGGTACTCCTCGATCGCGGGTACGTCGTTGTCGAGGCTGCCGAAGATCAGGCCGTGGACGTTCGCGAGGCGGAGCCGCCGCGGACTGTGCGCGGCCTTGCAGAACTCCTTGCGCATTCCGCCCTTGCCATTGATGCCGTCTTCGAAGGCAACGCCGGTGAGGTCGCCTTGGAGGTTGTAGGTCCAGGCGTGGTAGACGCACGTGAAGTCCTTGGTATGCCCGTAGTGCTCCATCGCGATCAAGGAGCCGCGGTGTGCGCACCGGTTTTCGAAGGCATAGATCTGGCCGTCGTGATCGCGGGTCACGAGCACCGGTTGCTCTCCGATGAAGGTGGCGCAGAAGTCTCCCGGCTCGGCGAGCTCCGCTTCCAGGCAGAGGTAGTTCCACGTGGGGCCGTGAAAGATGTTCTGCTGCTCGGCTCGATAGACGTCCTCGTCCTGGAAAACCCAGTACGGAACTTCGGTCAGCGACACAGGCCACGCGCGGCTCGACATGTCGGCACGCGCCGCGGCCTGCGACGCCGCCCCTGCCCCTCTCGACTCGTTCAACGCATTCCCTCCGGAGACACTTGACTAATTCCGTTCGGTATGCGAACGTATAACCGCTTTCCGAACATCTGCTTCAGTAGACGTGCCGCGGGGCGCGCATGTCAAGAGGAGGGCTGCATGGCAGTCGAAGGAATGGCAGGACTCGCCAAAGGGCTCGCTGTCCTCGAGGCATTCGGGACGGCCACGCCCCGGCTGACGATCAGCGACGCCGCCCAGGCCGCCGGGCTGAGCCGCGCCGCCGCTCGACGCTGTCTGACCACGCTTGCGGAAATCGGCTATGTCACCTTCGACGGGAAGTTCTTCTCCCCCACTCCCCGAGTCCTCCGCATCGGTGCCGCCTACACCGAGTCCGCAGCTCTCCCGCAGCTCGCACGACCACACCTGGCGGCTATCCGCGACGTGATCGACGAATCCGTCTCGCTGGCGGTCCGCGACGAAAACGACTCGCTGTTCGTCGCCCGGAGCGAGGGCACCCGGATCCTCAACAGCAGCATTCGGGTGGGCGCGCGAATCCCGCTCTATGCCTCCTCGACCGGACAGATCCTGCTCGGCGCGTTGAGCGAATCCGAGTTGGCCGACTACCTCGCCGCCGCGCCATTTCCAGCGCGCACCCCCAAGACGCCCACCACTGCCGACGCCGTCGCACAGCGCGTCAAGGACGCCGGTGCGGACGGTGTGGCCATCGGCGACGAGGAACTCGAACCAGGACTGCTCTCCATCGCCGTGCCGGTCCGCGACCCGGCCGGCCAGGTCGTTGCCGCCATCTCCATCAGCGCCTCGAGCTCCCGGGTCACTGTCGAGGAGTTCCGCGACCGTGTCCGGCCGGTCATGCAACAGCACGCGGCCGAACTCGGGCGGCAGCTCTGACTGGGAACGAGCCGCGGAGAACACCGGGGTGGCACGCCCGAACCCGACAGCGCTCGCCGGGCGCTGGTGACGTTGTTCGCCCTCGCCGCGCAGCGGCCGATGCCTCAGTGAAGGAGCTTGCTGGGCAGTGGGCGATACCGGTGCCCTCAGCGGACCGGTAACTAGCGATGCTGCGGGACATGGGCCTCATCGAAGGAGCAACCGCTGCCACTACCACTCAACCGTGCACGCGGCTGCCCTCGCCCGGGCGGCTAGGCACGCCAGACCGGCCCTCTGCCAACGCTCGCACCCGTGTCCAGAGCACGAGCGAACCTCAACTGGACGAAGGATTTCCCAACGCCAGGCGCGAGGTACCAAGACAGGCTTCGTCGCATGACATCCCCGAACACGGGATGCACCACAGGTTCTCTCGGCACAGCGAGCGCCGCCGGCTTTCGCCCACGCCCGGGAACCGGATCCGGTCAACGGCTCCTTCCGGGCGATCCGCGATATCCAGGCGGCACAACGGAATCGGGGTGCTCACATCGGGCCCTCCGAGTGGCCTGCCCCGGCCGCGCCGGGCGACCGTGCGGTGAACACCATCGCGACGGTGGCGATCACGGCGCGGGTGGACAGACTGCGTCGCAGGGACCCTTCGCCGGACGTCATCGATTCGCTCCATAGTGGACGTAATGGAGAACGTCGATGTAGCCGGTTTGCCTGCCGTTGCGGCCGTTTGGCGCACGTTCTGCCCGGTGGAGGCAGCACGCCTGCGGCACCGCACGACTGTCCGTTCGAGGTATCCCGTATGGAGGAGTCAGTAGGCGCCGGACAGCAGATGACCGGCGTCCGGCACCGTGGTGTCGAGACGCAGCGTGGTGAGGATGCGATGCACGGTCGCCGCGGCCGCGGTGACCACTGGCACGCCGAGCTTGTCCTGCACCGGCTCGATCGCGGACAGCGAGGGCATCTGGACGCACGCGGACAGGACGACAGCGTCCGCACCCGTGATGTTCAGGCGCTCGACATGGTCGAGCAGGTCGGCGGGGTCGAGGCGGCCCACTGCGAGGTTGTCCGCCACCTCCAGGCTCAGCGCGTCGCTCACCTCGATCGACTCGCTCTCCAGGTATCCGGCGACTTGAGCGGTCAGCTGCTTCAGGTACGGCGTCACGATCGCCACCTTCTTGGCGTCGATCGTCTTGAGACCGGCGACCAGCGCCCCGGCCGAGCTGATCACGGGCGTCGGTGCCCCGTTAGCCTCGGCCACCTCGCCGAGCCGCTGCTCGGACACGCGGTGGTAACCCGGCCCCTGGCACATGATCGCCACCAGACATGCGTAGGCGAGCACATCGCACCGCGCGTCGCTGAGCTCGACGGCGCAGCGGTCGCTGTCGAGGTCCATGCGCTTGAGCTCGTCGGGATCCACGTGCATCATCCGCATCCGCGCGGAATGGAACGTGAAGCGCTCTTCGGGGAAGAGCCGGTGCCGCGCGTGCAGCATCGCAGGAACCTCGGTCTCCATCGTCGTGTTCGAACTCGGCACGATCTGGCCGATGCGGAAGTTGGTGGTCATGCGTTCTCCTCGGAAACGGGGTAGTGGTTCACGTCGAGTTCCTCGCCGCCGGTTTCGCGCAAAGTGAAAACGAGGCCGGCGGCGAGGAGGTAGGTCACGGAGGCCAGGCAGTAGGTGAGGGCAAAGCCGGCGACGGGCACCAGCAGCGGCACGACGACGATTCCCGCGATCGCCCCGACCCGCCCGAAGTTGAAGCAGAACCCGGCCGCGGCAGCCCGGACACGGGTGGGGAACAGTTCGGCGTACCAGGCGCCAAATCCGCTGAAGTACCCGGTGAAGAAGCCGAGCAGGGCCGAAAGCCCGCCGACGATCGCGATGTTCGCTGTCGTCCAGGCCATTGCTCCGTCGCGCAGCGGGATCATGCGCACGCCGTAGGCGAACAGCGGGATCGCGACGGCGATGCCCGCGAAGAAGAACGCGAATGCCCGCCTCCTGCCGATCCGTTCGGCGAGGGCGCCGAACAGCAGGTAGCCGGCGGTCGCGCCGACCCCGGTCCACACCAGGAAAACCGGCGCCTGGTCGATCCGGACGTGCAGCACGCTCTGGAGAAACGTCGGCGTGAACGTCATGATCACCCAGTAGCCGAACATGCCCAGGACGGAAATCGACAAGGCTTTTGCGGTGGTCGCACGGAGTTCCCGCCGGAAGATCGCCGCGATGCCGGGCCGGGCGGTTTCGCGTCCCCCACATGCTTGCTCGGCGATCCAGACGGGAGATTCGCGCACCGCGACGAGAATGCCGAGAGCGACGACGTACGCGGGGATCGCGGCGATGACGAACAGCTTGCGCCATGACGCCGGGTCGGCGGGATCCAGCACGGTCCAGGCGAGGACCGCGGCCAGGAGGTTGCCCGCGGACCATCCGGTCTGCATGACCGCAATCGCCCACGCGCGTTTCCGCGTCGGCCAGACTTCGCTGACCAGCGCGACCGCGGCCGACCACAGGCCGCCGACGCCGATGCCGACCAACAGCCGGTAGACGCTCAGCTCCACGACATTGTGGGCGAAGCCACAGAGCAGGGTTCCGGTCGCATAGGTGACGACCGATACCAGCAACGTGCGTTTCCGCCCGATGCGGTCGGAGAGGTAGCCCAAAAGATAGCCGCCGACACCGGTAGCCAGCAAGAACCAGGCGACGGAGGCAGCGACCTCGGCGAGTGTGGTGTGGAACGTGTGCGCGACCGCGAGCAGGACGAAGCTGAACACTGCGGCGTCGAGCGCGTCGAAAAGCCAAGCACCCCAGCAACCTCCGAGCGTTTTCCAGCGCACGGAAGGTGCGACCGAGCCCATGCCGGCAGACGGCGACTCTGGCGAGTCAGCACGGATCATCGATGTCCTCTCTCTCCCTTGTTCCGGTGTTCCGGCGCCAGTGCCCGACGGCTGGTCCGGAGCGGACGATGAAGATTAAGCAGGACGCGTTGCCGTTGCACAGCAATGATTCGCGAGACCGCCATCACCTGCCGTCATGGCTGGAGGGCGCGACCTTCGTCGCTGAGGAGGTGTTCGAACATGAGCCGCGCCGCGGGTGGCAGCGCCTCGGCTCGGCGGACGCACAGGGACAGGTCGCGGCTGGCCCACGGCTCGTCGAGAGCCAGCGTTCTGGTGCCGGTCAAGGCGTACCCCACGAGGTTCCCGGCCGGAACGACGCCGATCCCCAGGCCGCATTCGACCATCCGGCACAGGGCGTCGTAGGACGCGACTTCGATCTGATGCCGCAGCGTCCGCCCGGCTTGCCCGGCGGCGGTCAGCATCTGCAGCCGCAGATGCGTTCCGGTGCGGAGCACGACGTGCTCGTGGTCGAGCGTTTCGGCAAAGCCGACCGAATCGCGCGCGGCCAGCGGATGCCGTTCCGGCACCAGCACCTTCAGCTCGTCCCGGCGGAACGGGTAGACCTCGATGTCGGCGTGGTACGGCAGGCTGGTGAACAGCCCGATATCCGCCCGGTTCTCGGCGACCGCCTCGGTGATCGCGAGACTGTCCTGTTCGAGCACCTGCAGCCGGACGCCGGGATAGCGGGCGGCGAACGACGCGACCAGCGGCGGCACGAAGGTCGACACCGCGGAGATGTTCGCCAGCAGACGCACGAGCCCGCGCGCCCCGGACGAAAAGTCCCGCATCCGTCGCGTCAGGTCTGCCAGGTCGTCGAGCACCTGCCGGGCCGAGACCGCGAAAGCGGCACCGGCCGCCGTCGGGGTGATTCCGCGGTTGGTGCGCACCAGCAGTTCCGTTCCCAGCATCTGCTCCAGATCGCGCAGCCGCCTGCTGATCCCGGCGGCGGCGAGATGCTCGCGGTCGGCGACTTCGGCGATCGTGCCGTGGTCGACCACTTGCACGAACAGTTTCAGGGACGTCGGGTCCAGCGTCATCGCTCCGGTCTCTCCTTTCACCGATCTGAGCATTCCCCGGTTGCTCCTGGCCCGTTTCGGCAGGGTGCGGGAAAGTAATGCGATCGGGAGGCTTCGTTCGAAAGGATACGCATCCCCGAGCCCGCCGCAGACATCCCGCGGGAACGCGACGTGCGACAAGCGCACCGCCTTCAGCTCAAGTGACCACCTAGGAGTTTGCGAATGTCGCGATTACCTTTTGAGGGAGTCGCAGCGCCACTCGCAACGGAATGCAGTATTCCGGCGGAAACCAGATCCCGCAATGCCTGATTGCACTGCACATCATCGAGCCCCGGAGCTCGGCACGAACTCGATGGAATGTTTCTCGACGGCTAGCGTCTCGCTGGCCGCGTTCGCCGCCTCGGCGACAGCGAGAGCCAGCCGAAGACTCTGCCATAAAGGAAAACGACTGGTCGGATAGCTCCGCTGGCGAGCACGCTGACTCGCATCTCACCGGATGGTCAAACCATAGTCTTGCGTTCATCGCATCGGTTTGTCGATAGAGAACCGGCGAACTCGGCCGGTTGCTGGGCGGGCTCGCGGACTGCACCCAGAGCGCGGTCGCACTGTGCACGACCATGTCGATCGGGAGCTACAGGCTGCTATTCGTCCTGCCCGGCTTCCGCGAACGCGCCGGGAGGCACGCTACGCAGTCGGGCGCATGGCAGATAACTCTCCCGCTAACTGGCCGCCAGGGGGGAGTCAGCCGGGGGTTCAACTGGCCACCGACACGCGCGGCACACCGGTAGTAGGTCCGGGCATCCCGATCAGCCGGCGCGGGCCGGAAGCGCGTCACGTGCCCAGCCGCCACGGCGTCCGGATCGAGCCGCATGCCCTGCCTCGCCCACCGACCGAAGAACACGTACTCGATGTACCGCCACTGTCAGACGGGAGTGGCGTCGTCGGCCGCGGTCCTGGCACCGCGCTCACGATCGAGCGCACCCCGGGTTTCCGGGCTGGCCAGGATCGCGATGACGAACACCAGGGTCGCGCCCGCCAAGAAGATCACGAGCCGCGAGGGAACGTCCGACAGAGCCGGGCTGAGCAGGCTCACCACGGTCGGCATCAGCCCGCCCAGCATGAAGCCGAGGTTCCAGCTCACTGCGGTGCCTCTGGCCCGCAATTCGGTCGGGTACCGCTCGTTGAGGAAGATCATCAGCGGCGAGTACGCGGCGTTGGACAGCATCACCATGATCACGCACAGCACCGCGACGACCGCGCCGCGATGGCCTCCGGCGGAGGCGATGCCCCAGGTGAGCAACGGCAACGCGAAGAGGTTGCACAGGCCGAACCCGATCATGGTGCGGCGGCGGCCGAGCCGTTCGCTCAGTTCACCCGCACCGATCGCCGCCCCGATCACCACGACGCTGCTGATCAGCAGGATGGCGCCGCGCTGACCTGCCGGTACCCCCACCACCTCGCTGAGGAGGGTGGGCAAGTACCCGGACGTCAGGTAGTACTGCGCGCCGCCGCCGGCGGCCACCGCGATGTTGAGCGCGAGGATCTTCTTTCCGCGGCCCCGAACCAGTTCCCGAAACGGCACCGGAGCCCGCTGTTTCCCTTCGAACTCCGGAGATTCCTCGACCTTGCGCAGCACGAACAAGCTCAGCAGCGCGCTGAGCAGTCCGCAGAAGAACAGCACCCGCCAGCCCCACTGGTCGAATGCCGGGCCGGTGAAGATCGCCGAGACCACGATGTAGGCCAGGCTGGCCAGCGCGGCGCCGAGGCCCGCTCCGCCGGCCCCAATCAGCCCGCTCATCAGGCCGCGCCAGCGCGCGCCGATGCTCTCCGTGCCGAGCGTGTGCGTGGTCGCGGTGACACCGCCGACGAACAATCCTTGCGCGATCCGCAGCGCCAGGAACAAGATCGGGGCGAGCACGCCCACCGCGGCGTGCGGCGGGACCAGGCCCATCGCGGCGGTGGTGATGCCGACGCCGCCCATGACCAGCACCATGGTGGCCTTGCGTCCCTTGCGGTCGGCCAGCTCGCCGAAGATCGCGGCGCCCGCCGGGCGCATCACGACGGTGACCGCGAACGAGCCGAACACCGCGGCGATACCCAGGGTCGGGCTGGTGCTCGGGAAGATGTTCTTGCTGATCGGGCCGGCCACGTAGAGCAGCAGGAACAGGTCGAACAAGTCGAAGGACCAGCCGGCGACGGATGCGAATACCGCGGCACGAGGCGACTTTGACCGTGGTGCGATATCGGGTGTCAAGGTTTTCCCCTCACGGGAGATGAGACAGGACAGCGAGAACCAGGACAGGAATCCGAAACGTGGACTCCTGCCCGCGAATCCAGATCAGCGGGACTTCCGGCGCGTGCGACGCAGAGCTGCCCGGATCCGGTCGAACAGCGGAGCGAACAGAAGTTTCAGCGCGCTCGGCGCTTTGACCGGACCGCTGGGCGCCTGCCCGGAGGTCGCGGCTTCGGCCAGGGCGTCCGCGAACTGCTCGAACATGCGCCGGCTCACGTCCCCGGCCAGCGCGCGGCCGAACTGCGCGATGCGCCCGGTGAGATAGACCTGGGCTTCGGCCCGCATCGCGGTACCGGCGGCGGTGGCCTCGGTGCGCAGCACGATGTCGGCCTGGGTCTGCGCTCCGCCGGTGTCCTGCCCCTGCGCGAGCACGCGCAACCGCTGACTGGCGCGGTCGTGCTCGACGACGTGCGCCACCCCTTTGAACGCGAGCTTGATCGGGCCCACCGAAACGCGCGCGCGGCCGGCATAGTGGTCTTCGCCCAGGTCCTCGGTGAGCTCTGCTCCTGGCAGGCACCGGGCGAGCAGCGACACATCGTCGAACACGCGCCACACCGCGTCCACCGGCACGCCGATCTCGGTCTCGATGTCGACCGCGATCGTCGGATCGCCGTCCGGCAGCACGATATCGACCCGGCGGGTCTCGGCGGCGTTGCTGTCCTCGTCGGCTTCGCGGCCGTCGGTGCTGCCCGCTTGACCGCTGGCCCGGCCCACAAGCGCGCGGCGCGCGCAGTTGCCCGGGGCGGGAATGCCGTCCGGGTGCGCCGCCCGGGTTTCCTCGACCGCGGCGAGGATGTTGCGATACCCGGTGCAGCGGCAGATGACCCCGGACAGCTCCCCGGGCAGTTCGTCCTCGGTCACTTCGGGCTTGTTGCTGAGCAGGTCATACGAGCTCATCAAGAAGCCGGGGGTGCAGAAACCGCACTGCAGCGCGTGGTTGCGGCCGAATGCCTCTTGCAGCGGGTGCAGGTCGTCCGGCCGGCCCAAGCCCTCCACGGTGACGATGTCCGCCCCGTCGAGCTGGACCGCGAACAGCAGGCAGGCCCGGGCCGCTTCCCCGTCCACGAGCACCGTGCACATCCCGCACACGCCGTGCTCGCAACCCACGTGCGTGCCGGTGAGCCCGAGGTGGTCCCGCAGCGCGTCGGCGAGCGTCACTCGCGCGGGCACGCTGAGCACGGCAGGCGTTCCGTTCACCGTCATCCTGACCTCGACGAGAGCGTCCGCGGCCGCCTTGACCGCACGCGGTTTTCCTTTTTGCGCCAAGGGTTCGGTCGTTTCCGGAACAGTCTTCACGAGGTCACCTCACCGGCGCTCCTGCGAGCGCGCTCGTATGCCTTGCACAGTTCCCGGCTCGCCAACGTGCGGAAAAGCCGGCGACGGTAGTCGCGGGACGCGTGGGCGTCGCCGTCGGTGTCGACCAGTTCGTCGGCCACCGCCGCGAGCGGGTCGGACAGAGCGCTCGCCAGGCGGCGCACGTCGCTGCCGCACTCACCAAGCGCGGCGGCGAGCTCGGCGCGGACGGAGCGGGTGACCGGCCGATCGGACACGCCGAACCCGGTCAGCTCCGCCTCGGTCTCCGCACCGCGCACCCGGACGCGGACCGCGACCCCGGCGAGCGCGAAATCGCCGTGCCTGCGCGCGATCTCGGCGAACCCGAAGCCTTCCCGATCGCCGACGGCCGGGAAGCGCACCGCGGTCAGGATGTCGTCCGGTCCGAGCGCGGTGGTCATCGCGCCGGAGAAGAACTCCCGGGCCGGCACCTGACGGGAACCCCCGGTGCCGGTCACGGTCAGCTCGGCGTTCAGGCAGCACGCGACGGCCGGCAGCTCGGCGGCGGGATCGGCGTGCGCGAGGCTCCCGCACACGGTGCCCCGGCTGCGCAGTTCCCGGTGCCCGACCCACGGCAACGCCATGCCCAGCAGGGGAACCGTGGCAGCCGCCGGGTCCCGTTCGACCCGGCGCTGGCGCACCGTGGCGCCGATTTCCAGGTACCCGCCCGCCGTGTCGACCCGGTCCAGCTCCGGGACGGAATTGATGTCCACCAAGGTTTCGGGGCGGGCGAGCCGCATGGCCAGCACAGGGACCAGTGACTGCCCGCCCGCGATGACCTTGCCGCCGCCGCCCGTGCTCGCGAGTTCGGCGATCGCGTCGGACAGACTCGACGGCCGGACGTAGGCGAATGGTGCGGCCTTCATGGTGTCAGCTCACCGGCCCTGGAACTTCGGTGCGCGCTTCTCGGTGAACGCGGCGACGCCCTCAGCGAAGTCGTTGCTGGAGCGCAGCATCGAGTACGCCTTGCGCTCCAGCTCGATGCCGGAGTACAGCGGCGCGTCCACGCCCTTGTCGAGCACCTCCTTGGCGGTGCGCGCGGCGAGCGGGGAGAACCCGAGCAGCACGCCCACGATCCGCTCCACCTCGGCGTCCAGCGCGGCGCGGTCCTGGACCACGTTCGCCACCAGGCCCCAGTCCCCGGCTTGCTGCGCGTTGATCCGCGACGCGGTCATCACGTGGTACTTCGCGCGGGACAGCCCGATCAGCCGGGCGAGGCGCTGCGTGCCGCCGGAGCCGGGGATCATGCCCAGCCGCATTTCCGGCAGCGCGAACTCGGCCCGCTTGGTCGCCACCCGGATGTCGGTGGACAGCGCGAGTTCGAGCCCGACGCCGAAGCAGTAGCCGTCGACGGCGGTGATCACCGGCTTGGGGCTGCGCGCCGGAGCGGTCACGTTCTGGCCGAGGTCGGTGAAGTCGATCGGGTCGACCTCCATGAACCCGGCGATGTCGCCGCCGGAGGAGAAGTGCTCCCCCGCGCCTTGGACGACGACGACCTTGATCTCGTCGTCGGCGTCGATCTCCGCGAACCGGTCGGCCATCACCTGACGGGTCTCCCAGGTGATGATGTTGTACTTGCCGTGATCGAGGGTCAAGTAGGCGACCCGGCCTTCGTGGCCGCGGTCGAGCCTGATCTCGCCTCCGGTGAGTGCCATCGTCAGTGGTTCCTTTCGTTCTGCGAGGTGCTGCCGGTCAGCAGCTCGTGGAGCACGTTTCCGTGCAGGGGCAGGCTGGTGACGTCCACTCCGGCCGGAGCGAGCGCGTCCGCGACCGCGTTGGCGATCGCGACCGGCAGGCTCATGCAACTGCCTTCGCCGCAGCCTTTCGCCCCGAGCCGGGTCAGCGGGGACGGTGTTTCCAGGTGGTCGCTGTTGAGCTCGAAGGTCGTTTCCGCGGTGGTCGGGCACAGGTAGTCCATGAAGGTGGCGGTGGGCTGCCCGGCGTCGGTGTAGCGCATCTCCTCGAACAGCGCGCCGCCCAGTGCGTGCGCGAGCGCGCCGTGCACCTGGCCTTCGAGCAGCGTCGGGTTGAGGATCGTGCCGGCGTCGTGCACCGTGACCACCTGCTCGAGCTTCACTTCCCGGGTCTCCGGGTCGATCCGGACGACGGCCAGTTCCGCGACGAAGCCGTAGCACAGGCTCGAGTTGATCTGGTCCGAGCGGCTGGCCGCCTTCGACTGCGGCGGGGTGAACGCGGCCTCCTCGTAGAGGCGGGCGGAGGTGCCTTCCGGCAGCGCGCCGGGGTCCCAGTGCACCAGCCCGGCCGCGTGCTTGAACGGGACCGCCCGGCCCGGTTCGCCGCGCTGCCGGACGTGGCCCTCGGCCAGCTCCACCTCCTCGGCCGCGACGCCGAGCAGGGTGGCGCCGGCGATCTTGACGGTCTCGGCGAGCTTCTCCGCGGCCTCGACCAGCGCGCTGGTCAGCAGCGGCGCGAAGCGGGAGGAGTAGCTGCCCGAGCTGATCGTCCACGGGGTGGTGGCGGTGTCCATCTCGACGATCGGGCGCACCTGCTCCAGGGGCAGGCCGAGCTGGTCGGCGACCACCTGCTGGGCGACGGTGGCGTGGCCCTGGCCCTGCGGCACGGTGCCCAGCAGCACCGACACCTGCCCGCTGGGGTCGACGCTGATCCGGACGTGCTCGGTGGAGCCGGACTTGCCGCGCCCGGACGCCCGCTGCTCGGCCGGGGTGGCCAGGCCGACGTAGCCGATGTTGGTCGCGGACGGGTCGACGATGGTGGCCACGCCGAGGCCGAAGTACTCGCCTCTCGCCCGCGCCTCCCGCTGCTTTTCGCGCAGGGCCTGGTAGTCCGCGTTCTTCACGACCATGTCGAGGGCGCGGTGGTAGTCGCCGGAGTCGTAGATGCCGCCGGTCGGGGTGGCGTACGGGAAGTCCTCGTGCCGCACGAAGTTCCGCTTGCGCAGCTCGATCGGGTCCAGGCCGCAGGTTTCGGCGACCTTGTCCATCAGCCGTTCCAGGCCGAAGTACAGCTGCTGGCCGCCGAAGCCGCGGTTGAGCCCGGTGGGCGTCTTGTTCGTCACCACAGCGCGCGAGCGGATCTCGACAGCGTCGATCTTGTACGCGCCGGTGATGTTGCCGAAGCAGCGGTACAGCGTGCTGGGCTCCGGCGGCCGCAGGTAGGCGCCCACGTTGTCCACCAGGTCGGCGCGCAGCGCCTGCACCGTGCCGTCGTTCGAGACGGCGGCCTCGAACCGCATCGCCCGGTCCGAGCCGGCCGAGCTGGCCAGCAGGTGCTCGATGCGGTCCTCGGTCCAGCGCACCGGCCGGCCCGCGTGCTTGCTGGCCAGCGCCATCAGCGCGACATAGGGATAGATGCCCGCCTTGATGCCGAAACTGCCGCCGTTGTCGGCCGGGATCATCAGCCGGATCCGCGACGCGGGCAGGCCGAACGCGCCGGCCAGCACCGCCACCATGGAGAACGGGCCGTGGAAGTTCGCCCACGCCTGGATGGCCGGGCCGTCCCCTTCGTCCTGCCACTCGGCGACGACCGAGTAGCACTCCATCGGGGTGGAGGAGTAGCGCGGGAAGTCGTACTTGCCCTTGACCACGTGATCCGCCTTGGCGAACACGTCGTCCACGCCGCCGAAGGTGAAGGTCCGGTCGGTCGCGACGTTGCTGTCGGCGTCCTCGTGCAGCCGCGGCGCGTCCGGCAGCAGTGCCTTCTCCACGTCGACCACCGGCGGCAGCGGCTCGTAGTCGACCTCGACGAGTTCCGCCGCGTCCTCGGCCAGGTACCGATCGTTCGCGACGACGACCGCGACCGGTTCGCCGACGAAGCGCACCTTGTCCGTCGCCGTCGGGTAGTACGGCATCGGTGCCTTGAGCGCCAGCGGGAACGGGCGCAGGGCCGCCTTGACCTCCTCGGGACCGATCACCGCGGCGACCCCGGGGTGCCGGCGGGCCCGTTCGAGGTCGACGCCGCGGATCCGGGCGTGCGGGTGCGGGCTGCGCACCACCGCCGCGGTCAGCGTGCCCGGCAACGGGTCCATGTCGTCGAGGAACCTGCCGCGGCCGGTGAGCAGCGCGGGGTCCTCGATCCGCGCCGTCCTCCTGGCCGGCTTTCCGGAAACTGCGGTCATGCGGTTCACCTGCCTGCTTCTGCGACGCTGTCGAACAGCGCGCGGTAGTTCCCGGAGCTCAGTTCGCGGCGGAGGATCTTGCCCACCCCGGACTTGGGGATGGTGTCGACTGCGACGAACCGCTTGGGGCACTTCAACGACGGCAGCCCGGACTGCTCGCGGACGAAGGCCTCGAGCACTTCGGTCGCGTGTTCGGGGGTCATGCCGTCGCCCGGGACGAAGAACGCGGTGGCGGCCTGCCCCCACCGGTCGTCGGCCATGCCCACGACGACCACCTCGCGCACCGCCGCACAGCGGATCAGCGCGTCCTCGATCTCGTCGGGGTAGATGTTTTCGCCCCCGGAATTGATCATGTCGTCGACCCGGCCGGCGACCCAGAGGTCCCCGTCCTCGTCGGCGATCGCCAGGTCGCCGGGGAAGTACCAGCCGTCGCGGATGGACTTCGCGTTGGCGTCCGCCCGGTGCCAGTACCCGGCGAACGCCTCGGGGCTGGCCATCGAGATGGCGATCTGGCCCTGCTCCCCCGGCGCCACCTCGGCGTCCGGCGGCGCGGCGGGGTCCGGGTCCACCAGCCGGACCCGCGAGAAAATGCCGGCGCGGCCCGCCGAGCCGGGCTTCGCGAGCACGTCCGGCCCGATGGTGAAGGTGTAGATCTCGGTGCTGCCGAAGTGGTTGACGAAGGACTCCGGTGCCAGCGCGCCGGCGAGCTGCTCGGCCAGCGCCGGGGTCATCGACGAGCCCGCGTAGGCCAGCCTGCGCACGGTTCGCGCCTCGGCGAGCCGGCCGGTGCGCACCAGCGACCAGTAGATCGTCGGCACCAGGTACAGCGAACCGATCCCCTCCGCGGTGATCAATTCGAGCGTCTCGTCCGCGTCGAACTTCACCTGCGGCACCCAGGTTCCCGCGCCGACCAGAGTGGCCAGCAGAGTGCGCAGCCCCATCGTGTGGAACAGCGGCATCACGCCCAGCGTGGCGTCGAAGCGGGACTGTCCACTCTGGATCAAATGCGCGATCGCCGCGTAGTGCTCGGCAGAGTGCGTGCGCGGCACGCCCTTCGGCTTCCCGGTGGTGCCCGAGGTGTAGAGCATCACGCTGATGTCCTGATCAGACACTCGGATGCCCAGGCAGCCGCTCGGCTGAGCCAGCGCCCGGCGCTCGATGGTGTCCTCGCCCGGTGGCCCGGAGGCGATCCGAGCCACCGGGGGCAGCCCAACCAGCGCCTCGTCCGCGAGAGCCGCGGTCGAGGCGTCGGTGATCACCAGGGCGGGCGCGGCGTCGGCGACGCAGTAGGCAAGTTCGGGCGGCGCGAACCGGAACGACAAGGGCACCGAGACCGCACCGAGCTTCTGCACGGCCAGGTGCAGGCTGGCCAGCGGTTCGCCACCGGCGAGCGAAAGCACCACCCGTTCGCCGGGCCGGACGCCGAGCTCGGCCAGCGCCCGTGCCAGCCGGTCGGTGTGCGCATCCCACTCCGCATAGGTCATGGGGCTTCTGCCGCCCACCGCACGGCGCCGGGGATAACGCTCCGCCGTCCAGCGCAGAACCGTACCCAGATCCATGACCGTCCCTCCATCGCGACAGCGGTCGTGCCGATCGGAACTACCGTACGTAACACACGGTACGATTCCGACCGTCTGTTTCGGATGGTTGCGAACCTACGATATGGTTCGGAGCATGTCAACGGTTCGGTTGTCGACGACGTCGTACGTGGTGCTCGGCATGATCGCGCTGCGCGGGCCTTCCACGTCCTACGACCTCAAACGCGCGATCGGCCGGTCAGTGGGCTACTTCTGGAACTTCCCGCACGCGCAGCTGTACTCGGAGCCCAAACGGCTCGAGGAAGCCGGCTTGCTGGAACTCGACGAGGAAGATTCGGGGCGCCGGCGCAAAACGTTCTCGATCACCGAAGCCGGCCGGAAGGCGCTGCGCGGCTGGATGGCCGAGCCTGTCGACGAGCATTTCGAGCTGCGCGACGTAGCGGAGATCAAGCTGTTCTTCAGCGAGCTGGCCGGACCGGACGACGTGGCACAGCTCGCGAAGGGTCAGGTCGAGCAGCACGAGCGCCGGATCGCCGAATACGAGGAAATGCAGCGCCGCTTCGGCCACATCGAGGAAGTAGCCGGCCGGATGATCACCCTGGAACTCGGGCTCGGCATGGAATACGCCGCCCTCGAGTTCTGGCGCGGCGTACGCGAGCGCGCCGACCGCGGCGAGTTCGAGATCGGAAAGCAGTCGCCTCGGGACTAGCGTCCCCGCGCCGGCGGCCGCCGCCCGGAACGCGGCTCTCTGCCTCGTCCACCCAGTTACCTCGCGCCGACAACGCGCCGCGGGAACCGTTGGGCCTGGTGTGCACCCTTGGGCTCCAAGACCTCGGAAACCACCCAGAGCGATGAGGCGAAGTTCAGCCTTTGATCCGCAGCCGGCCGGCCGTAGCCAGCTGCTGCCGGACAGACGACCCCCGCACGGACGGAGACCGCACGGTCACCTCTTCCGGCGCAGCATGCCGCCCCCTTCGACCGGCGTTGCCAGTCGTGTACTTGTTGCGTCGACCGAGAGAAATGATGATCGCCCTCAACGACGGAGCGAACGGCGACGTCAGCTGGACGAGGACATTGAGCAGCTCCCGCCGATGCCTCGGCATCCTCCTCAAATGCACCCCGCGGCGCAGAGCGGCCTTGCCGCCCAGCGCCGCAATTACGGCCATATAGCCGACCGGCCGGTAGCCCAGCACGGTCCGGCGACGTCCCACCGGGCAGGCCAGGACCTTCGATGCGGTTTTGCCCAGGCGAATCAGCCCGCGGCGTTTGAACCGCGGCTCGGCTCACCCTGTCGGCGCAGCATGCCGTCGAACCGGCTTTCGCCGGGCTGCCGTCCTGACATGCATCAGCGCGCAGCCGTGCAGGTGGCGGGCATCAGCGAGTACTCCACACCCAGCATCGACCTCGGCACAGCGCCAGCCGCCATCGACATACGGTCCGAGCTGCGGCTCGTGTCATCTCGCGGGGCCGAGGATGTCGTCGGAGATCACGCGGAGCTGGATTTCGTTGGCACCTTCGAAAATCCGAGTCAGCCGGGCGTCTCGCCAGTGCCGTTCCACGGCAAAGTCCGTGGTGTACCCGGCACCTCCGTGGATCTGCATGGCTTCGCTGGTCACCCGCTCGGCCATTTCGCTGGCGAAGTACTTGGCCATTGCGGCCTCGCGGTCGCAGCGGCGGCCAGAGTCGATTTCCGTGGCCACGTGGTACATCAGCTGGCGAGCCGCTTCGATGTCGGCGGCCATGCGGGCGAGCTTGAACCGGAGGTCCTGGAACTGGGTGAGCGGTCCGCCGAACTGCTGCCGGGTGCGTGCGTACTCGACCGCGTCGTCGAACGCGGCCTGGGCGAGCCCGATGGCGCGCGCCGCGGTGTGCGCGCGACCGACCTCGAGACCGCTCAGCGCGAGATAGAAGCCGCGCCCCTCCTCGCCGAGCATCGCCGAAGCGGGCAGCCGAAGGCCGTCGAACGCCAGGTCCCAGGTCGACCAGCCGAAGTAGCCGATCTTGCGGATCTTCGTACCGCTCATACCCGCGGGGAAGGAGCCCCGGGGCTTGTCGACCAGGAAGGCGCTGATCCCCCGGTGCGGCTTGGCCGGGTCCTTGTCCGACGTCCGCGCGAACAGGACGAGGTAGTCGGCTTGATCCGCGTACGTGCACCACATTTTCGTGCCGTGCACGACCCAATCGTCGCCGTCGCGGCGGGCGCGACAGGAGAGGTTCGCGACGTCCGAGCCTGCCTCGGCCTCCGACAGCGCGAAGGCGCCGAGATACTCCCCCGCAGCCATGCGTGGCAACAGTTCCTTGCGCTGTTCCTCGGTGAACTCGCCGCCCATTCCGTTGCCGCGGGCCAGCAGGCTGGCGACGCTGAGCCAGCCGCGCGCCAGCTCCTCGGCGACCAGGCAGTACTCGAAGACGCCGAGCCCGAGTCCGCCGTATTCCTCGGGGATCATCAGGCCGAAGAAACCGAGTTCGGCCATTTCGTCGCGCAGGCTGTCGGGGATCGCACCCTGCCGGGAGTCGAGCTCGTCGGCCAGCGGCCGGACCCGTTCGCGGGCGAACTGCCGGGCCAGCTGCTGGACGTCGCGCCGGTCTTCGGTGAGATATCGCGGCGTGCCGGGCCGCGGGACAGGGCGGTGTGTCATCAGGCGTCCACCTTGCTTTCGGAGTGGCCTCCCTCGACGACGTCGTCGAGGGAATCGAGGGTCGTGCGGGCGGTTTCCGGGGCGAAGAGCCCAGCGACGGCGGTGATCGCGCACAGGCCGAGGACGTAGAGGCCCACCGGCCACGGGGCGCCGCCGCCGGCCGCGGCGAGGCTGACCGAGATGAGCGGGGCCAGGCCGCCGAAAAGGACTGCGCCGATCTCGCGGCTGACGGCCGCCCCGCTGTAGCGGGTTTTCGTCGCGAACAGCTCGGCGAGGATCACGCCCTGGACACCGAACATGATGCCGACGCTGCCGCCCTGGGCTATGGCGACCGCGACGATCGCGAGAAGGGTGTTGTGGCTTCCGGCGAGCCAGAAGAACGGGAACGCGTAGGCCGCTGCGAAGACAGCGCCGCCAATCAGAACCGGGCGCCGGCCCCACTTGTCGGAGGCGAGCCCGGCCAGTGGCGCGGTGACCATCACGGTCACGCCGGCGACGACCAGACTGGCGGTGCCGACCGAGGCCGAGTGGCCCGACTGCTTCAGGAAAGCCAGCGCGTAAACCTGGTACACGTAGCTCAGCGCCAGCGGCGCGGCAACCACGCCCACGACCAGCAACACGTTCTTCCACCGCGTGCGCAGCAAGGTGAAGATCGGAACGCCGCTTTCCTCGGCCGGTGCGGTTTCCCGCTGGTTCTCCTCGAAGGCCGGGGTTTCGTCCAGCCGCAGCCGCAGCCACATGCCGAGCCCGATGAGCACCACGCTGGCGAGGAACGGCAGCCGCCAGCCCCAGGAGAGGAACTGCTCGTCGGTGGTCAGCGACGTGGACAGGAAAACCGCCGCCGACGACAGCGCCATGCCGGCGTAGGAGCCGCTGGCGCCGAGAGCGCCGTACAGCCCGCGACGGTGTGCGGGCGCGTATTCGACGGCGAAGATCGCGGCACCGCTGTATTCCGCGCCCGACCCCGCGCCCTGCAACAGCCGCAGCACGACGAGCATCACCGGCGCGGCGATGCCGATGGATCCGTACGACGGGATGACGGCCATCAGCGTCGTGGAAGCCCCCATCAGCAACAGGGTCGCGACGAGTGCGGGCTTGCGGCCCAGTTTGTCGCCGATGTGCCCGAAGATCGCGGCGCCGACCGGTCGGGCGACGAACCCGACGCCGAAGGTGGCGAACGAAAGCAGCAACGCCGTCGTCGCGCTCTGCTCCGGAAAGAAAACCTTGTTGAAGACCAGCGCGGCAGCGGTGCCGTACAGGAAATAGTCGTACCACTCCAGTGCGGATCCGATGAGAGCTGCGCCGGCGACTCTGGCCAGCGTGCGCGGGCCGCCCGCGGGGACCGGGTTGTGCGACATCGATGTCACTCCTTCTGGATTCGAACTGGGTGCGAACGTGGTTCTCGGGCTGGGAAAAGGAGCGGGCTACCGGCGGCCAGGCACCGAGCGCGACCCGGCGATTTTGCGATCGGCCAGCGAGCCGATTTCCCGGTCGGACAGGCCGAGGATCTCGCTCAACGCCCAGTGCGTGTCCGAGCCGAACGGGCGGGCGCCCGACGTCTCGAGGTAGCGCTCATCCCAGCGCAGCGGCGACGTCGCCGTCAGCATCGGCGGCCGCCCTTCCGCGGCGACGTCGACCAGCACCGCCGATTCCTCGCCGCGGCGGTAGGCCGCGACGACTTCCGACGGCGTGCGGAACTCGCCGACCATCACCCGGGTGCTCTTCGCGGCGTCGAGCACCTCCGCCGCCGTGCGGGCGGCGAACCAGGGCGCGAGGACCGCTTCGATCAGCGCCCGGTGCTCGAAGCGCGCCCCTTCCTCGTCGAGGTCGACCTCGTGTGCGGTTTCGAGCGCGGCGAAGACCTTCTCGGTCCCGGTGACCCGGACCAGATCCCGCCACTGCTGGCGGGTGATCGCGACGGCGATCACCCGCCGCCCGTCGGCACAGGCGAAGTCGACCCCGAACGCCCCGTACATGTGGTTGCCCAGCCGGGGCCGGTCGCGGCCGTTCTCCTCTGCTTCGGCCAGCCAGCCCAGATGCGCCACGTGCGCCGCCGCGACGTCGTCGAGCGCGAGGTCGATCCGCGAACCCTGACCGTCGAGCGCGCGCCGGCGCAGCCCGGCGAGCAGTCCGGACACCGCGAGCAGCCCGGTGGCGATGTCCCAGGCTGGCAGGACGTGGTTGGTCGGCCGGTCGAGATCGGTGTGGCGGGTCAGCATCGGCACGCCGTAGCGGGGGTTCACCGCGTAGTCCATCGCCGCGCGGCCGTCGGCGTAGCCCTGGATGTGGACGTGCACCAGGTCCTCGCGGCGGGCCCGCAGGCGGTCGTGGTCGAAATACAGGCGGCCGATCGTGTTGTCGACGAACAGTCCCGCGTCGTCGCCGGGCGCGGTCACCAGCGCGGTCGCCAGTTCCTGGCCTTCCGGAATGCGCAGATCGAGCGCGACGGAGCGGACGCCTTTGTTGAGGCCGGCCCAGAACAGGCTTCGCCCGACGCGGTCCAGCGGCCAGCGGCCGCCGTCGACCGAGCCCTCGACCGGGTCGATCCGCAGCACTGTGGCACCGAGCTGCGCCAAGGTCATCCCGGCGAGCGGCCCGGCGACGAAGCTGGTGGCCTCGACGACGCGCAGCCCGGCCAGTGGCGCGGTCACGTGAGCACCTCGCAGCGCCAGTCCAGCACGTCCCGCGGAACGTCGTTTCCCGCTTCGGCGGTGACGCGAACCCGCAGCTGGGCGACGACGCTGCCGGACGGCCCGGGGCGAGCCGACAGCAGGTCGATCGTCGAACGGAGAGTGTCGCCCTCGTGCACCGGCCCGGTGTGGTCGCACGATTCCCAGCCCAGGAAGGCGACCAGGTCCGGGAAGGCACGGGCGACCTGAGCGGCGGCAAGGCCGATGGTGTGCCCGCCGTAGACCAGCCGCCTTCCGGTGACTCCGGCGTCGTGGTGCACCTGGGCGACGTTCAGCGTCAGCCGCGCCAGCTCCGGCGCCGAGCTGACCACGTCGCCGCCGACCACCTCGATCGTCGTGCCGGGTTCCGGCGGTGTGCGGGTCCGGTGCTGTGTCAGGTCAAGGGTCTGCAGCGCGGCTTCGGCCGACGGCGCGTCGGTCCCGATGCCGCTGAGGTCGTCCTGGTGCCCGGTGTCGGGTGCGTCCGGGCTCAACGGAAGCATCGCGCAGCGGTGGAAGTCCAGCACGGCCGCGCCGCGCTGGTCGACGCACTGGATCCGCAACGCGGCCAGTCCGGTGGCGCCGCGGCCGGGCCGCCGCGTGTTCTCCCGGAGCCCCACCACGGTGGTCCGCGTGTGCAGGGTGTCGCCGAGCACGGGGAAACTCAGGAAGCGCAGGCCGCGGTAGAACAGGTTGGCCCGGACGAAATGCGTAGCCTGGGTCGACTGACCGATGGCGACGTCCCAGACGTAGGCGGGGTGAGCGACCGGACCGCGCCCGGTGAGGCGGGCTCCGGCCACGTGATCGGTCGCGTAGCGCAGCCGGTCCCCGACGATCATCTGATGCACCGCCGCACCGCCCGCAGTGAGCGTGACCGGCGGTGCGGCGTCGAAAACCTCGCCGCGTTCGAGCTCGTCGAAGTACGGTCCCCGGGCGCGCACGACAGTCCCGGTCACCGTCGCTCCCCAGCGCGGGCCAGCACCCGGCGCGCCCGGACGGCCACGGCCTCGTCGAGCATCTGCCCGTCGAGCGCGACCGCGCCCGAACCGCGGGCGGCGGCGCCGGCGAGCGCGTCGAGGACGCCGTGGGCCCAGTCCACTTCGGCCGGTGCGGGGGTGAACAGGTCGTTGACCACCCCGAGCTGAGCGGGGTGGATAGTCCAGCTTCCGTCGAAGCCTTGGTCGCGGGCCTCCCGGCGGTCCGCAGCGAACTCGGCGTCGGCGGCGATCGACAACCACGGCCCGTCGACGACGGCGCGACCCGCGGCCCGCGCGGCGAGCAAGACCCGGCTCCGCACCTGGGCGCGCAAGCTGCGCGCGCCGGGTGAGGCGGCGTCGAGGTCGCATCCGAGGTTCGCGCCGAGATCGGCGTAACCGATGACGACTGCGCGGATTCGCGCGGCCGCGGGCACGATGCGGTCCAGGTTCTCCAGCCCTGCGGCCGATTCGATCAGCACGTCCAGCCGGATGTCCGGGCAGCCGTCGCGACCGGCGACCGCCCCGGCCACCAGACGATCCACAAAGGACACGTCGGCCGCGTCCTCGACCTTCGGCACGACCAGGGTCAGCGGGCCGGTCGCGGCCGCCGCCGCGGCGAGCACGTCGAGGTGGCACCAGGCCGTCCCGACCTGGTTGACCCGCACCGCGAGACCTGGCCGTCCGGCCTCGGCCAGGATCTGCGCGACGCGTTCGCGGGAGCTCGCCTTGCTCCCGGGCTCGACGGCGTCCTCGAGGTCCAGCACGACTTCGTCGGCGGCGGAGGCAAGGGCTTTGGCCGTTTTGCGTTCGTCGCTCGCGGGCACCACCAGGCACGAGCGCGGAACGAGCACGGAATCCGGTGTTCGCGCGCTCATCGCGGGGGATACCGGTCGTCGGCCGCGACGCGCGCGGGAGGCCAGGCGAACCGTCCGGCGTCCCAGCCTTCGGCGAGGTCGGACCACCAGAAGAAGGTGACCTTGCGTTCGTCGAACAACCAGTCCCCGTTTGCGGCACGAACCATGCGATCGGCGTACCGGCCGGCGGCCAGCTGTGCCCGGCCGTCGACGACGCAGGGCTGCAGCAGCCACGTTTCGCCGGTCGCGGTGTCGCCGTCGAGCTCCAGCGTTTCGTTGGCGGAGAAATGCCACCAGGAACTCAGGCTTCCCTTTTGCAGCCCGGGAAAGAACTCCAGCAGTTCCGCGTGCCCGCGGACCGCGGACAGCCCGACGAAGGCGCCGTCGCGAGTGAACAGTTCCACGAGTTCCGTCCAGCGCCCGTCGTCGAGGTACTGGCAGTAGCGAGCGCGCAGCTGTTGCAGCGCATGCAGATCTTCCATCCGCCGGACGCGTTCTTCGAGGCTCATCCGGCCACCGCCTGCCGCTCGGCGACCTGCGCGCCGGTGGCGGCGCGCACCTGTTCCGGCGCGACGTCGGGCGCGCACTCGACGAGGACGAAGCTGCCGTCGGAGATGTCGAGCACGGCCAGGTCAGTGATCACCCGGGACACCACGCCGCGCCCGGTCAGCGGCAGCGCGCACTCGGCGACCAGCTTCGGTTCGCCGTCACGGGTGCGGTGCTCCATCAGTGCGATCACCCGTGACGCGCCCGACACCAGGTCCATCGCGCCGCCGATGCCCTTGATCATCCGGCCGGGAACGCTCCAGTTCGCGATGTCGCCGTTGGCCGCCACCTGAAGCGCCCCCAGCACGGCGACGTCGATGTGGCCTCCGCGGATCATCGCGAACGACTCGTCGGAGCCGAAGAACGACGCCCCGGGCGTCACGGTCACGGTCTGCTTGCCCGCGTTGATGAGGTCGGGATCGACCTCGTCGACGTAGGGGAAGGGGCCGACGCCGAGGATCCCGTTCTCGGCGTGCACGGTCACCCCGGAACCGACGGCGAGGTGTTCGGTGATCATGGTCGGCAGTCCGATGCCCAGGTTGACGTACTCGCCGGCGCGCAGTTCGCGTGCGGCCCTGGCCGCCATCTGCTCACGGGTCCACGGCATGTCATGCCCGCCTTTCGCGGATCGTGCGCTTCTCGATTTCCTTGCGCGACGCCTGGTCCGGGGCCAACGGCACGACCCGCTGGACGAATACGCCGGGCAGATGGACGTCGTCCGGGTCGAGGTCGCCGACCTCGACCAGCCGCTCGGCCTCCACGATCGTCAGCCGGCCCGAGGTCGCCACGGCAGGGTTGAAGTTGCGGGCGGAGCGATGGAATCGGCAGTTCCCTGCGCGGTCCGCCACCGCGGCCCGGACCAGCGCGACGTCGGCGACGATCGACTCCTCCAGAACCATCGGGCGGCCTGCGATCGTGCGCACTTCCTTGGCCGGGGAAGCGAGCGCGACCGAGCCGTCCGGGCGGTAGCGCCAGGGCAGACCCCCTTCGGCCACCACGGTGCCGACGCCGGTGGGGGTGAAGAACGCGCCGATCCCCGCACCCCCGGCACGCAGCCGCTCGGCCAGCGTTCCCTGGGGCGTCAGCTCGACAGTGACTTCGCCGGCGAGGTACTGGCGAGCGAATTCCTTGTTCTCGCCCACGTAGGACGCGATCACCCGGCTGATCCGCCGCTGCTCCAGCAGCAACCCGAGCCCGCCGCCGTCCACGCCGCAATTGTTGGACACGACCGTGAGGTCGTCGGCCCCTTGCTCGAGCAGCGCCTCGATCAGGAACCACGGGATGCCAGCGAGGCCGAACCCGCCGACCGCGACGGTGCTGCCCGGCCGGACGTCGACTACCGCGGAGGCAGCATCGGCGACGACCTTGTCCGGGATCATTGCGCCGCTCCCAAATGCGCGAGGATCGCCGGCGTCACGATTTCGGGTCGCTCGGCATTGGCCAGGTGGGCCGATTTGTCGACCACCAAGAGGCGGCCTCGCGCGACACCGTCGGCGATCTGCTGCAGGTGCGGCGGCGGCGTGGCGGGGTCCTCCGCGCCCGCGACGGCCAGCGTGGGCGCGGTGATCGACGCAAGATCCGGCCGGAGGTCCATGGCGGCAATGGCTTCGCAGCACGAGGCGTAGCCCTCGGCCGGTGTCGCAGCGACCATGGCCGCGCCCGCCGCCTTGACCTCGGGGTGGGCCTCGAGGTGCGCTGCGGTGTACCAGCGCGCGACGACCGCGGCGTCGACGGCCTGGGTTCCCTCCGCCCGCACGAGCTCCGCACGGTCGCGCCACGCCGACGACGGTTCGAGGTAGGGACTCGTGCACAGCAGCACCATCCGGTCGACCAGATCCGGACGGCGCGCGGCGAGCCGCATCGCGGTCATGCCTCCGAGGGACAGGCCCACGACGTGGGCGCTGCGCACCCCGAGGCGCTCCAGCAGCGCGACGATGTCGTCGGCGAGGTCGTCGATCGTGTACGGGCCGCTCGGGACCGGTGAGCCCCCGTGGCCGCGGGTGTCGTACCGGACGACGCGGAAACGCTTCTCCAGCTCCGCCAGATTCGCGTCCCACATCGCCATCGTGGTCCCGAGCGAGTTCGAGAGCACCACGACCGGGCCGTCTTCCCTGCCGGTCACCGCATGATGGACCACAATGGACTCGTTCACGACTGAACCCTTTCGAAGATCGCGGCGAGGCCCTGGCCACCGCCGATGCACATGGTTTCCAGGCCGTAGCGTGCCCCGGTCCGCGTCATCTCGTGCGCCAGCGTCGCCAGGATCCGCGCTCCGGTCGCGCCGACCGGGTGGCCGAGGGAGATGCCGGAACCGTTGGGGTTGAGCCGCTTGTCGTCGGCGTCGACGCCCCACTCGCGCAGGCAGGCCAGCACCTGGGCGGCGAACGCCTCGTTCAGTTCGATGACGTCGAGGTCGGCCATGGTCAGCCCGGCGCGCCTGAGCGCCGCGCGGGTGGCGGGCACCGGGCCGATGCCCATGACCTCCGGCCGGACGCCGGCCACTGCCCACGACTTCAGCATCAGCACCGGGGTGAGGCCGCGGCGGTCCGCTTCCTCGCGGGTCGTCACGATGCACAGCGCGGCGCCGTCGTTCTGGCCCGAGGCGTTGCCCGCGGTGACTGTCGCAGCCTCGTCCATCGCGAGCCGCACCGGACGCAGCCTGCCGAGCTGCTCCGCGGTCGTGCCGGGCCGCGGGTGCTCGTCCCGGTCCACGGTGGTCTCCGGCGTGCGCCGGCCGCCGGGGACGACCACCGGGACGAGTTCGTCGGCGAATTTCCCGGTCTCGTGCGCGGCGGCAGCCCGCTCGTGCGACGCTGCGGCCAGTTCGTCCTGCTCTCGGCGGGAAATGCGGTACTGCCGGCGCAGGTTCTCGGCCGTTTCGAGCATCCCGCCGGGCACCGGGAAGCGGTTGCCGCCCGCGGTTTCCCGGGCTCGCACGAGCCGGTCGTGCAGCTGGATCCCGCCGGCGATCTTGCCCGCGCGCAGGCCGGTGGCGTAATGCTCCACAGTGGACATCGACTCGGCCCCGCCGGCCACGACGAGCCGTGCACCGCCCGAGGCCACCTGCCCGACCGCGTAGAGCACAGCCTGCAGCGCCGAGCCGCAGCGGCGGTCGATCTGCAGCCCGGGCACCGAAGTCCCGAGACCGGCGTCGAGCGCGGCGACCCGGCCGATGGCCGGCGACTCGCCGCTCGGGTAGCACTGGCCGAGCAGCACGTCGTCGACGTCGCCCTCGCCCAGCCCGGTTCGGCCGGCGAGTTCGCGCAGCAGCCCGGATGCCAGGTCGGTCGCGGTCAGCGAAGCCAGCGCGCCCCCGTAGCGGCCGACCGGCGTACGGACCGGATTGCAGATCACCACATTGCTCACGCGGCGAGCGTAAGAGCCCGACCGAGAGAACAGAAGTATCATTTAAGTTCGTAAATCAACTCTGGAGGTATTAATGGAGCTCCGCCTCCTGCGGTACTTCGTCGCCGTCGCCGAGGAAAGCCATTTCGGGCGCGCCGCAGAGCGGCTGCGGATGGCGCAGCCGCCGCTGTCCCGAGCGATCCGGCACCTGGAGGCCGAACTGGGCGTCGACCTGCTGGAGCGGACGACCCGCCGGGTCGCCCTCACCCCGGCCGGGGCGGCGTATCTGGACGAGGCTCGCGCGGTGCTCGCGGCGGTCGATGCGGCGCGCGCCCGGGCCAGACGCGTCGCCGAGGGCCGCGAAGGCCGGTTGACCGTGGGCTGTGTCGGGTCGGCGACGTACTCGCTGCTGCCGGCGCTGGCCCGGGAGCTGCGGGCGGAGCTGCCCGCGGTCGAGGTCCGCTTCCGCGGCGAGATGCTCGCCCCGGAGCAGGTCGCGGGCCTGCGCGAGGGGTCACTCGATCTGGGCCTGTTGCGGCACACCGAGGGACTGGCTCCGGACCTGCGCCTGACCGTGCTGCGCGAGGACCGGTTGCTGGTCGCGGTGCCGCAGGACCACCCGTTGGCCACGCGTGCGCGTCTAGCGATCGGCGATCTCGAGGCCGAGGGCCTCGTCCTGCACAGCGGGGCCGCTGGATCCTCCATGCACCGGCTGGTGACTCGGCTGTGCGAGGACGCCGGATTCGCCCCGCACGTCACGCACGAAGTCGCCGAAACCTCAACGCTGCTGACCTTCGTGGCCGCCGGCCTCGGCGTTGCGGTGGTGCCGGAGCCGACCGCGTTCCTCGGCGTGCCGGGAGTCGTGCACCTGCCGCTCGACGACGTGCCGACGGTCCCGCTCGTCGCCGCGACGAGAGACGAGACCGACCTGGTGATGCAGCGCGCGCTCGCGATTCTCGGCCGGATGAGCAGCAGCGCTCAGTAGAACCCGTCTCGTTCCGGGCGCGGCGTCTTGTCCGCCGAACCGTGGCCGAGCAGTCGCGACAGCTCGCCGGCGATGTCGAGCATCAGCGGAATCACCTTGGTTTCGACGTGCTCGCGGGTGAATCTGCCCAGCGACGTCGAGTACGCGATGGCCGCGGTCACCTCTCCGCTGGCGTCGCGCACCGGCACGGAAGCGGCCAGCAATCCCATTTCGAGTTCGGACTCGACCATGCAGTACCCCTGCTGTCGGACCTCGTGCAGGATGTCGGCGAGCCGCACCGGATCGGTGACAGTGTGCGCGGTCAGCCTCGGCATGCCCTGTTCGGCGATCACCTTGGCGAGGAAGTCCGGCTCACGCCAGGCCATCAGCACGCGACCGGTCGAGGTCGCGGTCGTCGGCATGCGGCTGCCGACGTCGACGGTGTTGCTCAGGATGCGGCGCACCTGGACGCGCGCGACGTAGACGACTTCCGTGCCGACCAGGGTCGCCAGCGACGCCGACTCCTGCGTCTCCTCGGCCAGCCGCAGCAGCAGCGGCTGCGCCCACTCGATCATGCTGTGACTGGCGGAATAGCGCTGCGCCAGGGTGAGCACCAGCGGGGTGAGGAACCATGCGCCGCCCGCGTTCGCAAGGTAGCCCAGTTCCTGCAGCGTCAGGAGGATCCGGCGGGTAGCCGGACGGGACAGCCCTGTCCGCTGCGCGACTTCCGGCATGGCCATCCGCGGATGCTGTTCGTCGAAAGCGTTCAGCACGGCGAAACCGCGTTCGATGCTCTGGACGAAGTCTCGCTCGTTGACGGGTTTGCGCTCCATCGGCCCATCCTCCCAGCAATTGGCGCGCGGATCCGACTTGACAAAGCCGCCGTCGCAGCCCACGGTGTGAACCGCACAGCGTATTCATCGTACGCATAGCGTACGACGAAGGTCCAGTGTGGACTCTCGACCTCTGCGAGAGGCCTTCGGCCGATTCGCCACCGGCACCGGCCGAACGACCGGTGGAGACCGGCCGCACGGCGCGCCCGTGAAAGGTGCTGGACCTCATCAGCCCTACCGACGCGAGCGGCATTCTCAACCGCTGATCATCCGACCAGGAGCACCGAATGACTGCCACCCATGAACATCACTCCCCGACCGCGGCCGGATCCGGCGCCAGCGCGACCGCTGCGTTCAAGGAAAGCTCCACGCGGCGCAGCACCGCAGGAAGCAGCCCCGAGCGCGTCGCCGGCATCGTCGGCGACATCTTGAAGGCCATCGACGACGTCGTGCACCGCCACGACGTCACATACCCCGAATACCAGGCCGCCAAAGCGTGGCTGATGTCGGTCGGCGAAGGCGGAGAATGGCCGCTGGTGCTCGACGTGTTCGTCGAACACTTCGTCGAGGACCAGGTGTCGAGGTCGCAGCACGGCACCAAGGGCTCGATCGAGGGGCCCTACTACCTTCCCGGCCAGGCCAAGCTTTCCGCCGAGTGCACGCTTCCCATGCGCCCGGACGAAAAGGGAACTCCGCTGGTGCTCTCCGGCCAGGTGCGCGACGTCGACGGCAACCCGTTGCCCGGAGCCGAGGTCGACATCTGGCACGCCGACGATGAGGGCTACTACGCCGGATTCGCCCCGCACCTTCCCGACGGGAACCTCCGCGGCGTCGTCGTCACCGACGACCACGGCAGGTTCGCGATCCGCACCGTCCAGCCCGCGCCCTACCAGATTCCGCACGACGGCCCGACCGGCGCATTGCTGGAAAGCGCCGGCTGGCACCCGTGGCGACCGGCGCACATCCACCTCATGGTCCGCGCCGACGGTCATCGGACGATCACCACCCAGCTGTACTTCGAAGCCGGCGAGTACCTGGACTCCGACGTCGCCGCGGCAACAAAACCCGAACTCGTCATCGCGCCGGCAGACGACGGCGCCGGCGTCCGCCGCGTCACATACGACTTCGAACTGGAAAAGGACTGACGCCACCCACGTGGCTGCGGGGACGGCGCCTGCCGCCCCTGCAGCCACGCCTTGCAGTTGCATTCCGCCCAGGCTCCCGAGAGGCACCATGTCCCCGACCCCTGACGACGTTCTCATCGAAAGCATCGAAACCGTCATCCTGGACGTCCCCCTCCGTCGCCCGCACAAGTTCGCCCGGGTGACGCTCCACGCGCAACCGGTCCTGCTGGTCTTCGTCCGCACCCGAGCCGGGATCGTCGGAACGGGCGAAGGCGTCGTGCCCGGCGGCCCGTGGTGGGGCGGCGAATCGGTCGAGTCCATGAAAGTCACCATCGACACCTATGTCGCGCCGCTGCTGCGCGGACGGCCGGTCGACCGGATCGACGACCTGATGCGGGACGTCACCGACCACGTCGCCGCGAACCTTTACGCCAAGACAGCAGTGGAAGTCGCCCTCCACGACGCCTGGGCACGCAGCCTCGGCGTTCCGGTGCACACCCTCCTCGGCGGCCTCGCCCGCGAACGCATCGAGGTCACCTGGGCCCTGGGTGCCGAACCCGCCGGCGTCGTCGTGGACGAGATCCAGCGGATCCTCGCCAGCGGCGACCACCGCAGCTTCAAGCTCAAGATGGGCGCCCTCGATCCGGCCGACGACATCGACCGGATCGCCGCGATCGCCGAGAAGATGTCGTCCTCAGCCAGTCTGCGCGTGGACCTCAACGCCCGCTGGGACCTCCTGACCAGCCTCCGGCTCCTGCCGCGGCTGGCCGCCGCCGGCATCGACCTGATCGAGCAGCCGGTCCCCGGAGACCAGATCGACGCACTCGCCGAGATCAACCACGCGCTCCCCGTGCCCGTCATGGCCGACGAAAGCCTGCGCACCTCCCAGGACGCGCTGCGCTTGATCCGGACCAGAGCAGCCGACGTGTGGTCGATGAAACTCACCAAAGTCGGCGGCTTCCGCCGGGCCCGTGACCTCGTCGCTCTCGGCGCAGCCGCCGGAGTCCCCTGCCACGCAGGGACATCCATCGAAACCGGGCTGGGCACCGCTGCCTCGCTCCAGCTGGCCTGCGCCGCGCCCGGAATCACCTGGGGCAGCGAACTGTTCGGGCCCCTGCTGTTCGCCGAAGACATCATCGCCGAGCCTCTGCGCTTCGCCGCCGGACACCTGCACGTGCCCACCGGCCCGGGCCTGGGCGTCACCGTCGACCCGGAAGCAGTCCGCGCCCTCCGGCGCCGCGGACTCACTCGCGACTGACCCCCGCATCAGACCAGGAGGAAAAATGCTGTTCCACGTTCGGATGGACGTCGCGATCCCGCACGAGCTGGACTCGGCAACCCGAGCCGACCTCGTCGCGCGGGAGAAAGCACGAGCCGAAGAGATCCAGAGCACCGGGACATGGCCCGAACTATGGCGAATCGTCGGCGAATACGCGAACATCAGCATCTTCGACGTCGAAGACAACGACGCGCTCCACACCCTGCTCTCGAGCCTGCCGCTCTTTCCCTACATGAAAATCAAAGTGACGCCGCTCGCGGCGCACCCCTCGAAAGCCGGCTGACCGGACGCCGAGCAGCCTGCCGCCACGGAGCATCTCGCTTCGGCCTAGCGCCCGCTCCGATCGCACGAACGAAGGCGGACTCGGCGACGCACGCTGTTCGCCGGGGACCCGCGCAGGACCTCAGACCACCGGCGCCGGTCGACGAACTGCCGGCCGGAGCGCAGCGGCTGGAGAACCTTCGGAACGGGCGGTTTCTGCCGAACGGGCTCTGCAGCGCAGCGACAGCTTGGCGCACGGGCCGGACTGCACGGCGGCTCCGGTCGCCGGGCCGGTTCAGACACCCGTGTTCTCCGGGGAGTGCGCGGGCAACGTCCGGAGGCGAAACGAGAAGAGGGCCGACGAACTCATGTTCGTCAACCTGATCCTCCGGTGTCGCGCGGGCGACCGGTTGAAGCCGGTCGCCCGCGCGACGCCTACCTGCGCGTGGTCGAGGATCGCTACGACGGGCCTGCCGGCTGCGGAGCGCAGCTGATCTCGACCGGTGCCGCGTGCAGCCCTGCGACCTGCGTCGGCCAGTGTCCGCAGGCGGCCGACGGAGCGGCCGACTAGGACTTCCGCCAATCGGTCGCAAAATCCGCGCGCAGCCGGCCCGAGGCGAACAGATACGAGCTGCGGGCGATCTCGGTGACGGTGTGCAGCTCGTCGCCATCACGCGGGCCGTAGACCATGACCATGCCTGGCGGGAGGCGCACGCCGGCGAGGGGATGCGCCAGCGCCCAGCCCTTCGCTACGGCATCGGCGGCCAAGACCAATGGAAGGGCGAGATGCATCGAACCGTCGAAGGCGGGGTGAAGATGCGCGAACTCTCCAGCCGAGGGAACGAGGAAAGCCGATTCCGGGCCTCTCCGCTCTTCGAGCACGAAGCCGCGCGCACCCGGCACCGAGACCTCAGACTGCTGCGTTGTGACCCCCGGCAGCCCGGCAAGAGTCGCGAACAGCTGTTCCTGCAATGTCGCCGGAGCATTCTGCGATACCTGCTGTTGAGGGATCGAGGTCGTCACTTCGGGTCGCCGGCCCACTCGTGCCGCCAAGGCACCCGCCGGCAGTGTGGGCCAGCGCGCCGAGCGAGACTCCGCTGGGTTCGGTGCCAGGCCGCTGGTTTTGATGAACAGGAAGCGTTCCCGGACCCATCCGGCGAGATTCCGGAGCTGCTCTTCGGTGATCGAGTGCCCGGTCGCGTCCCGCCGGGCGACGGTCGGCGCGCCTGACTCCCCCGTCAGATATGCCCATGTCCTCGCGAGCAGCTCCGCGGGAATCACAGTGTCGCGGGCGCCGAGTGCGAGGAACACCGGGAGGCCGGCCAAGCGCGCCGGCGTGGCCGGCATTCCCGCATCGAACGGCATCGTTCCCGACAGGATCGCCGCGCCGGCGAACCGCCCGGGTTCGTCCAAGATCAAGCCGCCGGCGAACGCGGCTCCGCCACTGAATCCCGCGAGCACCACCGGACGCTCTCTCGGCACGGCCGAGTCCAGCCAGCCGCGGAACCAGTCCGTAGTGGAGCGCAGCGACGCGGCGACTGGCCGACCGATGCCGCGGTTCGCGAACCACGCGTAGCCGCCTCCTTCCACGATCGGTGCACGAACGGCTGCGTAGCCGAATTCGGGCGGAAGATGGTCGGCGAGCGAAATGATGTCTCGTTCATGCGAACCCCGGCCGTGGAGAAGAACGACCAGCGGGGCTTCTTCATCGTCGTTTCCGCTGGTGACTACGACCGGCTCGCCGTATTGCGACGAGGCGGAAGTCACGACGCCTCCCCGAACACGCCGCCTCCGACGGACTCCGCGGTAGCCACTCCGCTCCAGACAGCGACCTCCCTGCTGAGATCGAGCGGGCCCACGGGCGCCTCGCTCTCATAGGCCCCCCATTCCTCTCGCGGCATCATCCACATCACCTCGAATTCGTTGCCATCGGGATCCCTGCCGTACACGCTCTTGGTCGCGCCGTGGCTCGATTCGCCCGTATAGGCGTCCAGTTCGACGAGAACCAGCCGCGCCTCCTCGAGGTCTTCGATCATGTCCACCTGCCACGCGATGTGGTACATCCCGATGGATCCCGAAACTTTCGGCAGGGCGGACGGACCGATGCCGAACAGTCCCAGATCATGATGGTTCCCCGATCGGCGAAGACGGAGGAACGCGGCATTCGCGCTCGGTTCCCGCGCGACGACGTCCATAGCAAAAGCGGCGGTCCAGAAGCGCACCGATCGCTCGAGGTCGGAAACGAACAAGACAACATGATTAGCGCGGATCGCCGGAATCGGGTCGACCATTATCTTGCCTCCGTGTCATGCAACGGCCGTGAAGAGGATCCAACGTTTTCCCTCGATCCAGTCATGGCGCAGGGCAGGCCCGCGTCCCTGAGATCGATCGGCGGGGGCCGGGTCGAAGCAGCATCGAGCAACTGCCACAGCAGGCGGTCATGACGAGAAGAAGGCTCCCACTCCGGCGAGTCCTTCGGTCGGGGTGGTGCCGAATGAGGCGAACTGGTCTGATCCAACTTGTCCCTCCGCGACTGTGCGTCCTGTCCGCGAGTTGAAATCGCCGAACCCGGCAGCGTGGTAAACGAGCGGGAGCCTGTCGTTGAAACGGGCAGAATCGACGTGTCCGACGAAGATCGAGTGCGTACCGCCGGCGAGGCGTTCCCGCACGGTGCATTCAAAACTTGCGACGGTCCCCTTGAGCACCGGGATCCCCGTTCGCGAGAACTCGATGTCCACCCCGTCGAATTTGTCCGCTGCCGGACGTGCAAACCGCCGCGCGATACGTTCCTGGTAATCGGCCAGCACGTTGACGACGAACTTCCCGCTGCTGGCCACGGCTTGTTCGGTCGGCACCCTGCGATTGATGCAGACAAGCAACGAGGGCGGTTCCAGGCTCAGCGACGTCATGGCGCTGAGCGTCATGCCGTATGTTCGATCTCCCGTTCGCGCGGTGACGACAGTGACGCCGGTGGCGAAGCGGCTAATCGCACGGCGGAAGTCCGGTTCGTCCATGACGCCTCCTCATGCTGCACCCACCAGGTAAAGCAGTGAGAAAAGGATGATCCACAAGAGGTCCACCATGTGCCAGTAGACGCCGCTTCCCTCGACAAGGCGCCGCGCCGCGTCCCACGGCACCCCGGCACGTGCTCGGCGGCGAACCGCTCCCAGCAGGATGGTGCCGACGACGACGTGCAGCAGGTGAATGCCGGTCAGCACGAAGTAGAAAGTGAAGAAGAGGTTCGTCCCAGGCGTGCTCCCCGCTCCCACTGCGTGCCCGTACTCGGTCACTTTGATCGAGACGAACACGGCCGCACAACCGATGGCGCCGGCCGAGGCGCGTGACGCGACCGCCGCGGCTCCGGCCGCGTAGGCCCGGACAGCGGCGACCACGAGCAACGAGCTCAGGAGCAGGACCAGGGTGTTCACCGCCCCCAGCGGCACCAGCAGCCGGCGCGCCGAGTCGCCGAAGAGAGCGCGGTCGTGACCGGCCTCCCAGGTGAACACCACGAAGAAGGCAGCGAAGAGCGTCAGATCTCCGAAGATGAAGATCCAGAGCCCGTACTCCCCGGGCGGCCGATCCACGGGTTGGCGCCGAGGCCTTCGCGTGGCCGCACGAAACGGCTCCGGCTGCAGGAAGTCCGGAAGCTCGTCGTCGACGCGACTCACCTCCGTCACGAGGGAACCGGTTCCGAAGCTTCGCCGGACGGTACCTCCGCGCGCAGGACCGCCCGGCGAAGCACGAGGCCCATCACGACCAGCCACACCGCGTAGGCGGTCAGGGCGAGCCAGAAGACGAAGATGCCCTGCCACGCGAATGGCCCGCTGTAGAAGAAGTACGCGAGCACGTCGGGGACGAACAGGAACGCGACCCAGAAGTTCAGGTAGCCGACCCACCGCGGCAGGACAGGCTCCGGGTTGCGATCGCGGAGCACGGCCAGGCCGATCGCGATGTTCTGGATCATGAACGGCGCGATCGGAGTGATGAACAAGAGCCACGCGAGGTCGTTGAGCATCAGGGTGAGGTCCGGCGCACGGTCCGGACGGAAGGCGCAGACCGCCATCATCAGCAGGGGAATGAGCAGCAGGACGCCGGTCGCGGCGCCCGTGACGAGCTGAAGGAAGGTCAGCAGCGGGGTCCGGCCCTCCATCCGCACCATGTGCACCCCGATGAGCGCGATCAGCGGGAAGACCAAACCGACCGCGAGCGCGGACAGGATGAGCCCGAAGAGGACCTTGCTCGACGAGTCGCCGTAGAAGTTGGCTATCTCCGTCGCGCTTTGATGTGCCGCGGGCGGCATCGGCAGCACCCCGGCGATCAACCAGCCCGTCAGAGCGAGAACCACCGTGGCGGGCCCACTCCAGGCGCACAGCAGCTTGATCTTCGTGTTCATGGCACGCTCCCGACGTGTCCGGCGAACGGACCCGGCCACATCACGACAGCCGGTCCGCGTCGACCGATTTTAATCTCGACTAGATTATTGAGCGTCGAGCGATCCCGCAAGGGGGAAGCTCCAACCCGTCAGGAGCCCGACGATGTGCCCTCGATTCGCCGGGCTCGACCAGGCACGCCTCGGCCACCTTCTATGTTAGGTTAAATTTCACGCTCGGACACTGGGGTGCGGGCGCTCACCGGCGGATCGGAGAGTGCAGATCACCCACGGCATGGGCGAGCACGCGTTGCGCTATGCCGAAGTTGCCGAACGCTTCACCGCCGAAGGCGTGGTCGTCTACGCGCAGGATCACCGTGGCCACGGTGCGAGTGCGTCGTCGCCCCAGGAGTTCGGGGTGCTCGGAACGGACGGCTGGCCCGCCTTGGTCGCCGACATCGGAGTCCTCGGCAGCTATGCTCGCCGGGAGCATCCCGGCCTGCCTCTCACCCTCCTCGCACACAGCCTCGGCTCGTTCGCGACCCAGCAGTACCTCGTCGACCACAGCGCCGACGTGGATGCCGTCATCCTCACGGGAACCGCGGCCGTCGACCTGCTGGCGGCCGCGTTACCCGCGGACGCCCCGCTCGAGCCCGGCATGTTCAACGCGCCGTTCCAGCCGGCGCGGACCGACTTCGACTGGCTCTCCCGGGACGACTCGGCTGTCGACGCGTACATCGCCGACCCGCGATGTGGCTTCAGCCTGGATCCCGATGGCATCAAGGCGGTGTTCGAAGGCGCCGCACTGGCGGCCACGCGAACGGACGAGGTCCGTGCCGACCTGCCGCTCTACATCGCGGTCGGCGACCAAGACCCGGTGAACGGCGGTCTCGCCCTCCTCCACCCGCTCGAGCAGCGCTACCGCGAAGCCGGCCTCAAGGACGTCACCGTGGTCGCCTACCCCGGTGCCCGGCACGAGATCCTCAACGAAACCAACCGTGCCGAGGTCATGGCCGCCATGACCGACTGGTGCCGCGCACACGGCCTCATCGGCAACGGCTGAGATCAAAGTCCACAAAGGAGCTTCAATGGCGAAGTTCGTTCTCGCGACACTGTTCACTGCCCTCGTTTCCGCGCTGATCACGGTCCCGGCGTCGGCCGCCTCCGGCCCCGTCCTGCAAGAACCCACCAGCTCCCTCAGCCAGGCGCTGAGCTGTTCCGCCGATGTCAGCTCTCCGGCCAAGACGCCGGTGATCCTGGTGCACGGCACGTTCACCACGCCTGAGGAAACGTGGAGGTGGGGCTATCAGCGCGCGCTGCGGACGGCGGGCTATCCGGTGTGCACCGTCCAGCTGCCCCATCGCGCCGAGATCGACATGCAGGTGAGCGTCGAGTACGTCGTGCACGCGATCCGGTCGGTGTACAGCTCTGCGGAACGCAAGGTCTCAGTCATCGGGCACAGCCAGGGCGGGGGCCTCATCCCGTGGGCGTTGCGGTTCTGGCCCGACTTGGCGGCCGAAGTGGACGACGCCATCGCACTGTCCGGCCCGCAGGACGGCACTCGGCTGGCGAACGGCGTCTGCGTGCCCGGCAGGTGCCCGGACGTCGCCCACCAGCTGAGCGCGGGTTCGAAGTGGATGCGAGCCCTCGTCCGCGAACCGCTCGACGGCGTGGCCTTCACGTCGATCGGCTCCTATTCGGACGAAGTGGTGTTCCCCGCCCCGACCGCGACCCGCTTCCCCGGCGCGACCGACATCTTCGTCCAGGACGTCTGCCCGGACCGGCTGGTCGGACACCTCGGCATGCTCTCCGACGCGGTCGCGTACGCCCTCGTGGCCGACGCCTTGACCCACGCTGGACCGGCCATGCCCGCGCGCGTCGCCGCGTCGACCTGCTTCGCCACGGACCTACCCGGACTGGACCAGGCCGGCCGCGCGCGGCTGCTGAACACGGCGGTTGCGGCAGCAGGCGCCTTCTACTCCCTTCCGTGCACTCCGTCGGAGCCACCGCTGCGGGACTACGCCCTCGCCGGCTGACCGGCTGCCGACGAGGACGACGTGCATGACATGCCCGTCTCCTTAATCTAATTAATGTTAAAGTCGTTGCGTACGGGCGACAACTAGACGAGGACAGGCGAATGGCCGCGAATCCCATCGACCAGGCGGACGATTGGACCACCCCCGGAGCGCATGCCGTCGGACCCGGGATCCACCGCATTCCGCTGCCGCTCCCGATCAACGGGCTGTCCGCCGTCAATGCTTACCTGCTCGAAGGGCACGACGGCCTGGTACTGGTCGACCCGGGCTGGGTGAGCGCCGCAAACGAACGAGCTGTCGCCGCCGCGCTGTCCGAACTCGGCCACCGGCTCGACGACGTGAAGATCTGCCTCGCGACGCACCACCACTGGGATCACTACACCCAGGCCTTCGCGTGGCGTGAGACTCTGCGCCTCAAGCTCTTCATCGGCGAGAACGAACGCTTCAGCATCAACGGCTTCGACGGGACCAGCAGGTTCCCGAAGCACCCGGCGCTGCTGGCTCGCTGCGGGGCCGAGGAGCTGGCGGAGCGCCTCCGAACGGACGAAATGCCCGAATACGAGGTCGCGACACCGTACGGCCCGCCGGACGGCTGGCTCGAGGACGGCGACCGCATCCCCCTGCGTCAAGGCGAGCTCGAAGCCGTCGCGACCCCTGGCCACACCCGGGGACACGTCGTCTACGCGCACGCCGACGCCGGCGTGCTGATCGCCGGCGACCACGTGCTCCCGACGATCACGCCTTCCCTGGGCTTCGAGATCGCACCCGAGGCCACTCCCCTCCGCTCGTTCATCTCCTCGTTGAAGCTGCTGCTGAGCAGGCCGGACATGATCCTGCTGCCCGCGCACGGTCCCGTCGGCGCGAGCACCCACGCCCGCGTGCACGAGATCCTCGACCACCACCGCGAGCGGCTCGACGAGGTGAACGGCCTGCTGGTGGCGGGCGCCACCAACGCGTACGAGGTCGCCCAGCGCCTGCCGTGGACACGGCACCGCCGGCGGCTCGACAACCTCCAGCTGGACCACCAGATGTCGGCCGTCATGGAGATCGAGGCCCACCTCGACGTGCTGGCCCACCTCGGCCGCGTCACCGTGGACGAAACGCCCGCCACCCGCCGCTACCGGGCTGCTTGACCAGGTTGGCGGCCTGCGGCCGTTAGGATCGACTCGTGGCTAGAAAACCGGCAAACACGACGAGCAGCGCGGGCGGCAAGTCGGCGCGCACGCGCCAGCGCATCCTCGACGCGGCCGCGCACGTGCTCAGCCGGAAAGGGTTCGCCGGTACCCGGCTGACCGACGTCGCCGAGGTCGCCGAGCTGCAGGCGCCGGCGATCTACTACCACTTCCCGTCCCGCGAGGAGCTCATCGAGGAGGTCATGTGGTCGGGCATCGCGAACATGACCGACCACGTGCAGCAGCAGCTCGACGCGCTCCCGCCGGAAACGGGTCCGCTCGATCGGATCGAGGTTGCCGTGGAGTCCCACCTGCGGTACCAGCTCGAGACCTCGGACTACACGACCGCGGCGATCCGCAACGCCGGCCAGCTCCCGGACAACATGCGAGCCCGGTACGAAGCCGAGGCCAATCGCTACGGTGACGTCTGGCGACGGCTCTTCGACGCCGCCAAGCGCGAAGGCGCCCTCCGCCCCGACCTCGACGCACGGGCGGCGCGCATGCTCGTACTCGGGGCGCTCAACTGGGCCGCCGAGTGGTGGAACCCTCGCCGCGGCACCCTCGACCAAGTGATCCGCACAGCGAAGTCGCTTGTGCGTGCGGGCTTGGCCGTCCCCGAGGCCGTCGAAGCCGAGCCCATGCGGAAGCCGCAGCGTTCACGAGCGCGCAAGCCGGCCAAAACGGCTTCGAACCGCTGACAGGCCAATCGAACCCTGCTGGTCGCGACGAGCAGGAAGCCTGCTTCACGGACCTTGTCGTTTGCGGTCTACAACCGGCGCACCTAGTACACCGCCACGACGGTCACCGCCGGTGCCGAGCACCCCGCCGCCGGCCCGCGCTGCCTGGCCGGCCTGCCATCATGCGAAGCATGAGCGTCGCGATCAGAGCACCGCGCCGCCCTGCTGCGTCGAGGGCTCCTGCTGGAGTACCTCACGCTGGACTGGAACGTCGTCGGCATCGCGGTGCTGGCCGTCACCGCCATTACCGCGCGCTCGGTGGCGTTGGCCGGGTTCGGCGTGGACTCGCTGATCGAGATCGGCGCGTCGATCGTGGTCGTCTGGGAGCTGTCCGGCTCCGGCACCCTACGCCGGGATCGCGCGCTGCGCCTGATCGGCATCGCCTTCGGACTGCTCGCGGTCTACCTCGCCGTCCAATCCTCCCTTGCGCTGGCGACCGGCTTCCGGCCCGGTCACAGCCTGGGCGGCGTGGTCTGGACGGGCCTGACCGCCGTCGCGATGTTCGCGCTGGCCGCCGGCAAAGCCCGCACCGGCACCGGTTACAGCAGCACCGGCGGGCGAGGTCATGCCGGTCGGCGCGCCGCGGGAAGGCATCGTCGCCGACGGCGTCACCCATCGCGTCGCGGTCGGCGTGCGCGACCCGGACCGGCTCGCGTTGCTCGACACCGCCACGGGCCGCGTCGCCACGACGGTGCCGTTGCCCGGCGGCAAGCGTGGCACTGCTCGCCGCCGCATCAGGCCGCCCACATCCCGGCCGGAAGCCCTTCGGCACCCGTGGAGGGTCCGGATCCACACCCGTCGCACCCACGACGACCGCTCCGGCCCGCCGGCGACGGCTTCGATCGTCCCACTCCGGCGGGCCGTCGCACCTGACGATCGCGTTCAACGCCCCTTGACTGTCAGGCCGGGCCGACGAACACGGCCTTGTCGGACCCGAAGTCCGGCTGAAGAGCGATCTGCAACTCGCCCTTCGCCTTGCCGACCGAGTAAGCCTGTTCGTACGTGTAGGTCTTGCCCGGCATCACCGTGGCGGCATCGAGTCCACCACCACCGCAGCTACCGTTGCTGTCGAAGATCGGTTCGGCTTTCGCACCGGAGAATTGCACGTCGTTCCCGAATGACAGCCCGGCGGCCTCGTACGGCTTGTCGGTGCCGTTGACGATCGTGAACTTGACTTTGACGGCACGCTCGACATTCGGCGGCGACGCATAGGACGACGGCTTGCACGCCACCGGCGCCGCGAGTTCGATGGCCAGCCCCGACTTCCACGTATAGCGCTGTCCCCAGGTGGGCGCGGGCTTCTGCTCGGCCGGCGCTGCCGCGCTGGGTGCACCGGCCGAGGCCGGGCTGACACTGCCGGTGTTGGCATTCGGCATGCTGCAGCCGGCGAGGAGGACGCTCCCGGCGACAGCGACGATCATTCTCATTCGCATGAAATTCCCCTTGGATCATGGTGCGTGTGCGAGGTCGCCGATCGGGCGATCGCTGTTACACCGAGAGCCTCGCCGTGACCTGATCGTGTCGATTTGTTACGAAACACCCGAGGCACCCGAGGGTGCGGTCCGATGCGCCCGGCACCGCGCTGGGCGGCTCGAGCACATCGCCCCGAGCCGGCCCCAGCTCTGCCGCGCGTCGTGCAGGTGGCCCAGCTGAGGCCGGGCAGGGGCCCTGCCTTCGTGCCCCCGCTGGGCCCAACACCGCACTGTCCCGTTCCCGGTAAGCGAGCACCAGGGCGGCGGCCGCCGGGTTGCGACGCCGTCCTTCGCCCGTCACCGACCGGTCGGCGTCCGCCTCCTCCGGGGAGACAACGTCGGCGCCGTGGTTCACTCGGCAGGCAGCAGTGGCGACTCGCTCCGCGACGCCGTTCGTGGCCGGCCGGACAGGTTTGATCCGTTGGTCTCGCGCAAGGCGAACGTGCACAGCAGCGAGAGCACGGCGGTGCCGACCATGTACCACGCCACCGCCATGACGCCGCCGGTGCGGTCCAGTAGCCAGGTGGCGATGATCGGCGCGAGCGCGCTGCTGGCCAACGTGCCGAGGGTGTAGCCGAACGAGATGCCCGAATACCGGATCTTCGTCTCGAAGGCCTCTGCGAAGAACGCGGCGAGTGGACCGAACGCGGCGGAGAAACCGGTGCAGATCAACAGATAACCGGCTGTGGCGAGCAGGAACGAACCGGTGCCGAGCAGCCAGAACCAGGGAAACGCCAGCACACCCATCGCCACCGTCCCCGCGGCGAAGACCGGCTTGCGGCCGATGCGGTCGGAAAGGGCGCCGAAGAGCGGCAGGGTGACGAAGGTGAGTGCCATCGCCGCCAGCACGATCCACAGCATCGAGTTTCGGCTGAAACCGATCTGCTGGGCACCGTAGCTCAGGCCGAACACCGTGGTCAGATAGAACGTGACCCCGATCGAGAGGTAGGCACCGCCGGTCAGCAGGACCTGTTTCGGATACTGCCGGACCACGACGGCGATCGGCAGCTTGACCACGTTCTCCTTGCCCTTCAGACGGTCGAAGCTGGGGCTTTCACCGAGCTTCAGCCGCACGACGAGTCCGGCGAGGACGAACACGCCGCCGATGAGGAACGGCACGCGCCAGCCCCAGGACAGGAAGCTCTCGGGCGACATCGCACCGAAGGCGAGGAACACCGCGTTGCCGAGCATGAGGCCTGCCGGCACACCCATCTGCACCCAGCTCCCGTAGTAGCCGCGGCGGTGGGACGGCGCGTGCTCGACCGTCATCAGCACCGCGCCACCGTATTCACCGCCGAGCGAGAGGCCCTGGACGAACCGCAGCGTGACGAGGGTGATCGGGGCGGCCACCCCGATCGTCCCGTAGCTGGGCAACACGCCGACGGCGAAGGTCGTGGTCCCCATGATGCTCAGGGTCAGCACCAGCATGGACTTGCGGCCGATCCGGTCGCCGAAGTGTCCGAACAGGACTCCGCCGATCGGCCGCGCGACGAATGCCGCGGAGAACGTCGCGAACGACAACAACGTGCCGACCACGGCGTCGAACTGGGGGAAGAAAAGTTTGTTGAAGACGAGTCCGGCCGCGGTGCCGTAGATGAAGAAGTCGTACCATTCCACGGTCGTGCCGACGGCGCTGGCGAATCCTGCTTTTCCGCTGCGCGAGATCAGGGACATCGGTGTTCCTTTTCAACGGAGGGTTTCCGAAAGCCTCTTCGCGGCGGGCACCACGTGGTACCTCCACCTGGAGAGGTCAAAAGGCGCCGGGAAAAGTCGCGCAGGTCGTCAGCTCCGCGGCGGGTGCGGGGCCGGGATGGATCCAGAGGCCCGTCTGCCGGAACCACGTCCGCGCGGCGTCGGCGTCCGGCTGCGCGCCGGTGGCGAGCACGCGGCGCAACGACGAGTTCCGCAGACCACCCACTCCCGCTGCCGCGAGCTCCACATAGGACGTTCCGGGGGCGGACATCGTGGTTACCGGAAACCGTGCCACCAGGCCGCGTACCCGCGTCGGGTCACCACCGGCTTCGTCGACCAGGATCGCCGCCCCCGCCGACCACGGCTCGATCAAGCCGAGCAGGACGCCGGCGGCCGTGTGCCGTGGGGTGAGACTCCAGTGCAGGTCGTCGTGGCTCCGATCCAGCCACGCCAGGCCGAGTCCGTCCGCCAGCCGTCCCAGATCGGCGTGGCTGTAACTCTCGTCGCCGGTCAGCAGGACCGGGCCGTCCGCGGCTTCCGGTTCGTGGTCCGGCTCCGTCAGGAACATCATGGCCCGGTAGTTCATCGCTTCGGCGTGCGGCAGGCCGCCGACACAGAGCACGTGCCGCACCACGCCCGCCCGCCGGAGCGCCAGCGCGGGTTCGAGGCGTGCCTCGTCGACCACCACCACAGCCGCTCCGGCGGATCGCAACCGGTCGCCGTCCAGCTCGCCGCACGGCATCGGCGCGAACGGAACCCCGGCCCGCATCGTCCCGGCGGCGACCTCCCACCATTCGGGCACCGGCGGCAGCAGTACCGCGACCGACTCCCCCGTCGCGAGTCCGAGGTCGTCCAGCAGGCCGGCGAACCGCGCGGCGCGGCCGGCGAAATGGGAATAAGGGAGCAGGCGATGGCGCCCGGCCCGATCCACCCAGACCATCGCCGGCCTGCCTCCGTGTTTTCCCCAGTAGTCCAGGAACGCACTCATGACGAAACACCTCACCGAATTCGTGACAGCACGGCGACTCGTGGAAATCGCCGGGAAAGCGGAACCGGCTGAACGGGGAAAGCGAACCGGCTAGAGCAGCCTGAGCTCGTGCGCCTTGGCGATGGCCTCGACCCGGTTCCGCGCGTTCAGTTTCTGCATCGCGGTCTGCAGGTAGGTCTTCACGGTGTTCCGGGCGAGCGCGAGCCGCTCGGCGATCTCCGGGTTGCTGTGTCCCATCGCGGCGAGCCGCAGCACCTCGTACTCGCGCCTGGTGAGGCCGACCCGGAACAGCAGTTCCGGGGTCGCGGAGGCGTGCCGGCCGGCCAGCCGGGGATCGACGACCCGGACCCCGCGGGCCACCCGCCGCACCGCCGTGGCGAAGTCGCCGCCGGTGATGTCCTTGACCAGGCAGCCGTCCGCGCCCGCCTCGATCAGCACGTCGATCGCGCCGTGGTCGGCGAACGCGGTGAACAGCAGGATCTTCACGCGCGGTGCGACCCGCCGCAGCCGGGTGACCAGCTCGGGCGCCGGCATGTCCGGCAGGCGCAGGTCCAGCAGGATCACGTCGGCGGCGACCTCCTGCGCGACCTTGATCGCCTCGTGCCCCGTGCTCGCGCCGCCCACCACGGTGATCGCCAGGTCCTCGGCGGCGAGCAGTTCGACGCCGCCGCGGATCACCGGGTGGTCGTCCACCACGAGCACCCGGATGTCGGTGTGCTCACCCATCGCCGGTGCTCTCGGCCTCGCAGGGCACCCAGGCCCGCACGGTCGTGCCGCCGTCTTCGTTGCCGACGACCGACACGCCGCCGCCCACCCGCTCCATCCGGCGCTCGGACAGCGGCAGGCCGAGGTGGCCCGCCTTGGCCAGGTCCCCGGTGGCCCAGCCGTGCCCGTCGTCGGCGACCACGACGGTGAGCCGCCCGCCCGCGACCACGACGCTCACGACCACGGTGGAAGCCTGGGCGTGCTTCTCGACGTTGACCAGCGCCTCGCGCACGACGCTGGTCAGCGCCTCCGTACGCCCCGGCGCCAGCTCCGGGATCTCCGCGAGCGCCACGAACGAGGCCGGCAGGCCGGTCCGCTCCTCGAAGGCTTCGCAGTCCTCCTGGATGGCCACCGCGAGCCGGCGCTCCGGGGGCTGTTCGTTGAGGCGGGCCAGCGAGTTGCGCAGCAGCGCGCTCACCGACGTGACCTGCCGTTCCACCTCGTCGAGCCGGTCCCGGATCCGGTCGAGGTCGTCCATCGACCGCAGGCTGCGGAGCTCGGCGCCGATGCGGAAGAGCACCGGGCTGACCGAGTCGTGCAGGTCGGCCGCCATCCGCCCCCGCTCGGCGTCCAGCGCGACTCCCGTCTGCAGCTTCGCCCGCTCGGAGCTGACCAGGGTCACCGAAGCGACGGCCGCCACCTCTTCCACCCGCGCGATGACCCGGTCGCCGAAGGACGCCTCGTCGCGGATGCCGACGTACACGGCACCGAGCACTTCCCCGCCGTAGATCATGGGGACGGCCAGCATGGCGCCGAGCCCCTCCCGCGCGACCAGCTCGTCGAAGTCGTGGGTGATCGTGTCCGACGTGCGGTAGTCGCGCACCCAGACCGGCCGTCGCTCGGCGATGCTCTTACCGCCCAGCCCGACGCCCTCGGGCACGACGAGCCGGTGCAGGGCCGTGCTCATCGTGCCCTGCCAGCTCCGGTGCACCAGCCGGCGCCCCGGCTCGAGCCGGCCGACCAGGGACATGTCGAACTCGCCCAGCTCCCGGATGCGGCGGGCCACCGACTTCATCGCGAGTGAGCCGTCCGACAGGACGAGCAACTCGGAATGCCGCGAAGCGAGCTGCTCCAGCAGAGCTTCCACCGGGGTTTCCGGCACATCCGTCATTGCGACCTCTCCTGGTCCACGTGTGATCATGATAACCGGGGTGATCTACAACTCCGCAGGTTCGAGCACGCCCCGCAGCGCCAGGAGGCTCTCCAGCAGGAAGTAGTCGCCCCAGACCAGCTCCGCGTCGGTGGCGACCCCGCGCCGGGGGTCGAAACAGCCCCCGGTGAACATGCCCGGCCGGCGGTGGTCCCCCACACCGGTCGGCGTGACGAACGTGGTCAGGGTGTCCACCATCGCGGCGGCGTGCTCCCGGTACCGCGGGCGGTCCGGGAGGAGCGCGGCCAGCTTGAGCAGTGCGGCCGCGGCGATGGCGGTCGCGGAGGTGTCCCGCGGCTCGTCCGGTCCGGCACTGAAATCCCAGGGTGCGACGCGGTCGGCGGGCAGCTGATCGAGCCACCAGTCCGCGGCCGTCGTCGCCGGCCCGGCGAACTCGGGACCCACCCAGCGGGCGGCCTGGGCGAAGCCGAGCATCGCCCAGGCCTGGGCGCGGGCCCACGTGCTGTCGTCGGAGCGTCCCTTGTGGGTGTAGCGCCGCAACAGGGTCCCGTCCCACTCGTCGAACGCAGCGGACTGGCACACGGAACCGTCCTCGCGCAGGCAGTACTCGACGTGGCGCTGCGCGTGCGCGCGGGCCATGTCCGCCAGCTCCGGCCGGTCCGTCTCCCGCGCGGCCCAGGCGAGCAGCGCGACGGTGCCGGGCACGGCGTCGATGTTGGCGGCACCAGCGCCGACCGCGTCGGACTCCTCGGCCTGACTGCCGAGCGGGATCAGCCCCGCGTCGTGGTTGAAGCTCGACGCGAGCGCCCGCGCACCGGCGAGCGCCGCCTCACGCGTGGTTTCGCTCTTCCCGGTCAGGTGTGCGACCCCGGCGCCGTAGAAGAACAGGAAACCGCGGAACGCCGTGTCCGAGCTCGCCCGGACCGTGAGCCGCTCGGCGACGTCATCGGCCAGCCGCGCGTACCGCCGCGCACCGGAGTCGACGGCCGCCAGCGCGAGGAGGCCGCCCCAGAAGCCGCCGGTCCAGAACCCGTCCGCGCTGCGGGTCCACTCGCCCGTGTCCGTGTCGGCGTAGTTCGGGAAGCCCGTCGCCACGTCGGCCGCGGTCTCGTCGATCCGCAGCAGCATCCGCTGCGAAGCTGCGTCCCACCGCCCGCTCACGACCGGTCTCCGCTCACCAGCACCGGCTTGAGCGTCCGGCCCGCGCGCATGTCCGCCAGCGCCTCGTCGGCCCGCTCCAGCGGATAGGCGGTGACCAGCCGCTCCAGGTCGAAGCGCGCGGCGAGATCGGGCAGGGACAGCACGTAGTCCAGGTGGTTCCGCGGCGAGAACGCCCAGCTGCCGAGCACCCGCAACTGCTTGCGGGTGATGTGGTGCGGGTTGAGCATCGTCGGCCCGTGGTCGGTGTACTGGCCGACCACCAGGTACGTGCCGCCGCGCCGGGTCATGGCCATGCCCTCGGCAACCGCGGCCGGCACCCCGGTCGCCTCGATCACGAGGTCGGCGCCACGCCCGTCCGGCGTCTCCGCCAGCACCTTGGCGAGCCGGGCCTCCTGGTCGGTCTCGGTGAAGATGTCGAGGTGCACGTCGCCGACGCCGATCTCCCGTGCGACTTCGAGCCGGTTGGCCGGCCCGCCGACGATGATCACCTTGCTCGCGCCGGCGACGGCGGCGAACATGGCCGCCGCCATGCCGACCGGCCCGCTGCCCTGGACCACCACGACATCGCCTTCTCGGGGCTTGCCGATGTCCAGCACCGCGTGCACGACGGTCGGACCGGCACAACCCAGCGCGATCACCTGCTGCGGCCGGATGCCCTCGGGCAGCTTGACGATGGTGGAGCCGGGCTGCAGGTAGATCTGCTCCGACCAGCCGCCGGACAGGTGCGGGGGCTGAGCACAACTCTGGTTGATGCCGTAGACCTTGCGGGTCTCGCACAGCGACGGCTCGCCCGCGGTAGTGCAGTGGAAGCAGGTGCCGCACGGGATGTTCGACGCCCAGGACACCAGGTCGCCTTCGCGCAGGGGCGCGCCGGTGGCGTCGGCCGACACCCCTTCCCCGAGCTCGCGGACCCGGCCGACCGCTTCGTGGCCGAGCACGACCGGCAGCGGGATCGCCATCCGGCCCTGCTGGAGGTGCATGTCGGTGCCGCAGACACCGGCGTGGGTGACGTCGGCCACCACCGCGCCCGGTCCGGGTCGCACCCCGGGGAACCGGATGACCTCCAGGTCGGCACCGAACTCCTTCAGCACCACGGCCTTGCGCTCGTTCATCGGGATCCTCCTCGCTGGGTTCGTTCGATCGTCCTCATCGGACGGCCCCGCTCGCGCGCAGTCGCGCGAGGTCGTCGTCGGTGAAGCCGAACTCGCGCAATACCGGTTCGGTGTGCTCGCCCACGTCGGCGACGCCCCGCCTGGTCGTGGCCGGGGTCCGGGACAGCTTGACCGGGTTGCCGAGAATGCGGGTCGTCCGCCGCCCGCCGACCTCGACTTGGGTGATCGTGCCGTTCTCGAGCACCTGCGGGTGTGCCAGTGCCTCCTCGAGCGTCAGCAGCGGCGCGGAGAGCAGATCGGTGGCGTCGAACCGCGCGATCGCGTCGTCCGTGGTGAGCGCACGGACGGTGTCCCGCAGGGACTCGTTGGCCTTGTCCTTGTTGCGGGCCTGCAGTTCGGCGGTGGCGAACTCGGGGCGACGGCTGAGGTCCTCCACTTCGAGCGCCTTGCACACCAGGTGCAGTGCGTTCTCCCGGAACAGCCCGAGCACGGTGACCATGCCGTCACTGGTCTCGAAGATCCCGCTGTACCAGTCGGTGACCCAGTTCGTCTCACGCTGGTACATCAGCAGTGACGCGCTTTCCAGCGTCTGCAGCGCCAGTGCCGTGTCGAGCAGGTTGACGCTCACGTGCTGCCCCCGGCCGGAACGTTCACGCTCCAGCAGGGCGGCGAGAATCCCTTGTGCCAGCGCCATTCCCGACGCGTAGTCGACCACGGGAACCGGCAGGATGTGCGCCGTCAGGTTCGGGTCGCCCACGGTGCGGGCCATGCCGCTCAGCGACTGGGCGAGCATGTCCTGTCCCGCCTTGTGCGCGTACGGTCCGCTCTCGCCGAAGCCGGAAGCCGAAGCGTAGACCAGCTTCGGGTAGCGCTCGGCCAGTTCTGCGTAGGTCAGGCCGAGCCGGCGCACCGCGGCCGGCCGGTAGCTGTGCACCAGCACGTCGGCCCGCGCCAGCAACCGGTGCAGCGCGTCCATGCCCTCGCGTGTCTTGAGGTTGAGCGAGACGCTGCGCTTGTTCCGGTTCACCGCGACGAAGTAGGAGCAGGGTTCCCCCGCCTCCCCCGCCGCGCGGTCCAGCGACCGCATCATGTCGCCGCCGATCCCGCGCTCGACCTTGATCACGTCGGCGCCGAAGTCACCGAGGACCTGCGCCGCGAGCGGACCCTGCATGATCTCGCCGAGGTCGAGGACGCGGATTCCGTCGAGTACCCGGCTCATGACCGCACCTGCCCGGCGTAGACGTCCTTCGCGATGACCAGCCGCTGGATCTGGTTGGTCCCCTCGTAGATCTGGGTGATCTTCACGTCGCGCATCATGCGTTCCACCGGGTAGTCGCGGATGAACCCGTAGCCGCCGTGCAGTTGCAGGGCGTCCGTGGTCACCGACATCGCGTTGTCGCTGCAGAGCAGCTTCGCCATGGAGACCCGGGACCGCGCCCGCGGGTCGCCCGCGGTGATGAGCGCGACCGCGTCGTGGAGCAGCGCTCGGGCGGACTCGATCTTCACCGCCATGTCGGCGACCATCCCCCGCAGCAGCTGGAACCGGGACAATGCCTGCCCGAACTGCCGGCGGTCGCACGTGTAGGCGACGGCGGCGTCGAAGGCGCCCTGTGCGATTCCGAGTGCTTGTGCGGCGATCAGGGCCCGGCTGACGTTGAGCTCGCCGTTGATGTAGCGGTAGCCCTGCGTCGGGTCGGCCACGACACGCCTGCCGGGGATCCGGCAGTCCGCCAGGACGACGTCGGTGGTCGGGCTGCCCCGCATGCCCATCTTCTTCTCGTGCGGTCCGAAGGAGATGCCGGCATCGTCCTTGTGGACCATGAAGACGCCGAAGTCCTTCTCCCCGGTCCGGGCGAGCACGGCGTACCACTCGGCCCACGGGGCGTTGCTGATGAACCGCTTCTGTCCGTTGAGGACCCAGTCGCCACCATCCCGGGTCGCGGTGGTCCTGATGCCGGACAGGTCGGAGCCCACGGTCGGTTCGGTCATGCACCAGGCGGCACCCGCCTCGCCACCGGCGACCCTCGGCACCACCTCGGCGCGCAGCTCGTCGGAGCCATGACTGACCACCGTGGACGTTCCCGCCCAGTTGACCAGCAGCACCAGCGCGGAGCTGGCACAGGCCGCCGCCACCTCCTCGACGGCGATCACCTGGGAGAGCAGATCGGCGCCGGAACCGCCCAGCTTCTCGTCGTAGGGCAGGCCCGGCAGGTCCGCCGCGCGCAGCGCTGCCCAGGCCTCCTCGGGGAAACGCTCCTTGTCGTCCACGTCCGCCGCGTGGGGCGCGATCTTGTCCGCCGCCAGCCGGCGCACACTCGCCCGGAAGTCCTCGTACTCGGTGTTCATGTTCTTCCTGTTCCTCAAGGCTTTTCGAAGTACCGGTTCACATCGGTGGCCAGCGCAGGCCCGTGACGGCGCTGCCGTCGCGGGCGCCCGCCGCCTTGCCCGCTTCCTCGGCGGAGAGGCCGAACCGTGCGAGCACCCGCTCGGTCGCGTCGGCGGTGTCGGTCGGCCCGGGCGCCGCGGCGGTCCGGGAGAACACCGGCACCGCCGGCACGGACTGCGGGTGAAATCCCTGGTAACGCTCGGCGATCTGCGCGAACCCGTCCAGCTCGTGTGGTTCGAGAACCGGCGTGACGCACGCGTCGATCTCGGCGAAGAACTTCGTCCACTCTGCCATCGGGCGCTGCCGGAAGGCGTCGCTCAGCCGTGCCTCGATCCCGGCGAAGTTCGCCGGGTCGAAGTGGTCGGGCACCTCACCCAGGTCGAGTGCCTGCCAGAGGTTGGCGAAGAACGCGTTCTCCAGCGCGCCGACCGCCACGTACCGGCCGTCGGCGCACTCGTAGCAGCGATAGGCCGGCATCGACCCGGCGAGCACACCCTCGCCGCGCCGCGGCAGCGCACCCCGGCCCCAGTCGGTGAAGTTCATGCCCATCATGGACAGCACGCCGTCGACCATGGCCGCGTCGAGGTACTGCCCGCGGCCGGAGCGCTCCCGTTCGTAGAGCGCACCGACGATGCCGAACGCGGCGAGCAGGCCGCCACCGGCGAAGTCGGCGACCAGGTTCAGCGGGGGCACCGGTGGGCTCCCGGCCGGCCCGAAGGTGCCCAGCGCACCGCCGATCGCGAGGTAGTTGATGTCGTGGCCGGCCCGCTGCGAGAGCGGGCCGGTCTGGCCGTAGCCGGTGACACTGCAGTAGACCAGGCGCGGATTGAGCGCACTGAGCTCCGCGTACCCCGCGCCGAGGCGGTCGGCCACCCCGGGCCGGAAGCCCTCCATGACCACATCGGACTCGGCGACCAGCCGGTGCAGGGCGGTGCGGCCCTCGGTGGTCTTCAGGTCGAGCGTGACGAATTCCTTGCCCCGGGAAAGCGCCGGCACCGGCAGGCCGGAACGGCCGCCGCCGATCGCGATCACCTCGGCGCCGAGATCGGCCAGCAGCATGCTGCCGTACGGGCCCGGAGCGAGCCTGGTCATGTCGAGCACCCGGATTCCGGCGAGCGGTCCGGCCGCCCGGCCGGTCATCGAGCACCCCCGGCAGACCGGGAAAGAACTGCGGAATGAAGCAAAACTGTCCTCCTCAGCGAGGTCGCGGGTCGCCGCGATGGATCGATGCTCACCCGGGGCGCCACGACGCCGGTACCTCCAGCTGGAGGTACCGGTTCCGGCGGGCCGCCTGTGATCGTGAGGAGCCACGGATTCCCGTGCAGCCAGAAACTTCCGGCCATTCGGCGAGCAAGAGGAGCGATGATGCCTGCCCCCGCGACCGCGGACACCACCTGCCAGGAGTACGAGAAAGTGCTGACGGCGGCCCAGGCGGCCGCCCCGGTGCTCGCGGCGATGCCCTTGACCGAGCGCGCCGGCTTGTTGCGCGCCGTCGCCGGTGCGCTGCGCACGCAGGCGGACGAGCTGGTGCCGCTGGCCGACGCGGACAGCTCTCTGGGCGTGCCGCGGCTCACCGGCGAGGTCGAACGAACCGCCGGGCAGCTGGAGATGTTCGCCGATGCCGTCGAGGAAGGCTCGTGGCTGGAGGCGATCATCGACCGCGCCGGTGCGAGCGGCGCCGGCCCGGATCTGCGGCGGATGCTGATCCCGCTCGGTCCGGTCGCGGTGTTCGGCGCGAGCAACTTCCCGTTCGCCTTCGGGCTGGCCGGGGGCGACACCGCCGCGGCGCTGGCCGCCGGGTGCCCGGTGGTCGCGAAGGCACATCCCGCACAGCCCCGGCTGTCGGGGGCCTACGCGCGGGTGGTCGTCGACGCCTTGCACGCCGCCGGCGCGCCCGAGGGCACGTTCGCCGTGGTCCACGGGATGGAGAACGGGCGCAAGCTGGTGACCGACGCCCGGATCGCCGCCGTCGCCTTCACCGGCTCCACGGCGGGCGGACGGGCACTGGCCGACCTGGCCGCGACGCGCCCCTCCCCCATTCCGTTCTACGGGGAGCTGGGCAGCCTCAATCCGGTGTTCGTCACCCGCGAAGCCGCCCGGGTCCGCGGCAAGGAGATCGCCGGCGGCTTCCTGGCGTCGATGTCACTGGGCGCCGGCCAGTTCTGCACCAAACCGGGCGTGTTGTTCGTGCCGGCGGGCTACGGACTGGAAGACCTGATCGCCGCCGAGGCGGCCACGGCGCCGATGCGGTTGCTGCACGAGGGCATCGGCACCGCCTTCCGGGCCGAGGCCGCGCGGCTCGCCGCCCACCCGGCGGTCCGGCCGCTGAGCGTCCCCGAGCAGGACGCCGCGGACGAGTCGGTCGTCCGGCCGGTCCTGGTCAGCACCACCGCCACGGAGCTCGCCCGGTGTCCCGGGCAGTTGCTCGTCGAGTGTTTCGGACCGTTCGCGCTGGTCGTGACCTACACCGACGACGCGGAGCTGCCTGCCGCGGCGGACCTGGTGGACGGCAACCTCACCGCTACTGTGCACGGGGAACAGAGCGGTGACCCGGTCGCACCGGCCCTGCTGCGCACCTTGACCGGCAGAGCCGGCCGCGTCATCTGGAACGGCTGGCCGACCGGCGTGACGGTCGGCTGGGCGCAGCACCACGGCGGCCCGTACCCGGCAACGACTTCGGTGCACACCTCGGTCGGCGTCACCGCGATGCGCCGGTTCCTGCGCCCGGTCGCCTACCAGTCGGTGCCCGACACGGTGCTGCCGCCCGCGCTGCGCGACGCGAACGACCTCCGCATCCCGCGGCGGGTGGACGGTGCGCTCACAGCCGCACCGGTGACCGCGCCGCGGTAGCGGCCCGTCTTCGGCGAGCACGACCGGGGCCGGCCGCACGACCGCGCGTGGCACCGGGAGCAGGAACGGAATGCCCGCCGCCGGGACGAGGAGACCTGCTCGGCGGAGCAGGGGGCAACCGGACCGGCCAGGGCATCTCCGGTGGTACGCACTGCGGCGGCACGGGGGTCGCGCCTGCTCGGGCGCGACCCCCGTGCCGAGTGCATTCGCCGACGTCCTCGGCCGCGTCGACGAACACGCCTGGTGGCCACGTGCAGGTCGAGCCTGCTGTCGACGTCATCCAGGTCGAGGTCCGTGAGCTCCTGGATCCGGCCCCGCCGGTGGCGCAGGGTGCTGCGGTGGATCACCAGCGGAAGCGGTCTCGTCGTCAAGGTCGTCGCACCATCGGGCGATCTCGGCTTCCGGCGGATGTCCAACGCGACCGGGAAGGCCATCGTTCGCGGACTTCTCAGGCGGTCCAGCCGCCATCGACGGTGAGAGTGCTCCCGGTGGTGTAGGCGGCGGCGTCCGAGGCCAGGTAGACCGCGGCGCCGCCGAGCTCCGGCGGGTTCGCGACCCGGTTCTGCGGGATGCGGGCCAGGATCCGCTGGCCCCACTTGCTCGTCACCAGTCCTTCGGACAGATCGGTGTGGAAGTACCCCGGGGCGAGCACGTTCACCCGCACGCCGCGGGGCGCCCATTCGACGGCGAGGACGCGGCTGAGCGCCTCGACGCCGCCCTTGCTGGCGGCGTAGGCGGCGATCCGGTCGAACCCGGTTCGTGCGTGCACCGACGAGACGGTGATGATGGAACCGGAGCCTTGCTCGAGCATGTGACGTCCGGCGGCCCGCGCGCAGTAGTAGGTGCCGGAGAGATTCACGTCGAGTACCTGGGCCCAGTCGCGGTCGGCGCTGTTCTCGCTGCGCCGGAACGTCGGGCTGATGCCCGCGGCGGTGACGGCCACGTCGAGCCGGCCGAAGCGTCCGACGATCGCCTCCACACAGCTTTCGGCGAAGGCGGGCTCGGACACCGAGCCCGGCAGCACCAACGCCGAACCGAGGTCGGCGGCGAGCCGGTCGAGGTCCTCGCGGGTGCGGGAAGTGACGGCGAGGGTCGCGCCGGCCCCGGCGAGAGCTTCCGCGACGGCCCGGCCGAGGCCCTTGCCGGCGCCGGTGATCCAGGCGACTTTTCCGGTGAGGTCGAACGCGGTCATGAGCGCAGGTTCCGTTTCAGCACCTTGCCGGACGGTGTTCGGGGCAGCGCGTCGAGGAACACCAGGTCGGCGGGGACTTTGAACTTGGCGAGCCGGGCCCGGCAGAACTCGATCAACGCGGTGCGATCGGCCGGGGCGCCGGGGCGCAGGACCACGAACGCCTGCGGGACTTCGCCCCACCGCGGGTGTCCCATGCCGACGACGGCGGCCTCGACGACGTCCGGGTGCTCGTAGAGGACGCGTTCGACTTCGGGGGTGGCGATGTTCTCGCCGCCGGAGACGATCATGTCCTTCTTGCGGTCTTCCACGTAGAGGTAGCCGTCCTCGTCGACGCGGCCGATGTCGCCGGTGTGGAACCAGCCGTCGCGGAAGGCCTTGGCGGTGGCCTCGTCGTCGTGCCAGTACCCGGTGCTGACCTTGGGGCCGCGGAGAGTGATCTCACCCAGCTCGTTCGGTCCGACGGACGTGCCGGTCTCGTCGACGATGCGGACTTCGAGGTGGACGACGGGGCGCCCGACGGAGCCGACCTTGGCCAGCATGTGCTCGTAGTCGTTGAACGTGTCGCCCGAGACGGTCTCGGTGAGCCCGTAGGCGTCGGCGAACCACGCGTTCGGGAACGCGGCGAGGATCCGTTCGACCAGCGGGACGGGCATCTTCTCACCGCCACCGATGATGAACCGGATCGAGGACGTGTCCCGCCCGGCCAGGTCCGGCAGCTGCAGGATCGCGTTCATCATCGCCGGGGCCAGCCAGATGTTCGTCGGGCGCTCGCGTTCGATGGCCGCCACGACCTCCGCCGCGTCGAACTTGCGGAGCACCGTGAGCGAACCCCCGGCGTGCAGTGTCCCGACGCCGGGCAGGTCGAACCCGCCGACGTGGTAAAGCGGCCCGCACACGAGCGTCGTGTCGGCGGCGGTGATGCCGAACTCGACGATGTGCGCCAGGTTCTTCCACGCCAGATTGCCGTGCGTGATCCGCACGCCCTTGGGGCGGGAGGTCGTCCCGGAGGTGTACATCAGCCGCTGCAGCTCGTCCGGGGCGACCGGCACGGGAACGACGGACTTCCCTTCGTTGGCCGCCAGCAGATCGGCGTAGCCCGTCCACCCGTCGGCAGCGCCGTCCAGCAGCAGCCGGTGCTTCAACGCCGGCAAGGCGAGCTGCTCGATCGCGGGCCGGAACTCCGGCTCGGTCAGCAGCGCCACGGCGCCGGAGTGGTCGATGATGTAGCGCCACTCCTCTGGGGAGAGCCGATAGTTCAGCGGCAGGAACGCGGCACCGACCCGGTTGACCGCGAACGCGGTCTCGAGGAACTCCAGGTGGTTGTAGAGCAGGATGGCGACGACGTCGCCGCGGCCGACACCGAGTCCGGCGAGGCCGGCGGCGACCGCGTCGACGCGGTCGAGCAGCTCGCGGTTGGTGAGCTTGCGCTCGCCCTGTCTGAGCACGGTCCGGCCCGGGTCGCGGCCGGTGTTGTGGTCGAGGATCGTCGCGAAGTTCGCCATCAGCGCTCCTGGGCGTGGAAGCTGTGCAGCTCGTCCCCGGCCGGGCCCCAGTGGATCGTGCTGATCATGCCGCCGTCGGCGACCAGGTCGGTGCCGGTGACGTAGCCGGCGTCGGGGCTCGCGAGGAAGGCGACCGCACGGGCGATGTCGTCGGGCTCGCCGATGCGGCCGAGCGGCGTGTTGGCCACGGTGGCCGCGTGGATCGCGCTGTTCGACAGCGTGTCGCGGTTGAGTCCGCTGTGGACGACGCCCGGGCTCACGGAGTTGATCCGGATGCCGTCCTTCGCCAGTTCCGCCGCGAGCTGGCGGGTCAGGGCGAGCACACCGCCCTTTGCGGCGGTGTAGGACGAGAACCCGTAGCCGGTGTGCCCGGCGATCGAGGCGATCTGGACGATGCTTCCGCCGCCACCGGCTGCCATCAGCGGGACCACCTGCCGGAGCAGGATGAAGTAGCCGGTGAGGTTGACGTCCAGCACCCGTCGCCACTCCTCGACGCTCGACTCCAGCAGCGTCTTGCGGACGATGATCCCCGCCGCGTTGACGAGCACCTTCGGCGCTCCGAACCGCTGGGCGGCCTCGCGCACCGCGTCGGCGACCTGGGTCTCGTCGGTGACGTCGACGCCGAACGCGGCCGCGGCGGGCAATTCGGCCGCCGTCTTCTCCGCGGCTTCGCCGTTGGCGTCGAGCAGGGCGAGGGCGAGTCCGGACTCCGAGAGCCGCATGGCGCAGGCGCGGCCGATTCCGGAACCCGCGCCGGTGACGACCGCGCATCCCGCTGTATCCACTGCAGACCTCCTGTTCTTCGGGCCTCAGCCCATCGCATAGCCACCGTTGACGTCCACGACCGCGCCGGTCATGTAACTGGCCGCCGGCGAGGCGAGGAAGGCCGCCACCCGGGCGATCTCCTCGGGCCGGGCCAGCCGGCCCAGCGGGTTGTAGTCGTCGGAATACCCCTTGCCGCGGATCATCTCGGTGTCGACGACGCCGGGGGCGACGGCGTTGGCCAGGATTCCGTTGCCGGCTTCGGTCTTGGCGAGCCACTTCACGACCGCGTGCACGGCGCCCTTGCTGGCCACGTAGTGCGGCCCGGCCAGCACGCCCCCGACTTTGCCCGCCACCGAGCCGATGCACACCACTCGCGAATCGTGCCCTCGCAGGAACGGCAGCGCACCATTGATGCACCACAGTGTGCCCTTGATGTTCACGCCGAGCACGAGGTCCACTTCGGACTCGGACAGCTCGTCCAGCGCGACGGTCTCGCCGTAGACCGCGGCGCAGGTCACCAGCGCGTCGAGCCGCCGCGGTGGCCCGGCGGCCTCGGCCATCGCGGTGGCGATGGCTTCGCGATCGGTGATGTCGGCCTGCAGGCCGGCCGCGCTGCCGCCGAGCTCGGTGATTTCGGCGACGGTGCCGGCCGGGTCGTGCCGGTCCAGCGCCGTGACGTGGGCTCCGGCGAGGGCGAGTTCGACGGCAACCCGGCTGCCGATCCCGCGCGCGGCCCCGGTGACGACCGCACGCTGCCCGGCCAGGGAGGCCGGGCCGCGCGGGTCGAGAACACCGGGCGTCACGTCGCCTTCTGCTGCTCGTGAGCGGCCAGCTCCTCCATCAGCACGGGCACGCCGAGGGTGCAGGTGTGGATGCCGAGCACACTCGTCAGTTCCAGCACCTCCATGATCTCTTCCTTGGTGGCGCCGTAACCGAGCGCGTTGCGGATGTGCTGGCGCAACCCCGGCTCGTACAGGTGGGTCGTGGACGCGTCGATCGCGGTGTAGATCAGTTCCTTGATCTTCGGTTCCAGAACGCCCTTGCGCCACGGCACGGCCGAGAACTCGCGGTAGGCGTCGAAGAAGTCGGGATCGAGGCTCAGCAACCCCTCCCAGAAGGGGTTCCAATAGCCGCGCTCTTTGATGAACGCGTCGCGCAATGCGTTCTGGCGGGCGACATCTGTTCCGTTGTCGGACACCCGATCCTCCTTACTTCGCGGCCATCTCGGCGCGGCGCTCGGCGGTCGCGTCGTGATCGATCTTCAGGCCTTCGGGGTCGCCGTGCGGGTCGCCGGTGATGACGACGCCGTAGTCGCGGTAGGCGCCTTCGATCGTCACGTACTCGTCGCGCACGTCGCGACAGACGCGCTCGGGGCTGCGCTGCAGCGGTGAGCCCCAGCCGCCGCCACCGTTGGTGAGGTAGCGGAACACCGCGTTCGGCTTGGTGTGCCAGACCGGGGTGCTGGCGAAGTAGAAGTACTCACCACCGGGGTCGACCGTCCTGGTCCGCGGGTCCAGCATCCCGGCCACCGGCGTCGAGCCGGCGTAGACCTCGGGGCCGGTGCCGATGAGGTCCTTGTCCTTCGGCACGTTCTTGTAGTCCGGGTCGAACACCCACGTCGCGCCGAGCGCACCGGCCCGCCCGCCGTAGACGCCCACGCCGCTGGCGGACTTGGTGTGCAGCGGGCTCGACCAGTGCTCCGCCGCGGTCAGGTACAGCGTGTCTTTGAGAACGGCCGCGCCGCCACGGTTCTCCCCGGCGCCGGAGCTGTCGGGCACGTACTCCTTGCGCAGCACGACGGCGGGCACCTCGGACTCGATGGCTTCCGTCGCCGGGTCGAGGTTGTTGGCCTGGTAGACGACGGAGTAACTGTCGGCGTCTCCGGCCTCGGTCGCGCCCCACGGCCCGTGCTCGCCACCGCACTGGGCGGTGGTGACCCACGGGGTCCCGTCGGCGAGCACGCCGTTGGCGTTGTGGATGTTCAGCGAGCCGTAGTCGCCACCGACCGCCTTGCGGCCCAGCGCCTTCTCGAGTGCGCGGAACACCGCCAGCAGCACCGGGCCGGTGCTCTCCCAGTACAGGAACACAGCGCCGTCCGGTGGCGTGGCGCTGATGAACGTGCCGGCGGGCAGCACGATGTCGATCGGCCGATACGCCCCGGAAGTGAACGGCGTGGCCGGGTCGACGAGGAACTTCAGCGCGACACCGACCGCGGTCTTGGTGTCGAGGATGCCCGCGTTGATGCTGGTGCGGGCCTGCGGTGAGGTGCCGCTGAAGTCGAGTTCCATCCGGTCGGCGGCCTTGGTGATCTTCAGGCGGATCCGGTACTCGATCGAGTCGTCGACCCCGTCGCAGTCGATGCCTTCCTCGGCCTCGTAGACGCCGTCGGGCAGCCCGGCCAGTGCGGTCCGCATCGACTCGGCCGAGACGTCGGTGGCGTAGCGGACGGCGCCGAGGTAGGCGTCGACGCCGTAGCGCTCGACGCTTTCCAGGATCAGCTGCTCGCCGAGCAGGAGGTTCTGGTAGATCGTCTTGATGTCCGGCAGCAGCAGCGCGCAGAAGCGGGCGTTGTCGAAGATCAGGTTGAACGCCGACTTGACCGGCTTGTTGTCGCGGTAGAGCAGCGTCGGCGCGATCACGAGACCGTTCTCGTAGACATTGCGCTTCGTACCGCTGAACCCGGCCGGCACGACGCCGCCCATGTCGAGCTGGTGGGCCCGCAGGGTGACGAACGAGATCAGCTTGTCCTCGTGGAAGACGGGGCGGATGAAGCAGACGTCGTTGACGTGGTTGCCCGCGCGGTACGGATCGTTGCAGATCACCACGTCACCCGGGTTGAGGTTCTCCGGGCCGTACTCCTCGATGGTGTTGCGCACGGCTTCGGACATGGTGCCGAGGAACATCGCGAGGCTGTTGCTCACCGACGACATCGGGTAGTTCTGCTCCGGCGGGCCGGAGATCGTGGCCGCGAAGTCGTACCAGTCGCGCAGGATGAGCGAGAACGCGTTGTTCAGCAGGCCCGTGCACATGTGCTGCACGATGTACCGCATCCGGCTCGCCAGCACCGACGCGGTGAACCGGTCGGAGCCGTAGAGCTCGGTGAACTGGGCGTCGTCGAGGTCCTTGAGAGAAGTCATGGTTCACGCCTTCCGGATGCGCAGCTCGCCGTGGGCCCCGACGGTCGCGACCTGACCGGGGACGAGGAACGTGGTGGACAGCGGTTCGCGGATCACCGCGGGGCCGGGGACCCGGTCACCGGCCCGCAGGTCGCTGCGCTGGTACTCACCGGCGTCGAGGACCTCGTCGGTGAGGTAGCGGATCGGCAGGGTGCGGGTCGGCTCGGCGGACTCGCCGGCCGGGCGCTCGGGCAGCGTCGGGTACTCGACCTTGTCGGCCCGCACGACCGCCTGGACCCGGTAGGTGACACCCTGCACGGGCAGCGCCTCGAAGCGGTTGCCGGAGCGTTCCGCGTAGGCGTCGTGGAAGTTGGCGACCATCGTCGCGATCGCGTCGGCGTCGATCTCGCCGTCGGGCACGCCGACGAACGGCGTCTCCCAGGTCTGGCCGGCGAGGCGGCCGTCGAAGCTGCGGACGAAGGTGACGTTGCCGCGGTCCTTCTCCTGCAGCCGTTCGCGGAGCCGCTCCTCCATCGAGTGGTAGACCTTGTCGACCTGTTCGGCCGCCTCGGCGGTGAGCAGTGTGTAGGCGCTGCGGCTGTCGGCGTAGACCAGGTCCGAGCTGACCAGGCCGAGGGCGGAGAACAGACCGGGGTGCGGGGGCACGATGACCTCGGCCGCGTGCACCAGGTCGAGCACCGCGGGCAGCAGCATCGGTCCGGCCGCGCCGAACGCGACGAGGCTGTAGTCGCGCGGGTCGACGCCGTGCTGGATGGCGATGTTGACGACACCCTCGGCAATGTTGTTGATACCGATGTTGAACGCGTAGCTGACCCGCTGGTCGAACGACAGCTTGGAGTCCAGCGCGTCGAAGGCCTGCCGGGACAGGTCCGGGTTCAGCTTCATCCGGCCACCGGCGAAGCCGTCCGGGTCGATGATGCCCATCAGCAGGCAGGTGTCGGTGGTCGTGGGCTGGGTCCCGCCGAGTCCGTAGCAGGCCGGGCCGGGGTCGGCACCGGCGCTGCCCGGGCCCACTTTCAGCTCGCCCGCCGCGTTGATCGTGACGAGACTGCCGCCGCCGGCGCCGATGCTCGAGATCTCGTTCGACAGCGCGTTCACGATCAGGTCGTGCTCGAGCTCGAACGTCGTGTTCACGAACGGACGCCCCTCGGTGACCATGCTGATGTCGCACGAAGTTCCGCCCACGTCGGCGCACAGCAGGTTGCCCGCGCCGATCAGGCTGCCGAAGTGGGCGCTGGACACGGTGCCGGCCGCGGGGCCGGCGAAGACGATGCGGAAGGGGTGTTCCATCGCGACGTCGGAGCGCACCAGCTGGGCGGCGCAGTCGGCGAAGTTGAGGTCGCCGGTGAAGCCCAGCTCCTGCAGACCGGAGTCGAGCCGGCGGGTGTACTCGTCGTAGGTCAGCCGCATGAACACGTCGACCACGGTGGTCGATGCGCGGGCGAACTCCTTGGCCAGCGGGGAAACTTCGCTGGAGATGGAGACCGGGATGTCGCCCAGCTCTTCGTGCACGAGCTGGCGCAGGCGTTCTTCGTGGTGGTTGTTGACGTAGGCGTTGATCAAGCAGATCGCGACGCCTTCGACGTTGCAGCCACGCAGGATCCGCAGTTCCTCGCGAGCGTGGTCTTCGTCGAGCTGGATCAGGATGCCGCCGTCGGCGGTGAGGCGCTCCCGGATCCCGCGCCGCAGATAACGCGGCACCAGAGGTTGGTTCGCGTCGCCGTAGGAGCGGCGCCACGACGGGTTCATCAGGCCCTCCACCGGTCGCCACGTGCGGCCGATGTCGAGGATGTCCCGGTGTCCCAACGTGGTCAGGAACGCGATCTTCGGCAGCCGGCGCGTGATGATCGCGTTCAAGCCGTGCGTGCTCGCGTGGTTGAAGACCGCGGAATCCGCGACCCCGATTTCCTCGGCGCCGCGCAGCACACCGCGTTCGGTCGTGCGCACGTCCGTGGACACCTTGACCGTGCGGATCTCTCCGTCCGCGATCGCCACCACGTCCGTGAACGTGCCTCCGACGTCTACTCCGATCATGAAACTTCCCGCCTTTCGCAAGTGGTGGTCAGTAGACGTCGAGGCCGTCCGAGGTCAGCACGATCGGGCCGAGCAGCGGCCCGCGTTCACGGCTCACCGATTCGAGCGTCTTCTGGTGCTTGACGACGGTGAACCAGCCGCCTTCGGTCAGCACGGGGTAGCGGCGGAAGTCGGCCGCTGAAGAACCCGGGAAATCGCGTTCGAGGTCGACGCCCAGCGCCGCCAGCTCGTCCGCCGTGACTTCCTCCCGGGTGACCGCGAGTCCCTCCGGGACGGGTGTTTCGACTGCATCCATGGGCCATCACTCCGGTGTGTTGTGCCGCTGGCGAGTTTCGTGTACCAATCGGTCTACGAAACCGTGATGGTGAGCACTGTAGGTCTCCGGCTGCGGCCTGACAAGCCCGGACCGGGTGAGAAGGGGAGCTTCGGCGATGACGACACCGGTACAGCTGGAGATCGCGGACCGCGTGGCGACCGTCCGCCTGGACGCGCCACCACTGAACGCGTTCGACACGGGGATGCAGCGCGCGCTGGCCGATGCGGCCGCCACGCTCGAGGCCGATCCCGGAGTCCACGCCGTGGTGCTCTACGGCGGTCCACGGTGCTTCGCCGCGGGCGCGGACATCAAGCAGCTCGCGGCATTCGGCTTCGAGGACATCACCGGCTGGAACCGGGCGTTGCAGCAGACGTTCACGCGGTTCGCCGAACTGCCGGTGCCGGTCGTCGCGGCCGTCACCGGCTACGCGCTGGGCGGCGGGATGGAACTCGCCCTCACCGCCGACTTCCGGATCGCCGCCGAAGACGCCGTCCTCGGGCTGCCCGAGGTCCTGCTGGGGATCATCCCCGGCTCCGGCGGGACGCAACGCCTGACCCGGCTGGTCGGGCGAGGCAAGGCGAAGGAACTGATGATGACCGGGCGGCGGGTACCCGCGCAAGAAGCCCTGGACCTGGGCATTGTGGACCGGCTCGCGGAGGATCCCTACGAGGCAGCGCTCGGCTTCGCACACGAGCTCGCAGCCGGCCCCCGATTCGCGATCCAGGCCATCAAGGAGGCGGTCGACCAGGGGATCGACCTGCCGATCGCGGGCGGGCTGGCGCTGGAGCGCTCGTTGATCGCCGGTCTGTTCGCGACGACCGACCGGGACACGGGCATGGCATCGTTCCTGCAGCACGGACCGGGCAAGGCGAGGTTCGGTGATCCCGCCTAAAGTGAACAACCTGTCACCGACGGAGGGGAACGATGCCGAGACCACCGGGGCACGGGCCCGGCTACGAGATCAAGCGCCAGGAGATCATCGACCAGGCCGCCGCGCTGTTCGCCAAACACGGCTACGCCGCCACCGGCATCGCGGAGCTGGGACAGGTCGCCGGCCTCGCCAAGGGCGCGCTGTACTACTACATCGGCTCGAAGGAGAACCTGCTCGTCGAGATCCAGGACCGGGTCCTGGGGCCGCTGCTGACCGCGGCCCGGCAGATCGCCGCGCTCGACGAGGACCCGGTGCTGCGCCTGCGGCTGCTGTCGGAGACGTTGCTCGGGAACATCCTCGCCCGGCTCGACCACATCTGGGTCTACGAGCACGACTACCGGCACCTGCGCGGCGCCAACCGGGCCCGCCTGCTGCGGCAGCGCCGGGAGTTCGAGAAGATCGTGCTGGATCTGCTGGCCGAGGCGATGGAGTCCGGGGCGTTCCGCCGCCTCGACCCCCGGCTGGCCATGTTGCAGTTCCTCAACCTGCACAACCACACCTACCAGTGGGCGCATCGTGACGGCCAGTGGGACGCGGAGTTCCTGTCGCGCGAGTACTGCGCAACACTCTTCTCGGGGTTCTGCAACAGCGGCTACGACGTGGCCGGGCTGGAGAAACGGCTCGCGGACTACCGCGACCGCTCCTCCGCCTGAGGCCACGCCCGCTCAGGCGCCGGCAGCCTCCCGCACCGCCGCGGCAATCGCGTCCTTCGAGGGCAGCCACACGCGCTCCAGCGACGGGCTGTACGGCGCCGGGGTCCGCTCCGCGCCCAGCCGGATGACCGGGGCGTCCAGCGTCCAGAACCCCTCACGGGCGGCCACCGCGGCCAGTTCCGCGCCGACGCCGAACTCGCCCACCGCCTGGTGCGCGACGACCAGCCGCCCGGTCTTGGCGAGCGAGCGCAGCACCGTCTCGGTGTCCAGCGGCGCGATCGTCCGCAGGTCGATGAGCTCGACGCTGATGCCCTCGGCGGCCAGCTCCTCGGCGACGTCGGCGCAGTCGTGCACCAGCTTCGAGTACGAGACCAGCGTGACATCGGTGCCGGCCCGGCGGATCGCGGCCTTGCCCAGCGGGATCAGGTGCGACGCCGGCGGCTGCGGGCCCTTGCGCCCGTACATCAGGCGGTTCTCGATGAACACGACCGGGTTGGGGTCGCGGATCGCGGCACGCAGCAGCCCGTAGGTGTCCGCCGGCGTCGAGGGCATCACGACGGTCAGGCCGGGGATGTGCGCGAGCAGGGCCTCGAGGCTCTGCGAGTGCTGGCTGCCCGAGGACTTCCCGGCACCGAACTGGGTGCGGACCACCATCGGCAGACTGACCGCGCCGCCGGTCATGAACCGCAGCTTGGCCGCCTGGTTCATCAGCTGGTCGAGGCAGACGCCGATGAAGTCGAAGTACATGACCTCCACGACCGGGCGCAGCCCCGCCATGGCCGCGCCGACGGCCGCGCCGATGATCGCGCTTTCCGAAATCGGCGTGTCGCGGACCCGGCCCGGGAACTTCCCGGCCAGGCCCCTGGTCAGGCCGAACACGTTGCCACCGGCGCCGACGTCGATCCCGGCCAGGAACACCGAGCCGTCGGTCTCCAGCTCGTGCTCGAGTGCGTCGTGGACCGCATCCATCGTCCGGAAGACCTCGCCGGTCGCTTCGGCCGGCTCGGGCACCGGTTCGCGCGGGACACCCACGAAGTGGTGCAGCGTCTCCTCGGCGGGCTGGGCGGCGGCGCGGGCCTTCTCCACGGCGGCGTCGATCTCGGCGTCGACGGCCGCGTCGACCACCGCCGGGTCCTCGCCCAGCTCCCGCAACCGGGCGGCCAGCCGGACCAGCGGATCGCGTTCCTTCCACTCGGCCAGTTCGCCGGGGTCCCGGTACTTCAGCGGGTCGCCCTCGTAGTGACCGTGCCACCGGTAGGTCTCGGCCTCGACCATCACCGGGCCGGCTCCCGCTCGCAGGTCACCGGCAAGGCGCCGGACGAGGTCGGCCACGGCGACGACGTCGTTGCCGTCGACCTGATGGAAATCCATCGCGTAGCCGGGCGCGCGGTCGGCGAGCGAAGCCCGCGTCTGCGTCGCGATCGGGGAGAACTCGGCGTACTTGTTGTTCTCGCAGAAGAAGATCACCGGCAGCTGCCACACCGAGGCCAGGTTGGCGGCCTCGTGGAACATGCCCTGGGCCACGGCGCCGTCGCCGAAGAACGCCAGGGCGACGCCGCCGTCACCGCGCAGCTGGGCGGCGGTCGCGGCACCGACCGCGATCGGCACGCCGGCCGCGACGATGCCGTTGGCGCCGAACACCCCGCGCCGCGGATCGGCGATGTGCATCGAGCCGCCACGCCCGCGGCACGTGCCGGTCTCCTTGCCCATGAGCTCCGCGAACATACCCTCGACGTCGATCCCCTTGGCGATGCAGTGCCCGTGCCCGCGGTGGGTCGAGGTGATCACGTCACGGTCGTCCAGCGGCCAGCAGGCGCCGACCGCCGACGCCTCCTGCCCGATCGACAGGTGCAGGAAGCCGGGGATCTCGTTGTTCCGGTACAGCCGGGACGCGCGGTCCTCGAACTGCCGGATCAGCCGCATCCGCCGGTACATCCCCACCAGTGTGTCCGGCTCACCGTCGAAAGCCGTTGCCAGGTCGCTCACCCGGGTGGAAGTCATCGCGCTCCTGCCCTTGCCGTCCATCGATTTCCGCCCGGCCTCTTGACATCGCGCCGGGAACGACGATTCTTGTACCGATTGGTCGAAAAAACAACTCGCGGTCGGAGGTGATCGGCGTGCAGGCGTTGCGCTGGCACGCGAAGGGCAAGCTGTGCCTGGACGATGTGGGTGCTCCGGCAGCACCGAAGCCAGGGCAGGCGGTCATCGCCGTGTCGTTCTGCGGGATCTGCGGCACGGACCTGCACGAGTTCGTCCACGGACCCAACCTCATCCGGACCGGCGCCCATCCCCTCACCGGCGTGAAGCCGCCGATCACCCTCGGGCACGAGATGAGCGGCACCGTCGTCGCGCTCGGCTCTCCCGTGCCCGGGATCGAAGTCGGCACCCGCGTCGCGGTCGACCCCTGCCTTCGCTGCGGCGTCTGCCGCTGGTGCCTGCACGGCGAGTACCACATCTGCGCGAAGGGCGGCTCGGTCGGCCTGGCCTCCGACGGCGGCTTCGCTTCGCACGCCACGGTCCCCGTCGAGGGCCTCGTCCCGATCCCCGACGGCGTCTCCGACCAGCTCGCCGCGCTCGCCGAGCCGCTGGCCGTCGGCCTGCACGCCATCCGGCGAACGACCGTCCAGCCCGGCGACAACGTGCTGCTGCTCGGCGCCGGCCCCATTGGCGTCGCCGCGCTGCTGGCCGCGAAGCTCGCCGGCGCCGCTGGGATCTACGTCAGCGAGCCGGTGCACGCGCGCGCCCGCACCGCCGCCGAACTGGGCGCCACCGAGGTCTACGACCCGGCCACCACCGACGTGCGGCGCGAGGTGTTCCTGCGCACCGGCCGGGTCGGCCCCGACGTCGTGGTCGAAGCCACCGGCCGCCCGGAACTGGTCCAGCTGGCGGTGACGACCGTCCGCCGCGGCGGACGAGCCGTGCTCTGCGGGATCAGCGGCGCCGAGACGGCCCTGCCGATCACCCAGATCGTCCCGTTCGAACGCACCATCCTCGGCTCGCTCGGCTACAACCACGACATCCCCCGCGTCCTGGACCTCATGGCCACCGGACGGCTCGACGCCACCCCGTTGCTCACCGGGGTGCGCCCCCTCTCCGCGGGCGCGGACGCCTTCGCCGAGCTGGCCGCCGATCGCGGCAACCACCTCAAGATCCTCCTCGAACCCGGGCGGCCCTGATGCCGCCGAACACGACCGACCCCACGCAGCCTCCCGGGGCCGCACGACACCGCATGGAGGACTGATGGACTTCGACCTGCCCGAAGAGACCCTCGCACTGAAGCAGCTCTGCCGGGACTTCGCGGCCAAGGAGATCGCCCCCTTCGCCGCCGACTGGTCCGAACGCTGCGAGTTCCCGGCCGGCGTTTTCCGCCGGCTCGGCGAGCTCGGGCTGATGGGCATGCTGGTGGACGAGAAGTACGGCGGCGCGGACGCCGGGTTCGTCTCCTACGTCGCCGCCATGGAGGAGTTCGGCGCGGCCGACCAGTCGGTGGCCTCCGCCTGGAACGCGCACTCGACCATCGCCGCTCTCCCGCTCGCCACGTTCGGCACCCACGAGCAGAAGGAACGCTGGCTGCGCCCGCTCGCCGAGGGCGAGGCACTCGGCGCGTTCGGCCTGACCGAACCGACCGCGGGCTCCGACGCCGCGGGGATCCGGACCCGGGCCCGCCGGGTCGACGGCGGCTGGGTGCTGGACGGCACCAAGATGTTCATCAGCAACGCCGGCACCGAGATGAGCCTCGGCGTGACTGTCCTGGCCGTCACCGGCGAAAACTCGAATGGCTCGAAGCGCTTCGGCACCTTCTTCGTCCCCGACGGCACCGACGGCTACGCAAAGGGCCAGCCGCTGAAAAAACTGGGCTGGCACGCGCTCGACACCCGCGAACTGGTCTTCACCGACTGCTGGATCGGCGACGACCACATGATCGGCGAAGAAGGCAACGGACTCCGCCAGTTCCTCGAAGTCCTCGACGGTGGCCGGATCAGCGTCGCCGCCCTGTCGCTGTCCCTCGCCCAGAAGGCCCTCGACCTCGCCGTCCGCCACGCCGGTGAACGCGAGCAGTTCGGCCGGCCGCTGCACAGCTTCCAAGCCGTGGGCCACAAACTCGCCGACATGGCGACCGAAATCGCCGCGGCCCGCTGGCTGGTCTACAACGCCGCCTGGCTCGCCGACCAGGGCCGCCCCTTCGGCACCGCCGCGGCGATGGCGAAGCTGTACGCGTCCGAAGTGGCGAACCGCGCGGCCAGCGAAAGCGTACAGATCCACGGCGGCTACGGCTTCATCCGCGAATCCACCATCTCCCGCTTCTACGCCGACGCCAAGATCCTGGAGATCGGCGAAGGCACCAGCGAAGTCCAGCGCAACGTCATCGCCCGGGCACTCACCCGCAGCACAAGCTGAGCCGCGGAGCCCACAACCAAGTACCGACCGGGCGGCGACGAACCAAGCGACGTCGCCCGGTCTGTTTCACGCCAGTCATGCTCGCGACGCGCGAACGGCGGACCACTCACCCATCGACCATCGCGCCCGATTTCCCCAGATGGCCGATGAGGGTAGTTCCGCGATCGCGGACTCACCGGCAGCCGGAACGCAAGCTGGCGAGCCAGGCGACGGACCTGGCCCGCGAGCAGCCGGCCCCGGTCGCCCACATGCCGACCTCTGCGCCGATCGAGACCCGATTTCGATCCGGCCTGCCCGCGTCGCCGCCGGTGGACGCGCTCGGCTCGTGGACGGCAGTACCCGAGGGCGCGGCCGGGCCAGGTGTCTCCGCCCCGGTGGCGGACGGCGGGAGCCGGTTCCGCTGAGGAACCCGGCCTGCGTGGCCGGGTCAGCCGGGTAGCCGCAGCACGCCGTCCACCCTGCGGGGCACCGGGCGGGCGGGGTGGTCGCGCAGCTCATCGGGCAGTGCCTGCCCGGGGGCGTCCTGCCAGGTCACCGGCCGCAGGAACCGGCGGATCGCGGTCGCCCCGACCGAGGTGAACAGGCTGTTGGTGGCCGGCCACGGTCCCCCGTGGTGCTGGGCCCAGCTGACCGCGACGCCCGTCGGGTAGCCGTTGAACACCAGACGTCCGGCCCTGTCCCGCAGCGCGCCGATCCACCGTGGCGCGGTTTCCCGGGCGCCGAGGTGCACCGACGCGGTCAGCGAGGCCGGCAGGCGCCCGATCACGGCCGTGAGCTCGTCCTCGGTGCGGTAGCGCACGAGCACCGTCGCCGGGCCGAAGTACTCGGCGAGCGCCTGCTCCGGCAGACGGCTCGCCTCGACGGAGACCAGCAACGGAGCCACCCGGAAGCCACCCCGCTCGGCGTCGCCCTCGGCCACCGCGGACACCCCCGTGGCAGCGCGGAGCCGGCCGGTGTCGGCGAGGTAGGAGGCGTGGATGCGCTCGTTGAGCAGGGGCACGACCTCCGTGCCCTCAAGTCCCTGCGCCGCCGCGGCGACCACGGCGTCCCCGGCGGCGCCGGCCGGGATCAGGACGAGCCCCGGCTTGGTGCACAGCTGGCCCGCGGACCCGGTCACCGAGGCGGCCAGCCCGGCGCCGATCTCGGCCGCCCGCCCGGCCGCGGCGGCCTCGGTGACGACCAGGGCGTTGAGGCTGGACAGCTCGCCGTAGAAGGGGATCGGGTCGTCGCGGCCGTTGATCGCATCCAGCAGCGCCCGGCCGCCGCTGAGCGATCCGGTGAAGCCCACCGCCCGCACCGCCGGGTGGCGGACCAGGGCTTCGCCGGCCGTGCGGCCGAAGACGATGCCGATCGTGCCCTCGGGAGCGCCGGCCTCGGCGGCGGCCGTCCGCAGGATGTCGTGGACCAGCCGGGAGGTGGCCGGGTGCGAGCCGTGGGCCTTGACCACGACCGGGTTGCCCGCGGCGAGCGCCGACGCGGTGTCCCCGCCGGGGACGGAGAAGGCGAGGGGGAAGTTGCTCGCGCCGAAGACCGCGACCGGGCCGATCGGCACGAGCATCCGGCGCAGGTCGGGCCTCGGCCCCATCGGGGTGGGGCCGGCGTGGTCGACGGTCGCCTCGAGGTAGCTGCCCTCCTCGAGGACGTCGGCGAAGAAGGTGAACTGGTAGCTCGTCCGGGTGAGCTCTCCCCCGAGCCGGGCCGCGCCGAGCGCGGTCTCCCGGTCGGCGATCGCCACGACGTCGTCGCGTCGGTTGTCCAGGGCGTGGCCGAAGGCGCGCAGCAGCCTGGCGCGGCCGCTGCGGCCGAGCGCGTCGAGCGCGGGTGCGGCGGCCTGCGCCGCGGCGACGATCCGCTCGACGGCGGCGTCATCGCTCAGCGGTTCCCCACCGGGCAGTGCGGCGCCGGTGCGCGGGTCTCGTCCGGTGGTCAGGGCGGCGGTCACGGTGCTCCTTCGGGGGTCAGCGGCGCGGGAATGCGGCGACGGCGGCGGTATCGGCGCCCACGGCACCGAGGTGGGAAGCCCCGCCGGCGCGCCGAGCGGGGACTCGCGGCCGGGGAGTGCCACCTCGGTGCCGGTCAGGGTCCGGTCGGCGACCGAGGCCCTCGTAGATGCAGCCGACCGGGCATTCCCCGGTGCACGAGGGGTCGAGGACGTCGAGGCACGCATCGGTGATCACGAAAGCCATGGTGGTGCTCCTGAATCAGGCCGGGGCGGCGACCGGCATGGCGTCGGTCGAGTGCCCGGGAAAGGTCGAAGCGACGGGGTCGGAGCGAGCGCCGCGTGGCCGACCGCGGCCGGCGCTTCACCGAAGCCCGGCTCCGGCTCAGGTGGTGGTCCAGCCACCGTCGACGAGCAGGATCTGGCCGGTGACGTAGTCCGACGCCGGGGCGGCGAGGAACACGAACGTGCCGGCCAGGTCCGCGGGCGTGGCGAACTGCCCGAGCGGGATCCGGGCCCGGAGCCGTTCGGTGCGGTCGGCGTCGCCGTAGATCCACGGAGAGGCCATGTCCGTGGCGACGTAGCCGGGCGCCACCACGTTCGCCCTGATCCCGTACGCACCGGCCTCGCTGGCGAGGCTGATCGTGTACTGCGCGACCGCGCCCTTGGTGGTCGCGTACCCCGTCCGCCGTTCCAGGCCGCGGACCGAACCCAGCGAGCCGACGTTGATGATCTTGCCGTAGCCGCGCTCGATCAGCTGGGGAAGCAGGGCCTGGGTGACCTCCACGGTCCCCCGCACGTTCACCCGCCACAGGGTGTCCAGCTCGGTCACGGTGAGCTCGGTGATCGCGGACCGCACCATCACCCCGGCGGCGTTGACCACCACCGTGACCGGCCCGGCGGCGGTCGCCGCGGCGCGGACTCGTTCGCCGATGTCGTCCGCCGTGACGTCGGCGAGCAGGGTGTCCACCGCGGCGCCCGCCTCGGCCAGCTCGGCCGCCGTCGAGGCCAGCTCCGCCTCGAGCCGGTCGACCAGTAGCAGCCCGGCCCCGTGCTGGGCGAGCGCCCGCGCCGCCGCCTTCCCGATTCCGCGCGCTCCACCGGTCACGACGGCGACGCTGCCCTGCAAGGAAAACAGGCTCTCAGACAACGCCGGCCTCCCGGAGCTCGGTGATCTCCTCGGCCGAATAGCCGAGCTCGCTCAGCACCGCGTCGGTGTGCTCGCCCAGTTCGGGCGGCGGGGTGCGCAGTTCCGGTTCGCCCGAGCTGAACCGCACGGGATGCTTGAGCATCTTCACCTTGCCCGCCCGGGGATGCTCGAACTCCAGCACCGGATCCAGGTGCGTCACCACCGGGTCGGCGAAGACGGCGTCGTAGTCGTTGACGGGTGCGCACCAGATCCCGTGCTCGCGGAACAACGCGAGCAGCTCCTTCGCGGAGCGGTTGCGCAACAACGGGCCGAGCGCACTCCGGATCTGTTCGCGCCGGCTGAACTTCACCGCCGGGTCCAGGAACTCCCGCAGTTCGGCCGGATCACCGAGTGCCGCGCTGACCTTGGCGACCGGGCTGAGCGACAGCGCGATGAACTCGTCGGCCGTCTCGTACACCCCGTAGGGCGCCTCGTGGAAACTGGAGCCGAGCGGCTCGGCCGGGCGCTCAACGAGGCCGCCGTTGAGGTGGTACACCACGGGCTCCAGCTGCAGGTCGAGCGCCGCCTGCACCATCGTCGCCTCCACCCGCTGGCCCTCGCCGGTGCGCTGCCGGTGGTGCAGCGCGGCGAGGATGCCCATCGCCAGCAGAGCCGCGGCGTGCTGGTCGACGACCGCCGCGCCCGCCGGGGTCGGCGGGTCACCGGCACGGCCGGTCGCCGCGGCCAGCCCGGTCATCGCCTGCAGGAGCAGGTCCTGCCCGGGCAGGTCGCGGTGAGGGCTGTCGGAGCCGTAGCCGGACCCGCAGGCGTAGATCAGGTCAGGGCGCAGCTCCGACAGCTTTGCGTAACCGACGCCGAGGCGGTCCAGCACGCCCGGCCGGAAGTTGTCCACCACGACATCGGCGCTCGACGCGAGCCGGAGCGCGGCTCGCTGCCCCTCCGGCGACTTCAGGTCGATCGTCACGCTTCGCACGTTCCGATGCGACAACAGGAAGAAAGCGCTTACCCCCTCGACGTAGGTGTTGCCGCCGGACCACGACCGCTCGTACGCGCCCCGCCCGGGTTGCTCCACCTTGATCACGTCCGCGCCGAGGTCGCTGAGGTACTGCACGCTCGCCGGGCCCAGGAGGAACTGGGTGAACGCGACGATCTTGACGTCACGCAGGATCTGCAGGGGTTTCATGATTTCTCCTTCAGGAAGCCGCGCACGGCCTGCTGCGCGCGCTCGGTCGCGAAAAGCGGGCCGCCGAGACGCCGCTCGGCGGCCAGCCCCGCGTCGACGCCTTCGGTCACGCTCGTCCGGACCGCGGCCTTGATGGCACGGGTGGTGGCGCCCGGTGCGGCCGCGATCGACGCCGCCAGCTCGGCCACCGTCTCGCGCAGCCGGCCCGCCGGAGCCACCTTGTCCACGAGCCCGTACGCCAGCGCCTGACCGGCGGTGATCCGCTCCGTGGACAGCAACAGCAGCTGCGCCCTGGCCGCGCCGACGAGGTGCGGCAGCCGGGCGGTGCCACCGCCACAGGGCACCAGCCCGAGCCCCGCCTCCGGGAAGCCCAGGTGTGCTTGTTCGTCGGCCACCCGGATATCGCACGTCAACGCGAGTTCCAGGCCGCCACCGAGAGTGTGGCCGTGCACGGCGGCGATGGTCGGCTGCGGAAGCTCGGCGAGCGCGGCGAACCAGCCGTGTTCGAGATCGGCGCGTTCGAAGCCGCGCGCCTCGTCCGAGGGGAACTCCCGGATGTCGGAACCGGCCGAGAAGGCCCGGTCCCCCGCCCCACGCACCACGACCACCCGGCAGGACTCGTCCCCCGCCAGACGGCGGGCGTGCGCCGCGAGCTCGGCGCGGACGGCGAGCGTGAGCAGGTTGAGCGGCGGGTTGTCCACCACCAGCTCGGCCACGCCGTTGTCCAGTCCGCAGTGGACGGTCACTTCCCGCCGGCCTTCGGCAGCAGGTGCCGGGCGATGATCACCCGCTGGATCTGGTTGGTGCCCTCGTAGATCTGGGTGAGCTTCGCGTCCCGGTAGATCCGCTCCACCACGGCGTCCTTGGTGTAGCCGTAACCGCCGTGGATCTGCACGGCGTTGGTCGCGACCCGGACCGCGACGTCGGAGGCGAACAGTTTCGCTTGGGACGCCTGCAGTGCGAACGGCGCGCCCGCGTCCTTGAGCTGGGCCGCCCGGCGGACGAGCAGCCGCGCCGCGTCGATCTCGACGCAGGCGTCGGCGAGCATGAACTGCACCGCTTGGAAGTCGCCGATGCGCTGCGAGAACGCCTCACGCTCCTGCGAATACCGCAGAGAGGCGTCGTGCGCTCCCGCGGCGAGGCCGAGAGCCAGCGAAGCGATCACGATGCGGCCGTTGTTGAACGAGCCCAGCGCGTTGCCCAGTCCGCGGCCGGGTTCCCCGAGCACGTGCTCGTCGGAGACGAGCGTGTCCTGCAGCGTGATCCCGGCCGTGGCCAGGCCGCGCATGCCCATCAGCTGTTCCTTGTGGTCGGCCAGGAAGCCCTTGGCCGGGTCGCCGTCGGGGCTCTTGGGCACGAGGAACGTGGTGAGTCCCTTGCTGCCCGCTGCCGGATCGGTGCGGGCCAGCACGACGGCCAGCTCGCCCACCGCGCCGGCGGTCATGAACGCCTTGGTGCCGTTGAGCTTCCATCCCGAGCCGGTGCGCTTCGCGCTGGTCTTGACGCTTGCGACGTCGGACCCGGCGCCGGGCTCGGTGACCGCGATCAGGCAGATCAGCTCGCCGGCGGCGATCCGGGGCACGTAGGTGCGGATCTGCTCGGGTGTGCCGCGTTTGACGATCAGCTCCGACTGCAGCTTCGCGAGCAGGCAGGCGTTGGCGACCGTGCCGGAGACCCTGGCGAGCTCCTCCAGGGTGATCGACATGCTCAGCTCGTCGGCTCCGCTGCCGCCGTGCTCCTCGGGCACGTTGAGCCCGAGGAAGCCCAGTTCGCCCATCCGCCGGTACAGATCGTGCGGGAACTCGTCCTCGCGGTCGATCTCGAACGCCCGCGGCGCGACCTCGGATTCGGCGAACTTGCGCACGGTCTGCCGCAGCAGCTCGTGTTCCTCGCTCAGCTCGCCGAGGGGGATGGACGGGGTGGTGGAAGCCATGGTTCAGACCCTCCGCAGGATGTGGGTGGCGACCGCGACCACGTCGCCGTGCTGGTTCTTCGCGGTCACCTGGGACCTGATCTCACCGCGTTCGTCGTCGCGTTCGGCGACGGTGTAGGTCACCGTCACGGTGTCGCCGATGAAAACGGGTTTGACGAACCGGACCCGGTCGTAGCCGTAGGACACGGCGGGTTCGTTGCCCGCTTCCTCGATCAGCTTCGACGAACAGGTCGACATGTAGGAGACGATGAGCACGCCGTGCGCGATCCGGCGCCCGTACCGGGTCTTGCTCATGTACTCCTCGTCCACGTGGTTCGGGCCGAGATCTCCGCTCACACCGGCGAAAAGGTAGATATCGCTCTCGCCGACAGTCTTCGTGAAGGTGGTCGTGCGGCCGATCGCGAAGGCACCTTCGGCGAGTTCGGGCGAGATGGGCACCAGCTTGGTGGCGGTGTTGCCGTCAGTCATGGTGAGCCTCCGTTTTCGTTGCGGTGGAAGGGACTTCTGCCAGGTCGCCGCGCCTGACGTGCCCGCGCCACAACGGCGCCAGTGCCAGTGCGGTGACCACGAGGAAGCCGGCCAACAGGAAGAAGCCGAGGTTGTAGGAGCCGGAGCTGTCCACCAGCGCGCCGACCAGTGCCGGGCCGAAGGCCGAGGCGATGTAGGAGACGCCGTTGGCGATGCCGGTGCCCAGACCGGTGGTGCCGCGCGGGGTGAGCTCCTGGATGACCGACCACATCGGCGCCAGCGTGAAGCCGAGGAAGCCGACCGCCGCGGAGATGAACACCACCGACATGCCGACCGTCCCGGTGGCCACGCCGAGGTAGGACAGCAGCGCGCCGAGGACGTAGCCGCCGGACCACAGCAGCACCCGGCCGCGGGGCATCCGGTCGCCGATCATCCCGCCGACCAGGTTCAGCACGGCGGCGGTCAGCCAGGGGATCACGGCGAAGGTGCCGGACGAGGTGAAGCCCAGGTGGCGTTCGTGCTCCAGGTAGGACGGCACGAACGTGCTGATGCCCCAGAAGCCGAGACCGTATCCCATGTAGGAGAACACACACAGCCAGTACCGGTAGTTCGCGAACAGCCTGCGCAGGCTGGCTTTGACCGGCTCGGGGTCGGCCGGTTTCGCCTGGCCGTCCCGGATGTGGCGCAGTTCCGCCGGGGACACACCGGCCATCTCCTCCGGGCGGTTGGCGGTCCAGCGCCACATCATCGGCAAGGCGACGAGCACGCCGACCGCCGCCAGCACGAAGAAGCTTTCCCGCCAACCGAAGACGTTGACGATCCACACGATGACCGGGAAGGAGACGGCGGGCGCCAGGAACAGGCCGCCGAGCCAAGCCGAGTTCGCCCGGGCGCGTTCCCGGTCCGGGAACCATTCGGCGACGATCATGTTGCAGGACGGGGTCATGATGGACTCGCCGAGCCCGAGCACGATGCGCAGGACGAGCATCACGACGAAGTTCGAGACCAGGCCCATCGCGCACATCAGGACGGTCCAGGCGATGATCGACCAGATCACCCCGCGCCGGCCGCCGATCTTGTCGCCGAGCGGTCCGGTGAAGAAGTTGCACAGGCCGTAGGGGAACAGGAACCCGGTGATCAGCAGGCCCTGGGCGAATTTGTTGCCGGTGATGCCGAGGCTGTCGGTGAACTCCTGGTTCGCGATGAGGACCGACACGTTGGTCCGGTCGAAGTAGGCGACGAAGAACGCGAAGGAGATGGCGATGGCCACCCGGTACCGGCGATTGGACATGGCTGTCTGCAAGGACATGAGGGCGTGCTCCTTCCACACTGAAGGGCAGTGTCGGTGTGGATCGGGGGTCGGAGGTGACGGAACGGTCCGGAACGGACCGGTCAGCGGCGGGCTGTGCTGTGCCGCCGCAGGAGTTCGTGCGGGAACGTGATGCGCTGGCCGGCCGGGAGCGGGACCGAGCCCAGGATCATCTCCGCGGCGTTGCGGCCGAATTCGTACTGGGAGAAGCTGACGCTGGTCAGCGCCGGGTGCACCATCCGGGCCACCGGGATGTCGTCGCAGCCGATGACGGCGACGTCGTCCGGCACCCGGACGCCGGCCGACGCCAGCGCGTGCATCGCGCCGATGGCGGTGTAGTCGTTGAACGCGATGACGCCGTCGAACGAGCCGGCGGCGAGCGCCTTGGCGGTGAGCTCTTCGCCGGCCGACTCGGTGAAATCGCCGTAGACGACGAGATCCGGGTCGGTGTCGAGGCCCAGTTCCGCGACCGCCTGCCGGTAGCCCGCGAGCCGCCGCTGGGTGACCAGCCAGTTGGGCTGCCCGGCGAGGCACAGGATGCGGCGGCACGAGATCTCCGCCAGGTGGTGCACGGCGTCGGAGATGGCGGCGGAGTCGTCCACGGTGATCGACGGGAAGGGCAGCTGGTGCGGCCCGATCGTGACCACCCTGGTCGAGCTCCAGTCGAAGCCGTCGAGGTGGGTGTCGTCGTCGATCCCGCCGCCGGCGAACACGATGCCGTCGACCCGCTTGTCCAGCAGCAGGTTCACGCAGGCTTCCTCGCGGGCGGGCACGCGATCGGTGTTGGTCAGGATGACCACGCAGCCCGCGGCCTGCGCGACGTCCTCGACCCCGCGGGCCACCTGGTGGAAGTAGGCGTCGGAGATGTCCGGCACGATCAGGCCGATGCTTTGCGTCGTCCCCTTGCGCAGGGCGCGCGCCAGGGAGTTCGGCCGGTAGCGGAGCTGGCGCGCGGCGGCGAACACCCGGTCCTGCGTCTCCTGCGGGATCGCCGAGGCCTGGCCGCTGAGCACCCGGGAGACGGTGGTCACCGAGACCCCGGCCAGTTCGGCGACCGCCTTTGCGGTGCCCGGTCGAGCGGCTCCGGTCATCGTGCGCCTGTCGGAAGCAGCCCGGCCTCGGCGAGCGCCTGCCTCAGTTGCCCGCGCTCGGCCTCGCTCACCCGTTCCAGCGGCGGACGCACCGCGGGGGTGAGCTCGTGCCCGAGCATGATCAGGTGCTCCTTCATCCTGGCGTACATGTTCGCCATCGGCGCCCGGTAGATCACCCTGGTGAGCGCCTGGATGCGGGCGTACTGCCGCTCGGCCTCGGCGAGGTCGTGCGCCCGGACCGCGGCCAGCAGGCGGACCTGCAGGTCGGCGATCACGCTACCGTGCCCGGACAGGATACCGTCCGCGCCCGAGACCAGTGCCGGTAGCAGGTTCGTGCTGAAGCTGGTGAGCAGCGAGACCGGCCGGTCCAGCTCGCGCAGCACGCGGCGGGTCTCCTCGTGCTTGCGCAGGTCGAGGCTCCACTCCTTCACCGCGACGACCTGCTCGAGCGAGCAGATGCGCGCCAGGGTGTCCAAGCCGTAGTGCATCCCCGTGAACTCGGGGTAGGAGAACAGCACGAGCGGCAGGCCGGTCGCGCCGGCGAGCTCGGCCACGTGCCGATAGGCCATCTCCTGGCTGCCACCCAGCGCCAGTGCCGGCAGCGGAAAGACGAGCAGCGCGTCCGCGCCCTCGTCTTTCGCGTCCCGGGCGTACTCGACCGCCTGGATGTGGTTGTCCGCGTAGACGCCGGAAATCAGCGGCACTTTTCCGTTGATTGTCTCCGCGGCGAGCGCGACGGCTTTCCGCCGTTCCGCCCGGTCCAGACTGCTCACTTCGGCGGCGTGTCCGTTGCAGGTGATGGCCACGACGCCGGCGACGCCGGCCAGGTGCCGTACGTGCCTGCGGTAGGCCTCGACGTCGATCGAGAGGTCGTCGTCGAGGGGGAGGATGTTGGCCGGAATTACTCCGTTGAGGTCCACTGACTCTCTCCGCAATCGGTTGCGCAATGGATTGCGTGGACCATACCTTGACGAACACTGAAGTTGTCAAGAGGCAGTTCGACCTTCACTCGACGCCTGCCCGGCGACCGCCGAGCGGGTTGACTCGGACGCAGGGGGGTGCCTAACCTTTGATCATCACGGCCGAATACCGTTCAGCATTGCTGAACCGTCCTGATCGCGGCCGCCCTTTCCCGAAAAGCGACATCCGTCGCTTCGTCGACCTCGCTTCAGCCACAGGAGAGTCATGGACAGTCAATTCACCGGCGAATTCCTGCCGACCCGGGAAGAAATCGAGGAAATGGGCAGGCGGGTGACCGGCGCGGTGCTCGGTGGTGGCGCCGACCGGGCCGCGCACTACGCCGAGCACGGCCGTTGGGTCTACCGCCCCATCGACGAGGCCAGCCGGTGGGTCGGCACGGACTACGACCACGGCAACTGGACCACCGGGTTCTGGGCGGGGGCGATGCTGCACCTCGCTCAGCTCGGCTGCGCCGACGACGGCCTCGTCGAGCGAGCCCGGACGCTGTCGGCCAAGCTGGACTGCCGGGTGGACGATCACGGCACGCACGACATCGGGTTCATCTTCTGGCCGAGCGCGGCACTGGTCGCCCGGCTGTTCGGCGATCCGGCCGCGGCGTCCTCGGCGTTGCGCGCCGCCGAGGTCCTGGCGAAGCGACGGGTACCCGGTTCGGGCCACCTGCAGGCGTTCGGCGCGGTCGGCGAGGACCGGTCCCGGCCCACCAGCACGATCGACACGATGATGAACCTGCCGCTGCTGTGGTGGGCGCACCACCACACCGGGGCACCGGGATGGGCCGAAATCGCCCGCGCGCACGCCGATCGGACCGCCCGGAGCCTGCTGCGCCCGGACGGCTCCACCTACCACCTGGCGCGGATCGGCGACGACGGCGAAGCGTTCTGGCAGGGCACGTTCCAGGGCGCGGCCGACGACTCCTGCTGGGCCCGCGGTCAGGCGTGGGGAATCGCCGGCTACCTCACCATGGCCTGCGAAACCGGTTCGGCGGAGTACGGCCGGATCGCGGCGCGGCTGCTCGACTTCTACTGCGGAAGCCACGACATCGACTCGCTGACCCCGTACGACCTGGTGGTGGACACCGGCATCCAGGACTCGTCGGCCGCCGCGATCGTCTGCTACGGCCTCGCTCTCACCTTGCGGCGGGACGCGGACCTGGCTCGTCTGGTGGGTGCGGAAGACCGGCTGACCCGCATGTTGCGCGCGCTGCGGCGCGACGCGCTTTTCCAGGACGAGGTCGGCGTGCTCGCCCACGCCTGCTATTCGGCGCCCCACCGGCTCGGGATGGACGGACCCCTGCCGTACGGCGACTACTACTACCTCGCCGCGCTGGCGCTGGTGCGCGGTGTGGCCGACCTCGTCCCGGAGCGGGCGATCAATCCCGATTGAGCTTGCCCGCACCTCGTACCACCGGGGTGCGCAGGGTGCCCACCTCGCCGATCTCGATCTCGACCACGTCCCCTTCGGCCAGGCCGAGATCGAGCTCGGGCACGATCGAGGTGCCGGTGGAGAGCACCACGCCGTCCGGGTAGGTGTTGTCCTGCAAGAGGTACTCGACCAGCTCAGCCGGCTTGCGGTTCATCTCACCGGTGTTGGCGCGCCCGCTGAACACCTCCCGCCCGTCGCGCAGGATCCGCATGCTCAGGTCCAGCTTCAGCGGGTCGTCGATCTCCCAGACCGGCCGCACTCCGGCCGACACCGCGCAGGAGCCCTGGTAGATCTTCGCCTGCGGCAGGTACAGCGGGTTCTCGCCCTCGATGCTGCGCGAGCTGACGTCGTCGACCACCAGGTAGCCCGCGATTTCGCCGCGGCTCGTCAGCAGCAGGCCGAGTTCGGGCTCCGGCACGTTGTTGGGCGAGTCGGCCCGGATGACGATCGGCTGGCCTTCGGTGACCACCCGCCAGGCCGCAGACTTGAAGAACAGCTCGGGCCGCTGGGCGTGGTAGACGCGGGCATAGATGTCCTCGTCCGCGCTTTCCTCGCGGCGGGCCTCCTCCGACCGGCGGTAGGTCACGCCGGCCGCCCACACCTCCATTCGCCCGTCGAGGGGCGGCAGCAACTGCGCACCGGACGCGGGCACGGCCGGTGCGCCGGCGGCCGCGGCGACCAGCTCCCGGATTTCCGTCAGCGGCCGGCCGAGCAGCTCGCTCATGCTGCCTACGGGAAGGGCGCGCAGGCGCTCACCTTCATCGTCCAGCACCCCGACGCGGATGTCCGCCGGATGGCCGGGCTCGGCGAATCGAACAAGATGGGTCACGCTTTTCCCCTTATGCTTCAGCATCTTCGGAGTTCAGCGATACTGAACGCCGTTCAGTATCAGTCAGACACTACGGGCCCACGAGCAACCCGTCAACGCAGGGGGCGGGTCAGCGGGGCCGGGCGCCCACCGGGCGGGGCGGGAGCTGGAGCGGAGGCACGAGGTACTGCGCCGCGAGAGCATGCAGCCGCTCCACGTAGCCCGCGAGAGTGGCGGGACCGGTTTCCCCGGCGAGAGTGGAGATCGAGATCGCGCAGCACGGAACTCCGTTGAGCAGCACCGGAACCGCGACACAGGCGATCCCTGGCTCGTTCTCCTCGAGGTCGAGCGCGTAGCCGCGAGCCCGCGCCTGCTCCAGCGCGTCCTGCAGGTGGGTCCAGCTGAGTCCGGGCAGCGGACCTGCCTTCGTGCCCCCCAGCTGGGCTCGCAACGCCCCGCTGTTCCATTCGTGGCAGGCGAGCACCGCGCGACCGAGCGCGGTGCTCGCCGCCGGGTTGCGGCCGCCGATCTTCGAGCCCACCGTCACCGACCGGTCGGCATCGACCTTCTCCAGGTAGATGATGTCCGCGCCGTCCAGGATGCCGACGTGGCACACCTGCCGGATCTCCTCGGACAACCGTCTGATCAAGGGCAGCAGGCTGGTGCGGAAGCTCAGCTTTTCCTCGTAGGACGCGGCGACCCGCAACGTCTCGCCGCCGAGCCGGTACCGGCCGCTTTCCCGGTCCTGCGTGACGAAACCGCGGTGCCGCAACGCGGACAGGGTGAGGTGGGCCCCGCTCTTGGGACTGCCGAGTGCCTGCGCGATGTCCACAAGGGACAGACCGTCCGGTCCCTTCTCGCCGAGCAGCTGCAGTACGGCGAGCGCCTTGTCCACGCTGCGCACCGGTGATTCCGCCACGTCCGGTCCTTCCTGTGCTGCTGAATGGCATTCAGTATAGTTGGACGCAGCCGCCGCGGTTCAGTCCGTGGACAACAGCGGAGATCGGCGTGCTCAAGGCCCAAGCCGAGCGGGCCCGACAGGACCACCCGGTCGACGAGTTCCCTTCCAGGCCGGCCTGCATCATCAAGTCCACCTGACTGAGGGCTGCGTGCTGGGCATCACTCCCCCACCGGGCACTGCGCCGTTCTCCGGCCGGCGTTGTCCAAGGCCCCTCAGCCGCTGACCAGTCAGGCCGCCGAATAAGACCGGCGGCCGGCCCGCCGGCGAATTCCGCCGCAATCGATACAGCCTTCGCGCGGGCCGGCGACTTGCCGGGGGCCGACCTGGGTGCCGATCGATGCGGGCTCCGGGGTATGCCCGGCGCAGCAGGGTTTCCTCCTGCGCCAGGCGCACCGCGAGCCGATTCGGCTCCGTCATCATCAGCCCCGCTTGAACTGCGCTCCGGGCACCAGGTGAACCGTCTCATCGGGTGCGACGGTCTTGCGGGTCCCGTCCGGCAGGATCTGGATCAGTCCGTCGCTCGAGCTGATTCCGGCGAGGACCATGATCTCCGCGCCGGTGATGGTGGGATGCTTGTGCTCGCAGGTCGTACCGTCGACGTCGAACACGAACCCGGTCCGCTGTTCCCCAGGGTGACGTCCCGGGGTGTCGTCGATGTCGGCACCGGTGTGGGTGGCTGACACGTCGTCGCCTCCTCTGATCGGCCCGCCGTTTGCGGGCTTTCACTAAGAGGTCGTCGGCCCCGTCGGTTCCACACCCCCTCTTCGGGAAGATCTTGCAACTCTTTGCTCATTCGCGCGTACGTGAGCTCGACGGTGCGCGGCGCGATCGCAGCCAACCGGCGGGCAAGCCCTTCCTCGTAGGTCGTGACCACCACCTGGTCGACAGCACCCGCTTCGGCGGCGAGCAGGAGCGTTCGTGCGATGGTGGCACGGCGGCGGGGGTCGAGGTGCTCGAGGGGTTCGTCGAACCAGATCGTCGATGCGCGCGCCAACGTCCTCGTCAGGAGCAATCTGGTCACCAATAGGGCAGTCGCGCGTTCGCCTCCGCTGAGGTCACCGAGGCCGTGACCTCGGCGACGGCTTCCTCGCGCGCCGCTGTCAGAAGGTCGTTCTGCTCATTTCCGGCCCGGCGGAGGTTCGCAGCCTTCCGCTTTGCTTCCGGCAGCCGAGCGCCGAGTGCGCCGTGTTTCTCGGCGAGCTCGGACGCCAGCCGGCGTGCCTCGGCCAGCTCGACGGTTGCGTCCGGGCCCGGGTCCTCGTTGTCGGGTTCGATCGGAGTGTGCAGGCCGTTCAGGGTTCGCCCGAAGTCCGCGATCGTTTCGAGCCGCTGTCGGACGGATGCGGTTTCCCGTTGCCGGCGTTCGACTTCGGTGCGTGCGTGAACGCCGAGGTCGCCGTGCGAGGCGAGTGCGGCGTCGCGCTCGGCCGCGCTGAGTGGCCGCAGGCAGGTTGGGCACTCGGTGGTCGCGGCACCGAGGAGATCGGAGGCGTTCGCGGCTGCGGCCGACGCGACTTCGGCAGCCGGCCGGGCATCCGGACTCTCCTGCAGAGCTGCGGCAGCTTCACGCTCACCGTCGGCCAATGCGCGCGCCGGATCGTGCGTGCCGACATCCAGCACGTCGGTCATCTGCGCAACCGGCTCGCGCACCCGATCGCCGTAGGCCTGTGCGTCGCGACGATATCGCTCCCACGCTGCGGCGCACGCCGCAGTGGCTTCGAGATCACCAATCCGGGCTTCAATGACGTTTCGTTCCGCAGCTGCAGCCTCGACTCCGCGCTCGAGGGCGGCCACCTCTCGGTCGGCTTCGGCGACGGCCTCGTCGGTCGCTACGAGATCGTCGCGGATCGACTTGATCTTCGCAGTCAAAGCGCCGCGTCGTTCTTTGAGCTGTGAAGCGGCATCGAGAAGCGGCTGAACACCGAAGACGTCCGCGAGGTGGTCGCGGATGGGAAACCCGCTGTCTTTCCCCGCCGTTCTGGTGCCGAAGATGAGGGCATCCAGCAGGCTCGGCCGCGCCGACCAAGCTTCACGCAGAATCGCTTCGTACTGAGGCTCGTCGATCGCGGCGCCGCCGACAGTCGCGGCGAAAGTGGCGCCTCCGGTTCGTTTCAGAGTTCGCGTCACCTGCAAATCGGGATACCCGGGCAGGTCGAGGCCGAGCTGGCCGCACCCTGCTGGACCGTAAGGCCGGCCCAGCAGGGATGAGCGTCACGCAGCAGGCGGTGAGCGGTCGCCAGGCTGACGATTCCCAACGCGACCGCCACGGTGCCGACCACGAACGGGACGTAGAGCGCACCTCCGGGAACACTGCGGCTCGCAACGAACCTACCAGCGACCACCCTCCGCGGCTCCTCGCCTTGCGTGCGAGCTGATGCGCGTACACAGCACGTCCGGTGAACCGCGCGATCATCGGTCGAGACCGGTCAGCGGGCGGCGGCTTTGTTGCTCCGACCGAGGTAGAGCACCAACGCCCCGCAGACCGCCGAGGGCACCACGAGCGCGAGGAACACCTGCTGGGCGCTCCAGCCACCGCCGAGTGCCGCGCCGATGATCAGCGGCCCGAGGATGCCGCCGACCCGGCCGATGCCCAGCGCCCAGCCGACGCCGGTGGAACGCACCTCGACCGGATAGAAGACCGTGGCCAGCGCGATCACGCTCTTCTGCCCGCCGCTGACGCCGCACCCGATCAGGAAGATGGCGATCAGCAGCACCCACACCGGCGCGCCCAGTGCGACAGTCATCAGCGCCAGGAAGCCGCAGCCCGCGAAGTAGAGCGTCGCCAAACTGCCGAAAGCGCCGAGCCGGTCCATGGCGGGCCCGACCGCGAACGCCACCGCGATGCCGCCGATCGTGGTCATCGATGAAGCGGTCGCCAACGTTCCGCTGGAGTAGCCGTGCTCGGCGAGGATGGTCGGTACCCAGCTTTGCAAGCCGTAGAACATCGCCAGGTTCAGCGCGAAAACGATCCACAACAGCACGGTGCCGACCAGCTGCCCGCGCGAAACGAGCTGACGCAGCTTCACCCGTTTCCCCTCGGTGAAGTTCCCGGCCTCGATCTGTGGGTCGCTGAGCACTGGCAGCGAATGATCGATCCTGCGGAACACCTGGTACGCCGCCGCCTGCCGGCCGCGGCGAATCAGGAAGGACAGCGACTCGGGTAACCACGCCACCAACGCGACCACCAAAAGCAGCGGAAGCGCCGCGCCGACCGCGAAAACCGAACGCCAGCCGTAGCCGGGGATCAGCCAGTCTGCCGCATAGTTGGCCACGACGAAGCCGATCGAGAAACCGACGTAGATCGCGAGCACGAAACTGGCCCGCAATCGTTTGGGACTGTACTCGGCGGTGAGCGCGATCGTGCTCGGGGTGGTCGCGCCCAGCCCGATGCCGGTGACGAACCGCAGTGTCAGGAGTTGCTCGGGGTTCTGCACCCAGACCGAGGCGAGCGTGCTGAGCGCGAACAGCAGTGTTCCGGCGACGACGAGCCGTTTGTGCCCGAACTTGTCCGAGAGCGGCGCGATCACCAGGTAGCCGACCATCAGGCCGACCAGTGCGGCGGAAAAGATCGGCCCCATGTCGGCCTTGCTGAGCGCCCATTCCTTGGTGATCGCCGGCGCCATGTAGTTGATCGCCTGGGTATCGAATCCGTCCAGGAACATCACCAAGCCGCAAAGCAGCACGATGCCTCGCTGGAACCAGCTTGACCGTCGTTCGTCGATGAACCCGGGCAGCCGCAACGTCTGCGACCGGCCGGTGGTACTTGCTGACATGGAAACCTCCACGGCGGGTGGGAGTGGGAGACGAGCTCGGTGGCTTACCGGCCGGCCACGCGGGCGCCGGTGGCAGGGACGAAAGCGTCGGCGTGGAATCGTCCGGGATCGAGACCGCGTTCCCGCGTCAACGTGTCCAGAGCCGTGACAGTCATGCTTTCGCTGCCGCAGGCGTAGACGTGGTGCTGTCCCAGCTCGGCGTAGTCGGCCAGGACCGCGTCCTGCACCCAGCCGGCGGCACCGGTCCAGCCGGCGTCGGCGCGGGAGAGCACGGGGGTGAAGCGCAGCCAGGGATGACGCCGGGTCCACTCCGCCACCGTGTCGGCGAGGTAGAGGTCGTGGGGGGTCCGGCCGCCCCAGTACAAATGGACCGGGGTCGTCAGCCGCCGGGCGATGCGGTCGAGGATGACGGAGCGCATGGGGGCGAAGCCGGTTCCGGTCGCCAGCAGCAGGATCGGTTCGGCGGAGTCCTCGACGACGAACTCGCCGAACGGCGCCTCGATCTCCACGGTGTCGTGGAATTCCAGCTGGCTCAGGATCTTCGCTGAGAACACACCACCCGGCTCGTGGCGGACATGCAGTTGAGCCATGTCGTTGTGGTGCGGGACGTTGGCCAGCGAGTACGACCGGGTGTCGCCGTCGTCGAGGATGATGTTGAGGAACTGTCCGGCGCGGAACGGGGTTCGCCGCCCGATCGGGTAGCGCAGGTCGAGGATTGTCACACCGGGAGCGACCTGACGCCTGCGGTGAACGGTGGTCGTCAAGCGCTTCCGCATCGGTGGCGTGCTCGCCGTGATGCGGCGTGGGCTGATTTCGACATCGCCGGCCGGGCTGGCCCGGCACAGCCGGATGCCATCGACGGGGCCACGAACCGTGCCCGTGCCGGGGACGGTGATCGGACCGGCGGTGATGCCACCGAGGCAGGTGTCGCACACGCCTTTGCGGCAGGAGTACGGGATCGCCCAACCGGCCGCCTCCGCGGCGTCGAGCACGGTCTGTCCTGGCTCGCACGGGAATGCGATGTCGGTGTCAGTGACGGTGATGGTGTTCATCGCGTCGCGGCCTCCTGCGGTGTGTTCTCGAACAAACTCAGTGCGGACAGCAAGGCGCTCGGATCGGCGGTGCCCTGGCCGGCGATGTCGAAGGCCGGGCCGTGGCCGACGCTGGAAAACGGGACACCGGCGCCGATGGTGATCGCGACCGCGCCACGGCCGGCCAGCAGCTTGACCGGGATGTGGCCCTGGTCGTGGTACATCGCCAGGTAGCCGTCGCGATCCGGAGCGCCGAGCAGGACGTCCGCACCGACCGGGTCGGAGATGTCGACGCCCGCGGCTCGCAACCGTCCGGCGGCCGGGGTCGTGATCCGGCGATCGTCCTCGCCGAACAGGCCGCCTTCGCTCGCATGGCAGTTGATCCCGAACATGCCGAGCCGGGGAGCTGAGATGCCCATCGATTCGAGTGCGCGGTGCAATGCGAGGCCGGCGTCGGTGACCAGCTCGACACTCAACCGCCGCAAGGACTCTGCCATCGAGACGTGCAGCGTGACGTGGGCGACGCGCAGGCCGCCGCCGACCAGCATGAGAAAGACACGCTCCTCGGGGACGCCGGTGAGCTCGGCGATCAGCGGCGGGTATCCGGCGAAGGAGATGCCGGCGTCGCGCACGGCGGTTTCCGAGTGCGGGCCCGCGACGATGCCGCGAAAGCCGCCGCCACTCGCGAGCCGAACGGCGGCCCTGGCGTAGGCGATGGTCGCGGCGCCGGCCTCGGCTCGGACTTGCCCGACGCGCAGCTCACCGGCCGAGAGCACGCCGATGTCGATCACGTCGCACACCCCGGCCTCGGCGATCGCTCCAGGCTCGGCTTCGCGCACCCGCAGCCCGCAGGCCTCGGCGGGCCCCTCAACGGCACACCGGTCCCCCACGATCACCGGTGCGGCGGTGCCGAGTCGCGCCACCGCTTTCGCGGCGATTTCGGGCCCGATGCCGTTCGGGTCACCGGTGCTGAGGAGAAGACGGCTCACAGCGGGAGCACCAGCAAGGTGTCGGTGCGGGAGCTGTCGCAGACCACGACCCGTTTCGTGAGCAGTGCCTTGCCGTCGGAGAAGACGTACTCGTCGAGGTAACGCCCGCTGGCGAAGACGTCGGTGGGTCCGTTGCCGGTGATCCGCACGACCAGGAACGAGGTCTCGCTGGTCGCCCCGTCCGCGCGCTCGTCGAGGAGCGCGGGCTGGCCGAGCAGGTGGCGATAGGAGTGTGGCTCGTAGATGTTGGCTTCCTTGAGCGCGGAGATCCGGTCCTTGAGCATCGCCTTGTTGTCGGCCCAGATGATCCCGGCCGGCAGACCGCGGCGGTGGTTGTCCGCGGTGGTCACCTTGTAGAAGGCGTCGTCGGTGAAGTGTTCCGGCCAGTCTTCGATCGGGCCGTCGTCGATCGCGCGGACATAGCTGCCCTGCGCCCGGGTGATCATGGTGAACGGGTCCATCACGCGCCCTCCTCGACGGTGAAGCCCATCGCCTCGCGGTAGACCTTCCAGAAGCCGCGGATCGACGCCTCGGTGACCCGGCTCTCGCTGGAGACCGCCTGGTCACCCCCCATCTGGACGGTGGCGAACTCGCTGCCCGCACCGGCGATGCCCCGCTGGACGAATCCGCCGATGGCACCGTCTTCCATCGAGACGTACCCGGCCGGACCGACCAGATTGGACTGTTTCATCCGGATGAGCCGCTGCTGCTCGGTGTCGTCGGCGAACCCGAGGTAGGTCCAGTTCAGGCTGGTCGAGTCGACTCCGGTCGGCAGCACCTGGCGGACAGCGATGGCGTTCTGGATCTGCTGCAGCACGAAGCCCGGTGAGACCGAGAGGATCTGCAAGGTGATGTCGTCGCCGACCTCGCTGAAGCTGTCGACCAGGGACGGGTCTTCGAGCTGGTATTCGCTGTCGGAGCGGATCTTCTGGCTCTTGTAGTGTTCGCCGCTCTCCGCGTCGCGGTTGATCGCCGACCAGCTCACGTGGTGGCCACCGTTCTCGGAGACGATGATGCCGCCCTTCTGGTTCAGCTTGTTGAGCCCGAACGTGGTGAAGAACAGGTGCAGGATGCTGGCGTGGTAGGAGTCCTTGACGTTCTCCATGTAGAGCTTCCAGTTGTTCGGCAACGTCTGGGTGAAGCGTCCGAGCACAACGGGGCTCCGTCCACCGAGGACTCGTTCGATCCGGTCGAGGATCTCCTGCCCGAGGTACTCCTCGATCTCGGCGACGTCGTTGTCCAGGCTTCCGAAGATCAGGCCGTGGACGTTCGCCAGGCGCAGCCTGCGTGGGCTGTGCGCGGCCTTGCAGAAGTCCTTGCCCATGCCACCCTTGCCGTTGATGCCCTCCTCGAACGCGACCCCGGTGAGGTCGCCCTGGAGGTTGTAGGTCCAGGCGTGGTAGACGCAGGTGAAGTCCTTGGCGTGTCCGTAGTGCTCCATGGCGATCAGCGAGCCGCGGTGGGCGCAACGGTTCTCGAAGGCGTAGATCTGGTCGTCGACGTCGCGGGTCACGAGCACCGGCTGTTCACCGATGAAGGTGGCGCAGAAATCGCCCGGCTCGGCCAGCTCGGCCTCGAGGCACAGGTAGCTCCAGAACGGGCCGTGGAAGATCTTCTCCTGCTCAGCCTCATAGACGTCTTCGTCTTGGAACACCCAGTAAGGCACCTCGGTCAGCGACCTGGGCCAGCTTCGCCGGGACGGTGTCGTGACAGTCATCGCACTCCTTCTTGTTCGCATACCGAACACGTGTCTATCATCCGAACACCATGTAGTAGAATCGCCGCTGTCCCGGATGTCAAGGAAAGATGTGCGCATGACCGCAGAGGTAATGGCAGGACTGGCTAAGGGGCTCGCTGTACTGGAGGCGTTCGGAGCGTCGTCGCCGCGGCTGACGATCAGCGACGCCGCCCGCGCCACCGGCCTGAGCCGGGCCGCCGCCCGCCGCTGCCTGACGACCCTGACAGAGCTCGGGTACGTCACCTTCGACGGCAAGTTCTTCTCCCCCACGCCACGGGTCCTGCGCCTCGGCGCGACCTACGACGAGTCCGTCCAGCTGCCACAGCTCGCGCGGCCGCACCTCGCCGCCGTGCGCGACGCCGTGGACGAGTCGGCCTCCCTCGCGGTCCTCTCGGCGGGCGAATCGCTCTTTGTCGCGCGAAGCGAGGGCACGCGCATCGTCAACGCGGGCGTACGCGTCGGGGCCCGGGTGCCGCTCTACGCCTCAGCTACCGGGCGCGTCCTGCTCGCGGGCCTCTCCGACGACGAGCTGAGCGATTACCTCGACTCAGGCGACTTCCCCGCGCGCACACCGAAAACGCCGGTGACCGCGGAGGACATCAAACGACGCGTCGAGCACGCACGCACCGAAGGCTTGGCCATCAGCGACGAGGAGCTCGAGCTGGGACTGCTCTCCATCGCGGTGCCAGTCACCGACCCGGCCGGCCACGTGGTCGCCGCGATGTCGGTGAGCACCTCCGCCGCCCGAGCGTCAGCCGAAGAGCTGCGAACCCGGTTCGGGCCGATCATGAAGCAGCACGCGAGCCTGCTCGGCCGCCAGCTCTGAGGTCGCTTCGGGTGCACCGCCACCAAACCGAGTCACGTCCTGTGCTGCAGTGACGGGACAGCCTGGCCGGCGGATTCCGCGGCAGCCGGCCTGCGACACAACGGCCAACCGGCGGGTTTCCGGACGGTCGCTGCAAACGCGTCGCTGCAGCTCGTCCAGGTCCTGCCCTGTGCACGCCACGACGGCCGACTGGCACGACGGGCCCTGCCCGCCTCTCGACACATCGGAGCCGGATTCTCGCGCAAGGTGGGCGTGACCCGTTTTGACGGACATCGGAGATCAGGGGGCGCGAGCCTCCGGGAAGGATGTCCCTCATCATGGAGACCATGGGCAAGAAGAAGCCTCGACCTCGTCGTTCGTTCACGCGGGAGTTCAAGGCCGAGATCGTCGAGCTGTGCCAGCGCGGCGACCGTTCGGTGGGTCAGGTCGCGAAGGATTTCGACCTGACCGAGACAGCTGTGCGGCAGTGGGTCGCCCAGGCCGAGTTGGATGCGGGAACCCGCACCGACGGGCTGACCAGCGACGAGCGGGAGGAGCTGGCCCGGTTGCGGCGGGAGAACCGCCGGCTCTCGGAGGACGTGGAGATCCTCAAACGAGCGACAGCTTTCTTCGCGTCAATGTCATGATCTTGGTGTCCGGCAGGGTTCGCTCGTTTCTTCGCTGCCCCAGGCGACTGGTGGCTTGTCCTGATGTGCGGCCCCGCCGGACACCCGCTGGGCGAGGATGTGGCTTCATAGGAGCGCGCCGCAGGCCCGATTGACGCGTGCCCGCCTCGCCCGATGGTGTCATCGGTCTGCGAGGAAAGGGAACCCGGGTTGAGCATGGTCGTGATCGGTGTGGATGCGCACAAACGCAGCCACACGCTGGTAGCCGTTGACGGGATCGGCCGGAAGCTGGCCGAGCGGACGGTCGGCACCACCAGCGAGGACCACTTGAAGATTGTGGAATGGGCCGGCCAGTGGCCGAACGCGCGCTTCGCGGTCGAGGATTGCCGGCATGTCACACGCAGGCTGGAACGTGACTTGCTGAGCGCCGGGTGCGCGGTGGCGCGGGTGCCCACCCATCTGATGGCCGCGTCCCGTCGCAGCGGGCGCGCGCCCGGGAAGTCCGACCCGATCGATGCGTTGGCAGTGGCGCACGCGGCTCTGCGCGAGCCAGACCTGGCCGTCGCGCAGCTGGATGGGCCGACTCGCGAGGTGAAGCTGCTGGTCGACTACCGCCACAACCTCGTCGAGCAGCGCACGGAGCTGATCAATCGGTTGCGCTGGCACCTGCACGAAATCGACCCGAACTTGCATGTCCCCGCGCGTGGTCTGCGCCGTTACTGCGTCATCGATGAGTTGGCCCGCCGCCTGGCCGGCCGCGACGGTCTTGTGGCGCGCATCGCCCGCGAACTGCTGGCTCGCTGCCGGGAGCTCACGATGCAGATCAACGCCCTGGAGCGTGAACTGCGTGACCGGGTGCGCGTCCTGGCGCCCACGCTGCTGGAAGTCCCCGGCTGCGGGGTTCTGGGCGCCGCGGTTATCCTTGGGGAAACGGCTGGGGCGCAACGGTTTCGCTCGAAGGACGCTTACGCCCGGTTCAGTGGAACCGCCCCGATCCCCGTCTGGTCGGGCAGCAGCTCTGGCAAGGTCCGGCTCAATCGCGGCGGCAACCGCACCATCAACTGCGCCCTGCACATGATCGCCATCACCCAGGTTCGAGGCATCGGACCGGGCAAGGACTACGTCGACAAGCTCCTCGCGCGCGGCAAGACCCGCAAAGAGGCCATCCGCCTGCTCCGGCGACGGCTCTCCGACGTTGTGTTCCGCGCACTTCTGGCCGACGAGCACCGTGCCGCGCCGGCCAAGCGGCCGACCACAACCGAATCTGCACCGCTGCCGCAGGCGGCTTGACATAGGGGCTTGACATAGGAGCATCAAGGAGATCCGGTGAACGTGAGCTTCCCCCCGTTCGCCGGACACGGCGGGTGTGGGGTCAGGCCGCCGCGTCTGGTGGCTGGTTGAGGGCCTCAAACGTGGCGGGGCTGCGCATCCCGATCTTGGAGTGTCTCCGTTTCGGGTTGTACCAGCACTCTATCCATTCGAATATCGCGTTGGCAAGTTCGTCGCGGGTTTTCCAGGTTTTCGAGTCGAGAAGTTCGAGCTGAAGAGTGCCCCAGAACGATTCCATCATGGCATTGTCGTAACAGTCACCAATGGTGCCCATGGATGCGAGCAGCCCGGCGGCGCGGAGGCGTTGCCCGAAAGCCCATGAGGTGTATTGCGAACCGCGGTCGGAATGCAGGATGGTTTTGCCGCCGTCGGGTTGGCGGCGGAGAATGGCCATGCCGAGAGCGTCGGTGACCAGTTCGGTGCGCATATGATCGGCGGTGGACCAGCCGATGATGAGCCGCGAGTAGGCGTCCATCACCGCGGCGCAGTAGATCCGGCCCTCCTCGGTGGGGTGTTCGGTGATGTCGGTGATCCACAACCGGTCCGGGGCGTCGGCGGCGAAACGGCGGTTGACCAGGTCAGTACTGGGTTGCCCGGCCGGGTCGCGGACCGTGGTGTGGTGGCGCCGGCGCCGGTAGAGGCCCTGGATGCCGGCCTCGCGCATGAGCCGCTCGACGCGTTTGAGGTTGACCGGCAAGCCCAGGCCAAGGGTGAGTTCGGCGTGCACCCGCGGCGAGCCGTAGGTGCCGCGGGAATCGGCATGGATCTGTTCGATGTATTTCAGCAAAACCGCGTTCTCCTCCTCACGGATCGAGAGCGGCCGGTCGCGCCATTCGTAATAGCCGGAGCGGGACACGTTCAATACCCGGCAGGCCACCGCGACGTCGATACCGTCCGCGGCCAGTTCATGGACCAGCGGGAAGGTTACTTTGGGAGGATGTTCTCCCGCGCGAAGTACGCCGCCGCGCGTTTCAGGATCTCGTTCTCCATCTCGAGCTGCCGGTTCTTCCGTCGCAGCTCGGCAAGCTCCTTCTTCTCCGCACTGGTCAGCTTCGTGGCCGAGCCGTTCTCGTCGGCGTCGGCCTGGGCCATCCAGTTGCGCAGGCAGGACTCGCTGATCCCCAAGTCCTTCGCCAGCGCGGCGACCGGTTTGTCGCCCAGACGGGCCAGCTCGACGGCACGCTGACGAAACTCAGGCGGGTGTGGTGCAGGCATCGGAACATCCTCCCTGGTGACCGGCGGTCACCTCAGGTCAGGTGTCCGGACGACCGGGGGAAGCTCATTCTTCCGCAGCCGTCAGCAGCGCGGTGGTGCCCTTTCCCGTCGTTGGGCCGCGAAGTCGACGTCCCCGATCGAGCGGGTCCGCAGCGGCAGAGCAGCCCGGGGCGCCAACGGAACTGCCTGCAAGGCGGCGGCTGCGGCCCCGAGGCCCTGGAGCCGCTCGGTGGAGGCGACCACTGGGATCCGGCTGTGCCCGGGCAGGACAGTGGTGAGCATTGCTAGTCCAGTAGGTGCAGGTCCGAAGCCAGCCGGACCAGCTCGGCGCGGCGGTGGACGTTGTGCCGCCTCAGCATCGACGCGATGTGGTACTTCACCGTGTGCGGGCTGATGTGCAACTGCTCGCCGATGTCGTAATTGTTCTCCCCACGGCCGATGCCGCGCACAATGTCCAGTTCCTGCTCGCTAAACGCGGCCGATGAGTGTGCACTGTGGACCCTGCGTTGCAAGAGCTCGTTGGCGATGCGGGGTTCGAACCAGCTTCCGCTCGCCTTGATCTCGCGCAGGATCGCCGGCACCCGGCCCAGCGAGGTCTCCTTCAGCACGTATCCGGACGCCCCTGCCTCGATGGCCTGGGCCAGCAGCTCACTGTTGCCGTACGCGCTGAACAGCACCACCGACAAGTCCGGGTGCCGCGCAGTGAAGGTCCGGCACAGATCGATCCCATTGCCGCCGTCGCGTTCGCCGATGCGCAGATCGAGGATCGCGACGGCCGGGCGCAGCCGGTCGACGAGGTCCGTGCCGTCGGCCACCGTCGTGGCCCCACCCAGGTACTCGAGGTCAGGCTCGCGATCGGCCATCGCCCGCAGGCCACCGTGAACCACGTCGTGGTCGTCGACCACGCAGAACCGGATCACTGCTCCCCCGTCCCGACGCGCCCCTGGGTGGGGACCGTCGCCGTCACCGTCGTGCCGCGGCCCCCGGCCGGTCCGACCGCCAGGCGGCCGCCCAGCCGCTCGATCGCCGCTCGCATGGCGCTCATCCCGAAGTGCCCGGCCACCGCACCGCAGGTGGCCTCGTCGAACGTCCCGTCGTCGGTCACCTCGATGCTCACGACGTGCGGCCCGGTGGTCACCACCCGGACGGTCACGGTCGCGCCCCCGGAGTGCCGTTCGGCGTTCGCCACCGCTTCCTCCCCCACCTTCACCAGCGCGCCGGCGACCTCGCCCGACAGTTCGACGTCTTCGCCCTCCAGCTCCAGGGCCCGCCGAACACCGCGGTCAGGCAGGCGGTCGACGCGCTCCAGGACCTCCGACGCGTACGTCGCGGCGGGCGGGCCCACGGCGACGAGGGAGCCGAGTTCGCCGCGCAGCCGGATCATGCACGACTCGGCCGCGCGCGCGATCGCCGCGAGCCGGGAGGCGGTGTCCGGGTCCTGCGCGGTGAACCCCGCCTGCTCGGCTTCGAACCCGATGGTGACGAGCCCCCGGACCACCGAGTCGTGCAGGTCGTAGGCGACCTGCTCCCGGACCGTCCGCTCGATCGCCGCCAGCCGGTCGCGTTCGGCGAGCCGTCGGCGCAGGCCCAGCGAGGCGTGGCCGGCGAACTCTTCGAGGAGGTCTTCGTCGACCGGGGTGAACGCGCGCATGCGCCGGTCGCCGACGTAGAGCACCGCGGCGATCTCCGGGCCGACCGTCACCGGGACCGCCATCGCCGAAATGATGCCCTCGCCCTTCGTCTCGCTGACCGGCGCGGCCTGCAACCGCGAGTCGTCGGCGTAGTTCGCCGAGCGGATGGGCTTGCCGACCTGCCGGGCGAGCCCGCCGAGGCCCTGTCCGAGTTGCACGCGCAGGCTGCGGAACGCCACGGTCCGGATGCCGAGCATCTGGTCGAAGACGAACGTGCCTGGCCCGTTGTCCGGGACAGCGAGGTAGGCGACCTCGGATCGCAACAGGTCGCGCGCCGACGTCAGCACGGCCGACAGCGCGGCGGGCACGTCCGAACCGTCGACGGCCGCCTCCGCGACCAGCCGGGCCGCGGCCCGCAGGTCACGGTCGAGTTGCCCCGCGCCGGACCGCCTCGCGTGCCGCAGTGCCCGGACGATCGCGGTGCGGTAGTGCCGCCGCAGGGCCTCGTCCGCCAGCGCCCCCGGTCCGGGCACCGGCACCCCGAGGTTCCCGACGACGACCACGCCGGTGCCGTGGGCGTCGCGCCACGGCACCGCCACGCTCCCCTCGAGCCTCGCCGTGTGGCGACGCAGCTGGGAGTGGATTTCGAGCTGGGCCAGTGCGGCTGGTTCCCGCCGTGGCAGCGGTCGGCTGGTGACCACCGGCTCGTTCGGGAGGAACGGGTCGCCCCAGCCGGAACCGGCCGAAAGGACCGTGAGTGGTGCGCCGGCTCGCCGCGGCTGGTAGAGGACCACGCTGAGGTCGGCGCCGAGGAGGGCCTGGATCTCGTCGAGGATCGGGCGCAGGCCGTCGTCGATCGCCCGCAAGCCGCCCCCGTCGACGAGGTAGTCCACGAGCACCGTCACCTCCCCTCCCCACCAGCGTCGCACACGACCGGCCGCAGGCCTCGCCGTGGGGCCCGGACCAGCGGCTACACCGGTCCGGGCGACCACCCGGGATCAGCCCTGCCGCGCCCAGCTGGAGTCCGCCGGGGCCGGTTCGACGCCCCGCACGTCGGGCAGCGCCTTCAGCCGCTCGTCCTCTTCGTCGTCGACCCAGGCTTGGGCGATCTCGTCGCAGGTGGCGAACCAGACGCCGTCGCGGGCGACGATGTGCTCGATGAGCCGTTCGTACCAGAGCATGTTGTGCGCCTGCCCGATGATCTGCGGGTGCACGCACGAGGCGAACACCGAGTTCGGGACGCGCTCGTAGGCGTAGTCGAAGATGTCCCGCCAGCGCCGGAAGATCGTCTCGGTGTCCTGCATGCCGGTGGACGTGCCGGTGTAGCCCAGCGGTGGGAAGTCGTCGAGGTACCAGTTCACCGGGATCTCGAGCACGGAGCTGGCCGGACCGGCCACGTTGCCCTTCTCCCAGTTGATCTGCCAGCGCTGCGGGTGGTGCGGGACGAGGTCGCGGGCCATCAGGCTCGTGTCGTAGCGGAAGCCCGACTCTTCGATGATGTCGAGGGTGTTCTCGCTGTAGTCCCAGTAGGGCGAGCGGTAGCCGGTGGGGCGCAGGCCCAGCACGTTCTTGTAGGTGGCGAAGGCCAGGTCGACCAGCCGGCGCTCGGTGTCGCGGCTGATGCCGGGCGGGATCTCGTGGTAGTAGCCGTGGTGGCCGATCTCGTGCCCGGCCTCGACGACGTCCTTGCACTGCTCGGGGAACGTGTCGACCGAATGGCCCGGGACGAACCAGGTCGTCGTGACGTCGAACCGCTTGTAGAGCTCCAGCAGGCGGGGCACGCCGACCTCGGCGCCGAACTGGCCGCGCGACATGAACGAGGGGCTGGGCCGGTTGAACCCGCCGAGCCACAACGACTGGGCGTCGAAGTCGGTGCCGAGGTTCACGGCGATCTTCTTGCCGGGCGGCAGCTGCAGGTGTCCCATGTGTCCTTCTCCTTCAGGGGATGATGACGGTCAGGCGGGCGGGTTGAGAGCGATGACGGTCTCGGCTTCGGCGTCGATCCGGTCCCGGGTGTAGAGCAGGGGGAACGCCTCGCCGCGGCTCCACGGCTCGAACAGGTCGGTCAGGTGCGGATCGTCGAGCCGGCCCGACTGCCCGGGAGCGTTCATCGCGAGCGAGGAGTCCCACTCGCCGACGTCGACGACGATCCGGAACGTCGCGCCGGCCGACTGAGCGAAGTTCGGGCCGTAAGCGGTGTTGCCGACGGTGTCGCCGCTGCCACCGCGGGGCAGCGCTTCCGTGGCGAGCCGGTCCGCCGAAACGGTGCCGAGCAGCGCCTTCAGCGGGTGCTGGGCCCGGGCCGTGTGCAGGCGGCCCCACTGCCACGCGTCGCGGTCCGGCCCCAGCAGGCGCTCGAGGTCCGCGACGGCCGCGCGCAGGGTCTTCGCCACGATCTCCGCGGTGTCGGCGTCGTCAGCTTCGAACAGCTCCAGGTCGACGCGCGCGTCGGCGAGCAGGTCTTCGGCGGGCGACACGCGGGTGGCGGCCTCCCCGGCCCGCTCCGCACCCACGAGGGGTTCAAGGGCGCGAACCAGCAGGGCGGGACGCAGGTGCCGGCGGTACCAAACCTCGAACAGCGCGGCTGCAGCACTCTCCGGCGAGAGGACCGCGTCCCAGCCGGTGAGCAGGTCGAGTCCGTCGGCGCCGACGGGCACAGGCAGCTCACGCAGGCGCGCCACGATCCGGCGCGCGGGCACCGACAGGAAGTCGCTCTGCAGCTCGACCATGCTCTCCGGCGTGGCGTCGGTGGTCTGTGACAGCGCTTCGTCGATGCGGTGCTTGCGGTAGGGCGCGTACCAGTCGTAGGTGATGTGCCGCTCGGGCGGGTAGTCCGCCGGCAGGTTCATCTCGTTCGCGGTGGCCAGGAACCCTTCGGCCGGATCGACGGCGCCGGGCAGCTGGTCGGTGTCGTAGAAGCCCGCCCACTCGAAGCGGCCGTCGCCGGGCACCGGCAGGGTGCCGTCCCAGTTCGGCCGGATCGGGGTGAGGCCGCCGGTCTGCCACGCAATCCGGCCGCTCGGGTCGGCGTAAACCTGGTTCTCGGGCGGGGCGCCCCAGCGGTTCATCGCCGCCGAGAACTCGTCCCAGTTCCGGGCGCGCATGTAGTCCATGCTGCCGAGGTAAGGCGCCATGCCGGCTTCGAGCCACGCGGCCCGCACCGCGAACGCTGCGTTCTTCTCCGGATCCTGACAGACCACCGGGCCGTGCCGGGTGAACAGCAGCTCGACCTCGACCTGCTCTCCCCCGCGGACGGCGATCGTCTCCGTCACCCGGCGCATCGGCTCCCACCGGCCCTCGTAGCGGTAGCTCACCGGGTCATCGGGGTCGGTTTCGTAGACGTAGAGGTCTTCCTGGTCGATCGCGAAGATCGTCAGCCCGAACGCGATCCGTCCGTTGTGGCCGATGGAGATGCCCGGCAACGCGGGTTCCCCGCCGCCGATGACATCGAGCCCCGGCGCGCTGAGGTGGGCGATGTAGCGCAGCCCGGGCAGCGCCGCGGCCGCGCGGTGGGGATCGTTGGCGAGCAGTGGCCGACCCGAACGCGTCCTGGTCCCCGCCAGGACCCAGTTGTTGCTGCCCTCGGGCAGCACGTCCCCCTGTGGGTCCTCGGGCGCGGGCGGCCCGAACGCGGGCGGTGTCGTGGCGAGGTCGTAGACGCGCAGGACATCGTCGGGGATCGCGTCCAGGTCGAGCCCCTCCGGCACCTCGACGGGTCGCCACGGCTCACGCCGCCGACGCAGCTCCTCCGCGTCGCCCGGCAGGTCGCGCAGGGTGCGAGCACGCGCGACTTCTTCGCGGACGTTGTAGAACAGCCCGTGACTGCGGATGCGTGCGACGTCTTCCGGTTCCCACAGCGCGGGTTCGTAGCCCAGCTCACGGAACTCGTGCGGCAGCAGCGACGGGTCCTCGCGCGTCAGTTCCACGAACGCGTTGACGCCTTCCACGAACGCCGTCGTCGCACGCTTGGTGTCCGAGCCGTAGGCCAGCCATTCGCGGCGCATGTCCCCGCGGTAGAGGAACAGGCGGGCAGCGCGGTCCCGTTCGACGTGCTCCGCGCCGAACACCTCGGCCAGCCGGCCGAGACCGCGCCGGCGCCAGAAGTCGATCTGCCACAACCGGTCCCGCGCGGCGTTGAAGCCCTGGGCGCGGAAAGCGTCGTAGGTGGTGGCCGCGTAGATGTGCGGCACACCCCAGCGATCCACCACGATCTCCGCGGGCGCGGTCAGCCCGGGCAACGTGTGGGAGGTCCGTTCAACTTCCACCAAGGTCTCCCGTCTCATCGTCGAGTCGACCGCAGTCAAGCAGCCAGCCCGGTCGCCGTGTCGGCAGAACTTCACGGCCGGACAGCAGCCCGCGACTAGCCGTTCGAGTAGCGGAGCGGCGCCCGACAGCTCCTCCCGGGGCCGATTCGCACCGGCCCGCAGGGGTGAACGGGTGAAACCTTGCCCGGCCGGCCACTCCGACTCGGCCGAGCCGATAGGTGTCGGCCCCGAAATTCGTCACGTAGGCGCGCGAGCCGACCACCGCGACGCCGAACGGGTGCAGGCCCATCGGAACCGTGGCCAGGGTGGAGTACGTGCGGGCGTCGATCACCGAAACGGTGTCGGAGAGCTCGTTGGTGACGTAGACCCGGTCCCCGCCGGGCGCCGCACCCGCCCCGACCGGCGAGCGGCCGACCCGGACGGTGGCGACCACCTCCTGCATCCGGGTGTCGTACACGGTGACGTTGTCGGGTCCCGGTGTTCGCCACGAACACCTGCACCCGCGCCAGGTAGGCGTGCGCGGCCGGGCAGACGCAAGCGGCGACCAGCGTCGGCCCCCGATGACGTGACCGCTTCGAGCGCTTCGAGCGCTTCGACCGCCCCCACGTCAGGGCGAAAATCTTGCTCTGCCGGCACTCCGGCAGACCACGAACCTGCTGACAGCCATAGTCTCCTCCGCTTAGCCCACCATGCGGTCGCGAAACGGCATCACGGGCCATAGTCATGATCGCTGGAAGAGCACGCCGCTCAGGCTACGGACCCGACCGCATAGCTCACGTGGATGCTGTCGAGCCGGGTACCGCCCGGCTCGACAGCTGCCTCCATGGCGCCAGGGGTGACCTGTTTACACGACTGAAGCACGCTACGACGTCACGGACCGGGCGGCGCTCATCACCCACACGAAGGACATCGCGGGCTCACCACGGCCGGTCACCGTCGTGGCGGACCTGCCGTCCGGGCTCGTCGCCCGGCTGGAGTACCGGCCGGTGTACAGCGGCTCGACCCTCGCGGGCGGGGTGTTCCGGGTGAAGAACCAGTCCGCCGCCCGGTCCACCGCGTGCCAGACCGACCTGCAGCCGCCCGGCCTGGTCGGCGGCAGCTCGCTCTGGCGGCAGGGCTGCGCCGCCGCCGCGAGCTTCGCCGCGCGCAGCTGGGCCGCCCTCAGCGGCGAGCCCGGCACCGGCAAGACCGCCGTGGCCCACGCGGTCGCCGTCCGCCACGGCCGCCGTGCGCTGCTGCTCGACTGCGCCGGCCTCGACGACCGGGCCGCCAAGGTCCAGGCCCTGGCCGACGACGTCGCCGGCGGCCGGCCGCCGGTGGTGATCCTCCAGCACGCGGACGCGCTGACCGGCGAGGCCCTGCAGCGGGTGGCCGACCTGCTCACCACCTGGCAGGCGATGCCCGCGGACCAAGGCCCCGCCTGGGTCGCGGCCACGGTGCGCGACGAGGCGCCCGGCCCCGACGTCCAGCTGCAGCTGATGCCGTTCTTCACCCGGGCGATCGACATCCCGCCGCTGCGGCACCGGATCGAGGACCTGCGCCGGCTGGTCCCGCACCTGCTCGGCCGCCACAGCAACCAGGACGTCGCGGTTTCGGACACGTGCCTGCGGCAGCTCATGCGGCTGCCGTGGCCGGGCAACGTCCGGCAGCTCGACCAGGTGCTGAGCGAGGCCTCCCGGCAGCGGCGGACCGGCACCATCGAGGTCACCGACCTGCCCGCCGAGTGCCGCATGTTCACCCGCCGCCAGCTGACGAAACTGGAGACGATCGAGTACGAGGCGATCGTGCGCAGCCTCGCGGCGAACGACGGCAACAAGGAGCACGCCGCGGCCGACCTCGGCATGTCCCGGGCCACGATCTACCGCAAGATCCGCGCGTTCGGCATCGTCCCCGACCAGCGCCGCGGCTAGCCGGGCACTGCGCGAGCCCGGGCGCTGCCGGGCCATGAGCGCGGTCGACGACCGGGTCGTCGATCCCATCAGTGATTCAATCAATGCTTGAAACCGACCGCGTTCGATGCTCTACTCGACGCATGAAAGCGACGGTGGACTCGACTCGCGACCGGTTGCTGGCCGCCGCGGAACGGCTGCTGCTGACCGCCGGCTACGACGACGTTTCCGTGCGGGGGATCTGCTCGGCCGCCGGGCTCAACCCGGCCGCCGTGCACTACCACTTCGGCTCCAAGGAAGCGTTGGTCGCCGCGATGCTGGAAGTACGGCTGGCGCCCGTGTGGAGCGGCCTGCTCGACGACGTCGAACGCCGGCGGCGGGACGGGTGGGTGCCCGCCGCCGCGGACCTGGTCGACGCCGTCCTCGCCCCGCTGACCGAACAGGCCGCCGACCCCGTCGGCCGGCTGCGGCTGCACCTGCTCGCCCGGGTGCTCTTTTCCGGCCAGCGGCTGCCTTGGACGTCGCCGTGGTTCAGTCTCGATCCGTGGATCGGGATGCTGCGCGCGGCCCGTCCCGACCTGACCGGGGAGCAGGCCGCCACCCGCTGGGTGCTGGCTTTCCAGCTGCTGCTGCAGGTGTTCGGCGCCCCGGGCGCCCCGGCGCCGGCCGAGCCGCGGCTGCCCGCCGAGGCGGTCCGGTCGTTCGTCGTCGCCGGGCTGGACGCGCCGTGAGCGCGCCGGACGTCTTCGCGCCGACCTGCCTCGGCCCGGTCGAACTGCGCAACCGCGTCATCAAGGCCGCCACGTTCGAAGGCCGCACGCCGGACGCGCTCGTCACCGACGAGCTCATCGAGTACCATCGGCGCCCGGCCCGCGGTGGCGTCGGGATGACGACGCTGGCCTACTGCGCGGTGTCGCCGGAAGGCCGCACCGATCGCCACCAGATCTGGATGCGTCCCGAAGCCGTCCCCGGGCTGCGCCGCTTCACCGACGCGATCCACGCCGAAGGCGCGGCGGCCTGCGCGCAGATCGGGCACGCCGGGCCGGTGGCGAACGCGGCGTCGAACCGGCTGCCCGCGCTGTCGCCGACCCGCTGGTTCAGCCCGCTCGGCCTGCGCCCGACGCGCGCCCCCACCCCCGCCGACCTCGACCGCATCGTCGAAGCCCACGCGAGTGCGGCCCGCACCGCCCTGGAATCCGGGTTCGACGCCGTGGAAATCCACTTCGGACACAACTACCTCGTCAGCTCGTTCCTCAGCCCACGCCTCAACCACCGCACCGACGCCTACGGCGGGAGCCTCGCCAACCGCGCCCGGCTGGCCCGCGCGATCGCCCGCGCGGTGCGCGACGCCGTCGGCGACCGGATCGCGATCACCGCCAAGCTCAACATGGACGACGGCGTCCCCGGCGGTTTCTGGCTCGACGAAAGCATCCAGGTCGCCCAGTGGCTGGAAGCCGACGGCGGCCTCGACGCCCTGGCCCTGACCGCGGGCAGTTCGCTGCTCAACCCGATGTACCTGTTCACCGGCGACGCCCCGGTCCGCGACTTCGCGGCCGCGTTCCCCCAGCCTGCCCGGCTCGGCCTGCGCCTGGGCGGCCGGTTCTTCCTGCACGAGTACCCCTACCGCGAGGCCTACCTGCTCGACCGCGCCCGCCAGTTCCGCGCGGCGCTGGACCTGCCGCTGATCTTGCTCGGCGGCATCACCACGGTCGAGACCATGAATCTGGCGATGGCGGAAGGGTTCGCGTTCGTCGCGATGGCCCGGGCGTTGCTGCGCGAGCCCGATCTCCTGCATCGCATGCGGGCCGACGCGGACGCGCGGTCGCTGTGCATCCACTGCAACCGCTGCATGCCCACCATCTACTCCGGCACCCGCTGCGTGCTGGCCACCGAAGGGAAACCCCGATGAGACACCCTCTGTCAACCTCAGGCCGCCGAGGGAGGCTGGTGGGCTTGCTGCCGGTTGCGAATGTGAATGGTCTCGTCGTAGCGGATGCGTTTGACCAGGCAGTGCCACAAGATTTCCAGCCATCGGTTCGCCAAAGCGCGCAGGGCCGAGTGATGGCTCTTCCCGGCGGCGATTTTCCCGTCGTAGAACTCCCGCGCCCATGCGCTGCGGGAGAGGCTGCAAAAGGCCCACTGATGCACGGCTGCGCCCAGGTAGTGGTTGTGCGCCAGACGACGGGCGACGACGAACTCGCTCCGGCCGGAGCGGCGGGTGACCGGGGCGGTTCCGCCGTAGCATTGCAGCCCGTTCGGTGTGGCGAACTGGGTGATGTCGTCTCCGATTTCTCCGGCTATCCGGGCGGCGAGCCGGTCCCCGAGTCCGGGGAAACTCAGGTAGATGTCACCGCCCGGGACCGCTTTTCCCGGATCGGGTTCCTTCGCCTGTGTTGCGTGGCCGCGGCGGGCCGTTCCGAGCAGCAGTTCGGCCATGCGGCGTTCCCAGGCCCGTCGTTGGTCGCGGATGGCCAGCAGCTGGGTCGCGGTCAGCGCGATCGTGCCGGTTTTCGCGCGCGCCAGGTAGTCTTTCACCGGCAGCCGGTCGGCGGCGAGGGCGTCGGCGACGCGGGCGGCGAACCGGTCGGGCCAGCCGTGGCTGGCGGCGCGGGCGAACGCGGCGATGTCGTGCGGGTCGGCCGCAGCGAGCTCGTCGTGGCCGGGCCAGCGGCTCAGCAGCTTGAGCATGACCGGCGAACCGAGGTTGCCGCCGGCGATGGCCAGCGCGGCAGGGAAGGTTGCCAGCAGGTCCGCGCGCAGCCGGTTGAGCAGCCGGCGCTCGTCGCGGGCGGCGCGTTCGTCGTCCCGGGCGATCGTGCGCAATTCTCCCGCCAGCTCGCCGTGCGGGATCAGTTTCCGCAATTCCAGAAACTGGTCCAATGCCAGCAGGCAGCAGATCCTGGCGTCTTCGGCGTCGTCTTTCTTTTTAGCCGGCCCGCGGCGGCGGGCCACCACGTCCGGATTGACCGGAAGAACAGTGAAACCGGCGTCGGCCAGCGTTTCCACCAACAGGCCGTGTCGGGTTTCCAGCACGACCCGCACGTCGGCCGGGTCGGTTTCCAGCTCCAGGCAACGGGCCACAAGCCGGTTGACTCCCGCTGCGGTGTGGTCGATACGGAATTGTTCGATCACCCCTTCTCCGGGGCGACCCAAGGCCACGTCGTGAAACGATTCCGCCCAGTCGATGCCTGCTCCAAGCAAATGCTCCGACTCCCTTCGCGTCCAGCAACGAAAAAACTGGAACCGGAGGCCGCGCGTCGTGCTGATAAACCAGTCCTCATCGGGACAACACCCTCCAAGACGACAAGCCTCCGGCTACAACCCCCGAGGACGCTGTCTCATTTCAGTCCTCGCAGGACAAGCACCAGAAGCGTTCCCCGGAGGTCCCAGCCATGAAAGAAGGTACCGCTATCAGCACCGTCGCCGTCACCGGCAGCGCGTCCGGTATCGGCGCCGCCACCGCCACGCGGCTGCGGGATGCCGGGCACCGGGTCATCGGCGTCGACTTGCGCTCGGCGGACGTGCCCGCCGACCTGGCCGCCACGGAGGGCCGGACCGCGGCCGTCGAGGGCGTACTCGACCGCTGCGACGGCGTGCTCGACGGCCTGGTCGCCTGCGCCGGCCTCGGCCCGCACGTCGACGACGTCGCCCGGATCGCCCAGGTCAACTACTTCGGGACCGTCGCCGTCATCGATGGCCTGTTTCCCGCGCTGCGCAAGGGAACGGCCGCGGCGGCGGTCGTCGTGTCGTCCGTCGCCTCCACGCACCTCAAGTGGGAGGAGAACCCGCTGACCGAGGCGATCGAGACCGGCGACGAGTCGCTGATCGCCGAAGCCGTCGCGGCGGGCGGCGACTACCGCGGCCAGTTCGCTTACGCGGCGGGCAAAAACGCGCTGACCGTGGCCGTGCGCCGGCGCGCGGCCGAGTGGGGCGCGGCCGGGGTGCGCCTCAACACCGTCGCCCCGGGCTCGGTCGACACGCCGCTGCTGGCGGCCACGGCCGAAGACCCGCGCTACGGCGAAGCGATCCGCGGCTTCACGGCCCCGATCCCCCGGCACGGCCGGCCCGACGAGATCGCGGCACTGGCCTGCTACCTGCTCGGCCCGGACGCGGGGTTCGTCCACGGGGCCCAGTTCGTCGTCGACGGGGGCATCGACGCGCTGCTCCGGCCGACCGTGTTCTGATCCGCGGCCCGTTCTTCAGCTCGCCCCGACGCGGCGAATCCTCGCCGGCCACGGCGACTCCCGGTTGCTGCCTGCTCCTCCACCGGCGGTGGATGTCAGGCGAACGTGGCGCCCGCCGCGGCCGGCCCGTTGGCCTGTCGTTCGCACGCCGGCTCGTCAGAGCATCTCGGTCCGGTACCACGGGGCCAGGTCGGCGGCTCGCCGTCGGCGTTCGGCCACCTCGTCGTCGGTGAGGGGCGGGGGCGGTGCGTCCATGCTCGCGACTTCGTCGCCGACGCGGCGGAAGAACTCGTCCTGCCCGGCGGGCGTGCACATGCAGAGCATGCGCGCCGGGGAGCCGGCGACGTTGCGGAAGTGGTGCGGGGCGTTGGCGGGGATGTTCACCGTGGCCCCGGCCGCCGCGGTGTGCTTTTCGCCCCGGAAGGTGAACTCGATCTCGCCTTCGAGAATGGTGAACATCTCCTCGAAGTCGTGCCGGTGCGGCGGTGGGCCGCCGCCGTCGGGCACGCGCATGTCGATCAAGCAGTACCGCCCACTTCCGCGGCTGGCTGTGGGTCCATTTCGTGTCGGACGCCGGCTTGTTCTCGCAGGGCCTGCGGCTGGGTTCCCTGTCCAAGCTGGCCGGGGCAACGGGTGACCTGCGCGAGGGGCTGCTGGCCGGCCGCGAGCTGCTGCCGCTCCTGCGGGCCCGCGGCGTTGACCTGCGACGGCACCGGGGCGGGGTGCTGCTGTTCCGGGCGCCCACCTGGCTGACGGCCCCTGCGCTCGCCTGGTTGATCGCTCCTGTCGCGCCCCTGCGCGTGAGTTTTGCGGCGCACTCCGACCCCGGCGCCGAGGAGCCGCGCGAGATCTGCCGGGACACCCTGGCCGAAGCAAGACGGCTGGGTATCTCGGTACCGCGACTGGAAGCGGCCGAACCGTACTTTGCCCGTGAGGCAACGGATCGAGCCTGAATCCGACCGGAGTTGCCGGTCCCCGTGGTCCATTGCGGTTCCGTGGTCCACATCGATCGCCTGTCTGTGACGTACTGGAGGGAAAGTCATGACCACCGCCGAGAGGCACGAGTTCCCCATGGCCCGTACCTGCCCGTTCGCGCTGCCGCCGGCGTACGAAGAGATCCGCGAAGAAGAGCCGGTCTCGCGGGTTCGTCTGCCCGACGGCGGATGGGCCTAGGTGGTCAGCCGCCATGAAGACGTGCGAACCGTGTTGAACGACCGGCGGTTCAGCGCCGACCGGCAGCATCCGGACTTCCCGCAGCTGGTCGAGGGCGGGGCGGCGGCCCGGCGGCCGGGCGAGGAGCGCACCCTGATCGAGATGGACGCACCCGAGCACGGGCCGGCCCGCAAAGCCGTACTCGGCGAGTTCACGGTGCGCCGGTTGGACGCGCTGCGGCCGCGGATCCAGGAGATCGTCGACGGGCGGATCGACGCGCTCCTGGCCGGCCCGCGGCCCGGCGACCTGGTGGACTCGCTGTCGGTGCCGGTGCAGTCCCTGGTGATCTGCGAGATGTCGGGTGTGCCCTACGCCGACCACGAGTCCTTCCAGGGGCACACGGTGAAGATGCTCAAGCAGTCGACACTGCCCGAGGAGCGGGGCGCGGCCATGGCAGCCATCCAGGGCTACCTGGCCGACCTCATCGCGGAGAAGGAGGAGAACCCGCCGGACGACCTGCTCGGGCGCCAGATCGTCAAGCTGTGCGCGGACGGCACCTACCGGCGGCCTGCGCTGGCCGGCCTGGGCTTCCTGCTGCTCGTGGCCGGTCACGAGACGACGGCGAACATGATCTCGCTGTCGACCGTGGCATTCCTGCGCAACCCGGAGCAGCTCGCGCTGATCAAGGCCGACCCGGGCAAGACGCTCGACGCGGTCGAGGAGATGCTGCGGTACTTCACGATCATCGACGCGGCGGCAGCCCGGTTGTGCGTCGAGGACACCGAGGTCGGCGGGCAGCTGATCCGTGCTGGCGAAGGAGTGCTGACGCTCGGCTGTTCGGCCAACCGGGACCCGCGGGTATTCGAGAACCCGGACGACCTCGACGTCGAGCGCGGCGCGCGCCACCACGTTGCGTTCGGGTTCGGGCCGCAACAGTGTCTGGGTCAGAACTTGGCTCGGATGGAGCTGCAGACCGTGTTCGACACCCTGTTCCGCCGCGTCCCCACACTGGAGCCGGCGGTGGACGTCGACGAGCTGCCGTTCAAGGACGACGCGAACATCTATGGCCTGCACCGGCTTCCGGCGATCTGGTAGCGGACGAACCGCCACCCCCACCGGTGCCGGACAGTGTGTGCTCACTGAGCCTGGCCGCGGCCCACAGCAGGCGGTCCTCCCGCCACGGTGCCGCCGACAGCTGGACGCCCACCGGCAGCCCCGAGCCCGGGTGGTCGCCGGCCGGGACGCTGATCGACGGGCCGCCGTAGCACGACCACACGTAGCAGAACCGCGCGATCTCCTGCGTCGACGCCGCCAGGTCGACGGCGTCGCGGCGGGGCACGTCCACCGGGATCGTCGGCGTCAGCACCACGTCGCAGTCCTCGAACAGCGCGTCGACCCGATCGCGGAAATCCCGCTGCCACGCCCGCGCTCTGGCCGACGTCTCCGGCGGGATGGACTGGCCGATCCGCAGGCGCCGCAGCACGTCCGGATCGATCGTGTCCGACTCCTCGCGCAGCCGCCGGGCGTGCACGGCCGCCGCCTCCGGGTACATGATCTCGATCATCCGGTCCTGGGCCTCCGCCGCGCCCGGCACCTCGACGTCCCGGACCACGGCACCCGCCGAGCGCAGCGCCGCCACCACGCCGTCGACCACCCGCTGCACCCCCGGGTCCACCCGCGCGCGGAAGAAGCCGGTCGCGACGCCGACGCGCAGCCCGGCGATGTCCTGGCCCAGCAGCGAATCGACCGTCGGCCCATCGGAAGACAGCACCGCGAGCATCGCCGCCGCCGTGGCGACGTCGGCCGTCAGCGGGGTCACCGTGTCGAACGACTCGCCGACCGGGAGCACGCCCTGGTTGGAGACGCGGCCCAGCGTCGGGCGCAGGCCGACGATGCCGTTGACCGACGCCGGCACCCGCCCCGACCCGCCGGTGTCCGTGCCGAGCGCCGCCGTCGACATGCCGCTCGCCACCGCCACCGCCGAACCGCTGCTCGACCCGCCCGAGATGCACCGCGGATCGCGGGCGTTGCGGACGTCGCCGAAGGCCGCGTTCCGGCCGACTACGCCCATCGCGAACTCGGCCAGGTTGGCCTTCGCCGTGATGAGCGCGCCCGCCGCCCGCAGCCGCCGGACGACTTCGGCGTCGACCGCCGCGGGTTCGGTGCCGAGGTGCGCCGAACCCGCGGTGGTCGGCACGCCCGCCACGTCGATGTTGTCCTTGACGCTGACCGTGAGCCCGTGCAGCGGACCGTCGCCGGCCGCGGGCGGATCCAGGGTCCGGATCAGCGCCCGTAGCTCGGGGTTGCGGTCCCGGGCCACGGCCAGCTGGGCCTCGACGAGCGAGCGCACCTCGTCCACGTCAGACCGCCGCCCGCAGCCGCGCGGTCTCGGCCTCGTCGACCGCCAGCGCCCTCCCGGACCCGGTCAGCGCGACACCGTAGTGCGCCCGCGCGTCCGCCACGGACAGGTAGTCGTCGAGGACGTCGTCGAGCACCTGAGCCGCCTCCCGTTCGAACGGGCTGCCGTAGCCGCCGCCGGACGGGAGCTTGATCTCCAGGGTGTCGCCCGCCGCGCACTTCTCCTGCGTGACCTTCGAGTACAGCGGCTCGTCGCGCTCGGTACCGGCATTGCGGGTGAACGAGCCCGCGAGCCCGTCGTGCCCGCCGGCCAGGCCCTTCGGCGGGTCGGTGCGGTTGTCCGCCTCCGAGCCGATGAACGTGTCGGTCAGCATCTTCCACTTCCGCACGCTGCCGATCCCGCCGCGGTAGCGGCCCGGTGCCGGCGGCTCGTCACGCAGCTCGTAGCGCTCGGCGATCATCGCGTGGTTGAGCTCCAGCTCCTCGATCGGGTTGTTGCGCGTGTTGGCCATCAGCGAGTCGACGCAGTCGAGCCCGTCCTTGCCGTTGCGCGCGCCGTAGGAGCCTTCGTTGATCTCGATGTACACCCAGTACGACTGGCCGTCCTCGGCCAGGCCCGAATAGGCGATCGCGCACAGCGCCGCCGACGACCCGGCCACCGCGCGCTCCGGCAGGACGTCCGACAGCGCCAGGTTGATCGAGTCGAAGATGCGGTTGATCTGCGAGAACCGGGCGAAGCACGACGCCGGGAAGTCCGGGTTGAAGATCGTGCCCTCCGGCGCGTACGCCTTGGCGGGGCGGAAGCAGCCGTCGTTCTGCGGCACGAACTCCTCGGTCAGCGCCTCGTCGAGCAGCAGCGTGCGCACGGCCGAGGCCACGGTCGGCAGCACTGAGCCCTCGAACGGCACGTTGAACGCCGTCGGGACCTGGCCGTGCGAGCCGGTGAGGTCCACGACGATGTCGGAGCCTTCGACGCGGACCCGCACCGACACCTTCAGCGGCACGTCGCGGTTCTTGCCGTCGTCGTCCAAATAGGACAGCGGTGCTTCGTAGACGCCGTCCGGGATCTCGGTGATCCGGCGGCGCAGCATGTCCTCGGAGTAGTCCATCCACTTGTCGGCGGCAGACATCACCGTGTCGTAGCCGTAGCGGTCGAGCAGCTCCAGGAACCGCTTCTCCCCCAGCCGCGAGCACGCGATCAGCGCTTCGAGGTCGCCCGCGTTCTGCTCCGGCGTGCGGACGTTGTCGAGGATGTGCTGGATGAGCGCGGTGTTGCGGACGCCGCCGTCGTAGATCTTGACCGCGTCCATCAGCTTGCCCTCGGCCCAGACGTCGACGACGTCCATGCACAGGCCGGGGAAGTTGCCACCGATGTCGGACACGTGCCCGGTGCAGCCGGCGAAGCCGATGTGCCTGCCGCCGAAGAAGATCGGGATCATGATCCCGTAGTCCGGCGAGTGCGCGGCGCCGTGGTACGGGTGGTTGTGCAGGATGACGTCGCCCGGTTTGTACGTGCCGGCGAGCTTGCGGTTGATGCCCCGGATGTAGGCCGGGATCGACCCGCAGTGCATCGGGGTCGAGTCCGACTCGCACAGCTCGCGGCCGTTGACGTCGAACAAGCCGGCGCCGAGGTCCTCGGACTCGCGGATCAGGCTGGAGTAGGCCATCCGGTAGAGGATCTGGGCCATTTCCTTGGCGATCGAGTTCAGCGCGCCGCCGATGACGCGCAACGTGATCGGGTCGACGTCGACCGGCGTGAAGTCGTCCGGGCGGGGTCCGGCGAGCGAAACACCGGCGGGATCGAGTGCGGTCACCGCTGGCCTCCTTCGGCGTCCACGGCAGCGGATTCACCGGCGGCCGTCTCGATGATGATGTGGCCCACCCGGTCGATCGTGGCACGCTGCCGCGGCCCGATGACCGTGGTGGAGTCGAACTGCTCGACGATCGCGGGCCCGGTGAGCACGTTGCCCGCCTTGAGCAGGGCGCGGTCGTAGACGGTGGTGGGGAACGTGGCGGGCTTGCTGCCGTCGGTCCAGAACACGGCTTCGCGGGTGCCCTTGACCGCGGCGGAGGCGTCCTCGCCGCCGCTCTCGATCTCGGCGAGCGGGACGTGCCCGACCTTGCCGATCCCGGTGACCCGGACGTTGACCAGGTGCACCGGCTTGTCGTCGAAACGCTGCAGGTAAGTGCGCTCGTGCACCTGGTGGAACGCCTCCGACGCGCTCGCGACCCAGGTGTTGTCGATGTCGCCGGCGGGCGCCGGGACGCGCAGCTCGTAGCCCTGGCCGATGTAGCGGCAGTCCAGGCTGCGCTCGATGACGAAGTCCTCCGGCGCGAGGCCGTCGCCGGTGAGCTGCTCGGTCACCTGCGCTTCGAGCCGCGCGAACGCGTCGCGCACGCTGTCGAGGTCCGGGGCGGCCAGCGACGTCCACACGGTCGCGGGCTGCTCGACGCGGATGTCGGTGGCCAGCAGGCCCATCGCTGAGGCGATGCCGGGGTGGTGCGGCACGATCACGCGCGGGATGTCGAGCTGCTGCGCGATGTGCCACGCGTACAGCGGCCCGGCGCCGCCCTCGGCGACCAGCGAGAAGTCGCGCGGGTCGTAGCCCTTGCGGACCGAGTGCAGGCTGATCGCCTCGGTCATGGCGTGCGCGAGGATCTGGAAGATGCCGACCGCGGCGTGCTCGACGCTCGTGGCGAGCTTGTTCGCGATGTGCTCCTCGATCGCCTTCTCCGCCAGCTGCGGCTCCACGCGCATCGAGCCGGACAGGAAGCTGTCGGCCTGCAGCCAGCCCAGCACCACCATCGCGTCGGTGCTGGTGGGCTCGGTGCCGCCGCGGTTGTAGCAGGCCGGGCCGGGAGTGGCGCCGGCACTGCGCGGGCCGACGCGGAACATGCCGCCCTCGTCGACGAACGCGACCGAGCCGCCGCCGGCGCCGATCGTGTCGACCTCGGCCATCGGCACCATCGCGTGGTAGTCGCCGATGCGCGTGTCGAGCAGGTGCTTCATGCGCAGCTTGCCGTCGGGCGCGACGCCGATGTCGGCCGACGTGCCGCCGACGTCGAGGGTGATCACGCTCGGGTACCCCGACGCCCGGCCGATCGCGCACCCGCCGAGCAACCCGGCCACCACACCGCTGGTGAGCAGCAGGACCGGGTTGTCGACGGCGTGCTGGGACGTGATGAGACCGCCGGCCGAGGTCATCAGCCGGATGTCGCCGCGCACGCCCGCCTCGCGGGTGGTGTTCGCGAGGTTGTCGATGTACCGGGCGACCTTCGGCCCGACGAACGCGTTGAGCGCGGTGGTCGAGAAGCGCTCGTACTCGCGGTACTGCGGGGCGACCTCGCTGGACAGCGAGATGAACACGCCCGGGTACTCCTGCTCGATGATCCGCTTGACGGCCTGCTCGTGGGCCGGGTTGCGGTAGGCGTGGAGGAAGCAGACGGCGATGGCCGCGACGCCGTTGTCCTTCAGCACGCGGACCTGCTCGCGCACGGCTTCTTCGTCCAGCGGGACGAGGACCTCGCCGGCCGCGTTGATCCGCTCCGGCACCACACGGCGGTTGCGGCGGCGAACCAGCTGCCACTTCTGCCACGGCAGGTCCTGGTAGGACGAATAGTTGTAGGGCCGCTTCTTGCGCGCGATGTGCAGGATGTCGCGGAAGCCCTCGGTGGTGATCAGGCCGACGTCGGCGCCGTTGTGCTCCAGCACGATGTTGGTCGCGACGGTCGTTCCGTGCAGGAACTGCCCGAGGTCGGCGACCGAGATCCCGACCTGCTCGGCCAGCTGCCGCACCCCGTCCACAGTGGCCTGGGACGGGTCGTGCGGGGTGGACGGGACCTTGTGGACGGCGAGATCGCCGTCCTCGTCCCAGTACATGATGTCGGTGAACGTGCCTCCGACGTCGACTCCGATGCGTTTCATCGCCTGGTCCTCTCCGGCCCTGCCAAGTGGGCGACCCGGCGGGCGTGTGCCACGACCGGCGGGTCGATCATCTTCCCGTCCACCACGAGGACGGCGTCGGTCGCTTCCTCGGCCGCCTGGACGATCTTCGTTGCCCGTTCGACTTCTTCGTCGGACGGCCGCAGCACTTCGTGCACTGTGGACACTTGTGCCGGGTGGATGCACATCCGGCCGAAGAAGCCGAAGCGCCCCAGCTGCTGCGTGTCCGCGCGGAACCGGGGTTCGTCGCGCAGGACGGTGGAAACCGCGGCGGGGGGCGGCGGGCAGCCCTCCGCCGCGGCGGCCGCGACGACGCGGGCACGCGCCCACGCCAGGGGCGCGCCGTCCACGTCGGGTGGGCAGGTGCCCAGTTCGACGGCGAGGTCGTACTCGCCGAGCGCCAGGGTCCGCACCCGCGGGTGGGCCGCCAGCTCGCGCGCCGCCCACAGCCCGGCGGCGGTCTCGATCAGCGCGACCAGCGGCACCGAGGTCGCGGCGGCGACCCGCTCGACGATCCCGGGCTCCGCCTTCGGCACCACGATCCCGGCGAAGTCCAGCCCGGCCAGCGCGGCCAGGTCGGCCGGGTCGTGGTTGACCCGCACCCAGGTCCGCGCGGCCGCGGCCGGGTCGCCGTGCAGCGCCGTCGCGACGGCTTTGCGGGCGGCGTCCTTGCGGTCCGGGGCGACGGCGTCTTCGAGGTCGGCGATCGCGACGTCCGCCGCGGCGACGGCCTTGGCCAGGCGGTCGGTCCGCTCGCCGGGGCAGAACAGCCAGCTGCGCGGGATCACCAGCCGACCTTTCCCTTGCCGGCCACCAGCGACTTGGCGATGACCGTGCGCATGATGTCGCTGGTGCCCTCGCCGATGGTCATCAGGATCGAGTCGCGGTAGAGCCGTTCGATCTCGAACTCCGCCGAGTAGCCGTAGCCGCCGTGGATGCGCATCGACTCCTGCGCGGCCTGCAGCGCGATCTCCGAGGAGAACAGCTTCGCCATGCCGGTCTGCAGGTCCGAGCGCTCGCCGCGGTCGAGCGCGGTGGCCGACCAGTACGTCATCAGGCGCGCGGCCTGCAGCTGCGTCGCGGTCTCGGCGAGCCGGATCTGGATGGCCTGGAAGTCGGCGATGGGCTTGCCGAACGCCTGCCGCTCGCGCGAGTACGCGAGAGCTTCGTCGTAGGCGCGCTGGGCGATGCCGAGGCTGCGGCCGGCGATGTTGAGCCGGCCGACTTCCAGCGCCGAGAGCACCTGCTGCATGCCGCGGCCCTCGCTGCCGCCGAGCAGGTTCCCCACCGGGACGCGCACGTCCTCGAACACGACCTCGCAGGACTCGGTGCCCTTGTAGCCGAGCTTCGGGATGTCCTTGGTGACGCGGAACCCGGGTGTGTTCGCGTCGATCAGCAGGACGCTCATGCCCTTGTGCGCGGGGGTCGTGGTGCGGTCGGTCTTGACCAGCACCGGCAGCGGGTCGGCGTAGCGGGCGTTGGTGATCCACATCTTCGCGCCGTTGACGACGTACTCGTCGCCGTCGCGGACTGCGGTGGTGCGGATGCCCTGCAGGTCGGTGCCCGCGTCGGGCTCGGTGAGCGCGATGCCGGTGCGCCGCTTGCCGGTGGCCAGGTCGGGCAGGTACCGCCGCTTCTGCTCGTCGGTGCCGTGCCGGGCGATCATCCAGCAGGAGAGCGAGTGGCTGCCGAGGATGCCGGCGACGCCCATCCAGCCGCGCGCGATCTCCTCGAACATCAGCGTGAACGAAGTGAAGTCGGCCGCCGCGCCCCCGTACTCCTCGGGGATCATCAGCCCGAACAGGCCGAGCTGCTTCATCTGCTCGACGATCTCGGTCGGATACCGGCCCGCCTGCTCCCACTCGCGGGCGACGGGCACGATCTCCTTGTCGACGAAGGTCCGCAGCATCGAGCGGAACTGCTCCTGGTCGTCGGTGAGGCGGAAGTCCATCAGTGCTCCTCGACGCCGAACGCGCCCGCGCGCGTGAGCTCGGCGAACTCGTCGGTCCCGGTGCCGAGCAGCTCGGCCAGGAGGGTTTCGGTGTGCTCCCCCATCCGCGGCGCGCGGACGTGCTCGGTGCGCGGGGTTCCGGCGCGGACCGGGGACGCGACCTGCCGGACGGTCCCGAACCGCGGGTGTTCGGTTTCCACGATCAGGCCGCGGGCGAGGGTGTGTTCCTCGCGCAGGGCCTGCGGGATGGTGTTGATCGGCGCGCACGGCACGCCGGCCTCTTCGAGCAGCGGCAGCCACTCGGCGGTGGTCCGGCGCGCCAGCTCGGCTTCGATCAGCTTCACGCACTCCGCCGAGTGCTGGTAACGCGACGCGGGCGTGGCGAAGCGTTCTTCGCGAGCCCACTCGGGCGAGCCCAGCACGCCGACGAACCGCTCCCAGAACTTCTGCTTGGCGCAGCCGATCACGACCCACGAGTCCGCGGTCGGGAAGTTCTGGAACGGCACCAGGCTGGGGTGCGCGGAGTGGTGCGTGCGCTGCGGCTCGAAGCCCTCGTTGAGGTGCCAGGTCGCCAGGTAGGTGAGCATCCCGATGGCCGTGTCGTACAGGCTGACGTCGCAGTCCATGCCGACGCCGTCGCGGCGGGCCGCGTGGATGGCCGAGACCATCGACAGCGCCGCCACGATGCCGCCGGAGTAGTCCACCATGGACAAACCGGACTTCGTGGGCGGGCCGTCCGGCTCGCCGGTCACCGCCATCCAGCCGGCCAGGCCCTGCAGCATGTAGTCGTACCCGGGCTGCTTGCTGCGCGGGCCGGTCATGCCGTAGCCCGACAGGGAGCAGCAGACGATCTTCGGGTTGAGGTGCTTGAGGTCTTCGTAGCGGATGCGCATCTTCGCCGGCACGTCGCCACGCAGGTTCGAGTACACCGCGTCGCTCACCTTCACCAGGCGCTCGAACACCACCCGCCCCCGCGGGTTGCCGAGGTCGAGGACCATCGAGCGCTTGTTGCGGTTGAACGCCTCGAAGAACAACGAGTCGCCGTCCTCGGCGTACGGCGGGGTGTGCCTGCCGACGTCGCCGCCGAAGCGCGGGTCCTCGATCTTGATGATCTCGGCGCCGAGGTCGGCCAGGTGGACCGAGCCGAACGGACCGGCGCCGTACTGCTCCAGGGAGAGGATCTTCAGGTCCTGCAACGGGAGGTTCACGCGCGCACCTCCCCCAGGGTCAGCGGGCCGGGCTTGGCGGCCGGGAACGAGTCGATGTCGCCGGCCGCCGACTGCTTGAACACCAGCACGGTCCGGTCGAACGAAAGGCAGACGTCGCCGCCGGCGTTAAGGCCGCGGGTGTGCACCTCGACCAGGCCGGCGTAGGGCTTGGACTTCGACTCGCGCTTGGCGGTGCAGATGGACTCGCCGTAGAGCGTGTCGCCGACGAACACCGGGTGGGTGAGCTGGATGTTCGTCATGGCGAGGTTCGCGACGGCCCGCTGGCTGATGTCGGAGACGCTCTGGCCCAGCAGCATCGCGATGGTGAGCCCGGAGTTCACCAGGATCTTGCCGAACGGCGTCTTCCCCGCGTAGTGCGCGTCGAAGTGCGCCGGGTGGGTGTTCATCGTCAGCAGCGTGAACCACGTGTTGTCGGTTTCGCTGATCGTGCGTCCCAGCGGGTGCCGGTAAACGTCGCCGACGGTGAATTCCTCGTAGAACCGTCCCAGCCGGCTCTCGTGCACAGCCACGGCCACCTCCTCGTGCGTTCCGGGCTCGTGCCGAGGAGTATGCGGGGCGAAACCCGCTCGCGCAATATGTCAGACGTTTTTAGGTCGTGGATTGCTACCGAAACGGTGGCCCACGCCCTACGCTGGCCGAATGAAGGACGAAACCGCCCCGGGCTTGCGCGTGCGGCGCGTACAGGCCGCCTACGTGCAGATCGCCACCCAGCTGCGGGAGCAGATCATCGGCGGCGCGCTGCCCACCGGCACGCGGCTGCCGAGCGAGGCCGAGCTGTGCACGCTCTTCGGCGTCAGCCGCAGCACCGTCCGGGAAGCCTTGCGGCTGCTCACCAGCCAGCAGCTCATCGACACCACCCGCGGGGTCACCGGCGGCAGCTTCGTGGCCGCGCCCGACGCCGGCACGGTCGCCGAAAACCTCGGTGGCACGCTCGGCCTGCTGGTCAACGCCAACAACCTGAGCGTGGACAACCTGATCGAAGCGCGGCTCATGATCGAGCCGCCCGCCGCGCGGCTGGCCGCCGAACGCGCCGGCGAGGTCGACCTCGAGAGCCTGCGCCGGACCATGGAGCAGACCGCGCAGCTGGATCCCGACAAGGGATTCGTCCTGCACTGGGACTTCCACACCACGCTCGTGTCCATCACCGGCAACCCGCTGCTGCGGCTGATGTGCCAGCCGGTCAACGTCGTACTGCGCTCCCGGATGCACCGCGACCGGATCGCGGCGTCGCGCTGGGCCGAGATCGACACCCACCACGAGGGGATCTACGCCGCCGTGGCCGCCGGCGACGGCGAGACGGCCGAGCGGCTCACCCGCGAGCACCTCGTCGCGCTGCGTCCGGTCTACGAGCGCATGAAGACCGGATCGGAAAACGTCTGAACTTTTCCTTGCGTCTCGGCCCCCACGCTTGCAGACTTACCCCGCGGGACGCTCCGGCGGCCCGTGGGTCATCAACGCCGAGTCCCTTGGAGGAGCCGTGTCCCCCGCTGCCACCGAGCCCGTCGCCCGGACCGTCGGCGAGTTCGCCGCGCGCCTCCGGCTCGGCGACCTGCCGCCCGAAGTCCTCGACCGGGCCCGCCACCTGATCCTCGACGCGGTCGGCGTCGCGCTCGCCGCCGGGGAGCACGAGTTCACCCGGCGGGCGCGGCGGGCGCTGGCCCGCTTCGGCGGCGGCGACCAGCCGGTGCTGGGGCTGCCCGACCGGCTGGCCCCGCGCGAAGCAGCGATCCTCAACGCGGTGCTGGTGCACGGCCTCGACTTCGACGACACGCACAGCGGTTCGATCACCCACGTCTCGGCGAGCGCGCTGCCCACCGCGCTCGCCGCGGCGGTGCAGCACGGCCGCTCCACCGAAGACCTGCTGCTGGCCTACATCCTGGGGGTCGAGATCAGCGCGCGCGTCGGCAAGGTCGCGCGCGGCGGCTTCCACGCGGTCGGCTTTCACCCCACCGGCCTCGCGGGCGCGTTCGGCTCGGCGGTGGCGGCCGCGAAACTGTCCGGTCTGGACGCCGACGGCATCACTGCGGCCCAGGAGATCGTCGGCTCGATGGCGTCGGGCATCCTCGAATTCCTCGCCGAAGGCGCGTGGACCAAGCGCCTGCACCCGGGCTGGGCGGCCAACTCGGCGCTGACGGCGGTCGCCTTCGCCGCCGAGGACTGGCCCGGTCCCCCGCGGGTCTACGAAGGCCGCCACGGCCTGTACGCCACCCACCTGCAGGGCCGCGAGTGGGACGTCACCGAACTCGTGCGGGACCTCGGCACCCGCTGGGAACTGCTGGACACGGCCGTGAAGCCGTTCCCCAGCTGCCACTTCACGCACGGCTTCGCCGACGCCGTGCTGGCCCTGCGCGCCGAGGGCGGCTTCGGCGCGGCCGACGTCGCCCGCATCCGCTGTTTCATCCACCCGACCCCGGGCGCCGCCGTGAGCGACCCGATCGAGCGCAAGCGCGCGCCGCAGGACGACTACGACGCCAAGTTCAGCCTGCCGTTCGTCGCCGCCGCGTGCGTCGCACGCGGCCGGCTGACGCTGGCCGAGTTCACCGACGAAGCTCTGGGCGACAAGGAAATCCTCGAGCTCGCGCAGCTCGTCGACATCGGCGACGACCCGGAAAGCCTGTTCCCCCACGCGTATTCGGCGGCCGTCGAAATCGACCTCCACGACGGACGCACGCTCGCCCGCCGCGAAGCCGTCCACCGCGGCCACGCCGAGCGGCCCCTGTCCCACGAGGACATCCGCGAGAAGTTCACCGGCAACGCGGGACCGCGCGCGGCCGCCGTGCTCCCGCTGGTGCTTTCCCTGGGCGAGCCCGGTGACGCCCGTGCGTTCGCCGAATCCCTCGCATCCTGAATTCTTTTCTCCCCCTGCGAATTCCCGAGGCGATACCCCCATGTCCGAAACAGCTCCCGCACGCCCGGTCGTGACCGGCAAACCCCTGTCCGCGGCCCGCATCGCGACGTCGTCGATGATCGGCACCCTGGTCGAGATCTTCGACTTCATCGTCTACGCCTTCATGGCCGCGCTCGTGTTCGGCCCGCTGTTCTTCCCGGCGGCCTCGCCCTGGATGGGCACGCTCGCCGCGCTCGGCACTCACGCGGTGGCGTTCGGCATGCGCCCGCTCGGCGCGCTGCTGTTCGGCTGGCTCGGCGACACCCGCGGCCGCCGCACCGCGCTGCTCGGCTCGATGCTGCTGATGGGCACCGCGACCGTCGCGATCGGGCTGCTGCCCACCTTCGCCACGGCCGGGCTGTGGGCGCCGGTGCTGCTGCTCGCGTTCCGGATGCTGCAGGGCCTGGCGGTCGGCGGCGAATGGGGCGGCGCGGTCCTGGTGGCGGTGGAACACGCGCCGAAGCGGCGGCGGTCGCTGTACGGCTCGTTCGTGCAGCTGGGCACGGTGCTCGGCATCGCGCTGGCGAGCGGGGTCGTCCTGCTGGTGAGCACGGCGGTCAGCGCGGACGTCTTCCGCGCCTGGGGCTGGCGCGTGCCGTTCCTGGCCAGCGCGCTGCTGGTGGTGCTGGGCCTGGTGCTGCGCAAGCGGCTGGAGGAGACCCCGGAGTTCGTGGCGGAGCTGGCCAAGCACGAAGCGACCACCGGCCGCCGGCCCCGGGTGCGCGCGGTCTTCCGCGACCACTGGCGGGAGCTGATCGCGGGTTCGCTGATGTGGTCGGCCCCCTGCTCGTTCCTCTACGTGCTGATGACCGGGCTGGTGGCCTACACGAAGACGTACGTGCCGTCGCTGAGCGGGCTGGACGTCCAGCTCGGGCTGCTCATCACCTCGGTCGTGCTGGCCGGGCTGACCCTGGTGAGCGCGACCCGCGCCGACCGCTGGGGCCGCGAGCGGCTGATCCGCTGGTCGGGTGTGCTGCTGGTGGTGTGGGCGTTCCCGGCGTTCTGGCTCGTCGACACCGGTGCGTTCGGCCCGATGCTGCTGGCGATGCTGGTGGGCAGCGTCTGCTACGCGGCGTTCAACGGCGCGGTCCCGTCGCTGATGGCGGACCTGTTCCCGGTGGCGTCCCGCTACACGGGCTGCGGCCTGTGCATCGCGTTCGGCACGGCCGTGGCGGGCGGCATCCTGCCCATCGCCGGGCTCGCGGTCGTGGGCGAGACCGGCGGTTCGTCGGTGCCGCTGTCGCTGACGCTGGTCTTGTGCGGGGTGCTGACCCTGGCGGGTGTCGCGCTCGCGCGCCGCACCCGCCGGGACCAGCCCGCCGCGTGATCTGATCCGGCGAACGGTTCCGGCACCTCACTGGCCCCGCCGCCGATGCCGAGGATGCGGGCATCGCGGTAGTGGCGGTCCACTTCGGACTCGCGCATGTACCCCATGCCGCCGTGGATCGATCGGCCCGGGCCGGCGCGGGGCTCAGGCGGGGAAGGCGCCCGCGCGGGCCAGTGCGCTGGGCAGTTTCTTGCCCAGCCGCTCCTCGAGCCACACCGCCGCCGAGATCGTCTCGGCCAGGTCGATCCCTGTCGCGTGGCCCATCCGGGCGAACAGGTACGCCAGATCCTCCGTGGCCACGTTGCCGGTCGCGGCCGGCGCGAACGGGCAGCCGCCCGCTCCCCCGATGCTCGCGTCCAGCACCGCGACTCCACTGTGGACAGCCGCGACCGCGTTGGCGACCGCCGTGTTGCGGGTGTCGTGCAGGTGCAGCCGCAGCGGGGTGTCGCCGCCGACGATGTCCCGGGCCAATGTCAGCCGCTCGGTGACGTCGGTCGGGACCGCGACGCCGATCGTGTCCGCCAGCGCGATCTCGTCCGCGCCGGTGGCGTGCACCCGCCGGAGCACCTCACCGAGCCGGTCCAGGGAGACCTCACCCTCGAACGGGCACCCGAACGACGCGCCGATCGTGACCGTCGTGAACTTGCCCGCCTGCCGGGCCGCCGCGACCAGCCTCGCGGCCGTCTCGCACGCCTGTTCCGTGGTCATGCCCTGGTTGCGGCCGCAGAAGGTGTCCGTGGCCACGACCACGACGTCGACCTCGTCCACCTTGCCCTCGAGCGCCCGGTCGAGGCCGCGTTCGTTGATCACCAGGCCCGCGTAGCGGACGCCGTCGTGGCGGGGCAGGGCGGCCATCAGCGCGTCGGCGTCCGCCAGCTGCGGGACCCGCGCCGGGTTGACGAAGCTGGTCACTTCGATGCGCTTGGCTCCCGCCCGCACGGCTCGTCCGACCAGCTCCACCTTGTCCTCGGTGCTCAGGACGGCCTTCTCGTTCTGCAGGCCGTCCCGCGGGGACATTTCGACGATCTCGATGTTCATCGTTCCTCCGCCAGGTAAGCCAGCGCGGTCGCCTCGCCGACGACCTCGCCGCACTTCGCCTGGATGTCGAACAGGTTCGCTTCCTGGGTCTCGGGCGTGCGGTCACCGACCGCCTCCCGCACCACCAGCGGGACGAACCCGTGCTGGAGCGCGTCGAGCGCGCTCGCCCGGACACAACCGCTCGTGCTGACCCCGCCGATCACCACGGTGTCGACGCCACGGGCCCGCAACGAGGACGCCAGCGGAGTCCCGAAGAAGGCGCTGGGGTACTGCTTCACCACCACCTGCTCACCCTCCGCCGGCGCGACCTCCGGCATGAACTCACCGAGCGGGCCGCCCCCGCCCTGCAGCATCCGCAGCGCCGGGACCTTGCGGAGGAACAGGCCACCATCCACGCCGTCCGCGCCGTAGGCCACCCGCGTGTGTACGACCGGGATCCCGTGCCGCCGCGCGGCCGCCAGGACCCGGGCCGCCGAGCCGAGACAGTCGCGCGACGGCAGCAGCAGCGGGCTGCCCTCGGTGAAGTAAGCCCGCATCAGGTCGATCAGGACCAGTGCTGGACGGCTTCCGCCGGCCAGCGTCCCGTCGAACGGGTCCGAAGTGGACATGTCGCTCACGAGACGACGGGCCGCAGCGGGGCGGGCAGGCCGGTTTCGGCCAGGGCCCGCTCCAGGATCGTCGCCAGCTCGGGACCGCGGTCGAACGTCGGGAGCGGCTCCGGACGGGTGCCGCGCAGCTCCGCCCGCAGCGCCTCGGTCGCGGCGGCGTCCACCCGGCCATCGCCGTCGCAGACGACGCCGTAGCGGCGCGCGCCCGGGGCGGTCACGAGGCCGCGGCGGACCTCCAGGCCGACCAGCTCCGGGTCGCGGGCCAGCGGGTCGCCCCACCCGCCGCCGCCCCACGTGACGAAGTGCAGGAGGTCGCCGCGGTGCACGGGCACGTCGTGCACCTTGCTGCCGAGCACCTCGGTGCTGCCGTCGGCGCGCTCGATCCACTTGCGGCTGCGGGCGCCGGGCTCGCCGCCGTTGACGCCCCATGGGTAGGTGAGCCAGCGGTCGTCGTGGATCGCGATCGTGCCCGGCTCGAGGAACCGGTAGGCCACGTCGACCGCGTTGCCGCCGCGATGCAGCCCGGACCCGCCGGTGTCGGCGACGGTCTCCCAGCGCTCGATGCGCAGCGGGTAGTACGACTCCAGGTATTCGCACGGGATGTTCACGAACGACGGCCACAGCGAGTGTCCGTCCGGCCCGTCGCCGAGGGGCCGGCCGGGGATGCCGCCGAACCCGATGGAGTAGAGCTGGAACCACTCGCCCTTGCGGTCGCCGTCGCTGTAGGTGCCCGAGTACATGAAGTGCGGCGACGACGAGAACCCCGCGGCGTTGAGCAGGTCGGGGTTCGTCTGGCCGAGCAGCCCGCCGAAGAGGTCGAACACGCGGCCGATGCCGTGGTTGCGGGCGTTGAGCGCGGCCGGGTACTTCGGCTTCCAGAACGAGTCTTCGGGGATGATGACGTCCACCAGCGGGTAGAAGCCGTCGTTCCAGAGGATCTGCGGGTCGGCGACGGTGATCATGTAGATGCCGAAGAACATCCGCATGAGGTTCTCGTTGATGAAGTAGTTGATCGGCCCCTGCGCCTGCGGGCTGCTGCCGCTGAAGTCGAGGGTGACCTTCTCCCCGTGCCGGGTCAGGCTGAGCTTCAGCTCGTACGGGCCGTAGCCGAGGCCGTCGTCGCAGATGTAGTCGGTGAAGGATATTGTCTCGCCGTCCTTGAAGACGGCCTGCAGCAGCACCTTCATCGCCCGGTAGTTGCGGTCGAGCAGCTGCTCGAGCGCCGAGTCGTAGGTGTCGACGCCAAACCGGGCGCACATCTCCTGCACACGGCGCGCGGCCGTGCGGCACGCCGCGACGATGCCGTTGAGGTCGGCGCGGTTCCAGTCGGGCTTGCGCACCTGGTTGAGGATGATGCGCAGCGCGTCCTCGGCCAGCTCGCCCTTGCGGTAGAGCTTGAAGGGCGGGATGACCACCCCCTCCTCGAAGATCGTGCGGGCGTCGGTCGGCATGGACGCCGGGGTCTTGCCGCCGACGTCGGACATGTGGCCGAACATCGCCGACCAGCCGACGATGTGCCCCTCGAAGAAGATCGGGATCACCACGAGCCAGTCGTTGGCGTGGCTGATCGCGGCACCGCACGAGTAGGGGTCGGACGTCAACAGGACGTCGCCCTCCTCGATGTCGCCGGCGAAGTTGTCGAGGAAGTCCGGAATGGACAGTCCGAACTGGCCGACGACCATCTTGCCGTCGCGGTTGGCGATCAGCGGGAACTCGTCGTGCTGCTCGCGGATGCCCGGCGAGAGCGCCGTGCGGAACAGCACCTCGTCCATCTCGTAGCGGGCGTTGCGCAGCCCGTTCTCGACGAGGTCGAGGGTGACCACGTCGACGTCCACCCGCCGCAGCGATCCGGTCGCGGTTTCGACAAGCCGTGCCATGTCAGTTCTCCGTGGTGTGCTCGGCGGTCTCGGCGACCGGGCGGATGAGCAGGCTGCCGCTGGCGTGCACGGTGGCCGCGTGGCGGGGCAGCACCAGCGTGGTGGAGTCCATTTCGGTGACGATCGCCGGACCGGTCACCACGTTGCCCGCGAGCAGCTTCGCCCGCTCGTAGACGCCGGCTTCGACCTCTGCGCCCTCGACCCAGATCGCCGTGCGGTCGCGCAACGCGGGCGCGGCGTCGGTGCCGCCGTCCGCCAGCTTCGGGGAGGCGACCTGCGGGCGCGGCCCGTGCGCGGTGGCGCGGATCGTCACGACCTCGTGCTCGTTGTCGAGCACGAAGGAGAACAGCCGCTGGTGTTCGGCGTCGAACGCGCCGCGCAGGCTGTCCAGGCCGGCCCCGCCGCCGGTGAACCGGGTGATGTCGACCTCGACCGGGATCTCGAAACCCTGGCCGTGGTAACGCAAATCGGCCGAGTAGACGACGCGGATGTCGGACTCGGGCACGTCCTGGCCGACGAGCGTGCCGCGCGCCTTGTCGGCCAGCTCGGTGAGCAGCTCGCGCAGGCTCTCGTCGGTGAACTCGCCGAACCGGCGCACGAGCGTGCGGACGGCTTCGTCGCGCAGGTTCGTGGTCGCGTCGCCGTAGGCGCACAGCACCCCGGGCGACGGCGGGATGATCACCGGCCAGGCACCGGTGAGCTTGCCGAGCGCGTTGGCGTGCAGCGGTCCGGCGCCGCCGAACGCGACCAGCGCGAAGTCGCGCGGGTCGAACCCCTGCTGCACCGAGACCAGGCGCAGGGCCCCGAACATGTTCTCGTTGACGATGTCGATGATCCCGGCGGCGGCCGCCTCCACCGACCCGAGACCGGTGGCGTCCGCGATGGACTTGACCGCCGACCGGGCCGCCTCGCGGTCGAGGGTGATCTCGCCGCCCGCCAGCTCCGCCGGCAGGTAGCCGAGCACGACGTTGGCGTCGGTCACCGTGGGCTCGGTGCCCCCGGCGCCGTAGGCGGCCGGTCCCGGCGACGCGCCCGCGGACTGCGGGCCGACCCGCAGCGCCTGGGTGAGCGGCGGGACGTGGCCGATGGAACCGCCACCGGCGCCGACCGTGCGCACGTCGACCGAGGTGGCGCGCACCTTCAGGTCGCCGACGGTGGTCTCCCGGCCGATCCGCGGCGTCAGGTTCTGCACCAGCGCCACGTCGGTGGACGTGCCGCCCATGTCGAAGGTGAGGAAGTCGGCGAAGCCCGCCTGCTCCGCCACCCAGGTCGCGCCGGTGACACCACCGGCGGGGCCGGACAGCAGCAGGCTCACCGGGTTGTCGGCCGCGGCGCCGGCGGAGACCAGGCCGCCGTCGCTGCGCAGGATGCTGAGCTGGCCGGTGATGCCGTTCTCTTCGAGCTTGTCCGCGAGGTTGGCCGTGTACAGCTTCACCTGCGGCTGCACGGCGGCGTTGGCGACCGTGGTGATGGTGCGCTCGTACTCGCGCAGTTCCGGCAGCACCGAGGAGGACAGCGAGACCGGCACGCCGGGCAGTTCCTCCGCCGCGATCTCGCCGACGCGGCGCTCGTGCGCGGCGTTGGCGTAGGAGTTGATCAGGCTGACGCTCAGCGCCTCGATGCCCGCGGACCGCAGCTTCGCCAGCTGGGCCCGCACGTCGTCCTCGGCCAGCTCGTCGACCACCGAGCCGTCGGCGGCGATGCGGCCCCGGACCTCGACGGTGTTCTCCAGTGCCGCCAAGGGTTCCGGCTTGGGCCAGATGATCCAGCCGGCGAGGCCGCCGGGCACGAAGGAGCGGGCGATCTGGAGCACCTGGCGGAAACCGTGGGTGGTCACGAGGCCGACCTTGGCGCCCTTGCCCTCCAGGATCGCGTTCGTCGCGACCGTGGTGCCGTGGTAGACGGAAGCGATCTCCGCCGGGTCCGCGCCGGCCACCGCGCACACGCGCTCGATGCCGCGCAGCACGCCGATCGACTGGTCCCGCGGGGTGGAGGACGTCTTGGCCCGGTAGGTCTGACCGGAGTCCTCGTCGATGAGAAGGATGTCGGTGAACGTGCCGCCCACGTCCACGCCGAGCCGGTAGGTCATTGGTGGTCTCCTCAGATGACACCGGCCGAGCGCAACGACACCAGCTCGTCGTCGGCGAGGCCGAGCAGATCGCGGTAGATGACTTCGTTGTGCTCGCCGAGCTCGGGCCCGACGTGGCGGACCTTCCCCGGCGTGTCCGAGAGCTTCGGCACCACGTTGTGCATGGCGAACTCGCCGATCTCGGGGTGGACCAGGCGGACGATCGCCTCCCGCGCGGCGAAGTGCGGGTCGGTGAGCATGTCCTTGGCGCGGTAGATGCGCCCGGCCGGCACACCCTTGTCGTTCATCAGCTCCAGCAGGTCGTCCGCCTTCATGGTGGAGGTCCACTCGGCGATGAGGCCGTCGAGCTCTTCCATGGACTTGCCGCGGGCGCCGTGCGTGGCGTAGCGCTCGTCGGTGGCCAGCTCGGGCCGCCCCATGGCATCGGCCAGCCGCCGGAACACCGTGTCCTGGTTGGCCGCGAGCAGGATCATCTCCTCGTCGGCGGTCGGGTAGACGTTGCTCGGCGCGACGTTCGGCAGCGTCGCGCCGGTGCGCTGCCGCTGGTAGCCCGCCACCTGGTACTCGGGGATTAGGGACTCCATCATCGCGAGCACCGCCTCGTAGATGGCGGAGTCGACGACCTGGCCCTTGCCGGTGCGTCCCCGGTTGTGCAGCGCCACCAGCGTGCCGATGCAGGCGAACGTCGCGGCGAGCGCGTCGCCGAGGGAAATGCCCGTGCGGGACGGGGCGCGGTCCGGGTCACCGGTGATGTACCGGATGCCGCCCATGGCTTCGCCGATGGAGCCGTACCCCGCGCGCTTGGCGTACGGTCCCGTCTGGCCGTAGCCGCTCACGCGGGTGATGATCAGGCGAGGGTTCCGCTCCCAGAGCACCTCCGGGCTCAGCCCCCACCGCTCGAGCGTGCCGGGGCGGAAGTTCTCGATGAGCACGTCGGCCTCGACGATGAGCCGGGCGACGAGCCGCTGTCCTTCCTCGGTCCGCAGGTCGGCGGTGACCGACTGCTTGTTGCGTGCCACGACCGGCCACCAGAGCGACCGGCCGTAGGGCCGTTCCCGCCCCCACTGGCGCATCGGGTCACCGGTGCGCGGGTCCTCGACCTTGATCACCTGGGCGCCGAAGTCGCCGAGGAGCTGCCCGCAGAACGGCCCGGCGAGCAACTGCCCGAGCTCCACCACCCGCAGACCGGCCAAGGGCATCTCTTCAGGCATCCAGCACTCCTCGTTGTATGCAACTTTTCGCGACACGTGATCTGCGTCGCCGCTCGACCAGGAAAAAAGTAGAGCTCACGGCGGCAGTGTGTCAACGGCTCAGTGAAAGTTGCATACAATTCTGGTCGTCCTTTAGGGTCGTCCTCGATGAGCGACACGGCGTACGAGCAGGACGGCCGGCACGCGGCCGATCACGCCTACCGGCTGATCCGCGACGAGATCCTCTCCGGCAGGCGGGCAGGCGGGGAGTGGCTGCGCGAAGGCGAGCTCGCCGACTCGATCGGGGTCAGCCGCACCCCGGTACGGGAAGCCCTGCGCCGGCTCACCGCCGAGGGGTTGCTGATCTACGAACGCCATCGCGGCGTGCAGGTCAAGCGCTGGGACATCGCCGACCTCGACGAGATCTTCAGCCTGCGCATGGTGCTCGAACCGTGGGGCTGCAGCCTCGCCGCCGAACGTGCGACGGTCGACGTCGACCGGCTCGAGGAGCTGGCGTGCGCGATGGACGCGTTGGTCGCGAACGGCCAGCCGACCGACCTCGACGAGCTCACCGATCTCAACAACCGCTTCCACCGCGCGATCCTGGAGGGGTCGGGCAACAACCGCCTCGCCGCGGTGCTCGCGTCGGTCGTGCAGCTGCCGATCGTCTGGCGGACGTTCGCCCACTACCGACCGGAAGCACTGCGCCGCAGCCTCGCCCACCACCACGAACTGATCGCCGCGCTGCGCGCCCGCGACGCCGACTGGGCCCAGTCGGTGATGTGCAGCCACATCAAGTCGGCATGGCACTCCATCCGGGAGCAGTCGCAGGCCTGAACTCGCCTCCCCGACGCACGCCTTCCGCCGGAAGCGCAGGTCTGACCTCCCCCGCGCAGCGGTCTGCGATCATCCGTCAACGGCAGGCGCAATCGCGCCTCGGGTCTGCCCAGACTTCGATTGGGGACTGTTCCAAGATCGGTGTTTCCGGCCCGACACGCCGGGCTGAGGTCCGGCGAGATGGGCACGGTGAGTGATGACATCGGACCTTGTGAGTCCACGCAAGAGTGAGTCCAAGCCGGCGCGGGAGCTGTCGCCGGAGCAGGCCGCCGCGGCGGCGATGGTGGCGGAGGCGAAGGCCCGCGGGCTGGCGCTGACCGGACCGGACGGGCTGCTGAAGCTGTTCACCAAGAACGTGCTGGAAACCGCGTTGAACGAGGAAATGACCGAGCATCTCGGCCACGAGAAGAACCAGGCCGACCCGGACCGTGAGTCGAGGAACGTGCGCAACGGTACCCGGTCGAAAACGGTGGTCTCGGACGCCGCGGGCGAGGTCGGTATCAACGTGCCACGGGACCGGGAGAGCACGTTCGAACCGCAGATCGTGCGCAAGCGACAGCGTCGACTGACCGAGGTGGACGAGATCATGCTGTCGCTTTATGCGAAAGGAATGACGACCGGGGATATCTCGGCGCATTTCGCCGAGATCTACGGGTCCTCGGTCAGCAAGGAAACGATCTCGCGGATCACCGACAAGGTCGTCGCCGACATGAACGACTGGGCCAGCCGTCCACTGGATGCGGTGTACGTGGCTGTGTTCATCGACGCTATCCACGTCAAGGTCCGCGACGGGCAGGTCGCCAACCGGCCCGTCTACGCCGCCATCGGCGTCACCATCGACGGCCACAAGGACGTCCTGGGGCTGTGGATGGGCACCGGCGGCGAGGGTGCGAAGTTCTGGATGAGCGTGCTCATCGACCTGAAAAACCGCGGCATCCGGGACGTGTTCTTCCTCGTCTGCGACGGCCTCAAAGGTCTGCCCGAGGTCGTGGCGAACGTGTGGCCGCAAACCGTCGTGCAGACCTGCATCGTCCACTTGATCCGCAACACCTTCCGGCTCGTGTCCCGCCGGGACTGGGACGCGGTGAAACGCGACATCAAACCGATCTACACCGCACCGGGCCCGGGCGCCGCGGCGGCCGCTCTCGACGAATTCGAAGAGAAATGGGGCGCAAAGCACGCAGCGGTGATTCGTCTGTGGCGCAACGCATGGGATGAGTTCACGCCGTTCCTTGACTATGACGTCGAGATCCGGACGATGATCTGCTCCACGAACGCGATCGAGTCGCTGAACGCCCGTTATCGGCGGGCGATCCGTGCACGTGGACATTTCCCGACCGAGCAGGCCGCGATGAAGTGCCTGTACCTTGTGACCCGCAGCCTGGACCCGACCGGGACAGGCCGCGCTCGATGGACGATGCGTTGGAAGCCAGTGATCAACGCGTTTGCCATCACGTTCGGTGACCGCTGGCCGGGAGCCGAGACCTACTGATCAACAACGCCGGAAACACCGATCACGGGATAGACCCGTCTCATGCGTGCACTCCTGTTCGATCTTCAATTGTCTTATCGGTGATTTGATTTCGCGGGCCGGTTGGCTTCACGCTGCTCCGGCTACGCCTTGTGGTGGTTACGGATCCGTTGGCGGATTCACCACGGTTCGGCCGGCGAGCGGGCCGGAAAGGTCAACCATGTGTTTGCCGGTCAGGGAATGAAGGGTCCGTGCCCGACGCGGCGGCAGTCGGCGAACCCATACCGTCAAGTAGACGTGGTGATCGTCTTCGGAGAGGCTGATGCCCTCGATGGATGCGATGTTCTGGCGGCTGTGATTGACGATGACTTCCAGGCTCAGATCGTCATCGGTTCGAGCGCCGATGGTCCACTCCGCGGCCTGGAGATCCGGTCCGGAGTCGCTGATGATGGCCAGTCGTGGCCGATCGCGGACACTGGATACTGAGATCACGTTGAGCGGTATGGAATGCATCGACGTCCCCTCCCAATAGCGAAGCTAACCACGAGGCCAGGATGATCGTACCGCCAAACCGGTGAGCAAACACCGTCATGACTGCACACTTCGAAAATCTGACACAAAGGCGGTCTTTAGCGGCAAAATGCGATTTTCGGAAAGATCGGTCAGAGTGAGGGGATCCGCGCTGCCGAGATTTCGGTGCGGCCTGCTGGGTGCGCGTGGCGGGAAACCGGGGCACATGCGCGTCCTCGACCGCTGGCAGGTAACGCCGCGATCAGCTCGTCCGCCCGGACTTTCTCGTGTCGGATGGAGTTGCGATGCTGAGCAGAGGTTGCCGGGATCAGCTTCGCCAGGCGTGCCCTGTCGCCGGCGCGCGTTGTAGAGCACCGATGCCATTCAGCACCGTGGAGCCGTGCAGCTGGGCGGTTCAAGACCGGATCGACTCGATGAACTTGGCGAGCATGCCGCCCGCCACGCCTGCCACTGCGCCGAGCAACAGCGTGGCCAGCGCCAAGGACACCCCTATTCCCAACCAGGTCAGCGCCCCAGGCCACGTACCGTTGATGAGGGTGTAGAGCACTGTCGCTCCGAACACGACGACGTGGCCGGTCAGCGCAGTCACCGCGCCGGTCGTCACTGCTGACGCGACACCACCACGTCGTGCAGCCAGGAATCCTGTCCGATGTAGTAAGGGACGAACAGCACGACATCGATCATCGGGACCGGCGCGTCCCAGTGTCGCATCGGATACGCCGACACCGACATCAGGAACCCGCACAGCAGTCCGTACGGGTGGACCGCGCGAGACCAAACACCCGGCAGGGATTCCACAACCGGCGTGTCGCAGGTGCGACGCGCTCCGTTACTACGACTACTACGACCGGATCCGAGCTCACGAGCGACCAGGACGGCGGCCCCGGCACCGCCAGGCGAAGTAGCCCAAGCCGTGTCCCGCGACGATTGCCGCGGGACACCCACGGTAAGCACGGCGTCGTGGGCGACGTTGTGTAGCGCCCTCGGTGACCGCGGGTGTCGGACAACGGCGATCCGGGTTCCTCGAAGGCCGGGCTGTCGAGCAGCTCGGGATACAGCGGCGCTGCCCGGCCGAGCACATGCGCATCGGCCGCGGTGGCGAGCTCGTCGTCATCGTCTTCCACGGCTACGGTGAGGCGTTCGTCGTCGAGTTCGGCGAGTACGCCAACGGCGGGGCTAAGGTCGTCGCATTCCAGCGTGTGCAGCCCAACCCGCAGCGCGACCGGCTAGTGTCGCGGATATCATGCCTGGCGTCCATCGCCGACAGCCCCCGCGGCGTCGCGGCCATCGCCACCGGCACCCGTCCGACCCGGCTCGTCGTATCGCCCTAGTACTGCAACGGCAGTTAGGTGTATGAGGTCATGACGTTGGTGACGCCGGTGTGGAGCCGGGTGACTGGTGGCTGGTTTCCGGCGGCGGTGTGTGGTCGATGGTAGTTGTAGTGGATGGGGTCTGCCCAGGGTCTGGTTGACACCTCACCTGTGAGGCTCCGGCCTCGCCTGGAAGGATGTCACCGTGCCCAAGCCCTACCCCCGTGAGTTCCGCGACGACGTGATCGCGGTGGCCCGCCGCGGCGAGGCCCCGTTGAAGCAGGTCGCCAAGGACTTCGGGATCTCCGAATCGTGCCTGGCCAACTGGCTGCGCGCCGCCGACGTCGAAGACGGCGCCCGGCCCGGTGTGACCCGCGACGAGTCCGCTGAGCTGCGGGAGTTGCGCAAGCGCAACCGGCTGCTAGAGCAGGAGAACGAGGTCCTGCGCAAGGCTGCGGCTTACCTGGCGCAGGGCCACCTGCCGGGAAAATAGCCTTCCCGCTCGTCCGTGAACTGGCCGCGGCCGGCGCCCCGATCAGGGTGCCGGTCGCGGTGACGTGCAGGGTGCTGGGTATCTCCCGGCAGGCCTACTACCAATGGTGCGCAGCCCCGTTCTCGCAGCGGGACTGGGACGACGCGCAGCTGATCAACGCCGCCCTCGAGATTCATGCCGACGACCCGGCCGACGGGTACCGGTTCATCGCCGACGAGCTCGCTCGCCGGGGTTTCACCGCCTCGGAGAACCGGGTGTGGCGGATCTGCTCCATGCAGCAGATCTTCTCCCTGCATGCCAAGACGAAAGGCCGTTCCCGTAAGGCGGGGCCGCCGGTGCACGACGACCTGGTCCGCCGGGATTTCACCGCTGATGCACCGAATACCAAGTGGCTGACCGATATCACCGAGCACTCCACCGGTGAGGGCAAGCTGTACTTGTGTGCGGTCAAGGATTGCTACTCCAACAAGATCGTCGGATACTCCATCGCCTCGCACATGCGGGCCTCACTCGCCGTCAGCGCGCTGCGGAACGCGATCGCGCTGCGCGACCCGCACGATGTCGTCGTCCACTCCGACAGTGAGACTGTTTCTGCCGGTGTTGCCCCGGGTTTCCCGGCCCGCGAGAGGGACGGACGCGGGAGGATGCTGGTGCCGGGCGCTCCGAGAGCTTCCTGACCCTCACTCCGATCGACGAAGTGTTGTCTTTCCTCGGATCTGTCGGTTGCTCTGGGAGCGCCCGGCGAGGCGCTACGCCTCGCCGTCGGGGTGACCTAAGGAGAGCCTGCGCCACCAGGCGCTCATCACTGTCTTGTCCGCCGGTTCGGTCGATGCGCGGCGCCGCCCTGCCCATCGAGCGGATCGGAGAGGACGACATGACCAGCATTGCGCATGCTGCGCGAACGGGCCAGACCCGGGAGTCGGCAGCATCCGGGAAGACCGTGTACGCCGGCGTGGACACGCACAAGGAGCTGCACGTGGCGGCGGTCGTCGACGACGGCGGGACAGTACTGGGCACGCACAGTTTCTCCACCACCCGCGCTGGCTATCGGGCTCTGACGGCCTGGATCGGCGAACACGGCCGGCTGGCCCGCATCGGCGTCGAAGGGACCGGCTCCTACGGCGCCGGGCTGACCCGGCACCTGGCGAAGGCCGGTGCGACCGTTCTCGAGGTCGACCGGCCGGACCGCTCCGATCGCCGCCGCAGGGGCAAGGACGACGACCTGGACGCGATCAGCGCCGCCCGGGCGGTGCTGCACAACCGGCGGACCGCGATCCCGAAGTCCAAGGACGGGGCCGTCGAGGCGCTGCGGGTCCTGCGGACGGCACGAGCCCAAGCGGTCCGCGAGCGGCGAAACGCCTTGCAACTGCTGCGAATGACGATCGTCTCAGCACCGGACGAGGTGCGTGACCAGATCCGCAACCTCACCCGCATGCAGCTGATCCGGGTGGTCGCCGCCTGGCGTCCGGACGTGTCGAACGCCGCCGACCCGATCGGCGCCTACCGGGTCGCGCTCAAGTCGATGGCACGTCGCTACCTCGAACTGACCGACGAGATCGCCGACCTCGACGACCTGATCAACCCGCTGGTCGAGGCACTCGCGCCGCAGCTGCTCGCGCGGCTTGGCATCGGCGTCGAGATCGCCGGACAGCTGCTCGTCACCGCTGGCGACAACCCCGACAGGATGACGTCGGAGGCAGGGTTCGCGATGCTCTGCGGCGTCGCGCCGCTGCCCGCGTCATCCGGGACGACCCAGCGCCACCGGCTCAACCGCGGCGGGGACAGGCAAGCCAACCGCGCCCTGCACCTGGCTGTCGTCAGCCGCATCCGCCTGGACCCGAGAACCCAGGCCTACCTCGCGCGCAAGACCGCCGAAGGCCACTCGAAGCTCGAGATCATCCGTTGTCTGAAGCGCTATCTCGCCCGCGAGGTCTACTACCTCCTCAACCCCGGCCAACAACGGATCGCCCGCCGCCCCTACCGCCGCCACACGGCCACCTGACCCCAAACTCTGCCGGCTCCTCCGTCGCCGCCGCAACCGCCGGAGCGCAGGCGCGGTCACGATGGAGCACCCCACCGGATGAACGACCTTGACCGCGCCGAGCACCGGCACACCATCACAGGCGAAGGAGCCAGCCACCCCACGGTTGACAAACAGGAGAGCATCCGCGGCGCTCAATTCCGGTCGGGAGCCTATCGGCGTCTGCTGCACGGCCATGGGCTGACCGGGTCGATGGGGCGGGTCGGGGCGTGTGGTGACAACGCTGCGATGGAGTCGTTCTTTTCGTTGCTGCAGAAGAATGTTCTCGATACCCGGCGGTGGCGCACCCGCGAGGAACTCCGGTTGGCGATCGTGTCCTGGATCGAGACGAAATACCACCGCAAACGCCGCCAACGCACCCTGGGCAAGCTCACCCCAGTCGAGTTTGAGACCATCTACACGGCCACGTCAGCGGCCTGAGAAACAGTCAGCCCCGGTGTCAATCGAAGTCTGGGCAGACCCGTATGCGTTGCACGACCTTCATCTCGACACCGGCCGCGAGCGCGGGAGTCGCGGCGCAGGTCGTGCAGTCGGATCGGCGGCAGCCCGGGCTGTCGGGACAGGTCGTAGAAGACGTCCGTGACGTGCGCCGGGTGCAGTGGCGAGCCGTCCCATTGGGCGAAGGCGAGATCGTGCTCTTTCCACCGCTACCCGCGGCGTGCGCGGTCCGCGGCACGTGCGGCTGAATGTCAGCACAAACGCCGTGTTCTGATCGATCGCTACCGCGTTCACCGAGTCCATCCTCGGCTAGCTCTCCGGTCTCCCAGACCGGCTGCGTGATCTGGTTCGAGATCGAGACCCGATCTCCGCACGCCGCAACCCGATGCGCGCGACCAAACGGAACGACGGATACCGGAGATGGTTGACCGCGAGGTCGAGAAGGCGGCTCCGGGGCCCTTCAGGCACACTCGGCGAATTTCAGACTGCAGGGCGAGCCGTTTCCAGGAGCTGAGAAACAGCCTTGACCGATTGCCGAAACGGCTCGTCGCTGTCGGCCAGGCGGGCCAATGCGTACGCGCCCTGGCGAATGGCCAGAATAGTCACCGCGAGCGCTTGGACGTCGACGTCCGGGCGCAGCTCGCCCCGTTCGACGCCTTCGGCTAGCACCTCTTCCAGCCGCCCCTGAATCCAGCCGTACGTTTCGGCGATCGGGGCCATGAGTTCCGGGCTTCTCGCGACCTCTTCCTCCTGGACCAGCCTGCCCAGTCGGCACCCCCGCGTCACGACGCCGTCCGGAGCCAGGTACGCCTCGATCCTCTCGAGCAAGCCCTGCCGTCCGGCGAAGCGTTGCTCCACCTCGCGCTTGAGGTCCTCGCCCATTCCGAGTTCGGCCGCACGCGCGAGCTCGGCCTTGCCCCGGAAAAAGTGGTACATACTGCCCTGCCCGGCACCCGCGCGGCGTTGCACCTCGGCCGGGGTGGCGCCGGCGTAGCCGCGCTCCCAGAGCAGCTCTTGCATGCTTTGAACCAGCAGCTCCCCCTTGTTCCGCCGCTTGCCTTTCGCAGCGTCAACGCCCGGGCCGGTCTTCGCATCCACGCCAGCACACTACCACTTTGCACTTGCGGATACAGTGTACCTCTAAGTACATTGTACTTAGAGGTACGGGCGGTCGGGGGAGGGATCAGCAATGGGAACGGTCGAGCAGGCGCAAGCCGCCGCAGCGCCGAAGCACGCGCGAGGGGCCGCGTTCGCACTGTTTTCGGCGTGCCTGGGCTACTTCATGGTGTTGCTGGACGGCAGCGCCCTGAACATCGCGCTGCCGTCCATTCAGCACGACATCCACGGATCGCTGGCCACCCTTCAGTGGCTCGTGAACATCTATACGATCCCTTTGGCCTGCCTGTTGCTGTCCTCGGGCGTGCTCGCCGACCGTGCCGGTTCGCGTCGCGTATTCATGGTGGCGTTGACTGGATTCGTGCTGATGTCGCTCGCCTGCGCCCTCAGCGTGAATGTCGGGATGTTGATCGTGTGCCGGGCGCTGCAGGGAATCAGCGCGGCCGGGGTGCTGCCGACTACGCTGGCGATCATCGCCCGCAGCTATCCCGACCTGGCCGAACGCGCCAAGGCGATCACCGCGTGGGGTGCGACCGGCGGCATCGCCCTCGTGCTCGGGCCGATCGGCGGCGGATGGCTCACCCAATCGCTCGGGTGGCGCGCGATCTTCCTGGTCAACCTGCCAGTCGGCCTCCTCGCGTTGTGGCTTTCGTTCCGATACGCCAAGGAAACCGAGCGCCGCGACGCGGCCTCGTATGACTTGCTCGGCCAGGTGTGCGCGATCGCGGGCCTCGGCCTCGTCGTTGCCGCGCTGATCGAAGGCGGTGCCTTGGGCTGGGGAGACCCGGTCACTCTCGCACTCGGCGCAGCCGGTCTTCTCATGCTCGCCTTGTTCGCCTACGTCGAGAACAAAGTCGCGTCTCCGATGCTGCCGTTCGGCATGTTTCGCCGGCCCGCGTTCACGGCCGCAGTAGTGTCCGGCTTCGCATTTCAGTTCGGCACCTTCGGACTGCAGTTCATTGTCGCTATTTTCGTCGAAGAGGCGTGGGGATACTCGCCGGTGCAGGCTGGTTTCTTTCTGTTGCCCTTCGCCATCCTGCTGACTATCGGAACTTCTTTCCTCAACCGGCTGTGGAAAGCACGCGGGATGCGCTGGCTGCTCATCAACGGCTCCGCCGTAGCGACTCTCGGCACCCTTGCCTGCCTTGCCGCTTCAACCCCTTCGACTTGGCCCGCGCTGACGATCGGCTTCGCCTTCACCGGTCTCGGCGCCGGGATCCTCGCACCCAGCATCAACGGAGCCGCGCTGGCCGAAGTGGACGGTCAGTTCGCCGGGCTGGCCTCGGGGGTGCTCAACACGTTCCGCCAGATGGGTCTCGCCGTCGGGGTCGCTGTGCTAGGCGCGGTGCTGAGCACCGCCGGTTCGTCCGCCGGTCTGCACATTGACCTTGTCGTCGGCGTCGTGTGCTTCCTGGCCGTCATCGTCCTCGCCGCCCGGTACATCCGCCGCTGACTGTGCGCGTGGTTCCTGGGCCACTGTGCCAGCGAGGTTTAGGACGGTTCCCGCGGGTAACCAGGAACCGTGACGGGAAGGGGGTCGGCATGTGCCGTCTGTTTGGTCTGTCCGCTGCCCCGCGGCGCGTGCACGCCAGGTTCTGGCTGCTCGAAGCGCCCGACAGCCTCGCTGCCCAGAGCAGGCGGGAACCGGACGGGACTGGACTCGGCGTTTTCGACGCGGCAGGCTCGCCGGAGGTCTGGAAACAGCCCTTGGCCGCGTATGCGGACAAAAAGTTCGCTTGCGAGGCCAAGGAATGCGCGTCGACGACCTTTCTCGCACACATCCGCTACGCCTCGACCGGCGGCCTCGACCCGGCCAACACCCATCCCTTCCTCCAGCACGGCCGGCTGTTCGCCCACAACGGCGTCCTCGGCGATCTGCCCCGCCTGGAAGACCGGCTCGGCGAGTACCGTGACCTCGTCCAGGGCGACACCGACTCCGAACGGTTCTTCGCCCTCGTCACCCAGGAAATCGACGCCCACCACGGCGACGTGAGCGCTGGGATCACCGCCGCCGCGCGCTGGGCCGCGGCGAACCTGCCGGTGTTCGCGATCAACCTCGTCCTCACCACCGCGGACGAGCTCTGGGCCCTGCGCTACCCCGACACCCACGATCTTTACGTCCTCCAGCGCGGTGCCGGCGGCCCGCACGGCGACCGGCACCTGGAACACGCGAGCGCGGCGGGCCGGATCCGGGCCCGGTCCAGCGGTCTCGCCCGGCACCGGTCCGTCGTCGTCGCCAGCGAACGCATGGACGAAGACCCTGGCTGGCAGAACCTCCGGCCCGGTGAACTGCTGCACGTGGGCGCGGATTTGACCGCCACCCGCCGGATCGTGCTCGAACAGCCGCCGCGGCATGCGCTCACTCTCGACGACCTCGGTGCGCACGCCGCCGCGTCTCAGCAAGCCCAGTGATCCGGAAGCGAGGAGAAACCGAGTCCACGATGCCAGCTAACGGCGGGTCTGCAGTGCCTCGTCGGCGGCGACGATCTCCGGGTAGTACTGCCGGTGCCTGCGAGCGAGAGCCGCGCTCTGGTGGCGGCGCACAATTTTCCTTGTCTCGCGCAACAATACCTTCGCATGTCCCCGGATCAACCGAAACGGTACGGTATCCGTCATGACCCCCAGAACGGAACAGCTCGACGCACGCAATAAAAGCGATCGAACGTCTCAGTTGTCGGCGGCATAGCGCGATGCAGTTCAGTTTTCTGGAATCCGTAGCCCGGCGGCTCTGGAGCACGGCAGCGGCAGGAGTCGCGGTCGGGACCGCAGTCGGGTTCGCCGCTGGCCCGGCGCTGGGGGTACTGGCCGGGATCGCCGCGGCCGCGGCCGTGTTCGTCGTCTCCGGCTGGCTCGCGTTGTGGCCCATGGCGGCAGACCGGACCCGCCGATACGCGCGTCGCGAGGACCTTCGTCCGGCGGTTGAAGAAATGATCGTGGTCACCGCCGCGCTGTGCGGATTGGCCGGCATCGTGGTGTTGCTGGTCTCCGGACAGTCGGCCGGACCCGCGACCGCGGCCGTCGCGCTCGGCGGCGTGTTTTCCGTGTGGGCGGCTTTGCATCTCATGTACGCGACGCGTTACGCGGACCTGTACTACGCGGAATCGTCCGCCGGGATCGACTTCAATTCCGGCAATCCGCCCGCGTATCGCGATTTCTTCTACTTCAGCTACAACCTCGGCATGACTTACCAGGTGTCCGACACCAGCGTGTCCAGTTCGACGATCCGCGCCGTCGTGCTGCGGCACACGCTGCTGTCGTACGTGTTCGGCACGGTGATCCTGGCCGCCACGATCAATCTTGTCGCCGGAATCGTCACCCACTAAAAGCGTGTCTCATTTGGCGAGTTTCTTGTAGCAGGTGATGGCGGCGCCGAGGGTGAGGAAGGCGAGGTAGTGGCTGGGTTTGCGGTCGTAGCGGATGGTCAGGCGTCGGTAGCCGGTCAGCCAGGCGATCGTCCTTTCGATCACCCACCGGTGTTTGCCGAGTTTCTCGGCGGATTCGATGCCCTTGCGTGCGATGCGCGGGACGATCCCGCGCTGGCGGAGCCAGGTGCGCAGGGCGGGGATGTCGTAGGCCTTGTCCGCGTGCAGCTTGGCCGGTTTCCGGCGCCGCGGTCCGCGGCGGGACCGGATCGCCGGCAATGCGTTGACCAACGGCCGCAGGGCGTGGCTGTCGTGGGTGTTGGCCGCGGAGATCCCGACGGTCAGGGGCAGGCCGGCGCGGTCGGACAGCGCGTGGATCTTGGAACCGGGTTTGCCCCGGTCGACCGGGCTCGGTCCGGTCAGACCGCCCCTTTTTTGGCCCTGACGGAGGCTCCGTCCAGGACCGCGCGGGACCAGTCGATCATGCCTGTGGCGCCCAGTTCGTCCAGTACAGCCTGGTGCACCTGCCGCCACAGTCCGGCCTCGGTCCATTCGGCGAATCGGCGATGCGCCGTCGGCACGGTGACCCCGAAGCTGGGCGGTAGATGCCGCCAGGCGCATCCGCTGGTCAGCACGAACACGATCGCGGTGAACACCGCCCGATCGTCGACGCGCGACATCCCGCCGCCCTGCGGCCGCGTCTTGCCCGGCGGGATCAACGGTTCCACCAGCGCCCATAACTCGTCGGGCACCAGACGCCGCGACAACTCGTCCATCACAGATCACGATCATGCCCGGACCTCACCCATAGTCCAAGTGAGACACGCTCTAAGGACCGAGCATGACCGCATCGCGGCCCAGCCAGGCGGGCGAGAGCCTGACGACCGTTCTCGTCGCGTTGAGTTCCAATGTGCTGATCGCGGCGGCGAAAACCGCGGTGGCGGCGGTCACCGGTTCGGCGGCGATGCTGGCCGAGGCGGCGCATTCCTGGGCGGACACCGGCAACGAGGTGTTCCTGCTCGTCGGCGAACGCAAGGCGGGCAAGAGCCCGGACGAGACCCATCCGCTCGGCTACGGCCGGGGCGGGTACGTGTGGTCGATGTTCGCCGCGTTCGGCCTTTTCACCGTCGGCGCGGCGGTCTCGGTCTGGCACGGGATCCAGTCGCTGCGCGCGCCGGAGGAAACGTCCTCGTACGCCTGGGCTTACGCGGTGCTGGGAATCTCCTTCGTACTCGAGGGAACCTCGTTCGCCCAGGCGCTGCGCCAGACCCGGCGCGGCGCGCTGACCCGCAAGCTCCGGCCCCTGCGGTACGTGCGCGTCACGTCCAACCCGGTGCTGCGGGCGGTGTTCGCCGAGGACCTTTCGGCGCTCATCGGACTGCTCATCGCCGGGTCGAGCATTCTGGCCCACCAGCTGACCGGCGACGCTCGCTGGGACGCGCTCGGCTCTATCCTGGTGGGAATCCTGCTCGGAGCGGTCGCGATTTTCCTCATCATGCGCAACATGGACTTCCTCACCGGGGAGAAGGTCACTCCATTGGCCCGCAATCGCGCGTTGCGGATCCTGCTGGAGCACGACGCGGTCGAGCGGGTCAGTTTCCTGCACATGGAATGGGTGGGCGCGGACAAGATTTTCCTGGTCGCCGCGGTCGACCTGACGGGCGACGCACCCGAATCCGCGGTGGCGGCCCGGCTGAACGAGGTGCAGGACGCGCTCAACGACCGCCCGGAAATCCAGCGGGCGGTGCTGACGCTGGCGCGTCCCGGCGATCCGACCGACCTGCGGCCCGCTCCGCTCCCCGAGTGGTATGTCGAGTGAGGTTCACGCCGGCGAAGGCAGCCAGGGCGGTTGCCAGGCCGGGTATCCGTCCACCAGCTCGTCCGCGGCGGAAGGCCCCCACGTTCCCGGTGCGTACGACCGGGCCGGACGCGGATAAGCCAGTGCCGGCCGCAGGATCCGCCAGCTCTCCTCCACCGCGTCCTGCCAGGCGAACAGCCGGTCGTCGCCGGACAGGGCGTCGGCGAGCAGGCGTTCGTAGGGCGAGCGCGGGGTGCCCAGGTCCCGTTCGAAGGTGGTGTCCAGGCGCACCGGCCGCCATTGCTCCGCACTGTCCAATCCGGACAGCCGGAGCCGGAACGCCGGGTCTGGAGAGATACGCAGCACCAGCTGGTTGGCCTCGACCCGCGCGGCGTCGGGCAGGAAGCGCAGCCGCGGCGTGTCTTCGAAGATCAGCCGGACCTCGGTGGCGCTCGCGGGAAGGCATTTGCCCGCGCGCAGGAAGATCGGCACCCCGGCCCAGCGCCAGTCGTCGATCGCCAGTTTCAGCGCGACGTACGTTTCGGTGTCCGACCCGGCGGCCACCCCGGGCACGCCCTGGTAGCCCTCGTATTGGCCCCGCACGCAGTCGCCCGGCTCGACGGCCGGGATCGCCCGGAACACTTCGAGTTTCTTCGCGCGCAGATCCGCCACGCTCGACCCGACCGGCGCGTCCATCGCCACCAGCGCCAGCAGTTGCAGCAGATGGTTTTGCACGACGTCGCGCAGCGCCCCGACCTGATCGTAGAACCGTCCGCGCCCGGCCACGTCCAGTTTCTCCGCCATCGTGATCTGGATGGCGGCCACGCTGTCGCGGTCCCACAGTCGGGCGAGCACGTGGTTGGCGAACCGCAGGTATTCGATCTCGGTGACCGGTTCCTTGCCGAGGAAGTGGTCGACCAGCAACAGCTGCCGCTCGTCCAGGACTGCGTCCAGGCGACGGCGTAGTTCCTGCGCGGAAGCCAGGTCGGTGCCGAAGGGCTTCTCCAGCGCTACGCGGGCGTCGGCCAGCAGGCCCGCGGCGGCCAGCCGCTCGACGACGGGGGCGAACAGCGACGGCGGCAACGCCAAGTAGTAGAGAGGGCGGCCGGTGGCGGCCAGACGTTCGCCGAGTCCCTCGTACAGCTCCGGATCAGTGGCGCCCCCGCTCAGGTAGGACAACCGCCGAGCCAGCCGGGCGAACACCGCCGGGTCGAAGTCGTTGACGGCCTTCTCGAGCGACCGGCGGGCCAATTCGGTGAACTCCGCCCGCGACAGGCGCGCGGTGGCGGCGCCGATGACGGGACAGCGCAATTCGCCGCGCTGCTCCAGCCAGTAGAGCGCGGGAAGGGTCATTTTCGCCGCGAGATCGCCGGTGATCCCGAAAATCACCAGGGCTCCGGCATTCCACCCCGCGGTCATAGAAGATCCGTCTCGTCCGGGGCGACCTCGCAGGTGCGTTCGCGGCCCAGCGGCGCGGACACCGAGGTGACCGTTCCGGTGCCGCAGCCGCGCCAGGCCACGGTGATGCCCTGCGGCTCGTCGCGGCTCGATCCGATCGGGCCGCGTGCGGCGGTTTCGGCGGGACCGACGTGGTACGTGCGGATGTCGTCCTGGTCGGTGCCGTCGACCCGGGTCACCTCGTAGGCGAAGATCGCGACGCGCTGTCCGGCGGCCGGGAAGTCCGGCGGCCACGGGTTGTCGAAAAGCCCGCCGCTCGGAGTGCCGAGGGTTTTCGCGGTGATCTGGGGTGTGTCAGTCATGGTCCATCCCTTTGAGAGTGTCGATGCGCAGCGCGTGCATCGCGGCGACGAGCTCGGCCACATCGCGAGGATCGGTGAGCGTCCGGTCGGTGAGTTCGCGGATCCGCCGCAGCCGGTAGCGGACGGTGTTGGCGTGGCAGTGCAGGGTCTGTCCGGCGCGTTCGGTGGAGCCGCCGTCGGCGAAGTACGTGTGGAGGGTTTTCAGGAGCAGGTCGCGTTCGTCGGCGGGCAGATCCAGCACCGGCCCGAAGACGTGGTCGCCGAGCCGCTGGCCTTCGTCGGGGTCGTTGGCGACGAGCGCGGCCAGCGGGCTGGGATCGAACGCGCGGACCTCGACGCGTTCCGGCGGAATCCCGGCCAGCGCGGTCCGCGCCAGGTGAAGCGCACGCGGGGTGTCGGCCAGCGACGGGTACAGCGGGCTGACCCCGGTGCGGGTCGACGCCACCTCGCCGAGCACGGTGAGCAGGGCGGGGTATTGCTCGTCGCGCACCGACACCAGACCGGCTTGCAGCGCTGGGGTGAGCTGCCACGCCGACACCATGCCGAGCTGTCCGAGCCGCCGTTCGACGCCGACCAGGCTCTCCTCGGCCAGCCCGCGGGTCTCGGCCGCGACGACGGCGAGTCTCCCGTCGGGAGGCAGCCCGAGCAGCCGTCCGGCCTCCCACGGCCCGGCTCCGGAGAGCCGCTGGCCGGTGAACAGTGCCTCGGCCAGCGCCGAGCGACGGCGTTGCTGCGCGGCGAGAAGCTCCGCGCTCGCCGCCCGGTACGCCTCGGTCACGCGGACCGCGTGCTCGTCGGTGACCTGCCAAAGCAGACTCGCCGCGTCGACCAGCGCCTCGGTGCGGCCGATCTCCCGCGCGTGCGCGGCCAGCAGATCCCACAGCATCGCGCAGCCGATCCGGTACACCTGCAGCACTTCCGGCAGCGGCGCGCCCTGGTGTGCGCGCCGGCTGCCGGTCTCCTGCGGCGCGCCCTGGTCCGGGTCTTCGCGCCCGTCGAGCGCGTCGACCAGGAACCGGATGTTGACCGCGATCGAACGGTGCAGGTCGGCGCGCGGCACGATCGTCTCGTCCCGGTAGAGGTCGATCCGCTCGCCCGCCGCCGCGCAGATGCCGTCGATCAGCCGCGGCAGCCGCGGACGGACCCAGCCGACGAGTTCGGCGATCCCGCCACTGGTCATCGGGCCGCCCGCGAGGCCGCGCCGCGGCTCATGCCGCCGCCTCGCGGTCCCGGCAGGTCACGGTGAGCACGCCGTCGTCCAAGCCGACCTCGACGACCGTGTTGTCGTGCGCTTCGCCGCCGAGCAGCGCGCGCCCGATCCGGGTCTCGACCTCGCGGGCGAGGAACCGCCGCAGCGGCCGCGCGCCGTACACCGGGTCGAAGCCCTGTTCCGCGATGAACCGCAGCGCTTTGTCGGACACTTCCAGGGTCATGTTCTGCTCGGCCAGCCGCTTGCGCAGCTCGCCCAGCATCAGCTCGACGACCCGTTCGATCTCCGGCAGCGTCAACGGTTTGAACAGCACGATGTCGTCGATGCGGTTGAGGAACTCCGGCCGGAAATGCCCGCGCAGCGCCGCCATCACCTCCTCGCGCGCGGACTCGGTGATCTCGCCCTCGTCGTTCACCCCCTCGATCAGGAAGTGCGCACCGATGTTGGACGTCATGATGATCACCGTGTTGCGGAAATCGACCGTGCGGCCCTGCGCATCGGTCAGCCGCCCGTCGTCGAGCACCTGCAGCAGCGTGTTGAACACGTCTGCGTGCGCCTTCTCGATCTCGTCGAACAGCACCACCGAATACGGCTTCCGCCGCACGGCTTCGGTCAGTTGCCCGCCCTCGTCGTAGCCGACATACCCGGGCGGCGCGCCGACCAGCCGCGACACCGTGTGCCGCTCCTAGTACTCGCTCATGTCTATCCGGACGATGTTGTCCTCGGTGTCGAACAAATCCGCCGCCAGCGCCTTCGCCAGCTCGGTCTTGCCGACCCCGGTCGGGCCCAGGAACAGGAACGACCCGATCGGCCGGCGCGGGTCCTTGATCCGCGACCGCGCCCGGATGATCGCGTCCGCGACCAGCCGCACCGCCTCGTCCTGCCCGATCACCCGCTCGCGCAGCAATTCGTCCAGGCGCAGCAGCTTCTCCCGCTCGCCCTCCTGCAGCCGGCTGACCGGGATCCCGGTCCAGCGCGACACGACCGCCGCGATCTCCTCCTCGGTCACGACCTCGCGCAGCAACCGGGTGCCCGCCTGCCGCGTCGCGAGCAGTTCCTCCTCGCCCTCCAGCCGGCGCTCCAGCTCGGGGAGCTTGCCGTGGCGCAGTTCGGCGGCCTTGTTCAGGTCGTAGGCCCGCTCGGCCGCGTCGGCGTCCCGGCTGACCTGCTCGATCTCCTCCCGCAGCGCCTGCACCTTGTGCAGCGCGGACCGTTCGGCCTCCCATTGGGTCCGCATCCCGCCGGCCTCGGCCCGCAGATCGACCAGCTCCCGGCGCAGCTCCTCCAGCCGGGACTTGCTCGCCGCGTCGGTTTCCTTCGCCAGCGCGGCTTCCTCGATCTCGGTGCGGGTCAGCCGCCGGCTCAGCTCGTCCAGTTCGGCGGGCATCGAATCGATCTCCGTGCGCAGCATCGCGCACGCCTCGTCCACCAGGTCGATCGCCTTGTCCGGCAGGAACCGGTCCGAAATGTAGCGATGGCTCAGCACCACCGCCGCGACCAGCGCGCTGTCCTGGATCTTCACACCGTGGAACACCTCGAGCCGCTCGCGCAGCCCGCGCAGGATCGAGATCGCGTCCTCGACCGACGGCTCGTCCACCAGGACCGGCTGGAACCGGCGCTCCAGCGCGGCGTCCTTCTCGATGTACTTGCGGTACTCGTCCGCCGTCGTCGCGCCGATCATGTGCAATTCGCCGCGTGCGAGCATGGGTTTGAGCATGTTGCCGGCATCCATCGCGCCCTCGGTCGCGCCCGCGCCCACGACGGTGTGCAGTTCGTCGACGAACAGCAGGATCCGGCCCTCGGCCGCGGTCACCTCGGTGAGCACGGCCTTCAACCGCTCCTCGAACTCGCCCCGGTACTTCGCGCCCGCCACCAGCGCGCCGAGGTCGAGCGAGAACACCGTCTTGCCTTTGAGCCCTTCCGGCACGTCGCCGCGGTCGATGCGCTGCGCGAGCCCCTCGACGATCGCGGTCTTGCCCACGCCCGGATCGCCGGTCAGCACCGGGTTGTTCTTCGTTTTGCGCGAAAGGATCTGGATCACCCGGCGGATCTCCGCGTCGCGCCCGATGACCGGGTCCAGCTTCCCCGCCGCCGCGTCCGCGACGAGATCGCGACCGTACTTTTCCAAAGCCTCGTAAGCCGATTCCGGCGTCGCCGACGTCACCCGCTGATTCCCCCGCACCTTCCGCAGCACCTCCAGGAACTTGTCCCGCGTCAGCCCCTGCGCTCGCAAAAGCCGTCCCGCCGCGCTGGAGCTGCCTTCCTCCAGCAGCGCCGCGACGAGGTGCTCGACGGACACGTAATCGTCTTTGAGCCGGCCCGCTTCGCGATCGGCCGCGTCGAGCACCCGGGCCAGGCGGGCGGTCACCCGGGTTTCGCCGGGCGCGACCCCGGGTCCGCTCACCTTGGGACGCCGGGCGAGTTCCGCTTCCAGGTCCTGCCGGAGGCGGGCCGGGTCCGCGCCCGCCTCGTCCAGCAGCCGGGACGCGAGCCCGTCGGGCTGGTCGAGCAACGCGAGCAGCAGGTGCTCGCCGTCGACCTCCGGCTGGCCGTACCGCAGCGCGGCGGTCTGCGCGTCGTGCAGTGCTTCCTGGGATTTCTGGGTGAGCCGGTTGGGATCCATGGTCAGTCTCCGCTGCGTCGGGATCGGGTACGGAGGTCCGCTTCGAGTTCCGCGATGCGGTCGAGCAGGTCGGCGACCAGGCCGACCGCGGCGTAGTTCAGCGAGAACCCGGCGCGCAGCCGCTGGATCCGGGCCGCCGCGGCCACCTGCGCCACCGGATACCACCAGTCGCCGCGCGCGTCCTCGACCGGTTCCAGCAGGCCCAGCACGGTGAACCGGCGGACCAGGTCCGGGTGCAGGCCGGTCGCGTGCGCGAACGTCGGCAGGTCCAGATGCGCCGCGGCGGGGCGGCGGCGCACGAGCGCGTAGGTCATCCCGGCCTCCTCGGGTTGTGGTCGGTCGCCGCGGCCAGTTCCTCGTAGAGCTTGCGCTGCTCGTCGGTGAGTTCCTTGGGGACGACGATCTTGACCGCGGCGTACAGATCGCCGGGCTTTCCCCGGGGGTTCGGAATGCCTCGCCCGCGCAGCCGCAGCTTCCGCCCGCTCGACGTTCCCGGCGCGATCTTCAGCTTCGCCTCGCCGCCGCCGGGGAGATCCATCGCGACGGTCGCGCCCAACGCCGCTTCCGACGGCAGCAACGGAAGATCCACCGTGACGTCCCGGCCGTCGACCTGATAACGCTTGTCCGGCACCAAATGCACCACCAAGTACAGGTCGCCGCGCGGCGCGCCTTCGCCGCTTCCGTAACCGCCTTGCCCGGCCAGCCGGATGCGCTTGCCGTTGCTCACTCCGGCGGGGATGTGCACGTCCACCGTGCGCGAACCTTCCGGACCGTCGAGGGTGAACGAACGCCGTCCGCCGTGGTAGGCCTCGCTCAGGCTGATCTCGATCCCGGCTTCCTGATCGGCACCCGGAATCGGGCCGCGCTGACGGCCGAATCCGCCGCCGAACATGCCGCCGAAGAGGTCCTCGAAGTCGACCCCTTCCGCGCTCCGGAAGCCGGAGAATCCTCCGGAGCCCGCCTTGGCCCGGGCGTAGGTCTCCGGGTCCATGTCCGGCGGAACCTGCCGGAAGTCCTTGCCGAACGCGTCATAGCGCTTGCGCTTCTCCGGCTCGGACAGCACGTCGTATGCCTCGGAGACGGCTTTGAACTTCTCCTCCGCCCCCGGATCCTTGTTCACGTCCGGGTGGTACTTGCGGGCGAGCTTGCGATACGCCTTCTGGATCTCGTCCTGGCTCGCCGTCCGGGAGACGCCGAGCAGCTGGTAAAAGTCCTCGCTGTCGCTCATCAATCCGCCTTCGCGACCACGACCGCCGCGGGCCGCAACTGGTTCTCGGCATCGCCGTACCCCGGGCGCACGACCTCGACCACCGTGCCCGGCTCGACGCCGGCCGCCGGAACGACCGACACCGCTTCGTGCAGCTGCGGATCGAACGGGGCCCCGTGGTCGTCCCGGTGCCGGGGGAAACCGAGGTTGGCCATCGCCTGGTCCGCCTGCGCGCGCACCGCTTCGACCCCGGAGACGACGGCTTTGGGGTCCGCCTCGGCGTGCCCGATGGCCAGGTCCAGATTGTCGAGCACGGTCAGCAGTTCCTTGGCCGCTCGTTTGCGTTCCTGGTGCCGCACCTGCAAGGTGTCGCGCACGGTGCGCTTGCGGAGGTTGTCCAGATCGGCCATCGCGGTGCGCCAGTTGTTCTCCAGCTCGGCGACCCGGGACTGGAGCCAGGCCACGTCGGGGATGTCTTCCGGTTCCGTCTCCTGCGTGTTCTCCATGGCGGTCAGGAGGTGGTGAATTCGGCGTCGACGACGTCGTCACCGTCGTCGTCGTTCCCCGCCGGACGCGCGCCCGGCGAGTCGCCGGCGGCGGACGCGACCGCGGACAGACCGTGGAACAGCTGCTGCAGTTCCGAGGTCGTCGAACGCAGCTTCTCCAGGCTCGGCTCGTCCTGCTTGAGGAGGTCGCGGGCATCCACGGCGAGGTTCTCCGCGCGGGCTTTTTCGTTGACCGGCACCGCGTCGCCGAGTTCGGCGATGCTTTTCTCCACCTGGTAGACGGCGCTGTCCAGAGTGTTGCGCGCGTCGACGATCTCGCGCAGCTTGGCGTCCTCGGCCCGGTGCGCCTCGGCGTCGGCGACCATGCGGTCCACCTCCGCGGAGTCCAGATTGGAGCTTTCGGAGATGGTGATGGTCTGCTCCCGGCCGGAATTGGTGTCCTTGGCCGAGACGTTGAGAATGCCGTTGGCGTCGATGTCGTAGGTGACCTCGATCTGCGGCACCCCGCGCGGGGCCGGCGGGATGTTCTCCAGCCGGAACCGGCCGAGCACCCGGTTGTCCGCGGCCTTCTCGCGCTCGCCCTGCAGCACGACGATGTCCGCCGCGGCCTGGTTGTCCTCCGCGGTGGAGAAGGTTTCCTTGCGCCGGGCCGGGATCGTGGTGTTGCGCTCGATGACCTTGGTCATCACGCCGCCCATCGTCTCGATGCCGAGCGAAAGCGGGGTGACGTCCAGCAGGAGGACGTCCTTGGCCTCGCCCTTGATGATGGCCGCCTGGATCGCCGCGCCGAGGGCGACGACCTCGTCCGGGTTGACCGTCATGTTCGGGTCTTTGCCGCCGGTCATCCGCCGCACCAGCGCCTGCACCGCCGGGATCCGCGTCGAACCGCCGACCAGGATGACCTCGTCGATGTCGTTCGCGGTCAGCTTCGCGTCGGCCAGCGCGCGCTCCACCGGCACCTTGCAGCGCTCGACGAGGTCCGCGGTGATCTGGTCGAACGTCGACCGCATCAGCGTCGTGTTCAGGTGTTTCGGCCCGGACGCGTCCGCGGTGATGAAGGGCAGGTTGATCGTGGTCTGGGCGACCGAGGACAGCTCTTCCTTCGCCTTGGACCCGGCCTCGAACAACCGCTGCAGCGCCTGCGGATCCGCGCGCAGGTCGATGCCGTTCTCGCGCTCGAACTGGTCCGCGAGATGGTCGACGACCCGGCGGTCGAAGTCGTCGCCGCCCAGATGCGTGTCGCCTGCGGTGGACCGGACCTCGACCACGCCGTCGCCGATGTCTAGCACGCTGACGTCGAACGTGCCGCCGCCGAGGTCGAACACCAGCACTGTCTCGTGCTGCTTCTTGTCCAGCCCGTAAGCCAGCGCCGCCGCGGTCGGCTCGTTGATGATCCGCAGCACCTCGAGCCCGGCGATGCGGCCCGCGTCCTTCGTCGCCTGCCGCTGCGCGTCGTTGAAGTAGGCCGGAACCGTGATGACGGCCTCGGTGACCTTCTCCCCCAGGAACTTCGACGCGTCGTCCACCAGCTTGCGCAGCACCAGCGCCGAAACCTCCTCCGGCGCGTATTTCTTGCCGTGCACGTCGAACCGCACCGCGTCGTCCGGCCCCGGCACGACGTCGTAGGAAACCGCGTCGATCTCGCTGGCCACCTCGTCGAACCGGCGGCCGATGAACCGCTTCGCCGACGAGATCGTGCCCTTCGGATTCATGATCGCCTGCCGCCGCGCGAGCTGCCCGACCAGCCGCTCGCCGGAATCGGTGTAGGCGACCACCGACGGGGTCGTCCGCGCGCCGTCCGCATTGGCGATCACCTCGGGCTGGCCGCCCTCCAGCACCGCGATGACCGAGTTGGTCGTCCCCAGGTCGATGCCCACCGCTTTGGCCACGACGCCGTTCCTTTCTCGGGCTATTCCCGGCCCGAAAACCTCCGGACCGGACGAGTTCGAGGTCTGGTGTACTGGAGCGGGAAAGGGCCGTCAAACCGGAATAATCTCCAGACATGCGTTTTCCTGCCCGCTTGCCGGGCGATTGTGGGAGGCGCCAAAGAATATTGTTGTGCGACACAATCGAGGGGTGATCGAATTGCTCGCGGCGGGTGCGTCAGCCGAGGCCGGCGGCGTCGTCTTCGGCTCCGGCCGCGCTGCCTGCGCCAAGCCGGAGCAGGCCGAGCGACGATCTCTCTGCCGCGCCTGTCGGTGCGGAAATTGCGCGATGCCCCGGCGAGCTGGCCGCCCCCGGCGAACCCCGGAAACGCCGAATGCGGTCACCGCCGGCTTCGGCAGTGACCGCATTCGTTGGTCAGATAAATACTTTCCGGGAACTAGATTCCCATGCTCGCGCCGAGACTGTCCAGCGCCTTGTTGACCATGCCCTGAGCGTTGGCGTTCAGAGTGGAGTTCGTCCCGTTCACGACCCAGTCCGAGCCGGAGAAGATCACCACGGTCACGCCGTTGTCCACGCCGCCGTCAGTGCCGCTGCTGTTGATGCCGAGCAGCGAAGCCGCCTTCACCGACGCCTCGCCCAATTCGCGCGAGTCGTTGTCCGAAGTATCCTGACCATTGGCCGTCTGCGTGTCGCCGAAGATCGCGCCGATGACCTTGCTCTTGTAGAACATTAACGCGAACTGCCGGCCGCTGATGCCGTGTTCCTTGTAGAAGAAATGCGGGCACGGGCTCTTCTTGTCGTAGCAGTCATCGCCGAGGACGTAGAACGGCACGTGGTGCGCGCCGAGATATTTTCCGTTGCTGTCCTTGAAAGTCGTCGTGCCCTGGTGATCGGGATCGGGGTCGGGGTCGCTGCCGTCGGTGTCGACGGCCAGCCCGGAACCGTAGGCGTAGACGCCCTTGGCGACCTGGTAGACGTTGACGTCCTTGGCCCGCGTCATGGTGTTGATGTGCGGTTTGGAGTTGACCTTGTTCGCGTCCGTGCTGTTCTTCTTCACGCCGGCCAGCACCTGCGCGGCCGTATAGGACTTGGCGGTGGCGGCGGCGGTTTCCGCGTGCGCGGAATCGACCGCGAGCGGCACGGCAAGCGCCAGAGCGGCGCCGACCACCGCGAAACGCCTACGGGAGGATGACATGACCGGGCGACCTCCAGCCTTCATTAGGAAAACTTCCTAACATATTGAACCATCCGTGACCGGCCGCTGTCACGAGGTGAACCGGAGAAAATCGGCGACGACGCCCTGGCGCTGGGCGTCTGCGCGAAGCGGCTCCCGCTGACCGGAACGACAGCCGCCTGAATGTCCACGAACACTCGGACAAAACAGGCAGATTCCGGGAGGGTTCGGCACGACATAAGGATCAAGCCGGAGAACACAGTGCCCGCCAGGACCAGATCGACTACCGACAGGAACGCCCGTAGCGAGCTACCTCGCAGCGTGTTCGCGGGATAGGAGGGGAGGAAGGCCGCAGGGACCCCAGTCCCGGTGACACCGGGGGCAGGTACGCCGCGCCGCGGGCCCGATCGAGGATCACCCGCAGCGGCAGCAGCGGATGGGCGGTGCTCTCGCTGGAGCGCGGGGCCGTCAACCGGGCAGAAGGACGAGCTTTCCGCGCACGCGACCCGATTCGCCGACCCGGTGCGCTTCCGCGACGTCGGCCAGCGGGAAGGTCTGTCCGACTGGCAGGGTGAACTTCCCGACTTCGATCAGCTCGCCGAGTTGAGCTAGCACGTACAACGCGTGTCCGCCGTCGCCGCGGCTGAACCGCACGCCGTACTGCTCGGCACCGGCGAAATCGGCGACGGTGAGGACGTGCTCCGGGCCGCCCGCGAGCTGAATCAGCTCCGGCAGAATCCCGCTTCCGGCGACGTCCAGCGCCCGGTCGACACCGTCGGGTGCGAGCGCACGGACGCGGTCTGACATCCCCGGTCCGTACGCAACAGGTTCCGCACCGAGCGAGCGCAGAAAGTCATGGGTGGCAAGGCTTCCCGTGCCGATCACCAGGGTGCCGCGAGCCACGGCGAGCTGAACCGCAGCACTGCCGACGCTGCCGGAAGCACCGTTGATGAGCAGAGTCGCGCCGCTTTCGACACCGAGCTGATCGAGCGCACGCGCAGCGGTCTCAGCCGCAGCGGGCAGTGCGGCTGCTGCGGCGAAGCTGAGCGACGGCGGGATGGGCGCGTAGCAGGACAGCACGGTCAATTCCGCTTGTGCGCCACCGGAAGCAGCGAACCCGAACACGCGGTCTCCGCGCAGGACATCCGTGACGCCCTCGCCGAGTTCGTCCACGACGCCCGCCGCTTCGTACCCCATGGTCTGCGGGAGTTCCTGGTCCATCAGGCCCTGGCGCTTCTTCCAGTCGCTGGCGTTGATTCCCGCGGCGCGCACGGAGATCCGGACCTCGCCGGGGCCCGGATGCGGATCCGGCACGTCGACGATTTCGAGGACTTCCGGCCCGCCGAAGCGGCTGAACCGGACCGATTTCACTGGGTGCTCCCTTCTCGGGGAGGGGCGAAGAGGCAGGCACGGGAAATCGGGACCCGCCAGAACTTGAACGAACATCGTTCTATCAACGAACAGTGTTCTTGTCAACGCGCGAAGCGCTCCGGCAGGGCGGAATGATGGATTTCGGCTGAGCACCGGGCGACAGGAACGCTGACCCGCAGCGGAGGATCGCTTATCGGCGGGCCAGACCGTCGAGCATCACCTCGAGGGTGAAGTCGAACCGGTCATGGCCCTCCCCGGCCGTCAGCTGGGCAGCATGACTCGCGGTGTACGGAAATTCCTCGGCGGGCAGCGACGCGAGCCGCCGCCGCATCTCGTCTCGGCCGACCACCCAGACGGCATCCTTTTCCGCCACCCGCCGACGCACGATCGACGTCTCGAGACAGTAGGCGGCCACGTAGAGCAGCAGCGAATCCACGCCCCAAGCCGCGGCCTGGGCCGGGACGCCGCCGTTCCGCAGGATGGCCAGCATTCCCTCGGTGAGCCGCGCGGTGTCGAGGTCGGTGGGCGCCACCGCGAACGCGGCGCCGGAGATCCCGGGGTAGGCCAGATACAGGTCGCGCAACTGGACGCACACCTCGCGAATCTGCGCACGCCATTTCGCCGCCTCCGGCTTCGGCACGACGATTTTCGCGCTCAACCGCGCGATGAGCAGCTCGTCGAGGTCGGTTTTGTTGACCACGTGCGCGTAAAGCGAGGCGGGGCCAGTGTTGAGGGCGTCGGCCACGCGGCGCATGGACAACGCCTCATACCCCTCGGCGGCGATGATCCCCAGCGCGGCGTCGACAACCTGCTCGACGGTGATCGGCACTGTGCGCCGCCGGGGTTTCGGGCTGGTTCCGGGTTTCGGCGGCTGATGCCGTGCCGCACGCCGTTCCTTGGGGTCCACGAGCCCACTTTATCCTGGCCGTTCGTTGACCGAACACTGTTCGCCCGGGCCTGTTGCATATACCGCCCACCGGTATAGGGTTCCGCCCTGGACCGCCTACAGAGGGCTGGGTGGAGGTGATCGCGGGGAAGCCGTGGACAGCAGACTGCGCCGCTACCGCCTGACCGAACCGGGAACCGCTCGGCTGGCCACCGAAGTCCAGCGACGGCAACACCACACCACTGTCGCCGAACAACGTCTTCAGCTGCGCGGCGCGGACAGACAAGCATCCCGGCGAGATCCGATGCCGCGACGACGCAGCTCGACTACCGCGAGACACCCGAGGCGGCCTTCGAGCGAACCAGAACTCGCCAATGTCGAACGTAAAGCTTGGGTGCCAGCGGATTCTTCGATTCCGCCCCGCCCAGCCAGCGTTCTGTGTTTAACTGACCGGCACGAAGCGATCGCGGGTCCCAGGGGGTACCGAGACCATGGCGCAGTGGGTCAGCATGCCGGTCGGCGGCGGCGACGCCATCCTTTTCGAGACCGATCCAGCCGACGGCGGGGGCCATGCCCCCAGCGGAAACGAGCAGGTCGGGCGTGGTCCGTCGATTGAGCGGGCGTCCGAGTCGGTCCAGGAAGCGCTCCAGCGCATCCGACCGGCCGCCGAGGCCGTGCTCGCCGAGTTCCGGGCGATGGAGCAGCAGCCGTCCAAGATCAGCCTGCAGTTCGGCATCAAGGTCACCGGCGAGGCGAACCTGGCGATCGCCAAAACCGCGGGCGAAGCGAATTTCACGGTCAGCATGGAGTGGACCGCGCCGTCGTCATGAGCGCTGATCCGCTCGCCGCAGCCGTCGTCCGGATCAGCGGGGCGGCGAAGACCGCCGGGGGCGGTTTCCTGGTCGCCCCGGGCCGGGTCGCCACGTGCGCGCACGTGGTGGCCGACGCGCTCGGCATCCGTCGAAACGCGCCCCGCCCCGACGGCACGGTGGAGGTCGAATTCCCGCTGCTGGCAACGAATTCGCGGATTACCGCGCGGGTGGTCGACTGGCAGCCGGAAAGCAGCGACGGGGTCGGCGACATCGCCGTGCTCCGCTTGGAAACGCCCGAACCGCCCGGAGCGGTGCCCGCGCCTTCGCGGATCACCGACGACGTCCGCGGGCACTCGATCCGCACGTTCGGGTTCCCGTTCGACCAGGATGCCGGGATCTGGGTCGAGGGCAAGCTTCTCGGCGCGCAGAGCACCGGCCGCATCCAGATCGAGACCGACGACCGGCAGTGGCGCATCGAACGCGGGTTCAGCGGCGCCCCGGTGTGGGACGACGACGCGGGCGGCGTGGTGGGCATGGTGGTCACCCGGGCCAACCGGCACGACACCACCGCGCACCTCATCCCCACCACCGCACTCGGCGACGCCTGGACCGTCTCAGCGGAAAACCCTTACCGCGGCCTGAAACCGCTCGAAGAACGCGACGCCCCGCTGCTGCACGGCCGAGACAGAGAACTGGCCGGACTGGCCGCGCAGGCGGCCCGCGAGGATCTGCTCGTCGTGGCCGGTCCGTCCGGCTCGGGCAAGTCGTCGCTGGTACGCGCCGGGCTGCTGCCCCGGCTCCGCGGCGAAGGCGCACGGGTGCACGACATCCGCCCGGACACCGCGATCGAACCGGTCGCCATGTTCGCCGCCGCGATCGGGCAGCCGGTCCAGGATCCGAGGGAAGCGGCGAACGCGCTGGTCGCGGACGGTCCCGCAGTGCTCTTCGTCGATCAGTTCGAGGAGCTCGTGGTCGCCGACCGCGACGGCGCGTGCCGGTTGCTCGAACTGCTCACCCGGATGATCGCGTCGCAACGACGGGAACCGGGCGAACCGGCTCCGCTGCGGGTCGTGCTCACGTTGCGCGCACGGTCCCTCGACTCGCTCCTCACGAGCGAGACCGCGGACCGGCTGAACCAGGCCGTCCGTTTCCTGCAGCCGATGTCGCGCGCCGAGTTGTCCGAGGCGATCACCGGGCCCGCCGCCGCGGTCGGCGGCCTGGCCTTCGAATCCGGCCTGGTATCGCGCATTCTCGACGACGCGACGGGACAGCCCGGCACTCTGCCGCTGGTTTCCCTGGTACTGGAAAGGCTTTGGCAGCAACGCTATGGCGGCTGGCTGACCCACGCGGCGTACGACAACCTCGGCCGGGTCGCCGGCGCGCTGGGCAAGGCGGCGAACGAAGCGATCGAAGCCCTGCGTCCGTTTGAAAAGCGCCCTGCGCGCAGACTGCTCGCCCAGCTCGCGAGACCGGACGGCGAGGCGGGATTCGCCCGGCGTTCGGTCCGGGTCTCCGACCTCAGCCCGGAACTGCACGGCATCGCGCACGAACTCGCCGCTCGCCGGCTCGTAGTGCTCGACGAGGACCAGCGCGTGGACCTCGTCCACCAGGCGTTGATCGACTACTGGCCCCAGCTTCAGAAGTGGCTCGCCGCGGACCGGGACTTCCTGGTCTGGCAAGCGGGTCTGCGGCAGGACATGGAACAGTGGGAACAGTCCGGCCGAGACCACGGAAGCCTGCTCCGAGGCGCGGCACTCGCCACCGCCCGACAATGGCTCACCGAGCGTGGCGCGGATATTACCGCGGCGCAGAAGGAATACGTCGAACGCAGCTACGCCACCGAGCGGCGGGGCATCCGACGCTGGCGCATCGTCACGGCGGTCGCGCTGGCTTTGGCTCTGGCGGCGAGCGCGCTCACCGTGGTGGTGCTGCGCAATCAGGAGACCATCAACGACAACCTGCACACCGCCAACGCCATCCTGCTGGCTCAGGAATCCTTGCGGGACGCCAATGGCCAGGATACGTCTGCCTTGCAGATGGCACAGGCGGCTTGGCGGGAGAATCCGCGCAGCAGTGAGGCGTATGGCGCGTTGCTGCAGCAAGAGCTGTATTGGCGGGGAATCGACCGGATCCTTCCTCCGCAGCACATCGCGCCGACGGATCGGATTTTGTCCACTGCGGACGGTCAGCGGGTAGTCGTCAAATCCGCTGACCCGACCACGCCGGTGCTGCTCTGGCAGGGGCTGGCCGGCCCCGAGCCCCGGTCGCGCGCACTCGCCGTCGACCCCACCTCTTTCCTGGAGCTGAGCCCGGACGGCCGCCTGCTCGCCGAGTCCGGGAACGCACCCGGCGTCAAGATCTGGGACCTGGACAGCCCGGCGCCCCCGGTCGTGCTCCGTGCCGACGACGCGACCGCGTTCGAATCCGTGTCGTTCAGCGCGAACGGCCGGTACCTGCTGGGCGTGCCCAACGAGGCCGCCCGGCCCCGGAACCTCCAGATCTGGGATCTCCAGAGCCGCCGCGGGACTGCGACACCGCTGGCGGCCACCCTGGCGACCGGCATGGTCGACACGGTGTACCCGACCGACGACGGACGTCAGGTGGTTCTGGTCGAGCAGCCGAGCGACCCCAATGCCAAGACCGAGGCAGCGGTGCGCGACAGCGCGTCCGGCGCGCTGGTCCGGTCGCTGGGCCGGGGCGTTCTCGTCGACCACGGCCGCGAGATCGCTGTCTGCGACGCCGGAACGGTCACTCTCGCGGACGCCTCCGGCAGTCGGTTGAGGCAGTTGGCGACCGGCATCGACTGCTCCGGCCTGGACACCGACGTCACCGGGCAGTTCGTGCTTCTGAACAAACCGGGGGCAGGACCGCTGGGAGCCGTGCACTGGCCGGACGGGAAGCGATACCTGTTCGCCGATCCGACGGTGACGGTGAACTGGGCGTCCGCGAACACCGTCGTGACCCCGCTCCTCCTCCCCGCGCCGGACGGCCGGTTGACCGCGCTGACCGTGCGGAACGGTTCGATGCAGCTCAGCACCGTGGCCACGACGGACACCCAGCCCGTCAACGCCGCCGACTGGAACCCTTACGCGCTGTCCCCGACGGCCAGCGCTGGGTTGCCCGGTCCCCGACCGGAGAACTCGCGCTCCTGGACGCCCGGCAACAAATGCTGAAGCAGGTCTCCGTGCCGTCGCCGACCGCGCTTTCCTTTGACCCCAGCGGAAAACACCTTCTGTCGGTCAGCAACGGCATGCTGCGGATCTACCGGGCGGACGACCTCGTCCTCGAACACGAAGCGCCGCTGCCCGGCGGCCCGAACCCCAACGAGAACGGCACGATCGTCGTCGTGCCAGGCCAGAACGCGGTCGTCGTCTACGCGGGGACCGCGACGTTCTGGGACCCGGCCACCGCACAGCAGACCGCACCGCCGCTGCCGCTGCAGGACGAGGCCGCCAACGCCAAGGCGAGACCCGGTCACCCCGGCCAGATCTTCGTCTACGGAGCAAGAACGGCCGCGTTGTGGGATCTCCGGAGCCGGAAAGCGATCGAGACCTTCCATTCGGACTTCTATCCCGGCACTCCGGCCATCGATCCCAGCGGCTCCTTCGTGGCCATGGTCAACGGGGTGGTCAGCGGCGTGGTCCTCCTCGACCTGAACGAAAACCGGATGCTGCCGACGATGCCCGCGTCGATGAACATCCTGCACGGCATCGACGGCGACTACCTGTTCGGGGAAAGCACCCTGGACTTCCAGGTGTGGCACTGGCCGGACCACAAACTGGTGACCGACGTCAAACTCGGCGACCAATCCCTCACCCGCGCCGTGGCGGACGGGAAACTGATCCTCGACACGAGGCCGGGCCCCCAGCCGTCGGTCCCGCTCGACGGCACCGCCTGGATGCGGCATCTGTGCGGGCTCAACGACCGGGACTTTACTCCGGCCGAGAAAACCCGTCTGCCCGCGGGTGCGGACCAAACCCGTCCGTGCTCGTGACCGCCGCGGACAGGTGCCCTCGGGTCCGCCGGAAACGACCGGCGGGGAGGCCGTTGCGAAGATCGCAGACGGAGTGACCGCCCGCAGGTCCGAGGTCAGGCTTCCACCGCGACCTCCTCCACCGCCGAGCCGAGCCGCACCCATCTCGTCGCACCGATCGTGTGCAGGAACGGGAGGTCGTGGCTGACCACGATCAGCGCGCCCGCGTATGACTTCAGCGCCTGTGACAGCTGCCGGACACTGGCGAGGTCCAGGTTGTTCGTCGGTTCGTCCAGCAGCAGCAGTTGCGGTGCTGGTTCGGCCAGGAGCAGCGTCGCCAATGTCGCCCGGAAACGTTCGCCGCCGGAAAGGCTTCCGGCTGGCTGGTCGGCTCGGCTGCCGCGCAGCAAGAACCGGGCGAGGTGGGCGCGGATCTCGTTGTCCGACGCGGAGGGGGCCGCCCGCGCCATGTTCTGCGCCGCCGACACCGTGTCGTCCAGGAGGTCTAGCCGTTGCGGCAGCCAGCGCACCGGCACCGGGACCTGGACCGCTCCGGAGCGCGGCTCGATCGCCCCGGCGATCGTCTCCAGCAGCGTGGTCTTGCCGGAACCATTCGGACCGACCAGCGCGATCCGTTCCGGTCCGCGCAGCGCGAGGTTCACCGCGAGGCCGTTCCGAAGCTCCACATCGGACAGAGTGAGCACTTCTTTTCCGGACGGCACCGAGGTGTCCGGAAGATCGATCCGGATCTCGGCATCGGCGCGAACCGCTTCCTCCGCCTCCTTCACCCGGTCCTTCGCCTCCGCGACCTTGTCGAGGTGCAGCGTGCGATGCTTGCCCGCGGCGATTTCCGCGTCCTCCTGCCGTTTGCGCATCCGCACTTTCGGCTCGCGCTTGTTTTCCCACTGCTTCCGGCCGTACCGGGCCCGCCGGTCCAGTTTCGTCCGCGCCTCGACCAGCTCCCGCTTCTGCCGTTTCAGATCCGACTCCGCGGCCCGCAGCATCCGCGCGGCCGCTTCCTGCTGCACGGCCACCGCCGCCTCGTAATCCTCCAGATCGCCGCCGTAGAAGGTCACCTCCCCGGACCGGAGCTCTCCGATCCGGTCGACGTGGCGCAGCAGCTCACGGTCGTGGGATACCAGCACCAGCACTCCTTTCCACGCCCGGACCGCCTCGCCGACCAGCCGCCGGGCCCGCAGGTCCAGGTTGTTGGTCGGTTCGTCGAGCACGAGCACGTCCGGCTGCCGCAGAAACTGCGCGGCGAGGCCGAGCAGGGTCAGTTCGCCGCCGGACAGCTCTCCCGCCCGGGCGTCGAGGGCGACGTGCGCGAGGCCGAGCTGGTCGAGGGTCGCGCGGGTGCGTTCCTCGACGTCCCACTGCTCGCCGACGGTCGCGAAATGGCGTTCGTCGGCTTCCCCGCGTTCGATCGCGTCGAGTGCCGCTCGGACGTCGGCCAGGCCGAGCACCTGGTCGACGCGGCGTTCGGCGGCGAGGGCCAGGTTCTGCGGCAGGTAGCCGAGTTCGCCGGACACGCTGATCGAGCCGGACGCCGGGCGCAGTTCGCCGGCGATCAGGCGGAGAAGGGTGGATTTCCCGGACCCGTTCCGGCCGATCAAGCCGGTGCGGCCCTCGCCGATCGCCAGCGAGAACCGGTCGAAGACAACGTCGCCGTCCGGCCAGGCGAAGCTGAGGTCCGAGCACACAATGGACGAAGACACAGGCGTACCTCCCCGTTCGCGATGGACAAGAACGCGGAGACACCGCGCGGGCACACCCAGGTACGGGACGGATTGCCGTCATCCGAGGCCAGACGCGCGACGGGCGGAAGAAACCCGGGATCGCGGTGTCCATACACCTCAGAAGATCAAGGCACCTCTCCGATGAACGGCAGCAACTGACCGCAGCATACGCACCGAGCCGGGCGGCGCGCGACCGAATTAACCGCGGCGGGGCGCGGTTCCCGAAAGAAACCGCGCCCGTTGTCCGTCAGTTGCCGTGTTTCCCTGGTGCCGCGCTGCCGGTGTACTCGGCGAGGCCGGAGATGAGGTCCGCGATGTCCGGCACGTTCTCGAACCGGCTCCGGTGCACCTCGGCGATCTTGGCGCCGATCTCCGGGTCCGGGTCGTCGGTGATGTCGGACGACATGAACTCCCGCACCAGCGGAAGCCCGACCCGGTCCAGTTCCAAGTGCGCGGGATGGTTCAGGTACTCCGCGTACCCCTCGATGTCCTCGATCACCAATACGGCGCCCAGCTCGTACTTGCCGCCGAAATCGCCGCCGACGATCCGTGTCCTGACGGCCGGGATCGCGGCGAACAGCTCGTGCATTTTCGCGACGACAGCGGCCTTTTCTTCCGGCGTGACCTCAGGCTTGAGCGCGAACCGGATGCTGTGGTAGATCATCGGAATTGCCTTTCAGAAGGCCGCGAACGCGGCGGCGTAGTCGTGGGCGAAATCGGTGAGGTCACGGGCCGGGCGTCCGGTGAGGTCAGCGACCGAGTCGTGCACCTCGGCGGCCTCGCCCCGGGAATAGTGCGCGTAGTCCTCGACCAGGCCGCTGATCTGCCACGACGGGAGCAGCCCGGTCAGCGCGGCGGCGAACTGGTCGGCGGGCGCGTCGCGGAAGACGATCTCCCGTCCGGTGGCCGAGGAGAGTGCTTCGGCGATCTGGGCGTGGGTCACCGCGCGCGGGCCGGTGAGGGTATAGGTGCGGCCGGAGTGTCCGGTCGTGGTCAGTACGGCAGCGGCGGCGGCTGAGATGTCTCTGGTGTCGATCGCGCTGACGGGCGCGTCGCCGATGGGCGCGGCGAGGAAGCCTTGCGCGATGGTGGCGGAGAAGTTGAGCAGCGCCTGCAGGTAGAGGTTGGGGCGGAGCACGGTGTGGTCGAGCCCGAGCTTCTCGACGTGCGCCTCGACTTCGGCGTGCCAGCGCAGGAACCGCACCGGCGAATCGGCGCGGGCGGCGTACTGGGAGAGCAGCACGAGCCGGCCGACCCCGGCGTCGCGCGCCAGGTTCGCGAACTGGATCTGCAGCTCGGCGGCGTCCGGCGCGGACGGGCTGTTGAGGAAGACCGCGTCGACCCCCTTCAGTGCCACGGCGATCGAGGCCGGGTCCCGCAGGTCGGCGACCACGGTCTCCACCCCGTCGAGGGGACGGCCCCGCGTCATCGCGCGGACGGTGCTGCCGCGGGCTTGCAGAGCGGGAATCAGCGCGGACCCGACGGTTCCGGTCGCGCCGGTGACGAGCACAGTGTCCATTGTGGAACTTCCTTTCCTCGGCTGGCCTGCCCCACCATCGCCGGGAAGCCCGCTCGCTCGCGTCGGTGACAATCGCCTACTTCGCCTGCCTAGGGCTGTCCTAAGGTTCGGACCATGCCCACGACGTCCTCCCTCCTCGGCCGGCACGACGAGATCGAGCGCCTCCTCGCGCTGGTCCGGGCGGCGGAACGGGGCGTGGGCGGGGTGCTCGTCCTGCGCGGCGAGCCGGGCATCGGCAAGAGCGCGCTGCTGGACCAAGTCGAGCAGGCGGCGGACCGGTTCCAGCGCATCCGCGCGTCCGGTTCGGAGTTCGAGGGCGAGCTGCCGTTCGCCGCGCTGCACCAGCTGTGCGTTCCCGTGCTGACGCATCTCGACTCCCTCGCGACGCCCTACCGCGACTCCCTCCTGGTCGCGTTCGGCCTGGCAGAGGGCGCGCCGGACCCGTTCCGCGTCGGCCTCGCCGCCCTCGAACTGCTCGCCTCAGCCGCGGCGGAGCGTCCGCTGCTCTGCCTGATCGACGACGCGCACTGGCTGGACGCCGCCTCGGCGCGCGCGTTGACGTTCCTCGCCAGGCGCATCGCGGCCGAACCGATCGCGATGCTGTTCGCCGCCCGCGACCAGGAGCCGGTCCCCGGGCTCGACGAACTGCCCGGGCTGGCCATCCGCGGGCTGAGCGACGCGCACGCCCGCGACCTGCTGGCGCGGGAGAAGACCGGGACGCTGGACGAGCGGGTGCGCGATCGCCTGCTCGCCGAGGCGCGCGGCAATCCGCTGGCCCTGATCGAGCTGCCGAAAGCAGGCGGTTTCGCGCTGCCGACGCCGTCGCCGGTCGCGAGCCGGATCGAGCGGAGTTTCCTCTCTCGCATGGCGGACCTGCCCCCGGACGCGCGGGAACTGCTGGTTCTCGCCAGCGCCGACCCCACCGGCGACCCGGCCCTGCTCTGGGCGGCCGCCCGGCGGCTGAACCTCGACGTGTCCGCCGCGAGCGCCGCGGCGGAGGCGTCCGGGCTGATCCAGTTCGACACCCGCGCGCGGTTCTGTCATCCGCTCGCGCGCTCGGCCGCTTATCGCGCGGCTGAGCCACCACAGCGGCGGGCGGCCCATCGGGCGCTGGCCGACTCGACCGACCCCGACACGGCTGAAGACCGGCGCGCTTGGCACCGTGCGCAGGCCACCGCCGGGCCGGACGAGGAGGTCGCGGCGGAGCTGGAGACGTCGGCGTCCCGCGCGCAAGCCCGGGGCGGCGTAGCGGCCGCCGCCGCGTTCCTCGAACGGGCCGCCGCGCTGTCGCTCGGCCACGGCAAGAAGGTCGAGCGCACTCTCGCCGCCGCCCAAGCGACCCTCGCAGCCGGCCGTGCGGAAGCCGCAGCGGGCCTCCTGACCAGCATCGACACCTCGACGTTGGCGATCCCCCAACGCGCCTCCGCCGAACTCCTGCGCGGGCAGATCGCCTTCGTCCAGGGCGCGGACGGGGCGGTTCGCGGCGCGGAAATCATCCTGCGGGCCGCGCAGCAGCTCCCCGCCACCGATCGGGAACGGTCGCGCGAGTTCTTGGTCGCGGCGCTGGAGATGGGGCTCGTCGTCGGGAGGGCCGCGGGCGTGCTGGACCGGGTGCTCGCCGCGGCTCCCGCGGCCGGACCGCCGGACCTGCTCACCGCGCTCGTGCGCTTGACCGCCGAAGGGCACCGTGCCGGGATCCCGGCGATCCGGCAAGCCCTCGCCGGCGACGACTGGACCCGTACCCCCGCACTGGCCACCGTGCTCGCGGGCGAACTGTGGGATCTCGACCTGCACCGGACGATCGTCGACTGGCTGACGCGGACGGGACAGACGACCGGCTCGCCGATGACCGTCCGGCTCGGGCTGTCGCAGGCCGCGCTCTCCGCGGTGTTCGCCGGGAACTTCGGCCAGGCGATGGCCGCGATCGCCGAGGAAGAAGCCATCGCCGACGCCCTCGGCGACCCTCCGCAGCTCTATCCCCGGATGCACCTGGCGGCGATCCGCGGACGCCGGCAGGAGGTGTTCGACCTGTTCGCCGAGGCGACGAGTCGGCAGACCGGCCAGCTGACCGCGAACGCGCACTGGGCGATGGCCGTGCTGCACAACGGCCTCGGCGACTACCCCGCCGCCCTGGAGTCCGCGACGCACGCGGTCGCGAGCGGCGATCTCTTCCTCACCGGCATCGCGCTGCCCGAGCAAATCGAGGCCGCCGTGCGGTGCGGGGAGGACGCCGTCGCCCGGTCCGCGCTGGACGCGCTGGCCGAGCGCGCGGAACCGGCGGGCACCGACTTCGCGCTCGGCGTCGCGGCTGGGGCGCGGGCGATGGTCAACGACGCGGAGGATGACTACGTCGCGGCGCTCTCGTATCTCGCCGACAGCCCGCTTTCCGTGCAGACTGCGCGAGCGCACTTGCGGTACGGGGAATGGCTGCGCCGCGCGGGTCGTCGCCGAGACGCCCGTGCGCAGTTGCGTGCGGCGCATGAGCAGTTGTCGAACATCGGACTGGAAGCCTTCGCCCGACGGGCCGCCGACGAGCTGCGCGCGACCGGGGAAGTGGCGCGCAGCCGTTCGGCGCATACCTATGACCGGCTGACGATGCAAGAAATGCACATCGCGCGCGAGGTCGCTGCCGGGGCGACTTCCAAGGAGGTGGCTACCCGGTTGTTCCTCAGTCCGCGGACGGTGGATGCGCACCTGCGGAATATCTTTCGGAAACTCGGGATCACGTCACGGAGACAGCTCAGAGACATGCCTGATCTCCGGGATCCGAGTTAGGCGCCTCCCGCCGAGGGAGTTCTCCGCGACGAAGCGGCCCGAGCGGAAAGAAGCCCGCCGATCCCCGGAAGCAACGCCAGCAGCCACACCCGATGGCGGCCGTCCATGACCAGCACCGCGGCGAGCACCGTTGCCGTGTAAGCCAATCCGTGCACCGGACCCAGCACCTGGGAAACCTCCGGCTGATGCACAGTGACGAGGTTTCCCAGCATCAGCACCAGCGTCACCAGCTCCACCGCACCGATGATTTCCAGAATCCTTCGCGGGCTCACAATCCCACTCCCGTCGTCGAGCCGGGGCGGTAGATCATCAACACGACCACCGCCGCCCAAAGCAGGTTGAAGATGCCGGTCGGCATTGCCAGGCGAACCGGCGCCGGCCGGTCCGAACCGAGTGCATCGACAATGCGTTTCTGTCCCGGCAGAACCACTCCGACCAAAATTCCGGCGGCGGCGACCGTCAGCACCAGCGAGACGATCAGCCAGGCATTTCCCAGCACGCCGATCCGGGCGCCAGTCGCGAGGCCGAAGACCGGGACCAGCGCCCCGAGCACCGCGTAAACCCGAGTCGTGCGATGGAGAATCTGCACCGTCGCGGCCTTCTTCGGGTCGTCGGAGGCGAGCCGGGCCGCGCTCGGGAACATGCTCGCGGCGACGGCGACCGGGCCGATGGCGAGGATGGCGGCCAGTACGTGCACGGAAAGCAGGAAAGCGTTCACGCGGAGATCCGTTCACCGGTCACGCTCGTGCGCGGGAGCCGTCCGGCACGGGATTCGCCGGAGAGGGAATCGCCGTCGACTACGACGGAATAGTCGAGGTTGAGGCGCATCGGCCGGGTGATGCGCTGCCGCCAGCTAAACCGGTTTCCCTCGGCCTCGAGATCGGTAAGCGGAGTAGTTTCCCCGAATCCGCTCGCGCTGCCGCGGAGCACGCCGTCCGTTTCTTCGAAGGTATAAGTGGCTTCCATGGTGCCGATCGGGGTTTTCATCCGCAGCAGCCAGGTGCCGGCAATGGTGTTCATCTGTTTCCCTTCAGTGCGACGCTTTCCAGGTGGTGCCGCGCCGTTCGTATTCGAAAAGCTCTTCGACGGCGTGCGCGGTGTGCGAGCCGAAATCCCGCTCCAGCACGTACAGAGCCACATCGAGCCCGGAAGTAACGCCACCGCCGCTGATCAGGTCGCCGTCGTCCACGACGCGGGCACGGACGATGTGCACGCCGGTCGCGTCGAGCAGGTCGATGCCGAGCGCGTGCGTCGTCGCGGTGCGGCCTTCGAGCAATCCCGCCATCGCCAACGCGAGCGAACCCCCGCATACGGTCGCGATCGTGCAGTCCGGATTGTCGAACGCGCGACGCAGCAACGGCATGGCGTCGCTCGACGCGAAGTGCGACAGCAGGACCGGGATGGTTTCGACGCCCGCGTCGGGATCGCCGTCCACCGGGCCAGCGGCTCCGGGGACCAGGACGTAGCCGGGTGCATCCGGGTCCAACGCGGCGGTCGCGGTCAGAGTGAGCCCGGGATTGCCGGAGCCCACGACGCCGGGGCCGTCCGCGCTCACGAGTTCGACGGCGAGCTTGCCCCCGAGAAAGCCGCTTCCCGCCGTGAGCACCTCGAACGGCGCGACGACGTCGAGCGGGTCGAACCCGTCGAAGAGAACGAACTGGGCCCGAAGCATGAGTGGTTCCTTTCGCTGGACGCTTTCCTCCATCGAAAGGCATCCGCGATGATCTCCACAGTGGCTATCTGGACAGCTTCCACTCAGATCTGGCCACCGCACAGATGGCTTATTCTGCAGGGATGTACACCACAGCGGTGCTCGCCCTGCCGGACGCGATTGCCTTCGATCTGGCCACACCGATCGAGACCTTCGGCCGCGTGCGCCTCCCCGACGGCCGGCCGGGGTACCGGACGCTGGTGGCCGGTCCGGAGCACGAGGTCACCGCGGGCCCGTTGCGACTGGCGGTCGACGAGGGCCTCGACGCCCTCCAGCGCGTCGACCTCATCGTGGTGCCCGGGCGGAACAACCCGCTGGCGCCGACCCCGCCAGCCGTCCTGGACGCATTGCGCGCGGCCGCGGACCGCGGTACGCGCATCGCGTCGATCTGCGTCGGGGCGTTCACTCTCGCCGAAGCGGGATTGCTCGACGGCCGGGACGCGACCACGCATTGGCTCGCCGCCGACGAATTCGCCAGGAGATACCCGGCGGTCCGAGTGAATCCCGACCTGCTTTACACCGACAACGGGAAAATCCTCACGTCCGCCGGAGCGGTGGCCGGAATCGATCTGTGCCTGCACATTGTCCAGAACGATTACGGAAGCGTCGTCGCGGCCGATGCCGCCCGCCTCGCTGTCGCGCCCTTGCACCGGCCCGGCGGACAGGCGCAATACATCGTCCGCAACCGCGCGCCCCGCCGCCCGACCGCACTCGACCGGGTATTGCCGTGGATCGAGGAAAACGCGTACCGGGACCTCTCGCTCGCCGATCTCGCCGACGCGGCGGGACTGAGCGTGCGCACACTCACCAGGCGCTTCAAGGAAGAAACCGGGCAAAGTCCCATGCAATGGGTGGCCGGGGTGCGCATCCGGCAGGCGCAGGAACTGCTCGAAACCACCGACCACACCGTCGACCGGATCGCCGCGCAGACCGGATTTCCCACGACGAGCAACTTCCGTTCCCAGTTCGGCCACGTCGTCGGCGTCACGCCGGGCGCATACCGGAAGGTATTCCGGACGGAACCGAACCGGACAGCCGAGGAGTCCCGCTGATCGAAGACGTCGGTCTTCTTGCCGGAAACGGGCGACCGGATCCCGTGCCGCCGGGACGCGAGCGGAACCAGCACCCGGCGGCAGCACGGGACACCGCGGGGATGCCGGGTACTCCATCGTACGGCCGCCCGGACGAACCAGCGCCGCCGAATGCCGTCGCGCGCATTCCTTACTGGCATTCCACGAATATCCGGCAACCATTCTGAATATGGCAGTCCGCCGGACTGGTAGGATCGCGAGATAACCGCGGACAGGAAGGACCCGCGCGGTGCCTCGCGCTGCAGAGCCGGAAACGGCCGCCGAATCCGCCGGCGCCTACCGGAGCCGCTTCACCGGAGCGCTGGAGTCGCTGCTCGCGGAAAAACGCTTCCCTAAGATCACCATCGGCGACCTCGTCGGCCGGGCACACACCTCCCGCCGCAGCTTCTACGAGCATTTCACATCCAAAGAAGCGTGCCTGCTCGCCCTGCTCAAGGAAGCGGCGGAGAGCGGATCCGCGCAGGTCTCCGCCGCGGTCGACCGCAGCGCTCCCTGGCAAACGCAACTGCGCCAGCTCGTCACGGCGTGGATCGGCGTCGTCGATGCCCGGCCGGCCGTCATGCTGAGCTACCTCCGCGACGTGCCGCTGCTGGACACCCCGCTCGCCGCAAGCTTGAACCACGACGCGTATGTCAACGTCGTACGCACCGTCTCGGCTGGCACCGAATTTCGAAAATCGGGCGGAGCCGCATTGTCACGGGCTCGAGCGGTGATCCTGTGCGGAGGGCTGGAAAAGCTAGCCGAAGATGCGTTGCGGCACGGTGAGTCGGTGGACGCGCATCTGGAAGAAGCCGTGCAGGCTGCGATTCTTCTCGCCGGTTCGGGAGAGCTCACTTCACCGGAACTGATACCGCGCCCACCCGAGTCCGGTACGCCAGGGTGAGGACAGCCGCGCCCGCGATCACCGCCGTGGTGCCCAATGCGGTCAGCGGCCAGCCCAGTTGCTCGGCCGCCGTCGCGCCGAACGCGGTGCCGAGGCTTCCCCCAGCGAAATACACCACCATGTACGCGCTGTTGAACCGCGCGGGTGCGCTGGGCTCGATCGCCAGCACCGTGCTCTGGTTCGCGACTTGAGCACCGAAAAGCCCCGCGTCGAACAAAGCCAAGCAGAGCACGGTCGAAACGGTGCTCGGCAAGGCAATCGCAAGCATCGCGCTCGCCACGCCAGCAAGACCCAACCCGCAGAGGATGACCCGGCGCGCACCGACGCGATCAGTCCACGCGCCCGCGATCCGGGTGGCGAAAATGCCCACTATGCCAGCGAAAGCGTACAACCCGATGCGCTCAGCGGAATACGAAAAGGGCGGCTTCGACAGCGCCACCGCGATCCCGGACCACACCGCGCAGAACGCGAAGAACCAGAGCGCGCCCCGGACCGCCGCGAGCCGGAGCGCCGGATACTTCAGGTATAGCCCGGGAATCGAACGCAACGTGGCGAAGTAGCCGCGATTGTGCGCACCGGCCACCGGAGGAAGCACAAGCAGCACTGCGACCGCGACCGCAGCGCATCCGGCGGCGAAAACGCCCAGCATCGCGCGCCAACCGATCAGGTCGGCCAGCCAGCCGCCGACGACGCGGCCCGCGAGGATGCCCGCCGAGATGCCAGCGGTGACGATTCCCAGCGCGGTCGCCCGCCGGTTCGGGCTGGCCAGCCGGGCGGTCACCGAACTCAGCCCGGCCCCGACCGACGAGCACGCCCCGAGCACGCCGACCACCAGGCCGAGCACCCACACCTGGCCGGCGATCGCGTTCAGCCCCAACGCGATCGCGAGTGCGCCGAACTGCACGGAAAGGACGCATCGCGGCGGAAACTGATCGACGAGCGGCACCAGCAGCGCGAGTCCGCACAGGTAACCGACCGGCCCGCACGCGAGCGCGACGCCGACCGCGCCGAGCGAAGTGCCGAGAGCGCCGGATACCTCGGCGATCGCAGGCTGCAACGGGTAGATAGCCGCGGTGCCCAATGCGGCGGCAAGCGAGACGAACCAGATGATCGGGCCGCGAAGGAAGTCTGAATGCACCGGCCGAGCGTAAAAAGCGCGGAGCGGGAAACGCTGGCGAGAAACCGCCATCACCCTGGCTCCCGTGAAGGACCGGACAACGGCGCCGCGATTGTGGGATGATCGAGTTCCATGACGACACGATCACCGGTGGCCGCCGCGCCGCCGCGCTCGAGAGAGTTGCCGAGCCCACCCGGCCCGTCATGACCGGCGAGCGGGCGCGGCAGGTCGACATCGGCCGTCTTCCCGACGACGTCGTGGCCCTCGTCGACGCACTCGGGCCGGGCGAAAACCTGGTCCTCACCCGGGACGGCCTCCCGGTCGCGGCGATCTCCAGCGCTGGTCCCCGGCCCGGGCCGCCGCGAACGGACGACGCCGACGTCACCGTGGTCGCCACGGCGATGAAGCTGTCCGCCTCGGCCCGAAGGGCGCTCTCGGCCGAACTCGGCCCGGACTACGTCGTGCTGGACCCGCATTCGGCCCCCGCCACCGCCGACGTGCTGCTCGTGCCGCCGGTGAGCCCGCAGCTGATCGGGAATCTCCGGGCGAAGTTCCCGAAGGCCCGGGTCGTCCTCGCCGAGGTCGAGGACACGGAGCTCGGCATCAGCTACCACGGTCCGGTCCGGCGGCTGCTCGACGCCGGCGCGGAGACCTACCTGACCTCGGCGAACGTCCCGCATCTGGCGCGGCAGCTCGACCACACCGTCGCCCAGCGGCAGCAGCTCGGCCGAGGCGCCACCGCTCCGCTGGAGATCAGTCCGGGGACGTGACGAGCCGCGGAGGAGCCAACCCGAGCAGCTTCACCGGCAGCGCGCCCAGTCAGGTGGAAAGCCGTTTCAGCCCACGAAACTGTGCGGCTTCCCCGCCGCCCAGCCCGGGTTTCCGGTCCGCGCGAACGCCACCCAAGCCGCATGGACCTCCGCCGCCAGACCGGCCGGAGCGGGATCCGGGCCGAGCAGGCCGGTGTCGCCGTGCAGCCAGGGCTCGTCGGCGAGATCGAACACGAACGGCAGCTCGACGGTGTGCGCGGCGCCGAGCCGGCCGTCGAGGGCGGTCGAGCGGCAGCCGAACGAATAGCGGTAGGTGCCGCCGCCGGCGATCTCCGCGTGCGCCTGCGCCAACCGGGCGGTGCCCGCGCCGAACAGCCGCTCGCCCAGCTCGTCCGCGGTGTCGTCCGGTTTTCCTTGCGGCACCAGGTAAAGCCGCCCCTCCTCGGTGTTCGTGCCGAGCAGCAGGTCGACGTCGCACACCAGGCGGTCGGCCGGTTGCGCGGGCAGCACCAGGCTGAACGGGCTGAGCCCGGCCAGCGGATCCGGTGCGGTGCTGGTGTCCAGGTCAAGACCGGCCAGTGCGGGCAAGATCTCCAGGAGCCGCGCGTCCGGGATCTCCGCGAACGCCGTCGCGGTCGGAGCGACGCCCAAGGCCGCCGCGGCCGCCGACGTGACCCGTCGCGCCTGTTCCGGGGTGAACGCGCCCGTTCCGCTTCCGCTTTGGACGATCGCGCGGCGGAACAACCCCTTGGCCTCCGACGTCGCGAGCAGCGCACCGGTGAGCGTGCCGCCCGCGGACTGCCCGAAGACCGTCACGTTCGCCGGATCGCCCCCGAACGCGGCGATCGAATCGCGTACCCACCGGAGTGCGGCCAGGACGTCGAGCAACCCGCGATTGTCCGGAGCGCCCTCCAGCGCGAGGAAGCCGGGAATGCCGAGGCGGTAGTTCACCGTCACGAGGACGACGCCGTCTCGGGCGAAGGCCCTGCCGTCGTAGAGCGCGGCGCGCGTCGACCCGGTGACGAACCCGCCGCCGTGCACGAACACCATGACCGGGCGCTTGCCCGAGTCCGCGGCTGGAGTGCGGACGTCGACCGTCAGGTATTCGTCGCCGGGCACCCATCCCGGCCCGAAGTACGGGGTCAGGTCCAGCCGCCCGAAGTCCCGGACCGGCTGTGGCGCCGTCGGCGACGGCTGGGTCCCGTCCCGCGCCCCGGACCAGCCCGGATGCGGCGCGGGAGGAGCGAACCTGCCGGGACCGGCCGGGGCGGCCGCGTAGGGAATGGCCCAGTACAGTTCGCCCGCTTCGTCCGCACGGCCCCGGACGGCGCCCGCAGCGGTCTGGACGACTGGATTTTCCTTCTGACGCATGGGAAACCTTTCAGGAGATCCGGGAGAACCCGGCCCAGTTCTTGATCGCGAACCTCGCCCCGTCCCGTTCGACCTGCGCCGCGCCGGAGCCGGGGAAGTGCGCCGGGAACAGGAGCGCGTTGTCCTCGGCCGCCCGGCCGAGCAATGCGCGCCGGGTGGCCCTGGCCTCCGCCGGGTCCTCGCAGAAACAAGAGTTGGTCTCCGGTTCCACGATCTGCAGGGGCGTGTGCACCAAGTCGCCGACGAACAACGCCCGGTCGCCGCCGGAATCCAGGGTCAGCACCGACGAGCCGGGGGTGTGTCCGGGGGCGAGGTCGAGGCGCAGGTTCCGGTCGATCCGGTACGTCCCGTCCCAGAGCTCGACCTGTCCCGCCCGCCGCACCGGCGCGACGCTGTCCTCGAAGACGTTCTGGTTCCCGCGGCCGAGCACGGTCTCGTTTTCGTTGGCCGGGTCCCAGAATTCGAAGTCGCGCAACGGCATCAGGTACGTGGCGTTCGGGAAGGTCGGCACCCAGGTGCGGCCCTCCAAGCGGGTGTTCCAGCCGACGTGGTCGATATGCAAGTGGGTGTTGATGACGACATCAACGTCCTCGGGTGAGATACCAGCGGCGGCGAGGTGGTCGAGGTAACCGGTGTCGAGGCGATTCCACACCGGGGCGTACGGCCGGTCCTTGTGGTTGCCGACACCGGTGTCGACGAGGATCGTGCGGCCCTCGCTGCGCAGCAGCCACGACTGGATCGCCGACTGGCATTCGCCGGTCTCCGGGTCCCAGAAATCGGGGGCCAGCCAGCCGCGGTGCTCGTCCCACGAGCCCGCCGGGCTGTCCGGGAAGAACTGGTCCGGGCTCATCTCGACCGAACCGGCGAACTCCTTGACGCGGGTGACCGTGACGTCGCCCAGAATGATCTCGTCCATGCGACCGAGCCTGGGCGAGCCCGCGCGGCCGGACCACTCCCGCGTTGTCCTACCCCGCGCAGGGTGTGGCAGCGATATCTCACGCGGCGGATAGTGGAATCCATGACCGCTGGCCCGCTGGGAGACTTCCTGCACGCGCGACGCGCCCGGCTGCGTCCTGAGGACGTCGGTCTGCGGGACATCGGCCCCCGCCGCCGGGTCGCCGGCCTCCGCCGGGAGGAGCTGGCGCACCTGGCCGGCGTCAGCGTCTCGTACTACACCCGGCTGGAGCAGGGGCTCTCCCGCGGCGCGTCCGCCGAGGTCCTCGACGCGATCGCCCGGGCCCTGCAGCTGGACGCCCACGAACGAGCCCACCTCGACCGCCTCGCCGACGCGGCCCGCCGCACGCCCCAGCCGCGCCGTCCACGCCCGGAGAAACTGGCCGACGAAACGCGCGACCTCCTCCGCGCAGTCGAGGGCGTCCCTGCGCTGGTGCTCGGCCGCAGGACGGACGTGTTGGCGTGGAACACCCTCGGGCACGCCTTGCTGGCCGGGCACCTGGACCTGGCCCAGCGTCCCAACCTGAGCCGGATGCTGTTTCTGGACCCGCACTGCCGCGAGCTGTACGCGGATTGGAAACGCAAAGCCCGCGCAGTGGTCGGCAACCTGCGCATCACCGTCGGGAAGCATCCGGACGACCCGCTGCTGGCCGAGCTGATCGGCGAGCTGACGATGAAGAGCCCGGAGTTCGTCTCGCTGTGGCAGGACCATCGGGTCGGTCCGTGCGACGCCGACGCGTACGAGCTGCGGCATCCGCTGGTCGGCCGGGTGACGGTGACGCAGCAGACGCTGTCGATGGCTCGGTCGCCGGAACAGGTGCTGATCGTGTGCACGACTCCGGCTGGGTCGGCTTCGGAGGAAGCGTTGACGTTGCTTCGGCAGCTCAGCGAACGGGACCCGCTCAGAACGGCAACTGCCGCCGCAACCGGTTCAGCCAGCGCTCCACCGTGTCCAGCGGCTGCCCAGGATCGTTAGCCGGCGCGGCCTGCGCGACCGCTTCCTGGACGTGCGAACCCACGGTCCCGGCGTACTGCGGCAGCGCGTACACCACCTGCCAATAACCCTCGCGCAGCTGCACGGAGTTGACCCGCACGTACCCGGCGGTGCCGCGGGCCAGATCGAAGCCGTACCGCCCCGCCGTCGGCACCGGATCGGCGGAGGTGACCACGACCACCGTCGGGCGGGCGTTCGCGACCACGTCGGTCGGGTCGGCTCCGTGCGCGATCGCGCGGTCGTTCAGGCCGATGTAGTCGATCGATTCCCACCCGCTGAAGTACGGGATGGCACCCGCGTCGGTCACCGCGAGGGTGCGGTTCGCGGCCGGGACTTCCGCCTTCGCGAGGCCCTTGCCGATCGCGACGTGCGCCCGCTGCAGGTCCGGTCCGTAGTTGGTGATCGCGCCGAGGTCCGGAGCCGTCGCGCCCGCCCACGCCGACCAGCCGACGGCGACCGCGCCCAGAACTGATCCGACCACGCGGCTGCCCAGCGTTCCGACCGCCAGCGCGGCACCCAAGCACAGCACCGGCACTGCGTGGTCCGCGAACCGGTCCAGGTAATCCATGGTGGGGCCGGAGACCGCGTACGTCACGTACGTGACCCCGACAGTCACGACTAGGAGTACGCCAACCGCGCGCGTTGCCCGGCGGAACAGCAGCGAGAGGGTCAGCAGGAGCAAGGGCAGAAGGACCAGCGTCGTGTGCTTCGTCCAGATCCAGCCGAGCGAGAGGTTGCCGAACTTCACGTAGAAGGTATTGGGCAGCAGCTGGCCGTAAAATTGCCAGCGCCAGACGAAATACCCCGCGCCGACCAGCGCCGCGGCCCCCGTCCACAGCCACTGGGCCCGGCCGCGCTGCCGAACCAGCCACCACAGGACCACCGGCAGCGCGGCCAGCGCACCCTCCGGGCGGATCATGCCGAGCAGGACCAGCAGGACCGGCGGTTCCCACGCGCGCAGCTGCGTCCCGTCGAGGACTCGCAGTCCGAGCACGACGACGCGGAGCAGCACGGCGGCGAACGCGGCGGTTTCGAGGCCGCCGGTGATGTGGAAGTAGGTCGGAAGGAACACGACGTACGCGCCCGCCCCGACGAGCAGGCCCAGCATCCCGCCGCGGCGGTGCCCTTCGCGCAGCAGCATCGCCAGCGTGAGGAGTCCGAGTACCAGCGAAGTCAGCTTCGTGAACAACGGCAGCGCGACACCGAGGACCGAGCCCAGCGCGCCCCACACGACCCAGGCGAAGTTCGTGAAGCCCTCGACCGGCGGGCCCTGCAGATTCCACACCGGACCGTGGCCGGCCGCGAGATTCGCGGAGTAGCGGAAGCTGATGAACGCGTCGTCGATGGTGAAGAACCAGGCCGCCCACGCGCCGGCGAGGAACACGACGAGGAGCCCGAGCGACGCGAGCAGCGCCGGCAGGGTCCGCTTCGGGCGATCCGCTTCCGGCACTGTCGAATCGATGTCGGCGTGGACAGCCGTCATACCCCTGCTCCCTGGCTGTGGACAACGGCCGCCACCTTACCGGGTGAACTTTCTGGAGCTTCGTACACTGCGGGTAAGCGGAAACGGGCATCAGCGATCCAGCACGGCTTCCGAGCCCAGTCAGGCCTCGGCACCAGTCTCGCTTTCCGTGCCTACGTCGGCGGAACCGATGAGGTGAACGTGCAACTCGGCGTCAACCTCCACTCGCCCACGCAGCCAAACCCCGCGCCCACCAAACCGCAGCCCACGCTCCCAACCCACCCAGCACCCACACCACCCCCGCACCCCGATACGAAGCCAAAAACACGGCGCGGGGGTGCTTGTCAAGGCATCTTTCCCGCCTTGACAAGCACCCCCGCGCCGTAGTCACACTCAGCTTCGGGGCGCCCCGCGCAACCACCGTCTTTCTTCGGGGCCCCACGCTTTCTTCGGGGCACCCCACGCCACCACGGTCAAGGCAACAACCGCTGCTCCTTAGCCACCGCAACCGCCCCTGCCCGCGTATCCACCCCCAATTTCTCGTAAATCCGCCCCAAATGCGTCTTGACCGTAGCCTCGCTGATAAACAACCGCCGGGCGATCTCCCGATTCCCCAACCCCTGCGCGAGTTGCTCGAGAATGTCCCGCTCCCGGTCAGTCAACGCGGGCCGAGGTGCACGCAACTGCGCCATCATCCGGTCCGCCACCGGAGCCGACAACGCAGTCCGACCAGCCGCGGCCGCCCGAATCGCCGCGTACAACTCGTCCGCGGACTCAGCCTTCAGCAAGTATCCCGTAGCCCCAGCCTCAATAGATCGCGTGATATCAGCGTCCGTGTCATAAGTCGTCAAAACCAGCACCCGAGGCGGCTCGGCAACAGAACGAATTCGCCGGATCGCCTCGACTCCGTCCATTCCGTCGCCCAGCTGCAAATCCATCAAAACCACATCCGGCCGCAACGCCGCAGCGAGGTTGATCGCTTCCTGCCCGGTCGCCGCCTCGCCGATGACCTCGATCCCGCCCGCACCGGCCAGCAGCGCACGCAGACCGGCCCGGACCATGGCGTGGTCGTCGCAGAGCACGACGCGAATGGGCTGGTCGTCAGGCATGGCTTGGTCCCAACGGAATCGCAGCCGAGATGGCGGTGCCCTGTCCGGGCGCGGATTCGACGGTCAACCGGCCGCCGAGTTGCGCCGCCCGCGCGCGCATCGCGGGCAGGCCGTGACCGCGGCCGTCGGCGCTCGGGGTGGCAGGGTCGAACCCGCGGCCGTCGTCGGTGATGTCCAGCACGACCTCATCGTCTAGGTAGGTGAGGGTCAACGCCACTCCCGACGCGTCGGCGTGTTCACGCGCATTGGCCAGCGCGCCCTGCGCGATACGCACCAAAGTGGACTGCACGCGGCTCGGCAGCGGCCGCGCGGGCCCGTCGATCTGGACGCGCACCGGCTGCGGTTCACGTTCGGCGACGTTCCGGAGGGCTTCCTCGACCGAGTGCCCGTCGAGGTCGGCGGGGGCCAGATCCTGCACGAGGCCGCGGGCTTCGGCGAGGTTGCGCGTGCCGATCTGTTGTGCCGCATGCAAATGCTCACGAGCCAGGTCTGGGTCGCCCCACGCGCGGTCGGCCGCCTGCAGCAGCATCGCCTGACTGGACAGCCCTTGCGCCAATGCGTCGTGAATCTCGCGCGACAGCCGCTGGCGTTCGTCCAGCATTCCCGCGCGACGCTCGGTTTCCCGCAACCGGACCGCCTGCCGGCGCAGGTACGTGATCACCGCGGCGGTCACGGCGGCGACAGCCACTGGGACGATCGTCAGGTTCGGGTCGAAGCCGGTCGACAGCCGGTTCTGCGAGATCACCACCAGTGCGGTCACCAGCGTCACCAGCACTAATGCGGGTCCGGTGGGCAGCGTGCGGAGGCCGGTGACGAACATCGGGACCGCGCACCACGCGAAGCTCGGCGCGAGCAGCACCAGCACCACCCACAGCACGGTCACGACGGTCAGCCAGGCCAGATACGGCACGGTCACCTGCTCGGGCCCGGTGACTCGCAGCACCAGGCCGACCGCGTAGACCGCGGCCAGGCAGCCGGTCAGCGCGATCACCCACGGCGCGGCGGGCTCGCCGTGATGGTGGTCGAGGAACCGCACGATCGACGCGACCAGCAGCAGAAAGAACGCCGTGTGCATGGTCGCGGCCAGCCACCGCGCGTCCCGATCGGTCATCGCCGCCCTCCGTTTCCGTTCCGCTCTGGAGCCTGACCTGTGCGAACCCGGCCGACATCAGCCGATCGGATGACCTGAGTGTCGGCCGTTCCGCGCCGCGAGGCGAGCCGAGACTCCGATCCGGCGAAGGCAGTCCCGGACGCACGATGAACGCATCGAGCCGGACAAGCCAAGGAGCACCCCGATGAAGAGCTTCACCGCCAAGACCCGCATCGCCACCGTCGTCGGCGGACTCGCCGTGATCGGAGCCGCCACCACCGGCGCGCTGGCCGCCAACGCCGCCACCCCGGCTCCGGCCGCGCCTGCCCAAGCCGCGCCGAACGGGCTGGTCCAGACCACCCACCTGTCGATCGCCGCCGCGCAGAAGGCCGCGCAGGCCGCGCTCACCGCCGCCGAGAAGGCGGGCCAGAAAGTGTCGGTCGCGGTGGTCGACCGCGACGGCAACACCATCGTGACCCTGCGCGGCGACGGTGCGGGCCCGCAGTCGTACTCGTCGGCCGAAGAGAAGGCGTTCACCGCGGTTTCGTGGAACGCCAAGACCTCGGAGCTGACCGGCCGGCTGCAGCAGACCCCGACCCTGAAGGACATCAAGGGCACCCTGTTCCTCGCCGGAGCGGTCCCGGTGGACGCGAACAACGCCCCGATCGCGGCGGTCGGCGTGGCCGGTGCGCCGTCGGGTGCGCAGGACGAGAGCTTCGCCCAGGCGGGCGTGGACGCGCTCGGCAAGTGAAGCACTGGTGCGGTGGGCCTCGTCGCTGGCGGCGAGGCCCACTGGCCGGGTCGCGACGCCGGGCGATAATTGACCGGACCACTCGACGTGCAAGCAGCTAGTTCGCCGAGCCGGAAATGAGCGCTCGACTGACTCGTCGGCCCGGCACCGAGAACCTATCCGCCGAACCGCTTCACGTAGTCCTCGACGATCGGCCTTTCCGGCGCGATGATGTCGTCCGGAAGACGGTCCAGGTCGAAGAACTCGTAGCCGGTGATCTCCGTGCCGTCCACGGTGACGTCGGTGTTCTCGACGGTCGCGGCAAACGCCGCGGTGACGTTGTGGACCTCGTCGCCATGCGGGTAGCGGTAGAAGTACTCCGGTCCGGAGTAGACGCCGAGCAGTTCGAGATCCCGTACCACCAAGCCGATTTCTTCGCGTACTTCGCGACGGCCGGCGTCCTCATAGGACTCGCCGGGGTCGAGGAATCCGCCGGGCAGCCCCCAGTCCTGGCTCTCCTCGCGGAACACCAGCAGCAGCCTGCCTCGTTCGTCGGCGATCAGCACTGACGTGCCGGGCAGGATCAGCGGGCGGGTGCCGACTAGTGCGCGCAGTTCGGCGATGTAGTTCATCAGCGGTCAGTACCTTCTTGGTCGGGTTCGGCTCCGCCACGAGGACGGAAGGCGACGATCGGCAACTGCTGGACCAACCGGTGCCGCGCCGCGTCGGAGCCGTCGTAGCGCCAGCCCAGCAGCCTGCTCAGCACGGGACGCAAAACCGGCCGCAGCAGCAGGTTCCGCCGTTCGTAGTCGGCGATCGCGTCGACTGCTTCGGGTTCGTCGAGGATGCGGCACGAGGGGACGAACTTTCGGCGGCCGATCGCGACCTCCGCCGCGGGGGCCGCCTGGATGTTGCGGAACCAGTCCGAGGACGGGCCCAGCCCGGCGATGGCCAGCACCTCGCCGGTTCCGGGGCGGAGGCCGACCACCTCCAGGACCGTCCGGTATCGGCGACCGGACTTGCGGCCGAAATGGGTCAGGCACAGGAACCGCTTGCCCAGCAACCATCCCAGGTCGTGGTCGTACAGCTTCGCCGGCGCCTTGAAGACCGTGCGCGCGATCGGTTTCACGGTCGAACTCCTTCCCCTGCCGCATGATGCAGGTCCGCGATGAGCGCGGTGGAGTTCCCGAGCAAACTCCCGGCCACCAATCGGTCAATTGCCGGCAATCGGGCCGAACAAAGATAGCGCGGCGATGCACAAGACGCTGTCCGGGGAACTGGCAGCGGATCAAGCGGTCAGGGCCGTCGCCCGCTCCCGAATCCGCGGCCGGACGGTGAACCCGCTCGGCTTCAGCGTCAACGATTCCGCGATCTTCAGCTCGTACGCCGGGTCTGCCTCGAAGTCGTAGCGCTGCACCATGATCCCCAACGCCAGCACGGCTTCGTGCAACGCGAACTGGCGGCCGATGCACGCGCGTTCCCCGGTGCCGAACGGTTTGTACGCCTGGGCCGGGCGCTTCCGCACCGCCGCCGGTTCGAAACGGTCCGGGTCGAATTTCTCCGGATCCGGCCCCCACACCGTCGGGTCGCGGTGGAGCATCGGCAGCGGCACGATGACCGAATCACCCTTGCGCATCGGGTATTTTCCGCCCAGCACCAGGTCTTCGCGGGCTTCCCGGGAGTAGCCGGGCGCGGTCGGCCACAGCCGCATCGCCTCGTCGAGAACGCGGCGGACGTACCGGAGTTTCGCGACGTCGCCAAAAGCCGGTTCGCGATCGCCCCACACCGCATCGACTTCGGCGCGAGCCTTCTCCAGCAACTCCGGGTGGCGCGTCAGGTAGTACAGCGCGAACGACAGCGCACCGGACGTCGTCTCGTGGCCCGCGACGACGAAAGTGATGGCCTGGTTGCGAATGTTCACCGGATCGAGCTGTTCGCCGGTCTCCGGGTGGCCCTCGGTGAGCATCAGGCCAAGCAGGTCACGGGCCTCGCCGCCTTCCCTGCGCCGCGCCTCGATAACCTCGTCGACCAGGTTCGTCATGGTCGCGATGTCGGCCTGGTTCTGCGCCGCCGACCCAGCCAGCGCGCGCCGCACGAACGGAAGCTTGACGTTCTCCAGCTGCGCGTACCGCAGCGCACGGATCATCGCGGTGACGAACGGATGCGGTTCGGCCCGTTCGAACGACCCGAACCGGTAGCCGAAGCCCGCGCGGCCGATCGTTTCGAGGGTCAGCCGCGTCATGTCGGCGGCGACGTCGACCGGCCCGGTCGCGTGGTCCCACGCAGCGGTCAGTTCCCTGGCGACCTCGAGCATCGTCGAGTGGTAGCGGCGCATCGACTCGGCGGAGAACGCGGGCTGCAGGATGTCGTGGGCGAGGCGCCAGTTCGGCTCGCGAGTGTGCGCCGTGAACAGCCCGTCGCCAGCGACCGCACGCAACCGCTCGACGCCGAGCCCGACGTGCTTGCCGAACCTCGTCTCGTCGTTCAACTCGGTGACCAGGTCGATCCCGGCGACGAACACGATCTCGAGACCGAAGAACTTGCGGGTGAAGATCGGCCCGAGCCCCGCCCCGGCGCGCATGGTGCTCTGCAGCGGCGTGCGCAGGCTGGCCCCGAGCAGGTCGCCGACCACGGGCAGCCTGCCCGGCCGGTGCGGAATCGCGGTGGTGTCCAACGTTCGCTCCCTACTGAACCCACATCCAATAGGGTCACGATCCCCCGCTACTGAACCGGTGTCAAGTAAGCTGGGGCGATGCGGACGCGCCTGACCACCGAACAGCGGCGCGAACAGCTGCTGACCATCGGAGCCGGCCTGTTCGCGGGCCGCCCGTACGACGAGGTGTGGATCGAAGAAGTCGCCGAAATCGCCGGCGTCTCGCGCGGCCTGCTGTACCACTACTTCCCGACCAAGAAGGACTTCTTCGCCGCGATCGTCCGCGAGCAGCGCGACCAGCTGCTGAAAATGAGCGAACCCGACCCGGCGCTGCCGGTGGCCGAGCAACTGCGCGCCGGACTTGAGGTGTACCTGGAATTCGCCCGCACCCACCCGGACGGCTACCGCATCGTGCACCGCAGCGCAGGCGACGCCGACCGCGAGATCCGGGAGATCTGCGAAGCCGGGATGGCAGCGAACGCAGAACGGATCCTGTCCGCGGTGAGCCTGCTGCGCCCGGTCACCCCAACGACTCGACTGGCGGTCCGAGGATGGCTTTCGTTCGTGGCGACGCTGATCCTGGACTGGCTGGACGAACCGAAGATCAGCACCGAGGAACTACGGGACCTCTGCGCACGAACTCTTTTCGCAGCGGTTGACGTTAACCCGGAAACGATCTGACCCGCGCCACCCCACCACCCAACCGCACCGCCGCACCCAACCCACCAGGCACCCACCCCCAACCGCAACCAGCGCACCCAACAACCGAGGCACCCACACCCTCCCCCGCACCCCGATACGAAGCCTCCTCTGCGGTTCGGGGTGCCCCACGCAACCACCCACCTGCAATGTCGCCCGCCAGGGCGACGAGCAGAAACCACGCCCCCCGGCGAAAGGCAAATCAGCACAATGACTTCCGCCCGACAAGACGGAGACACCTGGGACCTGGCCTCCAGCGTCGGCGCGACCGCGACCATGGCCGCAGCAGCACGAGCGATCGCGACCCGAGAAGACGACACCCTCTTCTCGGACCGCTTCGCCGAACCACTGGTCCAGGCGGTCAGCGTCGACCTGCTCGCCAAACTGGCGTCCGGCGAGACCCCGTCGAACGACCTAGTCGGCCGGATCTGGATCGACGCGGCCAAGATCCGCGGCAAGTTCTACGACGAGTTCTTCCTCGACGCGTCCGCCGCGGGCATCAGGCAGGCCGTGATCCTCGCGTCCGGATTGGACTCTCGCGCCTACCGGCTGCCCTGGCCGGACGGAACCGTGGTGTACGAGATCGACCAGGAGCCGGTGGTCGAGTTCAAGGCCCGCGTCCTGGCCGAACTGGGCGCCGAGCCCACCGCCGAGCGGCGGGCAGTCGCCGTCGACCTGCGTGACGACTGGCCCGCCGCCCTGCGCGCCGCCGGGTTCGACCCGGCGCAGCCGACCGCGTGGAGCGCCGAAGGCCTGCTCGGATATCTGCCGCCCGAAGCGCAAGATCGCTTGCTGGACACCATCACCGCACTCAGCGCGCCGGGAAGCTGGGTCGCCACCGAAAACCGGCCCAACCCGCGTCCGGGCGATGAGGACAAGACGAAGGAACGCCTCGACCGCATCTCCGCACAATGGCGCGGCGAGGGTTTCGACACCGACATGACGAGGCTTCGCTACTTCGGCAAGCGCAACGAAGCGGCCCCGTACCTGACCGGGCTCGGCTGGGCGGTGCGGGGAAGCACGGTGCGGGAGCTGCTCGCCGCCAACGGTCTGCCGCCTCTGCGGGACGACGATCTGCGCATGGGCGATCTTCGGTACATCAGCGGCGTATTGGCGTAGGACATCGCCGGTGGTCAAGCCGTCACGCCTGGTCACACGGGCTTCGTAGCCGATTTGTGATGGTCATCACGGACCATACCGAGGGTTTGGCCCGGACGCGCGCGAATCCCAAGCACAGCCAACGATCCCGAGAAGTTTTCCGGTTCGAGCCCCTCGCCGGGCAGGTCAACAGAAGATAACGGTTTTATGGAGATCCGTGCGTTCCGAGCGAGGATCTGCGTGTGCTCGCCCCCGCTGACCAGGTCCGTTTCGCCTTCGAGCCGCTGTACAGCCTCTACAGCGGCTCAGCTGTCGCAGTCGAAGCAGTCGGGCACCCCGCGGCCGGCTGGGTCCAAGACCTGCTCGACGCGGCAGGCGATCAAGCGCAGTTGATCGACGCCGACCTCGACCTCCTGGTGCGCGCGGCCGCGGTGGTCCCGCAAACCTCCGCCGGGGTGTCGCTGCATCTCAATCTGAGCTCCAGCACCGCCGGCGCGCCCGCCGAGCGCTTCATCCCGCTGCTGCAGACTCTGGAACGCACCGGCCGCCGTCCCGCCGACGTCGTGCTGGAAATCACCGCACCGCTCGCCATCCCGAATCCGGGAACCCTGCTGCGGGGCCTGCACCGGCTGCGCGACCTCGGCTTCCGGCTGGCCTTCGACCGGCTTGGCGCCGCGGGCTTGCCGATGAACCTGCTCGCCGAAGCGCCGATCGAGATGATCAAGCTGGACCGCGCGACGCTGCGGCGGCTCCCGGCGAACGCGGCGACCGTCGCGCTCGTCGAGGCGCTGGTGCAGTTCGCCGCGCAAACCGACCTGCGGCTCGTCGCGACGGGGATCGAGAACGACGCGGAACTCGACGTCGCGCGGCGCGCCGGAATCCGTCTGGTCCAAGGGAATCTGTTCGCCACCGCCGCTCCCGAGCGGGTGCTGCCGACCGCCGAACGCGGCGACCAGCCAGGCACCATGGTGGTCTCGCCCTCGGCCGGGCTGCGGATCCCCGAATTCCTCCGCCAGGCCAAGACCCTGCCGGACGACGCGACGTGCGACGACGTCCACGCGATCCTGTCCGCCGAGCACGCGCCGAAGGCGATCGTCGGCCTGGATCAGCAGGCGCGTCCACAGTGGACGATCGACCGGATGCGGTTCCTGCTCGCGGTGACCGGCCGGTACGGGCACGCGCTGTACTCCGGGAAGCTCGCCGCGAAACTGGCCAGCCCGCCGCGGCTGGTCCGGATCGACACCGGCACCCGCGAACTGCTGGAGCTCATCGCCGACGGCGGAGCCGAGCACAGCGGCGACGACCTCGTCGTAACGGACGCGTCCGGCCGGTTCCAGGGCGTGGTGCGGCCGAACGAGGTGATGCGCCGGATGGCCGCGGTGAAAGTCGAGGCCGCGGTCGCGCTCAACCCGCTCACCCGGCTGCCGGGCAGCGACGCGATCGCCCAGGACGTCGCCCGCCGGGCCGGCGCCGGACGGCCGTTCGTCGTGGCCTGGCTGGACATCGACCACTTCAAACGGCTCAACGACACCGCCGGATTCGCCGCGGGCGACGACCTGATCCGCGCCATCGGCCGAGCGCTGACCGACCAGGCCCGGAGGCTCGGCGATGTCACCGTCGGCCACGTCGGCGGCGACGATTTCCTCGTCGTATGCGGCGTCGAGAACATCACGGCCCTCGCCGACGCCGTCCTCGGACGCGACTGGTCCGCCGACGGCGTGCCGGTCACGCTTTCCCTGGCGAGCATCGTCCAGACCGGCGCTTCGGCGGGCTCGTACCGCGAAAGCGCGCGGCTGCTGGCACCGTTGAAGAAGCAGGCCAAGGGGATCCGGGGCTCGAGCTGGGTCAACAGCTGGCCAGGTGCCGGGCGGGCGCAGATTCTCCGCGGCGGCAAGGAAAAGAACGACCGGCCGCCGATGCTGCTTTCCCAGCCCTAGCCGCGATTCAGCTCGCCGGGCGACCCCTTGAAACGACCGGCCCCAGCCAAGAGTCAGCACTCCGGCAAGTCGTCCGCGGCCAGCAACGCGTGCAGCCGCCCGAGCCGCGACCGCACCGCCGGGTCGAGCTGATCGACCAGCACCGCGCAGCCGACCAGCTCCGCGCCCGCCTCGGTCACCAGGTCGCGCACGGCCAGCGCCTGACTGCCCGTCTCGACCCAGTCGTCCACCAGCAGCACCCGGTCGCCGTCCGAAAGCGCCGAGCGCTGCATCCGCAGGACGTGCCGGAAACCTCGGTAGTCCGGGTCCGTTTCGCGCGTCAGCTTCTCGCCGGGGAACAGCCCGGCGGCCTTCCGAACCGCGGCGAACCCCACGCCCAGTTCCAGCGCGACGGCACCGCCGAGCAGGAAGCCCCGCGACTCGATCCCGCACACCGCGGTGACGCCCGCGTCCCGGAACGGCTCGGCCAGTGCCCGCACCACCTCGGCGAACGCCGCCCCGTCGCGGAAAACCGGCCAGAGATCGGCATGTCCGTCGACCCAGCGGAACCGGTCCAGCAGGAGAGCACGTGTCATGCGGCGATCCTGGCGGGTCACCTGCCGGTCAGGCGAGGCGATTTCCCGGTCACCGGGCGAGCCGGGCGCGGGCCTCCTCGGTCTGCGGCGCGAACAGGTTGACCAGATTGCCGTCCGGGTCGCGGAACAGCAGCGACCGGTTGCCCCACGGCATCGTCGTCGGCTCCTGCACGATCTCCGCGAGCAGCGGGCGGAGCCGCGCGAACTCGCGGTCCACATCCTCGACCAGGAACTCCAGGATGACGGTCCGGTTCGACTCCGGCACCGCCGCACCCGCGCTGAACAGCGCCATCGTCTCGGCGCTGCCGATCGCCAGGGTCGCCGGCCCGCCGGCGAACTCGGCGAACTGCTTCGCGGGCCGGCTCGCCACGAGGCCGGTCACCTGCTCGTAGAAGGACGTCAGACGGTCGACGTCACCAGTGATGATCCGGACGGAAGTCAACTGCACGGCCACATTCCTTTCTGGGGTGATTACCTGCCGACCACGCTAGAAGCAATAGTGGACAGGATCCGCCCGGTATTGCGAGAATTCCCGGCATGACCCGGCCGATCGCCCGCGTGCTGGCGCTGCTGGAGATCCTCCAGGGCGGCGGCACGCGGACCGTCGCCGAACTCGCCGGGCGGCTGGACGTCGATGAGCGCACCGTCCGCCGTTACGTCGAGCACCTGCTTGACCTGGACATTCCGGTCCGCTCCGTGCGCGGCCGCTACGGCGGATACCGGCTCGCGCCCGGCTACCGGATGCCGCCGTTGATGCTCACCGACGAGGAGGCGCTCGCGGTCCTGCTCGGACTGGTCGCGGGCCGGCGCGCCGGGCTGGTCACCACGTCGGTCGCGGCCGCGGAAAGCGCGGTCGCGAAGGTCCGCCGGGTGCTGCCCGAGGCACTCGGCCGCCGGCTCGACGCGCTGCTGGAGGTCGCCGACTTCACCGCTCCCGCGCGCGCCTCGCTCACCGCCGAGGCCGAGGTGCTCCTCGCGGTCGCCGAGGCAGCGCGCGATCAGCGGCCGGTCAAACTCGCCTACACCGCGGTTCACGGCCGCAGCAGCGAGCGCGTCGTCGAGCCGTACGGTGTCGTGGCACATTCCGGCCGTTGGTATCTCACCGGCTTCGACTCAAGTGCCGGGCAGGTGCGCACGTTCCGCGTCGACCGGATCGAACGGGCCGAACCGCAGGACGGAACCTTCAGCGCCCCAACGGATTTCGACCCCGCCCACCAGGTGCTCACCGGCATCGCCGAAGCACCGCACCGGCACGACGTGTCAGTGCGGATCCGCGCGACCGCCGAGGAGATCCGCGCAGCGTTCCCGCCGTCCATCGCCGTCCTGGAAGCGGACGACCCGTGGATCCGCGCGCGGATCCGGGCCGAACGCCTCGACTGGATCCCGCCGCGGCTCGCCGCGCTCGACCGGCCGTTCGTCATCGAGCGACCGGACGCGCTCCGCGACCAGATGCGCGCCCTCGCCGACCGGCTGGCCGGTTACGCCGGATCAGACTCCAACGCGGCGTCCAGCAGCGCGCCCAGTTCGTTGAGCTGAGCCGCCGAAAGCCGGCTGAACGACTTCTTCACCACGACGTCCGCGAGTTCCTGTCCCGCCTTCCGCAGCTCAGCGCCCTTCTCGGTGAGCCGGTGCCGCACCGCCCGGCCCGGCCCCGGGACCCGCTCGATCAGACCGCGGTCGACCATCCGCGCGGCCAGCGTGCCGAAGGACTGGTCGGTCTGGAAGGTCAGCACGGCGAGGTCGTGCAGCGATGCCTCCGGATGGTTGTCCAAGTGCCGCAACGTGTCCCACTGCACGAGCGAAAGCCCCAGCGGCTGCAGTGCCTGGCTCAGCGCGCGGTGATGGCGGTGCTGCAGGCGCTTGACGGCCAGAGCGACGTCGGCGTGGCGGTACTTCATGGCCGCGGAGCCTACCCCGTGCGAAAACAGGTTGCTTATCTCAAGTTCCTTATATAAGGTTCCTGTTATGAATTCCTCCCAGACGCTCCGGTTCACCTCCGCCGGACCGGTCGAGATCGCCGTCCAAGACCACGACCGCACCCGGACGTTCCTGCTCCTGCACGGCGGAGGCGGCGTCGCGACGATGGCCGGTTTCGCCGATCTGCTGGCCGAACGCACCCGCTCGCGAGTCCTCCTGCCCACCCACCCCGGCTTCAACGGCACCCCGAAAGCCGCCGAACTCACCGACGTCACCGCACTGGCCAAGGCGTACGTCGCGATGCTCGACCACCTCGACGTCTCGAACGTCACCGTGGTCGGCAACTCCTTCGGCGGCTGGCTGGCCGCGGAAATCGCTCTGCTGCACAGCCCGCGCGTCACCCGCGCGGTGCTCGTCGACGGCATCGGCATCGAGGTCGACAGCCACCCGCTGGCCGACGTCCGAGGCAAGACGATCGCGGAAATCCAGCAGTTCTCGTTCCACGACCCGGCGAAAGCGCCGAAGCCGCCGGCCGGCAGCAGCGGTCCGAGCCCAGACGTCGTGGCACTGGTCGGCTACACCGGCCCGACGATGTCCGACCCGTCCCTGGCGGAGCGGCTGAGCAAGGTGGACATCCCCGCCCACGTCCTGTGGGGCGAGAGCGACCGCATCGCCGACCCGCAGTACGGCGAGGCGTACGCCTCCGCGATCCCGGGCGCGACGTTCACCGTGCTTCCTCGCACTGGGCATTTGCCGCAGGTCGAAACCCCGGAGGAACTGCTCGACGCGCTGCTCGCCCTCGATGCCTGACCGTGCCTCCGGGTTAAATAGCGGCTATCGCGCAAAGGGGGATTCTCATGACCACCGCATTGATCGTCGGCGACATCCAGCGAGGCATCACCGACGGCTACCCGTTCGCCCGCCAGGTCGTGCCGCCGCTCACCGATCTGCTGCCGCGAGCCCGAGCAACCGGCGCTCTCGTCGTATTCGTGCATTTCGCCATGCGGGACAACGGAACTGACCTGCCCGACGGCGCGCTGTACCGCTCCTTCTTCGACGCCGGGGACGCTTTCCACGAAGGTTCGCCGGGCACTGAACTGACGCTGCCGGTTGCCGAAGAGGACGTCGTCGTCCTGAAGCGCCGGGCCAGCGCGTTCGCCGGAACGGATCTCGACCTGGTGCTTCGCGCCCGGGGCGTCCGCCGCCTCGCGATCGCCGGGGTCGCGACCAGCGCGATGGTCACCGCGACGTGCTACGACGCGGCGGATCGCGGCTATCAGGTGACCGTGCTGCGCGACGGATGCGCGGACAGCGACCAAGCCGTCCACGATTTCCTGCTGGACAAGGTCTTCCCCAGCCGGGGATTCGAAGTCGTGTCCTGCGCCGAGTGGGCCGCGGCGACCGCCTGAGCGCGAAGCCGCCGCTGGTCAGCGCCCTGAAACAGGCTGATCCGGCATCCCGGTGGCACCGGTTTCGCCGCTTTCCCGAAGTCCGCTACTCTCGGTGCGACATCTATCACCGTGTCGACACGCGGGAGGTACGCGTCGTGACCGACGCAGTCAACGCACCGCCGGGGGTCAACCCGAACGAGTCGAGCGCCGCCCGCGTGTACGACTATCTGCTGGGCGGGACAGACAATTACGAGATCGACCGGCAGGTCGCCCGGGAAGCCGCCCGGGTGATGCCGGACATCGCGGAAACCGCGCGGGTCAACCGGCATCTGATGACCCGGATCTGCCGGTTCCTCGCCTACCACGCGGGCATCCGCCAGTACATCGACTGCGGTTCGGGCATGCCGACCGCGGAGAACGTGCACCAGATCGTCCAGCGCGCGGATCCGACCGCGAAGGTCGTCTACGTCGACTACGACCCGGTGGTGGCCAGCCACGGGCGTGCGCTGCTCGACGAGAACGAATTCACCGAATACATCCAGGCGGATTTCTTCGACCCGCCGAGCATTCTCGACCACCCGACGGTCACCGAGCACCTCGACTGGAACGAGCCGATCGCGGTGCTGTTCCTGCTGGCCCTGCACCACCAGACCGGCGATCGCTCGGTTCCGGCGAAGGTCACGAAGGAATTCATCGACCGGCTGCCGTCGGGTTCGTACGTGGCGATCTCGCATCTGCTCGACGCCCACGACGGTTCCGAGGACGACGAAGTGGTGCAGGGCATCATCGAAACGGTCCACAACGGATCGATGAAGGACGTCTCGTCCCGCACCCGCGCCGAGATCAAGGAACTGTTCCACGACCTGGAGCTGATCCCGAGCGGACCGAACAAGCCGGCGGAAATCGTGCCGGTGGTCGAATGGTGGCCGGACGGCCCGCTGCTGGGCGAGCCGACGGTGGCCCAGCGGATCGTGGCGATCGGGGTCGCGCGGAAACCCTGACCGCGCACCAGAGACATCACTGCGGGCCGGTGCTCCGGCCGGGCTTGAAGCTCGGCGGGAACACCGGCCCGCTGGCGTGGGAACACCAGGTTCACGACGCGACCGGCACCGGTTCCTCGGCCTTCGCCGCCGCCTTCGTCTGGGAACTCCGCAGCGCGACCATCCCGACCACCGCGAACACCACCACGATCGCCGCACCGATCCCGGCGACAGTGTGCAGCCCCGAGCTGAAGGCGTCCCGCGCCGTAGCCAGCAACTGCTCCCCCATCGCGCCGGGCAGCGTCGCCGACGCCTCCATCGCGCCGGCCATGCTGTCGGTCGCCTGGGCGGCCGCCGCGGCCGGTACGTGAGACGGGACCGCGATCTGACCGCGGTACACCGCCGTCGCGACGCTGCCGAACACCGCGATTCCCATAGCGATCCCGAATTCCGCGCTGGTCTCCGACATCGCCGAGGCCGCGCCTGCCCGTTGCGGCGGGACCGAGCCGACCACCATTTCGGTGCACAGCACGCCCTGCGGGCCCATTCCGAAGCTGGCGATCGACATGCCCAGCACCACGAACGTCACCCCGCCGGACCCGCTGGCGAGCGTGAACAACAGAATTCCCGCCGCCGCGACCAGCATTCCGAAGCCCAGCACGAATTCCGGACGGAACCGGCGCGCCAGCCGCGGCGCGATCATCGATCCGGCGACCACCGCGAGCGCCTGCGGGACCAGCAGCAGCCCGGCGTCGACGGTGCTCAGCCCGGCGACCATCTGCAGATACTGGCTGACCAGCATGAACACGCCGCCCATGGTGACCGCGCCGACCAGCATGATCGCCACTGCCGCACTGAACGCGCGCACCCGGAAGAGCCGGAGGTCCAGCAATGGGTGCTCGAGCCGCCGCTGTCGCCGGACGAACACCGCACCGACCGAGAGTCCCGCGACGAGCACGACGATTTCGGTCAGGGACAAGCCGTTCTTGGCGATTTCCTTGAGCGCGTAGATGACCGGCAGGATCGCGGCGAGCGACAGGGCGACGCTGGCGAGGTCAAGACGTCCGGCCGAGGTGTCGCGGTATTCCGGCAGCAGCTTCGGCGCGGTCGCGAGCAGCAGGATCATCACCGGCACGCCCATCAGGAACACCGAACCCCAGCGGAAATGCTCCAGCAGGAACCCGCCGGCGACCGGGCCGACCACCATGCCGCCCATGAAGCAGCTCATCCACACCGCGATCGCGGTGCCGCGCTGTTTGGGGTTCGGGAACATGTTGCTGATCAACGCGAGCGTCGACGGCATGAGCGTCGCCCCGGCGATCCCGAGCACGGCCCGCGCGGCGATCAGCATCTCCGGACTGGTCGAGAACGCCGCCGCGACCGACGCGAGCCCGAACGCGCCGCCGCCGATCATCAGCAGCTTCCGCCTGCCGATCCGGTCGCCGAGGGTCCCCATCGTGACGAGGAACCCGGCGATCATGAAGCCGTAGATGTCGATGATCCACAGCAGCTGCGTGCTGGAGGGCCGCAGATCCGCGGCGAGGTGCGGAACCGCGAGGTGCAGCACGCTCATGTCCAGCGACAACAGCACGGTCGGCAGCGCCAGCACTGCCAGGCCCAGCCACTCGCGTCGTCCGGCACTCATGTCGTCTCCCCTGTGAGGTCTTTTCGGTCGTCTCACTCAAGCGACGATCGAGCTGCGGGCGGATCGACATCCCGGGGAAAACTTCTTCGGACGGTTTCGGGGGAAGCAGTCGCGCGCACGACGCCGCGGCCGCGATCCGCGCCGGATCAGGCCACGGCGTAGTTCCCCAGCGAGGGTTCCAGCAGGTCAAACGCCTGTGCGGCCTCCGCCGCGACCGTCTCCGCGACCTCGTCGACGGGCCGCCCGGCCAGGGTCAGCTCCTCGATCCGCTGGAACAGGATGTGGTGCACCGCCCCCAGCAGCCCGGCCGCGGTCCGGACGATGATGTCCGACCGAGAGCTGCCGACCGCGTCCGCCAGTGCGTCCGCCAAGGCTCGTTCCCGCTGTTCATGCAGGACTCGGAGGCGCGCGGACAACGTCGGGCTCTCGGCGATCATCCGGCTGAACTCCTGGCCCGCGAACCCGGCCACCGGGTCCTTCGCGGCGACCGCGGCCTCGAACGTCCGCCGCAGCGCGGCGAGCGCGGACTCCCCTGGCTGCCGCGACGACACCGCGTCCGCCAGGGTCGCGACGAACTCGTCCTGGTGGTCCAGGACCAGGTCTTCCTTGCGGGCGAAGTAGTTGGTCACCGTCTTCTTCGCGACCCGCGCGGCCGCCGCGACCTGGGCGATCGTCGTCTCCTCGAAGCCCTGCTCCAGGAACAGCCGCGTCGCGTGGTCGGAGATCAGCTGGCGCGTCTCCTGCTTCTTGGCTTCCCGCAGGCCTAGCTCCATCGAAAACTTACCTCCGACGTAAATTTACCTTGACACCCATTTAGTCGTGCGGACATACTTTTACTACCGATGTAAGATAATCCGAAGGAGAACCTCTTGTCGATCGCTGCTCTCCCGTCGCTCGCGGACCAGGCGGACCACCTGATCGCGCTGGGAGTGCCCGAGATCGCGCGGCTTTCCGCCGATGACCTGCGCGCTTTCGCCGCGGACCACAGCGACGCGGACGGCGCGCTGCTGGCGATCCATCCGGATCGGGCGCCCGCGTCGGCGCTCTCGCCGCTGCTCCGCTGCGAAGGAAAGCCCGGATTCGTCGTCACCGACATGCCGGACGTCGACCAGTTCGCGCCGCACGACATCGACCTCCCCGACGCGCCGCTGTATCTGGTGACCGGGATCGACCGCGGTGACGAGATGGCGAACTGGAGCCCCGAGGAAGCCCTGCCGGCGATCGCCAAGGCCGGGCGCAGTCCGCTGCTGCTGACCGAGGGGATCCACTGGGTGCTGCACCAGCCGTCGGCGCTCGAGCGCAATCATTGCTTCATGACCATCGGCTCCCGGCTGCGCAAGGAGAACGGCAAGTTCGACGCCCGCACGCCGGCGCTGTGGATCAGCAACGGCACCGGCCGGGACGGAAGCGAGCGCCGCGACGCCCCGAAGGTCGGCTGGTGCTGGTGGGGCAACCGGCACACCTGGCTGGGTTTCGGGTCCGCCGCCGGCCGCCTTTGAGATATCAGAACCACGCCAAGGAGATCTCTCATTTTCCCTGATCCGACCGTCCTGCACCCGATGCCCGAGCAGCCGCGGGTGGTGCTGCTGAAACCACTGGTCACCTCGCCGCTGATCGATGTCGGCGAGTTCTCCTACTACGACGACCCGGACGAGCCGACCGCCTTCGAGACCCGCAACGTGCTGTACCACTACGGGCCGGAGAAGCTCGTGATCGGCAAGTACTGCGCGCTCGGCGAAGGCGTGCGGTTCATCATGAACGGCGCGAACCACCGGATGGACGGGCCGTCGACGTTCCCGTTCCCGATCATGGGCGGCGACTGGGCCGAGCACTTCGACGCCATCACCGGTCTGCCCGGGCGCGGCGACACGGTGCTGGGCAACGACGTCTGGCTCGGTTACCGGGCGATGGTCATGCCGGGCGTCCGCATCGGACACGGCGCGATCGTCGCGTCCGGAGCCGTGGTAGTCGACGACGTGCCGGACTACGGCATCGGCGGCGGCAATCCGGCCAAGCTGATCCGCCGCCGGTACAGCGACGAGGACGTCGAGCGACTGCTGGCGATCGCCTGGTGGGACTGGCCGCTGGACCACCTCACCAAGCACGTCCGCACGGTCATGTCCGGCAGTGTCGACGCACTGGCGAAGGCCGCGGCCGAGCTCGCGTAACTGGGTAACGTGGCAGGCGTGCCCCGTGAGATACCTGAGGAAGCCCGCCGAAGCACCGAGCTGTTTCTGTCCACAGCGGACCGATCTGCACCAGGTCTGGTGACCGGTTTCTACCTGGTCGGCTCGGTCTGCTTCGGCGACTTCCACGCTCGCGGTGCCGGACGCGGACGGCTCAGCACCGCCAGCGACATCGATTTCGTCGCGGTCGCTGATCGGCGTCCGGAACCCGGTGAGATATCAGCACTGGCGCAGGCGCATGCCACGACGGTCGCCCGGTTCCCGAAGCCGCATTTCGATGGGTCCGTGCTGACCTGGGCCGACCTCGCCGCCGGACCTGACGACTGCCCGGACGTTCCATGCATGCAGGAAGGCCGGTTCACGTCGGCGGGCCGGGGCGGCGTCAACCCGGTGCTGTTCTGCGAACTCGCCAGCCGCGGGATCGCACTGCGCGGTCCTGAGCCGTCCGATGTGGACGTTTGGGCGGACCAGGATGCCTTGCGCGCGTTCACTGTGGACAATCTGAGCCGCTACTGGCGGCCGTGGTGGGAGAAGAACCGGCGCACCAGTGCGCTGTCGCTCGCGATCGGGATGAGCCCGTGGTTCCCGGTGTGGGCGGTGCTCGGAGTGAGCCGCCTGCACCATCTGCTGGCCACCGGGGAAATGACGTCCAAATGCGGCGCGGGCCGCTATGCGGCAAGGGAATTCGCCCCACGATGGCAGCGGATCATCGCGGAGAGCTTGAGCCTGCGCACCGAAGGCGCGGAAGGCCGTCGCAGCTACCGGAATCCCCTGGCGCGTCGCCGCGACACGCTCGCGTTCCTGGACGCCACGATCGACGACGCGCTCGCGCTGGCCTAACGCACCGGTCGGGCCAGCCGCGGTGAGTTCGCGCGGGGTGGCAGCCGCTCGGTGCCGCAGCCGTCCGGCGGAGACGGCTCCGCTCAACCGACAGCGCGACCTCGGCGGCCGTCCGGCGGCCCGGCCTGCACCCGGCGAAATCCCGTGGTCAACTGCGTCGGGGTTGACCTTCAAGCTGCTTGAAGCCCGATGATGGGCAGGTGTCCACCTCTGCCCTGCTGACTATCGGAGCGTTCGCCCGCCGCTGCGGGCTGACCGCCAGCGCGCTGCGCTTCTACGCCGATTCCGGCCTCGTGCGGCCGGTCCGGGTGGACGAGGAATCCGGTTACCGCTACTACTCCCCGGGGCAGGTCTCGGCCGCGCTGCTTGTCCGGCGGTTGCGGGAGATCGGCCTGCCGCTGGAACGGGTCGGTGCGGTTCTCGCCGCGGAGCCGGCCGACGCGTCGCGGATCATCGACGACCACGTCGCCGGGTTGGTATCTCAGGTGCAGCAGGCACGGGAAACCGCCGCGGCGGTGAAGGCCACGCTGGGCTCGCCGGCACCCGCGTCGTCGGTCCAGCTGACTGGTCCGGTGTTGACCGCGGCCGTCGAGCAGGTGCTGACCGCGACCACGCAGGACCTGCCGGTGCTCAACGGGGTGCACCTGGAGGTCTCTCCCGAGGCGATCGTGCTCACCGCCACCGACCGGTACCGGCTCTCGACCCGCACGTTGGTCCCAGCCGAACCGAGCTCGTCGACGTGGACCGCGACTGTCGACGCCGACGACCTGCGGCTGGCGATGCCGTGGACGCGCCGTCGGCACGAACTGCGGCTCAGCGTCCGCGGGGAGGAAATCCTCTTCCAGGGCGACGACGGGACAGTACGGACCTGTCGCACGCTGGCCGACGAGTTCCCCGACTACCGGCTGATGCTCGCGTCTCTGCCAGAAGTCCTTACGCGGGCAGTGATATCTCGCAACGCGCTCGTGGCAGGTCTGGAGCGCCAGTACACCCCGCAGATCCAACTGGATCTCTCCGCCGCAGCGATCACGGTAGGCACCGACGCAATCCCCGCGGACGTCATGGGACCGCCGATCTCCCTCTCCTTCGCCGTGAGCACGCTGCACCCGGCGATCAGCACCGCCGTCGGCCCGGACGTGATGCTGGACGTCGCGGGCCCGCACCTGCCGGTCGTCGTGCGCTCCGCCGACGACGGCGACCTCACCACCCTCGCCATGCCAGTGAAAGGAAATGCCGGATGACGGACACGATGGCCGAGATCACGGCCGCGGTCACGCAAGGCCGAACGGGCGCGACGGACGCCGCGCGGGCGCGTCTGCAGGAACTGTGGGACGACATCGGGCCGGGCGGAAACCCGTTCTACCGTTGCGTTCTGGCCCACTACCAAGCGGATTTGTTCGCTGACCCGGCAGAAGCGCTGGTCTGGGATATCAGAGCACTGGACGCCGCCGCGACAGTGACTGATGAACAGGTGCAGTCCCACGACGCCGGGCTTCGGATCGCAGGCTTCTACCCGTCGCTGCACCTGAACCTGGCCGACAACTTCCGCCGTCTGGGGTCGTTCTCCGCAGCAGAGGAACAGATCTCCGAAGCGCGAAACGGCCAGGACGCGTTGGCCGACGACGAATACGGTGCGATGATCCGACAGGCGATCGACGGCGTCGCGGAAGCCATCGAACGCCGGTCCACCGAACGACGCACGACAGCACCGGGAGTCGACTAAGTGGAACAATGGCTGTCGCTTTGGTGCCTCACGCATCTCGGCGTCGCACCTGCAGAAGTGCTGTTCGAGGCACGAATGATCTCGACCGTGCACGGTCTGCGGCTGGAAGACGGTCGGAAGGTCGTGGTCAAAGCCCGTCCGGACGACGGCCGCGCTGAGTCGTGCGTCGCCGCGCAAGCTGAACTGGCTGCGCGGGGCTTTCCGTGCGCACGGCCGCTGACGCCGGTTGTCCCAGTCGGCTCTCTGGCCGTGCACGCCGAGGAATACCGCCCCGGGGGCCACGTGATTTCCGGTGACTCGCCTGAGATCGCCACGCGCTATGCCGAGGTCTTCGCCCTGCTGATGGCCGCCCTCTCCGAGATTTCCGTCCAGCCGCCGCTGCCGAACCCGCGCTGGCTGCGTTGGGATCACGCCGACCCCGGCCTGTGGCCGGCCATCGACTTCCTGGACGAACGAGACCAGAGCGCGGTGCCCGAGGAGGTCGCCAAGACCGCCGACCGAGCCCGCCGCCGGCTGCTCGCGGCTGACCTGCCGAATGTCCTCGGCCACGGAGATTTCGAAGCACAGAACCTCCGCTGGGATGCCCAGGAAGGCTGGACGGTCCACGACTGGGACAGTCTGGCATGGCAACCGGAGGCAGCACTCGCGGGCGCGGCGAGCGGGACGTTCCCGAGCACGACCCCGCCGACGTTGGCGCCGATCGAGAGTTCCGCGGCGTTCCTGGAGTCCTATCAGGACTTCCGCGGCCGACGGTTCTCCTTGGCCGAACAGGAAGTCGCGTGGGCGGCCAGCTTGTGGCCAGCTTCGCACCATGCCCGGTGGGAAGCGCTGCACGGAGGTCGGCCGCTTTGCGGTGACGCGCTTCGGTTGCAGGCAGCGGAACGGCTGCGCTTGGCGAACGCCTGACCCCGGTTGAGGCCCAGGTGCCACCGCTACCGGATGCCGCGGACCGGTCCGCCCGCGATCACGTCCATCCAGCCGGACTGCGGTTTCTTCGGAAGTGGTGCGGAATCGGGAAGGCCCGTGAGGGAAATCTGATTCCCGGAGGGTTCCCTTCACGGACTTTGGCGGGAGCGGAGTGCCCTGCGGTCCTGCGCTCGGCGTCCCGAGTGATCGTGCGGGGAAGGAAGAGGCGGACCGACCGGCCGCGATCGGTTCGCCGGGTTTCGCTCCGCTTCCGGGTGCTGCGCAGAAATGCCACAGCCGGTGACCACGAACCAGGATCCGAAGCCGGGCAGATGGCTGCGGGCGGAGCCCGAACGGCTGCTCGGCGGCCGGTTCTCGACCGAGCCTCGTCACCCGATCGGGTAGAAAACCGCATAGGGCCGCGCGTTAACCATCCGCTTGCCTTGAACCGCGCACGATCCGGCGATTCGGGACACCCAAGCGCGGGTCGGCGGCCGACCTCCGGGGTTTCCGAGGCCAGCGCATTCCGCCGCTGGACCGGACAACCGCCGGGCGACTACCGCTAGCCGAGCGCACCTTCAATGACCGGGCAACCACCCCGCGGCTAACCCGGCACCTTCAACGCCCGCATCCGCGCATACAACGTCGTCCGCGAAATCCCCAAAGTGCTCGCCGCCCGGACTTTGTTCCCGCCAGCCGACCGCAGCGCTGCGACGATCGCGTTTCGTTCCGCTCGCTCGATCGGCGCCAGCTCGTGCCCCGAAGCGTCAGCCACCAGCGCGGGCGGCAGATCCGCCGGGCCGATCGCGCCCACGGACCGTTTGCGGATCGCCTGGCTCAGTACGCCGCGCAGTTCGGGCAGGTTGCCCGGCCAGTCGTACGAGCCGAGGATCCGCAGCGCGCCCGGCGTGATGTTGTGCGTCCGCGCCGCTCCGAGTTCGGCCAGCATTCGCGCCGCGACCTCGGGGAAGTCCGGGCGGTGCGCCAGCGGCAGCAGTTCGACGTTCTCCGCGCACGACGCGATCAGCGCTCGTTCCGGACCGGTCAGTCCTTCGCGTGGGCCGGTCGTCAGGACGAGGTGCGGGCCGACGCCGCGGGCGGCGTGGGCGGCGACCAGGTCGACCAGTTCGGCGGGCAGCAGGTCCGCGCCGTCGACGCAGATGCTGCCGGCACCGGTCTCGACGGCGGCGGTGAAGCGCGCGGCCCAGGCTGCCGACCCGCCGAGCACTGCTTCCGCGCCGGTCAACGTGGTGCACGGTTCCTCGGGCACCCGCAGCCTGGCCTCGGTGGTGCGGCCGGTTCCGGGCGGGCCCGAGATGTGCACGTGCCCGGCCACCGGATCGGGCGCGACCGCTGCACGACGTCGCGTCCGGCGGGCCTCGGTCGCGCTCAGCGGGCGGATCTCGACCAGCACTCCGCCCTTGGCGCCGGGCACCGGTTCGGCTCGCACCCGCGCGCGCTGGCCGGAGCGCAGTTCGGTCTCCATTTCGGACGGTCCGGCCGCCTCGCCCGCCAGGTTCCACAGCAGCGCGACGTCCGCGCCTTCCAGGAGGTCCGCCGCGGCCTGGTTGCACAGCAACAGGTCCGGGCCGATCGCGACCACCGGCCGGGTCGGGCGGGACGTCGCCTGGAACGCGGCCAGCAGCGACCGTTCGGACATCCGGCTGCCTTCCAGCAGCTGCCGTTCGATCTCCTCGACGGCCTTCGCGACCAGCGGCGCGAGCAGCGGATTCGCCTCGGCGGCCAGCAGCGTGATGTCGAGCGCGCCCTCCAGCCGGCGGGTGACCGGGTGGAAAATCGGGTGCCCGTAACAGCTGAACCCGCGCAGCGCCTCGGCGTAGTGCTCCTCCCCGTGCACCACGATGCTCGACCGGGTTTCCAGTGCGGTGCCCGGGCCGGTGGTCCCGACCTCGTCCTCCAGCAGGCAAGCGCCGACCCCGAGGCCCAGCTGCTCGAAACAGTTCTCGGCGGCGCGGTCGGCGCTCCACCGGTGGACGAGCTTGCCGTCGTGGTCGACGAGCACAGTGGACATCGCGGTGCCGGCGAGACGCTCGTCGAGGTCCTCCAGCACCGGCGCGGCCGCCGCGAGCAGTTTGCTGGCCGGGTCGACCTCCTCGAACCGCAGGTCGAGCAGGGCGGTTTCGGGGCGCACCCCGGCGAGCGAGGCACGTCGCCAGGACTGGGCGATCGGTTCCCGCAGCGCCACGCTGCGCGAGGACGTCATCGAGCTCACGCGCATCTCCACCTTCGTTGGTGACGCGCAGCAGGATAACCATCGCTCTCCGCTGCCGCTGTACAGAACTTGAACACTCAAGCCCGGATTCACCCGGCAAGGTGGTCCCTCACCACCACCCGCGTGCACGTGTTGCCATCCGGCACGCGGTCCTTACCTCGAAAGGGGAATCAGCGTGACTCTCAGTCACTCCGAGCCGGACACCGGGAAGGAGCGCGCCGGCGTTTCGCGGCGCGGGTTCCTCGGTTACGTCGTCGCGGCCGGGACCCTCGTCGTCGCCGCGGACGTCGGGCTCTCCACCCCCGCGGCGGCCGCCGTTCCGTCGGCTCCGCAGCCTCCCGAGCTGTACGACCTCAACGACGCGCTCACCGACGCCGCCCTCCCGACGTCGCAGCTGATCACCGTCACCATCAACAGGGACGGCAGCGCTTCGTTCGAGATCCCACGCGCCGAAGTCGGCCAGGGCATCACCACCTCGAGCGCGATGATCATCGCCGAGGAACTGGACCTGCCGGTCGAGAAGGTGCACGTCACGCTCGCCCCGGCGCGTCCGGAACTGCTGTTCAACCAGCTCACCGGCGGGTCGAACACCACGGTCTCGACCTACACGCCGATCCGCGTCGCGGCCGCGATCGCCAAGCAGCAGCTGCTCGAAGCGGCGGCGATCCTGCTCGGCGGCACCGCGGAGCGGTTCATCGTCAAGGGCGGCGTCGTGACCGCGCCGAACGGCAAGACGGCGACGTACGGCGAACTGGCGACGAAGGCCGCGTCCAGCACCACCAAGCAGGTGCAGCTGGACCCGAGCAAGCTCAAGGGCTCCAGCGAGTTCACGGTGCTCGGCAAGCCGCAGAACCGGCTCGACGCGCTCGACATCGTGACCGGCAAGAAGCAGTTCGCGATGGACCTGGAGATTCCCGGCGCGCTGCCGACGATGATCTGCCGTCCGCCGACGCTCAACGGCACGCCGAAAGCCGTCCTCAACAAGGCCGACGTGCTGAAACTGCCCGGCGTCACCGACGTCGCGATCATCCCGACCGGGGTCGCGGTCCGCGCGGAGACGTTCGGCCAGTGCATCGACGGCGTGCGCGCGCTGCGGGTCGACTGGGGCCCCGGCAGCGTCGAGGGCGAGAACGACGAAACCGTGCTCGCCAACCTGCGCCGCGCCGAACTTCCCCTTGCCGTGCCGAAGGTTCCGGTCCTGGCGCAGACGGTTGAGGCGGACTTCGAGTTCATGTTCCGCTCCAGTGCCGCGCTGGAGCCGTACTGCGCGGTCGCCGACGTGCGCGACGGCAGCGCCGAGATCTGGGCCGGGCTGAAGTCGCCGATCGTCGCGCAGGGCGAGGTCGCGCAGGCGGTCGGATTGCCGCAGGGCAAGGTGAAGGTCCACGTCATCACCGGCGGCGGTTCCTTCGGGCACAAGCTGTTCGGCAACCACGCCGTCGAAGCGGCGCAGGCGTCGAAGGCGTTCGGCAAACCCGTGCGGCTGATGTGGCACCGCGCCGACGAGCCCCGGCAAGGACGGCTGCACCCGATGGCGACGTCGCGGCTGCGGGCCACCGTGCTCGCCGGGAACGTGCTCACTTTCGAGCAGCGGCACACCTCGGTCGAGACGTCGTTCCGGCACGGGCTCGGCGAAATGCTCACCTCGGTCGCCACGAAAATGCCGACCGGGCTGGGCAACCTCGGCGTGGCCGAGGCGGTTTTCGTGCTGAGCCAGGAAATGCCGTACAACTTCGGTGTCGTCGACCAGACGCTGACCGAGACCGACCAGCGGTTCAACACCGGGTCGATGCGCAACGTCTACTCGCCCGACGTCGGCTGCGCCAACGAGCTGATGGTGGACATCCTCGCCAAGGCGATGGGCAAGGACCCGTACGACTTCCGGATGGAATTCCTCAAGAACGACAAGGTGAAGGGCGTCCTGCGCAAGGTCGCCGAGGTCGGTGGCTGGGGCCGGAAGATGGCCCCGGGCACCGCGCAGGGCATCGCGATCCACAAGGAATACAAGGGCGCCAGCGCCTGCATGGTGGAAATCGACTGCCGTCCGGAGACGGTGAACCGCAAAGTGCGCGACGGCGTCACCGGACCGCGCGTGACGAAGGCCGTCATCGCGATCGACGCCGGGCTGGTGATCAACCCGCGCGGGCTCGAAGCCCAGATGATGGGCTGTTTCTCCGACGGGCTGGCGCTCGCGCTCACCAGCAGTGTCCACCTGAAGGACGGGCACTTCCTGGAAGCCAGCTGGGACAACTACTTCTACACCCGGCAGTGGAACATCCCGCACGACTTCACCGCGATCGCGATGCCGTCCAACGGCGAGCAGCCCGGCGGCGGCGGCGAGGCCGGCGTGGCCTGTTCAGTCGCGGCCGTCGCGTGCGCGTACGCCCGTGCGACCGGGAAGGTCCCGAAGCGGTTCCCGATCAACCACGACGACCCGCTCGCCTTCGAGGTCAAGTCGTTTGTCCCGCCTGTTCCCGAATCGCCGACCGACGGCCTGAACTGGACCTACTGAGGAGCAAGCCACCGATGAGCAAGCACACCTTCATCCTCAACGGGAAGCCGGTGTCCGTCGACGTCGACGACAACGTGCGGCTGCTGTGGGTCCTGCGCGACGTGCTCGGCGTCCGCGGCCCGAAGTACGGCTGCGGCATCAACGTGTGCAAGGCCTGCACGTCGCACTTCAACGGCAAGGCGTTCAACCCGTGCTCGGTGCGGGTGGCCGACATCAAGGCCACCGACGAGATCACCACGATCGAGGGCCTGGCGGACACGGTCAAGGCCGACCTGCACCCGATGCAGGAGGCCTGGCTGGAGAACGACGTCGCGCAGTGCGGCTACTGCCAGCCCGGCCAGATCATGGCGGCGGTCGCGAAGGTCAAGGAGGCCAAGGCGAAGGGCCGCGAGATCAACGACTCCGATCTGGACGAGATCCGCAACGTCTGCCGCTGCGGCACGTACTCCCGGATCCGCGAGGCGATCAAGGCCGGCGCCGCGAAGATGTGACCGGTTTCGCTTGCCCCGCAGCCAATCCCGGCTGCGGGGCAGGCTTTCCCGTCTGCACCAGTGTTCCGCCGCCGAGCAGCACGGCCATTCCGACCAGCTGCACGGGACCCAGTGCTTGGCCCAGCAACAGCCACGCGAGCAGTGCGGCGACCAAGGGTTCGGCCAGCGCCAGGACTCCGGCCAAGGCGACCGGCAAGCCGCCCAACGCGTGCAGCCCCGCCAGATACGGCAGCACCGTGCCGAAGACAGCCAGAATCAGCAGGGCCAGCCAGACCGGAATTGTCGCGGTGCCGAGCAACACCGGACTCGAGGCGATCGCGATAGTCGATAATGGACTTACCGCGATGGTCGCCACCGCACCGATCGCCAGCCCGGCCGCGGTCATCCCGAGCGGATCGTGCCGCTGCGCACCGCGCTCGCCGAGCAGGAAGTATCCGGCGGAACAGACCGCCGACGCCAATCCTGCCGCGACGCCCAGGAAGTCCAGCTTCGCCCCGCGCCCGAGCCCGGCGATCAGCACCAGCCCGGCGACCGCCAGCGCGATTCCCAGCCACACCGCCGCGGACAGCCGCGTTCGCCGGACGACGCGCACCCACAGCGCGACCAGCACCGGCGACAGGTTCACCAGCACCATCGCCACCGCGACCGGAATCCGGGACACCGCAACGAAAAAGAACAGCTGCACACCCGCGACGCCGAGCAGTCCGTAGCCGAGCGGCAGCCAGAGTTCAGCGCGCCGGAACCGCAACGCTCGCGGCCGCAGCAACGCGACGCCGGGCGCCAGCAGGACCGCGGCGAGGCCGATCCGCACCGCGGTGACCGCCGCCGGGGTCCAGCCCGCGTCCAGCACCGCCTTGGCGAGCGGACCCGAACTCGCGAACAGCACCCACGAGACCAGGCTCAGCCCGGTCGCCCGCGCGGTACTGCCCTGGTAGCCATCTCCGCATTCTGAGTCCCGGCCCAGTGCCGCGGCCACTGGTTTTCCGGATGCGACGCGGGTCACCAAGCGGGTTGTCACATCCGGCGGGCGGCCGGCATCTCATGGGCATCCGCTTCACCACACTGGAGGATCTGATGAGCGCACGGTTCGACCTGATGAACAACGACCTCGGCAAGTCGCTCGGCAAGCGGTTCGCCGGGCTGAGCATGCTGCTGCACAACTCGTCGCTGCCGAAGCCGACACAGGAACTGGTTTCGCTGCGGGCCAGCCAGATCAACGGCTGCGGCTTCTGCACCGACATGCACACGAAGGACGCCACCGCGGCCGGCGAGACCGCGGAGCGGCTGTACCTGGTGGCCGCCTGGCGCGAGGCGACCGTGTTCACCCCCGCCGAGCGGGCCGCGCTCGCGCTGACCGAGGAGGGCACCCGCATCGCGGACGGCGGCGGCGTATCCGACGAAACGTGGGCGCAGGCGCGCGAGCACTACGACGACGACCAGCTCGCCGTGCTGGTATGCCTGATCGGGCTGATCAACGCGGCCAACCGGATGAACGTCATCGTGCGCACTCCGGCCGGGCTGTACCAGCCGGGGCAGTTCGCGAACGTCAGCTGAGGGAAACACGGGCCGCCGCCGGGCAGCGGTGGAACCCGGCGGCGGCCCGTGCGCTTACTCGATGCGGGCGATCGGCGCGCCCTGCTTCACCACTTCGCCCTCCCCCACCAGAAACCGGACCACACCGCCGACCGGAGCGGGCACCTCCGCGTCGACCTTGTCCACCGCGACCTCCGCGATCAGCTCGCCCTCGCGGACAGTCGCGCCATCCGTCGCGAACCAGGTGGCGAGGACTCCCTCGCCGTCCGGGTCGTTTTCGGACAGGACCGGGAACGGAACGTCGGTCATGCGCCCACCAGGTTGAGGACGGCCTGACGGATCCGCGCCGGTGTCGGCAGCACCGCGTACTCCAGCGGACGCGCGTACGGGATCGGCACGTCCGGCACCGCTACGCGCGCCGCTGGGGCACGCAGCAGGGTCGGATCCCGCTCCACGACGCGGGCGATCACCTCGCCGGACAGGCCGAACGACAGGTAGTCCTCGTCCACGACGAGCAACCGGCCGGTTTTGCCGACCGAATCGAGGATCGTTTCGGTGTCCAACGGGACCAGGCTGCGCAGGTCCACGACCTCGCAGTCGACGCCCTGCCCGGCGAGTTCGTCGGCGACGTCCAGCGCGTGGTGCACCGACAGGGACAGCGTCACGACGGTGACGTCGCTGCCCGGGCGCACGACGTTCGCCTTGCCGATCGGGACCGTGTGGTCGCCTTCCGGGACCGGGCCGATCGACCGGCGGTTCTTCGCCATCCACGGCAATCCCATGACGCCCTTGTGGAACAGGTACACCACCGGGTTGTCGTCGCGGATCGCGGAGGTCATCAACCCCTTGGCGTCGGCGGGATTGCTCGGCACGACGACCTTCATCCCGGGCAGGTGCGCGAACGTCCCCCACAGGCATTGGGAATGCTGCGCGCCGTCGGAGTACCCGCCGCCGACCGCGGCGGTCAGCACCATCGGCACGGACACGTTCCCACCGGATTCGTAGTGGATTTTCGCCATGTGGTTGTAGATCTGGTCCATGCACACGCCGAAGAAGTCGACGAACATCAGCTCGACCACCGGCCGCATCCCCTCGACCGCCGCTCCGATCGCGGTGCCGATGAAGGCGGTCTCGGAGATCGGCGTGTCGAGCACGCGCCGCGGGCCGAACTGATCGAGCAATCCGGTGGTGGAGCTGAAGATGCCGCCGTAGGAACCGACGTCTTCGCCGAGCACGAACACCCGCTCGGCGCGTTCCATTTCCTGGGCGATGGCCTCCACCATGGCCTTCGCGGTGCTGAGTTTCCGCCCGGCGGGCGCGGAGGGTTCGGTGAGCGTCATTGCTGCTTCTCCTCGCTGTGTCGTCAGGCTCGCGCGAACACGAAATCGAGCGCGGTGGCGGGGTCCGGCTCAGGGCTTTCCTTGGCGAACGCGATCGCCGCTTCGACTCGTTCGCTGGCCGCCGCCCGGAACCCGGCGACCTTCGCGTCGTCGAGCTCGCCATCAGCGCGCAGCTGGTTCTCGTAGGTAGGCAACGGATCCCGCCCGGGCACACCGTCCAAATCAGACCGGTAACCCTGCGCGTCGCCCTCGAAGTGCCCCCACAGCCGCAGCGTGTGCACCTCGATCAGGCTGGGTCCTTCGCCGGCGCGAGCCCGCGCGACCGCCTGGCCTGCCGCCTCGTGGACGGCCTCGACCGAGTTGTCCTCGACGCGCACGCCCGGAATCCCGTATCCGGCGGCGCGGTCCGCGTTCGACGTGACGCACGTGGACGCGCTGCGCGGCACCGAGATGCCCCAGTCGTTGTCCTCCACCACGAAGACCACCGGCAGCTTCCACAACGCCGCGAGGTTGAGCGATTCGTGGAACGCGCCTTGGTTCGCCGCGCCCTCGCCGGTCACCGCGACCGCGATCCGGTCCGTCCCCCGGCGCTGGAACGCGAGCGCCTGCCCGAGCGCGGGCGGGTAGCCCTCGGCGATGATGCCGGAGCAGGAGAAGTGCACCGCCGGGTCGAACAGGTGCATATGCCCGCCGCGGCCACCGCCGAGTCCGGTGGTCCGGCCAAAGATCTCAGCGGTCATCCGCTGAAGGTCCACGCCGTGCGCGATGGCGAAATGGTGCGGCCGGTGCGTCGCGGTGACCGCGTCGTCGCCGGTGAGGTGCGCACAGACGCCCGCCGCCACCGGTTCCTGCCCGGCGGACAGGTGCATCTCGCCGGGGACGAGGCCGGCGCCGATGTCGAAGACGGGTTTCTTGTCGGCGTGGTACTCGCGGAGGATGGCCTCCTCGTAGGTGCGGATCAGGACCATCGTGCGGTACAGGTCCAGCCTGTCCTGCGCTTCCATGGGACCTCCCGTTCGTTCTGGAGGCCACTTTCGCCGCGCGCGGTCCGCCGGACAACGGGCTGGATTTCAGATGGTGATAACAGCCGGTTCAGTGCGTGACGGCCAGCGCGCGCGACACCCGTTGGGCAGCCCGGCGCAACGACTGCAACGGGGCGGAGCCCAGCCGTCGCGCGGGCAGGGAGATCGCGACCGCGCCCAGCGCGCCCGGCGTGCGGACGCTCGTCGCCAGGCACGCGGTGCCGAGCAGGTACTCCTCGCGATCGTTGAAAACGTCGCCGCTCTGCGACAGCCGCTGCTCCAGAACCCGGCTGTCGGTGATGGTGTGCTGCCTAATGTTTATGTCAAGCAGCGGTAGCCGTGGTGTGTCGGTAGTCGGCCTGGTAAGGCTGGCGGGTGCGCAGGAGCGCGTAGAGGACGTTGATGCGTCGTCGGGCCAGCGCGATCAGTGCCTGGTGATGGCGCTTCCCTTCGGCGCGTTTGCGCTGGTAGAAAGCTTTGCTGAGTGGGTCGGTGCGGATCGCGCAGAACGCGGACTGGTAGAAGATGAACTTCAGGTGTTTGCTGCCGGCGGTGGCTCGCCGCAGGTAGTTCATCTTCCCGGACTGCTGCAGGACCGGCGCGAGGCCGGCGGCCGAAGCGAGCTGATCGGCGCTGGCGAAGCGGTCCAGGTTTCCTGCCTCCGCGAGGAATTCCGCGGTCAGGGTGGCCCCCATCCCCGGCAGGCTTCGGACGAGGGCCGCGTCAGGGTGGCGGTCGAGCCCGTCGGCGATCTGGTTCTCCAGTTCGCCGATGCGGTGCCGGGCCGCGATCGCGTCGGTGGCGAACTCGCGGGCGAACTCGGCCATGCGCTTCTGCCCGGGAACGATCACATGCTGGGCCTGAGCGGCCGCAATCGCCTTGCCTGCCAAGGGTTCGGCATAGCTGCGGCGGACGCCCGCGGCCAGCATGTGATCGATCAGGCCGTCGCGTCCGGCTTCGCGGACCTCTTCCGGTGTGACGAAGCGGACCAGAAGCCGCAGGTCGCTGAGGTTGGTCACGTCCACGACGCGTTCCAGGCCGGGGAAGAACCCGGCCAGGGTTTCGCGCAGCCGGTTGAGGCGGCGGGTCTGATCGATGACGAGTTCACGGCGTCGGGAGACCAGCATCCGCAGGTCGAGGGTGATGTCGTCCTCGGCGGTGACGATGCGCCAGTCGTCGCGCAGGCGCAGCTGGTCGGCGATGGTGGCCGCGTCGCGGGGATCGGATTTGGCTTCGCCGCCCTTGCTGGCGCGGCGGGCTCGGTTGACCACCAGGCCCGGGACGTGGACCAGGCGGACACCTGCCTCCAGCAGCATGGCGGTCAGCAAGCTGGCCACTCCGCCCATCAGGTCGATCGCGGCGGTGAGCTCGCCGTGCTCGGCTTCGGCCTGGCGCAGCTGGGCGATCAGGGCGTCGATGCTGTCCGGGTCGTTGTCGACGCGCCGGGAGAGCAGGACTTTCCCGGTCTCGGCGGCGACGATCGCGACCCAGTGGAACTCCTTGGCGACATCGATGCCTGCTTTTACTGCCATCGAACCTCCGGTCGATCACACGGTGTGGTGCGTCCCGATTCCGCCGTCAACGCCCTACATAGCGATGGTTCGCAGTGCCTAATCAGCGGTCAGAACCAGGTGGTGGAGCGGGCGGCACAGCACTCTGAACCATCACCGGCAGCAGGCATGAAAGCCATACCCGCTCCACCTGCATCCGCCGATCCTCGCGGACCGCGGACATCCCTGAAAGGTAGGGCGGCGTGAGGTCCGCCAGCTGATGCCGCGACAGATAGTCCCGGCGGCCCTCGCTGTCGAGGCCGGACAGGATGCACTTGCCGAACGCCGTCGCGTGCGCCGATTCGTGCACGCCGACCCACAGGTCGACCGACGGGGCGGCCGGGCCGTCGGCGATGTCGACGAGCTTGATGTCGCCGTCGGAGTAGAGCGAGAGGTAGGCCGCGCCGTGCACCTCGTCGCGAAGCGCGCGCAGCACCGGCCGGATCTTCGGCAGCAACGCGTGCAGCGACGTGTGCTGGCGCAGTTCGCTGACCTGGCTGCCGAGCGCGTAGCCGTCGTCGAGCTTGCACAGATATCCCTCGTGGACGAGGGTGCGCAGCAGGTGATACGTCGTGGGCAGCGGCAGCCCGACCGTGCGGGCGAGCACCTTGGCCGGCACCGGCCGCTCGCTCGCGCCGACCGCGTCGAGCAGATGCAGCGCACGCTGCACGGACCCGATCAAGGTCGGCTCAGCCGCCATCCCCGTCACCTCCGCCGCGTCCTTGCGGACTCCAGCATGCGCTACCGCTCTGACCTGGGCAAGAGCAGGTCCACCGGACGGATCACGGGGTTCGCGGCAGGTTCGGCGCTCGCTTCGGCCCTGCTCACAGTGGTCGGCGCGTGGCCGCCGAAGAACTCGACGAACCCGCGCAGCGGCCGGATCCAGTGGACCTCGGCCGGGCTTGGCAGGAACGCAACACGCGGTTCCGGGCCCAAGGCGGCCACATCGTCGCGGTAGTCCGAATTCGTCCAGAACGGCGGGAAGAATTGTCCTGGACCCCGTTCGCGATTCGCACCGAAGAAATCGCCCGCGACGGGTGGATTCGGGCTGGAGGCGGTTTCCAGGATTCCCAGCACGCCGAATGGGCGCTGCACCCGGGATCAACGCGGAAGTCCTTGCGCCGCAAGCGCGGCACGACCGCGCCGTCGCGATCGCCGCGGCCTACGCCGGGCCTGCCTGGACCCCCAACACCGGCACTGCCTGCACCTTCCGTAGTTGTGCGGATACCTACTCGCTGGTAAGTTACCCGCCAGTTGTGATCCACTTCATGGTTCAAAGGGGAGTCATGGTCCGGAAATCCGTCCGCGCGCTGATCGCCGCCGCCGCTCTCGCGATCACGTCCGCCGTCGCGCTGCCCGCCGCGGCCTCGGCCGATTCCTTCTACAGTTACGACGGCAGCACCCCGCTCTCGTCGTATGCACCGGGCACCGTATTGAAGACGCGGACGTTGACGTATCACGTCTTCGGCTTCCCGACTCCAGTCCAGGCCACCCAGGTGCTGTACCGGACCTCCGACGCACAGGGCAATCCCACCGCGAACGTCACCTCGGTCGTCCGCAATCCCGCCGGCGACAACGGAAAAGCCGTTTCGTACCAATCCGCGTACGACTCGCTCGACCCCGCGGACGCACCGTCTCGCGCGATCGCGGGCGACGTCCGGCTCGGAGGCGTGCTGCCGAACGCCGAGTCGCTGCTGATCGCGCCGGCACTCGCGCTCGGGTACAGCGTCGTCATCCCGGACACCGAGGGCCCGGCCGCCGATTTCGCCGCCGGTCCGGAATACGGCAAAACCACTCTGGACTCCCTCCGCGCCGCCACGCACGCGTCCGGCACCGGGATGACCGAGTCCACCAAATTCGGCCTCCTCGGATATTCCGGCGGCGCGATCGCGACCGGCTGGGCCTCGGCGATCGCCGCGAGCTACGCGCCGGAGGTCGAGAAGAACCTCGTCGGTTTCGCCGAGGGCGGGGTGCTCGTCGATCCCGCGCACAATCTCAAGTACGTCGGCGGCAGCCCGGTCTGGTCCGGCGTGATCCCGATGGCGCTGATCGGCGTCTCCCGCGGCTACGGCATCGACCTCAAACCGTACGCCAGCGAGTACGGCCTCAAGGTGCTCGCCGAACTCGAGCACGCGTCGATCGCACAGGCGCTCGGCCACTACCCCGGGCTGACCTGGCAGAAGCTGGTCAAGCCGGAGTACGCGAACCCGGATTCGGTGCCGCCGTTCGTCGACGCGGTCAACAAGGTGAACATCGGTTCGGCCGCGACGCCGTCGATTCCCGGGTTCATCGCGCAGGCCAACAACGGCGCGCTCGAAGGCACCGTGAGCAACGAGCCGGGCATCGGCACCGGCGACGGCGTGATGGTGGCCGGGGACGTCCGCGCGCTCGCGAAGCAGTACTGCGCGGACGGAAACACCTCGATCACGTACACGCAGTACGACGCCCTCAGCCACGCCACCGCGCTCCCGGCGTGGGCTCCCGCCGCGATCGCCTGGCTCGGCGACCGGTTCGCGGGCAAAGCCGCTCCGTCCAGCTGCGGGCAGATCGCGCCGGGGAACTCGCTGGCACCGGAGCAGCACACCGGCTCCTGACCGGATCCTCGGGAGTGTGCTCCACTACCGCACGCGCGTTGAGATACCACGAAGAAAGCCCCTGCCCGCCTGGTAAGCGGACAGGGGCTTTCCTTTACCGGCTAACGAATATCAGCCGTCCGATTCGGCCGACGGGATGAACGCCCCCGGCACCTGGTCCGGAGCGAAGATCTTGTCCTCGCCCGGATACGGCTGGGTCCATCCGTGCACCTGGTACCACGTGAAGTGGTCCATCTGCGCGGGGTTGGCGTAGTCCGCCGTGGCGTTCGGGCCGGTCAGCTTCTGCTGCGACTGCCACTGCTGCCACTGCTGCACCAGCTGCTGCTTGTCCGCGGGCACCGCCGCCGACGCCGCCGCGGTGGACGCCGTCGGGACGTTGTCCGGGCCGCACGACGGCTGGGTCTTGAGCCCGGCGGTCAGCGACGTCTGGTTCGGCACCGCGGTGAACGGCGTGGTGTCCGGCTGCGGCGTGAACGCGGTCGCCATCGGGGTGGCCGCGCTGTCCTTCTGGTTCATCGGGTGGATCCCGAGGATCTGCTCGATGGTGCGGATCATGGTGATCTGCGAGTAGTACCGGCTGTCGGTCTTGCCGTGCTGGGCGTACGGGCTGATGATCTGGATCGGGGCCCGGTGCCCGTCGACGTGGTCCAGCCCGGCCTGGGAGTCGTCCTCGACCACGAAGATCGCCGAGTCCTTCCAGTACTGGCTGTGCGAGATCTTGTCGACGATCTTGCCGACGGCGAGGTCGTTGTCGGCGACCTGCGCGGCCGGGCTCGGCGGCCCGCCGGTGTGGTCGCTCGACAGCCAGAACATGTTCAGGTTCGCCGGGCCGTTCTTCTCGAAGTCGTTCTTCCAGATCTCGTACCGGTACTGGTCCGGCACGTCGGTGTCGAACTTCGGGAAGCCCGGCACCGAGACGCTGTTCAGCGACGGGATCGGCGACGACGAGACCAGCGGGTACGCGGTCGGCTCGCCGGTCGCGGCCATGTTCTTCGAGTCGCAGTACAGGTTCTGCCAGGTCGCGCCCGCGGGCTTGGTCAGGAACTGCTGGAACTCGCCGAAGTCGCGGACGGTCTTGCCCGCCGCCTGCGCCCCGGTCCACAGGAAGCCGCTGCGCTGGTGGCCCAGCGCGTCGTCCTCGGTGTCGTAGCTGCGCTTGTACTCGCCCGCGGACGACTCGGTGTACTCCGGGTTGTCCGCCTGCATCAGCCAGTTGTGGCCCTCGGCCGAGTTCGTGCCGATGTCGTAGGTGTTGTCGTACAGCCCGAACTGGCTGGCCAGCGCGTGCTGGTTCGGCGTGACGGCCTGGCCGAACTGCGCGAGCGCCGGGTTGCCGTTGCCCTTCGCCATGTCGCCGAAGACCTGGTCGTACGTCCGGTTTTCCTTGACCAGCAAGAAAACGTGCTTGATCGTGGACGGGTCGCCGAGACGCTGCGGCACCGGAACCGGCTTGACGTCGCGGTTGTCGTTCGCCTTCTGCACCGAACCCGGCGTCCAGCCGTTCTGCTTGAACACCTGAGAGGTCTGTGCCCAGGTCTGCTGGTCGCTCGGCAGCGTGAACCGCTGCAGGCTCGACGTGGTGTCGTGCGTGGCGTGCCCGGCGGCGGTGGTCGGGCGGCGGGCGTCGATGCCGCGGGTGTTCGCGACCAGGATGTTGTTGCCCGACGCTGAGATGCCGGACGGGAAGTAGTCCGTCGGCAGCAGCCCGATGAAGGCGGCCGGGGCCTGCGGGGACCAGTAGCGGTAGACCGCGACCGCGTTCGCCCGGCCGAGGGTCACCAGCAGGTGGCCGTCGTGGGTGAGCGCGATGTCGGTCGGCTCGTACCCGACCGTCGCTTCCGGCCACGGCTGCGTCGCGATGGTCTGCACCACGGCGTCGCGCTGGGTGTCGATCACCGAAACGCTGTCGCCGCCGGTGTTCGCCACGAACAGGGTGTTGTTCTTGGCGCGCAACGCGGTCGGGTGCAGGCCGACGTCGATGCTCTTGACCGGAGCGGCCGGGTTCGCCAGGTCGATCACGCTGACCGTGCCGGTGGTGGCGGCCCCGGTCTTCGGGTCGGCGACGACGTCGGTGCCGTACGAGTTCAGCGTGCTGTCGCCCGGCTTCGCCGCGCGGCCGCCCTCGTTGCTGACGTAGATCCGGTTGCCGATCTGGACGAGTGCGCGCGGCGCGTTGCCGACGGTCCAGCTCTGCTTGATCTGGCCGCTGGCCGCGTCGATCGCGACGACGCGGTTCTGGCCGTTCACCGCGGAGTACACAGTGGACCCGTCCGCGGAGAAGATCGCGCCCGCGGCAAGGGAATGCTTCGCGCCGTCGGCCGGGATCGGCACGAAGGTCGGGTTGGCGACCGTGCCGTCCGGGTTGACGGTGAACTTGCGGTAGCCGTCGATCTGGCCCAGCCACAGCGTCTTGCCGTCGGGCGAGTACGACGGGCCTTCCTGGCCGACGTCATTGCCCGGCAGCTGCAGGTCGGCCTTCTTGTCCTTGCCGACGAGCTGCTGCACCTTCCAGCTCTTCAGGTCGACGATGGTCAGCGCGATGCCGCCGTCGGTGGTCAGCGCGGCGAGGTGGCTGCCGTCCGGGCTGACCGCCGAGGACATGATCTTGCCGTTGGGCACCACTAGCCGCTCGCCGATCGGCTTGAGGTACTGGTCGCTCGAGATGGTCAGGCCCTTGTCGGTTTCCTGGCCGACCTGGTCGGTGCCGAACTGCTTGGTGGAGGCGAGGCCGATGCCCGAGCCCGTGGCGACGAGAGCGACCGCGGTCGCGCCCGCCGTGACGAAGCGCAGCTTGCGGGATCTGCGGAAATCCTTTTTCCCGCCACGCCTGCGACGGCGCGTTACTTGCATGTCCTCATCCCTTCGTGGAGGAGAGCAGCTCGACGTTGCCGTCGAACTGCCACAGCGGGTTGGGCCGGTCCCCTTCCGGGGTCCGCACCTGGAAGTAGCCGTTCACTTCCTTCGGTCCGTCGCCGTCGGCGACAAACCGCCCGTCCGAGGTGACATCGAGCTGGTAGATCGCCTGCCCGGTCGCGGAGCTGCCAGGGAGATGCCAGGAGACGACGCAACGCCAGTCGTTGCCGGGGCCTTCGGCCTCGACGAGGCCGCCGCCCTTGGTGCATTCCGTGCTCGCGGCGAGCTGCTCCTCCGTGACGTCCGGACGGTGCAGCTGCGCGGTCTGGATCCGGTAGAGGTGCGCGAACTCGGTGGAGAGCGACTGCTGCATCTTCGCCTGGTCGATGCCCGAACCCGACGCCGGCGCGGCGACCGCGACGACCGCCACTGTGACGCCGATCAGCCCGGCCAGCGGCAGCAAACCCGCGGTCAGCACGCGACGACCGGCGCCGTCGTAGGTCAGGTCGGTGAAGTCGCGCCTCAGGAACAGCGCGTAGGCCAGTGCGGTGGCGACCACTGCCCAGACCAGGCTCACCCCGACGCCGACCAGCAGCGGACCGAGCTGGACCGGGTCGCTGAAAAGGCCGTTCCACGAGATGAACGCGTACGTCGGCAGCGCGAGCCGCACGACGACCGGCAGCGGCAGCAGCTGCGCGACCGTCATCACGAGCGCGACGACCGCGGGCAGCAGCAAGCCCATCGGCGACCGTCCTAACGCGACAGAGCCGAGCAGGCCGACCCCCGCCAGGGCAAGGGTCGGGGCGAGCACGCAGAGCCAGGCGAGCATGACCTTCAGCGCGGCGTCGCCCGAGGACAGGAGGTGTCCGTCGAGTCCGACCAGGGGCTGTCCGCCGACCGCGACAAGACCGCCGACGGTGCTGGACACCGCCAGTCCGAGGACCAGCAACAGGATCACGGTGAGGCTGGCGAGCGCCTTCGAGACGAAAATCCGCCGGTACGACCGCATCGCCACCAGCAGGTGCCGCCAGGTGCCGAGCCGGTCCTCCGCCGCGAAGACGTCGCCGGCTACCAGCGAGGTCAGCAGCGGAAGCGCGTAGCTGCCGGCGAACCCGAGCAGCACGAGGGGTCCGGCCCAGCCGGTGATGTTCATCAGGCGACCGAACAGGGTGTCCACCGGCAGGTCGCTCTGCTGGCTGACCGCGGCGACGAACACCGCCGGCGCGAGCCAGCAGGCGAGCAGCAGCACGCGGATCCGCCACTGCGACACCAGCTTCACCAGTTCGAACCGGTAGCCGCGGCCCAGTCCGACCGGGCGGACGGAGGCCGGTGCGTCCCGTTCCTCGACGGCGGTCATCGCTTGTCCCCCTGCTCCGTCAGCTCCAGGAACGCCGCTTCGAGCGGCGAGACGACCGGAGCGAGTTCCCGTACGCCGATGCCCTTGCCGACGACGCGTGCGACCAGGTCGTCCAGCGCGGGCACCAGGCCGCTCACCACCAGGACGTCGGCCTGCCCGCGCGGGGTCTGGGTGTCGTCGATCCGCAGCCCCGGGACGTTCTCGGCGATCTCGCGGGTTGCTTTCTGATCCGAGGTGACCAGGCGATACGCCAGCTCGCGGTCCGCGGAAGACAGTTTCGCCAGCGGTCCGGTGAAGACGACGCGCCCGGCGGACAGGATGGTGACCTCCGAGCAGAGCGCTTCGAGATCGTCCATCCGGTGGCTGGACAGCACCACCGCGGCGCCCTCGTCGGCGAGCCGGGTGAGCACGCTGTGCACGTGTTTCTTGCCCGCCGGGTCGAGACCGTTGGCGGGCTCGTCGAGGACCAGCAGCCGCGGCTTGGTCAGCAGCGCGGCGGCGAGGCCGAGGCGCTGGCGCATGCCGAGCGAGAACCCGCGTGCCCGGTCGTCGGCGACGTCGCTGAGCCCGACCTGCGCGAGGAGGTCGTCGACGTCGACGGTCTGGCCGCGCAGCGAGGCCAGCGCGGCGAGGTTCTGCCGCGCGGTGAGCGACGGGTAGAGGCCCGGCCCGTCCACGAACCCGGAGATGCCGTCCGGGGCGGCGAGCGCCCGGCCGATCGGGCGGCCGAGGATCTCGAGGTCGCCCTCGTCCGCGACCGCGAGTCCGAGCAGCAGGCCGAGCAGGGTCGTTTTGCCCGCGCCGTTCGGGCCGACGAGCCCATGGATCTCGCCGTACGCCACGTCGAGATCCACGCCGTCGAGCGCGACCACGTCGCCGAAACACTTGGTGATCGCGCGAGCCCGCACCGCGTCGCTGGTGTTCATGAATCCCCACTTTCCAAGCCGTCAGGAACTTAGGCACGACAAGTGACATGCGAACCAGCGCCAGGTTGAACGTTGGGGAAACCCCGTGCGCCATAGCTGGTCCTTCTTGAGATAACCGGACAAGATAGGATCAATCGGGCGGCGATAAAGTGTCCGAGATCTCTCGGACCAGCACATAGGACCGTTTCCGCTCGGCATGGTCGTGGACCGGAGTGGTGATCATCAGCTCGTCCGCGCCGGTTTCGGCGATGACTGTGCGCAACGAATTCCGCAGTGCCGCCGGGGCTCCGGCGAGAACCGGGCCGGGACCGACCGCCGGGTCGACGACCGCGTCTTCCGGGCGCGGCAACAAGATCCGCTTGCCGCGCGAACGGCTCAACGCCTTAGCCCGAATGGACCTGGCGAGCCATTCGGCCCGCTCCTCGGTCGCGGCGGCGACCACCGCGACGCTGACCACAATGGACGGTTCGCGTGTCCGGCCGGGACGAAAGGACTCGCGATAGATCCGGGTCGCGGCGGCGGCTTCGGCGGGGCGGAGGTGACGGGCGAACGCGTACGGCAGGCCCAGTTCGGCGGCGAGGCAGGCGCTGGCCGTGCTGGAGCCGAGGAGCCAGACGTCCGGCACGTTCCCTCGTGCGGGAGTTGCGCGCAGCGGCTGGTCGGTGTCGGCGAAGTACTCCAGCAACTCCTTGACGCGACCGGGAGAGCTTTCCGCCGGACCCGTGTTCAGCGCCGCGGCCACACGTTGCGGACCGCCGAGCGCGCGGCCGAGTCCGAGGTCGATGCGGCCCGGATGGAACGCGGTGAGCGTGCCGAACTGTTCGGCGACGACGAGCGGCGGATGATTGAGCAGCAGGACGCCGCCCGCGCCGACGCGGATCCTCTTCGTCGCATCCGCCACACGGGCGACTGACACGGCAGGCGCGGCGCTCGCGACACCACGCATGCTGTGGTGTTCGGGCAACCAGTAGCGGTGATATCCCAACTCGTCCGCCAGTTCGGCGAGGTCGACAGTGCGCTGCAACGCCTCGCGCGCGGTCGATCCCGCGACGATCGGCGATGTGTCCAGCACTGAAACCCGCACCCGGGCATCATCCCGGACCCGGTGCGGCAGGACAACCGGACCGTCCACGGTCTCAAGTGGACGGTCCTGTCGCGTATTACGACGTCTCCCGCACCGGCGCTGGCGTGGCCTCCTCCTCCACCGCGTCACTCAGCTGCCAGCCGCCCCGGCGACGCAGCACCACGAGGTAGTACCCCAAGGCCAGCAACGCGATCACTGCGGTGACGATGAGACTCGGCCGTCCGATCACCGGATCGGTCGCGTTCACATACAGCACGAACGCCAGCGCGACCAATGCCACCACCGGCGCGATCGGGAACCCGGGCATCCGGTACTTCGCCCCCGCCGTCGCTCCGGAGCGCCGGCCCAGGATGGCACCGAGGCACAGCGCCGCGTACACCACGACGATCGACGTGCTCGTCACGACTGTCAGGATCTGCGGGTCCACAAAGCACAGTGCGGCAGCAAGGAAGCCGGTCGCCAGCGTCGCGACCCAGGGGGTGCCGAACTTCGGGTGCACCGCGGAAAGCGCCCGGTTCATCGCCTTCGGCCACGCGCGGTCCCGTCCGCTGCTGAACACCAGCCGGGAACTGATCAGCACGATCGCGAGGACCGCGTTGATGATGGCGAGCGCGACCGCGAGGCTCAGCACGGTGTCGAGCGTGCTGCCGCCGCGGGCCCGCACGAAGTACGACAACATGTTGGGAGAACTGAACAAAGTGCCGAGGTCCGGCGCGCCCATCAGCACCGCGGTGACCGGGACCAGCTCAGCCAGCACGGTGACCCCGAGTCCCATGAGGACAGCGCGCGCCACCCCGCGCCCGGCGTCCTTGGTCTCTTCTCCAAAGTAGACAGCCGAGCCGTAGCCGTTGTAGGCGAAGATCGCGATCGCGGTAGCGATCATCACCGCGCTGATCGTCGCCGGACCGCCGCCCGGGGCGACCGGATGCGCGAGCAGGTCGGTGAACGGCCGCGCCGGGCTGGCCAGCCCGAGCACCGCGACCACGATCAGCGCCAGCAGCTCCACCGCGAGGAAAACGCCGGTCACCCAGGCGTTCAGCTTGATGTCGAACACCGCGACGATCGCGGCGAGAACGCACGTCACCGACGCCACGACCGCCGGGGACACGCCGGGCAGCACCACGCTCAGGTAGGTGCCGACGCCGAGCGCGATCACCGCGACGATCAGCACCTGCGTCACGATCATGATGCCCAGCACCATGAATCCGGGCAGTTTGCCCAGCGTGCGGGCGGCGATCGTGTACTCGCCGCCCGCGCTCGGGAAGGCCGAGCCCAGTTCGGCGTACACGAAGGCCATGAAAACACCGACGACCGCGGCGGCGAGGAAGGCGTAGAAGGCGCCCGATCCGGCGCCGGTGAGGACGCCCGGCGCGATGACGAACACCGAGGACGCCGGGCTGATCGCGGAAAGCGTGATCAGCAGCGTGCCGAGGGAGCGCAACCCGCGGCGCAAGACGGGGGTGGACAACGCTGGCCTCCATCACGTCGTTACGTTCTTTGAATGGAACTCAAATAACCAGCCGGGCGTTCAGCTAAGGCCCTCAAGCCCGCCGCGTCAAGGGGTGAGCGTGGCTGGGCCTCTCCAGGGGTTGCGTTTTTCGCGATTTGTTCAAAGAATCAAGGCATGGCAAGACCGAGCAAGGCCCCCGAGCGGCGGGCGGAACTGGTGGCCGCGGCGCGGCACACGGTCGTCGAACGCGGCGTGCTGAACCTGAAGCTGCGCGACGTCGCGGACCACGCCGGCATGTCGCCGGGTTCCCTGCTGTACTACTACCCCTCCCTGAGCGACCTGCTCGAAGACGTGCAGCAGGAAGCCGTCGAACGCTTCTGTGTAGCGCGCGAAGCCGCCGTCGCGGCCGAGTCCGACCCGCGCGCCCGGATGCGCGCGATGATCGGCAGCGGCCTGCCGAACGGCAAGAACGACGAACTGTGCGTGCTGCTGTACGAACTGGGCACCATTGCCCGCCGCGAACCGGCGTACGCCGCGCGGCACATCGCGCTGTACGAACGCCAGGTCCGCGGCTACGTCGGCATCCTGGAAGCCGGTGCCGCGACGGGGGTGTTCGACCTGACCGACGACCCGGTCACCATCGCCCGCAACCTCGTCACCCTCGAAGACGGGTACGGACTGCACCTGACTCAAGCGGTGCCGCCGCTCGACCGATCCGCCGCCGAGGCGATGGTGCTGTCCTACGCCCGCGTTTCGACCCGCTGCTCGCTGGAGGTCCCCGCATGACCCGCGCCCGCGACCTAGGCCTCGCCCTCGGCGGCAAGCCCGGCCCGCACAACGCGATCACTGACATCCCAGGCGTCGAGGTCGGATACACCACCCTGATCGAAGGTTCGTCGGTGCGGACCGGCGTCACCGCGATCCTCCCGCGCGGCCGTTCCCACTTCGACGTGCCTTGCTCCGCGGGCACCTTTTCCTTGAACGGCAACGGCGAAATGACCGGCCGCGCCTGGCTCGCCGAGACCGGGTCGCTGATGCTGCCGGTTCTGATCACCAGCACCCACTCGGTCGGGCCATGTCACCGGGGCATCATCGACTGGGTGGTCCGCGAACGCCCGGACGCCGCGGCGGAGTGGCTGCTGCCGGTGGTGGCGGAGACGTGGGACGGGTACCTCAACGACGTCAACGCCCCGACGATCCGGACCGAACACGCCGTCGCCGCCATCGACGCGGCGGCTTCCGGCCCCATCGCCGAAGGTTCGGTGGGTGGCGGAACGGGCATGACCTGCTACGGCTTCAAGGGCGGTACTGGCACTTCGTCACGGGTTGTTGCCCATGGGGCGGACAGCTACACCGTGGGTGCCCTGGTGCAGGCGAACTTCGGGAGCCGCCCGGAACTCACCGTGGCCGGGTCACCTGTGGGCGTTGCGTTGGCCAACGACAACCCCATGGCCGACACCAGCTGGCTGGCCCCCGCCGGTGCCGGTTCGGTGATCGTCGTGATCGGCACTGATGCGCCCCTGCTGCCCGGGCAGTGCACTGCTCTAGCCCGCCGGGTACCGCTGGGGCTGGCCCGGACCGGGACCACCGGGTCGCACTTCTCAGGCGACCTGTTCCTGGCCTTCAGCACGGCCAATGCGGGCGCATTGACCAGCCATTTCCCCCGGCCGGACGATGAGCCGTACGAGAGCATGCGGTTCATCCCGTGGGGCGCGATAGACCCGTTCTTCGAGGCGGTGGTGCAGGCGGTCGAGGAGGCGGTGCTGAATGCGTTGGTGGCCAACGAAGAGATGGTCGGGCATCGGGGGCACCGCGTTCCGGCGCTCCCGTTGAGCCGCTGGCTGGAGGAGGCGTAAGGCAGGCGCGGCGGGCTCGCCTGGGTGATCGGCTGAGGGTGCGCCGCGCCTGGGCGAGCCGGGGCTTCGCCGCAGGGAACCGTCCCCGCCGAGAAAGCCTCGCGGGCACCTGGGCCGGTTCTAACCAGGACCGGGCACTGACGAGGCCCAAACCTTGAAAAGAGCCTTCCATGCAGTCGTCGCGCAGGAGCGCCCACCTACCGATGAGCTATGGCTCGAGAATCCGAGCCTCGTGTTCGCACTCTCGTGGGCCATCGACCGGAGATGGCTCTCCGTGTCCGCGACGACTACGCCGGGTTCTCTAAAGCTCCCCCCTGCGCAGCCTCGAACGTCTCATCGAGCATCTCTCGCATATTCTCCAACGTCTCGCGGGAGTTGACCGTCAACTCGACCATCCGACCGAACGAGAAATCCCGATCGACAAACGAATGCTGCCTCACCGGTGGGGCATTACCGGCCGGTGTCGTCAGAGTCGCGGATCTTGAGCGCTGGCGTCTTGTTGAGCTGCAGAATGCCGATCGCCTGGGGGCTGACCTGCGCACCGCCCGCCACCGAGTGCAGGATCCCGTTGTACACCAGATCCCAGATCCGGCGATCGCGCTGGAGTTCTTCGCTGCTGCGGGTTATGCCCATGTCCTTGTCGTACAGCCACAGATGGAAGGTCGTCCCGCCGTACGCCGCGTCTATCCTCGTCAGTTCGTAGATATCCACCCAGGCCCGGCTCTTCACTCCCCACCGGCTGCGCTCGACCATCAACCAGTCTGCGCCCGCCGCGTAGGTGAAGTAACTGAACGGACTGGAAATCAAGAAAACGCCTACGGCGACAATCGCCCAGATCGGCCACGCCGCCAAGATCCCGATCCCGCCCTGGTGGAACAAGGAAATGACAATGGCCCCGACGATCAGGATGAGCGCACTGGTCAGGATGAGCGCGATTTTCCCGCGGCGGCTCTCCCGATGCCAGGCAAGCGCGGGCCCCAGGCCCGGCGGCGGGTCCGGCCGGTCTGCCAGCTGGCCCTCCCGGCGGTCGTCCTGCTCCGGAGCTGCTTCCTCACCGCGAAAGTAACTGAGACCGGGCGGAGGGAACGGTACGCCCGTCTCTCTGTCCGGTCGCGGCGGAAGCGCGTCGATCATGGCGTCATCCGACCCTGCTGCGTCTGTCATCGCAATCCTCGAGTTATTTCGGCACGAGCCAGTCAGCGACAGCTTGACCCCCGACCGCACCGGCGATTCCGCCGACCGTGCCTACCACGAAAGAGCCGACCGGACCTAACGGCGTGCCGAAGAGAGCGCCGCTGGCTGCGCCCGCGCCTGCGCTCGCAAGGGCCGCCCCCGCTGCGCCTCCGACGATCAAACCGCCCGAATCCGCGACGGCTTTGCCCCAGGACTGCTCGCCGCTCATTGCCCCGGCAGCCTCGTTGATCACGGTTAGCGTGCTACCGACGTACGGCATTCCCTTGAGCAGCTTTTGCCCGGCTTTCAGGCTTGCCCCTGCTTCCTCAGGAAGGACGTGGTACTTGCCTTTTCCCGGATAGGCGGCAATTGCTTTACGGACCGGCTCCGGAACCTTGTCGACGTACTGCTGAAACTGTTGCGCGCGAGTCTCGTAAGCAGCCTTGTTGTCCCGGGCCTTGCTGGCTGCCCACGCGAGGTCCTCTTTGTTGAGCGCCGTCAAGCTGATGCGCGTGCCGTGGGCCCAGTCGTCGAAGAACTGCGCGCTGGCCGCGGACCGCTGAGCGTTGAGGAGCGCCTCCTTGCGCGGATTTTCGAACGAGCTGATGTAGCCGTTGACCCGGGCGATGGTGGTGGTCCCCACCGCATAGGCATCGATGTCGAGCCGGCCTGACGGTGGTTGGAGGGCGCGGCGGAGTGCCTGGTGCGCGTTGCCTTCGGTGGTGCGCGCGGCGTCAACGATCGCCTTGCACTCGTTGTAGGCGGCGACTTTGGCGTTGTACTGGAAGACGAGGGTGTTGTACTGCTTGATATCTCCTTGATAGGTGCCAACCGCGCGGGTAGCGCCACCGGCGGTGCACACCTCGACTGGGGTGCCGGGCTTATTCGCGGGGATCGGGTCCGGCTCGACGATGAACGGGCCGTCGACCCGCAGACCGGCCGCGCGGGCTTGGGCGAGAGCGTCGTTCATGCGGGCGGTCACCATGTCCAGCGACGACGCGAAGTCGCGGAGGCCGCGTTCGGCGGTCGCGGCCCAGTTGGCCATGTCTTCCGCAGCGACGTCGATGTTGGCGATCGATTCTTGGAACGCCTGGCTGGAAGGTCCGTGCCAGCCCGCCTCGGCACCGCTGCGTGCGGCGCGGACATTGCCTGCCGCGCGATGTCCTGCCTCGGCGACGGTGCGCAGCCAGTCCGCGGCGGCGACGCAGGTGCCGGACGAACCGTTCACCGTAGTGTTGAGCGCCTGTCCCATGCTGACCTCCCCTTCAGCCGTGGACGTGTGTTTCCCGCTGCGTATCCGGATCGTCGGCGTGTTTGTCGTTGAGCTTGAGCTGCCCGGCATGGGTGTTTTCGATGTCGTCGTAGGCACCGATAGCGGCATGCACCTTCCCCGCGGCACCACCGGCCGCGCCAGCCGCTCCGACGCCTAGTTTCACAAGGTCGTCCAGCACAGTACCGACGATCGCGGACGATGCGCCGGCATCGACTCCGCGCACGACCTTCGATGTCACCTCGTCGAGTGCTTTCTCGCCTTCGCGGAGCTGGCTGACAATGCTGTTCAGCGCTCCCTCAGTGAAACTGTAACCGGTCGTGTCCCCATAAGGCGCGGACATGCCTACTCCCCTCCGATCGCTGGCCGAGACGTCCAGTCGTGCACGGGCGCGGCATGCCGAGACTCTTCGGCGAGCACGGGATTGAGCAACACCCCGTGCGCTCCCGCCTCGTTCGCGATGGCTTCGAGGTCGTCGCCGTTGATCGCGACCCAAGGCTGATACGGCCCGCACCCAGCGGCCAGCAGTTCCGGCGACGTGTAGGCCAGGAGCACCGGCCGACCGTTGCGAACCGGCTGCAATTCCAGTTCCACCACCTGCTGACCAGCCCGGACCGGGCGCGACGGCACGTAGCACCGGCCGTCCGGTTCGGCCAGCGGCTCGGCTGGCTCCAGCGGAGGCTGCTCCCGACTGTCGACTTCCGGATATCGCGGCACGAGGTCGAGTACGGCGTCGAACACGACGATGCCGAGGTCCAGCTCGCGGCATGTTTCAAGCAACCGCTCCCGGGTGACCTGCACCCACGGCTGCCCGCTCCCGCAGGCGTCGGCCAACCGGTCAAGAGACGAGTACGCCGCGACCGCGAGCTCGTTCCGCTCCGTACGGCGAACCTCAAGCTCGCCCGACTGCTTGTCTGTTCCTGGAGCGACCAGCACAAACACGAGGTCCGGCAACCGATCCGGCACGTCGTCGAGGCGCACGAGCGCCTGAACGACGTTGGACGCGTCGAAGTGACCCCTCATCCTCGCCCCTCCCCCGCACGACTGTACGTGGTCGCGCCGTCACTGTAGTGGCGACAGCAAGGCATTGTCAGCAGCTCGCCCCCAGTCGCGCTCGAACAACCGCGCCCTGACCAGCACGTATGCACCGCGACACACCCTCAGGCGTTACCGAGCAAGACTCGAATCCACCCTTGCCCCGCCCACCAGGATCGTATATCTTTTGAGATATCTTCCTCTCCCGACGACATCCGGGCAGGTCAACCCCCATGAGTCCCGTATCGAGCGACATCCCGCCGGAGCGGCCGGGCAAGGTCATCGCGCTTCACTTGAACTACCCGTCGCGCGCGAAGCAACGCGGGCGGACCCCGGCGAAGCCCTCTTACTTCCTCAAGCCGGCCACCTCGATCAGCTCCTCCGGCACCCCGATCGAACGCCCGGCGGGCACCGAACTCCTCGCTTTCGAGGGCGAGATCGCCTTGATCATCGGCAAGCGAGCCCGGCGCATCACACCTGAACAAGGCTGGGACCACGTCGAGAGCATCACTGCCGCCAACGACTTCGGCGTATACGATCTGCGGCACGCCGACGGCGGCTCCAATCTCCGTTCCAAGGGCGGCGACGGCTTCACCCCGCTCGGTCCGGCCACCATCCCCGCCGCCGAGGTCGATCCCCAGAACCTCCGCGTCCGCACCTGGGTCAACGGCGAGCTCGTCCAGGACGACACCACCCAAGACCTCATCTTCGACTTCGGCACCCTCGTCGCCGACCTCTCGCAGCTGAGCACCCTCGAACCCGGCGACGTCATCCTCACCGGGACCCCGGCCGGGTCGTCCGTCGTCAAGCCGGGCGACGTCGTCGAGGTCGAGGTCAGCCACGGCGAGAAGACCACCGGCCGCCTGGTCACGCCGGTCACCGAGGGCACCACGCCGCTCCCGGAGTTCAGCGCCCAGCCCAAGATCGACGACAACCAGCGCGAACAGGCGTACGGCGACCGGGAATCCGCGGGACTCCCGGCGGAATTCGTGCTCACGGAAGAACTCAAGACCAAGCTCACCAGCGTAGGCACGGCGACCTTGTCCGCCCAGCTGCGCAAAAACGGCTACAACCACGTCTCCATCGACGGCCTCGGCTCCACGCGTCCGGACACGAAACTCGTCGGCCGTGCAAGGACGCTCCGCTACGTCCCCTTCCGCGAGGACCTCTTCAAAACCCACGGCGGCGGCTTCAACGCACAGAAACGCGCCATCGATTCCCTCAACCCCGGCGACGTCCTGGTGATGGAAGCCCGCGGCGAAAAGGGAACCGGCACGATCGGCGACATCCTCGCGCTGCGTGCCCAGGTCCGCGGCGCGGCCGGAATCGTCACCGACGGCGGCGTCCGCGACCTGGCGGCGGTGGCAGCACTGGACATTCCGACCTACCACTCCGGCCCGCACCCCGCGGTGCTCGGCCGCCGCCACGTTCCCTGGGACATCGACGTCACCATCGCCTGCGGCGGCGCGACCGTCCAGCCCGGCGACGTGATTGTCGGCGATTCCGATGGCGTGCTGGTCATTCCGCCGCAGCTGGCGGAAAAGATCGCGGACGCGGCGATCGAACAGGAACGTCAGGAAACGTTCATCGCGGAACAGGTCGCGAACGGCGAAAGCGTCGACGGCCTGTACCCGATGAACGAACACTGGAAGGCCAGGTACGCCCAGTGGCGCCCGTAGCAGGCGAAAGCAAATCCCAGCGCGCGTACCGCTGGATCAAGGACCGGATCGCGGACCGGACCTTCGGTCCCGGCTATCGCTTGGTGCTCGGGCAAATCGCCAAGGAACTGGACGTCAGCGTCGTCCCGGTGCGCGAAGCGATCCGGCTGCTCGAAGCCGAAGGGCTGGTCACGTTCGAGCGGAACGTCGGCGCGCAGGTGGTGATGGTCGACGAGACCGCCTACGAGCACACCATGCAAACCCTTGCCCTGGTGGAAGGTTTCGCCACCTCGCTGTCCGCGCCGAAGTTGTCCCCCGGGGACATCGAACGGGCGCGCGCGATCAACGAGCAGATGCGCCTGTCGCTGGAAAACTTCGAACCGCACCGGTTCACCGAGTTGAACCAAGAGTTCCATTCAGTCCTTTTCGAACCCTGCCCGAACCCGCACGTGCTCGACCTCGTGCACCGCGGCTGGCACCGGCTGGCCTCGCTGCGCGATTCGACGTTCAGTTTCGTCCCGGGCCGCGCGCACGAATCCGTCAAGGAACACGAACAACTGCTGGTGCTGATCGAGGAAAACGCCGACCCGCTCGAACTCGAACTGGCCGCGCGACGGCACCGCACCGCCACCCTCGACGCCTACCTCGACCGGCGGGCCGCCCCGCCCGCTTGAGCTACCCGGAAGGACCCCACTCCATGAGGTTCCGCAGTACCCCGAACGCCATCACCGGCTCGATCGCGCCGCTGATGACCCCGTTCACCGCAGACGGCGCGGTCGACCACGAGAGCCTGACCAACCTGGTGAACTGGCAGCTCGCGTCCGGTTCGCACGGCGTCTCGATCGGCGGTTCCACCGGCGAACCCGGCGCGATGACGGTGGCCGAGCGCGCGGAGACGATCCGCACGGTCGCCAAGGCGGTGGACGACAAGGTGCCGTTCATGCCCGGCACCGGTTCGGCGAAGCTCGACGAGACGCTGGAGCTGACCGCCGAGGCTCGCGACGCGGGCATCGACGCCGCGCTGATCATCACCCCGTACTACGCGCGCCCCACTCAGGAAGCGCTCTACCGCTGGTACGCCACGGTCGCGAAGGAATTCCCGGACCTGCCGATCGTCGCGTACAACGTGCCGAGCCGGACGTCGGTCGACCTCGCGCCGGAGACGGTCGCGCGGCTGTTCCGCGATTTCGACAACTTCGTCGGGATCAAGGAAACCACCAAGGACTTCGAGCACTTCTCCCGCGTCCTTCACTTGTGCGGCAAGGAATTGCTCGTCTGGTCGGGCATCGAACTGCTGTGCCTGCCGCTGCTTTCCCTCGGCGGCGCCGGTTTCGTGAGCGCCACCGCCAACATCGCCCCGGTGGCCAGCGCCGAGATGTATCGCGCGTGGACTGAAGGCGACTTCGACCGCGCCCGCGAGATCCACTACGGCTTGCACCCGCTGGTCGACCTGCTGTTCGTCGAGACCAACCCGGCACCGGGCAAATGGGTGCTGGAGCAGCGCGGGCTCATCCGGTCGGGCTTCGTGCGCCCGCCGCTGATCACCCCGACCGAACCGGGCATCGCCCGGATCACCGAACTGATGCGCCAGGGCGAGCAGTACCTCTCGCCCGTCGACGGCTTCGCTGTGGAAGGAAAGTGACCATGACCGCGCACTACGTTCCGGAGAACCTGCCGGAGCACATCCGCCACTACATCGGCGGCGCGCCGGCCGACAGCGTCTCGGGCGAGACCTTCGAGGTGCTCGACCCGGTCACGAACAAGCCGTACATGACGGCTTCGGCGGGCAAGGCCGAGGACATCGACCTCGCCGTCGCCGCGGCCAAAGAGGCGTTCGACCACGGCCCCTGGCCGAAAATGCTGCCGCGCCAGCGCGCCCGGATCCTCAACAAGATCGCCGATCTCGTGGAGAGCCGCGACGCGCGACTGGCCGAGCTGGAAACCTTCGACACCGGCCTGCCGATCAAGCAGGCGCTCGGCCAGGCGCAGCGCGCGGCGGAGAACTTCCGGTTTTTCGCGGACCTGATCGTCGCGCAGGCCGACGACACCTACAAGGTGCCCGGCCGCCAGGTCAACTACGTCAACCGCAAGCCGGTCGGCGTCGCCGGGCTGATCACGCCGTGGAACACGCCGTTCATGCTGGAGAGCTGGAAGCTCGCGCCGGCACTGGCGTCCGGTTGCACCGTGGTGCTCAAGCCGGCCGAGTTCACGCCGCTGTCGGCGAGCCTGTGGGCCGACATCTTCCGCGAGGCCGGCCTGCCGGACGGGGTGTTCAACCTCGTCAACGGTCTCGGCGAGGAAGCGGGCGACGCGCTGGTCAAGCACCCGGACGTCCGGCTGATCTCGTTCACCGGCGAAACCACCACCGGCGAAACGATCTTCCGCAACTGCGCGCCCGGCCTCAAGGGCATGTCGATGGAGCTGGGCGGCAAGTCCCCGGCCGTCGTGTTCGCCGACGCGGACTTCGAAGCGGCGCTGGACTCCACGCTGTTCGGCGTCTTCTCGCTCAACGGCGAACGCTGCACGGCGGGCAGCCGGATCCTCGTCGAGCGCTCGATTTACGAGGAGTTCTGCGCCCGGTACGCCGAACGCGCGCGCAACATCGTGGTCGGCGACCCGCACGATCCGGCCACCGAGGTCGGCGCGCTGGTGCACCCGGAGCACTTCGACAAGGTGATGAGCTATATCGAAATCGGGAAGACGGAAGGGAAACTGCTCGCCGGCGGCGGCCGTCCGGAGGGCCTCGACACCGGGAACTACGTGGCTCCGACGGTGTTCGCCGACGTGAAGCCGGACGCGCGGATCTTCCAGGAGGAAATCTTCGGCCCGGTCGTGGCGATCACGCCGTTCGACACCGACGAGGAAGCGCTCGAGCTGGCCAACAACGTCAAATACGGTCTGGCCGCCTACGTCTGGACCGCCGATCTGACCCGCGCGCACACCTTCGCGCAGAACATCGAGGCCGGCATGGTCTGGCTGAACTCGCACAACGTGCGCGACCTGCGCACGCCGTTCGGCGGGGTCAAGGCGTCCGGCCTCGGCCACGAAGGCGGCTACCGCTCGATCGACTTCTACACCGAACAGCAGGCCGTGCACATCACGCTCGGCGACGTGCACACGGCGCGCTTCGGGGCCGGGAAGGACAACGCATGACCACGACCCCGCCGGACGTCATCCGCTGCGCCTACGCGGAACTCGTCGTCAGCGACCTGAAAGCGTCGCGAGAGTTCTATGTGGACGTTCTCGGTCTCGTCGTGACATACGAGGACGACGAAGCGATATACCTGCGCGCGTTCGAGGAATATCTGCACCACTCGCTGATCCTGCGCAAGGGTGCGGAACCCGCGCTGGCCGTGCTCGCGTACCGCGTGCGCGGCGAAGGCGAACTCGCCGTCGCCGAGGCGTACTACCGGGAACTCGGCGTCGAGGTACGCCGTGTCCCGGCGGGCACGACGCGCGGCATCGGCGAAGCGGTGCGCGTGCTGGATCCGCTCGGTTTCCCGATCGAGTTCTTCTACGAGGCCGAACACGTCGAGCGCTTCACCCAGCGCTACGACGTGCACGGCGCGGGCGCGCTGTCGCGGCTGGACCACTTCAACGTGAACACGCCGGATGTCCCGGCCGCGCGGGCTTACTACGAGGGCCTCGGTTTCCGCGTGTCGGAAGACATCCGCGACGACGAGGGCACCGTGTACGCGGCGTGGATGTTCCGCAAACCGACCGTGCACGACGTCGCGCTCACCGGCGGCGCGGGCCCGCGCCTGCACCACATCGCGTTCGCGACCCACGAGCGGCACCAGATCCTGCACATCTGCGACCACCTGGGCGCGGTGCGGAAATCGGACCAGATCGAACGCGGTCCCGGGCGGCACGGCGTGTCGAACGCGTTCTATTTGTACGTGCGCGACCCGGACGGGCACCGGATCGAGATCTACACGCACGACTACTACACCGGCGACCCGGACAATCCGGTGATCAGCTGGGACGTGCACGACAACCAGCGCCGCGACTGGTGGGGCAATCCGGTGGTGCCGAGCTGGTACACCGAGGCCTCGCGGGTCCTCGACCTCGACGGCAAGCTTCAGCCGGTCGTCGAACGCACGGAAACGAAGGAAATGGACGTGACCATCGGCGCGGACGGGTTCTCCTACACCCGCGCCGACGGGGCCGACCAGGGTTTCAAACTGGGCGAACAGGTCTAAGGTGCGTTCCGTCCGTGAAGGGCTCCTTGAGGGAATCTGATTCCCGGAAGGGGCCCTTCACGGACCACCAGCAGCGGTATCGGCACTTCGACGGAGAGGTGACATGATGACGGCAATCTTGCAGACGCCGACCGCGGTCGCGCAGGACTTCACGGAATTCCGGTCCGCGGTCCTGCGCTCGTTCGTGCCGCTGCAGGTGAGCACCGAGCACCGCGACCGGTTCCACGGCAGGCTCCGCACGCACGAGGCGGGCGAGATCGCGCTCACCGAGATCACCGCGTCGCCGCACGAGGTGGAGCGCACGCCGGAACTCATCGCCCGCTCCGACCGGCCGTGCTACAAGCTGAGCGTGATGCTGGCCGGCACCGGCATCCTCACCCAGGACGGCCGCGAAGCCGTGCTGCGGCCCGGCGACGTCGCGCTGTACGACACGAACCGGCCGTATTCGCTCGTGTTCGAAGAGAATTTCCGGACGCTGGTGCTGATGTTCCCGCAGCAGAAGGTCGACCTGCCCCGGGATCTGGTCGGTCAGCTCACCGCGGTGCGGATGTCCGGACGCGAGGGCGTCGGCAACGTCGTGGTGCCGTTCCTGGCGCAGCTGGGCGGGAATCTGGACGTGCTGACGAGCCCGGTGGGCGTCCGGCTGGCGCACAACGCGGTCGACCTGCTCACCACGATGCTGGCCACCGAACTCGACCTGGACCGCGCGGCCGCCGACCCGCACCACGACCTGATGCGGCGCATCCGCGGCTACATCGACGCGAATCTGTCCCGCTCCGACCTCGGTCCGGCGCAGATCGCGGCGGAGCATTACATCTCGACGCGGCATCTGCACGGGTTGTTCCAGGAGCAGGGGACGACCGTGGCGGGGTGGATCCGGCAGCGGCGGCTGGAGCATTGCCGCCGGGATCTGCGGGATCCGTTGCTGGCGGCACGTCCGGTCGCGGCCATCGCGGCGCGGTGGGGATTTGTCGACGCGGCGCACTTTTCGCGGGTGTTCCGGGCCGCGTTCGGGGAGTCGCCGAGCGGGCTGCGGGCACAGGCGTCCTGAGCGGCCATCGCGGTTAGCATCGCTCACGAGGGTTGACCGCGAGCGTCCGGCAGTTGCCCGCCAGCGCATGAACGTTCGCTCCCGCGCCGGGGCGCGGCGAGCATGATGGGCATGTCCGACCCTTCCCCTGACGAATGGCGCACCTACGACGAGTTCGCCGCCGGGATCGACACCTACCGGCTGCCCAGCGCGGACCTTACCGGCCGGGAGCTCACCGTCACGCTCGACGACGGCGCGAAACTCGAGCTGCGGTTCCTCGACGGTGAACGGCTTGCCTGCAACGGCGTCGAGGATCCGTACGACGCGGTCGCGGTGCGTCCCGACGTCTTTTTCGTGAACGTGCCGATGACAAGCGTCGAAGGCGAAGCCCGCACGATCGTCTACTCGACCACCACGCACCGCGCGCTCACTGTGCGGTCGGTGATCGGCGACGAGGACATCGAAGGCACGCCGCGGGTTTCGCAGACCTTCCACGCCGGCATCACCGACGGCGGCGAGCCGACCGGCCACGTGCCCGGTCCGTCGCGGGACCTCATCGGCAAGCGCAACGTCTACCGCTACAGCCCGAACCACCTGTACGAGCACGTTTATCTCTCCTCGGAACGCTACTGCTGGCAGTGCGTCGAGGGCGTGCAGCGCGGGCACGGCGACGTGGACCTGTCGACTGTCTGGAAGTTCGCCGACGGCCTGTACCTGTTCTGCTTCCGCGAGTTCCGGATCGCGGTGGCCAGCGTGTGGCTGCACGACCTCGGCTACGCCCTGCGCACCACCGGCGTTTTCCTCGGCATCACCGGCGACGGCCGATCCGAGCACTCCCGCGCGGGCGGGCACATCTACCCGCTCGGTTCGATCAGCTATCCCGACGTCCAGCCTGTCTAAGGAGTTCTCCCGTGTCCAATATGGACGTGATCACCGCGCACTACGAGGCGAGCGACCGCGGCGACCTCGACGGCATGCTGGCCCCGATCGGCCCGGACACCACCTGGACCGAGGCCGCCGGATTCCCTTACGCGGGCACCTACACCGGTCCGGACGAGGTGCGCCGCAACGTCTTCGAGGCGATCGCGCGCGACTGGGACGGTTATCAGTTCACCCTGTCCGCGCTGCTGGACGCTGGCGATTCGATTGTCGGACTGGGGACGTACACCGGCACGAATCGCAAGTCCGGCAAGGCGTTTACCGCACGAGTCGCGCACGTGTGGAAGTTCGACGGCGGCAAGGTCGCGAGCTTCGAGCAGATCGTGGATTCCGCTCCGGTCGCCGCGGCGACGGACTAACGCCTCGTGAGTGTTCATCCCGGTTAGAACCGGCAGCAACGCTCACGACCTCTTTCCCTCTCCCCTCTGGTCACTGTGGACCGGAAAGCCGAGCCATGATGAGAAAGTTCCTGCCCGCGCTCGCCTCCGCCGTGCTCGTCACGCTGGTCGCGGCGGGCTGCGCGGGCACCGCCGATCCGAACGGACCGATCGTGGTCGGCTCGGTCAACGCGCTGAGCGGACCCGCTACCTTCCCGGAATCCTCCCAGGCCGCCAAGGCCGTCTTCGACGCGGCGAACGCGGCGGGCGGCGTGCACGGGCGCAAGATCGAATACCACGCCATCGACGACAAGGGCGATCCCGCCGCCGCGGCGGCCGCCGCGCGCGAAATCGTCGGCGGCGATCAGGCAGTCGCACTCGTCGGTTCTTCCAGCCTCATCGAATGCCAGATCAACGCCAAGTACTACCAGCAGGAGAAGGTGCTTTCCATCTCCGGCATCGGCGTCGACCCGTCGTGTTTCACCAGCCCGAACATCGGCCCCGCGAATGTCGGGCCGTTCCACGACATGACACTGACCCTGTTGTACGGCTCCGAAGTGCTGCACCTGCAAGACATGTGCGCACTGCTGGAAATCGCCGGGAACACGCTGCCGTATTACCGCGCGGCCATCGACGAATGGTCGAAGATCACCGGCAAGAAACTGAAGTACGTCGACGCGACCGTGCCGTACAACGGTTCCGACTACACGCCCTACATCGTCAAGGCACGCGCCGCCGGATGCAAAGCCGTGACGGTCAACCCCGTCGAACCCGACTCGATCGGCCAGCTGAAAGCCGCGCAGGCACAGGGTTGGAAAGACGTGACTTGGCTGCTGCTCACGAGTGTCTACAGTGAACAGTACGCGAAGGCGGTTTCGGAAGCGGGCAAGGGCGTTTACGTGCCGGCCGAGTTCTACCCGTTCACCGACCCGTCGAGCCCGCGCACCAAGGAGTGGCGGGATCTCATGACGCGCAACAACATTCCGCTGACCTCGTTCAGCCAAGGCGGTTACCTCGCGGCGAAGTATTTCCTGCAGGTGCTGAACGGCATGCAAGGCGAGATCACGCGGGAATCGGTGACGAAGGCGCTGCGCGAGATGAAGCCGATCTCCGACCCGATGGTCGGCACGCCGTACGTGTTCGGCCCTGGGCAGACCCACCACGACAACATCGCGGGCTGGCCGGTGAAGCTCGCGACGGGCACCAACCGGTGGCAGATCGCCGGTGCCGACTGGCTGCGGATCCCGCGGCGCTAGCCCGATCCACTCTGGACAGAGGAGACTGCAATGGTGCAGGGAGCGCTGGCCGGGCTGGCTGCCGGCGGGCTTTACGCGGTGCTGGCGGTGTGCCTGACGTTGATGTCCCGGCTGGTCCGGGTCGTCAACTTCGCCCAGGCGGCCACCGGCATGTTCGGCAGTTACGTCGGGGTGGCGCTGTCCGTCCGCGGCGGACTGCCCGAGTGGCTGGCAGTGGTCCTCGGCGTGCTGCTGGGCGGATTGCTGAGTGTGCTGATCGGCTGGGTCGTCTCGACCTGGCTGGCCGAAGCGGGCACCGGAACCCGCTCGGCCGTCACCGTCGCGGTGCTGCTGCTGTTGATCTCGTTGTCGTTCATCCTGTTCGGCAACAAACCGCAGCCGTTCCAGGCGTTGCTGGCCGGTCCGGCCTTCACCCTCGGCGGTGTGGTGATCAGCCAGGTGACAGTGGTGACCGTCGCGCTGGCGGTGGTGATCGCCTTCGCCGCGCGGCTGATCCTGACAAAGACACCAGTTGGCATCTCACTGCGTGCGTTGTCGGAACGCCCGACGACCGCCGAACTGCTGGGCATCCCGGCGAAACGGCTCAGTGCCGCCGTCTGGGGCGCCACCGGCCTGCTCAGCACGATCATCATCGTGATCGTCGCCCCGTCTCAATCGAACGACGCCACCTCGCTGGCCATGCTGGTCGTGCCCGCGGCCGCGGCGGCCCTGCTCGGCGGGTTCCGCCGGCTGGACCTCGCCGTCCTCGGCGGGCTGGTGCTCGGCATGCTGCAGGGTGCGCTCGCGCAGGTCGACCAGCTTTCGGTAGTGCGGAATTTCGTCCCGTTCCTGGCCATCGTCGGCCTGCTCGTGTGGTCTCAGCGCAAGGAGGTGTGGGATGCAGCTCGCTGACCGGGGCGCGGTGTCCCGCTTCGGAACCCCACTGGTCGTCGCGGTCGTCGCGGTGCTGGTCGGTATCGGCCTGACCGTCGGCCTCAACGGCTACTTCGCCTACCTCGGCGTGAGCGTCGTAGTAGCCGCCATCGCCTTGCTCGGCCTAGGCGTCGTGACCGGCAGTGCAGGGATGATCTCCTTGTGCCAGCTGACCTTCGGCGCGATCGGCGCGTGGGTCGTCTCGGCCCTGAACGTCGCGCACGCCCCTGGAGGCTTCCTGTTCTGGCTGTTGCTGGGCGGTCTCGCGGCGGGCGTGGTCGGTGTCCTCATTGGACTCCCCGCGCTGCGGCTGCGCGGAATCAACCTGGCGGTGGTGACGCTCGGACTGGCCGCGGCCGCCGACGTCACCCTGGTGGAAATCCAGTTCCCCGGCACCACCGACGGCGTTTCGGTGGACCGCCCGTCCTTGGTCGCCGACGACAACGCGTACTTCCTGCTCTGCGTCGTCGTCCTGATCGTCTGCGCCTTGCTCGTGCACTTCCTGCGCCGCGGTCCGTGGGGCAGCAGCTGGGCCGCGGTGGCGTTCTCCGAACGCGGCACCGCTGCGGCCGGAGCCAGCGTCCGTACCGCGAAGCTCTCCGCCTTCGCGGTCAGCGCCACTCTGGGCGGCATCAGCGGCGGTCTGCTGACCGCGCAGGTCGGGTTCGCCTTCCCGACCAGCTTCGCACCGCTGCAGTCGCTGGCGTTGTACGTCCTGGCGATCATGTCCGGCGCACACCTGATTGATATGGCAATCTTCGGCGCTGTCCTGTGGGTCGCGGTACCGGAGCTGTTGAAGCGATGGGGAGTCCCGCAAGACTGGGGTTACGTGATCTTCGGCCTGCTGGGCATCCAAGCCCTGGCCGGACGCGGCAACCTGGGGACCGCGATCCGCGAACTGTGGCGTCGCCGCTCGAGGGCCAGTGCCGGAGTCCAGATCACCGCGCTGGACGAAGAACCTCCCCGTCTGCCGCCGGGCGAACCGGTGCTGGTCGTCCGCGGCCTGAGCGTCACCTTCGGTCAGGTCAAGGCACTGTCCGGAGTGGACTTGGCTGTCCCCAAGGGCGGAGTCCTGGGCGTCATCGGCCCGAACGGCGCGGGAAAGTCCACTTTGGTCGACGCGATCAGCGGCTTCCTGCCCCAGGCCGAAGGAACCGTCGAACTGGCCGGCCGTGCGCTCACCGGCAACCCGACGCAACGAGCCCGTTCCGGCCTGCGCCGGACGTTCCAGCAAGACCGGGTCCCGGCGGGCCTCACCATCGAGGCGTACGTGCGTTTCGCAGCCCGCCGACGACCGCCCGCCGCCGAAGTCGCCGCCGCGCTGGAGTTCTTCGGCTGCCCGCCGGCGGCGACCCCGCTGGACCGGGTCGACGTGGGCGCGCGCCGCCTGATCGAAGTCGTCGGCCACCTCATGGCGAAGCCCCAGGTGCTGCTCCTGGACGAACCGGCGGCGGGGCTCCCGCACGAGGAGCACATCGCGTTCGGCGAACGCCTGCGCCAGGTTCCGGCCAGGTTCGGCGTCTCGTTGCTGATCATCGAACACGATCTGGACCTGGTCCGGTCGGTCTGCGACACCCTGACCGTACTCGACTTCGGCGAGGTGCTGGCCAGCGGCCCGCAGGCGGAAGTGCTGGCGGATCCGGCGGTTCTGAAGGCCTACCTGGGCGAAACGGAGATGCTGTGAGCACGCTGCGAATCGAAAACCTGACCGTCACGCGCGGTGCGGGCCCGGTCATCGCCGACGTCGACCTGACTCTGGAACAGGGCAAGATCACCGCGTTGGTCGGCCCCAATGGTGCGGGCAAAACCAGCCTGCTGGAAGCCTTGTCCGGGGTGCTCCCAGCGGCGTCCGGTCGTATCCATATTGGACAGGTCGACGTCACGAAACACTCTCGGGTGGCCCGAGCGAGACTGGGTTTGGCTCACGTGGAACAGGGACGGGCGGTCTTCGCCAGCCTGACTGTCCTGGAGAATCTCCGGCTGACCGCCAAAACTCCGGCGGGCGTGGAAGAAGTCCTTGCGCTCTTCCCAGAACTGGAGAAACGCAAGGACTCGCCTGCCGCGCTGCTGTCCGGCGGCGAGCAGCAAATGGTGGTCCTGGGCCGGGCTTTCGCCGCGAAGCCCCAGTTCCTCCTGATCGACGAGATGTCCCTGGGACTGGCACCCGCCGTCTTCACCAGGCTTCTCCCGGCGGTAACCGAGTTCGCCGACGCGGGCGCGGCGATCCTCCTGGTGGAACAGTTCACCCACCTGGCACTGAAAGTCGCGCAGGAAGCCCTGGTCGTCTCCTCCGGCAAGGTCACCTACGCGGGAGAATCCCAGCCTTTGCTGGACAACCCGGACACCTTGCATCAGGCGTACTTGGGCACCACCTGACCCGGGGCGTGGGCGTTCCGCGGTGGAACGCCCACACCCCGGCCGGTCAGCCTTCCCGGATGGTCATCTTGGCGAGCCGGTCGCCGTCGACCTCGAAGACGAACTTCGACCGGCCGTTGGCGTGATTGCTGCGCCAGTCCCCGACGACGGTGACGGTGTCGCCGGAGACCGTGATCTCCTCCGGGGTCAGGACACCGCGCGAGCCGATGAACTCGACGTCGCTCCATTCCTTGATCTTTTCGCGCCCGGAGAACGACCGGCCCCAGTCGTCCACGACGCCGTTCTCGGTGAACGCGTCCAGGAACGCGGCGTCGTCGTGCCGGTTCACCGCGTCGACGAACGACGCCACCGGTTCCGGAATTTCCACTTCGGACATTGCGCTTCCCTTGCTGTCGCGGCGAATCTCAGCGGGTGGTGTAACCGCCGTTGGCGAAGATAGTCTGCCCGGTGATCCACCAGCCGGACGTCGCGAGGAAGGACACGATCGGGGCGATGTCCTCGATCTTGGTCAGCTGCCCGCCCATCGCCTGCGATTTGTGGAACTCGACCCGCTCCGGGGTTTCCTGGCCGTAGAAGAACGGCGTGTCCATCGGACCGGGTCCGACGGCGGTGACCGAGATCCCGCGCGAGGCGAATTCCTTGGCCGCGGCCCGGGTGAAGTGCTCGACCGGGCTCTTGCCGCCCGCGTAGGTCGAGTACCCGTCGGTGAACGCCGCGAGCAGGCTGGTCACGATCGTGATGATCTTGCCGCCGTCGGCGACGTTCTTGCCCGCTTCCTTGATGAAGAAGTACGCGGCCTTCGAGTTGATGTCGAACATCGAGTCGTACTCGTCCTCGGTGGTCTCGACGATCGGCTTGCGCAGCACCTTGCCCACCGTGTTGACCGCGACGTCGATCTTCCCGAGCGCCGCTTCCGCGTCCGCGAACAGCTTCTCGACGTTCGCAGGAACGGTCAGGTCGCCGGTCAGGACGACGCCCTTGCCGCCCGCGGCCTCGACCGCGGCGAGCGTCTCCTCCGCCTGCGGACGGGTCTGCTCGGAGTTGTAGTGGATCGCGACGTTCGCACCGGCCTCGGCGGCCTGCCTGCTGATGAGCCCGCCCAGGTTCTTCGCCCCGGCGGCGACGAGGACGTTCTTGCCCTTGAGCGTGTGGTCGGTCATGAGGACCCCTCCGTCTCTTTATCGCTGATATGCACCACTGTATCAGTGCAACAGCGACTACCATAGCGGTGTGACACAGATTGCGAACGCGGATACACGGACCCGGCTCCTGGACGCCGCCGCCGAGCAGGTCGCCGCGACGCCGGGCGAGGACATCTCGCTGCGCGCGATCTGCGCACAGGCCGGGGTGAAAATGCCGACGCTGTACCACTTCTTCGGCAGCAAACAGGGCCTGCTGGACGCGGTCGTCGAACGCGGCTTCGACCTGTACCTGGCGGAAAAAGGCGCGCACGAGCCGTCCGGCGACCCGATCCAGGACCTGCGCGACGGATGGGACGCCCACGTCGCCTTCGGGATCGCGAACCCCGGCTTCTACACGCTGATGTACGGCCAGGTCCACCCCGGCCACGCGCCCGAGGCGCAAGAACGGCCCAGCGCGATGCTGCGCGCCCTGACACAGGCCGCCGCCGACCAGGGCCGCCTGACAGTCCCTCCGGACCAGGCGGCCGCGCACATCCTCGTGGCCAACATCGGGGTCACGCTGCGCCAGATCATCCTCGCCGAGGAGGACCGCGCGCTGTCCGTGGCGGTCCGGGAAGGCGCGATCGCCGCGATCACCGGCACCGCTGCCACCGGCAACCGGCACGCCGAGATCCACCGCGTGCTGGAGTACGCCGCGGCGAACCCGGACATCCTGGGCGCCGCGGAAACCCAGCTGCTGACCAAATGGCTCCGGACCCTCGCCGAATCAAGCTGATTCGACGGCGAGGCGGTCGATCCGGCCGGGAAGCGAGTCTCCTTCGGACGAGTCCGCTGCGGCGGGAGGTGTCGTCCCCGCGATGCCGAGGTACCCGTTGGTACTGCGCTTGACCGCGAGACCGGATCCGTCGGAGTTTTCCGCGTAACCGGCGGCCACCGTCGCCCAGCTCAGGGCGCACCGCGAACGCACGTGGCTGACGTCGGGCACGATCGTCACCAAGCACCTGTTCGACGGTGTGGAAGGTGGTGGTCTCGCGCCCAGTCCCCCTCGAATGTCATCCGGCCAGTGCGGAGCTACATTCCCGCCCGCTCAAAGGCCAGTGTAGGCAGATCAACCGCGTGCGCCCCGCCGTCCGCGACCAGCACCGCCCCGGTGATGTACGAAGACTCCGAAGATCCGAGAAACCGCACAATGGACGCGATTTCCTCCGGCTCCGCAGGCCGCCGCAGCGGCACCTCCGCGGTCACCCGCCGATACCCCTCGTCATGCCCGCCGTCAAACCCGGCCGCCTCGGCGAATTGCTCCATTTCCCCGTCCGCCATCGGCGTGCGCACCCAGCCCGGACACACCGCGTTGGCCCGGACTCCGCGCGGCCCGTAATCCCGGGCAATAGACCGACTCAGCCCGATCAACGCGTGCTTGGCCACCGTGTATCCCGCGACATTGGGCCCGGCGAACAATCCCGCCAGCGAAGAAACAATGACGACCTGTCCGCCGCTTTCCACCAGGGAAGGCAACGCTGCTCGGCAAAACACGAACGCACTGGACAAATTGGACCGGAGCGCGATCTCCCACTCCTCGTCCCCGGTGTCCACCACCGAAGACAGCCCGTGCCCGCCGGCGTTGGCCACGATCACGTCCAGCCGCCCGTACTTCTCGAGCACCTCCGCGATCGCCGCCTCCGCGTCCTGCCGAACGCTGGCGTCGCAAGCGATCACGTGCGCGCCGGTCTCCGCCGCGACCTTCTCCAACGGTTCCCGCCGCCGTCCCAGGACCACGACTTGCGCGCCTTCGCCGGCATACCGCCGAGCGACCGCGGCTCCAATGCCCGTTCCCCCGCCGGTAATCGCCACGACCCGCTTGTCCGCCATCGTCATTCCTTCCCTTTCAAGCAGGAAACCCAGACCGAGCGGAGACGCCGAAATCGGCGAGCAAGGCCTGTCCGTTCACCGTCCGCGACCGCGCGGAAGCCAGATACAGCACCTGCTGGGCGACGTCGTCGGCCGTTTGCACCGGAAATCCCGGTTCGTCCAGCAGATTCCCCAAATCCCCTCGCGCCATCGGCGTGTCCACCACCGACGGGCACACGCAATTGACCCGTACGCCGCCGAACTCGACCGAAAGGGCGCGTGTCAACGACACCACCGCGCCCTTCGAAGCGCAGTAGGGCACCATTCCCGGCGCGCCCACGAAAGCCGAATCGCTGGCCAGGAAGACGATCGAACTCCCGTCTCCCAGCCAGGGCCGAGCGTGCTTCGCGACCAGGAACTGGCCCAGCACGTTCACCGCTAGGACCGCGGTGAAGTCCTCGGCACCGGTCTCCGCGAGCGGCCGCCCGACCGGCCCTGATATCCCAGCGCAGCCGACTACCGTGTCAATCCCGCCGAACGACTCCGCCACGAGCCGCACCGCCGCGGCGACCTGGCCTTCGTCGGTGATGTCCGCCCGCGCCGCGACGACGTCGCCCGGCAACGAGGGCGGCCGGACCCGGTCGAGGACTCCGACCCGCGCGCCCTCCTCCAGGAACGCCCGCGCGCAGGCCAGCCCGATCCCGGACGCGGCCCCGGTGATCAGCACGGCTTTGCCGGAGAGGTCGAGTCGCATTCCGCAATCCTGCAGCAACGGACCCTCCGGGGGTTGGCAACGAGTGCATCCTTGTTGTCAGCGACCGCACGACCCCCGGCGCCCGGCTACCGCTTCCCCCGGGCCTCCGCCAACACTGCGGCGAGGAGCGCGAAGGGACACCATGAGCAACGCACACCCGCACCCCCTTGACCCGCTGACCGCCGACGAGCTCGCCGCCGGCCGGGCAGTGCTGGAGACACAGGGCCTGATCACCGAGACGACCCGGTTTCCGCAGGTCCTCCCGGTCGAGCCGGACAAGGCCGCCGTACTGGCCGGGGCCCGGACCGACCGCCGGATCCAGTTCACCCTGCTGGACACCGCGACCGGCGAATCGGCCGACGCGGTCGTCTCGATAGCCACCGGGGAACTGGTCAGCCACGAGAAGTGCGGCGAGGGTCAGCCGCCGTATCTCTTCGAGGAGTACGACCTCGCCGAGGCCATCACCAAGGCCTCCCCGGAATGGCAGGCCGCCATGCGGCGCCGCGGTCTCGGCGACCGCATCGAGCACGCGTTCTGCGCCCCGCTTGCCCCCGGCTACTTCGGCCGCGAGGACGAGACCGGCCGGGTGATCCGCTCGCTCACGTTCCTGCGCGAGGACAGCACCGACAGCCCCTGGGCGCATCCGGTCGAGGGGCTGGTCGCGCACCTCGACCTCACTGAACAGCGCGTCCTCCGCGTCGAGGACGAGGGCGACACCCCGGTCCCGGAGGACTCCGGCCGCTACGGCCACCACCCCGCGCGGACCACCCTCAAGCCGATCGAGATCACCCAGCCGGAAGGCCCGAGCTTCCAGGTCGACGGCTCGCTGGTGACGTGGGAGGGCTGGCAGCTGCGCGTCGGCTTCAACGCGCGCGAGGGCCTGACCCTGCACCAGCTGACCTTCCAGGACCGCTCGGTGCTGTATCGCGCCTCCGTGCCTGAGATGGTTGTTCCTTACGGTGATACTTCAATCGGCCGGTTCTGGATCAGCTACTTCGACGCCGGCGAATACCTGCTCGGCAAGAACGGCAACAGCCTGCGCCTGGGCTGCGACTGCCTCGGCGTGATCCACTACTTCGACGCCTTCCTCGCCGACGACCACGGCCGGCCGGTGCGCGTGCCGAACGCGATCTGCATGCACGAGGAGGACTACGGAATCCTCTGGAAGCACACCGATCTCGACGGAAAAGCCGAGGTCCGCCGATCGCGCCGGCTGGTGATCTCGTCGATCTCCACTATCGGCAATTACGACTACGGTTTCTTCTGGTACCTCTACCTCGACGGCACCATCGAATGCGAGGCCAAGGCGACCGGCATCGTCTTCTCCGGCGCGGGCGAGCCCGGGTCGACGCAGCCGCACGCGTCCGAAATCGCGCCCGGCCTGTTCGCACCGGTGCACCAGCACCTGTTCTGCGCCCGGCTCGACTTCGCGGTCGACGGCCAGCGCAACTCGGTGTACGAAGTGGACGCTGTCGGCATTCCGGTCGGCGACGAAAACCCGTATGGCAACGCCTTCACCTGGAAGGCCACGGAACTGCGCACCGAACAGGAAGCGAAACGGCACGCGAACCCGGCGACCGCGCGGGTCTGGGAAGTCCGCAGCACCGAGCACACCAACCGGCTCGGCGCGCCGACCGCCTACCAGCTCGTGCCGCGTCCGTCGGCAACCCTGATGGCGCAACCGGAATCGTCGGTCTACCAGCGCGCGACGTTCGCCACGAACCACCTGTGGGTCACGCCGTACGCGCCCGGCGAACGCTTCCCGGCGGGCGACCGCCCCAACGCGCACCCGGGCGGAGCCGGCCTGCCCGCGTGGACCGCGGCCGATCGTTCGATCAGCGACACCGACGTCGTGCTGTGGCATGTCTTCGGCCCGACACACATCCCGCGTCCGGAGGACTGGCCGGTCATGCCGGTCGACTACTCCGGATTCATGGTGCGCCCCTATGGGTTCTGCGACCGGAACCCGGCACTCGACCTGCCCTCCGCCGCCCACGGCCACTGCGAACACTGAGGAAGGCTCTATGCCCGCGACGAATCTGTCCGACACCTCCACCTGGCTCCCGCTCGACGGTCTCGCTCCCGGCTTCGACGCAAACAAAGCGACCACTGTGGACGATCTCGACGACCAGTCGTTCACTGTGGACTGTGCCGACGGCGGCACGTTCTCGATCAGCTTCGCGCACGGTCGCGCGTCGTGGGACGAGGACGGCACCACCGGCGAGACCGCCGCCGAGACGTTCCTCGTCGACGCCGGACTGTTCTACGTGCAGTTCCACCCCGGCGCGGAAACCGCGTTCAGCCTGCTGCTGGACGTGCGCCAGGGCCGTGCGCTGGTCATCACGAGCACGATCGGCGACGGACTGCCCCGCGTGACGCAACGGTTCCGTCCCGCGGCCATCCAGGGCCGCGAAGCACATGGCGAGGAGATCGCGCCCAGCACGGCGCTGATCGGCCGCCGCGTGCAGTGGGTCTACAGCGAAGAGCACGCGTACGAGCACGTTTACCTCACCCCGCACTGGTACACCTGGCAATGCCTCTCCGGTCCGGAGCGCGGGCTCGCCGACACCGACGAGAACTCCGTCTACCAAATCCGGCCCGGAATCTATGTGTTCGCTTGGCGGGAGAAGGTCATCCCGTGCGCGTCGGTGACCGTGGCCGACCACCGGAACGTGCGCGAACTGCGGTCGCACGGCTCGCTGTTCGGACTGGGCGAGGACGGCACGACGCCGACACACTTCACCTTCGGCGCGTACGGCCGGCTGCTCAGCAACACCGTTTATTCGCCGGACTACGACCCCGCTGGACAGTGACCCGTGGCACCTGAACTGCTTCTCACCAATGCCACTGTGTACACAGTGGACGAAGATCGGCCGTGGGCGGCCTCGCTCGCGGTCGAGAACGGCCGGGTGACGACCGCCGAGGCCGGTCCGGACACCGAAGTTCTCGACCTCGGCGGCGCGTTCGTGCTGCCGGGTTTCGTGGACGTGCACAGCCACCACGCACTTGCCGGGCGGGAATTGTTCGATCTGCGGCTGGAAAGCGGCGCGGGTCTCGACGAAATCCTCGCCGCGGTAAGGGAATGGTCGGCAGGGCTCGGTCCGGACGAATGGGTGGTGGGCGGGGCTTGGCCGTCCACTTTGGCCCCTGAACTCGGCCACGATTCGGTGCGCCGGGCGCTGGACGAGGCGGCAGGCGGCCGTCCGGTGGTGCTGATCGAGGACAGCAGGCACAACCGGTGGGCGAGCAGCCGGGCGCTGGAACTGGCCGGGATCACCGAGTCCACTTCGGACCCGGTCGGCGGGACGATCCACCGCGACCCGGACAGCGGCGCGCCGACCGGCTTGCTCATCGAGGCCGCGGGCTTGGCGGTGGAGCGGGCGATGCGGGACACCCGCACGCTCACCGCCGAGCAGCACGCCGAAGCTTCGCGGCGGGCGATCAAAATTCTGCACTCGTACGGCATTACGGCGTTCCAGGACGCCGCCGCCACGCTGGACATCCTCGCCGCCCTGAAGACGCTGGACGACGCGGGCGAACTGGCCGCGTGGGTCGTGTCGTCGATGCTGGTGAACGACCCGATTTTCGGGGCGGACCCGATCGGCAAACCGCTGCTCGACCGCGCGGCGGAGTATCGCAGCGAGCACCACCGCCCGGACTTCGTGAAGATCTTCCTCGACGGCACCCCGCCCGCGCACACCGCGGCGTTCCTCGAGCCGTATCTGGACCACGAGTGCTTCTGCGGGGACACCACGATGCCGCCGGAGGAACTCGCGGCCTGGCTGGACGTCGCGGTCTCGGCCGGGCTTTCGGCGAAGATCCACTGCGCGGGCGACGCGGCCGTCCGGGCCACTTTGGACGCTGCCAGCGCCCTACGCGCACGCGGTGACCACACGACGAAAATCCAAGTGGCACACGGTCAGTTCATCCACCCGGATGACCTGGAAAGGTTCGCGGCACTCGACGTGTCGGCGGACATCTCGCCCTTCCTGTGGGTGCCCGGCGTGATCCCGGAAGCGATCGCCCAGGTGATTCCCCCCGAACGCGCGTCGCGGATGCAGCCGAACCGGACGCTGCTGGACACCGGCGCGCTCGTCGCCGGGGGTTCGGACTGGCCGGTGAGCGAATCCCCGAACGCCTGGGAAGGCATCGAGGGCCTGATCACCCGGCAGGACCCGCACGGCAAGCACCGCGGGAGCCTGTGGCCGGAACAGGCGATCACGCTGGCCGAGGCGATCCGGGTGTTCACGCTGAACTCCGCCCGGGCCTGCGGACTGGACGACGTGACGGGGTCGCTGACGCCGGGCAAATCGGCGGATTTCGTGGTGCTGGACCAAGATCCGTTCCAGACCGCGGCGAACGAGCTGGCCGGGATCAAGGTGCGAGAGACGTGGTTCGGCGGCAAGCGGGTGTTCGCGCGGGATTGAGGGCTCGTGCGTGGTGATGCCGGTTCTCAGCGGACTCGTGCATGGCAATCCCGATTCTCAGAGGACTCGTGCATGGCAATCCCGATTCTCAGAGGACTCGTGCATGGCAATCCCGATTCTCAGCGGACTCGTGCATGGCAATCCCGATTCTCAGAGGACTCGTGCATGGCAATCCCGATTCTCAGAGGACTCGTGCGTGGAAATTCCGGTTCTCAGCGGGATAACCACGCACGACCCCTGCGGCGCGTGCGGGACTTTCCCCAAGTCGCGCTTGCTGTGGACAAGCCGGCTGAAGGGGCCGGGATTGTCGGTGGGGGCGGATAGACTGGGCAAGGGCCGTCCCCCAGAGGAGGGCGGGGGTTTGGCGCCGCCGGGGGTTTGCGCCGCCGCGGGTCGGTGTCTCCGGGGGTTTGCGGCGCCGGGGATTTGCTCCGCGGCGGCATTGGACCGCCCGGGGCATCACGCCACGCAGGAAAAGGGGTCGTCCGGGGCAGTGCGCCGCTCGAGGGGCACTCCGCCCCCAGGACATTGCGCCTCCCAGGACATTGGGCCGCCCGGGGCATCGCGGCACTCTCGGGGCGAGATTCCGACCCCCGGGACATTGCGCCGCCCGCGCGGCTTGCGCCACCCAGGCATCGCGCCGCCCGGGCGCATTGCGCCACCCAGGCATCGCGCCACCCTGGCTTGCGCAAGGATCACGAATCCGCGATGGCGCAGCCCGCCGTGGCACCGCGGCGGCTAAGCGGCCCGGCGACGACACCCCTCCAGAACCGCGCCCCACAACAACCCTCCCTCGGCGTGACCTCGTGCGTGGCAACCGCACACAAAACCGCGAGCGCCACGCACGACGCCACTACGCCAGCAGGAACTCCGCCGCTCGCTCCCCCATCAGCACCGCGGGCGCGTTCGTGTTCCCGCTGATCACCCGCGGCAGCACCGAAGCGTCCGCGACCCGCAGACCGGACACCCCGCGCACCGCCAGCGTCGGATCCGTCACTGCCAGCTCGTCCGTTCCCATCCGGCACGTGCCCACCTGGTGGTGATAGGTGATCGCGGTGCGCCGGACGTACTCCCGGACCTCCGCCGGTCCCGGGTACAGCTCCCGCGCACCCCACTCGTCGGCCAAGGCCGGGGCGCGGCCGATCGACCGGCACTGCTCCACCGACGCGACCAGGCTTTCGAAGTCCGCCGGATGCGCGAGCGCGGCCAGATCGATCAGCGGCATCTCGTTCGGATCCGCGCTGCGCAACCGCAGCGTTCCCCGGCTCTGCGGCGTGATCATGCCCGCCATCAGCGAGAACCCGGTCGGCGGCCCGGTCATCCACGGCTCGTACATCGGCACGCTGAAGTGGATCGGCTGGGTGTCCGGCACCGCCAAGCCTGGACGGCTGCGCCAGAACAGATGTGTTTGCGTGACCGAATGCCCGGTCTGCGGTGGCGCGACCTCGCGCCGGTCGGTGGCGAACACGACCGGTGACAGCAGGTGGTCATGGAGGTTCTCGCCGACGCCCGGCAGGTCCGCGACGACGTCCAGGCCCAGCGCGGTGACGTCGTCGGCCGGGCCGATCCCGCTGCGCAGCAGGATTGCCGGGGCCGCCAGCGCACCGGCGGCGAGCACGACTTGATCGGCGAACAGTGGCTGAAGCTCACCGTCGATCTCCGCTAGGACCCCGACGCAGCGGTCACCCTCGAACAGCACGCGATGCACCAGCGCGCCAGTGTGCACGGTCATCTGATCGGCGACCGGTTCGGCGTAGCAGAGCCAGGTGTTGCGTCGCCGTCCGCCGGCCATGGTGACTTGCTGCACGGAGATGCCGTCGAGGGTGCCGCTGTTGTAATTGTCGTTGAACGGCAGGCCGATTTCCTGCGCCGCGTCCACAATGGACTGCTGGATCGGCTGCAGCGGATCGTGCCGCTCCAGGTCGAGCAGGTCGCGCTCGATCCGCTCGTACACCGGGCGCACGTCGTTCCAGGTCCAGCCAGGCAGGTCCCAGCCGTCGTAGTCCGCCGCCGCGCCGCGGACCCAGATCATCGCGTTCAGCGAATGCGAGCCGCCGAGCACCTTTCCGCGTGGCAGATGCAGCCTGCGGTTTCCGGCGTGCGGCTGCGGCACCGTGTAATAGTCCCAGTCCTCGGCGGCGTGCCACAGTTCCGCCGCGCGCGACGGGTCGTGGATCGCCGCGTTCGTGTCCGGTCCGCCCGCTTCCAGCAGTGTCACCTTCGCGCCCGCGTCGACCAGCCGCCGGCACACCACCGAGCCCGCCGAACCCGCGCCTACCACGATCACGTCCATGTCCTATCCTGACCGGTCCCCCGGCAGCGACCGGAATTGTCTTCACTGGCCGACAACGGGCGTGCCCTCGCGGACAAGACCGCCCGCCCGCCGCGCGCCGATACTCGGAACCGACCAGAAGCTTGGGACTAGGGAGCGCCATGCCGACGACACTGCCGACACGCCTGTTCATCGACGGTCAGTGGACCGAGGCCGGCGGGGAGCCCATCCCGACCCGCGATCCGGCCACCGGCACGGTTCTCGAAGACGTCGGGACAGCAACGCAGGCGGACGTCGACGCCGCGGTCGCCGCCGCGCGCCGCGCGCTGACCTCGCCGGAGTGGGCCGGGCTCGCGCCGGTGCAGCGGGCGAAACTGCTGTTCCGCCTCGCCGATCTCGTCGACGAACATCACGAGGAACTCGCCGCGCTGGAAACCCGCGACCAGGGCCAGCCGATCGGCATCTCCCGGCAGGTGAGCGTCACCGGCGCGGCCGAGCACCTGCGGTATTTCGCTGGCTGGGTCACGAAAATCCAGGGCACCACGAACCCGGTTTCGTTCCCGGACACCCTGCACTACACGCGCCGCGAGCCGGTGGGCGTGAACGCGCTGATCACGCCGTGGAACTTCCCGCTGATGATCCTCGTGTGGAAACTCGCGCCCGCGCTCGCCACCGGCAACACCGTCGTGATCAAGCCGAGCGAGGTCACGCCGCTGACCAGCATCCGGCTGGTACAGCTGGCCGAGCAGGCTGGTATCCCAGCAGGCGTGGTCAACCTGGTGACCGGCGACGGTCCGGTGGGCGCGATGCTGAGCTCGCACCACGACGTCGACCACGTGTCGTACACCGGCTCCACCGCGGTCGGGAAGCTGATCACCGCGGCGAGCGCGGAGTCCAACCTCAAGCGGCTGACCCTCGAACTCGGCGGCAAGGCCCCGAGCATCATCGCCGCCGACGCCGATCTGGACGCCGCCGTCGCGGGCAACCTCGCCGGCGCGACGCTGAACACCGGTCAGGTCTGCGCGGCGTATACGCGGTTCTACGTCGACCGCAAACGCGAGCAGGAGTTCGTGGAGAAAATGGCCGCCGGACTCGCCGGGCTCCAGGTCGGCCCCGGCCTGGACGAGACGACCCAGGTCGGGCCGCTCGTGTCGGACAAGCATCGCAACCACGTGGCGAACCTCGTCGCGACCGGTCGCTCCGAAGGCGCGGACCTGATCACCGGGGGCTCGGAAGTCGACCGCGACGGCTATTTCTACGAGCCGACGCTGTTCGCGAGCGTCACGGACACCATGACGATCATGCGCGAGGAGATCTTCGGCCCGGTGCTGGCGGTGACTCCGTACGACGACCCAGACGAGCTGGTCGCGCGTGCGAACGACACGCAGTACGGCCTCGCCGCGACCGTGTGGACTCGCGACATCCGTACCGCGCAACGTTATGCGGACGGGATCCGCGCGGGTGCGGTGTTCGTGAACATGCCGCCGATTCCGGACATGGCCGCTCCGTGGGGCGGGTACAAGGCGTCGGGCTGGGGCCGCGAGATGGGACCGTGGGCGCTGGACGCGTACACCGAGACGAAAGCTGTTTGGCTGCACTACGGTTACTGAACGCGTGCCAGGCTCGGCAGTCCGGTGTGGACTGCCGAGCCTCGGTCAGCGGGCCAACCTGCACCTCGGCTCGACGTTGACGATCCGTCGGTCCACGGGTCAGCCCGCTCGGAGCAGCGCCAGGTCGCCGCGCCCGCCCGGACCGTGCGGTTCGGGACAAAGCCGTCCGGTCACCCGGCGCGACGGGTCGCCCTCCCCGAATGGACGTATCGTGCGCGGCCGGTGCCGTCGTCGCCGAGGAAGACCAGGGGCAGGTGGATTCCGCCCTGAGCCTCGCGAAGGATCAGCGTGTCACCTTCGAGAAGGACCAGTTCGGACTTGCTGGCGGAGCTCAGCTCCGCGGCCGTCCCTTTAGGACGTTGCTCCAGCCAGACCCGCCCGTCGTCGTCTTGGGAGACCACGAGATCGGCGACCGCGCTGGCGTAAGTGCCGAGATAACGGTCCGCGGCGAACGGCTCCGGCTCTTCCGGCGGACGAGGCGGAAGCGACACCTCGACGCCGCCGAATTCCTTGAGCAGCGCGGGAATGAGGTCGGCGTACAGGCCCATCGCGTCACCGCCGTTGGTCAGCAATGCCACCACGAGGTCGCTTTCGGGCACCAGCCGCAGAAACGCGGCCTGGCCGATGGTGTTGCCGTCGTGGCCGTAGACCTGGCCGGCCGGAGTGTCGAACAGCTCCCAGCCGAGGCCCCAGGCGTCCCCCATGATGCCGAGCGGCGGGAGGCTGACCTGCCGCTCCACCATGGCCGCGGCGCTTTCCGCGCTCAGCACTCCGGCCCCGCCCGCGAGGTGCATGCGGGCGAAGGCGACCAAATCCGCCGCGGACATCGCGAGCGACGACCCGGCCGGACCGTTGGACCGCAGCATCGACCAGAACGGCGCGGGCACGAGGTCGGCACCGGGTTCGGGTTCGAGGTGCCCGAGCGCGGCGCGGAAGCGGATCGCGTCGAGGGCGTTCGGCGAGAACTGCTGGAGTTTCAGCGGGGTGCCGAGGTATTCGCGGAGGCAGTCCTCGTAATGCTTGCCGCGCAACACTTCCACCAGCCGGCCGAGAACGACGTACCCAGCATTGTTGTAGGAGAACAACTCGCCGGGAGGGAAAAGCTGGGCAACGCCGTCGAGCGTCGCGACGAACTTCTCGACCGCGTCGTCGCCGGGCCCGGTGTCGGTGAAGAGGTCGCCCTCGAACCCGGCGGTGTGGCTGAGCAACTGGCGCACGGTGACGGCCGCGTCGCCCAGTTTGAGCTCGGGGAGGTACCGCTGGACAGGGGCGTCGAGATCGACCAGGCCCTCGTCCACGAGCTGCAGGACGAGGGTGGCGGTCCACACCTTGGTGATCGAGCCGATTTGGAATACCGAATCGGTGGTGGCGGTGACCCCAGTGCCGAGATTCAGCACCCCGGCGGCCGCGGTGGCCGTCTCCTCGCCGACCGCCACCGCGAGCACGGCGGCGGGGACCCGGTGGTGTTCCAGCAGCGCGGGAAGTTCCTGCTCCAGCCGCCTGCGGAGAGCGTCGAGCTTGTCCATCCCGGCAAGATATCGCCGTGCGGAGGCGAAAAGTTCGTCTCTGGGCACGGAAAAACCCGCGGCGGTCTGGAGCGCCGGACGAACCGTCAGACGAGCACCTTCCCGTCCCGCGCCACCACCCGGCCGCCCGCGATCACCAACGCACGCACCGGCGCCCGCAGCAACGCGTCCGGCACATTCTCCGCCGCCACCAACACCACATCCGCCCGGCAACCCGGCACCAGATCATGCCGAACCCGACCCACGAACGACCCCGCCCGCCGCGTCGCCAGCTCCACCGCCGCCGTCAGCTCCTCGTCCGTCCGCAGTCCGTGCAGGCGGGCGAAATCGAACGCGATCCGCAGAATGTCGCCGTCGCCATACGGGGACCACAGGTCGCGGATCCCGTCGGTGCCGAGGCCGACCGGGACCTCGCGCGCGGACAACTCGGTCCACGGCAGCGGGGCCTTCCGCACGGGTGCCACGGTCGCCAGCGAGATGCCCGCTTCGGCGATCCGGTCGAGCAGCGCCGCCTGTCGCGCTGGGGGAACCTCGCCCAGCGCGAAGCCGTGCGACACGGTGACCTTGCCCTGCAGCCCGGCCCGCACGGTCCGGTCGGCGATCAGCTCGTACTGGAACGCGCCCAGCTCACCGCCGTCGTGCAGGTGGATATCGAGGCCGACGCCGCGTCGCTCGGCGATCTCGAACAGCCGGTCGAGCTGGCCGACCGGGTCGCGGTCGATGCCCGCTGGGTCGAGGCCGCCGATCCGGCTCGCGCCCGCCGCCGCGGCCTCGTCGAGCAGCGCGAGCACCCCGGGCCGCCGCAGCACCCCGTCCTGCGGGAAGGCCACGATCTCGACCTCCACCGCGCCGCCCAGCCGTTCCGCGGCCTGCCGCACGATTTCGATGCCGCGCAGCCCCAGGCCAAGGTCGACGTCCACGTGGCTGCGCGCCGCGGTGGTGCCGTGCCGCAGGAATTCGCGCAGCACCGTCTCGGCGAGCTCGACGCTCGGGATCCCCAGCGCCTCCCGCTCCGCCCGCTCGTGCGCGATCCGGCCCTCGGTGCTCGCGACGCCGCCGTAGGAGACCCACGGCTTGCCCCACCAGCTCTTGTCGACGTGCGCGTGCGCGTTGACGAACCCGGGCAGGGCGAGCAGCCCCGCGCCGTCGATCCGCTCGCCCTCGACCGGAGCGGAACCCGCGGGCCGGACGTCGGAGATGCGGTCGCCGTCAAGGACGAGGTCGGCCGGGTCGCCGCCCCAGGGGCGCACGCCGGTCACAGTGAGAGAAGCCATGTCAATGGTATACCAAACCGCCCTGCCAGCCTGGCCCTGACACTCCCAGGACCGAGGGGTACTGGCCGCGCCGCGCCGCCGGCAGCACCATGGACAGCAGCCGCGACGGAACCGGCGCGGTGAGAAAAGAAGGGCGGAACATTGACCGACAACCTCCCCGGCGGGACGTTCACGTTGGGCGGGCGCACCGTCGCCCGCCTGGGATACGGCGCGATGCAGCTGGCCGGACCCGGCGTCTTCGGACCGCCGAAGGACCGTGACGAGGCGATCGCGGTCCTGCGCACGGCCGTCGAACTGGGCGTGAACCACATCGACACCGCTGACTTCTACGGGCCGTACGTGACGAACGAACTGCTCCGCGAAGCGCTCGCGCCCTACGACGGGCTGCAGATCGTCACCAAGGTCGGCGCGGTGCGCGACGACCAGGGCGGCTGGATCCACGAGCGTTCGCCGGAGCAGCTGCGCGAACAGGTGGAGTCGAACCTGCGGAACCTCGGCGTCGAGGCGCTCGACGTGGTGAACCTGCGCGTCGGCGGCGGACCGGACGGGCACTCGCCGGTGCCGGGTTCGCTGGCCGAACCGTTCGGCGCGCTCGCCGAAATGCGCCAGGAAGGCAAGATCAAGGAACTCGGCGTGAGCGTGGTCGACGCCGAGCAGGTGGCCGAGGCGCAGTCGATCGCGCCGGTGGTCACCGTGCAGAACTGGTACAACGTCGCGCACCGCGGGGACGAGAAGCTCATCGAATCCCTTGCCGCGCAGGGCATTTCCTACGTCCCGTTCTGGCCGCTCGGCGGGTTCAGCCCGCTGCAGTCGTCCACCCTCGACGAGGTCGCCGCCCGGCTCGGCGTCAGCCCGAAGGCGGTCGCGCTGGCCTGGCTGCTGCATCAGTCGCCGAACATCCTGCTGATTCCCGGCACGTCGTCGGTCGCGCACCTGCGGGAGAACGTGGCTGCGGGCGACCTGGAACTGCCCGCGGACGCGCTGGCCGAATTGGACGCTATCGCCGGATAACCACGGATCGGGGTGCTGGTTGTCGGCAGCCAGCACCCCGGAAAACCCGGCGATAGTGTCCGGTGAACGGTCAGCGAATTCCTTTCCCGGTACGAGCGATCACCCGACGAACGACGGTGCACCAGAAGTCCTGGCGCGATTAGCGTGACCGACGGCAGTTTCCGCCACGCTAAGGAGAAAAACGCGCCGATGAACGTCAAAAGCGCCTGTGCCGCGATTCTCGCCGTCGCCGGGCTGATCGCCGCCCCGGCCACCGCCTCGGCCGCGACGTCCGAGTTGCCCAGCTACGATCAATGGCAGGCCGACGTGCGCGCAGCCGTCGACCCGGCCATCCCGTGGCTGACCGACCGGGTCGCGAAGGGCGGATCGAGGCTGGCGATCGTGCTGGACATCGACAACACCTCGCTCGAAACCGAATACCACCCCGGCGCGCCGAACCGGCCGGTGCTCGCGGTCGCCCAATGGGCGGGCCAGCACCAGATGTCCGTCCTGTTCGTGACGGCGCGGACCAGTTCCTCCTCAGCGCGCACGCAGCTGAGCAACGCGGGTTACCCGATCGACGCGATCTGCACCCGCAAGTCCGGCGAAGGCACCGCGCAAGGCAAACAACGCTGCCGCGCCGACCTGACCCGGCAGGGCTACACGATCACGGCGAATATCGGCAACCGGTCCACCGACCTCGAGGGCGGGGACTACGAAAAGGGCTTCAAACTGCCGGACTACGACGGCCAGCTCTCGTGACTCGTGCGCGGCGGTTCCGGGTCCCACCCGCATCGCCGCGCACGAGCGTCACCGGCTCAGCCACTCCGCCAGCCCGACCTTTCCCCGCCACGCGTCTTCCGCCGGCACCAGGCTGTCCTTGCCCAGCACCGCCCCGAAGTACGTCGCCTCCGGGTCGGTCACCACCTCGCGCGGATCCTTCCGCGCGGTCAGCACCCGCCGGATCCACTCGTCCATCGGCAGCACGTCCGGACCGCCGATCTCGACGATCCCGCCGACCGGCGGTTCGCCCGCGGCCTGCGCTACCACCACCGCGACGTCCTCCGCCGCGATCGGCTGCGTGCCGCCGTCGGAAAGCCGCACCACGCCGTCGACCGTCGAGGAGTCCGCGATCGCGTCGGCGAATTCGAAGAACTGCGTCGCGCGCACGATCGTATAAGCCAGCCCGCTTTCCCGAATCAGTTTCTCCTGCGCGACCTTTGCCCGCAGGTAACCCGAATCCGGCAGCTCGTCCGCGCCCACGACGGACAGCGCGACGAAATGCCCGACTCCGGCTTCGCGCGCGATCCGCACCAGATTCCCGGTCGAGCGCTGGAAGAATTCCCGGACGTCGTCGTCCGCGAACGACGGCGAATTCGACACGTCCACCAGCACGTCGGCCCCCCGCAGCACGCCGGACAGCCCTTCGCCGGTCACCGCGTTCACGCCGGTGCTCGGCGAGGCCGCCACGACCTCGTGTCCCGCGAGCAACCGGACGACCTGCGCACCGATCCGCCCGGTGCCGCCGATGACGACGATCTTCATGCTCGTTCCCTCCGTTCCCGCCGCGGCGGCCGCCGCGAGCGTCGCCAGTCAGGACCGGACAGCGCGCCGGTTTGTGACACCCCGGCCCGCTAAGCTCGCGATACCCGCCGGAGGAGGAAGGAATCCGCCCGCTGATGGAGGAAATGGCCGAGGCCGCCTCGGTGTTCGCGCAGGTCCGGCCACGGTTGTTCGGGATCGCGTACCGGATGCTCGGCAGCGTCGCCGACGCCGAAGACCTCCTGCAGGACGTCTGGCTGCGCTGGCAGACCTGCGACCGTTCGGCCGTCCGCAACCCCGGCGCGTTCCTCGCGACCACCACGACGCGGCTGGCCATCACCGCGAGCCAGACCGCGCGCGTCCGGCACGAAACCTACGTCGGCCCCTGGCTGCCCGAACCCGTCGACACCTCCGCCGACCCGCAACTCGGCGCCGAGCGAGCCGCCGCCCTCGAGGTGGCCGTGCTGTTCCTGCTGGAAAAACTGCCGGCGACGGAACGGGCGGCGTACGTGCTGCGCGAGGCGTTCGACTATCCGTACCAGCAGATCGCCGACATCGTGCAGACCACCGAGGTGAACGCGCGCCAGCTGGTCAGCCGTGCGCGCAAGCACCTCGCCGCGGAACGCCGGACGCCCGTCGAACCGGCGGAACAGCGGCGGCTGCTCACCGCGTTCGTGGACGCCGCGCGCTCCGGCGACCTGGCGACGCTGGAGAAACTGCTCGCCGAGGACGTCGTCAGCTACTCCGACGGCGGCGGCGCGGTCCGCGCGACGCGGATTCCGGTGGTCGGCGCGGTCACGGTGGCGAAGTACCTCCGCGCGTTCGCCGACCGGTTCTGGACCGATGCCGAGGTGCGCTGGAGCGACGTCAACGGCCAGCCCGCGGCGGTGGTCAGCCACGGCGGAACGGTGACCGCGGTGCTGACCGTCTCGGCGTCGGCCGAGGGCATCCACCGCGTGTTCTGGCAGATGAACCCGGCCAAGCTCGAGGCGTACGCGGCCTGAACGCGGGGTACCCGACGGGGATGAAGCGACCCGGCCCGGTGCGCTGGCTGCACTACGTGTACGGCGGAGTACTCCCCGAGGAGTACCGGGAGTGGGTGCTGTACGACGCGACCGCGAAAACCTGGGTGCTGCGCTTCGCGTTCCGGATCTTCATCGAGGCGCTGCCCTGGCTGGTCGCGGGCTACGTCGTTCTCACCCTGGTCACGCCGATGCCCGCCGGGATGATCATCGCCGCGCTGCTGATCAGCCTGCTGCTGAGCCTGTTCCTCACCGTCACCAGCGCCGACGAACTCGCCGAGGTCCGGCTCGCCAAACACGGTTTCCCGCCCGGTGCCGGGAAAGAAGTCCGCAAACGCCGCGGCGGCGCGTCGACCTGGCCCTGAGCAGGACGCCGAACGTGTAGCCGCCGGGTTACGCTTCCGTCATGGATCTGGTCGCGAGCGCGATCGCCGACCTGCGGTGTCGCGGCATTTGTGGGTGTTGCGGGAAAGCGGGCTGGTGCGCGACGAAGTCATAGGCAGGCAACGGTATTACGCGCTCGACCCGCAAGGCTTCGCCGAACTCACCGCCTGGCTCACCCAGCTTCTCGCCCCGCCGGCCTGGCAGCAGCGGCTCGACGCGCTCGAGACCGAGGTCCACACCGCATGAAGCCCGTGCCCACCGCGAGCGCGCACCGTCTCGCTGACCACATCGACCTGGTCCTGCCGCGCAGCTTCCGCGCTCCGATCGACGACGGGTGGGCCGCGATCACCGAACCCGAACGCACCACGCGCTGGTTCGGCCCCTGGGAGGGCGACGAGACACCCGGTCGGACGATCCGAGTCCAGATGCCGATACCACCCCTCGATGACGCCCTATTTCACCGAATTGGCCGGAAAGTTCTCCTGACCGGCCGTCAATAGTCCACTTCGGACAGTCGGCGGCCGGACGCAATATCCTTGAGCAGCCAAGACTTCCCCGTTCGGCTGATCGAGACAGCCAGCGCGGACTCGCGTGACCGACTGTCCGATCCTCGGCGGCATATGGAGTACACTGCTGTACCAGTTACTTTCAGTAGTCCCGCGTGACGAGGTGTGGGCCGGTCCGGTGGGAGGTGCACGGTGGACGCGACACTGGGCAGCACGCTGGTCGCCGAGGCGGACGAGGACGAGCGCACCGACGCCGAGCTCCTCGCCGCGGTACGCGCCGGAGATTGCCAGGCCGGCGGGGAATTGTTCCGGCGGCACGTCGCGCTGATGCGCCGCGTCGCCGCAGGTTTGGTGCGCCAGCAAGCCGAACGCGACGACCTGGTCGCCGAAGCCTTCGCGCGCGTGCTCAGCACCGTCGCGGCCGGCGGCGGCCCGGAGTCCAACGCGCCGGCGTATCTCGTGGCCACAATGCGAAATCTCTTCGCACGCTGGAGCCGCCACGAAAACCGGATCGATCTCTATGCGACAGTGCCGGAACCCGTGACTCTCGACGGCGGGGCTGACGAACTCGCTGTCATGCGCTCAGAAGACCGGCTCGTGTGGTCGGCCTACCGGACCCTGCCCGGACGCTGGCGCACAGTGTTGTGGCGCATGTCCGCCGAAGGCAACACGCCGGCGGAACTCGCGCCGCTGCTCGGCGTTTCCCCGAACGGCGTCGCGGTGCTCGCCCGCCGCGCCCGCGAAGGACTCCGGCAGGCGTACCTGCAAGTCCAGGTGCCGGACGCGAAACTGCCGCAGTGCCAAGAAGTCCGCCGCCGGATGGGTGCGTGGCTGCGCGGCACCCTGCCTGCCCGTCGGGCCGGAGTTCTCGCCGGACACCTCGCCGCGTGCGAACCGTGCCACGCGGTCGCCGCCGAACTGGCCGAGGTCAACCGCGAACTGCCCCGGATGACCGGCTGCTGCGACCCGGCGATCCCGAAGCCCCGCTAGCCAGATCCGCGGTCCCGCGCCCAGACGTCCGCTATCCGGAAATCCCGCCAGCCAGGTTCTGCGTGATCAGATTGACCGTGAAGACAAACCGGTCGTGCCCGGTGCCGGACGTCAGCTCCGCCGCGTACTGGCGGGTGCGGGGGAACTTCTCCTCCGGCAGTCCGCTGAACCGATCGATCAGGTCCTCCCGGCTCAGCACCCACTCGCCGCCGTGCTGCTGGCGCTGCTGGACGAGCGACCGTTCCCAGGCGTACGCGGTGACGTAGAGCGTGAGCGAGTCCAGAGCCCACGCGGCGGTCTGCGGTTCGATGCCGCCGGCCAGCAGGATCGCCAGGATTCCTTCGCTGACCCGAAGTGTTTCCAGGTGCGTCGGAACCATCGCGAGCGCGGCGCGCGACACCCCTGGGTACTTCAGGTACAGGTCCCGGATCTGCCCGTAGACGTCCAGGACCTGCTGCCGCCACGTCGCCGGGTCCGGTTCGGGCAGTTCGATCTGCGCGCAGAGCCTGCCGATGAGCAGATCGTCGAGGTCCTCTTTGTTGACGATGTGCGCGTACAGCGACGACGGCCCGGTGCCGAGCACGGCGGTGACCCGGCGGACGGTCAGCGCGTCGTAGCCCTCGGTGGCGACGACCTGCAGCGCGGCGTCGGTGATCCGCTCGACCGTGATGGGTTCTTTCCGCGGTTTCGGCGCGGCCTCGGCGCGGGCGGACGCGTGCCGGGCGGCGCGGCGCTCTCGGGGGCAGCGGGCATGCCCGTCACTATAGCTTGACACGAACTTAGTTCGTCATTTAGAACTTAGTTCGTGACTACTGAACTTAGTTCGTCTCCGCGTGCCGAACCGCTTCCGCTGGTCCAGGCATCGCTCGTGCTGGCGGTCGTCGTCATCGCCGACCTGATGGACCTGATCGACACCAGCGTCGCCGCCCTCGCCGGCCCTTCGATCCGCGCGGACCTCGGCGGCGGGCCGATCACCCTGCAGTGGGTGCTGTCGGCCTACACCGCGGCGTTCGCGCTCGGCCTCGTGACGTCCGGCCGGCTCGGCGACCTGCTCGGCAGGCGCAGGCTGTTCCTGCTCGGCATGACCGGCTTCACCGTCTCGTCGCTGGCCTGCGGGCTCGCGCCCGGCCCCGGGTTCCTGATCGGCGCCCGCGTATTCCAGGGCCTGTTCGGCGCGGTGATGATCCCGCAGGGCATCGCGCTGGTGAAGGTCGTGTTCCCACCCGACCAGCTGCGCAAGGCCCTGATGCCGTTCGGCCCGATCATGGGCCTGGCCACGGTCGCCGGACCGATCCTCGCCGGCTGGCTGCTGCACCTGAACCTGTTCGGCAGCGAATGGCGCTCGATTTTCCTGATCAACGTCCCGTTAGGCCTTCTCGCCGGCCTGCTCGGCCTGCGGGTGCTGCCTCGGCACAGCGGCGAAGACCGCGATGCCCGCCTCGACCTGCGCGGTGTCGGCCTGCTGACCGCGGCGTCAGCGCTGCTCATCGTGCCGCTCATCCAAGGACGCGAACTCGGCTGGCCGGTGTGGACGTACGTGTCGATGGCCGCTGGCGTGGTCGCCTTCGGTTTGTTCGCGAGGTCCGAACGCCGCAGCAGCCACCCGGTGATCGCGCCGTCGCTGTTTTCCCAGCGCGGCTTCGTGTTCGGGCTGCTGATCACCGGCGGGTTTTACGCCTCGCTCAGCGGATTCGTGCTCGTCGTGAACCTGCTCCTGCAGTCCGGTCTCGGCTGGACGCCGCTGCAGTCCGGCTTCGCGCTGCTCCCCTGGGCCGCTGGCACCGCGCTCGCGACCCTGCTGTCCGGTGCGGTGCTCGCCGCGCGACTCGGCCGCGCTTCCCTCCGCTTAGGACTGGCCATCGCCGTCGCCGGCCTGCTCGCCCTGTGGTGGTCGATCGCGCACTGGGGCACCGCCATCACCGTCTGGCAGATGGCTCCCGCCCTCTTCGTCACCGGCGCCGGTTCCGGACTGTTGTTCATTCCGCTTTTCGATTTCGTCCTCGGCGACGCGACACCCGAAGAAGCCGGCAGCGGTTCCGGAATGCTCAACGCCGCCCAGCAATTCGCCGGAGCCATCGGGGTCGCCGCGCTCGGCACGGTGTTTTTCGCCCGGGTCGGCCCCGCGGCCGCACCGTCCTGGATTCCCGCCGCCGAACTGGTTTTCGGTCTCTGCGCCGGTCTCTGCCTCGTGGCGCTATCCCTCGTCGGGTTCCTCCCGAAACATTCCGGCCACTGAGACGAGGCCCCCAGTGCCGAAGACCGCTCTGCTCACCGGCTCCTGTCCGAACTGGACTATCACGTAATCCTCACCGCCCGGGACCTAGCCGCGCGGAATCCCTTGCCGCACAACTCCCGAACGCCACCGCGTTGCGGCTCGACCTCACCGATCACTCGACCATGACCGCCGTCGCCGACTATGCGGCCGGAACCTTCGGTCGCCTCGACGTGCTGATCAACAACGCCAGCGACATCGTCGATTTCGCTGCGCTGTCCGCGCTCGACGCCGATCCGGCCGCCGTCCAGTCCGCATTGGACATTGACGTGCTCGGCCCTTGGCAGTTGACGCAGCTGGTGCTGCCGCTGCTGAAAGCCGCTCCGGCGCATTCCTTCGCCAAGCACGCGCTGAACACTCTGACCGGCGTGCTCGCCACGGCGCTGCGGGACACGCCGATCCTCGTCAACGCCGTCGATCCGGGCGAAACCGCCACCCATCCCGAACGCGGGGACGAGGACACGGCCCGCCCAGCGCTCGAAAGCGCCCGCGGGGTGGGGTGGGCCGCGACGTTGCCGCCCGGCGGTCCGACCGGCGGTCTCTTCCGCGACGGCCAGCTGGTGCTGTCCCTGCTTCCCGGAACGGAAAACACCGCGGGCCCGGACCGTGACCGGTCCGGGCCCACAGCGGGAAACCCCTATTACGCCAGGATCAGTGACCCAGGTGCAGGCTGTCCAGGTGCACGTTGCTCGCGTGCGACTCGAGGCCGCCCGCCACGTCGTGCAGGTGGTTCTGGACCTCGTTGAGCGGCGCGGCGTGCGCGGCTTCCGGCAGCTCGCCGGTCGTCGCGTGCTGGGTGCCGGTCTCGACCGCGTCCTGGACGGTGCTCGTGACGTGCTGAGCAGCCGCGTTGACGGCCGGCGCGTGCGCGGTCGCGCCCTCGATCGCGTGGGTCAGCGAACCCGCGTTCGGGGCGGCCGGCAGCTCCGGAGCGTGCGGCAGCTCGCCGACGCCCGGGACCGACGGGGCCTGCGGCAGCGCGCCGACGCCCGGCACCTGCGGCAGTTCGCCGGCGCCCGGAACCTGCGGAAGCGAACCGACACCGGGGACCTGCGGCAGCGCGCCGACGCCCGGGACCTGCGGCAGGTGCGGCAGCTCGCCCGCACCCGGAACCGCCGGGAGACCCGGAACGGCCGGAAGCGCGCCGGTCGCGTGGTCCAGCGTGCCGGACAGGTCGCCGGCCGAGGTCAGGTCGCCGGTCGCCTGGGTCAGGTCGGCGCGGACGTCGTGGACGCCGACCGGGGTCGAGCCGATCGCCTCGTTGACGGTGCCCAGCAGGTGCGAGCCGCCCTGGCGGACGTCCTCGACGATGCCGCTGACCGGGCCGCCGACGACCGGGAGCTTCCCGGACTCGGACACGACGGCCTTCCAGGTCAGCGCGTCGCCGAGGTGGTTGGTGGTCGCGTCGACCGCGGAGCCGACGAGCTTGCCGTCGAAGACGTGCTCGCCCACCGCGTTCACGGTGTTCTGCGTGTCGATCGCCGCGGCGTCGAGGATCGGGCCGACCACCGGGACCGAGTGGGTCGCGTCGGCGACGTGGTCCAGCACGCCGGAGACCGCGCCCAGGGTGCCGTGGGTGACGGTGTTCAGGCCGGTCGCGTCCGCGACGTTGCTGACGCCCTCGAAGACCGGGCTCAGGTTCGGCAGGCCGCCGAGGAGGCCGCCGAGGCCGTCGCCCGCCTCGTGCGCCACCGGCTCGGCGGCGGAGTTGGCCTTGTCGAACGCGCCGGCCAGGTCGGCCTTGGGCACGCTCGGGGCGGCGGGCACGCCCGGCACGGCCGGGACGCCCGGCACGGCGGGAGCGGCCGGCAGCGGGGCGCTGTCCATGACGAGCGGCATGATGTCCTGCACGTCCGACGGGTTCAGCTCGCCGAGGCCGGCGCCGTTGAGCACCCCCTGCGGGTCGGCCTTGTACTCCGCCAGCGACTGCGGGTCGTTCAGCAGGTTCAGCGCGAATTCGTGCAGCGTCTGCACCGGGCCCATAGTTTGTATTCTCCTGTGGTGACAACGGATCGGGGTGGGGTGTCCGAGAAACGGACGAGCCGGCCCCAGAGCCGGCTCCTTTTCCGAACATAGGACGCCGCCGAATGCCCGCCATCGGGGGGTCACCCGGGTTAGCCGGGGCACCCACTAGGGACTTCACCCCTCCCCCGATTAGGGGCACTAGGGGATTCGGCGCGTCCCCGCTGGTCACAGCGTCGCCGACGCACCACCCCGCCGAGGGCCGCCCACCCCACCGATCGGGGGACGGACGCGGGACTCCCGGAGAGGTTCGCCAGGACCACCCGTTGGTGTGACACCTACAGGGCTTTTCGGACTCGCGCGGGCCGATTCGGAAGACGGGAACGGCGGGGAGACCAGGTTCACCGGTCTCCCCGCCGTTTCCAGTGCCACCCGGAAGAGGAACGGGTAATCCGCGTCGAATAGCGCTCAGCGAAGGCGATCCCGCTCCGATTGCCGCATTTCCCCACGGAATCCGCCGCCGACTCCACCTTCAGGCGGGTCGCCCGCCTCAGGCGGTGGCGACTCGCACCGAGTCCGGCATCTCCAGTTCCCGCAGCAGCTCTTCCTGCCGCCGCCGGTAGGCCGCCACGTTGGCCAGCTTGATCTCCTCGTACCCGCGCACCGAGTCCGGCAGCGAGGCCAGTTCGACCAGCCGGGCGTCGCCCCGGTCGGCCACCTCGAGCGCGCGCGTCAGCGCCTGCCGGTACTCCCCGATCAGCGCCCGCTCGACCCGCCGGACCTCCGCGCGGCCGAACGGGTCCAGCCGCGTGCCGCGGAGTTTGCGCATGGCCCGCAGCGCCGCGAACGCGGGCCGGAAGCCGCGTCCGCCGAGGCTGATCTTGCGGTTCATGCCCAGGGCGCGCAGCACCGGCGGGTGCAGCCGGTGCGCGAACCGCGTGCCGACGCCGAACTGGGCTTCGATTTCCGCGGTCAGCTGCGGGTCCAGCGACAGCCGCGCCACCTCGTACTCGTCCTTGTAGGCCATGAGCTTGTAGAGGTTCCGCGCGACCGCCTCGGTCACCGAAGCGCTGGCCCGGGTGCGGACCCGTTCGACGAACTCCGCGTACTCCCGGGCGTAGCGTTCGTCCTGGTAGGCGATGAGGTCCGGGACGCGCAGGTCGAGCAGCCGGGCGAGTTCGCCCTCCGCTCGCACCAGCGCACGCACGCGGCGGACCGCTTCCGCGTCGACCGCGGCCGGAGCCGACGCCTCCGCCGACGGGGAAAGTTCCGCGTTGAGCGCGTCCGGGTCCGCGACCAGCTGCCTGCCGCGCCGGAACGCCTGCAGGTTCGTCTCCACCGCGGTCCCGTTGATCTTGATGGCCTGTTCCAGGCTTTCCGCGGTGACGGCCAGCGAGCCGGTCTGGTAGGCCGCGCCGAGCTGGAGGATGTTGGCGAACTGGTCGTCGCCGAAGATCTGCTCGGCGAGGCCGCGCGCGTCGAGGTAGTGCCCGGTGGCGGTCGCGTCGCCGAGCGCGCCGCGGATGCTGGACTGGTCCGGATAGGAAACTTCCTTGTCCACCACCATCCGACCGGTCGGAACCTCCGAAGTGGACACTACGGCGACCGTACGCTCGACGTCGGCCACGCCGAGGTACGCCGGGTCGGCGGCGACCAGCGCGTCGCACGCGAGGTAGAGGTCGCACTCCCCGGTGGCGAGCTTCGGGGCCTGCTCGACCGCGCCGGTGGAGATCTTCACGTCCGAGACGACCGCGCCGCCCTTCTGCGCGAGGCCGGTCTGGTCGAGCGTGCGCACCTGCTTGCCGTCGAGAACCCCGGCGACACCGAGGATCTGCGCGACAGTGACCACGCCGGTGCCGCCGATGCCGGTGATCCGCACGGCGACGTCCGAGCGGGCTTTCGCCGGTTCCGGAAGGATGTCCGCGCTGATCGGCGCGAGATGCCGCCGTTTGACCTCACCGGTCGGGACGACGGTCAGGAACGACGGGCAGTCGCCGTCGAGGCACGAGTAGTCGACGTTGCAGGACGCCTGGTGGATCTGGGTTTTACGGCCGAACTCCGTCTCGACCGGTTGCACCGAAAGGCAATTCGACTTCACGCCGCAGTCGCCGCAGCCTTCGCAGACGCGTTCGTTGATGAACACCTTGCGCGCAGGCGTTTCCTGCTTCCCGCGACGGCGCTTGCGCCGCTTCTCCGCCGCGCACTCCTGCTCGTGAATCAACACCGTGACACCGCGGTGCTTCGCGAGTTCTTCTTGCGTGCGAAGAAGTTCCGACCGGTCGCGCACCTCGACCCCGCGCGGCAGCTTGCGCTTCCGCAGCCGGCGTGGAGCGTCCGATGTGATGACGACCTTCGCCGCGCCCTCGGTCAACAGCAGTGCGGCGACCTTCTCCACGGACAGCCCGCCGACAGCGTCCTGACCACCGGTCATCGCGACCGCGGAGTTGTAGAGCAGCTTGTAGGTGATGTCGACGCCCGCCGCCACCGCCGCGCGCACGGCGAGACTGCCGGAGTGCATGAACGTGCCGTCGCCGATGTTCTGCATCAGATGCGGCGTCTCGACGAACGGCGCCATGCCGATCCACTGCGCGCCCTCGCCGCCCATCTGGGTCAGCCCGACGACCTCGCCGACCTGCTCCGGCTCCATGAACAGAGCCATGGTGTGGCAGCCGATTCCGGCGCCGACGAGCGTGCCGTCCGGAACCTTGGTGGACGAGTTGTGCGGGCAACCGGAGCAGAAGTACGGCGTACGGGCCAGCAGCGGCACGGAAATCCGCTCACGGCGACGCCGTTGTTTCCACGCCGCAACGGGTTCCGCGTCGGGAAGGCGCTTGGCCAGACCGCTCGCGATGCGGTCCGGGTCCAGCTCGCCGAGTTCGGTGAACAGCACCTGGCCGTGCTGATCGGACTTGCCGTACACGCGCGGCGCGCCGGTGCGGCCGTAGAGGATCTCCTTGATCGCCGGTTCGACCAGCGCGCGCTTTTCCTCGATCACCAGGATTTCGTCCAGGCCCTCGGCGAATTCCTTGATGATGCCGGGTTCGACCGGGTACACGACGCCGAGCTTCAGCAGCCGGATGCCGTAACGGGACAGCTCGGCTTCGTCGAGGCCGAGCATCCGCAACGCCTGCCGAAGGTCCAAATAGGACTTCCCGGCGGTGACGATGCCGATCCGGTCCCCCGGTCCGGACCGGACGATCCGGTTGATTCCGCTGGCCCGCACGTAGTCCATCGCGAGCGGCAGCCGGACGCGGTGCAGGCTGTGCTCGAGCGTGATCAGCTCCGGCCCGAGCAGCCGGCTGTTCGGCTGGTGCTTGTACGCGCCCTCGGGCATTTCCGGCGCGGTCCATTCCGAATCGACCACCGCGGTGCCGCCGGAGTCGGCGACGTTCGCGACGATCTTCATCGACGACCACAGCCCGCTCGCGCGGGAAAGTTCGACGGCGTGCCTGCCGTGCTCCAGCACGTCCTGCGAATCGGCCGGGAAGAACACCGGCATCGCGAGGTCGGCGAGCGCGTGCTCGGACGCACACGGGATGGTCGAGGATTTCGCGTTCGGGTCGTCGCCGACCAGCGCGACCGCGCCCCCGCGCGGATCGGTGCCGGCGAGGTTCGCGTGCCGCAGCGCGTCGGTGGCCCGGTCCAGGCCCGGGGCCTTGCCGTACCACATGCCGACCACGCCGTCGGGTCGCATCGTGCCCGCCCGGGCGGCGAGCTGGCTGCCCATGACCGCGGTCGCGCCGAGTTCCTCGTTGACGCCCGGCTTGTGCACGATGGCGTGCTCGGCGAGCAAAGCCGACCGCCGCGCCAGCTCCAGGTCGAACCCGCCGAGCGGCGAACCCTGGTACCCCGACACGAAGGCGGCCGAATCCGCGCCGTTCCGCCGGTCCAGCCGGATCCGGTCGAGCAGGACGCGCACCAGCGCCTGCACCCCGGTCAAGTAGACGGTGCCCGCTTCGCGCACGTACCGGTCTTCCAACGTGAAGGCGTTCATCCGCACTTCCCTTCCGCACGCCATCAGCCGGCGGGCACCCGCCGTTGGGACGTGAGCCACCTCACCCGACGCCTGGATCCGGCGCAACGTGCCCGGCCACTGTAGTGGCAAGGACGCAAAGGATGACGCGCGAGAGGGCGGATCGGGCAGATCTGTTGCGTACGATGCCGCTCATGGCCGAAGAACTGCTGGACGCGACCGACCACGAGATCATCGCGTTGCTCCGCGAGGACGCCCGGCGCACGTTCTCGGACATCGCCGTGCGCGTGTCGCTCTCGACCGCGGCGGTGAAGCGGCGCGTCGACCGGCTCCGGGAGAAGGGCGTGATCACCGGCTTCACCGTGCAGGTCGACCACGCGAAGCTGGGCTGGGGCATCGAGGCGTTCGCGCAGCTGAGGTTCTTCGGCAGCACGAACGTCGCCGAGATCGTCGAAACCACCACGCGGATTCCGGAGGCGCAGGCGGTGTTCACCATCGCCGGCGACCCGGACGCGGTGGTGTGGCTGCGCAGCCGCGACATGGCGCATCTGCAGAGCACGATCGACGAGCTGCGGCGCAGCCACCGGATCACCAGCACGCGCACCCTGATCGTGCTCGACTCGTGGGTGCGCGGCGAGGACCGGCCGGAGTAACCCCGGCCTTAGCGCCTCACTGACCGCTGGTCCCGCGGCTGTCTCTCGCGGAGCGTCAGCGCTTGCCGATCGGCCCGATCGGCAGCAGCGTGCGGCCCGCGGTGGCGTTGGTGACGACCGCGAACGAGCCGTACCAGGCGACCACCGCGGTGGCCAGTCCGAGCCAGCCGCCGATCTTGCCCGCGCCTTCCGCGCCGCCCAATTCGCCGATGGTGAGGAAAAGGAAGGTCAGGAACAACAGGACGAAAACCCCGATGAGGACGGCATTCGTGCGCAGCGACGCGATCATCATGTAGCCGGTGAAAATAGTGAACACCAACAGGAACATCCCGGTCGCGGTCGCCGCGTTGGCGGGCGGGATTTTCGCCGCGAACTGCCAGACGTAGAAGGCGAAAGCCAGCCAGAACGCGCCGAAGGTGCCGAACGCGGTCGCACCGAAGGTGTTGTTCTTGCGGAATTCCCACATCCCGGCGAGCAACTGGGCCAGTCCGCCGTAGAACAACGCCAGCGGCAGGACGACCGGTTCGACGGCCTTGGGAATCAGTCCGGCGTTGACCGCGCTCAGCACGAAGGTGGTGGCGGCGAAGCCGGCCAGGCCGAGCGGACCGGGATCGGCGATCCCCTCGGCGGCGGTTGAGGTCGGGCGAGCAACTGCCTCACTCATCGGATCCTCGATTCTGCTTTGCGGCAGGATCTTCACATCTGACACCTGGCGCAACAGACTTGTCCACTGTCCATAACGTCCCTCTTTCGAGTGGCAATCGGCGAATGCCACTCGGCGAATCGGTATCTGCGGTTTATTCCGGACTTACCATCCCGGAGCGCGCATTCTTCGGGAATTCGACAGTCCATTGTGGAGTGCGCTGGACGGTCTCGCGGCGGGCCGCAGGTGCCGCTCGATGTCCGCGACCGAGTAGTGTCACCCGGTGACAGAAGCGTCCGCGGGAGGGGGAGGCATGCCTGCTGAACCGGTCGGCGAACCTGGCGAGGACCGGCCCCGGCCCCGGCGGGGCCGTCCTCGGGGCACCAGTGCGCGGCAACTGGAGGAGATCGCGCTGCGGCTGTTCACCGAGCAGGGGTTCCACGAGACGACGGTGGACCAGATCGCGGCCGCGGCCGGGGTCAGCCGGCGGACGTTCTTCCGGTACTACGACGCGAAGTCGGACGTGCTGTGGAACGAGTTCGACTCCGAGGTGGACACGATCCGGGAGCTGCTCGCCGAGGTGCCGGACGATATCCCGGTCATGGAAGCGGTTCGGCGGGCGGTGCTGGCTGCCAATCATTACCGGGCCGAGGACGTTCCGGAGTTGCGGATGCGGATGAATCTGCTCAGCACGGTGGCGGAGTTGGCGGCTAGTGCGACGCGGCATTACGACGCTTGGGAACGGGCTGTGATCAGTTTCGTGGCTCGGCGGACTGGGCAGGTCGAGGATTCGTTGTATCCGCTGGCGGTGGGGCGGGCGGTGCTGGCTACGTGCCGGGCGGCTTATGAGCGGTGGTCGGCTCGGGCGGATGCCGATTTGACGGTGTATTTGGATGCCGGGTTGCGGGCTTTGGCGGCTGGGTTCGCTGATGAGGTGCTTGTTGGGGAGCCTGAGGGGGGTTGAGGGGTTCGGGGCCTGCTCGTCGCCTGGCGGCGACGTTGCGCCGGGTCGTGCGGTGGGGCACCCCGAAGCTGAATTGTGCTGACGGTCTGAGGGTGGTTGTCAAGGCGGGAAAGATGCCTTGACAACCACCCTCAGACCGCAGGAAGGCTTCGTATGGGTCTGCCCAGGGTCTGGTTGACACCTCACCTGTGAGGCTCCGGCCTCGCCTGGAAGGATGTCACCGTGCCCAAGCCCTACCCCCGTGAGTTCCGCGACGACGTGATCGCGGTGGCCCGCCGCGGCGAGGCCCCGTTGAAGCAGGTCGCCAAGGACTTCGGGATCTCCGAATCGTGCCTGGCCAACTGGCTGCGCGCCGCCGACGTCGAAGACGGCGCCCGGCCCGGTGTGACCCGCGACGAGTCCGCTGAGCTGCGGGAGTTGCGCAAGCGCAACCGGCTGCTAGAGCAGGAGAACGAGGTCCTGCGCAAGGCTGCGGCTTACCTGGCGCAGGGCCACCTGCCGGGAAAATAGCCTTCCCGCTCGTCCGTGAACTGGCCGCGGCCGGCGCCCCGATCAGGGTGCCGGTCGCGGTGACGTGCAGGGTGCTGGGTATCTCCCGGCAGGCCTACTACCAATGGTGCGCAGCCCCGTTCTCGCAGCGGGACTGGGACGACGCGCAGCTGATCAACGCCGCCCTCGAGATTCATGCCGACGACCCGGCCGACGGGTACCGGTTCATCGCCGACGAGCTCGCTCGCCGGGGTTTCACCGCCTCGGAGAACCGGGTGTGGCGGATCTGCTCCATGCAGCAGATCTTCTCCCTGCATGCCAAGACGAAAGGCCGTTCCCGTAAGGCGGGGCCGCCGGTGCACGACGACCTGGTCCGCCGGGATTTCACCGCTGATGCACCGAATACCAAGTGGCTGACCGATATCACCGAGCACTCCACCGGTGAGGGCAAGCTGTACTTGTGTGCGGTCAAGGATTGCTACTCCAACAAGATCGTCGGATACTCCATCGCCTCGCACATGCGGGCCTCACTCGCCGTCAGCGCGCTGCGGAACGCGATCGCGCTGCGCGACCCGCACGATGTCGTCGTCCACTCCGACAGTGAGACTGTTTCTGCCGGTGTTGCCCCGGGTTTCCCGGCCCGCGAGAGGGACGGACGCGGGAGGATGCTGGTGCCGGGCGCTCCGAGAGCTTCCTGACCCTCACTCCGATCGACGAAGTGTTGTCTTTCCTCGGATCTGTCGGTTGCTCTGGGAGCGCCCGGCGAGGCGCTACGCCTCGCCGTCGGGGTGACCTAAGGAGAGCCTGCGCCACCAGGCGCTCATCACTGTCTTGTCCGCCGGTTCGGTCGATGCGCGGCGCCGCCCTGCCCATCGAGCGGATCGGAGAGGACGACATGACCAGCATTGCGCATGCTGCGCGAACGGGCCAGACCCGGGAGTCGGCAGCATCCGGGAAGACCGTGTACGCCGGCGTGGACACGCACAAGGAGCTGCACGTGGCGGCGGTCGTCGACGACGGCGGGACAGTACTGGGCACGCACAGTTTCTCCACCACCCGCGCTGGCTATCGGGCTCTGACGGCCTGGATCGGCGAACACGGCCGGCTGGCCCGCATCGGCGTCGAAGGGACCGGCTCCTACGGCGCCGGGCTGACCCGGCACCTGGCGAAGGCCGGTGCGACCGTTCTCGAGGTCGACCGGCCGGACCGCTCCGATCGCCGCCGCAGGGGCAAGGACGACGACCTGGACGCGATCAGCGCCGCCCGGGCGGTGCTGCACAACCGGCGGACCGCGATCCCGAAGTCCAAGGACGGGGCCGTCGAGGCGCTGCGGGTCCTGCGGACGGCACGAGCCCAAGCGGTCCGCGAGCGGCGAAACGCCTTGCAACTGCTGCGAATGACGATCGTCTCAGCACCGGACGAGGTGCGTGACCAGATCCGCAACCTCACCCGCATGCAGCTGATCCGGGTGGTCGCCGCCTGGCGTCCGGACGTGTCGAACGCCGCCGACCCGATCGGCGCCTACCGGGTCGCGCTCAAGTCGATGGCACGTCGCTACCTCGAACTGACCGACGAGATCGCCGACCTCGACGACCTGATCAACCCGCTGGTCGAGGCACTCGCGCCGCAGCTGCTCGCGCGGCTTGGCATCGGCGTCGAGATCGCCGGACAGCTGCTCGTCACCGCTGGCGACAACCCCGACAGGATGACGTCGGAGGCAGGGTTCGCGATGCTCTGCGGCGTCGCGCCGCTGCCCGCGTCATCCGGGACGACCCAGCGCCACCGGCTCAACCGCGGCGGGGACAGGCAAGCCAACCGCGCCCTGCACCTGGCTGTCGTCAGCCGCATCCGCCTGGACCCGAGAACCCAGGCCTACCTCGCGCGCAAGACCGCCGAAGGCCACTCGAAGCTCGAGATCATCCGTTGTCTGAAGCGCTATCTCGCCCGCGAGGTCTACTACCTCCTCAACCCCGGCCAACAACGGATCGCCCGCCGCCCCTACCGCCGCCACACGGCCACCTGACCCCAAACTCTGCCGGCTCCTCCGTCGCCGCCGCAACCGCCGGAGCGCAGGCGCGGTCACGATGGAGCACCCCACCGGATGAACGACCTTGACCGCGCCGAGCACCGGCACACCATCACAGGCGAAGGAGCCAGCCACCCCACGGTTGACAAACAGGAGAGCATCCAGGGCTTCCAATACCAGCACGCCTCCTGGCGCACCCTGCTCGCCGACGCCGGCCTGACCCAGTCGATGTCCCGCCGCGCCACCTGCCTGGACAACGCCGTCGCCGAGAACTTCTTCGGCCACCTCAAAGAAGAACTCTTCCACCACAACACGTTCGACACCGTCGACACGTTCACCACGGCACTGCACGACTACATCGACTGGTACAACACCACCCGCATCTCCACCACCCTCGGCGACCTCAGCCCAGCCGAATACCGAGCCCAGACCCTCGCCGCCTAACCTCTACATAACCAGTCCAACTTCCGGGGCCCAGTTCACTCAGGGGTCCCCTCACGGACGGTCCAGCAGTGTGGCTAGCGCGGCGGGGGCGGCTGCGGCACCGCTGAGCGGATGCCACCGGGCGCCGGATTCGCGGGCGAAGCGTTCGGCTTCCTCGCAGTCCTCTGCGGGGGCCAGGATCAACAGCTCTTCGCACGCGCGGGCGGCGGGCAGCGGGTCTTCGTCGTCGGTGGCCCGGCAGTCTGACAACAGGAGAACCGTTTTCCGGGCCGCGCGCGAGGGGGCCAGTTGCTCGTTCGCCTTGCGCAAGGCCGCCGACAATGCCGTGACTCCGTGTCCTCGCAGCGACAGGACCGATTCCACGACCGCAGCTTGAGAACGGGAAGACCGCAGCGGGCGGATGACCTCCGCTGTCCGGGCGAACGACACCACGGCGTGCTCGACCGGTGCTCGCCACGAGCAGGCCGCGGCTGTGAGCGCGGCTGCGGCCAAGCGTGCGCCGGTCATTGAGCCGCTCGTGTCAATTACCAGGCACAGAGCCAATTCTGGCCGTGCCCACCGGCGTGCCACGAGGTCGTCCAGTGCGGGGACCCCACCGACTGCTGCCGCGTCTACCAGTGCGGGCAGCGACCGGTCCAGGTCGAGTTCGCCGCCTCGGTCGGCTCGGTCTCGGCGCAGCTTTCCTACGCCTCGGCCCCGCGCTACGCCGCGTCGTGCGACGTCGATCATCAAGCGGCGGGCCAATTGTCGCGCCGCCGCGCGCAGGGACTCGTCGGTGGCTTTGCTCATCTCGACCAGCAGAGCCATGGCCTCGTCCGCGTCCTCGCGGAACACCGCGCTGAACGCTTCCTCGTCCAGGGTGCCGACCTCGGGCGAGATTTCCGCGAAACGGCCGTTGCGGGACAGTTCGGAGCGCGGCGTGGTGCTGCTGCGCGCCGAACCTGGACGGGGTGGTCGTTGTTGTTGCTGGGGGCCCGCCGGCGGCGGGCTCAGGCTTCCCCCGGCGGGTCACCGCTTTCCGAATCCTCCGGCGGAGATTCCGTTCCGAAGACTGCCACATACAGTTCGTCGATCACTGACTCCGTGGTGCGGCCGCTGGATTCGTGCAGGCCGATGCGGCCGGACAAGGCGGCCATCGCGGCGTCGTGGCCGATCCGCCAGTCTGTTGCCGAGCCGCCGCGGATGCGGGCCAGCGAAACTGCCAGTCGCACCACGTCGATCGCGCCGCGTACTGACGAACCCACCCGGACGTCGGCATGTTCGCGCGTGCGGCGTACCAGATCCACGACTTGGTCACGCCATTCGGCAGGTACCGACGGGCCGCGCCGGGCGACGATGTCGCTCTCCTCGGCTTGGCTTTGGTAGCCCATCACGATCCGGCAGACCCGGTCGTAAATCGCCGACGAGATCCGTGCGGTGCCGACGGCGTCGAACGGATTCATCGCGGCTACCAGGCGAAACCCGTCAGCCGCCCGTACCCGGCCCAGGCGTGGGACGTGCAGTTCGGCTTCGGACATGACGGTGATCAGGACGTTGAGCGTCTCCTCCGGGATCCGGTTGACCTCCTCGACGTACAGCAGGCCGCCGGTGCGCAGTGCCTCGATCAGCGGACCGTCCACAAAGGTCTCCGGCACGTAGCCTTCCGCCAGTACCCGCGAAGGATCGAACTGTCCGACCAACCGGGCAGGCGTCAGCTCGGCGTTGCCTTCCACGAACACGAACGGCGAGCCTCCGGCCTCTGCGACGGCACGCAAGAGCGTGGTTTTGCCGGTGCCTGGCGGGCCTTCGAGCACGACGTGCGCGCCGCAGTCGAGACCGGCCAGCAGCAGTTCGATCTCGCGACGGCGGCCGACCACGTCCGCGGCCAGGAGGGGAACCGCGGACTGCGGACCGGAAACCGGCCCGCAGTCCGCCGACAATGCCGTCACGGCGCGTCGTGGACCAGCACGCCGCGCACGTTCCGGCCCTCCAGCAGATCGTCGTACCCCTGGTTGACCTCTTCCAGGCGGTACGTGCGGGTGATGATCTCGTCCAGCTTCAGGTCCCCGCTCTGGTACAGCCCGAGGATCTTCGGGATGTCCGTGGTCGGGTTGCAGTCGCCGAACAGGCTGCCCTTCACCGTCTTCTTGAACAGCGTCAGGATCGAACCGGGAAGGTTGACGTTGTTGACCGACAGCTTGTTCAGCCCGGTCAGCACGATCGTGCCGCCCTTGCCGGTGGCGTTGAACGCGCCGGTCACGATCTCCTCGGTGACGATGCCCGCGGTGACGATCGTCTTGTCCGCGCCGTTGCCGTTGGTGAACGACTGCGCCAGCTCGGCCGCCTCCTCCGGCGTCGCGACCGCGTGCGTCGCGCCGAGTTCCATCGCCTTTTCCCGCTTGTTCTCCAGCGGGTCCAGCGCGATCACGTTCTTCGCACCGGCGTAGCGCGCGCCCTGCACCGCGTTGATGCCGATGCCGCCGACACCGGACACGATCACCGTCTCGCCCGGCCGGACGTTGGCCGCGTTGACCGCCGAACCCCACCCGGTCGGAACGCCGCAGCCGACGAGCACCGCCTTGTCGAGCGGAAGGTCGTCGTCGACCTTCACGACCGAGTTCTGGTGGATGGTCGAGTACTGGCTGAACGTGCCGAGCATGCACATCGCGCCGTACTCCTTGACCGGGCCGGGGCCGCTGAACGGGAACCGCTCGCCCGGCAGGTAGCCCTCGAGGATCGTGGCGCCCATGTCGCAGATCGCCTGCTGCCCGGTGGCGCACCAGCGGCACACGCCGCAGTTCGGGATGAACGAGCACACCACGTGGTCGCCCGGCTTGACCCGGGTGACGCCGGGGCCGACGTCCTCGATGATGCCCGCGCCCTCGTGGCCGAGCACCATCGGCAGCCGGGCCTCCAGGTCGCCGTGCGCGATGTGCACGTCCGAATGGCACAGCCCGGCGTGGGTGTACCGGATCAGCACCTCGCCCTCGCCGGGGCCTTCGAGGTCGAGCTCGACCACCTCGATCGGCTTGCCCACCTCGTAGACGACCGCTGCTTTCGTCTTCATCGGGAACTCCTTTGTTCGAGCGGGCGGATCACAGCGCGATGTTCACGGACTTGGTCTGCGTGTAGAGGTCGAGCGCGGCCGCGCCCAGTTCCCGGCCCCAGCCGGACTGTTTGTAGCCGCCGAACGGCATCGCCGTGTCGAAGCCGTTGTACTGGTTGACCCACACCGAGCCTGCCTTCAGTTCCTTCGCGGTACGGTGCGCCTTCGCGACGTCGCGTGTCCAGACCCCGGCGGCCAGTCCGTACTCGCTGTTGTTGGCCGCGGCGGCCACGCCGGCTTCGGCGTTGAACGGCATGGCCGCCACGACCGGGCCGAAGATTTCTTCCCGGACGATGCTGAATTCCGGTTTCACGTCGACGAAAACGGTCGGCTCGATGAAGTATCCGGTGTCGCCCCAGCGTTTTCCGCCGGTGAGCGCGCGGGCGCCGTCGGCGAGACCTTCGCCGAGATAGCGCGAAACGCGGTCGAACTGCTCTTGGGAAACCATCGGGCCCAGCTGGGTTTCCGGGTCGAGGCCCGGCCCGATCTTCACCTGGCTCGCCGCCTGCGCGACCGCCTGGGTGAACTCCTCGAAGATCGTGTCCTCCACGTACAGCCGCGTTCCGGCGACGCAGCACTGGCCGTGGTTGAACATCCACGCGTTGACCGAACCGGGCACCGCGAGGTCGAGATCGGCGTCGGCGAACACCACGTTCGGGCTCTTTCCGCCCAGCTCCAGGGAGACCTTCTTCAGGTTTCCGCTCGCCGCCTGGACGATCTTCTTGCCCACCTCGGTCGAGCCGGTGAACGCGACCTTGTCCACGCCGTCGTGCGCGGCCAGCGCGGCCCCGGCGTCGCCGAAACCGGTGACGATGTTGACCACGCCGGGCGGGAAGCCGGCTTCCTCGAACAGCTTGCCGAGCAGCAACGCGGTCAGCGGCGTCTGTTCGGCGGGCTTGAGCACCACGGTGTTGCCCGCGGCGAGTGCCGGCGCGATCTTCCACGCGGCCATCAGCAGCGGGAAGTTCCACGGGATGATCTGCCCGCACACGCCGACCGGCTCGCGCAGCGTGTAGGCGTGGAACTGCGCGTCCGGCGCGAACGGCATCGACACGTTCACCGTGCTGCCTTCGATCTTGGTCGCCCAGCCCGCGTAGTACCGGAAGACGTCGGCGGCCCAGCCGGTGTCCACGGCGGTCGCGATGGCCGCCGACTTGCCGTTGTCGAGCGCTTCCAGCTGGCCGAAGATCTCCGCCCGCTCGGACAGCAGATCGCCGATGCGCCAGATCAGCCGTTCGCGCTCGTTCGGCTTCATCGCGGCCCACGGGCCCTCGTCGAACGCCTTGCGCGCGGCGGCGACGGCGCGGTTGACGTCCTCGGCCTCGCCGTGCGCGACCTCGGCGATCTTCTCCCCGGTGGCCGGGTCGTAGGTCGGGAACGTGCGGCCCGACGCGGCCGGGACCCAGCGCCCGCCGATCAGCAGCTCCAGCGGGCCGGACACGAACTCCCGGACCTGGGTGTGCAGGGGGAATTCCACCGTTGCGGTCACCTGGCGCCTCCTCACTTCGTTGTGACGGAGGTCATCGTCACCCGGCGGACCGGGGGCGAAGTGTTACAGAAGTGGACAGTCGTCGGTCACGCCCAGCGCCTGCATGCGGCGATAGAGCGTGGTGCGGCTGATCCCGAGTTCGCGGGCCGCGCGCAGCTTGTTGCCTTCGCTGGCGCGCAGCGCCGTGACGATCGCGTTCCGTTCGGCGAGTTCGCGCCCGCCGAGCTGCCTCGTGCGCGAACTGCCGCGGTAGGCGGGCGGCAGCTGCGCGAGGTCGATCACCCCCGTGTACGGAAGGCGGGACACTTCCCGCATCACCGCGCGCAGCTCGTGCAGGTTGCCCGGCCACGGATGCGTGCGCAGCGCGGCCAGCGCGGTGCCGGTGAAGTGCGGTTTCCGGTCCGGATATTCGTCGCGGAGCATGGCCACGGCGATCGCGGGCAGGTCGTCGAGGCGCTCGCGCAGCGGAGCGAGGGTGACGGTTTCGGCGCATCTCGCGGCGATCGCCGCGACGGCTGGGGACATCGCGTCCGACGCGACCGAAGTGAGCAACAACCGGGCCGATCCGGGGTTGTCGAGCGCTTCGCCGACCAACGGGAGCAGGCCCTCCGGAAGAAGGTGAACGTCGTCCAGGACGACGGCGGTGCGCGGCTGCGCGACGAGGTCGGCGAACCTCGTTGCCCAGGCTCGCGGTTCCTCGCGCAGCGCGGCGGCGGCGTGCAGGACGACCGGATCGTCCACGCCGGCGCGCGCGCGGGCTTCAGCGGTCCGGCCAGTTCCCGATTCGCCGGTGACCAGAACCGAGCGTGCTGGTTTTGTCGCGGCGGGGGCCGGTTTTCGGCTGCTGCTCGGGCTCTTCGCGATACGGAAGACAGCACCGTCCGTCGAACCCTCAACGCGTTCGGCTACGACCGAAAGGCTGGTTCCGTCACCCACATCGAGGCGAGTGTCGAACACTCCGCGTTCCGGCACTTGCGGCAACAACGTGCGCAGCAGGGTCGGATCGGCGGGGCGAAGCTGTTCGATGCAGGCTTCGTTGGCGAACACCAGATCGCCGCCGAGCACCGCGACCGGCACGCTGCGGTGGTGCGTGGCCTGCTGGAACGCGAGGAACAGCCGTCGTTCGCAGGCGCGGGCACTCTCCAGCACGAGCTGTTCGATGTCGCCGACGACGCGTTTCACCAGCGGCCCGAAAAGCGGGTTGCTGCTGTCGCTTTCGCCGGTGATGTCGAGGACGCCCTCGATCCGCCCGGTGAGCGGATGCCGGATCGGATGGCCGTAGCAGCTGAACCGCTTCAACGCGTCGACGTAGTGCTCCTGTCCGTGGATTTCCACCGCCTGACGCGATTCGTGCGGCGTGCCCAGCGCGTTCGTGCCGACCCGGCCCTCGCTCAGCTGCGAACCGTGCAGCACGCCGAGCTCCTCCAGCCGGTGCTGCAAGCCGCGGTCGCCGAACCAGCGGAAGACGAGCCGGCAGTCGCGGTCGGCGAGCAGGATGGAGAAGCGGGTGCCGGTCAGCTGCTCGACGAGTTGGTCCAGCACCGGGCGGGCGGCGGTCATCAGCCTGCTGCGCGGATCGACCTCGGCGATCGAAATCGCGGCCCGGTCCAGCTCCGGCTCCACGCCGAACAGCCGGGACCGGCGCCACGAATCGGCGATCGGCGGCCGCAGGACGGCGGAGCCCTGCGACGGTATCCCTCCGAGCGACACTGCTCCTCCCGACTACCGGACGGCGACGTAGCGGTTCGTGTGACAGTACCTTCGCGGATCGACAAGTTCCAGACGTGCGTCTTCCCGCGACCCGGTCTGTCCTTTGTGGACAAGGGTAAGATCGGGTGAGTGCCGCGCCGTTTGATCATGTTTTTCGTCCTGCTGTTCGGCTGGGCCGAATGGGAACACTGGAGATCCTCGCGCCGCGCGATGGGCGGCCGCCCGGGGACGTCCGGCACCGGCGAGGCAGTGGTCGTGCTCGGCTACCGCAACCGCGGGTCGCGGGCCAATTTCGTGAACCGCTGGCGGGTGCGGGCGGCAGTACGTTCCCAGGCGCCAGGACCGTCGAGGCTGGTGCTGTGCGGCGGAGCCGTCGGCGGCCTGGCGGCGGAGGCCGCGCTGATGGCACGGTACGCGCGGGAGCACGGCTATCGCGGCGAGCTGGTACTGGAGACCGAGAGCCGGTCGACGTGGGAGAACGTGCTCGGCGCGGCGCCGCTGATCGAGGACGCGGACCGGATCAAGATCGTCTCGAATCCGCTGCACGCGGAGAAAGCACGCCACTATCTGCGGCGGCACCGGCCGGACCTGGCGGAACGACTGGTGCCCGCGAAGGAGTACCGGTTCGGGGAGTGGCTGGCGGCGAAGCCGGTGCTGACGGTGCTGGGAAAACGCAATCTGCGGCGGTTGCGAAGGTGAGCCGGGGCTCGCGGTGCGGCTGGCATCGCGGGCTAGCCCGAGCCGGGACGCTCCGCTGCTGGCCTGCGAGCCAGCCACCGCCCCGCCGCACCAAAACCGACTCCACCCCGCCGCAGGGCGCGCGTTCAGGGCCCGCGAGCGGCCGGCTCTACCGCGATCGCCGCTCACGAGCCCCCAGGCAGGTGCGCGTCGATCTTGGCCGCCATCGCCTCCAGTCTGTCCCGCTCGTCCCGGCCGAGCGGAGCGAAGACCATCTCGTCAGCCTCGGCCAGCACCGCGTCAAGCCCGGCGACCAGATCGAGCCCGGCTTCCGTGGCGTAAACGCGCTTGCGCCCGCCCTCCGTGCGGCGCTCGACCAGGCCGCGGCGTTCGAGCCCCTTCAGCAGCAGGGAAACGTTCGCGGGCGTCGTGTGGCTCATCTCAGCGACGTCTCGCTGGATGACGCCAGGCTGCCGCTCCAGGTAGCCGAGCACGATGGCCTGTTCGAAGGTCAGGTCGCGAGTGCGGCTCCATTCCTCGATCCGCTTGCGCCGCACCCAGCGAATCGACCGGAAAAGGTCGCCGGACTTCGGTCGCGGCTTGTATTCCCGACTAGGAGTTAAATCCTTAACTTCCGAAGGCGGCTGGACGAGCGGCAGGAAAAGCTCGTCGACAATCGACCGGATCCGCGCGGGCCGGAGCGGGGCGAGGTCCAGCAGCAGGTCGTGCCGCATCAACTGGAACGGCATTTCGAGCACCGTGCCGGAAAGGCGCGTCAGGTCGATCTCGCCGCGGGCGTGGGCGCGCTCGTAGATGCCCCGCGGGAGCAGCCGGTCGCCGATGATCCTGTCCCGGATCTGTCCAGGAGTGGCACCGGTATGCGCCGACAGTCCGGAGATAGCGGCGGCGGCCGCGATGGCGAAGAATCCGGCCAGGGATTCGCTCGCCGCGGTCAGGTACGCGAGCAGATCGCCGCGCAAACTCCCGGTGTCGGGCATCGCGATCGGATGGTCGTCGCGGTGCCGCCGCATCGCCGCCAGCACGAGCTCGTCCTTGTTGGCCCACCGCCGATAGAGCACGGCCTCGCTCGTCCGGGCGCGGACGGCGACCGATTCCATGGTCAGCCGCGCGTACCCGGCTTCGACCAGTTCGTCCCACCCGGCGGCCAGCAACGCGGATTCCAGCTGCTCGCCATGCCGGCGGCGCACGGTTTCAGGGGCCACTCAGCCGACGATAGAAAGTTTTGTCTTTCTTATCAAGTGTCCCTACTCTGGCAGACAGGAGTTCTTCGGAGCCAGGGGGTTGAAAATGCCGGGCACAAACCTGTCCACGCCGGATTTGCCGGTCCTGATCGTCGGCGCGGGCCCGACCGGGCTGACGCTGGCCTGCGAACTCGCTCGGCGCGGCGTCGCGTTCCGGCTGGTCGAAGCGGCCCCAGGCCCGCGCCCGGGCTCGCGCGGCAAGGGCCTGCAGCCGCGCAGCCTCGAAGTGTTCGACGACCTCGGCGTCATCGACCGCATTCTCGCCAACGGCCGGTCTGCGATGCCGATCCTGCTGACCGACCCCGACGGCCGGACGAGCGGCGGCCCGACCTACGAGGAGCGTCCCGATGTTCCTTACCCGGCATCGGTTATCACCCCGCAATGGCGCGTCGAAGAAACCCTCGGCCTGCGACTGGCCGAACTCGGCGGCACGGTCGAATTCGGCACCGCGCTCGAGAGCTTCGACCAATCCGCCAACGCCGTGACGGCAGTACTGCGCACCGGCGACCAGACCGAAACCGTCCGCGCACGGTGGCTGGTCGGCTGCGACGGCGGCCGCGGCGTCGTCCGCAAACAAGCCGGGATCGCGTTCGAAGGCGAGACGGACGAGCGGATCCGGATGATCGTCGCCGACGTGGCCGTCGACGGCCTCGACCGCGACGCCTGGCACATGTGGCGCTGCCAGGAAGGTTTCGTCAGTCTCTGCCCGCTGCCGTCCACCGGGCTTTTCCAGTACCAGGCGCCCATCGGCGGCGAAACCGGCCTCGATCTCGCCACCCTGCAAACGATCTTCGACCGGCGAAGCGGCCGCACCGACGTCCGCCTGCACGATCCGGAATGGACGTCGGTGTGGCGCTCCAACACCCGTTTGGCCGAGCGATACCGCGTGGGCCGCGTGTTCCTCGCCGGCGACGCGGCACACGTGCACTCCCCCGCGGGCGGCCAGGGCATGAACACCGGCATCCAAGACGCGCAGAACCTGGGCTGGAAACTCGCCGCCGGAGCATCGGAACTGCTGGACACCTACGAGTCCGAACGCCGCCCGATCGCGGCCGCCGTGCTGCGGCTGTCGGCCGCGCGGCTGGCCGAAGCCGCCGAGCAGAAGAGCATCCCCATCCGCAGCGACCGGGACACGACCCAGCTCAGCGTCAACTACCGCGGTTCCGTCCTGGCCCGCGACGACCGCGGCCAGTCCGCCCAGCTCCGCGCAGGCGACCGCGCCCCCGACGCCCCCGGCCTCACCACCACGACCGGCGAACGCCGCCTGTTCGACCTCACCCGCGGCGGACAGTTCACCCTGGTGAACTTCGGCCCCCGGTTCGACTCTTCCGTCCGCACCTTCCACGTCGTCGCCGAGCCTGCCGCCGAAGACGAGATCGCCGACTCCTCCGGCCACCTGGCCCGCGCGTACTCCCCGGCCGACCGCACCCTGGTCCTGCTCCGCCCGGACGGCTATATCGGCCTGATCTCCGACGCGGGCGACCTCTCCGCCGTCACGGAGTACCTGCTCTAGCCTCTTCCCATGTCCGCCCCCGACGAACTGGCCGTGACGCTGTACGGCGCGGTCAGCCTGATCGCCCGCAGGCTGCGCCAGAGCCAGGTCACGGCCGAACTGTCCCTGCCGGAACGGTCCGCGCTGTCCCGTCTGGACCGCGACGGCCCGGCCACCACCGCCGCGCTGGCGCGTGCCGAGCAGATCACCCCGCAGGCGATGAGCACGACCATCAGCGGCCTGTCCGCGCGCGGCTTCGTCGCCCGCACCCCCGATCCCGCCGACGGACGGCAGATGATCGTGTCCCTGACTCCCGAGGGCAGCGAGGTCCTGCGGGCTCGCCGCGACGCCCGGATGCGCCAGTTCGCGGAGTCGCTCCGATCCGGGTTCTCACCAGAGGAACTGGCGGTGCTGAAGGAGGCGGCTCCGTTGCTGGAGCGGCTCGGGCAGACGTTCTGAACCGGCGTCCGTCCACTGTGGAATTCGGGTGCGCGTTGCCCGGTTCCTGGTATCCTGGCTCGCGGACCGCAGACTTGATCAAGAGGATTTCCATCGTGGCAGGTGAAGACGACATCTCCGGGTGAGCCCGGGGCACGGGCCAGGACGGCACCGGCCCCTCGCTGATCCCCGCGCGGCCCGCAGCCGCGCGTGGAGGTTTCCCGTGCAGGTCAGGCGGCGTACGCCAGGAGACCCACGGGCCGCGAGGCAACCGACCGCAGGCAGGCGCGAGCGCGCCGCCAACCAGGTCGGGCATGCGCTGGTCGCTGATGGCCCCACCTCAGTCGTCCACACCAACACCAGCAGGGGCACCCCCCTGCCGATTCACCGCGAGGCCTCACCATGTCCGATCTCCGCATCGTCCTGTCCGGGATCTCCTTCTCCTGGCCCGACGACACCGTCGTCTTCGATCAGCTCTCCGCCACTTTCCCGCCCGGCCGGACCGGGCTCGTCGCGCCCAACGGGGCCGGGAAGTCGACGCTCCTGAAGCTGATCGCCGGGCAGCTCACACCGTCCGCAGGCAGTGTCACCGTCGACGGCGTGCTCGGGTATCTCCCGCAGGACCTGCCGCTCACCGCGGACCGCACGGTCGCGGAGGTGCTCGGCATCGACACGATTCTCAAGGCCATCACTGCCGTCGAGGGCGGCGACGCGGCCGAGGAGCACTTCACCGCCATCGGCGCGGACTGGGACATCGAGGACCGCACCCGGGCGCAGCTGGACCGGCTCGGGCTCGGCGACCTCGAACTCGACCGGCTGCTCGGCACGCTCAGCGGCGGCCAGGTCGTCTCGCTCGGCCTCGCCGCGCAACTGTTGCGCAGCCCGGACGTCCTGCTGCTCGACGAGCCCACCAACAACCTCGACCACACCGCCCGCCAGCAGCTCTACGGGGTGCTTTCCGACTGGTCCGGCTGCCTGCTCGTGGTGAGCCACGACCGCGCGCTGCTCGACCGGATGGACCGGATCGCCGAACTGGGCGCGGACGAAATCCGGTTCTACGGCGGCAATTTCACCGAATACGACCAAGCGGTGCAAGCCGAACGGGAGGTCGCGGAGAAGAATATCCGCAACGCCGAACAAGAGGTCAAACGCGAGAAGCGCGAAATGCAGCAAGCCCGGGAACGCGCGGCGAAACGGGCCAGCAACGCGCAGCGCAATCTGTCCAGCGCTGGTCTGCCGAAGATCTTCGCGGGCACGATGAAGCGCAACGCACAGGAGTCCGCGGCGAAGGCGGACGGCACGCACGCGGCGCGGGTCAGTGCGGCGAAGGCCAAGCTTGACCAGGCGGAACGATCGTTGCGCGAGGATCAGAAGATCAGTCTCGAACTGCCGAAAACGGCGGTACCGGCTGGGCGGACGTTGTTTGCCGGCAAGCATCTTCGGGTGCGCGGGCTGTTCGCGGGCGAGGGTGCGGATCTGTCGGTCCGGGGTCCGGAAAGGATCGCGCTCACCGGACCGAACGGGGTCGGGAAATCAACGTTGTTGCGGCTGATGCACGGCACTCTCACGCCGGACGCGGGCGAGATCAGCCGTGCGGCCGGGCGGATCGCGTATCTGTCGCAGCGGCTCGATGTGCTGGATTCCGAACGCACGGTCGCGGAAAATCTCGCTGACGCCGCACCGGAAATGCTGCCCGCGGACCGGATGAATCTGCTGGCGCGCTTCCTGTTCCGCGGCACGCGGGCGCACCTGCCGGTCGGGGTGCTGTCCGGCGGCGAACGGCTGCGCGCGACGCTCGCGTGCGTCCTGTTCGCCGAGCCCGCACCGCAACTGCTGCTGCTCGACGAGCCGACGAACAACCTCGACCTGGTCAGCGCCGGCCAGCTGGAGAGCGCGCTGAACGCCTACCAGGGCGCGTTCGTGGTGGTCAGCCACGACGAGCGGTTCCTGGCCGAGATCGGCGTCGGCCGCTGGCTGCGGCTGGACAACGGCCAGCTTCGCGAAACGGCCGGGATCACGGAATGACCGCCCTGCGCGCGCACGAGATCGTGCGGGTGCTCGGGGGACGGCGCGTGCTCGACGGAGTGTCGGTCACCGCCGCCCCCGGCCGCCGGATCGGGGTGATCGGCGAGAACGGCACCGGAAAATCGACCCTGTTGCGAGTGCTCGCGGGTGTGGACGCGCCGGATCGCGGCGAGGTCGAACGACCGCCGGATCTGGGTTTCCTGCACCAGGAAATGCCGTTCGACCCGGCCGAGACGGTGGCCGACGTCCTCGACCAGGCCCTCGCCGCGGCCCGCGAAGTGCTGGCCGAACTCGACCGGGTCTCCGCCCTGCTCGCCGAAGCACCAGAAAATGCTGCCTTGCTGGCCGAGTACGCCGAATTGCTCGACCAAGCGCAGCACCACGAGGCGTGGGACGCGGACCGGCGCGCGGAAATCGTGCTCGCCGGGCTGGGGCTCGCCGAGATCGAACGCGAGCGCACGCTCGGTTCCCTTTCCGGCGGTCAGCGCGGACGGCTCGCGCTCGCCGGGCTGCTGGTCCGCCGTCCGTCGGCGGTGCTGCTCGACGAACCGACCAACCACCTCGACGCCGAAGCCGCAGCGTTCCTCGAAGCGCAGCTGCGCGAACTGCCCGGCGCGGCGGTGTTCGCCAGCCACGACCGGGCGTTCCTCGACGCGGTGTGCACCGACATTCTCGACCTCGACCCGGCCCCGGACGGTCCGGTGCGCCACGGCGGCAGCTACACCGAATACCTCAGCTGGAAACGCGCCGAACGCGAGCGCTGGGAGCGGCAGTACGCCGAAGAGCAGGAAGAGCTGGAGGAACTGCGCGACGCGCTCGGCGTCACCACGCATCGGGTCGCGCCGGGCCGTCTCGCGCCGGACAACGAGAAAATGGGCCTCGGCCGCAGGTCCGGCCGGGTGCAGAACCAGATCTCCCGCCGGGTCCGGGCGACCACGCGACGGCTGGACGAGCGGGAACGCACTCAGCTTCCCGCGCCACCGCCGCCGCTCCGATTCCGCCCGCGGGCGCTGGCGGTCGAAAATCCGCGGGAAACCCTTGCCACGCTGGACAAGGTGCACCTCCCAGACCGGCTTTCCGTTGATCGTCTGGAGATCCGGCCGGACACCCGGCTGCTGGTCACCGGCCCGAACGGCGCGGGAAAGTCCACGCTCCTTCTCCTCCTGGCCGGTGCCCTCGACGCGAACGGCATCACCCGCAAACCCGGCATAAGCACCGGAATCCTCAGCCAGGACACCACTTTCGCCCGCCCGCAGCGCACCGCCCGCGGCGCCTACCTCGCCGCGCTGGGCCCCGAACGCGCCGCCGCGGTCCCGCTGAACTCGTTGGGGCTGCTGACCCGCGGCGAGGCTTCCCGCCCGGTCGGCGAACTGTCCGTCGGGCAACGCCGCCGCCTCGCACTCGCGCTGCTCATCGCCGACCCGCCGCATCTGCTGCTGCTCGACGAACCGACCAACCACCTCTCCCCCACGCTGTGCGACGAACTCGAGGAGGCTCTCCGAACCAGCCCGGGCGCGATCGTCGCCGCCACGCACGACCGGCGGCTGCGCGAAAACTGGGCCGGGCACGTCCTCCGCATCGGCCCCGACCACCGCGCTGCGCCGTTAGAGTGATCCGCGCCGGGCGGATGTCCGGCGGGAGGCCCGGGCAACGACCACCCCGCGGACCATCCGCCCGCGAAGGGAACGACCGATGATGCACGAAGTCCTGCGCCGCCACGTCGACTCCGGGTTCGTCCCGGGCGCGGTCGCCCTCGTCGCGCGCGGCGACGAAGTCCAGGTGACCGCGGTGGGAAACCTCGACGTCGAGGGCACCGCGCCGATGACCCGCGACACCATCTTCCGCCTCGCCTCGATCACCAAGCCGATCACCGCGGCGGCTGTGCTGATGCTGGTCGAGGACGGCCGCTTCGGCCTGGACACCCCCGTCGCCGAATGGCTGCCCGAACTGGCCGACCCGAAGGTGGTGCGGACGCCGGAAAGCCCGGTCGACGACGTCGTGCCCGCCAAACGGCAGATCACCGTCCGCGACCTGCTGACCTTCCGCGCCGGCTACGGCTTCCCGTCGGACTTCTCCCTCCCTCAGGTCCAAGAGCTGCGTGCGGTGCAGACCGACGGCCGCGAGGTCCGGCTGCGCCCGGAACCGGACGAATGGCTCGCCCGGCTGGCCCGCCTCCCGCTGCTGCACCAGCCCGGCGAGGCGTGGCTGTACGACACCTGCGCCGATCTGCAGGGCATCCTGATCGCCCGCGCGTCCGGCCAGTCGCTGCCGGACTTCCTCGCCGAGCGGCTGTTCGAGCCGCTGGGCATGGTCGACACCGCGTTCGAGGTCCCCGCCGCCAAACGGCACCGGTTCGCCAGCTACTACCGCGGCGGCGAGAACGGCCTCGAACTGGCCGACGCGCCGGACGGTCAGTGGCGCGAGGTGCCGCGGTTCCCGGCCGGATCCGGCGGGCTGGTCAGCGCCGCCGACGATTGGCTCCGCTTTGCCCGAATGCTCCTTTCCGACGGCGCGGAATTGCTGTCGAAGGAGTCCGTCCGGCAGATGACGACCAACCATCTGACCGCGGAACAAATCGCGGCCAACCCGGTCTTCCTCGAAGGCCAGGGCTGGGGGTTCGGCGGAGCGGTCGACGTCGAGCCCACGGAGCCGTGGCAGGTCCCGGGCCGCTACGGCTGGGTCGGCGGCACCGGAACGAGCGCGTACTTGACGCCTTCGACCGGTTCCGTGGCGATTCTTCTCACCCAGCGCGGGGTGGACGGGCCGGGCGGCATCCCGCAGATGCGGGACTTTTGGCGGGAGGCGGCCGCGCCGGAGTGATCCGGCGAGGGCGGCGCAAGGTACTGTGGCCCGCGGGCACGAGGCAACGACGAGGGGTCAGACGTGGGCATCTTCGACAAGATCCGCGGCGAGTTCATCGACATCATCGAGTGGACCGACGACAGCCGGGACACCATCGTGTGGCGCTTCCCGCGCTACGACAACGAGATCAAGATGGGCGCCAAGCTCACCGTCCGCGAATCGCAGGCCGCGGTGTTCGTCAACGAGGGCCAGGTCGCCGACGCCTACCCGCCCGGCATGTACACGCTGCAGACGCAGAACATGCCGATCATGTCCACCCTCAAGGGCTGGAAGTACGGCTTCAACTCGCCGTTCAAGGCCGAGGTGTACTTCGTCAACACCCGGCAGTTCACCGACCTCAAATGGGGCACGCAGAACCCGGTCATCCTGCGCGACGCCGAGTTCGGCATGGTCCGGCTGCGCGCGTTCGGCGGCTACGCGGTCCGCGTGGTCGAGCCGGTCGCGCTGCTGAAGGAGCTGGCCGGCACCGACCCGCAGTTCCGCACCGAAGAAGTGTCGGACTACCTGCGCAGCATGGTCATCAGCAAGCTCGGGCCCGCGATCGCGGCCGCCCAGGTGCCGATGCTCGACCTGGTCACCCAGCAGGAGCAGATCTCGGGCAAGATCGCGAACGCGCTGAACCTCGAACTGCGCGAGGTCGGCATCGAGATCTCGAAGTTCATGATCGAGAACATCTCGGTGCCGCCCGAGGTCGAGGCCGCGATGGACAAGCGGACCCAGATGGGCGTGGTCGGCGACCTCGACCAGTACACGAAGTTCCAGTCCGCGAACGCGATCGAGGCGGCGGCGAACAACCAGGGCGGCGCGGGCGAGGGGCTCGGCATCGGCCTCGGCATGGCGCTCGGCCAGCGCGCGGCCGGACCGCAGCAGCAGCCCGCCCCGCAGCAGTACCAGCAGCAGGCTCCCCAGCAATACCAGCAGCCGCAGTACCAGCAGGCCCCGCCGCAAGCGCAGTACCAGCAGCAGGCCCCGCCGCCGATGCCGCCGCCGCTGCCGCAGGGCGAGCAGTGGTTCGTCGGCGCGAACGGCCAGCAGCTCGGCCCGTTCGACCGTGCGGGACTCGGTCAGCAGATCTCCTCGGGCACGCTCGCCAAGGACACCCTGGTGTGGAAGGCGGGCATGGCGCAGTGGACCCCGGCCTCGCAGGTGCCGGAAGTGTCGGCGCTGTTCGGCGCGGCCCCGCCGCCGCTGCCGCCGTCCTGAGCCGCACCGACCTTCTGGGGGACCCATGACCGATCCACGTTCCCAGCAGAGCGGCGTGGCCAACACGACCTACAAGTGCGGCGGCTGCGGCGCGCGGCTGGAGTTCGCGCCGGGCACGACGGCCATGCAGTGCCCGTACTGCGGATTCCGGCAGGAAATCGCCGCCGGCGACCGGCAGATCCGCGAGATCCCGTTCGCCGAGCTGGCGAATCTGGCGCGCAAGCCGGTGGGCTCGATCGGCAAGTACGTCTTCGTATGCCAGCGGTGCGCGGCGAGGACGGAAACCAACGAGACCGCCAGCATGTGCCAGTTCTGCGGGGCGCCGCTGGTGATCGACCCCGCCGCGTCCGGCCAGCTCGTCCCCGAGGGCGTGCTGCCGTTCGCGTTCGACCGGCCCGCGGTGAGCACGCATCTGAAGAAGTGGACGTCTTCGCGCTGGTTCGCGCCGACCGCGCTGAAGAAGGTCACCACCGCGGAGTCCACGAAGAGCACGTACATCCCGCATTGGACGTATGACTCGCAAACCGTGTCGGTGTACACCGGTGCGCGCGGCGAGTACTACTACGTCACCGAGACCTATTACGAGAACGGCGAGCAAAGGACCCGCCAGGTACGCCATACCCGCTGGTACCCCGCACGCGGGCAGGTCGCGCGGAACTTCGACGACGTCCTGGTCCCGGCCAGCACCCAGCTGCCGCTGCAGGAGCTGGACAACCTCGCGCCGTGGCCGCTCCTCGACGCCGCGCCGTACCAGCCGCAGTTCCTCTCCGGACACTTCGCGCTGCGGTACGACGTCGAGCCGGAGAACGGTTTCGAAGAGGCCAAGAACCGGATGGCCCCGGTCATCGCCGACGACTGCAAGTACGACATCGGCGGCGACACGCAGCGGCTGAATTCGGTCGACACGCAGCACAACAACGTGACCTTCAAGCTGATGCTGCTGCCGGTGTGGGTCGCGACCTACATGTACGCCGGGAAGAACTGGCAGATCCTCGTCAACGGCGTCACCGGCGAGATCCACGGCCAGCGTCCGTGGAGCAAGGCCAAGATCGCGATCGCGGCGGTGCTCGCGCTGATCGTGATCGCGGCGATTGTCTACTTCGTCGTGCTGAAGGGTCACAGCACCGGCACGACCCACCATTCCGTCACCCACCATTCCGTGACCCACCACTGAGTCTTCCAGGATGTGATGCGCCGTGCTGATGGGCATGGTTCTCGGCGACCGCCGCTCCCGCGTTTCGCGGGAGCACGCGGGTTCGCCGCTGTCCTGACCGGCGGGAATCCTCGCCTGCTCTCCGCGAAGCGTCGACGGCTGACTGGCCCTTCGACCCTTCCCGGGAGCATTCATGTCCACCGTCCAGTGGACCGAAAACGGAACCATCCGCACCGCCCGTTGGCATTCCGGAAACGGAACTCCGCCGCCGGGCCGCATTGTCGTCGTCGATGACCGGCTGACCGCTGCCGCCGCACTGCGTTTCGCGCGCGCTGGCACCGGAATGTTGTGGCGAGGCGACTTTCCCAACGCACGACAGCTCGTGCGCGCCATGGACCGCCGAATCCCTGAGGGCTCGGGATCTTTCACCGAAGTGCGTTCAGCGCGCGCAGAACGCGCGACGCTGCTCGGAAAGGTCCTGGTCTTCGTGGAAGCTGACCATTCGCTTCAGCTCCGCCGAGCTCCCGACATTCGAGCCGCTTGCGAGCACGCATTCGGCGGCATCGCCAGCACATTGATCTCGTTGCGTGAGTTGCTCGGCGCTCTGAGCGCTTATCAATGGCACCAGAAAGGCATTCATATCAACGCTTTAAGCTCACGATTGTATCCGGCGTATAGCGTGTTCGCGCCGACACGCAGTGAATACGTAGATCTCGTCGCGCAGGAACCATTGCCAGGCAAGGGGTCTCCGGTCGTCTTCGATCTCGGTACCGGTACGGGAGTGCTCGCTGCCCTTCTCGCCCGGCGCGGTGCCGCCGAAGTGGTGGCAACTGACCTGAATCCACGCGCCGTGCACTGCGCACGGGACAACCTCCGGCGACTCGGTCTGTCCGATCGGGTCCAGGTCCTCGAAACCGACCTCTGGCCCGCTGACCGGCGTGCCGACCTGGTCGTCTGCAATCCCCCGTGGCTGCCCGGAATCCCGGCTTCGGCGCTGGAACTCGGGATCTACGACGCCTCGTCCTCGATGCTGCACCGGTTTCTCGACGGCCTGCCCGACCATCTGACGCCGCACGGCGAAGGCTGGCTGATCCTGTCCGACCTCGCCGAACACCTCCGCCTGCGGACCCGCGCCGAACTGCTCGCGCGGATCTCCGCCGCGGGACTGAAAGTCGCGGGGCGGCGCGAAACCACGCCAAGACACCGACGCGCCACGGACAGTGCCGATCCGTTGCACGCACCACGCTCCCGGGAACGCACCATGCTGTGGCGGCTGACCAGGTCCAGAGCGTGACCCGGCGTTTCCACGCTGGACCGCACCGATCGAATATCCTCGCGCGAGACACGGGGAGGGACGATGCCCGGACCGGGTTTTGCCGTACCACCCCGGGAATTCGTGCGGACGCTCCTGCAGCGGGGCAGCCCGCCGGAGCGGCCGGACTCCGGCGGGGACCTCGCCGCGGTCGGTGACGCGACGCTGGCGCGCGCCGCACGGTACTGGGTCGTCGTGCCGGTCGCCTACCGGATCGCCGCGTTCGCCAAGGTGTTCATCGGATTCGCCGCGGCCAACGGCAGCGCCGGATTTTTCCCGGTGCTGCCCGCGGCCGCGGTGGGCGTCGCCGCGAACGCCGCGTTCCTCTGGTGGCTGCTGCGCTCCGGCGGCCTGCCCGCGCGGCGCACGCGGCGGGTGCTCGCCGCCGGCCTCGGCGCAGGGCTCGCGCTGAACCTGCTGATCGCGGTGCTCGCACCGGACGCGGTGCAGCCGTTCGCGATCGACGTCACCTGGACGTGGCTCGTCGGCTCGGTCGCGATGTGGGCCGGGACGTCCGGGCTGCCCGCGGCGCTGCTGCTCGCCGCGGCCGTCCCGGTGCGCGTTCTGCTGACCGTGGCCGGCGGGCTGCGGCTGGACAACCCGCTCGCGACCGCCGGTCGATCGGCTGCCTGGTCGCGCTGGCCGTGTCGATCGTGGTGGCGAGCGGGATCCTCGTGCTGCTGGGCGTCGGCACCCGGTTCGCCCTCGACATCGGCCTGCGCCGCGGCCAGGAGGCCGAACGCCAGCGCACGCGGCGGCTGCTGCACGACAGCGTGCTGCAGACGTAGGAAGCGCTCGCGATCTCCCCGTCCGACGACGCCGACCACGTGGTCGAACGGCTCGCCCAGCTGCGCTCGGTCGCCCACGCCGAGGCGGCCGGACTCCGCCGGAGCCTCACCGAGCCGATCGAACCGCGCACCGGACGCGGCTTCGTGGTCGAACTGGCCGACGTCGCCGCCGAAATGGTCCGCGAAGGCCTCCGCACCCAGCTCGTGGCCGCCGACTTCGCCGACGACGACCGCCTTTCCGCCGACCGGCGTATTGCACTGTGCGAAGCGGTGCGGGAAGCACTGCGCAACACGGTGAAACACGCCGGGACGAGCCGCGTCGTCCTCCGGGTGGAGGAACGCGACGACGGAACGGCGGTAGTCGCGCGGGACCAGGGCCGCGGTTTCGACGTGCGCGAACGAGGCCCGGGATTCGGCATCCGGCAGTCGATCCACGAGGGCTGAGCCGGCGGCGTCAGGTCAGTTGCTTCATCAGGCCTGCGGTGTCGATGATCCGCCATTCCTCGGCGATCTTCCCGTCGGCGATGCGGCTGAAAACCATTCCTTCCATGTGCACCTTCCGGCCGGTGGCCGGCACCCCGAAGAATTCGCCCGCATGCGTGGCGTCGGCCGCCCAATGGCGGGCCACCCATTCTTCATCCGCGGCGATATGCACCAATTGGAAGACGATGTCCGGAAAGGCGAGCCTGCCTTGTTCCTCGACGCGCCTGCCGTCCTCGATCGTCGTGGCCGGCATGCCCGGGAAGCTGCCGTGATTGCGGAAGTCCGGCGCCACGAACTCGCCGACACGGCTCCAGTCGCCACCGATCCACACGACGTCGAAGTACTTTCGGACCAATTCACGGTTCTCGAACGCTCCCACGCCGCCTCCTCGTCGATCGAGCGGTCCCCAAGAATAGGCGCTCCTTACGGATTCGTGACAACTCGGAACACCCGCCGGGGGCCGGCGGGAGACTTGGGGGGGATGATCGGACGGCGGTGGGAGCTCGGCGCGCTGGTCGACCTGCTCGCCGCGGCGCGGTCCGGTCGCGGGCGGGGCCTGCTCCTGCTCGGCGACGCGGGGATCGGCAAGACCACGCTCGCCGAAGCCCTCGCGGCCGAGGCCGGCGGCTGGACCGTCGGCTGGGGACGGTGCCCCGAGATCGAGACCGCGCCCTACTGGCTGTGGCGCCAGGCGCTCGGCCCACTCGACGCCGCCGCCCCGCTGGGCGATTCCGGGCACGCCGGGCGGGCGTCGATGTTCGCCGACGTCGCCGATCGGCTCGTCCGGGCCACCGCCGGCACGCCCGCACTGCTCATCCTCGAAGACCTCCACCTGGCCGACGCCGATTCGCTGGCGCTGCTGCAGTTCCTCGCCTGCGTCCTGCCCGAACTCCGCTGCGTCCTGCTGCTCACCAGCCGCGACAACGCGGTCGACCTCGCGCCCGCCGGGGCCGCCGCGCTCGCGGCCCTGCCGCCCTTCTTCGGCCGGCTCAGCCTCGCCGGCCTGGCCCCGGACGAGACCGCCGCGCTGGTCGAGCACGTGCTCGGCCGCCGCGACCCGGAGTTCGCCGGCGCCGTGCACGAACGCACCGGCGGCAACCCGTTCGTCGTGCTGGAGCTGGCCCTGCTGTCCGCGGCCAGGGGGCGGCCCGGCCTGCCCGCCGGGGTGCGGCAGGTCATCGGACGGCGGCTCGCGCGGCTGCGGCAGCGGACCGACGACTGCCTGGCCGCGGCCGCCGTCCTCGGCGACGAGGCCGATCTCGACGTGCTCGCCGAGGTCGCGCAGCTGGACGTCGCCGACGTGCTCGACGCCGTCGCCGAGGCGGCCGGCGCGCGGCTGGCCGTCGCCGGCGACGAGCGGATGCGGTTCACGCACGCGCTCGTGCGCGAGGTCCTCGACGACGGCCTGCCCGCCGGACGCCGCGGCCTCCTGCACGGCCGGGCCGGGCACGCCCTCGCCGCCCGGCACGCCGACGCGGGAACGGTCGCCGGGCACTTCCGGCGCGCGGTCGGCGTTGCGGACGCGGCCGCGCTCGCCGCCGAACACGCGCTGCTCGCGGCCCGGGACGCGATGCGGCGCGGTGGATACGAGCAGGCCGTCCGGTTCTTCCGCTGGGCGGGCGCCGGCCCGCAGCTGCGGCTGGAAACCGGTGCGGCACAAGTACTCGCCGGGCAGCTGGGCGAGGGCCGGGCCGTGCTGCGCGAACTCGCCCGGGAGCGGCTCGCCGACGGCGACGGCGAGACCGCGGCCCGGGCGTTGCTCGCGATGGGCGGCGGTCCCGGCGGCTTCGAGGTGGACCTGGAAGATCCGGAGCAGGCCGTGCTGCTGGAGCGGACATTGCCGCTGCTCGAAGACGGCGCGACGAAGGCCGCCACGCTCGCCCGCACCGCGCTCACCCGCGCGTACGGACGGATCGACGGCACGGCCCGCCCGCTCGCCGAGCAGGCCGTCGCGATGGCACGGCGGCTCGGCGACGCGCGCGTCGAAGCTGCCGCGATCTCGGCCTGGTGCGACACCGCGAGCGGCCCGGATTTCGTCGCCGAGCGGGAGAAAGCGGCCCGCCGCATGCTCACCCTCGCCGAGTCGGCCGACGACCGCACGCTCGCCCTGCTGGCCCGGCGGCTGCTCGTCGTGGCGTTGCTGGAACAGGGGAACTTCGCCGCCGCGAACGCGCAGATCGCCGCCTACGCGGCCACCGCGGAGCAGCTCCGCGTCCCCTACTACGCGTGGGTCGTCCCGATCTGGCGCGGCATGCGGGCGCTGATGCGCGCCGACCACGACCGGGTCGGCGAGTGCCTGGCCCAGGCCGAAGAACTCGCCCGCCGCGCGCAGAGCGAGAACGCCGGCCTCATGGTGGCCACGCAGCGGATCGGCCAGGCGGACGCGACCGGCACGATGGCCGCGCTCCTGGACGTGATCGACGCGGTCATGGCCCCGTTCCTGGACTCCCCCATGGCGCAAGGCTACCTGGCCTACTACCTCACCAAGGCGGGCGAGCACGACCGCGCGCGGCGCCTGGTCGAACAGCGGATGTCCGACGGCATCGACGTCGTGCCGAAGGACAGTGAATGGCTGACCTGTGTCGCGTTGCTGGGCGAAGCGGGCCGTCTGCTCGGGCACCGCGGCGCGGTCGAGGCCTGCGCCGCCGCGGTGCGGCCGTACCGCGACCTGTGGCTCTACGACGGGATCGGCGCCGCCTGCTACGGCCCGGTCGCGTCGTTCCTCGACCGCTTCGACGAGTTCCTCGGCACCCCGCCGGCCGCGCCGAAGACCCGCGTCACCGGGGAACTGCACCGCACCGGCGCGGTGTGGACGCTGCGCTGGCGTGGCGAATCGGCCACGATCCCCGACGCGAAGGGCGTGCGCGACCTGGCCGCGCTGCTGGCGCGTCCGCGCACACCGATCCACGTCCTCGACCTGGCAGTTGCCATCGTGTCGGTCTGGGGCGACACGGCCGCGTTGCCGCCCTCACCGGTCTTTGGAGATCTAAGCTGCCGGGACACGCATTCTGTGCACATGTCGGGGGGATCGACGTGAATTCGCCGTACGGCGGCATGCCCCAGTACGGGCAGGGGCCGCAACAACCGCAGCCGCAATGGGGGCAACCGCAGTGGGGGCCGGCAGCGCCGCCGCCCCCGCCGGCCCCGCCGCGGAAGAAGAAATTGTGGCTGTGGCTGGTCCCGTTGATCGTGATCGTCCTCGCGGCGACGGCCACGGGGGCGATCGTGTTGACCGGCGGTGATCCGCTGGGCGGCGCGTCTGCGTCGGACAGCGGGATGCAGCCGGAGGCGCACACGCCCGCGCCGCAGGGACGTGACGCGGCGGCGGTCACCGCCGCGCTGCGGGCCATCGACCCGTGCGCGCTCGTCGATCCGGCGGTCGCACGGCAGGTCGGGAATCCCAACGCGGTCACGATCGCGAAGGGCCCGCACGCGTGTTTCCTGGTCGCGGGCGCGAACTACGAACCGGGCGACCCCGGGGTGACGGTGAAGGTCGGCGAGTACTCCGAGCAGCTGCTGCGGTACTTCGGCTTCCCGACCACGATCGCGGGCGCCAAGGCCTACCAGTACTCCGAGACGGCCAAGCACCCCACCTGCCGGATGGAGTTCCCGGTGAGCTTCGAGCTGGCGATCGAGTTCTCCTACAGCGTGACCGGCGGCGACGGCGACGTCTGCCCGGTCGTGCGCCGGTACGCGGAGGCGGCCGTGCCGCGGCTGCGGAACCCGGCCGCGATCGCCCCGGCGCAGCGGCCGTACTCCGCGTGGGACGGCTGCACGCTGCTGGCCACGGCGCTTCCCGGCGACGAGGCGAAGAAGTACCGGTACCGCGTCAGCGGCAGCAAGGACCCCCTCGCGGGGTGCGAGACCTACGATTCGTCGGCGCAGAAGGTCGGCCCGAAGATCGAGATGTTCTACGACACCCCGGCCGATCTCACCGGGAGCCAGCCGCGGTCGATCGCGGGCAAGAACGTCGGCATGACCACCCTCGGCGACCACTGCCAAGCCAAATGGGACGCCGGCCCCGCCGGCAACCAGAACAAGTGGTTCGCGGACGTGACCGTGCAGGTGGAGGACAGCAGTTGCGACGCCGCCGCCGCGCTCGCCGAGCACGTGATGGGCCTCGCGACGGGACAACCGGGCCAGGTCGCCCCGGCAAAAGAGGTGCTCTACGGGCCGGGCGACAACGACACCGGAGCCCGGGGCGCCTGCATCGACCTCGCAGTGACCGGCAGCGTGCCCGACTGCGAGCCCTACCAGCAGGTCACGGTGGCGTCCTCGGCGCAGCAGATCATGGCTGACGCGGCGATCAACCGGAACGTGCAGTGCGCGGTCTTCAACGATGCGATCGTCGCCTTGTACGGCAAGCAATTCACGCCCGTGACGTGGGGATCCCACTGCTTCTTCGTGGACCCGAAGCACGAGCTGATGATCCAGGTGAACGTCAACCCGAAGGACGCCCCCGGCGACTACGGCCAGGGCTCGCCGGGCAGGCGGGAAACCACCATCGCCGGCAAAGCGGCCGTCGAGTACACCGACGACCACAACACGGAGTACGACATCTACCTGTCGCCGACGAACGACCTGCGGGCGCACGGCAACCTGCACATCAAGGTGGAGGGCCAACCGGGCCGCGGCAAGGACATGCCCGACGCGTACAACACGCTGCCGCCCGAAGCCCTCAGCACGGCGGAGAAAGCGATGGCGCAGACAGTCGAGAAGTACTTCAAGTGATCCGCGCGACGGCACGCCGCCTCGGGATCGACCGCGGCCTGCAGGAGACCGCGCCCGCAGGGACGCAGCGCTAGCTCCGTCGGCAGTCGTCGACGAACGCGTCGCGGAAGATCCGGTCGACGGTGGCGTGCAGGTCGGAGGTCTGCGGGATCACGATCTCGCCGGGGACACCGAGGCGGTCGTCGGGTTCCCACCAGGAAGCCATGTCTTCGGTGGTGAACTCGGCCGCTTCGCGCCTGCTCGCGTGGCGGATGAATGTCTCGGCCAGTTCGACCCGCAGGAAGTACACCAGCGTGCGGCCACGGTGCGCAGCGATCAGCTCCCGCACCGCCGGACCGTAGACGGCGGCGCTGAGGACGCCTCGAAGCCCGGCTGGCGGAGGTCGGAGGCACCGGGCAGGTGGAATCGACGCCGGGACGCGGGACCCGGGTGACGTTGTGGTGCCGCACTGACCATCGGACAGCAGATTTTTCTCTTTCTCGACGAAATTGGTACGCTTTCCGGAGTTGCCAGCGTGCTGCACTGGCTAGTCGATTCACCTTGCGTCTGCATTTGCCGACAAAGAACCTCCCCGCATGCACCACGTTCGTCGGTTCCCGTTCCGCATCCGCGAGGCTGATAATGGAGGGTCCAGCACGTTCAGCCCCAGCAGCGGGAGCACCTGCATGGACACGCCGGACGAGGCACGCGCGAACCGGACCGAGCGGAATCGCCGGATGCTCGAATCCTGGCGCGCCGGCGCGTCGATCACGGAGATCGCCAGGGAACACGGGCTGTCGCTGAGCTGGACCGGTCGGCTGCTGCGGCGGGAAGGCGCCGTCTTGCCGGAAATCCGCCAGGGGGTGCGCCGCGAACTCGACGTGCCGCGAATAGTCCGCGAGTACGAATCTGGCTCGACGATGCAGAGCATCGCGGACGCGCATCAGGCGTCCTATGGCACTATCCGTCGCTTGCTGCTGCGGGAAAAAGTGACCATCCGCCCGCACGGCGGACAGAACGCTCTCAGTCGGCGCAACCCAGGAGATACCCAGCGAGATTGACCACCGTTGCGGTTAATCTACCTTCCGCAGCCGCAACGCCAACGCCGGACAAGCCGCAGCCGCCCTTCGCGCTTCGGCCAACAGCGGCTCGGGCACCGTCTCCCCGTGTATCACCGGGTAACCCCATTCGTCCACAGTGATCAGTTCCGGCAGGACGTCCGCGCACAAACCGTGTGCCCGGCAGGCGATCGGGTCGACTGTCAGGCGGTTCATGCCGCACCTGCCGTGACTCGGCATGCGCCGGCCGCCAGGTGGGCGTGGACATCCGCGGCGAAGACGCGCAGGGCGCTCGCGGCGAGGCGGACCGCTCCGTCCGGGTGGGCGCACGCGCCTCGTCCGCTGAGGAGCGGGAGGCGGCGGGCCAGGCGGCCGGTTGCGTCCCGGCCCGCCAGCAGGTTGGCGAAATCCCCGGCGATGGCGGGAAGTCCGAACATGCACGGTCCGCATTGGCGAGCGGATTCGGCGGCCAGGGTGAAGAGAATGTTCCGGGTCAGCTCGATCCCGCAGTGCGGTTCCGGGAGCAAGTGCAGCGACGACAGGCCGGGTTCGCGCCCGAGCGGCAACGGGTCGGCCAGGGAGCGCGGCATCCAGGTACCGCCGTAACCGCCGATCAGGACTGCTTGCGCGGCAACGGATCCGCCAGCGCGGGCGAGAATCGCGGAAACGGGAGTGTCCGCCGGGACTTCCAGCACACCAGGACGAGCGACCGCTCCGGTGACCGTGACCAGGTCAGTGTGGACAGACCGATAGCGGTCCGCTCCGACCCGAGCGACGAGCGCGAATCGGGCCAAGGTTTCGACATTCTGGACCAGTGTCGGGCGGCCGCGGAGTCCGCGTTCGGCGGGGCGCGGGAATTTGCCGGTCGGGCGGGCACCGCCGGTGCCGAGGAAATGCACCAGCGCGGTTTCTTCACTGGCGACGTATCGGTGCGGGACTGCTACCAGCTTTACCGGCACGGTGTCGCGGCGTTCGGCCAAAGCGGCCAGGACGCTTCGGTTGCCCTCGTGCAGGCAGAGATAAGCCTCGGTCGCGCCGACGGCGTGAGCGGCGACCTGGATACCGTCCAGCACCAGGTGCGGCGCGAGCTCCAGCAGCGCGCGATCCTTGCTGCTGTACGGATCGCTCTCGCAGCCGTTGGCGACCACAATGGACCGTCCTGGTGCGACGGAGCGCAGTTTCGCCGCAGCCGGAAAGCCCGCGCCACCCCGGCCGCGGATACCGGCGGCGTCGATTTCGTGGATCAGTGCGTCGCGGTCCAAGACGGGGAGTCCACCGTGGACGGACAGATGAGCGGCAAGATTATGCCGGTGCGAGGGAAGCAAGAGTCACCTCCGAAGCGGAGAGAGGCGGCGAGCCTCGGTGTCGGGGCTGGTACTGCCGAACCGCACGCTCGCTGCGGCCAGAACGGCGATCAGGCAGACGATGTCGAGCGCGATGAGCAGCGGACGTGCGCTGTCGGACGCGACGAGACCGATGCTGTGCGCGAGCGCGACCGGCCAGCACAAGTAAGCGAGCCAATGCACCGCGCGCCATAACCGTGGCGGGATCCGAGTTCGCAGCAGGCTCGTCACGACAATGGCGAGCAGCAAATCCACCGCTACCGCACCGAGGCCGATCCAGAACGGTTGGTAGCCCGAAACGAACGGAACGACGACGGAGAGCCAGCTGAGGTCCACATAGCCGTCGACGACCGCGAAGATGATGTGTGCGCCCAAAAAGACGAGACTGGCCAGGGCGAGATTCCGATGCAGGTCCGCGAGGGCGAAGCGGGGCCAGCGCCGGGTCGCGAACCTTCCCGAATTGAGGAAGCCGAGCACCACGACAGCCGTCGAGAACACCAGCGAGACGATTCCGGTGGCGCGGCTGAAGTACCAGAGCGCGGAACTCACGACGCACGCTCCCGGCGATCCTCGGGCCAGCCCGCGGTCGTCCGGACCGCGCCGCGCGAGCTCACCAGCCGTGCCGGCAATCCGCGCGAACTCAGCCAGTCCAACGCTGCCGCACCCAATACGACCGAGGCGGTGCTCGCCGTGTTGGCGTCCACACAGGACTTGGCCGCTACCGATACCGTTCGCCAGCACGGATCCGCCGGCTCGCCCGTCCGCGGATCGACGATGTGGTGCACCACGCGACCGCCGCGCCGCCAGGTTCGCCGGGCAACGCCGGAGGTCGCCAGGCCGCCGCTGGTGAGTGTGATCGTCGCACCAGGATGGGCGACCGCGTCCGTGTGGTCGTCACCGATCGCTATTTGCCAGCCGCCCGCCGGAGCCGGGCCCGCCGCCGCGAGGTCGCCGCCGAGGTTCACCAGCACGCCGCAGCCGGTGCGACGCGCGATCTCCGCGGCAGTCTGGTCCGCGGCAAACGCTTTCGCGGTCGCACCCAGGTCCAGCATTACGCCACGCGGGAGCACGACAACCCGTCGGGCTGGTTCGAACAGCACCCAATGCGAGCCCGGCGCGGGGACTGGCGCCGCAGCGGGCCCGTCGGCGATCTCGGCGAAGTCCCGGTCGTAGCCGAGCGCGGCCATCGACCCGCCGACCGTCGGATCGACCAGTCCGCCGCTCAGCCACGAGGCGCGCAACGCGGCCGACAGCGCGTCGGCCAGCAGCGGGCTCACCTCGACTTCCCTTCCCGCGGCACGGTGGAGTGCCGAAATTTCCGAATCCGGCCGGAACCGGCTGCAAGCCCGATCGACTTCGGCGAGCCGCGTCCGCAGCAACGCGGTCGCCGGGCCGAGCGCGGCTTCCTCGGTGACGAGCACCCGCGCGGTCGTCCCGAGCGCGGGAAACGCCGCCGAATACGGCCCGGTCACGACGCACCCGATCCGGTGTGCGCGTGCCCGGAGCCGGAGCCGAGGTCTTGCGAAGGCGACTGCAGCTGGTCTTGGCCGGAAGTGCTCGATCCTGTCCCGTTGTCGGTCGAGGTGGTCCCGCTGGTGGACGTCGAACCGGCCGCCGTCAGCCCGTATCCGATGCCGCCGGCCGCCGCGACTCCGAGCACTGCCGCGACCGCCGTGACGAACGCGGTGCGATGCCGGACGCGCGCCCGCTCCGCTTGCCTTCTGCTGATGTCCGGGTCCATGCCAGGTGTCCTCTCCGGTGCTGGGAACACCAGTCTCAGCCGCGTTTCTATGAGTCGGCTGGGAGCGACCTGTCAGTTTGCTGCCAGTCACTACACTCCGCGCATGAGCACGGTCCTCGCGTGGGCAACGCTGGCGGTGTGGGCCGGACTCGCGTTGTGCCACAGCTGGTTCTGGCGCACCGACCAGCGGCTGCCCGAGCTGGTCCGGCCGGACGGGTGGCCGTCCGTCGCCATCGTCGTGCCCGCCCGTGACGAGGCGGAACTGCTCCCGGAAACCCTGGCCACGCTGCTCCGCCAGACCTATCCCGGCGACGCGCGAGTCATCCTCGTAGACGACGGCAGCAGCGACGGCACCGCCGAAGTCGCCCGCTCGCTGCCTGTCCCCGATGGACTCCCGCTCACCGTCACGAGCCCCGGCGAACCACCGGACGGCTGGACCGGGAAACTCTGGGCCGTAGCACACGGCGTCCGCGAGGCGGGAGACGTCGACTTCCTCCTCTTGACCGACGCTGACATCTCACACAGTCCCGATTCGCTGGAAACCCTTGTCGCCGCTTCCACCAGCGGCCGGGACCTGGTATCTCAGATGGCCGTTCTGCGCACCGCGACGTTCTGGGAACGGCTGATCGTGCCCGCTTTCGTGTACTTCTTCGCGATGCTCTACCCGTTCCGCCGCGTGAACTCCGCGCGCTGGCGCACCGCCGCCGCAGCTGGCGGTTGCGTCCTCGTCCGCCGCTCAGTGCTCGAACGCGCCGGCGGAATCGCCGCGATCCGCGGTGCGGTCATCGACGACGTCGCGCTCGCCCGCGCGATCGCGTCCGCCGGCGGCCGGATCTGGCTGGGGTACGCGTCGAAGGTCTGGAGCGTCCGGCCGTATCCGCGGCTCGCGGACCTGTGGCAGATGGTGGCTCGCAGCGCCTACCCCCAGCTCCGGTATTCGCCGCTGCTGCTGGCCGGGACCGTCGTGGGCATGATCGCCGTTTTCCTCGCCCCGCCAGCGCTCGCCCTGACCGGCTCGTGGCAAGCCGCCGTGGCGTGGGCCTTGATGGCGGCGACCTTCGTGCCGGTCGCCCGGTACTACCGGCAGCCCCTGGTCGCGGGGCTGGCGCTGCCGTTCACCGCGGCGCTGTACACGCTGATGACGATCGACTCCGCACGTCGCCGGACCGGCTGGAAGGGCCGCACGTACTAAGGCCCTGCTGACCGAATTGGATGACGCCGTGCAGCAACGGATATGGCATCATCCCGACATGATGTCGACCCGAAGGGGCAATGCCTCGTAGGAAGCCCGGCGCGGTCCGCGCCGACCGACCCGAGGCCCGTGATCTGCGGGCCGGATGCGTCTCTCCAGCACTCGACCGATATCGGAGCTTCCTGCGCCAGCCTGGCCGCTGGTTGTATCTTCCGTGGCCCGATTGCCCGTGCAGCGATCCGGTCGAAGCCCGCGACGATCTGGAAGCCGCCCTGCGAGCCCTCCCTCGCCGCGCCCGTGCGGAGCTGCGGCGGATCATCGCTCCCCTCGACGACGACTTCAGGCGAAGAACCCTGCCCGATCCGGCGGCGAGTTCCCTCAGCCGCTGGCACGCGTCCGCGTGGTGGCGCCAGCGGCTGCACGAGCGGTGAACGACGGACTCCCGGAACCGCGCGAGAGCGAGTTCACACCACCCGGGGATGCACGTTCATACATCGTCGTGCATAATCATTCCTATGTCCAAGGTGCTCACTTCCCTTCCCGTCGGCGAGCGGGTCGGCATCGCGTTCTCCGGCGGCCTCGACACGTCCGTGGCGGTGGCGTGGATGCGCGACAAGGGTGCGGTTCCGTGCACCTACACCGCCGACATCGGCCAGTACGACGAACCCGACATCGCGTCCGTCCCCGGCCGTGCGCACGCCTACGGGGCGGAGCTCGCGCGGCTGGTCGACTGCAAGGAAGCCCTCGTCGAGGAGGGGCTCGCCGCGCTGACCTGCGGAGCCTTCCACATCCGCACCGGCGGCCGGGCCTACTTCAACACCACCCCGCTCGGCCGCGCGGTCACCGGCACCCTGCTGGTGCGCGCGATGCTGGAGGACGACGTCCAGATCTGGGGCGACGGGTCCACCTACAAGGGCAACGACATCGAGCGCTTCTACCGCTACGGCCTGCTGGCCAACCCGGGCCTGCGGATCTACAAGCCGTGGCTCGACGCGGCGTTCGTCGGCGAGCTCGGCGGCCGCAAGGAGATGTCCGAGTGGCTGCAGGCGCACAACCTGCCCTACCGCGACAGCACCGAGAAGGCCTACTCCACCGACGCGAACATCTGGGGCGCCACGCACGAGGCGAAATCGCTCGAGCACCTGGACACCGGCATCGAAATCGTCGAACCGATCATGGGCGTGCGGTTCTGGGACCCGGAAGTCGAGATCGCGGCCGAGGACGTCACGATCGGCTTCGAGCAGGGCCGTCCGGTGACCATCAACGGCAAGGAGTTCGGCACCGCGGTCGAGCTGGTGCTGGAGGCCAACGCGATCGGCGGGCGGCACGGGCTGGGCATGTCCGACCAGATCGAGAACCGGATCATCGAGGCCAAGAGCCGCGGCATCTACGAGGCCCCGGGCATGGCGCTGCTGCACGCGGCGTACGAGCGGCTGGTCAACGCGGTGCACAACGAGGACACCATCGCCAGCTACCACAACGAAGGCCGCCGTCTCGGCAGGCTGATGTACGAGGGCCGCTGGCTGGACCCGCAGGCGATGATGCTGCGCGAATCCCTGCAGCGCTGGGTCGGCACCGCGATCACCGGCGAGGTGACGCTGCGGCTGCGGCGCGGCGAGGACTACTCGATCCTCGACACGTCCGGACCGGCGTTCAGCTACCACCCGGACAAGCTGTCGATGGAGCGCACCGAGGACTCCGCGTTCGGCCCGGTCGACCGGATCGGCCAGCTGACCATGCGGAACCTCGACATCGCCGACTCGCGCGCCAAGCTGGAGCAGTACGCGAGCCTCGGCATGGTCGGCGGCAATTCGCACCCGAAGCTGATCGGCGCCGCGCAGGCGGCCTCGACCGGCCTGATCGGCGCGATGCCCGAGGGCGGGGCCGAGACGATCGCGTCCCGCGGCCGGGCCGACGACGTCGAACTGCTCGACCGCGCCGCGATGGAATCCGGCACGGACTGAGGCTTTCCTCCCGCGGATGCCCGCGCCGGACCACCGGCGCGGGCATTCCCTCTATACCAGCGACCGCACCCCGCTAACGTCTCTATATTCCGGCGGCGGTTCCCGGTTAACGTGGCGGCGTGACCCCGATTTTTCAGCTGTCCGCCGACCACGTCACGGCCGAGGCGGCGCTCGACCCGATCGCCGCGACCCTCGACGGCGTGACCACCGACGCGACCGCGCTCACCGACCTCACCCCGGACGGTTTCGCGGGCCGCGCCGACCTGGCCCGGCGCACGCTCGCCGCCCTCGCGAAGCTGACCCCCGAGTCCCGCGCGGACCGGATCGCGGCGGCGCATCTGCGGAACAGCCTCGAGGCCGAACTGGCCTGGCACGAGCTGGACGAGCCGTTTCGCCAGGTACAGGCGCATTTCGGCACGCTGAGTTCGATCGCCGATTCGGTCCGGTTGCTGCCGCGCCGCGACGCGGACGACTGGCACGTCCTCGCGGTCCGGATGGCCGGGGTCGAAACGATGCTCGCCGGCTGGCAGAAGACGCTGCAAGCCGGTCTCGACCGCGGTCTGCGCGCGGCCCGTCGGCAGGCACTGGAAACGGCGGCCCAGGCCGAGCGGTACGTCGGCGTCCACAATGCCCTCGTCGAGGAGTACGGCGATGGGCCGCAGACCGATGAACTGCGCGCCGGGGCCGACGCGGCCCACCGCGGTTACGCGGCGCTCGCCCGATTCTTGCGCGAGGATTACGCCCCGCATGCCACCGAAACCGACGGTGTCGGCGCGGAACGCTACGCCGTCGCGGCCCGGCTTTCCCTTGGCGCGGACCTCGATCTCGCCGAAGCTTACGAATGGGGCTGGGCGGAACTTCAGCGCATCGAAACGGAAATCGCCGCTGAGGTCGCGAAAATCCAGCCCGGCGCGAGCGTGGCGGAAGTCCTCGCGCTGCTGGACAAAGAGTGCTCGGTAACCGGCGAAGAGTCCTATTTGGACTGGCTGCGTTCCGCGCACGATCGCGCACTGGAGGCGGCGAGCGAACACTTCGACATCCCGGAACCGTTGCGCGCCTTGGATGTCGTACTCGCGTATGGCTCCGCGTCGGGTTCGCCGTACTACACCGGTCCCGCCGAAGACGGCTCCCGCCCCGGCCGCACGTGGTGGCCGCTGGGCGGACGGAAACGCTTCGCGACCTGGTCCGAGCTTTCGACGGTGTTCCACGAAGGCGTTCCCGGACACCATCTGCAGATCGGCGTCGCGGGCCTGGCCGGGGATTCGGTCAGCCGTTACGCACGCGTCCATTCAGTGAGCGGCCACGCGGAAGGCTGGGCGCTGTACGCCGAACGTCTCGCCGACGAACTGGGCTGGTTCTCCGAGCGCGGCACCCGGCTCGGCATGCTGGCCGGGTCCGCGCTGCGGGCCGCGCGTGTCGTGATCGACCTCGGCTCGCACCTCGATCTGCCGCTGCCGGACGGTTCCCGCTGGGACTTCGACACCGCGTGCCGATTCCTGCACGAACGGGGATTGGCCGCGGAACACCGGGTGCACGCCGAAATCGTGCGGTACCTCGGCTGGCCCAGCCAGGCGATCTCGTACAAGATCGGCGAACGCGCGTGGCTGCGGGCGCGCGCCGAAGCCGCCGCAAAACCAGGATTTACGTTGCGCCAGTGGCATCACGACGCGCTGGCCGTCGGCCCGGTCGGACTCGCGGCGCTGCAGGACGCGCTGCGTTAAGCCTTGGCTTCGCACTCCGCGCACATGCCCCACCACGTGACCTCCGCCTGGTCCACCCGGAAACCGGGCACCGGACCGGGTTCGAGGCACGGCGCGGCTCCGATCGCGCACGGCACGTCCTGGATCCGGCCGCAGCCGCGGCAGACCAGGTGGTGGTGGTTGTCGTGGGTTTCGAGTTCGAACCGCGCGGGCGACCCCGCCGGTTCGAGCGGGCGCAGCAGGCGGGCGCCGACGAGGTCGTCGAGCACGTTGTAAAGGCCCTGCCGGGACAACGCGCCGACCGCCCCGTCGGCGTCGAGCACCGTCGCGATTTCCGCGGCCGTGACGTGCGGGGTCCGCGCGACCGCGGCCAGCACCGCACGCCGCTGCGGCGTGTTGCGCAGGCCTTTGTCGCGCAGGCGCGCCCCGAACTCGTCCATGGCCCGGATCGTACCCGCAGACTTGACCGAATCAATTCTGGCGTGCAGTGGGTCACACGGCCAGAGTTGACCCGTTCTTACATTTGACTGGATCAACTTTGGGGGCTACAAATGAGGCGTGCTCACGACCTCCGCACCCCTCCCGTCCAGCGCCGACGCCGGGACCCGGCTCCGGCGCGCCGGCCTGCGCGTGACGACCGCCCGGCAGGTCGTGCTGGAAGTGCTGGCCGAACATCCGCACGTGACCGTCGCGGAACTGCTGCCGCTGGTCCGCGAACGGCTGTCGATGGCGTCCACGAGGGGCGTCCACGACGTGCTGACCACCGGCGTCACCGCCGGCCTCATTCACCGCTTCGACCACGTCGGCGTCGCGCAGCGCTACGAGCTTTCCGGCTTCGACCACCGGCACCTGCTGTGCCGCCAGTGCGGCCGGCTGGAGGCAATCCCCGGCACGCCAACGGAATCGGCCGACGAAACGGTGTCCGGACTGTGCTCGCGCTGCCATTCGGCTGAGTAAGCCTCAGCGCGGCGATATTGCGGGCCGCCCAGTCGGCGAAGGACCCAGTCGCAAGCTGTTCGACAGGATCACCCGTCGGCTAGCGCCGCGGTAACCATCCTCCCCGGTCAGGCCGGGCATTACCTGCGAGGTAATTTACATACAGACTGCATGTATGTATCTTCGCCAGCATGAACGCACACGAGAAACTCGGCACTGCCCGGCACGTCAACCTCCCGCAAGGCGAGCTCCGGTACTTCGAACGCGGACGCGGCCGCCCGGTCGTGTTCGTCCACGGCGTCCTCACCAACGCCCTGCTCTGGCGCAACGTCGTCCCGACCGTCGCGGACGCCGGGTTCCGTTGCCTGGCCCCGGATCTTCCGCTGGGCGCGCACCCGGTCCCGATGCGCTCGGACGCCGACCTCAGTGCCGCCGGCCTCGCCACCCTCCTCGGCGACTTCCTCACCGCACTCGACCTCGAAGACGTCATCCTGGTCGCCAACGACACCGGCGGCGCCATCACGCAACTGCTGCTCGCGCGGTATCCAGAGCGGGTCGGACGGGTAGTGCTGACGCCGTCGGACAGCTTCGAGTACTTCTTCCCGCCGATCTTCAAGCCGCTGCCGCCGATCGCCCGCGTCCCGGGTTCGATGGCAGTGCTCGGCCAGCTGCTGCGGATCAAGGCGCTGTACCGGCTGCCGCTGCTGTTCGGCTGGGTCACGAAACGCCCGCTGCCGCCGGACATCGCCGAGGAGTACCTGGGCAAACTGCGGAAATCCCCTGGGGTGCAACGAGATTTGCGCAAGTTCCTGCGCACCGTCGACTCGAGCCACACCCTCGCCGCGGCGGAGAAACTGCGCCAGTTCAAGCGTCCGGTACTGCTGGTATGGCCGCCCGAAGAGAAGCTGTTCCCGATCAGCCTCGCGCACCGCCTGGCGGAGATATTGCCGGACGCGGAACTCGTCGAGGTCGCGGACTCGTACACCTTCGTCTCGGAGGATCAACCGGACGCACTGGCCGGGCACATCACGCGCTTCGCCGCCGCCATGGCAGATTAGGTGCGTGCGACGTACCCAGCAAGAACGCTCCGACGCAACGCGAGCCGCACTGATCAAGGCCGCCCGAGACCTCTTCGGCGCACGCGGCTACCACGACGTGCCCGCCGAAGAAATCACTCGCACGGCAGGCGTCACGCGGGGCGCGCTGTACCACCACTTCGGCGACAAACAGGGGCTTTTCCAAGCCGTCGTCGAAGTGCTGGAACGGGAGCTGACCGCCGAGGTCTCGGAAGTCCTCGACGGCGCACCGAACCCGCTTTCCGGGCTTTCCTCCGCGCTGGGCGTTTTCCTGGACGCCTGCCTGCGACCGGACGTCCGGCGGATCTCGCTGACCGACGCCCCCGCCGTGCTGGGCTGGGACGCCTGGCGGGACCTAGAGGCCGAGTACGGCTTGGGGCTGGTCGCGGAACACCTGGCGGCCGCTCGGGAGGCTGGGTTGATCGTCGATACGCCGGTGGATGCTCTGGCGCAGCTGGTGCTGGCCGCGGTGATGGAGGCGGCTCGGATGATCGCCAATGCGGACGACCCGGACCGGGTGCGGGCGGATGTGCAGCAGGTGTTTTTGGGGTGGCTGGGTGGATTGTTGCGAACTTCTTAGGTCAGAAACCTCGCCCTGCAGCGACGTGGACCAGCGTTTGACGTCGGCGCGAGGCGGTCTGGCACAGCGCGCTTCACAGCCGGATCGACTTCTGGTTCATGAACTCCTCAATCCCCGACGGTCCCAGCTCCCGCCCCATTCCCGAGCGTTTGATCCCGCCAAACGGCAAGTCCGCCTGCGACCCGCCGGATTTGTTGAAATACACCATTCCCGCCTCCAGCCGGTCCGCGGCACGGCGCAACCGGGCCGGATCGGTGCCGAACACTGCCGCGCCCAAACCGAACGGCGAGTCGTTGGCGATCTCAATCGCGTGATCATCCGATTCCGCCCGGAACAAGATCGCCACCGGCCCGAAGATTTCCTCGCGGTAAGCGTCCATCTCCGGCGTGACATCCGTCAGGACAGTCGCTTCCAGATAAGCAGCCTCACCGCGACGGCCACCGGTCCGCAAGGTCGCGCCCTGTTCCACTGCGCGCGCTACCTGACCGGCAACTTCGTCCGCAGCGGCGACGGAAGCCAGCGGAGGAAGCTTCACCGACGGGTCCGACGGGTCACCCGGGACGTAATAGTCCGCGACCCGCTTGGTGAAGCGGTCCACGAATTCCTCATAAAGGTCAGACTGGACGATAATCCGCTTAGGTGCGTTACAGGACTGCCCACAGTTACGCATCCGGGCGGTCGCAACAGTACGCACCGTTTCGTCCAGATCCGCGGTGTCGAGCACCAGTAACGGGTCCGAGCCGCCTAGCTCCAGCACGCAGCGTTTCAGGTTGCGGCCCGCCTCGGCCGCCACCGAGATGCCCGCCTTTTCGCTGCCGGTCAGGGACACGCCTTGAATGCGCGGATCAGCGAGAATCATCGGCACCTGACGACTGGACGCGAAGACATTCGCATAAGCGTCGTCCGGTACGCCCGCTTCGTGCAGAATCTTCTCGATCGCCAGCGCCGAGCGCGGGCAGATCGACGCGTGTTTGAGCAGGATCGTGTTGCCCAGCACCAGATTCGGCGCGACGAACCGGGCCACCTGGTAACACGGGAAATTCCACGGCATCACCCCGAGCAGCGCACCGATCGGTTCCTTGCGGATCACCGCGGACCCGCCGCGGATCGCGAGCGGCTGGTCGGCGATCAGGTCCGGGCCGCGCTCCGCGTAGTAGCGGAAGATGTCCACGACGATCCCGACCTCGCCGCGGCCCTCGTTGATCCGCTTGCCCATCTCCAGGGTCATGACGGCGGCCAGTTCGTCGGCGCGCTCCTCGAACAGGTCCGCGGCTCGCGCGACGATCGCTGCTCGTTCCGCTACCGGACGGTCCCGCCAGCGGCGATATCCGTTGCCCACGCGCTCGATCGCCTCGCGAACCTCGGCGTCGGTCGCGTTCTCGATCTCCTCGATCAGCTGACCCGTGGCCGGGTCGGTCACCGTGTACATCGCGGTCTCCCTGCGGTCGGCGTTCTCGCCCGCATCCTATTGCATACAGTATCCCGTGTATAGATTACGCAGAGTAGCTGATCCTTGACTCAGTGCGGGCAGCCGAGTATGGTCTAGACCACAATTCTCCCCACCCCTCCGCCCGCGCACCACCCCACCGCGGGCTCGTCGGTCGTGCCGTGGCTCGGCCGGCCGCCCTCCGGCGCGGGAGCGGGCCCGGCTTCGAAGGAGCCACCATGCCCCGCAAACGCACGATGCTCACCGCACTCGGCGGCGCGATCCTCGCCCCGGTGCTGATGCTGATCGGACCCGGCATCGCCAGCGCGCACGGCTACGTCAACTCTCCGCCGAGCAGACAGGCCCAATGCGCGGACGGAACGGTGTCCTGCGGTGACATCAAATGGGAACCGCAGAGCGTCGAGGGCCCGAAGGGGCTGCACAGCTGCAGCGGCGGCAACGACCGCTTCGCCGACCTCGACGACGACAGCAAGGGCTGGACGGTCACCCCGGTCGGCACCCAGGTCACCTTCAACTGGGTGTTCACCGCGCGCCACCGCACTACCGACTTCGAGTACTTCATCGGCGACACCGAGGTCGCGAGCTTCAGCGGCAACGACTCGGCCCCGCCGGAAACCCTGTCGCACCAGGTCGACCTGAGCGGCTACACCGGACAGCAGAAGGTGCTCGCGGTGTGGAATATCGCGGACACCGGCAACGCCTTCTACGCCTGCATCGACCTGAACGTCTCCTGACCGCGCGAAAACGCCGGGCAGCCAGGCGGAATGTCCGCTCCGGCTGCCCGGCGCTTCATCCGGCGAATGCCTCGGCGAGGCTGTCTTCGTCAACGTGGTACCGCGTGATCAACCCGCCGCTGACGGTCAGGCACACCTGGTCGCGAAACGTTTGCCGGTCAGGGTGACCGTTTGGGCACTCGTCCCGACGAGCGCCGCGTCCGCGCCAGCGCTAACCGGGCCCCACTGACCTCTTGTGTCAGCGAAGCGAGGCTTCCGCGCTCCGTTTGCCGACCAGGAACCACAGCATCGGCCCGAGGAACGGCGCGCAGAACGCGAAGACCACCCACATGAACTTCATCCCGGCACCGAGCGGGCTGCCGAGCACGCTCACCAGCGCGCCGATGAACAGCACGACCGGAAACGCCACCAGCAGCGCGATCCCGGCGACGGCGGCGAACTGCAGGCCTTCATGGACAGTGTCGGCCAGGGCGGCGGTCATCAGAAGATTCCTCTCTCACAGCGGGCTTGCACCCATTGTGCGAGCGGAACGGCCCAGCCCGGATCGGCTTGACGGCTCGATCCGGGTACCGCTTAAGTAGTACATGCGTCCACTATGGACGTCAGGCTCCGAACAGCTCGAGCAAAGCCGCCGGTGCGTCCGCGCGGAAACAGCTCTCGAGACTCTGCGCCGACTCCGCCGCCGATTTCGCGCTGCGCGGGAACAGAGCGGCCTCGTACTCGGCGAGCGCGCGTTCGACGTCGCCTGGGTGCCGGGCGAGCGCGAGCCCCAGTTCGGCACCGTCAAGCATGGCGAGGTTCGCGCCCTCTCCGGCGAATGGCGACATCAGGTGCGCGGCGTCGCCGAGCAGCGTGACGCCAGGCACCCGCGGCCATGAATGCTCGATGGGCAGCGCGTGGATCAGCCGCGGGGTCAGGTCGCCGTCCGCGTCCGCGACCAGGGCGCGGAGCCGGTCGGACCAGCCGTCGAAATGGCTCAGCACGGCGGCCTTGGCGGCGGCGTGATCAGTGAAGTCGACGGACGCGGTCCAGGTTTCCGGGACGCGGACGGCGGCGTAGACGTGCAGGCTCCCGTCCGGCTCGCGGTGTGCGAGAAAGCCTTTGTCCTCGCCGAGCGCGAAACTCATGCCGCCGCCGAGGAGAGCTGCCGCGTCCGGGTGCCGGGAGTCGGCATCGAGGAGGTCGATCTCGACGAAGGAGATCCCGGTGTACGCCGGTTTTCCCGGCGAGACCAGTGGACGGATTCGCGACCAGGCGCCGTCGGCTCCGACGAGCACGTCCGTGGTGAGGGACGTGCCATCGGCGAGGGTGAGGCGATGTCGGCCCTCGGGTAGAGGTTCCGCGGCGGTGACCTTCGCGCCCCAGCGGACGGTGCCCTCCGGCAGCGAGTTGAGGAGGAGATCGCGCAAGGCTCCGCGGTCGACCTCCGGCCGCTCACCGCTGCCGTCGTCCGCTTCGGAGAGCAGGAGGGTGACGGCGCGGTCGTAGACGCGGGTCTCCTGGCCGCCGGAGTGGACCAGGGCCTTGAATTCGGCGTGCAGACCCGCGGCGCGGAGAGCGACCTGGCCGGAGTCGTCGTGGATGTCGAGCATGCCGCCCTGCGCGCGGGCGGACGGGGAGGCGTCGAGGTCGAGGACAGTGGCTTCGATGCCGTGGACGTGCAGGACGCGGGCGAGGCTGAGACCGCCGAGGCCGGCGCCGACGATGGTGATGGTCATGGGTTGCTCCGTTTCTACGTGGGTGACTCCGGCCAGTCTAACGAACATGTTCGTTACGAACAAGTTCGTAGGTGGGTGACGGTGGTCGACTGCCGCGCAGGTCTGCGCGGCCGCCCCTGGACGGTTCGGCCGAGTAACGGTGTTCGGCGTGCCGGGTCTCGCGGGCACAGCGACCCCCCAGGCGGGGCAACCTGATCGAGGTTCGCGCGTCGTCTGCTTACCGGGGGCCGACCAAACGGTCCCTCGACGGGTGGCGACCCAGATCACCCGATGGGGCCGGAACATTCGCGCGGTCCGCGCGTTGTACAGGGTGTCGGTACGGAGGTGCCCCCGGGCCTCACCTTCTGCCTTCCAGGAATACCGGTTCGGCCGGAGCCTGGTCGTGCCACTCGCCGCGAGGCGGCCCCCGTACCGGCGCAGAACCACCCGCTCCGCGCGCCTGCTCCCCCCAGACGCGGAACGGGATCCGGTGCTCCTGCTCCCGCCGGCCGGTAACCCCCAGCCGGTCCGGACGGAGCGGGAGCACACCCCCGGCCGCGGGAATGTTCTTGGCCCGCAACGAGTTGTACTGAGCAGAGTTCTCCTGAAGAGCGGTCGCCTTTGTTCACCGGATAAATCGAGTTCGTTCGCCAGCCGCACCAGCGGCCCCGGTCGGTGTGCCGGGCAGCCCCAGCGGTCGGCAGGGACAGTCCTGGTCTGCGCGCCTGGCGGTCCGGTCGGCCTGCTGGACAGCCCCGTTGGCCTGCCGGGCAATCCCGGTCGGCCTGCCTGGCAGTCCCGTCGATGCGGCGGGCAACCCCGTCGGTCTGCCGGACGGTCCCGTTGATGCGGCAGGCAGTCGCGACAAGACCGTCCGGACAGAACACGCAGATTTCTCCAGCCACCCCGTCCGTCGCGGCGTCTCCCCCAGTGCCCCGCGCGGACGGGGCTCCCGCGCCCCCGCTCCGGCTCCCGCAGGCCGGACGCGCGGGGCGCCCCGACCACCTCGTTCGCCGCGCCACCCCTCCCCCACGGTCGCGCGAGCGGGGACATGTGCCCGCCCGGCCGCCGGATCCCGACCGGACCGGCCGGGCGGCACCCCGGCTCGGCGAGTCTCCGGATTCGGCCACACTGCGGGCTCAACCAGACTGCGGCCTAGCCAGTCTGCGCAGGCCCCAGCCAATCTGCGGGCCCAGCCGAACCGCAGGTTCAGCCAATCTCCGGGTTCAGCCAGACTGCGAGCCTAGCCAGTCTGCGCAGGCCCCAGCCAATCTGCGGGCCCAGCCGAACCGCAGGTTCAGCCAATCTCCGGGTTCAGCCAGACTGCGCAGGCCCAACCAGACTGCGGGCCCAGCCGAACCGCAGGTTCAGCCAATCTCCGGGTTCAGCCAGACTGCGCAGGCCCAACCAGACTGCGGGCCCAGCCGAACCGCAGGTTCAGCCAATCTCCGGGTTCAGCCAGACTGCGCAGGCCCAACCAGACTGCGGGCCCAGCCGAACCGCAGGTTCAGCCAATCTCCGGGCCCAACCAGTCTGTGAGTTCCGCCGGATTGCGGATTCAGCCAGCCACTGCACGGACGTCGTCGATCCACTCGCGTGCGTCGCGGAGCAACCCGAGCATTCCGGAGACCAGCCGCATCTGGTCCACCGTCCTGATGTCGGCTTCGAGCAGCTTCGGAGAGCACACCAGGACCGCGACGGACTGCGCGCGTGACAGAGCGACGTTCAACCGGTTGCGGGACAACAGAAAATCAAGGCCTCGCGGCAAGTCTACCGCCGACGACGAGGTCATGGTCGTCACCACAACGGGTGCTTCTTGGCCCTGGAACCGGTCGACCGTGCCGACCCGGACGTCGCCGAAACCAGCGTCGGACAACGCGCGCGTCACCACTCGCGCCTGCAGGTTGTACGGGGCTACCACAAGGAAATCGGCGTCAGTGAGCGGCCGGCCTTCCCACGAACGGCCGTGCAGCGACTTGATCACCGAGACCACTTGCTCAGCTTCTTCCACTGACCGCGTGGTATTCCCGCGATGCTCGACCGATGCCAGATAGAGACCTGACGGGAAGCCGTCGATCGAACGTTCCGCGGTGGGATGCGAGTGCAGCAAACCCGCGTACGACAGGTTCGAAACCGGCGCGCACACGGCGGGATGCATGCGGCGCGTCAGGTCGAGGAAATAGCCCAGTTCCGGCGGGATGATGTCCGCCTCGCCGATGAGGTGACCCAGCGCCGACGCCTCCGCGCCTGCCGGGTGCGTGCCCTGCACGACCTGCGGCAGCTGCTGCGGATCGCCCAGCAGCACCAGGTTTTTCGCGCACATCGACACGGCCAGCGCGTCCGCGAGGGCGAACTGACCGGCTTCGTCGATCACGAGAACGTCGAAGGGTTCCTCGCGCACGGCGGCGTTGGCGAAGGTCCACGCCGTGCCGCCGACCAGGTGACCGGTGTTGTGTTCTTCGCGCCAGCGGACCAGCGCGGTGTTGTTTTTCGGCTGCTCCCAAGGCAAAGACGGGTCCGGCGTCCGCTTCGCGCGCTTGGCGCAGGCCATTTCCGGCGCGTTCTCCATGGCCGCCGAGAGCACGTTCTCGACCGCTTTGTGGCTGTTCGACGTGACGCCGACTGTCCGGCCCGAACGCACGAGGTGCGCGATGAGTTTCCCGGCCAGGTAAGTCTTTCCGGCTCCGGGCGGACCTTGGACGGCGAGCACGGAACCGTCGAGCTGGTCGACCGCGGTGATCACCGTGGCGACCAGATCTTCCCCCGGTTCGGGCAATCCGCCGCGCAATCGGGGGATGCGGCGCAGCAGGTCGACGCCGGGGTGTGCCGGCAGCGCGGGCAGAGTTTCCCCTACCAGCCGGGCGAGATCGGCCACCGCCTCGTCCTTCGGCGACGGACGGACCGGGCTGCCCGGCAGGACCGCCGCGGGAAGGTCGTTGGACGTCCGGTCCGGGGCGCTGCTCTCCTCCAGCGTCACTTCGACAGCCGTGGAGGACACGACTTTCGCGTCGCGAGCATCGGCACCGTAACGCAAGCGCACGTCGTCGCCGGGCGCGAACGGATGCGGACGGTCCGGATCGCACCTCACGACCAGCGTGCGTTTCGCGGTGCGCAACCGGCCGGACGGCGGCACCCACTCGCCCGCGGTCACCGACACCGGGACCGCGCAGGTCGTGTCCACCTCGAGGTCGCTGAGCGGGGCGGCCAGCTGCCGGAAGAATTCCCACCAGGCCGGGTTCGTCTCGCGGCGGTGATAGCCGACGGACGCGGCCAGCAGCGCGCGGGCGTGATCGTCGGGAGTGAAGTCCGCGGGGTCCTCGGGGAGGCCGTCCAGGAGCGGGTCGACCAGCGCTGCCATCGCGGCGGCGCGTTCGGCTCGCCGCTGGGCGGCTTCCTCTTCCTCGGTGCGGCGAAGCAGAGCGTCCACTTCGGACTCTGGCTCCGGCTCGGCCAGGGGGATTCCGGCTTCGGTGCGCACGCGGTGGAGGAATTCGTGCAGGCGCAACGTGGAGACGCAGTCGTACTCGTTGTAGTCCGCGATACCGCGCAGCACTTCGTCGGCCTGTTCGGTGTTTCCGGCCGACGAGAGCGTCAAGTAGTCCTCGTACGCCTCGATGCTCGACACCGCCGTTTTTACCTCGCCGGCGCGGGCTTCCGGCATGTACAGTGGTTCTAAATACTTGATCGAATACGACCGCTGTCCAACCCGCAAAGCCTTGCGTACCACGGCATACAGGTCGATCATCGCGCCGCTGCGCAGCAGCTCGTCCACGGCTTCCTCCCGCGTGCCGTGGATGGCAGCGAGCCGCTTGATCGCCGTGACCTCGTACGGCGCGTAGTGGTAGACATGCGCGTCGGGGTGTTCCGCGAGCCGTGCGGTGGCGAAGTCGATGAACTCCTCGAACGCTCGTTTCTCCTGCGCGCGCGAGTGTGCCCAGAACGGGATGAAGCGCTCGTCCGGGGTGACCGCGCCGAAGAGGTACTCCAGGCCGGTGCCGGCCAGGGCGTACGGGTCGCCTTCCATGTCGAAGAAAACGTCGCCGGGGCTGGCTTCGGGCAGTTCGGCGAGCGCGTCCGGGGCGATGATTTCGTAGGCCAGCTCGCCGGTTTCGTCCTGCCGGACCTGGATCGCGGCCTGCGCGCGCAACGACGCGAACGTGCCCTCGGACATGTCGCGCGGACGGTCGGCGGGCTCGGCGCGGGCGAGCGCGTCGATGGTGCCGAGCCCGGCGGTCACCAGCTTGCGCCGCTGCTCGCTGCGCATCCCGGCGACCAGCGACAGGTCCCGGTCGGCCTCGCGCGCGGACGAACAGTGCTCGGCGAACGCGCATCCGGTGCACGCCGGACGCTCGTCAGCCCAGATCCGGTCCGGCAGCTGCGGAGGACGGTCCTGCAGCCGGTCGCGGAGCCGGTCCACGAGCGGGAGGAAGTCGTCGACGCGGAGGCTGCGCGTGCTGCCGTCGCCCAGCAGCAGGTGCATCTCCGGCCCGGCGGGCCAGCCGCCGCGGCGCAGAGCGTCGGCGTACGCGGTGAGCTGCACGACCGCGGACGGCTTGGCGTGCCGGGCGAGCTTCGTGTCGTAGACCTCGTAGCGGCCCTGGTCGTCGCGCAGAAGGAAATCGGCGCGGCCGGAGAACTCGCCGTCGTGGAACACCGCCTGATAGATCACCGGCGCGCCCGCGCGCAACGCTTCCTCGGTGGCCTTCGCCGCGACGACCGGATCGTGCTCCTCGATCTCGACGACCTGAGTCCGCTCGCTGCGCAACCGTCCGAGCGTGGCCGCCTCGTGCGCCCGCCCGTGCTTCACCGCCAGCCGATCGGGTGCGGAAGTGGGCCGCGGCGCGCCGGGTATCCCCGCCGCCAGTGCCTGCTTGAGGATGCTCCGGTGCTCGCATTCGAGCAGGTCAGCGAGATCAGACGGCGTGTACATCGCCCGGCAGTCTGTCACGGGCGCGGACGGGCTCCGGACAGGCGGGGGACGACACGCCGCCCGGAATTGTCGGTGGCGGATGGGACGATCTTGGGGTGGCGGGAAGAGGGTGCGATGAGGAGGTGAGTGCCGGGGTTTTGGGGAGGTGATGGCGAATTGGCGGTGCCGGTGCCGGTGCCGGGAGGAGGTGCTGGCTGCAAGGGCTCTGGGTTGAAGGGAGGGCGTTGGATCGAGAGGTTGGCTCGGACGGGCTGGGTTGGGACGGCCGGGATTCGGAGGGTGGTGGTTTGGGCGAATCAGGTTCGGAAGGACCGGGTTCGAAGCGTCGCGGTTCGGCCGGACTGGGTTCGGCCGGACCGGGTCAGGAGGGTTGCGGTCTAGACGGGACCAGGCTCCGACGGACCGGGCTCGACGCGTCGCGGTTCGGCCGGGCTGGGTTCGGGCGAACCGGGTCAGGAGGATTGCGGTCTAGACCGACCAGGCTCGGACGGACCGGGCTCGACGCGTCGCGGCCTGGGTGGACTGGGACCGGACGGACCGGCTCCGAAGAGTGGCGGTTCGGACAGACCGGGCTCCGACGGACCGGAGTCCGAAGCGTTGCGGTCTGGGCGGACCGGGTCCGGAGGGCGGCGGTTTGGAGGGATCGGTTCCGAGGGTTGCAGTTTGGAGGGTTGCCGTTGGGAGGGTTGTGGTTGGGAGCATGTGCCGAGCAGGGATCGGTGAGCTGCGGGCTGGGGTTGTCGGTCAGGTCGTTCGGCGGGGTGCACACTGTCCGGGCGGGCTTGCGAGGTCGGCGTTTGTCCCGCTGTGACGCGGTGCAGAATGGCCGATCATGACGGTTGTCTTGTCCATCCCCGGACCCAATGGCTTGCGGCTGCGACCGTGGCGGCAAGAGGATCGGCGGGCTCTGGTCGCCGCGCATCGAGATCCCCTGCTGCGGCGCCGGTTGATGACTCCTCTCACCGACGACGCCGAAGCTCGGCGATGGCTGGACTCACAGGCCTCAGGCTGGGACTCCGCAACCCAGTTCAGCTTCGCGGTGGCGGCCGACGACGACACGCCTCTCGGCCACGTCGTCGTGAAGGTTCGGGCTGCTGACACCGCCGAAGTCGGCTACTGGATTGCCGCCGCGGCTCGGGGTCAGGGCATCGCTGCCCGGGCGTTGGAAGCCACGTCGCGATGGGCGCTCGGCACGCAACAGCTCGTCCGGTTGAGCCGTCTGGACTTGCTGCATGCCGAGGACAATCCGGCTTCGTGCCGGGTCGCGGAGAAATGCGGCTACGTCCTCGACGAACTGCTGCCGCCCGCGCCGCCGGAATTCCCGGTCAGCGGGCACCGGCACGTGCGCACCTCAGGTTGCTGACTGGCGCGCGTTCCGGGCATGTGCAGGGAAGGTCGGTTACGCACGGGCGAACTTGATCGACGGTGGGACTGGCCGCATCGCCGGTGGGCCGCATCGCCGGTCGGACTGGCCGCATCGTCGGTGGGCCGCGTCGTCGGTGGGCCGCGTCGCTGGTCGGACTGGCCGCGCTCGGAGTGGTGCTGCCCGCCGCACCAGATGCGTTCCCGCAAGGCACCCGACGACTCCTCGCCACGGCCCTTCGAATGGCGCTACCGCAGCTCGTCTCGCCGACGAGACAACGCGGCAGTCTCCGCTGTATTGCCCGCCAGCTCGATCGCCTTCTCGTAAGCCGCGCGTGACTCCGGATTTCGACCCAATCGGCGCAGCAGGTCGGCGCGAGTGGCGTGGTACGGGTGATAGCCCGCCAACCGGTCCTCCAGCCGGTCGACCAGCTCCAGCGCCGCTTCCGGGCCGTCGAGTTCGGCGACCGCGACGGCTCGGTTCAGGGCGACGATCGGGGACGGGTCGACGCGGACCAGCTGCTCGTAGAGGGCGAGGATCTGCGACCAGTCAGTGTCCCGCATGTCACGCGCGGACGTGTGCACGGCATTGATCGCGGCCAGGATCTGGCACCGGCCGGGCGCGACCCCGGCGGCGAGGCGTTCGCGGACCAGGCGGTGGCCTTCGGCGATCAGCGTCGCGTCCCACCGGGCACGGTTTTGCTCGTCCAGGGCGACCAGCTCGCCGCTGGGAGACACTCGGGCGGCGCGGCGGGCTTCGGTGAGGAGCATCAGGGCCAGCAGGCCGGTCACCTCGCCGTTGTCGGGCAGCAGGGCGCGGATCAGGCGCGTCAGCCGGATCGCTTCGGCGGTCAGGTCTTGGCGCACGGGATCGGTGTCGGGACCGGTGGCCAGATAGCCCTCGTTGAAGGCCAGGAACAGCACGGTGAGGACGCCGGAGACGCGAGCCGGGAGGTCTTCGGCGGACGGCACTCGGTAGGGGATGCGGGCGGCCTTGATCTTGGCTTTCGCTCGCGTGATCCGTTGTCCCATGGTGCTTTCCGACACCAGGAAGGCGCGGGCGATCTCCGGCACGGTCAGGCCGCCGACCATGCGCAGGGTCAGGGCGACCCGGGCTTCGGCCGCCAACGCGGGATGGCAGCAGGTGAAGATCAGCCGGAGGCGGTCGTCGTCGATAAGAGTGGGAGGCGTCGTGTCGTACACCGGCTGGGCCTCCCTTTGCTTGTCGTCGCGTTTGTTTTCGCGGCGGATGCGGTCGATGGCTTTGCGCGTGGCGGTGGTGGTCAGCCAGGCGCCGGGGTTCGGCGGCACGCCGTCGGCAGGCCACCGTTCGACAGCGGTCGCGAACGCCTCGGCGGCCGATTCTTCGGCGATGTCCAGGTCGCCGAAGCGTTTGGTCAAGCCGGCGACCACCCGGGCCCACTCCTCGCGGTGGGCACGGGTGATCGCCTCCCGGACGTCGCTCACAGGAACGGTCGCACCTCGACCTTCCGGTTGCATGCCTTCGACCCCTCGGCGGCGAGCTTGAGCGCCACGTCGAGGTCGGGTGCCTCGATGACCCAGAAACCGGCCAGGTACTCCTTGGACTCCAGGAAAGGGCCGTCGGTGACCATCGCCTCCGCACCCCGGTTGTCGATGACGGTCGCGGTTTCCGGCGCGGCCAGGCCGCCGGCGAAGACCCAGTGGTTCTCGGTCTGGAGGCGCTCGTTGAAGACGTCGATCGCAGCGTCTTCCTCCGGCGTGGAGAGGGTGGGCTGGTCGTGGACCACGGAAATCAGGTACTGCATCCGAGGATCGTCTCCCGTCGTGTCTGAGGTCTGAGGTCAGCGGCCCGCGTACTGCGGACGCCCGGCCGGGCGCCAGACCTGGGTCGTCACGCCCTTCGTGTCCACTCGAGACTCAACCAGATCGAGCGCCAGATCCGGGCCGTTCCGCGGAAACAGCCGGTTGCCCTGTCCGACGATCACCGGGATCACGAGAAAGATCATCTCGTCGACCAAGCCCTGTTCCAGCAGCCATTGGACGAGGGATCCGCTGCCGTGCACCTGCAGTTCTCCGCCCGGTGCGGCCTTGAGGTCCGCGACGGCGGCTGCCAGGTCGCCGGACAGGACCGTCGTGCCGGACCACTTCGGGTCGGTGAGCGTCGCCGAGGCCACGTACTTGGGCCGCTCGTTCAGCGCCCGCACGATGGGCTCCCGGCCGGGGGCATCCGCGGCGCTCATGGCTCCCCACGACCCGGCGAACAGGTCGTACGTCCGCCGGCCGAACAGGAAAGCGTCGGCGCGCTGGTAGGTCTCGTTGATGAACGCCAGCGTGTCGTGGTCGCCCTTGCCCAGCGCCCATCCGCCTCGCTCGAATCCGTTCCGGCGGTCCTCGTCGGACGCGCCGCCGTTGCCCTGAACGACTCCGTCGACGGTCAACTGGGTCACAGTCGTGAGCTTCATGATCGCGGTTCCTTAGGCTCGGTGCCGCCCCTTGCGGGCGGCTTCACCACTGCTACGAAGACCGCAGGGCCGATCCGACAGCGCGGCCAAAAAATCTTCCAGAAAATTTCCGGGCAACCGCTAACCGCGTGCCTCCAGCCAAGCCGCGACGGCACGAAAGAAGCCATCGACGCTGGTCAGCGGCTTCTCCACGAAGATCGCGCGGAGGTGCTCGACGCTGATCAGGTCGTTCCAGGCCCACGCGCGGCGGTACGGCAGGTGCGCGCATGACGTCCGAGCCGGGCCAGGGCGGGACGAGCGCGGCGTCGATCGCCGGGGCGGCCAGGCTCGCCAGGTCCCAGTCGAGGACGCCGGTCAGCCGAGCCCGCCGGTCAGCCCCGGGCCCGCCGGTCAGCCGAGCCCGCCGGTCAGCCGAGATCGCCGTGGACGAGCCTGGCCGGGGCCTCTTCGAGCCACGGTGTCCGAAGGAGGTGACCGGCGTGAGCGGCTCCGGGGACGGCGAACGGCAGACGGCCGCCGCGACCGCGCGAAGGATCTCGACCCGGCGGGGCAGGCTCGGCGGCGGAATCCGGGGCGCTTGCTGATTCGCACCGCGGCGACGCCGGGCATCAGGGCGACGTGGTGCGGATTCCCTTGCATGGCAAGGCGAGCGCGGCACCGGGCACGAGTGTTTCCAGCAGGTCAGCAGCGACCGGGCGCGGCATCCCCGCGATTCTGCCGGACAGTCGCTGCTCACCGGCGCGGAGGCAATGGCACTACGTCCAGGTCCCGAGCCACGTGGATCTCACCGTCGAACACCTTCGCCGCTTCGTCGCGGAACCGGTCTGCCTCCTCGTACGGGTAACGCTGCGAGAAGTGCGTCAGCAGCAACTCCCGGGCACCTGACTCCGCAGCGAGCCGTCCGGCGTCGGTGCTGGTCAGGTGGCCGTAGCGGTAGGCCAGGTCGGCGTCGTCGGCGCGGAAGGTCGATTCGGCGATCAGCAGGTCCGCCCCGTCCGCGCAGGCGAACGCGCCCGCGCACAGGCGGGTGTCCATCACGAACGCGACTACCTGACCCGGGCGGGGCACGCTCACGTCCTCCAGCCGGACCACGCCCTTCGCGGTCTCGAGCACGCCGTCGGCCTGGAGTTTCCGGACGGCGGGGCCTTGGACGCCTGCCGCGGCGAGCGCGTCCGGCAGCATCCGGATTCCGTCCGGTTCGGCATAGCGGTAGCCGAAGCAGTCGATGCGGTGTTCCAGCGGGTACGCCGACAGCGCACCACCCAGCGGACCCGGCACGGAGATCGGCAGCGGGACCAGTTCGGCACGTTCGTGGAACGCCGTCGAGTGCCGCAGCCGGTCGAAGTACTCCTGGCCGGACGCCGGGTAGTGGCAGCGCACCGGATGCGCGACGTCGTCCAGGGACAGCCGCTGGATGATGCCCGCGAGGCCGAGGCTGTGGTCGCCGTGGAAGTGGGTCACGCACAGGTGCGTGAGTTCGCTCGCCGTCGCGCCGGCATACATCATCTGCCGCTGAGTGCCTTCGCCCGGATCGAAGAGGACGCCGTCGGTGTCGAAGCGCAGCAGGTAGCCGTTGTGGTTGCGGTGCCGGGTCGGCGTCTGGCTCGCCGAGCCGAGCACGACTAGCTCGCGTCGGGACATGCCGATCATCTTCGCGCCCTGTCCGGTCCCGCCGCCACCGAAATGAACTGCGCGGAAACAACGGCGGCCGTCCGGGATGAATTTCCCGGACGGCCGCTCGCCATTATCGCCGAATGAATTCGTTCGATCACTTTCCGCCGAATTCGATCTTCAGCCCGCCTCGGGAATTGCCAGCGTTTCCCGATACCAGGTCCGGGCTTGGGCCAGCCGGACGCCGAGTCCCGGTCCTGGGGACACTCCGGTGACCTTCCAGACCTTGGCGCTGTCGTACCAGTGGTCCCGGGTGAGCAGCGACCATTGGTGCTCGCTGAGCCACGGCGTGCGCGCCCGATGTTCGCGCAGCGGCAGGTCAGCGCCCGGAACCGGCAGGTCGAGCACTGCGCAGACGGCTTCGAGCAGTTCCCGCATCCGCACCGGTCCCGGCTCGGCCACGTGGAACACCTCGCCGGGTCTGCCCAGTGCCGGGTCCAGCGCGAACGCGCTGAGCACAGCAGCGAGATCCCACGACGAGACCACTGACGTACGAGCCGTGCCGCCCGCCGCCCACGCCGGAACCGCCCGCAGCCACTTCGCCAGCGCCGGGACCACGTGCCGGTCGCCGTCGCCGTACACCAGGTGCGGCCGCAGAACGATCCCGCCGGCGGCGCGGACCTGCTGTTCCCCGGCCAGCCTGGTGCGGCTGGTGGCCGAGGCGGGCGCGAGGTCGAGCGTGTCCTCGAGCGCGCCTCGATGCTCGCCGTCGCGGTAGACCGCGCAGGTGCTGAGGTACACGATGCGGCGTGTGCCCGCGCGGTGCGCCTCCGCGAGGAGCCGGGCCGTCCCGCGATCGTTGACCTCGGCGCAGTCCTCTTCGGTGCCGCCGATCCGGGACGCGGCGTGCACGAGCGTCGCGACGCCCGTGCACGCCCCGGCCAGTCCGGCGGCGTCGGTGAGGTCGCCTCGGTGGATCCGCGCGCCGGATCGCGTGATCCACTCCGGCACCGCACCCCGCGCCAGCACCCGCACCGCGGCGCCGCGGGCGAGCAACGCCCGCAGCACCGCCGAGCCGATGAACCCGGTCGCTCCGGTGAGGAGGACTTCCCCGGCCGTACTGTCCGCCCCCAGGCCGGCAGTCATGACCTGCGCATCGCCAGGGTGCCGGTCGCCGCGGGGCGGCCTTTCTGCTCCAGCACCACCCGCACCACGCGAGATCCGTCAGCGTCGGGTTCGAGTTCCTCGGCCACCAGCAGGCATTCGGAGTCGAACTCGACATAGGCGGAGAACTCGAAATCCGAGCGCAGCGGCAGCGCGTGCGGATCGCCGAGCATCAGCAGCGCCGCCTGCCGCGCGCCCTCGATCAGCACCATGCCCGGGACATGGTCCACCGAATGGTCGAACAGGACCGGGTGGTCCGGGTCGAACTGCAGCGACCAGGTGCCGGGCACCGCGGTCTCCGCGACCAGCACGTCTTCCCCGCGGTCCCGGCCGACGAGCGCCGGGACCACCGTGGGCAGCGCGCGGGCCTGGAACGGCGTCGCCGCGAAGTGGTCGCCGCGCAGCCGTCGGTAGACCGCCGGGGACACGCAGCGCCAGGTTTCCGAAGCGGTGCCGACCAGTTCGTCGTCGCGGAAGCAGCCGAACTCGGCCCGCATGCCGATGAGGTTCTTGCCCCGGAACACCGGGTCGTGCGCGGTCGCCCGCAGCACCACGTCGATCGGCCGCCCCTCGGTGACCAGCCCTTCGGGGGTGATAGAGCTGGTCTTGCGGTCGGAGATGAACGCACTGCCGAGCGAAACGCCATAGGCGCGGTGCGCGATGAGCAGCCCCGCCTGACGGCAGGTTTCCGCATACAGCATGGGGTCGTGCGACCCCGGAGCGCACGGGCCGAAGAAGCCGTGCCGGCGCGGCCACTGCGCGCCGATTTCGAACCGGCCCTCGGCCACGATGTTCAAGTCGGTGACGAAAACCTCCGAGACGGCCGCGCGGTGCACGAGATTGCGCGGGATCGTCTGCTGGAAGTCGACCGGGCTCGCGCCCGGCGAACTTTCGCCATCGGTGATGAAGGTTCCTCTGACAGACTCCTCTAACAATGTACCGACCATGTCGGTCCTCCCAGAAAAAAGTACTTCCCCAGTACCCCCACCACATTTTTAGCGGAAACGGGCGGACAAAACCATACCTACCTACCGGTTTTTTTTCTCTGGCTTCTCGACCGGGTGCGGAGGTAGACTGGCATGGCAGCGTGGCCGGTCCAGGCCCGCGGATTCCCCCGGAAGGAGTGTGCGCAGTGGCTCGCCAGGAACGCGCGGAGCAGACCCGCAAGGCCATCCTCGACGCGGCCGCGTCCAGGTTCGACGCGGTCGGCTTTCTCGGCGCGAGCCTGTCGGACATCCTCGCCGAGGCCGGGGTCACGAAGGGCGCGCTGTACTTTCACTTCAGGTCCAAGGAAGAGCTGGCGGACGCGTTGATCCGCGAGCAGTTCTCCGTGTGGGACCCGCTGGCCGACATCGAAAACCCTGGGCTGCAGACGGCCATCGACCTCACTCAGAACATGGGGCACAGCCTGCGCAGCGACGTGCGCGTGCGCGCCGGCATCCGGCTGGTCATCGAGCAGGGTTCGTTCGTCACCCCGGCCGCGAACGCCTACAAGCAGTGGATCGACACCGTGCACGGCCTGCTGCTCGCCGCGAAAGCGGCCGGCGACGTGCGGAAAGACGTCAACGCGCACGATCTCGCGCAGTACGTGGTCGCGTCGTTCACCGGGAGCCAGCTCAGTTCGCAGGTGCTGACCGGGCGGACCGACCTGCACGAGCGGATCACCTTCATGTGGCAGACGATCCTGAACGCGGTGGTGCCGCCGCGGCGGCTGCACAAGTTCAACGCGGCCGGGACTCCTCCCGCCGACGCCGAGTGAGGACTGGCCGTCCGGAGAGAACCGGGCGGTCGGTTTGCTGAGCCGCACTTGGTGCGGTTTGGTGAATTAGGCGCCGTGCCGCGGGTCCTGAGGACCAGGCGCTCGGGCTTGTCGTCCAGGAGGGCCTGCTCGACTCGCCGCGACGCGAAGAACGCGCGACCGGGAGCAGGCCGCTCAGGTGCCCGTCGCCTCGGCGGCAGCCGAATCCGCCGGCTGTGCCGCCTCGATCACCCGCCACAGTTCGGAAAGCGTGCTCGCCAGGTCCGTGCCCGCCGGGATCGTGCCGCTCGCCGCCGCCGATTCCAGGCCCACGCACGTCACCACGACCAGCAGCGCCGCCATGTCCGGGCGGACGTGCGGGCTCAGCTCGCCCGCCCCGTGCGCCGCGGCGATGTGCGCGCGCACCTGGCCCAGCCACGCGCGGACGAAGGTCACGAACCGCGGGTCGTTCGAGCCCATTTCGCGGGCGAGCCGGAAACTCGCGCCCACCTTCGCGTCTTCGGCCAGCCAGCCCATCAAAGCCCGGCTCAGGTCCGCCAGCCTGCGCAGATGCGGACGTCGCCGGCGAGCTCGCGCCACGTGCTCGTGCAAGACCGCGACCGCCGCCGCTTGCACCTCGTCGCACACCTCGTCCTTCGACGAGAAGTGGAAGTACAGGCCGCCCTTGGTGACGCCTGCTTCGCGCGCGATGTCCACCATGCTCGTGGCCGCGTAGCCGTCCCGGTGCAGCAGCACCGCCGCGGCGTCCAGCAGCATCAGCCTGGTGAGCTCGGCACGGGCCTGTTTCGTCACCGTCTTCCCCATCGTCTCGCGCCGGAGGGACACAACGCGTGCTCTCCGACCCGTCCATCATGACATACCGACCGCCCGGTTTACCAGGGTTTCGCACCCTATTACCTGGTGTCATCCCGCAGGCCTGGGCCAAAACAGACCAACCTCCCGGTTTTACCTTGAAAACCGACCTCCCGGTTTGCTATGGTCCAGTGGTGGACCCGGATCGGACCGGCAGGCAGCGGCGCTGGGGGCGCCGCCGGACGGGTCCGGCGCGAGAGACACCGGAGGGCAGTCATGCTGAACTACGAAATTCTCGGACAGATCAGAGTGAGCGGCCGGCCCGGCGTCTGCGCCCCGCGGGCCCGCAAGATCGAGACCCTGCTGTCCGTGCTGCTGGCGAAGAACAACCAGGTGGTCACCGCTGAGCACCTGATCGGCGAGATCTGGGGAGAGCACCCGCCTGCGCGAGCGAGCGCGGCGTTGTACGTCTACGTGTCACAGCTGCGGAAACTGTTGCGCGGCAATAGCAAAGACGCGGAAGAAAGCCCGGTGGTCACCAGTCCGCGAGGGTATTCGCTGCACGTCGGCATCGACGAACTCGACGCCGACCGCTTCACCCGGCTGTACGAGCAGGGCCGCACGCTGCACTGGGACCGCAGCTACGGCCAGGCCGCGAAGGTGCTGCGCGAGGCCACGAACCTGTGGCGCGGCCCGGCTTTCGGGGGCTTCACCGACTCTTCTGATGTGCAGGCGTACGCCACGTTGCTTGAGGAGAGCCGGCTTGGGTGCCTGGAACTGCTGATGGAAACCGAGTTGCTCATCGGGCGGCATCGCGAGGTGGTGGGACAGTTATCCGCGCTCGCGAAGGAGCACACGCTTCGGGAGACGTTTACCGAGTATCTGATGACTGCGCTGGCTCGGTCCAACCGGCGGGCGGAGGCGTTGGAGACGTTCGCTTCGGCTCGGCAGAATCTGGTGCAGCAACTGGGGATCGAGCCGGGGAGTTCGCTGCGGAAGCTGCACCACAGCATTCTTGTCGGGGAGATGTCGGACGCGGTTTGATCTGATCTTGGTGGTTTCGGCCCGGTCTTCCGTTGTCAGCGGGGGCCGGGTCTTTTTTATGCGGCTGCGCCGCATAAGAAGGGGGCGGTGGGGCACCCCGAAGCCCGATTGTGCTGACGGTCTGGTGGTGGTTGTCAAGGCGGGAAAGATGCCTTGACAACCACCACCAGACCGCAGGGAGGCTTCGTATCGGGGTGCAGGGCAGGGTCTGGGCGCCTCGATGGGTGGGTGCGCGGCTTGGGTGCATGGCGAGTCTGGGGGGCGGCTGCCTGGTTAGCTTGGGGGAAAAGCCGTGAGGGGAACCCTGAGGGAATCTGATTCCCTCAGGGTTCCCCTCACGACACCCCTCAGCTGCGGTAGACGGAGACTACAAAACCGCCGCAGGTGACCGGTTCTCCGTACCAGCCGCCCCAGCGGCTGTCCAGGGCTAGACCGGCCAGTTCGGCCATCAGGTCCAGTTCTGCGGGCCACACGTATCGCAACGGGAGCGTGGCGTCGGCCAGGTGGACGATTTGCCGTACGTCGTCCACCGCGCGTACGCGGGCGTCTGCGGTCCAGCAGGCTGGATCCGGGTGACGTCCTTGGACCACCAGGGCTCCGCCGGGGCGCAGGAGGCGGCTGTAGCGGCCGATCGCGCGGAGCTGGTCTCGTTGGTCCGGCAGACGGGAAAGCACGTCCGCGCCGAGGTATCCGGCGTCGAAGCGCGGGCCGGGTTCCAGGTGGACCTCATAGCCCTCTCCGGCCAGTGCGTCCGCGACTGGGCCGCCGCCGGGCACCAGTATGCGGCCTGAGCCGTGGTGCCGGGATACGCGATCGGTTACTTCGGAGAGGAACGCGACCGCGCCCGCGGGGTCGTCCGCGAGCGGGGCGAGCCACGCGGTCACGGGATCGACCGGCTTTTCCATCACCCGGGTCGGCATTGTCGCCACCTCACTTCACGCAGTGGTCCTCTCTACCCCACAGAGAGTGCCGGAACGATCTAAAGCCGACCTAGCGGAATCGGGGTCCCCTAGACACGACGGAAAGGGCGACCCGCGCGGAAGCGGGTCGCCCTTCGGCGGAAACGGGGTTCAGCCCTTGGTACGCCGGTTGAACTTGCGCACCGCGAGGAACGACGCCGCCACGGTGATCACGCCCCACCAGGCGAGCGCGAGCCACGCGGTGCCGCCGGCGGGAGTGCCGTTCATCAGCGCCCGCACAGCGTCCATCAACACGGTGAACGGCTGGTTGTCCACGACCACGCGCAGCACGCCGGGCATCGCCTGGGTCGGCACGAGAGCGCTGGACGCGTACGGCACGAACACGAGGATCATGCCGAGACCGCCGGCGCCCTCGACCGTCTTCGAGATCGAGCCGAGCAGCACGGCCAGCCAGAAGACGCCGGCCGCGAACAGCACCAGCAGGCCGATCGCGGCGAGCCAGCCGAGTGCGCTGCCGCCGGGGCGGAAGCCGACCGCGAGGCCGATCGCCACCATGATCACGAACGACACGAGGCTGCGCAGCATCCCGGCGGCGACGTGGCCGACCAGCACGGCCGGGCCGAACATCGGCATCGAGCGGAAGCGTTCCACGAGGCCCTGGGTGAGGTCCGCGGCGACTCCGACGACGGTGGTCGTCGAGTTGAAGCCGATGCTGATCGCGAGCAGGCCCGGCACGAGGTAGTCGACGTAGGCCATGCCGGGCACGGTGATCGCGGGCCCGAACATGAAGCGGAACAGCAGCAGCAGCACGATCGGCAGCGACACCGCCTGCAGCAGCATCTCCGGGTTCCGCGTGATGTGCTTGACGTTGCGCCCGATCAGCACGCGGAAGTCGGACAGCACCGAGGCCAGCCCGGCGCTCTCGGGCGCCGCGGGGATCCGTGCCCCCTCGGTTTCCCTGGACAAGGTCTGGGTCATCACTTCGCTCCCGCGGTTGAGGTGAGGGTGTGGAACACGTCGTCGAGCGTCGGTTCGGACAGCTCGATCCCGGCGGGCTCGAGCCCGGCGTCGGCGACCCGGTTGAGCGTCGCCCGCACCTGGCCGGGGTGGTCGATCGGGACGCTGACCGTCTCGTCCAGCAGCACGCCGCCGGTGACCTGCTGCGCGCGGCCGGCTTCGGCGGCCGAGGCGAAGGTCAGCTTGAGCCGTTCCGTGCCGACACGGCGCTTGAGCTCGGTGGCGGTGCCCTCGGCGACGACGCGGCCCTTGTCGATGACCGCGATCCGGTCGGCCAGCTGGTCGGCCTCGTCGAGGTATTGCGTGGTGAGCAGGACCGTGGTGCCGCCGTCGAGCAGTTTGCGGATCGCGTCCCACATCGCCGAGCGGCTGCGCGGGTCGAGGCCCGTGGTGGGTTCGTCGAGGAACAGCACCGGCGGCGACGTGATCAGGCTGATCGCGAGGTCGAGCCGGCGCCGCATGCCGCCGGAGTAGGTCTTCACCGGACGGCTGGCCGCTTCTTCGAGGTCGAACTGGGCGAGCAGTTCGGTCGCCCGTTCCTTCGCCCGCGCGATCGGCAGGTGGAACAGCCGTCCCATCATTTCCAGGTTTTCGCGTCCGGTGAGCAGTTCGTCGACCGCGGTGTTCTGTCCGGTGAGGCCGATCTGCTCGCGGACCTTGCGGGTGCGCTTGGCGACGTCGTGCCCGTTCACGGTCACGGTGCCGCCGTCGGCCTCCAGGAGGGTGCTGAGGATCCGCACCGTCGTGGTCTTGCCGGCGCCGTTGGGGCCCAGCAGTGCGAACATCGTGCCCCGCTCGACGCTGAGGTCGACGCTTTCCAGGACGTCGACATCGCCGTAGGACTTGCGCAGCCCCCGTGCTTCGATTGCGTAGCCGGTGACCATCGGGTTACCTCTCCTCGGTTCGGTCAAGCGGGGAAACTGTCGGGATCAAGTGGGCCACAGCGGCCGCGAGAGCGGCAATACCGGCCGGGCCCGATAGGGGTGGGCTAATCGTCGTCCCCACCCCCGATTGCCATGCTGATCAACGCGTCCGTGTCCAGCTCGTCGATCGTGTCCTCGTCCACCGCGGACGCTTCCGGCGCCTCCTCGGCTTGTTCTGGAAGCTGGATGCCCGCCAGTTCGAGCAGTCCGTCGAGCAGGCCCGCCGAACGCAGCCGGTCCAGCGGGATCGCCGCGAGCGCGTCCCGGATTCCCTGGTCCGACAACGGTTCCGGCGCGGCTTCGGCCGGGACCAGCTCGGAAACCAGGTGCTCGGCGAGGACCCGCGGCGTCGGGTAGTCGAAGATCAGGCTCACCGGGAGTTTCAAGCCGGTGACCAGGCTGAGCTTGTTGCGGAATCCGGTGGCGGACAAGGAATCGAAGCCGACCTCGTTGAACGAGCGGTCCGCTTCCACCGCCTCCGGACCGGCGTGCCCGAGCAGCGTCGCCGCGTGCGTGCGCACCAGGGCGAGCACGGTCGGCACCCGCTTGCCCGGCGGGAGCGCGCCGAGTTTCCGCGCCAGCGATTCGGTGTCCTCCACCGCGTCCTGAGCCGCCCGGCGACCGCGAGCGCCGGCGAGTTCGCGCAGGACGGCCGGGAGGTCGTCGTCGCCCGACGATGCCAGCACGCGGGTGTCCAGCGCGATCGGCACGAGCAGGGGTTCAGGGGAACCCGCCGCCGCGTCCAGCAGCCGCAGACCGTCCTCTGTGGACAGCGCGGTGATGCCGGTTTCGCCGATGCGGTGGGCGTCCGCGTCCTCCAGCACCGCGCCCATGCCGCCGCCCCACAGGCCCCAGGCGAGCGACGAGCCCGCGAGGCCTTCGCGACGACGGCGGACCGCCAGCGCGTCGAGGTAGGCGTTGGCCGCGGCGTAGCTGCCCTGGCCCGGTGCGCCGAGGACCCCGGCGGCCGAGGAGAACAGGACGAACGCGGTCAGGTTGCGGTCGCGGGTCAGCTCGTCGAGCGTGGCCGCGGCGTCGACCTTCGGACGCAGGACGCCGTCGAGACGTTCTGGGGTAAGGGAAGTCAGCACCCCGTCGTCCAGGACACCGGCCGCGTGGACGACTCCGCGCAGGTCGACTCCGTCCAGCAGCGCGGAAACCGCGGCGCGGTCCGCCACGTCGCAGGCGGCGAGGGTGACCTCCGCACCAAGACCGGCCAGTTCGTCCCGCAGCTCGGTCGCGCCGGGTGCGTCCGCACCGCGGCGGCTGACCAGCAGCAGACTCCGCACGCCGTGTTCGGCCACCAGGTGCCGGGCGACAGAACCGCCGAGCGCACCGGTCGCGCCGGTGATCAGCACCGTGCCGTCCGGATCCCAGACCGGCGCGGCAGCCGCGTCCGCGGCCCGCTGCAGGCGCGGGGCGAGCACCGCGCCGGCACGGAGAGCGACCTGCGGTTCGTCCGACGCCGACACCGCGGCGAGGGTGCGGCCGCCAGGGGTTCCGGTGCCGAGATCGACCAGCGTGATCCGGTCTGGATGCTCGGCCTGCGCCGAACGGACCAGTCCGGCCACCGCGGCTCCGACCGGGTCTGGGCTTTCCTCGGCGTCGGCCGCGACCGCTCCTCGGGTGACGACCAGCAGGGAGCCTTCCGGACGGCCGAGGAACGTCTGCAGTTCGCCGAGGACGCGGTGCAGTTCCGCATGCACCTCGGCACCGGCGACTGGCAGTACGATCAGACCGGACGCGTCGCCGATGCTGGTCGCGGCGGTGGCGCCGAGGGCATCGGTGAGGCCGAACGGGTCGTCGCCGACCACGGTCCAGTCGGTGACCTCGGCGACTGCGTCGAGGTCGGTCTGCTCCCAGGCGAGACGGAACAGCGACTCCGCGCCACCCGTTTCGGCGGCTTGCGGCTGTGCGGACATCGGGCGCAGCAGCAGCGAATCCACCGAAGCGACTGGAGCGCCGGTGCCGTCGGCGATCTTCAGCACAGCTGCTCCCGAACCGATCTGCTTCACGTGCACTCGCAGCGTCGTCGCACCGACTGCGTGCAGGCGGACGCCTTCCCACGCGAACGGCAGCGCCGGTTCGTCCCCGACCGCGCCGGAAACACCGATGGTGTGCAAAGCGGCGTCGAGCACGGCCGGATGGATGCCGTAACGGTCCACATCGGACACGGTGGCGGGCAGCTGGACCTCCGCGAACGCTTCCCCGTCGCCCTTCCAAGCGGCGACTAGACCCCGGAATGCCGGGCCGTACGCGAGACCGTCGGCCGCCAGTTCCTCATAGGTGCCTTCGAGTTGTACCTGTTCGGCGGCGGGCGGCCAGGTGGACAGGTCGAACTTCTCCGACTTGCCCGCCTTCGCCAGGCGTCCGGTGGCGTGCCGGGTCCACGGGACACCGTTCGCCGCACCTTCCGGTCGTGAGTGGACAGTGAACGTCCGAACGCCGTTTTCCGCTGCGTCGAGCGCGAACTGCACGCGGACACCGGTGCGCTCCGGCACCACCAACGGGTACTCCAAAGTCAACTCGTCCAGCCTCGGGCACCCGGCCTCGTCACCCGCGCGGATTGCCATCTCGACGAAACCAGTGCCGGGGAACAGGATCGAGCCGCCGACGACATGATCGGCCAGCCACGGGTGCGTGCCGACAGACAGCCGTCCGGTGAACAGGAGACCTTCCGCACCGGCCAATTCCGTCGCGGTGCCGAGCAGCGGGTGGTCTTCCTCGCCCGGCGCGGACGCCGTGCTCTCCAGCCAGTAACGCTGGCGCTGGAACGGATACGTCGGCACCGGCACTGGGTGCGCACCGGTCGGCGCGTAGATCGACGCCCAGTCGACGTCGACACCGCTCACGTGCAACTGTGCGACGCCGGTCAGCGCGGCGACCGCCTCGTCCTGCTCCTTGTGCAGCAGTGAGGCGAGCACGAGACCGTCCGGACGTTCGTCCAGGCAGGCGTCGGCCATCGCGGTGAGCGTGGTGTCCGGACCCAATTCGAGGAAGCGAGTCACGCCGTCCGCTGCGGCCCGAGTGACCGCGTCGCGGAACTGCACGCCTGCGCGGACCTGGTTCACCCAGTACTCCGGCGAGGTCAGGTCGTCGGCGGGCTCGCCGGTGACCGTGGAGATGATCGGGATCCTTGGGTCTGCATAGGACAGTCCTTCCGCGACGGTGCGGAACTCGGCGAGCATGGGTTCCATCATTCGTGAGTGGAACGCGTGCGAAACTCGGAGTTGCTTGGTGCGCTGGAACTTCGCCGCTACTTCGGCGACGGATTCCGCGGCACCGGAGATGACGACCGCAGCCGGGCCGTTCACCGCGGCAATGTCCACAGTGTCCCCCGCGGCTTCGCGAACCGCTTCTGGCGTGCCGTCGATCGCGACCATCGCGCCGCCGGTCGGCAACGCCTGCATCAGCGCGCCGCGGGCAACCACGATCTTCACGGCATCGGCCAGAGAGAAGACGCCAGCGCAGTGGGCGGCGGCGAGTTCGCCGATCGAGTGTCCGGCCAGCAGGTCCGGTTTCACGCCCCAGGACCGGACCGTGCGGAACAGCGCGACTTCCAGCGCGAACAACGCCGGTTGCGTCCAGCGGGTCTCATCAAGGCCGTCGCCGCTTTCGATCACTTCGCGCAGCGGACGGTCGAGGTGCTTGTCGAGTTCCGCGCACACCTCGTCGTAGGCCTCCGCGAAGGTCGGGTACCGCGCGGCCAGCTGCGTGCCCATCTGCGCCCGCTGCGAACCCTGGCCCGCGAACAGGAACGCGGTACGGCCGCTACCGGTGGCGATGCCGCGGACGACGCCGCGTGCGTCCTCCTCGTCGACCAAGGCCGCCAGCCCGCGCACGAACTGCGGCGAACGGCTGCCGATCAGCACCGCGCGACGGTCGAACGCACTGCGCGCGGTCGCCAGCGAGAGTCCGATGTCGGCGAGGCTGCCTTCCGGATCCTCGTCCACATAGGACATCAGCTGCTCCGCCTTCGCCCGCAACGCGGACGCGCCCCGACCCGAGACCGGCCAGGCGACCGGACCGTCGTACTCCGGACCAGTCGAGGTAGTGACCTCGCGACGGTCGCCTTCCTCCAGGATCACGTGCGCGTTCGTGCCGCTCACCCCGAAGGACGAGACGCCGACGCGCCGCGTGTGACCGTTCGGCAGCCACTTCACCGGCTCGGCGAGCACTCGCACCGCACCCGTGGACCAGTCGATCTCGCTCGACGGCTTGCCCACGTGCAGCGTCGCGGGAAGTTCGCCGTGCCGCATCGCCTCGATCATCTTGATCACGCCTGCCGCACCCGCGGCAGCTTGAGTGTGTCCGATGTTCGACTTCACCGAACCGATCCACAACGGACGGTCCGCCGAGGTCTGCGTGCCGTAGGTGGCCAGCAGTGCCTGGACTTCGATCGGGTCGCCGAGCTTCGTACCGGTGCCGTGCGCTTCGACAGCGTCCACATCGGACGGCTCCAGTCCGGCGTCGGCCAGCGCGGCACGGATCACCCGCTGCTGTGCCGGACCGTTCGGCGCGGTCAGGCCGTTCGAGGTGCCGTCCTGGTTCACCGCGCTGCCCTTGAGGATCGCGAGCACCGGATGGCCGTTGGCGCGGGCGTCGGAAAGGCGCTCCAGCACGAGCACGCCGACGCCTTCGGACCAGGTCGTGCCGTCGGCGTCGTCAGAGAACACTTTGCACCGGCCGTCGGCCGCGAGGCCCTGCTGGCGGCTGAATTCCACAAAGGTCTCTGGCGTGGCCATCACCGTGACACCGCCGGCCAGCGCGAGCGAGCAGTCGCCGCCGCGCAGTGCCTGCGCCGCCATGTGCATCGCGACCAGCGAGGACGAGCACGCGGTGTCTACGGACACGGCCGGGCCCTCGAGGCCGAGAGTGTAGGAAACCCGGCCGGTGACGATCGAACCAGCACTGTTCGCGCCCACGTAGTCGTGGTACTGGACACCCGCGTACACGCCGGTCGGGCTGCCCTTGAGCGAGACCGGGTCGATCCCGGATCGCTCCAGCGCCTCCCAGGACGCTTCGAGCAGCAGCCGCTGCTGCGGGTCGATCATCGGTGCTTCCTTCGGCGAGACGCCGAAGAAGGTCGGGTCGAAATCGCCCGCGTCGTACACGAAGCCGCCGCGTGCGACGTAGGTCGTGCCGGGACGTCGGCCGGTCGGGTCGAGCAAGCCGTCGATGTCCCAGCCGCGGTCGGCCGGGAAGTCCCCGATCGCGTCACGGCCCTCGGCGACCAGTTCCCACAGCTGTTCCGGCGAGGTGACGCCGCCGGGCAGACGACAGGCCATGCCGACGATGGCGATCGGTTCGTCCGAGTTGTCCTTAGTGGACACCGTGCTGATCTCGACCGCCGTGCCCGCCAGCTCGTCGAGCAGGTGCGCGGCGAGGGCGGTCGGCGTGGGGTGGTCGAAGATCAGGGTCGCGGGCAGCCGCTGTCCGGTGGCCGCGGTGAGGCCGTTGCGGAGTTCGATCGCGGTCAGCGAGTCGAAGCCGAGCGACTGGAACTGCGCCGACGGCTCGATCTCGTGCGCCGCACGGTAACCGAGCACGGTGGCCGCGTGGCTGCGCACCAGTTCCAGCACTGCGTCGCGACGGTCCTCTTCGGGCAGGCCCAGCAGCCGTGTGGCGAATGAGTCCACTGAGGACTCCGCCGCAGCGGCGACCCGGCGCGTGGTGCGGCCGACGAGTTGTTCCAGTGTGCGCGGGAGCCGGTCGAGTTTGCGCAGCACCGGCAGCTCGAGCTTCGCCGGGACTGCGGTCGGCTTACGGACGGCGATCGCGCGGTCGAAGAGCGCCAGCCCCTCCGCAGTGGACAGTGGCACGATGCCGCTGGCCGCGAGCCGCTGCACCTCCTCTTCGGTGAGCGTGCCGCCCATGCCGCCGACCTCGCCCCACAAGCCCCAGTCCAGCGACAGACCCGGCAGGCCGTGCGCGACGCGGTGCGACGCGAGGGCGTCCAGGTAAGCGTTGGCGGCGGCGTAGCTGCCCTGGCCAGGCGCGCCGAGCACGCCGGAGACCGACGAGAACAGCACGAACGCAGACAACGCCGTTTCGCGGGTGAGTTCGTGCAGGTTCAGCGCACCGTCGACCTTCGGGGCCAGCACCGCGTCGACCCGTTCCGGGGTGAGCGCGGTGACCACGCCGTCGTCGAGGACACCGGCGGCATGCACGACCGCCGTGAGCGGGTTCTCCTCCGGCAGCGACGCCAGCACGCCGGCCAGCGCCTCGCGGTCGGCGACATCGCAGCGCCCCAGCCGGACGTCGACCTCGCTTTCGCGCAGTTCGGCGGCCAGTTGGTCGAGAGCGGGCGTGATCCGGCGGCTGAGCAGCAGCAACCGGCGGACGCCGTGCTCGGCGACCAGGTGCCGGGCGAGCTTCCCGCCCAGCGCGCCGGACGCGCCGGTGACCAGCACCGTGCCGTGCGGGCAGAAGTACGGCCGCTCCAGTTCCGGGGTCGTGCGGACGAGCCGGGGCACGAGGACCGTGCCGAGCCGGACCGCCGCCTGTGCCTCACCCGAGGCCAGGACCTGCGGCAACACCGCTTCCGGCGTGGTTTCGCCGTCGAGGTCGAGCAGGACGAAGGCGTCCGGGTTCTCCTCCTGCGCGGAACGGACCAGGCCCCAGACCGCGGAGGCGGCGAGGTCGGTGACGTCTCCGGCGGCCGGGACCGCGCCGCGGGTAACCACGACAAGCCGGGCTTGCGAGGGGTGCTCCTCAGACAACCACTCCTGAAGGCCCGCCAGCACCCGGTGCGTCAGCTCGTGGGCCTCCTCCGCAGTGCCAGTTTCACCGCGGCACTCGAGGAGCCGGACATCAGCAGTGTCCACAGTGGCTTCAATATCGGCCGACCGCTGCCATTCGATCCGGTACAACGGCGCGGCCTGCTCGGCGACCGGCGCGGCGAACGCGCGGAACACTGTCTCGGCGACCGTCGCGACCGGAGCCCCGGTCGGGTCGGCAAGAGCGAGCTGGAAACCGTCCTCTGTAGTCGGGGTGAACCGCACGCGCAGCGCGGACGCACCGGTGGCGTGCAGCTCAACGCCGGTCCAGCAGAACGGAACCCGGCCGACGCCGCCGTCGCCGCCACCGGCGACCCGCAGCGCGTGGGTGCACGCGTCGAGCGCGGCCGGGTGGAGACCGAAGCGATCGGCGTCGCTGTCCTCCGGCAACGCGACCTCGGCGAAGATCTCGCCGTCACGCTGCCAGACTGCTCGCAGGGAACGGAAAAGCGGGCCATACGTGAGGCCGGTGTCGGCGAAGTCGTCGTACAGACCATCGATGGCGACCGGCTCCGCACCAGCAGGCGGCCATTCGGTCAGTTCAGTGCCACCCTGCGCCGACTGCGGAGCGACGCTGCCGCTCGCGTGCAGGGTCCAGTCCGCATCGTCGTCCTCGGGTCGCGAGTGGACAGTCACCGAGCGGACCTCGCGCTCCCCCGCCGCACCGACCGTGACCTGCACCTGGATGCCGCCGCGGGCAGGCAGGACGAGCGGGCTGCCGAGGGTCAGTTCCTCGATCCGGCCGGAACCGACCTGATCCCCGGCGCGGACGACCAGTTCCAGGAACGCCGTGCCGGGCACGGTGACCGCGTCGCCGAGCTGGTGTTCGGCCAGCCACGGGTGCGTTTCGACGGACAGCCTGCCGGTGAGCACCACGCCGTCGGTGTCGGCGAGCGCGACGGCCGCGCCGAGCAGCGGGTGCCCGGCGGAGGTCAGCCCGGCGGCGGTGACCTCGTCGCGGTTGGCGCGGGCATCGAGCCAATACCGCTTACGCTGGAACGCATACGGCGGCAGGTCGACGCGCTGGGCACCACGGTCGGCGAACACCGCGGCCCAGTCCAGGGTCAAGCCGCTGACGAACAGTTCGGCCAGCGCGGTGAGCGCGGCCGCTGGTTCTTCCCGGTCCTTGCGGAGCACCGGAACCACGAGCGCGTCGGACGTCTGGCGGACCAGCGCGGACAGCACTCCGTCCGGACCGACCTCGACGAAGCGTCCGACACCCTGGGCGGCAAGCGTTCCGACGCCGTCGTGGAACCGGACCGCGGCGCGCACCTGGCGCACCCAGTAGTCCGGAGTGGACATGTCGACATCCGCGCCGACCGTGGAAACCAGCGGGATTTCCGGCTGGTGGTAGGTCAGGCCGCGCGCTACGGCGGCGAATTCGGCGAGCATCGGCTCCATCAGCGGCGAGTGGAACGCGTGCGACACCTTGAGCTTCGAAGACTTCCGCCCGTCGAACTCCGCCACCACCGCAGCAACAGCGTCATCGGCACCGGAAAGCACGACAGAGTCCGGACCGTTGATCGCGGCGATACTGACCTCGCCGGCCAGATGCGGCGTGACCTCGTCCTCAGTCGCCTGCAGAGCCACCATCGCCCCACCGGACGGCAGCGCCTGCATCAGGCTCGCCCGCGCGGCCACCAGCGTGGCAGCGTCGGCCAGCGAGAAGACCCCGGCGACGTGTGCGGCAGCCAGTTCGCCGATCGAATGGCCGAGCAGGAAGTCCGGCTCGATCCCCCACGACGCCAGCAGCCGGAACAGCGCCACCTCGACCGCGAAGAGCGCGGGCTGCGTGTAGCCGGTCTGGTTGATCAGCCGCGGTTTCTCGAACAGGACTGTCTTCAGTGGACGGTCGAGGTGCTGATCCAGTTCGGCGCAGACCTCGTCCAGCGCCGTGCGGAAGACGGGGAACGCGGCGGCCAGCGCGGCCCCCATCCCGGCCCGCTGCGCGCCCTGACCGGAGAACAGGAACGCGGTCAACCCTTCGACCTGCGCCCCGGTGACGACGTCCGGAGTCGCGACGCCGTCGGCGAGAGCGGCGATGGCCTGCTTCGGGTCCTCGGCCAGCACCACCGCGCGATGCGACAGCGGCGACCGCGAAGTGGCGAGCGAAAAGCCCAGGTCAAGCGGGTTCGCCGCAGAAGAAACCAGCTGAGCGGCCTGAGCCCGCAGGGCCGCACTGCCGTGGCCAGCCAGCGGCAGCGGAACCGCGACGCCCTCCGGCCAACTCGGGATAACCGGCGCAGCAGCCTCCACCGCAGGCGCTTCTTCCAGGATGACGTGCGCGTTGGTGCCGCTCACGCCGAACGACGAAACACCGGCGCGACGCGGCCGCTCCCCCGCTGCCCAAGATCGTTCAGCGCGCAGGAGCTCAACCGCGCCGGAGGTCCAATCGACCTCTGTGGACGGTTCGGTGACGTGCAGCGTGCGCGGCAGCAGGCCGTGCCGCATCGCCTGCACCATCTTGATCACGCCGCTGACCCCTGCCGCCGCCTGTGCGTGGCCGATGTTCGACTTGATCGACCCGAGCCACAGGGGTTCAGTCCGGTCCTGACCGTAGGTGGCCAGCAAGGCTTGCGCCTCAATGGGATCGCCCAACGTGGTGCCGGTGCCGTGGCCCTCGACAGCGTCCACATCGGACGCCGACAGCCGGGCGTTGGCCAGCGCCTGCCGGATCACCCGTTGCTGCGAAGGACCGTTCGGCGCGGTGAGACCGTTGGACGCGCCGTCGGAGTTCACCGCGGAACCGCGCACGACCGCGAGCACCGGGTGTCCGTTGCGCTGTGCGTCGGAAAGCCGTTCCAGCAACAGGGTTCCCGCACCTTCGGCCCAGCCGGTGCCGTCCGCGCTGTCCGAGAAGGCCTTGCAACGACCGTCGGGAGCCAGGCCGCGCTGACGGCTGAAGGCGAGGAACGGACCCGGCCTCGACATCACCATGACTCCGCCCGCCAACGCAAGCGAGCAGTCCCGCTGGCGCAGCGACTGCACCGCCAAATGCAGCGCGACCAGCGAAGACGAGCAGGCGGAGTCGATCGTGACAGCCGGGCCTTCCAGGCCGAGCGCATAGGCGATCCGGCCGGAGATGACCGAGCCGGCGTTGCCGGTGCTCAGGTAGTCCTCGACCTCGCCCGCGAGCACCGACGGCGGCAGCTCGTCGTAGTAGTCCTGCCCGCCGCTGCCGACGAACACGCCGACCTGCTGCTTCGCCAGCGAGTGCGGCGCGATCCCGGCCCGTTCGAAGGTCTCCCACGCCAGCTCCAGCACGAGCCGCTGCTGCGGGTCCATCGCGAGCGCCTCGCGCGGCGAGATGCCGAAGAACGGCGCGTCGAACTCGCCCGCGTCGTGCACGAACCCGCCCTCGGAGACGTAGCTCGTGCCGGGGCTGTCCGGGTCGGCGTCGAACAGCCGGTCCAGCGCCCAGCCGCGGTCAGCGGGGAACTCCCCGATCGCGTCGCGGCCGTTCGCGACCAGCTCCCACAGGTCGTCGGCGGACCGGACGCCGCCGGGGTAGCGGCAGCCCATCGCCACGATCGCGATCGGCTCGGATTCGGCGGCCTCGACCGCGCGCAGCCGCGCCCGCGTCTCCTGCAGGTTGGCGGTGACCCGCTTCAGGTAGTCGACCAGCTTGGTTTCGTCGGTCCTGGCTTCGTCAGACATCTGGAGAACCTCTTGTCGCGGTTTCGGGCTGTCCGTGAAGGGCTCCTTGAGGGAATCTGATTCCCGGAAGGAGCCCTTCACGGACAACGGGGGTCAGGCGCCGAGCTCGTCGTCGATGAGGGCGAACAGTTCGTCGGTGGTGGCCGCTTCGAGCGCTTCGGAACCGGATTGGCCGCCTGAGAGCGTCTGGTGCAGCGCGGCGACGACCGCCTGCAGCCGGGGCAGGATCCGGGACCGGTCGATCTCCGCGGCGTCGAGCGCGGCGGCCGCCGCTTCGAGCCGGTCGAGCCCCGCCTCGAGCGGGACCTCCGTCTCGCCCGCGCACAGCTGGCTCCACAGGTATTCGGCCAGCGCCTGCGGGTTGACGTGGTCGAACGCGACCGTGGCGGGGAGCTTCAGCCCGGTGCTGGCACCGAGCCGATTGCGCAGGTCGACCGCGGTCACCGAGTCGAAGCCAAGTTCCTTGAAGGCCCGCGCGGGTTCCACCGAGCCGCCGTCGTCGTACCCGGCGACCGCGGCGACCTCGCCGCGCACCAGGTCCAGCACGGTCCGGCGCTGTTCGGCCGGGCTCAGCGAGGCCAGCCGCGCGGCCAGGTCGCCCGCGCCCACCGGTTCGGCGCCGGTCCGGTCCGCCGCGGCCTCGGGGAGGCCGCGCAGCAGCGGGCGGGGCCGGGCGAGCTGGTAGACCGGCGCGAACGCGGTCCAGTCGATGTCCGCGACGATCAGCTGGGACTCGTCGTGGTCGAGCGCCTGGCCGAGGGCTTCGACGGCCAGCCGCGGGTCCATCTCGGCCAATCCCATGCGGCGCAACAGATCGCTCGCGTCCGCGTCGACCATCCCGCCCCCGCCCCAGGAACCCCAGGCCACCGCGGTCGCGGTCCGTCCGGCCGCGCGCCGGCGCCGAGCCAGCGCGTCGAGGTAGGCGTTGCTCGCGCCGTAGGCCGGTTGGCCGGAGGTGCCCCAGACCGCGGCACCGGAGGACATCAGGACGAACGCGTCGAGTTCGGTGTCGCCGAGCAGCCGGTCGAGCAGCTCGGCACCGGTGATCTTCGCGCGGATCGCCGCAGTGAACTCCTCCGGAGTCACGTCGACCAGCGCGGGTTCGCGGGTCAGCACCCCGGCGGCGTGCACCACCGCGGTCGGCGGGTGCTCGGCGAGCAACTTGGACAACGCCGTCTCGTCGGCAACGTCGCAGGCCACAACGGTGACGCGGGTGCCGGCCAGCTCCTCCACCAGCTCACGCGCGCCTGCGGCTTCGAGGCCGCGACGGCTGGTCAGCACCAGATGTTCCGCTCCGCGCGAGGCGAGCCAGCGCGCGACGTGGCCGCCGACCGCGCCGGTGCCGCCAGTGATGAGCACGGTGCCGCGCGGCTGCCACGGCTCCACGACCTCCGGGCCGAGCGGCGCGCGCACCATCCGCTTGGCGAACACTCCCGACGGCCGGATCGCGACCTGGTCCTCGTCGTTGATGCCGGACACGACCGCGGCGAGTTTCGCCGCGTCAGCCGCCTCGGTGACGTCCACCAGACCGCCCCAGCTGCCAGGCTGGTCCAGGGCGACCACGGTGCCGAGGCCCCACACCGAAGCTGCCTCGGGATCGGCGTCGGAGAAAGCGTCGACCGCGATCGCGCCTCGGGTGATGACCCACGCCGGAGCGTCGATCTCGTTGTCCCGCAATGCTTGCAGCAAGGCGATGGTGTTGAGTGTCGGGTTCTCGGCGAAAGCGAGCAGCGACAGGACTCCGTCGAACGGACGAACTGCGGTTGCCTCGCTGAGCAATTCGGCCAACGCCGTGCGGCGGTGGTCGGCGGCGACCAGCCGGACGACGTCGCCCTGTTCGGCCAGTGCGTCCGCCAGTTCGGTCGCCTGCGCGACTCCCGCGGGGACGACGACCAGCCAGCTGCCGGTGAGCCCGCTCGGCACGCCGGACAGCGGAGACCACGACACGCGGTACCGCCAGGAGTCCACAGTGGACAGATCGGAGCGGCGGCTGTGCCAGGCGGCCAGTGCCGGGATGACCTCGGCGAGCGGGCCGGTGCCGACGCCGAGCCGGGCGGCGAGCGCGTCGACGTCGCCGCCGGTCACGTCCAGCCAGAACTCCTCGTCGGCGACCGGAGTTGCCGTCTCTGCCGCGACGGCTTCCTCTTCGTGCCAGAAACGCTGGTGCTGGAACGGATAGGTCGGCAGGTCGACGATCTGGCCGCCGGGGACCAGCGAGAGCCAGTCGACCGAACCGCCGCGCACCGAGTACTCCGCCATCGAGGTCGCGAACCGGGTCAGGTCGCCGTCGTCGCGGCGCAGCGTGCCGACGACCGAGCCGGTGTGTCCGGTTTCGTCCAGGGTTTCCTGAATGCTCATGGCCAGCACCGGATGTGGGCTGATCTCGATGAACCGTGTGTAGCCAGCCTCGGCGAGCTGCGCGACGACCGGGGCGAACCGGACCGTGCGGCGCAGGTTGGCGAACCAGTACGCGGAATCCACAGTGGACTCTTCGACCGCGTCGAGGGTGACAGTGGAGGTCATCGCGACGTCGCCGCGCTTCGGCTGGATCAGGGCGAGGTCGGCGAGCAACCAGTCCGAGAGATGTTCGACGTGCGCCGAATGCGACGCGTAGTCCACCGGGACCAGCTTGGCGCGGAAGCCTTCGGCCACCAGCTGGTCACGCAGCTCTTCGAGGGCTTCGGTGTCACCGGAAAGCACGGCGGACGTCGCGCCGTTGTCGGCCGCGACCGAGATCCGGCCGTCCCACGCACCGAGCCGCTCTTCCAGCTCGGCCGCCGGAAGACCAGCCGCGAGCATGCCACCGCCGCGTCCGCCCAGGACGTCGCCGATCGCCTTGCTCCGCAACGCGACCACCAGTGCCCCGTCCTCAAGCGACAGTGCGCCTGAGACAGTCGCCGCGGCGATCTCGCCCTGCGAGTGGCCGATCACCATGTCCGGCTCGACGCCGTGCGCACGCCACAGCGCGGCCAGCGAAACCATGACCGCCCACAGCATCGGCTGCACGACGTCGACCCGGTCGGCCGGCGGAGTGCCCGGCTTGCCGCGCAGGACTTCGATGACCGACCAGTCAGTGAACTTACGGAGCGCGGTGTCGCATTCGGACATCCGGGCGGAGAAGGCCGGGGACTGCTCGATGAGGCCGAGCGCCATGCCAGTCCACTGCGAACCCTGGCCGGGGAAGACGAAGACGGTCCGTCCGCGCACATCCGCGGTGCCGGTGATCACGTCCGGACGGGAAACGCCGGAAGCCAACGCGCGCAACGCTTCCTCGGCTTGCTTGCGATCCTGCGCAACGACCACCGCGCGATGGTCCAGCGGCGCGCGGCCGTTGACGAGCGTGTGCACGACGTCGGCGAGCTCACTGTCCACTTGGGCCAGTTGACCAGCGGACTCCGCCAGTGCGGCAGGCGTCTTCGCGGACAGGGCCAGCGGGTACACGGGAGCCGGAGCGGACTCGATCGCCTCGGCGACGGGGGCCTGCTCCAGGATCACGTGCGCGTTGGTCCCGCTCACACCGAACGACGACACCGCCGCCCGCCGCGGCCGGTTCACCTCGGGCCACGCCTGCGGTTCGGTGAGCAGCTCGACCGCGCCGGACGTCCAGTCGACGTGCTTCGACGGCGTCCCGACGTGCAGCGTCTTCGGCAACCGAGCGTGCCGCAGTGCCTGCACCATCTTGATCACGCCCGCGACGCCGGCGGCGGCCTGCGGGTGACCCATGTTCGACTTGATCGAACCGAGCAGCAACGGCACCCCGCTGCTGCGTTGCCCGTAAGTTTCCAGCAGTGACTGAGCTTCGATCGGGTCGCCCAGCGCGGTTCCGGTGCCGTGCGCCTCGACAGCGTCCACATCGGACACTGACAGTCCGGCGTCGGCGAGCGCGGCCTCGATCACGCGGACCTGCGAAGGACCGTTGGGCGCGGAGAAACCATTGCTGGCCCCGTCCTGGTTCACCGCCGAACCGCGCAGCAACGCGAGCACGCGGTGCCCGTTGCGCTGCGCGTCGGAGAGCCGTTCCAGGACCAGCACGCCGACGCCTTCCGCCCACGAGGTGCCGTCCGCGTCCTCAGAGAACGACTTGCTCCGGCCGTCCGCCGCGAGGCCGCGACGGCTGCAGAAGTCCACGAACATCTCCGGCGTGCCCATCACCGCGACGCCGCTCGCCAGCGCGAGCGTGCAGTCGCCGCGACGCAGCCCCTGCGCCGCCATGTGCAGTGCGACCAGCGAAGACGAGCACGCGGTGTCCACCGACACCGACGGTCCTTCGAGACCGAGCGTGTAGGAAACCTGGCCGGACACCAGACTGCCGTCCGGGCTGCCGCCGCTGTAGTCGTGGTACATCACGCCGGCGTAGACGCCGGTCGAGCTGCCCTTGAGCCCGTGCGGGTCGAGCCCGGCGCGCTCGAACGCCTCCCAGGAGGCTTCGAGCAGGATCCGCTGCTGCGGGTCGGCGCGGCGGGCGTCGCGCGGGCTGATGCCGAAGAACTCGGCGTCGAAGTCCGCTGCGTCGTATAGGAAACCGCCGTGCCGGGTGTAGGTCTTGCCGGGCCGCTCGGGCGTCGGATCGTACACGCCCTCGATGTCCCAGCTGCGGTCGGCCGGGAACTCCCCGATCGCGTCGCGGCCCTCGTCGACGAGGTCCCACAGGTCGTCCGGCGTCCGCACGCCCCCGGGGTAGCGGCAGCTCATGCCGATGATCGCGATCGGCTCGGTGTCGCGCGCTTCCAGCTCGTGCAGCCGGCGGCGGGCCTGTTTCAGATCGGCCGTCGCACGCTTCAGGTAGTCGCGGAGCTTGTCCTCGTTGCTCATGGTCTGCCCGTTCATGAGATGCCCAATTCGTCGTCCAGGACGGCAAACAGCTCGTCGTCGGTGGCCTCGTCCAGATCGGCTTCGGTTTCGGCTCCGGCGTGCGCGTCGGTCCACTTGCGCACCAGGGCGTCCAGCCGCGCGCTGACCTTCGCGGTCGATCCGTTCAGCGTTCCGGCCGCGCCGCCGAGGAGGGTTTCCAGCCGGTCGATCTCGCTCAGCAGCGGGTCCGCCGGACCCTGGCCGGCGCCGAGCAGCTCGTGCAGCCGGCGGGCGAGCGCGGCCGGCGTCGGATGGTCGAACACGATGGTCGCGGTCAGCTTCAGACCAGTCCGCGCGCCGAGCTGGTTGCGCAGCTCGACGGAAGTCAGGGAGTCGAACCCCATCTCCTGGAACGCACGCTCCGGCTCGACGGCCGTGGCGCTCGCGAAGCCGAGAATCGCCGCGACCTGCTCCGACACCACGCCGAGCAGGTACTCCTCGCGCTCGGCCTCGGGCACGGTCGCCAACCGAGGTGCCGGGGCCTTCTTGACCGCACGGCGCACCATTCCGCGGAGGACTGGCGGCAGGTCGTCGGTCCGGGCACGCAGCGCGGCCTGGTCCAGGCGGACCGGGGCTAGCACGGGTTCGGCCGAGTCGAGGCACGCGTCCAGCAGGGCGAGCGCTTCCGCGGTAGCCATCGGCGGCGTGCCCAGGCGGCGGAGACGGCGGAAGTCCGCTTCGGACAGTTCGCCCGCCATGCCGCCGTCTTCGGACCACGCGCCCCAGCACAGCGAGGTCGCCGGAAGTCCTTGGGCGCGACGGTGTTCGGCCAGCTCGTCGAGGAACGCGTTGGCCGCGGCGTATCCCGCCTGCCCGGCCGCGAGGACCGTGCTCGCGGCGGACGAGAACAGGACGAACGCGTCGAGGTCGCTCGTCAGCTCGTGCAGGTTCCAGGCACCGTCGACCTTCGGTGCGAAGACGCGGGCGGTCTCTGCCTCGGTGAGCGTCTCGACGCGTCCGGCCGAGGGCACGCCCGCCGCGTGGACGACCGCGGAGAGCGGGCCGACCGTGGCGAGGAGGCCCCGCACCGACTCCGCATCCGTGACGTCGCAGCTCTCGACCGCGACCGTCGCGCCGAGGGAGGTCAGCTCGTCACGCAGCTCGGCCGCACCGGGCGCGTTCGCTCCCCGGCGGCTGGTCAGGACTAGGTTCCGCACGCCGTGCTTGGTCACCAGGTGCCGGACCACGACCGCACCGAGTCCGCCGGTACCGCCGGTGACCAGCACCTTGTCCCAGTTCAGCTCGGTCGGTTCCGCGGTGACGGCGGAGAAGCGCGGGGCGAAGACCTGGCCGTCGCGGACCGCGGTTTCTGGCTCACCGGTGGCCAGCGCCAGGTCCGGGTCGCCGTCGACCAGCGCGAACCGGCCGGGGTTCTCCGCCGCAGCCGCGCGCACCAGACCCCAGGCTGGGGCGAGGGCTGGATCGACGTCCTCGCCCTGCACGGATACCGCGCCGCGCGTGACCACCGCGAGCCGACCGTCGCCGTCGAGGGTCTCCTGGATCGCGGCGAGCACCCGAGCGGCGACCGCCTGCGCGGCTTCCGGCACTCGACGCTCCGGAGCGGACACTTCGACGATGCGGAAGCCGTGCTGCTCTTTCATGTTCGCGACGGGCTCCCACTTGACCCGATACAGCGCGTCCTTCGCCGGAGCCAGCTTCAGCGCCCGTGCCGCGAGAGTCTCGACGGTGAGCACCGGGCTACCGGTGGCGTCGGCGATCTCCAGGGTGATCGCGTCGGTGCCCGCCGGAGCGACCCGGACTCGCAGCGACGAAGCGCCTGGCGAGTGCACCGTGGTGCCGCTGAACGAGAACGGCAGCATCGGTTCGGCACCGCCTTCGGGAGCCGGACCGAGGAGCTGCGCGTGCATGGCGGCGTCCAGCAAGGCGGGATGGACGCCGTAGTCGCGGGCCTCGGCACCGTCGGGAAGCGTGACCTCTGCGTAGATGACGTCACCGTCCTGCCACATCGACTGCAGGCATTGGAAAGCCGGGCCGTAGTCGTAGCCCAGGGCGGCGAGGGTCGCGTACGGGTCGTCCAGCTCGACCTCGGTGGCACCGACGGGCGGCCATTCGGTGAGGTCTAACGACGGTGCTTCCGCCGCCGGGGCAACGAAACCGCTCGCGTGCCGAGTCCAGGTCTCGGCGCTGTCTTGTCGTGAGTGGACGGTGACCGCGCGACGACCAGTCTCATCCGGAGCTTCGACGGAGACTTGAAGCGACGCGCTCTCGGGGAGGGTGAGCGGCGCTTCGAGGGTGAGTTCCTCGATGTTCGCGCATCCGACCTCGTCGGCGGCACGGTGCACCAGCTCGACAAACGCCGTCCCGGGCACCAGGACCGTGCCGAGGACGACGTGGTCGGCGATCCAGCCGGCACTGGTGGTCGACAGCCGGCCGGTGAGCACCACGGCGTCGGTTTCCGGCAGGTGGACGACGGAGCTCAGCATCGGGTGCTCAGCGGGTCGTTGGCCGTGCTCGGTCGCGTCACCGCTGGTCGTGTCGGCGGGAAGCCAGTAGCGGGTCCGGCGGAAGGAGTAGGTAGGCAACTCGACGCGGCGCGCGCCCGGGTAGAACGCGCTCCAGTCCACCGGGACGCCGCGTGCGTGCAGCGTCGCGAACGCGGTGACGGCGGTGACCGCTTCGTCCCGGTCCTTGCGCAGGGCCGGGACGAACACGAGGGTGTCGTCGTGGAACCCGTTCTGCGCGGCGGCGGTGAGCACTGCGGACGGTCCGATCTCGACAAACGTCCGGACACCTTCGGCCACGAGCTTTTCGAGCCCGGCGTGGAACCGCACCGCAGCGCGAACTTGGCGTACCCAGTAGTCCGGAGTGGACAGATCCTCGCCGACACCGACCGTGGAGACGATCGGAATCTGCGGCTTTGCGTAGGTGAGTTCCTCGGCCACGGCGGCGAACTCGGCGAGCATCGGCTCCATCAGCGGCGAGTGGAACGCGTGCGACACCTTGAGCTTCGAAGACTTCCGCCCGTCGAACTTCGCCACCAGCGCGGCGACAGCGTCCTCCGCCCCAGAAAGCACCACGGAGTCCAGACCGTTGATCGCGGCAATGCTGACCTCGCCGGTCAGATGCGGCGTGACCTCGTCATCGGTCGCCTGCAGAGCCACCATCGCCCCACCGGACGGCAGCGCCTGCATCAGCCGCGCCCGCGCACCGACCAACGCCGCCGCGTCCGGCAGCGAGAGAATCCCAGCGACGTGCGCGGCAGCCAGTTCACCGATCGAATGGCCAAGCAGGAAGTCCGGCTTGATCCCCCACGACGCGAACAGCCGGAACAACGCCACCTCGACCGCGAACAACGCAGGCTGAGTGAAGCCGGTGCGCTCCAGCTCGGCGGCATCGTCGAGGACTGTCTTCAGTGGACGGTCCAGGTGCGGGTCAAGTTCGCCGCACACGGCGTCGAAAGCTTCCGCGAACCCGGGGTACTTCGCGGCGAGTTCGGTGCCCATTCCGGCACGCTGCGCGCCCTGGCCGGTGAAAAGGAACGCGGTACGGCCGTTGGTGCGGCGGTCCCGGACTTCGCGCAGCTCGTCTCGCGTAGTGCCGACGAGCACCGCACGGTGGTCGAGCATGGACCTGGTGGTGGCCAAGGAAAAACCGATGTCAGTTGGCGAGCCTTCGGCTGCCGCCAGCTGGTTCACCTGCGCGTCGAGGGTGTCCGCGCGGTCCGCGGAAACCGGCCAGGCGAGCACTGGGACTTCCGCCGGCGCAGCGATGTCCTCACCCGGCTCGGCCTGTTCGACGATCACGTGCGCGTTGGTGCCGCTGATCCCGAACGACGACACTGCCGCACGACGCGCACGTCCGGTCTCCGGCCACGGCCGCGCCTCGGTAAGCAGCTCGACCTCGCCAGCCGACCAGTCGACGTGCGGCGACGGAGCGTCCACGTGCAGCGTTTTCGGCAGCACGCCGTGCCGGATCGCTTCCACGACCTTGATCACGCCGCCGACCCCCGCCGCGGCCTGGGTGTGTCCGATGTTCGACTTGAGCGAGCCCAGCCACAGCGGCTCAGTACGGTCCTGGCCATAGGTGGCCAGCAGCGCCTGCGCCTCGATCGGGTCGCCGAGTTTCGTGCCGGTGCCGTGCCCCTCGACGAGGTCGACGTCGGCCGTGGTCAGCCCAGCCGATTCGAGCGCTTGGCGGATCACGCGCTGTTGCGCGGGTCCATTAGGGACAGTCAGGCCGCTCGACGCGCCATCGGAGTTCACCGCGGAGCCGCGGAGCACGGCGAGCACTTGGTGCCGGTTACGGCGGGCCTCGGAAAGCCGCTCGACCACGAGGACGCCCGCGCCCTCGCCCCAGCCCGTACCGTCGGCCGCGGCGGCGAACGCCTTGCACCGGCCGTCGTCGGAAAGCCCGCGCTGCTCGGAGAAGTACACGAAAGTTTCGGGAGTGGCCATCACCGTGACGCCGCCGACCAGCGCCAGCGAACAGTCGCCGCGGCGGAGTGCCTGCGCTGCCCAGTGGAGCGCCACGAGCGAAGACGAGCACGCGGTGTCCACGCTCACCGCCGGTCCTTCGAGCCCGAGCGCGTAAGCGACCCGGCCCGAAACGACGCTGCCGGCGGCCGCGTGGCCGGCGTAGTCGTGGTACATGACGCCGGTGAACACTCCGGTTTCACTGCCGCGCAACGTCTCCGGAACGATCCCGGCCCGTTCCAGCGCGGTCCACGAGGTTTCCAGCAGGATCCGCTGCTGCGCGTCCATGGCGAGCGCCTCGCGCGGCGAGATGCCGAAGAACTCCGGGTCGAATTCCGCCGCGTCGTAAAGAAAACCGGCCTCGCGGGTGTTCGTGGTGCCGGGACGTTCACCGGCGGGGTCGTACAACGTGTCCAACGGCCAGCCGCGGTCCTCCGGGAAGCCGCCGATCGCGTCGGTTCCGGTGGCGACGAGATTCCACAAATCCTCCGGCGACTTCACACCGCCTGGATACCGGCAGGCCATGCCGACGATCGCAATCGGCTCGCCGTCACGCTCGCGCGTTTCCTGCAGTGCCCGCTTCGCTTCGCGAAGATCGGTCGTCGCGCGTTTGAGGTAGGCGAGCAGTTTGCGCTCGTTCTCGCCGCCGGACTGGAAGTCGCTACTCACGCCAATCGCCCCGCCTAACCGCGAAAAAGGGTGGAAGGTGCCACGCCGGGAACGCTACCGACGGCGCTGGCGTGCCCCCACCCCTAGCGGCCCCACATTCAGCTGGCCAGCGCGGCGGCGACCACGCGAGGGGCCGGCAACGCAGCCACCTCCGCACGCAACGCGTTCGCACCGGCGCGAAGCGTTTCGTCCGCCAGCCGGGAAATCCCTTCCGCCGCAACGGAAAGCCCCGCACCCGCGGCGGCGACTCGAGTACCGAAGGCGGACTCGGTCAAGGACAGCTGCGGCAGTCCGTAGGCGACTGCGGCCAACGCCAGAGACTCGTCGCCGTCGTGCACGACCGCCGCGCATGTGGGCAACACGGCCGCCGGAGGAGCGTCGTCAACCAGTTTCACCTTCGGTGGCAAGGCAAGCCCAGCAGGCAATTCCGCCGCACAGACAATTTCGAAGTCCACCTCGGACACCGCGTTGAAGATCGGCTCGTACCAGGAGAGATCAGTCAACGACAAGAGAATGCGAGTACGGCGTGCCTTGCGGCGCAGCCAGGTCGGCACCTCGACTGGGCCGAAGTACGGCACGTGCCGCAGCGGTTCTCCCGCCGAGCCGTTGTCCCGCAACGAAGGCGGCACGACGTCGAGCGTGTGGTCCGCAACGAGATCAGGCTCGTCGTCCGGACCCAGCACACGAACTGCCTTGGCACCAACCTCGCGAGCCGCGGCGATTCCGGCGGGCGCGTCCGACACCACGACCTCGGGCCGCCACAGCTGCGCGAAATCGCCCAGTGCGGCGGATTCGGTCAGCGAGGCGTCACCGTCCTCGAGCTCGACCGCGACGCAGCCGGTGCGGAGGATGTCTTCGACGAACGCGGGCCGTCCGGCGATTTTCACGTCGTGCCCGGCGGTCCGCAGCGCCCAGGCCAGCGGCACGAGGGTGTGCAGACGGGCCGTCGAGGACGGCGCGGCCAGGAGTACACGCATGGGATCACTCCAGATACGACAAAGACCGGGCCGGCCCGGTGCGGACAGTCGTGACGAGACTATCCACTCCGGACCGGCCCGGCGTACCCCTAGAAACCGTTACTGGCCGGGCATTTTCACCGCTTCGATGGCGTTGCGGCGCATCGCCAGCCGGGCCGAGAGCGCGGTCGCCGGCCACACGATCAGGAAGATCGCAAGCACCACGGCGAGGAACACCCAGATCGGCCCGGACGGGATGATCTCACCGGTGGTCAGCGCCATCGGCACCACGGTGAAGAGCGAGATCACGATGCCGAGCACGAGCCCGGTCACCGCCACAATCCCGCCTTCCACGAACAGCATCCGCCGCACCTGCCCGCGATCCGCGCCGGCGAGCCGTTGCGCGCCGAACTCCCGTCGGCGAGCCAGCACCGCCACCGACAGCGTGTTCACCGCGGCGATCGCGGCGTACGCGATGGCGAGCACAGCCAGCAGGTAGTTGATCAGCGCCTCGACGTCGGCACTCGCCTGGAAACTCGCGGCGAGCGCACTGTCGTCGCCGACCGTGACCCCCGGCCAGTCCTTCGCCCGGTCGGACAGCGCCGACACGAGCGCGCTGGCGTCACCGCCCCGCACGAGCACCTGCGCCGCCAGACCGCTGGTGGTGTGCGCGGCCAGGAGATCGGCGGGCAGCACCATGCTCGCGTAGCTGGACGGGCTGTCCAGCAGCGCGACCACGGTCACCGGGACCTGCGCCCCGTCGCCGAGCCGCATTTTGATCTTCGAGCCGACCTTGACTTCCAGGTTGCCGGCCACCGACGCGGGCAGCGCCACGGAATTCCCGCGCAGTTGCGTCAGCGAGCCTTCGGTGACCTCGGTGGCGAGCACCGTGCCGCCTTGGTCCTGCGCGGCAACGCCCAGCAGCCGCAACGGGTCGCTTCCGTTGCCGTCGTAGGGATCCTCGACCCAGCCCGAGCTGGTGACGAGCGGCGACGAGGTCGAAACCCCTGGCGTGCTGCGGATCTGCGCGAGCTGATCCGGAGAGAACCCGCCCGCGGTCGAGGTGACTACCGCGTCCGCCTGCAACTGTCCGGCGTACGCGGCGATCTGCGCTTTCTGCGCGGTGGTTTCGGAATACACGTTGCCGAGCGCGACCGCGCTGGCGAGCGTGATCGGCGTGAGCACCGCGGCGAACGCGACGGCCCGCGCCCGGGTGTTGATGACCGCGAGCGTGGCGTCGCGGCCGGCGACCCGGCGCACGAACGGACCGAACCGGTCCACCACCCACGCGATGATCTCCGGACCGAGCAGCGCGACGCCGATCGAACCGGTGAGCACCGCCGGACCGCCGATCGCCGACGCGGTGTCGGCGGGCATGAAGATCGTGGTCGCGGCGAGCAGCACGGTCGCCGCGCCGCAGATCAGCGCGCCCATGCGGCGCAGCGCGTTCACCTTGACGCCCGGGATCGCCGCCTCGGCCAGCGCCTGGATGGGCCGGGCCCGCGCGGCGGCCAGCGCGGCGAACCACGCGGCCCCGAAGGTGATCGCGAGCGTGGCGATCATCCCGGCCGCGAAGGCGATGATGTCCTGGGTGAAGGCGAGTTCGTCCGGCACGATGCCGAGCGAGCCGCTGGTGCTGAAGATCCAGTTCCCGAGCAGGCTGCCCAGGAACGCCCCGCACACCGCGGCGATCGCGCCGACCGCCATCGTCTCCATGACGACCATGCGGTGCACCTGTTTCGGCGTCGCCCCGGTCGCCCGCAGCAGCGCGAGTTCCTGCTGCCGCTGCCGGACGGTGAGGCTGATCGTCGCGGAGACCACCAGCGCCATCACGACCAGCACCATGCCGCCGAACACCGCGGCGAGCAGGATCAGCGGCAGCTGGCTTCCGCTCACGCCCAGGAATTCGGCCGATCCGCGGTCGTCGCCGGTCAGCACGGTGAGCGACGGGACCTGCTCCGAGATCTTGGCGGCCAGGTCGGCGGCATCGACGCCGTCAGCCGGGAAAACGCCGACGAGCCCGACCGTGCCGGGATGCGGGTTGAACCGCTGGGTGTCCGCGACGGAGAAGAAGAACGCGGGCGACTTCACGGTCTGCGAAGGCTGCGCGACGCCGGAAACCTGGAACGACTGCCGCTGCCCGTTCACCGCCAAGTCGACGGCTGAACCCGCGTGCACGCCAGCCGCGGACGCGGTCGTCGCGTCGAGCACCACTTGCCCCGGGGAGTTCGGAGCCGCGCCCTCGGTGAGCTTGTAACCGCCCAGCGAAGCCGAATCCCAGCCGTGTCCGGAAAGGACAGCCGCGCCGGATTCGGCCGGCGCGCCGTCGTGCAGCAGGACCGTCGCGAACGACACGTCCGGCACCGCCTGCCCGACGCCCTGCACCGCGGAGATCTTCGCGACCTGGTCCTCCGGCAGCACCGCACGCTCGGCGTACGGAACGACCTGGGATTCCTCGTCCGGCAGTTTGAACCCGGCGGACCCGCCGACCACGAGCGGGGCCGCGGACAGCCGCTGCGGCACCGCCTTCAGCACGATCGCCGTCTCGAACAGCCCGGCGCACGCGATCAGCAGACCGCAGCCGATGAGGATCGCGACGAACGACGCGAGCGACGCCGCCGCGCGGTACCGGAGGCTCGACAGCGCGAGCGCGAGCACCACTCGCCGCGAGCTCACCGCTGCCTCCGCGCTTGCTCGCCTAGGTGCGCCAGGGTGCTCGCGACCGCATCGACGCTGGGCGAGGCCATCTGCGTGACGATCCGGCCGTCGACCAGGAACAGCACGTTGTCCGCGTGGGACGCCGCAACCGGATCGTGCGTGACCATCACGATGGTCTGGCCCGCGCTGACCAGCTCGCGCATCAGGCCGAGCACCTCGAGCGCGGTGGTGGTGTCGAGCGCGCCGGTGGGCTCGTCGGCGAAGACGACGGCCGGTCGGGCGGCGAGCGCGCGGGCGATCGCGACGCGCTGCTGTTGTCCACCGGACAGTTCGCCGGGCCGGTGCTTCACGCGCTGGGACAGCCCGACGCGCGCGATCACCTGGTCCACCCACGCCTTGTCCGGCGCGCGGCCGGCCAGCAGCGTGGGCAGCGTGACGTTCTGCTCCACGTTCAGCGCGGGCATCAGGTTGAACGACTGGAAAATGAACGCGACGTGCTCGCGCCGCAGTTCGGTGAGCTGCGTTTCGTTCTTGCCCTTGAGGTCGGTCCCGACGAGGGTGACCTGCCCCGAGGTCGGCGTGTCCAGCCCGGCCGCGCAGTGCAGCAGCGTGCTCTTGCCCGAACCGGACGGGCCCATCACCGCGGTGAAGGTGCCTGCCGGGAAGGCGACGGACACGCCGGCGAGCGCTTCGACCGCGCTCTCGCCCCGGCCGTAGGTCTTGCGCACCGCGTCCAGCTGGACGGGCGTTGCCACGGAAGTGGTGGTGGGCACGTCGTTCACTCCGATCCGTTCCCGGAACCGCGGCGGTCGAGCGACCACCACACCGCGAGCACGATGGCGCCTCCGCCCAGCGTCCACAGCCAAAACGGCGATTTGAACGACATGCTGATCAGGCTCATCAGCAGCCAGATCACGAACTGGACCCCGGTGACGGCGGCCCAGGCGATCGTGACGACGCGGCGAGCGAGTCCGCTCCCGGAGCGGGTTTTCTCGGTGCTCTCCGACATGAGGCCCCCCAATACGGCTTCGGCGGAGTCGGAATTAATTGTGTAAGGCTTGCACAGTTTAGCGGACCCCGGATGATCGGGGAACCCCGGACCGGAGCACAGGGGAGCTCAGGAGGCTCCGCCCGCCGAAGCACGGGCCCGCCGGTCGAAGTCCCGGACGCTCCAGACGCCCGCGACCAGCACGCCGCCGCCGAGCAGCACCCAGATCAGCCACAGCGGGTCCCACTGCCCGCCGATGACGCCGATGCCGAACCAGATCAGCGCGTTCACCGCGACGACCAGCACCCAGAGCCCGAACGCGAGCTTCGGCGCGGCCTCCAGCAGCGGAGGCGGCGAAACGGAGGTGCGCCCCTCGACGGCGGCCCGCAGCGCGGCGTGCGACCCGGCGAGCCGGATCCGGGCCAGCCTGCGCGCGGCTTCCTGCCCGTCGCAAGCCCCCTCGGACCTGGCGTGCTCGACCTCGGTCGCCGCCAGCTTCCGGTCCAGTTCGGTGACCTTCCCGAACCCGAACCGGTTGGTCTCGCTCACGTTGGCTCGCCCCCAGACCAGATCAGTGTAAGACTTGCACAGTTTACTGAAAGACGTACCGGAGCGAAAGATGCCGATCGAGCCCGATCCCCGAGCCCTGCCGCCCGGCCTGGCCCCGGCCTGGCTGGGCGCCCCGCGCCCCCGCCGAGGACCGAAGCCGTCGCACACCGTCGAAGGGGTGGTAGCGGCCGCCGTCGAACTGGCCGACACCGAAGGCCTGGCCGCCGCGTCGCTGCCGAACATCGCGTCCGCGCTCGGGCTGACGACCAACGCGCTGTACCGCTACGTAAGCTCGAAAGACGAACTGCTGATCCTCCTGGCCGAGGCCGGCTTCGGCGCGCCCCCGCCCGCCCCCGACGGCCTGGACTGGCGCTCCGCGGTCCGCACGTGGGCCGACGCGGCGGCAAAACGCTACGCCGCCCGCCCGTGGCTGCTGGACGTCCGCGAAGGCCTGACCCCGCACCGGCTCCGGTGGACCGAACAGCTCCTGGCTGTCTTCACTGAGGCCGGTTTGTCCACAGTGGACGCACTGTCGTGCGCGGACCTGGTCTCGGCCGTAGTCCGCGCCACCGCAGACCGCCGCCGCACCGTCTCTGACCCGGACTCGCCGGAATCCACCGAGAATGCGGCTGATGTGCGCGCCTTCCTGCAACCACGCCTCTCCGAAGGGGGTTATCCGCACCTGGCTGAGCTAGCGGAAGCACGCGAATACCCGGCCGCCGCACCCGAGGACTTCGCCCTGGAACGGGTCTTGGACGGAATCGCCGCGCTGCTCCCCTAACCACGCGTCCGTGAAGGGCCCCTTCACGGACTTGGCTTCCCTCAAGGGACCCGGGCCCTTCACGGACCACCCACCCAACCCGCGCACACCCACCACCCAACCCCAGCCGCTGCACCCAACCCACCAAGCACCCACACCACCCCCGCACCCCGATACGAAGCCAAAAACACGGCGCGGGGGTGCTTGTCAAGGCATCTTTCCCGCCTTGACAAGCACCCCCGCGCCGTAGTCACACTCAGCTTCGGGGTGCCCCCACGCAACCCACCGCAATGTCGCCGCCAGGCGACGAGCCGATCAGGCCCCCGCCACAAGAAGACTGCCCAACCACCCCTCCACAGCCTTAGCAGTTGTCTCCACATCCCCATCCACAATACTGAAATGATCCCCAGGAACAGTCACCACGACATCCGCCCGATCCCAGGTAGTCCGCCACGACCCCGGATCCTCTCCGGCCCGCTCCACAGAATCCCCAGCAATGACAAACCGGCGATCCGGTCGCACCAAAACCGTAGGCACCTCAACCCGAGGCAACTCAACCCCGTCCAACAACCGCAAGTAATAAGCCATCGCCGTCAATTTGTCCCGATCAAACGGCCCATACTGCTCTTCCCGCTCAACCATCCCCGCGGCCATGTCCCGCACGGTGTCCCCCACATCCCCACCGTCATCCATCGCGTAACTGTCCAGCAGAACAACCCCAGCCGCATCCACCCGAGAAGCCAGCGCATACGCCAGCACCCCACCAGAAGAATGCCCGACCAAAGCGAACGGCCCATCCCCAGCCAGCCGAACACTCTCCGCCAGCGCATCCAGCAACGCATCCAGATCAGCAGGCAACGATTCCCCAGACACAAACCCCGGCGTAGGCAATGCCGCAACCCCTCGCACTCCCCGAAACCGAGCCGCCAGCTTCGCGTACTGATACGGGCCGCCCATCCCAGCCGGGGTAGGAACCGCCAGCAACTTAACCTCGGCGGCCCCCGAAGCCAGCTCCACCGGCCGCGGTTCCTCCCGAAGCTCAGCCACCGTCCGGAAAGTCGGCCGCAACTGAGCCGCCGCCCCCAGCAACGCGAGACCGTTCTCCACCTGCCCGCCCCGGATAGCGTCGAAGAACATCTCCGTCACCGGATCCCCGCCCGCCTCAACGACCGGCGCGGTCAACACGGAAAGAAGATGCTTCGCCAACCCCGCCGGCGTCCGGTGATCGAACGCGATCGACGCGGGCAGCGAAACCCCCGCCGCACTGGCGATCCGATTCCGCAGTTCGACCGCGGTCAGCGAATCGAACCCGATCTCCAAGAAATGCGCATCCTCGTCAAGCTCGGCAGTGTCGGCATACCCAAGCAACCCAGCGACCTGCTCCAGCACAAACGCCTGCATCCCCTTCGCGGTCAGCTCCAGCTGCGAGTCAGCAACGGCACGCCGCTTCTTCACCGAGGCCTGCACCGACACCGCCGTCTCCGGAGCCACGAGCTTCCGCAAAGTCACCGACTCTGCCGCGGCGACCGGACGTCCCGAACGATCGGCGAACAGCACCGCAACGCGGTCGTCGCCCAGCGGAGTCAACCGGACCCGGAGCTTCGCCGCCCCAGTGGCGAACAGCCGGAAGTCGCGCCAATCCACCGGATCTCCGCCCACAATGGACAGTGCCGCATCGAGTGCCGCCGGATGGAGAACGAACTGCTCGTCCGGAGTGACTTCGACTTCCCCGAACACCACCCCGTCGACAGTCCACGCAGCGTCAAGCCGTCCAGCAGCCACCGATTGCGCACCAGCGGGCGGCCACTGGCCGATACCCTCGGGCTCGGTATCGTCGTCTACCGCCAGCACACCCTCGGCATGGCGAATCCACGCACCATCGTGTCGCGAGTGGACAGTCACCGAGCGCTGTCCTAAGTCATCCGGCTCGCCGGCCACGACCTGCACGTGCGTATCCCCGGCCGCAATCGGTGACTCGACGGTCAACCGCACCAGCCGTCCGCATCCGACTTCGTCCCCCGCCCGAGTCGCCAACTCCACGAAACCGGCCACCGGGAACCCTTCATCGGACGGCAACGTGCCGCTCAAGACCACAGTGGACGATCCGGCGACAGTCAACGCGGGCCCGAACCACGTCCCCAGCCCAGTCCCCGTCGCCCGCCGGGCCTCCATGTCCACCGACGGCCAGTACCGCGATCGGTGGAAGGCATACGGCGGCAACGGAACGATAGCCGCGGACCGACCGGCGAACATCCGCCGGACATCCAGACCCGCACCAAGAACGTGCAACTTCCCAGCAGCCAGGAGCGTCGAAGCGACCTCACCACGATCGCGCCGAAGCACCGGAACGAATTCCGCGTCCTCCAGCAGTGCCTCAGCGGCCGCGGTGAGCACACCGTTCGTGCTCAACTCGACAAAGCGTGTCGCGCCCGAAGCCCGCACCGCGTCGGCAAAACGGACGGTGCCGCGGCAGTTCGCCACCCAATGCGCCGGGTCGGACAACTCGTCCGTCACTTCGGCACCGGTGACCGTCGAGATCACCGGCACAGTCGGCTTCTCGAACGTCAACTCCTGCGCGATCTCTTCCAGCTCTTCGAGAATCTCGTCCAGCAACGGTGAGTGAACCGCGCGGTCGATCGCGAGCCGGTTCGTCCGACGGCCAAGCTTCTCGAAGTGCGCGACGATCGCCTCGACCGCACCGTCCGCACCGGACACCACAACCGAACGCGGCCCGTTCACCGCGGCCAGCGCAACGTCGTCACCCAGCTTCGGCCGCACCTCGTCCGCACTGGCCTCGACCGCGACCACGGCACCGTCCCGAGTTTCGGACATGAGCTGGCCCCGGTTCGCAACGAGCTTCACCGCATCGTCCAAAGAGAACACGCCGGCCAGATGCGCGGCGGCGATCTCGCCGACCGAGTGTCCCACCAGCACGTCCGACCGCTGTCCCCACGATTCCAGCAGCCGGTACAGCGCCACCGAGAAGGAGAACACCGCGGCCTGGCTGAACTGAGTGCGATCCAGCAGCTGCGCGTCCACCGAGCCAGCCTCGGCGAACATCACCGCCCGCAGTGAACGACCGAGATGCTGGTCGAACTTCGCCGCGACCCGCTCCAGCTCATAGGCGAACACGGGGAACGCCGCCGAGAGCTCCGCACCCATCCCGGCCCGCTGACTGCCCTGCCCCGGCAAGAGGTACGCGGTCCGCCCGCCGGAACGAGCACGTCCGGTCACCACAGAGTCCGAAGTAGACAAAGCTTCCAATGCGGCACGGAGTTCCGCCGCGTCCGAACCGACCACCGCCGCCCGATGCGAGAACAACGGCTGCCGATTGGCCTGCGAGTACACCACGTCCAGCGCCGGATACGCGTCGAGGTGCGCCAGCAAGGCCCGCGCCTGATCCGGAAGCGCCGCCGCGGTCCGCGCGGAAAACACGAGCGGCGGCAACACCCCGCCAGCATCGACCGCCTCAGCAGCTTCCGCCACGACTTCCGGAGCCTGTTCCAGAATCACGTGCGCGTTGGTCCCGCTGTAGCCGAACGCCGACACCGCAGCGCGCCGCGGACGATCCACCTCCGGCCAGTCCCGCGCCTCGTCCAGCAGCCGTACAGTTCCGGCCGCCCAGTCGACATCGTGCGTCGGCTCGGCGGCGTGCAAGGTCGCGGGCAACACTCCGTGCCGCAACGCCTGCACCATCTTGATCACCCCAGCGACCCCCGCCGCGGCCTGCGTGTGCCCGATGTTCGACTTCACTGAGCCAAGCCACAGTGGACGGTCCGCCGCCCGCTCCCGGCCGTAAGTAGCCAGCAGCGCGGAAGTCTCGATCCGGTCGCCCAGCGGCGTGCTCGCGCCATGTCCTTCGACAGCGTCCACATCGGACCCTGTCAGGCCAGCGGCCGACAGAGCATGCCGGATCAGTTTTTCCTGTGCCGGAGCACTGGGCGCGTTGAGACCGTTGGAAGCGCCGTCCGCGTTGACCGCGCTGGACTTCACCACGGCAAGCACGTCATGCCCGTTGCGCTGCGCGTCGGACAGCCGCTCGATCACGAGCACCCCGACGCCCTCGCCCCAGCCAAACCCGTCAGCCGCGGCCGAGTACGGCTTGCACCGGCCATCGCGAGCGACAGCACCGTCGAGGAACTGCGCGAACGGAGCCGGCGAAACGAGTGCCGAGACACCGGCGACCAGCGCGAGCGAGCAGTCGCCTCCGCGCAACGCCTGAGTCGCCTGGTGCAAGGCCACCAGCGAGGACGAACAAGCGGTGTCCACCGAGACAGCAGGCCCTTCGAGCCCGAAGGCATACGCGACCCGTCCGGAGGCCACGCTGCTCAGCGCGCCGGACCCGCGGTAAGCCCCGCCGCCCTGTTCGAGCGCGTCGCCTGGGTCGTAGTCGGACTGCATCACGCCGACGAACACCCCGGTCGTGCTTCCCTTGAGCGCCAATGGATCCACGCCCGCGTTCTCCAGCGCGACCCACGACGACTCCAGCAACATGCGCTGCTGCGGGTCCATCATCACGGCTTCGTTCGGGCTGATGCCGAAGAACGCCGCGTCGAAATCGGTGGCGTCCGGCACGAACCCGCCGCGAGGGGTGCCGCCGTCGGGCGCGACCTGCTCCAGCCAGTAGTCCATGTCCCAGGCGCGGTCGGCCGGGAAGTCGCTGGTCCCGTCCTGCCCGGCGGCGACCAGCTGCCACAGCTCGTCCGGCGTGCTGACGCCCCCGGGGAACCGGCAGGCCATGCCGACGATCGCGATCGGCTCGTCGCTGCCCACGACGGTGGTTTCCGGCCCGGCCGCGTCCGCGTCCAGGTCGCCAAGCAGCTCTTCGTGCAGGTGCGCGGCCAGGTCGCCGGCGGTCGGATGGTCGAAGACGAGCGTCGCGGTGAGGCTGAGGCCGGTGGCCTCGTTGAGCGTATTGCGCAGTTCGACCGCGGTCAGCGAGTCGAAACCGAGGTCCTTGAACGCGCGGTCGGCGTCGATCACGTCCGTCGACGCGTGCCCCAGTACCGCGGCCGCGTGCTCGATGACCAGGTCACGCAGGTGGTCGAGGCGCTTGTCAGCAGGGAGACGGACCAGCTTGCCGAGCAATGAGTCCGTCCCGGCCTCGCGGTCGGAGACGGTGCGCCGAGCCGTCGGGACCAGGCCGCGCAACAGGTCCGGCACCGCGCCAGCTTCCCGCAACGCCGGCAGGTCGAGCTTGACCGGCACGAAGACCGCGCTCGTCGAGCTGACCGCGGTGTCGAACAGCGCCAATCCCTCCGCCGCGGTGAACGCGCCGAGCCCCCGCTTGCCGGTCGTTTCGCCAGCCATCCCGGCCGCCGATTCCCACATGCCCCACGCAAGCGAGTGCGCTGGCTTGCCCTCGGCGCGCCGGTGCATGGCGAGAGCGTCGAGGAAAGCGTTTGCGGCGGCGTAGTTCGCCTGGCCGGGAGCGCCGAGCACCCCCGCGGCGGACGAGAAAGTGATGAACGCCGAGACCTCGCCAGCCAGTTCGTGCAGGTGCCAGGCAGCGAGTGCCTTCGGGTTGAAGACGCCGTCGATCCGTTCCGGCGTCATCGACGGCAGGACACCGTCGTCCAGCACTCCGGCGGCGTGCACCACCGCGGCGACCGGATGCTTCTTCAGCAACCGCGCCACCGCCTTGCGGTCGGTGAGGTCGCACGCGGCAACGGTCGTCTCCGCACCGAGTTCGGTCAGTTCCGCGACGAGTTCCGCGGTGCCGGGTGCCTGGTCGCCACGGCGGCTGACCAGCAGCAACTGCCGCGCGCCCTGCTTCGCCAGGTGCGTGGCGACGATCCGGCCGAGTGCTCCGGTACCGCCGGTGAGCAGCACAGTCCCGGCCGACCAGTCGACCGGCTCCCGTGGCTCCGGAGTCGCCCGGACGAGCCGTGGCACGCGCACCTCGGCACCGGAAACCCGCACCGCCGATTCGTCCGCCGCCGCGATGGCCGCGAGCTGTTCGTCGGTCGCGTCGCCTTCGACGAGCACGATCCGGCCCGGGTTTTCCCCCTGCGCGGAGCGCACCAGACCGGCCACCGCGGCCCCGGCGAGATCGGTGCCGGTCACCACCAGAAGCTTCTCTTTGCCGTCCTCCTGCAGTTTGGACAGTGCACTGTGGACGGCCTTCTTCGCCGACGCGGCGTCGTTCCCGGCCTTCGCCGAGTAGACGTCGTAGGCCGCCTGTGCGTCGGGCAGAGTCGTCGGCACCCAGTCCACTTCGTACAGTTCGTCCGAACCAGCCGGGGCTGCGGCCGCGAGCTGTTCCTCGCTGATCTGCCGCAGCTTCAGCGAGCCGACCCGCGCGACCGGTGCCCCAGCGCTGTCGGCAAGACGCAGCTCGACCGCCTGCTCTTCGCTCGGTCGCACGTGGACTCGCAGCGACGATGCACCCGTCGCGAACAATTCCACTTCGGACCAGGCGTAAGGCAGCGTCGTCCCTTCCCCGGCCGCCGAGCTGAGCCCGACAGCGTGCAGGGTCGCGTCGAACACCGCGGGGTGCAGGCCGAACGCCTCAGCCCCGATCCGCTCCTGCTCGGGCAGCGCGACCTCGGCGTACACGTCCTCACCGCACTGCCAAGCCGCCCGCAGGCCCTGGAATACCGGCCCGTAGGCCATTCCATGCTCGGCCAGCAGGTCGTACATGCCCTCGACGTCGACCGGCTCGGCCCCGGTCGGCGGCCATTCGCTGAGATCGAAGTTCGTCCCGGAAGCAGCGGGCGCGAGCGTACCGTCCGCGTGCCGGGTCCAGCCGACGGCGGTCGCGAGATCATCGGGTCGTGAGTGGACACTGATCGGCCGGGTCCCGTCCGCGGCCGGAGTCCCGATGCGCACCTGAATCCGCGCGGCCTCCTTCCCGGGCAGCACGAGCGGCGCGTGCAGGGTCAACTCCTGGACCCGTCCGCAGCCGACCTCATCACCAGCGCGCACGGCGAGTTCCACAAATGCCGTACCGGGCAGCAGGATCGAGCCGCCGACAGCGTGGTCAACCAGCCACGGATGGGTCGCCGTCGACACGCGGCCGGACAGCACGACACCGTCCGCGTCGGCGAGCAACGTCGCCGCGCCAAGCAGCGGATGGTCGACCGGGTCGAGCCCCATCGACGAGACATCCCCGGATTCGGACGAAACCTCCAGCCAGTAACGCTGGTGCTGGAAGCCGTACGTCGGCAGGTCGGCCCGGCTCGCGCCGCGCGAGGCGAAGTGCGCGGCCCAGTCCGGCACCACGCCGCGAACGTGCAGGGTCGCCAGCGCGGTCAGGAGCGCGACGTCCTCGGGAACATCACGACGCTGAGCGGCAACAGCAACGGCGTCGTCAGCGGACTGCGGAACGACGGCGGTCAGCGGCGCGTCCGGACCCAGTTCGAGGAACCGGTTCACTCCGTCCGCCGCAAGCGTGCGGACCGCGTCGGCGAACCGGACCGGCTCGCGGACATTGCGCACCCAGTACTCGGGGTCGGTCAGCTCGGCGTAAACCTCTTCGCCGGTCACGCTGGAGATCACCGAAAGGATCGGCTGCATGTAAGCGATGCTCTGGGCGACCGTACGGAACTCGGCGAGCATCGGATCCATCAGTCGCGAGTGGAACGCGTGCGAGACCTTGAGCCGCGTAGTCCGCCGCCCGGCGTCGCTGAACTTCGCGGCCACGGCTAGAACAGCGTCCTCAGCACCGGAAAGCACTACCGAGCGCGGCCCGTTCACCGCGGCGACGTCGACCGTCCCTTGTGGATCTTGTGTGGCGACCTCGTCCGGAGTTCCCTCGACCGCAACCATCGCGCCGCCCTTCGGCAACGCCTGCATCAACCGCCCGCGAGCTGCGACCAGCTTCGCCGCGTCGGCCAAGGAGAACACGCCTGCGCAGTGCGCAGCGGCAAGCTCGCCGATGGAGTGGCCACACAACGAGGCAGGCGTGAGGCCCCACGACTCGACCAGCCGGAACAACGCCACCTCGAAGGCGAATAACGCCGCCTGAGTGTTCGCGGTCTGCGCCAACGCATCCGCGTCACCGTCGATCACCGCGCGGATCGGCCGGTCGAGATGCCGGTCCAGCTCCGCGCACGCCGCCGCGTAAGCCTCCGCGAAGACCGGGAAGACCTCCAGCTGGCGGCCCATTCCGACCCGCTGAGATCCCTGGCCGGAGAACAGGAACGCCAACGACGCTTCGCCGCGAGCCAGACCGCTCACCGCACCGAGCTCACCGTTCGCGAGCGCGTTCAACGCAGGCAGAACGTCCTCGGTGGACTTTCCGATCACCGCGGCACGGTGGTCCAGATGCGTTCGCGACGCGCCCAGGGTGGCAGCGACGTCGAGCAGCTCAAGCTCCGGCCGTGCCGCCAGGTGTTCGGCCAACCGCGCCGCCTGGGCCCGCAGCGCCTGCGGTGTCCGGCCCGAAACGACGACCGGGACCGCCGCCTCGTCACGCGGGTTGGCGGCAGATTCCGGTGCGGGTGCTTCCTCGATGATGACGTGCGCGTTCGTCCCGCTCAGCCCGAAGCACGACACCGCGCCGCGCCGCGGCTGTTCCCCGCGCTCCCACGGCCGGGCCTCCGTCAGCAGTTCGACCTTGCCCGCGGTCCAGTCCACCTGCCGGGTCGGTTTGTCGACATGCAGTGTCTTCGGCAGCAGGTCGTTGTTCAGCGCCAGCACGATCTTCAGCACCCCGGCGACACCTGACGCGGCCTGCGTGTGCCCCACGTTCGACTTGATCGACCCGAGCCACAACGGCTCTTCGCGCTCTTGGCCGTACGTGGCGAGCAGCGCCTGCGCCTCGATCGGGTCGCCGAGTTTCGTCGCGGTGCCGTGCGCCTCGACGACGTCGATCTCGTCCGGTCGCAGCCGTGCGTTCGCCAGCGCCTGCCGGATCACGCGCTGCTGCGCGGGCCCGTTCGGAGCGGTCATGCCGTTGGACGCGCCGTCCTGGTTGATCGCGGTGCCGCGGACGAGCGCCAGCACCGGGTGTCCGTTGCGCCGCGCGTCGGACAGCCGCTCCACCAGCAGCATGCCGCAGCCCTCGGACCAGCCGGTTCCGTCCGCTGAGTCGGCGAAAGTACGGCAGCGGGCGCTGCGGGCGAGTGTGCCGTCGAGGGAGAACTCGACAAACGTACGCGGCGTCGACATCACCGAGACGCCGCCGGCGAGGGCGAGGCTGCATTCGCCGTTGCGCAGAGCCTGTACCGCCAAGTGGAGCGCGACGAGCGAGGACGAGCACGCGGTGTCGATGGTGACCGCGGGTCCCTCGAGCCCGAAGGTGTAGGCGAGGCGGCCGGAAATGACGCCGGAAGAGCCGTAGCTGCCCTGATAATTGTGGTACATCGTGCCCGCGAAAACGCCGGTCGGGCTGCCCTTCACCGAATGCGGTGCGATCCCGGCGCGCTCGAACGCCTCCCAGGACGTTTCGAGCAGCAGCCGTTGCTGCGGGTCCATGAGCAGGGCCTCGCGCGGGCTGATGCCGAACAGGTCGGCGTCGAAATCGAGCGCGTCGTGCAGGAACCCGCCCTCGCGCACATAACTCGAACCCGGCCGTTCCCCGGTCGGGTCGTAAAGCCGGTCGAGGTCCCAGCCGCGGTTCGACGGGAACTCGCCGATCGCGTCGACCCCGCCGGACAGCAGATCCCACAACGCTTCCGGGGTGCCCGCACCGCCGGGAAGCCGGCAGGCCATCCCGACGATCGCGATCGGCTCCCGTGCGGCCTCGGTGAGCTTGCGGTTCTTCTCGCGCAGCCGCTCGGTTTCCTTCACCGAAGCGCGGAGCGCACCGACCAGCTTCTCCTCGGAGTTGCCCACGTGCCCACGTTCCTTCCGCGTCGCATGCTCATCCGACGTCGTGACGATACGAGCGCGCCCGTGCGCGGACCCACCCCTAACGGCCCCTGCCGAGCCGGTCCGCCCGCCCGGCCAAGGTCCGCTTTAGACGGTCTTTAGGGGTTGTCGCTGGGAACGGCGGATGTCAGATTTTGCTGGCGTTCCAAGCCATTTCGCACGGCTCGTTTCCGCTGGGGGGTTTCACCGCCCGGACAAGGACTGGGGAATCGTATGCACACGTTGACACGCAGGCTGCTGGTGGTGGGAGCCCACGGCGACGACGAAACGCTCGGCGCGGGCGGGACTATCGCCCGGCTCGCCGACGAGGGCGTCACCGTTTCGCTTTGCATCCTTACCAATGACGACGGTTCGCGTTCGGCCGCCGGCACCGAGGTCACCGACCGCACCGACGCGATCGAACTGGCCGCGAAAACGCTCGGCATCGAGCGCGTGCGAGTCCACGAATTCGGGGACAACCGGCTCGACACGGTCAGCCACCTCGAACTGAACCAGGTCGTCGAGCGCGAGGTCCGCGAATTCGAGCCGGACACCATTTTCGCCACCGGCATGTGCGACCTCAGCACCGACCACGCGCTGGTCAGCCGCGCCGCGCGGGTCGCCGGACGGCCGGGCAAGGGCCCGGTGCGCGAGGTCCGCACGTTCGAGATCCGCTCCGCCACCGACGTCGGAGAGGCCTCCGGGCTGCCGGTCTCCTTCCGGCCGAACTGCTGGCAGATTCTCGACGAGAGCCACCTCGAGCGCAAAATCGAAGCGCTGCGCGCCTACGGGAAAGAACTCGAGCCGTGGCCGAACCCGCGCAGCGAACGCGGCGTCCGCGCGTTGGCCGAATACCGCGGCTCCCAGGTCAGTGCCGGCCTCGCCGAGGCCTTCGAAATCGTCCGTTCCGTCCGATGACCGGCGTTCCCCCGCTTGTCCGACTCGCTTTTCCGCTCGCTTTTCCACTGCCCATCCAGAAACGGGTGACCAGGAATGACCAGTACTGTCGCTGAATTCGAGACCATCGCCGAACGGAACGAACTGACGTCGGTCGCCGTGATCGGGATGGGCTACGTCGGCCTGCCGACCGCGCTCGGCCTGCACGCCGGCGGCGTCGGCGTGATCGGCATCGACCTGTCGCAGAACCGGCTCGACTCGATCCGCTCCGGCGAGGTCGACCTCATCGAAGCCGACCACCGCCGGCTCGAGAAAGCCGTGCACCAGGAGGACTTCCAGCTCACCACGGACTCGGCACGGATGACCGAGGCGGACGCGGTACTGGTGTGCGTGCCGACCGGGCTCGACGAGTACCTGATGCCCGACCTCGGCCCGCTGGAGGCGGCGTGCGCGGCGCTGGTCGCGAACGCCCGGCGCGGGCAGACGTTCATCCTCACCTCGACCAGTTACGTCGGCACCTCGAACCGGCTGCTGGTGAAACCGCTGGTGGCCAAGGGATTCGCGATCGGACGCGACCTGTTCGTGGCGTCCAGCCCGGAGCGGATCGACCCGGGCAACGTCACGCACACCCAGGCCGAGACACCGCGTGTGCTGGGCGGCGTGACCCCCGTGTGCACCGCGATGGCGCAGCGCGTGATCAACGTGCTCACTCCGAGCGTGCACTGCGTCAGCTCGCCGGAAGCGGCCGAGATGACCAAGCTGTACGAGAACACCTTCCGCGCGGTGAACATCGCGCTGGCCAACGAGTTCGCCGAGATCAGCGACGGTTTCTCGATCGACCCGATCGAGGTCATCGACGCGGCGGCCAGCAAACCGTACGGCTTCATGGCCTTCCACCCCGGCCCCGGAGTCGGCGGCCACTGCATTCCCTGCGACCCGCACTACCTGTTGTGGCAGCTGCGCGCGACGCAGAGCAACGCGCCGCTGGTGACTCAGGCGATGCACGCGATCGCGGAGCGGCCGAAGCAGGTTGTCGACCGCGTACTGAACACACTGTCGCGCGAAGGCAGGGGCATGGCGGGTACGCGCGTGTTGGTGGTCGGCGTGACCTACAAGCCCGGCGTGCAGGACGTGCGTTCGTCGTCCGCGTTGGACATCCTCGACCTCCTTGCCGCGAAGGGCGCGAAGGTCGGCTACTACGACCCGCTGGTCCCGAACGTCCGAGTGACCGGCGGTTCGCTCGACACCGTCCCCGAGCCGGACGGCCAGGACTGGGACGTCGCGCTCATCCACACCGCCCAGCCGGGCCACGACTACGAATGGCTCGCCGACTGCCCGACCGTCATCGACGCGACCTACCGCTTCGACCGCGCGCTCTTCGCGAACTGACGCTGTCACCACCCCCGACGGAGCGGCTTCGCCGCGTTTGAAAGGACCTACAGTGCGTTACCTCATCACCGGAGGCGCCGGGTTCATCGGCTCCCACCTCACCGAGCACCTGCTGGCCCGCGGCGACGAGGTCGTCGCACTGGACAACCTCAGCACCGGCACCCTGGACAACCTCACCGGCGTCGCCGGGCACCCCGGCTTCCGGTTCGTGCGCGGCTCGATCACCGACCCGAACGCGGTCGAATCCTGCATGGCGGGCATCGACGCGGTCTTCCACCTCGCCGCCGCGGTGGGCGTGTTCACCATCCTCGACAAGACGATGGACAGCCTGCGCACCAACCTGCACGGCACGGAGAACATGCTCGACGCGGCGCTGCGGCACGACGTGCCGATCCTCGTCGCGTCCACGAGCGAAATCTACGGCAAGAACACCGCGGACGGCCTGCGCGAGGACGACGACCGGATCATCGGGTCGCCGCTCAAGAACCGCTGGTCGTATGCCGAGGCGAAGGCGCTGGACGAGACGTTCGCCCACCTGTACGCGGTGGAGCACGGCCTGCGCACGGTGATCGTGCGGCCGTTCAACACCGTCGGCCCGCGCCAGACCGGACGCTACGGCATGGTCATCCCGCGCTTCGTGACACAGGCGCTGGCCGGCGAGCCGATCACTGTGTTCGGCGACGGACAGCAGACCCGCTGCTTCTGCCACGTACACGACGTCGTGCCCGCGCTGGCGGACCTGCTCGCCGACGAGTCCGCGTACGGCAAGGTGTTCAACCTCGGCAGCAACGAGCAGACCACCATCTCGCAGCTGGCCGAGCGCGTGATCGGCGCGACCGGCTCCAGCAGCACTATCACGAAGGTGCCGTACGAGGAGGCGTACGGCGACGGGTACGAGGACATGCAGCGCCGCATCCCCGACTGCACCCGCGCGTACAACCAGATCGGCTTCGTGCCGACGCGTTCGCTGGACGACATCATCGCCGCGGTGGTCGCCGACCGCCGATCCTGACCTGTTCCCGGTTCTGGTTCCGGTGAAGGGCCTCTTGCGGAATTGCCGCGAGAGGCCCTTCACGCGTTGCGGAGCTTGACGTAGACGGCCGTCAGGTGGCGGGCGGCGGTGTTCGCGGACACTCCCAGTACCTCCGCGATCACCGCCACCGGCGTGCCCTGCGCGGCGAGTTCCGCTACTCGCAGCTCTACGTCGGTCAGCGCACTCGCTCCCGTTAGCTGTTCCGCCAGCTGTTCCGTTAGCTTTTCCGTCACTGTCCGGCACCGGCCAGTTCGCCGGCGAGCGCACTCCGCCCGGCTACGCCGAGCTTCCGGTACACCCTGGTCAGATGCTGCTCCACAGTGGACACTGTGATGTACAGCGTTTCGGCGATCTGGCGGTTGGTCCGCCCGTGCGCTGCGAGCTCCGCGACACGCAGTTCCGCCTCGCTCAACGCGGTCGCCACCGGCCCCTCCGGATCCGCGCGCGGCGGCTCTGGCCTCGACGTCACTGGACGAGGCGTGAGCGGACGCATCGGCTGTCGCGGCACCTGCACCGGTTTCACCAGGCCTGCGGAGCGTTCCGCGCGCTGGCCCAGCTGGTTGATCGCGCGGACCGTGCGGGCCAGCTCAAGCCGGTCGCCGGATTCCTTGAACGCCTCCGCCGCCCGGTTCAGCAGACCGGATCGCGCGCCGCTGTCCCCAGCGAACGCCAGCACCCGTAGCGCCACCGCCTGCGAGAAAGGGTCCTTCGTGTCCGCGAGCTGCTGTTTCGCCAGCTCAACCGCCAGAGTCGGGTTGCGCAGGCGCAGGTTCGCCTCGGCGAGATCGGTCCGCCACGGCGCCACCGCGGGCAGGTCGAGGTTGCTGTCACGGAGAATCCGTTGGCACTGCTGGAAATCGCTGACAGCCGATAGTCCGCGGTTCGTGGCCAGGTGGAACTGCCCGCGCGCTCTGAGGAACCGCACGCCGCCGAGTGTCGTGTACACCGTGTCGGGCAGCGCGTGTCGCAACACCCCCGCTGCGGCCTTGAACGCCCCTGCCGCGGTGTGCGCGGTCAGCATCGTGGCCAGCGGGTACGTGATCGCTACGCCCCAGTTCGGTTCGTCAAGCAGCGCAAGTGCACGGCTCGCGGCTTCAGCCGCTTCGGCGGGTTCGCCGCGCCGGAGGAGCAGGCTTGCGCTGAGAGCGTCGAGCATCGCCTTCCAGGTCACCGCGCCCCGGTACTCGGCCTCCTCGGCCAGCGAAGTGCACCAGCCTTCCGCGCGGTCCGCCTTGCCGTCGTACGCGAGCGCGAGGATTGCCGTGGCCAGGGCTTCCAGCGAAGTGTCGGAGAGGCGACAGTTCTGCAGTATCCGCTCCGCGCACACCGAAGTCTCTCCGCTGCCACCTACGCGCCACACCGATGCGAGTGTGGCCGCCGTGCGCATCCAGGGATCCGATGCGTCGATCGACAACTCCGGTGCCGTGCCGTAATGCCAATGCGCGGCCAGCGTCAGTTCCGCCGCTGTTCGCGGGTGCAGCGGCTCGAGGTCGTCGCCCAGCCGGACCAGCGCTGATTCGAACGTTTCCCGGTCCCCGAACCACAATGACTGGCGTACCAGCGCGATCCGGTCGGATTGGTCGAGCGAATCGGCTTCGCGCAACGCCGCGAGATGCGGCGCGGCTGCCGCCGGGTTGACCCGCCACGTGATCTTGGCCAGCAGCTGCGAAAGCATCTGCTGCTCCCACGACGCGGTGGTCGTCGATGCCGCCAACTGCAGACAGCGAGTCGCGAAGTCGACGTCGTCGCCGAGCATCACCTGCTCCGCCGCCGCGACCAGGACCGGCAACGCCCACTCTGCCTGCGCTTCACCCGCCGCCACGAGATGCCGCGCGACCTCCGGTGCCGATAACCCGCGAGCGTGCTTCACCTCGGCAGCCCGGATGTGCAGCCGCACTTTCTCAGACCCGCGCAACCCGCCGACGACCGCCGCCGCAGCCGGCTGCTGCCGGAACCGAACGCCGTCGACCAGCCCAGTCTCCACGAGCAGCCCCGCCGACGCTTCCGCCTTGACCGGATCCACCCCTGCGACGGTCGCCACCGCATCCGTCGTCACGTCGGTGTCCAGCACCGCGATCGCGGTCGCCACCTCACGCAGCGGTGAGCCGTAGCGATGCAAAAGCCGTTGCACCGCATCGGAATATGCCGCGCCGTCGTCCACCGAACTGCGGCACGCGTCGACCAATGCGTTGACCAGCAATGGATTCCCCGCGCTTAGCCCATGGATCCGCTCAGCCTCGCCGTGGTCCGTTACCAGCTGCGCTATCGCCTCCACGGTGAACGGCGTGAGATGCACGTACCGGTGCGGCTGCGCGGCGAATTCGACGCCCTCGCCCGAATACCAGCCGTCTGGCTGTGTCAACACCAGCAACATCGCGGCCGACCGCGCCCGCCGCTGCAACCTCAGCAGCAACCGGGCCGACGTCTCGTCCACGTGCTGCAAGTCGTCGACCGCGATCAGCAGCGACCGTTCGCGCGCCAGCCGGTGCAACGCACTGCACAGCGCGGCGATCCGGTCCTCGCCGTCCGCCGCGGCCAGCACTTCGCGCGGCAACGCCGGGCTGGCCAGCAACTGGTCGAGCACGCCTCCGTCCACGTCGCGCTCGTCGGCCGCGCCCGCCGCGGTGAGCGTCAGAATGCCCAGCTCACGAGCTCGGGCCACTACTTGGTTCTGTACCTGTGTTTTGCCGCTGGCCGGTCCTCCGCCGACCAATACCGTGTCTCCTGCCCGCGCATCGCATTCGATCAGCAGGCCCTCGAGGAGGGACACTGCTTCGTTCGGCTCGGTGCGGCGGTTCTGCCCCCAGTTCACGCCCATCGCAAGCTCCTCGACCCAACGGTCATCTTCCTGCGTGTGCCACAGTCGCAGCCGCCCCCTAAGCACAGCCAACCGCGATCTAAAGTCACTCAATCAGGTGATCATGACTACCTTGCGCTGTTTTTCGTCGCGGCATTGCCGGGTTGCCGCCTGACTGCGAAGGGCAGAATTCTGTTGCGGTAGCTGCCTTTTGACTCCGGACAGTGATCTTGCTGGTCTTGCTTCCGCAGTTGGGGTTGACCACTTCGAGCGATGGCGTAGTCGAACGTGCGTTCGAGACAATGAAGAGGTGTCCACGACTACGACGCTCCCCGCCTGGCAGTTGTCAGACCGGGACCTGACCACCAGACTCCTGACCACCCAAAGACAGCAGAACGTCGCTTACGCCGCGCAACTGGAGACCATCCGGGAGCTGGAATCGCGCGGTGCCGTGCCGGAGGGCTATTCCTCGACTTCGGCCTATCTGGCGACGATCCTGCACGTGACGCTGCGCGAGGCCCGCGCCCGGCTCGCCCAAGCCACCGGCACGTTGCCGCTGACGTGGAAAGCCTTGTCCGCGGGCGAAATCACGGCCCAGCACGCGGCTGTGATCGCCGAATTCCTCGCTGACGCGCCGAGGTGGCTGACTCCCGAGGACTACACCGTCGCGGAAGACACCCTGGTAACCCTCGCGGGGCAGGCCAATCCCAGCATCGTCCGCCGCGCGGCGACCCGGCTGAAGATCTACTGGGACAACGATCCTTCCGACATGTCCGGTTCTTCCTCTGAGGCTTCACCTGGGTCCCCGGACGTGGACCACGGCTTGGACCCTGATTCGGTTCCCGACCCTGGTTCTGGGTCGGGCTTGGGTTCCGGTGCGGGTTCCGGCTCCGATGCAGCCGCCCGTCCGTGGCGGGAATTCAGCTGGCACTGGACCCGAACCGGCCGTTTCCGCTTCTCCGGGAACGTCGACCACGAAACCGGCACCCTGATCGAACAACTGCTGGTCCCCCTGGCCGCACCGGACCCCGCGACCACGCCGGACACCCCCGACCCCCGCACCCCGGCCGAACGCCACGGCGACGCCATCGCCGCGATTGTCGACCTGGCCGCCCGCACTCCGGACCTCCCGGCCAAAGCCGGCGAACGCGCAGTCGCGACGGTGACCGTCAGCCTGGAAACCCTGCAGAGCGCCGCGAAGACGATCTTCACGGACGACGAATCCGTCCTGCCCGCGTCCCACCTGCGCCGGATCCTGTGCGACGCCAAGGTCTACCCCGCCGTCCTGGGCACCGAAGGCCAGGTCCTCGACCTGGGCCGCTCCGCCCGCACCGCCACGAACGCCCAGCGCCGGGCCCTGGCGATCCGAGACCGCGGCTGCACCTTCCCCGGCTGCGACCGCGGTCCAAAGTGGACCACTCCGCACCACATCGTCCACTGGGCCCACGGCGGCGCGACGGATCTCGACAACCTCGCCTCGTGCTGCGAACGCCACCACCGCCTCCTGCACCACAGTGGCTGGAAAATCGTGCTCCGCGACGGCGCCGTGTACTGGATTCCGCCGTCCATCCTCGATCCGGAGCAGAAACCGCTCCGCAACACCGCACACAACCCTCCGCCAACCCCTTTGCGAACCGCAGCCGCCGCCACCAGCGCCACCCCTCCCCGGGCGCGCCGGGCCAGCTAGGGGTTGTCCAGTGCCGATCCTCCCCGAACACTCCTGGTTTTGTGACCGCAGTGGACGAAACACCCGCGAACGCACGCACAAGCCGGTGGATCCGCCGTTTCCATCCGACCGACGGGGCACGGGTGCGTCTGGTGTGCCTGCCGCACGCCGGCGGCTCGGCGACCGCCTACTTCCCGCTTTCCGCCACCGCGGCGGGGCAGGACTTCGAGGTGGTCGCCGTCCAGTACCCGGGCCGCCAGGACCGCCGCGCCGAACCATGCCTGGACACGGTCGCCGCCATCGCCGACGCGATCGCCGACGACCTGGCCGGCTGGTCCGACCTGCCCGTGGCCCTGTTCGGCCACAGCATGGGCGCCACGGTCGGCTACGAGGTAGCCCGCCGCCTGGAGGCCCGGGGCACGCCCCCGCTAGGCCTGTTCGCCTCCGCCTGCCGGGCCCCGTCCGCGCAACGCATCGAGTTCATCCACCAACGCGACGACGACGGCCTGATCGCCGCGCTGAAGGAACTCAGCGGCACCGACGCCGGCGTACTGGGCGACGACGAGCTGCTGCGCATGGTGCTGCCCGCGATCCGCGGCGACTACACCGCAGTGGAAACCTACCGGCACCAACCAGGAGTAGAACCAAGCTGCCCGATCCAGGTCCTGGTCGGTGACACAGACCCGGTCACCGACCTGGAGGAGGCCGACGCCTGGCGCAACCACACCACCGGCTCCTGCCAGGTCAAGATCTTCCCCGGCGGCCACTTCTACCTGAACGACCAGCTCAACGCCGTCCTGGACACGATCACCACAACCCTGGCCGCCTGGCAACCGGGAATGTACCGGGGATAAGGGTGGGGAAACCCCAGGGAAGCTTCAGGAGCACACCCCATGGCTCCCGCTCCCCGGTTCCGAGAAACTAAGTACATCAAGGAAACACCCCCCTCAACCAGGAGGCCATCATGATGGCGATCACCACCGCCCCCGGCGTCACCCAGCGCATGCTCGCCAACGGCCACCTGGAGCTGACCTGCCGCACGACCAACCGCCACATCGAATGCGAACCGGTCGCCGCTGCGATGTGGATCGCCCTGAAACAGCACAACGGCGACGTCGACGAGGCCGCCACCACCCTCTCCGCCCTGTGGGAAACGAACGAAGAAGACACCCGCTACGACCTGATCGCCCTGGCCGGTTCGCTGTGCTCGCTGGGCATGGCCACCGAGTCCTAACCCGGCGTAGCTCCGAGCCTGTCGTGGACCGGGAGCATGCGGCGGCCTGGTCCGACATCCGCATCGGAAGCCGCCGCCAGTGAGACCACGGCCAGGCATCCCCGACGCACTGCTATCCCAATCCAACGCCGCCACGCCAGCGAGAACAAGCCGAACGCCGCGGTTACCCCGCGACAGACGACCGTCGCGCCACCTCGCTCCGGCGCGCAGCAACATCCGCAGACGGAGAAATTCCGGCCCGACGCGGGAGATCACGACCGCCACCGGCCTGAACCCGTTCTACTTCTGGGAACAATCAAGCCGCGCTGGCTTGAAGCGAGACCACGCAGTCATGGTCGCTTGAATGGCCGGAATCCGCGCGCGAGGTAGTTCTGGAGCGCATGGGGATGGTCGTCGCTGGAGGTGTGCAGCCAGACTCGCTGCGCGGGCAACCCCCACGTCATGGTGACGGCCTCGGTGAGGAATGGGCCGCCGATGCCGTGACCGATTCGTTCCGGCACGAGGCCAAAGGAGTCGATCTCGATGTCCGGTGCCTGCCGGAGGTTGAGTGAAAGCAACCCGACGGCTGCGCCGTCGATCACGCCGGCCCAGTGCCGCATCGTTGGGTTGCCCAGGTATTCGTCCCACTGTTGGGTGTCCCACTGCTGGCTCGGCCACGCGAAGTCGCGCCCGACCGCGAGGGTCAGAGTACGGACCTCGTTCCCGTCGATCGGCTTCAACTGGACCTGTCCGCTGAACGTTGAGGTCGAAGGGCGCAGCTCACTTGGATGGGTCATCTCCAGATACGTCAGCTCGGGCACCTCGTGATCTTCGCACAGGCGGGTCCAGGGCTAAAGCCAATTTGAGAGCCCTCGGATTCCACGCCTTCAGCTGGACGCAGGTGGCGTGAACGCGGCAGGACTCGCTGCTGAGCTGGCTGACCGACCTGACGCTCGGCACGGCGGAGGGCGACGCGCAGCTTGGCGCGGTGCCGAGAAGGTCACGGCGGAGAGTTGCCGCACACGGAGTTGCTGCCCGGGTACGCCTGGATCAAACGAGCGCCGATGCGGGCCGCCCGGTCGATGCGGGCGGCCCCCAATGCGTTATCGGGCTTCCAATTCTTCGTCCAGCAGCGCGAACAACTCGTCCGCGCTCGCTCCTTCCACTTCCTCGTCCGGAACCAGCGACGCCAGCACTGCCTTCAACCTCGTCACGACGCCGGAGACCTCGTCTGGTTCCAGGCCTCGTACGACGTCTTCCAGCGCGTCCAGCTGGACTTCGACGGCGGACGGGGCACCGTCCGCTACCAGGTGTTCTCCCAGGACCTGCACGGACGGGTAGTCGAAGATCAGCGTCGCGGGCAAGCGCATCCCGGTGAGGACGTCCAGGCGGTTGCGCAGTTCGATGGCGGTCAGGGAGTCGAAGCCGAGTTCGATGAAGCCCTTCCTGGGGTCTACCGCGTCTCGGCGGTCGTGGCCTAGCACTACGGCGGCGGTGCCGCAGACCAGGTCGACGGCGGCTCGTACTCGTTCGACGCCGGACAGGCGCAGCACCTGGTTCCAGGAATCGTCGACGACCTCGACTCGGCGGCGGCCTCGGATCAGGCCGCGCAGCATTGCGGGGACGCTGTGGGCGTCGGCGCGCAGGCCGGACATGTCGAGGCGTACTGGAACCAGCGAGGGCTGACCGGCGGCGACTGTCGCGTCGAAAAGTTCCAGGCCGTCGGCGAAGGACAGGCCGAAGACACCAGACCTGGCCATGCGGATCAGGTCGGTGTCGGCCAGGTCGCCGGACATGCCGCCTTCAGACCACAAGCCCCAGGCGAGCGACACGGCTGGCAAGCCTTGCGCGGCGCGGTGGTGCGCTAATGCATCGAGGAAGACGTTTGCCGCGGAGTAGTTTGCTTGGCCTGCGGCACCTAGGGTTCCGCCGGCGGACGAGTACAGCACGAAGGCGGACAGGTCCAGGGACGCGGTCAGTTCGTGCAGGTGCCACGCGGCATCGACCTTCGGGCGGAGGACGGCGTCCATTCGTTCCGGGGTCAGCGACAGGAGTACGCCATCGTCGACGACGCCGGCGGTGTGGATTACCGCGCTCAGCGGGTGGTCGGAGGGAACGTCGGCGAGAAGAGCTGCGACGGCGTCTCGGGAGGCCAGGTCGCAAGCCACCAGCGAGACTGAGGCACCTAGCTCGGTCAGGGAGGCGGCGAACTCGTCGGCTCCGGGAGCGGCGGGACCGCGGCGGCTCGTGATGAGCAGGTGGCGGACGCCGTGTTCGGTGACCAGGTGCCGGGCGATCAGCTGGCCTAGCACGCCGGTGCCGCCGGTGACCAGTACGGTGCCGTCCGGGTCGAAGGCGACGGTGCCCTCCGGAAGGTACTTTGCCAGGCGGTGCACCAAAACCGCGCCATCGCGGACTGCGACGCCGGGTTCGTCGGCGTACATCGCGCCGAGGACCGAGCCGACCGGGAGCGGGCCGTTGTCGAGGTCGACGACCATGAATCGGTCGGGGTACTCGAGTTGTGCGGTGCGGATCACGCCCCACAGTGCCGCGTGGGTGAGGTCGGGTGCGCCCTCGTCCGGTCGAGTGGCGATCGCGCCGGAGGCGACAACGACCAGGCGCGAAGCGGCCAGTACGTCCTCGGCAACCCAGGCTTGTGACAAGGAAAGGAGGCTGTGGACGGCTGCGCGAGCGCCTTCCGGGGCGGCGGTTTCCGGAGCGGCGAAGGGTACGTAGACGACGTCTGGGACCAGGGCACCGTTGTGGATTGCGTCCAGCAAGGCATCGATGTCCACATAGGAATCGCCGCTCAGGCCGAAGGGGTCGTTGCCCAGGATTGCGGTGGTCACCGCGGTGACGTCGTCGCCCTGCCACGGGATCCAGTCGACGCGGAAGAGCGAATCGTCCACGGCCGAGCGCGCGGTGGAGGCGAACGCGTCGTCGGCGATGGGGCGCAGCGCGAGCGAGTCCACGCGCAGCACGGGTGTGCCGGACGTGTCCGTCGCGGTGAGCGAGACGGTGTTCTCGACGTCCGAGCAGATCAGCACGCGCAGGGTTGCCGCGCCGCCGGCGTAGAGCGAGACGCCGGCCCAGGCGAAGGGCAGGACTGGCTTGTCCTCGGTCGGCCCAGCGAGGCCGATCGTGTGCAGGGCAGCGTCGAGCAGCGCGGGATGCAGGCCGAACGCGCTGGCGTCGGCGTGCTCGGGCAGCGCGACCTCGGCGGCCAGCACGTCGCCCGCTTGCCAGGCTCGGCGCAGGCCGGCGAAAACCGGGCCGTAGTCGAAGCCTTGTGCGGACAGTTCGTCGTACCGGGAGGTCACGTCGATCTCCGTGGCTCCGGTGGGCGGCCATTCCGCAGTCACCGCGGACGGCAAACTGGCTGGGGAGAGCCGGCCGCTGCCGTGCTGGACCCATTCGTCGGCGTCCTCGGACTGGGAGAAGATGCCCAGCGTTCGGGTGCCGTCGTCCTCCTCCGCACCAACGGTCACTTGCAGCCGCACAGCGCCCTGCTCGGGCAGGATCAACGGCGCGGCCAGCGTGAGCTCGTCGACCCGGCCGCAGCTGACCTCGTCGCCCGCGCGGACGGCCAGCTCGACGAACGCCGTGCCGGGGAACAGCGCGGTGCCCTGGACGACGTGGTCGGCCAGCCATGGCTGCGCGGCCAGCGACAGCCGTCCGGTGAGGACGACGCCGCCGGAATCCGCGGTGCGGACTACCGCGCCGAGCAGCGGGTGCGCGGCTTCCCGCTGCCCGACCTCGGCCACGCCGCGAGCCCGCGCACCGGTCGGGTTGTCCAGCCAGTAACGCTTGCGCTGGAACGCATAGGTCGGCAGCTCGACCACGTGCGCGCCGGAGTAGAACGCGTCCCAGTCGACCGTTCCGCCGAGCGTGAACAGGGTCGCGACCGCGGCGGCGGCCGACTCTGCTTCGGCGCGGTCCTTGCGCAGGACTGGCACGAAGGCGGCGTTGGCGAGAGTGGTGGTGGCTGCGCTGGCGGTATCACCGGCGGGCCCGCCCCCTCCCCCCGCCCCACCCACCGCAGCACCATCGGCACAGCTCTGCCCCATCGCGGTCAGCACTGCGCTCGGGCCGACCTCGACGAACGTGTCCACTCCGGCGTCAGCCAGCGCCCGCACGCCGTCCGCGAACCGCACTGCCGAACGGACCTGACGCACCCAGTAGTCCGGCGTCGCCACATCCGCCGAGAGGTCCACTGTGGACACGATACGGACCGAGGGAGCGGAGTACGTCAGGGCACGCGCCACCGCGGCGAACTCGTCCAGCATCGGGTCCATGAGCGGTGAGTGGAACGCGTGCGACACCCGCAACCGCGAAGTTCGATCAAATTTCCCAGCAACCGCAAGTACTTCTTCTTCTGCCCCCGACAATACCACCGACCGCGGCCCGTTCATCGCGGCGATTCCTACACCATCGGTTAGTAGCGGAAGGACCTCGTCCTCGGTAGCCTGCACCGCGACCATCGCCCCGCCGGCGGGCAGATCCTGCATCAGCCGAGCCCGAGCGACTACCAGTTTTCCGGCGTCCGCAAGGGAAAGCACCCCGGCGACATGCGCGGCGGCGATCTCCCCGACGGAATGGCCCAGCAGATAAGCATGCCGGACGCCCCACGACTCCAGCAACCGATACAGGGCGACTTCCACCGCGAACAAGGCAGGCTGCGTGTAACCAGTCTGATCGAGCCGGTCAGCGTCGGCGAGCAGGGAACGCAAGGGAACATCGAGGTCCAGCGCAGCACCGACCTCGTCCAGGGCAGCGGCGAAGACCGGGTACGCAGCGGCGAGGTCGAGACCCATGCCAGCGCGCTGAGCCCCCTGGCCAGTAAAGAGAAACGCCAGCCGCCGCGGAGAAGCCACGCCCTCGACCACTGAAGAAGAAGCTTGGCCTGCTGCATAATCTCCCAGAGCCCGCGCAGCAGCTTCCCGGTCAGCAGCCACCACCGCAGCCCGCTGCTCGCTGAGGGTTCGCGTAGTGGCAAGGGAAAGCCCGACGTCCGCCGGAGAGCCCGCAGAAGCGAACCCGGCTAGCTGAGCAGCCTGCGCCCGCAAAGCCTCCGGCGAGGAAGCCGAGAGCAGCCAGGTAACCGGCCCGGCGGAAGGCGAAGGTGCGGGAGCCGGATCACCTTGCTCGACAATCACATGCGCGTTCGTCCCGCTGATGCCGAACGACGACACCGCGGCCCGCCGAGGACGTCCGGTCGACGGCCAGGGCGTCGACTCGTTCAGCAGCGCAACAGTGCCATCCGCCCAGTCGACGTGCGGCGAAGGCTCATCGGCGTGCAGCGTCGGCGGCAACACACCCCGCCGGAGAGCCTCGACCATCTTGATCACCCCGCCGACCCCGGCAGCGGCCTGAGTGTGCCCGACGTTCGACTTGAAAGAGCCGACATACAACGGTCGCGCGGGAGTAGCGACCTTGCCATAGGTGGAGATCAGGGCCTGCGCCTCGATCGGGTCCCCCAGCTTGGTGCCGGTCCCGTGCGCCTCCACCGCGTCCACGTCGGACAGTTCCAGCGAGGCATCGGCCAGCGCGGAACGGATGACCCGCTGCTGCGCCGGGCCGTTGGGCACGGTGATCCCGCTCGACGCGCCATCCGAGTTCACCGCGCTGCCGCGCAGCACCGCGAGCACGTGGTGCCCGTTGCGCCGAGCGTCGGAAAGCCGTTCCAGCAACAGCATTCCGGCGCCTTCGGAGCATCCGACGCCGTCCGCGCCGCTGCCGAAGGCCTTGCAGCGACCGTCCGAAGACAAGCCGTGCTGTTCGCTGAAGTACACGAACATGTCCGGCGTGACCATCACCGTCACCCCGCCCGCCAGCGCCAGCGAGCACTCGCCTCGCCGAAGTGCTTGCGCGGCAAGGTGCATCGCGACCAGCGAGGACGAGCACGCAGTGTCCACCGACACCGACGGGCCTTCGAGGCCGAGCGTGTACGAGACCCGCCCGGAAATCAGGCTGCCGTCGCTGCTGCCCGCGCCGTAGTCGTGGTACATCACGCCGGTGAACACCCCGGTCGCGCTGCCGCGCAAAGTCGACGGCACGATCCCGGCGCGCTCGACGGCCTCCCACGCGGTCTCGAGCAGCAACCGCTGCTGAGGGTCCAGCGTGACCGCCTCACGCGGCGAGATGCCGAAGAACTCCGGCTCGAAATCGGCGGCGTCGTAAAGGAAACCGCCTTCGTTCGAGTATGTCGTGCCGGGACGGGAGCCGGTCGGGTCGTGCAGGGCGGCGGTGTCCCAGCCGCGGTCGGCCGGGAACTCGCCGATCGCGTCGACCCCGCCGGCCACCAGGTCCCACAGCTGCGCGGGCGTGGTGACGCCGCCGGGGTACCGGCAGCCCATGCCGATGATCGCGATCGGCTCGGACTGCCGGGCGGCCAGCCGCTGGTTGTCCGCACGGAGCCGTTCGTTGTCCGTCATGGACTGCCGCAGCGCGGCGACGATCTGCTCGGTCGAAGGAGCGGACTTGTCGGTCACTGGGATTCACCCCGTTCGTCGGTGCCGCCCATCGCGGAGCGGACCAGGTCGGCCAGGTCCATCGAGGCGACTGCCGCCGCCGCGTCGTCGGTGCCGTTCAGTTCTTCTTCGACCGAAACCTCAGGCTCAGGAGCCAGCTCGGTCAGCAGGTGCCGGGCCAGCGGCAGCGGGCTCGGGTAGTCGAAGATCAGCGTCGCGGGCAGCCGCAGCCCGGTCGCGGTGCCGAGCCGGTTGCGCAGCTCCAGCGCCGCGAGCGAGTCGATGCCCAGGTCGGTGAAGCCCTTCTCGACCCCGACCGCCGAGGCGTCGTCGTATCCGAGGACTGCCGCCGTGTGCTCGCACACCAGGTCCAGCGCCGCTGAGTCCCGCTCGTCCGCCGGGAGCGTGGCGAGCTTGTCGGCGAACCCGGCCTCCGGCTCTGCCGACGAGGAGACCGCCGCCCGCCGCGGTGCGGCAGTGACGAGCCCCTTCAGCAGTGCCGACGCGCGGTCGGCGTCCTTGAGGTCGAGCTTCACCGGCACCAAGGACGCCGACGAAGCGGCCAGAGCGGCATCGAACAGCTCCAACCCCTCGGCCGCGGACAGCTCCGCGACCCCGGACCGGGCGATGTGCGCCAGGTCCACCTCGCCGTCGGTGCCTTCCCACGGACCCCACGCGAGCGAGGTCGCCGGGAGGCCGAGAGAAGAGCGGTGCTCGGCCAGCGCGTCCAGGAAGACGTTGCCGGCGGCGTAGTTCGCCTGTCCCGCCGCGAGCAGCAGGCCGCCCGCCGAGGAATAGAGAACGAATGCCGCCAGTTCCCGAGTAGCCGTCAGCTCGTGCAGGTTCCAGGCCGCGTCGACCTTGGGCCGCAACACGTTCTCGACCTGCTGCGGAGTGAGAGCGCTCAGCACCGCGCTGTCCATCTGCCCGGCCGCGTGCACCACGGCGGTCAGCCGCGGCAGTGTGTCGAGCAGCTTCGCCAGCGCGTCCCGGTCGGTGACGTCGCACGCGGCCACCGCCACCTTCGCGTCCTCACCGGCCAGTTCGTCGACCAGTTCCCGCGCACCCGCCGCCTCGATACCGCGACGGCTGGTCAGGACCAGGTCACGGGCACCGCGAGCGACCAGATGCCGAGCGAGCAGCCCGCCGAGCAGGCCCGCGCCGCCGGTGATCAGCACCGTGCCGTCCGGGTCCCACTCGACCGTCTCGCCGACCTCGGTGACCCGGGTCAGCCGCGGCACGCGCACCTCGCCGTTCCGCACCCGGGCTTCCGGTTCGCCGGACGCGACGACCGCGGGCAGCGCCCGGGCCGACGCCGGCGACGCGTCGAGGTCCACGACCTGGATCCGGCCCGGGTTTTCCGCCTGGGCGGCCCGCACCAGACCCCAGACCGGAGCCTGCGCCAGCTCGTCGCGGGTGACCACGACCAGCTTCCCGTCCCCGTCCGACAGCCAGTTCTGCAGGTGCCGCACCGTTTCCTGCACGACCTGGTGCACCCGCGACGGAACCGAGCCGGAACCCGAACCGACCGGCAGCACCAGGACATCCGCATCGATCGGCTCAGTCCGAAGCGGCACGCCGAGGCCGAGGTCGTCGGTCCCGAGCACGGCCCAGCCGTCCAGCGACGGCACCAGCCGAACGCCCGAAGCGGGCTGCCATTCGATCCGGTACAGCGAGTCCGGCACCTTCGCGCCGAGCTGGCCTTCCGACACCGGTCGCGTGACCAGCGAAGCGATCTGCGCCACCGGGGCACCCGATGCGTCGGCAAGGTCGAGCGACGAACCGCTCTCGGTCTTCCGGACCCGCACCCGCAGTACCGTCGCGCCGCTGGCCTGCAGCGACACCGAGTTCCACGCGAACGGGATCGTCGTCTCGGTCAGCGCCTTCGGACCGCCTGGGATCAGGTAGTCCGTCGCGCCGAGTGCCGAGTCGAGCAGGCCCGGGTGCAAGCCGAATTCGTTCGCCGAGGTGCCTTCCGGCAGCGCGACCTCGGCATACACCTCGCCTTCGCGGAGCCAGATCGCCCGCAGGTTGCGGAACGTCGGCCCGTAGCCGAAGCCGAGCCCGGCGAGGTCGTCGTACAACCCGGTCAGGTCGACCGACTCCGCGCCCGACGGCGGCCACTCGCTCAGCGAGAACTCCGCAGCCGCACCGTTGGCCAGCGTGCCCGCGGCGTGCTGGACCCAGCCGGCCTCGGTCCGCGAGTGCACCGACAGCTCTCGGCGGCCGCTGGCGTCCGGTGCGCTGATGACGACGCGCAGGTCGACCCCGTCCTCGGGCAGCAGCAACGGTGCCTGCTGGGTCAGCTCCTCCAGAAGGTTGCAGCCGACCTGGTCCCCGGCGTGCACCGCCAGCTCGACATACGCGGTGCCGGGCAGCATCGTCCGCCCCATCACCACGTGGTCGGCCAGCCACGGCTGCGTCGCGACCGACAGCCGTCCGGTCAGCACCGCGCCGCCGTCCGGCAGTTCCACCAGGGCACCCAGCAGCGGGTGTCCGGCGGATTGCGCACCAAGCGTGCTGACGTCGCCGGTCGGCTTCGTCGCGTCGAGCCAGTAGGACTTGTTCTGGAACGCGTACGTCGGCAAGTCCACAGTGGACACACCCTGTCCGGCGAACAACGCCTTCCAGTCGATCTTCGCGCCCCGGGAGAACAGCGTGGCCAGCGCGGTGAACACGGTCGGCACCTCGGCCCGGCCGCGCCGCATCGCGGGCACCTGGACGACCCGGTCCGGCCGGTCGGCCACCGCGGTGTCGCATTCGCGCGCCATCCCGGTAAGCACCGCGTCCGGCCCCAGCTCGACGAACCGGGTCACGCCCGCGGCGAGCAAAGTGCTGACCCCGTCGGCGAACCGGACGGCCTCCCGCACGTGGCCCACCCAGTACTGCGGCGAGCACAGCTCGGCGGCGGTCGCGATCTTGCCGGTCACGTTCGACACCACCGGGATCGACGGCGCGGAGTAGGTCAGTTTCTCCGCGACCACCGCGAACTCGGACAGCATCGGCTCCATCAGCGACGAGTGGAACGCGTGCGACACGACCAGCTGCTTCGTCCGGCGACCGGCCTCGGAGAAGGTCGCCATGGCAGCGACAACCGCCTCCTCCGGACCGGAGATGACCACCGACCGCGGCCCGTTCACCGCCGCGATGTCCACTCCGGAGGGCAGCGAGGCTCGCACCTCGTCCTCGGTGGCCGCGATCGCCGCCATCGTGCCTCCGGTCGGCAGCGCCTGCATGAGCCGGCCGCGAGCGGCGACCAGCGAGCAGGCGTCGGCCAGCGAGAACACTCCGGAGACGTGCGCCGCGGCGAGTTCGCCGATCGAGTGCCCGGCGACGTAATCCGGCGTGACGCCCCAGGATTCGACCAGCCGGTACAGCGCGACCTCGATCGCGAACAGCGCGCATTGCGTGTATGCGGTCTGGTTGAGCAGCGGCGAGTCCTCCCAGATCACCTGCTTGAGCGGAGTGTCGAGTTCGGCGTCGAAGAGTCCGCAGATCTCGTCGAACGCTCCGGCGAAGGCCGGGAACGCCTCGTACAGACCGCGTCCCATGCCCGGCTGCTGCGCGCCCTGTCCGGTGAACAGGAACGCCGTCAGGTCGGCCGCGCTGACCGTGCCGGCCACGGTGCCCGCCGGGGTCCGGCCGTCGGCCAGTCCGTCGAGCGCCTTCAGCGCGGCTTCGCGGTCGGCCGCCAGGACCACCGCGCGGTGGTCGAGCGCCGCGCGACCGGTCGCCAGCGAGTAGCCGATGTCGGTCAGGCTGACATCGGGGTTGGCCCGTAGGTGTGCGGCAAGCCGGGCGGCCTGGTCGGCGAGAGCCTGCGCGACCGAACCAGCCAGCGGCAACGGAATCGCTGGGAGTTCCGGTGCAGTGCGCCGGATTTCGTTGGCCGGAGCGGGCGGAGCCTCCTCGATGATGATGTGCGCGTTGGTGCCGCTGATGCCGAAGGACGAGACGCCGGCGCGCCGCGGGTGTCCGTTCGGCAGCCACGGCCGCGGTTCGGTGAGGAGCTCGATGTCGCCCGTGGTCCAGTCGACGACCGGCGACGGCGCGTCGACGTGCAGTGTCTTCGGCAACATGTTGTGCCGCAACGCCTGCACGACCTTCATCACGCCAGCCGCGCCGCCGGACGCCTGCGCGTGCCCGATGTTCGACTTCACCGAACCCAGGTACAGCGGCTGCCCGTCCGGACGGTCCTGGCCGTAGGTGGCCAGCAACGCCTGCGCCTCGATCGGGTCGCCCAGCTTGGTGCCCGAACCGTGCGCCTCGACCGCGTCCACATCGGACGGCTTCAGTCCGCCCGCGGCGAGGGCAGCGTGGATCACGCGTTCCTGCGACGGGCCGTTCGGAGCGGTCAGCCCGTTGGACGCACCGTCCTGGTTGACCGCGCTCGACCGGACCACCGCGAGCACCTCGTGCCCGTTGCGTTGCGCGTCGGACAGCCGCTCCAGCAGCAGCAGACCCGCGCCCTCGGCCCAGCCGACGCCGTCGGAAGCCGCGGAGAACGACTTCGACCGGCCGTTGGGCGAAAGCACGCCCTGACGGCTGGAGTCGACGAACAGGTCCGACTGCGACAGCACCGTGACACCGCCGGCCAGGGCCATCCCGCACTCCCCCGCCCGCAGCGCCTGCACCGCGAGGTGCAGCGTGACCAGCGAGGACGAGCACGCGGTGTCGACCGTCATGCTCGGTCCCTCGAGGCCGAGCAGGTAGGAGATGCGGCCGGAGACGACCGCGCCGGAGCTGCCGTTCGGGATGTAGGCGGCGACGTCGGCCGGGGCGGCCGGGGCGCGGCTGCCGTAGTCGTCGTACATCGCGCCGGTGAAGACGCCGGTCAGGCTGCCGCGCAGCACTGTCGGGTCGATCCCGGCGCGCTCGATGGCCTCCCACGCGGTTTCCAGCAGGAGCCGCTGCTGCGGGTCCATCGCCATCGCCTCGCGCGGGCCGATGCCGAAGAACGCCGGGTCGAACTCCGCCGCGTCGTGCAGGAAGCCGCCCTGGTTGGCGTAGGTCTTGCCGCGTTTGCCGCGTTCCGGGTCGTAGATGCCCTCGGTGTCCCAGCCGCGGTTGGTCGGGAAGCCGGAGACCGCGTCGACCTCGTCGACCAGCAGCCGCCACAGGTCCTCCGGCGACCGGACGCCGCCGGGATAGCGGCAGGCCATGCCGACGATCGCGATCGGTTCCTGCATCGACGCGTTCGTCCGGGCGGTCGTCCCCGGGCTCTTCGCGACCGCGCCGAGCAGTTTGCCCTTGACGAAGTCCGCGACGGCCTTGGCGGTCGGGTGGTCGAAGATCAGCGTCGCGGGGAGCGTCAGGCCGGTCTCGGTGCCCAGCAGGTTGCGGAGTTCGACGGCGGCGAGCGAGTCGAAGCCCAGCTCCTTGAACGCCCTGGTCCCGTCCACTTCGGACTTGTCGGCGTAGCCGAGCACGGTGGCCACCTGCGTGCGGACGAGGTCGAGCAGCACCCGGCCCCGTTCGCTTTCGACCAGCGCGGCGAGTTCGTCGGCGAGCGCGTTGTCCGCTGCCTTGGCCGCCTTCGCCACGCGACGTGCCTTCGGCGGCACGAAACCACGCAGCAGTGCGGGCAGTTCGTCAGTACGCGCCCGCAGTGCCGGAACGTCCACGCGAAGCGGCGCGATCACCGCGTCTTCGGTGGCCACGGCGGCGTCGAACAAGGCCAGCCCCTGCTCAGCGGTCACCGCGGGCAGGCCGAGGCGGGCCATCCGGGCGAGGTCGGCTTCAGCGAGGTCTCCGCCAAGTCCGGTGTTCTCCGCCCACAGACCCCAGGCCAGCGCGGTAGCCGGAAGTCCGGCCGCGCGCCGGTGTTCGGCGAGCCCGTCGAGGAACGCGTTGGCCGCCGCGTAGTTCGCCTGTCCGGCGGGCAGCACCTGGCCGCCTGCCGAGGAGAACATGACGAACGCGGACAGCTGCCGGTCAGCGGTCAGCTCATGCAGGTGCCAGGCCGCGTCGACCTTCGGTCGCAGCACCGCGTCAAGCTGCTCTGCGGTGAGCGAATCGAAGACGCCGCTGTCGGCGGTACCGGCGGCGTGCACCACCGCGCCGAGGTCCGGCAGGCCGTTGATCAGCTGTTCAACCGCCGCACGGTCAGCGACGTCGCAGGCCGCTATCTGGACCGTCGCGCCCAGGTCGGTCAGCTCTTCGGCCAGCTGCGCAGCACCCGGCGCGTCGAGACCGCGGCGGCTGGTGAGCACCAGGCTCTGTACGCCGTGCTCGGCCACCAGGTAACGCGCCAGCAAGCTGCCGAGACCACCGGTGCCGCCGGTGACCAGGACCGTGCCGTCCCACGCGGTGCTTCCGGTCGATTCGGTGCGCGTATAGCGCGGAGCGAGCACCGAGCCAGCCCGGATCGCCGCTTCCGGCTCGCCCGAGGCGACCACCGCGGCGATCGTCTCGACCTTCGTAGCTGTGCTGGACTCGTCAGCGTCGATCAGGAACACGCGTCCGGGATGTTCGGCTTGCGCCGCCCGGGCGAGGCCCCACAGCAGACCCTGCGTGACATCCACAGCGGACTCGCCAGCCGGAACTGCCGACTGTGTGACGATGGCGAGCTTCGTGTCCGTCAGGCGCGATTCGGCTAGCCACGCCTGGATTTCGGCGAGCAGCCAGGTCACGTTGGCCCGCGCTGCTTCCGGCACAGCGCCCTCCGCGGCAGGCACCGAGAGCGTCACGAGGCCCGGAACCGGCTCGCCGCGATCGACCGCACCGAGCAGGTCCGCGAACCCGCTGTAGGTGGCGGCCACGCCGACTCGGCCTTGTCCGATCGCGACGACGTCGCCCTGCTCCGCGGCCGGAACCGGCACGGACTGCCAGCCGATCTTGAGCAGCGAACCGTCCGTGGTCTGCGCGTGCGCGGCCAGTTCAGTCCGCACCGGCCGCGACACCAGCGACTCGACCGACGCGACCGGGTTGCCCTCGCCGTCCGCGACCTCGATCGAGGACAGCTCGTCGCCATCCAGCCGCACGATCCGCACCCGCAGTACCGAAGCGCCGACCGCGTGCAGCGTGACGCCGTTCCATACGAAGGGAAGCAGCGTCGAACCGCTCGGGTCGCCGAGGAGGTCGGCGTGCATCGCGGTGTCGAGCAGCGCCGGATGCAGGCCGTACGAGCCCGCCGTGGACGCGGCCGGTTCGGGCAGCGCCACCTCGGCGAACACTTCGTTGCCCCGTCGCCACGCGGCCTGGAGCCCCTGGAAGGCCGGGCCATAGCCGTAGCCACGCTCGTTGAGCCGTTCGTACGCGCCCTCGACCGGGATCGGGGTCGCGCCCGCCGGCGGCCATTCGGTGAGGCCAGCGGGTTCCGGCCGGGCAGTCGCGGACAGCGTCCCCAGCGCGTGCTGGGTCCAGTCGCCGTCCGATTCGACCGGACGGGAGAACACGGTGACCGGGCGGCGGTCGCCGTTCGCCGGACCGACCGCCACCTGCAGCGCGACCGCGCCATCCGGCGGCAGGACGAGCGGCGCTTGCAGCGTCAGCTCCTCGACCACCGGGTGGCCTACCTGGTCGCCAGCGGCGACCGCCAGCTCGACGAACCCGGTGCCGGGCACCAGGATCGCGCCCTTCACCACGTGGTCGGCGACCCACGGCACCGACGAAGCGGACAACCGTCCAGTGAGGACAGTCGTGTCCGAACCGGACAGTGCCACGACCGCGCCCAGCATCGGGTGCGCCAGCGGCTGCTGGCCGACCGAGGTCACATCGCCGGACGGCGTCGCGTCTAGCCAATAGCGCTTGTGCTGGAAGGCATACGTCGGCAGGTCGAGCCGGACCGGGCCGTCGCCGAGCAGCGGACCGAGTTTCACCGCGCCGCGAACGTGCAGGCGACCGGCCGCGGTGAGCGCGGTGCGCACCTCGTCCTGGTCGCGTCGGCCTAACGGGACGAACTCCGCTTCGACGCTCTGCGGACCGAGCGCGGACAGCACGCTGTCCGGCCCGATCTCCAGGAACGTCTGGACGCCGCTGTCGGCCAGGGTCGTGACCGCAGCACCGAAACGGACAGTCTCGCGGACGTGCGTGACCCAGTACTCCGGCGAAACCAGCTCGTCGTCGGTGGCGAGTTTCCCCGTGACCGTCGAGACAATCGGGATCTTCGGCGCCTCGTAAGTCAGTCCGGCGGCGATCGCGCGGAATTCGTCGAGCATCGGCGTCATCAGCGGCGAGTGGAACGCGTGGCTCACCCGCAACCGTCGCGTGTGGACATCGCCAGCGGCCCGCTCGATCTCGACGACCACGTCCGCGTCGCCGGAGACAACCACGGCAGCCGGGCCGTTCACCGCTGCGATGCTGACCGCGTCTTCGTGGCCCCGCAGCAGTTCACGAACCGCCTCTTCGGTCGCGGAGAACGAAACCATCGCGCCGCGCCGGTCGTTCAGCGCGCCCATCAACCGGCCGCGTGCGGCGACCAGTTTCGCCGCGTCCACAAGGGAAAGCACGCCCGCGACGTGCGCCGCGGCCAGCTCGCCGATCGAGTGCCCGGCGAGCGCATCGGGCCGGAAGCCCCACGACTCGGCGAGCCGGAACAGCGCGACCTCGACCGCGAACAGCCCGGTCTGGGTGTACTGCGTCTGGTCCAGCAGGCCCCGGTCGGCGAGTTCGGTAGTGCCGAATACGACGTCCCGCAACGGCACGTCGACCAGTGGGTCGATCGCCGCGCACACCGCGTCGAAGGCGGTCGCGAAGGCCGGATACGCGTCGTACAGCTCGCGTCCCATGCCGACCCGCTGCGCACCCTGGCCGGAGAACAAGAAGGCGAGCTTGCCGTCCACGACCTGGCCCGTCGGTGCGTCTCCGCCCGCCAGCGCGTCGAGGCCGTCGGCGAGTTCTCCTGCGGTCTCTGCGACGATCACCGCGCGGTGTTCCAGCGAGGCCCGCGTCGCAGCCAGCGAACGCGCGATCTCGGCGACGGAAATGCCTTCAGTGAGCCAAGAATGCAGTCGTGCGGCCTGTCCGCGCACCGCCGCGGCGGACCGGCCGGACAGCGCGACCGGAACGATCGTCTGCGTCTCGGAAGGCCGCTCGACCGGGATCGCCGGAGCCTGTTCCAGGATGACGTGCGCGTTCGTGCCGCTGATGCCGAACGACGACACCGCGGCGCGGCGCGGCCGGTCGACCTGCCACTCCCGCCGTTCGGTCAGCAGCCGGACCGCGCCGGTATTCCAGTCGACCACAGTGGACGGACGGTCGACGTGCAGCGTCTGCGGCAACTGGCCGTGCTCCATCGCCATGACCATCTTGATGATGCCCGCGACACCTGCCGCAGCCTGTGTGTGGCCGATGTTGGACTTGATCGACCCGAGCCACAGCGGCTCTTCCCGGTCCTGCCCGTAGGTCGCGAGCAGCGCCTGCGCCTCGATCGGGTCGCCCAGCGTGGTGCCAGTGCCGTGACCTTCCACCGCGTCCACTTCGGACGGCTGCAGACCAGCGTCCGCCAGCGCCTTGGCGATCACCCGCTGCTGCGAAGGACCATTCGGCGCGGTCAGGCCGTTCGACGCGCCGTCGTGGTTCACCGCCGAGCCGCGAAGAACCGCGAGCACCGGGTGACCGTTGCGGCGCGCGTCCGACAGCCGTTCGACGAGCAGCATGCCCGCGCCCTCGCCCCAGCCGGTGCCGTCCGCCGCCTCGGCGAACGCCTTGCACCGGCCGTCGGCGGAAAGCCCGCGCTGACGGCTGAAGTCGATGAATGTGTCCGGAGTGGACATCACGGTGACACCGCCGGCCAGCGCCAGCGTGCACTCCCCGCGCCGCAGCGCCTGCACCGCCCAGTGCAGCGCGACCAGCGACGACGAGCACGCGGTATCCACCGTGACCGTCGGACCTTCCAGTCCCAATGCGTACGAGACGCGACCGGACACGACGCTGGCGAGGCTGCCGTTGCCGAGGTAGCCGGCGATGTCGTCGGAAACCGTGCCGAGGCGGGTGCCCCAGTCGTGGTACATCACCCCGGCGAACACGCCAGTCGCGCTGCCGCGCAGGCCGACCGGGTCGATTCCCGCCCGCTCGAACGCCTCCCAGGACACCTCCAGCAGCAACCGCTGCTGCGGGTCCATGGCCGCCGCCTCGCGTGGGCTGATCTCGAAGAAATCCGCGTCGAACTCGGCCGCGTCGTGCAGGAAAGCACCGTGCTTGACGTAGGAGCGGCCGGGCTTGCCGGGCTCCGGGTCATACAGCGAGTCGACGTTCCAGCCGCGGTCGACCGGGAAGCCGGACAGCGCTTCCTCGCCTTCGGACACGAGCCGCCACAGGTCTTCCGGCGTCTCGACCCCGCCCGGGTAACGGCAAGCGATGCCGACGATGGCGATCGGCTCCTCCGGGTCCACAGTGGTCACCGGGGCAACGAGGCGCGCCGGAGCCAGCCCGGCCAGCCGCGACGCCAGGTACTCGGCGAGCGCACGCGGCGTCGGATAGTCGAACACCAGCGTCGCGGGCAGCCGCATGCCGGTGACCGAGTCGAGGATGTTGCGCAGTTCCACCGCAGCCAGCGAGTCGAAGCCGATCTCGCCGAACGGGCGGGCCGGGCTGATCGCATCGGCGCTGTCGTGCCCGAGAACGGCCGCGACGTGCGTGCGCACCAGGTCGAGCAGCGCGCGGTCCCGATCGGCCTCGGCGAGATGCGCGAACCGCTCGGCGAACTGCTGCTCGGGCGTCACTTCCCCGCTGGCGACCGAGATCCGGCGGCGGCCGGCGGGAACGAGCCCGCGCAGCACGGCCGGAACGTCCTCGCCACGCGACCGCAATGCGGCGCGGTCGACGCGGGTCGGCACGACCGTCGGAACTCCGGTGCCGAGCGCCGCGTCAAGGGCGGCAAGGCTTTCCGACACAGTCAGCGGAGCCAGGCCCAGCCGCGTGATGCGATTGCGGTCCACTTCGGACAGCGTCGCGCCCATGCCGATCGCCTGACCGGCGTCGGGGGCCCACAGCCCCCACGCCAGCGACGTCGCGGACAGGCCAGCGGCGTGCCGGTGCTCGGCCAATGCGTCGAGGAAGGTGTTGCCCGCGGCGTAGTTCGCCTGTCCGGCACCGTCGGCGAGACCGGCCGACGAGGAGAACAGCACGAACGCCGAGAGGTCCAGCTCGGCGGTCAGCTCGTGCAGCGCCCACGCCGCGTCGAGCTTCGGGGCTAGCACCGCGTCAAGCTGCTCGGCGGTCAGCGAGCCGATCATCGCGTTGTCGAGCACGCCGGCGGTGTGCACGACGGCCGACAGCGGATGCTCGGCCTTTTTGATCGCCGCCGCGAGCGAACGCTTCTTGCTGACGTCCGAGGCGACTACCTTCGCGGTCGCGCCCAGCTCGGCCAGTTCGTTGACCAGCTCGGCCGCGCCCGGCGCGTTGAGCCCGCGACGGCTGAGCAGCAGCAGGCTGCGCACGCCGTGCTTCGCGACGAGGTGCTTCGCGACCTGCGCACCGAGACCGCCGGTACCACCGGTGATCAGCACGGTGCCGTCGGCCCGCCAGGTCGGCTCGCCAGCTTCGGCCGCCAACCGGACCATCCGACCGGCAGAAACCGTGTCGCCGTCGATGCGCAGCTCTGGCTCACCCGAGCCGAGTGCGGTGGCCAGCGTCGCCGCCGTCGCAGCGCCCTCGACCAGGACCACGCGACCAGGGTGCTCGGCCTGAGCCGAACGCACGAGACCGCGGACGGCGGAGTCAGCCAGCGAGCCGCGCGTCAGCACGACCAGCCGCGATGACGCATAGCTGTCGCCTTCGAGCCACTGCTGCAGCACAGTACGCACGCGGTGCGCAGTCTGCTTGGCAGCGGCCGCGATGTTCTTGCCTGGCACGGAAACTGGCAGCAGCACGACGTCGGGCACGTCGACCAGCGACACCAGCGAGTCGACCACCGGAACGTCGAAGCCGCTGACCTCGCCCAGCGAGGCGAGCGTCGGCAGTTCGAAGGACCCGGTGACCGGCGTCCATTCGACGGTGTACAGCAGGTCGCGCGCCTGCGTGCCGAGGTCGGCCTCGCGGACCGGCCGCGAGCGGAACGACTCGACGGACAGCACCGGCGTACCGGCCACGTCCGTCACGTCGATCGAGACGCCGCCGGTAGCCGGGGACGTGATCCGCACCCGGACCTCCGTCGCGCCGGACGCGTGCAGCCGCACGCCGGTCCACGCGAACGGCAACCGGATCTCGTCGGGCTCGCGCGCCTCACCGGGGGCGAAGTCGGTGGCGTGCAGCACCGCGTCCAAGAGCGCCGGGTGGATGCCGAACGCCGCGTCGCGGCCGGTCGCGGGCAGCGCGACCTCGGCGAACACGACGTCATCGCGCTTCCACGCGGTCTGCAGGCCCTGGAACAGCGGCCCGTAGCCGTAACCCTGCTCGGCAAGTTCGGTGTACAGCTCATTCGTCGCGACCACTTCGGCACCGGCGGGCGGCCATTCGCCACGCGAGGGTTCGACTACCGGTCCAGCGGCGAGGACACCGACGGCATGCCGGGTCCAGGCCGCGTCGGCGTCGTGGTCCGGGCGGGAGTGGAATTCGATGGTGCGGCGGCCGTCGACGTCCGGGCCGACCAGTGTCTGCAGCGCGACGCCACCGGACTCCGGCAGCGCGAGCTGGGCCTGCAACGTCAGCTCGTCGACCACGCCGTAGCCGACCTGGGCGGCGGCGTGCAGAGCCATCTCGACGAACGCGGTACCTGGCAGCACCGGCGTACCAGCGATCGCGTGGTCGGCCAGCCACGGGTGCGTCCGGAGCGCGACACGACCGGTGAGGACCAGGCCGTCGTCACCCGCCAGGCCGATCTCGGCGGCCAGCAACGGGTGCCCCGAAGCCAGCTGACCGAAGTCCGCCGCGTCGCCGTGGCCGGTGGGCGCGGCGAGCCAGTAGTGCTTGTGCTGGAAGGCATACGTCGGCAAGTCGACCAGTTGCGCGGGGCCGAAGAACGCAATCCAGTCGATCGCCACGCCACGGGTGTGCAGGCGGCCGAGCGCGGACGCGAGGGTGGTGACCTCGGGCCGGTCGCGGCGCTGCGCGGGGGTGAATGCGATGGCGTCGCTCGTGCCGGCGGCCATCGCCGACAGCACGGCATCCGGACCGACCTCGACCGCGGTCGTCACGCCAGCGTCGACCAGGGCCTGGACCCCGTCGGCGAACCGCACCGCGCGGCGGACGTGCCACAGCCAGTACCCCGGCGAGCACAGTTCCTCGGCGGTCGCGATCCGGCCGGTGACGTTCGAGACGACCGGGATCGCCGGGGCCGCGTAGTCGACCACCTCGAGGATCTCGCGGAAGTCGGCCAGCATCGGCTCCATCAGCGGCGAGTGGAACGCGTGCGACACGCGCAGCTCGCTGATCTTGCGGCCATGCATGCGGAACACCGACACGACGGCTTCCACCGCTTCGCGCTCGCCGGAGACGACGACCGACGTCGGACCGTTCACCGCGGCCAGGCTGACCTGGTCGCCGAGCAGCGGCTGGACCTCGTCCTCGGTCGCCGCGACGGCGACCATCGCGCCTCCTGACGGCAAGGCTTGCATGAGCCGTCCGCGAGCGGCGACGACCAGGCACGCGTCGGGCAGCGACCAGACGCCCGCGATGTGCGCAGCAGCCAGCTCGCCGATCGAGTGGCCGAGCAGGATGTCCGGCCGCACGCCCCACGATTCGAGCAGCCGCGCCAACGCGACCTCGACCGCGAACAGCGCGCACTGCGTGTACTGCGTTTCGTTCAGTTCCTCAGCGTCGTCGCCGAACAGGACGTCGCGCAGCGGGGTCTCCATCTGCACGTCGAGGTGGTCGACAGCCTCGTCGAAGACCTCGGCGAACTTCGGGTACGCCAGGTACAGCTCACGCCCCATCGCGAGCCGCTGCGAACCCTGGCCGGTGAACAGCATCGCGAGCTTGCCCGGCGTGCGCTCGCCGACGACAACGTTCGGATCCCGCTCCCCCGCCGCGAGCGCCTGCAGCCCGCGCACGGCGTCCGCGATGTCCTCCGCGACCACCACGGCACGCTGGTCGTGCGCGGCGCGGGTGGTAGCGAGCGAGAAGCCAAGGTCAGTCAGGTTGCCGTTTTCCACAGTGGACACCAGCGCGGCGGCCTGCGCCTGAAGTGCTTCCTCACTGCGTGCCGACACCACGAGCGGCACGACCGGGAGCTCGTCACTCATGGTTTCCGAGGACTCGACGGCCGGAGCCTGCTCGATGATGACGTGTGCGTTGGTCCCGCTCACACCGAACGACGAAACGCCAGCGCGGCGCGGACGTTCGCTGTCCGGCCATTCCCGCTGTTCAGTCAGCAGTTCGACGGCACCCGCGGTCCAGTCGACGTGCGGCGTCGGCTCGTCCACGTGCAGGGTCTTCGGCAGCACGCCGTGCCGCATCGCCTCGACCATCTTGATCACGCCCGCGACGCCCGCCGCGGCCTGCGTGTGGCCGATGTTCGACTTGATCGACCCGAGCAACAGCGGCGTCTCGCGGTCCTGACCGTAGGCGGACAGCAGCGCCTGCGCCTCGATCGGGTCGCCGAGCCGGGTACCGGTGCCGTGTGCCTCAACCGCGTCCACATCGGACGCTTTCAAACCAGCGTCCGCCAGCGCGCGCTTGATCACCCGCTGCTGTGACGGACCGTTCGGCGCGGTAAGACCATTCGACGCACCGTCCGAGTTGATCGCCGAGCCGCGAACCACGGCAAGCACGGTGTGTCCATTCGCGACTGCGTCAGAAAGCCGCTCCAGCACCAGCACGCCGACGCCCTCGGCGAAGCCAGTGCCGTCCGCCGCCGCTGCGAAAGCCTTGCAGCGACCGTCTTCCGCGAGACCACGCTGACGGCTGAAGGCGGTGAACGTGCCCGGCGCGCCCATCACCGCGACGCCACCGGCCAGCGCGAGCTGGGTTTCCCCACGGCGCAACGCCTGTACCGCCAAGTGCAGCGCGACAAGAGAACCGGAGCAAGCGGTGTCAACGGTCAGCGTCGGCCCTTCCAGACCGAGTGCGTAGGCGACACGACCGGAGACGACGCTGGGCGCGTTGCCGGTGAGCAGGTAACCGTCGAGGCCGTCGGGAGCTTCGTGCAGGCGCGGGCCGTACTCCTGCGCCTCGGCCCCGATGAACACGCCAGCCGGAGTGCCGCGCAGCGTCGAGGGGTCGATCTTGGCCCGCTCCAACGCTTCCCACGCGGTCTCCAGCACGAGCCGCTGCTGCGGGTCCATTGCGGACGCTTCGCGCGGCGCGATGCCGAAGAACCCGGCGTCGAATTCCCCGGCACCGGGCAGGAATCCGCCCGAGGTGACGTAACTGCTGCCTGGCTTGTCGGGGTCCGGGTCATAGAGACTGTCGAGGTCCCAGCCGCGGTCCTCCGGGAAACCGGAGATGGTGTGCACCTCGTCGGCGACCAGCTGCCACAACGCCTCCGGCGATACCGCGCCGCCCGGATAGCGGCAGCCGATTCCGACAATCGCGACCGGTTCGTCGTTCGCCGCACCGGCCGCCAGCGCCGAGACGGATTCCTCCGCACCGAAGACCTCGGCGTGCAGGAACCGGGCGACCGCGGCCGGGGTCGGATAGTCGAAGGCCAACGTCACCGGCAGCTCCAACCCGGTCGCCTCGGTCAGCTGCGCGTGCAGCTCCACCGCGGCGAGCGAGTCGAAACCGTGGTCGGAGAAAGCTTTCTCCGGGTCGAGGACGGCAGGCACCTCGGGCAGCGCGGCCTGCAGCGCCGCCCGCGTCGCGTCGTGGACCACGCCGGCGAGGAACCCCGCGCGGTCCGCCGGCGGCAGAAGCGTCAGCCGCTCCGCGAAGCCGGATTCCCGATTCTTCTCACTCTCACGCATTGCGCACTCCACCGCGGTAGCCAGGCAGCATTCATGGGTCGTCGGTCGGATCGTATGGCCGGCTCGCGCCGCGCCGGATCCCCAGAAAACGTCGTTAGGGGCGGAAAATCACCAGGCGACGCGCAACAGCGACGGGCCGCGCACGATCACCCCGTACTCCCATTTCACGCCGTCGCGCCCGTCCGCGAGCCGCAATTCCGGAAAACGCTCCAGAATCGCTTTCAGCGCCTCCTGCAGCTCCAGCCGGGCCAGCTGCGCCCCGATGCAGTGGTGCGGGCCGTGGCCGAATGCGACGTGCGGGTTCGGGCTGCGGGTCAGGTCGAGGACGTCCGGGTTCGCGAACACCTCCGGGTCGCGGTTCGCCGCGTGCAGCGCGGGCAGCACGGGATCGCCCGCCCGCACTACGACGTCGCCGATCCGGACGTCCTCGCGGGCGTACCGGGCGAACATCGCCGCGGTGTTGATCGGCACCCACCGCAACAGTTCCTCCACCGCGGTCGGCATGATCTCCGGCTGCGCCCGCAGTTGCGCGAGCAGTTCCGGCTGCGTCAGCAGGGTGAAGACGAAGCTCGGCAGCGCCGAGGACACCGTCTCCACGCCACCGGTGAGCAGGCCGGCGCCGGCGATCGAGATCAGCTCGTTCTCGGTGAGCTTGTCCCCGGCGTCGCGGGCGTAGACGAGCGCGCCGAGGAGGTCGTCGGTCGGGTCCTCACGGCGTTGCGCGACCAGCTGCGCCACATAGTTGTCCAGCTGGTCGCCATAGACGTCGAGCACGTCGCCCTTCGCGGTGGCATCGCTGACGAGCGCCTGGGTCCACTCGCGGAAGATCGTGTGGTCTTCCTTCGGCACGCCGAGCAGGTTGCAGATGACCGTGACCGGCAGCGGTCGCGCGAGGTCTTCGACGATGTCGCCGGGCGCGCCGTTCTCGATCATCGCGTCGATCAGCTGGTGCACCAGCGTGCGGACGCTCTCGCGCATCGCCTCCAGGCGCCGCGCGGTGAACGCCTTCATCACCAGGCGGCGCAAGCGGGTGTGGTCCGGCGGGTCCATGCCCATGATGCCGTCGCCCATCTGCTGACGGCGCATCCGCGGCTGGTCGAGCCCCTGGGCCAGCTCCCGGCTGAACCGCGGGTCGGCGGTCACCAGCTTGACGTCGGCGTACTTCGTCGCCAGCCACGCCTGTTCGCCGAAGGGCAACTGCACCCGGCTCATCGGCTCGTCGCGCTGCAACTGGTGGTAGGTCTCGGATACGGACGTCTCGTGCATGTCGAACGGATACGCCCGGACGGTACGGCGCGTGCTCATCGCGAATCCCCTCCGATCGCGGTCATCGGCTGCTCCAATGCCTGGGTGTCGTGGGTGTGCTGGACGTAGGACAGCGCCGACATCAGCGTCGACGAGGTGATCCGGCCGCTCGGCGCGCGTTCGGCGATCCCGCGCAACGGCAGCGAACCGAGCTCGGACCAGCCGAGCCGGCCGTCCGCGTCGAGCGTGCTGCGCGCTTGCCCGGCGTTGTCCGGATGCAGGCAGTACGGCACGTCGAGCAGACCGCGTTTGAAGGCGACCACGAGCGCGCGGTCGAGATCGGCGTGACTGTTGAGGACCGCGTCGACCAGGGCATAGGCCTCGCGGTAGACCTGGTTGTCCGCGTCCACCATGGCCTTGATGCCTTTCGCCGACGCGGCCGCGTGTTCGAGCGCGGTCACGTTCTCCGCGACGGTCGGAATGCGGTGGGCTTCGGCGGCGGTCTTGACGATCAGTCGTTCCGAGCCGGTGCTCATCGCCAGCTCGGCGGCCCTGCCCAGCAGCAACATCGCGCCATCGGGAGTGCGCGGGAACAGTCCCATGTAGGCGTAGATCACCACGTGCCAGGTCGCTTCCGGCAGGAACTCGGCGCACAATCGGCGCAGCGCGGCAACGGCTTCGCGGTCCTGCTGCAAGTTCGTCTGCTGCGCGTAGCTGACCGAAATGCTGCGCACACCCTTGCGATAGAAGAACAACGCCTCCAGCACGCTGATCGCGACCAGCTCGCTCGGCGGACACAGCTGCCCGAGCATGCAGCCGCCGAAGGTCTCCAGATGCGGACGGCCACCCGGATGTTCGGCGTCGACCAGCAGATCGCAGCAATACGCCCAATTCCGCACGGATTCGTCGAGCGGCGTGCTGCTGTAGGGCAGGCAGTAGGAAATCGGCCCGCCTTCGGTGGCGTGCAGTCCGGCGGCGATCATCGCGCGGAAGATGTCCACCGGCCGGGCCGAACCGTGCCGGACCTGCACCGGGAAGTCCGGGCCTTCCAGACCGTCGAGCATCGCCCGGGTCACCTCGGGCGGATGGTTGACGATCGGATAACCGTTGAGCGGAATTCCGTTGCGCAAAGCGTGTTCCGCGGATTCGGTGTCGCGGACGCGGGTGTAGCTGTCGAGCGTGAGCGTGCCGACGGTCGCGGCGTTCGCGTGCTTGGTCGCGACAAGGCCGGCGCGCATCGCGGCCGGACTGTCGAAGCCCATGCGCGGCTGCACGACCAGTTCCCCGGCCGCGTGCCGCTGCGCTACGAACCGCTCGAAGCTCACGCTCCCTCCAACTGGCTGACCCCGCCGGGAAGCGTGGCCGCGAAGTGCCGGAAGGCGGCGGCGTTCTGCTCGTCGAAGACGCCGTCGAACCCGGCGAACAGCAGTTCCGCGGTCTGCTCGTCGGACAGCGGCCCGCCGGTGCCCAGCTTGCCGCCGATGACGATCGGCAACCGGCGCAGCTCGGGGATGGCCCGCAGCCGCTGTACGACTCGCAGACCGTCCTGGTAGCCGTGCCCGTTGACACTGCTCAGCACCAGCATCGCCGGACGGCGGCTGACGCATTCGGACTCCAGCAGCTCGTCCGGCACGCACGCGCCCAGGTTGACGACGTCGAAACCCAGCTCTCGCACGAGAAGTTCGAGGTACACGAGGTTCCAAGTGTGCGAGTCCGACGCCATGCTGCTCACGATCACCGTGCGCCCGCTGGGCTCTTCGACGACGCTATTGCCGTAAGCGCGGACTTCCTCGCTCATGGCGACACCTCATAGGCTCGCTGATAGTCCAATCGCGACACTGAGATGACCTCGTCGCCGCACACCACGACCTCGGTCGGTGCGGGACGGCCGAGGAAGCTGACCAGGCTCGCGGTGACGCCGTACGCGCCCACGTTCGGCACGGTCAGCAGGTCACCGGCGGCCAGCTCAGGCAGCTTCGCGGCCTTCGAGAGCGAGTCACCGGGAGTACACAGCGGACCGACGAGCTGACCCGGGTTGTCCCCCGCCTGCTCGACCCCGACCGCGGCGGGCAGCAGACGCCCGATCCCGGAAAGGCCGCCAACCACGTTGATCCCGGCATCGAGGATGACGAACCGGTGCCCCCGGCTCTCTTTCACGTTCACGACCCCGGCCAGCAGCGTGCCGCAAGTCCCGGAGAGGTACCGGCCGGATTCGCAAGCCAGCTCCACCTCGCCGCTGCGCCACTCGGGCAGGTAGAGGTCGAGAAGCTGCTCCAAACCGTTGCGCAGCTTCGGGTAATCGGTGCGCTCGCCGGGAACCGCGTACGGCGACGAGAACCCGCCGCCGATGTCGAGCAGTTCCAGCGGCAGGCCGGTCTCCTGGCGCAGCTGCGCGGCCGACTGCAGCACGAACTCGTACTCGCCGAGCAGCGCGTCCTCATCCTGCGCGTTGCTCATGGTGAAGAAGTGCGCGCCGACGATCTTCGCCCCGGAGACCGCCTTGAACAGCGGCATCAGCTCCGGCAACGTCTCGGCGTCGACCCCGAACTGCGACGGGCGGCCCATCATCCGGATCCCGGTCGACGCGCTGCCCTGCGTGGTGTTCACCCGCAGCAGGCAACGCGCGACGGTGTCCTGCCGCTCCGCCGCGGCACCGACGTGCTGCAGGTCAGTCAGCGATTCGACGGAGAACAACCGGACGCCCGCGGTGATCGCCGCGTCCAGCTCGCCGTCCGTTTTGCCCGGGCCGGTGTAGAGGATGTCGTCCGGCGCGAACCCGGCGGTCAGCGCGTTGGCCAGCTCGCCGGTCGAGCTGATCTCCGCGCGGCAACCGCCCTCGCGGAGTTCGCGTGCGATCTCCGGATGCGGGTTGGCCTTCAGCGCGTAGTAGACCGCGAACCCCTCCGGCAGCAGGCCGAACAGCTGATCGCGCGACTGGGCGGTCACGTCCAGGTCGTACACGTAAGCCGGCGTGCCGAACCGTGCGGCCAGCTCGTCGTACTTGCTCATTTCCGGGCACCTTCCACCAGCAGGGCGAGTTCCTTCGTCGCGTTCTTGCCGTGCGCGGTGAGCGGGAACTCGTCGACGACGTGGCACAGCGCGGGCACCTTCTGCGGCTCGAGCCGCTGCGCCAGTTCCTTGAGCACCGTGGTCGGCGGCAGGTCGCTCTCCACGCAGATCGCCAGATCGCGCGTTTCGCTCGGCGGGATCGCGCCCGCCGCGCGCACGCCCGGGATGTCCATCGCGGCCGCCTCGATCTCCAAAGTGGACATCCGGATTCCCTTGCGCTTGAACATGTCGTCGCGGCGGCCCTCGAAGTAGAGGTAGCCGTCCTCGTCGAGCCGGCCGTAATCGCCGGTGTGCAGGCGGAGCTCGCCGGTGGCCTCGTCGCGGCGGAACGCTCGCGCGGACAGCTCCGGGGCACGCCAGTAGCCGGGCATCACGTGCGGTCCGGCGGCGACGATCTCACCGATTTCCCCAGCGGGCGACGGAGTTCCGTCAGCAGCGAGGATGTGCACGGTCGTGCCAGGCAGCGGAAGGCCCGACGAACCCGGACGTTCGGCGTCTTCCTCGGGCGGCATGATGGTGATCCGCTTGCACTCGGTCTGGCCGAACTGCCGGACGACGCGGACACCGGGGAAGGCGTTGCGGAGTTTTTCGATGGTCGAATCCGGAAGTGCCGCGCCGGTGTTGGTGAACAACCGCACCGGAGCCGGTTCGCCGCTTTCGCGCTCGGCCAGCGTGGCGATCATCGTCGCGAGCGAGGGCACGATCGGGACTACCGTCGCGCCGACCTCGCGCATCCGCTGCAGCAAGCGGAGATCGGACTCAGCGTCGGCGAGGACGATCTCGCTGCGGCCGAGCGTCGAGAGGAGGACCTTGTACAGGCCGTAGTCCCAGGACATCGGGAACCGGCAGAAAACCACGTCGTCCTGGCGGTAGCCGAGCACCGCCTGGATCGCGCCGGCCGCGAAGGTGACCTGCCGGTGCGGTCCGATGACGCCCTTGGGCGCGGCCGTGCTGCCGGAGGTGTAAACGAGGACCGCGACGTCGTCGAGGTCAACCTCGGTCGGCTCGGTGCGAGTTCCGTCGCGGTAGGCTTCCTCGACTTCCGTCCACAGTGGAGCGAACTCTGCGGGCTGGAGAATCAGCACCGGTTCGGCGTTCTCGACGACGGAATCGAAGTGGAACTGCTTCATCGCCGGATTGATCGGCACGAACACCGCGCCTCGGCGCGAGGTGCCGTGGAAGAGCGCGACCAGCGCCCGGTCCGTCGGCAACTGCACCACCACGCGATCGCCGCGCCCCACCCCGCGCCGCGCGAGGACCGCCTCTACCGCGTGGCTCCAAGCGGCCAGCTCGGCGTACGTCCACACCCCCGGCCGGTCGCGCACCGCGGCGGCGTCCGGCGCGCTGGCCGCCGCCGCGTCGAGCAGGGCATGGACGAGAGAACCGGATTCGTTCACGACTGCCACTCCCGAAAGGATTCGTAGAATCACCGTGCCTGCACGGGACAGCTCCCCGACGTCGGAAAGTTATCCGCGCGTAGGCGGTGCTCCCCACCCCTAACGGCCCCTAGCTGGCACTCTGCCCTCCCCCGCACAAAAGCCGTGAAGGGCTCCTTGAGGGAATCAGATTCCCTCAAGGAGCCCTTCACGGACAATTAAGCGGGCACCGGGTTCAGGAGGTCGGCAGCGCGCGCGGCGAGCGTCTTCCGGTCGATCTTCCGGTTCGAATTCAGCGGGAACTCCTCGACGTGCTCGTACCGCCGCGGGATCACGCCCTCGGGCAGCACCGCCCGCAGCGCCCGCACCAGCTCGATCACCGGCCGCTGCGGCCCGGTGTAGAAGACGAACAGCTCGGTCCCGCCGTCGCCTTGGACTCCCAGCGCCACCGCCTGCACGCCGCACGTCTGCAGCGCGTGCTCCACCTCGGTCAGCTCCACGCGCCAGCCGAGCACCTGCACCTGCGAATCGAGCCGTCCCAGGTACGCCAGATCGTCGCCGCCGAGCCGACGCACCCGGTCGCCGGTGCGGTAGAACCGCAGTCCGTCGCGGTCGAGGAACCGGCCCTTCTCGTCGGCCGGGTCGAGGTAGCCCGGCGTCAGCTGCGGTCCGGCGATGGCGAGTTCGCCCTCCCCCGCCTCGTTTTCGTCGAGCAGCAGGTACTCGTGTCCCTCGTGCACCGCGCCGATCGGCACCACGCCGTTCACCGCGATCCTCGGGGTTTCCTCGTCGTCCCAGCGGTACCCGGCGACGGTGATGGTCAGTTCGGTGGGCCCGTAGAGGTTCTCGGTCACCGAATTGCCCGCCGCCGCCCGCCAGTCTGCGGTGTCCCGGACGGTCAGCGCTTCCCCTGCGAAGAAGCTCCACCGCAGGCCGGGCATCGCGCCCGGGGTGAGCCGTCCGGTGCGGCGCACCAGGTCGATGGCGCTCGGCGTCGAGAACCACACGGTGAGACCGCGCTCCTCCACGAACGCCGGCACGTTCCGGTACGCCGCTCCCGGCAGCACCACCGCTTCCGCGCCCGCGCCCCACGCGCAGAAGAGGTCGAACATCGCGCAGTCGAAGTTCAGGTCGAACGTCTGGGAGAAGACGTCGTCCGGCGTGAAGTCGTACCGCTCGTCAAGCAGGCCGAAGTAGTGCTCGGTGGAGCCGTGGCCGATCCGGACTCCCTTCGGCCGTCCGGTGGAGCCGGAGGTGAACAGCACGTACGCGGAGTCCTCGGGACGCACGTCCTTCGGCGCTGCTAGTGCTTGGTGCGCGTTCAGCTTGCTGACCTCCGGGGCCAGCAGTGTCTTCACCGGCGGAGCCATGGTCAGTCCGCATTCGTCGGCGATGAGCGCGTCCACCTCCGCGGCCTCGACCATCTGCGCGGTCCGGGCGGCCGGGAAGTCCGGCCGCAGCGGGACGACCGTCGCCCCCGCGTACAGCCCGGCCAGAATCCCGGCGTAGGCGGTGACGCCCTTCCCGGCCAGCACCCCTACTGTGCGGGCGCCGGACTCCGCCAGCGCGCCGCCCCACAGCAACGCCCTCTCGTGCAGCTCGCCATAGGTCAGCGTCCGCCCGCCGACGCTGACCGCCGGTCGGGACTCGGAAAGGGCCAGCCCGCGCAGAAACCGCGCGTGCAGTCCCGAGGTGGTCGTCGTGTCCATCGTGGTCCTCCGCGTACTGTGCCAATCGCTGCTAACCCGACCACAGTCACGGCCTCATGGCTTTGCAGCAACGGTTGCGCGCCGGATGGGGGGTCGGCCTGCTTGTGGTCGGATGTGCAATAGGGGTGCCAGCGCGTCGCTCCGGAGCGGCGGCGCGGGGTAGAGTTCAAAACCGAACCGGGCGGTCGGTTTCCCTGCCTGGTAGAAGTGCCCGACCCAGCCAGCCACCGGAGTAGCCATGTGGGACAGCTCTTTCGACGAAGCCCTCCGCCCGTACCTCCCGTTCCTGCCCGCCGACGAGGCGTTGACCGCCGAGACACCGCTCAAGGAGTACGGCCTCGACTCGCTCGCCACGGTGGAACTGCTGGCGGTGCTGGAGGAGAAGTACAACGTCCGGTTCTCCGACGACGCGCTGAACCTGGAGACGTTCGAGAATCCCGGACGTCTCTGGGCGACGCTGTCGCAGCTGCAGCCGGCTAGCTGACCCGCGAGGGACCCGCGCCGCGCCGCCGCGGCTGCAGCGCGAGCCGCGGGTTCACCGTGGTCACCTCGAACCGGCTGGTGGTGGCGCGGACGCGGCCGAACAGCGTGTCCGGCCCGGCCACCCACAGCTTGCGCACGCCGAGTTGTTCGAGCGACGAGACGACGTCCGGCCAGCGCAGCGGCTCGACGATGCTGTCCAGCAGCATCGTGCGGACCTGCTCGCCGGACCGCAGCACCGAACCGTCCTGGTCAGCGATGATCGGAAGGAGGGGATCATGGAAGTCGAGGCCGCCGAGCACCTCGTCCTCGGCCTTGCGCCGCAACGCGCCGAACGCACGCGAGTGCAGCGGAGGACGCATCGTGTACAGCGAGAGCCCGCCCATGCCCCGCACGGTCTGTTTGAGCCAGTCGAGATTCCGCTCCCGCACCGAGACCATGTAGAAATCGTGGTCGATGTAGCAGGAGATGTCCGACCATTCGCCGCGCCCGTCGAGTTCGGTCAGCGCGTCGCGCAGTTTCTCCTCCGGGGTGCGGACGAACGAGTGCGTGACGACGTCGGTGTGCTCCGTCGCGAAGAACTCGTCGAGGCACCGCGCGAGCTTCGCGGTCATCCACACCGCGTCCGGGAACGTCAGCGCACCGGCGTACACACTCGCCGGTTTCTCGCCGAAACTCGGGCCGGTGCAGTAGTCCGGGCTCATCCCGTACTCCTGTTCGGCCCATTCGGCGAGCGCGACGCAGGTGAGCATGAACCCGACCTGGGCGTACTCGGAGTAGTCGCCCTCGGCCTCGCGGAAGCGGTCGACCAGCGAGTAGCCCAGCCGGTCGTCGGCGTCCTTGATGAGCCTGCGCGCGAACGGGTTGATGAGCAGGAACTTGCCGAAGTCGACGAACCGGCACGGGCTCATCCCGGGGAACACGACCGCCGATCCGGCCTGGCTGGCCTCATCCATGACTGGCGACCTCTCTTTCGGCGGGGGAATGGACTTCCTGCAGGAATCCCAGCAGGATTTCGCGGAACCGGTCCGGTTCCTCGAGATGCGGGACGTGGCTCGACTCCGGGAGGATCTCCCAGCGCACGTCGTGGATCCGGTCGTAGTACGGCTGCACGGTGGCCGGGGTGGCCTCGTCGTGCGCGCCGGAAATGAGCAGGGTCGGCACCTCGATGTCGTCGAGGCGGTCGATCACCGAATAGTCCGCGAGCGTGCCGGTGACGGTGAACTCGCTGGGGCCGTTCATCACCGAGTAGACGGTGTTGTTGTCGGCCATCTCCATGAACGAGGCGAGATAGTCGGCGGGCCACGGCAGCACGCGGCAGACGTGCCGGTCGTAGAAGACGCGCATGAGATCGAAGTACTCCTGCGTGTCCGTGGTGCCGGCCGCTTCGTGCGCCCGCAGACCCTCGTCGACGCCGGGCGGCAGCAGTGCGCGCAGCCGGTCCATCTCGCTGCGCCACAGCTCGTACGACGCCGGCGAGTTGGCGATCACCAGCCCTCGCAAGCCGTCCGGACGTTCGGCGGCGTGCCGCGCCACGACCAGGCCGCCCCAGGACTGTCCATAGAGGACGTAGTTGTCCTCGATGCCGAGCCGGTGCACCAGATTGTCCAGCTCGTCGCCGAACAGCTCCGGGTTCCAGAACCCGGGGTCGGCGTCTGGCAGCCTGCTCGATCCGCCGCTGCCGAGCTGGTCGTAGTGCACGACCGGGAATCCGTGTCCGGCGAGTTCGGTCAGGCTCAGCAGGTAGTCGTGCGTGCTGCCCGGCCCGCCGTGCACCACGACCACAGCGGGCGCCGCTCCTCCCGGCTGCCCGGTGACCCGGTACCAGGTGCGGTGCTCGCCGAACGGGACCCAGCCTTTCGCGGTGGGCGCCACAGCCATGCTCGTCACCTCGTTCGCCTCCCTCGTCCTTCTCCGGCGCGGCGCGGCCGGATCCGGTTACCTGTCTATCCGTCGCGGCCCGCGCGCCACCAGCCCCTAAGGGGCGTCTAAAGCCGAGCCAAATCCCGTTCGCCGTGCCGGATTCAGGGGTCCCCTACCGGGTGGGCGGAGCGGCGGCGTGGCCCTACCGTTTCCCTTGTCCTGCTGCGCCTACGAATCCCGGAGCTGCCGCGATGCGCGTGATGCTGATGGTCTTCCCGACGAGGACGCACGTTTACAGCATGGCTCCGGTGGGCTGGGCACTGGCCGCGGCCGGACACGAGGTGCGCTTCGTCGGGCAGCGCAACCCGCGCGAGGTCGCCTCGTTCGCCGAAACCGGGCTGGACGCCATGTGGTTCGGCGACGAACTCGACATCGCCCGGCACCGCCAGCTGCAGGTCGACGGCAACAACGCGATGCAGGGCGACTTCCGCATCTCCGAAAGCCGTCCCGAGCGCTACACCGACGAGTACGTGCGCAACGTGTACGAGCACTGGGTCGACGTGTTCCGCTGGACCACGCCGGACTCGCTGCTCGACGAACTCGTCCGCTTCGCCCGGCAATGGCAGCCGGACCTCGTGGTGTGGGACCCGATGATCTACGCCGCGCCGATCGTCGCGCACGCGCTCGGGGTGCCGCACCTGCGGATGATGTACGCCGCCGACCAGACCGCCCGCATCGGTGCGCAATACCGCGACCTCAGAGCGAACCACCCCGAAGACACCTCGCCGGACCCGTTCGTGACGTGGATGTCCGCCGCGGTCGGCCGGTTCGGCGCGGACTACGACGAAACCCTCCGTTACGGCGTGCGGACCATCGACTGCCATCCGTCGTATCTGCGCTACGACGGCGTGGACGTCGACTACGTCCCGGCCCGGTTCGTGCCGCAGAACAAGCCGATGGCGATCCCCTCGTGGGTGCTGGAGCGTCCCGAACGGCCGCGGGTGATGCTCACCCTCGGCATCTCGAACCGGCAGGTGCTCGGCGTCGAGGAAACCTCCGTCGGAGACCTGCTGGACGGCCTCGCCGACCTCGACCTCGAGGTGATCGCCACGTTGAACGCGAGCCAGCTCGCGTCCGTGCGCTCGATCCCGGACAACGTCCGCGCCGTCGATTTCGTGCCGATGAACGAACTCCTCGCCTCGTGCTCCGCGATCGTGCACCAGGGCGGCGGCGCGACGATCAGCAACGCGGTGGTGAACGGCGTCCCGCAGCTGGTCATCCCGGGCACCACGTGGAGCGAACGCGGCTCGGCGGTGGCTCAGGCGAAGCGCGGCAACGGCTTGCTGGTGGACCTCGAGGACGTGACGCCCGCGAGTGTCCGGGCGGGAGTGTGCCGGCTGCTGGAGGAACCGTCCTTCCGGGAATGTGCGCTCGAGGTGCGCGACGAGATGCTGGCGACGCCGACGCTCGACGACCTCGTCCCGGAGCTGGAACGGCTCGCGCTATGCCCGTGACGCGGCCGCCGACCATGCGGACGATCGGGTTTCTCGTGCTGAGCCTCCCGATCCGGCTCGCCGCGTTCGTGCTGATCCTGGTGACCATGCTGGTCGGCGTCGCGACGACGATGCTCTGGATCGGCATCCCCGTCCTGCTGGTCGCGACCTCGCTGATGTATTCGTACTGCACCTTCGAACGACGCTGGGCGCACCGGATGCTCGGCGTGACCATCGCGGAACCCGTCCGCCGCCGTCCGGTGGGCCCCGGCATGCTCGCCGTGTGGCAGGCGCGCTTGCTCGACACCGCCACCTGGCGCGAGTTCGCTTTCGTGCTCATCGCTTTTCCGTTGGGCATCGTGGAATTCGTGGCGGGCGTCGTGTCCACCGCGGTACCTCCTTTCGGAATTTTCGTGGCGCCGCGCATCGGGACGATGCACGGCGAACTGGCGACGTCGTTCCTCGGCCCGAACCGCACCGCGCAACTGGAAGCGCGCACGCAGCAGCTGCGGAACTCGCGTGCACGCGGAGTCGACGCGGTGGAGGCCGAACGGCGCCGGATCGAACGGGACCTGCACGACGGCGCGCAGCAGCGGCTGGTGTCCGTCGCGATGAGCCTGGGCCGCGCGCAGCTCAAACTCGACCTCGACGACCCGACCGCGGTCCGCGAACTCATCGGAGCCGCGCACGCCGACGCCAAACTCGCTGTCTCGGAGCTGCGCGACCTCGCCCGGGGCATCTACCCGCCGGTGCTCCAGGATCGCGGCCTGGACGCGGCGTTGTCTTCTCTTACCGCAAGAATGCCTATCCCTATTGAGGTCGAGGTTACCGTAGAACCCCGTCCGCCCGCACCTGTCGAGACGACGACGTACTTCATCGTGAGCGAAACGCTCACCAACGTGACCAAACATTCCGGCGCCGACCGCGCGTCCGTGCGAGTGACCCGCGACGACGACACCGTGGTCGTCGAGATCACCGACAACGGCCACGGCGGCGCGTCGATGCGCCCCGGCGGCGGCCTGGCCGGCCTGGCCGACCGAGCCGCCACGATCGACGGCGTGCTCACCGTCGTCAGCCCCGTCGGCGGCCCCACCGTCGTGCGGGCCGACCTGCCCGTCCGCTGGTGAATCCTGTTGTGGAGGCAAGAAAATGCGCGTCGTGATCGCGGAAGACTCGGTGCTGTTGCGCGCCGGGGTGCAAAGCCTGCTCGCGGACGTCGGCATCGAAACCGCCGCCGCGGTCGACAACGGCGACGACCTGCTCGTGGCGATCCGGGACCACCGCCCGGACCTGGTCATCGCCGACGTCCGGATGCCCCCGACCTTCACCGACGAGGGCCTCCGCGCGGCTTTGGCGGCGCGCAAGGAAATCCCCGGCCTGCCGGTGCTCGTGGTCTCGCAGTACGTCGAAGGAAGCTACGCGGTAGACCTGATCGCGGAGGGCACCTCCGGCGTCGGCTACCTGTTGAAAGAACGAGTCGCCGACGTCGCGGACTTCCTGGAGGCGGTCCGCCGCGTCGCCGGCGGCGGCTCGGCCATCGACCCGGACGTCGTCGCGCAGATGCTGTCCCGCAGCCGGGATCCGTTGGAGGCGTTGACCGCGCGGGAAACCGAGGTGCTGGCGCAGATGGCGCAGGGACTGTCGAACACTGCCATCGCCAAGGCTTTGGTCGTGACGCAGGGAGCGGTGGAAAACCACATCAGCAACATCTTCTCGAAACTCGGCCTGGAGGCCAGCCGAGACCAGAACCGCCGCATCCGCGCCGTTCTGACCTATTTGGACAGTACCGCGGTCCACGCCTGATTCACCGGATCGATACCGTGCAGATGTTCGACCGGCGGCGGTAGCTTGGAGAGATGGATCTTGGACCTGTCCCCGTGTCGTCCGTTGTGGACGAAGTAGTTGTTCTCTTGTGGCGCAAGGCTTCCGCCTCTCGCCGCCGATCGCTGTGGCCGCTCAGGTCGCCGAGACCGGCGCTTCGCCGTGGCTCGTGGCCGCGAAGACCGGCGTTTCGCGCAGTTGCCGAAGCCAGACGTGCGGTCCTGCGGAAAGCACGCATCGCCCTGCGCCGATGCGGACCCCGCCTGCTCGCGTCGTCGACGGGGCGAGTTATCGCGCCCGCCAGCTCGTCGCCGGAACGAACCTTGTCAACGGTTGCCGAGGTGACGGCACAGCAATGTCCGCGCGCCCATTCCCCGCGGCCCGGCCGACCGCGGCCAATGCCACCAGCAGGGCAGCCACTTCAGCGTCATCCGGATTTCCCCGCACCACACGTACTGCGGGCGCTACCGCGGCAGCACGCTGTTCCCCGCGCACCCGGGCAGCTGCCTGATCGGTGGAGTCTCCCTGTGCCGCAGGGGCTTTCGTCCTGCCCGCGTCTGTGGACACCGTTATCACGTCACGCTGCACCTCGCGCCCTCCACCAGATGCATAGCCAACCGAACCACCCTGCACCCCAGGTGCCTCCACTGTCGCCGGGTCCGCAGAGCCCGCTACCGAACCACGCACACGATCGCCAGCAGAACCACGGCCAGCCGAGCCACCCCGCACCGCAGGAGCCTGCGCCCTCGCTGAACCCGCAGAGACCGCTACCGAACCATGCAGTGCACCGCGACCACCAGCAGAACCAGCACCAGCCAAGCCACCCTGCACCGCAGACACCCCCACTCCGGCCGCGCCTGCGGACGCCGCCGGAAGCTTCGGGCTGGCCGCGTCTGCGCACCCTGCCGTCACATCGCGCCGTTCACGGCGCGCCCCAACAGGGTCCAGGTCAGCAAGGTGCCGCTGCTCCGCAGGAAGTTCCTTCCCGTCCGCTCCCGAAGCGACCGGCGTTCCGGCCGATTCCACAGCCGAGACAAGCAATTCCGTTCCGACCGCATCCGCGGTCGTTGCCACCGCAGCCCTCCGACCGTCAAGCTCCCCCGCCGGACCGAAATCAGCCGAATCCCCCGGCTCCGCAGGAATCTCAGCCGCGCCTGAACCGCCAGGCACCCCAGCCAACGCCTCCTGCCCAGCAGGGGACTCCGCCGCAGCCGAGCCACCCCGCACCCTCGGAGAGGAACCAGCCCCGCCCGGAGCACGAACCTCCGCCCCCGGCCCCGGATCCGCCACCATCACTTCATCCGTTCCTCGACGCGCGACCCGGGCCCCCATCACATCGGCGGGTTCCCGTGCTTGCGCGCCGGAACGTCGGCGTGCTTGGCCCGCAGCATCGCCAGCGACCGGATCAGCATCTCCCGCGTCCGGCCGGGCTCGATCACGTCGTCGACCAGTCCGCGTTCCGCGGCGTAGTACGGGTGCATCAGCTCGGTCTTGTACTCCTTGATCTTCTGCCGCCGCACCGCCTCCGGGTCGTCGGCCGCGTTGATCTCGCGGCGGAAGATCACGTTCGCCGCGCCCTCCGCGCCCATCACCGCGATCTCGTTCGTCGGCCACGCCAGCGAAACGTCCGCGCCGATCGACCGCGAGTCCATCACGATGTACGCGCCGCCGTAGGCCTTCCGCAGGACCATCTGCACCCGCGGCACCGTCGCGTTGCAGTAGGAGTACAGCAGCTTCGCGCCGTGCCGGATGATGCCGCCGTGTTCCTGGTCCACCCCGGGCAGGAAACCCGGCACGTCGACCAGCGTCACCAGCGGAATATTGAACGCGTCGCAGGTCTGCACGAACCGCGCGGCCTTCTCGCTCGCCTCGATGTCGAGAACCCCGGCGAGCGTCGCCGGCTGGTTCGCGACGATCCCGACCACGTGCCCGTCGAGCCGCGCCAGGGCGCACACCACGTTCGTCGCCCACCCGGCGTGCACCTGGAGGAACTCGCCGTCGTCGACGATTTCCTCGATCACGGCGCACATGTCGTACGCGCGGGCCGCGTCCGTCGGCACCACCTCGAGCAGCTTGTCCGTGCGGCGGTCCGCCGGATCGGCCGTCGGCTCCACCGGCGGCACCTCGTTGTTGTTGGACGGCAACAGCGAAATCAGGTACCGCACGTCCTCAAGACAGCTGGGTTCGTCGTCGTAGACAAACGCGGCGACGCCCGACGTCGAGGCGTGCACATCCGCGCCACCAAGCCCGTTCTGGGTGATCTCCTCGCCGGTTACCGCGTGCACCACATCCGGGCCGGTGATGAACATCTGCGATGTTTCGCGCACCATGAACACGAAATCCGTCAGCGCGGGCGAATACGCGGCACCGCCCGCGCACGGGCCGAGCATCACCGAGATCTGCGGAATGACCCCCGAAGATCGGGTGTTGCGCTGGAAAATTCCGCCGTACCCGGCGAGCGCCGTCACGCCCTCCTGAATCCGCGCACCGGCACCGTCGTTGAGCGACACCAGCGGAGCACCGGCCGACGCGGCGAGATCCATGACCTTGTGGATCTTCTGCGCGTGTGCCTCGCCGAGCGCACCGCCGAAGATGCGGAAGTCGTGGGCGTACACGAAAACTGTGCGCCCGAAAACCGTCCCCCAGCCGCACACCACGCCGTCCGAGTACGGCTTGCGGTGTTCGAGGCCGAAGGCCGTCGCGCGGTGCCGGCGCAAGGACTCGATCTCGGTGAACGAACCCGGATCGAGGAGCAGTTCGATGCGCTCGTGCGCGGTCAGCTTGCCGCGGTCGTGCTGCCGGGCGGTCGCGGCGTCGTCGGGACCGCGCCGGGCGGCCTCCTTGATCTCCCGCAGTTCCTCGAGTTTGCTGTCGAATCCGACCGCCAGTGCCTCAGACATGTGCACGCCCCTTGTCGACAAGCCGATCGGTCAGGTACCGGCGAATCACGTCCTGGTGGCGGGTCAGGAAGAAATGCCCGCCGTCGAGCGGGACCAGCTCGAAGCCCGCCGAAGTGTGCTCGCCCCACGACCGGACCTCGTTGACCGAGGCGACCGGGTCGGCGGTGCCGGTGAACGCGACCACCGGGGCCGCGAGCGGCGGGCCCGGCTGGTACCGGTAGGTCTCCACGGCGCCATAGTCGTTGCGCACCACGGGAAGGATCATTCGCACGACGTCGTCGTCGCCGAGGAGGTCCATTTCGGTGCCGCTCAACCGGCGCAGTTCGTCGAGGACGCCGTCATCGGTGCGGGTGTGCACCTTCTCGTCACGATGCCGCGACGGCGCCCGGCGGCCGGAGACGAAGAGCGTGTCCACCGCGGTGCCCGCGGCCTCCAGCCGCCGGGCCACCTCGAAGGCGATCATCGCGCCCATGCTGTGCCCGAACAGTGCGAGCGGAAGGTCGTCGCGGCCGCGCAGCAAGTCGGCGATCCGGTCGGCTAGCGCGTCGACAGTGGTCAGGAACGGCTCGTGCCGCCGGTCCTGACGGCCCGGGTACTGCACCGCCAGCACCTCGATGTCCGGGGTCAGCGCCCGCGAAACCGGGAAGTAGAACGGAGCCGAACCTCCGGCGTGCGGCAGGCACACCAGCCTTGCCTTCGCCTCGGGCGACGTGTGGAAGCGGCGAAACCAGCTGTCCTCGGCGGAATTCGCGCTACCCGTCATGTCGTCCCACCGCCTTTCCGACGTCTGCGCCGGGACGACCCGGCCACGGATCTTCTTCGCGGACCCACGCTAACCGCGCCCCACCAGCGCAACGACCCCTAACCGCCCCTAGAGCCGCAACGGAAACCGCGCGCTTCGCGCCCCGACCGCCGAGAACGGAAGAATCCTCCACATGCAGCCAACGTTCGTCCTCATCCCCGGCTCCCACGCCGCCGGACGCTGCTTCACCGCGCTCCAACGCGAACTAGCCGTGCGCGGCCACCGCAGCCTGGCCGTCGACCTCCCCGGTCACGGCACCGCCGGTTTCTCCGCCGCCTACCAGGCCCAAGACCTCGCGACCTTCACCGCAGAACCATCACCGATGGCTGGCATCACGCATGCGGACAACGTCGCACACGTCATCGATCTCGTCCGCCGCGTACGCGAACACGGTCCCGTCATCCTGGTCGGTCACAGCCGCGGCGGTTTCACCGTCACGAGCGTCGCCAACGCCGTCCCCGACCTGCTAGCCCGAACCGTCTACGTCTCAGCCTGGTGCTGCGTCACCGGCACCGCCGCCGATTACCTCGCCACCCCGGCCTTCAGAGCACCCGGCTCCGGCCCAATCCCGGTCGACGACCCGAAACGCCTGGGTGCCGTCCGGATGAACTGGCGCACCACCGATCCCGCACACCTGGCCGCATTGAAACGCGCCTGGACCACCACCGGCACCGACGCGGAGGTCGTCGCCTTCTTATCCGCCCTCGACCCCGACGAATCCCGCGACGCCGGTAGTGACCTCGTCAATCCCGCTGCCTGGGGCCAGATCCCGCACACCTACATCCGGCTGACCGAAGACGCCAACATGCCCCTCGCGCTGCAAGACCACTTCATCGAAGAGGCCGACGCCCTAACCCCCGACAACCCCTTCGACGTGCACTCGTTGCCCCTCGGCCACATCGACCCACTGCTCCACCCGACGGGTCTCGCCGAAATCCTCGCCGGAACCGCCGACTACAGCGAAGGAGCCCGATAAGCGCCGAACTGCATCTCCCGGGTGAGCCGGAACCCCAGCTTCTCGTACAACCGAATCGCGCCGGTGTTCGTCCCGGCGGCGTGGAGAAACGGCCGTTCCCCGCGTTCGCGGATGCCCGCGGCGACCGCCAGCACCAGCCGGGCCGCCAGCCCCTGCCCCTGGAACGCCGGATCCGTGCAGACCGCGCTGATTTCGGTCCACCCCGGCGGATGCATCCGTTCGCCCGCCATCGCCACCAGCACCCCGTCGCGGCGGATGCCCAGGTAGACGCCCAAGGCGATCGTCCGGGGCAGGAACGGGCCGGGCTGCGTCCGGGACACGAGGTCGAGCATCTCCGGCACGTCCGCCTCGGTCAGCCGCACCGCTTCCGGGTCGGCGACCGCCGGGGCGGCCGAACCGTCCATCTGCACCCCGGCGATCTCGGCCTCCACCGTCCAGCCCGCGGGCGGCGGCGTCCCGACCCGGCCGACCACGACCGTCGACGCTCCAGGGCCGACGAGGTCGGCGATGTCGTGCCACACGTGGTCGTCCGGCTGGTCCGGCACGGCGAGGAACGGAGCGACATCGACCGGATACCGCAGCACCTGCCCCTTCTGCTCCGCGAACGACGCGTGCGGACCGCTCAACGCGGCCCAAGCGGGGTTTTCGAGCGGGGACGTGCTCATTCTCGCCTGCCATTCCAATCCGGGGTGCCTTGTCCACAATGCGTGCTCCGCACCGGATCCGGCCACCACCTCCCACATGCTGAGCGCTCTCGGACCGCAACTGTCCGCGATCCGCCCTAGCGTCGCCGCCATCGCCGATAAAGGGACCTCGATGAGCACCGTCGACCGCAACCAGCCGCTGGTACGCCGAGGTGGACCGCCCTCGAGGTACCGGGGCTGGACCGTGCGCAACGCTTCTACGGCACCGTCCTCGGCTGGACCTTCGACGGCCACCACTGCCCGCCGCGCGACCTCCCCGTCGCCAGCCTGCGCCAAGCTGCCGACTCCCGCCCGGCCTAGACGGTCTACTTCGCGACCGACGACTGCGCCGGCACCGACAAAGCCGTCACCGCCGCAGGTGGCAAGGTTCTCGACCAACCCCACGACGACGGCGACCACGCCCGCATCGCCGTCGCAGAAGACCCGACCGGAGCACGGTTCGGGCTCTGGCAAGGCCGCAATCCCCCAGCCCCCGGCTCGTCAACGACCCAGCAACCGAGCACGGCGGCGAGGTCGTCGAGGCACAAGACAGCCCGTACGGGCGCATAGTGACCGTCCACGATCCGTTCGGCGCGGAGTTCCTCGTGGGCTCCTGAGCCGTTGCCCGGAACCGGGTTCCTGGCTAGAACAGGTCGAGTGGACCTCGAAACCCTCCCCGGCGCGACCCTGCTCCCCGCGAGCCCCGGCGACGCCGCCGAGCTGATGGTGCTCCAGCGGTGTTGCTGGGTTCAGGAAGCCCTGCTCAACAACACTCTGGAACATCCCGCGCTGACCGAGGACCTCGCCGAGGTCCGCGAGTCGATCAAGACCTGGCACAGCTGGGTCGTCCGGCGGGGACACCGGCTCGTCGGCGCGGTCCGTGCGCGCCCTGTCGAAGATGGCGGCTGGGAGATCGGCCGCTTGATGGTCGCGCCGGACCTGGCGGGACGTGGCCTCGGGCGGTTCCTCCTCGAGCACGCCGAGCGCCACGCTCCGCCGGAGACGAAGCAGTACGTCCTCTTCACCGGCGCGTCCAGCGAACGCAACATCGCCCTCTACGAACGCGCCGGGTACCGCCGTGCGCCGATGCCGTTCGAGGCGACCGGCGTGTACCGGCTCGCGGTCTACCTGGTCAAAGCGGCCTAGCGACGCTCACAGCTCGTCGAAGACCAGCACGGTGTGCGTCGAGAGCACGTCCGGCATGGACTGCAACCGTTCGAACACCAAGTCCCGCAGACTGTCCGCGTCGCGGGTCCGCACGAATAGGATCAGGTCGTTGTCCCCGGACACCAGACCGCCGTGTTCGATTTCCGGGATGTGCTTGAGTTCCGCGCTCACCGTCCGCCAGGAGTTCTGCGTGACCTTCAGGTACACGTACGCCGCGAGGCCCTGTCCCATGCGTCGCGGATCGGTGACGGCCGTGTACCCCGTGATCACTCCCTCGCGGTGCAGCCGCTCCACGCGCGTGTAGCAACCGGCCCGCGAGATGTGCGCGTGTTCGGCGAGGGCGCGCATCGAGGCGCGGCCGTCTTTCTTCAGCTCGGCGATCAGTTTCAGGTCGACCTCGTCCAGCACCGCTGCCATTTGTCCATCCGGCCGGGACATCCGCGCCACCTCGCAAGCCAATCGTCCAACCAAGACTCTACAACCAGGCCATCATTCCACAGTTCTCCGTCAAGTCTGGATCTCTGATTGCCCGGCAGCGAATATCAGGCTCTACTCGTCTTCGTCGATGGGAGCTGCCGGTGACTACCACGGAACGCACTGCCGCGTCCTATTTCCTGCCCAGCGACGAGCCGCTCGGCCTCGTGACCGCCGACGGCACGCCCGCGCCCGACCCGGCGCTCGCGATGCCCGCGGACGACGTCCTCCTCCGCCTCTACCGCGGCATGGTTTCCGGACGCCGCTTCGACACCCAGGCCACCGCGCTCACCAAACAGGGCCGGCTCGCGGTGTACCCGTCGGCGCGAGGGCAGGAGGCCGCCGAGATCGGCTCGATCCTCGCGCTTCGCCCGCAGGACTGGCTTTTCCCCACCTACCGCGACTCGATGGCCGTCGTCGCGCGCGGCGTCGACCCCGTCGAGGTGCTCACGCTGCTGCGCGGCGACTGGCACTGCGGCTACGACCCATACCGTGCCAACGTCGCGCCGCAGTGCACGCCGCTTGCCACGAACACGCTGCACGCGGTCGGCTTCGCGCACGCTGCGCGCGTGAAGGGCGAAGACACGGTCTCGCTCGTTCTCGTGGGCGATGGTGCTACCAGTGAAGGCGACACGCACGAAGCGTTGAACTTCGCCGCCGTTTGGAAGGCACCGGTCGTCTTCCTCGTACAGAACAACGGCTACGCCATCAGCGTCCCGCTCGAGAAGCAGACGGCTGCGCCTTCGCTCGCGTACAAGGGTGTCGGCTACGGCATGCCGTCCGTACTCGTTGACGGCAACGACGCGGCCGCCGTACACGCTGTCGTCGAACAGGCTGTCGCGCGCGCCGCGGCCGGCGAAGGGCCGACGCTGATCGAAGCTGTCACCTATCGCATGGAGTCGCACACCAACGCCGACGACGCGACGCGCTATCGCGAGAAGGCCGAAGTGGAGGAGTGGCTCACGCGCGACCCGATCAGCCGCCTCAAGCAGTACCTCACCGACCGTGGCCTCCTCGACGACAAGACGCAGCATGAGATCGACGCGCGCGCCGAAGAGGAAGCAGCGACATTGCGCGAGCGGATGAACGTCGACACCGAGCTCGACCCGGCGGACCTCTTCCGGCACGTCTACGCCGAACCGACCGCCGCGTTGCGACAGCAGGCCGCCCAACTGGCGCACGAGAACACCGAGGACCAGGCATGACCGCCACTCTCGACACCACACTGTCCCTCGCCGGAGCGCTCAACCGCGCCCTCGCCGACGCGCTCGCCGAGGACGAGCGCGTGCTGGTCTTCGGCGAAGATGTCGGCACGCTCGGCGGCGTCTTCCGTGTCACTGACGGACTCGCCGCACGCTTCGGCGACGCACGGGTCTTCGACTCGCCGCTCGCCGAATCGGGCATCGTCGGCACGGCGATCGGGATGGCGATGAACGGCCTGCGCCCGGTGATCGAGATGCAGTTCGACGCGTTCGCCTACCCCGCGTTCGAGCAGATCACCAGCCACCTCGCCAAACTCCGCAACCGCACCAAGGGCCAGGTCGAACTGCCCGTGGTGATCCGGGTGCCCTACGGCGGCGGCATCGGCGGCGTCGAGCACCACTGCGACTCGTCCGAGGTCTACTACACGCACACGGCCGGCCTGCGCGTCGTCACCCCGGCCACGCCGGAGGACGCCTACACGCTGCTGCGCGAAGCGATCGACAGCCCGGACCCGGTCATTTTCCTCGAGCCCAAGCGCCGGTATTGGGAAAAGGGAACCGTTGACCCGCAACGCCGTTCTCCCGGTCTCGACAAAGCGGTGATCCGCCGCGAAGGCAGCGACGTCACCCTCATCTCCTACGGCGGCGCTCTCAGCACGACGCTCGAAGCTGCTGACGCCGCCGCCGAAGAGGGCTACCACGCTGAGGTGATCGATCTGCGGAGCCTCGCGCCATTCGACCTGGAAACGGTCGCCGCGTCCGTGCGACGCACCGGTCGCGCGGTCGTAGTGCACGAGGCGAGCCGATTCTGCGGCTACGGCGCCGAGGTCGCCGCGCAACTGTCCGAGCACTGTTTCCATTACCTGGAAGCACCGGTATTGCGCGTCGCCGGGTTCGACATTCCTTATCCCGCACCGAATCTGGAACAGCACCACCTGCCGGGCGTCGACCGGATCCTGGACGCCCTCGAACGGCTCCAGTGGGACGACGCGGCACCGCTCGACGGGGAGAAGTGATGGCCGTCTTCAAACTGCCCGACCTCGGCGAAGGCCTGACCGAGGCGGAAATCGTCGCGTGGCACGTCGCGGTCGGCGACACCGTCACCGTGGACCAGACCGTCGTGGAAGTCGAAACCGCGAAGGCGAGCGTCGAGGTTCCGGTGCCGTTCGCGGGCCGGGTCGCGACGCTGCACGGAGCACCGGGCGAAGTGCTGACCGTCGGCAGTCCGTTGATCACTGTGGACAGTGCCGCGGACTTCACCGAACCCGGCGTCGTGACGCCGGAGGGCAGCGGAAACGTCCTGATCGGCTATGGCACCAGCCAAACCCGCACCCGGCGCGCGAGGCGGCCACGCGGCAGCAAAGCACCGGCGACATCCCCGGCCCCAGCAACAAAGTCCACTTCGGACCGAGTCCGCGTGGTGTCTCCGCTAGTCCGCCGACTTGCTCGTGAGTCCGGAGTGGACCTTCAGGCACTGACCGGAACCGGCACCGACGGCATCGTGAGCCGCGCTGACGTAGAACGCGCGATCGCCGCCACCGAAACCCCCGCGGCAGCAGCAGACGAGCAGCGAATCCCCTTGCGCGGCCTGCGCAAAACCGTCGCCGACAAACTCGCCCGCTCCCGCCGCGAAATCCCTGAGGCGACCGTCTGGGTGGACGTCGACGCGACCGAACTGCTGCGCCTGCGCACCGCGCTCAACAGCGATCCGCACGCCCCGAAAATCAGCCTGCTCGCACTCATCGCCCGGTTCGCCGTCGCGGGCCTGCGCCGGTTCCCCGAGCTGAACGCGCATCTCGAAGGCGACGAGATCGTCATCCCGTCGGCCGTGCATCTCGGCTTCGCCGCGCAGACCGACCGCGGCCTCGTCGTCCCGGTGGTCCAGGACGCACATCAGCACACCCTGGAAGACCTCTCCGCCGCGCTCGCCGACCGCACCGAACAGGCCCGCGCCGGACGCCTCGCTCCGGCCGACCTCACCGGCGGCACGTTCACCGTGAACAACTACGGCGTGTTCGGAGTGGACGGTTCGGCCGCCATCATCAACTACCCGGAGGTGGCGATCCTCGGCGTCGGCCGGATCATCGACCGGCCGTGGATCGTGGACGGTCAGGTCACCGCCCGCAAGATCACCGAGCTGACGCTCGCGTTCGACCATCGCGTGTGCGACGGGGGCACCGCGGGCGGATTCCTCCGCTTTGTCGCGGACTGCATCGAAAACCCCGTGCGGTTGCTGCGCACGCTGTGAGGACGGTCGGGCTGGCAGCTCCGCCAGCCTGACCGTTTTTCGCCCGCGACTCTGCTCACCTAGCGGTTCAGACCGGTCAGTGCTTGCCCGGAACGTACTCGCCGGGCACCATCCGCGTTGTCACCGCGAACCGGTTCCACGCGTTGATCACCGTGATCGTGGCGATCAACTGAGCCAGTTCGGCCTCCTCGAAGTGCTCGGCGGCGCGAGCGAAGACGTCGTCGGGCACGAAGCCGTCGGTGAGCACGGTGACCGCTTCGGTCAACTCCAGTGCGGCGACCTCCTTCGCCGTATAGAAGTGCTTCGACTCGTGCCACGCGGAGAGCTGAATGACGCGCTCGGTCGTTTCGCCAGCGGCCAACGCGTCCTTCGAATGCATGTCGATGCAGAAGGCGCAATGGTTGATCTGCGACGCCCGGATCAACACCAGCTGCCGCAGAGCCGGGTCGAGGCCGTGGCGGGTCGCGGCGTCGAGACGGATCATCGCCTTGTATGCCTCGGGGGCCAGCTCTGCCATCGTGAGGCGAGGCGGTTGCACCGGAAGTCGTTCTGTCGTGGTCATAGTTTCGACCCTACGAGCGATTGGCACTCTGTTATGGTCCATTTCCGTGCGCGCGGAGTGGGCCAGTTCGCTGAGTGAAGACCTCCACCTCGACCTGCGCGGGCCTCGCCTGCGCGACGGCCTGATGGAGGCCCTGCGCGACGCCATCCGCACCGGGCGGCTCACGCCGGGCGCGAAGCTGCCGTCCAGCCGCACGCTCGGCGCGGATCTCGGCATCGCCCGGAACACCGTGGCGCAAGCGTATGCGGAACTTGTCGCCGAAGGCTGGCTCACCGCACGGCAAGGCGCCGCAACCCGGGTTGCGGCGCGCGCCGAAATCGCGCCCGCACCGGCCGTGCCCAAGCCAGCGTCGCGACACCGGATCGTGCACGACCTACGCCCCGGCCAACCCGATCTCTCCGCCTTCCCCCGCGCAGACTGGCTCAAAGCCGCGCGCCGCGCCCTGGGCGACGCGCCCGACGACGCGTTCGGCTACGGCGGTCCGTACGGCCGCCCAGAGCTACGCGAAGCTGTAGCCGCATACCTCGCCCGTACGCGCGGCGTACGCGCGCACCCGGACCAGATCATGCTGTCCACCGGTACGTCGCACAGTCTCATCGTGCTCGCCGAAGTGCTGAAGCAGCGTGAAGCGCGAGCAGTAGCCGTCGAGTCATACGGCCTGCAAGTACATCGCGCGCATCTCGCCAAGGTCGGCCTCGACACCCCGCAGTTGCCGGTCGACGCCGACGGCGCGATGGTCGAACGCCTCGACGAGCTGCCGGACGTCGGTGCTGTCTTGCTGACGCCGTCGCACCAGTTCCCGACCGGCGTCGCACTGCATCCGGACCGCCGCGCCGCGGTGGTGGACTGGGCGCGCCGGACCGGCGGCCTGGTGCTGGAGGACGACTACGACGGCGAGTTCCGCTACGACCGAAGCCCGGTCGGCGCGATGCAGGGCCTCGACCCGGAGCACGTGATTTACCTTGGCACCACAAGCAAAGCGCTCGCCCCGGGCCTGCGGCTGGGCTGGATGGCGCTGCCGCCGCGGATCGCCAGGGCCGCCGCCGAGGCCAAGGGCGAACGCGACCCGTTCTCGGGCGTGCTCGACCAGCTCACCATGGCCGAGTTCATCACTTCGGGCAGTTACGACCGGCACATCCGGGCGATGCGGCTGCACTACCGCCGCCGGCGCGACCAGCTCGTCGCGGCGCTGGCCGAGCACGCTCCGAACACACGGGTGACCGGTTTGTCCGCCGGCCTGCAGGTGCTGGTGGACGTCCCGTCCGGCGAGGAAGACGCTGTGGTGCAAGGGTCCGCGTGGCAGGGACTGGCCATGCACGGCCTCGGCGCGTTCCGGCATCCCGAAGCGCCCGCGGACCGCGACGCGCTGGTGATCGGCTTCAGCACCCCGTCGGCGAGCGCGTGGTCGGGCGCGCTGGCGGCGCTGTGCCGGGTGCTGCCTTGATCGCCTTACTCGACGCCGAGCATCACCTCCGTCGACTTGACCAGCGCGGTCACCGGCTTGCCGACCTCGAGTTCGAGTTCCTCGGCGGCGTCTTTGGTGATCGAGGCGACGACGGACTGCCCGCCGTCGAGCTGGACGGTGACCACGGTCATGACCGCACCGGGCTGGATCGCGGACACGGTGCCGGTGAGCTGGTTGCGAGTGGACAGACGCATGACTGGGAACTCCTTCGGAACTGGACGGAACACGGCCACAGTAAAGGGAAATCCGCCCCCTCGCCGTCGCCGTGCGCACCGTCCTGCGGCAGGTGCGGAGCCCGTCACTCCTCCGTGCCCTCAGGTGCTGCCGCTCACTGAGCGTGGCGCCGATTCTGCGTTTTAGCGAGTTTGGCGCCCGGCAGAGCGGGTAGCCGAAGTGCGAGGCACGAGAAGGGAGGACACCCATCGTGAACGACAAGGCCGAAAACAAGGCTGAAGAACTTAAGGGCCGCGCCAAGGAAGCCGTCGGGAACGCCACGGACAACGAGCAGTGGCAGGCCGAAGGCAAGGCGGAGCAGGGCAAGGGCAACCTCAAGCAGGCTGCCGAGAAGGTGAAGGACGCCTTCAAGAGCTCTAAGGACTGACCGCACGCAAGAGCAGAGAAGCCCGGGGCATCCGTGCCCCGGGCTTCTTCTTGTGCTCGAACTTGCACAACGCGCAAAGTTTGCGCGTTACGCAAGAAGCGCGCTATGGTGGGTCTCATGACCGAGCGACCGAACCTGCGAGACCGCCGCCGCCAAGAGACCCGGGTCGACATCTCCTGGGCGGCAATCCGGCTCACAGTCGAGCGCGGTCTGTCGAAAGTGACTATCGAGGACATCGCCCGCGAAGCGGGAGTTTCGCCACGCACCGTCAACAACTACTTCTCCAGCAAAGCCGAAGCGATCGTCGCGCGGCACCAGGATCGCGCTCGCGGGATCGCTGATCACCTCCGCGCGCGCCCAGCGACGGAACCGCTGTGGACCGCGCTGCGCGAAGCGACGCTCGCGCAGCTCAACGCCGACCGAGGCACCTCTTCGGGCGAAACGACCGACGCCCAATGGACGGCTGGGGTCCAGGTCATGATCGCCGAACCCGCACTGGCGGGCGAATTCCTCAAAGCCAACGCCGCGGCCGAAAAAGCACTGGCCGAAGCGATCGCGGAACGCCTCGGCGCGGACGTCCACGACCTCCGCGTCCAGCTCACCGCCACCACCGCGGGCGGCGTGCTCCGCGCAGTCATCCAGGAATGGGTGCGCGCCGACCCGCCCGCGGATCTGACCGACATCGTGCACCGGGCGTTCGACACGCTCGCCGAGGTGCTTCCCTGATCCCGCAAGGAGATCTCCATGTCCGCCATCGTCATCGCGGGCGCCGGGCCGAACGGCCTGATGCTCGCCGCCGAACTCTGCCTCGCCGGAGTCCGCCCCGTCGTCTTGGAGCGGCTCGCCGAACCTGACGGCGTGCGCCGTGCCAACGGTCTCGTCGGCCAGGTCGTGCCGTTGCTGCATCGTCGCGGGTTGTTCGGGAAGCTCGCCGGTGTCCACGAACCCACGCCGGCACCGCAGTTCGTCTTCGGCGCTTTCCCGGTCGAATTCGCCGACCTGCCCAGAAATCCGATGTATGTGCTGCCGCGGCCACAGCACGAAATGGAGCAGATCCTCGCCGAGCACGCCGCCGCGCTCGGGGCCGAGATCCGCCGTGGCCACGAAATCACCGGTTTCGCCCAGGACCAGAACTCGGTGACCGTGCAGGTGCAGGGCCCGGACGGGCCCTACGAAATCGCCGCCGACTACCTGGTCGGCGCGGACGGCGGACGCAGCACAGTGCGCAAGCTCGCCGGGATCGACTTTCCCGGCGTCACGTGGGACGAAACGGTGTCCCGCAGCGCGAATGTGCGGCTCCCGCAGTCCTTCGTCGATCCCGTGACCGGCGGGCTGAAGCTGGAGACCGGCGTTCTCTCGCCGTTCCAGCACCATCGGACCGAAACCGGAGTGTTCGTGTTCGCGCCATTCGACCCGGCAAACCCGACGCTGTCGGTCTCCGAACACAGCGGTGCCGCCGATTTCGCCGACGACGATCCGCTGACCCTCGAGGAATTGCGCGCGAGCGTGCAGCGGGTGCTCGGCGTCGACCTGCCTCTCGAACCGCCGTCCGGCCCAGGTCCGTTCCTGCTGCGCAGGCTGTCCGGCGGCAACACCCGGATCGCGGAGATGTACCGGCGGGGCCGAGTGCTGCTGGTCGGCGACGCGGCCCACGTGCATTCCGCGATCGGCGGCCCCGGGCTCAATCTCGGTCTGCAGGACGCCGCGAACCTCGCGTGGAAGCTCGCCGCGGAGGTGCGGGGCTGGGCTCCGCCGGGCCTGCTCGACAGCTACGAGGCCGAGCGCCGCCCGGTGAGCGAGCGCGTCGTGATGCACACGCAGGCGCAAAGCGCGCTCGTCGCACCCGGGCCGGAAGTCACCGCATTGCGCGAATTCTTCGGCCAGCTCCTGGCCTATCCGGAGGTGCGGCAGCACGTCGCCGATCTGATGTCCGGCGCGGACATCCACTACGGAACCGACCCGGACAGCGGCCGCTGGGCTCCCGACCTGCCGCTGGCCGACCCGGGCCCGCTCACCGCCGCGTACCAAGCCGCGCGCCCGGTGTTGCTGGACCTGACGCCCGGCGCTGCGCTCTCGGACGTGGCCGCACCGTGGCACGACCGCGTGACCACCGTGTCCACCACGGCAACTGGCGACGCACCCACCGCGCTGCTCATCCGCCCGGACGGTTACGTCGCCTGGTCCTCCACCGACGCCGAACCAGATGGCGAGGCGCTCCAAGCCGCACTCACGCAGTGGTTCGGCGCTCCGGTCAGGTCAGCCGTGTCGTCGCCACGTTGATGCGCGCCCCGGCCGGCAGCGTGCCGTCCGGGGCCACCAGCGACCGGGACGCCACCTTGAACGCGGTCCGCAGCCCCATCAGCTGCGTCTCGTCCAGGGCGTCGACCTGGTAGTAGGTGTCGTGGCACGTCTGCCAGACCGAATCCGGCGTGCCGGACAGGTCCACCAGCAGCTCGTGCCATCCGACCGGTGCGAATCCGGCCGGGCCGAGCAGCGCGTCCAGGCCTTCGCGGGTGCGGCTGCGCGGATCGCCGGAGGTCGGCACCTGCCGGTCGTCGGCCACTACCGCGAAGAGCGGCCGGGCGACCTTCAGGAACACCTCGAGCGCGTCGGTCCCGCCGCCGCCCACGCCGATCACGAAGGCGCCGCCGGGCCGCAGCACGCGGGCGGTCTCGGAGATCACCTTCTCGACGTCGGACATGAGCATCAGCGCCATATGCGACACGACCGCGTCGAAGCTGTCGTCCTCGAACGGCAGCTCCTGCGCGCGGCCCGGCCGCAGGTCCGCGTCGGCGAGCCCGGCCCGGCCGCGCGCGAGGTCCAGCTGTTTGGCGGAAAGGTCGATGCCGGCGAGCTTTTCGGTACCGCGAGCGGCGAGCACCGCCAGCAGCGCGCCGTCCCCGCAGCCGAGGTCGAGCACGCTGCGCGGCCGGCCGACGTGGTCGGCGAACGCCTCGTACACCGAGCGTCCGTCGACTCGGCCCCGCTCGGCCAGTTCGGACGCAGCTGCCGGGTTCCGGTCGTGAAAATCGCGCAGGAACTCTTCGGCGGGCGTCATCATGTCCGTGACGGTAGCGCGAACGGTCACTTCAGCAGCTCGGTTTTGGCCAGGTTGACGCACAATCCCGCCGGAAGCCGCCCGTCCGCGGTCCGCAGATGCTCGGTTTCGGCGAGAAAGGCCGCGCGCAGCCGGGCCAGCTGAGCATCGTCGAGGGTGTCGGTCGAGTAATACGATTCACAGCACAACGTCCACGCCTTGTCCGGAGCGGCGGTCAGGTCGATCTCGTACGGCTCCCAGGAAACCGGCGCGAAGCCAGCCGGAGCGAGCACCTCGTCAATCCCCTCGCGATGAGACGTGCGCCGCTCGGCGGTGTAGGTGGCCTGTCGTTCCTCCGGCACCTCCCGGAACAGCGGCCGGGCCAATTCCAGGAACACCGGAGTCGCGCCGGTCGATTCGGGACCGCCGACGACCGTCGCGAAGATTCCGTGCGGAACCAGCACCCTCGCGATCTCGGCGACGACTTCCTCGGGGTTGTCCATGAGCATGAACGCCATGTGCGACACGACCGCGTCGTAACTGCCGTCCTCGAACGGCAGCTCCTGCGCCCGCCCGTGACGAAGGTCCGCACCGGTCAGTTCGGGCCGTTGCCGGGCAAGAGCGAGCTGTCCCGCGGACAGGTCGACGCCAGCGAGCTTCTCCGCCCCGCGCCGGGCGAAAACGGCCAGCAGCGCACCGTCGCCGCACCCGAGATCGAGCACCCGGCTCGCGGGCGCGACCCGATCAGCCAGGACCTCGTAACTCGTCCGGCCGTCCTCGGTCACCCGGCCGGACTCGATCAGCACGGACATCGCGTCCGGTTTGCGATCGTGGTACTCGCGCAGGTAATTCTCCGCGGCAGAGGTCATGCTCCGACGGTAGCGAATTCCTGGTACCCCTGTGGCATGGACGAAGAAGCTCTGCTCGGCATCGACGTCGGCACGACCGCGGTGAAAGTCGCGGCGTTCGCGCCGGACGGCCGGGAACTCGCGGCGCACTCCGTGCCCTACCCGATCACGCGGCCGCGTCCCGGCTGGGCCGAGCAGGACCCGGAAGTCTGGTGGCGCGCAACGGAAACCGCGCTCCGCACCGTCCTTTCCGGACTGCCCGCCGGTTCCGTGCGCGCGGCCGGGATCGTCAGCCAGGTCAACACCCATCTGCTCGTCGGCGAAGACCTGCGTCCGCTCGCTCCGGCGGTGATCTGGCAGGACCAGCGCTGCGCGGAGATCGCCGCGGAACTCGACGCACGATTCACCGACGACGACAAAAAACGCATCTGGGGCGGGCCGATCACGCTCGATGCGTCGTTCGCCGGTGCCCGGGCCGCGTGGTTCGCGCGCGAGCAACCGGAGCTGTGGTCCCGCGCGCGATGGATGCTGAGCCCCAAGGATTTCATCGGCGCGCGGCTCACCGGACGGATCGCGACCGACCTGCTGTCCGGCGTGCGCATCGCAGACGCGTCCGGCTATCTGCCCGAGGCAGTCGCACTCGTGGACGGACTCGGCGACCGTCTGCCGGAACTGCTCGCTCCGGAGGAACCACTCGGCCACGCTGCCGTACTGGGCGACGCCCCGGTCGTCGTAGGAACCATGGACGCGTTCGGCGCCGTTTTCGGTACCCGCACAACGGAACCGGGCCGCGCGATGGTCGCCTGCGGGACGTCGTTGGTGGTCGCGGCCGCCTCGCACCGGCACAACTCGGTCCGTGGCCTGGTCACCTTCCCGCCGCGCGGCGATCTCGTCGTGCACGCCGGGCCAACACAAGCAGCAGGCGACGCGGTGCGCTGGTGGAGCCGGGCATCCGGATTGTCCGTGCCTGAAGTGTTCGCTTCCGCCGCGGACGGCACGCCCGGTGTGGTGTTCCTACCGCACCTGCAAGGCGAACGCGCGCCGCTCTGGGACCCGGACCTGCGCGGCAGCTTCCTCGGGCTGACCTCGTCCACTACCACCGCTGACCTGTCCCGAGCCGTCCTCACCGGAGTCGCCTTTTCGGCACGGCACGTGCTGGAAACCGTCGAGGAAGCCTGCGGCGAACGCCTCCCGTCGGTGACATTCTCGGGCGGCGGCGCACGCAGTGACCTCTGGACCCAACTCCACGCCGACGCGCTCTCCCGCCCGGTCGAACGCCTCCGCGTGCACGACAGCGCCGCGCTCGGCGCTGCCTTGCTCGGCGCAGTCGGCGCGGGCCGGTACCCGGACATCGAAACCGCCGCAGCCTCGACCGTCGCCGTCGAGCGCACCTTCGCCCCCGGGACGGACTTGACCGGACTGTACGAGGCGTATCGCGCGGCACACGAAGGGCTCGCAAGAGTGCACGAACGGCTGGCGCGATGGTGATCTAATGACCAGCATGGAAACCCGCCGCTACGGCACCGAGCCCAGCCAGTTCGTCGAACTCCACGGGACCCCGGGCGGACGGGGCACCGCGATCCTGCTGCATGGCGGATGGTGGCGCGCCCGGCACGACCTGCACCAGCTCGACCCGATGGCCGCCGACCTCGTCGCCGCCGGCTGGTACGTGGCGAACGTCGAATACCGGCGGATCGACGGCGACACCGGCGGCTGGCCGCAAACCCTCGACGACGTCCGAGCGGCGATCGCCGCCGTCGAACGTCCGGCCGCGCTGCCGACAGTCGCGATCGGACACTCCGCGGGCGGACACCTGGCCCTGCTGGCCGGCGGCGCGCTCTCCGGCGTCGTCGCACTGGCTCCGATCACCGACGTCCCGCGCGCCCGGACCGAAGAACTGGGCGAAGGCGCCGCTGGCCTGTTCCTGACCGGCGACGACCCGGCGGCGTCGCCGGTCCGGCAACTCCCGATCGGCTGCCCGCAACTGGTCGTCCACGGCGACGCCGACGTCCGGGTCCCGGTGGCGCACAGCCGCGACTACGTGGCCGCGGCAAAAGCGGCAGGTGACGACGTGGACTACGTCGAGCTTCCCGGCGTCGACCACTTCCGCCTGATCGACCCGGCCGACGAGCCATGGCAGTCCGCCCGCGCATGGCTCGGCCAGCGGTTCAGCTAACACCGGACCCCGGCAGGCCACGGCTGCCCGATCAATCCAGCCGACCCACCGCAGATCACTCGCCTGACGCATCAGCTAGCAGCAGTCCGCCCGCGCACGGCCCAACCAGCGGTTCAGCTAACGCCGCACCCCGGCAGGCCACCGCTGCCCGATCAATCCAGCCGACCCACCGCAGATCACTCGCCCCGACGCATCAGCTAGCAGCAGCCCGCCCGCGCACGGCCCGACCAGCGGTCCGCCGCAACGCCCGGTCAGCACATCCGCCCGGTTGACCCGTGCCAGCCCTGCCGGTGGTTCAGCTGACGTCCGCCTCGACGAACCGGTGCCCGGCGGTGTTCTCGATGACCACCGCCGCCACCTGTGCCGGGTCGACGACCGCCGTGCCGTAGAGGTTCGCGCCGTCCCGGGCCGCTCGTTCCGACACCATCCAGCCGCCCGCGACCTGGCGCTCGCCGTTCTTGCCGAGGACGACGAGAAGGCATTTCTGCCCGGCGGGGATGCCCTTCACCGAACCGTCCACGCGGACCCAGCCGGGTTCCGGCACGATGCTCGCGGTCAGCCGGGTCTGCCCGCTGGCGTCCGCGCCGGACACCACCTTCGTGCCAGGAACCGCACTGGTCGACGGCGGCGGCGTGGTCGGCACCGCCACTTCGGGCCCGGACGAACTGCGCCCCACCATCACCCCGACGCCCAACACGACCGCAGCCACCACGACCGCGGCGACGATAGCCATCGACCGTCCCCGCCCGGCTTGCGCGCGTGCCTCGGCCCGCACCTGGTTCACGGTCCGCTGCATCACGAGGTCCGCTCCCACCGGCGGTCCGTCCAGCAAGGCCTCCGGCGGCAGCTCGCCGAGGAAACTTTGCACCTCCCGCAGGGACGCGGCCTCGGCCCGGCACCGCTCGCAGCCGTCCAGATGCGCCTCGACGTCGCGCTGCTCGCCCGACCCGAGCTGACCGGTCAGGTATCCCGCCAGGTCGACGTGCTCGTCGGCTGTGTTCATCCGGCCACCCCTTCCGCTCGCCGGAACTCTTCCCGCAACGCCCGCAGCCCGTAATACGAGCGGGATTTGACCGTGCCCGGGGGAATCCCGAGCCGCTCAGCCGCTTCCGCGACACTGCGCCCCTGCAGATACATCTGCTCGAGCACCTCGCGATGCTCCGGAGAAAGCCCGTCGAGTGCCGCGAGCACCACCATCGAGTCGACGACCTGATCGGCATGGTCCCGCTCGACCGGCACACCCGCCGGCGACTCGGCGACCTCCTGCGGCCGCGCCTCCTTCGCCCGGAAACGGTCGATCACCAGGTTCCGCACCACGGTCAGCAACCACCCGCGCACGGACCCGCGCCCGTTGACCAGGCTGTCCGGACTGCGCCACGCGCGGACCAGCGCCTCCTGCACCACGTCCTCCGCCGCCGCGCGGTCGCCGAGCAACCGCGTGGCGTAAGCGAGCATCGCCCGCCCGTGCTCCTCGAAAAGCGCGCGGACCAGCGCCTCGTCCGCAACCGCCCGCCGGTGACGGGCCCTGAACCCGGCCATGCCCCGATCATCCTCCCGATCGGGGCCGATTGTCCCGCAGCGGAGGTGTATCGCTTCCTGCCGGTGCCGCTTTGGTCACGGTGCCGATCCGTTCCGCAACCGAATCGCCCCCCCTGGTGCGGGTCCCATCACGAACCCGCTTCCTATCGCAGCCGAGGACTGCCACTCCCCGCCCAGCACCGCACCGGTCACGAAGCCGCTTCAGTCCGCCGCCGAGCTCTGCCGGTTCCTCCGCCCTTCGCGCTGGAGGCCGCTGTCCGCTCGGGTCGCTCGCCCGATCGGTGCAGTTCCCGGTCTGTCGCCGCTGCCTGGCCGGTGCGGCTTCCGCGATGGGTGCCGCTTCCCCGATCGATACCCGCCCACCAGCGTGGTTCCGCCGACACGATCGGGGAACACACCGCCTCCAGGCCCCGGACCTGGGCTAAGTTCGAAATCGATCCGGCCGGAAGGCTTGCTCACCAGGTCGGCGCACGCCGGTGCCGTGCACTGGGATCACCGCTCCGGCCGCCCGACCGCCCTGGAGCCGCCGGGAGCGCTGCGCACACCGCCCTCCCGGCGGCTCCGGGGCACCTTGGGCCCGTTGCGCTCCGTGCCTGGCGAACGGCGAGGTTCGTGCCGGTGCGCTGAGGCTGCCCGTGGCCGTTGTCCCGAAGCTCGCCAGCCACCGCCAGCCGTCACGCCAGCGAACGCGTGCGGATATGGTGGCAGCCTCGCGAGCCGGGTCGGGAACCCACACCAATGACCACCAGCACCGGACGCCGCCGCGCACATCTCATCCCAAGGTCAGCGCGGCCGTTCAGCGACCCGTCAGTCCACAAAGGACTCAGGCGGCAGCGGCTCCGAGATCCGTCAGCACGACCGGGCTCGCCGGTGCGCCCCGGCGGCGGGCGATTCTCACCAGTCCCCGGCGGCGCAGCCGGTCCATCGCCTGCGTTTCCCACAGCGGAACCCGCCCGCCGACCGACCACAGGTAGCACTCCCCGGCGAATCCGTTGTGGACCACCACCAGCCCGCGCCGGACGTCGTCCAGTGCGTGTACGTCCTCCTCGACGAGCACCATGACCGGCTCCCTCCGTCCCTCTCATGGTGAAACTTCCGGGGCCTCCGGCACATCCGGGAATTCACCTCAGGGGTTCCCTGGAGAAATGGGGTCGCTCTCGTTTCGCGGGTCTGGCAGGATCCGATTTCGTGCGGCCGCCGACGATCGCGTGCGACGAGTCCGGTTCGGAGGGCGTGAACCTGATCGGGGCGAACACCGCGGTATTCGCGCACGCCGCGGTCCGGCTGGAACCCGAGGCCGCCGCGGAATGTGTTACGCGGCTGAGGGAACTCATCGGTTCACCCGCGCTCGAGTACAAAGCCAACCACCTCCTGCGCGCCAAGAACCGCGCCGCGCTGGAATGGCTGCTCACCGAGCCTCTCGCCGACAACGCCAGCGTGCTGCTCGTCGACAAAGCCCTGTTCCTGGCGGGCAAAATCGTCGACCTTCTCATCGACCAGACCCCGTACCCGGAATGCCTGCGGTGCCGTCCGGACGCCCGCGCCCGCGCCTTGCACCGAGACGGCCCGCGTATCCACGGCACCTGCCGCTGGTCCGAATTCCTGCGCTCGTTCACCGGACTGCTGCGGACTTCGAACCGCCGTCTCCCCGCGACCACGCCTGCTCGCTTCTTCGCCCAGACGGACGTCCTCGGCGATTGGGTTGCGGCTCGCCCGCGACTGACTGCTCTGCGCGACCAGCTTCTCGCCGACCCCGGCCTCGTCTCGCCGCTCGATCCGTTGATGCCCGCCCTCGCCGACACGATCGCGTTCTGGCGTCCGGACAAGGTCATCCACGACGAGCAGCCGTCCCTCACCCCGGCGCGGCTCGCGCAGCTGATCGATCCGGTGCCGCAGTGGCGATTCGTCGACTCGAAGTCCGAACCGCGGGTCCAGATAGCCGATTTCCTGGCCGGAGTCGCCCGCAGGCTGACCGAAGAGACCCTGCACGGCGGCGGGGACGCGGATCTGGTCACGCTGCTGCGGCCGTACGTGCTTCCGGCCTCGGTCTGGATCGGGGATCCAGCGGACTAGCGGCACACAGGCTTGAAGTGCCCAGCAGAAAGGTCACAAATCCCGCGGGTTGACGACGTGTACCGCCGCTTCCTCCGCTGAGGCCGCACCACCGTCGATGCCGATGTCCGAGGCATACAACTCGGCCTCGGTTTCCGGGCCGAAGCCTGCGTTCGAGGCAACCAGGCGCCCCGCGCGGAAGTCGCCGACCTCGTCATCGACGAGTTCGCCGTCGGTGTCTTCGGTGTCGCCCAGGCCGTCGCCGTCAGTCGCGCGGATGTCCGGGAGTTCGCGGGCCAGCCTGCCCGCCCAGCTTTCCCCGGTGGCTTCTTCGGAGGCGGTGGTGCCCCAGTCGCGAGTCGCGAGTGGACGTTCCGGCGGCGAGTAGCCCTCGTCGTAAGGATCGCCCTCCTCCAGGGTGTCCTCCGGATCCAGCAAGCCGGTGTCGGCGTTGTCTTCGATGTCGTCGTCCACTGCTCCTCCTTCCCGCGTGCCCAGGCTACTGCCGCCCGCTAGCCTCTGCGCGCACGTAGGGTGGAGGAACGATGACTCAGTGGAGCGGGCCCACGCTGATCGCCGTGTTCGCCGGATTCGGGCTGGCGTTCGTTCTGGTGGTTCCGTATGTCGCGATCAGCTATCGCAAACGCGGCGAGCTCGGTCTGCTGCGCGCGATCGCGGCACCGGCCTTCCTCGTGTACTGCTTCGCGCTGGTCACCTACACGCTGCTGCCGTTGCCGAACGTCGACGCCGCGTACTGCGCGACGCACGAAGCGCTTCGGCACCCGGTGTGGAATCCGCTCCAGTTCCTGGAAGACATGCGGCAGTTCGACACTGGATTGCTCGATAATCCGGCGCTGCGGCAGGTGTTGTTCAACGTCGCGTTCTTCGTGCCGTGGGGCGTGTTCCTGCGGCGTTTGTTCGGGCGGAGCGTCGGATTCGCCATCGTCAGCGGGTTCTTGGTGTCGCTTGCCATCGAAACGACCCAGCTGACCGGCGGGTGGTTCCTGATGGAGTGCCCGTACCGGCTGTTCGACACCGGCGACCTGCTCTCCAACACCGTCGGCGCGGGGATCGGCGCGCTGCTCGCGCCCGTGGTGCGCCGTTCCGGACGGCTGCGTCCGGACGAACCGCGTCCAGTCCTGGCTCGGCGGCGGCTGCTGGGCATGGTGCTCGATCTGATCTCGGTCACGCTGGCGGGTGTCGTGCTGAGCACGATCGCGCTCGCGGTCCAGTACGTCACGAAGGGCACGCTGCAGAACAACACGCTGATCGACGACGTCCTCGGCCGATGGGTGCCCACCGCGGTTCTGCTGTTGTTCGTGCCGCTGGCGGGCAACGGCGCGACGCCTGGTCAATGCGCCGTTCTGCTGACGATGGTGCGCGAGGACGGGCGGCCACCGTCAATGCTCCAGTCGATCGTTCGGTTCCTGGTCGGTTCGGGCGGCTACTTCATCCTGGTCGGTTTGAATTCCGGGTGGACGTCGCTGTGGCTGCTGGCGCATCTGGTGTTCATGGTCTTCACGCGGGGACATCGGGGCCTGACCGGGCTGGCGTGCGGGTTGTCCGTCGTCGACACGAGGGCGGCGGATCGGGAGCCAGTTGCCCCGCCAGGGTGATGTCGTTTTTTCGCGAGGTTTCGCGCGCGGGGCGGGGCAGACTGGTCGGCGTGTACGAGGAGACCGAACGCTGTGTCCGCGCGGTGCAGTCGAAGGACGACCGGTTCGACGGGTGGTTCTTCACCGCGGTGCTGACGACGCGGATCTACTGCCGGCCGAGTTGCCCGGTGGTGCCGCCCAAGGTCGAGAACATGCGCTTCTACCCCAGCGCGGCCGCCGCGCAGGCCGCCGGATTCCGTGCCTGCAAACGCTGCCGACCTGACGCGTCACCCGGTTCGCCGCAGTGGAACGAGCGCGCCGACGTCGTGGCGCGCGCGATGCGCCTGATCGGCGACGGGGTCGTCGACCGGGAAGGCGTGCAGGGCCTGGCCGATCGGCTGGGGTACAGCGTCCGGCAGGTGGAACGCCAGGTGCAGGCCGAACTGGGCGCGGGCCCGCTCGCACTCGCCCGGGCTCAGCGCGCCGAGACCGCCCGGTTGCTGATCGAAACCACCACGATGCCGATGAGCGATATCGCGCACGCCGCCGGGTTCTCCAGCATCCGGACGTTCAACGAAACCGTACGGGCAGTTTTCGCCCTGACGCCGAGCGAACTGCGCTCGCGCGTCCGCGGCGGCAAACGGACCAAGTCGCCGGGCGTGCTGTCGCTGCGGCTCCCGTTCCGGCGGCCGCTGTGCCCGGACAACCTGTTCGGGCACCTGATCGCCACCGCGGTCCCGGGCGTCGAGGAATGGCGCGACGGCGCTTACCGCCGCACCCTGCGACTGCCGCACGGCCACGGCGTGGTGTCGCTCCGCCCGGAGCCGGACCACGTCGCGTGCCGCCTGAGCCTGACCGACCTGCGCGACCTGGCCGCCGCGATCAGCCGTTGCCGCTGGCTGCTGGACCTCGACGCCGACCCAGTGGCCGTCGACGACCAGCTCGCCGCCGACCCGACCCTCGCTCCCCTGGTGGCCGCCGCTCCCGGCAGACGCGTCCCGCGCACGACCGACGGAGCCGAGTTCGCCGTGCGAGCCGTCCTCGGCCAACAGGTCTCGACCGCGGCCGCCCGCACCCACGCAGCACGCCTGGTGCTTGCGCACGGCACCCCGATCGAGGACCGGGAAGGCGGCCTGACGCACCTGTTCCCGTCGCCCGAGGACCTGGCCGACCTGGACCCGGAAACGCTGGCCATGCCGAAGTCCCGCCGCGCGACCCTGCTCGGCCTCGTGTCGGCCCTGGTCTCCGGCGACGTCGACCTGACCGCCGGCGGCGATTGGGTCCACGCCCGCGCGCAACTGGCCGCGCTGCCCGGTTTCGGCCCGTGGACGGTCGAGAGCATCGCCATGCGCGCCCTCGGCGATCCGGACGCCTTCGTCGCGACCGACCTGGGCGTGAAGATCGCCGCCGAAACCCTAGGCCTGCCAACGAGTCCAGCCGCCTTGATCGCACACGCCACCCGGTGGCAGCCATGGCGCGCGTACGCGGTCCAACACCTCTGGGCTACCGGCGACCACCCGATCAACCGGATTCCCGAGGAGGAATCGGCATGACCGTGGTGCACACCGTCATCGACAGTCCCGAAGGCCCGCTGCCCCTCATGGCCCGCGACGGCGGCCTGGCCGGCCTGTACATCGGCGACGAGCAGTACCGCCCGCCACGCGCCGCCTTCGGCGACCGGGACGACCGCCCGTTTGTCGCGGCGACGCGTCAGCTGAACGAGTACTTCGCCGGCGACCGGGTCGAGTTCGACCTTCCGTTAGCTTTCAGCGGCACTCCTTTCCAAGAGACGGTGTGGCGGGCGCTCCTGCAGATCCCGTACGGCGAGACGACGACCTACCGAGAGCTGGCCGAGTCGATCGGCCGCCCCACGGCGTCCCGTGCGGTCGGCCTGGCGAACGGCCGGAACCCCATCGGCATCGTGGTGCCGTGCCACCGGGTGCTGGGCAGCGACGGCTCGCTGACCGGCTACGCGGCTGGGGTCGAGTGCAAGCGGAGGTTGCTGGAGCTTGAGCGCGGCAGACGGAAAGGATCGGCTCCGGCTGAGCCAACCCGAAGCCAGGGCTAGGAGACCGGACGGGCTGGCTCGAGCCGCCATCTCGCCTCGCTCTGCCTGCCCGACCTGCCTGCCCGACCTGCCTGCCCGACCTGCCTGCCCGCCCGACCTGCCTGCCCGACCCGGCTGCACGCACGACCCGCCTGCGCGATCGACCTGTCTCGGGATCGGCGTGCCAGCCCGGTCGAGCCGCGTGCCCGCACGACGCGGCTACCCGGCCGAGCCCGCCTCGCTTCGCCCGGCAGTCCGCAACGCCACACCCAACTCACTCAACCCAGTCCGCCCGCAAGACCAGACCCGACCCACTCGGTCCTGCTCTCCGGCCCGGTCGAGCCCGGCTCGCTTCGCCCGGCCGCTCCACAACGCACACCCGACACGCTCAACCCAATCCGCCCGCAAGAGCAGACCCGACTCACTCGCTGCAACCGCAGACGCTCAGCGCCCAGGTGCTGGCCGCGATGCGCGCCTCCGGTACTTACTTCGGACGAGTCGGACGAGTTCACCGACCGGCTCACGCGCGAGGAACCCCGCAGCCGCATCGAGAGTTCCGCAGACGGGGGCGCACCGAGGCGCGCCGCTGAAGTCCGCGGCCGGGGACGGATCGCCAAGCATGCGATCGCTCCCACCGCCGACCGTGTCGACTTCCTCCTCGCTAGCCGCTCTACTCCCCTGCGAAGACTGGGCATGGCTCCAATCCCAGGCTCGTCCCGGGACCCTCCTCGAACGGCCCGCGGCACGGTCAAGGAGCCGGTCGACCGGTTGAGCGGCGGCAGCACCCGGCGGGCGTAAGGGTTTCAAAAGGCAGGCGAGTGGTTCCGGCTCGTTCCGCCCCGACAACCCGCGGGACGACGTGGATCGCCGCGCCGGCAAGGGTTAGCCCCAAGCAGTTCCTCAGCCACAGCCGTCCTCAGTTGAACCAGCCGTTAACCGTCCCGAAGTCCAGTGCGCCCGTTACCTCCCCGTAGGTCCCCTGGTTCAGCACCTCGGCCGCCGCGTGGTGGGCCAGGGAGTAGGCGGCCTGGGCAATGGCCGTTCCCACGCTCACCCGGCGCACTCCGGCCCCTGCCAGGTCCGACACCGGGGGTGCGCCTGGGCCAGCCATGGCGCTCACCGGGATGGGCGAGACCTTTGCCAGCTCCGCCAGGACCTCGACGTCCACCAGGCCCGGGACGAAGATGCTGTCGGCTCCGGCTTCGGCGTAAACGCGGGCCCGGGTCAGCACGTCGTCGAAGCGGCCGGCGGGTTCGCCGATTCCGAACAGGTACACGTCCGTCCGGGCGTTGATCCACAGCTCCGAGAGACCGGCCGTCGCGGCGGCGGCGCGGGCCGCGGTGAAGCGTTCTGCCTGTTCGTCCGGGGTGAAGAGGGTGGCGGTTCCGGCGCGGGAGTCTTCCAGGTTCACGCCTACCGCACCGGCCTCGACTACGCCCGTCACGGTTTCGGCGACGGCCGAGGGAGCTGAGCCGTAGCCGCCTTCCACGTCGGCGGTGACCGGGACTTCTACGGCCGCGGCGATCTGGGCGATCACCGACAGCATTTCGGCGCGGGAGAGGTGTTGGCCGTCGCCTCTGGCCAGGGCCCAGGAGACGCCGCCGCTGGTGGTGGCGATCGCTGGGGCGCCGGCGCGTTCGATGGCGACCGCACTGCCCGCGTCCCAGGCGTTCGGCAGCACGAGGACGTCCGTCGCGTGCAGTTCACGGAAGAGTTTTGCCTTGTCTTGCAACGAGTTCACGAGGTTCCTCCCCAGTGGCAAGCCCCGGGCGGGGCGACTGCGGAGGAACGTATCAGCGGCCACCGACAAAAACCGGCGCCGAAGGAGTCAGGGGAGGTCGAAGCCCAGTTCGCGAGCGGCGTCGGCGGGGGTCGGCTGGGTCCAGCGGCGGGCGACGGCCTCGTGCGTGGACAGAGAGCGCAGTTCGGCTCGGTCCAGGTACAGGATGCCGTGCAGGTGATCCGTCTCGTGCTGGACGATTCGCGCTGGCCAGCCGGACAATTCCTCGTCCAGGGCGGCACCGGTTTCGTCGGTGCCGCGAAGCCGGATCCGCAGGGCTCGCGCGACGACGGCCTGCCAGCCGTGCACGCTCAGGCAGCCCTCGAAGAACGCGGCGGTTTCGTCGCCCACTCGGGTGTATGTCGGGTTCACCAGCACGCGGAACGGCAGCGGGACGATCCCGCGGGTCGCTAGGGTGGATTCGGCGACCCCCGGACGTTCCCGAGCACTGTCCTCGACGACCGCGATCCGGACCGACAGGCCGATCTGCGGCGCGGCGAGGCCGACGCCGGGCGCGGCGTGCATGGTCTCCTTCATGCCCGCGATCAGCGCGGACAGCGTCTCGTCGCTCAGTTCGCCCTCGTACGGGCGCGCGGCGGCACGCAGCACGGGGTCGCCTGCCTGCACGATCGGCCACGGCAACGGCTGGGCGAGCAGTTTTTCGACCTGTTCGGCGAGCACCGGCGAACCCCTCTCCAAGGGCAACGGGACAGCGGCATGATCGCACCCGCGCGGAGCACGACACTCGCCCGGGGATCAGGCAAGCTGGCAGCCGTGGCCTACGACGTGAACGCGATCCGCAAGCACTTCCCCTCGCTCGAGAACGGCGCTGCCCACTTCGACGGACCCGGTGGTTCCCAGGTCCCGGACGTGGTCGGCGACGCAGTGTCCTCGACGCTCTGTTCCGCCATCGCGAACCGCGGCACCGTGACGGCGGCGGAGCGCCGCGCGGACGGTGTCGTGCGCGAAGCCCGCCAAGCCGTCGCTGACCTGCTCGGCGCGCGTCCGGAGGGCGTCGTGTTCGGGCGCAGCATGACCCAGGTGACTTACGACTTCTCCCGTACTCTCGCGAAGAACTGGGGCCCGGGCGACGAGGTCGTGGTGACCCGCCTGGACCACGACGCGAACGTTCGCCCGTGGGTGCAGGCTGCCGAAGCTCGCGGCGCGACTGTCCGCTGGGCGGACTTCGATCCCGAGACGGGCGAGCTGCCGACGTCATCGATCACGGAACTGCTCACTGACCGGACCCGGCTGGTCGCGGTCACCGCCGCCTCGAACCTCCTGGGCACGCGTCCGGACATCCCGGCGATTACCGACGCGGTGCGCGAAGCAGGCGCGCTGAGCTACGTGGACGGCGTGCACTTGACGCCGCACGCGCCGGTCGACATCGCCGCCTTGGGCGCGGACTTCTACGCCTGCTCGCCGTACAAGTTCCTCGGCCCGCACCTTGGCCTTCTCGCCGCCTCACCCGATCTTCTGGAGACACTGCAGCCGGACAAGCTGCTGCCGTCGAGCAACGCGGTTCCAGAGCGTTTCGAGCTGGGTACGTTGCCGTACGAGCTTCTCGCGGGCACTACCGCGGCTATCGACTTCCTCGCGGGGCTCGTGCCAAGCGAAGGCAGCCGTCGCGAACGTTTGCGTACCTCGCTTACGGCGCTTGAAGAGCACGAAGACGCCCTGTTGCAGCGGTTGGAGGACGGGCTCGCCGCACTGCCGCGCGTCGTCCGTTACGGCTCGCCGACGCGTCGCCGTACGCCGACAGTGTTGTTCTCAGTCACTGGCCTGACGCCGCAGGCCGTGTACGAGCGTCTCGGAGCGCGTGGGATCAACGCGCCTGCTTCGACCTTCTACGCCATCGAGTGCGCGCGGCATCTCGGTCTTGGCGACACTGGTGCCATACGCGCTGGCATCGCGCCGTACACGACTGCAGCGGAAGTCGATCTGCTGCTCGCTGCTGTTGCGGAGCTGTGAATGAGCATCGAGACGACTGTCGACGGACAGGTCACCACCATCACCATCAATCGGCCGGAGAAGCGGAACGCGCTCACGAAGGCGATGTACGTCGCCCTCGCAGACGCCTTCGACGCTGTCCGCACGCCCATCGCTGTACTGAGCGGAGCTGGCGGTGCGTTCACCGCGGGCAACGACCTCGGCGACTTCCTCGCGCACGAAGCCGGTGACCGCACGAAGACGCCCGCGCGGGTCTTTCAGGAGGCATTGCTCGCGACGCAGGCAGTAGTCGTCGCATCGGTCGACGGTCCCGCTGTCGGCATCGGTGCGACCCTGCTGCTGCACTGCGACCTCGTCTATGCCACCGAACGCAGCTACCTGCAGTTCCCCTTCGTGCCGTTGGGACTGGTGCCGGAGTTCGGCAGCAGTTACGCATTGCCGCGCCGAGTCGGGCCACAGCGTGCGACGGAGCTACTGCTGTTCGGAGAACGCTTGCCTGCGGTTGAGGCGGCACAACTCGGGTTGGTCAACGAGGTGCTCCCCGACGAGACAGCGCTCCGTAAGCGCGTTTCGGAACGCGTCGAGACGCTCGCGGCACGGTCGGCGCGCGCATTGACGGCGACGCGCGCGCTGCTGCACGACCACACCGACGAGAGCGTCGAAGCGCGAATGGAGTCGGAGTCCAAGCACTTCGCCGAGCTGCTGCACGACCCGGACACAGTGGCGACGTTGCGCGCGAAGCTCGACCGGCGTTAGCGACGACGACGCTTGTCCACTGCCGCGTCGAGAACTGGACCTAGCTCTTCGACCACGGTGTCGAGCGCCACGACCGAACGCTCGACGCGCGCCAGCACGATGGCCCCTTCAAGCGCGCTGATCATCAAGACTGCCAATGAAGCAGCGCGCGCCGCCGGTACGCCCATTTCCTGTAGCGCGGACACGATGGGCTTCCGCCATTGTGCGAAAGCGTCGTTCGCACGCTCGCGCAGCGGCTCGCTCGACGCCGCCGTGTCAGCGACTGTAGCTACTAGTGGACAGCCGTAGTCGTAGCCGATCTCAACGAACTCTGCGCGCCAATACTCGACAACCGCGGCGAAGAGCGTGGACGGCGTCGGGTCCGCGAGAGAGTCCATGGCGCGGGTCACGCGGCGCGCGGCCTGGCGGCCGGTCCACTCGATGGCCTCGCTGAACAGCTGCTCCTTACCGCCCGGGAAGTAGTGCTGCAGCGACCCCCGCGGCGCTTCGGCATGCGCTACTACCTCGCGCATCCCGGTGCCGCTCAAGCCCTGCGTACGCAGCAACTGCGCAGCGCTGAAGACCATCCGGTCGCGCGCCGGCCGTTCCGTCATCGAGCGTCTCCTCCGTGACCGTCAGCTCGTACTCGTGCTCCCCGCCGTACCCCGGGACGAAGCGGAACCCGCACGCCCGCAGCAATCCTTCCGCAGCGATGTTGCCGTCCTGCACCGTGGCGTGCAGCGTCCAGCCTCGCCACTGCTCAGCGGCCAGCCCCACCAGGCCGCGACCGATGCCGCGTCGCTGCCACCGGTCGGCGACGAGCAGCCCCAGTTCGACGCGGGAGCCCTCCTCCGGGACCGCGTTCAGCAGCCCGGCCGGCGCGCCCGAAACCTCGGCGACGAGGGCGGTGCCAGCGAGGAGGAAACGCCGGTACCGGGACAGGACTGCCTCCGGGTCGATCGGGCCGCCGAGGGTGAACCGGCGGCTCAGCGACTCCGGCGAGCAGGCGCGGACGAGGTCGGCCGCGGAACCGGCGGTGGCCGGTCGCACGGCGGTCATGACAGTTGTCATAACCCGAGGGTCGCACACCGCCAGCACTATGACAAGCGTCATGGACGATGTCACGCTGCCGACACGACCTGTCCGGCCCGCTGGCTCCGCGACCGGCGGGCCGCCACCGGTTTCGGGCACGAATAATTCACTTATCGTGTCCGCGATACCCCATCGGCGGTAATTCCACCGATTAATCGAGGCTTGACCACGATGCGTGTGCACGGGGCCTCTTTGGGTGAAAACGGTTCCCGATACCTGTCGTAAACCCGTTTCTTCCTTATATTTTCCTGGACGCTCCGGCAGGCAGCAAAGGAGAGACGGCCATGACCCAGTCGCTCGAGGTTCCGACGAAGGAATTCTGCCTCGACTGGACGATGGACGGGGCCCAGGGCGGCAGGGTGCACTTCACCCTGTCCGGCCAGGTGAGCCTGTTGGACGGCAAGCGGTTCTACAAGGTCGACGGCGTGCTCTACATCACGGACGGCAGCGCGTACTGCCGGGAGATCGGGAACCCGCGGCTGCACGTGCGGCGCAACGGCGTCGAGGAGAGCGGACGGCAATGGGGCTGGGAAGCGATCAGTTCCCGCAAGAGCGCGAACCGGCTCTGCACAATGGACGGCTATTTCGTGCGCACCGGCTACTGGGCGCCCGCCGACCGCAGCATCCAACTCGGAATCGTCGCCGAACACGGGATCACCCGGCGTCGTTCGTACAGCTCGACGACGACGATTCGGCTGGTCGACTGAATGGTTCCCGGATAGCGGGAATGTTTCTCGGCAATCGCCCGATTCCCAGCCGGGCACACCCACCAGCCTGGCCCGTCCGCGACGGAAACCCGCAGTGGCCCGCGGGCGAACTTTCCGCGCACAGTCGCGTCAGCGTCCAGTGCGCGAGGACACAAGATCGCTTACCCGCCAAGGTGAACCGTGCGAATCAGACGATCCGCCGATCGACTGCGCCGCTGAACCGTCGGTACCGCAACCCATCCACGGACAAGCCGAGCGAAAGATCAACGCGGGCAACGCCTGCCGGACCGGTGAGGCATTGGCCTGGACCACTCGCCGCGCGCCGCGACGGGGCCGAAACCGTGCCCTCGCAGGGCAAACCTCCGCTCGTCGTCACCCACACGGGTAAACCCCGGGCCCGGAGGTAAGCAGAAACACACCGGATCCCCAGGAAAAACGCGAAAAACGTTGCGCGGGACACAGCGCTCGCGCGCGCGAAAGAGGACCATGGAAGTCATGCGGAACAGGACTCGGGCAGGCAGACCACCACACCCTGGTAAACGATTGCTCCGACGGCTCGGCGCCGTGCGCAACCCGCTCGTTCGCCGGTCGGATCGGATCGAAGGCGTACTCGCCGGGATCGTCACGTTGCTGGCGCTCATCGCGATTCCCTTCGCGATGATGATCGGCAGCGAGGACATCGCCGCGGAGACCGCCGCGTCGGACGCGCAGATGCAGTCGCGGCACCAGGTCACCGCCACGGTGCTCACGACGGCCACGCAACCGGCGGCTTCGGTCGGCGACAGCGCGCCGATCGCCAACACCGCGCGCGTGAACGCGGTCTGGAAGCCGCCGAACGGCGTGCAGCGGACCGGCGTGATCACGGTGCCCAGCGCTTCCGCGACCGAGGGCTCGACCACCGACATCTGGCTCGACGACACCGGCAGGCAGACCACTGCCCCGCTGACGCACGCGGACGCGGTCACCAACGGCGTGCTCGTCGCGGCCTTCTGCTGGCTGTGCGCGGTCGGAGTGCTGGGCGGCGCGTTCTGGGTGGCGCGACGAGTGCTCGACCACCGGCGCGCGGCGCGGTGGGCCGAGGAATGGGCGCAGCTCGCCGGGCCGGAAGCGGTTCGCTGACAGTTCCGGCGGGAGTTCCGCACCGGAACTCCTCCGGCTAGCGCGGTCGGCCGTTCGAATGGCGCGGATCCGCCAGTCCGACGGCCGTCGCGGACACCTCAGCCAGCCGACGCTCACCGGAAGTTCCGCGCACCAGGTCCCCACCGCGCGGGCGCGCACTACCCCCACGTTCCTCAACGCCCCGGCAAGCGCTCGACCGCTGCTCTTGGCACCGTGATCTCGATGGCCCGGCGACGACGTAGTTCGCCGGGCCCGGAGGCAGGCTGATGCGTCTGCTGCCTCCGGGCCCGGCCTCGGCGGACCGAGCGGAGCGACACCCCCAGCGTCGCCCCGGGCCGGTACTACGCCTGCCGCCCTGCCCGGAATGTGGCGAGTTAGCCACCAGCTATCTCGTTGAGGCACAGTCTTGTGGAGCCCTCCGGCGATTGTCAACTGTGAGCTAATCTGAGATAGTCGCCTTAGCTGAGAGCAATCAGCTGCAACTGGAGGGGCGTAGCAGCATGTCCGAAGACACTCAGCCGGCGGATGCCCGGCCCACCCTGGCCTCCAGACTCGACGACCTCTTCCGCACGGTGCGCCCGCAAGGGAAGCACTGGACGAACGCCGAGGTGGCAGCCGAACTGAAGCGGGCGACGCCGGAGCTGAAGGTCGGCGCGGTGTACCTGTCTCAGCTGCGCACGGGCAAGCGGACCAATCCGTCTCAGGAGCTGCTGGCCGCACTGGCGAAGTTCTTCGGGGTCTCGGTCGCGTACTTCTTCGACGACGAGGTCGCCGGGTCGGTGCTGTCCGAACTGGCGGCCGTGGAGGCGATGCGCCAGGCAGGCGTCCGAGCGGTCGCGATGCGCGCGGCGGGCATGCGCGAGGAAAACCTCCAGGCGATCACCACGATCATGGACCAGTACCGCAAGATGCAGGGGCTGCCCCCGGTCACGGACGAAGCGGCACAGTGACCGGCACCCCGTCCGAAGCCCCGCAGCGGCGCGAGCAGCTGCGCCGGATGCGCGACGAAGGCGCCCAGCGGATCGCCGAACTCGGCCTTCCGCCGAAGTACGACCTGGCCACCCTCTGCGCACGCCTAGGCGAGATCCGCGAACGGCCGATCACCCTCGTGCCGATCCCGATGCCGGCGTCGCACCCGTGCGGCATGTGGGTAGCCGCGCGAGGCGAGGACCTGATCTTCTTCGACGCCAACACCACCGGGGCGCACCAGGAGCACATCATCTTGCACGAGCTGGGTCACATCATCTGCTGTCATCGCGGCTCGGGTCTCCTAGACGACGAGAGCGCCCGCTCGCTGTTCCCCAACCTGGACCCGGACATCGTCCGAGACATGCTGATGCGCGCCACCTACGACGACGCACAGGAGCAGGAGGCGGAGATCATCGCCTTCCTGCTGTCCGAACGCATGGGCACGCCGCCGAAACCCATCGCCGAAACCCCCAAAGCCGGCGAGAACCCGATGGACCGGATCGAGCGCTCGCTCCTCTAGCCGCCTGGCGAGGCTTGGCCCGTGGGGCCCCTTCACGGACCGCCGGGCACCGCCCCGCCCCCCAATGCGGCATTCGGCGCGTGAAACCCACCCAACGCCACATTGCGCCGCTAACCGATCACCCAACCGCCACCCGCGAACCCCACGCGACCAAACGCACAAGCCGCGCACACCCACCACCCAACCACCACCGGCGCACCCAACACTCGAGGCACCCAGCCCCTCCCCCACACCCCGATACGAAGCCTCCCTGCGGTCTGGGGGTGCTTGTCAAGGCATCTTTCCCGCCTTGACAAGCACCCCCAGACCGTCAGCACACTCGGGCTTCGGGGTGCCCCACGCACACACCCACCTGCAATGTCGCCGCCAGGCGACGAGCAGCTCACCCCTCTCGCAACAAACCCAACTCCTCCCCAACCACCCCCACCGCATACCTCAACTGCTCTTCCCGATGCTCACTGGTCACAAAGAACCTCAACCGAGCCTGAGACTCCTCCACCGCCGGATACAGGATCGGATCCACCACCACCCCGCGCTCGTACAACGCCGTAGCCAGCCGCAACGTGATCTCCGAACCCCCCACCACACAAGGCACGATCGGCGTATCCCCAGCCGACCCGGTAGGCAACCCCGCCGCCACCGCCAACTCCAGGAACAACCGGGAATTCCCCCGCAACCGCACCAACCTCTCCGGCTCCTCGCGCATAACCCGCAACGCGGCAAGGGAAGCAGCCGCATTGGCCGGAGTAATCCCCACGCTGTAAACAAACCCGGGCAGCGAATACCGCAACCACCGCACCGTCCGAGCCGACCCGGCCAGGTACCCCCCGCACCCGGCCAGCGACTTGGACAGCGTCCCCATCCAGAGATCGACCCCGGAACGATCGACGGCGAAATGGTCGCCTACCCCAGCGCCCCGCGGCCCCATCGTGCCGATGCTGTGCGCCTCATCGACCATCAGCAACGCGCCATACCGCCGCTTGAGCTCAATAAGCGCGGGCAAATCAGCGACGTCACCGTCCATGCTGTACACGCCTTCAACCACGATCAGCACCCGCCGGAATCGCGACCGCGACCGGCGCAGCACGTCCTCGAGCCGTGCCATGTCGTTGTGCGGGAACGGTTGCCGCGTAGCGCCGGAAAGCGCACAGCCTTGCAGGATGCTGTCGTGGGCCAGCGAATCGTGCACGATCAGGTCTCCCGGCCCGACCAGATGACCGATCGCCCCGACGTTCGTCGCGTGCCCGCTCACCAGAACGAGACTGTCCTCGACCCCGAGGAACGCGGCGAGTTCCGTCTCCAAAGCACGCGACAAATCCCGGTCCCCGGCAAGCAATCGGCTGCCGGACACGGAAGTCCCGTACCGTTCGACAGCCTCGTGCACCGCCGCGGTCACCGCCGGATGCCCGGCCAGCCCGAGATAGTTGTAGCTGGAGAACGACAAATACTCCCGGCCGGACACCGACGTCGTGGCGTCCATCGGCCCTTGATGCTTGCGGAAATACGGATTCGGCACCCCGAGGTCGTCGAACTCCTTCAGCCGCGCCTCGATCGCCGCCGCCTCCGGGAACTCCTCGATCGCCGCGCTGGCCGGATCCCACGCCGGAACCGGAACAGCTGGATCCGGGACAGCCGGAACCGGAGCGGCGGGCGCCAAAGCCGTTGCGGGAGCGATCATCCCGGCCACCGCGCCCACTGTCAGCGCGCCCGACTGCTCGACCTCCAGCGGCAGGCCCGGGAACCGCTTGCGCAGCCGCCCCTCCAACTCGGTGAGCATCAGCGAATCAAACCCGAGGTCGTCGACGAGCAACTGCCCGGCATACAGGTCGCTGGCCGGAAACGCCGTCGTCCGCGCGACTTCTTCGAGCACGACCGCCAGCACGTCCCGCGCGGACGTCTCCTCCGTCTCCTCGGCCGGTGCCGCGGTCGCCCCCAACGGCTCCAGCGTCTGCGCTTTGGCGAGCTTCGCGTCGTCGACCACCCAATGCCGGCGCGGGCTGAGCGGGCTTGGCGGCAGCGTGCAGCGCGGCAGGCCGTCCGCGACCGGCCTCAGCCCGACGCCGGTCACCGCACGCGGGGCCAACTCGGCCGGTGCGCCGTCCTCGACCGGCTCCTCCCCTGGTGACACCACACCGGCGAACACGCCTGGAACCAGCTCGCCTCCCTGTCCGGATTCGAGCGCGACCGACGCCGCGACCAGCTGGGAAACCGCGCCCGCAACGTCGTCCGCGGCTACCGCGAGCCGCTCCGGGAAGAGCGTCCGGCGGGCGAGCGTCCCCGCGACGGCCGCCAGCGGCGGGTTCTCCCTGCTGAGCGTCTCGGCCACCTCCCGGGCATGCCGCGCCAGCCCGGCCCGGTCCCGCGCGGTGAGCAGCAGCAGCCGCGGCGTCTCGGCGGGCACGGTTTCCGCTGCCGCCTCTTCGACAACGACGTGCACGTTCGAACCGCCGAAGCCGAACGCGCTCACCCCGGCCCGGCGCGGTCCGTCGCTGTCCCACGGCGTGACCTGGCCGGCCACCCGCAGCCCGGCGTCCCCCAGCGGCAGATGCTCAGCGGGTTCGAAATCCGGCTGCGGCAGTATCTGTCCCTTGTGGACGGACAAAATGGACTTGATCAACCCGGCGATTCCCGCAGTGCCAAGGGAATGCCCGACCACCGACTTCGCCGCACCGAGATACGCCGGGTTCTCCGCGCCGCGGCGCAGCTCGGTCAGCGCGCTGATCTCCACGTCGTCGCCGACCGCGGTCGCGGTGCCGTGCGCTTCCAGGAAACCGACCGACGCCGGGTCGACGCGCGCGTCCCGGTAGGCCCGCCGCAACGCCAGCAGCTGACCGGACTCCTGCGGCATCATGCCGCCCTTGACGGTGCCGTCGTTGGACAGCCCGACGCCGCGGATCACCGCGTACACCCGGTCTCCCGCCGCCCGGGCGTCCGCGAGCGGGCGCAGCACCAGGACCCCGGCCCCCTCGCCGAGCACGAATCCGTCGGCGCGGCGGTCGAACGGACGGCATTCGCCGGTGCGCGAGATCGCGCCGATCCGGCACAGGCCCACGAACAGGTCCGGGGCCAGGATCAGCTGGGCGCCGCCGGCCACCGCGATCCGGCAGCGGCCGGCCCGCAGCGCGAACACCGCGTTCGCCACCGCCGTCAGGCCGCCGGAGCAGGCCGAATCGAGCGCGTAGCTCTCGCCGTGCAGGTCGAAGACGTTGCTGATCGTGCTCGGCCCCATGTTGAGCAGCAACCCGGCCATCGCGGTGGCGTGCAGGCCGCTGACCGCGGACGCGGCCTCGGCCATCGCCGGGTCGCCCGGCCGGCCGAACTCGCCGCCGATCAGCTGCTTCATCCGCAGGTGCAGCGTGCTCAGGTCGCGATATCCGCTGTCGCTGAGCGACATGATCACCGATGTGTCGTCGCGGTCGAACCCCTCGGCCTCCCATCCCGCGTCCTGCAGGGCTTCGCGGGTCAGGTCGACCAGCAGCCGGTGCTGCGGGTCGAGCGATTTGGCCCGCCGCGGCGGGATCTTGTAGTGCCCGGCGTCGAAGTCGCCGACCCCCTCCAGCAGCGCCATGCGGTCGGAGTAGGCCGCGGCGCTGTCCCGGAAATCGTCGTTGTAGAACGCTTCGCGCCGCCACCGCGAATCCGGCACCCGCCGAAACTGCGGTTTGGGCTCGCTCAGCAGATCCCAGTACTCGTTGACGTTGCGCGCCCCCGGAAAACGGCATCCCATTCCGACAACGGCGATGTCCTGGCTATTTTCGGATTCTTCCCACCCTGATCCAGCAGACCCCATGGCATGACTTCCTCGTGCCGATTCCCACCCAGTCGACACCGAGATTGCCCGTTCCTACCCGGTTTTTCAAGGGCATTGGACATTATGCGGAGGAATGCACAGACACCTCAACTCACGGTAGCCAAGCGATCACGCCACCAGGCCACGGTGCTGGCGAACTGATCTTTCTCCGGGGTCGGCCGGAGAGCGAACAATTCCTGTGCCGCACGGGAATCGAGGACGTAGGGCCGGTCGAACTGGTACCGGACCTCCTGCAGCTCGCGCACCATCGGCGAAACGAGCGCGCCCGCCCGCAGTAACATCGGGGAAAGGCGTTGCACAGGCACCGGAGGCACTCCGGCCGCCTCGCACAACAGCGCCACCATCACCCGGGCGGACCGCGGCGGACCAGTCGGCACATGCCACGTCTTGCCCCACGCTTTTTCTTCGCGCGCGGCCGCGACCAGCGTGCGCGCGACATCGGAAATGTACGTCCAACTGTGCGGCGCGTCCGGATCGCCGAACACCTGGACCTTCCGTCCGCGCAGTACGTTCGGCACCACGCGGGCGGCGAGATGGCCGCCGTCGGTCACTCCGGGGCCGAAGAAATCGGAGGCGCGCACCTCGACCGCTCGGATACGGCCCTCGTCGTGCAATGCGTGCAGTTGCTCGGAGAGCATTGCCCGGATCCGGCCCTTTGTTCCGGTGGCCGCGAGCGGCAGATTCTCGGTGAGCGGGCCGTCGACCGGACCGTAACCGTACAAATTGCCCAGCGACACCAGCAGCGCGCCGTTCGCTTCGGCCGCGGCGCAGATCGAGTCCTGCAGCGGCGGCCAATCGGTCGCCCACCGGTGATAAGGCGGACTCGCGCAGCTGTAAATCGCCGCCGCTCCCCTGGTCGCTTCGGTGAGCGCGGCCCGGTCGGCGGCGTCGAGCGCGACGTGCTCCAGCCCCGGCTCGTCCTCCCGGGGCGAACGGCCGATCACCCGGACTCGCTCTCCTCGTTCGGCCAGCAACGCGGCGGTGGCCGCCCCCGCCGGTCCGTATCCGATCACCACCTGAAGACTCATGGCGACACCCTAGCGACGGGCGCATCCCGTTGCGGCAGTTCACGACCTGGCCGCCCGCCGTTCACCGGAAGATCACCCCGACCGGTCTGGACCAGCTCGCCGACACCGAGATCCACTCGGAATTCGCCCTGGCCAGAACCCGTTTTCCGGCCCTAGTTCCGGCACTTGAGGTGGTGTATGGTCGCCGATCGTGAACGATTCCGCCAAGGCCGCCGCGCACACCGTTCCGCCCACCGGGCACTGAGGCCGGTCCGGGGGCGCGAGTGAACACTCTGAAGATCATCCTGTTCTCGTTGTCGGCGGTCTCGTCGTACGCGGCATTGCTGTACAAGCTTTTCTCGATGCGCCGCTCGTGGCGCGACCCGGCCTACATCGTGCTGATGACGACGCTGATCCTGCAGTGCGTCACGTTCACCCTCGGCGCGCTCTCGCTCAGCATCGGCTCGGTGTTCGGGATCCCCAACCTGGCGATCCTGATCCTGCACCTCGCCGCGGTCGCGTATTGCATCAGCGCGCAGCTCCTGCTGATGCTGTGGGCGAATCCGCCCTCGGAAATCCGTACGCAGATCCGGGCGTGGATCGTTTCCGGCGCGGTGCTGTTCGTCGTACTGACCGTGCTGTTCTTCGTCGGCAACAAGCCGGGCACCCCGGGCGCCGCCTTCGCGGTGGGCAGCAGCGACCCGGTGATCCTCACCTACCTGCTGCTGTTCATCATCTCGCAGGCCGTGCCGTGCGTGACGATCTACCTGCAGTGCCTGCCGTACGCGAAGAGCACCTCGAGGGTGTGGCTGCGCCGGACGCTGCGGACGCTCGCGGTCGGCGCGGTGGTGCTGTTCTGCTACTGCGCCACGCGCGCGGTGAACATCGTGAGCCCGGCGCTCGGCTGGCATCTCGGTGCGTGGGCGATCACGCCGTCGATTTTCAGTGCGCTGGGCATCGTGATCGTCTCATTCGGGCTGACGATGCCGTCGTGGGGCGAACACGTGTCGTCGGTCGCGCGGTGGCAGCGCAATTACCGTTCTTATCGCGCGCTTTACCCGCTGTGGCATTCGCTTTACCAATCGTCGCCGGGCATCGCGCTCGAACCGCCTGCCGAGGGCGACACGGACCGGCGCTGGTCGGACCTGCACTACCGGCTGCACCGCCGGGTGATCGAGATCCGCGACGGCTGGCGCGCGCTGCGGCCGTACATGGACCGCGCCGACACCCCGGACGGCAACCAGGCGCTGGCCGAGGCCCGCAAGATCCGCCAGGCCCTGGAGGCGAAGACGTCCGGCGTCGCCCCGGCGGAAAGCCAGGACAACGGCGCGTTCGACGACCACGACGCGAAGACGTTCGCCGCCGAGGTCGCCTGGCTCACCCAGGTTTCCGAGGCTTACGCCAGGCTCGGCTGAGACTGGACCTGGGGCTCCGGCTGATCGCCGAGCAGCGTCTGGCCCTTCGTCAGCCACGCGAAACCGAAGGCGAACACCGCGAGCGATTCCAGCCAGAGTGTCGGATGCAAGGCCGCGGTGGCGGCGCTGAAGAACAGGCCGTTGACCACGATCAGCACCAGGCAGGCGAGCATCACGATGCCGCACACCCGATAGACGACATTGCGCGACCGTTTGCGCTTCGTCGGTGCGCCGTCGTCCTTGGTGAACAGGAAGAGGCAGAAGAACGCGAGGGTGAGGAAGAAAATCGCGGCGAAGACGAGGTGCGCGATCCCGATCGCGTGCTCAGTGGGCGTCGGCGAGACCGGCTGGGTCGGGAACAGCGCGACGCCGATGCCCGCGACCGCCGCGATGTTGGCCGCGATGTCGTCGACCCGGCCGTACCCGCGGTAGGCGATCAGGAAGACGCCGATCGCGCACAACGTGCCGACGAAGACGTTGCGGAGATCGCTGTAGTAATAGCCGCTCAGCGAGCCGAGCAAGCCGCCGCCCTCGAGCAGTTCCTTGCCGACGATCACGACGATCGGCAGCAGGATCCCGAGCACGCCGATGGCGCGGCGAAGGAACAGGTAAGAGCGCACGAAAGCGGTCATGGCACGGCCTCCCCGAAAGTCGTGCACTCTTTGTACCTGCTCCGTCACCTGCCCACCGAGCAAGCGGGAAAGGCCACCGGTTCAGCCCAGCAGCTTGTCCAGGTCGGCGAGCAGTTTCGCCTTCGGCCGCGCGCCGACGAACGACGCCACCGGGGCACCATCGCGGAACAGCATCAGCGTCGGCAGCGCCATCACCTGATACGCGCGCATGGTTTCGGGGTTCTCGTCGGTGTTGAGCTCGCGCACGGTGAGGCCGGGCCGTTCCGCGGAGATCTCGGCGAGCACCGGCGCGATCATGAGGCACGGCGGGCACCAGTCGGCGGTGAAGTCGACGAGGACGGGCTGGTCGTGCTCCAGGACGTCGGCGGCGAAGGTGGCGTCGGTGGTCATCGGGACTCCTCGAGTTCGGCAGGGACCGCGCACGGATCGGCCGGGCGCGCGGTGGCGGCGGCGAGCTTGTCGAGCAGGGCGGAGCGGACCGCGGCGAGGTCGCGCATGCAGGCCTCGACCTCCTCCAGCTTCCGGCGGTACACCTCGACCGAGGCCGGGCACGCGTCGCCCGCCTCGTGGCCGGTGCGGAGGCAGTCGACGAACGGGCGGGTGTCGTCGAGGCTGAATCCGACCGTGCGCAGGGTCTGGATTTCCGTGACCAAGCGCAGGTCGTCCTCGTCGTACTCGCGGTAGCCGTTCGCCGCGCGCGCCGCCGGGAGCAGGCCCTGGGCCTCGTAGAAGCGCAGGGCCCGCGTGGTGGTTCCGGCCCGCTGGGCCAGTTCGCCGATCCGCATGACAGCGACGCTAAACCTTTACGCTGGCGTCAAGGCAAGGCGTGCGCGCGGGGCTGGGGGTATTCGCGGAATTTGACCGCGTTCGCCGCGCGGCTGCCCATGTACTCGAAGACGCGGCGGCCGATCGGACCGGTCAGCGAGCGGTACATCCGGTTGCGCTTGCGCAGCTTCTCCGCGGTGGCCGGGACCAGGAAGTCGCCCGAACCGGCTCCGTTGCGCTGCCCGACGCGGGCGGGTTTGCGCAGCCGCTGCTCGTAGCGGGCGAACGCGGTCACGTGGTCGCCGCCGGCCGCGGCCAGTTCCCCGGCGAGCACCTGCGCGCCCATCATCGCGAGACCGGTCCCGGATCCGCCCGGTCCGGCGCACCAGGCGGCGTCGCCGAGCACCACGACCCGGCCGCGGGACCAGCTGTCGAGCTTGATCTGGCCGACGGTGTCGAAGTACAGGTCAGGCGCGTCGGCGACCGCGGTGAGCAGCTGCGGGAGTTCCCATCCGGCACCGGCGAAGACCTCCGTGACGATGTCCTTCTGCCGGGCGAGGTCGGGGCGGCCGTACCCGTCCGGATCGCCGCGGAAAGCGAGGCCGACGGTGACGGTCGCCGGATCGCGGTGGCTGGTGACGACCGCGCCGAGGCCGGGTTCGTTGTAGAGCAGACCCGCGTGGTCGAGACGGAGGTGGTTGGGCGCGGTGAACCCGGCGACGTGGTAACCGAGGTCGGTGCGGAATTTCGCCTCCGGACCGAACGCGGCCGTCCGCACGCCGGAGTGGATGCCGTCCGCGCCGACGACCAGGTCGAACCGGCGCGGGGCGCCGTGGCGGAAGGTGACGTCGACACCGTCGGCGGTCTCGGCGAGCGAGGTGACGCGGTCGCCGAAGACGTACTCGGTGTAGTCCTTGGTGTGGTCGTAGAGAATGCGGGCGAGGTCGCCGCGCAGGACTTCCAGCTCGCCGTTGGTGAACCCGCTCGGCAGGGCGAAGGCGGGCTGTCCGTCCGGGTCGAGCTGCACCTGCTCGCGCAGCGCGGTCTCGTACTCCCGCAGGTCGTCGAGCAGGCCCATCGCTTCGACGAGCTTCATCTGCTCGCCGCGGAAGTCGACGGCCTGCCCGCCCGGCCGCAACCGCGGCGCGGCCTCGACGACGGTCACCGAATAGCCGTAACGGTGCAGCCAGTAGGCGGCGGACGGACCCGCGACGCTGGCGCCGGACACGAGAACGGTCTTGCTGGTCATCTCTGCTCCCCTGGATCGGTAGGCGATGCGGCAAGACTGCGGCGCACCGCTTACCGCTCCCGCACGGAGCGCTGACGGCCTCGGTCAGTCCTGCGCCAGCCGGGCCAGCATCCGGGAGAACACGCGGCCGAGCAGGTCCAGCTCGGGGCCGCTGACCTGGTCGAAGAAATACCGGCGCACGAGTTCGCAGTGCTGGCGCTGGGCCGCCGCGACCGCCGCCCGTCCGGCGTCGGTGAGCCGGACGTTCGCCCCGCGCGCGTCCTCGGTGCAGTTCTCCCGCACGACCAGGCCGCGCTTGCACATCCGGCTCACGTGATGCGACAGCCGGCTGCGGTCCCATTCGACCGCCGCGCCGAGTTCCCGCATCCGCAGCACGCCGTCCGGTTCGTTCGCGAGCGGGACGAGGAGGGCATAGTCGGCTCCGGAAATCCCGGCGTCGCGCTCCAGCTGCCGGTCGAGCGCGCTGCCGAGCGCCCGCTGCACACGCTGGTAGGAACACCAGACCTCAGCCTCGCGCCGATCGGGCACCACGTCCGCCATCCGGTGATTCTACAAAGAGAGGGCGGGATTTCGCGCCGGTGCGTAAGTTGGCAGAGTGACCAGGTCCGCGCAAGAAACCTTCTTTCGTGCCTTCCACGCCAGCCATCCGGCGGTTACCTCGCGCTGTTTCGCCGACGGGCGCGGCGCAGACGGACGGACGAGCTACGAACTTCTCCGGGACGAGCTCGCCGGGCCTGGGCGCGTGCTCGATCTCGCGTGCGGCGACGGCTTCCTGCTCGACCTGCTTGCCGCGGCCGGACATCAGGCAATCGGGGTCGACGTGTCGAGCGGGGATCTGGTTCTCGCCCGGCAGCGTCCGGCATCGGTGGCGGAGGGCCGGGCTCAACAGCTGCCGTTCGCGGACCACTCGTTCGATTCCTGCGTGTCGCACATGGCGTTCATGCTGATGTCCGACATCGACGAGGTGGCCGCGGAGCTGGCGCGAGTGTTGCGGCCGGGCGGGCGACTCGCGCTCGTCCTCAGCGGCAGCGCGGCCGGAGACGACGCGCGCGCTCTGTTCGGCAAGCTGCTGCGGGAAACCCTCGCCGACGTCCCGGCTGAGCAGCGGTTGTCTCCGTTGGGCGACAAGCGGTGCCGGACTCGAGCCGGGCTGGACGAAATCCTCGCTCCCGCCGGGTTCGTTCCGGTTCAGTGGCGCACCGAGCAGATCGACTTCAGCGGATCGCTCGAGCAGGTCTGGGATTTCTTCTCCGTCACCTACAACCTCTTCCCGCTCAGCGAATCGGCTTCCAGCGCACTGAAAGCCGCCTTTTTCGCCGAGGCCCCAGCGCTGACTGGACCCGACGGGCTGATTCCGCTTGCCTTCCCGGTACACCTCGCCAGCACCCGGTCTGTCTACAGAGGACAGTAACCCGCCCTGATGGCACCCGTCACCTTCTGGCAAGATCGACGGCTCTGACGTCTCCAGTTCACGCCGAAGGGACAGGGCATTGGGTCTGGGCAGGAAACTGGCCGTCGCCACGACCGCGGTCACCGCGGCGACGGCGTTGTTGACCGCGGCACCGGCAGGCGCCGCACCCGCGGCGATCGACTGGAAACCGTGTCCCACCGGACAAGGGGTCGAATGCGGCAAGCTCACCGTGCCGCTCGACTGGGACCGCCCCGGCGACGGCACGATCCAGCTCGCGCTCGCCCGGCGCAAGGCCACCGATCCCGCGCACCGGATCGGTTCGGTGCTCATGGACCCCGGCGGCCCGGGCGGCGCGGGAGCGGGTGAGGTGCAGAGCGGCTGGTCGCTGTCGCCGAAGGTCGCCGCACGGTTCGACACGGTCGGATTCGATCCTCGCGGAGTCGGGGAAAGCACCGCGATCAAGTGCGGACTCGACGAGCTCACCGCGAAAAACCCGGTGCTGCCGAAGGATTCCGGCGAATTCCAGCAGCTGCTCGCGTACAACCGAGCGCTCGGCCGCAGCTGCGACCGGATCACCGGGCCGCTCGCCAGCCACTCCGACACGCGCAGCGTCGTGCGCGACATGGACGCGATCCGCGCCGCGCTCGGCGACCAAAAGCTCACCTACTACGGCGTTTCCTACGGCACGCTGATGGGCCAGCAGTACGCCGAGGCGTATCCGGACCGGGTCCGCGCGCTCGTGCTCGACAGCAACATGGACCACTCCATCCGCAGCACCTGGGAGTTCCTGAAGACGGAAACCCAGGCCACGCAAGAGTTGTTCGAGCAGTTCACCGCCTGGTGCGACCGGACGACGTCGTGCGCGCTGCACGGCCAGGACGTGAGTTCGGTGGTCGCGGACCTTTACGCCCGCGCCGAACGCGGCGACCTCGGCACCCCGGACGACAAACTCGACCCGATGGCGTTCGTCGGGCTCGTCTCGCAGAACTTCTACGGCCCCACCTGGGACAAGCTCGCGAAGAACCTCGTCGACCTGCGCGACGGAAAGCCGGCCGAAGCGTCCTTCGCCAAGGACGACCTCCCCATTCCGAACCCGTTCAACAGCATCTTCTGCTCCGACTGGCGGCTGCCGGTCACCAGCTACCCGCAGCTCGACAGCTACCGTCGCGCCCTCGCCACGGTGTCGCCTGACCTGCACTTCTCCCCGCTGGGCTGGAGCGCGGCGACCGGATGCGCCGGCTGGCCGAGCCCGGTGCGCAACCCGCAGCACCCGCTGTCGATCCGGCCGGGCGTGCCGATGTTGATGCTGAACAGCCGATACGACCCGGCCACGCCGTACCAGTGGGCGGCGCGCGCGTCGCAGCAGTCCGGCGCGCCGCTGCTCACCTACGAGGGCTGGGGCCACGGCGCGTACTTCAAGAAGAGCCAATGCGTCACCGACGCCGCGGACGCTTTCCTGATCGACGGCACCAGCCCGGGCCGCGGCAAGCATTGCCCGGCGGTCGAGCCGAGCGCCCAGTCCAGGATGGACGGTCCGCGCCCGCCGGTGGTGCAGCCGTACTGAGACAAGGAAAGCGGGGCCCTGATCGGATCAGGGCCCCGCTTTTTCGTGGATGCGGCGGCTCAGTAATCGTCACGCCCGGTGAACTGCTGCTCCAGCAGCTCGGCCGAACCGGCGACGAGTTCGAGCGGATCGGTGAACTCGTTGAGGTCGAGGTTCAGCAGCGGCAGCGAATGCCGCAGCACGAGGTGCTCGCCCATCACCACGAGCCCGCCGACCACCAGCGTCTGGCCTACCTCGGTCAGCACGGTGAGCAGATCGACCTCGTCCACGCGGGCGAACGGGGTCGCGATCTGCACCCAGTCCTCGCGCTGGTCGAAGATCTCGCGCGCGATCACCACGACCTGCGCCCGCCCCGTCGTCTCCGCGTCGTCGCCGAACAGGACCCGGATCCGGATTTCGCCCGGGTCGTCCCGGATCACCCGGTAGGTCTGCCTGATGTAGGCGACCAGGTCATTCCACTGCGCCACGCGCTTTCCTCCCGTTGGTAGGCAACGAAGATCAGCGTAGCGGGACAACCCTCGCGGCAGCGGGCGTCAGAGCAATTTCCACGCTCCGGTGAGCGCCTCGCGCAGAATCTGCTCCATCTCGTCGAACTGCGGCTGGTCGCAGATCAACGGCGGCGACAGCTGGACCACCGGCTCGGCGCGGTCGTCGGCACGGCAGTAGAGCCCGCCCTCGAACAGCGCGTTCGAGAGATAGCCGCGCAGAATCCGTTCCGATTCCGCGGCGGTGAAGGTCTCCTTGGTCGCTTTGTCCTTCACGAGTTCGATGCCGTAGAAGAAACCGGTGCCGCGCACGTCGCCGACGATCGGCAGATCGGTCAGCCGGTCGAGGGTCGCCCGGAAGGCGGTTTCCTTGTCCAGCACGTGGCCGTAAAGGTTCTCGCGCTCGATGAGGTCGAGATTGGCCAGCGCGACCGCGCACGAAACCGGATGGCCCCCGTAGGTCGACCCGTGCATAAAGGTGGCCTCGCCGCCGGCAAACGGTTCCATCAGCCGCTCGCTCGCGAGCACCGCGCCGAGCGGCGCGTACCCCGAGGTCAGGCCCTTGGCGGTGGTGATGAGGTCCGGCTGGTAGCCGTACCGCTTGGCCGCGAAGTCGTAGCCGACCCGGCCGAACGCGCAGATCACCTCGTCCGACACCAGCAGCACGTCGTGTTTGTCGCAAATCTCGCGGACTCGGGCGAAATACCCTGGCGGCGGGACAAAGCATCCGCCGGTGTTCTGCACGGGTTCGAGGAATACCGCAGCGACCGTGTCCGCGCCCTCGAATTCGATCGCCTGCTCGATTTGGTCCGCGGCCCACCGGCCGTAGGCCTCGTAATCGTCGGCGTGCTCGGGAGCGCGGTAGAAGTTCGTGTTCGGCACGCGCAGGGTGCTCGGCACGAGCGGCTCGAAATCGGCCTTCGCACCGGGAATTCCGGTGATGGACAACGCACCCTGCGACGTGCCGTGATACGCCAGCGCGCGGCTGATCACCTTGTGCTTAGTAGGTTTTCCGGTCAGCTTGAAGTACTGCTTGGCGAGTTTCCACGCCGTTTCCACGGATTCGCCGCCGCTGACGGTGAAGAACACGCGGTTGAGGTCGCCCGGCGAAGCGGCGGCAAGGCGCTCCGCCAGCTCAAGCGCGGGCGGGTGTGCGTGACCCCAGAGCGGGAAGTACGCGAGCTGTTTCGTTTGCCGCGCAGCGGCTTCGGCCAGTTCCTCGCGGCCGTGACCGACCTGCACCGCGAACAGCCCGGCGAGGCCGTCGAGGTAGCGCTTGCCGGTGTCGTCCCAGATGTAGGCGCCCTCGCCGCGCACGATCACCGGAATGTCGGCGGTGTCCTCGCGGCTGTGGCGCGTGAAGTGCAGCCAAAGGTTGTCGCGTGCGGCAGTGCCCGAGCCGGTGATGATCCCGGCGGGTTCGGCGGTCGTGGTCATGGCTCCTCGAAACGGGCCTCGAAGCTGCCGGCACGCACCGTGGCGCACCGGCCGGACTTCTCGGTTATCGCACGAGCCCACGCCGGTTGGCAAGCGGATCAGTCGTCCCGGCCACCCAGAACGACTAATTTCAGCAGTCTAATGCGGACGGATCTTCGGATTTCGTCGTCACCCGCCGTGCGTGCCCCACTGGTAGGACTGTTTCCGCAGCTTGAGGTACACGAGAGTCTCCGCGGTGCGCACTCCGGGCAGCGTCCGGATGCGGTTGGAGATCACGTCGAGCAGCGCCTCGTCGTCGGCGCAGAGCACCTCGCACAGTACGTCGAAGCGGCCGGCGCAGAGCACGACGTACTCGATCTCGTCCATTTCGGCCAGTGCGTCGGCGACCGGATCGAGCGGGCCGTCGACCGTGATGGCGACCATCGCCTGCCGGAGAAGGCCGACCTGCAAGGGATCCGCCACCGCGACGATCTGGATCACGCCCGAATCGGACAGTCGCTGCACTCGCTGGCGGACCGCGGCCTCGGACAGCCCGACCGCCTTGCCGATCGTGGCGTACGGCCGCCGTCCGTCCTCTTGCAACTGGGCGATGATCTGCTTCGAGATCTCGTCGACGACCGGCGGCGCTGGCCGGTTCGGGTCCTGGCTCTGCATCCACGGATCATGTCGGGTCGACCCTCGCTCGGGCAACCGGGGGCGTGGCGAACAGTCGCGCAGAGTGTCCAGATGGACTGTCGGCCCGGGTGCCGGACAACGGATTTCGTCGTCTTTCCGACGTTGACAACGGCAAACCCGTCCTGTTCCATCCGTCGAATTCCAGCGCCGCCGACGGAGGGATCCCCATGCCGCCTCAACCGGTCCCCGTCCAGACCGACACTGCCGCCGGGTCGCCCGCGCCCCGCTCGCTGACCAGATCGATCGGGGTCGGCGGCGGAACCCTGCTGACGCTGAGCTGCGTGACGCCGGCGTCGTCGTTGTTCGTGCTTGTCCCGCCGTTGTTCGGCTCGCTCGGCACCGGCACCGCGCTGGCCATCGGGCTCGCCGTGCTGCTGTGCGTCGGGATCGCGTTCTGCTACTCCGAACTCGGCACGCTGGTGCCGAGTTCGGGTGGCGAGTACGCCATGGTGTCGACAGTGGTCAGCCGGTTCGCCGGGTGGATCACCTTCATGTTGTCGTTCATCGTGATCCTGGTGGTGCCGCCGATCATCGCGATCGGGGTGGCCGATTACCTGGCGGTGGCCGTGCACATCGATCCCTCGGTGGCGGGTGCGCCGGTGATGCTGGCGTCCACCGGGATGGGCCTGGTGAATCTGCGGTCGAACGCGTGGCTGACCGGGATTTTCCTGGTGATCGAGATCGTGGCGATCGTCGTGGTGTCCGTGCTCGGTTTCGCGCACAGCGCCCGGCCGGCCGCGGTGCTCGTGCGGCCCAGCATGGACGGCGTGCATCCCATCGCGCTGGTTTCGGTGATCGCCGGACTGGCGGTGGCGTTGTTCGTGGTGCAAGGGTTCTCGACCGCGGTGTACCTGGCGGAGGAGATGCGGGAACCGCACAAGACGGTCTCGCGGACCGTGTTCTGGACGCTCGGCGTCAGCGCGGTCGTGATCCTGGTGCCGGTCGTGGCGATCACGCTGGGCGTTCCGGATCTCGCGACCCTCGGGAACCTCGACCTGACCGCGCTCGTGGTGAGCTGGAGCAGTTCGACCTTCGGCACGATCGTGAGCCTGTGCATCGCGGCGGCGATCGTGAACGCGGTGATCGTGATGGTGATCCAGAATTCGCGCGTGCTGTACGCCTCGGGGCGGGACCGCGCTTGGCCGGAGCCGGTGAATCGCGCGTTGAGCGTGGTGAGCCCGCGATTCGGCGCGCCGTGGGTGGCGACGCTCGTGGTCGGCATTTCGGAAGCGGTGCTGTGTTTCGTGCCGGTGGAAACGCTGAGCGGCGTCACCGGAGTGGCCGTGGTCGCGCTGTACCTGGCGATCGCGGTGAGCGTGCTGTGGGCGCGACGTCCGGCCCATCGGCGTCCGCAGGTGTGGCGGATGCCGGGATGGCCGGTGGTGCCGGGCGTCGTGGTGCTGGTGTTGGGGTATGTGCTGGTGTCGCAGAGCTTGCTGGACCTGGCGATTACCGCTGGGGTGCTGGTGATTTCGGCTGGGTATTGGTGGGGGTATTTGCGGCGCCGGCCGGATCGGTGGCTGGTGACGGTGCCCTGACCCGGGCCCGGGTGAGGACGGACAGCTCGGTCGGGCGCAGTGCGTCGCCGCGGTCCCAATCGGCAAGCGTTTCGCGTTGGCCGACGTGTTCGATCGGCTCGAGCAGGTGGTCGCGCAGGAGCGCGGCCATCTGCTCTGTGCTGAGGAAGGTTCGCCAGGGCTCGCCGTTTTCGGCCGCTGCGGCCATGACCAGCTCCGCGTAGGTCTGACCGGCCTCATCGCGGAGTGCGGCAGGGAGAAGGTGTTCGACGATGAGTTCCGTTCCGGGGGCGAAACTGCCGATCGCGTGGAGAGTGTGGCTGATCGCTTCCTCGGTGAGGTACATCGTGACGCCTAGCCAGCTGACCAGCGCCGGGCGGGCGGGGTCGAATCCGGCTTGCCCGAGGGGACCGGTCAGTGGTTGTTCTTTTTCGAAGTCAACGGCGACGAACTCGACTGTCTTGGGTGTGGCGATGCCGGTGTCGGCCAGAAGTGTTCGCTTCCAGCGCTGCGTGACGGGGGTGTCCACTTCGAACACGCGGACGTGGTCGGCTCCACGGTAGGCGTAGGAATCCAGACCCGCGCCGAGGATCACGTATTGGTCGACGCCCATTTCCGCCAAACGGTTCTCGGTGTAGCGACTGCGCGTGACGGCTGTCGTGCGAGCACCGGACAGGGCGGGGTGGCTGCCGTAGGACAGGTGGTAGCCGAGCAGTTCTTCGGCACGGTCTCCCAGGAGGGTTTTCGCGAGCGGGTCGGCGAAAATGGGCGGACGCTCGTCAACGAGCAGATGCGCGGCTCGTGCTGCGGCGGAAAGGAGAGCGGTGCGGCTGGGAGTCATGGGATCGGACTTTAACCCAGTATTGTGGGACTATAGCACAATAAGGAATTTTTCGAAAGAGCTGAGCGATTTCGCTTCGGCAACGGAGGGTCAATCGCTTTGAGAGATCGCGTAGAGGGCGAAGGGTTCGCCGCGATGCGGGAAGTCGTGGCGGTAGGTGAAGCCGAGGCGTTCCATCACCGCACGGGAGCGAACATTGTGCACCTCAGTGAAGGCGACAACTTCGGTTACCCGGAGTTCTCGGGCGCGGGTCAGGCCAGCGAGGCCGATCTCGGTGGCATAGCCGTTTCCCCAGTGCGCCTCGCGAACCGCCCAGCCGATCTCCAGTCGTCGCGCACCAGAAACGTCCTGATAGGACAGTCCATCGCGGCCGACGAGTTCTCCGGATTTCCGGTGGTAGGCCAGCCATTTGCCGACGCCGTCGCGGTGCCAGCTTCGGCCGATCTCCGCGGCGCGGGCTTCCGCTTCAGCGCGGGTCCAGTCGCCGTACCAGCGGGCGATGCCGGGGTCCTGGTGCAACCGGTACAGCTCATCGGCACAATGCGGGCCGATCGGGGACAGCCGGAGGCGTTCGGTCTCCAATTCAGGCAGCCGCCATGGACGGAACGGTCAGCGAAGCGGTTACCCGCGCGATGAATTCCGCGTTCGACTTTGTCGTGCGGACCTGGTCCAGGAATTGTTCCGCGGCTCGTTTCGGGTCCTGGGTGGACAAAGCGCGGCGGACCTCGTTCATCACGGCGAGTTCCTGCGGTGGGACGATCAGCTCGTCGCGGCGGGTGCCGGAGCCGAGGAAATCCACTGCGGGGAACACGCGGTGGTCGGCGAGCATCCGGTCGAGGCGGAGTTCCGAATTGCCGGTGCTTTTCAGTTCTTCGAAGAACACCGTGTCAGCCAGGGAACCCGTGCCTACCAGCGCGGTGGCGATGATGGTGAGCGAGCCGCCGCCTTCGATGTTCCTTGCCGCGCCGAGGATTTTCTTCATCGGGTGCAGGGCGCTGGCGTCGACCCCGCCGGACAGGATTCGGCCGGAGGGGCGGGCGGCGAGGTTGTACGCGCGGCCCAGGCGGGTCAGGGAATCCAGCAGCAGCACGACATCACGGCCGGTTTCGACCAGGCGTTTCGCGCGTTCCAAGGCTAGTTCCGCGACGGCGGTGTGTTCGGCGGGTTTGCGGTCGAAAGTGGACGCGACGACCTCGCCGTGCACCGAGCGGCTCATGTCCGTGACTTCTTCGGGACGTTCGTCGGCGAGCAGCACCATGAGGTGCGCCTCCGGATGGTTGACCGCCACCGCTTGCGCGATCGCTTGCAGCACAGTGGTTTTGCCGGTCCGCGGCGGGGCGACGATCAGTGCGCGCTGGCCTTTGCCCAGCGGTGCCACGAGATCGAGGACGCGCGTGGTGAGCTGGTGCCGGCTGGTTTCGAGAACCAGCCGCTGGTTCGGGTGAATCGGAGTGAGGTTGTCGAAATCGGGACGCTTTTCTCCGGGCGGGCGGCCGTTGACCGAGACGAGTTCGCCGTCGTCGAGGACGAGTTCGTCGCCGCGGCGCAGGCCGTGTTTGCGGATCAGCTCCAGCGGCACGGACGGGCCGCCGGGGGCATAGCCCAGTGCGGCGGTCTTGCCGTGGATGTCGAGAATTCCTTGCTGTGTCATGGTTTGTGGCTCCTTGAGCGGCAGAGGCAGTCGACGCGGAAACGCGGACCGCCAGAGAGGCGAAGCGGGTCAGGCGACGGGCTTCGGGAAAAATGCCGATTCTCGTCGCGTGGACTCACGCTGACGGAGAGGGCAGAACCCCGGGGCGGCGGGGCCGACTTCCTGGGGTATGCGGTGAGAGTAGCGCATCGGATCCGGCCGCACAAGCGAAAGGGGCCTTGCGAGCGGCTGCCCGGTGAACACCGGCACTCACAAGACCCCAACAACGCCTGCCCCCGGTCTATTCCCGGCGGCCCGCGGCGGTCACGGCATCTCCCACGGAGCCTGCGGCAGCACGTGCCCGGTCTCCAGCAGCGATTTCAGGTTCGACAGCACCGCCGCCCAACCGCCGGACACGTCCTGGTGCGCCTTCTCGTCCGGCAGGTCCTCGTGCGTCACGGTCAGCCGGACGATGCCCTCGTGCTGTTCGATGTCGAACGTCGCGCGGGACGGTTCCTGGTCCTCCGGGCCGTTCGGGTCGAACCAGGTGGTGACCAGGCGCTTCGGCGGAACCGATTCGACGACCTCCCCCTCGATGTCGGCGATCCCGGACCCGTCGGCCCGCACGTGCGCCCACCGCGATCCCGGCTTGTAGTCGGATTCGTTGCGGTGGCCCCAATACTGCGCGGTCACCTCGGGGTCGGTGAGCGCCTTCCACACCTGCTCGGGCGTGCTCTGAATGTAGGTCACGTACACAAAACTCGGCTTCATGGCTTCCTCTGCTCGACGTTTGACGGCACTGAGCATCCGCAGCCGCGGCTGCTCGAACCGGTTCACCCACCGCTCCTGCATCTCGTGCAGCGGCACCGGATTGAGGTAGTGCAGCTTTTCCCGGCCGCGGCGCACGCTGCTCACCAGATTCGCCGCCTCCAGCACGGCGAGGTGCTGAGTCGCGGACTGCCGCGTCATCTCCAGCCGGCGGCACAGCTCGCCCAGCGTCTGCCCGTTGTCCTCGCGCAGCTGGTCGAGCAGGTACCGGCGGGTCGGATCCGCCAGCGCCTTGAACACTTTGTCCAGGTCAGGTTGCACACTTACAGTAAGGCAGGCAAATGCCTGCCTGTCAACCCAGCAGCTGCGGACACAGGTCAGCGCCGAGGCGAACTACCGATCGCCTCGGCGCTGACTACTCACTGTGTTCAGAAGATCTCGGGAGTGAGCGAGGGGGCCGCCATGTCGGCGTCGAAGGGGAACATCGGCCGGACGATGCCGGAATGGCCCAGCCGGAGCAGGTCCTGGTCGACGCCGCCGGGCGTGAGGGCCAGCAGCCAGTCCGCCGCCATGTCGTACAGCTCCGGTTCGAGGTAGCCGATCTTCACGATCACCACGTCCGCCTCGCGCGGGCGCAGGCCGAGCGCGTGGAAGTCGGATTCGAGGTGGTACGGCTTGCGGCGCGCGGTGACGATCACTCGCAGGCCGCCGACGGCCAGCACCACCGCGGTTCCGGCGACCGGGTCGTCGGCGTCGACCGCGGCCACCTGCGCGGTGAGCGCGACCGGACCGTGCGGGCCCGAGTCGACTTTTCCGCCCAGTTCCACCGAAATCGTCCCACCGACGCCGGCCGCCACCGCCGTCGCGACGGATTCGGGGTCCACAATGGCCGCATACAAAGTGGTCAGCGATGAGTCCACAATGGCCGGAGTGTTCAGCAGGACGTCCAGGCTCCACGACGTGTCCCCGGCACCACCGGCGGTCGGGTTGTCGCCGGAATCGCTGATGAAGAACGGCCGCGCGTCCGACGCGACCGCCTGCGCGAGGCATTCCGGCAGGGTCCCGGTCGGGGCGACGAAAGCGAAGTCGTGCCGAGCGTCCCAATAGGACTGTGCGAGACGCTCCGCCTCTTTGGTGAGCAACGGAACGTCGTCGCCCATCACGACGACCGCGGCCTGGCAGCGCGGTTCGTCCGCCCACGCGTAGCCGACCCAGATCGCCGCGTCCAGGACGCCGTCCAGCGCTTCGACAGACTCCACGGCCGCGTAAATGCTCTTCGCCGGTTCGAGCCGGGTGCTGGTCTTCTCCCCCGGCAACAGAACCGGAACCTGGACCCAGGCCTTCTTCGGCCGACCGCCAGACCTCAGCCGCGACACCAAATTGCGTGCGGCGCGCTCGCGGGTTTCCCACGCGTCCTCGTGCGGGGCCATCCGATAGCAGGTGATCAGGTCCAGCGCGGTGACCAATTCCCGCGAAACGTGGCCGTGCAAGTCCATCGACGCGGAAACCAGTACGTCCGGGCCGACAATGGAACGGATCTCTTGCGCGAGCGAAGCCTCCACATCGGACCGTCCGACGACGCTCATCGCGCCGTGGATGTCGAAGAACAGCCCGTCCAGCTCACCCGCGGAACGCAACCGGTCCAGGATTTCCCCGGACAGCTCGGCATAAGCCTCCTCGGTGACCGCGCCGCCGGGAAGAGAACGAGCGTCGACCAGCGGCACCCATTCCACCTCGGCAGCCCAGTCGGCGTCGAGAAAGTCGTAGCGGGCCAGTAAATCGTTCCCCCGCAGCACCCGGAAGTCGTCCACAGTGGATCGATGCGGCGAGAAGGTACTCGATTCGATGGCGATTCCGGTGATCCCGACCCGCAGTTTCTTCATCGTCCGCTCCGTTTGATCGCTTGCTCGAACACCGCGTCCAGCGCGAGCGCGCCCGCGCCGTAAAGTCCCGCGTCCGCCCCGAACCGCACCCGGTCGATCCGCAGTTCCCTGGTAGCCAACGGAAGACACCGTTCGTACAGCGCACCGCGCACCGCCGCGACGAACGCTTCCGAACCGGACAGCGCGCCGCCGAGCAGCACCTCGTCCGGGTTGCTGAAGTTCACCACCGTGGCCAGCACCTCGCCGAGCCGCAGCCCGGCGCGCCGCACGGCCGTGGTCGCCTCGGGATGTCCGTCCTCGGCGGTGGCCATCACCTGCGCGGTGGTTTCCAGCTTCAATCCCTGCGCCCGCAACTGTTCGACGAGCGCGGCACCGCTGGCCACCACTTCCAGGCAGCCGCGGTTCCCGCAGGTGCACGGCTGGTCCTCGGCCGCGGGCACGCGCACGTGGCTGATGTCGCCCGCGACCCCGGCCCGGCCGCGGTAAAGCTCGCCGCCCAGCACGATTCCCGACCCGATCCCGGTGCCGGCCTTCACCACCAGCAACGTCCGGCCGGGCGCGCCGGCCACGGATTCGCCCAACGCCAGCATGTTCGCGTCGTTGTCCACGACCACCGGCAGTTCGAAGTGCTCCGCCAGCGCTTCCCGCACCGCGAAGCCGCGCCAGCCGGGCATCCGCGACGGCAGCGTGATGGTACCCGCGCCGACGTCCACCGGACCGGGGAAAGCGACGCCGAGACCGAGCGTGCGACCCGGACAGTCCGCGCCCGCCATCACATCGCGCACCGCGGCCGCGAGCCCGGCGACCAGTTCGCGCGGCTCCTGGCTGATGTCCAGCGGCCGTTCGTGCACCTGCAGCAGGTTGCCCGCGATGTCGAGCGCGCCGATCCGCACGTGCCGGGAGCCGACGTCGGCGGCCCAGACGTGACCGAACTCCGCGTTGACCGACAGCAGCTTCGGCCGCCGCCCGCCCGCGGACCGCCCCTCGCCGGATTCGCTCAGCACCCCGGCGGACATCAGCGCCTGCGTGCGCACGGACACCGTCGATTGCGGCAGCCCGAGCGCTCGCGCCAGGTCCATGCGCGACGTCGCGTGGCCGTGCGCGACCAGCCACAACAGCCGCAGCGGTCCGGCCGGATCCACCGCGTCACCTCTTTCATCAAAACTGATGTAACTAAACCGTTTAATGAGACTCTTGGCAATTCCCGTCTCTCGTGCAAGATTACCCGACAGCCAGGGCACGGCATACCACCTGGCAACGGTCTTTCATCAGAATTGTTGGAAGTGATGCGAATGGCTCGACGCCCGTGGCGCGCCGCGCTCGGGGTCACGCTCGCCGCCGCGCTGGCGCTGTCCGGCTGCGCGGCGAGCCGGGAACCGCACGGCGGCGGTTCCGGCTCCCCGAAAACCGGCGGGACCGTGCGGTTCGCGATGCCTCCGTCGGCGACGCCGAACTGGATCATGCCGTTCTCGATCCCCGGCTACGGCGGGTCGTACAACGCCATGATCCGGTCGACCATGTACGTGCCGCTGTACAGCTACGACGGCAGTTCCGGCACGGTCACGCTCGACGACGCCGCGAGCGCCGCCAACGTGCCGCGCTACTCGTCCGACGGCAAGACCGTGACGATCACGCTCAAGCCGCTGACCTGGTCCACCGGCGAGCCGCTGACCAGCCGGGACGTCGAGTTCTGGCTCAATCTCGCCCGTGCGGGCAAGGACAACTGGGGCAAGTATTCGAAGGGCCTGATCCCGGACAGCATCACCGGGTTTCACGCCGTGGACGACCGCACCTTCACGTTCACCCTGGACAAGGCGTACAACCCCGACTGGTTCACCGCCAACCAGCTCAGCCTGATCGTCCCGATGCCGCACGCGTGGGACCGCACGAGCGCGGCGGGTCCGGTCGGCGATCACGACCGCACCCCCGACGGCGCGAAGCAGGTCTTCGATTTCCTGGTCAGCCAAGGCAAACAGCTCGGCACCTACGCGACGAATCCACTGTGGAAGGTCGTGAACGGGCCGTTCGCCCTGGCCGGGTTCACCACCTCCGGCGAGGTGACGCTGCGGAAGAACCCGAAGTACACCGGCCCGGACCCGGCGAAGCTCGACACCGTCCGGTTCCTGACCTTCACCAGTTCGTCGGCGGAGTACAACGTGCTGCGGGCGGGCGGCGTCGACTACGGCTACGTTCCGACGTCGAACCTCGGCCAGCGCTCGAAGCTGGAGGCGCAGGGCTACCGGGTCGAACCGTGGAACGGCTGGTCCATCACGTACTCGCCGTACAACTTCAACAATCCCCAGCTGGGCAAGGTGTTCTCCCAGCTGTACGTGCGACAGGCGCTCCAGCACGCCGTCGACCAGGACGTGATCACGTCGGTAATCTGGCGCGGCGCCGCGCGGGTCGGCTACGGCCCGGTCCCGCAGGACAACGACACGAAGTACCTGTCGCCCAAGCAGAAGACCAATCCGTATCCGTTCGACCTGAACAAGTCGCGGCAGCTGCTCGCCGACCACGGCTGGAAGCCCGGCTCCGACGGCGTGCTCCTCTGCGCGGACCCGGCGAAATGCGGCGAGGGCATCGCCGAGGGCACCCGGCTGTCGCTGACCATGCTGACCGAATCCGGTTCCGACGAGACCGACGGCACCATGCAGGAACTGCGCTCGGAGCTGTCGAAGATCGGCATCGAGATGAAGATCAACGCACAGCCGCTCAACACCGTGCTGGCCAACGGAACCACGTGCGAACCGAAGGACCCTTCGTGCAGCTGGCAGCTGTCGTACTTCGGCACGCAAGGCAGCTGGTACTTCTCGGCGAACCCCAGTGGCGAGGACCTGTTCGCGACCGGTGCGGGCACGAACTTCGGCGGCTACACCGATCCGAAGGCGGACAAGCTGATCGCGGCCACCAACCTGGCCTCGGACGACCGGGCGATGCTCGAGTACAGCGCATATCTGGCCGAGCAGCTTCCGGTGCTGTGGCTGCCGAATCCGCCGTATCAGGTGTCGGCGATCGACACCGCGTTGCACGGCGTGACCCAGGATCCGATGGCCGGGCTGCTGCCGCAACGCTGGTTCTGGACGAGGTGAGGACATGACGCGCTACATCCTCCGCCGGCTCGTGCTGGCCGTGGTGGTCGTGCTGCTGGTCACCGTGGTGACGTTCGTGCTGCTGCATTTGCTGCCCGGCGGCCCGGCCCGCGGCGTACTCGGGGTGAAGGCCACCGAGGCGCAGATCGCCGCGTTCAACCACGCGCAAGGCTTCGACCAGCCGCTTCCGGTGCAGTACTGGGATTACCTGCTGCGGCTGTTACACGGTGACCTCGGCGAGTCGTACACGCAGAACTCGCCGGTGAGCACGCTGCTGGCCGAACGGATGCCGAAAACGTTGTTGCTCACCGTGGTGTCCACCGCGCTCGCGATCCTCGTCGCGCTGCCGCTCGGCGTGTGCCAGGCGGTCCGCCGCGGCCGTACCGCGGACGTGCTCACCACCGCCGTCACGTTCGTGCTCTACGCGACGCCGGTGTTCTTCCTGTCGCTGGTGCTGATCATCCTGTTCGCGCAGGTCCTGCCGTGGTTCCCGGCGCAAGCCGCGCAGGGTGAAACGATCGGCGAACTGTTGTCCCAACCAGGTGCGCTGGTACTGCCCGTGCTCGCCGGGACGGGAGCCGCGCTCGCCGCGTTCAGCAGGTACATGCGAGCGTCCACTCTGGACAGTCTGTCCGAGGACTTCGTGCGCACCGCGCGAGCCAAGGGAACGCCGGAGCGCACGATCATCTGGCGGCACGTCTGGCCGAACTCGCTGACCTCGGTGGTCTCCATGCTCGGCTACTACGTGCCGGTGGTCTTCGGCGGTTCGCTGGTCGTCGAATCGATGTTCAACTACCCCGGCATCGGCCTGCTGTTCTGGACCGCGACCCGCACCGCCGATTTCCCGGTGCTGCTGGGCGTCGTGCTCGTGATCGCCGTGGCGACCGTGCTCGGCTCCCTGCTCGCGGACCTGGTCCAGCTGGCGATCGACCCGCGGGTCCAGCTGAAGGGAGCGCGGTCGTGACTGTCCTTTCGCGGCTGGCCGCCCGCAAATCCGCCGTGGCGGGCGCGATCCTGCTGCTGCTCGTCGTGGCGTTCTGTTTCCTCGGGCCGCTGCTGTACGGCACCGACCAGTCCCACACCGACCTCGCCTCGGCCCGCCTCGGACCTGGCGGAGGGCATCCGCTCGGCACCGACGACCTCGGCTACGACGTGCTCGGCAGGCTCATGGTCGCCGGGCGGACGTCGCTGATCATCGGCGTGCTCGCCGGGCTGATCGCCACCGCGATCGGCGCGGTCTGGGGCGCGGTCGCCGGGTACACCGGCGGCTGGCTGGACACCGTGCTGATGCGGATCGTCGACACCGGCGTCGCGATCCCGGCGCTGTTTCTGCTGCTGGTGGCCGCGACGCTGGTGACGCCGAACGTCGGCGTGCTGGCACTGCTGATCGGCGCGGTGTCGTGGCTGGTGCCCGCGCGGCTCATGCGCGCGGAAACGGTGAGCCTGCGCGAGCGCGACTACATCCGCGCGATCACCGTGCTCGGCGCGAGCCGCACGCGCGTGGTGTTCCGGCACATCATTCCGAACGCGATCGGCACCGTGGTGGTGAACGCGACGTTCCAGATCGCCGACGCGATCCTGCTCGTGGCGTACGTCAGCTTCCTCGGTCTCGGCGTGCCCGCGCCCGACACCGACTGGGGCGCGATGCTCTCCAAGGGAATCACCTACACCTTCGACGGCGCGTGGTGGCTGATCCTGCCGCCGGGCATCGCGATCGTGCTGGTGGTGTGCGCGATCAACTTCCTCGGCGACGGGCTGCGCGACGCGTTCGCGGTGAAGGGGCGACGATGAGCGAAGCAGTGCTCGACATCCGCGACCTGCGGGTGTCCTACTCCGGCGGTGCGGCGGCGGTCGACGGGCTGAGCCTGTCGGTCGCGCCCGGCGAGATCGTGGCGGTGGTCGGCGAGTCCGGCTCCGGCAAGAGCACGGCGGCGCTCGCGGTGCTCGGGCTGCTGCCCGGCTCCGCGCGGATCACCGGGTCGATCGAGCTGGCCGGGCAGAACGTGCTCGCCCTGCACGGCGAAGACCTGCGGAAACTGCGCGGGCCGGCCGCCGGGATGGTGTTCCAGGAGCCGATGACCGCGCTGAACCCGTTGCGGACCATCGGTTTCCAGCTCGCCGAGGCGATCCGCAACCACGACCCGGCGCGGCTGCGGCACCGCCGCTACTACGACCGGTGCGCCGCACTGCTCGACCGCGTCGGGGTCCCGGAACCGGCCGCGCGGCTGAAGCAGTACCCGCACGAACTGTCCGGTGGTCTGCGGCAGCGCGTGATGATCGCGATCGCACTCGCTGCCGGGCCCGAGCTGATCATCGCGGACGAGCCGACCACCGCGCTCGACGTCACCGTGCAGCAGCAGATTCTCGATCTGCTGCGCGATATCCGCGAACACGAAGGCACCGCGACGCTGCTGATCACGCACAACATGGGCGTGGTCGCCGATGTCGCGGATCGCGTCGCGGTACTGCGTAACGGCAAGCTCGTGGAAGAGGCTCCGGCGGCGGAACTGTTCGCCTCGCCGAAGGCGGAGTACACCCGGGAACTGCTGGCCGCGGTTCCGCAACTCGGTTCCTTCACCCACGAACCGGCCGCCGAAGAAATCCGGAAGCCGGTGCTGGCGCTCTCGAAGGTGGTGGTCGAGTACAGCGGACGGCGGGTGGTGAATGACGTTTCCCTGTCCGTCTCACCCGGTGAGATCGTCGGGCTGGTCGGCGAATCCGGTTCGGGGAAAACCACGCTCGGGAACTGTGCGCTGGGCCTGGTCACGCCGAAATCCGGAACCGTCGAGGTGCTCGGCGGACCGCTGCCGAAAGGCACCGGCCGTTCGGCACGGGCGGTCCGGCGGCAGATCGGCGCGGTGTTCCAGGACCCGGCGTCGTCGCTCGACCCGCGGATGACGGTCGCGCAGACCGTCGCCGAACCGCTGGTGGTCCACACCTCGGCCGGCCGCGGCGAACGCCAGCGGCGGGTGCGGGAACTTCTCGACGCGGTGGAACTGCCGGAAAGCCTGCTGGACCGGTACGGGCACGAGCTGTCCGGAGGGCAACGGCAGCGCGTGAGCCTCGCCCGCGCTCTGGTGCTGGGTCCGAAGCTGCTGATCGCCGACGAACCGACGAGTGCGCTGGACGTGTCCGTGCAGGCAGCGGTGCTGGAGGTGTTCCGGCGGCTGCATCACGAGTTCGGTTTCGGCTGCCTGTTCGTGAGCCACGACCTCGCGGTGGTCGACAGCCTGTGCGACCGGGTGGCGGTGCTGCGCGCGGGCGAACTGGTAGAGGAAGGCCCGGCGGAAACGGTGTTGCGCACTCCGGAACACCCCTACACGCAAGCGTTGCTGCTGTCCTCGCCGGTGCCGGACCCGCAGTTGCAGCGGAGCCGGCGCGAGGCGCTGGCCGGCGCGGACCCCGCGGCGTGACGGAGTTGCGGGCCGGAGTCGACATCGGCGGGACGAAAACCCTGGTGGTGGTGTGCGACGAGGACGGCAGGGAACTCGGGTCGGCGTCCGCGCCGTCCGAAGCGCACCGGGGCGGCGCGGCGATCCTCGACCGCGCGGCGGAGCTGGTCAGCTCGCTGGTGCCGGATCACGCGGCGCTCGCCGGGGTCGGCGTCGGGGCGGCCGGCGTCGTTGATCCAGTGACCGGAACGGTGCTGGTCACCGGGGATTCGTTCAGCGGATGGGCGGGCACGCCGGTCAACGCCGAGCTGTCCGTGCGGCTCGGCGGGGTGCCGGTCCGCACCGTCAACGACGTGGACGGATTCCTGCTCGGCGAGTTGCTGCCGGGCGAGCGGAACGTGCTCGGCGTCGCGGTCGGCACCGGGGTCGGCGGTGCGTTGTTCGTGGACGGGCGGCTGCTGTACGGCGGGGCGACCGGGGCCGGTGAGATCGGGCACATCGGCCGCTACGGGGAGGAACGCTGCACATGCGGGCAGATCGGACACCTTGAGGCGTACGCGGCCGGGCGCGCCCTGGCCCGCCGTTATGCCGAAGCGACCGGCCGGACCCTCACCGCGGAGGCAGTCGCCGCGGAAGCGCTCGCCGGGGACCAGGCCGCCCAGGCGGTATTCACGGAGGCGGGCCGGTTCCTCGGCGAGGCGGTCGCGGACGCGGCCGGACTGCTCGGCATCGCGACCTGCGTACTCGGCGGTTCGGTGGTGAAGTCCTGGGCTCTGCTCGAGAAACCGGTGCGGGAAGCGCTGGAGGAACGGCCGCTGCTGTCCGGGAAGCCGGTGTCCGTCCGGCTCTCCCGGCACGGGGCGAAATCGGTGGCGCTGGGCGCGGCCGGTCTCACTGCTGGTATTCACCGGTTACCGGACGTGAGCAACCCCTGAACCAGTCCTCTGTGGACCATCGAGAAAACCGCGGCGTCGGGGTATACGCTGTCGGGCACCGACGGAGCCGGGGGCAACGATGCGCGCGAAGCTGGGCGGAACGGGACAGGCGAGAACTGCGAGAGACCACGCGCGTGAGCGTGGTCTCCACCCCGCTGACAGCAGGTGACTTGGTCTATACCATTCCGGTGATCATTTCCCGTCCGGTGGCCAACGAGGGGATCCCATGCCCGTCATCAGGCGCAATATCGTCCCGCTGCGGTATTCCGACCCGAGCGTCGTCGCCTACGTGCGCAGCCCGAGCGACTGGATGGTGTCCAACTGCGGCTGGATCCGGGGCCGGGAAGGCGTTCTGCTCGTCGACACCTGCGGGACCGAACGCGACACGCTCGACCTGGTCAGCGACGTCCGCAAGTACTCGACCGTCGAAATGCCGCTCACGCTCGTGCTGACCCACGCGCACGGCACCCACCACAACGGGGCCGGGGTCGCGCTGCGCAACGGCGGCCGGATCCTGGCCGCGCCCACCGCGGTGCCGATCATCCGGTCCGGACCGCAGTGCAACGAGGAGATCTTCGACTGCGCGAACTGGGGCAAGCTCGAAGCGCCGCGACCCGAGGCGGTGCACGCGGTGATCGAACCGGTCGAGGTCGACCTGGGCGGCGTGGTCGTGGAGGTCGTCCCGTTTCCCGGGACCGCGCACACCGACGGCGACCTCGTGCTGTTCGAACCGCGCACCGGGACGCTCTTCACCGGCGACCTGCTGTCGGTCGGGTCCACGCCGTTCGCCGTGCACGGCTCGATCCCCGGCTGGCTGACCGCATTGGACTGGCTCGACAAAATGTTCCCGGACGTCCGCACCTTCGTGCCCGGGCACGGCGGGCTCAGCCACCCGGGCAGTTTCCCGGTCGCGGTGCTGCGCACTTATCTGCACTGGCTGCTCGACGCGACCGCCGGCGCGGGCACGCCGGACTTCGCCGAACTGGCCACGATCGCCCGCCGCCGCTGGCCCACGTGGACGGTCCCGGAACGGCACATCGGGAATCTGCTGCGCGCGCACGCCGACCAGCACGGGGAACGGCTCGCGTCCGCCGAGGCGATCCGCGCGATCCGCGACGCCGCCGGCGGCAAGATCGATCTCGACGCGCTGCTCGGACTCGGCAAGTCTTAATCCCGGGAAATCGATTCCCCGGAGCGGTTGCCGGAGCTCTTTCCCGACGCCCGCTCCGCTCGAGGACATCCGCGAAGGGCTCCTTGAATCTGATTCCCCTCGAGGAGTCGCTTACGGACCTCAGCATCGCCTCGATGCGGGAAATCCGCTTTCCCCCGGACAGCCAGAAGGGCGCCGCCGGGAATCCCGGCGGCGCCCTCACCGCTGATCACTAGCCGCGGCCCCCGCGGCACAGCTGCCGAAAAGAACGCTCAGGCGCTGGCCTTCTTGCGCGTCGCGCGCTTGCGAGCCGGCTTGGCAGGAGCCTCGGTGTCGCGCTCCTCGTAGGCCTTCACGATCTCGGCCGGAAGCCGGCCGCGGTCGGACACGGTGAAACCGTTGGCCTCGGCCCACTCGCGCATCGCCTTGTTGCGCTCGCGGTCCGCGGCGGTCGACGCCGGTCGCGGGGACTGCCCCGCGGCCATCCGGACCTTGCGGCCGCCGACCCGGCGCGAGGCGGCGACGTAACGGGCCAGCTCTTCCCGCAGTGCGGCAGCGTTCTCTTCGGACAGATCGATCTCGTAGCTCACGCCGTCGAGACTGAACGGGACGGTCTGTTCGGCGATGCTGCCGTCGATGTCGTCCACCATCTCGACATGGACTTTTTGCGCCATGGTTCGCGTTCCTTCACCTTCTACAGGATGTGCCTGCGATTACCCTATCGTGTCGAGTGACGGACCGCGCACCGCGACTCCATTCCTGTCCGGCCGCCCGTGCTTTCCCCTCCGGTTCCCGAACACCTTCGGTACCCAATCCGCGACTGCGCGCACCGTTCCTTGTCCCGCGCGGGTCCGGGCGGTCCGGGAGCCGGGGGAATGCGAGCGACTTTCGCGGCACTGGAAAATTTCCAGTCCTGCCTGCGCTATTCGCACGCGGTTTCCCGCTGAGCGGACGGGCGGGCCGACCCGGAAACGGCCGAAGGCCACCGGGTCGAAACCCGATGGCCTTCGGTGTGCGAGACGAAACGCGAGCTAGTTCCGCCCGGCGGGCGCACCCGTCTTCGGGTCGAGCGGGAGCTTGCCCGCCTGCGGCCGCCAGAAGTTGAACATGTTCCACAGTCCGCCCGCGCGAGTGTCGAACGAGCCGTCCCCGACCCGGCCGGAGAACCAGTTGTCCTCGATGAACTTCAGCACCGAGGTCTGGTCGGTCCGGGTGTGGTCGACGTAGTTCACCTTGCTGTAGGGCGAGATGACCAGCAGCGGAAGCCGCGGGCCGTAGCCGCACCGGTCGGCGTACCCGCCGAGCCCGGCCGGCTTGCCGGTGCAGACGGCCTGGTCCTGCGAGGCGTCCTGCGAGCCGTTGACGATCTTCGAGTTCTCGTGGTCGTACCAGCCGTCGGAGTCGTCATAGGCGAGCACGATCGCGGTCGAACGCCACTCCGGCGACTGCTGGATCTTGTTGATCTCGTCGACGACGAAATGCTGTTCGTCGAGCGGGTCGGAATAGCCGGCGTGCCCGTCCTGGTACTCCGGCGCCTTCAGGAAGCTCACCGCGGGCATCGAACCGGCCTTGAGCGAATCGTTGAAGTCGCTCATGTCGTACTGGTGGTTGGCCTGGTCGGTCTGCCCGATCGCCTGCACCGAGGACGGCGGCAGGTGGTGCGGGTTCGAAGTGGACTTGTAGTACTGGAAGGGCTGGTGGTGCGGGCTGTAGTCCACGGAGGACTGATTGCCGACGTTCGCGTGCTTCTGCCCGCAGACCGCGTAGCCGTTCTGGGTCCCGGTCGGCTTGAAGCCGCCCTGGAACCAGCCCCACGTGACGTGCCGGTCGTTCAGCAGGTCGCCGATGTTGCGGCCCTGCATCGCGCCGAGGTTGTCCTTCGAGGTGTGGTTCTTGCCCGAGCAGTCGTCCCACGCCGGGTCCGGGTCGTTGATCACGGTGCCGACGCCGTCCTTGTCGGGCGACGCGACGACGTAGGAGTCGCTCTTCGGCTCGTGCGTGACCGGGTCGACCGCCTGGATCCCGTGCGTCTGGCCGGAGATCAGGTTGATCGCGCCCGGGGTGGACGGGCCGAAGACGGTGTTGAACGAGTTGTCGCTCAGCGAGTAGTGCTGCGCGTAGTTCCACATGCCGGTGACGGTGTTGCCGTCGTAGTAGTCCATGACCAGGCCCGGCTCGCCGAACAGGACCGGCTGGCCGGTGCACTTGTCGGTCTCGGTCTTCTCGACGAACTTGTCCATCTTGCCGCCGTCGAACGCGGCCTGCTCGGCGCCGTAGCTGTGGTTCTGGTCGCAGGTGAGAGCCTGGTCCGGCCCGAGCCGCTTCGGGTTGTAGGCGTTCGGGTTGCGGGTGAGCAGCTTCTCGTCGAGGCCGTTGACCTTCGGCGTGTTCTTGGCCGCCTGGAACGGGGTGCCGTTCTCGTTGGTGGCGTTCGGGTAGGTGCCGAAGTAGTGGTCGAACGAGATGTTCTCGCCGAAGATCACCACGACGTGCTTGATCGGCGTGAGCGTGGGCAGCCCCGACGCCGGCAGCGGGTGCAGCGGCTGGGCCTGCGCGGACGACGCCGCGGAGCCGGTGACGATCGCGAGCACGGCCGCCGAGACGAGCGCGCCCGCACCGAGCAGGCGACGGCGCCGTCTGCCGAATGCTGTGTCCACTGAGGATTCCTCCTGGTTTCGCGGGTGGGGATCGGGGCGCGCCTCAGGCGAGGAGCGCCCGGCCGAAGTGGTCGCCGGGACCGGTGACGCCGGGCAGCGCGAAGAAATAGCCGCCGCCGAACGGGGAGATGTAGTCGACGAGCGGCTCGTCGATCAGCCGCTTCTGCACCGCCTCGAACTGGCGCTCGAGATCCTGCTGGTAGCAGGTGAAGACGAGGCCCATGTCGAGGTTGCCGTTGCCGTCCACGCCGCGGTCGTAGTTGACCGCGCGGCGCAGGATCCGGCTGTCGTCGGTCTGCGGCGTGCGCGGGTTCGCCTTGCGGATGTGGCTGGTGAGCGGGATGACGGTGCCGATCGGATCGTCGGCGTAGCGGGGTTCGTCCTGTTCGGACGCGCCGTCCAGCGGAGCGCCGGTGTCGCGGCGGCGGCCGAACATGTTCTCCTGCTCGGTGATCGAGACCCGGTCCCAGAACTCGACCAGCATCCGGATCAGCCGGATCACCTGGTAGCTGCCGCCGGTCGTCCACGCGGGCTCGCCCGCCCCGGACACCCACACCAGCCGGTCCATTTCGGACTCGCCCGGGTTCGCGATGCCGTCCTTGAACCCCATGAGATTGCGCGGGGTGCCGGACGGGCGGGAAGGCGAGCTGAAGCCGTTGATCTTCCAGCGCAGCTGCATTCCGCCGCGGGTCGCGCGGGTCAGGTCGCGCAGCGCGTGCAGCACGGTGTCCGGCTCGCTCGCCGACAACGTGAGCGACAGGTCGCCGTGACACTGCGGGGCGTCGAGCGCGTCGTTGGGGAACATGGTCATCGGCTTGAGTTTCTTGGGCTTGCGGTCGGCCAGCCCGTAGCGTCCGTCGAAAAGGGACGATCCGACGCCGACGATCACGCCGAGGTCGCTGTGCGGCACGACCGGCCCCAGCACCCCGGAGTCAGCGGGCGGCGCGGTGATGCCAAGTGCCGCCGGCGCGCCGCCGTTCGTGAGAAACCGCGCGCGGTCGGTGATTTCCTGAAACAGTTCGGTCAATTCGGCACGATTCTCGGCGACCACGTCGAAGGACGCGATGATGCTTTGCGCCAGGGGCTTGCGGAGAATCGCGGCCTGTTTGGGGCCATGGAACGGAACGGTGGCGGGCGAGTCCTCGCTCGCACTCGCTGTCACGCCGATTCCGGCGGCCGCGGTGATCCCCGCGCCGACGACAGTGCGGCGAAGGAAAGACCGGCGGGAGGATTCCGTCGTCACGAGGTCCTCCTCGGCTCCGCGATCGCGGCGATCGGAGCGAGCAGTTCGGTCAATTCGCTGACGTCAGCGTTGAGCTTCTGCCGCTGCGGCGCGGACAACTGGCTCACCGGCGTCCACGAGTTGTCCGGCTTCTTGGCACTGTCGAGCGCGGCGGCGGTGCGCTTCATCCAGCTGTCCACCTTGGACAGTGCCGGATAGCGCGGGGCGAGCACCGGGCGCAGGACGTCGAGGACCGCCTGGGTCCCGTCGAGATTCGCGCGGGCGGTGGCGAGATTGGTGCCGCTGCCGTAGTCGGTGCGCGCGGTCAGTTCGAATTGCAGGGTGTTCTCCACGATCTCGTGCGCGCGCAGGCCGAGGTCGTTCGGATCGACCTGGCTGTCCGCAAAGGACTTGCGGAGTTTCTGCACGTCGCTGTCCAGCTGATCGGCCACCGGGGCCAGGGCGGCGAGGTCTTCGTTGTGCCACAGGCCGGATTCGAGCCGGTGGAATCCGGTGAAGTCCGAGCTCTTGGCGCCGTCGGGCTTTCCGTCGGCGGTGCCGTTGATAGCTTTGTCGGAGTCGCCGAAAGCGTTGTAGGCCGCGCCGAGGCGTTCGTAGTCGAGATGCGCGACGAGCCAAGCAGCCTGGCTCGCGCCGCGATCGCTGCCGCGGACGGCGTCCTTGAGCTTGCCGACGTCGGCGGCCAACTGGCCGAGGCCTTGCGTCACATGCGCTTGATAGGACTTCAACGGCCCGAGCAGATCGTTCTGCGTCACCGGCGCGACGCCCGGGCCACGTTCGGAGCCACCGCTCACCGTGACGCTCGGCCCGACAATCGCCGACGAATCCTCAGGGAGACAACGGAAGGCGTAGGTTCCGTTGCCGAGCGTCACCTGCAATGGCCGGGTGGTTCCGCTGCCGAGTCCCTCGACCTCGCCGTAAACGACGCCGGTCGCCGGGTCGATCAGATCGACCTCGGAGGTCACGGACCCGGTGTTGTGCAGGTGAAAGGTCTGGACCCCAGGTCGCGGATCCGCCCAGCCCTGCCCGCAGGCCGACCGCGAGATCTCGATCTCCGGATCCTGCGCCGAAGCCCCGTCCGGCCACACAGCGAACGCGATGCCCGCCGCGACGACCGCAATCGCGACCCCGCCGCCGATCCAGCGGGCGCGCACAGACCCCGGCACAGTTTCCTCCCTGCCACACGTTCGGACTACCGGGACGGAATTATGCGTGCGGAAAGTGAAGAAACCCTGGTCGAGCGCGTCACCTAGCCGGGAATTCACCAGGACTTCAACCGGGAAACGGAATAAAACGGATATAGCCGTCAAAGCGTAGGGTAATGGGCTGTCCAGTTCGCCGCTTATGACACTTCCCAGAGCGGCCAAGAGACTCGAGGTTCCCGCAGCCCCAACCGCCACCGATGCACCCAGCAATCGAGGCGCCCAGCCCCGCCCCCGCACCCCGATACGAAGCCTCCCCGCGGTCAGCACAATCCAGCTTCGGGGTGCCCCACGCAACCCCCAAAAACCAGCAGGACAACCGCCCCGATTCCGCTAGCGTGAACCAGTCAGCACGAAGGGCGGGAACCATGAACCACACCGAACTCACCGACCGTTTCGCGGCACTGACCACCGCCCACCTGGCCGACGGCTGCCTCCGCGCCCGGCTGACCGTGCGATGCGCACCTGCCGGAACCAAAGCCGTTGTCCCCGGACTCAAACTCGCCGGACGAGTCCTCCCCGCCCGGCACGCGGGCAGTGTCGACGTCTTCCTCGAAGCCCTCACCTCCGCACAACCCGGCGACGTGCTCGTCGTCGACAACCTCGGACGGCTGGACGAGAGCTGTGTCGGCGATCTCATCACCGCCGAAGTCGCGGCGGCAGGCCTCAGCGGCATCGTCATCTGGGGCCTGCACCGCGACACCGCGGAACTGCGCGAGATCGGCCTCCCGGTGTACAGCCTGGGCTCGTTGTCCACCGGCCCCCTGCACCTCAACGACCGCGCAGCCGACGCGCTGGAGGCCGCGACCGTCGGCGAATGGACCCTGACCACCGACGATCTCGTGTTCGGCGACGACGACGGCGTGCTCTTCGTCCCGGCCTCCCAAGCCGAGGAGGTATTCCGGCTCGCGGAGTCCATTCGCGACACCGAGCACCGGCAGGCGGCGAAGATCCGCGACGGCGTCACGCTCCGCGAACAGGTTCGGTTCAGCGAATTCCTGGCCCGCCGGGAAAGCGACCCGTCCTACACGTTCCGGCAGCACCTCCGCGCGAAAGACGGCGCCATTGAAGAATAAAACCGCCCTCGTCACCGGCGTCGGGAGGAAAGCCGGTATCGGCACGGCAATCGCCGAGCGTCTGAGGGAAGCCGGCTGGATCTCCGAATCCCTGCGCGAGGCGATCAAGCAGCACACGCCACTCGGCCGGGCCGGCACGCCACGGGACTGCGCGGGTCTCGTCGTGTTCCTGTGCGGACCTGAAGGCGGCTGGGTGAACGGTCAAGTCCTCGTCGCCAACGGAGGTGCGGCATGAACGACAAACATCTCGCCTACGTCCTGCTCCCCCGCGGCGAAAGCGTGCTGCTGATCCGCCGCGCGCCGGGGACTTTCCTCGGTGGGCATTGGGAATTCCCTGGCGGCACCGTCGAACCCGGCGAGGCTCCGGAGGCCACCGCGGTGCGGGAAGTCGCCGAGGAAACCGGACTGCGCGTACGGCTCGCCGGGGAGCGGACCCGCCAATCCTGGCCGGACCGCACCGGCAAACCGTTCACCGTGCACGCCGCCTACTACGACGCGCACCCGGAATTCCTCGGCGACCTTCAGCTCAACCCGGCCGAACACGACGACCACCGCTGGCTGACCCCCGCGGACGCGGCCGGACTCCCCCTGTCCGACCACGTCAGGCAGGTATTGCTCGGCTGAAGTCCCGAGCCAGCTGCGCGGCCCGGTCCCGCAGCAGCGACCGGGCCCGCGCCACACACCGGTCCTCGTCCGGCTCCAGATCGGTCAGCGCGTACACCCCGGCGAAGCCCGCTTCCTGCCATTCCGGCGCGGACAGCAGGCATCGACCGGCCAACGCGACCACCGGGGTGTCACCCGCTGCCCGGAGAACACCCACCGGTGCTTTTCCGTGCAGCGACTGGGTATCCAGCGACCCCTCGCCGGTGACGACGAGCCGGGCGTCGCGAGCCGCGGCCGGGAAACCGAGCAATTCCAGCAGCAACTCGATGCCCGGCCGAAGGCGAGCGCCGAGTCCGGTGAGCACACCGAACCCGACGCCGCCTGCCGCGCCAGCGCCCGGGGTGGTGGCGTGCGCGGAGCCCACAACTTCGGCCCAACGGGTCAACCCGCGTTCCAGCAACGCGATCTCGGAGGGGCCGGCGCCCTTCTGCGACCCGTACACCGCGGCCGCGCCATCCACACCCAGCAACGGGTTGTCCACATCGGACGCCAGGACAATGTCCACTTCGGGCAGTCCGGACAGATCCACTGTGGACAACTCCGCCAACGCCGCGCCGCCCGGCGGAAGCGGCGTACCGGAAGCGTCGAGCAACCGCGCGCCCAACGCTGTCAACAACCCGGCCCCGCCGTCGGTGCAAGCGCTGCCGCCGACGCCGAGCACGATCTGCGTCGCCCCGGCGGCACGGGCGGCCGCGATCAGCTCGCCCGTGCCGTAGCTCGACGCGGTCAGCGGTTCCGGCCGGCCGCCGGGCAGCCGGTGGAGGCCGGACGCCTCCGCCAGCTCGACCACGGCGACCGTCCCGCGCAGCGCGTAGTACGCGGTGATCCGGCGGCCCGTCGGGCCGGTCACCCGCACCGGGATCTGCCGGAACCCGGCGGCGACAGCGGCGGCGACTGTCCCGTCGCCGCCGTCCGCCACCGGCAGCTGCCGCACCGGCTCGCCGGGCGCGACCTCGGCGAACGCCGCGGCCACCACCTCCGCGACCTCCGCCGCGGTGAGCGAGCCCTTGAACTTGTCCGGAGCGACCAGAACCGTCACGCCGCGGCCTTGAACGCTCGCCAGTCGCCGATTTCCGTGATGTCCCGCAGCTGCACGTGCGACGTCTGCGGCCGCCGCAGCAGCATCGCGAACGCCGAACTGCCGTCGGCCAGTTCGATCACGCCCAGCTCCAGCTCCGGCGGTTCGGACGGGAGCACGCGGTCGCGCAGCTGGTCCAGCGGGATGTCGTAGACCTCGCCGGAGATCGCCGCGCCGCCGTGCGCTACCGGCACGAGTGCCGGGCATTGCCCGCCTACCGAGTAGAACCGGTACTTCGCGGCCGTGGTCGTTTCGGCCACCAGTGGAGCGCCGTCGAGCAGATGGTGCAGAGGTTCGCCGCGCATCGCGCCGCCGTTGAGGAACATCAGAGGCATTTGTCGGTCCCTTTCTTCTCAGAGGATCGCCTTCACCACGTCGATTCCGAAATAGACGGTGAACACGAGCGCGAGCACGGTGAGGATCCACCCCGCTTCACGCCACTTCCCGCGGAAGGTCTTGATCAGCACGAACGCGATGAGGCCCGCGCCGACGCCGTTGGTGATGGAGTAGGTGAACGGAATGAGCGCGACCGTCAGGAACACCGGGATCGTGTAGTCCGGGTCGTTCCACGGGATATTGCGGCATTGCGCCACCATCATCCCGCCGATCACCACGAGCGCGGGCGCGGCGGCCTGCGCCGGGACGATGCCCGCGATCGGCGTGAACAGCAGGGTCGCTCCGAACAGCAGTCCGGTCACGACACTCGCCAGCCCGGTCCGCGCGCCCTCCCCGACGCCGGCCGCGGACTCCAGGAACACGGTGTTCGGCGACGAGCCGGTCAGCCCGCCCGCGATCGCCCCGGCCCCGTCCACGAACAGGATCCGGCCCATCCTCGGCACCCGGCCGTTCTCCGACAGCCCGGCCTCGGCAGACACGCTGGTGATCGTGCCCATCGCGTCGAAGAAGCCGGACAGCACCAGGGTGAACAGGAAGATCGTCGCGGTCAGCGCGCCCGCCTTGGCGAATCCGCCGAACAGGTCGATGTGCCCGAGCAGCCCGAAATCGGGAGCCGCCACGACCGAATCCGGCAGCGTCGGAGTCGTCAGGCCCCAATCGCCGACGCCGAATCCGTCGTGCAGCACCACCGCGAGCACGGTGGCGGCGGCGATGCTGATCAGCACCGCGCCCGGCACCTTCCGCGCCATCAGCACGGTCATCAGCAGCAGGCCGAAGCAGAACACCGCGATCGGCAGGCCGTGCAGATGCCCTCCGAGGCCGAGCCGCACCGGGACAGTCGTATGCGCCGCGTCCGGGGTCCGCGTGACGAACCCGGCGCTCACCAGGCCGACGAGCGCGATATAGAGCCCGATGCCGACGGTGATCGCGGTTTTCAACGGACCCGGAATCGCGTTCATAATGCGTTCCCGGACGCCGCTGACCGCCATCAGCACAATGCAGACGCCTTCGAGCACTACCAGCCCGAAAGCCTGCGCCCACGTCATCGACGGGGCCATCTGGAACGCGACGATGCCGTTGATGCCGAGACCGGCGGCGAGCGCGAGCGGCGCGTTGCCGACGAGTCCCATGAGGACAGTCATCACCGCGGCGGCGAGCGCGGTCGCCGTGGTCACTTGCGCGGCGCTGAGTTTCGCGCCGGTGATGTCGGCGGAAGCGCCGAGGATGAGCGGGTTGAGCAACACGATGTAGGCCATCGCGACGAACGTGGTCAAGCCGCCGCGTACTTCCCGGCCTACGGTGGTGTTGCGAGCGCGCAGTTCGAACAGTCGCTCCACAATGGACTTGCGCTGGGGTCCGGGAGCCGAGGTCACCGCTTCGTCGAGGCGTACCTGGGTCATGCGTCCTCCCCTTGCCGGTGGGTGTGCCGCACGCACCCCTGGCATGCGCGAGGGGCGCCCACGGCGGGACGTTTGCGTTTTTCTGGTGCTCCGGTCAGCACCGGGAGGGTGGCCCGGTGGGGTGGGGCGGGGGACGCTGAAGCCGATTCTGACCGGCATCAGCACTCGCCGAGGCTCAGTACTCGATCCGGTCGGGTCGGCCTAGCCAGGCGGAGAACGGGGCGAAAGCGTCCGGTGTGGACACTCGCGAAACCGGGGTCTGCCACGTTTCGCGCGGGTGGTCGAAAAGCTCGTAGAAGGCCCGGTCGTCGAAGCCGGCTCGGGCGGCGTCGTCGCGATCGGCGGCGTAGAGCACGCGGTCCACGCGGGCCCACAGCGACGACGCGAGGCACATCGGGCACGGCTCGCACGAGGAGACGAGCACGCAGCCGGCGAGGCTGAACGTGCCGAGCGCCTGGCAGGCCGCGCGGATCGCGACCACCTCGGCGTGCGCGGTCGGGTCGAGCGAGGGGGTGACGCGGTTGACGCCGGTCGCGACGATCTCGCCGTCCTTCACCACCAGCGCGCCGAACGGGCCGCCGCCGTCGGCGACGTTCTTCTCGGCGATCCGCACGCATTCGGCGAGCCAGGCGCGTTCGACGTCGGCATCGATGGACACGGTCATGACGGTACTGCTCCCAACAGCTCAGGTTTCGGTGTGCTCAGGACCAGGCCGGGCCGGCCGGCGGGGCGTCGTCGCGCAGGACGGTGCCCTCGATCAGGCCGTAGGGCCGGTCGGCGGCGTAGAACACCTCGCCGGGGTTGTCGAGCCCGAACGGCTCGAGGTCGACGAGGAAGTGGTGCTTGTTCGGCAGCGAGAAGCGGATCTCCGCGATCTCCGGGACGGCTTCCAACACGGCCTCCCCCATCGCGTACAGCGTCTGCTGCAGGGACAGGCTGTGCGTGCCGCCGAACGCGTCGAGCAGCGTGGCGAGCGCGGTTTCGTGCGCGTGCGCCCAGTCGGTCTCTTCGACGGAGAACCGCCAGGTCGCGGATACCGCGGTGGCGAGGATCCGGTCCTTCACCTCGGCCAGCGTGGTGTATTGGTCGCGCGGGAAGCCCCAGAATTCGGAACCGGTGGAGTTGAGCACGGTCAGGTCTTCGACCCCGCCGAGCACCCAGGCCCGCTCGCCGTCGTAAGTGACGCGCGTGGTGCGCGTGCCCGCTCCGGACCGCGCGAACGAATGGTGCGCGGGACGTCCGCCGACCTGAAGCCGTTCCCACGGATGGGCCACGATCCCGACCCGGGCGAGGTGGATGCTCTCCTGCGTGGACACGAAGTGCCGGGCCAGCCGCAGCGCGAAGTCCTCGATCTCGCCGATGCCGTCGCGGGCGAAAGCGAATACGGTGTTCTTCTGCGTGTCGGTGGCCAGCACCTTGTCGTTGGCCCCGGTCAGGTGGGTGTCGCTCATGTCGCCCGACAGCGACACGCTCACGGTGAGGTCGGTGATGCGGTGCTCGCCACCGTCACCGGCGGCACGGTCGACGCGGACCAGCCGGTTTTCGGCCTTCCCGTAGCGGTTGTCGCCAAGAACGATCGCCATTGGTCATCCCTTCTCGTTCGCTCGCCGAGTGAGTACACCTGGCGCGGCGTGGCCCGGGCCACGGCAGATCCACCGAAAGCGGCGGCCGCGAACGGCCGGTTTTTCGTAGTTTCCGCCAAACCCCTCTGGTGTGCGGTACTGATGGGCGGAAGGAGGCGCGCATGCGGCTGGGTGCACTGCTCGACACCCCGGAGCTGGGGTTGCGGCTGCTGGCGGGCGAGAACGCGCGCGACCGGGAGTTCGGCCGCGTCTTCCAGGCGACCCTGCAGGACCCGACGCGGTACCTCGACGGCGGCGAGATCGTGCTCTGCGGCCTGCGCTGGCTGCCGGGGCCGGCGGACGCGGACGCGTTCGTCGGCAAACTGGCCGCCGCGGGCGTGACCGCTCTCGGGGCGGGCACCGCCGAGGTCGGCGGCCCGGTGCCGGACTACCTCGTGGCCGCCTGCGAACGCGTCGGCCTGCCGTTGTTCGAGGTGCCGGTGTCGGTTTCGTTCGCGACCGTGGCCGAGCGGGTGATCCTGGGCCTGGCCGCGGAACGGTCGGCTCCGGCTCGCGATTCGCACCGGCGGCTGGTGGCCGCGGTGACCTCCGGCCACGGGCTGTCCGCGCTGGTCAAGGCGGGTGCCGAGGAGTTGGGCACCGACTGTCTCGTGCTGAGCGCGACCGGACAGCAGCTCGCTGGCGGTCCGGAACTGCCCGCCGCGCGCCGCACCGCGCTGGCTCGCCGGTTCCTGCGCGCCGAGCGGTTGCCGTGCCAGGACGGTCCGGTCACGCTGCTCGGCGCGGCCGGACGCTCCGGGCACCGGATCGCGAGCTGGTTCCTGGTGGTGGAGGGCGATCCGGCGCAGTGGACGTCCGCGCGCCGCGAGCTGGCCCTGGAACTCGCGGCGCTGGTCGGGCTCGAGCGGTCCCGGGTGGACGAGGCCCGCCGGATCGAGAACCGGGCGGCCGAACCGCTGCTGCGGCTGGTGCTCTCCGACGACGCCGCGCCGGGCGAGCTGACGTCCCGGCTGTCCGCCGCCGGGTTCGCCCCGCAGGAACCGGTGACGACGCTGTCCGCCGAGGTCCGCGGCGGCGGGCCGGGCCTCGCGCAGGTGCTGGTGGAGGAGCTGCTGGCGACCACCGGGCAGCCGGTGCTCGTGGCGACCGTCGACGGCGAGACGTTCGGCCTCTTCTCCTCGCGCGACACCGAAACGTTGCGGGAAGCGGTGCACACCATCGAACCCGCACTCGGGTCCGCGCGGCTGACGCTCGGCCTCAGCCGCGCCGCGGACGCCGCCGGTCTCCGCGCCGGCGTGCAGGAAGCCCGGCACGCGCGCACGCTGGCGGCGATGACGCCGGGCCGCGCGACTGTGTTGTCCGGAGACGAAGTGGCTTCACATTTGCTGCTGCTCGCCGCCGTGCCGGAGGGCTTGCGCCGGACATTCGGCGAAAAAGTACTGGGGCCGGTACTCGCGTACGACGCGGCACACGGTTCCGAACTGATAACGACGCTCAAGGCGTTCCTGGAACATTCGGGATCGTGGACGCAGACGGCGGCCACTCTGCACTTGCACGTGAACACCCTGCGATACCGGATCACCCGGATCGGCGAACTCACCGGACGCGATCCGAGCCGGTTCGCCGATCGCGTGGATCTTTATCTGGCGGGCTGCTTCACGCAGAACTGGGGGTGGTCTTGACCATCCGTCCGAAATGTCCTGCGGAAACGCCAGCGGCGGCGATTTCCCGTACCCCGTAACGGAAATCCAAACAGTACGCTTATCCGTAAAGAGTTATTGGGAATACTTGACCATTCGATGACACGCGACGGCACTCGGGAGGAGGATGCACCATCCGACCGGGCGTCCTACTCTGTGGTCATGTACATCGCCTTGCTGTCCTACACGGCACCTCGAAACGAAGTCGACTACGCGCTGGCGGAACATGCGGAGTGGCTGCGAAGCCAGTTCGAGCATGGATTGTTCCTCGTTTCCGGAAAAGGAAACGAGGACGCCGACCAGGTCATCATCACCCGCCCGTGCCTGCGCGGCAAGCTCGACGCCGTGCTCGCCACCGATCCCCTCGTGCTGCAACGGCTCGCGCATTACCGCGTGATCGAATTCACCGCCACCCGCACCGCGGGCGAGTTCCTGACCGTCAACGAGGCGCTCGCCTCCTGATCGCACGCTCCACGCAGATCGATCGAACGCCCGGACGCAGGTGGCCTCCGGACCGCTCCGCCCGCCACCTGCCGGACGAACTCCCGCCGCGAACTCGCCTATGATCGCGCGAGATCTTTCGTTCCGGCCCGGGAGACCGCATGCATACGCCCGACCTCGTGTTCCGAGGCCGTCGCCTCACCAGTGACCGCGCCCTGGTGATGGCCATCATCAACCGCACTCCCGACTCGTTCTACGACAACGGTGCGACCTTCGAAGAAGCACCCGCGCAGGCGGCCATCCGCCGCGCGCACGCCGAGGGCGCCGACCTGATCGACATCGGCGGCGTGCCCGCAGGCAAGGGCCCCGAGGTCACCGCGGCCGAGGAAATCCGCCGCGTCGTGCCGACCGTCGAATGGGCCCGCGAGAACTTCCCCGGCCTGGTCATCAGCGTGGACACCTACCGCGCCGAGGTCGCCGACGCCGTCTGCCGCGCGGGCGCGGACCTGGTCAACGACAACTGGGCCGCGGTCGAACCGGAAATCCTCGACGTCGCCGCCGAACACGGCGCGGGCTACATCTGCTCGCACACCAACGGTCTCGTGCCGCGCACCGAAGCCGTCCGGCCGGTGTACGACGACGTCGTGGCCGCGGTGGTCGAAGGCACCACCGCGCTGGCCGAGCGCGCGCTCGCCGCGGGCGTGCCGCGCGAGGGCATCATGATCGACCCCTGCATCGACTTCGGCAAGAACTCCTACCAGTCGCTCGAACTGCTGCGGCACGTCGACACGCTGGTCGCGACCGGCTGGCCGGTACTGATGGCGCTGTCGAACAAGGACGTGATCGGCGAAACGCTGGACCTCCCGGTCGGCGAACGGGTGATCGGCACGCTCGCCGCCACCGCGGTGTCCGCGATGCACGGCGCGGCGATGTTCCGCGCGCATCAGGTCCGCGAAACGCGGCAGGTCGCGGAGATGGTGGCGAGCATCGTCGGCACCCGGCCGCCGGCGAACGTTGTACGGTCGGTCTGATGCGCGAGATCTTCCCCGGGAACCAGGACCGCACCGAGGCCGACGTCGAGCAGCTCTACGTCTATCCGGACTTGCCGAAATGGCTCGCGGTGAACTTCGTGTCCAGCGCGGACGGCGGGATCACCATCGAGGGCCGCTCGGGCGGCCTGTCGACGCCCGCGGACCGCATCGTCTACCGGCTGGGCAACGACCTCGCCGACGTCGTGCTGGTCGGCGCGGGCACCGCACAGGCCGAAGGTTTCGAGGGCCTGCGGCCGGACGAGAAGACCGCTGAGCGGCGGCGCAGGCACGGGCTGGCCCCGATCGCGCCGATCGCGGTGGTCAGCACCGGCCGTTCGCTGCCGCCGGAAGCCCCGGTGATCACCAAGGCGCTGGTGCCGACGATCGTCATCACGAGCGCGGCCACCGACCCGGAACTGCGCGCGGCGTGGGCGGCGGCCGGAGCGGACGTCCTGATCGCCGGGACAGGCGACCCGACCCTGCACGAGGCCACCGGCGACCCCGCCCTGCACGCCGATCCGGACGAGCAGCGCCCGCGCCCCCGGCACGGCGACGTCGACCTGCGGGCCGCGGTCGACGAACTGGCCCGGCGAGGCCTGCGCCGGATCGACTGCGAGGGCGGACCGCATCTCTTCGCGTCGCTGCTCGCCGCGGGCGTGGTGGACGAACTGCGCCTCACCGTGGCACCGATGCTGGTCGCCGGGGACGCGCCGCGCGTCGCGATGGGCGCGGCCATCGACCCGCAGCAGCTCGAACTGCTTTCCGCCCTGGTGGACGACAACTCACTACTGTTGCGGTATCGCGTCCACTGACCCGGGGAGGGATCGTGGCCAAGACCGCTCTGCGCGACGTGCGCGTCTTCGACGGGCGAGGGCTCACCGAGCCGCGCACCGTCGTGATCGACGGGTCCGTCCTCGGCACGGACTCCGCTGGGGCACGGGAAATCGATGCCGCCGGGGCGACGCTGCTGCCCGGGTTCATCGACGCGCACGTCCACTTGACCGCACCTGAGCAGTTGGCCGACCTCGCCGCGTGGGGGGTCACGACCGCGCTCGACATGGGGTGCTTCCCCGCCGAGCGCGTAGCCGCTTTGCGGTCGGCAGGCCCGGCGGACTTCCGCAGCGCTGGTCCTCCCGCGATCGGTCCCGGCGGCATGCACGCCCGGATCCCGGGGATGCCCGCGTCCTCGATCGTGACGACTGCGGACGCGGCGGTCCGGTTCGTCGAGAAGCGGGTCGCGGAAGGGGTCGACTACGTCAAGGGCGTCGCGGAGGCTCCCGGCGACGGCGGGCCGCCCGCCGAAGCGTTGCAGGCGCTGGTCGACGCGGCGCGGGAACGGGGTCTGCACACTGTCCTGCACGCGGCCACTCCCGGCGCGTACCACTTGGCGGTGGCGACCGGCGCGCGGTTCGTGACGCACGTGCCGACGATCGGCCGGATCGCGGCGGAGGACGTCGCGGCGATGACGGCCGCTGGGCAGACGGCCGTTCCGACGCTCACGATGATGGAAGCGGCGCTCACCCGCTTCGCTGGCGCTGCTGGGGATTTCGTGGCCAACGCGGCCGCGCTGCACGCCGCCGGGGTCGAGATCCTCGCCGGTACCGACGCCAACGCCCAGCCCGGAGCCCCGGCCGAGGTCGCGCACGGGTCGAGCCTGCACCGCGAGTTCGAGCTGCTGGCCGAGGCCGGGTTGACCCCGGCGGAAATCCTGCGTGCCGCGACGGTCGACCCGGCCCGGGCGTTCGGGCTGACCGACCGAGGCGAGATCCGGCCCGGACTACGAGCGGATCTGGTCCTGGTCGAAGGCGATCCGGTGGCGGACCTGTCTGCGACGCGGGCGATCCGCACGGTGTGGTGTGCGGGAACGGAAATCTAGCCGAGGTCCAGGAAATACCGGTCGAACACTGCGCCGTCCTCGCTGAGCTGACCGCTGGGCGCGAACCCGCGCCCCCGCCATCGGGGATAGCGGCCATAAGCCACGTTCACCCCCCCCGGCGCGAGATGCTCACCGGAGAACCGCAGGTCGACCGTCCCCGTCAGCTCGCCGTTCACCCGGACGCCGAACACCTGCCGTGATCCGCCGGAGGCTCATTCCTCCTGGCAGTGCTGGAAATACTCCCGGGTCCCGGCGAGCGTCCCCGGGCCGCCGTTGAGCCAGCGGACCAGCTCCGAGTCCTCACCCGCGAAGTGCGCCTCCGCGTCGTCCGGACGCGATGGCGACAAGACGAGCATGCCGTCGGACAAGTCCTCAAGACCGCTGAACGGCATCGTCGGCTTCCTCGAAAGTCTTCTGCGCCTTGGCCAGTTCGTCGGCCGCCCGTGCCGCGCGCTGCTCCGCCTCGGCGAGCCGTTCCCGCAATTCGGTCACGCGGTCGTCGGCCTGTTCGGCTGTCCGCTCCGCGCGCTGCAGATTCCGCTCGGCCTCCGCCCGCGCCCGCACCGCCTGCCGCCGTTCGAGCGCGCGGACCCGGGCTTCCTCCTCGGCCTTCCGGTCCTTTTCGGACTGCCGGGTCTTCTTGGCGGGCGCGGGATTCGTCGGCAGCGACAGCCAGCGGTCGGCGTCCTGACGAGCCTTCGACGTCAGCCGTCCGGCCAGCGCCAGCCGGGCGACGTCGGCGTCCGCCACGATCGCCTCCAGCGTCTCCTCCACCTCGCGCTCGACGGAATCGCTCAAGCCGGTCGCGTCCCGCACGATCCGCTGCACCAGCTCCGCCCGCTGGTGCGCCAGTTCGCGCAGCCGGGAGCCGTCGAGCTTCTCGTGCGCTTCGCGGAGCTTGTCGCCCAGCGACGCCAGCTCGGACAGCGGAGCGGACCCGTCGCGCGCCAGGCGGTTGAGGTACGCCGCGGCCGCGGTCGGCTTCCGCAGCGCGCGGATCCGGCGCGCCAGCTCGACGTCGCCCGCTTCCTTCGCCGCGCGGGCGGCCGCGGTGCGCTCAGCGACGAAGTCGGCCGGATCACCTGCGTAGAGCCGGTCGGCGACGGTATCGAAATCCGAGGTTGCCACGTGTGCCACCGAACCACACGAGTAGTCCGAACGCGACGCAACGCGTAACGTGGACGTCCACCCATCAAGGTCGAGTGAAGCGGGACGGTGCCCATGACGCCTCCGGGCCGGCTCGCGCTGACGGCCAGCCCCCTGGTCGCCGGCGCGCTCAAAGCACTGCAAATCGCGACCGAGCTGCCCGTCGCGATGGGCGGACCGGTGTCGGCCGCTTCCCGCTCGCACGTGATCGACCAGCTGCGCGGCACCGCCACCCGGTCGTTGCAGCACGTGCAGGTGGACACCGGGGCCGGGCTGGGCGGCAAAGCAGTGGCCCTGGCGCGGCCGTCGACGGTGGTCGACTACCTCAGCGCACAGGGCATCACGCATAAATACGACCACGCGGTGGCGCCCGAACGGCTGCGCGCGATGGTGGCGCTCCCGGTGCGCGTCGGCGAGACCACGCGCGCGGTGCTGTACGCGGCGTCCCGAGAGTCGATCGCGTTCGGCGACCGGCTGTTGCACGCGGCGACCGCGGTGGCGACGCGGCTGGGTCGCGACATCGAGGTCGAGGAAGAAGTACAGCGCCGGCTGGCCGCGCCGACGGTCGTCCCGCCAGCCGAACGCGGCGACCTGCACGCCGAACTCACGGCCATCGCCGGGTCGATCGCCGACGAAACCGCCCGGCAGCGGCTGCTGGCGGTGTGCGAACGGCTGCGTCCGGAGCTGGACCTGCCGGGCGTCGCGCTGACCCCGCGCGAGGTCGACGTGCTGCGGCTGGTCAGCGAGGGCTGCACGAACGACGAGATCTCCGACCGGCTAGGCCTGCTGCCCAACACGGTCAAGTCGTATCTCAAGCACGCGATGCGGAAACTGGCGGTGTCCAACCGGGTGCAGGCAGTGAACCGGGCGCGGGCCGCTGGGCTCCTTCGTTAGCGCGTCCGATGCGACGATGGCCGGATGAGGCGACTGAGCGGAGTCACGATCGATTGCGCCGAACCGGCTGTGCTGGCTGGCTTTTGGAGCGCGCTACTCGACCGGCCGGTTTCCGCAGAGCACGCCAGACCGGACTGGGCGACGGTCGGCTCGCGGTTCGACCCTGCTCCCCGGCTGACGTTCCAGCGCGTTCCCGAGCCGAAGCGCGGCAAGGTGCGGCTGCATCTGGACGTCGAAGTGGACGACATCGACGAGGCCCGGGCGCGGATCGAGGAGCTGGGCGGGCGCTGGACCGGCGAGCGCCACGACTATCCCGGCGAGGGCGTCGTGCTGGGGATGACCGATCCCGAGGGGCACGAGTTCTGCGTCGTCCAGTACTTCTGAACGCACCCTCCATGTGGGGTGGCTGGATCCGGTCCGGCGAGCGAAAATCACCCGCGCGGGCAGTGCGGCCCGCTGACGCGAAGGGATCGGCACGTGTTTTATGACCTCAGTGTCCGCGACTTCCTCGACCGCGCCGAAACGGTGTACCCGGACCGGGTCGCGGTGGTGGACGAACCCGCCCAGCCCGCGCAGTCCTGGGGCTCGGTGACCTACCGCGAACTCGCCCGCCGCGCCCGCGCGCAGGCGGCGAACCTCGACGCGCTCGGCGTTCCCGTCGGCGGCCGGGTCGCCATCGTCTCCCACAACTCCGCGCGGCTGCTGACGTCGTTCTTCGGCGTCTCCGGCTGGGGCCGCATCCTGGTTCCGGTGAACTTCCGCCTCGCCGCCGCCGAGGTGCGCTACATCGTCGAGCACTCCGGCGCCGAGGTCTTGCTGCTCGACCCCGAGCTGAAACCGTTGCTGGACAGCGTAACCGCGAAACACGTGTTCGTCCTCGGCGAGGACGACGACAAAATCTGGGGCGGTGCGGGCGAACCGCGACCGTGGTCCGCCGACGAATCCGCGACCGCCACGATCAACTACACCTCCGGCACCACCGCGCGGCCGAAGGGCGTCCAGCTCACGCACCGCAATTTGTGGCTCAACGCCACCACTTTCGGCCTGCACACCACGCTCAGCGACAACGACGTGCTGCTGCACACGCTGCCGATGTTCCACGCGAACGGCTGGGGCATGCCGTACGCGGTCACCGGTCTCGGCGGACGACACATCGTGCTGCGCAAAGTGGACGGCACCGAAATCCTGCGCCGCGTACAGGAACACGGCGTGACGATCATGTGCGCCGCCCCCGCCGTCGTCACCGCGGCGCTGGACGGCGCCGCCTCCTGGGACGGCGAGATCCCCGGCCGCGACCGGGTCCGGATCGTGGTGGCCGGCGCGCCGCCGCCGACCCGGACCATCGAACGCGTGCGTGCCGAACTCGGCTGGGAGTTCATCCAGATCTACGGCCTGACCGAAACCTCGCCGCTGGTCACGGTCAACCGTTTCCGCAGCGAATGGGCCGACCTGGACCCGCACGAGCAAGCGAAACTCCTGGGCCGCGCCGGCGCCCCGGCCCTGGGCGTCCGCGTCACGATCGACGCCGACGGCGAGGTCCTCACCCAAAGCAACCACAACCTCGACGGCTATTGGGAAAACCCGGACGAGACCGCGCGGGTCCAGGAAGGCAACTGGTTCCACACCGGCGACGGCGGCACCTTCACCGACGGCTACCTGACCATCGCCGACCGCAAGAAGGACGTCATCATCACCGGCGGCGAGAACGTGTCGTCGATCGAGGTGGAAGACGCGCTGAACTCGCACCCGGCCGTCCGGGAAGCCGCGGTGATCGGCATCCCGGACGAGAAATGGGGCGAGCTGGTCACGGCGCTGGTGGTGACGGACGGAACCGAGGTGACGGCGGACGAGCTGATCACGCACTGCCGCCAGCACCTGGCCGGGTACAAATGCCCGAAGCGAGTCGAGTTCCTCCCGGAACTGCCGCGGACGGCGACCGGGAAGATCCAGAAGTTCAAGCTGCGCCAGCCGTTCTGGGAAGGACAGGACCGGCAGGTGAACTGAACCCCGGTGCCGCATTGGGTGCCTCAGACGCACCCAATGCGGCGTTCGGCGCGGTGGCGGGAGATCGGTCCGCTAGTCGTCCGACGGCCGGTAAACCAATCGCAGCACGCCGTTGCGGAACGTCGTCGTGTCCGCCAGCCGGAAGTCCAGCTGCGGGCCCTCCGCGGGGAACAACCGCCTTCCCTTGCCCACCACCACCGGGTACTGCAGCAGGGTCAGCTCGTCCACCAGCCCGTGCGACAGGAGCCATCGCACCAGCGTCGTGCTCCCGCTGGTCATGATGTCGCCGCCCGCGCTGGATTTCAGGTCCGCGATCGCCTCGCCGAGGTCGCCGCGCAACAGGGTCGTGTTGTGCCAGTCCGCCGTGGTCAGGGTGGTGGACGCGACGTACTTCGGCACGCTGTTCATGAACTCCGCGCCCGGGTCGTCCGTGCGGCCGGGCCAGGCCTCGGCGAAACCCTCGTAGGTGACGCGGCCCAGCAACATCGCGTCGGCGTCCGCCATGCCGTCGCCCACCGCGTGTTCGAGCTCGTCGTTCCAGTACGAGAGAGACCACTGGTCCGGCGCCTCGACCACGCCGTCGAGCGAGACGAACAAAGTGGACACGATCTTGCGCATCAAGCGGCTCCTTGGGGTTCGGGATCGCCGCCACTATGGCGCAGCCGGACCCGCCGACGCAGCCGGTCGGCTCAACGCCTGGTCTGTCAGGGCACTTCCGTTACCAACTCGAGTGCCCGGCCGAGCGTCGCGAGCCGTTCGTCCAGGGTGTCGCCCGCCGGATACAGCCGGACCGTGTCCACTCCGGCGGCGCGCCACACCTTCAAGCGCGCGCGGACCATGTCCTCAGTGCCGATCAGCGTCGTCGCGAGCACCATCTCGTCAGTCACGAGTTCGGCCGCGCCGTCGCGATCGCCGGACTGCCAGCGCTCCCGCACCTCCGCGGCGACGTCGGCCCAGCCTTGCCTGCTGTAGGCGTCGTGGTAGAAGTTCGTGCTCGCCGAACCCATGCCGCCCAGCGAAAAGGCCAGCTCCTTCTTGCGCCCGGCGACCATGGGGCGCAGTTCGTCCTCATCGGACGCGAACGCGACCTCCGCGCCTTGGCACACCACGAGATCGCTGCGGCTCCGGCCCGCTTTCGCGAGCCCGGCGTCAAGGTGCCGGAAGTAGGCGTCGGCCCCCTCGGGGACGAAGCTCGTGCCCAGCCAGCCGTCGGCGAGTTCGCCGGTGAGTTCCAGCATTCGCGGGGACAGCGTGGCCAGGTAGATCGGGATGTCCTCGTTCGGCGTCGTCGACAGCCGCATCGGGCGGGACTCTCCCGGCAACGGAATCCGGAAAGCCTTGCCCTCGAAGGAGATCTTCTCCCCGGCGAAGGCGCTGCGGATGATCTGGACCGTCTCGCGCATCCGGGTCAGCGGCCGCGCGAACGGCACCCCGTGCAGCCCCTCGATCACCTGCGGACCAGACGGCCCGAGCCCCAGCGCGAACCGTCCGCCGGACATCTCGGCCAGGGTGAGCGCGGCTTGCGCGAGCGCTACCGGCGTGCGCACGCCGAGCTGCATGATGCCGGAGCCGAGCCGGATCCGGTCCGTGCGCGCGGCGAGATAGCCGAGCACCGACGGCGCGTCCGAACCCCACGCTTCGGCCACCCAGCATTCGCCGAGACCCAGTTTTTCCGCCTCCAGCACGAAATCCCGGATGTCCGGCCAGCCCGAGGACGCCTCGACGGTGGTGGCCGTGCGCATCATCCGGCGGTCTCCACGCGGGTTTTGATCGCGCCGAGCGTGGCGGTCATCGCGGCCTCGAACTCGCACAGCCGGACGTGCACGATCTTCTGTTCCTTCTCCGGCATCCGCGCGATCACCTCCGATATCCCGGACGGTCCCGGCCCCATCTGCGCCCACTGGGTGAGCCGCGTGCCGCCGTTCTCCGGGGCGAGGGTGAACCGCCAGACCGCGGTCGGATTGGCCGGATCGGCGACCGCCCAGGCGAAGACGCGCGGCTTCTCGCATTCGACGATGTAGGACGTGGTCTCCCATTCGCCGCGCGCCTCGTGCCGGTTGCGCCCGACGAAGGACCGTCCGAGCGCCGGGCCCGACCCGTCGTCGCACCACCGGACCGCCTGCAGTTCGCCGCTCAGCTCCGGCATCAGCGCGACATCCGAGGCGAACCGCCAGACCTGCTCGGGCGAGCCGTCGATCCACGCGTCCACCTGCACGGTCGGGGCGTCCGCGTACCGCGCGCCGGTCCACTCCATCGTGGTTCCTCCTCCGTTGGCGTCTCGACCAGCATAGTTGCGTAACTAGACTGACCCTGTCAATCACGCCGGAGGACAAAGCCGGGCAGGACCGGCTCACTGTTCCTGGGGCTCGAACCTCGCCTGGACGTCGGGGCGCCGCGCCAGCCGCTCCGGGAATCCGGGCCCTCGCCGCATCCGGGTGTCGTCCGCCGACAGCGGCTCGCCGCATTCCGCGCACACCACGGCCGCGGTCGTGTCGTGTCCGCAGGCGTCGTGGTGCAGCACGATCGGCGGGCCCGCTTCGGTGGCCAGCCACCGGTCGCCCCAGGCCGTCATCGCGGCCAGCACGCTCCAGAAATCGCGCCCCTTCTCGGTGAGCACATAGTCGTAGCGCACCGGTTCGGCCTGGTAGGCGCGCTTTTCCAGCAAACCCTCGTCGACCAGCCTGCGCAGCCGGTCGGCGAGGGTGTTGCGCGCGATGCCGAGCGCCTGCTGGAACTCGTCGAAGCGGCGGACGCCGTAGAAGGCGTCCCGCAGCACCAGCGGCGTCCACGAATCCCCGAGCAGGTCCATGGTCCGGGCGATCGAGCACGGCCACTGCGCGAAGGAAGTGCGTTTCATGACGGCGAGGATACGCCGTCCCACAGTGCAACCCAGCAGGTCAGACGCGATGCCCGACGGTCACGTCGACCGTGTCGGGCACTTCTTCGTGCTCGTCGCCGACCGAAAGCGTCCCGGACGGTTCCACCAGCAGCACCACCGCGCCCTCCTTCGACGACGGTTTGTGGAACGTGCCGCGCGGGACCACGAACGCTTGCTCGCGGGTCAGCGTCACCGTCCGTTCGCCGTCCGCTTCGCGCAGGCCGATCTCGATGCTGCCGTCGAGGACCAGGAAGAACTCGTCGGTGTTGTCGTGTTTGTGCCACACGTGTTCGCCGGAGAACCGGGCGAGCCGGATGTCGTAGTCGTTGACAGTGGTGACGATTCGAGGGCTCCACGGGGCGTCGAATCCGGCGAGCACGGCCCGCAGGTCGAGAGGCTGAGTTGACATAGGTCGATCTTGGGCCTGGTCACCGATGACCGGGAGTGCTAGGAATCGCAGATGCCGAAAGGATCCTCGCACCGCGTCGTGATGATCGTCAGCGACGGCTCGAACCCGTTCGAAATGGGCGTCGCGGCGGAGCTGTTCGGCCTGCGCCGGCCGGAACTGCGGCGGCCGTGGTACGACTTCGCGCTCGCCGCGCCCGGCGGGCAAGCCCGGATGCACCGGGGTTTCTTCACCCTCGCCGACGTCGCCGGCCTCGAGGCGGTCGACGCCGCGGACACGGTGATCGTCCCGAACCGGCCGGATCCGGAAACCCCGGCCGACCCGGAAATCCTCGCCGCGATCCGGCGTGCGGACGCCCGCGGCGCGCGGTTGATGAGCTTCTGCACCGGCGCGTTCACCCTGGCCGAGGCCGGCGTGCTGGACAACCGCCGCGCCACCACGCACTGGCGATGGGCCGAGGCGTTCACCGCGCGCTACCCCCGGGTCCAGCTGGAGCCGGAGGTCCTGTTCGTCGACGACGGCACAGTTCTTACCGCCGCCGGAAGTGCGGCTGCCCTCGATTTGGGGCTGTACGTGATCCAACGCGATCACGGCGCGGAAATCGTCAACGCGGTCAGCCGTCGCCTCGTTTTCACCGGACACCGCGAAGGCGGCCAGCAACAGTTCGTGGAACGCCCGGTGCCGGAGAGTCCGGACGCTTCCCTCGCGCCGGTGCTGGAATGGGCCCGTCAGCACCTCGACCAGCCGCTCGCGGTCGCTGATCTCGCCGCTCGCGCGTCGGCCAGCGCCGCCACCCTGCACCGCCGGTTCCGCGCCGAACTCGGCACGACGCCGCTGGCCTGGCTCACCGCCGAGCGCGTCACACTGGCCCGCCGCCTGCTCGAACGCGGCGAACATGGTCTGGACCGCATCGCCGCCCGCACCGGGCTGGGCACCGGTGCGAACCTCCGGTCGCAGCTGCGCAGGCACACCGGACTGTCGCCGTCGGAGTACCGGAAGCGGTTCGGCCCGGCGGAAGCCACCCCGCGGTCCACAGTGGACCCGCCGAACGGATTGCTCCATTCGGCCTAATCGGCGAAATCCCGGTTAAGCCCCGATGACCGGAACCCGCCGAAGGTTTTATGCCAGACGAACGAAAGTTGGCCGGAACGGACAGAATTCCGCCGACCCCTCACCGGATCGCGCACGGATCCGCTAGCTTGGGCCGCGGACCGGCAAACGAACGGGGAGAAGCGCATGGCCATACGCCGCCTGCAGGGACGGAACGCCCGGAGCCGGGCTTTCGCCGCCCTCGCCGGAGGCGCGCTCGTGGTGCTGCCGACGGTGACGTCGTCCGGCATCCCGATGGCGTTGCGCGCCGCTGAGCCGCCGGCCGCCCAGGCCGCGCCGAACACGCCGGGACTGCCGCCGGGCATCACGTTCCCGCCGATCGGCGTGGACGGCAGCCTCCCGCAGCCGCCGGTCCCGCAGGCGCTCGGCGTCCCGGGCTACCCGAACGGCCCCGGCTCGGCGACCACCGCCGGCCCGCTGGGCATCCCGGACAGCATGCTGCGGGCCTACCGCAACGCGGCCGACATCATGGCCCGCGAACAGCCCGGCTGCCACGTCGACTGGGCGCTGATCGCGGCCATCGGGCGGGTCGAGTCGAACCACGCCCGCGGCGGCTACGTCGACTCCCGGGGCAACACCCTCGAACCCATTCTCGGCCCGGTCCTCGACGGCGCCGGCGGGTTCGCCGCGATCCGCGACACCGACCACGGCCGCTACGACGGCGACCCGGTGTGGGACCGCGCGGTCGGCGCGACCCAGTTCATCCCGTCGACCTGGGCGTCCTACGCCTCCGACGGCAACGGCGACGGCGTCTCCGACCCGAACAACGTCTACGACGAGACCCTCGCCACCGCGCGCTACCTGTGTTCCGGAGGTCTGGACCTCTCCAGCGACGCCAACCAGCGCCTCGCGGTGCGCCGGTACAACAACTCGCAGTCCTATGTGGACACTGTGATGGCGTACGCGTACGGCTACCGCAACGGCGTCTCGAAGCTGCCGGACAGCCCGGTCCCGATCGGAGCCCCGCCCGGCCCCGGCGCGGTCGAGGCCGCGGCGGGCAGCCCGGCGGGCGACGTCGCGCCGCCCGCCCCGCCGGTGACCCCGGCCCAGCCGGGCACCCCGAACCAGCCGAACCAACCAGGCCAACCGGGCACGCCGACGCAACTGCCGGGCAGCAGCACCGCGCCGGCCAGCGGCTCCCCGGCGAAGCCGACGAGCACGGCGCCCACCACGCCGACCACCCCCACTACGCCGGCCAGCCCGAGCCCCACCAGCACCACGCCCACCAGCACCACGCCGACGAGCACGACGCCATCCAGCTCCGCTCCGGCGAACCCGGCCACGCCGACCACCACGACCACCACTTCGAGCACCACGACCCAGGCCCCGCCGACGCACTGACCGCGGCGTTCGTATAGTCCGGACCGGACCGAGACACCGGACTGCGGGGGCGATCGTGGCGTGGAATCCGAGGAATCTGCCTGACCTCGCTGGCCGGTTCTATGCGGTGACCGGGGGCAACGCCGGCATCGGCTACTTCATCACCGAGCAACTGGCCGCCGCCGGAGCCCACGTCGCCCTGCTGGGCCGAGACCCTTCGCGGCTGCGCGCGGCGGTGGAAATGGTGCGCACGCGCGTCGGTTCGGCTTCGCTGAGCACGATCCCGCTGGACCTGGCCGATCTCGACTCCGTCCCGGCAGCCGTCGAGGCGCTCGGACGGCTCGACCGCGTGGACGCGTTGATCGAAAACGCTGGCATCACCGCGCCCGGACCGGTGCGCCGGACCACGAAACAGGGGCTGGAACTGGCGGTCGGCACCAACCACTTCGGCCACTTCGCGCTCACCGCACTGGCGATGCCGGTCCTGACCGCGTCGGCGGCGCGGGTGGTGCTGGCGGGCAGCCTGATCACCCGGATGTATCCATACGACATCGACGACCTGCAGAGTTCGCGCAAATATTCGGACTTTCGCGCGTATGCGCTGTCGAAGCACGCAGTGCAGTCGTTCGCCATGGAGCTCGATCGACGGCTGCGCGCGGCAGATTCGCCGGTGCGGGCGATCCTCGCGCATCCAGGGTTCAGTCTCGAACGCACCAGCCCCGCGCGGCCGGGAATCACCCAGCCGGTGCCGGTCATGCGGTTCCTCGCGCCGGGTACGCAGGGGAAGGACCACGGCGCTTGGCCCGCGGTTCGGGCCGCGGTCGATCCCGCCGCGACCGGCGGTTCTTACTACGGTCCAGCCTTCGGCGTGGTGGGCCGACCCCGGTCAGGGAAGGCGATGCGCACCTCCCGGGATCCAGCGCGCGGCCGCCGGTTGTGGACGCTTTCCGAGGAAGCGACCGGGATCCGGTTCGCTCTCGAGGGTTCCTGACCCGCCCGCTAGGTCCGCTCGGTTCACCCCGCGGGGCGCTCGACGGCGAGTCCGACGCCGAATGCCGCCAGGATCGCGCCGCCTGCGCGGAGGATCACGCGAATCACCCGTGCGTTGCGCAGCATTTTGGCCGCGGCGCTGAAGACCACGGCGTAACCGGTCAGAGAGAGGAATCCGATCACCGCGAACGCCACCCCGAGGACCAGAGTGTCGACGGGTCCGGCGCCGTGGTGGACGAACTGCGGAATGACGCTGGTGAAGACGATGACGGTCTTGGGGTTGGACAGGTCGCTGAGGAGCCCTTCCCGGAACGCGCGCCACCCGCCGCGTGGCCGGCTGGTGGTCAACGCCGCCACGTCGGGTCGGGCGGAGACGGTCGAGGAGCGGGGCAGCAGGAGTTTGCCGCCGAGGAAAACCAGGTAGGCGGCACCCAGATAGTGGACCACGTCGAACGCCATCTGCGAGGACACCAGCAGGGCCGTCAAGCCGGCGACCGACGCGCCGGCCCACACCAGGTCCGCGGCCAGCACGCCGAGCGCGGTCAGCAGGGCCGGCGCCCGGCCGCGAGCGACCGCGCTCTTGAGGACCAGCATGACCGCGGGGCCGGGAATGAGGACCAGGACCAAGGACAAGGCCGCGAAAGCCGCAATCGACGACATGGACTCATCATCCCGGTGCGCCGCGAATTCGGTCCAGTTCAATATTTACCGCGCCCGCTGGTCACCGCGGCAGGCGCGGGGCTCGAGCGCTCGCGACGGAGCCGGCCGCCTTTCCGGCAAGCCAATGGCTCAGGTTCCGGTGAAGCGCTTGAGCTACTTGCCGACCTGGTCGATCCGGGCGGCGACCCCGTCGAGAAGCCGGTCCAAGCCGAACTCCGACGCGTCCGACGCCTGCTCCGAGGAAGGCTTTTCGAAACCGCCGGCGAGCCAGATCCGGTTCATCGCCGGATGGGACTCGACGTCGAAATACGTGTACCAGAACGAAGAACGCTGTCCCCACCACGCGTCATTGGACTGTCCGGTGGTCCGTTCCAAGTGGACACTCTCGGCCTCGGCCGCCGCGTTCGCGTCCACGTAGCCCGCGACCGAATTGGCCGCCGCAACAACCTCGCGTGCGGGCAGACCCAGACTCTCCATAATGGACAGCAGATATTCCTGACCGGCCAGCTGCCCCGGGCCGAGCGCGGGCCGGACCCGGGACCTCTCGCGCAGCCACGGATGCCGACGGTAAATGTCGCGCGTCCGGTCCGCGTAAACGCGCACCCGCGCCCGCCAGTCCTCCGGCCGCGGCTCGCCAGGCCCAGGAAGATTCCGTTCGAGCAGAACGGTGTCGACCATGAGATCGATCAGTTCGGTTTTGCCGGGAACATAGGTGTAGAGCGTCATCGTGCCCGCCCCGAGCTCCTTCGCGACGCGGTGCATGGACGTCGCGACGAGTCCCTCGGCGTCGGCGACCGCGATGGCCGCCGCGATGATCTGTTCGATCGTGAGCGTCGGCCGCCTGCCGCGGGCTGAGGGCTCCGGGGCTCCCGCACAGTCGCGCCACAGCAGCGCGAGCGTGCGCTCGATCTCCTCGCGCGCGGCCTCGGGACCGTCGCCCTCGTGCTCGACGATCATCGCGTCCCCTCCCGGCCTCGTACGGTCAGCGTGGGATCTTACCTGCCGTTTCAGGACCTTCGTCCCCTCCGCACGGTCGCACTGGCCGCTACGCTGGGCAGCGAGGGAGGTGGTTCCCGTGACCGAACGCAAACCACCGGGCGTGTCGTACGACACCTGGGTCGACCGGCAGATCGCCGCCGCCGAAGCTCGCGGAGACTTCGAAGACCTTCCGGGAGCGGGAAAACCGCTGCCGCCCCCGAGCGGCCGCGACGCGGCGACCGACTGGGCGCTCCGCCGCGCCCGCGAAGGCGACGTCGACGTGTCCGCGTTCCTTCCGCCGTCGCTCGCCTTGCCGCGGGAAATCCAAGACCTGCCAAGGAAACTGGCGAAAGTCCGCACCGAAAAGAAGGTGCGCGAGATCGTCGAGGACCTGAACGCCCGCATCCGCAAGGCACACGCGATGCCGCAGGACGGTCCCGTTCTGCGCGCCCGGCCGCTGGACGTGGAGGAAACGGTGGCCAGCTGGCGCGCGGGCCGCGGAGAGTCCTGAGCGAGGCGAATCCGGGCCGTACCGCCGAAGACGGTCTCCCCTCCCCCTCACACTCCGACCACCTTCCCCCAGATGCGGCTACGCTGGGTAGCACCTGGGCGAAGGAGAGAACCGTGGTTGGAGTTCGTCGGGCCGCCTTCGTGGTCGCCGCGGTGCTCTTGTTGTTCGGCGAGCCGTGGTCGGTGCTCGTGCTGCTGCCGGACTGGCCCGTGGCCGCCACCGCCGTCGGCACGGTCGTTTTCGCCGTGGCGGCACTGAGTTTTCCGGTGCTCATGGTGCTCGGGCACGGTCCGAAGCAGAACGACGCCGCCGCACGGGTCGCGGACGTCCTGCTCGGCACGGTCTGGGTGCTGTTCGCCTGGAGCGTCCTCACGCATCTGCTGCGGCTGGTCCTGCTGGTGTCCGGAGTGGACGATCCCGCCCGGCCGCGGATCGCGGCCGCGGTCACGCTCGCCGTCGCGGCGGTGCTGCTCGTCACCGGGAACCGGATCGCCATGCGGGTGCCGCCAGTGAAGGCGGTCGACGTCGTGCTGCCGAAGCTCGGCCCCGGGCTCGACGGGCTTCGCGTCGCGGTCATCACCGACACCCACTACGGCCCGCTCGACCGCACCCGCTGGTCCGAACGCCTGGTCGCCGAACTGAACCGGCTGCAGCCGGACGTCGTCTGCCACGCGGGGGACCTCGCCGACGGATCGGTCGCCAAGCGGCGCAAGCAGGTCGACCCGCTCGGCGGCGTCCAGGCTCCGCTCGGCCGGTTCTACATCACCGGCAACCACGAGTATTTCGGCGAGGCACAGGCCTGGCTGGACCACATGGCGAGCCTCGGCTGGGACACCCTGCACAACCGCTCGACCCTGCTCGAACGCGACGGCGCCCGCCTGCTCTTCGCCGGCATCGACGACCCCACCGGAGCCGCCTCCGGCCTGGCCGGCCACGGCCCCGACCTGGCCGCGGCCCTCGACGGCTCCGACCCGGACGTTCCCGTCGTCCTGCTGGCCCACCAGCCGAAACAGGTCGCCCAGGCCCGCGAGGAAAACGTCGACCTGCAGATCTCCGGGCACACCCACGGCGGCCAGATCTGGCCGTTCCACCTGCTGGTCCGCCTCGACCAGCCCACGCTGTCCGGCCTTACCCGGCACGGCCCGACCCAGCTGTACAACAGCCGCGGGTCCGGCTTCTGGGGCCCGCCGTTCCGGGTGTTCGCCCCGAACGAGATCGCCCTGCTGACCCTGCACAGCGCCTGAGACCGGTTCCCCGCCGCCCCGGCCGCCGCCACATCCCACCGACTAATTTTTTTGTCTTGACAGCTCAAACCATCGGATGCGACAGTTCTTCCCACCGGCACCCGCCACTGAGGAGGAACCCCATGCCCACCGTCACGTCCGCCGACGGCACCCAGATCGCCTACTCCCGCATCGGCTCCGGCCCCGCGCTCGTTCTCGTCGACGGCGCGCTCTGCTACCGGACCTCGACCCCAAACGACGATCTCGCCAAAGCTCTCTCCGACCGCTTCACCGTCTACACATTCGACCGTCGCGGCAGAGGCGAAAGCGGCGATACCAGTCCGTACGAGGTCGAGCGCGAGATCGAGGACATCGCCGCGCTCGCCAAGGAGGCCGGCGGAGAGATCGGCCTGTACGGCATCTCGTCCGGTGCCGCTCTGGTTCTGGAGGCCGCCCACCACGGTGTGTCGGTGCAGAAGGTCGCGGTGTACGAACCGCCGTTCGTCGTCGACAGCTCTCGCAAGCGCGTCCCGGCCGACTACCAGGCGAAGCTCGAAGCGGCCATCGCCGCCGGGAAACCGGGCGACGCGATCAAGACGTTCATGGTCGAAGGCGTCGGACTGCCCGCCCTGATGGTCCTGATGATGCGGCTGATGCCCGCGTGGCCGCGGATGAAACGCGTCGCCCACACCCTGGCCTACGACGCCCGGATCATGGACGACAACCAGGCCGGCCGCCCGCTCCCGGAAGGACGCTGGTCCGGAATCACCGTTCCAACGCTGATCATCGACGGAGGCAAGAGCCCCGCCTGGATGCGCAACGGCGTCGCGGCAGCGGCGAAGCAACTGCCCCACGCCGACTACCGCACCCTGCCCGGCCAGACGCACCTGGTGAAAACCGCCGCGCTCGCCCCGGTTTTGGCGGAGTTCTTCGCCACGAACTGACGCGCCGCCGAACGCGGTGAGGCAGGCTGCGAGACGTGACCACGCGAGCATTGATTTTCGACTTCGACGGCACCCTCGCCGACACCGAGGCCGCGGTACTGCGGTCCTGGCAAGAAATGTTCGCCGGACACGGCGTCGAGCTGCCGCTGGATGTCTGGCACACGGTCATCGGCACCCAGAACACCGCCGCGACGATGTTCAAGCTGCTGGCCGAACAGGTCGAAGACGTGGACCCGGAGACCCTGCGCCCCGCCATGCGCGCGCGAGTGCATGAACTCCTGGCCGAGGATGGCCCGCGCGAAGGCGTCCTCGACTACCTGGACGAGGCCGCCACTCGCGGACTGGCGCTGGGTGTCGCCTCAAGCTCGTCCGGAGCCTGGGTACACGGCCAGCTTGACCGACTGGGCCTGGCGGCCCGCTTCACCGCCGTGGAAACGGGTGACCGCCACAAACCCAAACCCGACCCGGACACCTACCTGGCGGCGCTGCGCACCCTGGGTGTCACCGCGGAAGAAGCCCTCGCCTTCGAGGACTCGCCGCACGGCGTCAGCGCCGCGAAAGCCGCCGGGATCACCACCGTCGCGGTGCCCAACCCCATCACGGCGACTCTGGACTTCGCCAAAGCAGACCTGGTCCTGCCGTCCTTCGCCACCACACCGCTCAACGCGGTACTGGAGCAGTTCGGCTAATCCAGGTCCAGTTCGGCGAACCGGTCCAGGAACGCGCGCTGGCCCTTGACCAGCTTCTCGCGCGCGGTGTCCAGATCGAACCAGGCGACGCGGTCCACCTCCGGGAACTGCTGCGTCCGCCCGGACCGCGGCGGCCATTCGAGGTCGAAGGTGCCCGGCACGACCGCCTCGGGATCGAGGTCCGCCTCCACCGCCCACGCGGTCACGACCTTGCCGGACTGGCGCACGTCGCCCAGCGGCCGCAGCGCCCCGTCCGGCGCGGGGAGCCCCAGTTCCTCCGCGAACTCGCGCCGGGCCGCGGCCTCGGGGTCCTCGCCGTCCTCGAGTTCGCCCTTCGGCAGCGACCACGCGGCCTCGTCCTTCTTCGCCCAGAACGGTCCGCCCATGTGCGCGAGCAGCACCTCCGGCCGGTCGGCGGACCGGCGGAAGAGCAGCAGCCCCGCGCTGCGCCTGACAACCATCCGCCCAGTCTGCCCGGTGCCGCTGACCAGGCCGGAAGCGGGCGCGAAAAAAGTTTCCGCACCCGTGTCGATCCGCGTCGGCCGCGTTCGACGCATAGGCAGAAGGCAACCGACAGCCACTCGGGAAGGACCCCACGATGACCACGACGATCGCCACCGCCAAGACCTCCTCGACCACCCAGACCGCCGCCGGGAACACCGGCACGAAGTCCCTGGCCGACCGTGCCCGCCCCGCCGTCCTGGCCGTCTTCCGCGCCGTGGTCTCGTTCCTCTTCCTCTGCCACGGCGTGATGGGCTTCGGCCTCCTCGGCGGCATCGACAACGCGGGCGGCGCGTTCCCGTTCGGCCAGTGGCCCGGCTACTGGGCCAGCCTGATCGAGGTCGTCGGCGCGGTGCTCGTCTTCGCCGGGCTCTTCACCCGCGTCTCCGCGATCGTGCTCTCCGGCGTGATGGCCTACGCCTACTTCACCGTGCACGCCCCGCAAGGCCTGTTCCCCGTGCACAACATGGGAGAGCCCGCCGCGCTGTACGCCTGGATCTTCCTCGCCATCGCCGTGGTCGGCCCGGGCGCGGCCTCGCTGGACCAGTTGCGCCGCCGGTGAACGACGTCGTGAGCGGCAATCCCGGTTCTAACCGGGATTGCCGCTCACGAGCATTGCCCGTCCGAGCACGTGCTCCAGCAACACCGTCAGCACCTGCTTGGTCGAATCCCGTTCGCGCGCGTCGCACAGCAGCAACGGCACCTGCGGATCGAGATCCAGCGCGCCGCGGACTTCCTCGGTCCCGTACCGGTAGGCGTCGTCGAAGCAGTTCACCCCGACGACGAACGGCAGCCCTCGCTGTTCGAAGAAATCCACTGCGGGGAAACAAGATTCGAGCCGCCGCGTGTCGGCCAGCACCACCGCGCCGAGCGCCCCGTCGGCCAATTCGTCCCACATGAACCAGAACCGGTCCTGCCCCGGCGTGCCGAACAAGTACAGGATCAGCTCGGGGTTGATGGTGATCCGGCCGAAGTCGAGCGCGACCGTCGTGGTGGTCTTGCCCTCGACGCCGGACAGGTCGTCCACGCCCTCGGAGGCGGCGGTGATCACCTCTTCGGTGCGCAGCGGCGGCACCTCGCTGACCGAGCCGACCAGGGTCGTCTTGCCGACCCCGAAGCCGCCCGCGACGAGCAGCTTCACCGCTTGCGCGGTGAGCGACCGGCGGGGCTCAGAGTTTCCGGATGCCATCGAGAACCGCCTGGAGTACGTGGGGGCTGGGGGCGTCGGTCACCGGCGTCGCGGTGCGGAACAGCACGAGATTGCGCTCTATCAAATCGCTCAGCAGCACCTTCACCACCGGCAGCGGCAGATCGACCCGCGCGGCCACCTCGGCGACCGAAACCGGGCGCTGGCACAGGGAAAGAATGCGCGAGTACTCCGGTTCGAGGCCGGGCGTCTCGCTCGCGGCGCGCAGCGCGACGACGAGCGTGATGAGGTCGAGCCCGCGGGTGTCGGAGCGGGTCCGCCCGCCGGTGACGGCGTAGGACCGCACCAGCGGACCGGCCTCGTCCTCGTACCAGGACTCGCGGCCCCGCGCCGTCATGGCGAGGTCCGCTGGACCGCTCCGGCCCGCGGCGCCGCGGTGAGCACCGCACCGACCCGCTTGACCATCAGGTTCATCTCGTACGCGACGAGTCCCATGTCCGCGTCGACCCCGGCCAGCAGCGCGAGGCAGGCGCCCCGCCCGGCCGCGGTGACGAACAGGAACGCGTGGTCCATCTCGACCATCGTCTGCCGCACGTTGCCGCCGCCGAAATGCCGTCCGGTGCCGCGGGCGAGGCTCTGGAACGCCGACGCGACCGCGGACAGGTGCTCCGCGTCCGCCTCGGACAGATTGCCCGACCGGCCGATCAGCAGCCCGTCCGCGGACAGCACCACCGCGCGGTCCGCCCCGGCGACCCGCTGCACGAGGTCGTCGAGCAGCCAGTCGAGCTCGTTGACGCCGTTGTTCGCCATCAGTCCCGATCTCCGTACCTGTTGTCGTGCCCGGGATCGGCCTCGCGGGCCCGCCGGGTGCCCTGCTGGAACGCGCTGAGCCGGGAGCGGGCCTGCTCCGGCGAATCCTCGCGGACGTCCTCGGATTCCGGCGCCGGCCGGTCGCCGCGCAACTGCGGAACGAGGTTCTGCTGCCGGCGCCGCTGCGGCAGCGGCGGACGTCCGGGCGGACGCGGCGGCGCGCCCCGGCCGTTGTCGACCGCCGGACGCGGCGCGCGGCCGTTGTCCGCGGGCGGTCGCGGTTCGCGGTTCTGCGGCGGGCGGGCCGGCGGTGCCTCGGCGGCCGGACGCATCGCGCGCCGGGTCGGCGACTCCGGCCGCTGTTGCTCCGGCGCGACCCGCGGTTCCGGCGCGATCCGCGAGGGCTGTTCCGCCTGCTGCGGTCGCGGTTCCGGACGCGCCGGCCGCCGCTGCGGCAGTTCCGGTCGCTGCGACTCGCCCCGCGGCGGTTCCGGCGCGGGCCGCGACGGCTCCACCGCGAGCCGGGAAAGTTCCGGTGCCTCGCCCGGCCCCGAAGCGGACTCCGCGTCGGCCGCCGAAGGCTCCGTCTCGCTGATCGGCGCGAGCAAATCCTTGCGCACCAATACGATCGCCCGAGTCCCGCCGTACGCGGAGTCGCGCAGGTGCACCGAGATCCCGTGCCGGGACGCCAGCCGCGCGACCACGAACAGACCCAGCCGCGGTTCGTCGGACAGCGCCATGATCCCGAAGTCCGGCGGGTCGGCGAGCATCGCGTTGAACTCGTCGGCCTGCTCCGGCTCGATGCCGAGGCCCTGGTCCTCGACCTCGATCACGACGCCCTTGCCGACCACGTTGCCGCGCAGTTCGACGCGCGATTCCGGCGGCGAGAACGACGTCGCGTTGTCGATCAGCTCGGCGAGCAGGTGCACGAGGTCGCCGACGACCGGCCCGCGCACGGCGACGTCGGGCAGCTTCGCCGTCTTCACCCGCGCGAAGTGCTCGGTTTCGGCCGCCGCGCCGCGGACGAGTTCCACCAGCGACACCGGATTGCGCCACTGCCGCCCTGGCTGGCCGCCGCCGAGGATGATCAGGTTCTCCGCGTTGCGCCGCGCGCGGGTGGAGAGGTGGTCGAGCTGGAAGAGCGTGTCGAGCTGGTCCGGGTCCTCCTGCTTGCGCTCGGCGGCGTCCAGCACCTTCAGCTGCCGGTGCACGATGACCTGGCTGCGGTGCGCGATGTTGAGGAACACCGCCTTCGTGCCCTGCCGCGTCTTGGCCTCTTCGACCGCGGCGGCGAGCGCGGACTGCTGCGCCAGGTTGAACGCCTCGGCCACCTCGCCGATCTCGTCCGCGCCGTGGTCGAGCAGGTGCCCGCCCTCGTCGAGGTCGACCGGTTCGCCGGCCCGCACCCGGCCGACGAGTTCCGGCAGCCGCACCTCGGCCGCGTCGAGGGTGTCCTCGCGCAGCCGGGCGAGCCGGGCGATGAAGCGGTTCGAAAGCCGCAGCGCGACCAGCACCACTGCGAGCGCGAAGAGCACCGCCGCCGCGCCCGCGATGATCGAGTTCCGCAGCGTGTCGTCCGCGTCGGTGATCGCGGCGTTGGTCGCGTGCGCGCTCTGCGCGGCGAACATCGTCATCAGCGTGGTGGCGACCTGTTTGGCGTCGGTCCGCCACTGCTCCAGCGGCACCGGCAGCTGTTTCGCACCGGACAGCAAGGCGTTCTCGACCTGCGTCACGGTCGTCCACGCGGGACTCGAGACGAGCTTGTCGTAGTTCGCCCGCACCTCGGGCACCATCTGCGGCACCGATTGGTCGAGCTGCGCGTGGTACGCGCCGATCTCGCCGAGGTACGCGCGCTGCTCGTCGCCGGACAGCCCGCCCGAAGCGAGCCCGGCCGACGCCAGCGCGTCGGCGCGCTGCATTTCCTCGGCGGCGTTGAAAATCGGGATCGCGGACAGCCGGGCGAACGCGTTGTCCGCACCTCGCGCGCCCTGGGCGAGCCCGGCGACGCCCTGGGTGAACTGGTCGATGATCTGGTTGTAGAAGGAAAAAACCTCGAGCCGCGGCACCTGGCCGGAGTCGACCCGCTGGCGAAGCTGCGGCAGTTTCGCCTCCAGCGCGGCGAACGTGGCGATGTTCTGCTTGACGCTCGCGGGCACGTTCGAGTCGGTCGCGAAGTTGCCCTCCAGCACCGAGGTGATCTGCGCGGCGGACGCGTCCGTCTTCGGCCGGGCGGCCAGCAGCTCGGCGCGCGCGGCGTCCTGGCCGGCGAGCACGCTCATCGACAGCTGCCGTTCCTGTTCCGCGGCGAGGAGGAACGGAATGCCGGGGCCTTCCGAACCGCGAATCTTCTGCGCGTAACCGCGCGCCTGCGCAGCGTCGAAAATCAGGTATCCGGCGAGCGCGATACCGACCAGCAGCAACGCGGCACTCGGAATCAACGCGATCGCAAGGACGCGAGAGCGAATAGACGACCCGCGGCCGTTTCGCCCGGAATTCTGCTTCACGTGATCCGTTTTCCTTCCGGCCCTGCCATGGTATTCGGGTCCGCGGTGTTTTCCTCGCACCGGTCCGACCAGCCGGATCACAGTTCACCGTGGTCTGAGTTGCCCGCGACGACGGTAAGCAACCTTCACCGGCGAGTCAAGTCCGGACCCGGGTTGCCGTCACCCTCTTGTTACCTGCTAGTAACCCGCTGCGGTGCTTGGAAAACTGATCACCACCGGACGTGACCTTGGTCGCATCGGCCGCGCCGCGGCCCGCTGGGCGCCGGCGCGTGAGGCCGGTCACGAGAGTGCGCCCGCGAAAACTCACCGGAACCTTATGCGCAATTCCGCGTCGGCGACGGAATCGAAGGGAAAACCGAGACGGATTTCCGGAATTCAGCGCCGGACGCCATTCGGCGGCCGGTGCGCGGAAAGCCGCGGACCCGGTGCCGTTTCGGTTTCTTCCGCGGCGGACGGGCGGTCGCGGCGGAGCAGATCGCGCAGCATCTCCCGGCACGCCCACGCCAGCACCGCCACGGACGCGATCAGCACCGCGACCAGCGTCGATTCGACCGGATAACGCGCGACCAGGCCGCCGAAGCGCGCGAGCACGAAGCCGACGGCCACGCCGACGAGCAGGGTCACCACATACGAGAGCGGCACTTCCCGACCGCGGGTCTCGATCATTTCGGCCCCTTCCCGCCCGGCTTCGCCCGGCGGAACAGCTCGCCGATCGGCTCCGCCCGCGAAAAAACAGGCATCGAGCATACCCGCCGGGCAGCCGGCGGCGCGCCCGTCGATCACCCGAAGGGGCGAGCCGGACACCGATTGTTCACCTGGACCCGCGAGGCCGGCCGGATCCCCCCGAATCCGCGCGGACAATCCGCGAATTCTTTTCAGCGCACCTCGCGCAGCACGGTCACCGCCCGCAGCACCTCGGCGTAGGTCGTGTACAGCGGGGCCAGTCCGAAGCGCAGCACGTCCGGCGGCCGGAAATCCCCCAGCACCCCGCGTGCGTGCAGCGCGTTCATCGTCTGCTGCCCGCCCGCGTCGCGCACCGACACCTGGTGCCCGCGCGTGTGCTCGCGGGGCGTCGGAATGTCGGCTCCCGGCAGCAGTTCGTCCGCACACCGGAAAAAGAAATCGCCCAGCGCCAAGCCTTTCGCGCGCAGCACGGAAAGGTCGACGCCGTCCCAGACGTCCAGCGCGGCGTCGAGCGCCAGCATCGACAGCATGTCCGGAGTCCCGGCGCGGGCGCGCGCGATCCCCGCGCTGCCGCGGTATCCCGGCTCCATGCCGAACGGGTCCGCGTGCCCGGCCCATCCGGCGAGCGGCTGATCGAATTCCGCCTGATGCCGCTGTGCCACGTAGACGAACGCGGGCGAACCCGGTCCGCCGTTGAGGAATTTGTAGGTACAGCCCACCGCGAAATCGACGTCGCACGCGTCCAGCTGAACCGGAATCGCGCCGACGCTGTGGCAGAGGTCCCACACCGCGAGCGCGCCGGCCGCGTGCACGGTTTCGGTGACCGACGGCATGTCGTGCAGCCGCCCGCTGACGTAATCGACGTGATTCATCAGCACCGCGGCGGTCCGTTCGCTCACCGCGCCGGGCAGCTCCGCCACCGGCACGCGCCGCACGGTGTGCCCGGTGAGCCGAGCCGCCTGGTCGGCGACATAGCCGTCGGTTGGGAAGGTCGCGGCGTCGACCAGCACCTCGTCGCGGCCGGGGTTCGCCCGCACCGCTGCGACGAGCACTTTGAACAGGTCCACGCTCGTCGAGTCCGCCACCACGACCTGCCCGGCCGCGGCACCGACGAGCGGGGCGATCCGCTCCCCGACCCGCTGCGGGGCTTCCCACCAGCCCTCGGTCCACGACCGGATCAGCCGCCGCCCCCACTGCTGCCGGACCACCTCGGTCAGCCGCTCCGCGACGTGTTTCGGCGGCGCGCCAAGAGAATTCCCGTCGAAGTACGCGACTTCCGGGTCAAGGTCGAACTCCGCGCGTTTGGCGGCGAGCGGGTCGGCGGCATCGAGCGCGGCCGCCTCGTCGGCAAGACTCTCGCTGCGCACTGCGGATTCGGTCATCGACGCTCCTCGGGTTCCAGGTGCCCCTTTCTAACAGGACGCGGGCCGTCTTATCGAGCGCCGAGGCTGGCCGGGATTCTCTATCGGACCCCGCGCCGACGACCTAGAGTGACCTCACCAGGCACCACCGGAGGAGGTCAGCGTTGACCCAGTCGATCGCCGAACAGACCGAGGGCAAGACGATCCCGCTGCTGCTGCGGCGCAACGCCGAGGAGTACGGCGACCGGCCCGCGCTCACTTCGCTCGACCTCGAAGGCCGTCCGACGCTCACCTGGAGCGAGTTCCGGACCGCGATCGCCGAAGTGTCCCGCGGACTCGCCGGGCTCGGCCTCGCCGCGGGCGACCGGATGCTGATCATGGCCCCGAGTTCGCCGGACCACCTCGTCGCGGACCTCGCCGCGGTGCATCTGGCGGCCATCCCGTGCACGGCCTACGCGACGCTCAGCCCGGAGCAGATCCGCTATGTCGCCCGGCACAGCGCCGCCCCGGTCGTCGTCCTCGCCGGCGCCGACGAGCTGTCCCGCTGGCTGCCGGTACTGGACGACCTGCCCGCGCTGCGCCGCGTGGTGGTGATCGACGAATCCGCGATCCCGGACGGCGACGACCGGTTCGTCGCGTACTCCGCGGTGCGCGAGGCCGGCCGCGAAGCACTCGCCGCCGACCCCGAGGCGTTCGACCGGGCGTGGCAGGCGATCCGCCCGGACGACCCGCTCGCGATGATCTACACGTCCGGCACCACCGGCGACCCCAAGGGCGTCGTGCTCTCCCACCGCAACGCGATCCACGAGGGCATCGCCGTGCACACGCTGCACAAGGCCCCGATGCACCCGACGAACATCGCGTACCTGCCGCTGGCGCACATCGCCGAACGCGAGCTGTCGATCTACCTGCCGATCGTCGCGGCGGGCCACGTGCACACCGTCGGCGATCCGTCCGGCGTGGTCGCGGCGCTCGGCCAGGTGCATCCGCAGAGCTTCTTCGGCGTGCCGCGGGTGTGGGAAAAGATGGTGGCGGGCTTGAAGAACATGCTCGCCGGCGTACCCGAGGACCGGCGCGAAGCGCTCATCTCGGCGAACGAACTCCTGCAGGAGGGCTACAAACTCCGCAGCGCCGGCAAGGAGGTCCCGGCCGATCTCGCCGAGCGCATCGCGAAGACCGACGAGACCGTGCTCGCGCCGGTGCGCGGGATGCTCGGGCTCGACCAGCTGCACATCGCCTCCAGCGGTGCGGCCGCGTTGCCGCTGGAAGTGCTGTACTTCCTCGCCGGGCTGGGCGTCGAGATCCGCGAGGTCTGGGGCCTGTCGGAGACCACCGGCGCGGCGACCGCCAACAGCGCCGAAGCGTTCCGCGCGGGCACCGTCGGCCGTCCGATCGACGGCGTCGAGGTGAAGACCGGCGAGGACGGCGAACTGCTCGTCCGCGGTCCGATCGTGTTCCTCGGCTACCTGCAGCCGGACGGCACGATCGAACCGGCCACCGACGCCGAGGGCTGGTTCGCCACCGGCGACATCGGCACGATCGACGACGACGGGTACGTCACGATCACCGACCGCAAGAAGGAACTGATCATCACCTCGAGCGGCAAGAACATCGCGCCGACCCGGATCGAGGGGTTGCTGAAGGAACACCCGCTGATCGGCCAGGCGGTCGCGATCGGCGACGCGCGGCCGTACGTGACGGCGTTGATCGTGCTGGACGACGAAATCGCCCCCGGCTGGGCGAAGGCGAAGGGCATCGAGACGGCGGACATCGAAACGCTGGCCCAGCACGAGGCGGTGCGCGCGGAGATCGACCGGGCCGTCGAGTCAGCCAACAGCAGGCTCGCGCGAGCCGAGCAGATCAAGCGCTACCGCCTGATCACCACCGCCTGGACTCCCGAAACCGGCGAGCTGACCCCGACGCTCAAGCTCAAGCGCCGGGTGATCAACGACCGCTACCAGCCGGACATCGCCTCGCTCTACGCCTGAGTGCCGCGACCGCCAGGCCGTCCCCGTCGCGAAGACTCCGCGAGGAACGGCCTGGCAGCCGCGGTACCGGAACTACTGCCCGGGGGCCAGGACCGGGCTGTTGTGGTAGGCGGCGATCAGCCACCGGGCGTCGCGCTTCTCGAAGACCCAGGTGGCGTTCACCTTGCGGTGGTCGTCGGTGATCTCGGTTTCGCCGGGGAACAGGATGGCCGATTCGCTGACGACGATCGCGGCGTCCTTGCCGAGGAAGCGGATGCTGAGCTGCTTGTTGTACGTGGAGCTGCCCTTGAGCGGGCCGGCGAAGCCCTGGGCCATGCTGTCGCGGATCATCTCGCGGCTGTCGCGGAACGAGCCGGTCATGATGGCGGTCGCGTCGGCGGTGTAATCGGCGACCATGCCGTCGGCGTCGCCCGCCTCCCACGCTTGGTAGGAGTCGGCCAGCACGGCCTGGATCGCGGCCTCGTCCTCGACACGGGTGTTCGACATCGGGTTCTCCCTCGCGCTCGGCTCGCCCGGGGTGTTCCGGTGAGCTCGCCGGTACATACCGGCGGGGCGGGCCGAACTCATCGCGGGATCGTCAGGAAATCGCGGAGGGCAGTCCGAAGGCCTCGAAGATCTCCGGATCCTGGAACACCGAGTTCCGGCTGATGCCCTCGGCGGTGACGGTGAGGATCTGGAGCGTGTGCAGCCGGTACCCGTCGCCGGCGCGCTGGTAGGCGGCGAATCCGGGCTGGCCGCCGTTGGCGGTGGTCTCCCGCAGCAGCCAGTCCTTCCCGGCGACGTCGAACACCCAGTCCATGAACAGGCCGTAGTTCCCGCGTCCGGTGAACCAGTTGAGCATCGGCGGCATCTCCATGAGGACGTCCTCGGTGATCAGCCGTTTGAGGGCCTCGACGTCGGCGAGCTCGAAGGCCTTCAGGTAACGCTCGACCCAGACGCGCTGCTCGGCCGCGGACGGCTCGGCCGGTTCCTGCCGGACGCCGGTTTCCTTCAGCCGGGCCCGCGCCCGCTGGAGGGAACTGTTCACCGACGCGACGGTGGCGTCGAGAATCTCCGCCGTCTCCGACGCCGAGAAGCTGAGCACGTCACGCAGGATCAGCGCACCGCGCTGCCGCGCTGACAGGTGCTGCAGGGCGGAGGCGAACGCCAGCCGCAGGCTGCTGCGGCCGATGACGGTGGCGGCCGGGTCGCCCAGCAGCGAGTCCGGCACGGGCTGGAGCCAGGCGTGCTCACCCGGGACGAGCGGCGCGAGCGGATCCGACTCGGCCACCAGTCCCGACGGCAGCGCCCGGCCGCCGCGAGACTTCAGCGCGGTCAGGCAGGCGTTCGTCGCGATCCGGTACAGCCAGGTCCGCACGGAACCGCGCTTCTCGTCGTAGCTCTCCCGGGCCCGCCATGCCCGCAGGCACGTCTCCTGGACCACGTCCTCCGCGTCGTGCACCGACCCGAGCATCCGGTAGCAGTACGCGAAGAGCTCGGTCCGGAACTGCTCGATCTGACGGCCGAAGCCCTCTTCCCCAAAAATCACGCCACGCCCCTTCGCCGCCGCGACCATTATGGACAGGCAGATCGCCTTCCGGTGCGGTATCCGCGAAGTGCCGGTGCCAGGAAGATCCCGGCACCGGCACTGCGCACGCGAGGGGTCAGGCGTCGAGGTCCTTGGCGATCAGCTCGACCAGCACGTCGACCGATTCCCGGGCCTGGTCGCCGTCCGCGCTGAGCTCGACCTCGTCGCCGTGCGCGGCGCCGAGCGTCATGAGGCTGAGCACGCTGCCGGCGTCGACCGGGTCACCGGCCGCGCCGCCGGAAACCTTGGCGATGCGGACCTTCGCGGGCTGAGCGGCGGCGGCCTGGGCGACCAGCCCGGCCGGTCGGGCGTGCAGCCCGACACTGCTGGCGACGACGATGCGACGTTGGTACACGAGGGCCTCCTCAGGCATTGACCGGGTGGGCGGACACAGCGGCGGCCGAGTCCGAGGAACGGAACCGCAGCTGCTTGAGCAGGACCACCGAAGCGGCGGCGACCAGCGTCCCGGCCACCAGCGCGACCAGGAACAGCAGCGGGTTGCCGATCAGCGGCACCACGAAGATCCCGCCGTGCGGCGCGCGCAGCGTCGCGCCGAAAGCCATCGACAGCGCTCCGGTGACGGCCGAGCCGACCATGATCGACGGGATCACCCGGAACGGATCCGCCGCGGCGAACGGGATCGCGCCCTCGGTGATGAACGAGGCGCCGAGCAGCCACGCGGCCCGGCCGTTCTCGCGCTCAGCGGCGGTGAACAGCTTCTTCCGCACGGTGGAGGCGAGCGCGAGGGCGAGCGGCGGCACCATTCCGGCCGCCATCACCGCGGCCATGATCTGCAGCGAGCCGGCGCTGCCGGTGGTCAGGCCGCCGACGGCGAACGCGTACGCGGCCTTGTTGACCGGACCGCCCATGTCGAACGCCATCATCAGGCCGAGCAGCGCGCCCAGCAGCACCGCGCTGGTGCCGCTCAGGCTGTTCAGCCAGTGGGTGAGGCCGGTCGTGGCGATCGCGATCGGCTTGCCGACCACGACGTACATCAGCACGCCGACCACCACGGTCCCGAGCAGCGGATAGACGACCACCGGCATGATGCCGCGCATCGCCTTCGGCACGCGGATCTTCTTGAGTCCCAGCACCACGCCGCCGGCGAACAACCCGGCCACCAGACCGCCGAGGAAGCCGGCGCCGACGGCGACCGCGATCGCCCCGCCGACGAAGCCCGGTGCGATGGCGGGCCGGTCGGCCATCGCGAATGCGATGAACCCGGCCAGCACCGGCACCAGGAACTTGAACGCGACACTGCCGATCTGGTACATCAGCGCGGCCCAGCCGGCGAGCGAACCGGCGTCGAAATGCTCGGTGACGCTGGGCGCGTCGGCGATCTTGTACCCGCCGAGCGCGAAGCTCACCGCGATCAGCAAACCGCCCGCGGCGACGAACGGGATGAGGTAGCTGACGCCGGTCATCAGCCACTGCCGGATCCGGGAGCCGAGCCGGTCGTGCTCGCCGACCTTGGTGGTCAGCTCCGGTCCCGCCGCGGCGGCGGAGGCGGCGGGCTCGGCGGCGGGCGGTTCCGCGGCGGCCGCTTTCGCCCGCTCGAACAGCCCGGCCGCGTCGTTGATCGCGGCCTTCACCGGGGCTTCGACGATCGGCTTGCCGGCGAACCGCTCGCGGCCCTGCACGGCGAGGTCCGCGGCGAAGATGACCGCGTCGGCGTCCGCGATGTCCGCGGCGGACAACGGTTCGGAACCGGCGGAGCCCTGCGTCTCGACCACGATCGTGTCGCCGTTGGCCTTCGCGGTCTGCTCCAGCGATTCGGCGGCCATGTACGTGTGCGCGATGCCGGTGGGGCACGCGGTGATGGCGACGAACTTCATGTCAGCACACCTCTTCGCGGATGTAGGTCGCGACCGCTGCGGGATCAGAGGCGTCCAGCAGGGTCTGCTTGAATTCCGCGCGAACGAGCCGGCGGGCCAGCGCGGCGAGCACCTTCAGGTGCGCGGAGTCCGCGCCGTCCGGCGCGGCGATCAGGAAGATCAGCTTCGCCGGGCCGTCCGGCGCGCCGAAGTCGATGCCCTCGGCGCTGCGGCCGAAGGCGAGCGTCGGCGCGGTGACGGCGGCCGAACGGCAATGCGGGATGCCGATGCCGCCCTCCAGCCCGGTGGCCATCTGCTCCTCGCGGGCGGCGACGTCCTTGAGGAACAGCTCGAGGTCGGTCACCCGCCCGGCGGACACGAGCCGTCCGGCGAGCGCGCGGACCGCGGCGTTCTTGTCCGCGGCGGCGAGCTCGAGGTCGACCAGGTCGGCGGTGATCAGGTCTGATGTGGTCATGCTGCGGCTCCGCTGAGGGTGAGGGTGGGATCGGCGGCGAGCAGGCGCACCTGGTCCGGGTGCACGTCCTGCGGGGCGGGCATGCGGCTGCCCTCCTGCGCGACCGCGGCGGTGCCGTAGGCGACCGCGGCGCGCAGGGCTTGGGGGCCGGTTCCTCCCGCGTGGAGGAATCCGGCGAGTGCGGCGTCTCCGGCGCCGACGGTGCTGCGCACGGCGACCAGCGGGCCGAGCGCGTGGCAAGTCTCAGTGCCGTCGACCAGCACGGCGCCGCGTGCGCCGAGGCTGACCAGCACCGCGCCGACGCCGTCGGCGACCAGGCCGTGGCATACCTCGACCACGTCCCCGAGCCGGGACAGCGGGCGGCCGGCCAGTTCGGCCAGTTCGTCGAGGTTCGGTTTGATCAGGTCGGGACCGCCGGCGAGCGCGGCGGCCAGCGGCGCCCCGGAGGAGTCGACGGCGACCTTCGCCCCGGCGTCGCGGGCGAGTTTGCCGAGCTGGGCGTAGAAATCGTCCGGCACTCCGGCCGGAAGGCTGCCGCAGCACACGACCCATTCGGCGCGTACGGCGAGCTCGACGGTCCGCTGCTGCAGGACAGCGAGCTCGGCCGGGGAGATCTCCGGACCGGGTTCGTTGATCTTGGTGGTCGTGCCGTCGGCCTCGACCAGGGTGATGTTGCTGCGGGTGGTGCCGGCGATCGGCACCGCGACCACGGGGACGCCCTCCGGCGCGAGCAGGTCGGCCAGCCGCTCGCCGACCGGGCCTCCGGCCGGGAGCAGCGCGACGGTCGGCGACCCGGCGGCGGCCAGCGCGCGGGAAACGTTGACGCCCTTGCCGCCGGGATCGAGGCGGACCCGGGAGGCGCGCAGCACCTCGCCGCGCCGCAGCTCGCTGAGCTGCGCAGTGCGGTCCAGGCTCGGGTTGGGCGTGACAGTGACGATCATGCGAGCACCACCTCGGGGCCGGCCTCTTCCAGTTCGGCGACCGCGCCCGCGTCGATCCCGCCGTCGGTGATCAGCACGTCGATCTCCGACAGCCGGGCGAACCGGCTGAGCTGGTCGGCTCCGTACTTGCTGTGGTCGGCGAGCAGGACGCGGCGGCGAGCGGCGGCGACGAGGGCGGCTTTCACCGCGGCCTCCTCGAGATCCGGCGTCGTGCAGCCGTGTTCGGCGGAGAACCCGTTCGCCCCAAGGAAAGCGACGTCGGCGAGCAGTCCGTCGAGCGCGTGCAGCGACGCGGAGCCGACCGTGGCGAGCGTCGTCCCGCGCACCCGGCCGCCCAGGATCTGCAGCGTGATTCCCGGCCGGGTGGCCAGGATCGACGCGATCGAGATGGAGTTCGTGATGACGGTCAGCTCGCGGTCGGCCGGAAGCAGCGTCGCCAGGCGGCTGGTCGTCGTGCCCGCGTCCAGCAGCACCGAACCGCGGTCGGGGACCTGGTCGAGCGCGGCGCGGGCGATCGCGTCCTTCTCCGCGGCGTTCGTCTGGTCGCGCTGGGCGACCTCGGGCTCGAAGTCGAGCCGGTCCACCGCGACCGCGCCGCCGTAGACCCGGCGGACGACACCCTGGCGTTCGAGAACGCCCAGGTCGCGGCGGATGGTCTCGGGCGCGACGCCCAGTTCGGCGGCGAGGTCGCCCACGTCGACCCGTCCGTCGCGGCGTGCCCGCTGTGCGAGGAGCTGATGCCGTTCGGCGGCGTACATGCCCGTTCCTCTCCGCTGTTTGCCCGTTGTCATTTGATTGTGCCCGTTGTTACCGTACTGTCAATCCCCAGTTACAAGATCCTTTGCTCCCGGAGGTCTCGCCATGTCGTTGTCCGGAGTCGGAGTCAGCCCCGGCCGAGCCGAGGGCCCGCGCGTCGTCGTAGCCACTGACCTGCGGAAACCCGACGACCAGCCGGTGCCCGCGGATCTGGCCGAGGAGGCGGGCCGGATCGCGCCCGCCGCCGCCCGGGTCGCTGCCCGGTTGTCCGATCGTGCCCGTTCTGTGTCCGGTGATGCCCGGTCGGTCGTGGAGACGACCGCGGCGATGGCGGCGGACCCGGCGCTGCTCGCGTCGGCCGAACAGCTCGTCCGGGAGCAGTCCCTGCCCGCCCCGCGCGCGGTCTGGGAAGCGGCCGCGAAGTTCATGGCAGCGCTCGAAGCGGCCGGCGGTTACCTGGCCGAGCGCGCTCGCGACGTCGCCGACGTGCGGGACCGGATCGTCGCGGACCTGCTCGGCGTGGCTCCGCCGGGCGTGCCCGAACTGACGTCGCCGAGCGTGCTCGTGGCGCGCGACCTCGCCCCGGCCGACACCGCCGGTCTCGACCCGGAGCTGGTCCTCGCCCTGGTGACCGAAGAGGGCGGACCGACCAGCCACACCGCGATTCTCGCGCGGGCAATGGGAATTCCGGCCGTGGTCGCTTGCTCCGGAGTGCTCGCCGTGGAGAGCCCGGGCCTCGCGGTGGACGGCGCCGCCGGAACGGTTTCGCCGTCCGACGGGAGCGTGCGCGCCGCGAGCCGCAAGCCGCGCGCGGAATGGGACGGCGTCGGCGCGCTGGCCGACGGACATCCGGTGAAGCTGCTCGCGAACGTCGGCTCCGCGGCGGACGCCCGCGCCGCGGCCGACGCGGGCGCGGAGGGAATCGGCTTGTTCCGTACGGAATTCTGCTACCTCAGCGCGGCGGAAGAGCCGTCCGTGGACGCACAGCGCGCGGCCTACGCGGCAGTGCTGGCGCCGTTCGCCGGGAAGCCGGTGATCGTCCGGACGCTCGACGCCGGGTCGGACAAACCGCTGGCCTTCCTGGACATGGGCGACGAACCGAATCCGGCGCTGGGCGTGCGCGGCGTCCGCGTGGCGTTCGACCGGCCGGAGCTGCTGGACCGGCAGCTGACCGCGATCGCCGGGGCCGCCGCCGACACCGGGGCCGAACTTTCCGTGATGGCACCGATGATCGCGACCGCCGCCGAGGCACGCTGGTTCGCCGAACGCGCGCGGGCCGCGGGGATCGCCCGGGCCGGCGTGATGATCGAGGTCCCGGCGGCGGCGTTGTGCGCCAGGGAAATCCTCGCCGAGGTCGACTTCGTCTCGCTGGGCACCAACGATCTGGCGCAGTACGTCTTCGCCGCCGACCGGCAGCTCGGCGCGGTCGCCGCGCTCAACGACCCGAGCCAGACCGCGTTGCTGCGCCTGGTCGGGATGGTCGCCGAGGCCGGGGCCGCCGCCGGGAAGCCGGTCGGCGTGTGCGGGGAAGCGGCCGCCGACCCGGGGCTGGCCCCGGTGCTGACCGGGCTCGGGGTGACCAGTCTGTCGATGAACTCCGCCGCGCTCGCCTCCCTCGGCGCGACGCTGCGCGCGGTCGACCTGCCCGGCTGCCGCGAAGCCGCCGCCAAAGCGTCCTGACCCGGGTCAGGACGCCCGCATCGAGTTCTCCGTCCACTTGCGCAGCCGCGGCGGCACGCGCTTCTCCAGTCCGTAGTTCTCCAGGTGGGCGGAGAACACCTCGTCGAACGCCTCCTGCACCGTCTCGGTGTCCCAGTCCGGCCGTTCGAGGATCGGCTGCTTCAGATACGGCTGCCCCATCACGTGCAGCTGCGGGCCGTTGCACCGGATCATCTGCCCGGTGATGCCGTGCGACCCCTCGCCGAGCAGGAACAGCACGACCGGCGCGATCTTCGCCGGCGTGCGCTCCGGCGGGCAGGCCCGCAGCGCACGCTCGGATTTCCACACCATCCGGGTGTGCGCCACCGGGCACACCGCGTTCACGCGGATCCCGGAGTCCTCGAGGTCCAGCGCCCACGAATAGGTCAGCGACGCGACCGCGCCCTTGCTCGCCGAGTAGACCCCGAGCTTGCGCTGCCCGAGCGAGGCTCCCGAGGAGATGTTCACGATCGACCCGCCGCCGCCCGCGCCGACCATCGCCCGGATCGCGGCCAGCCCGGTGTACATCACGCCGAGCACGTTGACCTCGACCAGCTGCCGGGCCTGTTCCGCGTCGTCCTCCCAGGGCAGCGCCTCGTAGTTCAGCCCCGCGTTGTTGACCAGGCCGTCGATCCGGCCGAACTCGGCGACGCACTGGTCGACGATCGCCTGCGCCTGCGCCGGGTCGGCCACGCTGTGCCCGTTCGCGACCGCCCGCCCGCCGTGGCCGCGGATGGTCGCCGCGGTGCGCTCCGCCAGGTCCGCGTCCACGTCGTTGACCACCACCGCCCCGCCCGCTCGCGCGACGTGCACGGCGAACGCCTCCCCGAGCCCACGCCCGGCCCCGGTCACGACCACGGCCTTGTCCTGCAGCAACCTGTCCACGCTCACTCCCCGCTGGTGCGCCCGGCGAGAGGACGACCGCTCCGCCGGGTCTCTCCCAGTGTTGGACCGTTCGGCCCAGTCGCACCGGACGATGGCGACGAACGGTGGTCGCGCTGCGCCGAACGAGGAAAGCTGATCAGTGCCACGGATACCCCGCGGCAGGTCACTCCGAACGGCTCCGCGTTCCGGCCACCGGATTCTTCCCGGCTGTTCACCCTGGTGTGATCGGCGGCATACTGAGGGTGCACGCCCTGGCCGGAGCGGTGACACTCCTGGCCAGGAGCGAATCAGGCGAAGGCAGAATGCGGGGTACCCGCATTCACTCGATCGGGGAGGGGGCAGTGGTCATCTCGTGACGACCGAAGCGACCTCTCGGCTTACGGCGCCGCTGCGGAATGTCGAATATCGCGTGCTCTGGGCGGCGGAGGCCGTCTCGAGCGCCGGGGACCAGCTGGCGAAGGTGGCGTTGTCCATCCTCGTCTACCACCGCACCGGCTCCGCGCTTTGGGCTGCGGTCGTCTACGCGCTGACGTTCCTGCCCGCGCTCGCCGGCGGGCTCGGGCTGTCCTTCCTCGCCGACCGCTACCCGCGCCGTGCCGTGCTGAGCGCGAGCGCCGCGGCGCAGGCGGTGCTGGTCGGCTTGATGAGCCTGCCCGGCATGCCGCTGGCCGCGCTGTGCTTGCTGCTCGTCGCGGTGCAGCTGGCCGCGTCACCGGCGAACGCGGCGCAGAACGCGATCACCCGCGAGGTGTTCACCGACGACCATCTGTACCTGCGCAGCCAGGACCTGCGCGGGATCACCACCAACACGGTGCAGCTGCTCGGACTGGCCGGCGGCGGCCTGCTGGTGACGGCCGTGGGCACGTCGTGGGCGCTGGCGATCGACGCGGTGAGCTTCGCGGTGGCGTCGGTGATCGTGCGGGTGTGGGTGCACGACCGGCCCGCCGCCGGAGGCGAGCACAGCACCTGGTTCTCCGCGACGCGCTGGGTCTTCGGGCAGCGCAAACTGCGCGTGCTGATCGCGTTGTCGTGGCTCGTCGGGCTGGCCGTGGTGCCCGAAGGACTGGCCGCGCCGCTGGCCCAGCAGCTGAACGCGCCGTCCGCGGCGGTCGGCTGGCTGCTCGCCGCCGACCCGCTCGGCTTCGTCGCCGGGGCCTATCTGCTGTCGAAATTCGCGTCCGCCGCGGTCCGGCAGCGGCTGCTCGGCGTGCTCGCGACGACGTCGCTGGCCTTGCTCGCGCTGTTCCTGCTGCAGCCGAACCTGGTGGTCGCGCTGGTGCTGCTCGCGCTCGCCGGTGCGATGGGCGCCTACATCATCACCGTGACCGCGACGTTCTCCACCTGGGTGCCGAACGAACTGCGCGGCGGAGCCGGCGGGCTGTACCGCACGGGGCTGCGCGTCGCGCAGGGCATCGGGGTGGCTCTCGGCGGGGTGGTCGCACAGGCGACCGGATCCGCGGTCACCGCCATCGCGCTGGCCGGGCTGGCGGGCGTGGCGCTGGCGATCCCCACCGCGTTCTCGTGGACCCGGGTGCGGCACGCGGTCGCGGCCGGGGCCTGAATCGTGGATTGCCGGAGGGAACTGTGGCCGGGGTCAAGGCACCGGCCGAATGGGTCCGGGTACGCCGGACGGGAAGTCGGTTCACGCTTCACGGTCACGCACGGAACACACCTCCGTTCGCATTGTCACGAATCTGCTGTGGATCGGTCACGGAACTCACGCCTCACGGTCACGCACAGCTGCCCACCTCCGCTCGCTGACAATTCATCGGAAAATGACAACAGCTCGATTCACGCTTCGCGGTCGCGCACGGGAAAACACCTCACTCGGGGGGACGGCGGGGACGCTCCTCCGCAATTTACTTCATGGATGCAGCAGTTGTCGCGGAAGGCGTCTCCGGGTTCGGAGACTCGACCGAATACAGCGTTCGAAGTCGGTGAGTGAGATGATACCGGCAACTGATAACGACGCAGAACCGGGAACCTTCCGGGAACCGCATCCGACACCGGAGGAGGCACGGCCCGATGCCCGGAACCGAACCGGCGCGCGGTGAGGACCGCCGCCCCGGGGAGGAACCGCCCGCCGCGACGGGCTTCGCGGGACGGCTGCGCGCACTGATCGCCGCGAACCCCGTTTCGTCCTGGGATCTCTGGACGAAACCGCGCCGGATGGTGGCGTTCCTGCTCGCCTGGGACGCGATCGCGGTGGCGCTGCTGACCTTCGGCGTGATCGCGTCGCCGAGCCCGGATCTCGTGGACTGGGGCCGGTTCGCGATCCTCGCCGGCTGCGCGACGGTGCACATCCAGCTCACCCGGCGGCAGGAGGAACGGCGGCGCAACCGGGTCACCGCCGTCCACATCGACCTGACCGGCATCTGGGTGTTCCCGGCCGCGCTGCTGCTGCCGATCCCGCTGACGCTGCTGCTGATCGCGCTGCTGCGCGTCCAGCGGTGGTTCAACTCCCGGCGACCGCCGCACAAGTTCGTGTTCACCTCGTTCACGCATGCGGTGTCGGCATTGCTGGCGCACTACCTGTACCAGACTTTCGCGTCCGCCGAACTGGCCCGGCTTTCGCCCGCGAACTCGTTGCAGGTCTTCGGGATCCTGATGCTCGTCGGCTTCAGCTACGCGGCGCTGCAGGCGATCGTGATCGGCGGCCTGCTCGCCCTCGGCGGCACGTCCGCGCCCACGCTGCGCAACGTGCTGGGCACCAAGGACGACAACCTGCTCGAGCTGTCGACGATCAGCCTCGGCACCATCGCGACGATCCTCCTCGTGAACATCCCGCCGGCGATCGTGATCCTCGTGCTGATCACGGTGCTCGGCAACCGGCTGGCGGAAATCAACCAACTGCAGTCCGAAGCGCGCACCGATCCGAAGACCGGGATCTTCAACGTGCGCGGGTGGTCGGAGTCCGCGGAGCGCGCGCTGGCGCGGGCCGCGCGCGGCGGGGAAACCCTGGCGCTGCTGATGATCGACCTCGATCACTTCAAGTGGATCAACGACACCTACGGCCACCCGGCGGGCGACGACGTGCTCCGCACGGTGGCGCAAACTCTCGACGAGATAACCCGCCCCAAGGACATCATCGGGCGCTTCGGCGGCGAGGAGTTCCTCATCCTGCTGCCCGATGTGGACAGCACGGCGGCGAAGGTGACCTCGGAACGGATCCGTACCGCAATCGCCGATCAGCGCATCGTGACGACCGACAAACGCGGCGGTTCCGCATTGATCACCGGCCGCACCGCGTCGATCGGCGTCGCATTGCTCGCGGTGAACGGAACAACACTGGAACAGTTGCTGCAAGCCGCCGACGCGGCCGTCTACACCGCGAAGGAAGGCGGCCGGAACCAGGTGCGCTTCGCGGACGCGAATCTGCCGTCCGAGTGATCCACAATTCCGATCACCGGCACTGTTTGCGATTAATCGCGAAACCGATTCAGCAACTGTCCGCTACGGCCTCCGCCCGTTCCGCCGCCGGATTGAGCCGCCGGGTTAATTGTCGGAGGGACCGCTAACCGCGGCAGTCGGTTTTTCGGGGCCGGATCGGAACCGCCGGGATTGCCGGACCCGGATGGCCGAGGACCGGAAATCGGATCGCCCTCCCCCGGACTCGCCTCCGGGCTCCCCGCCCCTTTGCTGTGCCCCGCCGAGCCCGCCCCACTGCCGCATGGCGGTGCGCGGGGTTCTCCCTCCCGACTGGCCCGGACGCGCGAGGCCGAAGTCCTGCGGCCCCGTCTCGTCTCGAGTGCTGCATCGCGAACCGGCCGCACTCCGCACCGCCGCGAGAAACTCTCGTCGAGCGCGGCGCATGCACCCACCGTGGCGTTGGGCGCGCCCTGCGCAACCCATCCCGCCTCGGCCCGCCTCGGGGGTTACCCCCAAGCGGGTGAGGGGGACAGCCGCCTCCCGCGGCGCGCGCCGGGCTGGCACCCTGGTGCGCATGCCAGCCACCGACGACCGTGCCCCGGCCGCCGTTCGCGTTCGCCGACCCCTGTCGACGTCCGGGTGGCTGCTGCTCGTCCTGCTCGTGGTGTTCGGGTTCGGCCTGATCGCCTCGCGGCCCGCGTCCCCGCCCGACCAGGGCCCGCCGACCGGCGGCGTGCTCGCGGCGCAGAACGCGGTCGACGCGCTCGCCCATCCCGGCGGGGAAGCCACCGCGCTGGCGCTCCTGCCGAAGGACTTCACCGCGGTCACCGGCGTGAAGCCCGGCGCGCTGCCCGCCCGCGACGGCACCGTCCGCGCGGCGCACCTCGACGGCGGCTGCTCCGCCCCGTGGGGCGACGACAACACGAAGTGGGACTTCTCCGTCCCGTGCAAGGCGCACGACCTCGGCTACGACCTGCTCCGCTACGCCAACGACAAGGGCCATCCGCTCGGCCAGTCCGCCCGGGCCGCTCTCGACGACCGGCTCGAGAAGGACATGCACCGCACCTGCGAGCTGAACCCGATGAACTCCGAGCGCACCTGCCAGCTCGTCGCGTCGGTGTTCACCAGCGGACTGGTGGTCAACTCGTGGCATCAGCGCTGGGGCCCGCCGGTCGGCGACCCGATCGGCCCGATAGTCGCGGGCGTGCTCGTGATCGGCTGCCTGCTCGTGATGCGCCTGCGCGGGTGGCACACCGCCCGCCGCACGACCCCGCGTCCGCGCCTGCCCCGCGGCGTCCCTCGGCCGTGGGCGGTGCTCGGCGTCGCCGGGGCCGTGCTGCTGACGGTCGGCGAATCGGCGACCGCGCTGGCCGACTGGGCGGGCGCGCCGGAAAGCACCTGGTGGCCGCTGACCTGGCTTGCCCAGCTCACCCCGCTGCTCTTCTTCGCGGGCGGGCTCGCCAACGCGGCGGGCTGGCGGGCCGAACGCGACCGCGGCTACCGGCATTACGTCGCCGAACGGTCCAGTCCGCTGCTGCGCCCGGCGCTGATCTTCGCGGTGGTCGCCCTGATCGTGCCGCTGGCGCTGGAGCTGCTGGGCATTCCGGCCGGAACCAACGCCACCGTCATGCGGATCGCGCTGCACCCGCTGTGGCTGCTTGGCGTCTATCTGCTGACCGTCGTCGGCGCGCCGATGCTGCTCGCGCTCTACCTCCGTACGCGGCTGTGGTCGGTCGCGGCGCTCACTGCCATCGTCGTAGCCGGAGAGCTCGCCGCTAGCTGGACGGACGTCTCCTGGCCGCGCTACGCAGCCACGCTCGCCCTAGCGCTCCTCGCGCAACAGGTGGCGTTCGCGTACTCGGAGGGCGTCCGGCTTCGCCGCTCGGTGCTCGCTATCGCCGCCGTAAGCGGTGTCGCGGCCCTCACGGTCGCAGTGTTCGCCTTCGACGCTTCGCCGGTACTGCTCGGCAACCCAGGCGCGCCTGCCGCGCTGTCCGCGAGGCCGTGGACCGTCCTCCTCCTGGGCGTATCGCAGCTCGGCCTCATCGGGCTCCTCGCGACACCGTTGCGGCGCTGGGCCGCACGTGACCGGGTGACCCGCACCGCCGCGCTCGTGCTGCGCGCCCCGATGAGCCTCTATCTGGCGTTCCTCGCCGCGATGCTGCTGCTCGTCGCCGTGGTCTATCTGCCCGGACCGATCGCGAACGGACTGAGCTGGCTGCTGCGGCCCCGCATGCTCGCCGCGGTCGCGCTGCTGCTCGTGCCCGCGGCGCTGGTGTTCTGGTGGTTCGAACGACACCCGGGCAAACCCGGCAAACCTCGCATTGAGACACCTGTCGTCCCGCTTCCGCACACCCCGACCGGCCGTCGTTCGGTACTGCTCACTCGCGCAGCCGCCGCGCTGGGCATCGGGTACGCGACGCTCGGCGTGTTCGGTCTCGCGCTGGCCCGGTTCGGCGCCGAAGCCGCGGACGCCGACGTGCTCGGCCTTCGCCTCGACCCGGTCCAGAGCCTCGTGCACCTGCTCCTCGGCGTCCTGCTGCTGCACGCCGTCCGGACGGGCGCAGCGGCGACCTCGGCCGCGACGTGGTTCGCCGCCGCGCTGACCTGTGTGCCGTCGCTCGTGGCCGCCGCCGGCGGTGAGACCCACGGCTCGGCGGTCGTCGTCCTGCACCTCCTCACCGCAGCATTCGCGCTGGTCGGAGCGGGTTCGTGCATGGTGCCGACGAGACGGGCGGCGACCGCGACACCCTGATCCGGCGACACGCATACCGCCGGCCGGGCGAAAATGGTTCGGATACCGGACCATGGGTGGTGCGCGCCACACCGCACGGGGGAGGTGCGAATCCGTCGCAACCCCCGCCCGGCACGATGCGTCTCCAGAAGCGGACGACCAGAACAACACGAAGGAGCCGGCCCGTGGACTACCCGCCTCGGAACGGGCAAGGCGATCGCCGCCCCGCCCGCTCGTGGCAGGACCAGCCCGGCAGGGGACCGGCGCGGCGGCCCGGGCCACCGCCCCGCTCGCGACGCGAACCGCCGTCCGCGGGTCCGTCCCGTCGTCCCGGACCGCCCCCGCGCCGTCCTGGCGGGCGGTCCCGCCGCGGCGGCGGGCTGCGCGGCGCGAAGATCGCTCTCACGGTGGTGTCGCTGCTGGTCATGGGGCTCACCGGGTACGCGTGGGCCTCGCTGCAGGGGCTGGTCAACGGGCTGAACTACTCCGACGTGATCGGCGACGGCGGAGGCGGCGACAAACCCGCCGACGGCGCCCGCGACATCCTTCTGGTCGGCCTCGACAGCCGCACCGACATGCAGGGCAATCCGCTGTCCCCGGAAGTGCTCGCCCAGCTGCGCGCGGGCGAATCGGACGGCGAGCTGAACACCGACACGCTGATCCTGGTGCACATCCCGAACGACGGCAGCAAGGCCGTCGCGATGTCGCTGCCGCGCGATTCGTACGTGGACATCCCCGGGTACGGCAAGCACAAGATCAACTCGGCGTACGCGAGGGCGATGCTGCAGGCGCGCAAGGACCTGCAGGCCCAGGGCGTCACCGATCCGAAGGAACTCGACGTCAAGTCGAACCAGGCCGGGGCGAAGCTGCTGATCGCGACGGTCCAGGAGCTGACCGGGTCCACGATCGACAACTACGCGGCGATCAACCTGCTCGGCTTCAGCGACATCACGAAGGCCGTCGGCGGCGTGGACGTCTGCCTGAAGGACAACGTCGACGACGAGTACTCCGGCGCGAAGTTCACCAAGGGCCAGCACACCATCTCCGGCGTCGAGGCGCTGGAGTTCGTCCGGCAGCGGCACGGGCTGCCGCGCGGCGACCTCGACCGGGTGGTGCGCCAGCAGGTGTTCATGGCCGGCATGGCGCGCAAGGTGCTGTCCGCGGGGACGCTGACCGACCCGTCCAAGCTCAACTCGCTGATCGACGCGATCAAGAAGTCCGTGGTGCTGAACCAGAACTGGGACATCTTCAACTTCGCCCAGCAGATGAAGGGCCTCACCGGCGGGCAGCTGGAGTTCCGCACCATCCCGGTCGACAACGTCGAGTACCACACGCCCACCGACGGCGTCGCGATCAAGGTCGACCCGGCGAAGGTGAAGGCGTTCGTGCAGGGCCTCTCCGGCCCGCAGACCGGATCCGACGGCGCCCCGGCGCAGCAACCGCAGCCGAAGCCGAACGAGTCGCACAAGGACACGACGGTCGACGTGCGCAACGCCTCGGACCGCACCGGTCTCGCGGCGACCGTGTCCAAGCAGCTGGTGGACAAGGGTTTCACCGCGGGTGACACGGACAACGCGTCCTCGCGCAAGACGACTGTGATCTGGGTCCCCAACGGCGGCGAAGCGGCCGGGCAAGCGGTCGCCGACGCGCTCGGCACGAAGGCGACGGTGCAGGAAGACAAGAGCGTGCCCAAGGGCCACGTGAAGGTGTTCCTGGGGTCGGACTACCAGCCGTCGGCGGTCGGCGCGTCGAGCGGAACCGGTGCGGCGCAAGCCCCTTCGGCGCAGCAGGAGTCCTCTCCCCCGCCCACGCCCTCGGGCCCGGGAAGCGACGACCAGCCGATCACCGCTGACGGAGTGCCCTGCGTCAACTGACGCGTTGCTCCATTCGGGGCAAGCCGAGAATTTTCCCGAAACCCGCGTAATGAGCGGCCGCCTCGGCACTTTCACCATCGGGACGCAAGCCCGCGTCCGCGAAGTTGGTTGAGGGGCAGGGGCCGTGATCGACGCTGAGCACTACCAGCGGGTGCTGGGAGACGAGCTGCGCAAGCTCAGGCGTGGCCGGGGGTGGACGCGCAAAGAGCTGAACGCGCATCTGCAGAGCGAAATCTCGCTGCAGACACTGGCGACGTACGAACTGGGTACCCGGCAGTGTTCCGTGGTGCGCCTGGTCGAACTGTGCATGGCGATGGACGAGCTTCCGCAGGATCTGCTGGCGAAGGTGCACAGCCGGGTCTTCACCGAGGAACCGGGCCGGGTCCGCGTGGACCTGCGCCGGGTCGTCGAGGAGGCCGGTCCGGAACTGACTCCGCTGCGGCGCTGGGCCGAAGGAAGATTGCGGCAGAGCGGAGTCGCGTTGCCGGGGTCGTCCGTCCGCTCGGGCGCCGCCTCCCGGCCGCCCGCTTCCGTATCCGGATCTTCAGGCACGCCAAGCACTTCCGCTCCCGCGACTTCGGGCCAGCCCGCTTCGTCGAGCACTTCGTCCGACGAGGTGTCGTTCGACTTCGCCGCGCTGGAGCGCATGGCCGAACTGTGCGGCCTTCCCACCGCCGAGCTGGTTTCGCACCTGCGCAAGCTCGCGCCCGCCTGACCGCAGACCACGAGGGGGACCCTCGCGACTCCTCCCCTGCCGCGAAAGTCCCCCTCGTACTGCTCAGGTTTCTTTCCGCTCGACGACAACGCCGCCCACGTCCGGCCCGCGTCCACTGTGGAGCGCCCGCTCCCTGCTGAACGCTGCCCGCCGGGCCCTCGGACTACGAGGGGAGCCTTCGCGACTCCTCCCCTGCCGCGAAGGCCTCCCCTCGTACCCCCGTGGTCCACTGTGGACTGCCACGGAGACCACGAGGGGGACCTTCGCGGCTCCATCCCCCGCCGCGAAAGTCCCCCTCGTGCCGGCTCACCCGAGCAGTTCGTAGTCCTCCCGCCGCACCGTCCGGGTGTCCAGCCAGTACCGCCAGGTGAAGCCCGGCCAGATCGTCCGGTTGACGCCCTTCGCGTCGAGATACCAGCTCTTGCAGCCGCCCTGGGTCCAGATGCCCTTCTCGAGTTTGTGCTGGACCTCGGCGTTGAACCGCTCCTGCACGTCCTCGCGCGGCTCCAGCGCCCGATCGCCCGCGAGCCGCAACGCCTTCGCGATGTAGGAAATCTGCGCCTCGATCATGAAGACCACCGAGTTGTGGCCCAGCCCGGTGTTCGGCCCGAGGAGGAAGAACAGGTTCGGGAAGCCGTTGACGGTGATCCCGAGATGCGTCCGCATCCCCTCGGTCGCCCACTCTTTCGCGAGGTTCCGCCCGTCGCGGCCCACGATCTCCAGGCTGTCGAACGCGTCGGTCACGTGGAACCCGGTGCCGTAGACGATCGCGTCCACCTCGTGCTCGACGCCGGCCCGGTCGACGACGCTGTGCTCGCGCACCTCGGCGACGCCGTCGGTGACCACGTCGACGTTGTCGCGGGCCAGCGCCGGGTAGTAGTCGTTCGAGATGAGCACGCGTTTGCAGCCCATGGTGTAGTCCGGGGTCAGCTTGGCGCGCAGCTCCGGATCTTTCACCGCGCGGTCGATGTTGCTCTTCGCGAGCCGCTGCCCGATCTTCATGATCCACGGCTGGCCGTTGAAGCCGATCGCGCGCGCTTCCAGTGCCCAGTAAAGGAAATCCCGGTACAGCCGCTGCACCGGCGGCACCGCGCGGAACAGCCCGCGCAGCCAGCCCGGCATGTCGCGGTCGGCCTTCGGCATCACCCACGGCGGCGTGCGCTGGAACAACGTCAGCTCGGCCACCTCCGGCGCGATCTTCGGCACGAACTGGATCGCGCTGGCCCCGGTGCCGACCACGGCGACGCGCTTGCCGGCGAAGTCGAAGTCGTGGTCCCACTCGGCGGAGTGGAACGCGCGGCCCTGGAACCGCTCGATGCCCGGCAGGTCGGGGATCATCGGCCGGTGCAGCGCGCCGACGCCCGCGACCAGCGCCGGAGCCACGAACTCGTCGCCGCCGCGGGTGCTGACGTGCCAGCGGCTCTCCTCCGCGTCCCAGCGCGCGCCGGTCATCTCCTGGCCGAAGCGGATGAAGCGGCGCAGGTCGTACTTGTCGGCGACCCCGCGCATGTACTCGTAGATCTCCGGCTGCGGCGAGTACGCGCGCGACCAGCCGGGATTCTGCTCGAAGGAGAACGAGTACATGTGCGACGGGATGTCGCACGCGCAACCGGGGTAGCTGTTGTCGCGCCAGGTCCCGCCGACGTCGTGCGCCTTCTCGAGCACCACGAAGTCGTCGCGGCCGTCCTTGCGCAGCTGAATCGCCATGCCGAGCCCGGAGAACCCGGTGCCGACCACGATCACGCCGGTCTCGGTGCGGTTGCCCATGCGTCCTCCCGTTAACTGTTACCCGAAGTCCAGCTTACCCGGAGTAGATTACTGGCGGTAGAGTGTGCTGCCTAATGTTTATGTCAAGCAGCGGTAGCCGTGGTGTGTCGGTAGTCGGCCTGGTAAGGCTGGCGGGTGCGCAGGAGCGCGTAGAGGACGTTGATGCGTCGTCGGGCCAGCGCGATCAGTGCCTGGTGATGGCGCTTCCCTTCGGCGCGTTTGCGCTGGTAGAAAGCTTTGCTGAGTGGGTCGGTGCGGATCGCGCAGAACGCGGACTGGTAGAAGATGAACTTCAGGTGTTTGCTGCCGGCGGTGGCTCGCCGCAGGTAGTTCATCTTCCCGGACTGCTGCAGGACCGGCGCGAGGCCGGCGGCCGAAGCGAGCTGATCGGCGCTGGTGAAGCGGTCCAGGTTTCCTGCCTCCGCGAGGAATTCCGCGGTCAGGGTGGCCCCCATCCCCGGCAGGCTTCGGACGAGGGCCGCGTCAGGGTGGCGGTCGAGCCCGTCGGCGATCTGGTTCTCCAGTTCGCCGATGCGGTGCCGGGCCGCGATCGCGTCGGTGGCGAACTCGCGGGCGAACTCGGCCATGCGCTTCTGCCCGGGAACGATCACATGCTGGGCCTGAGCGGCCGCAATCGCCTTGCCTGCCAAGGGTTCGGCATAGCTGCGGCGGACGCCCGCGGCCAGCATGTGATCGATCAGGCCGTCGCGTCCGGCTTCGCGGACCTCTTCCGGTGTGACGAAGCGGACCAGAAGCCGCAGGTCGCTGAGGTTGGTCACGTCCACGACGCGTTCCAGGCCGGGGAAGAACCCGGCCAGGGTTTCGCGCAGCCGGTTGAGGCGGCGGGTCTGATCGATGACGAGTTCACGGCGTCGGGAGACCAGCATCCGCAGGTCGAGGGTGATGTCGTCCTCGGCGGTGACGATGCGCCAGTCGTCGCGCAGGCGCAGCTGGTCGGCGATGGTGGCCGCGTCGCGGGGATCGGATTTGGCTTCGCCGCCCTTGCTGGCGCGGCGGGCTCGGTTGACCACCAGGCCCGGGACGTGGACCAGGCGGACACCTGCCTCCAGCAGCATGGCGGTCAGCAAGCTGGCCACTCCGCCCATCAGGTCGATCGCGGCGGTGAGCTCGCCGTGCTCGGCTTCGGCCTGGCGCAGCTGGGCGATCAGGGCGTCGATGCTGTCCGGGTCGTTGTCGACGCGCCGGGAGAGCAGGACTTTCCCGGTCTCGGCGGCGACGATCGCGACCCAGTGGAACTCCTTGGCGACATCGATGCCTGCTTTTACTGCCATCGAACCTCCGGTCGATCACACGGTGTGGTGCGTCCCGATTCCGCCGTCAACGCCCTACATAGCGATGGTTCGCAGTGCCTAATCAGCGGTCAGAACCAGGTGGTGGAGCGGGCGGCACAGCACTCTGAACCATCACCGGCAGCAGGCATGAAAGCCATACCCGCTCCACCTGCATCCGCCGATCCTCGCGGACCGCGGACATCCCTGAAAGGTAGGGCGGCATGACCACCGCCAAGCGCAAGCGCATGCCCCGAGCCGAGCGGGAAAGGCAGATGATCGAGGTCGCCGAGCAGGTCTTCGGCGAGCGCGGCTACGCGATGGCGTCGATGGACGAGATCGCCGAGCTGGTCGGTGTGTCCAAGCCGATGCTGTACGAGTACTTCAACTCGAAGGAGGGCCTGCTGCTGGCCTGCATCCGGCAGTCGCGCTCGGCGTTGCAGGAGGCCACCGAGCAGTCGATCGTCGGCGCGGAGTCCGCACAGGAGGCGCTGCGGCGCGGGCTGCTGGCGTTCTTCGTCTTCATCCGCGAGCGCCGCCAGGCCTGGTCGCTGCTGCGGCACGAGATGGCCCTCATCGGCACGCCCGCCGCGGACGAGATCGAAGAAACCCGCCGGCAGCAGACCGACCTGATCACCGCCTTGATGAGCGGCTACTTCGACAGCGAGGACACCCTGCGCGCCGAAGCCTCGGCCGAGTTCGTCGTCGGAGCCTGCGAGCGATTGGCGATCTGGTGCGAGCGCTTCCCGGAGGTGACCCCGGAGAAGGCCACCGAGTACGCCATGGATCTGCTGTGGGCCGGGTTGTCACAGCGAGCGATTTAACGTGCACGTGAAGATGACCGTGCATTAGTCCATTCGGTCGTCACTCAGCGCACATCTCGTCCCGTTACTTGTGACACAGAGTTTTCTTGCGGTATCGATGACACGGTAGAAAGACACACTGAGTGTCGCGCCAGCGGCCCGCGAGCAGGAATCGCGTCATGAGTTTGCGGTGGCCGGGTCTCGACCTGTGACGCATGCTGATGACGAGAGGGGTGAGGCAGTGGTGGAAACGATCACGGCGACGTACAAGCACGACAACGACGACTGGACGATCACCGTCAGCGGCCGCGGCAAGGAGCTGACCGGCAAGGCGCCGGGCATCATCGCCGCCCGCGACCGGGCCGACCAGCTCGTGGAGAAGCTCGCCCCGAACGAGCGACCCACGGTCGTGCACCTGCTGAACGGCAACGCACTGGAGTTCACCAGCGCGTACATGGCCGCGCGCCTGACGCTGCCGGAGATCGAGCCGCTGGAAATCCCGCCGTCGGGCGGTGCGAAGGCGGCCAAGGAAGCCGCTTCGGGGTCCAGCAAGACTTCCGCGCCAGCTGCCTCGACGTCGTCCTCGACCTCGGCCTCGTCCTCGGCCACGGAGAAGGACAAGGCCGCGAAGCCAGCGTTGCCGCCGAGCAAGCAGCTGCCGAAAGAGGTCGAGGACCGCAAGCCCGAGGCGAACCGCCCCGGTGTGACAGCGGGCGCGTCGGCCACGCCTCCGGTCACACGCGCCTGACCTAGTTCTGTCCGGCTCGCGTTGTTCGCGGGCTGGCTTTGCCCTGCGCGCATTTCTCTTGCCGCAGTGCCCGAGCGCACGCTGACGAGCGCTCGCCCTGGGGCGCTTGAGCGCTGCTGTCGCAGACCTTCACCGCCCGGCGGGGCCAGATCCGGCCGTCTCGACGTCCGCTCACGGATTCGGCATCCCCTCGCGCCCGCAAACAGCGGCCTGCGTCCAGCACAGCGGGAAAAACCGTCTCGTCACCCCCAAGGGGTAGCCCGATTCGGCGAACGTGGTGCTCCCGACCGACCCAGGTGAGCGACCGCCAAACAGGTGACCCCTGATTCAGTGGCTCTTCTCACGAAGTTCACCCGGCGTGACAATCACGCCTGCCCATCCGCCATCCAGGGAGCTAGTCGACAACTCCCGCAGCCGCGGCCGGAACAGCACTCGGCGTGACCGTCAGCGTGTCAGCGCGAGCCGTCAGCGGAACAGCTTCCGCACCAGCAGCACGGCCACCAGCACGCCAGCCCCGATCAGCGGGTACTTGACCTTCGGGTTGTCGAGCTTCGCGCGCACGCCGTCCTTCGCCTGTTCGGCGAGTTTCTGCGGGTTGGCTTTCGTGCCCAGCTGGTCGAGGGTCGCCGCCAAAGCGGTCCTCGCCTGCTCGATCTCACGCTCGATGGTCTCGGGGTCGCGAGCCACGTGCCCTCCTCGCCGCAGTCGGACTGTAGGCGGTCCACGGTAGAGGACAACCCCCGCGCGACGGCGACTGGCCACGCCGAGCGAACCCGAACGTGGCGCGCGCTACGATCACACCTGATTCCTGGGGGCCGTAGCCCAATTGGCAGAGGCACACGGTTTAGGTCCGTGCCAGTGAGAGTTCGAGTCTCTCCGGCCCCACCCTGGAGCTCTCACCAGTGGCGCGGCATTTCGGGGTCGATGATCCGCATCAAGCGGGCCAGAGGAATGCCACAAGAAGACGGACGGGCTGAGGCTGCCGGGTCACCCGCCGCCGATGGTGAGCGTGATCGGCGCGTGCGCCTGATCAGCCGTCAGAAACTGGTCTCCGCGATGAGAGACGGTCAGCACATAGGACGGCAACCCGTCGGGGACATCGTTGACGGTGAACCCCAACTGGCAGCCGGTCACGACGTTCTGTCCGTCGGAATAGGCAGTTTGCGCCTCTCCGCCGGTGATCGAACCGGTTGCGATTACCTGGCTGGACCTGTCGGACACCTTGACAGCAGTTCCGGGCGTGAGGTCCGAGTATCCGCCCGTCCCTTGGCAGTCGGAGTCAGTCCCTCCGGCGCCGGTCGACCGCACCCCTGACGGACCGCTTTCGATCGTGATGACACCGGTCAGCATGAATGTGTTCTTAGGCAGCGGGACCGACACCGGAGGGAGCAACGCCGTCGCATTCGGCTCCGTCACGACGTAGGTGACCGTTGCCGTGGCCGTGATGGCGAGCACCAGGGCGCCGACACCGACAACGAGGCGGGTACTCGTCATCGCACCCTCCAGTTCGAACGGGCTGTTTTGGCAAGTCGCCATCGGCCGCTGCCGTGTTACCGCCGAACCGAACGAGAGATTGTCGCCAGCCGCACCCAAGAAGCAGGAGACGCGTTCCTTGAGGGCGGCGGATTCTCGCCGCACGAAGCTGTGCGCTCAACGCCGCCAAGCCTCGACGATCTCTTCGGGACCGAACGAGGCAGCCAGCGGCAGTCCGTCTTCGACGCCGTTGCGGGACACTGCGATCAAGGGCGTCGCGTAGTCGCGTCCGGGGATCGACATGGATCCGGCGAGCAAGCTTTCGCACTCGCGTTTGCCGAACAGTTCGGTCTCCAGCCACTTGATGGAGCCCGTGAACGCGATGCGGGTCGCGGCGGGCCGTTCGCGGTCGGCGCCGACCAGGTCGATCTCCGGGTTGTTCTGCCGGTTCCACCAGCCGCCCACGACGTCCGCGCCGGGCAGCCGGTCGTCGGGAAGGAGCCGTTCAAGGCCCTCCCGGACGACGGGCTCGACAGCACGGCCGCGCCAGGACGGCCACGACCTTTCGATGCGTGATGCGACCAAGTCGCCGCGGCCGCGTTCGACCTCGGCAATGCCGCGCTGCAGGAATGCCAGCCAGAACCGCAAGTACGGATCCTCGATCCGGTAGCGCTTGTTCTTGGTGTCCGGGCGGGTGGCCAACGGAGTGTCGACGGCGACGATGCGCTTGGTCGTCAGGGTATTCAGGATGGGGGCAAGGGTGCCGGAAGGGATCGGGTTGCCGACGCCGATCCGGTGGGCGATCGCTCCGAATGTGCGTTCGCCCGTGCCGATCGCTTCCAGGGCGGAGCGACTGTGCGACGGTTCAGGGACCTCGCCCAGCAGGGACAGTTCTCCCGCCATCAGCAGCGGGGAAAGCGGGTCGGCGAGCTGATCACGCAAAAACGCGGTACGGCTGGTGCCCGGCTTCCATCGTTGGACGATCTCCGGAAAGCCGCCGGTGATCAAGAACGCGTCGATGGCCTCTGCCGGCTCGAGCCCGGTCATTCGCTGGACGTCGGCCGGGTTTAGGGGTCGCACGAGCATGCGGCCAGCGCGGCCGTGGAACGGACGGCCGTACTCCTGGAGGGACTCCATCATCGACAGGTCGCTTCCGACCAGCAACAGCAGCACGGGCTTGGTCGACAGGTACCGATCCCAGACGGTCTGGAGGGCGCCTTCGAACTCGCGGTCCTGCTCGACCAGCCACGGCACCTCGTCGAGGACGATGATGCTGGGGGTTTGCTCGGGTACCGCGACTGCCAGTGCGCGCAGTGCCTGGTTCCAGTCGGAGCCGAGCGCCCCGGCGACCAGATCGGCGCCGGGCAGGGCGGTCTCGGCGAGCGCGGCGGCGAAGTCAGCGCGCTCCGCGGCCGGATTGCGGCCGCGAGACGCCTGAAAGATCAGATAGGGCAGCCCGGAGCGGTCGCAGAACTCCTGGACGAGCCGAGATTTGCCCACTCGCCTGCGGCCGGTGACGATCACGGCTTGGCCGGGAGTAGTGGCAGCCGCGTCCCGGACGAGGCGCAGCTGCCGCTCAAGCAATGCGAGATCGTTCGCGCGTCCTGGGAAATCCACCACGTGCTTGACCTCATCTAAGTATGATCGGATCTTACTTAGAATGAATCATACTTACCTGAGATCACCGTGAGCGAACAGCTACTGTCTGCCACAGCATCGACTCGTGAGACCGCCACCCGCCCGGGATCAGGCCCCGACGCCGCCCCGAGCCGCCGCCGCTCGTGACGACAGCTGCTTCCTTACCCGGGTCAGCGTCTCGATTCGCTCGTCCAGCACCGCCAGCCGGCGATTCACCAGTTCCACCGCGCTTGACGACAGCTGTCGCGCGGGCAGATCCCCTTGCAGGCACGAGCCCAGCGGGCGGATGTCTTCCATCGTGAGCCCTGAATCGAGCAGGTAGCGGATGTTCGCCACCCGCTCGATCGCGGACTCGTCGTAGTGCCGGTAACCGTTGTGGGAGCGGGCCGCGGTCAGCAGTCCCTGCTCTTCGTAGAACCTCAACGCCCTGGTGGTGACACCGGTGGCCTTCGCCAGCTCTCCGATCCGCACCAGCCCGAGCGTACGCCGCTAAGCGATCACTGCGCCGCCGTCGACGGGCATCACTACGCCGGTGATGTACTCCGCGTCCGGGCTGGCGACTTCGACGATCCAGTGGGCGACTTCTTCCGGCTGGGCCAGCCGCCGCAGGGGCACCATTTCCCGCAGGCCTTCGTGCTGTGCCTTGCCTTGCTCGGCGGACAGGCCCTCGCGTGCGTAGATCTCGGTGGCGACCGGGCCGGGGGCGACCGCGGTGACGCGGATGCCGCGCGGGGCCAGCTGCACTGCCCAGCTTCGGGTCAGCGACTCCAGCGCGGCTTTCGTCGCCGCGTAGAACTCGCGGCCGGGCATCGGCCATCCGCGTTGTCCGATCGCGGTCGTCACGTTGACCACCGCGCCCTCGGTCTCGCTCAGGTGCGGCATCGCGGCCTGCACGAGGTAGACCGGCGCGAGCAGGTTCGTCGCGACCACTTCGTCGAACGCGCCGGCCTTGATCTCTCCCAGCGCGGCCGGTCCGACGATGCCGGCGTTGTTCACCAGCACGTCGATCCGGCCGAATTCGGCAAGCGCCGCAACGACAATCGCCTCCGCGGCACCCGCCTCGGTGAGGTCGGCGGCGAACAGGCGGATCCGCGGGGAGCCCTCCGCAGTTTCAGCGAGCCGCTCCGCCGTCCGGCCGACGACGAGGACGTTCGCGCCTCGCCGGGCGAACTCGCGCGCGGTGACCTGTCCGATGCCCGTTCCGCCGCCGGTGACGATCACGGCCTTGCCTTGAAACTGTCCTTCACTCATGCGATCGACGCTAAACATTGCCGTATGCGTGAAGGTCAAGCCGATCAGCGCACGCGGTCGTAAACCAGCGCCACTTCACCGAGATTGCCGGTCTCCTGGTGCGCGACTGTCCACTTGGTACCCGGCAGGCCGTCGTCGAACAGGCGGGGGCCGCCGCCGGCGATTTCCGGGCAGATGATCAGGTACAGCCGGTCGATCAGGTCCTCGGCCAGCAGCGCCTTGATCACGCTGACGCTGCTGTTGACCAGGATGTCGCCCTCGCCCTCGGCTTTGAGGGAGGTGACGACCTCGGCGGTGGGCGCGTTCACGACGCGCGTGCGCTCCCACGGCGACTCGGTGAGCGTGCTCGACAGAACGACCTTTTCCGTGTCCACCAACCATTTCGCGTAGCCGCGGTCGCGCGGGTCGGCGTTTTCGTCGGCGGCGACGGTCGGCCAGAAGCCGAGGAAGCCTTCCGCGTTGCGGCGGCCGAGCAGCGCGGTCGTCGCGTTCTCCCAGATGCGGGTCATCTGGTTGCGCGCGGTTTCGGTAGTCACGTAGGGGATGATCGCGCTCATGTCGCCGGGGCCTTCCGGGCCGTGGTAGCGGCCGTCGAGGGTCAGGGCGAGGTTGGCGGTGACACGACGTTCGGTCATGACTGGACTTCCTTCCGGGCGATGACTTCGGTGAGGTGGTCGAGGACCTGTCCCCAGCCGGTTTCGATTCCGGCGATGGCGGACACGGCCTCGACGGTCGTTGCGCTGATCTCCAGACCCAGCCGCAGCCGGGTGCCGCCGTTCGCCGCGGCGAGGGCGAGGTCGTAGTGGCCGCTGAACGCGACGGCGCCGGCCGCGTCCAGCACCGACAGGTCGAACTCGAGCCGCTCGGTCGCGCGAGCGGTCCGGACCTGCCCTTCCGAGCGGTACGTGCCTTCGGCGTCGCGGTAGGCGAGAACGACTCGCCCGCCCGGTTCCGGTTCGAGGACACACTCGGTGACAGTCAGGGACGGCGGGACCCACCACGACGCCAGCAGCCCGGCGTCCGTCCAGTACCGCCAGACCGTTTCCGGCGGTACCGGCAGCGCCCGCTCGAAAGAGAACGCGCGTCCGTCGGCCCAGCGATCCCGGTCCGCGGCCGCGGTTTCGGCTTCGATCGCCGCGCGGTAGCGATCGAGCACATCGCGCTCCCCCGCGTGCGCCTCGACCGTCTCGGCCAGCTTGTGCAACTGGTCCGCGAACTCCCGCAGCGGGGCCGCTTCGGCCGCGTAGACCCGCCGCTGCCCGAGCGGGGCCATGGTGACCAGGCCGGCGCGCGCGAGCGTCTGCAGGTGCTTGGTCGTCTGCGGCTGCCGCAGCCCAGTCAGCTCAGCCAGCTCGCCGACGGACCGAGGCCGCTGCGCGAGCAGCTCGACCAGCTGCCACCTGGTGGTGTCTGCGAGTGCTGAGGCGATCCCGTCCATGCACCGAAGTATTCATCAGATCGAATATTCGTGTCAAGGAATTCTTTTCGGACCGGGTTCAGCCGGGCAGCAGCCGGGCGGCGAGGTTGCGGACCGCCAGCCCCCGCTTCGTGCGCGGGACCAGCATCGAAGCCGCCACCCGGACCCCGCGTTGCTTGGGCTTTACGCGCGCTCGATGGGTCGCCTCGTAGTGCGCGAACGCCTCGGAATGGGTTCCTTCAGCGAGCGCCGTGGCCAGGGTGTGCGCGCCGACGATCGCGAGGCTCGAACCGTCGCCCAGCAGGGAGACGCAGGAAGCGGCATCGCCGACCAGCGCGACCCGGCCGCGGTGCCACTTCGGCGGATCGACCACGGCGACCGCGTCGAAGAACACGTCGTCCGCGGCTTCGAAGCGCGCAAGCAACTCCGGGACTCGCCAGCCGAGCCCCCGGTAGGCAGTGGACACGATTTCCTTGCCCTGACCGGGATTCGGCGCACGGAAGATGAACGCGACCCCGCAATTCCCGCGCACTGGATGGATCGCCACGAGCCTGCCCGGAGTGTTCAGCAGGACCACGTCCTCCGGGCAGTCGGACGGCTCGCCGAGCGACACCGTCCCGACATACAACCCGGCGTGCCGGACGAATTTCTCCTCGGCGCCGAACACGAGCCGCCGCACCGCCGAGTGCACGCCGTCCGCTCCGATCACCAGGTCGAACCGGCGCGGCGCAGCGTGTTCGAAGGTGACGTCGACCCCGCCTTCGTCCTGCTGCAACGCGGCGACGGTGTCGTCGAAGAGGATTTCAGCGTCGTCGCTCGCCGCTTCGTACAGCGCGGAGGCCAGATCGGCGCGCGGAACTTCGATCTCTTTGCGCACCGCCATCCGCACCGTGGCCACCGAACGCCCGCGCGCGTTGAGCACCCGCAACCGGCGCGCGTGCGTCGCGACCTCGCGCAACCGCGGCACGACACCCATCGCGTCGGCCACCTCCATCGCACCGGCGCGGACGTCCACCGGGTTGCCGCTGCTGCGCTGACCGGCCGCCCGTTCTACGACAGTCGGCCGGAAACCATTGCGCGCCAACCAGAACGCGAGGGTCGAACCAGCGATCCCGGCACCGCACACGAGCACGTCACGAGTCATGCACCTCACGATAATCGCACTCAGTGCAATTTTGCAATGAATGCTGTTTTGCACTCAGTGCCGTATGCTCGCCTCATGTCGCTCCGTGAACGCAAGCGCGCCCGCACCCGCCAGGCCCTGATCGACGCGGCCATGGACCTCTTCGAGCGCAACGGCTACGACGAGACGACCATCGCGGACATCGCCGCGGCCGCCGAGATCGGCACGCGCACGTTCTTCAGCTACTTCGCCAGCAAGGAAGAGCTGGTGTTCCCGGACGCCGAGAGCCGGGTGCAGGCGTTGCTCGACGCCCTCGCGAACCGCGCCCCGGACGACCGGCCCATCGACCTGCTGGTTCGCGTCCTTTGCCACGGCGGCGAGGTCAGCAACGACATCATCGGCAAGCTGACCCCGCTGCGGATGCGGCTGCTCCAGACCGTGCCCGCCGTCCAGGGCCGAGCGCTGCAGATCCAGTTCGATGCCGAGCGCCGGATCGCCGGAATCCTCGCCGAAGCCTTTCCCGACGAGCTGGACGACCTCAGCGCTCGCGCGTTGACCGGCGCGTTCGCCGGCGCGGTGCGCGGAGCGTCGCAAGCCATGTTCGACCGCGTCGGCGAGCTGACCGCCGAGCAGCGGGCCGAAGCGACCCGGCAGGCCGTCCTGACGACGCTCGCGCCGTTGCTCAAACGCGACTGACGTGTTCCGCGCACAGGCACGCCACCGCGGTGTCGATCCATTCGCGGCCTTCCCACTCCGGATGCCGCTTGATCAACTCGTCCCGCACATCCGCGATCACGGTCGCCTCGTCCATTCCCGAATCCCGGCGACGCCAGGTCTCGTCGCGCAGCAGTTCGAGATAGGCGCGCAGGTCGTCGAGCAGTTCCGGACCGCTGATCTCGCCGTGGCCGGGAACGACGATCTCCGGTCGCTGCCGCGCGAGCTTCCGCATGACCTCGATCCAGCGGATGCCGGACACGTCGGTGTCGTGCGGCGGGAACCACGGGAAGATCGCGAACTGGCCGGTCTCGGCGAGGTCGCCGGTGAACAGGACACGCGCGTCCGGGACCGTGACGACCTGGTCGCCCTTGCTGTGCGCACGACCGGTCGCGCGCAGCTGCACCACGCGACCGCCGAGGTCGAGGTCGTGCGAAGAGTCGTAGACGACGTCCGGGGCCGGCAGTTCCACCCCTTCCAGCTGCCGCGCGACCGGTTCTCCCAAGCCGGCGAACATCCGCAGGTAGCCGGGGCCTTTCTCGACAAGATCGGTCGCTTGCGCGCGGTTGGCCAGGTAGGTCGCGGCACCGCCGAAGGTCTGCGCGCCGAACGCGTGCTCGGGGTGGAAATGCGTGGTGGTCAAGTAAATCCGGCGACCGCGCGCGTACTCGGCCGCGAACTTCAGCACGGTTTCCGCGTTGCGCGGCCCCATGCCGGTCTCGACGACGAGCACGGAATGCGTCCCGCCGATGACGCCGACGTTCGGCACCAGCTGCACGCCCTGGTTCGGGAGCACGACGAGGTCGCGGGCGAGTTCGCGCACCTGTGCGGTCTGCACGACGGGATCGGGATACGGGTAGTCGGTCATCGCCGGGGGCTCCTCACAGCGCGGGATCAGGGACCGTTCCAGTCCAGCGCCGCGCCCGCGCCGGTGTCCAAGACTGATCCGCTTTTCCCGATACCGCGCGGGTATTGTCGCTGGTTGTGGATCTCCGTTCACTCCGGTACTTCGTCGCGGTCGCCGAGGAGCGCCACTTCGGCCGGGCGGCGGCGCGGCTGCACATGACCCAGCCGCCGCTGAGCCGAGCGATCAAACAGCTCGAAACCGACCTCGGCGCGACGCTGCTGGACCGATCGCCGTCCGGCGTCACGCTCACCGCCGCCGGGACCACGCTCTACGACGAGGCTCGCACCCTGCTCGCGGGTGCGGACCAGGCCCGGGCGAGGGTCGCCGCGGCGGCCGGGCCCGGAACGCTCACGCTCGGCACCCTCGCCGACAGCTCGGAACCGGTCGGGATCCGGCTCGCCGGCGAGTTCCGCGAACGGCATCCGGGCGTGCGGATCAGCGTCCGCGAAGCCGGCCTCACCGATCCGACGACCGGCCTGCGCGCCGGGCTCGTGGACGTCGCGCTCACCCGGATTCCCTTCGACACCACCGGAATCCGCACACAGGTGCTGCGTTCCGACCCGATGGGCGTCGTCCTGCGCGCGGACGATCCGCTGGCCGGCCGCGACGAGGTGCGCCGGGAGGAACTCGCCGGCCGGACGTGGTTCCGGTTCCCGGACGGCACCGACCCGCAGTGGCAGGCGTTCTGGAGCGGCGGCGTCACCGGCGGCCCGGTCGTGCGGACCGTGCACGAATGCCTGCAAGCCGTGCTGTGGAACGGAACCGTCGGGCTGGCCCCGCTCGTGCACTCGTTTCCCGAGGGCGTCGCGACGGTCCCGCTCGCCGGCTACCCGCCGAGCCGGCTCGTGGTCGCCTGGCGCGAGGACTCGACGCCGCCGCTCGTTCGCTCGTTCGTCGAACTCGCCGTGCGCATCGCCGGGCTCGACGGCCGCGAAACCCCCGCGAACCCGTAGGCTGGGCCCGGACATCGGGGAGGTGTGGGCCGTGCCGGAACGCAATCCGCTGCGGATCCTGCGCAAATGCGCGGACTGGTTCGAAAACCGCGGCGTGTACATCCCCGGCGAGGAAAGCCGCGCGGTCGACCCGGTGCGCGACTTCGGCTGGCTCATGGTCGCCTGGGGCGCCGGCGTCGCGGTGTTCATCCTGTTGTTCGCGTTCGCGGTGTGAATCCCGACCGACGGCCGTTGACATCGGGGTGACGACTGTCACCCGGAGTGCTCTTTCGATCACGGATCGGCCACGGCTGTACACCAGGTCCGCGTCTTCCGCACCGTGACGGCAATAGTGCCGCCACAGTGGAGCGGGTCCGCCCGGCAACTACGCCGAACGGCACACCGCCCCACCCCGACTGGAGTACCCCCGCGATGGCGCCCGCGCGCACCCCGAAACTGCTGCTGACCGCCTGCCTGCTGTTCTCCGCGGCGGCCTGCGGCGGCGTCAACGCTCGGGAAGGCTCCGCCGCGATGGGCGTCGGCAACCCGGCGGCGCAGCCCGCGGCCGCGCAAGCCTCCGGCGACCTGCAGTTCGGCGCCAATCACCGCTTCGCCAGCGGGATCACGGTCTCGCTGTCCGCCCCGCAGTCCTTCCAGCCGAGCCCGGCGGCGTACCCGCGCAGTGCGCGCGCGGCGGCGTTCTACATCCAGGTCACCAACAACGGCACCGATCCGTACCGGGTTTCCGGGATGTCCGTCACCGCCACGGTCGCCGGGAAGCCGGCGAAGCAGGTCGTCGACGCCACGCAGGGGCTCGGCGGCGTCTCCGACGCCGGGAAGGACCTGATGCCCGGCCGGTCCACGCAGCTCACGCTCGCTTTCGCGGTGCCCGCCGAGAGCGCCCGGATGGCCGTGCAGGTGCGGCCGAGCACCGGCGAGCCCGCCGTCGTCACGTATTGCGGAGACGCCTGAATTACTCTCGTCCCCATGACCGACCAGCGACTCGCCGTGGGCGACGAAGCGCCCGAATTCACCCTGCCGGACAGCACCGGCAAGAACGTCTCGCTCAGCGACTTCCGCGGCCAGGCCGTGGTGGTGTACTTCTACCCTGCCGCGGGCACGCCGGGCTGCACCAAGCAGGCGTGCGATTTCCGGGACAACCTCGCGGAACTGAACGACGCGGGGTATCAGGTGCTGGGGATTTCGCCGGACAAGCCGGAAAAGCTGGCGAAGTTCGTCGAGGCGGAGAAGCTGACCTTCCCGTTGCTGTCCGATGTGGACAAGACAGTGCTGACCGAGTGGGGCGCGTTCGGGGAGAAGAAGAACTACGGGCGGATCGTGCAGGGCGTGATCCGGTCTACGTTCATCGTGGACGCGGAGGGGAAGATCGCCAAGGCCGCCTACAACGTGCGGGCTACCGGGCACGTGGCGAAGCTGATCCGGGATTTGGGGATTTCCGCCTGAATTGCCGCCGGAGCGCGGAGAGGCCGGACACGCCTCTCCGCGCGACCGGTCAGCGACGCACCTGGTAGCGCAGGTGAAGCACCCGGTCGCCCTGAACCACGTCCGGATCCTCCAGCAGGTGCTGCGCTGCGACCGAGCCGAAGTAGCGTTTGCCGGAGCCGAAGACGACCGGCACCACGTCCATGCGCACCTCGTCGACCAGGCCCGCGGCTAACGCCTGGCCACCGACGTCACCAGCGGCGACCTCGACAATGCGGTCGCCTGCTAGCTCTTGCGCTTTGGCGACGGCGGACTTGACGCCGTCGACGAAGTGGAACGGTGCGTCGGGGTTCCAGCCCTCGGGTGCCGGGCGGTGGGTCACGACGACTACGTGGTCGATTCCGCTCGGAGGTGTCCCGTCCCAGCCGTCAGTCAGGTCGAAGACGTGGCGGCCCGCGATGGTCACCCCGATCTGGTCCCAGTACTGCCGGGTGTAGTCGTAGGACGGCTGCGACACCTTCAGCACGCCGCTCTCGTCCAGCGGGACGTCGCCGCTGGTCAGCCAGTCGAACAGCGGGCCGGGCTGGTCGTTTTCGCCGGCGATGAAGCCGTCCGCCGACACCGAGCCGTACATGACGACCTTGCCCACGGGGTTCTCCTCTGCGTTCGGATGGCCCCAAATTAGCGTCTCGCCAGCGGTCGCGCTGGTAAGAAATCAATCGGCCGGGAACGGCCGGCCCTCCAGCGGGTGGCCGGGATGGTCGCGCAGGAACCGCCGCCGGACTTCGACGTACTGGGTCGGCGTTCGGCCGGTGAAGGCGCTGAACTCGTGGCCGAGGGGGCCTCGAAGTAGCCCGCGCGACCGGCCAGGTCGCTCCAGCCGATCGGTCCGGCGGGGTCGATCGCGAACACGGTGGCGGTGAAGCGGTGGGGGCGGGCCAGTCGCTTCGGCGTGATGCCGATGAGTGCCTTGAACCGCGGTGCCAGATGGGTGCTGACTCCGGCGGTCTGACTCAGCTCGCGGACCGGGTCCGGGGGGTGTCCCTATGTTGTTGTCAAGCGGCAGCGGGGGTACTGGTCGGTTCGGGGTGCCGGTAGTTGGTGCGGCTGCGGAGCATGGCGAACAGGACGTCGCAGCGGCGGCGGGCGAGGCAGATCAGCGCGGCGTTGTGTTTCTTGCCCTCGGCTCTCTTCCGGTCGTAGTAGGTCCGGCTGGTGGGGTCGGACAGGGCTGCGAAAGCGGCGAGGAAGAAGGCGCGTTTGAGTCTGCGGTTGCCTGTTCTGGCGGGGTGTTCGCCCTTGATCGAGGTTCCGGAGCGGTGGGTGACCGGGGCGATGCCGGCGTAGGCGGCGAGGTGTCCGGAGGTTTTGAAACCGGAGGCGTCGCCGATTTCGAGGAGGATGCGGGCGGCGGTCCTGACGCCGATGCCGGGCATCGATGTCAGGACCTGGGCAAGAGGGTGTGCATCGAGTATCTCCTCGACTTCGGCGGCGACGGTTTTCCGTTGCTGCAGCACGGTTTTCAGGCTGTCGGCGAGTCTGGGCAGGATCTTGTCCGCGGCGGCGGTGCCCGCGACGGTGACGGTCTGCTCGTCCAGTGCGGCGAGGATGTCCTCGACCAGTTTTGTGCCCATGCGTGGGGCGTGGGTGGTGGCGATCGCCGCGAGTTTGCGGCAACCGGCCTTGCGGATCCCGATAGGGCCGCCGCAGCGGGACAGGATTTCCAGCACGGCAGAGTGACTGATTTTGGGGCCGAGGACGCGTTCGAGGGCGGGGTGGATGCCGGTGAGCAGGCCGCGGATGCGGTTGCTGACCCGGGTCGCTTCGGCGGCGAGGTCGTCGTCGAATCCGACGAGCACGTCCAGCTCGGCCAGGGCTTCGTCGTCGACGTTGAGCCGGCGCAGGGTGTGGGGCAGGGTGCGGGCGGCGTCGGCGATGACATAGGCGTCGCGGGCGTCGGTTTTGGCGTTGCCCGGGTAGAGGTCGGCGATGCGGCGCATCGCCAGCCCTGGCAGGTAGGCCACCTCGTGCCCGCAGGCGCGGGCCACCGCCACGGGCAGTGCGCCGATCGTGGCGGGCTGGTCCACCACGACCAGGACTGGGCCGTGAACAGTGAGTTTGTCGAACATCGCCCGCAACTTCGGCTCACTGTTGGGCAGCGGAGCGTCGTGCAGCCGTTTCCCGGCCGGATCCAGACCGACCGCGTGATGCTCGCCCTTGCCGACGTCCAAGCCGAGGAACACGGCGTATTCGCTGGTCATCGAAGGTATCTTCCGTCTTGTCGTGCATGGTCACCAGTCGAGCATCAAAGGCCGGCAGCCACGTTACGACGAGACCTACCCAGCGGGCGGCCGTGTCCCTATCAGCGGTCCCTCGATGCCACCAAACCCGGTGACACCACCCCCCGGATCATGAACGCGACTGGGGGACTCAGTCATGCCGGGCCTGGCGACCACGAACTCCTTGATCAGGAGCTACGAAAAAGGTAACGGGGAATAGCCGAACCGCCGTGAGCCTCGGCCACGTTACGGACGATTGCCAACCCCAGGCCGCTGCCGCCGGAGGTTCGGCTTCTCGAGGGATCTGCGCGCCAGAAACGGTCGAAAACTCGGGGCAGGTCTCGAGACCAGCCCGGGTCCCGCCCCGGAGCCACCAGCGCGGCTCCAGGGCGGGCGGGAGTTATGCGTCAGCCAGTTTTCGCAGAGCTGGCAGGAGCGCGCGCAGGGCTTTGCCTCGGTGCGAAGCCGCGTCTTTTTCCGCCGGGCTCAGTTCCGCGCTGGTTTTCGTTTCGTTTTCCGGCACGAAGATCGGGTCGTAGCCGAAACCGTTGGTTCCGCGCTTTTCCCTCGTCAGCGTGCCGCGCCATTCGGCCCGGACCGTGGTGATTTCGCCGGACGGGAGAGCCAGTACTGCCGCGCAGACGAAGGCCGCGCCCCGGCGCTCGTCGGGGGTGTCCGTCAGCTGCGCCAGCACCAGGTTCAGGTTCGCCTCGTCGTCGCCGTGCTTGCCGGACCAGCGGGCCGAGAGGACTCCGGGCATGCCGTTGAGAGCGTCGACGGCCAGGCCAGAGTCGTCGGCGATGGCGGGCAGACCGGTGGCGGCGACCGCGTCCCGCGCCTTGGCCGCGGCGTTGCCTTCGAAGTCGGGGGCGGTTTCCGGGGCTTCCGGGAACTCCTCGACGTCGTTCAGGCCGACGACCTCGATGCCCTGGATGCCTTCCGCTTCCAGGATCCGGCGCAGTTCGCCCAGTTTCTTCGCGTTCCGGGTGGCCAGCAGCAGCTTGGTCACTTCTGGCCCTTCTTCTTGTCCGGACGCGGTTCGGGCAACTCGCCCGGGTACGGCAGCGCCAGCGCTTCTTTCTGCAGCCGCGTCAGTTCCTCGCAGCCCGCCAGCGCCAGGTCCAGCATCGTGTCCAAAGTGGACCGCGCGAAGGTGGCCCCCTCGCCGGTGCCCTGCACCTCGATGAGGGTTCCGGCGTCGGTGGCGACCACGTTCATGTCGACCTCGGCGCGCGAGTCCTCCTCGTACGGCAGGTCGAGGCGCACCCGGCCGTCCACGACGCCGACGCTCACCGCGGCCACCGAGGACGACAGCGGCTGTGGGTCGTTGAGCCGGTTCGCCGCTCCCAGCCAGGTGATCGCGTCCGCCAGGGCCACGTAGCCACCGGTGACCGCGGCGGTGCGGGTGCCGCCGTCCGCCTGGATCACGTCGCAGTCGATGACGATGGTGTTCTCGCCGAGCGCGGCCAGGTCGATGCAGGCGCGCAGGGAGCGGCCGATCAGCCGGGAGATCTCGTGCGTCCGCCCGCCGATCCGGCCCTTGACCGCTTCGCGGTCGCTGCGGGTGTTGGTCGCGGACGGGAGCATCGCGTACTCCGCGGTCACCCAGCCGAGACCGGATCCGGCACGCCAGCGCGGCACGCCCTCGGTCACGCTCGCCGCGCACAGCACCCTGGTGTTGCCGAACTCGACGAGCACGGACCCGGCAGGCCACTTCTGGAACCCGCGGGTGAGCTTCACTTCGCGGAGCTGGTCGTCGTTCCTGCCATCTTTTCTAGCCACGCAGCAGACGATACTGCGTGGCAACGCCACTCCGTTGAGGGTGGTGGAGGGGAGGAAGGCGGAGCTAGGACGTGCCTCTGACGCTTTCCGATCAGAGGTCGTAGACCGCGCCTTGCGTCACCAGCTCGGCGTCCGGGAACACAGCTTTGGCCTCGGCCAAGACTGCGTTCCGGTCGGTCCACGGCGCGACGTGCGTCAGCAGCAGACGGCTTACCCCGGCTTCCTTGGCCAGTTCACCTGCTTCTTTGCCGGAGAGGTGCACGCCTGGCGGACGGTCGGCGGCATCGGTCCAGGACGCTTCAGAAAGCAGGACATCGACACCGTCAGCCAGCTCGCCGAGAACTCGGCACTGCCCGGTGTCACCGGTGTACGCGAGGATGGTGCCGCCGTACGCGATACGCAGGCCGAAAGCGGGCGTCGGGTGGTACACGGCGACGGCCGTCACGTCGAAGGGACCGATCTGGACAGTCTCTTCGCGAAGCTCGTGGAACTCGTACACGTCCGATAGGTCCGCGCCAGCTCGTTCAGCTGCGTCTGCCGCGTACGCGTGCGCGAGGCGCGAGGGTGCCTCAGCTGGCGCGTACAGCGGCAGCTGCCTCGGCCGCGCGGGGTACGGCGGCGCGGGGTGGTAGCGGCGAAGCACCGTCAGGGAGTTGACGTCGGCGCAGTGGTCGGCGTGCAGGTGCGAAAGGACAAGCGCGTCCAGGTCGAACGGGTCCAGCACGGTCTGCAATTGGGCGAACGTGCCCGTGCCCAGCTCGAGCCCGAGCCGGTAGCCCTCCGCCTCCAAGAGGTACCCGGACGCGGCGGCGTTCGGCCCGGGGATGCTGCCCGAACACCCGAGGATCGTCAGTCGCACCCCGTCACCCTAACTCCGCTCAGCGGCGCCGCAGCGTCACGCGCTGAGCGGGGCGAGCGCACCCGGCGCGAAGCCCATGAACCGCTGCGCCAAGCGGGCGAACGGCTCCGGCGAACCGGTGGCGAGGAACTCGTGCCGCGGCGGCTCGTCGCGTTCGGCCAGCAGGTCGAGCTCGGTCAGCACGCGGTAGAGGTCCTTGGCGGTTTCGTCGGCGCTGGAGACGAGCGTGACGTCCTGTCCCATCACGATCTGCAGCACGCCGGACAGCAGCGGATAGTGCGTGCAGCCGAGGATGAGTGTGTCGACCTCGGCTGCGAGCAACGGCTCCAGATAGCCCTGCGCCAGGCCGAGGATCTGTCGGCCGGTAGTGATCCCGCGCTCCACGAAGTCCACGAAGCGCGGACAAGCGACGCTGGTGAGGCGTACGTCGGGCGCGGCGGCGAAGGCGTCGTCGTACGCCCTCGAACGCACAGTGCCCTCGGTGCCGATCAGACCGACGCGTCCGCTGTGCGTCGCGACTGCTGCCCGGCGCGCAGCCGGAAGGACCACTTCGATGACAGGTACGTCGTAGCGTTCGCGCGCGTCGCGAAGGCAGGCCGCGGACGCCGTGTTGCATGCGATCACCAACGCCTTCACACCGCTCTCGACCATGTCGTCGAGAGCGGCCAACGCGTACTCGCGAGCGGTGGCGATGGGCAACGGGCCGTACGGGTTGCGCGCGGTGTCGCCGACGTAGCGCAGTTGTTCGGCAGGCAGCAGTTCGAGAATCGAGCGTGCGACGGTGAGCCCGCCGACGCCGGAATCGAAAACACCGATGGGCGCGCCGGGAGAACTCACATCCCGAGGTTACCCGGGGTCGTCGGCTCAGCCTTCGGGGATTTGACGCGTTCGCCGCGTGAGGTCAGCCACGCGGCGAGGATGCCGGCCAGCGCGCCGAAGAGATGGCCTTGCCAGGAGATGCCGGGGTTGCCGGGCAGCAGGCCCCAGAGCATCCCGCTCCAGACGCCGAGCAGCACGACCGCGACCGCGATCTGTGCGAGCGACCGGTGGAACAGGCCGCGCACCAGCAGATACGCGAGCCAGCCGAAGGCAAGGCCGGACGCGCCGACGGTGTAGGCGTTCGCCGGTCCGATCAGCCACACGCCAAGCCCGGAAACCACCCAGATGATCGCCGTGACCACCGCGAACCGGCCGATGCCCGCCGCCATCGCGAGGAAGGAGAAGATCAGCACCGGCACCGTGTTGGAGAACAGGTGCGACCAGCCCGCGTGCAGCAGCGGCGCCCACAGGATGCCGTCGAGGCCGGACGCCTCCCGCGACAGGATCCCGCCGTGCGTGAAGTCGCCCGGGAGGATCACGTCGAGCAGCTCCACGAGGTACAGCACCGCCACGAACCCCAGCGCGACGAACGCCGCGGCCTTGGGACGGGCCGGCAGGATGCGCTTCGCGGCGTCGACCGGCTTGTCGCCGCCGGCAGCGGGCGGCGGCGAGGTCGGCGGGAAGGGAGGCAGTGTGCTCACGACCTCAGGCTACGTCGCGGGCGAGCGGGCGGCCTCGGGAGAAATCCCTGAACTTCAGGCCCGGGACGCGGTCCGTGAAGGACTCCTTCCGGGAATCTGATTCCCTCAAGGAGTCCTTCACGGACAGTCAAAGGTCAGGCCCAGAGCTGACCGTCAAGCCGTTCTGCCGCTTCGTCCAGCGACCCGGAATACGCGCCGGTCGACAGATACTTCCACCCGGCGTCCGCGACCACGAAAGCCACGTCCGCCTTTTCGCCGCGGGCAGCGGCCTTCTCCGCGACCCCGAGAGCGGCGTGCAGCACCGCACCCGTGGAGATCCCGGCGAAAATGCCCTCGTGCTCCAGCAGCTCCCGCGTCCGCCGGAGAGCGTCGTACGCCCCCACCGAATAGCGTCCGTTGAGCACACTTTCGTCGTACAGCTCTGGCACGAACCCCTCGTCGAGGTTCCGCAAGCCGTAGACCAGCTCGCCGTACCGGGGCTCAGCCGCGATGACCTGGACGTCCGGCTTGGTCTCGTGCAGGTACCGGCCCACTCCCACCAGCGTCCCGGTCGTCCCGAGGCCGCCGACGAAATGCGTCAGCGTCGGCAGGTCCTTCAGTAGCTCAGGCCCGGTGCCGCGGTAGTGCGCGTCCGCGTTGGCCGGGTTGCCGTACTGGTACAGCATCACCCAGTCCGGGTTCTGCTTCGCCAGCTCCTTGGCCCGCCGCACCGCCTCGTTCGAGCCGCCCGCGGCCGGCGAGAACACGATCCGCGCGCCGTACGCCTGCAGCAGCTGCTTGCGTTCGGCCGACGTGTTCTCCGGCATCACGCACACCAGGCCGTAACCCTTGAGCTTCGCGGCCATGGCCAGCGAAATCCCGGTGTTGCCCGAGGTCGGTTCGAGGATCGTGGACCCTCGGCGCAGGATGCCGTCCCGCTCCGCCGCCTCGATCATCGCCAGCGCGGGCCGGTCCTTGATCGAGCCGGTCGGGTTGCGGTCCTCGAGCTTCGCCCACAGCCGCACCTCGTCGGTCGGGGACAGCCGCGGCAGCCCGACCAGCGGCGTGCCGCCGAGGGCGTCGAGGAGGGAGTCGTAGCGAGTCACCGGCTCAGCGCGCGCCGCCCGCGACGGCGGGCAGGATGGTGAGGGTGTCGCCGTCCTTGACCTCGGCGTCGAGCCCGCCGGAGAAGCGCACGTCCTCGTCGTTGACGTAGACGTTGATGAAGCGGTGCAGCTTCTCCTCCTTGACCAGGCGCGCCTTCAGCCCGGCGTGCCGCGACTCGACGTCGTCGATGATCTCGAGGACGGTCTTGCCCGACGCCTCGACGGACTTCTCGCCGCCGGTGTGGGTGCGCAGGATGGTCGGGATGGACACGGTCACGGCCATGGTTTCTTACCTCCGGGTGGGTTCCTAACACGCTGACGCATCGGACGCCGCGCTTTATTCCGGGATCAGTCGATGATCTCGACCGGCTCCTCGGTGATCTCGGCGTCCACGATCCGGTACGAGCGGAACTCGTGCGAATCGGGCTCTCGGGTCGAGACGAGCACGTAGTGCGCGTCGGGTTCGGCGGCGATGTTCGCGTCGGTGCGCGACGGATAGGCCTCGGTCGCGGTGTGCGAGTGGTAGATGACCACCGGGACCTCGTCGTTCGCGTCCATCTCGCGGTAAAGCTTGAGCAGGTCGCCCGAGTCGAACTCGTAGAACGTCGGCGAACGGGCCGCGTTCAGCATCGGGATGAACCGCTCGGGGCGGTCCGAACCGGCAGGACCGGCCACCACCCCGCACGCTTCGTCGGGGTGGTCACGGCGGGCGTGGGCGACGATCTCGTCGACGAGTTCACGGCGGATCCGGAGCACACGGACATCTTAGTTCGTGGACCGAACCAGTCCACACTGTGAGAGCTACCGCTCATCCGCAGGTCAGGGCACAATAGCGGGATGCCGGTGTCGTCGAAGGTCCGCGAACGCTGCCGTTCGTTCCTGGTCGAGGGCGACGTCGTCCAGTACGTGTTTCCCGCCACGTCGCTGATGGTGTCGATGATGGCCGCGCACCGGAACTTCGTCGTCGTGGTGACCGACCGGCACGTGACGGTCCTCGCCTGCAGCGCTTTCCGCCGGTGGAAGCCGGTCTCGGTGTGGGCGCAGCTGCCGAGGTCGACCGAGCTGGGCCCGGTGGACCTGCATCCGTCGCTCGGGGCGACCGTGTCGTTCGGCGGCCTGGTGCTGGAGATCGAGGACGAGTATGTGGCCGCGGTGCGCGCCGCCGACCTCGAGCGGAGCGAGGACGCCCTCCCGCAGGACCCGTTCTGACCTCAGCCGAAAGCTTCCGGCCACACATCGCGATAAGCCGGGACACCAGCCGCTGAAGTCGCCGACAGCAGTCCGTGCACCATCGCTCGCGCGAACACCCGCGCAGCCGCCGCACAAAGCGCGTCCAGCGCGCCCGCTCGCGCCGCCACCGCGAACGACCCGGGCTCCCCTGGCAGCTCCCGTGCACCTGTCGCCAGCGCGAACACGGTGTCGCCGTCGAACATCGAGTGCGCCGGACGCACCGCGCGCGCCAACCCGTCCTGCGCGGCCACCGTCAACCGGCGCGCCTCGGCCTTCGTCAACGCCGCATCGCAAGCCACCACACCGATCGTGGTGTTCAGATCGGTCCGCTGCCCGGGCACCTCGCCGGGACGGTCCGGCCAGCGGACGCCGAACTCGCCGTCTACTTCGTGATCAGCGGCAAAAGCCCGCCCAGTCGCGAAATCCACTGCCTGGCCGGCCGCGTTCACCGCGACGATCGCGCCGACCGTCACCTCGCCGACGACCTCGCTGGCCGTCCCGATGCCGCCCTTGAGCGAGCCGACCACCGCGCCCGAACCCGCGCCGACGGTGCCCATCGCGACCGCGTCCCCGGCTGCTTCGCAAGCGGCGTAACCGAAATCGGCGTCCGGCCGGTTGCCCCACGCACTGCGCGGCAGGTCGAACAGCACCGCCGCGGGCACGATCGGCACCACCTCATACGGTTGTGCGCCAACGGGAAACCCGAAATTCCGCTCGGACAGCCATCGCATCACGCCGTCCGCCGCCGCGAGCCCGTACGCGCTTCCGCCGGAGAGACAGACCGCGTTCACCTGCTGCACCAGGTTTTCCGGCTCCAGCAAGTTGGTTTCGCGCGTGCCGGGCGCGCCGCCGCGCTGATCGACCGCGCCGGTCGCGCCGTCCGGCACGAGCACGACAGTGGTTCCGCTGGCCCAGCCGTCGCCCAGCCGCTGGTGATGGCCTACGAGCACGCCGGGAACGTCGGTGATTTTCCCGCCGGTCAGCCGGTCAGCGCCTGGATCAGCGTCTCCTGCACCCATGTGAGCCAATGGTAGACGCCGAGATGGGGGGCACGGGGGTCGTCGTCCGGCAGCTCGTCGGGCATGTCCTCGGTGACGTCGAGCGCGGTGCCCAGCGCCAGCCGGACGTCGTTCAGCGCGCCGAGCCAGGCGTCGGCCTGCTCGAAGGTCAGCTTCACCGAACCGCCGTCGCGCGGCAGCGTGTCGAGCACGGTCTTCGCGACGCCGACCTTCTTCTCCAGCAGCTCCGGCTCGTGCAGCGACCGCATCGCCGCGGCCGAATCGAGGTCCTCGCGGCTCGGGTTGTCCGGGTCGAGCCGGTGGAAGTCCGGCAGCAGCCGCGACAGCACCGGGTCGTCCGGCGATTCGGCGGGTCCGGTGCGGATGCCGGTCAGCTCGGCCAGTTCGTCCTGCGGGGCCTCCTCGGCCCGCGCGGTGAGCATGTCCTCCAGCTGCCCGACCAGCCCGCGCAGCACCGCGGCTTCCTGCTGTTCGAACCCGGCGAGAATGGCGTCCCCCTTGCGCCGCCAGGCCTTCACGAGGGCTGTTCCATGGTCGCCCACAGGCCCGCGGCGTGCAGCTTCGCCACGTCGGTCTCCACCTTCTCCTTCGAACCGGACGACACGATCGCCCTGCCCTTGTTGTGCACGTCGAGCATGAGCTTCGTGGCGTGGTCCCGGCTGTAGCCGAACAGCTTCTGGAAGACGTACGTCACGTACGACATCAGGTTGACCGGATCGTTCCAGACGATCGTCCGCCAAGGCTGGTCGGATTCGGCCAGCTCGGCCCCGAGTGGATCGACCTGCGTCTGTTCGGATGCGACAGGCGTGGACATGCACACCATGGTGTCACGGGGCCGTCCCGGTACGCCGCGCCAGGTCCGTCCATGTGAGTGAATAGGGTGCTCCCATGGGTTCCCCCGAGCCGGTCACCAGCGCCAGCACGGCGCTGCTCACCGACCACTACGAGCTGACCATGCTGGCGAGCGCGCTCGCGGACGGGACGGCCGACCGGCCGTGCGTGTTCGAAGTCTTCGCGCGCCGGCTTCCCGACGGCCGCCGGTACGGCGTCGTCGCCGGCACCGCGCGCGTGCTCGACGCGATCGCCGAGTTCCGGTTCACCGACGCCGAACTGGCCATGCTGGAGCAGACCGCGGTCGTCGACGCGGAAACGCTGGCGTGGCTGGCCGACTACGAGTTCCGCGGCGACATCGACGGCTACCGCGAAGGCGACCTGTACTTCCCCGGTTCGCCGATCCTCACCGTGACCGGCAGTTTCGCCGAGGCGGTGGTGCTGGAAACGCTGGTGCTGTCGATCCTCAACCACGACAGCGCGATCGCGTCGGCGGCAGCGCGGATGTCCGGCGCGGCGCACGGCAGGCCGATCATCGAGATGGGCGGACGGCGCACGCACGAGTACGCCGCGGTCGCCGCCGCGCGCGCCGCCTACCTGGCCGGATTCGCCACCACGTCGAACCTCGAAGCGGGCCGCCGCTACGGGATCCCGACCCGCGGCACGGTCGCGCACGCGTTCATGCTGCTGCACGACAGCGAGGAAGCCGCGTTCCGCGCCCAGGTCAGCAAGATGGGCGCGGACACCACTCTCCTGGTGGACACCTACGACATCACCGCGGGCATCGAGGCGGCCGTGCGCGTCGCCGGTCCGGAGCTGGGCGCGATCCGGATCGACTCCGGCGACGTCGGCCCGCTCGCCCGCAAGGCCCGCGACCAGCTCGACGCGCTCGGCGCGAAGGACACCCGGATCGTGGTGTCCGGCGACCTCGACGAGCACGCGATCGCGGCGCTGCGCGCGGAGCCGGTGGACGCGTACGGCGTCGGCACCTCGGTGGTCACCGGATCCGGCGCGCCGACCGCCGGCATGGTGTACAAGCTGGTCGAGGTCGACGGCAGGCCGGTCGCGAAACGCAGTGCGCACAAGGAATCCCGCGGCGGGCGCAAGCACGCGCTGCGCCGGCACCGCGACACCGGGACCGCGGTCGAGGAAGTGGTCTGGACCGCCGCCAGCGGCCGTCCGGAGCCCGGCGAGAACGATCTCGACCTGCAGATCCCCCTGGTGCGCGGTGGCGTGCCGATGGATGATTTGCCCACGCTGGACGACGCGCGTGCCCGCCTGCGGCGCGCGCAGGTGAGCCTGCCGTGGGAGGGCCTCAAGCTCTCGCACGGCGAGCCCGCGATACCGACGACTTTTCTGTAGGGAGCCGACCATGGGAACCGCGCTGATCGTGGTGGACGTGCAGAACGACTTCTGCGAGGGAGGCTCGCTCGGCCTGCCGGGCGGGGCGGCCGCCGCGACCGCCATCTCGCGGCGGATGGCCGACGGCGGCTACGCGCACATCGTCGCCACCCGCGACCACCACATCGACCCGGGCGACCACTTCAGCGACACGCCCGACTTCAACACCAGCTGGCCGCCGCACTGCATCGCGGGCACCGCGGGCGCGTCGTTCCACTCGGAACTGGACGTGGTGCCGGTCGAGGCAGTGTTCTCGAAGGGCGAGTACAGCGCCGCGTACTCCGGTTTCGAGGGCAAGTCCGGCGACGGCAAGACGCTCGAGGAATGGCTGCGCGCGCATGAAGTGACCGACGTCGACGTCGTCGGCATCGCCACCGACTTCTGCGTGCGCGCCACCGCCCTCGACGCCGCGGGCGCCGGGTTCAACGTGCACGTGCTGCTGGATCTGACCGTCGGCGGATCGCGGCCGACGGTGGACGCGACGCTGAAGGACTTCGACAAGGCAGGCGTCCGCTACACCGGCACGCCCGCCTTGCCGCCCGCCTGACGCGTCACTGCTTGGGCGCACCGCCCTTGCCGTACGGGTTGCACGCCGCGGTGCCGAGGTAGATGTCCCCGCTGGCCGGACCGCCTTGCGGGAACAGCTTCACGTGCACCGCGTGCGTGACCAGGCTGCCGTCGGCGGGCTGCGGCGTCACCGTCTCGTTGAGCGTGATCGTGGCCAGCGCCGTGCCCGCGGCGCCGCCGGGGATCGTGACGCGGTAGTTCGCCGGGATCGACGACGGCGCGGTGAAGCCGGAGACCTCGCCGATCGACATCGAACCGGTGCTGCCCGAATCCGTCGTGGTAGTGCAGCCGACCGAGTACGTGCGGACCTTCAGTTCAGGCCCGCCGTACCGGGTGAGCAGGTCGGATTCGAAGCGCTGGCCGCCGGTCCGCACCATCGCGACCTGGCCTTGTCGCTCGCAGGTGGTGCCGCCGAAACCGAACACCGCGACGTCGCCTGCCGCGCCGCCGGTGGTACGCGCGGAAGCCGGCCCGTCGGCGTCGCACCGGGCCAGTTCGCCGGTGACGACGTGCTGGTGGTCCACCAGGACGTCGAGGCTGCCCGCGGAACCCCAGCCGGTGGACGTCGGCGGATCGGCGTGCGCCACCGCGGGCACCGCCGCCAGGAAAACCCCGGTGACCAGCAAGATCCGTCCGCGCATTCGACTGCTCTCCCTTCGCCCGTGCTTCGACATCGGCAGCGCGGAGGGGGTCCCAAACGTCGACGGTCGCAGCTCACCCGGACGTGTGGCGGACGACAGGGGTGGTGAGGAACGCAACTTGTCTCGTTCCGTCGCCTCGCTCGACGATAACCTGCCCTGACGTCCGTTTTCCGTGGTTGGAGGTCCCGTGTCGTCACTGTCTCTCCCGGCCCGCCGTCAAGTGCTGGCCGACCTCGTGCCCGGCACTCTGGTGCGCGACCTGGCGCTCGTCGCCGGCGGGGCCGTGCTCACCGGCGCGGCCGCGCAACTGGTCATCCCGCTTCCCGGCACACCGGTGCCGATGACGGGCCAGACCTTCGCCGCGCTGCTCGTCGGCGCGACGCTCGGCATGCGCCGCGGCGCTGCCTCGCTGCTGCTGTACTTGCTCGTCGGCGCGGCCGGCGTGCCGTGGTTCCAGGGCGGAACCTCCGGGCTGTCCGGAGCCTCGGCCGGCTACATCGTCGGGTTCGTGTTCGCCGGCGCCCTCGTGGGCACCCTCGCCCGCCGCGGCGGCGACCGCACTCCGCTGCGCACGGCGGGGACCATGGTGCTCGGCAACGTCGCGATCTACGCCTTCGGCGTGCCGTGGCTGATGGCCGTCACCGGGTTCGATCTCGCCACCGCTTTCGACAAGGGCGTCACGCCGTTTCTCGTCGGTGACGTGCTGAAGACCGTGGTCGCGGCCGGGGTGCTGCCGCTCGCGTGGGCCGCGGTTTCGCGCTTCCGCAAGGAAGACTGAGCCGGAATTCCGGGAGCTTCGGTCCGGCGCGACGGGTCCGTTCGCGCCGGATCGAAGATCCTGTCGGGGCTGGCGGCTATCGTGTCTCGCTGTGCCCGCCCGAACCGATTTCCCCGGCGTCCTCGAACTCCTCACCCACGCGGTGGAGTCTGTCGGCGGCGCTGAACGCCCCGGCCAGGTGAAGATGGCCGACGCCGTCGGCCACGCCATCCGCACCGGCGAACACCTCGCCGTGCAAGCGGGAACGGGCACCGGCAAATCGCTGGCGTACCTGGTGCCCGCGATCCGGCACGCGGTGGAGAAAGACACCACCGTCGTCGTTTCCACCGCCACCATCGCGTTGCAGCGCCAGCTGGTCGACCGCGATCTCCCGCGCCTGGCGAAGGCGCTCAAGAAGCCGCTCGGGCGCGAACCGACCTTCGCGATCCTCAAGGGCCGCCGCAACTATCTCTGCCTGCACCGGCTCGACACCGGCCCGGCCGACGAACCCGACGACGCGCAGCTGTTCGACCCGTTCGCGGTGTCCCGGCTGGGCAAGGAAGTCACGCGGCTGCACGAGTGGACGTCGGACACCGAAACCGGCGACCGCGACGAGCTGGTGCCCGGCGTGTCCGACCAGGCGTGGCGGCAGGTTTCCGTCACCGCAAGGGAATGTCTCGGCGCCGCGAAGTGCCCGGTCGGCACCGATTGCTTCGCCGAACGCGCGCGAGCCGAGGCGGGCCGAGCCGATGTCGTGGTCACCAACCACGCGCTGCTGGCCATCGACGCGCTGCAGGGCTACCAGGTGCTGCCGGACCACGACCTGGTGATCATCGACGAGGCGCACGACCTGGTCGACCGGGTCACCTCGGTCGCGACCGGCGAGCTCACCAGCGCCATGGTGTCGGCCGCCGCGCGGCGCTGCGGAAAGCTGATCGACGCGGGAATCGCGGACCGGCTGCTGGAGTCCTCCGACGGGCTCGCGCTGATCCTCGACGACATCCCGGCCGGACGGCTCGACGCGCTGCCCCGGCCGTTGCAGGGCGCGATCCCGGCGGTGCGCGACGCGGCGAAGGAATGCCTCACCGCGCTGGGCTCGGATCGCAAGGAAGACGTCGGCGAGGCGACCGCGCGCAAACTGGCGCGGTCGCTGCTCGAAGAAGTGCACGACACCGCGGTGCGGCTGCTCGAGGCGTACGACGAAGATCTGGCGCACCAACGCGACGTCGTCTGGGTGACCGGCGACAAGTACTCCGCGAACCCGCGGCCGCCGGCGTTGAAGGTCGCGCCGCTGGGCGTCGCGGGATTGCTGCGGGAGCGGGTCTTCAATCAGCACACCACCGTGCTGACCTCGGCGACGCTGACGCTCGGCGGCGAATTCGACACCATGGCCCGGCAATGGGGTCTCCCGCCGAGCGGCGCGCGCGTGGTGAAGTCGCCGGGCACGGCCACCGACAAGGAAGCCCCGTCCGACGAGGACAACGGCCCGAAATGGACCGGACTGGACGTCGGATCGCCGTTCGACCACCGCCGCAACGGCATCCTCTATCTCGCCAAGCACCTGCCGCCGCCGGGAAGGGACGGGCTCGCCGAGTCCACAATGGACGAACTGGCCGGGCTGGTCGAAGCCGCCGGCGGCCGTACGCTGGGCCTGTTCTCCTCGATGCGCGCGGCGAAACAGGCCGCGGAGGCCATGCGGGAACGGCTCGACCACCCGATCCTCTGCCAGGGCGACGACGCCACGCCGTTGCTGGTGCGGCAGTTCGCCGAGGACGCGCGCACCTGTCTGTTCGGCACGCTCACGCTGTGGCAGGGCGTCGACGTGCCGGGTCCGTCGCTGCAGCTCGTGGTGGTGGACCGGATCCCGTTCCCCCGTCCGGACGATCCGGTGTTGTCCGCTCGCCAGCGCGCGGTGGAAGCCCGGGGCGGCAACGGATTTCTCACCGTGGCCGCGACGCACGCGGCGTTGCTGCTGGCACAGGGCACCGGACGGCTGCACCGCTCGGTCACCGACCGCGGCGTAGTGGCCGTGCTGGACTCCCGTCTGGCCACCGCGCGCTACGGCGGTTTCCTGCGCGCGTCGCTGCCGCCGTTCTGGCCGACGACAGATCCGCAGGTCGCGCGCGACGCACTGAAGCGACTCGACGCGGCCGCGCCCGCCTGACCGAGCGCGGCGGACGGGCGGGTACGGTGAGTGGAACGAACACGACAGGGAGCACCGTTGACCCAGGATTCGTCCAGCGCCCAATCCCGGACCGTCAGTGTTGACGACACCGGGGTTCGGCGCCGGCTCGCCGATGGCAGCGAAGAAGCTGTGACGTGGTCGGAGCTGCAATCCGTCATGGTGAGAGTCATCCCCGACGGCCCCTGGAACGAAGACGTCTTCTTCATGCTGGTCGGCAACGACGGCAAAGGCACCGCGGTCCCGAGCGGCGACCCGGCCGCGGACGCCCTCATCGAACGCCTCCAGACCCTGCCCGGCTTCGACAACGAGAAGTTCATCGAGGCGATGACCACGGACGCTGACCAGGCGTACGTGGTGTGGCAAAGCTGAGCTTGAGTCTGGTTTGAGCCGCGCCGGGGTTCGGCTGGCGCGTTCGCTGCCGGTGGCGGCGGGGAAAACCCTTGCTGGACAAGGGGCGCGGCGGCTTTGACGGGTGCGGCCAGAGCTGTTCGAGACCGTGCCGCAGTGGCTGCTTGGCACGGTTGTTCGGCGATCCTGGCACGAGGATCGCCTGCCGTCAGCTCTGCTTGGCCACCACCGCAGGAACCACCTGCTGCGGCAACTCGGCGGCCGTGCCAGGAGAACCGTCCGTTGCCACGGCAGCTGGACGATCCCGCCGCAGCGGCTCGGCGATCTCGCTACGAGACCAACCCGCCGCTCCTGCTCGGCGAGCCCACCGTGGGAACCGCCCCGTCGCAACTCCGCGGCCCCACCCCGACCAACCACTCGCCCGCCGCGGCAACTCGGCGAACGCCCGTCCACCGCACCTTGGCGATCCCGCCAGACGAACCGCCCGAGGCGCAGCAACTCGGCTGTCCGCCCCCAAGCATCCACCCGCTGCGGCTCAAGCGGTCGGGAAGGTCTCCGTCACCGGAATGCCCTTCTTCAACGTCCGGCTCACCGTGCACAGCCGCTCGATCGCCCGGTCCACCGCGCCCGCCAGGTCCGCCCGCTGACCCTCGTCGAGCGCGGACACATCGACGTCGAACGCGACGTGCACCGCGTCCAGTTCCGACGCACCTTCGCGCCGGTCGGCCGTCACGGAGACCCGGAACTTCGAATCCTCGCCCACCCGTCGCGTGATCAGCTGCTCCGCCGTCACCGCAGAGCAGCCCGCGGCCGCGATCTGCAGCAGTTCCGCCGGGGAGAACGCGCCCTCCGCACCAGCCCGGCCCACCCGCACTTCCGCGCCGCGCTCGTTGCGGCCGACGAAACTGTGCGTGCCTTCGCGCTGTACTTCCAAGGTCATCCGAGACGCCTTTCCACCCGTTGGGTCACTGCATTGGCCCAACCGCGCGAGTCACGCCGATGTTCCGGGCTGCTGCGCGAGCACGGTGATCGTGCCGGGGTCGACCTCGGTGAAACCCGCGTCGCGGACGGCGATCACGCGGTTGTCACGCCAGCCCGCCTCCGGGTCCTCGACCGGGCACAGCTCCTTCCACCGGGCCGGGCTGGGCGTGCGGACCGCGACCCGGTAGTCCCTCGCCGCCCACGCCGCCAGTTCGTCATCCGGCAGCAGCGACGCGAGGATCATCGTGGCGTGCCCGACCTGCGCGGACGCCTTGCCGACGGTCATCGGGACGTCCGGGTTCAGCATCAGCAGCGGGACGTCGGCCGGGGCCGGGCCGGGGGTGTCGGCGGGCAGTTCGCTGCCGGAGATCTGCAGCCGCGAGACCTCTTTCGGGGTCTCCTTGACCAGCCCGGGCACGAGCGCCCGCGCCTGCGCGCCGTCGACTTCGATGGTGATTCCCGGCTGGTCGAGCACCGCCTGCCAGTGCGTGCCGCGAGCCCGGCGCGCGACCTTCCGGATGCGGTTGTCGAGCCACGCGTGGACCGGCTCGGCCCATTCGCCGCCGGGCTGGGCGCGTTCGTCCAGGCAGACCGCCAGCGCCGCCGCGGCCGCCGCTTCGAGGAGCGCGGTGCGGCCCGGCGGTTCGGCGCGTTCGATCCGCAGGATGATCGGCATCGCGCGGACCTCGTCCGGGTTCTCGTCGGATGTGTCCGACGTGTCCTCGGCGGGGAGGCCGAGCCACGAGGCGTAGCGGCTGCGCAGCGGTTCGAGCAGAGGGTTCACGGGCGGACCAGTTCGAGTCCGTCGGCCGCGTCGGCCGCCTCGACCTCGGCGCGCGTGACGCCGAGGACGAACAGCACCGCGTCGAGGTACGGGTGCGACAGCGCGGTGTCGGCGACCTCCCGCAGCGCGGGCTTGGCGTTGAACGCGACACCCATGCCGGCCGCGGCGAGCATGTCGATGTCGTTGGCCCCGTCGCCGACCGCGACGCACGCGCCCAGCGGGATCCCGTACTCGCCCGCGAACCGTCGCAGCGCCGTGGCCTTGCCCGCGCGGTCCACGATGTCGCCGACGACGCGGCCGGTGAGCTTGCCGTCCACGACTTCCAGTTCGTTGGCCGCGGCGAAATCGAGGCCGAGGTCGTCCACGAGATGGTCGATGACCTGGGTAAACCCGCCGGACACGACACCGCAGCGGAAGCCCATGCGCTTGAGCGTGCGGACGGTCGTGCGGGCCCCCGGCGTCAGCTCGAGTTTCTCCGCGACCTCGTCCATCACGCTCGCGGGCAGTCCGGCCAGCAGCGACACGCGCCGCTCCAGCGACTCGGCGAAGTTCAGCTCGCCGCGCATCGCGGCCTCGGTGATCTCGCGGACCTGCTCCTCGACGCCGGCGTACGCGCCGAGCATCTCGATGACCTCGCCCTGCACGAGCGTGGAATCGACGTCGAAGACCACCAGCCGCTTCGCCCGGCGCGTGATGCCCGCGCGCTCGACGGCGACGTCGATGTTGGCCTCGGACGCCGCGTCGGCCAGCGTGGACCGGAGTTCCGCGTCCGTCTCGTCGGTGTCTTCGCGCACCGAGACGTACAGCTCGAGCCCGGTCACCGGGTAGTCCGCGACGCTGCGGATCGAATCGATGTTCGCCCCGACGCCCGCCAGCCGCCGCGCGACCTCGGAGAACGCCCGCGCGGTCACCGGACGCCCGAGCAAGACGAGCACGTGCGACGAATCGCGCCGGCCGAGCGCGAACGGATCTTCGCCGATCGCGTCGCCGATCCGAACCTCGACCTCCATGCCGACAGTCGCCATCGCCTGCTCGACGGACTCCTGAAGCCCCTCCGGGTCGCGGTAGACGCCAGCGAGCACGCCGAGCACGAGCTGCCCTCGGATGACCACCTGCTCGATGTCGAGCACGTCCACGTCGTGCCGGGTGAGCACGGCGAACAGCACGGACGAGACCCCGGGCTTGTCCGGACCGGTCGTGGTGATGAGGACGGGAGTCTGGCTCACTGGTTCGGTATCCCTCGTTCGTCTCGGCACCGACGCTTAGGCCACGGCGAGTCGGCACGCCCAGTCTGGCCTCCCGCGGCGGCGGGCAGAACGCCCCCGTGCCGCGCTTCACACCGCTGGCACCACTAACGGGCGATGAGAGCCGCTGCGACGGGCTGGGACGAGGTCGGGCGTGTCCCGCGAGGCCTCGCGCGAGCGTCGGCAGAGGGGCGGCACGGGCCCGCTGAGGGGTCTCAGGCGAAGGCTGGCGGCGCGGTCCGGGTGCGTGTGCCGGTTAGAACCGCTCACCGCGCTCTGCCCCGGCTCAGCGGGTCCAGCCACGAAAAAGGCGCGTGCCCGGCCGAGAGAAACCCCGACCGGGCACGCGCCCGTGCAATTCTTCGAGCGCCGTTACTGCTCGCTCGCGTTGTCCTTGCTGTGGTCGCCCGGCATGGTGGCGTCCACGAGCTTCTGCGACGGGGCCGCGACGTGCTTGGCCTTGCCGAAGAAGCCGATCTCGCCTTCCGCGTGGAGGCGTTCGACCATGTGCGGGTAGTGCAGCTCGAACGCGGGCCGCTCGGAGCGGATCCGGGGCAGCTCGGTGAAGTTGTGCCGCGGCGGCGGGCAGGACGTGGCCCACTCGAGCGAGTTGCCGTAGCCCCACGGGTCGTCCACCGTGACGATCTCGCCGTACCGGTAGCTCTTGAACACGTTCCAGATGAACGGCAGCGTGGACGCCCCGAGGATGTACGCGCCGATCGTGGAGATCGTGTTCAGCGTGGTGAACCCGTCGCTGGCCAGGTAGTCCGCGTAACGCCGCGGCATGCCTTCCGCGCCCAGCCAGTGCTGCACCAGGAACGTGGTGTGGAAGCCGATGAACGTGGTCCAGAAGTGCCACTTCCCGAGCTTCTCGTCCATCATCCGGCCGGTGATCTTCGGGAACCAGAAGTAGATCCCGGCGAAGGTCGCGAACACGATCGTGCCGTAGAGGACGTAGTGGAAGTGCGCCACCACGAAGTAGCTGTCCGACACGTGGAAGTCGATCGCCGGAGCGGCCAGCATGATGCCGGTCAGACCGCCGAAGAGGAACGTGACGATGAAGCCCATCGAGAAGATCATCGGCGTCTCGAAGGACAGCTGGCCCTTCCACATCGTGCCGATCCAGTTGAAGAACTTCACGCCGGTCGGGACCGCGATGAGGAACGTCATGAAGGAGAAGAACGGCAGCAGGACCGCGCCGGTCGCGTACATGTGGTGCGCCCACACCGCCACCGACAGCGCCGCGATCGACAGCGTCGCGAAGACCAGGCCCTTGTAGCCGAACACCGGCTTGCGGCTGAAGACCGGGAAGATCTCCGACACGATCCCGAAGAACGGCAGCGCGACGATGTAGACCTCAGGATGGCCGAAGAACCAGAAGAGGTGCTGCCACAGGATCACGCCGCCGTTGGCGGGGTCGAACACGTGGGCGCCGAGGTGCCGGTCCGCCATCAGGCCGAACAGGGCCGCGGTCAGGATCGGGAACGCGAGCAGGATCAGGATGCTCGTGATCAGGATGTTCCAGGTGAAGATCGGCATCCGGTACATGGTCATGCCGGGCGCGCGGAGGCAGACCACGGTGGTGATCATGTTGACGCCGCCGAGAATCGTGCCTAGACCGGATACCGCCAGACCGGCGATCCAGAGGTCGGCTCCGACGCCCGGAGAGTGGATCGCGTCCGAGAGCGGCGTGTAGGCGAACCATCCGAAGTCGGCGGCGCCGCCCGGGGTGAGGAAGCCCGACAGCACGATCAGGCTGCCGAAGAGGAACAGCCAGAAGGAGAACGCGTTCAGCCGCGGGAACGCCACGTCCGGCGAACCGATCTGCAGCGGCAGGACGAAGTTCGCGAACCCGAACAGGCTCGGCGTCGCGTACAGCAGCAGCATCACCGTGCCGTGCATGGTGAACAGCTGGTTGTACTGCTCCTGCGACAGGAACTGCTGGCCGGGCTGGGCCAGCTCCGTCCGCATGAGCATGGCCATCGCGCCGCCGACCATGAAGAAGGCGAACGACGCGACGAGATACATGATCCCGATCTGCTTGTGGTCCGTCGTGCGGAACAACCGCAGCAGGTACGAACCCTTTGCCGTCTCGCGCGCGGGATACGGGCGCGTCGCGATCGGCTTCGGGGCTACGGCCGTCACTCCTGCCTCCAACACTGCAACCTGGTGGTGGTCAACTTCGGGGCGCTCGGGCTCAGGCGAGCCTGATCCGGGCGGCTAGGGGGATCGTAGCCCTCGGTACCGACAGTCGCTCGCACCGGCTGGTTAGATCACCGCGTGACCGACCCGTACCGCGCCGCGGCGGTCTCCTCCGCACTCGCCGTCGGCCGCCGGTTCGGCCTCGCGACCGGCTCCGCCGAGGTGCTGCACGAGCGCTCGAACGTGCTGGTGAGGATGGGTCCGGTCGTGGCGAGAGTCCCGGGCACCACCCGGTTGCTGCGGCCGGACGCGAGCGCGTGGCTCGAGCGGGACGTCGCCCTGTCGGCCTACGTCACCGAACGTGGTGTGCGCGTCGTCTCACCGACCGCGGATCCCCCGGCCGGACCGCATTTCGCGGACGGATTGCCGGTCACGCTCTGGCACTGGACCCCGCACGATCCGGACCATCGGCACGGGCCGGACGAGAGCGCCCGGTCGCTCGCCCGGGTCCACGCCGCGTTGCGCGGCTACCCGGGCGAACTGCCGTCTCGCGGCCCGGTCGGCGAACTCCTGGACACCGTCGCCCGAAGCGGCTCGCTGCTGGACGGCTTCGCCGACCGGATCCGCGCGGAAACCGAACGGCTGGCGGCGCTGCTGCCGCCCGGCCCGGTCCAGGCCCTGCACGGCGACGCGCACCCGGGCAACCTCATCGAGACCGCCGACGGCCCGTGCTGGCTCGATTTCGAGGACACCTGGCGCGGACCTCTTGAATGGGACCTGGCGATCCTCGCGCGACAGGGCGGTCCGGAGTTTCTCGCCGCGTACCCGGCCGAAGCGGACGAAGCCGTCCTCGCGACGTGTACGCAGCTTCGCTCTCTCTTTGCGGTGACGTGGCGGTTGCTGATCGCACAGCGTTTTCCGCACCGCCTGGGCGAAGCGCGCGCCGCTGCGGCCGAGTACTTCAGTTGACCCAGCCGAGGATCGCTTCGACCACTCCGGCCGGGTCCTCCAGCGGCGTCAGATGCCCGACGTCCGGGAGGACGGCGAGGGTCGCGTCGGGCAGCGCGTCGACCATGGTATTGGCGGCGTCGAGCGGCGTGATCGCGTCGCGCTCCCCCACGATGACGAGCGCCGGGACGCCGGTTTCGCGCAGCAGGTCAACGGAATCGGGCCGGTTGCGCATCGCCCGCGCGGCCCAGGCGACCCCGGACGGCGGCTGCGCGTCGATCAATTCGCGCACGCGCGCGCGGACGTCGGCGGACGCGGTGTCGGCCAGCAGGTTCGGCAGATTGCCGTCGGCCAGCCAGCCCTTGACGCCCTCGGCCTCCGCGCGGTCCGCGACGTCGAGCCGGGTCTGCGCGGCTTCGGGAGTGTCCGCGGTGGCTTTGGTGTCGATGAGGACCAGTCCCCCGACGCGCTCGGGCGCCTGCCGCAGGACGGCCATCGCGAGGTAGCCGCCCATCGAACAGCCGCCGAGCACCACCTGATCGAGTTCGAGCTTGTCGAGGAGCGCGACGACGTCCCGCGCGGCGTCGGCCAGATCCGGCTCGGCTTCGGTCTCCGGCAACGGGCTCCGGCCGAGACCGCGCTGGTCCGGCGTGATGACCCGGAAGCGTTCCGCGAGCGGCGCGCGGACCGGGTCCCACATGCGGGCGTCGAGCGGGAAGGCGTGCAGGAGCACCAACGGCAGTTCGGTCATGGCGGAGATTGTCGCTGTTTTTTCGGCGCGTTTTTTGTCGGACCCCGTCGTTACGGTCGGGGGCGTGACAGAGATCGTGACGGAAAGGCTGGTGCTGCGGCACTTCGTGGAGGCTGATCGGCAGGCAGTGGTGGAGATCCAGTGCGACCCGGAGACGAACCGGCACAACCCGCGGCCGCCGGACACCGCGACCACGCTGGCGATGTTCGACAGCTGGCTCGAGCACTGGGAGACGTACGGCTACGGATACCTGGCGGTCCGGGAGCGAGGCAGGCCGGAAGCGGGCGACGGGTCGGACGTGATCGGCATGACCGGAGTGCGCAACCGGGAGTTCCGAGGCGAGAAGGTGCTGAACCTGGCGTACCGCTTCCGCCCGACGGCGTGGGGCAAGGGCTACGCGGCCGAGGCGGCACGGGCGGCGGTGGAGTGGGCGGAACGGGAGATACCGGCGATCCCGGTGCTGATCAGCGTCGCGGTGACGAACACGCCGTCGCTGCGAGTGGTGGAGAAGCTGGGGTTCACGGAGTACGTGGAGGACGAGTACGACGGAGCGGTTTCACGGCATTTCCGGCGGTGAGGGTCCCGGTGCTGGGCCGGGGCCGGGGTACTGCGGTGGTGGCTGGCGGGTTGCTGCCTGGTTGTTGGCCGGATCCTGGCGGGTTGTTGGCTGGATTCCGGGTTGAGGAGGCGGATGGCTCGGAGGGTGAGAGGCGGGTGGATTGGGAGAAGTGAGCTGATCGGGTGCGGGCCGGTGGGCTGACGGCGTGCTCACGCGGGATCGCCGCGCGTGAGTACGCGGGCTAGCCGGGTCCGGGCGCGCGGATTGAGCAGGTGCGAATCCACGGGCGGGCCAAGCGCGAACACCCACGCTGAGCGCGCGAACCACGGACGGCCGAGTTCGGACACGCGGACGGGCCGCCAACGAACCACGCACGCTGGCCGGGGATTGGCACGCGGAAGGGCCCAGCGCGAACCACACAAGCTCGCCGAGGCCGAACACGCGGACAAAACACGTGCGCGTCCGCCGACCGACCGGGTTCGCACACTCGAACCCGGTCGAGGCCGGGCACGTGGGACTGGCCGTCCGCGAACGCTGGGACTCGCCTGGCCGAACCGCCGGACTGGCCGTGTAGTGCTGGCCGCACGACCGAAGGTCGGCCCAAACGCACCGTGCGCCGCGGTGGAGCCGCGTTGAGTGGGATCTGGCCGAACTTGCTTTCGCGCGTGGCGGGGATTCGGCTGCGAGGTGGGCGTGCGACTGCGCTGCCGTCAGGTGGCCGCGTTTTCTCGGGTGACCATTGTGGACAGACGGGTGAGTTGAGGCAGACGGCGGGTCACGCTTGGCTAAGGCGATTGGCGTTGTCCCGCAACAACCATCCGCCGACGAGACCGCTCGTTACGGCGATCACGCCGAAGAGCAGCAGCACCAGCAGCACCCCGTGTGTCGCCCCGGTGCTTCCCTCGCCGTGGGTCGCGTAGACCGCGCCGGATACTGCGATTCCGAGCGCCAGGCCGAGTTGCCGGGAGCTGTTCGCGGCCGCGCCGGCTGTGCCGCCGTAGTCCGCGGGGACCGATGCGATCGCCACGGCCGGGAAGACCGGGGACACGATGCCCGCGCCGATTCCGGTCAGGATCAACACCGGGAGCAGGGCCGTCCAGGTCGGGCTGAGCAGGACGGCGACCGCGGTCAGGCAGCCGAGGCCGAGCAGGACCGTCGCGCCGCCCAGAACCTGGCCCGGCGACCTGGCGTGCAACCGTCCGCTGAGCAGCGCCGACACCACGACGAACACCACCACCTGCAGCGCCAGTACCGCCGACGTCGCCGCCGAGCTGAGTCCGGTCGCGTTCTGCAGCCACAGGGAAATCACTGGCAGCGCCCCGAATCCGGCGAAGTAATAGCTGAACGCGACGAGCAGCACGCCGAGGAACCGGCGCGTCGCGAACAAGCCAGTCGGCACCATTGGCGCGCGGCTGCGGCGTTCCACGACCACAAACGCGCCGATGGCCACCACCGTCGCCAGGTATCCGATCACCGCCCCGGCGGAGGACCAGCCGCGGTCGCCGCCGGTGATGACGGAATAGGTCAGGCCCGTCGCGGCGAGCGAAAACGTGACGATGCCGGGGTAGTCGACGCGGCGGCCGGGCGCTCGCGGACTCTCCTTCAACGACGTCGCCGCCAGGACGATCGCGACCGCGCACAAGGGCAGGGAAACAAAGAAAATCCACCGCCAGCCGAGCAACTGCGCGATGACGCCGCCGGAGAAAATGCCCATCGCGCTGGCCACCCCGGCCACCGTCCCCCAGACCGCGAACGCGCGGGCCCGGTCCCGGCCTTCGTAAGTCAGTCCGACCAGCGGCAGGATCGTCGCGAACATCGCCGCGCCCGCGACACCCTGCATGACCCGCGCGGCGATCAACTCGCCGGGCGTTCCGGCCACGCCGCAGCCGAGCGTCGCGAGCGAGAAAAGGATCAGCCCGGCGAGGTAGACGCGCTTGCGCCCGAGCAGGTCGCTCAGCGAGCCGAACCCCAGCAGCAGGCCCGCGAGCGCGACGGTGAAGACGTCCACGATCCATTGCAGCTGGCCGTATCCCGCACCGAGCTCGGCCCCGATCGCCGGCAGCGCGACGGTCACGATGCTGGTGTAGACCAGCAGCAAAAACGTGCCGAAGCAGGCGGCGGTCAACGGGACCCAGGACGGTGCGGCAACCGCGTGCTCCGCGCGGCTCGGCAGAGGAGACATGCCGAGAATCGTGCTGTAATAGTCTTATGCCGCATAACTCTTACCAGCGGAGTTTCCTCAAGTTTGTGACCGGCCTCACCAACGACCGCCCCGCCGACCTGGCGGCGTTGCTGCAGCACTGGGACGAGCCGGAAATGGGGCCGCTCCCGCCGGTCGCCGACGAGGACTTCCCCGAGCTGTGCGCGTTCCTGGATCGCTGGGTCGAGGTCATCGACGCGACGGACGACGCGGACCGGGTCCGGCTGCTGAACGCCCTGCTGGCCGAAGCCGCCGCCTACCCGAGAATCACCGCGCACGACGGTTTCAGCTGGCATCTCCACTACCGGGACGACGGGATACGGCTGCCCGCGATGCTGCGCGCGGTCACCTCAGTCGCGGCGGCGCAGTATTTGACCTCGACCAGCCTGCACCGTCTCAGCCGCTGCGCCGCGCCGGAATGCCGCCGCGCGTTCGTCGACTTCACCCGCAGCGGGACGCAGCGCTACTGCACCCACGCCTGCGTCAACCGGGACGCGGTCCGACGACACCGGGCCCGGCGCAAGGAAGCTCTCTCGCGGTAACGGTTTCCGCTCACCAGCGCCGGTTCGGCCGCCGCCGTGCCCGTGCCTCCCAGCACGGCCGGTGCCAATGCCGGCGGTCCGCGACGCCGCCCGTCTCGTCCGCGGGCCAGACGACCAGATGCGGCACGCCCGGGCGGATTTCGTGGTCGCAGCCGGGACAGCGGTAGGTCTTGGCCGCCTGCGAGCCGGGAACGGTGCGCACCAGCCAGTCGCCGTCGGGAGCGGATTCGCTGCGGGCCCAGCCGCTGACCGCGCCGGCGTCCGGCCGCTCGACGGGACCGGAACGGCCTCGGCCGGGTCGATTTCGTCTGGGCACGCAGTCACGGTAACCCGGACGCCGGCGGAAGTGCTCAGCCACGCACCTCGGGGATCGCTCCGACGACAGGTCCCGTTGTTCCCCCAGGCTGACCGGGTGATCGGGAACTTGACCTTTCAACCGGGCAGCCCTGGCCGAGCGGGAGGACATCGCCTGCTGAGGGCGGACCCAGAGCACACCGCACTACCCGGAGAACCCCAACGCGGCATTCGCTGCGTCAGACGCACCCAACGGTGAGCGTCGCAGTGAGCGGGTCAAGGCTCACGCGCGAACCTGCGCCGCCGCTTCACCAGTGCGAGAACACCGCCTCGGAGACGGTCCAGCCCCGAGAGGATCAACCCCGCGCGATGGCCAGCGGGACCAGCTGCTCGGCCGACGTCAGCGAGCCGTGCTGGCCCACCAGGTTCGACTCCACTGCTTCGGCCAGTTCGCGCACCATGCCGAACGTTCCGGTCGCCGCCGCGACGACGTCGCCGATTCGCGGGCGTACCCGGTCGCTCACCGCCATGCCGAACCAGCCCGCCGCGATCGCTTCCTCGCGCGGCAGAACCCACGCCCGCGAGCCCAGGACCTCGCGCCAAGCAGCTGTTACCTCCGCCGTCGCGCCGGGTTCCGTGTAGACGTGCCGTGCGCGGACCTCGCCGCCGAAAGCGCGGACGCCTTCCAACAGTTCCGGGGTGTCCTCGAGGTTCAGTTTCTCCTCGACGGTCACCATTCCGTGGTCCGCCACCACCGCCAGGACGGCGCCGGAGGGCAATCCGTCCACAATGGACTCCACCAGGCGGTCGACATGGCGAAGCTGCATCCGCCATGCGGTCGAGCCGGGGCCGTAGAGGTGGCCTAGCAGGTCCAATTCGCTGTGGTAGGCATAGCAAAACGCGCGCGAGGAGAGTACGTCCAAGGTCCGCGCGGCCAGGTCGCCCAGCGCGTGCACCCCCGCGTACCGGGCACCGCTTTGCGTCGCTTGAGTCAAGGCTGTGTTGGCGAAATGCGCCGAGGACACCACCGTGGCCTCGATCCCCGCGGCAGCGGCGCGTTCGAAGGTCGTCGGCAGGGGCTGGACTTCCCGGGGCGGCAGAGCGCCGCGCAGGTCGCTGCCGTCGTCGTGGGAGCGCCAGCGCAGGGCGTTCAGGACGCCGGCTCCCGGGACCTCGAAGGTGTAGCCGACCATGCCGTGCTCGCCCGACGCCAGACCGGTGCCGATCGCGGCGACGCCGGCCGCGGTGGTCGACGGGAAGCCGACGCGCAGGGGGCTGCTGGCGAGTTCGGTAAGAACGGGCGCGTCGGCCGCGTGCTGGGCGAGCAGTTCCCAGCCGAGGCCGTCGATGAGGAGCACGCACGCGCTGCGGGCTTCGGGCAGCGCCAGGCCGCCGTCCTCGCCGGGCACGCCCAGCGCGCCGAGCAGGGCGGGAACGACCTGGCCTAGGTGCGGAACATCCGCGTACTGGGGCATATCCACCCGGACAGCTTCCCACCAACGCGGCGCGCCAGCGATAATCGACGCATGCCCACCTACGCCTACCGCTGCCGCGACTGCACCGAGACGTTCGAACTCCAGCGCCCGATGGCCGAGTCCAGCGCGCCCACCCCGTGCCCGGAGGGGCATACGGACACGGTCAAGCTGCTCACGACGGTCGCGCTCACCGGTTCGGCCTCCGCTCCGGCACCGGCGGGCGGAGGGTGCTGCGGAGGCGGCTGCTGCGGCTGACCGGGCGAGACCGCCGCGGAGGCGACCGGTTTGGCGGACGCACGCCGTCCCGCGGTATCCACCAGCCGACGGTGGATACCGCGAGCACAGCCGCTCAGCAGCTCTTCAGCGCCCGATCCAGGTCAAGCCACAGGTCCTCGACATCCTCCAGCCCAGCCGAAAGCCGCAGCAGGCCGTGCGTGATGCCGGAACCCGTGCGGTCGTCCTCGGCGACGATGCGGTGCGTCAGCGACGCCGGGTGCTGGATCAGCGTGTCGACACTGCCCAGGCTCACCGCGGGCGTGATCAGCCGGACCGCGCCGACCACCGCGTGCGGGTCGCCAGTGACCTCGAACGCCACCAGTGGGCCGCCCAGTTTCGGGTAGTGCACGGTGCGTACTGACGGGTGCGAAGCGAGCCGCTCGGCCAGGACGGCCGCGGTTTCCGAAGCAGCTTTCACCCGCAGCGGGAGCGTCGAGAGACCGCGCAGCAACAGGTATCCGGCCAGTGGGTGCAGCACGCCGCCGGTCGCGAAGCGCAGGGAGCGCAGGCGCGCGGCTTCCTCGGCGTCACAGGCCACGATGCCGCCCATGACGTCGCCGTGGCCGCCCAGGAACTTGGTCGCGCTGTGCAGCACCATCCGGGCGCCGAGGCGGCCGGGGCGTTGCAGGACTGGCGTCGCGAAGGTGTTGTCGACCAACACCGGAACGTCGCCGCACGCGGCGGTGAGGGTGGCGATGTCGAGTTCGCTCAAGGTCGGGTTCGCGGGCGTTTCCACGAAGACCAGGCCGGTGTCCGGGCGCAGGGCGTCGGCGACGTTCTCGGGCGCGGTCCAGGTGACCTCGGTGCCCAGGAGACCGGTGGTCAGCAGGTGGTCGGTGCAGCCGTACAACGGCCGGACGCCGACAATGTGCCGTTTTCCTTGCGACACCGCGGAAAGCAGGCAGGCCGAAACCGCCGCCATGCCGCTCGCGAAGGCCACGGCGTGGTCGAAGCCCTCGAGCTCCGCCAGCGCCTGCTCGAACCGTTCGACGGTCGGGTTGCTGATCCGGCCGTAGATGCCGGTGACGTTCGCGCCCGCGGCGAACTCGTCGATCCGGCGGGCCTCCTCCGCGCTGTCGCGCGCGGGGTAGGTCGTGGAGAAGTCGAGCGGGGCGGCGTGCAGGCCGAGGTCGGCGAGATCGTCGCGACCGGCGTGGACGGCTCGGGTGCGCAGGGCGGAAGTCATGGCAGTCACGTTCGGGCACACAACGGCTTCAGAGCAACAATCTCGGATAAGATTCAGCAATGAGCGAGACCGTCGAACTGAGTCCGGTTGATCTTGAGATTCTGCGGGTGCTGCAGAACGATGCCCGGACGACGAACAAAGAACTCGCGGCCGCCGTCGGGCTCGCGCCGTCGACCTGCTTGGACCGGGTGGCCCGCCTCCGGGAGACCGGCGTGATCACCGGCCAGCACGCGAAGGTCGACGCGGCGAAAGTGGGCCGTCCGCTCGAGGCGTTCCTGTTCGTGCAGGTGCGGCCGCACCGACGGCCGCTGGTCGAGCAGTTCGTGGAACATCTCCTGGCGCTGCCGGAAATCCGCGCGGTCTACCACCTGACCGGACCGGACGACTTCCTCGCGCACGTCGCGACCACGTCGGCCGCCGAGTTGCAACGGCTGGTACTGGACGAACTCACCTCCCGCGACGAGGTCGCCCGCGTGCACACCAACCTCGTGTTCCAGCAGTGGCAAGGCGGACCGCTGCTGCCGCCGGACGGCGAACCCGCCCAGGGCGCGCGCATCCGGCGGCGCGACCGGTGATCAGCGCAAGATAGCTCAGTGGAGATCAGCTACCTGACCGAATCCGACCGCGCCGGCTGGGAAACGCTCGCCCGCGGCAAAGACGCCTACTTCGACGTTGAGCGCGCCGACGACAGTTACGACCGGACCTGGCGGCGCCTGCTCGACGACGACCGGCTGCGCGGGATCGCCGCCAGACTCGACGGGACGATGGTCGGCGTCGCCTACTACCTGTTCCACGCCAGCGTCTGGTACTCCGGCAAGTGCTACCTCGCCGACCTGTTCGTGAACGAGAACGTCCGGCGAAAGGGCGTCGCGACGGCGCTGATCGAGTGGGTCGCCAGTGACGCGGAGAAGCACGGCTTCCCGTCGCTCTACTGGAACACGCTCGAAGACGCCCCGGCTCGCGCGCTTTACGACCGGGTGGGCAAGTACCACGACGGCTTCATTCTCTACACGTACAAGCGTCAGTAGTCCTTGAAGCCCTTCCCCGTCTTGCGGCCCAATCGTCCTGCCGTCACGAGGTGTTCCAAAAGCGGCGCAGGCGCGTAGCCCTCTTCGCGGAACTCGTTGAACAGCGTCCGCTCGATCGCCAGCGACACGTCCAGGCCGACCACGTCCAGCAATTCGAACGGTCCCATCGGCAGACTGCAGCCGACCTTCATCGCGGTGTCGATGTCGTCCGCCGACGCGTAATGCGCTTCCAGCATTTTCACCGCGTCGTTGAGATACGGGAACAGCAATGCGTTCACGATGAATCCGGCGCGGTCGCCGCACTGCACGGGGTGTTTGCCGACCGCCGCGCAAACCGCCGTCGCAGTCGCGGTGACGTCTGGGGCGGTCGCGATCGTCGACACGACTTCCACCAGTTTCATCACCGGCGCGGGGTTGAAGAAGTGCAGACCCACCACATCGCCGGGCCGCGAGGTCGCGGCCGCGCATTCGATGACCGGCAGCGAGGACGTCGTGGTCGCGAGCATCGCACCCGGTTTGACGACTTCGTCCAATGCGGAAAACACCGCCTGCTTAACGGAAAGCTCCTCGGCGACCGCCTCGACCACCAGATCGACGTTGGCCAGTTCTTCGAACTCCGTCACCGGACGGATCCGGGCAAGGGCGGCCGCAGCGTCCTCTTCGGACAGTTTGCCCTTGACCACGGCCTTGTCGAGCGACTTCTTCACCTTCGCCACCGACGCTTCGGCCTTCTCCATGCTGCGCGCCCGCAGCACGACGTCGAAACCGCGCTTGGCGAACACCTCCGCGATGCCGGTGGCCATGGTTCCGGTGCCGATCACCCCGACGGAACGCACTTCGCGAGTCACCGAAGAGTCCACTTCGGACGATGCGACGGAATCCACCACCACCGGCGAATCCGGTGCGTCGTAAGCGTAAAAGCCATGCCCGCTCTTACGGCCCAGCTGTCCCGCGGTGACCATCTGCTTCAGCAGCGGCGCGGGCGCGTGCAAACGATTGCGGGATTGGTGGTACATCGTGTCGAGGATTTCGTACGCGGTGTCCAGCCCGATCAGGTCCAGCAGCGCGAGCGGGCCCATCGGATAGCCGCAGCCGAAACGCATTGCCGCGTCGAGATCTTCGCGGGTGGCGTACTTCTGCTCGTACATCCGCACCGCGTGATTGAGATACCCGAACAGCAGCGCGTTCGCGATGAACCCGGCCCGGTCGCCGATCACCACCGGCGATTTTCCCAGCCGCTGCGCGAATTCCACGACGTCGGACACCACATCGGGCTCGGTGACCACCGTGCGCACGACCTCGACCAGCTTCAGCACCGGTGCCGGATTGAAGAAGTGCATGCCGACGACCTTGCCCGGCCGTGCGGTGTGCACGCCGATCTCGGTGATCGACAGCGAGGAGGTATTGGACGCGAATACCACGTCCGGCCGGGTCACCTGGTCCAAGTGGGCGAAAACCTCGGCTTTCGCGGCCAGGTTCTCCGGGATCGCCTCGATCACGAAGTCCACTTCGGACAAGTCGGCGAGCGAGGTCGTGGCGCGGATCCGGCCCAGCAGCGCTTCCCGGCCGGCCTCGTCGAGCTTCCCGCCCGCGAGTGCCCGTTCGGTCGAATGCCGCAGGTGGCCGAGGCCGCGTTCGACCCCGGCGTCGTCGAGTTCGACCGCGACCACGTCGAGCCCGCTGCGGGCGAGCACTTCGGCGATGCCCGCGCCCATCGTGCCAAGGCCGACCACACCGACCGTCGAGATTTCCCGTGCCACGAGGCCTCCAGAGGTTACCCGCCGGTAATTGCCGCTCACTGTGCCACGCGAGACCCTCGAAAGCACATCGGAATCGAGTCAGTCCTGCCGAAGTCACCCGGACGGAACCCGCGTTTACTCCCCGAAGTTCGACTCGACCAGCTCGGCCACCTTCGCCACCGCCTCGGACGCCTGCAGGCCGCGAGCCCGCACCACGATCCGGTCGCCCTGCCGCGCGCCGAGCGACATCAGGGCCAGCACGCTGTGCGCGTCCGCCTCCTGTTCGCCCAGCTGGATCGACACCTCGGCCTCGAATTCGGCCAGGCTGCGCACCAGGACCGCGGCCGGCCGAGCGTGCAGGCCGACATCATTGGTCAGCGTGAATTCCTTCTCCACCACGCCTTCCTCGCCGGCTGCCGAAGGCTCCGCCGCGGCCAGGTCGGGCGCGACCCCGGCACTCGCCGCGGCCTCGCCCACCGTCTTGGCGTTCGCGCCGCCCTGCGCCGCGACGGCCGCGGCCACCGCGCCTTCCACCAGCGGCGCGTCGACCACCACCGCGGCGGACGGATCGGCCAGCGATTCCACCGCCAGCTCCGCGGTCATCTGCGCGCTGCCGAGGTCGTACAGCAGCACCACGCCGTCGCCCGAGTCCGCCCGCTGGGCAGCCGCGACGACCTCGTCGTAGTCGGTGCCGATGCCGCCGCCGTCGGGCAGCCCGCCCGCCGGGACGATCCGGACGTCCGGGGCCATCTGGGCGGCCAGTTCGGCCAGGCCTTCGGCCAGTTTCGCGCTGTGCGACACGAGAACGATTCCGACGGTCACCGGGCCGCCTCCGCGAACGCGCGCAGGAGCAGCGCCGTCGAGCGGGCACCGGGATCCATGTGCCCGACCGCGCGTTCCCCGAGGTAGGAGGCGCGGCCCTTGCGCGGGATCAAGTCCACAGTGGACTCCGCGCCGCGGTCGGCCCCGTCGGCAGCCGCGGTGAGCACGTCCGCGATCGTGCCGTCCGCGGCTCCTTCAGCCGCGGAAACGGCCGGGATCAGCGCGTCGACCATCGTCGCGTCGCCGCCCACTGCCTTGCCGCGCGCCTGCACGCCCTCCAGGGCCGCCCGCAGTGCGTCCAGCAGCAGCGGAACGTCGATCTCCGCCGCGTCGCCGAGCTTCGCCGACGCACGCAGGAACGCCGTGCCGTAAAGCGGTCCGGCCGCGCCGCCGACCTTCGAAATCAGCGTGGTGGCGGCGAGTTTCGCGACCCCGGCCGGCGTTTCCGGCACCCCGGTCTCCAGCGCGGAGACGATCGCGGTGAAGCCCCGGCTCAGGTTCTCGCCGTGGTCGGCGTCGCCGATCGCGCGGTCGAGGTCGACCAGTTCGGTGCGGTGTTCGGCGATCACTTCGGCGGCGGCGCGCAACGCGGCCGCGACCCCTTCGGCAGTGCAGGCCATCAGATCCCCCACCGCAGCGCGGGCGTGCGCACCGGCGCGTCCCACAGCTGCGTAAGCTCGTCGTCCAATTTCAGCAGGGTCAGGCTGATGCCCTGCATTTCCAGGCTCGTGATGTACGGGCCGACCAGCCTGCGCTCGACCAGGATCCCTCGCTCGGCCAGCAGCCGCTCGGCGATGCCGTGCGCGAGGTACAGCTCCAGCTGCGGCGTGCCGCCCATCGAGTTGGTGAACAGCAGCACCTTGTCGCCGGATTCGAACGGCAGATCGGACACCACCGCCTCGACCATCCGGCCGACCAGCGCGTCGGCTGATTCCGCCGGGATCCGCTCGCGTCCGGGCTCGCCGTGGATGCCGATGCCGAATTCGATCTCGTCCGGCCCGAGGTCGAAACTCGGCTCGCCCACGTGCGGAACGGTCGGCGCGGACAGCGCCACCCCGATCGACCGCACCTGCCCGATTACCTTGCGCGCCAACGCTTCCACCGCGTCCAGCGAATCGCCGCGCTCGGCCGCCGCGCCGGTGATCTTCTCCAGCAGCACGGTGCCGCCGACGCCGCGCCGCCCGGCGGTGAACGTGGAGTCCTTGACCGCCACGTCGTCGTCGATGACCACGCTGCGCACGTCCAGGTCCTCGGCCGCGGCCAGTTCGGCGGCGGTCTCGAAGTTCAGCACGTCGCCGGTGTAGTTCTTCACGATCAGCAGCGCCCCGGCCGGCCCGGTGGTCGCCGCGATCGCGCCCTGCACCGCGTCCGGGGTCGGCGAGGTGAACACCGGCCCGGGCACCGCGGCGTCGAGCATCCCGGGCCCGACGAACCCGCCGTGCAGCGGTTCGTGTCCGGAGCCGCCGCCGGAAACCACCGCGACCTTGCCCGCCACCGGCGCGTCCGCGCGCACGACCAGCGCCGGATCGTCGCGCACGCGCAGCAGGTCGGCGTGGGCGACCGCGAGCCCTCTCAGCGATTCCGCGACGACGGCCGCCGGATCGTTGATGATCTTCTTCATAGCGGACCTCCGGCACCTCGGCGTCGTGGACGACCCCAACCTATGAGGTCGCCCGGCGCGCCGCAAAGCGCCCCTGGTCACGCCGCGGGCAGTTTCCCGGCCAGCTGCTTGGCCAGCCCGACCGTCTTGCCGCACGGGTCGTCCTTGTCCGCCTGCGCGTCGGAGTTCGAATACTCCAGCTGGACCACCTCGACGTGGTCTTCCTTCCACTGCCGGTGCTGCCATTTCACCTGGCAGCTGGACCCCGAGGTGGTGCCCTGTTTCGCGTACGCCTGGTTCGGCGTGCCGACGTCGGCCTTCAGCCAGCCGTCGCCCTCGGCCGGCGCGATCCCGGGGAACATCGTCACCCGGACGCTCGGGATGAGGCCCCAGTCGCATGAGTGCAGTCCGGACGCCCGGGGCTTCCCGCCCTTCACGACGCCGTCCACGGCAGCCTCGTCGAGCACCGAGCACGGATCGACAGCGAGCAGCGTGCCCGGGCCTGGCACGTACTTCTGCGGGTTGTTGTGCAGTTTCTCGACCGCCGTCGCGACGAGCTTGCGACCGGCCGCGCAGGCGTCGCCGCCGGTGTAGTCGATCCGGAACGAGACGCCGAAGTCCGGATTCCGCGCGGTGAGCGCGCTGACCACGCAGCCGGACCCGCCGCCGAGGTCGGGCACCTCGACCTGCGGCAGCCCGCCGACCGCACCGGTCGTCTTGTCCGACGCGAACGTCACGATGCCGCCGACCTCGACACTCGCCCGGATTTCCTTGCCGCCCGGGTCGGTCGCCTTCGCGACGCAGGCGTCGAACTGCGTGCTCGACGCGGTCGCGTCGCCCTGCATCGTGCCGAGCGGGCTCATCGCGGTCTTGTCCACGAACTGGCACGGCAGCAGATCGCGCAGGACGGCGGGGGCGACCGCGGGATCGGTGATCGGGCCGGACGTCGCGCCGCTGTCCCCGGCGGCGGGGACGGTCGTGCGCGCGAAGTTCTCCTTGCCCAGATCCGGGCCGCCGCACGCGGACAGCGCGGAGGTCGCGACCACGCCCGCGGCGACCAGGGCGGACAACTTGAGGAACCGGCCGAACCGGAGATCGTGCACCACGTCCGGCAACCTAGCGGGCGAGGCTGCCGGACGTGGGCGCAACCCGGTTATTCGGAGGGTGACTCTTCCGCCAGTTCGGTGCTCGGCGGCACGACCAGCGGCCGCAGCACCGCCCACAGCACGAACAACGCGGTCACCACCAGCAGGCCGATGCCCGACCAGAGGTTGATGTTCACGTCGGCGGCCTTCTTCAGATCGTCGTCGCTGGTGAACCCGGCGCCCATGATCGTGAGGATCACGCCGTAGACGCCGAGCAGCAGCGCGATGATCAATCGGATGTCGAAGGCGCCCGCCTTGTGCGGCCGCGAGGTTTTCTCGGTCATGCGGGCCTCCTCAGAAGATGATGTTGAGAGCGATGGTGAGCACGAGGACGATGCCGGCCAGCAGGCCCGGCTTGCGGTACCAGCCCGCGTTCTCGCCGGTGTCGTCGTGCTTGAGCGCGTCGCGCGGCGTGAGCGAGTAGACCAGGCCGACCAGCTGCGAGTCCGGCTTCGGCTGGGTGGCCAGCGAAACCGCGACGCTCACCACGATGTCGATGGCGAACGCGGTGCCCGCCGCCACGAAGCTGGTGCCCTGACCGGCGAGCGCGAGCACGCCCGCCTTCGACAGCGCCCAGATCGTGATCGCCGACGCGGTGCCCGCCACCAGGCCGGTCCAGCCGGCCGCCGCGGTCATCCGCTTCCAGAACATGCCGAGGATGAACGTGGCGAACAGCGGCGCATTGAAGAAGGAGAACAGGTCCTGCAGGTAGGTCAGGATGTTCGCGGACTGCGACGCGACGAACGCGGTGCCGATGGCCAGCACGGTCGCGGCGACCGTGGTCTTCCGGCCCAGGCTCAGGTAGTAGCCGTCCGGCTTGTCCTTCTTCACGTACGTCTGCCAGATGTCGTACGTGAACACGGTGTTGAACGAGCTGAGGTTCGCCGCCATGCCCGCCATGAACGACGCCAGCAGACCGGCGATCGCGATGCCGAGGATGCCGTTGGGCAGCAGGTCGCGCATCAGCAGCAGGAGCGCGTTGTTCGCGGTGACCCCGGTCGTGGCCGTCTTGTCCGCCAGCAGAAGTCCCTTGTCCTTCAAGTACTCCGGGACCACGACCCCGGCGATCATGCCGGGGATGATCACGATGAACGGGACCAGCATCTTCGGGAACGCGCCGATGATCGGCGTCCGCCGCGCGGCCGACATGCTCTTCGACGCCATCGCGCGCTGGACCTCGACGAAGTTCGTCGTCCAGTACCCGAAGGACAGCACGAAGCCGAGGCCGAACACGATGCCCAGCACGGACAGGAAGTTGTTGCCGAAGCCGGTCAGGTTGTCGCCGGGCCAGGAGTGCAGCTGGGCGGTGCCGCCCGGGCTGTGCGTGACCTTGTCGACCAGACCCTGCCAGCCGCCGACCTTGACGAGGCCGACGATGGTGAGCGGCAGCAGCGCCACGACGATCACAAAGAACTGCAGCACCTCGTTGTAGATCGCGGCGGACAGGCCGCCCAGCGCGGTGTACGCGAGCACGATGGCTGCCGCGACGACGATCGACACCCACAGCGGCCAGCCCAGCAGCAGGTTCACCACGCTGGCCAGCAGGAACAGGTTCGCGCCCGCGATGAGGATCTGCGCCGCGGCGAAGCTGATGCCGTTGACGAGGTGCGCGGCCGGCCCGAACCGGCGGCGCATGAACTCGGGCACGCTGCGGACCTTCGAGCCGTAGTAGAACGGCATCATCACCAGGCCGAGGAACAGCATCGCCGGGATGGCGCCGATCCAGAAGTAATGGACGGTCGGGAGTCCGTAGAGGACGCCGTTGGCCGACATGCCCATGACCTCGACCGCGCCGAGGTTCGCGGAAATGAACGCCAGACCGGTGACCCACGCGGGCAGCGACCGGCCCGACAGCAGGAAGTCGAGACTGCTCGACACCTGCCTTCGCGCGAGATAGCCGATGCCGAGCACCAGGACGAAATAGAACGCCAACTCGATGTAGTCGATCGGACTCGCGTCGAGCCGCAAGTTCGCGTCGGCGAGGAACGGCACCCCTGCCACCTCCGAATCAAACATTCTTACACAGAAAACACCATCGTTCCTGTCAGACCGGCACAGTACTGCATGGATTCCGAAGAGGCACCCCGACACCGCGGTTTTTCACCAACCTGCCGCTGACCTGTGCATTCCGCGTGCCCGGACGGACCGGTGTTGAGTCCTGTCGCTTCGCCGGACAAGGACTCACCAAGGTCACAGATTCACCCGATTCGGGAAGGTTGCCCGCCTCCGCCCATAAGATCCCGGCACCTTCGAAGATCTTCGGAAAGGACCCCCTTCGCGATGACCAGTCCCACGTCCCCGCTCCGCATGCCCGGACGGCTGCGCGCCGCGCTCGTGTTCGTGTTCCTGCAGGCGCTCCTGAACGGCATACTCGGCATCTTCGCCCAGCTGGAGATCGCGAGATGGCAGGACCACGGCCAAGATCCGGCCGGGGTCCTGTATCTGGTCGAGTTCCTGTCGTACATCTTCGCCGCGGGCCTGCTGGCGTCCGGCATCGCGATCCTGGTCGGCTACGACTGGGGCCGGTGGGCGCTGCTGGCGTGCGAGGTGCTGTCCGCGATCGGCGGGCTGATCAACCTGGTGTCCGGCAGCCCGCAAGCCCTCCTCGGGCTGGTGCTGGCCGGACTGGTGGTGACGACGCTGTTCCAGGAACAGGTCAAGGCGTGGTTCGAGGCGAAGGCGGCTCAGCGCCGAGCGGGACCTGCGCCGCAACCGGGGACGACGATCTGAGGCGTTCCCGGACGACGCTGCGCCGAGGGGCCCACGACCTGGTCGTGGGCCCTTTTTACCGCAGTTGCCGTTCCCTGCCGCCGTGGTGCGACGTCATCGGCTGGCCTCGGTGAGCCGTGCGAGCCATTCGCGCAGCAGACCGGCCTCGAAGACGCTGAAGCCCGCGTCGGTCACCGGGTCGGAGTCTTTGGCCGGAGCGACGATCCCGAGCAGGGACTCCGCGCGGTCGGCTATCGGGGAACGCTCGTCGGCGCGGGACGCCGATTGCTCCGTCAGCGCGTCGAGCACGATGTCGCGCAAAGGCCGGATCAGCTGGATGTCTCGCTCTTCTTCCGGCCGGGCAAGCAGGAGCAGCACCGCGCCGGTCGTGGACGCCTCGATGGCCGCCGCGGCTGCCTCGACCGGCACCCGGAGCAGGCCTCGCGCGTTGGCGCGTTCGAGCATCCCGCGCAGGATGGCCCGGTTTTCCGCCGCCGCCGCGGGTTGCCGGCCCGGCCGGACGTTTCCGTACATCAGCGTGTAGATCGCGGGGTTGGCGAGCCCGAACGCGACGTGCACATCCCAGCCGCGGCGCAGGTCCTCGACCGGGTCCTCGCTGGGTTCGAACGCGCGCTTCTCCGCGAGGTAGCTCTCGAAACCGAAGGTGGCCACGGCGTCGAGCAGCCCGTCCTTGTCCCCGAAAAGCCGGTACAGCGTCGGGGTTTGCACTCCGGCCGCGTTCGCGACCGCGCGAGTGGACAGACCCGACGGCCCGGCCTCGGCCAGCAGTTTCACCGCTTCGCTCAGGATGCGCTCGCGCTGGTCCTCCGACCCCTGGGGTGCCATGTGCCAACGATAACAGAATTCTGTTGACGTTGACAATGACGATGTCACGGTAATAGTGTTATCAACGTCAACAGCGAAAGGATCCGCTCATGTCCTCTGTTCACGTCGCGATCGCTTACTACTCCGGCTACGGGCACACCCTCGAGATCGCGAAGGCCGTCGCCGACGGCGCCGGGTCAGTGCCCGGGGCCCGCGCCGAACTGGTCGATGTCGCCGAAATGACCGACCCGAAGTGGGAAGCCCTCGACGCCAGCGACGCGATCGTCTTCGGCACCCCGACCTACATGGGATCGGCGTCCGGGGCATTCCACGCATTCGCCGAAGCGACGTCGAAACGCTGGATGACCCAGCGCTGGCTGGACAAACTCGCGTCCGGGTTCACCAACTCCGGATCGATGAGCGGCGACAAACTGCACACCCTGCAATACCTCGCGCTGCTCGCCGCGCAGCACGGCATGCACTGGGTCAGCCTCGGCCTGATGCCCGGCTGGAACACCACCACCAGCAGCGAACACGACGACAACCGGCTCGGGTTCTACCTCGGCGCGGGTGCGCAAACCTGGAACGACCAGGGCCCGGACGCCGTCCACGCCGCGGACCTCGCCACGGCGCGCCACCTCGGAGCACGGGTCGCGACCCAGGCGCTTCGCTACCGGCAGCCGCTCGCTTCCTAGGTCCGGCGGGGCGAACGTCGACCGAAGATCAAAAATGGCTGCGCCCGAGGCTGCCGCGATCGGCTGCGCACTCGTCGAATCCGCAGAAACAGCGCGTTCGGGGAGCCGCGTCGGTGGGCCCGGGAGACTTGGTGGGCGCACTCAGCGTGCAGCTCGGAGACGGCGCAACATACGTCTCGGCAGATCGGGGCTGGGTCGCAGACCACGCGCTGCTGCCAGCACCTCGGCTGGTAACCCCAACGGGAATCGACGCGACGATTCACCGTCGCCAGACCGAAACCGCGGAGTCCTTCTCGGTGACCCTGGTGAGTCCCGCCGCGGGAGCCGGGGTTCACGTGGCTCCCACCGCAGTTTGACCTGAACATGTGACGAGGCCCAGGTCTCAAGGCAGCGCGCGCAATCGGAACGGCTTCAGCTCCTCCATGTCGCGGCGGGCACAGGAGACGGTCGGCATGCCGTTCGAGCGCGTGAACGGCATGCACGCGCTCCGGCACGCGTCCACTCCGCTGGACGCGCGCGAGTCGATCGTGGCGGTCGCCGCGTACCGGGCGTGCCCCAGCTATCCCCGGGGCGCGGCCTGACCAGCGGATACGATCAGAACAGCCGGAACTCGTCCGAATCCGTGCCGCGCAACGCGTCGTAGTCGAGGACCACGCAGCGGATCCCTCGGTCCTCGGCGAGGACCCGCGCCTGCGGCTTGATCACCTGCGCCGCGAACACGCCTTGCACCGGGGCCAGCAGCGGGTCCCGGTTGAGGAGTTCGAGGTACCGGGTCAGCTGCTCGACGCCGTCGATCTCGCCGCGGCGTTTGATCTCCACCGCGACCGAACCGCCGTCGGCGTCGCGGGCCATGATGTCGACCGGGCCGATCGCGGTCGGGTACTCGCGGCGGACCAGGGTGTAGCCGTCGCCGAGGGTTTTGATGTGCTCGGCCAGCAGTTCCTGCAGATGCGCTTCCACGCCGTCCTTCTGCAGGCCCGGGTCGACGCCCAGGTCGTGCTTCAGGTCGTGCATGACCTCGTCGATCGTGATGACGAGTTTCTCGCCCGCCTTGTTCTGGACCGTCCAGACGTCCGGGTCCTCGATCAGCCAGCACGGCGGCGACATCCAGTTCAGCGGCTTGTACGAGCCGCCGTCGGAGTGAACGAGCACCGAACCGTCGGCCTTCACCATCAGGACGCGGTTGGCCATCGGGAGATGCGCGGTCAGCCTGCCGACGTAGTCGACCTGGCACCGGGCGACGACGAGCCTCATCGGACCCGCCCCGCACGGAGCGGGCTGGCGAAACCGGCCTGTTGGGAAGGGAGCACGAGACGCACCCGCCGAGGGTAGGACAGCCTCGGCGATACTGGCGAGGTGGACCCCATTCAGCGTGTCGCGACCCGCGAGGTGTATCGGAACAACTGGATGACGGTGCGGGAGGACGCCATCCGCCGCGCCGACGGCAGCGACGGCATCTACGGCGTGGTCGACAAACCGACCTACGCCCTGGTCGTCCCGCTCGACGGCGACCGGCTGCACCTGGTCGAGCAGTTCCGGTACCCGCTCGGGATGCGGCGCTGGGAATTCCCGCAGGGGACCGCGCCCGACCTCGCCGAGACCCCGCCCGCCGAACTGGCCCGGCGGGAATTGCGGGAGGAGACCGGATTGCGGGCGTCGGAGTTCACGGAACTGGGGATGCTCGACGTCGCGCCCGGGCTGGCCAGCCAGCGCGGCCACGTGTATCTCGCGACCGGCCTCACCGAGGGCGAGCCGGAGCGGGAGCTGGAGGAACAGGACATGCGGACGGCGTGGTTCAGCCGGACGGAGGTGGAGAAAATGATCTCCACCGGGGAGATCTCGGACGCGCAATCGGTGGCGGCGTACACATTGCTGCTGCTGCACGAACGCCGCTGAGCGCTCTTGCGTCACCGGCACCGCCGACGCTGCTGGTCCCATCACCGCTGAGCGTCCTGCCCCAATGCCACATCGGGGTCGTTCAGCACCGCTCCCGCAGAAGTCGGGCCCGGGCCCAGTCCAACGGTCAATCCGTCCAGTCAGGCTTGCGCTTCTCCAAGAACGCCGCCATCCCCTCCCGAGCGCCCGGCAGTTGCGAGGCCGACGCCATCACCTCGACGGCGATCGCGTACGCGTCCGCTTCCGGACGGTCCAGCTGGGCGTACAGGGTCTGCTTCCCCATCGCCTTGCTGGCCCGGCTGCCGCGGGTCGCGCGAGCGAGCAACTCCGCCACCGCCTCGTCCAGCGAATCGTCCGGGACCACGCGGTTGACCAGACCCCAGTCCAGCGCCGTCGCCGCGTCGATCACGTCGCCGGTCAGAGCCAGTTCCATCAGGCGTTTCCGGCCGATCGCGCGCGCTACCGGGACGGCGGGCGTGTGGCAGAACCAGCCGCCCTTGCCGCCGGGGAGGGCGAAGCCCGCCGACTCCGCCGCGACCGCCAGATCGCACGACGCCACCAGCTGGCAGCCCGCGGCGGTCGCCAGGCCGTGGACCCGGGCGATCACCACCTGCGGCACCGATTCCATCGTCCGCATCAGCGTCGTGCACAGGGTGAGCAGCTCGCGTACCCCCATGAGGTCGCGGGAGGCGACGTCGCCGAAGTCGTGTCCGGCGGAGAACACCGGCCCCGCGCCGGCCAGCACGATGCCGGACGCGTCGGACTCACCAGCCTCGCGGAACGCGGCCAGCAGTTCGCCGAGATGCTCGCCGGACAGCGAATTGCGCCGCGCCGCGCGGTTCATCGTGATGGTGACCGTGTCCCCGTCCCGCTTCACGAGGATGTGCTCGTACTCGCCCATGCCCCGACCGTAACCCCGCCCGGCGGCATACGGAAAGTACGCCGATAGGAATCCGGACCGACGCCGACCTCCGCCCGCAGCCGGCGGCGCAGGTTCGCGGCGCTGCCGAGCCCCGCCCGCTCGGCCACCCGGGCGACCGGCAGATCCGTGGTCTCCAGCAGCCGCTGCGCGTGCTGCACCCGCTGGACGAGCAGCCACCGTCCCGGCGTACTGCCGGTCGCGGCGGCGAACTCGCGATGGAAGGTCCGGGGGCTCATCCCCGCGTGCTCGACCAGATCCGGCACGCCGATCTCGTCGGCGAGCCGAGTCATCGCCCAGTCCATTGTGGACGCGATACTCGGCCGGGAAGCGCTGGCGGGCAACGGAGCTTCCGCATACTGCCGCTGACCGCCTTCGCGCACCGGCGGCATGACCAGACGCCGGGCAAGACGCGCGGCGACATCCGCACCATGGTCGCGGCGCACCAGATGCAGGCAAAGATCGAGACCGCCGACGACGCCCGCAGAGGTGAGCACGCCGTCCTTCTCGGTGTACAGCACGTCACGACGGAGATCCGCAGCTGGTGCCGCGGTCGCGAGTGCGTCCAGGTCGCGCCAATGCGTGGTGGCAGGCCGTCCGTCGAGCAGCCCGGCCGCGCCGAGCGTGAAGGCCCCGGAGCAAAGCCCGGCCACCGTCGCACCGGCACGGTGAGCTCGGCGAAGCGCGGTCTGAGCAGCGGCGGGCACCTCCGCCAGCGGATCGTCCCGTCCCGGGGCAAGAACCAGGTCGCAGTCGTCGAGCCCGGAAAGTCCCTGCGTCGCAACGACCTCCCCGAACGGCGACACGCGCGTCCGCCTTCGCCCGGGCGCGCACACGCGCACGGTGAACGGACCGATGCCGCTGTCGGTGCGGTCCTGCGCCCACACCTCCGCGATCACCGCGAGGTCGAACATCCGGCTGCCGGGCAGGAGCAGCACCCCGATCGTGCGCATGGCAGAAAAGTACCGCATCGCGCGTCTTGTGCCACTCCCCGCGGCGTGCTCCCCCGGACAGAATCGAGCCATGACTACCGCACTGCTGCTGATCGACGTCCAGCAAGGCTTCGACGACGCCGCGTTCTGGGGTCCGCGCAACAACCCCGACGCCGAGGCGAACATCAAGGCCCTGCTGCAGGCTTGGCAGGACCGCCGCGACCCGGTCGTGCTCGTGCACCACGATTCGGTCAAGCCCGATTCACCCCTGCGGCCCGGGCAGCCAGGCAACGACTTCAAACCCGAACTGGCCGTTGCGCGCCCGGACTTGGTGTTCGGCAAGAAGGTGAACTCGGCCTTCCTCGGCGACGTCGACCTGGACGGCTGGTTCAAAACCCGCGGCATCACCAGTTTCGTCCTGGCCGGAATCCAAACCAACTTCTGCTGCGAAACCACCGCGCGCATGGGCGGAAACCTAGGCTACGACGTAACTTTCGCCCTGGACGCCACCTTTACCTTCGACCTCGAAGGCCCGGACGGCACCACCCTGACCGCCGAAGAACTCTCTCGGGCAACAGCGACGAACCTGCACGGCGGCGGTTTCGCGACCGTGAAGTCCACCAAGGAAATCCTCACTCTCGATCGATGACGGCACGCAGGAATTCCTTCGTGCGCTCATGCTCCGGAGCGGTGAACAACCGGTCCGGCGGCGCGTCCTCCAAGACCTGACCGCGGTCGAACATCATCACCCGATCCGACACCTCGCGCGCGAACTGCATTTCGTGCGTCACGCAGAGGATCGTGATGTCCGTGGTGGTCGCGATCTCCCGGAGCACGCGCAGCACTTCGGCGACCAGCTCCGGGTCGAGCGCCGAGGTGACCTCGTCCAGCAGCAGCACCTCGGGCCGCATCGCCAGCGCGCGGGCGATCGCGACGCGCTGCTGCTGGCCGCCGGACAGCTGGGTCGGATGCGCGTCCGCTTTGTCGGCGAGCCCGACCAGGTCGAGCAGTTCGGTCGCCCGCCGCACGGCGTCCTCCCGGGACAGTCCGAGCGCGCGGACCGGGGCCTCGGTGATGTTCTGCAGCACCCGCATGTTCGGGAAGAGGTTGAACTGCTGGAAGACCATCCCGATCCGGCGGCGCATGCCGCGCAGGTACTTTTCGTCCGCCGGAACGAGTTTCCCCCGGCGGGGCATGTGGCTCAGCGGCTGGCCGCCGACCTCGATCATGCCCCCGTCGACCTTCTCCAGGGTCATCAGCAACCGCAGGATGGTCGTCTTGCCGGAACCGCTCGGCCCGATCAGCGAGACGAACTCCCCTGGCGCGACCGTGAAATCCAGTTCGCGCAGGACGGTGTTGTCGCCGAATTTCTTGACCACCCGGTCGAAGCGGATCATCGGTTCATCTGCTGAGGCCAAAACGACGCTCCAGGAATCGCACGAGCAGGGAGGCCGGATAGCTCAACACGAGGAAGAGCACCCCCGCCAGGGTGAGGGGTTCGACGTACCGGAAGTTCAGGGACCCGACCTCGAACGCGGCCCCGGCGAGGTCGAGCACTCCGATCGCCAGCAGCAGCGGGGTTTCCTTGAACATCGAGATCGTGTAGTTGCCGAGCGCGGGCAGCACGCGCGGGATCGCCTGCGGCAGGATCACCCGCAGCCAGGTGCGCGCCCGCGGCAGGCTCAGCGCCACCGCGGCCTCCCACTGTCCTTTCGGGACCGCCTCGATCCCGGCGCGGTACACCTCGGACGTGTAGGTCGCGTAATGCAGGCCGAGGCCGACCACTCCCGCGGTCAACGGCGAGAGCGTGAGCCCGAACTGCGGCAGCACGAAGAACAGGAAGAACAGCTGCACCAGCAACGGAGTGCTGCGCACGAACTCCACGATCAGCCAGATCACCCAGCTGACCGCCCGGATTCCCGACCGCCGCAGGATCGCGAAAACCAAACCCAGCACGTACGCGAGAAGCGCGCCGAGGACGGTCGCCTCGAACGTCACCAGGAGCCCCTTCAGCACTGAAGGGAGCACCGTCCACAGATAAGCCCAGTCCCAGCTCATGTACCCGCCCCGCTGAGCACTGCCCGCCGCCGCGCCGGTGCCCGGCCCACTCGCGCGGCCGCCCGCCGTTCCAGCACCTTCATGCCGCTGGTGATCAGGATCGACAGGACCAGGTAGAACACCAGCACGATGGTCCAGATCAGCGCGGCCTGCCCGGTGAAGCGCGTCACCAGGACCTGGCTCGCCTGATAGGTCATCTCGGGAACGGTGATGAAGGTGAGCAGAGCGGTGCCCTTGAGCAGCTGGATGAACAGATTCGTGAACGGCGGCACCATGTCGACCAGCGCCTGCGGCAGGATCACGCGCCGCATCCGCTGCGCCGGCGTGAAGTTCAACGCGATGCAGCCTTCTCGCTGTTCCCGCGGCACCGACTGCACCGCACCGCGCACGATCTCCGCGCCGTACGCGCCGAAGTTCAAGCCCAGCACCAGAATGCCCGACCACAACGGCAGGATCTGGAAGCCGGTGAGCACCGGCAGCGCGAAGTAGATCCAGAAGAGCTGGACCACCTCCGAGGTCCCGCGCCACACCTCGACGTAGATCCGCGTGATCGCGCGCAGCCACGCGAACCGCGACAGCATCGCCAGGCCGGCCAGGAACGACAGGACACTGGCGACCAGGATGCCGCCGACCGTCGCCTCGACCGTCAGCAGCAGTCCGTTCGCGATCGTGGAGACGAACAGTCCGAAGTGGTCGAACATCAGCCCTCCACCGCCGTCAGGAACCCGAGCAGAGCTGCTCGGTCGTGACGTCGGCGGGCGGCAGGTTGTCCTTGGTGAAGCCGAACGGCTTGACGATCTCGAGCCACTGCCCGTTCTGGTGCAGTTTCGCCAGCTCGGTGTTGAACGCGGTCACCAGATCGCTGTCGCTCTTGCGGAACACGAACCCGCCCGCCTGGATCTGCTTCTTGCCCTGCACTACCGGCACGAAGCCGTTGGTGACTTCCAGCGCGGCGCCCGGATTCTGCTTGAGCAGCGCCTTGAGCGAGATGTCGGTGAGCGCGCCCGCGTACGCGCGGTTCGCCTGCAATGCCTGCAACATCTGCGGTTGGCCGTCGTAGGTTTGCAGCTGGCTGTCCGGAATTCCGGTCGCCTTGGCCACCTGCTGCTCGACCGTCCCGGACAGCACCGCGAGGTTCACGCCCTTCGCCTTGATGTCCTCGAAGCTCAGCACCTGCTTCGGATTGCCTTTGGGCACCAGGAAAGCCGTCGGGGTCACGTAGTCCACCGCGGAGAACGCGGCCTGTTTGCACCGGCTGGGCAGGATCGCCATCCCGGCCGCGACCATGTCGAACTGCTGGGCGGCGAGAGCCGGGATCAGCTGTTTGAACTCGACCTGCGTCGCTTCGACCTTCGCGATGCCGATGTTCTTGAACACCGCCTTGGCGACTTCCGGCGATTCGCCGGTCACGTTGCCGCCCTCGGTGTAGCCGTAAGGAATCTCGCCGGCGATGCCGACCTTGATCGTGCCCGCCTTTTTCGCCCGCTCCAGCGCGCTGCCGCCGCCCTGCCCGCCCGACTGGGGCGCCTGGGTGCACGCGGCCGCGAACGCGGTCCCGCCCAGCACCACCGCTCCGGACGCCGCCAGCCGGAAGAAGTCCCGGCGCTTCCATTCGTCGTGAACCATGTCTGCGGCCCCTTTGCCCTGATCGGGTCACGCATCCGTGACCTGCGATTTCCGGTCACAACCGGCCAGGGACCCCACCCGCGAAGCTGGCGGCAGTGACGCCGACAAGGATCGAACGTAGGTCCCGGTCGCGGCATGGTCAAAGAATCTCTTGTGCCCGGTCGGTTCTGTTATCGATTAGAAACGCTCAACCGCGCGCAGTTTTCCGCGATACACTCAAATGATCATTCGGGAAACCGCTCCAGACCAGGGAATCTTCCCGCGCGCGGTCGTCCACAAAGGATGAGAAAACCGAATTCCGCAGACTTCACGGTCCGGTAACGATGACTGGCTCGCCGTGCGAAAACGCGCAATTCGGGATCGCTCGAAAAGCCGGCATTGTTAGTCAATTTCCAGCGCCGCCGCACCGCCGGGAGCCTGCCGCCGGCCACCGTGACCTGCGTCACAGCGGCCAGCAACCCCTGGTGATCGCCGCACTACACCCTCATCACGAGGATGTGGGTTACTCACCACCGAGCAGGCAGACCACGTCAAGCTCCGACACTGCTTCGGGCCGGCAGCGCGAAACCTATCCCTCGGCCAGCCCGTGCCGCTCGCGGACCAGTTCCACGATGCCCGCCATGATGTCGGTCAGCTCGTAATCCTTGGGCGTGAACACCCGCGCGATGCCGCGTTCGGTCAGCAGCGCCGCGTCGTCCGGCGGGATGATGCCGCCGACGATCACCGGGATGTCGCCCGCCCCGGCGGCGCGCAGGCCGTCGACCACCAGCGGCACGACCTCCAGATGCGACCCGGACAGCACGGACAGCCCGACCACGTGCACGCCCTCCTGCACCGCGGCCGCGACGATCTGGTCCGGGGTCAGCCGGATGCCCTGGTAGATCACCTCGAACCCGACGTCCCTGGCCCGCACCGCGACCTGTTCGGCACCGTTGGAGTGCCCGTCCAGACCGGGTTTGCCGACGAGGATGCGCAGCCGCTCCCCCATTTCGGACTCGGTGCGGCGGACCATTTCGCGGACGCGCTCCAGCGCCGGATCGCCCTGCCCGGCGGCCGACGCCGCGGAAACCCCGGTCGGCGCCCGGTATTCGCCGAACACCTCGCGCAACGCGCCCGCCCATTCGCCGGTCGTCACGCCCGCCCGCGCACAGTCCACAGTGGCCTCGAACAGATTGTCCGAAGTGGACGCTTTGGCTTTCAGCGCGGCGATCGCCTCAGCCACCGCGGCGTTGTCCCGCTCCTCGCGCCACTTCTCCACCGCGGCGACCGCGGCCTTCTCCACCGCCGGGTCGATCGTCTCGATCGCCTTCGCGCCCTCCGCCTGCAACGGCGACGGCTCAGTGGTCTCGAACTTGTTGACCCCCACCAGGATCCGCTCGCCGTTCTCCATCCCCCGCCGGTACTCCGCGAGCGACGAAACCAGCTGCGACTTCATGTAGCCGCTCTCGACCGCGGCCACCGCACCGCCGAGATCCTGGACCCGCGCGATCTCCTCGCGCGCCCCGGCGACGATCTCGTCCACTTTGGCCTGAATGACGTGCGAACCGTCGAAAATGTCCTCGTATTCCAGCAAATCCGTCTCGAACGCGAGCACCTGCTGCATCCGCAACGCCCACTGCTGGTCCCACGGCCGCGGCAACCCGAGCGCCTCGTTCCACGCGGGCAGCTGGATCGCCCGCGCCCGCGAACCGCGCGACAGCGACACCGCCAGCATCTCCAGCACGATCCGCTGGACGTTGTTCTCCGGCTGCGCTTCGGTGAGCCCGAGCGAGTTCACCTGCACGCCGTACCGCAGCCGGCGCGCCTTCGGGTTCTCGACGCCGTAGCGGTCGCGCGTCAGCTCGTCCCACAGCTGCGTGAACGCACGCATCTTGCACATCTCTTCGACGAACCGGACGCCCGCGTTGACGAAGAACGAGATCCGCGCGACGACCTTCTCCATGTCGGCCTGGTCGACCTGGCCGGAGTCGCGCACCGCGTCCAGCACGGCGATCGCGGTGCACAGCGCGTACGCGACCTCCTGCGTCGGCGTCGCGCCCGCTTCCTGCAGGTGGTAGCTGCAGATGTTGATCGGGTTCCACTTCGGCACGTGGTGCACGGTCCACGCGATCATGTCGGTGATCAGCCGGAGGCTCGGCCCGGGCGGGAAAATGTAGGTGCCGCGGGACAGGTACTCCTTGATGATGTCGTTCTGCGTGGTGCCGGTGAGCTTGGCCAGCACCTCGTCGACGTCGCGGCCCTCGGCTTCGGCCTGCTCGCGAGCCACCGAGACGTACAGCGCGAGCAGCCACATCGCGGGCGCGTTGATGGTCATCGAGGTGTTCGCCTCGGCGAGCGGGATGCCGTCGAAGAGCTGCCGCATGTCGCCGATGTGCGACACCGGCACGCCGACCTTGCCGACCTCGCCGCGCGCGAGCACGTGGTCCGGGTCGTAGCCGGTCTGCGTCGGCAGGTCGAAGGCGACCGACAGCCCGGTCTGCCCCTTGGCGAGATTTCGGCGGTACAGCTCGTTGGACGCGGCGGCGGACGAATGACCCGCATAGGTGCGCATCACCCAGGGCCGGTCGCGCTCGTGGTCGGTGGGGTACGGCACGGTGCACCTCTCTTCGCCGAGACGACCGCCCGAGTGTACCCGCCGGTAACTTAATCGGCGGAGTGGATTCGGCCACGCCCGGGTGACGTTCCGGGCCGGACGACCACCACCCCGCGGTCGAGGTCGACGGTACCCAGCGGCGGCGCTCCCTGCGCGTCTTCTTCGAGAGTCATCTCCGCCGAATCCCGGTGCTCCAGCTCGTTGCGCTTGGTGCCGTAGAGGAACGCGGTGACCTCGTCGAGGTACGTCGAGGACAGCCGCGCCTTGAGCCGGGACGGCTTCCTCTTCCGCCGCAGCTCCCACCCGCCGACCATCAGCAGCACGATGGCGGCGATCGGCAGCGAGAGACCGAGCCAGGTCATCAGCATGTCCTACCCAACGGCCGGAGTGCGCCGAGCGTTCCGGGCGATCAGATCGGCGACCCGGGCGGCGTCTCGGACGGCCATCAGTTCCGGCAACATCGGGTAGGCCGACGGCTGTGCCCGGAATTTCTGGTCCCGGAGCCACTCGCTGAGCGTCGGGTGGAAGTCGACGGTGCCAGTGCCGTCGGCGTGGTCGCGCACCCGCGGCTCGGGCAGGTCGGGAAACCACACCCAGCGGAACTCAATGCCGCCCGGACGGTCGGCGACGAAGACGAGCCTGCGGTCGGTCACCAGGCAGGTCAGCACTCCAAGCAGCGCCTTCCGCTGCCGATTCCGTTCGGAGATCAGCGCGAGCACCACGCCGAAGAAACTCGGCCACAGCGCGACGACCACGGGATCCACGTCAAACTTTCACGGCACCGAAAACGCCGCCCGCGGCGCTCGCCAAAAACCCCACAATGGCCACGACGTAGCCGTGGCAGTCGCGATAGTGCCGCACGTACCGCTGCGGCCGCCCAGACCAGAGCAACTGCTCGTCTTCCTCCAGTGGACGGCGCCCTCCTCGCTCCCGAAGAGGGCACGCCGTCCGGTTCGCCCGGGTTGCCCGACCGACCGGAAGCATTCGGTGCCGCAGACGAACGCGCAGGTGCTACCCAACTGCCGGAGTGCGCCGAGCGTTCCGGGCGATCAGGTCGGCGACCCGGGCGGCGTCTCGGACGGCCATCAGTTCCGGCAACATCGGATACCAGGCAGGCCGGGAGCGGAAACCCTGGTCGCGCAGGCACTCTCGGACGGTGGGGTGGAAGTCGATCGTCCCGGTGCCGTCGCCGTGGTCGCGCACCCGCGGCGGCCGGAGATCGGAGAGCTGGACCCAGCGGAATTCGATGCCGGGCGGCGAGTCCGACACGAAAATCAGCCTGCGGTCGGTGACGAGATAGGTCGTCACGGCGATGAAGCCGCGACGCTCTCGATTGCGCTCGTGTCCGCTGCCGAGAACCATGCTGAGCACGACACTCCAGCCGAGTATGACCCCGTAACTCAGGTTGAGAGTCGCGGTCAGCCCCGAAGCAGCGACGATCACGATCGCCACCACGACGTAGTAGTGGTAGTCGCGATAGCGCCGCACATACCGCTGCGGCCGTCCGGACCAGAGAAGTTGTTCGTCTTCGGCCAATGGATACACGGCGCCCTCCTCGCTCCCGAAGAGGGCACGCCGCCCGTTTCGCCTGGGTTGCCCGACTGGCCGGAATTATTCGGTGCCGCATACGAACGCGGCAGGTGCTACCCCACGGCCGGAGCACGCCGGAAGATCAGTTCGGCGACCTGGGCGGCGTCTCGGACGGCCATCAGTTCCGGCAGGATCGGGTACCACACGGGCCGCGACCGGTAGCGCTGGTCGCGCAGTCACTCGCTGACCGTGGGGTGGAAGTCGATCGTCCCGGTGCCGTCACCGTGGTCGCGCACTCGCGGCGGTCGGAGAACCGCGAGCTGAACCCAGCGGAACTCGACACCGGGCGGCCACTGCGAAACGAAGATCAGCCTGCGGTCGGTGACCAGGTAAGTGGTCCCAGCGATGAAGCCGCGGCGCTCGCGGTTGCGTTCGACGGCAAAGCCGATCATCACGCCGGCGACGGCGTTGCACCCGACCATGCCGCCGTAATCCAGGCCCGACGTCGCTGCGACCGCCAAGCCGCCGACGATCACGATCGCCACCACGACGTAGTGGTGGTAATCGCGGTAGCGCCGCACATACCGCTGCGGCCGTCCGGACCAGAGCAACTGTTCGCCTTCGGCCAGTGGATACACGGCGCCCTCCTCGCTCCCGAAGAGGGCACGCCGCCCGTTTCGCCTGGGTTGCCCGACTGGCCGGAATTATTCGGCGCCGCAGACGAACGCGACAGGTGCTACCCCACGGCCGGAGCACGCCCGGAGATCAGGTCGGCGACGTGTTCTGGATCGTCGATCGCGATCAGCTCGGGCACCATCGTCACGAGCGGCGACTCCGCCCGGAACTGCAGGTCGCGCATCCGAAGGCGCAGCGGAGCCCCGAATCCGACGGTGCCGGTGCCGTCGCCGTGGTCGCGCACTCGCGGCTTCCCCAGGCCGGGCAGCCATACCCAGCGGAACTCGTTGCCCTCCGGCCGGTCGGCGACGAAGACGACGCGGCGGTCGGTCACCAGGTAAGTCAGGCCCCTGAACAGCGCCCTCCGCCGCCGGTTCCGCTCGGAACCCAGCCCGAGCGCCATGCCGAACAAGACCGGCCACACTGCGAAGACGGCGGGATCCACGTCGAACCGCACGACAGCGATGACGCCGAGCGCGGCCATCGCTCCGAAGCCCACCGCTGTGACGACGTAAATGTGATAGTCCGCGTATCGGCGGGGAACCCGTTGAGGTCGCCCGGACCAGAGCAACTGTTCGTCTTCCGCCAGTGGATACACGGCGCCCTCCTCGCTCCCGAAGAGTCCACGCCGTCCGGTTCACCCCGGTTGCCTGACCGGACGGAAGCATTGTGACGGAAATCCGCGAGACGGCGGCCGATCCGGGATCTACCGTGGTCAGACGTGACGTGGAGCGGGTACGGCAGTTATCTGGTGATCGTGGTCCTCATCGTGCTGGCGCCGGGGCCGGACACGATGGTCATGCTGAAGAACGCGCTGTCCGGCGGAGCGCGGGGCGGTTTGCTGGCCACGGCGGGCATCTTCGCCGGCAACGCGGTGCAGGGCACCGCCGCGGCGCTCGGGCTCGGTGTTGTCATCGCCCGCTCGCAGCCGGTGTTCCTCACGCTCAAATGGCTCGGCGCGGCATACCTGCTGTTCCTCGGCTTCCAGGGGCTGCGCGGCGCCTGGCGCGGCAACTACGACGCGGTCGCCGACACCCAGCGCAAGCGCGCCAGCGGCTTCCGGCGGTGGCGCGAGGGGTTCCTGTCGAACATCACGAATCCCAAGGTCCTGGTGCTCTACCTGTCGGTGCTGCCGCAGTTCCTCGACCCGGTGCGCACGACGACCTGGGACGCGCTGGTGCTCGCATACACGGTCGCCGTGCTGGGCACCATCTGGCTGCTGGTCCTGTTGTTCTTCGTGCACCGGGTCCGCGAGTGGCTCAACCGCCGCAAGGTCCGCCGCGCGCTGGACGGGGTGACCGGCACCGCGCTCGTCGGGTTCGGCGCGGCGCTGGCCCTCGAGTCCTGATCCGGGTTCAGAGCACGTCGTCCAGCCAGTCGTAGATGCGGCCGTTCGCGAGCCGCATCGCGCCGATGTGGCAGTGCGCCTCCGCGCCTTCCTCCGAGGTGAAGTTCAGCAGCTTCTTCGGGCCGCTGATCCGGTCGTACAGCTGCTGCGGCTGACCGGTGAAGAACAAGTCCTCCGGAGCGTCGCAGATCAGCGCCGGGCACGTGATGCGCTCGGCTACGCCGTCGTCCAGGTGGTATTCGAGGTACTTCGCGAGGAACTCCCGGTCGGTCGCACCGCCCATCACGTAGCGGCCGTGGCTCAGCGCCCAGCGGACGGTCGGGTTCTGCTCCTTCGCGGCAGCCAGAACGGCGTCCAATTCGGCGTCCTCAGGAGCGTTGGCCCGGCGGATCGTCTCCGCGCGGTCCCACGGCAACTGCTCCAGGAAGGCCGCACCGGCGTCGAAGAGCCCGTCCACCGCGACGACGGCCGACAGCCGCGGCTCGAACGCGGCGGCGCGCGGCGCGAGCATTCCGCCGAGACTCCAGCCGATCAGGGCGACCTTCTCCGGAACCACGTCCGGGAGCGCGAGGGCGTAGTCGAGCACCTGGCTGACGACGTGTTCCCAATCCGGGCGGAACTTCAGCCCGTCGCGATGGACGGCGCTGGGCTGGCCGGGGCCGTCGAAGGTCAGCACGTGGTAACCGCGTTCCTGGCCCGCTGTCGCGCCCATGAAATGCAGGTCCTCGGCGCTGCCGTCGAAACCGTTGTGCACCACCAGAAGCGGCTTCGGGCCGTCGCCGGGAGCGCGGTATAAGTAGCCGCGCAGGACGTGGCCGTCGTAGGGGATTTCGATCGGCTCGACGTGATCGATCGTCTCCACGGCACGCTGGAAAGACTCGACGTTGCGCTCGTAGGCGTAGTTGATCCGCGGGTCGTCCGGGTTGCCGTGCAAGAAAAACTCGGCGCGGCGGTAGTACGTCGAGGCGCGCAGGTACGCGTCTCGCGCGCTGATCGGGTGCATGGTGGCGGCTTCGGCGTAGAGCCGCTCGGCACCGGCGAGCCAAGCGTCGTGCCAGCTGTCGTAGTCACCGGACTTGATGTTCGACGCGATCGAGACGACCTCGCCGAAATCCGCGCCTCCGTAGGCGATCTGGCCCAGCGCGATCAGCGTTTCGAACCAGAATTGCGGGTCGTCCTCGAACAGCAGCGGCTTCATCGGATCTCCTCTTTCGCGAAGGTGCGGAAGTCACGGGCGGGTCGTCCGGTGACCCGCTCGACGGTGTCGGTCACGCGGTCCTCGGCGCCGCCGCGGATCGCCTCGTCCAGCAAGGCGAGCATTTCGGCGTACGACTCGGGCAGGCCGTCGCGGACCAGGAAGTGCTGGTACTCGCTGGTGGAAACCGGTGCGTGCACGACTGGATGGCCGAGCTGTTCGCCGACGATCTCGGCGGCCTCGCCGTAGCTGAGCGCGCGCGGGCCGGTGATGAGGTGGTCGGTGTTGTGCGGTTCCGAGTCGAGCAGCGCGCGAACGGCTACCGAGGCGATGTCGCCGGCATCGACGAAAGCGACCCGGGCGTCGCCGGTCGCGGTGACGATCCGGCCCGCGCGGGCGCTGTCGCCGACCGGGTGCCCGGGCAAGAAGTTCTGCATGAACCACGACGGGCGCAGCACCGCCCAGCCCGGCTGACGGCGGACCAGGCCGGGCAGCCCGCCCACCACCGGGGTGCGCTCGTCCACGGCGGACGAACTGAGCAGGACCACCCGGACGTCCGGCGCGTGCTTGAGGAACTCCTCGACGAGCGGTCGCGGATCGGCCGCGACCGGGGCGATCAGGTAGACCGCCGAGACCCCGTCGAGCGCCGGACCGTACGTCGCGGGTTCGTCCCAGTCGAACCGGATCTGGCCTGGCCGAACCGGATTCCGGGTCGCCGCGCGCGGCCGCACGCCGGCGGCTTCGAGACCGCGCACGACGCGGCTGCCGGTGGTGCCGGTCGAGCCGAGCACGAGAACGTCAGACACCCGGCACCCCGAGAACGTCGGCCACCGCGAGCGGGCTCCAGTAGTCGCGGTAGCGGCGGATGAGGCCGTCGCGGACGGTCAGCACCACGATGTAGCGCAAGCGGTACGGCTTCTGCGTGGCGACCGCGACGCCGGCCAGCTCGAACTCCGCGATCGAGACCTCCGGGTCGGTCGTCTGGTGCACGGTCTTGGCGGCGACCTCGCGGATGTCGAGCAGGTTCGGATAGTCGCGCAGGTAGTCGGCGAGGGCGGCGCGGCCTTCGAGGCGCTCGGGCCGCCCGGGCGCGGCGAACGGGAATTCGGCGACGGCGTCCTCGGCGAACAACTGCACGAACCCGGCCATGTCGTGCCGGATCAGCAGGTCGAGCGCGTGATCGATGAGTGGCATGAAGCTCTCCTCAGGAATGGACGAGACGGTATCGTCTCGACCACAACGTACACGGGACGGGGCCGTCCCGTCCACCCGTTAGACTGACCGGCATGACGACCCGCCGGACGCCGACCGGAGCTGCCGTGCTGCAGCCCGAGGTCACCAACGCCATCACCGAGGCCGTGCTCGACGAACTCGCCGAGGTCGGTTTCGGGAGACTGTCGATGGAAGCGGTCGCGAAACGCGCGGGGGTCGGGAAAAGCGCGCTGTACCGGCGCTGGCCGTCGAAAGACGAAATGATCGGCGCGGTCGTCGCGGAATTCAGCGTGGCGCGCGCGGTGGACCCGGACACCGGCAGCCTGCGCGGCGACCTCCGGGCGACGCTGGACGCGCTCTACGAATGGATCACGCACCCGCGGTTCTCGCGAATCCTGCCCGGGCTGATCGCGGAAGCCAGCCGGAATCCGGAAATGGCCGCGTTCTCCCGGGAAGCGATCGGCGGCCCGCGCCGGGCGATCAGCCGAGCCGTGTTCACCCGGGCGATCGAGCGCGGCGAGATCCCGGCGGACACCGATGTCGAACTGGCTCAGGACATCGGCGCGGGAATCATCTACTGGCGGCTGATCGTGCGCGGGGTTCCGGCGGGGGAAGGGTATTTGGATCAGGTGACGGATCTGGTGGTGCGGGCGCTGAGCGCGTAGCGGGAAAATGCTCGTGAGCGGCTATGCCGGCGAGAACCGGCATAACCGCTCACGAGCAGTCGCTCAAGCCCGCTCCGGCTCCCCCGTCACACGCTCGATCCGCGCGCCCAGCCGGTTCAAATTCTCCACGAAATGCGGATACCCGCGGTCGATGTGGAACACGTCCCACACCTCGGTCACGCCGTCCGCGCACAGCCCGGCCAGCACGAGACCCGCCCCGGCGCGGATGTCCGACGCCCATACCGGCGCGCTCGACAGCTTCTCCACGCCCCGGACCACCGCGTGGTGGCCGTCCGTGCGCGCGTCGCCGGACAGCCGGATCATTTCCTCGATGAAGCGGAACCTCGCCTCGTACACGTTTTCCGTGATCATCGACGTGCCCTCGGACACCGCCGACAGCGCGACCGCGAACGGCTGCAGGTCGGTGGCGAAACCGGGGTACGGCAGCGTCACCCAGTCGACCGCCTTCGGACGTTCCGGCTGGACGACGCGGAAACCCTTGTCGTCGAAGGTGGTCACCTCGGCGCCCGCCAGGCGCAGCTTGTCCAGGACCAGGTCGAGGTGGTGCGGGTTGACGCCGCGCACGGTCAGGTCGCCGCGGGTCATCGCGGCGGCGAAAGCCCAGGTCGCGCCGACGATGCGGTCGCCGATCACGCGGTGTTCGGTCGGGTGCAGCTGGTCCACGCCGTGCACGGTGAGCGTCGAGGTGCCCGCGCCCTCGATCTTCGCGCCCATCTCGGTCAGCATCGTGCAGATGTCGGCGATTTCCGGTTCGCGGGCGGCGTTGTCGATCACCGTCGTGCCCTCGGCCAGCACCGCCGCCATCAGGATGTTCTCGGTCGCGCCGACGCTCGGGAAGTCCAGCCAGATCTGGGTGCCCACCAGCGTTTCGGCCTTCGCCACGACGCAGCCGTGCTCGATGGTGCTCGTCGCGCCGAGTTTGCGCAGGCCGTTCTGGTGCATGTCCAGCGGACGCTGGCCGATCGCGTCGCCGCCGGGCAGCGCCACGACCGCCTGCTTCAGCCTGCCGACCAGCGGGCCCAGCACGCACACCGACGCGCGCAGTTTGCCCATCGCCGCCGAATCGGCGCGGTGCGACAGCTCGGCCGGCGTGGTGATGCGCGCCGTGTCGCCCTCGATCTCCACCTCGCAGCCGACGCTGCGCAGGACGTCGGCCATCAGCGGGACGTCCAGGATCTGCGGGCAGTTCGTGATGGTCGTGGTGCCCTCGGCCAGCAATGCCGCGGCCATCAGTTTCAGCACGCTGTTCTTGGCGCCGACCACGTCGACCTCGCCGACCAGCCGCGCTCCGCCATGCACGTCGAAGTGCTCGCTCATGGCCGCCAATCATGCCCTCTCGCCCAGTTTTGCCCGAACCCGGGCCGGTAGAGTCGGGCTCATGGTGGTTCGTATCAACCGGGTCTACACGAAGGTCGGCGACAACGGCACGACCGCGCTCGGCGACGGCTCCCGGGTGCCCAAGACCTCCGCCCGGCTGTCCGCCTACGCCGACACCGACGAGGCCAATTCCGTGCTCGGCCTGGCGATCGCGCTCGGCGGGCTTCCCGACGAGGTCGCCGGCGTGCTGCGCCGGATCCAGAACGACCTGTTCGACGTCGGCGCGGACCTGTGCCTGCCGATCCAGGAAGACCCGCCGTACGAGCCGCTGCGCATCACCGAGGCGTACCTGGAACGGCTCGAAGGCTGGTGCGACGAGTTCAACGAACGCCTGCCGAAGCTCACGTCGTTCATCCTCCCGGGCGGCACCCCGGGCGCGGCGTTCCTGCACCAGGCCCGCACGGTCTCCCGCCGCGCGGAACGGTCCGCCTGGGCGCTGATGGAGGCCGAGCCGGACACGTCCAACCCGATCGCGGCCAAGTACCTGAACCGGCTCTCGGACCTGCTGTTCATCCTCGCCCGGCTGGCCAATCCGGACGGCGACGTGCTGTGGCAGCCGGGCGGCTGAGCGCACCACATTGCTGTCGGCGCCGATCCGGGCGGACCTCCCGCCAGGGCCTCGAGCCGCAACGTCTGCCACCAGCACCCGAAAAGCACAAAACCGGGCCCGCCACCGCGTTTCCACGGTGGCGGGCCCGGCCGAAAAGTCACGAAGCCCGCGGCAGCCTTCGCCCCGGCGGAGCCGATTCGAGCCACGACAGGAACCCGGTCAGCGCACCCGGTCCCATCGCGATCTCGATCGCTTCCTGGGCCGAGGACTCGCAGCGCAGCACGGTCGAGCCCTCAGGCACCGCGTACGCCTCGGAACCGGACGGATCCCGCCGGTCCGCGATCTGCATGCTTTCGCGCTGGAACACGCGGTCCGGGCCGGTGCGCAGGCTCCAGACGCGGTACCAGACGAATTTCTCGCCCTCGTACCGGCCGAGCCCGAGATGCCAGCTCGAACGGGGACTGTCCGGGCTCCACCGCAGCGCCACGCTGACGCCGCCGCCGCGCCGCATCCGGATCCACCGCTGGCCGTACCAGCCGACCACGACGACAAGCACGATCAGGAGCACTAGCACCACGACAGCGATCTGCACGGCCGGCTCCTGCCCGTTCTCGTCCGGTCAGACCGACTGTCCGGTCGCGCGGAGCTGGGCGGTGGCCCTCGTCCGCTCGGCCTCGTCGCCGGTGCTGAGGGCTGCCTTCGCGGCCGCCACGTCGATTTCGTCGGACAGTTCGGCGCTCTCCGCGAGCACGCTCACCCCGGTCGTGGTGACGGACAGGAAGCCGCCGTGGACCGCGGCGGTCAGCACGTCGCCGTCCGTCGTGTTCACCTTCACCACGCCACCCTCGACGAGCTGGCCCAGCACCGGCTCGTGTCCGGGCATGATGCCGATCTCGCCCTCGGTGGTCTGCGCCACCACGAAGGTGGCGGTACCCGACCAGAGCCGGCGCTCGACGGCAACCAGCTCCACGGACATCTCAGCCACGTAGCACTCCTTCGCTCGGGGTGTCACCACCGAGTGTAATAGGTCTTGCTTCGGTTACGAGAACGGCGGGGGCCTGTGTCCACAGTGGACAGTGCCCCCGCCGGTCTCACGCACTCACTTGCCGGTGATCTCGCGGTACTTCTTCTCGAGGTCCTCGAGACCGCCGATGCCCAGGAACGCCTGCTCCGGGTAGTGGTCGAAGTCGCCCTTGGTGATGCGGTCGAACGACTCGATGGTCTCGGCCAGCGGCACCGTGGAGCCCGGGATCTGCGTGAAGGCCTCGGCCACCAGCATGTTCTGGGACAGGAACCGCTCGATCCGGCGCGCCCGCTGCACGGTCAGCTTGTCCTCTTCGGAAAGCTCGTCCATGCCGAGGATCGCGATGATGTCCTGCAGCTCCTTGTACTTCTGCAGGATCCGGATGACCTCGGAGGCGACGCGGTAGTGGTCCTCGCCGACGATCGCCGGGTCGAGGATCGTCGACGTCGACGCCAGCGGGTCCACCGCCGGGAAGATGCCCTTCTGGAACACCGACCGGGAAAGCTCGGTGGTGGCGTCCAGGTGGGCGAACGTCGTCGCCGGGGCCGGGTCGGTGTAGTCGTCCGCGGGGACGTAGATCGCCTGCATCGAGGTGATCGACCGGCCCCGGGTCGAGGTGATCCGCTCCTGCAGCTGGCCCATCTCGTCCGCCAGCGTCGGCTGGTAGCCCACGGCCGAAGGCATGCGGCCCAGCAGGGTCGACACCTCGGAACCGGCCTGGGTGAACCGGAAGATGTTGTCGATGAACAGCAGCACGTCCTGGTTCTGGACGTCGCGGAAGTACTCCGCCATGGTCAGCGCGGACAGCGCGACGCGCATACGCGTGCCCGGCGGCTCGTCCATCTGGCCGAACACGAGGGCGGTGTCGTTGATGACGCCGTCCTCGGACATCTCCAGGAAGAGGTCGTTGCCCTCACGGGTGCGCTCGCCGACGCCGGCGAACACCGACGTACCGCCGAAGTTCCGGGCGACACGGGTGATCATTTCCTTGATCAGCACCGTCTTGCCCACGCCCGCGCCGCCGAACAGGCCGATCTTGCCGCCCTGCACGTACGGGGTCAGCAGGTCGACGACCTTGAGGCCGGTCTCCAGCATCTCCGTCTTGCCCTCGAGCTGGTCGAAGGCGGGCGGGTTGCGGTGGATGCCCCAGCGCTCGAGGTCCTCGCCGTAGCCGGGCTCGTCGAGGCACTCGCCGAGCGCGTTGTAGACGTGGCCCTTGACCTTGTCGCCCACCGGGACGGTGATCGGGCCGCCGGTGTCGGTGACCTCCGCGCCGCGGACGAGGCCGTCCTGCGGCTGCAGCGAAATCGTGCGCACGAGGTTGTCGCCGAGGTGGGCGGCCACCTCGAGCGTCACCGTCTTGCGCAGCTGCTCGAAGTCGATGTCGACCTTGAGCGCGTTGAACTGGTCGGGAACGGAACCGCGCGGGAACTCGACGTCGACGACCGGCCCGGTCACCGAGACGATGCGCCCCTTGGCGCGCGGGGCTTCAGTACTGGTCATCAGTCATCACTTCCTGCTGCGGTGAGCGCGTTCGCGCCACCGACGATTTCGGAGATCTCCTGGGTGATCTGCGCCTGCCGGGCCTGGTTCGCCTCCCGCGTCAGCGTGTTCACCAGGTCGTTCGCGTTGTCCGACGCGGCCTTCATCGCCGTCCGCCGGGCGGCCAGCTCGGACGCCGCGGACTCGAGCAGCGCCGAGTACAGCCGGGTGTTGATGTACTTCGGCAGCAGCGCGGCGAGCAGCTTGTCGGCACTCGGCTCGAACTCGTAGCTCGGCAGCAGACCGGCCGGCTTCTCGTCCTCGCCGTCGGAGTACTCGACCTCGAGCGGCGCGACGCGCTTGGCGACCGGCCGCTGCGTCAGCATCGACACGAACTCGGTGTAGACGACGTGGATCTCGTCCACGCCGAGCGTGCCGTCCGGGTTGCCCGACGCGTCGTCCACGCCCGCGTTGAAGGACTGCACCAGCGTCTCGGCGGCCGCGACCGCGTCCGGGTAGGCGGGCTGGTCGGAGAAGCCCGTCCAGCTGCCCGCCACCGGGCGGTTGCGGAACCGGTAGTAGTTCAGGCCCTTGCTGCCGGTGGTGTAGACGTCGACCTCCTTGCCTTCCTTCTTCAGGAGGGCAAGGAGCTCTTCGGTCGCCCGCAGCACGTTCGAGTTGTAACCGCCGCACTGGCCCTTGTCACTGGTGACGACCAGGACGGCGGCGCGCTTCGGGTTCGGGCGCTCGACCAGCAGCGGGTGGTCGAGGTTGGCCGCCGCGCCGGCCAGCGCCGAGAGCACCTTGGTGATCTCGTCCGCGTACGGCCGGGAAGCGGCGACCTTCGCGCGCGCCTTGGTGATGCGCGCGGTGGCGATGAGTTCCATCGCCTTGGTGATCTTGCCGATCGACTTCGTCGCCTTGATGCGCGAGCGAAGCTCCCGGAGTTGTGCGGCCATGGGCTACCAGCTCACTTCTTCGGGGCGGGCTTGTTGACCTTGACGGTCTCCTGCCCGACCTTCTCGGCGTCCATCGCGTCGGCGTTCGACTCGAGCGGCTTGCCCTCGGCGGTGGTGAACTCCTTCTTGAACTCGTTCACCGCCGCGATCAGGGTTTCGCGCGCCTCCGGCGAGAACTTGCCGGTTTCCCGGATCGAGACGAGAGCCTCGTTGTTCTTGCGGCGGGCCGAGTCGAGGAACTCCTGGTTGAACCGGCGCACGTCCTCGGTCGGGACCGTGTCGTAGTGGCCGTTCGTGCCCAGGAACACCGTGGCGACCTGCTCCTCGACCGGGATCGGCGAGTACTGCGGCTGCTTGAGCACCTCATACAGCCGGGCACCGCGCTCGAGCTGCGCCTTCGACGCGTCGTCGAGGTCCGAGGCGAAGGCGGCGAACGCCTCCAGCTCGCGGTACTGTGACAGGTCGATCCGGAGCGAGCCCGCGACGTCCTTCATCGCCTTGACCTGCGCGGCACCACCCACGCGGGAGACCGAGATACCCACGTCGATGGCCGGGCGCTGACCGGCGTTGAAGAGGTCCGACTGGAAGAAGCACTGGCCGTCGGTGATCGAGATGACGTTGGTCGGGATGTAGGCCGACACGTCGTTCGCCTTGGTCTCGATGATCGGCAGGCCGGTCAGCGAGCCGGCGCCCAGCTCGTCCGACAGCTTCGCGCACCGCTCGAGGAGACGGGAGTGCAAGTAGAAGACGTCGCCGGGGAACGCCTCGCGGCCCGGCGGGCGGCGCAGCAGCAGCGAGATCGCGCGGTAGGCGTCGGCCTGCTTGGTCAGGTCGTCGAACACGATCAGGACGTGCTTGCCCTCGTACATCCAGTGCTGGCCGATGGCCGAGCCGGTGTAGGGGGCGATCCACTTGAAGCCGGCCGAGTCGGAAGCCGGGGCCGCGACGATGGTGGTGTACTCCATCGCGCCCGCGTCCTCGAGCGCCGACTTCACCGAGGCGATCGTGGAGCCCTTCTGGCCGACCGCGACGTAGATGCAGCGGACCTGCTTCTTCGGGTCGCCGGTCTCCCAGTTGGCCTTCTGGTTGATGATCGTGTCCACCGCGACCGCGGTCTTGCCGGTCTTGCGGTCGCCGATGATCAGCTGGCGCTGGCCGCGGCCGATCGGGGTCATCGCGTCGATCGCGGTGATGCCGGTCTGCAGCGGCTCGGACACCGGCTGGCGCTCGACCACCGAGGCGGCCTTCAGCTCCAGCGCGCGGCGGCCGGTGGTCTCGATCTCGCCGAGGCCGTCGATGGCCTGGCCGAGCGGGTTGACGACCCGGCCGAGGTAGCCGTCGCCGACCGGCACCGACAGGACCTGGCCGGTCCGCTTGACCTGCTGGCCTTCTTCGATGCTCTCGAAGTCGCCGAGGATCGCCGCACCGATGGAGCGCGCGTCCAGGTTCAGCGCCACGCCAAGGATGCCGCCCGGGAACTCGAGCAGCTCGTTGGCCATGGCCGAGGGCAGCCCTTCGATGTGGGCGATGCCGTCAGCGGCGTCGGCGACGACGCCGACCTCTTCGCGCTCCACCGAAGGGGCGTAACTCGAGACGTAGTTCTCGATCGCGTGGGCGATCTCGTCCGAGGAGATCGTCAGCTCCGCCATTTCGTTCCCGCTCTCGCTTCTCTTCTGTCCAGTGTGCAAAGTCTGTAGTGCCGCTCAGGCCCGGCTCAGCGTGCGGCGCACCGCCGCCAGCTGCCCGGACGTGCTGCCGTCGATGACCTCGTCCCCGACGCGGACGACGAGTCCGCCGCCGAGGTTCGGGTCGATCTCGACGTGCAGCGCGATCGGCCGCCCGTAGATGCCGTCGAGCTTGGTCCCGAGAAGGGCCCGCTGCTCGTCGGTGAGCGCGTTCGCCGAGGTCACGTACGCGACCGAGCGCTCGCGCCGCTCGGCGGCCAGCGCGACCAGCTTGTCGAGCGCGTGGCCGATGCCGCGCCCCTTGGCGCGCTGCACGGCCTGCTCGACGAGGGTCTCGACGACCGCGTCGACCTTGTCCGCGAACAGCCCGCGGACCAGGGTCCGCTTCGCGTCGGCGGGAGCGGCCAGGTCGGACAGCGCCGCCTCGAGTTCCGGGGCGCCCGCGACGATCCGCGCGACCTGGAACAGCTGAGACTCGACGGTTTCGATGTTCCCGGCCTTTTCGGCGGCGGTGAGCAGCGCCGAACGGCCGACCGACTCGAGCCCGTCCACCAGCTCGCGGTGACTGGACCAGCGGCTGCCCGCCACGGTGTCGAGCACCTTCAGGGCCTGCTCGCTCAGCTTTCCGTCGAACAGGCGGCGGACCAGGCCCTGGCGGCTCTCCGGCGCGACCGAAGAATCGCCGACCGCGCGGCGCAGGCCGATTTCGCGGTCGAGGAGGTCGACGACCGAGAGCAGCTCTTCCCCGACCTTCGCGGGGTCGGTACCCGCTCCGGCCAGCACCTCGCCGAGCGCCCGCTCGGCGAGGTCGAGCGCTTCACGGCTCGCAGCATGCAGCGTCATCTCTGGTTACTTCCCCGCTCCGTTAGTAGCCCCGGCGGTGTCCAGCTCCGCGAGGAACCGGTCGACGGTGCCCCGGCGGCGCGCCTCGTCCTCGAGCGACTCGCCGACGATACGGCCGGCCAGCTCGACGGCGTTGCGGCCCATCTCGGCCCGCAGCTCGGCGACGATCTGCGCCTTCTGCGCCTGCAGCTGGGCGTGGCCCTGCGCCACGATCCGCTGGGATTCGGCCTCGGCCTGCTCCCGCAGCTCCGCCTTGATCTGCTCGGCTTCGAGCCGGGCGTCGTCGCGGATCTTCGCGGCCTCGGAACGGGCGTCCGCCAGCTGCGCCTTGTACTCCGACAGCGCCTTCTCGGCCTCTGCCTGAGCCTTCTCGGCCTTCTCGATCCCGCCTTCGATCTTCTGCGCCCGCTCCTCGTACGCCTTCTCGAAACGAGGGACGACGTACTTCTTGAGCAGGAAGAGCAGGATCAGGAAGGCGACGATGCCGAGGATCAGTTCCGAGATGTTCGGAACGATCGGGTTCTCTGATGCGAGCACCACTTGGGTCTTCAGCACAACGTCTCCTTAGCGAGAGCGGACGACTCAGGCGGAGGCGATGAAGTAGATGACGATACCGATCAGCGCCAGCACCTCGGTGAGCACGAAGGTGGCGTAACCGATGCCCTGCAGCTTGCTCTGGGCTTCCGGCTGACGCGCGGTGCCGTTGATCACCGCGGCGAAGATCAGGCCCACACCGATGCCGGGGCCGATCGCGCCCAGGCCGTAGCCGATCGCGGCGAGGCCCTTGTTGAGGTTGATGGTCTCGGCGGCGGCCTGGGCCAGAACGATGTTGCTCACGTGCGTTTCCCTTCACTTCGGTCCGCGCACTCACGCGGATCGGGGTCTGTAGGTGTTCTCAGTGCTCCGACGCCAGCGCGGCGCCGATGTACCCCGCGGACAGCAGGGCGAAGATGTACGCCTGGAGGACCTGGATGAAAGCCTCCAGGAACGTCAGGCCGATGGCGAAGAGCCATGCCACCAGCGACACCGGCTTCAGCGCGATGCTCGAGGTCTCGGTCAGCAGGAAGGTGCCGCCGAGGGTGAAGACCGCCAGGATCAGGTGCCCCGCGAACATGGCCGCGAAAACACGGATGGCGAGCGTGAGCGGGTTGAGGAAGAACTTCTCCGCGAACTCGATCAGCGCGTACAGCGGGAGCACCGGGCCGGGGACGCCGGCCGGCGCGAGTTCCTTCTTGAAGTACCCGCCGAGGCCGTGCTTCTTGATCCCGACGTAGTGGTAAACCGGGTAGACCACGAGCACCGACAACGCGATCGGGAACCCGAACCGCGCCATGGTGGGGAACTGCAGGAACGGGATGACCCCGTAGAGGTTGTTCAGCAGGATGAAGGTGAACAACGCGAAGATGACCGGAACGAAGCGCTTGAAGTCTTTCGAACCGATCTGCTCGCGGGCGATGTTGTTGCGCGCGAAGTCGTAGATGGACTCGGCCACGAACTGGCCTTTGCCCGGGACGACCTTCAGCTTGCGCGTCGCCAGCAGGAAGTACCCCGCGATGATGATCACCGAGAGCACCACCAGGAGCATCGGCTTCGTGACGAAGCCGAACAACGGCGGCAGCTCAAAGCTTTCGGCGCCAGGGGGCGCGAAGGTCGCACCCTCGGTCAGTACCAGCGCGGCCACTGGGCTCCTCCCGGTTCTCCCGGCCGGCGTTCACTCCGCCGGGGGAATCGTCACGATCTGGACTTAACGTACCCGATACGCATCGGGACGCCGGAGGCGGCGGGTACCCGCCGTGCGCGGAGCCGATCTGCCGGTCCGTGCACGAGGGAGGTCTCGCGTGAACACTGCCCTGCGGTCTACTTCGGACCAGCGTTGAGATGAGGCGGAACCATCCGGTCGCCACACTGCTGATCGCGGTTCGTCGTCGGGAGTGCGCGGCCGAGGCCGCCACCCATGACGCGGACCATACCAGCAGGTAGATCAGTGCCGTACAGGCGTACTCCTAACCCGCCGAATGGTCCAGGACCTAAGTCCCGAATCCGGCTGGGACCCTAGTCCCGAACCCGTCAATGCGAAGCGGGAATGATGGTCGGGATACGCGCTTTGCGGAATGCCGCGAACTCCGCGGCGGCGGCCACGAGAATGGCGACGATCATCGTGATCCCGAGCGAAAGCGGGTGCAGCGCGGTGACGCCCTTGAGCAGAGTGAGCGCGAGGAACAGCAGGATGACCTTCGCCGCGTAACCGCCGAGAGCGATGAGCATCACGAGCGAGGGGTCCTGTCCGGCGGATACCTTCATCATGCCCAGCGTCGACAGCGAGGCGATCATCGCCAGCACGCCGCCGACCAGGGCTCCGAGGAAGCCGTGCAGTCCGTTGAGGACGGTGAAAAGCACAATGCAGACCAGGATGAACGGCGGGGTGAACAGCAGCGAGGCACGCGTCATCGAGCGAGCGAGCTGGCGCACCGGAGCGGCGTGCGGGTTCTCCGGAGCGGTGGCCTGAGCCGCTGCCTGGGACGTCTCGGGCGTCTCGGTGTCGCTCACTGCATTCGCTCCTCGTTCGGTTCGACCCGCCAGTATAGACCGCCCGCGACCTCAGACGCCGTGCCGGTGCCGGGAACGCAGCCGCGGCACGAGGGAAACCAGCACCGCGACCACCAATGCGGCGCCAATGGCCCAGAACACAACCGGACTGTCGAAAATCGTGATAGAGACCGCGCCGAAAGACAGAATTCCGGCCCACAAATAGATCAACAGCACCGCGCGCCGTTGCGAATGGCCGATTTCCAGCAACCGGTGGTGCAGATGCATTTTGTCGGCGGCGAACGGGCTCTGCCCGCGCCGCGTGCGCCGGACGACGGCCATCACGAGGTCGAGCACCGGCACGAAAAGCACCGCCACGACGACCACCAGCGGGGACAGCAGGGCCAGCGCGTCCGAGGCGGAGAACCGCGTGTAGTTGACCCGTCCGCTCGCCGACGTGGTGGCCCCGGCGAGCATCAGCCCGATCATCATCGATCCGGAGTCGCCCATGAAAATTTTGGCCGGCTGGAAGTTGTACGGAAGGAAACCGAGGCAGGCCCCGGCGAGGGCGGCGGCGATGAGCGCGGGCGGGTACGAGCCGAAGTCGCCGCCCGCGTTGTCGAGCAGGCCGAGCGAGAACACGCAGGTGGCCGTCGCGGCGATGAAGCCGAGGCCGCCGGCCAGCCCGTCGAGGCCGTCGACGAAGTTCATCGCGTTGACCATCACCACGACCATCACGACGGTCAGCAGCGCGCCCTGGTTCTTGTCCAGGACCAGCACCGAGCCGATCGAATCCCCGTTGCCGCCCCACGGCACCCAGAACGACACCCACTGCACGCCGAAGATGACGAGGATCCCGGCGCACATGACCTGTCCGGCGAGCTTCGTCCACGCGTCGAGTTCGAACCGGTCGTCCAGGATGCCGATGAGCGAGATGACGCCCGCCGCGAGCAGCACGCCGACCGCGTCGTAGGAGACGTCGAAACCGTGGCTGAGCGCGGGAAGCTGGTGCGCGAGACCCATCGCCGCGGCGATCCCGAGGTAGATGCCGACGCCGCCCATCCGCGGGATCGGCTTGACGTGCACGTCGCGCGCACGGGGATTGGCGATCGCACCGATCCGGATCGCCACCCGGCGCACGACGCCGGTCAGCAGATAGGTCACCGCGGTCGCGGTCAGCGCGACGAGCAGGTACTCCCGGATCGGGAGAAGTCCTTGGACTACAGGCATGACCGCGTCACGCCCGCCGGGAGGTCGGAGTCACCGCGCCACGCTACCGCGCCCGCGTGCGGTCGCGGTGAACGGCAGTCACTTGCCCGGCTCAGTCCAGCGTCTCCTCGGCCACGCCGAGCACCTCGGCGATGGCGGCCTTGGTGACCGCGCCCTCGCGCAGCACCACGGGCTTGTCTCCGGTGAGGTCCACGATGGACGACGCCACCGCTTCGCCGCTCGACCCGCCGTCGAGATACACCGACACCGAATCGCCGAGCTGCTCCCGCGCGTCCTCGACGGTCGAGGCGGGCGAACGCCCGGAGACATTCGCGCTCGACACCGCCATCGGGCCGACGTCGCGCAGCAGTTCGAGCGCGACCGGGTGCAGCGGCATCCGCAGCATCACCGTGCCGCGGGAGTTGCCGAGATTCCACTGCAGACTCGGCGCGTGCGGCAGCACGATCGACAGATCGCCCGGCCAGAACGCCTCGATGAGCGCCCGCGCCTGCGGCGGAACACCGAGCACCAGACCGTCCACAGTGGACCAGGAACCGACGAGAACGCCGACCGGCATGTCCGGGCCGCGGTTCTTCGCCCGCAGCAACGCCTGGACGGCGCCGGAGTCGAACGCGTCGGCGCCGATGCCGTACACCGTGTCCGTCGGCAGGACGACCAGCCGGCTCGACCGCACGGCGGCAGCCGCCGCGGACAGGCCTTCGGCTCGGGACTCGCGCTTGCCGCAGTCGTAGACCGCACTCATGACGCGAAGCCTATCCCCCGGCGCGGAGGTTCCCGGAGCGCCCCGAGATGGGGTGCGCATCCGCTCCCGCCGAGGTCCGTGAAGGGCTCCTTGAGGGAATCTCATTCCGCCAAGGAGCCCTTCACGGGCTTCCGCGCTGCGGAGAAAACCGCATTGGGGACATCTCGCCAGCGGCCGAGGGAACGGCGGCCCAGCGGGTCACCGATCAACTGCCGTAACTGGCCTGCTTCACCGCGAACACGTTCCGCTTCCCCTGCCCCTCCTGCAGGGACCACAGCAGATCCGCGTCCTTCGGATCCTCCCAGTACGAGATGCTCTCCCCGCTGCTCACCCAGGCGTGCGTGGCCGGGCCCGCGGTCGGGGTCCAGTAGTAGAACTGCTGCGCGGACGAGGGGTGGTGGTCCGGGAAAGAGCGGCCTCAGCCGAGCCGGCGGGCGGTGACGAACCGAGCGCGCCCGCTGTAATCGGGGTGGTCCTCGACGCCGGTCAGCACCCGCCGCGCGCGCACCAGGGCCGGGACCGCCGAACCGTGGGTGTCGTCGTGTTCGATCGCCAGCCCGCCGCCTGGGCGCAGCAGTCGCGCGCCGGCCGCGATCGCGTGCCGGATCACCGCCAGGCCGCTCTCCTCGGCGAAGACCGCGCGCGCCGGGTCGTGTTCGCCGACTTCCGGCGGGACCGGCGTGCCCTCCGGCACGTAGGGCGGGTTGCACAGCACCAGGTCCACGAGACCGTCGAGTTCGGCGAACATCGTCGGGTCGGCGATGTCGCCGGAGTAGAGCCGGATCGGCGTGTTGCCGGCCGCGCTGTGCACGTCGGCGTTGTGCCGGGCCCAGGCGAGCGCCTGCGGGTCGACGTCGACCGCGTAGACCACCGCGTCCGGACGCTCGTGCGCAATCGCCAGCGCCAGCGCGCCGGAGCCGGTGCACAGGTCGACCACCACCGGGTATTCGCGGCCCTGCAGGAACTTCACGCCCCATTCGAGCAGCAGTTCGGTCTCCGGCCGCGGGACGAACACGCCCGCGCCGACGTTGACCGTGATGTTGCCGAGCGCGGCCCAGCCGGTCAGGTACTGCAGCGGGATCCGTTTGGCGCGCTGCGCGACCAATTGCCCGATCGCGTCGATCACCGGCGGGTCGACCAGCGGCACCATCGGCAGCCTGCCCCGGTCGATGCCGAGCACGTGCGCGGCGATGAGATCCGCGTCCGACCGCGGCGATTCCACGCCCGCCTCGGTGAGGATCCGGGTGGCCTCCATGATGGCCAGGCGCAGCGGCTGCCGATTCACTGGTCGTCCTTCACTCGTCGAAACACCCCCCGGCGGGGGTGCTGCCCAGCGTATCGACCCCCGGCCGCGCGGGCCTCACGCCTGGCCGAGATACCCGGACAGGACTTCGCGCCGCTGGGCGAGATCCCCGATCCGGCGCTCCACCTCGGCCAGTTCCCCGCGCAGCCTGCGCACCAATTCGGGACACAGGTCGAGGTGCGCGGCGGGACCGCTCGCGCAGTCGAGCATCCCGGCGATCATCTCCGTGGTCAGGCCCGCGGCCAGCAGTTTCCGGATCTGCCGCACCCGGACGACGGCCTCCTCGCCGTACACCCGGTACCCGCTCGTGTTGCGCGCCGAGTCCAGCAGCCCCTGCTCGCCGTAGTACCGCAGCAGCCGCGGCGCGACGCCGGTGCGTTGCGCGAGTTCGCCGATCAGCATCCGATCTTCCCCTGCTTCTGGCCTTCACACTGGTGTCAATCCTTAACGTCGCGAACATGACTGAACATTTCGCGCCCCTCGTCCTCGGACAGGGCCCCGGCCTGCTGCTCGCCCACGGCGCGGGCGGCGGCGTGAAGGCCAACTTCGGCCCGCTCCTGGACGACCTCGCCCGCACGCACACCGTCGTCGGGGCCGACTATCCGGTCGCGGGCGGCACGCTCGACGAACTGGCCGACGGACTGGTCGCGACCGCCGTCGACGCCGGGGTCGGGAAGTTCACCGTGCTCGGTTACTCGCTCGGCACGGCCGTCGCGGTCCGCGCGGCCACCCGGCATCCCGACCGCGTCACCGGGCTCATCCTCACCGCGGGTCTCGCCCGGCCGGACGCGCGGACGGAGCTGGCGCTGGACCTGTGGGCGCATCTGCTGGAGGGCGACCGCACCCTGCTCGCCAAATACCTGCTGCTGGTCGCCGCCAGCGAACCGTTCCTCGCGGCGCTCACGCCCGACCAGCTCACCTCGGCGGTCTCCGAGTTGGCGGCGTCGGTGCCCGCGGGCACGGCGAAGCAGGTCGAACTGGTCCGGTCCGTCGACACCCGGGCGGAACTGGCATCGATCGCCGTGCCGACACTGGTGATCGCCACGACGCTGGACTCCCTCGTGCCGCCACGGCATTCGCGGGAACTGGCCGACGGGATTCCCGGCGCGGACCTGGTCGAGATCGAGTCCGGGCACGGCATCGCCGACGAAGCGCCGGAAGCCTGGCTCGCCGCGATCCGGAAGGCGCTGCGATGAGCCGCCAGGTTGTCTTGCCGAACGAGTCGCCCGACCTGACCCCGCGACGCCTCGCCGACTTGGCCCGTCTGGCCGAGGAGCTGGGGTACGAATCCGTCTGGCTGCCCGACCACGTGCTGCCGCCGGAACCGTTCGGCGAGGTCTTCGGCGGCGTGTACGAGCCGCTGGCGACGCTCGCCTACCTGGCCGCGGCGACCGAACGCGTGCGGCTGGGCACGTCCGTGGTGATCGTTCCGCTGCGCGAGCCGCACCTGCTGGCGAAACAGGCCGCGACGATCGACCGGCTGTCGGGGCACCGGCTGGTCCTCGGCGTCGGGGCGGGGTGGAACGAGCCGGAGTTCGCGGAGATCGGCGCGGATTTCTCTCGCCGCGGCGCGACGCTGGACGAGACGCTCTCGCTGCTGGACCAGCTGTTCACCACCGGCCGGGGCCGGGACGGCGGGTATTTCGAGCCGCGGCCCCACGGCCGGATCCCGATCCTGGTCGGCGGGAACTCGGCGGTCGCGCTGCGCCGGGCGGCCCGGGCAGGGGACCAGTGGCTCAGCGCGGGCCTCTCGCCGGAGGCTTTCGCGGAACGGGCGGCGAAACTGGACCAGCTCCACCCGGAGCGGCGCGTGCGGCGGATCGCCCGGCAACAGTTCGACGAGAAGACCGCCGTCGAGACCTACCGTGCGTATCGAGAGGCCGGCGCGGACGCGGTGGCGGTGCACTTCGGAGGGGACGAGGGCTACGAGGAGCGGATGGCCGCGTTCGCGGCGGCGACCGAGTGAAGTCTCGTGAGCGGCGATCCCGGTGAGAACCGCGATCGCCGCTCACGACGCCCGGCACCCCAAGGCCGTGCCGCGGACCCCCTCTAGACTCGCCCGGTGAAGTCCAGGGATCTCCGCTTCGGCCTCGGGGTATTCGTCGCCTCGCTCGGACTGTTGCTGCTGCGGTTCCTGGTGCCGCGCCCGATCGGCATGGCCGACAACGGCGACGGCTGGCGGTTGCTGTGCCAGCTCGGCGGGCGGCAGCTGGACCGGCCGTCGGAAGGGTTCGTCCGGTTCAGTTACGGGTCCGCGCCGCCGTGCGATTCCGCCTACGTCTCGAGCCAGGCCTGGCTCGACTGGGCGGCGGGCAAAATCGGCGCGCTGTTCGGTGCGTCCGGCGTGCTGAACCTGCTGGTGCTCGGCGTGCTCACCTGCGTGCTGGTCGCCGGCGCGATCACGGTCACCGTGCTCGGCCTCGACCTGAACCGGCGAAACCGGCTGATCGCCACGGTGTTGCTGCTGCTCGTGATGGGCGACTCGGCGTTCTTCGGCTATTTCGCGTCGGTGCTCAGCGAAGGCGCGGCGTTCCTCGGCATCCTGCTGATCTGCGGCGGCCTGTTCCTGGTGCACCGTCCCGGAAAACCGCGCTGGGCCGGAGCCGCGGTGACTGTCCTCGGCGGACTCGTCGGGATCAACGCCAAATCGCAAACCCTGTTGCTCATCCCGCTTTTCGCGCTCGCGCTGCTGCTGACCCGCCCGTCCGGCGCGCGCGGACGGAAACGCTGGGCGCTGCCGCTGGCCATGCTCGCGATCGTGGGCGCGGGCACCTTGGCGATCCAGTCCCAGGGCGACCCGGCCAACGCGGAATACCGCGAGGCCAACATGTACCACGCGATCTTCGACTCCATTGTGGACGGAAAGCACGACACGAAGGCCGACCTCGCCGCGCTCGGGCTGCCGGAGTCGTTCGAGCAGTACGTCGGCACCGGGTGGTGGGGCGAGCGCGCGGCCTGGCACGACCCGCTTTACCCGCGGTACAAGGACAAAATCAGCCGCCGCAACGTGCTGCACTACTACGCGACGCACCCGGGCCGGACGGCGGAAATCCTGCAGCAGGGCGGTGTCGACGCCCTCACCGCACGGCCGGAAAACCTCGGCAGCTTCGGCGAACTGTCCGGACAGCCGCGACTCTCCAAGGAGTACCGGGTGCCGGTGTTCTCCGGGCTGGCCGCACTGGTCGCGCCGCTCGGACTGTTCGTGCTGGTGCCGGTGTGGGTGCTCCTCGGCTGGGCCGGGGTGCGTGCGTTCCGCCGAAACCGGCGTGAGTACGGGATTGTCGCGTTCCTGCTGGTGTTCTTCGCGGCGGGACAACTGGGGCTGTCGGCGTTGGGCGAAGGCATCGAAGGCGTGAAACACCAGTTGCTGACGCTGTTCCCGACGGTGCTGGCCGTGGTCTTCGCGGTCCTCAGCCTGCTTCCCCGCGCGGAAACCGCACCGGAACAGACCGAGGACGAGGACCCGGCGGAGGAAGAAATCCCCGCCGCGGTCTGAGGATCAGCCCGCCTGCGCGGCGAGCCGCTCCTCCCGGTCGGCCGCGGCCAGTGCGTCCAGCACGCCGTCCAGGTCGCCGTCGAGCACCTGGTCCAGGTTGTACGCCTTGTAGTTCACCCGGTGATCGGAAATCCGGTTCTCCGGGAAGTTGTACGTCCGCACGCGCTCCGAACGGTCGACGGTCCGCACCTGCGACCGGCGGGCGTCCGACGCCTTCGCCGCCGCTTCTTCCTCGGCGATCGCCTGCAGCCGGGCCTGCAGCACCTGCAGCGCCCGCGCGCGGTTCTGGATCTGCGACTTCTCGTTCTGGCACGACACGACGATGCCGGTCGGCAGGTGCGTGATCCGCACCGCGGAGTCGGTGGTGTTGACGCTCTGCCCGCCGGGACCGGACGACCGGAACACGTCGATGCGCAGGTCGTTCGGGTCGATTTCGACCTCGACCTCTTCCGGTTCCGGGTAGATCAGCACGCCGGAGGCGGACGTGTGGATGCGGCCCTGCGATTCGGTCGCGGGCACGCGCTGCACGCGGTGCACGCCGCCCTCGAACTTCAACCGGGCCCAGACGCCTTCGACGTCCGCGGACTTGCTCTTGAGCGACAGCGTGACGTCCTTGTAGCCGCCGAGGTCCGACTCCGTCGCGTCGAGCACCTCGGCCTTCCAGTTGTGCCGTTCGGCGTAGCGCAGGTACATCCGCAGCAGGTCGCCGGCGAACAGCGCGGATTCCTCGCCGCCCTCGCCGGATTTGATCTCCATCACGACGTCCGAGCCGTCGTACGGGTCGCGCGGCAGCAGCAGTTCGGTGAGTTTCGCTTCGAGCTGCGGGATTTTCGCCGCCAGCTCCTCGGCCTCGGCGGCGAACGTCGCGTCCTCGGCCGAGAGCTCCTTGGCCGCGGACAGATCGTCGCGGGCCTCGTCCAGTTCGCGCACCGCGCGCACGACCGGGCTCAGCTCGGCGTAGCGGCGGCCCAGTTTGCGGGCCCGGGCCTGGTCGGCGTGCACCGACGGGTCGGCGAGCTCCTGTTCCAGCCGCGCGTGCTCGTCGAGCAGCCCCTTGAGCGAACTCGAATCCACTTCGCCGTCTTCCTCTCGCGAACAGGCCCGGACAGAACAACGGCGCCCACCCGGGCATGCGGGTGGGCGCCGTCGGACAAGCTACTTGGCGTCGGTCTTCTGCTGACGCTTGCCGTAGCGCTTCTCGAACCGGGCAACCCGGCCACCGGTGTCCATGATCTTCTGCTTGCCGGTGTAGAAGGGGTGGCAGTTCGAGCAGATCTCGACGTGGATCTGACCCGACTCCTTCGTGCTGCGGGTGACGAAGTTGTTCCCGCAGTTGCACGTGACGGTCGTGGTCACGTATTCGGGGTGAATACCGCTCTTCATGGTGTCCTCTCTCGTTGGCCCCGGGTCCCCGGTATGGGGTGAACCGGTGCCGGACTTCAGCGGGTCATTCTGCCAGACGTGCTGGCACGAACTGCAACACACCCCGGTGACCAGGTATTCCGCCGCCGGTCGCGACGGTGGGTAGTGAAGGTCGTTCGCATTGTACGGATTTTGTACCCGCTGGCGTGAAGCTGGCCGAGTTCGTGAATCGCTCACTTACTGGAGGTCCGGACATGCGCACGACCGACCTGCTCACCCGGCTCGCGAAGCCGGCAGCGGCACTGGCACTAGTGGCGTCCGCCGCGGTCTTCGCGCCCGCCGCGAACGCCGCCGACGGGATCACGGCGGCGGACGTGAACCCCGCCGCGGGCACGTTCTCCGAGCTGTCCGAGACCAACCTGACCGGTGCCGGCGACGGCACCCCGGCCGGCGCGGTCGCCTGGTACAAGGCGCACGCCGGAAGCACCGGATGGGAGCACTACTGCGAGAAGGCCGCGGAGAATTCCTACGGCGTCAGCGGGGTGTGGGCGTCCGCCAACGCGCACTGGAACGGGGCCAGCCCGAAGCACACGAGCGGCAAGCCGCCCGCCGGTTCGTTCGTGTACTGGAACATCAGCGCCTACGGCCACGTCGGAATCGCCGACGGCAACGGCGGTTTCTACGCCACCAGCGTCGGCGGCAAGATCGGCCACGGCAGCTCCACGAGCTACTTCAACAACTACCGCGGCTGGACTCCCGCCGCTGTCCCCCGCCGCTGAAGCTTTCTGCCGCGCCACCTCCCCGGCGCGGCAGAAACGTCCGTGAAGGACTCCTTGGGGGAATCTGATTCCCTCAAGGAGTCCTTCACGGACCTCCACACAGCAACCGGCCCGCCCCCGAGGTGACTCCAGGGGCGGGCCGGATGCGTGGAAAGGAGACTCAGTCCTCGTCTCCGCCGCCGAGGGCGGTCTTCGAGACCTGCATCAGGAACTCGATGTTGGTCTTCGTCTTGCGGAGCCGGGAGATCAGCAGATCGATGGCCTGCTGGGAGTCCAGCGCGTGCAGCACGCGGTGCAGCTTGTGCGTGACGGCCAGCTCGTCCGGCGAGAGCAGCAGCTCTTCCTTGCGGGTGCCGGACGGGTTGACGTCCACCGCCGGGAACACGCGGCGCTCGGAGATCTTGCGGTCGAGCTTGAGCTCCGCGTTGCCGGTGCCCTTGAACTCCTCGAAGATCACCGTGTCCATCGTGGACCCGGTCTCCACCATCGCGGTCGCGAAGATGGTGAGCGAGCCGCCGTTCTCGATGTTGCGCGCGGCGCCGAGGAAACGCTTCGGCGGGTACAGCGCGGTCGAGTCGACACCACCGGACAGGATCCGGCCGGACGCGGGCGCGGCCAGGTTGTAGGCACGGCCCAGACGGGTGATCGAGTCGAGCAGGACAACCACGTCGTGGCCCATTTCGACCAGGCGCTTGGCCCGTTCGATGGACAGCTCGGCGACCGAGGTGTGGTCGGACGGCGGGCGGTCGAAGGTGGAGGCGATGACCTCGCCCTTCACCGACCGCTGCATGTCGGTGACCTCTTCCGGACGCTCGTCGACCAGCACGACCATGAGGTGGGCCTCGGGGTTGTTGGTCGTGATCGCGTTCGCGATGTCCTGCATGATCGTGGTCTTGCCCGCCTTCGGCGGGGACACGATCAGCGCGCGCTGGCCCTTGCCGACCGGCATGATCAGGTCGATCACGCGGGTCGTGAGCTTGTGCGGCTCGGTCTCGAGGCGCAGCCGCTCGTTCGGGTACAGCGGCGTCAGCTTGGTGAAGTCGGGACGGCGCTTGGCCTCGTCCGGCTCCAGGCCGTTGATCGAGTCGACGCGCACCAGCGGGTTGAACTTCTGCCGCTGCTGCTCGCCCTCGCGCGGCTGGCGCACGACACCGGTGATCGCGTCGCCGCGGCGCAGGCCGAACTTGCGGACCAGCGACAGCGACACGTACACGTCGTTCGGCCCGGCCAGGTAGCCGGAGGTGCGCACGAACGCGTAGTTGTCGAGCACGTCCAGGATGCCGGCGACCGGCAGCAGGACGTCGTCCTCGCGGATCTCGGTGTCCGGCGCGCCGCCCTCGGCGCGGCCGCCCCCGCTGCCCCGGCGGCGGCGGTCGCGGAAGCGGCGCCCGCGGCGGCCGCCTTCCTCGTCGTCGTCCTGAGGCCGGTTGTCCCGGTTGTCCTGCTGGTTCCGCTGCCGGTTGTCCTGCCGGTCCTGGCGGTTGTCCTGCCGGTTGTCCTGGCCGCCGCGGTTGTCACGGTTGCCGTCGCGGTTGTCGCGGCCGTTGTTGTCCCGGTTGTCGCGGTTGCCGTCGCGATTGTTGTCGCGGTTGCCGCCCTGGCGGTCGCCGCGCTGGTCCCGCTGGTCCCGCTGGTCACCGCCCCGGTTCGCGCCGCCGCGGCGGCGGCGGTTGCGGCCGCCTTCCTCGGACTGGCCGTCGGACTGGCCCTCGGAACGGTCGTGCCGCTCCGGGCGCTCCTGCGCGGCGGGCTTCCCGTCCTGCGCGGTCTCCGCCTTCGGAGCCTCGGACTGGGGAGCCTCCGCCTTGACCGGCTCGGCCTTCGGCTCCGCCTGGGGAGCCTCAGTCTTGGCCGCGTCCGCCTTGGGAGCGTCGGACTTGGCGCGGCGGGCGGGCTTCTCGGCCTTCTCGGCCTTGACCGGCTCGCCGACGCCGTCGAGCGGCAGCGTCTCGGCCGCGGCGGTGCGCTTCTTGCTCTTGCCCTGGCGCTCGCGGATCGCGGCGATCAGGTCCCCCTTGCGCATGCCGGTGGTCTCGCCCACACCCAGTTCTCCGGCCAGCTGGCGGAGCTCGGCGATGACCATTCCGGACAGGCCCCCGGCGCGACGCTTCGGAGCGGCCGCGGCCCCATTGGTCTCAGCGGCCGCGGCGGGGGTCTCCACGTCGCCGCTCAACAGATCGGTGTTGCTCACACATGTCCTTCCTGACCGATCCACGTTCCAGGTGGATCAGCGGACTGCCGCCGGTAGCGAGACGGCTTCTGCCTCCGATGCGGACGGCTCGCGCCCAGCCGTGCGAGACACAGCGAAGCGCCGCCAGCACAGGGTGTTTGCCCCCTCCGGACGGAGAAAGCGGAATTCGGCACCGCCGGAACCGGAAACCCGCCTGCGTCCCTCCGCCTCCCGCGTGCCAGGCGGTGCGGAATCGGCGGATCGACGAAGGATGCGGACCGGAGCCGCCGCTAAGGGCGAACAGGCCCGGCATCGGGTGCGGAAACGCACGGTGATCGAACGCCCCCGAGGGTAGACCGCGCCCTGTCCGGGTGCAACAACCACCCCCCGCGTGGCGCACGCTGCCGTCCAGCCTGTGACCAGGTCGTCACCTGGCCACCACCTGCACGCCATCGCGATCCACGGGCAATTCGGAGACGTCGAACCCTTCAACGTCCACGCCCGGCGGGAGTATTCCCGTGAGCGTGAGAGCGAGCACAGTCGGCCCTGCTCCGGAGATGGTGGCGGGCACTCCGCGGGCACGCAGCGTGCGCACGAGTCCGGTGCTCGCCGGGTACGCCTCGGCGCGGTAATCCTGGTGCAGCCGGTCCTCGGTGGCGGCCATCAGCAGTTCCGGCCGTTCGGTGACGGCCAGCACGGCGAGCGCCGCCCGTCCCGCGCTGTGCGCCGCGTCGGCGTGCGGCACCTGCGACGGCAGCAGGCCCCGCGTCGCGTGGGTGGACGACTTCTCCGCCGGCACCGCGACCACCGGCCGGATCGCCGGGTTCGGCTCCACGCGTTCGGCGCGGAACCGGCCGTCCTCGGACCACGCCACCACGAGCCCGCCGAACAGGCTCGCCGCCGCGTTGTCCGCGTGGCCCTCGAACTCGGCCGCGAGCTGGAGCGCGTCGCCGTCGAGCGGACGCTCCGCCAGCGCGTAGCCCAGCGCCACGCCGGTCACCACCGCGGCGGCCGACGACCCGAGGCCGCGCGCGTGCGGAATGCTGTTGTGGCACCGGAGATGCAGCCCGGGCGGCCGCACGTCCAGGTGTTCGCAGGCCCGCCGGAGCGCGCGGACCACGAGGTGGGATTCGTCGGTCGGCACGTCCTCGACGCCGCCGGCCCCCGCGTCGAGCACCTCGATTTTCAGGCCGCCCTCGGTGACCCGCAGGTCGACCACGTCGTAGCGGGCCAGCGCGAGCCCGAGCGCGTCGAATCCCGGGCCGAGGTTCGCCGTCGACGCCGGGACCGTCGCGCGGAACCCGGGCAGCGCCGTCATCGCAGGTCCAGCGCCGCCGCGACGGCCGTCGGGTCGACCGCGAGCGGTTCCACCTCGACGTTGCCTTCCAGCGCCGTCGCCGGGTCCTTAAGACCGTGCCCGGTGACCGTGCAGACCACCTTCGCGCCCTTCGGCAGCCGACCGTCCGCCGCGGTGGCCAGCAGGCCCGCCACGCTCGTCGCGGACGCGGGCTCCACGAACACGCCCTCGCGACGGGCCAGCAGCCGGTACGCCTCAAGGATCTTCTCGTCGGTGATCGCCTCGAACAGGCCGTCCGACTCGTCGCGCGCGGAGACCGCGCCCGCCCACGAAGCGGGGCTGCCGATGCGGATCGCGGTCGCGATGGTGTCCGGGTCGGAAACCGGTTCGCCGTGCACCAGCGGAGCGGCGCCGGCGGCCTGGAACCCGAACATACGCGGGGTGTTCTTCACCACACCGTCTGCCGCGTACTCCGAATAGCCCTTCCAGTACGCGGTGATGTTGCCGGCGTTGCCGACCGGCAGGCAGTGCACGTCCGGGGCCTCGCCGAGCACGTCGCAGATCTCGAACGCCGCGGTCTTCTGCCCGGCGATGCGCACCGGGTTGACCGAGTTGACCAGCGTGACCGGGTAGTCCGCCGCGGTCTTGCGGGCGAGTTCGAGGCAATCGTCGAAGTTGCCGTCGACCTGCAGGATCCGCGCGCCGTGCAGCACCGCCTGGGCGAGCTTGCCCACCGCGATCTTGCCTTGCGGCACCAGCACCGCGCAGGTGAGCCCGGCCCGCGCGGCGTACGCGGCGGCCGAGGCCGAGGTGTTGCCGGTGGACGCGCAGATCACCGCTTGCAGGCCGCTGGCCAGCGCGTGCGTGATCGCCACGGTCATCCCGCGGTCCTTGAACGAGCCGGTCGGGTTCGCACCCTCGACCTTCAGGTACACCTCGGCGCCGGTCAGCTCCGACAAGTGCGCGGCGGGCAGCAGCGGGGTGTTGCCCTCGCCGAGCGTGACCACACGCGCCCCGTCGGGGACCGGAACCCGGTCGCGGTACGCCTCAATGATCCCCGGCCAGGAACTCATGCTGCCGCCTCGTTTCGGAGTTTCACCATGCTAACCAGCGAGCCCGCGGCAGGGATGTCCATGGTTCGGTTGCCCGCGGCGCTCACGCGTCTTCGCCTTCCACCCGCATCACGCTGACCACGTCGTGCACCACGTCGAGTTTCGCGATTTCGTCCACAGTGGACTGCAAAGCCGCGTCGGGCGCGAGATGGGTGACCACGACGAGGCTCGCCGTGTCGTTCGCGTCGCGCTGGCGCACCGCGGCGATGCTCACGCCGTGCGCCGCGAATGCTTGCGCCACCTGGGCGAGCACCCCCGCGCGGTCCGCGACGTCGAGGCTGACGTGGTAGCGAGTCGGCGTCTGGCCCATCGGCCGCACCGGCAGCGCGGCGTGCGCCGATTCGCGCGGGCCGCGGCCGCCGAGCACCTGGTTGCGCGCCACCGCGACGAGGTCGCCGAGCACCGCGCTGGCCGTCGGCGCGCCGCCGGCGCCCTGGCCGTAGAACATCAATTCGCCGGCCGCGTCCGCTTCGACGTAGACCGCGTTGAACGCGCCGCCGACGCCGGCCAGCTGGTGGCTGCGCGGAATCATCACCGGATGGACGCGGGCGGACACCGATTCCGTGCCGTCGTCCGCCGTCACGCGTTCGCAGATCGCCAGCAGCTTCACCGTGCGGCCGAGCGTGCGCGCGGCGGCCAGATCCGACGCCGTGACGTCGGCGATGCCTTCGCGGTGCACGTCTTTCGCGGTGACCCGGGAGTGGAACGCCAGCGAGGCAAGGATCGCGGCCTTCGACGCGGCGTCGTAACCGTCGACGTCCGCCGTCGGGTCCGCTTCCGCGTAGCCGAGCCGGCTCGCTTCGTCGAGCGTTTCGGCGTAGCCCGCGCCGGTGGCGTCCATCGCGGAGAGGATGTAGTTGGTGGTGCCGTTGACGATCCCCATCACGCGGGTGATCCGGTCGCCCGCCAGCGATTCGCGCAACGGGCGCAGCAGCGGGATGGCCCCGGCGACGGCGGCCTCGAAGTAGAGGTCCGCACCGCTGGCGTCGGACGCCTCGAACAGCTCGGCCGAATATTCGGCGAGCAGCGCCTTGTTGGCCGTGACCACGGATTTGCCCGCGTTCAGCGCGGTGAGCAGCCAGCTGCGCACCGGGTCGATCCCGCCGACCAGTTCGACCACCACGTCGACGTCGTCGCGGGCCACGAGCGCCGCGGCGTCGTCGGTCAGCAGTTCGGCCGGCAGTTCCGGGTGCTTGTCCGGACGCCGCACCGCGATGCCGACCAGTTCCACCGGCGCGCCCGCGCGGGCCGCCAGCTCGCCGGCCTGTTCGGTGAGCAGCCGGGCGACCTCGCTGCCGACCGTGCCGCAGCCCAGCATCGCGACCCGGATGGGCGCGCGGTCCGCGGGAGACAGGCTTTTCGGAGACACAGGGGACACTTCTCAAACCTCCAGGCGCAGCATGTCGTCCGTCGTCTCCCTGCGCAGCAGCAGCCGGGCGGCGCCGTTGCGCACGGCGACCACCGCGGGCCGCGGCAGCCGGTTGTAACCACTGGCCATCGCGTAGCAGTAGGCGCCGGTCGCCGCGACGGCCAGCAGGTCGCCGGGAGCCAGCGTGTCTGGCAGCCAGCAGTCTCGGACGACGATGTCGCCGGACTCACAGTGTTTTCCCACCACGCGAGACAACGACGGGGTCACCGGCTCGTCGCCGTCGGCGGCGGACCGCGAGACCACCCGGCAGTCGTACACCGCGTCGTAGAGCGCCGTGCGGATGTTGTCGCTCATGCCGCCGTCGACGCTGACGTACCGGCGGGCGGTCTCGTCCCCGAGCGCGACGTCCTTGATCGTGCCCACCTCGTACAGGGTGAACGTGCCCGGACCCGCGATCGCGCGGCCGGGTTCGCCCGCGATGCGCGGCACCGGCAGCTCGGCGTACGCGCATTCCTTGCGGACGATCTCGCGGATCTGCGTGATCATCTGCGAGGGCGGCGGCGGGTTGTCCTTTTCGGTGTACGCGATGCCGAAACCGCCGCCGAGGTCGACGACGTTCATCTGGTCCAGCAGCTCCGGGCCGTGCTCCTTGGCCAGGTCCGCGAGCAGTCCGACGACGCGGCGCGCGGCGACCTCGAACCCGTCGGCGTCGAAGATCTGCGAACCGATGTGGCTGTGCAGGCCGACCAGTTTCAGCGACGGCGCGTTCAGCACCCGGCGCACCGCCTCGGCGGCGTCGCCGGAAGCCAGCGAGAAACCGAACTTCTGGTCCTCGTGCGCGGTCGCGATGAACTCGTGGGTGTGCGCCTCGACGCCGACCGTCACCCGGACGAGGACCTTCTGCTCGACCTCGTGCGCGGCGGCGATTTCGGCGAGCCGGGCGATCTCGTAGTACGAGTCGACCACCACGGTGCCGACGCCGGCCTCGACGGCCGCGTCCAGTTCGGCGACGGATTTGTTGTTGCCGTGGAACGTAATCCGCTCCACCGGGAAGTTCGCGCGCTGCGCGACGGCCAGTTCGCCGCCGCTGCAGACGTCGAGGCTCAGCCCCTGTTCGGCTACCCACCGGGCGACCTCGACGGACAGGAACGCCTTCGACGCGTAGTGCACGAGCGCCGGGTCGTCGAACGCCTCGGCGTAGTCGGCGCAGCGGGACTTGAAGTCCGCCTCGTCGACCACGAACAGCGGCGTGCCGTACGTCTGGGCGAGGTCGCGCACGTCGACCCCGGCGATCCGGACGACGCCGTCCGCGGCGCGATAAACGTTGCGCGGCCACACTTTCGCGGGCAACTGGTCGAGTTCGCCGGCACTCGCGGGCGGGAACCCGGAAGCGTCGGCATGGGGGTAGACGTCGGCGTGGCGGGGGCCCGCGGGGTGCGCCATTTCTTACATCCGTTCCGGAGCGGAGACACCGAGCAGCGACAGGCCGTTCGCCAGCACCTGGCGCGCGGCTTCGCACAGAGCGAGCCGGGCGTACGTGAGGGGGGTGGCCTCCTCGTCGCCCTGCGGGAGGACCCGGCCCACGGTGTAGAACTTGTGGTACGCGCCGGCCAGTTCCTCGAGGTAGCGGGCCACGCGATGCGGTTCGCGCATCTCCGCCGCCCGCCGCACCACCGCCGGGAATTCGCCGATGGTGCGGATCAGGTCGCCTTCAGCAGGCAGGGTGAGCAGTCCGAAATCGACGTCCGCCCCGGACCCGTCGACCTTCAGGCCGAGGTCCGCCGCGCCGCGCCGCAGCGACGACAGCCGGGCGTGCGCGTACTGCACGTAGTAGACCGGGTTGTCGTTGGAATGCTTGCGCAGCAAGTCCAAATCGATGTCCAAAGAGGAATCGACGGAGTAGCGGATCAGCTCGTAGCGGGCCGGGTCGACGCCGACCGCCTCCACGAGGTCCTCGAGCGTGATCACGGTGCCCGCGCGCTTGGACATCCGCACCGGCTTGCCGTCGCTGACCAGGTTCACCATCTGGCCGATCAGCACCTCGACCGTGGCCGGGTCGTCGCCGAACGCCGCGGCGGCCGCCTTGAGCCGCGCGATGTAGCCGTGGTGGTCCGCGCCGAGCATGTAGATGCACAGGTCGAAACCGCGGTTGCGCTTGTCCTTGAAGTAGGCGAGGTCGCCCGCGATGTAGGCCGGGTTGCCGTCCTTCTTGAGGACGACGCGGTCCTTGTCGTCGCCGTACTCGCTGGATTTGAGCCACCAGGCGCCGTCGGCGAAGTAGAGATTGCCGGAGTCCTTGAGCTGCTGCACCGCCGCGTCGACCGCGCCCGACTCGTGCAGCGAGTTCTCGTGGAAGTAGACGTCGAAATCGGTGCCGAACTCGTGCAGGCTCTGCTTGATCTGGCTGAACATCAGCTCGATGCCGATGCGCCGGAAGGTCTCGTGCCGCTCGTCCTCGGGCAGGCTCAGCGCGCTCGGCTCGGCCTTGATCACCTCGGCCGCGATGTCGCTGATGTACCCGCCGGAGTAGCCGTCCTCCGGGGCGGGCTCGCCCTTCGCGGCGGCGATCAGCGAGCGCACGAAGCGGTCGATCTGCGCGCCGGCGTCGTTGAAGTAGTACTCGCGGGTGACGTCCGCGCCCTGCGCGCCGAGCACCCGGCCCAGCGCGTCGCCGACCGCGGCCCAGCGCGTGCCGCCGAGGTGGATCGGGCCGGTCGGGTTCGCGGAGACGAACTCCAGGTTGATCCGGCGCCCGGCCAGCGCGTCGCCGCGGCCGTACTCCGCGCCCGCGGCCAGCACCTGGCGCACGAGCTCGCCCTGCGCGTCCGCGGCGAGCCGGAAGTTCAGGAAGCCCGGTCCGGCGACCTCGGCCGCGGCCACGCCGTCCGCGCCGGCGACGACCTCGGCGAGCGCCTCGGCGAACTCGCGCGGCTTCAGCCCGGCCTTCTTCGCCACCTGCAGCGCGAGGTTGGTCGCGTAGTCTCCGTGGTCCGGGTTGCGCGGGCGTTCGATGGTCACGGTCTCCGGCAGCACGGCGGCGTCGACGCCCCGTGCGGCGAGGACCTGCACGGCGGAGCTGCGGACCAGATCGGCGAGAGCGGCGGGAGTCACTCGCCGAATTCTAGGTGCGCTTCGGCCGCGCGCTTCCGGCGGTACGCGCTGGCGAGACGGCGGGCACACCGGAGGCGGATGTTCCGCTCGCCGGGGCGCCTCGCGGGTGTTCACGGTGATCGCACGCCCGGTCTCTACACTGGGCTACCGGCAGGGTCCGTCCGGATCCCTTCCCCGCTCTCACGAGGAGATCTCGGCAATCATGGCCAACGGGACCACCAGGAAGAAGGGCTCGTCCGCCTCCGCGGTGAAGGCGGCGAAGAACCGCTCGGTCGTCGCGGGCAAGCGTACGCCCTGGGGCACCATCATCGGCGTCGTCGTGGTGGTGGCCCTGCTGGCCGGCGTCATCGTCTACTACCTGCAGGCGTCCGCGCCCAAGCGCGACCAGGCGTCCCGGGACGCGGCCGCCGCCGCCTTCGCGCCGAGCGCGAGCAACCCGGACCCGTCGAAGAAGATCCCCGGCGTCGTGATCAAGCAGTACACCGGTTCGGTGCACATCCTGCCCACCGAACGGGTGGCCTACGACCAGAGCCCGCCGTTCGGCGGCCCGCACGACGGCTACTGGGCCACCTGCACCGGCGTCGTGTACCCGACCGCGGTGCGCAACGAGAACATGGTGCACTCGCTCGAGCACGGCACGGTGTGGATCGCCTACAACCCGGACCTCGTCAAGGGCGACCAGATCGCGCTGCTCGAAGCGCGCGTCAAGGGCAAGCCGTACACGATGATGTCGCCCTACCCGGGCCTGGACAAGCCGATCTCGCTGCAGTCGTGGGGCCACCAGCTGAAGCTGGACAGCGCCAGCGACCCGCGCATCGACCAGTTCATCGCCGCGCTGCGGACCAACCCGAACGGCGTGTACCCGGAGATCGGCGCCTCGTGCGACGCGCTCGGCAAGGGCATGTTCGACCCGAGTGACCCGCCGAAGTTCGACCCGAGCAAGCCGGGCAAGGACGCGAAGCCGATGGACTACAAGGGCAGCACCGGGGCGCAGAACGAGCAGGGCGGCATGCCGGGGACCCCGCCCGCCGGGCAGTGACCGTGAGCCGCTCCGAAAACCGCGCCGACGGGACGGACGGCGTCGAGACCGCCCGTTCCGCCGACGCCGAGACCGCCGAGGAGTCCGCCGCGGCGGAACGGCCCGGCTGGTCCCGGTGGGTGGTCATCGGCGGGACGCTGATCGCGGTGCTGCTGGTCGGGGCCGCGATCGGGGTCTTCGCGACGCGGCTCACCGACGGCGGCGACGCGGCGCCCGCGACGCCGGGCGCGGGGTCGGTCGAGGTCGGGTTCGCCCAGGACATGTCGGTGCACCACCTGCAGGCGGTCACCATGGCCGGCTGGGCGCGCGACCACTCCGCCGACCCGGAGATCCGCCAGCTCGCGTTCGACATCGAGCGCACGCAGACCGAGCAGGTCGGGCGGATGAAGGGCTGGCTCATGCTGTGGGACCAGCCGGAGCAGGCGACCGGCGCGTACATGAGCTGGATGACCGAACCGATGGGCCACGCGGGCATGCAGATGCCGACCAGCAGCCCGGCGGGCGGCGCGCCGATGCCCGGCATGGCCACCGACGCGGAACTCGCGAAGCTGCGCACGCTGTCCGGCCGTGCGCTGGACGTCGACTTCCTGCAGCTGATGCTGCGCCACCACCAGGGCGGCGTGGCGATGGCCGAGTACGCCCAGGACCACACGAACGTCGACGCGGTGAAGGCGTTGTGCCGCAGCATGCTGGTGTCCCAGGGCGCGGAAATGGACCAGATGAAGAGCATGCTCAAGGCGCGGGACGCGCAGCCGCTGCCCGCCCCCTGATCGATGCTCCCCGACAAGCTCGTGAGCGCCTAGCCGCTCACGAGCTTGTGTATTTCGGCCGCGCCAGTTCCTTGATGTCGCCCAGCGTCCCCCACTCGTCGCGGCCCAGCCGGGACAGCGGCCGCAGCCGGTCGATCATCGGGTGGTCGCCGTCGAGGACGTCCTCGTTGACCGCGAGGTGCACGACCCGGCCGAACACCACCGTCGAACGCCCGAAACCGACCGTGCTGTGCAGTTCGCATTCGAAGGCCACCGGCGATTCCGCGACCCGCGGCGGGCGGACCTTCAGGCTCGGCTCGCGGGTCAGCCCGGCCTCGTCGAATTCGCTCAGCTCCGGCGGGAAATCCGCGCCGGTGGCGTTGATCTGCTCGAACAGCGGCTCGGGCGCGAGATTGACCACGAACTCACGGGTCGCCTCGACGTTGCGCAGGGTGTCTTTCCGCCCGACCGAGGTGAACTGCAGCACCGCGGGCGCGGCCGAGGCGACGGTGAAGAACGAATGCGGCGCGAGGTTGTCCACCCCGTCGCGGGAAACGCTCGAAACCCAAGCGATGGGCCGCGGCACGACGGTGGCGGTCAATAGCCGGTAGAACGCGTTCGGGGCCAACTCTGCGGGGTCGAAGTCCTTGCGCATAGCCCCCGGTCTACCAGGACAGCTCCGCGCACCGACGGGCGCATTGCGGTCCCTCGACCTGAAGCGTCGCGTGTTTGATCTCGTAGCGGACGGACAGCAGGTCTTGCGCCTTGGTGAGCACGGTGGACTGCTCGGCATCGGCCTTCACCGTCAAATGCGCCGATGCGACCTCCATGCCTGAGGTCAGCGTCCAGACGTGCAGGTCGTGCACATCCGCGACCCCTGGCAGCGCGGCGAGTTCGGTGCTGATCTCGCCGACGTCCACGCCAGCGGGCGCGTGTTGGAAGAGGATCCGCAGCGCGCGGCGGGCGAGCGTCCAGGTGCGCGGCAGCACGAAGAGGCCGATCGCGACACCGATGATCGGGTCGGCGTAGCGCCAGCCGGTGGTGAGCGTGATCGCGCCGCTGAGCAGCACGCCGACCGAACCGATCAGATCAGCCAGCACTTCGAGGTACGCGCCGCGGACGTTCAGGCTCTCCTTCGCGCCCGAGCGCAGCACCAGGAACGACACGATGTTGGCCAGGAGACCCGCGGCAGCGGCGAGCAGCACCGGCAGTCCGGGCACCTCCGGCGGGTTGGTGATCCGGCCGATCGCCTCGACCGCCACGTACCCGGCGACGCCGAACAACAGCACCGCATTGGCAAGCGCGGCAAGGACTTCCGCCCGGTACATGCCGAACGTACGGCTGGGCGTCGGCCCGCTGCGGAGCGCGAGCACGATCGCGACGAGCGCCATTCCGACGCCGAGAACGTCGGTGAACATGTGCGCGGCGTCGGAGATGAGCGCGAGCGAGCCGGTGGCGAAGCCCACCGCGAACTCCAGCACCATGAACCCCGCACCGACCGCGAGAGCGATCAACAGTGCGCGGACGTAGCGGCCGGACGCGCTCGCCGGAGCGGCGGTGTGCCCGTGGCCGTGCCCGTGTCCCATCGCTCGCCTCCCCATCTCGGTGTCGAGAGGAATATATAGTCACATGCGCATATATGCAATACAGGCTAGCCTAACTTCACTCTAACGCCTGGTGAAGCGTTTCTCCCAGACCCGTTCCGCGAGGTGGGATGATCAGCGCACGAGCCGGAAGAACCCGCGGATCTGCTCGACGAGCGACGCCGGTTGTTCCATCGCGGCGAAGTGCCCGCCGCGAGGCAACCGCTCGAACCAGCGCAGATCGGTGTACTTCAGCTCCGCCTGCCGTCGCGACGGGCGGACGAGGTCGCGCGGGTAGACCGAGATGCCGGACGGCGCCGTGACGAGGTCGCCGAAGCTGCGGTAGCTCTCCCAGTAGAGCCGCGCGGACGACGTCGCGGACGCGGTGAACCAGTACGCCGAGATCGCGTCGAGAAGCTGCTGCCGCGTGACCGCGTCCTCCGGGCTCCCGTTGTTGTCGGTCCAGGCCCAGAACTTCTCTGCGATCCACGCCGCTTGCCCCGCCGGCGAGTCGGTCAGGCCGTAGCCGAGGGTTTGCGGACGCGTGCCCTGCTGCCCCGAGTAGCCCTGGCCGGTGCGCCGGAACTCCGCGGCCGCTTGCGCGCCTTCGCGTTCCTCGTCGGTCTCGTCTTCGAAGTCGCCTCGCGGCGCGGCCGCCATGTTGACGTGCACGCCCGCGACCCGTTCCCGCGCGACCTCGCCGAGCGCCCCCGAAACGGCCGAACCCCAGTCGCCGCCCTGCGCGCCGTAGCGGTCGTAGCCGAGCGAGACCATCAGCTGATCCCAAGCCGTCGCGATTTTCCGGACGCCCCAACCGGTCTCGCTCGGTTTGTCGCTCCAGCCATACCCCGGCAGCGAAGGCGCGACGACGTGAAACGCGTCCGCCGGGTCGCCGCCGTGCGCCCGCGGATCGGTCAGCGGGCCGAGGATGTCGAGGAATTCGAGCACCGAACCAGGCCAGCCATGCGTGATCACCAGCGGGAACGCGTTCGGCTCGGGCGAGCGGAGGTGCACGAAGTGAATCCCGAGGCCGTCGATCTCCTGCCGGAACTGCGGGAAGACATTGAGCCGCTCGGCGAACCCGAAGTCGTAATCCTCGGCCCAGCTGCGGCACAGCTCCCGCGCGTAAGCGAGAGGCACCCCTTGCGACCAGTCCGCGACGGTCTCCGCCTCCGGCCACCGGGTGCGCCGCAACCGCGCCCGCACGTCGTCGATGTCCTCTTCAGCCACCCTGACCTGGAACGGCTCGGCGCGCACCGCCGCCTCCCTCCGCGTCGATGATCCGACGCTACCGCGTTAAGCACCCTCCTGTGCACAGCCGGAACGGGGCATGCGCTAGGCTCTGTTCAGTCGCGCAAGCGAGCCCTCGTAGCTCAGGGGATAGAGCACTGCCCTCCGGAGGCAGGTGTCGCAGGTTCGAATCCTGCCGAGGGCACCACAAGGATGGGAACGGGAGAGATGTCAGACATGACATCCTCCTCTTTCTCGTGTTTACGCTGGTCAATGCGCTTGCTGCGGTCAAACGGTAAGATGACGGCACCGCGAGCAGCCTGCCGCACCGCTGAGACTGCGGGTCCTACGAGCGTGGCTGTGCACTTGATCTGGTTGGCGCGCTTCTGGTAGCGCACCTCAAGCCGGAGGGCTTCGAAGAGTCGCCGTGCGACGTCCTCGGGCAACTCCTCGACCCGAACCTCGCCCACGGGCAGAGCGTCAAGCAGGTCAGGGTTGACCGCCTGCTGATTCTCCTCCTCGATCTGGGCGAGCTGGACTTCGAGCTGAGATTTGCGTTCGTGAAGCTCACTGCGCTCGTCGTTGATCTCGCCGACAAGTTCCTTGGTCGGCTTTTCGAACAGCGCGAAACTGCGGACGACGTTCTTGATCATGCGAACGGTGTCGTTGATCTCGCGGCGCAGTGCGTCGATGCGCTGCTCTCGTTCCCGCTGCGCGGCAGCGCCGAGTTCGCGAGCGGCATCCCCCAGCAGGCTGCGGCGGTAGGTGCCGAAGATGTGGGCGGACAGGAACTCGTTGAGCTTGTCGACGATGGCGTCTTCGCGGATCCAGAAGCTTCCCGCGGCGGGGTGCCCCTCGGGGACGTACCCCTTCTTCGGGGCGCAGACGTAGTAGGCGTGGCCTCGGCGGGTCTTGCCGTTCATGCGGCGGCCGCAGTCGCCGCAGAACAGGTAGGTGCGCAGCAGGTAGCTGCGCTTGGTCTGGGGATGTTTGACGTTGGTGTTGTTGCCGGTGCTGCGGGAGCCGAAGCGGTGGCCGCTGACGTCCTGGGCTTGCAGCCAGTCCTCCAGGGTGACGAGAGCTTCGTGGACGGGTTTCGTGGTCCAGATCCATTCCCCGATGGGGTTGGCGCGGTTTCCTCGGGACTTGCGTCCGCTGCGGTTCCACACCATGTGCCCGGTGTACTTGGGATTGGTGAGGATGTCGCGCACGTTCGAGTAGGTCCAGCGGCCGACGGCACGTTTCGGGTCGACGGGGACGGGCGGCGGGTAGCTGGAGGGGTCGAGGTTGAGGCGGTCCGCGATGGCTTGGTAGCCGAGCCGTTCGGTGATTCGCCAGTGGTATGCCTTGCGCACCGCGGGCGCCTGGGCTGGGTCGACGTCGAGGAAGGTTTTCTTGGCGCCCTTGGCGCGCTTGGCGGGAACCGGGTGCGGTACGTGACGCGCACGGTAGCCGTAGCAGGCTTTGCCGATGTTGTACCCGGCTTCGGTGTGGGTAGCGTAGCCGTCCCAGGACTTCTCCAGCATGTCTACGACGTAAAACTCGGAGATGCTCTGCTTGACCCGCCGGGTCAACAGTTGCGTGGCAGTCTTGGGTTTTCGACCGTCCACTGTGGTCAGTTGAAAGGGCTCGTCTGCGGCAAGCAGGCGCACTCCGGCGCGCTCCAAGCGATGTTCGATGGTGGTGCCGTAGTACATGTGCCGGGCGGTGCGCTCGATCGACTCGCAGATGACATAGTCGAACCGCCGATCAGGCCGTTCGGCCTCGGCGAGCAGATCCTGGATACCCCCGTCACGCGGGATCGGGATGTCGAACTGTTCGTGCGCGCGGCCGCTTCCACGAGCGTCGAGATCCATGCGCCCGGACTCGACGTCGTAGAAATGCGCGACGATGAGGCCGCCTTCGGGAAGCGAGCGTTGCGACGACCCCAACTGGCGCGGCAAGGAGAGGGTCGGGTCCTGCATGTCCCGTGTGGACACACGGCCCAGCCATGCGAAGCGAAGAACCGTCGGCTGCGAGGAGGTGCACATCGGTTCGCAGCCCGCCGCTTTGCCGTAACGACTCCGTACGGGTCCTACGCTGCGTTGTCCAGCCCACCGACGGACCTGTTCCGGGCCTGCCATTCCGTCACCTCCCACAACACTCGTGCTTGTTCCGCGGCCAGCCGCTGAGCCTCGATTCCTTCCACAGCCCGGATTTCCGCGACCAGTTCCGGTGGTTCGTCAGGAGCCAGACGTCCGGTGGCGTCGTCGCGGCGCTCGTATTCCCCGGCCAACGTCCACACCCCCTTGTCCGCCCATATACGGGTTTTCGATCGTGAAATAGCCGGAGCCCTGGACGCGGCGGCGAATCAGCGCGGTGAGCGCACGCGCCTGCGGCAGCATCTCCAAGACCGGGTCCCAGGGCTCGGTCGCGTAAATGATCGGGACACAGTGCTGCGCGGCGAGGCGTTCGCGAGCCAGAATCTCGAACGGATCGCGCGACAGCCGCTCCGCCTTCTCGCAGACGATCAGGTCGTAGCCCGGTTCCGGAGTGGACAAAGTCGCAGCCAGCTCGCGCCACCCGCCCTCGCGTCGGGGCAGTCCCGCATCGTGCAGCATCACCGGGTCGACGTCGGCGGGCAGGTCGTAGAAGCAGTGGGTGATCACCACGCGAGGACGAAACGTCTGCTCGCACAACTGGTACTGCTGACGCAGGAGGCGCAGGGCGATCGTGTCGGTCCTGTTCTTGCGTCCGTAGAACGCCGCCCTGATCGGCTCGGACACGGCGCCGATCCCCTCGGTGGCCGTAGTCGCTGCTGGGGCGGACATGGGAATCGTGCCTCCTGGTCTCCTCGTCCCGCGCCACGCGCAAGCGCCTGTCGCTCAGCGCAAACCAGCTGGCCAGAGGGTCCAGCTGGGATGCTGCGGGCCTGGGATCGTAGCGTCGATCGGCGAAAAGCGGAGGCCCCGGACGAGTGGGCCTCGCCTGTCGTCCACGTCACACCGGCACGGGTGTCACGCTGCGCGCGGAGCCGGTTCCGTGGCCGGGTGGGTGCCGCGGGCTCGTGCTTGCTGGCGGGGGTCGTGGACGCGCCAGGCGGCGAGGCGGCAGTAGTCGCGGCTGGCATCCAGCGAGATGGCTCGCCGGCCGTGCACGGCGGCGGCTAACGCGGTGGTTCCGGTGCCGCCAAAGGGATCGAGCACCACACCGGGAACGCCGGCCGCGTTCGTGTCGGCGCAATCGCAGGCGTCGGCGAACTCGGTGGCGCGCGACAGCAGGAATTCGCGGGCGTAGCCGCCCAGTGCGGCGCGTGCCTCGGCGACGAGCTGCCCACCGGGGTGCTCGTGCCCGCCCGGACGGCCCTGGGTGTCGACGGCGCGGGGCGTGTCGTTGAGTCCCGCGGCTCGCAGCGCGGACAGGTGGGCCTCGGTCAGGCCGTGCTCGCGCACCAGTTCCAGCGCCCGCCGCGTCTGGGGCCGGGAGGTGTCCAGGCCGTAAGCGATCGGGACTCGGCGGCGGCCGTGCCCGCACGCAGTACAGACGCGTCGTGGTGACCACCCGAGGACGAGTCGCCGAGGCCATTCCACCGGAAACGACGCATGGTGCGCGATCCCGAGGTGCGGGGGCACCCGCAGGGGTTGCGGTGCGATCTCCCAGACCGATCCGGGCAGGCGGCCGTGCGGGTGCGACATCTGGCGTCGTTTCAGGGTCTGCTGTTTTGCGCCCGGGTAGTACCGACCGTCGCGTGCCGCGCGGCCAGGATGGGATCGGTGCGGTGCCACACGAACGAGACTCGGCGCGGAATGCAGAAGTCTGATGGTGTCGATAGCGCTGTAGTAGCGCGGGTTGAGCGTGAGGTGGAACCAGGTTTCGTGGCTGCGGCGGACCCGGTCGCGCACGGCCTCGGGCAGTCCGTGTGGTTTGGACCAGATGATCTCGGCGCGCAAGATCAACCCGAGTTCGTCGACGCAGCGCAGGGCGTAGCGCCAGGGCAAGCCGATCAGCGACTTCGCCGGAACACTGCGGCTGTGTGGGTCGCCGCCGTCCGGGACCTGCCCGGCACCGCGGGTTCCGTTCAGGGAGCGGCCTTTGCCGTTGTTGTAGCTGGAGTACTTGTCACCGAGGTTGACGAAGATTGACCCGGACGGTTGGAGGACGCGGATCATCTCGCGGGTACAGGCGATCAGGTTCTCGAGATAGGCACCCGGGGTGTCTTCGGCACCGAGCTGTCCGCGGTAGACGGCGTCGCCATCGCGGTAGGTCCGCAGCCCGAAGTAGGGCGGGCTGGTGACCACCAGATCGACACTGGCGTCCGGGACCGGAAGGGCGCGGGCGTCGCCGTGGATGATTTCCGGTTGAACAAAGGCGGTGTCGTCGGTCATTGCGGCCGTCCTGTGTCCGGGTCGACTGCGGTGATGCGTCGGAGTGCGAGCTCGTGGTAGGCGGGGTTGGTGTCGATGCCGGTGAAACGTCGGCCGAGTTCGCGGGCGGCGACGGCGGTGGTGCCGCTGCCGCTGAACGGGTCGAGGACGTGACCGCCGGGCGGGCATCCCGCCGCGATGCAGCGCCGCGGGATCTCGGCCGGCGACGGAGCGGGATGCCCGATACGGGTGCGGTCCGGCGGGATGGTCCACACGTTGCCGGGGTTGCGACCACGCTGTCCGTCGGCGGGTGTGCGGGGCCAGGTTCCGCGGGCGGTGTTCGGTTTGGTGCCCCGGTGGTGGGCGCGCCGGGACAGAGCCCGGTCGCCGGTGTAGGGCTGCCGGATCGCATCGAGGTCGAAGTAGTAGTCCGGCTGCGTGACGAACAGGAAGAGCATCTCGTGCCGAGTCGCGAGACGGTCGGAGATCGATGTGGGCGTGGCGTGGGGCTTGTGCCAGACGATCGCCGACCGCAAGATCCACCCGTCGTTCTGCAGAGCGAAGGCCAGCCGCCATGGCATGCCGAGCAGATTCTTGTGCGGCACGTCCGCTCGCGGCCGGTAGTGCGATTGCCCTGTATGCCCAGGGGTCGTGCACCAATAGCCGTCGGAATTGGTGGAGTAGCTGTCACCAAGATTGACCCACACGGTGGCCCGCGGAGTCAGCACCCGCCGGGCCGCGGCGAACACTGCGCGCACGGTCTCGACGTAGTCGTCCGCAGTTGGTTCCAGCCCGATCTGCGGATGCTCACGCCGCGCCCCGCAATCCCGGCACCTCTGCTGCACTGAACCCCGGCTGCCGAGGCCTGCGGACCGGTGTCGGCAGCCGGGCCGGCCACCGGTCCAAGTGTCGGGTGCGTAGTCGCGCAGCCGCCAGTAGGGCGGGCTGGTGACCAGACAGTCGATCGAATCCTCGGGCAGGTTCTGGATTCCGGCTTCGGCGTCGGCGGTCACCAGCGTGACGGCGTCGTCCTCAGGGGAGCGTGCGGCGAAGGTGGTCATGCCGCCCTCCCGGTGTTCTGTGCGGTGAGACCAAGGCGGCGCAGGCCGATCTCGTGGAACTCCGGGTTGAGGTCGATGCCGACGTAGGAGCGGCCGAGCTGGCGTGCGGCCAGTCCGGTGGTGGCGGCACCGCTGAACGGGTCGAGCACTACACCGCCGGCTGGGCATCCGGCCGCGATGCAGCGCAGTGGGATGTCGACCGGGAACGCGGCGAAGTGCGCCTCCCGCAACGGGCGGGTGGTGATCGACCAGACGTCACCCGGATTCTTGCCCCGAGCATGCGCGGCGGTGTGCCGCGCGCCGGTCGGGCGCATCGCGTCCCCGTGCGCTTTCGCGGAAAACGGCTCGGTATCCCGGTATTTGCCGTACACGCTGTGTCCGCGGCGGCGCGCGGTCGCGCCGATCCCGCTGTGGCGGCCCTTGTTCGCGCCGCCGATCACACTGCCCGACGTGAGGGCTTCCGGGCATGCGAGCGGTTCGCGGATCGGGTCGAGGTCGAAGAAATACTTCTGCTGTTTGGTCAACAGGAACAGCATCTCGTACCGGTTCGACAACCGGTCACGCACGGATTCGGGCATGGCATTGGGTTTGTGCCACACGATCGCATTGCGCAGAATCCAGCCGTCAGCCTGCAGCGCGAACGCCACCCGCCACGGCATCCCGACCAGGTTCTTCCGCGGCAGCGACCGCGTGCGCGCCACCCCGGCCCGGCGCACCGACTCCCGCAGCGGCGCCGCCGCGCTGCGACCGGACAGGGTGCTCGCCCGCATCGCGTCCCCGGTGCGGCCGGGCGGTTCGGCGGAGTACGAGTCGCCCAGATTCAGCCACACCGTGCCGGTGTCGGACAGGACCCGGCGCAGCTGCCTGAAGACCTGCCGCAGCCGGTCGACGTAGTCCTGCGGGGTCGCCTCCAGGCCGTGCTGGTCGTCCTCGCGACGGGCACCGCACCGGCGGCAGCGCTGCGGCTCGCCGCCGCGATGCGCCGCCGACGCGGGATAGGCGAGACCGGGGTGTTTGGACTGGGGAATGTTGCCGCCGCGTCCGGACCCGGCAAGGTGCGCGCAACCGGGATCGCCGCCGACCCAGGTTCCGGTCCCGTAGTCGCGCAGCCCCCAGTACGGCGGACTGGTGACCACGCAGTCCACCGATTTCTCCGCCAGGCCGGCGAGGGTCGCGGTGGCGTCGCCGGTGCAGAACGTGACGGTGTCATCGCGGTAGTGGACGGTGTCCATGAGATTCGCTCCTTCGGCACGTTGGGTTGAAATCGCGAGCCGCAGTACGTCGGATCGCGTCGCTGCGCCACAGGCGGGTTGCCGGCGGGTGCTGGGCGACGCGGCGCGCACTCAGGCGGCGGCCGAATCGGGCCGTGTTCCGCGCCCGTGGCCGCGTGGTGGGGGCGCGGGCAGCGCGGGGAGGGACTGGTTCAGGGCCGGATCGGCGGCGTCGGGATCGGCCCGGAGCACCAGCGCGGTGTGGTGCGCGGGCAGCGCGACCGGATGCCCGAGAACGCGTTCCGCTCGGGCGGCGGCTCGTCGCTGGGCCAGCGACGCGCGGGTGTACGTGCGGCCTCGTCGCACTGCGGCGGTCAACGCCACGCACCGCGCGACCGGCGCCAGCCCGGCCGCGCCGGCGACCGCCGCGATCCGGCCGGGCACGTCGAGCAGGTCGTGCCGCACGGGGTGGCGCTGCGGGGCGCTGGTGACGACCACGTGCCCGCCCGGACGCAGCAGCGGCCGGTATTGCGCAAGCAGTCCGTGCAACCTCTCCAGTGCACCATCGATGTCGCCGACCGGACCGGGTCGCAGGGTTGTCAGGAGGAGAGCGATCCGTCCGGTCAACCCGGCCGTGGCTGCGGCGGCGGCCGTTCCGGGGCGTCGGTCGAGGACGAGGACCATCCCGTCTACGAACACGCCCCGCGCCTTCGTGGCGGTCACGTTGGCGCGCGCCAGGCGCCACCACCGGCGCTGCCCGGTCAACCCGATCGCGTGCCGCCCGGTCCGGAGCGCTTCGACGATCGTGGTGCCCGCGCCGCAGTCGGGATCGAGCACGACATCGCCGGGCCGGGTCAGCGCCGCGACGGCGTAGCGGGCGATCGCCGGGGCCATCAGGCCGGGGTCGGCACCGGTGGCGTCGTGGTAGCCGCCCTCGGTCAGCTGGGCCGTCAAGCTGTCAGTCCCCGTCGGCCACACCGACGCCACAATCGGGCCTTCGGACCGCTCCCCCGACGCGCGGGGGAGCTGCCTGTCGGCGCTCTTAGACATCCGAGGTCTCCTTCCCCTCGATGCCACGGTCGTCCGTCGCGTCCGGCGACAGCCGCCCGAGCAGAACGAGGTCGTGGTGCACCGAGCGCAGCGGCGGCGCTGCGGCGTCGGCCGCGCGCGGCGAGAAGTCCGGCACGGAGTCCTCGGCGCACATCCGGTCGGGGCGGTCCGGCAGGTTCGGCACAGGCGTGGCGAGCACGGCGATGTGATCGTGACACCGCAATCCGCGACTACCCAGTGTGTTCAGCAAGGTCGCTAGCGGATCACGCAGCTGGCCATCGCGGGAATCACTGTGCGTGACGACAGCAACGAGGCCGCGCGGGGTGAGCAGGGCGTCCCAGTCGGCGCGCGCGAGCCAGTCGGTGGCGCGCGGGTCGAGCGAGGTGATGATCAGGTCGAAACCGCCGCGCGGTCGGTCTCCGTCGCGACGCGGAGGGCGTGGGGAGTCTGGGTGCGGGTCGGCCAGCGGGTGCAGATCGAGCCGACCGAGTCGGGGTCGCGACCCCGACTCAACTCCGGAACGGCGGGGCGAGTCGGTGTGCTCGCCCGGGCAGTCGGGGGCGAGTACCGCTGTCGCAGTGTCGGTGCTGCGTCCGAGCCGGGCGACGGTCCAGACCGCCTCGGCGAGACCGGCGTAGGGGGCGGCGTCGCGGGCACCGCCGACCGCGTGCCGAAGGGTGCGTGGGGACGGTGGCGGGGTGAGGAGAAGGACGCGGTCGCCGGGGCGGGTGTAGGTCGTGACGAGGGTGACGATCGTGCGTCCGAGCCAGCCGGGAAGCAGCGCGGTGCCGGGCAGCATCTCCGCGTCGGCGAACGGCCAGAAGGCCGCCGGACGTGGCCGGCGGGCAGCCGCGACAGCGGGCAGGCGCTCCGGTGCGCGGTGCCGTCCGTGACGGGTACGCGCCGCGCTCGCCGTGCGGTGATGCGGCGTGTGATGGCGGCGGCTTCCGGGCTCAGGGTGCGGTGTTGGAGTCATCGGCGGCCTTCCTCGCAGTGTGATCGGCGCGGTCTGCCAAGTCACCCCAAGAGGCGGGTTTTGAGGCCGCTTTTCGACACCGCACTTCCAGGTTTTTGACAAACTCCCGAAGCTCTGAACCGCACGCAGCGAGAAGAGAGTCCGAATACGTCGACACTCCCGGACGTTCGGAACTATTCGGGTCCAACACAGTGCGGGGTCGATCTGCTGTCGAACCATCCCGACTTGAGCCAAGAAGAATTTCCGATCCGAATCAAAGTCGCCCGACCGAGTCGTCGTGCACCCTCCTCTACGAACAGTCGCTTGCCTACTAAGGATCGCTTAAACGCCAGCTCGCCAGCTACTAAGACGATCGAGGACGCCGCCAGGGTGCGCCGCCAGCAAGAGGTCTTCGAGTCCTTCGAGGCTTCGGTTTTAGTAGCCGAATTTGCCTGCCAACAAGATCATCCTTGTTCTTTTCTTGCCCCTTTCTTGTCGCCGCCCTGGCGTCCTGACGGAGCTGATTCACCAACTCCAGTCAGGAGCGCATCAAATGACGAACGACGAGACTGCTTCTGCGCTTATCCGCCCTGATCGCGGGGGACACGAATGGTTGCCATTGGACACCGCGCGCGACGCCTTCGGGTGGCTGGTCACCGGGCCGAAGCCGATGGCCGTGCAGGGGGCCCGGTTCGCCGGGTTGCCGCGGCGCCCGGTGCCGCTGGACGAACTGCGGGACCGGGTGATGAGCAAGCAGTGCCCGCCCCGCACGCGCGACGACGTGTGGGCGCACCTGGTGCTGCGTTCCCGCACGCACGGGGGTGCCTGGACGGTGGCGTGCGTCGGGATGGCGCTGCCGTCGCTGGCCGCGAGCGCGCGATGGCTGGCGGCGCGGTATCGCGGCGATCGCGCGGACGCCCACGCGGCGGTGCTCGCCGGGTTTGTCCACGCGCTGTCGACCGTCGATCTGGCCGACCCGGCCATCGCGGTCCGGCTGCACTTCGCCGCCCGCCGCGCCGGGCAGGAAGCATTGGAGGAGTCGCTCGACGCTCCGATGCCGGCGGGCTCGGGCTACCGCTCCGCGGCACCGCGCCCGCCGTACGGACATCCCGACTTGGTGCTCGCGCGGGCGGTCGGCGAGCAGATTCTCACCCCCGCCGAAGCGGAACTGATCTCGGCGACACGGCTCGGCGACACCTCGGTGACCGACTGGGCGCACCGTCATGGCGCTGCGCTGAAGACCGCGTTCAAGGCCCGTGATCGAGCCGAAGACCGACTCGTCGCGTGGCTGCGCGATCAGGTCGCCGGCGCTGGCCCCGAAGACCCTGTCGCCGACGCAGCTGTCGCCGCTCTCGTCGTCGATCCACCGGACGCTCCCGCCGAGGAAAACCCAGGTGTGTCACGTGCTGTGAGCGGTCGTCTGCGCAACGGCCGACCGGCTTCTTCCAGGAAATCGTCACGGGCGGTGTCGAAAAACGACCCGAAATCCGGCCTCTTGGGGCGCGGGGAGACCTCACCCGGCTCTCCGCGTACCGCCGAGCACGAGCCGACTTCGGAGGTGCGCCGATGCGCGTGACACCCCATCCCCAGACTCAGCACACCCCCGCGCCGTCGTGCTTCCTCGCGTCGAGCACGACCGACCGGAAACGATCCCGCCCCGGCGTCGTCAGCCACTCGCGGCCGACGGCACACACGGATACCACACGCACCTGTCATCGGATCTCTCGGTCGCGGCCAGTGCGCCACGCGGCGATCTACGCGGTACTCGGCGCGGTCCTGCTCAGCTCGCTCGCCGCGGATGCGGCGCAGGCTTCCACACAGGTGCTCGCGATCGCGAGCAGCGTCGGGCAGGTCTTCGACAACATCCGCAACTGGCTCATCGGCATCCTCGCTGGGCTGGCGACGGTGTTCCTCACCATCGGCGGCGTCCGGTACCTGATGGCCGGGGGCGACCCCGGCGAAGTCGAGAAGGCCAAGCAGTCGTTCAAGTCGGCGGGCTGGGGCTACGGGTTGGCTGCGCTGGCACCGCTAGTGGTGGAAACCCTGCGCGGGATTGTCGGGGCCTGAGGCTATGACCGCGACCCGACGCTCCCGCGTGCCCGAGCCCGATCGCGGCGAGCCCGGCACCGGCTCGCGCCCGTTGGACCCGGTGCGCCGGGAGCGGGTCCTGCTCGCCCCGCCGACCCCGCAGCGCACCGGACGTGGTTCCCGGCGGCGGGTCTGGCTGCTGGCGCTGGGCCTGACCATGCTGCTCGGCGGTGCGCTGGCTGTCAGTGCGTGGGCCGCGCCCGGCGCACCCCGGCAGCCGAGCACGCAGCCCGCGGCGCAGCAACCGCCGCCGTTGCCGCTGCCGCCCAACCCCAGCGACACGTGTGCCCCGAACTCGCCGGACCCGGCGTGCCGCTTTCCGACCGGCTCGCCGCGCCCGTCGGTCCCGGCGACGCCACTGCCTCCGATCACCGAACTGCCGCCACCCACGAGCTGCTTCCCCGGCCAGATCGGCTGCACACCCGGCAGCCCGACCGCCGCGCCGAGCACGACTGCGAACCCGCCGTGCACGGGCGAGGACTGCATTCCGCAGCCCACCCCGCCGCCGAGCACGAGCCCGCGGCCGGGCGGTCCCAGTACGGGAAACGGCGATCCGGACTGCGGGCTGACCAACATCACCGGCTGCATCGCCAAGGCGATCAACGGCGTGTTCAAGGATCTGGTCACCGCCGCGCTGTCGCCGATCCTGGACTTGCTCGGCCACACCGTGCTGACCACGCCGACGCTGGACCAGCTTCCCGGTATCGGCGAACTGTGGGACAACTCGTGGCAGATCGTGCTGGCCTGCTACGGGATGCTGATCCTGGTCGCCGGGATCGTCGTGATGTCCCACGAGACGGTGCAGAGCCGGTACTCGATCAAAGAGATCGGCCCGCGGATCCCGATCGGGTTCCTCGCCTCCGCGCTGTCGCTGTTCTTCGCCGAGAAGCTCATCCGGCTGGCGAACGCGCTGTCCGCCGCAGTCCTTGGCGACGGGGTGGACCCGCCCTCGCTGGGATCCACGCTCAAGGACGCGGTCGATGGCGCGGTCTCCGGCGGGTTCTTCATGATTCTGCTGGCGCTGGTGCTGGTGGTCGTCGGGATCGCCCTGCTGGCTGTCTACGCAGTGCGTGTCGTCATCACGCTGATCCTGATCGCCACCGGGCCGCTGTTTCTGATGTGTCACGGCTTGCCCCACACCGACGGCATCGCCCGGTGGTGGTGGAAGGCGACCGGGGCGACGCTGGCGATCCAGGTCGCGCAGTCGCTCGTGCTGATCGGCGCCGTGCGGACCTTCCTGACCGGCGGGGTGCATCTGTTCGGCTCGACGCTGTCCGCGCTCGGCATGCTCATCGCCGCGATCGCCTTGTTCTACGTCCTCTTCAAGATTCCGTTCTGGTTCCTCTCGGCCGCCAGGATCGGCAACGGCCGCTCTCTCCTCGGAAGTCTCGTCAAGACCTACATCGCAGCGAAAACATTCGGGATGGTCGCCGGGAAGTCCGGCCGCTTCGGCAAGGCCAGCACGGCCGCCGGCGGCAAGGGACACAGGGGCGGCGGTGGCCGGGGCGGTGCTGCTGCCGATCCGCCGTGGCCCCCTCATCCGCGGAGCCCGCGGACACCGGAGGCGGTCAACAAGCGGATGCAGGCGGCCTACGACGCCGAGCGCGCCCGTGCTGCCCAGCAGCCGCGCCCGCCCTCGCAGCGACCGGAGTTTCTGCAGCCCGGTCCGCAGGAGACCATCCACGACCCGGCCGTCACCTCGGCCAGTCAAGGACCCACCATGCCCGAATTCAGTTCCGCACCCAAGCCCGGCATCCCAGCCCCGCCGCCCGCCGGGCGGCACCGCAGGCGGGCTCCGACGGCGCCCCGGTTCCAAGCTCCTGGTGCACCGCGCCGAGCCGGTGGTGCCGCGACTCCGGCTCGGCCGGTCGCGACGGCCGCGGTTCCTCCGTACTTGCGGTTCCAGCCGCCGACGCCGGAACCGCCCCACGTGTCCCGTCCGGCCACGCCCGCGACTGCGCCGCCCGCCGCGCCGGTGTTCCGGACCGCGCACCCGCAGCCGCGCCTCGGCGACGCCCGCCCGCGCACGCCGTCCGTGCCGCCGGTGACGTTCCGGGCGCCGACCACGCCACCAGCTCCGCCGAAAGCCCCGCCCCGTGGAGGTGAGAAGTCATGACCCAGCCCGTGCGCATCCCCTCCGATGTCGATCGCGAGGATCGCGTCCTGGCCAACCTCACCGCCCGGCAGCTGGCGATCCTCGCCGTGACCGGGATCGTGCTCTACGGTGCCTGGACGCTGACCCGCGGTGTGGTGCCGCTGCCGATCTTCCTGATCGCCGCTGTTCCTCTCGGTGTCACGGCCGCGGTCCTGGCGCTGGGTCAGCGCGACGGCATGAGCCTCGACCGGCTCATGCTCGCCGCCCTCCGCCAGCGGCTGCAACCCCGCCGCCGCGTCGCCGCCCCCGAAGGGGTCCGGCCCGCACCCGAGTGGCTGACCAGCACCATCACCGCGACCGATGTGGCGGGCAGGTCGGAGGTGTCTCCGGCGGCGCTGCGGCTGCCCGCGGAAGGAGTCACCGAGGCCGGGGTCGTCGACCTCGGCCCCGACGGGGTCGCGATGGTCGCAGTGGCCAGCACCGTCAACTTCGCCCTCCGCACACCCGGCGAGCAAGAGGCCCTGGTCGCCAGCTTCGGCCGGTATCTGCACTCGATCTCCGCGCCGGTGCAAATGCTCATCCGGGCCGAACGGCTGGACCTGAGCCAGCAGATCAGCGACCTGCGCGAGGCCGCCCCCGGATTGCCGCATCCGATGCTCGAAGCCGCCGCGGCCGAGCACGCGACCTACCTCGACCAGTTGCGCCGCTCCACCGATCTGCTGCGCCGCCAGGTACTGCTGGTGCTGCGCGAGCCGATCCGCGCCACGGGGCCGACCGACGGGCTCGGCGGCGCGTCCCCGCTCGCCGCACTGCGGGCACGACGCGCCCGCAGCCGGGACGGCGAGGTCACCGAGACCGCGCGGCACTCGGCGGAAACCCGGCTCGTGCGGAGGCTGGGCGAAGCCACCGAACTGCTCTCCCCAGCCGGGATCACGATCACGCCCCTGGAGGCCGGGCAGGCCACCGCCGTGCTGGCCACCGCGTGCAACCCAGACAGCCTGATCCCGCCCTCGGCAGGCCTGGCCGGCGCAGACGAAGTCATCACCACCGCCGCCCCGGACCCCGACGACCAGCCACCAGTCCATCACCGAAGCACGACCAGCCGGGGCGGGCGCGACAGCGCACCGGAGCCGACGGTCCTGGACGAATGGGAGGGCGGGGACCTATGAGCAGGAAGTTCGGCCGTGCCCGAGGCCGCGGGACGCAGCACGCGAATGCACCGTTGGGCAGGGCCAGTGCGTTCACGCCGGATTCGCTGTCAGTCGCACCCCGGCACCTGGAGATCGGCGGCGAATGGGTCGCCAGTTTCGCAGTCACCGGCTACCCGCGCGAAGTACACGCCGGATGGCTGCAACCGCTGCTGTCCTACCCCGGCCGCGTCGACGTGTCGCTGCACATCGAGCCGATCGACCCGGTCACCGCCGCCCACCGGCTCAAGCGCCAGCTGTCCAAGTTGGAATCGGGGCGGCGACACACCAGCGAGAAGGGGCGGTTGCTGGACCCGATGGTCGAGGCCGCCACCGAGGACGCCTACGACCTCTCGGCCCGGGTCGCCCGCGGCGAAGGCAAGCTGTATCGGCTCGGGCTGTATCTGACCGTGCACGCCACCAGCGAGGACGATCTCGGCGAGCAGGTCGCCGCAGTGCGAGCGCTCGCCGCGTCCCTGTTGATGAACGCGCAGCCGACCACCTACCGGTCGCTGCAGGGCTGGGTGTCCACCCTGCCGCTCGCGCTCGATCTCATCGGCATGCGCCGCACCTTCGACACCAGTGCGCTGGCCGCCGCGTTTCCCTTCACCAGCCCCGATCTGCCGCCCGCTGACCCGACCAGTGTCGCTGCACCGGCCGGTGTGCTGTACGGGTTCAACGTCGGATCGCAGGGTTTGGTGCACTGGGACCGTTTTTCCGCGGACAACTACAACGCCGTAGTGCTCGGGCGCTCCGGCGCGGGCAAGTCCTACCTGGTGAAGCTGGAAACCCTGCGCAGCCTCTACCGCGGCGTCGAGGTCGCGATCATCGACCCGGAGGACGAGTACCGACGACTCGGCGAGGCCATCGGCGGCACCTACATCCACCTCGGCGACGCCGACGTCCGCATCAACCCGTTCGACCTTCCGATCGCCATCAGGCCGGACGGTCGCCGCACCGCCCCCAAAGACGCCCTCACGCGCCGGGCGCTGTTCGGCCACACCGTCATCGGAGTGCTGCTCGGCACCGAACTATCCGCGCAGCAACGAGCCGTGCTCGACCGGGCGATCATGGCCACCTACCAGCAAGCCGGGATCACCAGCGACCCGCGGACCTGGGGCAGGCAGGCACCGCTGCTGGCGGATCTCGCCGCGGTCCTCACCGCCACCGGCGATCCGATCGCCACGGATCTCGGCTCCAGATTGCACCCGTTCGTCGAGGGCGCGTTCTCCACGATGTTCTCCGGGCCGACCACCACGCGGCCCGAGGGCCACCTGACCGTGTTCAGCCTGCGTGACCTGCCCGACGAACTCCGGCCGATCGGCACCCTGCTCACGCTGGACACGGTGTGGCGGCGGGTGTCCAACCCGGCCATCCGGCGGCCGAGGCTGATCACCGTCGACGAAGCGTGGCTGCTCATGCAAGACCCTGCCGGCGCGCGTTTTCTGCACCGGATGGCCAAAGCAGCCCGGAAACACTGGGCGGGCTTGACGATCGCGACCCAAGACGTCGGCGACGTCCTCGGGACAGACCTGGGCAAGGCGATCATCGCTAACGCGGCGACGCAGATTCTGCTACGTCAAGCGCCGCAGGCGATCGAGGAGATCGTGGAGACCTTTAACCTGTCCGAGGGTGAGAAGCAGTTCCTGATTTCCGCGGACAAGGGACAAGGTCTGCTCTCGACCGGGACGCAGCGAGTCGCGTTCCAGTCGCTGGCTTCGCCGCAGGAAAACGCGCTCATCACAACTTCCCCAGAGTTCCTCGCAACTTTACCCGAATCTGAGCGGAACTCTGGGTATTTGGTGCTTGACGATGATAGCTGAATCCCGGAGTTGGGGAACTATGGAATCGTCATTCCTTTGTGGATTGTTCGTATTCGGCGATGCCGGGGTGGTCGACGCTGCTGGTGTAGCGGTAGGCGCCGGCGATGGACAGGCCGAACAGTTCGCAGAGCTGGCGGACGTCGCCGCCGGTGGCGTGGGCTTCGTCGAGGATGCGGTCCTGGCGGATGGCTTGCGCGATCATGCCGAGCCGTTTGCGGATCCACCACGGGGTCGCGGGCGTGGTGGTGTTGGCGTTGCGGTAGTGGATGAACAGGTGCGGATTGGCGGTGTCGGGCCAGGTCCGTTGTCGGTAGTCCAGGTAGGCCGACACTCGTGCCCGGACCGGCTCGGCGAGCGGCACGATGCGGTCGGGCAGGTAGAGGCGACCGTCGCGCACGTCGGCGAGCTGCAGCTGGAGCAGTTGCCAGATGCGGATGGCGTGGAAGGCCAGCAGCGCGGCCAACGCCGCGCGGGTCGGGTCGTCGGAGTTGAGCGCGCCGCGCAGCTCGGTGAGATCGATCGGTGCGGGCACGTGTTTGTCCGGGGTGGGCACGCTGATGCGCGTGGTGGGGTTGATGAAGGTGAGCTTGCGGGCCTTGAGGATCCGGAAGATCGACCGAAGCCCTTGCAGGGTGCTGCTGCGCGGACTGCCGCTGGGCGGCAGGGCGGCGAGCACGTCGTCGCGGCCGATCTCCCGCAGCGAGGGGTGGGTGCGTGCCCAGGCGCGGATGATCGGCAGCGCGTAGCCCAGCTGCGAACGCACCGTGTTGTCGGAACGGGGACGAAATCGCGGTGGGGTGGTGCTGCCGTTGCGGGCGATGTCGAACCAGACCTCGAGTTCGTGACGGATGTCCTCGGGCAGTCCGGTGATCTGCAGCTGGAACCAGCGCTCGGTGGGCGGGACGCGGTCGTCGGCGAGCATGCCGGCGACGGTCAGCACGTCGAGCACCGGGCGCACGGGGTGCCGGATGCGCGAGAGGGGCAGGACGTCGCTGGCGCGGATCGCGGCACCGGGGGTGTCTTGCATGCCCAGCAGCATCCGGATCGCCCGCTGGGCGCGTTCGGTGACGGTCCTGCTCCAGCCGTGCGCGGCGGCGTGCTCGCGCACGAACTGGTGCCAGGCGGCCTCGCGGGCCGGGTCGGGCGGCGGTGGGAATCCCTTGCGCAGTCCGGCTTTCAGGTCCCGCGGCAGTTCGAGCAGCACCAGCTGTTCGTAGGGCACCGGGTGCAGCAACGACAGGTTCGGTGGGATGGTTTTCTTGACGTAGGGCCGTTGGCCCTGTCCTTCGCGGTGCCACATGCCGGCGAAGAACAGCTGCTGCCCGAACACGTTGGCCTCGGCCAGACTGATGCTGCTGGGCCGCTGGTCGCGGTCCTGGGCGAGCAGGCTGCGCGTCTTGCAGCACAACCGGCACGACCCGCCCTCGTTGAGCGCCACCTCGTTCCCGCAGGTGTCGCACACACCCTTGTGTCGGTATTTCTCGCGCCAGCTACGGCAGCCCACGCACAGCCAACCGTAGGTGCGGGTCACGCCCCAGGCGTGGCAGTCGAGACACGAGTCGACCACGACCGTTTGTCGCGCGAGCGTGCCGGGCGACTGCCACAGCGGCGACTTCTCGCCGGGCGCGTGGCTGTGGCAGCGGGCGCACAGCCCGGACGTGTAATAGTCGTTTGTGGACCCGCATTTGCGGCACGGTGGCGGGGCGATCGGGCCGCCGGGCCAGCACTGGAAGCAGTACGGGACCTCCCGCATCGCCGGGGGACGCACCCCGCACACCCGGCAGCGGCGGGGACGCCCGGTCACGCCGGCGGCACCGATCGATGTCGCCCCAGCCGCGGGGTGATCGGCGCGACCGTGCCCGTGTCGGCCTTGCGGGGCCGACGAGCGGCGACCTTCTCCGGCTCGGGGATCAGCAGATCAGTCGGTGCGCACTCCAGCACCGCGCAGATCACGTCGAGATCATCGAGCCGGATCGTGGTGGGATTGCCGATCCACAGGTTCGACATCTTGCCCGCGCTGATATCCAATCCCGCCTCGGCGAGCCTGCGGCGCATCTCCGTGGACTTCCAGATCCCTGCCTCGGCGGCTTTCATTCGCAGGTTCCAGCGCATCGCGCTACCCTTCCTCGGTGCCCAGCCGGGCGGCCACGCGCTGGTTGGCCTTGGCCCAGGCATGTTCGACGTGCTCGGACTCCACGTGGATGTACGCGGTCGTGGTCGAGAGCCACGAGTGGCCCAAAACCTCTTGTATAGCTTTAAGATCCATGCCTCGCGCATACAGCGACGATGCACAGTAGTGCCGCAATGTATGCGGTGTCAGCCTTCCTGCCCAGTCCGGCAGCCATCGTCCGGTCGCCTCCGCCAACCCGTCCCGCAACGTCTGGTCACCAACCCGGCCACAGAATCCGGTGTGCGGGTCCTGGCGCTCACTCGGCAGCAGCGGCGCGTCGGGATGCTCCCAGTCCTCGCCGAACTGGTGACGCACTTCCACCAGCCACCAGTCCAGCAACTCGGCCACCGAGTTGATCGCCGGAACGAGCCTCGTCTTCGGGCCGCGTCCCCGGCTTCCTTTGCCGAATCGGACATGCAGCTTGCCGTACTCGCCCAGATCCCGGCGCCAGTCGCGCATGTCGAGCATGTAGGTCTCCTGGATCCGCAACCCCGCCCGGCGCCACAACGACGCCGCCAGATAGTCCCGAGCCGCAGTGCGGAACTTCCGGGCGTGCTCCAGCGAGTCCCGCCACTCGGTGAACAACAGCTCGGTTTCCTTGTCCGAGGGCGGTATTCGAGGTGTCCCGTAGTCGGCCTTGGCCGGCCGGTTGTGCTCGTCGATCGGTTGCGCCACCACACACCCGGCGAGCGCGTGAATGTCGCCCTGATAACGGCCGATCAGGAAATCGAAGAAGTGCCCGATCGCCCACGCCTTGTGCTGCACCGTCAACCGGGACCTGCCCAGATCCTTGCGCTGGCGAACCAGAAACCGGTCCGCGTCAGCAGGCTCGGCTGTCCACACCGGACGACCGAGGAATTGGATGAACTCGAAGATCGCTGCTCGGTCGTTGTTCACCGTGCTGTCGCAGACTCCCGCCCCCATCGAGGCAAGCAGGTACTGATCGACGAGCTCCTGCTCGAAGTCCTCCAGGTCCTGGGTCGTGCTCAGCTTCCGCGGCCCGCGCAGCGACCGCACCACCGCCAGCCCCACCGCGCCTCCCGACCGTGTCCCCGAGTTGAACGGAAACGACAATGCCTCATCAACATCGGCAGCCTGTCGGAAATCCTGACGTCATGTCAGAGAGTCCACACCATCGAGTGAGAGCGCGCTGGCCAGCGCCCCAGCGTCGACAAAGAACAGCCAGCACCGACGAACACCGGGAAGTTCCGGTAACAGACCCGGCCGAGTTGGCGCAGTACGCGGACCACGAATCTAGCACGGACGACGGCGGCGCGTTCGTCGATCTCGGCGTCGACGACACCGAACTGGCTCTCGATGCGGACGCTGACGGCCACGTCGACCTCGACAGCGCTGCCTGATCCGCACTGCCGTTGCGGGTCGCTCAAGGGCATGGCGGGGCGGCTGTCGCAGTGGCAGGCCGATTTCGACGCCGAACGGCACGCAAGCGGTGCCGTCATCTGCGACTCGTGCCCCTGCAACCCGTCCGCGCCTACCCCGACGCACGAAGGCCAAACGAACGCCGGACGACACGCGGCCTGAATCCGCACCTTTGCGACTTTTCCTTGCGAAAGAGGGGCTTTCTGATGTCATCCGCTCAATCCGTTGTCGCTTCGGCGAGGACGCTTGCGTCGCCGTTGCAGGACTACCTGCGCGATCCCGGTGCTGCAGTGCGCGCTCTCGTCGCGGCACTGCGGGAATTCGCGCTGTCCTGGGGGCCGCTCGTCGGGCCGGCCGTGGCGCTGGCGGTGGCCGCCATTGTGGTCGGGCGACGGTGGTGGGCGCGCCGGTGCCATGACCGGATGGTGGCCGACGCCCGGGTGGTCACCGTGCTCGCTCCGCCCACGGTCGATCCGGACGGCGCGGCGGCCTTGTACTCGAACCTGGTCGGGCTGTTGCGGTCCGGCTGGAAACGGCGGATGCACGGCCAGCCGCACATCGTGTGGGAGTACGTGTTCTCCCAGACCGGGGTCGCCCTGCGGCTGTGGCTGCCGGGCGTGGTACCGCCTGGCATGGCCGAACGCGCCATCGAGGCTGCCTGGCCCGGCGCGCACACCCGGACCGCGCCGGCCAAGCCGCCGATCCCCTTGGCCAATCCGCCGGGCAAAGCGGTCGAGGCCGTGGGCGGCGAACTGCGCCTGGCCCGCAGCGAGGCATTGCCCATCCGGTCGGACTTCCCCACCGACCCCGTCCGGGCCTTGCTGGGCGCACCGGCAGGCATGGCCACCCACGAACGGGCCGTGGTGCAGATCCTCGCGCGCCCGGTCACCGGCGCGCGTGTCCGCACAGCCCGCCGAGCTGCCCGCCGGGTCCGCACGGGCAGCTCGGCCCGGCTGGCCGGTCGCCTCCTGGACCTGATCACCCCGCACACCGGATCGCGCAAGCCCGCCACGACCGCGAAGCGGCCGGTCGTCGATCACCAGACCTCGCTGGAAACCTCGGCGCAGGACCGGGTCATCGTGGCCAAGCAGCGCAGCTCCCAGTACGAGACCCGCATCCGGTACGCCGTGGCCACCCTGGTCGACGAGCACGCGACCAGTACTGAGCGGGTTCCGGTGCGGGAACACCTGCGCGGACGCGGGCATGCCATCGCCAGCGCGTTCGCGGCCTACAGCGAACACAACTACTACCGTCGCGTCCGGCTCGCGCGTCCGGTCCAGTCCGTGGCCGAACGGCGCCTCGCCTCCGGCGATCTGCTCTCGATCGCTGAGCTGGCCGCGCTCGCTCACGTCCCGACCGACGAGGCCGTGCCCGGTTTGCAGCGCGCCGGAGCGAAGGCGGTGCCGCCGCCACCGGGGATCGCCACCGAGGGCGCCGGAGTGAAACCGATCGGAATCACCGACTCCGGCCACTCCCGACCGGTGGGGCTGCGCGTCGCCGACGCGCGCCATCACCTGCACATCCTCGGTGCGACCGGGTCAGGCAAGTCCGAGCTGATGGCGCGGATGATCCTCGACGACGCCGAAGCCGGCCGCGGCCTGGTCGTGATCGATCCCAAGGGAGATCTGGTCGCGGACACCTTGATGCGGCTGCCCTCGCGGCTCGGGGAGAAGGTGGTGCTCTTCGACGCCGACAGCCGTTCCCTCCCGCCCGTGCTCAATCCGCTCGAAGGCGACGACACCGCGCGCACCGTGGACAACCTGGTGTCGATCTTCTCCCACGTCTACGCCTCCAGCTGGGGGCCGCGCACCGAGGACATCCTGCGCTCCGGGCTGCTGACCCTGCGCGAGCTGCCCGGCACACCCACGCTGACCGACCTGCCGAAACTGCTCACGGTGCCCGCCTTCCGGCAGCGAGCGCTCGAACAGATCTCCGACGACGTCCTGACCGGGTTCTGGCACTGGTACGACGATCTGTCCGACGCCAGCCGGGCGCAGGTCGTCGCGCCCCTGATGAACAAGCTCCGCGGCCTGCTGCTGCGCCCGTTCGTGCGAGCATCCCTCGCCGGCGGCCAGTCCACAGTAGACATGGACGCGGTCCTCGACGGCGGGATCTGCCTGGTGCGCCTGGGCAAAGACGCGCTCGGGATGGACACCGCGCGACTGATCGGCTCGATCGTCGTCGCCCGCACGTGGCAGGCCGCCACCCGGCGCGCCCGGATACCGCAACGCGACCGCCACGACGCGTCGCTCTATATCGACGAGTGCCACAACTTCCTCAACCTGGCGTACCCGATGGAGGACATGCTCGCCGAAGCCCGCGGCTACCGGATGTCGATGACGCTTGCGCACCAGTACCTGCGGCAGCTGCCGCGCGAACTGGAAGAAGGCATCAGCACCAACGCCCGCTCGAAGATCATTTTCTCGGCGTCGCCCGAAGACGCCCGGCACCTGGCCCGGCACACCGCGCCCCGGCTCTCCGAACACGACCTCGCCAACCTCGGCCGGTTCCACATCGCCGCGCGACTGGTGCTCGACAGCGAGGAAGCTCCCCCGTTCACCGCAGTCACCCAGAAGCTCCCGCCCGCGATTCCCGGCCGGGCCAAAGAAATCCGGCGGCTCGCGCTCGTGAACACCAAGCCTCGAAACACGCCCGATCCGGCCGAAAACGCCCAGCCGGTGGCGTTCGACCCGCGCCGCGCGGCCTGACCCGCTCAGCTATTTCCGTTTGCCCGCAGGGCGTTCCCGCGTCCCGCACGTCTGGAGGTGCACTCACGATGGTCAGCAATCCCACCCCGCAGCGACAATTGCGGGCACATCGGCCCGAACGAACTGCGGCGCGGGTGCTCAACACGGCCGAGCATCACGCGTGGCTGGCCCGGCATCTCACCGACCGGGACCGGTGGCTGTGCCGAATGCTGTTCGAACACCACGTCCTCACCAGCACCCAGATCATCGACGTCGCCTTCACCGGTCGCCGCAGCGCGAACCTGCGCCTGCGCAACCTCTATCAATGGGGCGTGCTGCACCGGTTCCAGCCCCACCGCGACCGCGGCTCGCACCCGATGCACTACGTCCTCGACACCGCCGGAGCGGTCGCGCTGGCCCGCGAGGACGGCATCGACCCCAAGGAACTGGGCTACAGCCGTGAACGCGAGATCGGACGCGCGTTCTCGCTGCAACTGGCGCACACCGTGGGCTGCAACGGGCTGTTCACCACCCTGATCCGCCGAGCCCGTCAACCCGGCACCGCTGGTGTGCTCGCGGCGTGGTGGTCGGCCGCCCGGTGCGGCCGGCACTGGGGCGACATCGTCACCCCGGACGGCTACGGCCGCTGGCGCGAGGCCGGCAGGGAGGTCGAGTGGTTCATCGAGTTCGACTTCGGCACCGAGCAACTGTCCCGCCTGGCAGGCAAGCTCGCCCGCTACGAGCGACTGGCCGAGGTCACGGGCATCACCACACCCGTGCTGGTGTGGCTGCCCAGCGCCAGGCGCGAAGTCAATGCACGCAGCGCGATGGCCGAGGCGCTGCGGGGTCTCGACCGGCCTGCACGCGTACCCGTGGCGACCAGCAGCGGCGAGGCCGCGGCTGACCCGCTCGACATGGCCGCGCCGCGCTGGCGACGGCTCGACGAGTCCGGCACCGCCGGTCGAGTGGCGCTGGCGGGCCTGCCCGCCCTCTGGCCGGGCCTGCGCGCCTCGGCTCCCGGCGGCGGGCAGCGTCCGGCGGCCGCGACGCCCGTCGCCACGCGTGCGGAGGTGGCCCCGCCCGCACCGATGCCCCCGTCCGACCCCGCGCATCCGTGGAGGTGACGCGTCATGGGCAAGGTGGCCGCCGCCGGTGCCGGGTTCGTCGTCGTGATCATGCTCTTCATCGGCGGCGGTGCCGTCGCTGTGGTTCAAGCCGTATTCGGCAGTTCCAGCAGTTCCGCCAGCGGTGTGAACTGCGCCCCCGTCGGGGCGAGCGCGTCCTCGGCAGCGGGGTACGGACCGCAGGAGATGAGCAACGCGGCGACGATCGTCGCTGTCGGCAAACGGATGAACGTGCCCGAGCGGGGCTGGGTCATCGCGGTCGCCACGGCGCTCACCGAGTCACGGCTGAAGAACCTGAACTACGGCGATCGCGACAGCGTCGGCTTGTTCCAGCAGAGGCCGTCGCAAGGCTGGGGAACGGTCGCGCAGATCATGGACCCCGCCTACAGCAGCGAGCAGTTCTACCGGCATCTGCTGGCGCTGCCGAACTGGCAGAACATGCCGGTCACCGTTGCCGCCCAGACCGTGCAGCGATCAGGATTTCCCGGCCGCTACGCGAAATTCGAGCCAGCAGCGCGCCAGATCGTCGGGGCCGTCCAAGGTGCCACCTGTACGACCAGTGCGAACACCGGCGGCTGGACGACCCCGACGAGCGGCACTTGCACCTCCAGATTCGGGTACCGCGGCAGCGAATTCCACAAAGGACTCGACATCGCCGCGCCCATCGGCACTCCGATCCTGGCAGCCAACTCCGGCACCGTGATCAGCTCAGGCCCGGCGTCCGGCTACGGCCTCTGGATCCGCATCCAGCACGGGGACGGGATCGTGACGATCTACGGCCACAACGACCACAACCTGGTCCGCGAAGGCCAATCCGTTCACGCCGGCCAGCCCATCGCCGCGGTCGGAAATCGGGGAGCTTCCACCGGAGCGCACCTGCACCTGCAAATCGAGGTCAACGGGCAGGCCGTCGACCCAGTAGAGTTCTACCGGCAGCGAGGAGGCCAGCTCTGCCGATAGCAGCGCACCGTCGCGGGTGCCCGGGACGAGCCTCCGTGACGTTCCCAGAGCGCTCCGGCGCATGACGCTGGCTCCGACAACCGCCCAGACGCGTGAATCCGGCTACTCGTCCGCCGGAGCACCCTTGAGGTGGTTGTAAAGGTTCGCGCGGCTGAGGCCGACCTCCTTGGAGATTTTGGTCTTCGGCACACCGGCCTTGTCCGCTTCACGGATATCGGCGAGCCGCTCCGTCCGTTCGACCTTCCGCTGCTGGAGCAGGATCTCCCGCATCTCCTGCAGAGAGCTTTCCACGTCGCGGATGCTCTCCAAGGCGGTTTCGATCGCTTCGATGCGCTGTCGGCGGGCGCGCAGCTGCGCGATGTGCTCGTCCTTGTCCATCTGCGGCCCTCTCTCGCGTTGCCAGGGTCGGCCGGCCTCTGAGCGTGACCAACTATCTGTTTGCCGCCCTGTTTCCCTAGACACCTTACCGAGACAGCCGCGGTCAGCGGGGGGTGTAGTGACCCGAGGGCCCCGGTCGCGAACCACCTGCTGAGCCTGCTTCAACGGAGTTCCGGCGCGTCATCGGAGTCCGCGGGTGGCGGCCACCTCGTCGACACAGGTCACGGCGGTAGCCATCCCGGTACGCAGCAATCCGTGGGTCCCGCCGGACCCACCGCATCGATCGATCACGGCTTTGCGAGCCGGTCGCCCTGGCTGTCAGCGGCTCGCCTGCTGGCCGAGTGGGCGATTCCGCGTGCCACTATGGGTGGGTACCCAGACCATCTGGCTCGACCGTGAGGGCGCAATGGGTTTCTTATCAGGGCCGCGACAGATTTCGGTTCGAGGTTTTCTCGGCCGCCGGTTCCGCACCATGAGCGATGGCGGTTATCCGGGCCTGGTCTTTCTCCTGGCGCGCACGGCCGACAATCCGAAGCTGCACGAGCGGTTCTTCGCGGAGTGGACTGACATGCACGACGTGACGCGTCGCTGTCTGGCAATCATCACCCCTGCGCCGGGAAGCATCACTCTTGAGCATCAGGACCCGTGGCGGGCGGGCCGCGAGCAGGCCGTCGACCTGTGCGGCGTGCAGTGCTTGGGCGATACAAAGAGGCTTACCGAGCCGGCATTGAACGCTCGATCGTGCACGGACATCGACGCACGACCCGACATGGTGGTCGCCCCGGTGCTGCCAGGAAAGTTGCAGTCGTACCGGAAGGCATTGACGGTCGCGGTCAGCGAAATGCGCACATTTTTCGGTGTTTCTGAAGCATTGCTGCCTTGCACGGTGTTCGTCTCCATGTTTGAACGCCGTGTCTTCATTGTGGCACTGGATGACATGACCAGCCTGTATGGTTTTCTAAAGCGAATCAGGATTGAGCTGGAGCCGGTGCTGAACGAGCTCGACATGGCTGAGGCGGAACTCGCCGAGGCGAAGGTGGTCCGGGCAGAACACCATCGCCGTGTTGGCGACCTGCGCTGGAAGGCAAGGAGCGTGAACTTCGAGTGGCACGCGCAGCTGGCACGGTTGGCACAAGACTTGCTCAAGCTCACCGGGAGCCTGGCCGACGAAGAGGCCGAGCTGTGCCGGCAGGTGGCCGCTGACCTGGCCAGCGGCCAGGAGTTGACCCCCGAGAAGCGAGCATCGGCGCGGACTCTGGCCCGCAGGCTCAGTGAGGCTCGTATGCATGGGAAGATGCCGCGTCGATTGCGGCGGGCCATCGCCAAATTTGAGGCTGGCTACCCGGGCACGCACGACGTTGCGGTACGGATGGCGCAGGCGGTCGGCGAGCAAGACGCGCACCAGCGCACGATCGGCCGACTGAAAGCACGGATCGACGACCTCGGCCGGGAACTACGCCTCGGCGCGGCGCTTGTCACTGCCGCCAAGGACGGGACGACCGCCAGGAACATAGTCCAGGCCAACACGATCGGTACCGTGCACTTCCACCAACACGGCAAGGAGCGCCCCGGGCCAGCCGATCGACAAAGCCCAGCAGAGAGCAGTAGCTAAGCAGGTGCATCAGTTGCTCCGGTCGACGCCTGGCACCTCGTATGCTTCGACGACCTCCGGCGGCATCTCCTCCGTGGTGCGGTGTCCGCGCAGCTTGTGCCAGGCGACGGTCCAGGTGGCCTCTTTCTCTCCGGGCTGCGGCGGCGGGAAGACCGGGTTCGGCACAGTCACCGACTTCTTGTTGACCCGGCGTACCCGCATCCACATGTTGTTGTAGAGCACCCAGTCGCCCTTGCTCACGGTGTCCGGCCCCAGCGTGGACGCCTTGCCCTCAGCCTGGAGCTGGGCGTAGATGCCCTTCCAGTAGTCGATCTGCTCGGTGAGGGTGGTGATTTCGCGCCGCAGGTAGGCTGCGCGCTCCTCGCCGGGACGCCTGGTTACCCAGCGGTCCCGCGGTTGGCCGTGCTCGTCGGTCTCGGTCACCCAGCCCGGTTCGCCGTCAAGTTCGCGCTGAAGACGCCGGCGGTCGGCTTCCTGCGTCTCGATCCGGTTGGCCACGGTGACCGGGTTGTGGCGGGCGCCCATGTGGTGCGACGCGGTGTCGGCGCGGCGCGCCAGCTCGTCGGCGTACTCGCCCTGGTTGATGGATTTGCCGAGGTTGTTCCACGCGCGCTCGCGACGGTTGAGGTCGGCCCGGTAGCTGTAGTGGTCGACCAGCAGCGGCTGGCCCATCGGGATGTTGTGGAAAACGTAGTCGGCTTTCGCCCGCGTGGCGTCGGCCTGGGCCTGGTGTTTCCCTGAGCGCTCGGTGAGCCGGTCGGCCCGGTCGTCCATCCGGTCGGCGAGATCGGCCTCTCGCTGTTCGACGCTGGGCATCGTGTCGTCGACGTCGCGCTCGACCGTGTAGCCCGCATCGGTGAGCACGCGCTCGATCTCGGCGAGGGCGTACGGCTTGGACTGGCGATGCCGAGAGGATCGCAACAGCCACGCCGCGGCGTAACGGGACCAGGTCCATGACGGATGGGCCTTCAGCGCCAAGTGCGCAGGACTGTTACGAGTGGTTCCCTCGACGGTGGTGCCGGACTCGTAGTCGTGGTGCATTGTCAGAGTTCCTAGGGACATGGCGATGTGCCTCCTTCGTTTCAGTTCATAGGTGGTGCGGGGCTGTCTTGTTCAGTCCACCTACAGCCGGGCGGGTCATCAGTGGTCGCGGGTCTCAATCCGTCGTTCGCGGGAATGTCGCCAAGAACGCGGCGACACGGGCGGCCTCGCTCGGAGCGACCGAGAAGGCGAAGGCCACGTGTCCGCCGTTGCGGGGCACCGTGGCGGTGCCGACCAGAGGACCCTGGTAGCGCACGATCGCTTCCTGCGGGTCGTGGCCGAGCGGGCTGGGGCCGGGCGCGTGGACGGTCGCGCCGAACGGGTCCGCGATGGCGTGCGCGAGCCGGTCGCGCGCGGCGGCCTGGTCATCGACTCGTTGTTTCAGCTCGCGGGTTTCCGCGAGGGTGACCCGGTAGCCGGGCAGCAGTCGCCGGGCAGTCTCAGCGGCGACCGTTTCGGGTGTCTTTGCCGGGGACACCGTGATTTCGTGTGACGGCACCGGGTTGCCATGGCGATGCCGGATAGTCGCCAGGTCGGCCGGGAGGCCGACGGACAGCCTGAGCCGTGGTGTCTTCTCCCAGTCGGAATAGCACACGTGAAGCTGTTCACCGTCTGGGCCGATGAGGCATCGGTCACGGTGACCGTGGTGGCCCGGTCCGACCGTCCATGTCCCGTCGAGCGCTTCCGCCATCGCTGCCGCGAATGCCTGTATCTCCATGGGTTGTTTTCCTTTCTGTGTCGCGGTTGGTGTGCCCTACAACTGGTTCGGGCGTCGGCTATGGCCATCTCGCGGCCACGGCACCCGCGCGGCGATCGGCCGCGCGGGCACCGAAGCGGCGACAGTCCTTTTCAGACCGAGGCCAGCACCTTGCCGAGCGTCGTCACGGTGTCCTGGTCGAGCGCGTCGGCTTTTCCGTCCACCGCGCGGGACATGTTGCGTTCGGCGCGGGAGGCGTTGCGCACGATCGCTTCGTGGTGGGTGTAGGTGTTGATGGCCTGCACCACTCCCCACGCGGTACCGCGCCACGGGCTGACCCGGTTGTCGGTGTTCCACAACCGGTTGAGCGCGGCCCGTTCGTTCGTCGCGGTAGTGCGGGCACGTCCCTTCTCCTCGGGCACCGGAGTGTGTGCGTCCAGGAAGGCGCGCCATGCCTGGTCGGTCACGGTCGTTTCGCACAGGGCCTTGACCTCGGCGGCGAATTCCTCGGCCACCGTGTGGACCATGACGAGCGCGTCACGGGCCTCCACGATGCGGAACTTGCCGTTCTTGGAGTGCTTGACCTTGAACTGCTGGCCGTACTCGCGCAGCCCGGCCGACATCGTGTTGTCGCACACCACGTTGGTCACGGTGCGCTTGTAGGTGGTGGCAAGGCTGCCGTCGTGGCTGGTGCAGGCGACCAGGTTCGGCCGGAACTCCACGCCTTCCGGGGTGGTGATGTTC